>NZ_LT635839.1:902125-922960 GCF_900128475.1 Mediterranea massiliensis | reverse complement strand
TTCCTGCAGGGCGCACATCAGCTCCAGCGTACAGGTGCGGTGCCAGGGTTCGTCGGTCAGCGACAGCAGCAGTGCCGCCAGCTCCAGCACCATCGCCGTGGCGTCGCGCACGTCGTCCTCGGGGGCGTCCGCATCCAGCAGGCGGACGTCATACAGCAGCGCGTCCCAGGCCGTCTGGCACCGGTATTCCGCGTCGTCGGGGGCTTCCTTCAGCCCGTCCAGCAGGTCGGCCACCAGCACCATCACCTCCTCGGGCGACAGCCTGAACGACCGCCTCCGCCCTCCGTCGTGCCGGGCCACGTCGGCCACCAGCCGGTAGAGCACGTCGTCCTCAAACCGCATGTCTATGCATTCTCTTTCTTCGTTTGTCAGTCTGTGTTTCATTGTCGTATTCTTTTGTCAGTTCGCGAATGTTGTCCAGTGTCTCCAGCAGCGTATAGGTGAGCGTGCCTCCATCGTCGCTCCCCATGGCATACTGGCCGTTGATGAAGTCGGTCAGCGTGTCCTCCTCGATGTCGAACAGGGCATGCACGCGCTCGCCGTAGCGGTACACGCCCATCCGATGGAAGTGCACGCTGATCTGGTAGCCGTTGTTGCAGCAGAGCGACACCATCTGTGCCAGGTCCTGGCGTGTGCGTTCCAGCGTCAGCGTCCCTTTTCGGGTGGCCTCCATCTTGTACGAGCTGCGTGCCGCCCCCATTGCCGACGAGAGCGAACGCAGGAAGCGCAGGTGGTCTATCATGGAGGGCGGCGCGTCCACGGGTCCGCCGCGGTCGGGGTCGGGAAAGTCGAACACCACCCGCTTCACCCGTTCGTCCTTCTTGCGCATCTGTTCCTCCACCGTGTTCCAGAAGTCCTTCACGCGCATCTTGGCGCGGATTTCGATGGTCAGCCCCACAGGGGCCAGCAGGGCGTGGAGCGACTCCTGCAGGATATTCCGCACCTTGTCGGGGTCGCCGTCGAAGGCCCCGCCCGCTCGATGGCCATCTGCGCCACGCCGGGCCGGTTGTCTATGATGACGCGGCAGAAAGGCTTCGACACCTCCCTGCGCTCCTGGTACTTGTCCCAGATGCTGACCTGCGTCAGGTTGCACACGTGCAGCAAAGCCACGCCCTGCCTCACCTTCAGAATGTCGTTGGGATAGACGGCCGTCTCGCCGTTCTTCTTCGTCCGATACAGATTGAGCCGAGCTGCGTCCAGCAGCCTGTCCAGATATTCCTGCGGGTTCTCGCCCACACACTCCCCGTCTTTGAAAAGCTCCTGCTGGTCCGCCCGGACCAGCTCGAATTTGTAGATGGCAAATTTCATAATCGTAGTTTTGCAGTAGATTAAGGTTACTCCATTTTTTTAGCGTTTCGCTCTGCAAAGATAATACAAGTTTTCAGAAATCACACCCCTTTCCCCACAAATCTGAGAGAAAACATTCCGGCCCGTTCCATGACAGATGACAGATGACAGTTTCTGAAAATCGATGCGGGAGAATTAGTAATTATAGTTTATATTATATATATATATTTATATATATAATATAAAAGTTGTAAGCGCGCTCTCAAAACTGAAATTCGGAAACTGTCATCTGTCATCTGTCATGAAAATCGGGCGGTCCGTGTTCCGTGACAGATGACAGATGACAGTTTTGTTTTATCCATTTCGCCCGGCAGGCAAAAACACCTCCCCGAAAGGCGTCCGATGCACATCGGCACACAAAGCGATGCTTTCCGCGCGCGAAAATGCCGTTTTCATTCCTGTAAATCAGCGTGTTAGTTTTATTAACACAATTTTCCGATTTTATTAACAGATTTTTGCATAAAACCGATACCCTGTTTTTGGCGATACGTGGGAAAGCGCTTATCTTTGCCTTCGTAAATGAAGAACGAAGAATGAAGAATGAAGAATTTGCCTGCGGCCGGAGCAAGATCATTTTCAATTCTCAATTCTCAATTATCAATTAATTAAGCACAATTTAAAACAACAAAGCTATGTCAACAATCGGAACATTGAAGTACAGACGTTATCAGGCCAAGTCGCCTCAGAACCCCGACGCACCCGCCAAGTGGTACGCCCGCGCCGTGCAGGACCGCACGGTGGAATTCGAAGACTTCGTCACCCACATTTCTGAACACAACTCGCCCTACTCCCGCGGCGTCATCCACGGCGTGCTCATCGACATGCTGTCGTGCCTCAAGGAGCTGGTGCTCGACGGCAAGTCCGTCCGCCTGGGCGACCTGGGCCTGTTCTCCGTGGGCATCTCCTCGAAGGGCGCCGACACGGCCGACGCCTGGGACACCAGCCTCATCACGGGCGTCCACCTGAACGTGCGCAACACCAAGACCTGGAGCAACAGCGAGCTGCGCAAGTCCACGCGCGTCACCGAGCTGGCCGTCTACACCGCCGGCGGCACGCTGACCGACGACGGCACGGAACCCGAGCCCGGCGGTAGCGGCAGTGACGGCGACGACCAGGAAGGAAGCCCGCTGTAAATTGAAAATGGAGACTATTCCTTAGTGTAAATATTAAAGGAGGTTTTGAGCGAAGCTAATTGAAAATGGAAAATGAAGAATGCGGCCGAACTTAATTTTCAATTTTCAATTCTCAACTTTCAATTAAATTTTCAATTCTCAATTTTCAATTCTCAATTAACGAAGATTTTCAATTCTCAATTAAAGAAATGGACAAGAAAACAATTTGGAAAACCATCATCCAGACGCTGGTCACCATCCTGACCGCCATTGGAACCACGCTGGGCGTCACCAGCTGCATGATGTAGCCCTGCGCTGCATGCCGACAACACAGACACTAAATGAAACACCCGCTGCCTCAGAGAATGAGGGGCGGGTGATTCACATGAGCGTATTATTAATTAAACTAATCAGCACTGATAACCATCTTACTGATATTCAATGGTTCAGGCAAAACTTGTTCGCCATTGGGAGATTTACCTGTCACAAATATTTTTTTCCAAAATTCATAGTTATTCTTACCGCCAAAAATGGTACTCGACAATTCTTTACTCTTCCATAATGGCAACAGAGATAGGTTTACAATAAAATTCTCAATATTCCGCCACAGGTTAGTGGGGAATTTTCGTTGAAACAGGTCATGTCCATCTCCTACAAACATTCCCTCACTTATCAGATAATACTGACTGATGACATCTTTCACTAAGCCCAACCATACATACATTATTTCTTCCTTCAGCATACGATAGGCTACGACATGATTCCAATCTGGCTCTTCCCCTTTCTGTATCTTATTTTCTATTTGATTGGTACCCTTATCCAAATCAAATTTTCCAATTACAATTTTATCAGCTATAATGTTCATCAACTTCACAATTTGTTCCACCTCAAGGTAACGAGGATTAAGTCCTTCTTCAGAGCGATAATCCAATGTTGTACTTAAAGCATCCTGACTGATGAAGAAAGAAAAGAATGTCTTCTCTATCGAAGAATAGGACAAAGGCTTATCTTTTGCCTTACCACCCATTTCAATATAGGGTACAAGTTTATTCTGCTCATGACGAATGATGCGCGTACGAACGGCATCAAGAATATATTTCTTGATTTCTCTCGACTCTCCACTGTAGAAATTTATCAAATCTTTTTCTGAAAAAGACAAGCAGTCTTCAGAGAGTTCCTTCGCCATTTGATATCGTTTGACACGTTCAAAATAAATGGTACTTCCCAAATTACGCTGTACTGACTTGTCAAAAGCCACTTGTTTCAGTTTGGAACCAGCATTTAGATTACTTTTCCTCAACTTGTCAATGTCAGGGTCAATAAATACACGAACCGGTATTTCCTTGACGCCCAACATGATTTGAGCAGCCGCCTTGTGTTGCCCGTCAAACAGCTTGACACAACTTTCCTTATCATCCGCAATCTGTATATATCCTAAAGAAACATGCAGCTGGGGATTTCCTTTATAAAATTCCTCAATCAAATTGAATACATTTGGACCGATGGCACGCGGATTGATTGTCGCATCATGATTGATGAATTCAATCGGAAAGTTGCAGAAGAAATAGCGTTCTTTTGCCAATGCATCGGTATAAACAGGTACGGTAATTATTTCAGGATGCCCCAGTGCAGAAAATGTAAAGCTAATGGATGTCCCATTGTCTTTAAAAATAAGATTCAATGGTTCATTACCGCAAACATCCATCAAGACATCAGCCAAATTAGGAAGTTCACGTCCTTGCGCTTTCAGTTTTTCCTGAAGATTGCGATAGTTCCATTCAATGCGGGCGAGGTTCAAATCCTTGGCCTGTTTGGAACGATTGGCACTACTAAATGTGATGGCCAGATTACTTTCATCGTCCTTACCACCTGCCTGTAAAGGTATCACATGATCAATGTCAATATCATTTTTATGGAGATCCAAATCTATTTCCTTCCCACAAATGAAACATTTATGCTTTTGTATCTCCCATAGTTTTCTAATAAGTTCCTCTCTTTGTGTCGAGGTCAGTCTACTTAAATAGAGTGAATGTGCCATGCTTATATCTATTTATAGCTATTAACTATTGTTATTATTACTCGCTCAAATCTATCAACTGCTGTATATTCTTGTCATAGGCCACAGGCTTGCCGCTGACGATGTACATCACCGCCTGCTCTATCACAGGGAAGGGCACCACAAACCATTCCTTGGGACGCTTTCCATCGACGGTCACTTGCAGCTGCACGCCGTCGAAGAGCTTATGTATCAGCGATTCAAAAACAGAGCTTTTCACGTTGTACACCCGCCAGGTAGCTACCGTTTCCACGTCGGCACACAAGTAGGTGGGCTCGTTTTTGGCATTGGCTATGCGAGCCTCCAGCGGTGTGGTTGTGAAACCTATCTTATACAGGTTGGGGATAGACTTTATTTCAGGGTCTTTCGACAACGAGCGGAGGACATAAATCAAGCCGCTTTCCACATCGTTGGAGGTGACGGAGAAATGTTTTTTCAGGTAGTCTTCCTCCACAGCCGACAGGTCTTGTACCGTATAGCCTGTGCGATACAGGTTCTTGCAAAGCGTCTGCATGTAGATGCCCGACTCCATTCCGTTTTCGTAAATGCAGCGGGTACGGCTGTTGTTTCGGCCGTGCCTGTTTTTTTCTATCTGGTCCATACCTGCTATATATACCAGTATGCCGTCTTCCACAAAATATCGGCCAGGTGCCACATGGGCTTCCTTGAACCTGATCAAACGATATTTGCCCGACTTCAGGCCGGCATGTACCGCCTTGAAACCCGCTTCGAACGAGCCGAAATCCTCGCACTTCACCCGCTGGGCCACGTAATCGGCCTCCCGCCTTTCTTCCAGCTTCCGCTTCATATAGTCGGGCAAGTCGAACAGACTGCCACCTGCCTGCCCTACGTCATCCAGAAGCGGGTCGGCAAAGATAGCCTCCAGCTGCTGTTCAGGCGTCTGCACAGACAGGCCATAGGCAGATGGAGGTTCGGAAACCACCTGGCCGCCTGCGTCGTCCAACAGTCCTACGCTGTCATAAGGACGGCAACGCTCTCTCTTCGCAGGGTCGTCCAGAATGCCTTTCAGCTGGTTGTAGAGGCTGCGCTCTTCGCGGTCGGCATCGCCCTGCGGGCGACGCCCGTTGGCCTCTACAAACTCCACAATACGCTGAAAGCCGGCTATCAGACGGTCGCTGGAAGTTGTCTTCTTTGGGGGAGCAGTGACATCGGCCAAAAGAGGATCATTGAAAATTTTCTCCAGTTCTTTATCCCAGTTTATCATTGTTTCTTCGCAAGTGATTGTTGTTTCAGTTTACGCAAATATTCAATGGCCATTGCAATGCGCCGGCCGTTGGCGTCGGCCTCGTTGAGCGTCGGCACTTTATTGTCGTGCTCTTCCCTCCACTTGGGCAGGTACTTGGTGAACAGCACGATGGCTTCTTCGCGGGTCATTTCTTCGCGCTGTGACTCTATCTCGTATTGGATGGTGTGCAACACCTCGGGCGTCAGCGATTTGGACAATATCTCGTAGGCACGCTGGAAGGGGTTGATGGAGTCTATCAGGTTGATGGACAAATGGTCCAGATTGACAAAACGGTTGGCCAGACGGATGAACTTGTTGCCGCTGTCGTCCGTCGTAATGTCCTGTCCCTGCGTGGCTATAGTCAGGATGGCGTGTTTGGCTACCTGGTCCACCTCTTCCTCCGTCAGATTATGGTATTTCTCGGCAATGATTTTGGGGATATACACCTGCGTAATGACTTCGGCCATATCTGTGCCAAGGATGGCTTCGCGGATGCGCTTGTCCGATAGCGTGGTGGCTATCAGCGTGTCGAGGTCGTTGTCGATGATGGCCTGTGCCCGTTCGGTAGGCGTGGGCAGTCCTTCTACCTCGATGGTATGCCTGCGGTCGGTTCCTCTCGTCAGGCTTTCGTCTGCCGCCTCGTCGGGGGCATCTTCATCCCGCCTGGTCTTGAACGTCCAGCGGGGCGCCATGACCTGCTCCATCAGCAGGGAGGCCGAAATGGCTTTCAGAAAGTCGTTGACGGCCATCGTGACGTCTTCCTGTGCGGCGTCGGGGCAAGGTATCAGGTTGATGAACTGCGCATGCGTCTTGCCCTCACAGTCGCGCGTACAGCGTCCTATAATCTGTACGATTTCGGTCAGCGACGAACGTATGCCGATGGTGATGCAGCATTCGCACCACGCCCAGTCGAAACCTTCCTTGGCTGTGCCGAGTGCTATCAGAATGTCGAGCGCGTCGCGCGAATTCATACGTTGCAGGTAGGCCTGAAGGGCATCCCTGCGCAAAGGATTGTCCTCTACCAGGTCGCCTACCTTTAGGATACGCCCGTCGGGGGTCTGTACATGGTAGATGTGGTGTTCGTAATCCGTTTCCACAATCTCTCCTATACAACGGATGATGTCGGCCGCCTCGTCGTACTTCGATGCATAAGCCGTTTTGGAGTTCACATTGGGGATGTGTATCAGTGTCTTTTTCGTTGTATCGAGTGTTTCGGGCATTGCCGTGATATACTTGCCTGTAAAGAACTGGTAGCCGATGCCCAGACTCTTCAGGTACTTGTATCCGCTGAGCTGTTGGTAGTAGTTGTAGTTGATGGTGGGTTGGAACCTGGCTTCGTCTTCGGGCCGCATCACAGGAATGGCATCCCCACGGAAATAACTGCCCGTCATGGCCAATATGTGTGCCGACGTTTCGTTGAGCAGTCGGCGTATCAGTTCGCCCAAATTATTATTGGCATCGGCCGAGGTGTGATGGAATTCGTCGATGCCAAAGAATACCTCGTCCAACCACTCGTTGGGAATATCCTTTAGGGCATTGCGCAGGGTGCTGTGCGTGCACACCAATATTTGTGTCTTGTTTTCAGGGTGCAGGAACTCACCCAGCACTTTGCGTTTGGACGTTTCCGATCCCAGCGAGTCGCACAGGTTGTAGTAAGGCACCACCTTCCAGTCGGCAAAGAAACCATAGTCCTTCAGATTCGTGTTTCTGAACGAACGGCCGATGGATTTTTCAGGCACGGCGACGACAACCTTTCTGATGCCTTGGTTCGCCAGTTTGTCGAGGGCCACAAACATCATGGCACGGCTCTTGCCCGATGCGGGCGGGGCTTTCACCAGCAAATAGGGCCGCTGACGCTGTTCGTACACCATGGCCTGCATTTCGCGCATACCCAGTTCGTTTGTCGCGCTCGATTGCCCTGTCTGGGCGTATTCTATGTTGACAAGGTTATTTATTCCCATATTCGTTTCCTTCCTGTTTCAATTCGTCTGTAAATTCCTGATAGAGGGCAACTGGTCCGTAGTGCCACAGCTTGGTGGTTTCGTCGGCCAGCCTTTTGTAGGTGTCCGAATGATAAAAACGGCGCATGGCCTCAATGATCGTAACGTGGTGTTCGTGCGCATAGATTTGCGCCACGCGACTGACTTTACTGGGCAGCAGCAGATACAGGTTCTTGTTGGTAATGTCCAGATTCATAGGCTGACCTCCTTGGCATTAATCTTTTCGCCTATTTCCTCCATCAGCCACTGGTGGCCTTGCGTGTGCAGCACCTCGAAATTATCCTCCAGATAGGGCAGCACTTCGTATCGGTCGAACAGGGAGACTACTTCGTCCCCATTCAACCGATGCTTCTTTCCATACTGCTCGATGCAGAAAGAAAGAAAATAGGCGATATCGAGTTCTTTGTCTTTCATACTTTTATGTTTTAGATGTGCTAAATATACAAATTATTTATTATATAATTTCCTCAGATAGTTAATAAAAGCACATCCTGTCACCAAAACAAAGATAGCCTCGTCTATAGTAGGTTCCTCTTTTTGATTTATCCATGCATGCCGTATCCCCGTATTAGGTTGATTGGTATACTGATATAACGAAGACATTGAACTTTTAATTTGAGGATGTAAATTATCGAATTTTTTAAAGGCATCATCAAGTGTCTTTGTGTTTGTAACCTTACGAGCAATTACTTCAACAGCACTTATCGCTTCTTTAATAGCATTACGAGTACTTAATTGGGGATTACTCGGAGACATCAATTTTAGACATTCTGACAAATGAGTGATGACATTACTATCCGCTGATTCTAATGTTTCATTTATAGTAGATAACTCACTTTCTGAAGTGGTTTCAATGAAAACGTCATTAATAATCCTATACGCATAATTAAGCCTCTTAAATTCCCAATTCATTTTTTCAATGAATTTATTTAATGCAGATTGGCTCTTCGCATGTTCCTGATTAAGTTTAGAGTTACAAAGCTGTTTTCTATGATATGCTATAATCCATTCTATAGCGTCAATACGTTTATGCCATATTTCTTTTTCATTATTGATAAAGTACATGTAATATGGAATATATTGGTCTATATTATCTAATCGGTAATTTAGAAAATATCGGGCAAAATCACGATTCATTTCTCTACGAAAAACTAATGAGAATTCATCCTTATCATATAATTCAATAAAAGCATTCGAGACAGCATTTAAAATTGCTCCTGATAAATCTTCACGTATGATTACATTAGACGGTTTTGTATATCCGTATCTCTGAGAAAATGGTATATTCATTTCTTCGTCATTTTAGCATACAACTTAAACAAACACTCCAAACGCTCTTCATCCGAAGAGAAAGGCTCTGGACGATAGCAACGTTCCACAGCCAGGTCGAGGCGATGATGTACTTCTTTCAAGGCTTCGGGCATGGTTTCAGGATTGTATTGCTCGCCCAGCGTCATGTCGAAATGCTGGTCGCGCACGTCCAATACTTCTTGCGCCAACTTCTCCAACTCTGCTTTCTGCGCTTCATTGATAGCAGGGAAAGGAAAGGTGTTGTAGCATAGCTGGGCAGAATAACGATAATCTGTCTTCAATCGTCCTCCTACTGTTTTTACCCAAGCCATGTGCATCTTACTGGTGAGAATGCCGAAGAGCCAAAGAGGGGCGTCATAGATAGCAAAAGCTGAATCTGCAACTACAGTTCCCGCATCTAAATATCCTATTGGAATATATTCACGACGTTCGGAGGAAACACGAGGAATAATGATACATTCGCTTAACTCAGGGTGCTCACGAAACTGGTGGGCCCGTTGAGCTAATTTTTGTGCTCCTTCATCACGACTGTTTAAGCGCATCTGCTTAACATTTTCTATACGAGATGCTATTTCTTGGATTTCAAGTGCTTCAGTAAGTTTTTCATCATCAATCCATAAACAAAATCTATCCTTGCCATTAATATATTCCTCAGAACCTATAAATTTTCTTATAAAATATTCTTGATTAGGATGATTATTCAAAAATAGATCTTTCTCATAAGTAGATAAGATCAAATTACCACCATCAACAGCTTTCACTCCATAATCCATTATAGGGAAGCATGAAATAGGTTTACTTAAAGGATATATAATTTCATTGGGGAACTCAATAAGATAAGGATTGATATTATTTACCAGCCTGATGTTATTATCCCCATAAATTTTCTTCTTTAAAGGATTATTGGATATTCCAATGATGCTCACAGTTACCCCTGCATTATTTTTAGCATTATTCTTCCATTTAAAAGATTTATACGCAAATGAAATTGACAAACCATCTTTTAATAATAAAGGCCATAATATTGAAACTTGTTGACCTTGGGAAATTGAATTCGTTGTAACAAAAGCAAAAGATGCATTTGTCTTTTTGCAATAACATGCACCTTTATAAAACCATGATGAAATATAATCAAGAGATTTCCATCCCGCACAAACATCGTTAAAAACAAAATTCATATCATTTTTGTGGGATTCTTCCTGCAAACTTTTCCCTAAATACGGTGGATTCCCCATCACATAAACCTCTTCCTCCGCCGTATGCGGACAAACTTTTTCCCAATCCAGCCGACACGCATTGCCACAAACAATGTGCCCGCTGGGGCGTAAAGGCAGGGCGTTGGGGCGAACTTTGAAAATCGTTTCAAACTTGATATTCATCTGATGCTCGGCCAGCCAAAGAGAAAGGGTAGCCGTGTCGCAAGCGAAATCGTCTATCTCGATGCCATAGAATTGTTGCAGGTTGATGTTCGACATGGGGAGTTCGGGCTCGCCCCATTCGCGCAAAACCTGCCAAATCTTGATTTCAAGTTCGCGCACACATTTGTAGGAAACAATCAGAAAATTGCCGCTTCCGCAGGCAGGGTCGAAGAATTTGATTTTTCCCAAACGAACCAGCAGCTTGCGCAGGCGCCTGATGTCTTTTGTACCCTTGGCCACCTCAAACTCCTCGTTCAGTTCATCCAAAAACAGTGGGCAGATGAGTTTCATGATATTGGGCACGGAGGTGTAGTGCATGCCCAGCCCTGCACGCATTTCGGGCGTAACGACGGCCTGTATCATCGAGCCGAAAATGTCGGGGTTGATGTCTTTCCAGTCGAAGTCGCCACACTTGATCATCAATACACGGGCGCGGCGGCTCAACACAGGGATGGGCAGCCGTTGTTCGAACAGACCGCCATTGACGTAAGGGAAAATGGCGAACTGTTTCGGAAGTGTGTCGAGCACGGCAGGATTATCGGTGGACATGGCCAAGAAAGCACGGTCGATGAACTCGGCCAGGTCGTGGCCGTCTTCGGCTGTGTGCTGCCTGATGGAGTTGGTGAAAAGCTGGGGTTCAGGGAAGAGCCGGGTATCTTCGGCAAAGAAACAGAAGAGCAGGCGCGACATGAAGATGTTGAGGTTGTGCATCTCCGTCTTGTCCTTGATGTCGTTGTGGCGGCGTATTTCGTCGAAGATTTTGGCCATCAGTTCGGCCGACTTCACATCGGCTTCCGCCTCTTCGACATTGCGTATCTTCTCGATGCCGGCCAAGGGATAGAAAAATTCGAAGTCTTTCCACATCAGGGCTACTTCATTCTCATAGATGTCCTGTTCCTTGGGGTCGGCAGCGACAATCGTTTTTCCATCGCTCACTACATAGAGGCGGGGCGTCTGCTTGACGATGCGTGCATCTGTCTGCATATCCTTGATTTCGTCGTGAAAGTCGAACAGTCCTTTAGGACGATAGGCAATGAGGTTGGGTATCAGGATGGTGCGTCCGTCTTTTGCCTTGTTGCCCACTCCTTCGCGAATGCGGCGTATATTGCCCTCACCATACCCGCAAAAGATGCTCAACAAGTGGTACACCAGTTCTTCGCCCGAGGGATGGGATTCGTTCAGCTTCTCCAGCGCATCCTGCGCCTCGATATGGGAAAAAGATTTCGTTTTCTTGGCCATGCTTTAAAATTGTAAGATTTTCACCTGAATAGTTATGTTTCACAAAGGTAAAGAAAAATGTGATAGTCCATAATTTTTCCCATAAATTCTTACCCTATAAAGTTTGGGAAAACACATATAGGTGCATTGGAAACACATATTGGTTCTTAATTGCTTCTTCTAATAATTGGCAAAAAAGAAGCAACTATCCGAAAAAAACGGATAGTTCGGCAGAGAAAGACAGGAAGAGCTCCGCGCCATGACAGATGACAATTACAGTTAACTAAAAATGAAAAGACGAACGGAATGGGCATCGCAGCCCCACGCAAAAAAAGAACGCCTCCCGATTCTTGCAATCAAGAGGCGTCTCTACACAAAAGCTGTGTACTCGAAGCGGGTACAGTACCCTTATTTTAAGGGAAAACAAAAGAATAACAAGTGAATATAAATAGCTGATTTACAATAATATTTAGAGAATTATATTTTCACTTGATTTCATAAAAAGATATATATTTTGCCGTTTTTGGCTACCCTTTGGCTACCCAGAATAAAATAAATAACTATATTTGCAATCAAAGGAAATAAAGAGCAAATAAGTTATGGCAGCAAAGAAAGAAATAAGATCTGATAATACCTATATCATTAGCACAGATGATACAGATAATCCCAAATTAGGGGCAAAGATTTTATCAGATGGCAGGGAAAGCCTTTTTTTAGACTACTATTTGGGTTACAGAATGGTCTATGATGAGGCTAAGGATAAAGAAGTAGCGAGAAAAGAGCGTAAAAGGGAGGCTTTGAAGCTGTATCTATGGCAAGCCCCCAGAACTCCACTTGAAAGACAGCAGAACAAAGAAACGCTACAACTTGCAAAGGAGATAAGACATGAACGAGAACAGGAACTGAAGGACGGCACATTGGGTTACAGACTAAAGGCAAAGGAGGTGAATTTCTTTGATTTCATACAAGCCTACTATGATGAATACACCAAAGGAGACAAACGTATGATTAAAGCCGCTCAGAAACGGTTTACTGATTTCATTGCTTTAGAATATCCACTATACAAAAACAACATTTCCCCAGAAAAGATAACCCCCGACATGATGGAACACTTTGTAGAATATCTGCAAAGCATTAGCAAAGGCGAGGGAGCTTTGACACATTGGAAGCGATGGAAAAAGATAGTCAAAGCGGCTGTAAAGAAAGACATTCTAAGGAAAAATCCCTGTGAGGATATAGTTTGCAAGGCTGATGAGGAAGCACTAAAGAAAGATATACTTTCAATAGAAGAAATGCAACAGCTTATAGCCACAACCTACAAAGGGCAGAACCCAGAAACAAGGCGGGCTTTTATCTTTACCTTGTACACAGGCATAAGATTTTGTGATATTAAAGATTTGACCTTTACCAACGTGGACTATTCAAACAGGGTACTAACATTCAACCAGAAGAAAACACAGGGACACAGTAGCAAAAGCTATGTGAATATACCCTTAAATGATGGCTTATTGGCATTGATTGGTACAGTCTCAACAGATAACCCAGGTGAAAAGATATTCAAGCTACCAAGCCAAGAAATGTGCCTTAAAGCCCTAAGACATTGGACGGCAAAGGCTGGAATAACCAAACACATAACGTGGCATTGTGGGCGACATTCATTTGCCGTGAATATCCTTAATAATGGGGCTAACATAAAGACCGTAGCAAGCCTGTTAGGACACAGTAGCATACAGCATACAGAGAAATACACACGGGCGGTTGATAGTCTTAAAGAGGCTGCAATAAACAGTTTGCCAAAACTCAACATTTAACGCTATGGGGAAAAGTGAAATGTTTGAAATTATAAGAAAGGCAGGATTACTATTAAGGGAGCATAGATTGTTTTTAGACAATGATTATATGCCAGATTTATACAGCAACGCCATTTTGAAAGATGAAAAATTTCAAATGGCTTTAATAACAGAGATAGGAAATATAATCACTTCTATAAAGCAAGCATGTAACTATATTGTAGATACAAACGATGATATAGGAGCTTTAAAAATAGTTGAATTAGAGGATGATGTAAAAGCACTATTGCACTGTAACAAATCAGATTTTACAAGTGATAATAGATTAAAATATTTTATGGCTATTACTCCCCTTGTCAATAATATAAGGTTTGTAAAGACATTTTTTAAGGAATATTGCAATAAAGAACTTAAAAGCGGTAACATCACATTACCAAGTGAATTAGATACAGAACGAGCCAAAGCATTACTACAAAGTGCTATACAAAACAAGTTATGTGATAACAACTACAAATGGCTTAAAACAAAATCATTGTTAGCTTACTTTGCCGACAAAGCAAGTGAATATTTAAATTTAGATAAAGGCGAGTATGACGGCAAAGCAAAAACAAGTTGGAAGCCTTTTGAAACCCTGTTTAATATAAAAGGGCTATCTGGAGCAAAAAATGACTACCAAAAAACAGGAACTTTACCCGATGGTTATAAAAAAGTAGATGAATTATTTGAGTAGCCGATAATTACAAGCATTACACCCCTATATGTGCCTTATGTGGGTACCATATAGGGGCTTTTTGTTTCCTTTACCCTCTACCTTTGCCCTTGTAGTCAGATGGATAGCGAGTGCAAGACTATTCTAAAAGATTACAACGGGCAAAGACGGGTGAGCCTTGCACCTCTACCCAGAAGCCCAGACCTCTAATAATGGAAATATGACAGAGGAATTAAAACAGATAGCCGACCTTGTAACGGCAAACACAATCTTTTGCACTAAAGAAGTGCTAACGAGCGATGAGGCAGCAAAGTATATGGGAGTATCCAAAAGCTACCTCTACAAACTGACAATGAGGCAGCAGATACCACACTTTAAGCCGATGGGGAAAATGTGCTATTTCAACCGTCAGGAGTTAGAACAATGGTTGCAAAGCAACCGAGTAGCAACCAACACAGAAATAGAGCAACAAGCACAGGCTTTTTGCATGAAGAAAGGAGGTAGGTTATGATACTCACAGACTACTATCGATTTGAAAAACTACCCAATCAAAAAAGTAAATTGAGAATAGATTGCACAGCCTCAACAAGTAGTTATGATCCATTAGAAGCATTGAGAAATAAAAGGGGTGATTTGTTTCTGTATATCGGTGATAATACCCACACCAAGGCAGGAAAGGAAAGAAAGGCAGACTTAGTATTATCAAGGACAATACACATAAGCAGCGTGTATAATCCAGATCTGAATTTGCCATATTGGTATGGAGATATGAAAGGAACAACAGACGCTTTTTTATTTGTTCACAAAAACACAGAGTTTATAAACGGAGAAATACAGGCAGGGGCGGTTATAGAATTATTTGTGGCACGTGGACAAAGAAACAACAGAAACCAACTTTATAACATTCTTGCAGATGATGGATTTGATGATGAAATGAACCATTTAAGAAAGCAGGTTACTAAAACAGTAACCGAGCTATAAAAATCGTGATTACTCTATACCAAACTGCATTATGTAATCAAGCCAGCAGCCGTTATGTATGATACTGTAAATTTTAGATTACTCAAGAGCGAGGCAGGCGGTGTGGATTTTCTTGCTGAAACGCCTTGCTATCTGGAGAATGTAGGAGAACATAACTACAACGGTGATATAGTGATAACGGGAAGCCTTAAGGGGCTTAAAATAAGCCTCAACAGATATCAAATAAAAATAAAAGACGGCAGTTTGTGTAAGTGGTATTTGGGCGATAATTTCCAGACGATGGGACGGGACGACACTCAAAGGGCAATAGAAAGCCTATCAGAAACTTTGCATGTTCCAATGAGTAAAGCCACCGTTACCCGTTTGGATATAGCTCAGAACTTTATTACAAGACACCCGCCAGAAGTTTATTTTAATCATTTGGGAATGTTGAAGTATGCAACCAGATTGCAAGAGCCTAACGGTGTATATTACAATCAGACAGGCGGGCGGTTGTGCTTTTATGACAAAAACAGGGAGCAAAAAAACAACAGAGAACCGATACCAGAACTGTATGAGGGCAGGAATGTACTAAGGTATGAACAAAGGTACACCAATAGAATAGCCTCACAGTTGAAAGTCGGTGAAGTAACGGGGGCAATGCTTTATGATGAGGCTTTTTATATTGACATATTAAACAGGTGGAAAGACAAATACAAGGATATCCAGAAAATAAACGATGTATCACTAAACTTTCAAGCGATGAAAAGCAAACAACAACTTTACAAAATGGGAGTGCTTTCTTTGATTGAAAAAGCAGGCGGGCAAATCCAGATGATAGAGCAAATAAAAGAAGCTCAAAAACGGGGTGAGTTAACCAAAAAGCAAGCCTTTGACTTAAGAGAAGCAATAAATGAAGCCTGTAAAATAAAAGATGGTTTAATCATTCCAAATGATGCAATACAGGAACTTGATAAGAAAGTAAGCGAGGCAGTGAAATTTTACCGATAGCACACGGTAAACACTCTATATTAAGCTGTTTTCTGTTACCAAATCAGTAACCCAATATCAAGGTTACTGATTTGGTGACAGAATTTTTATATAGAATTGCACACGATGAAGATGGATGTAATTGTAGGCTAAGTCTGGAAGATAGAGAGATGCAGGTTTCACATAGGAATGCCTCAACGATGTCAGTATATGATCTGCACAATATAACAAATCAGAAAGAATTTATTAACTTTGCAATACCTAAATGTATTAGCAGCCGTAACAAACGGTTGGATGAAGATATTTTGCCCTTTGTATGGTGGTGGAAGCGGAAACGCCCACGCGGCAACTAATACAGCCGAGGACACCTAAACAAAGGGCATTGTCTTTAAATGTATTAGAATTATGGAGAACAGAGAGATTTATTCTAAATGGGTGTACAAACTAAAGAAGCAGATCAGACAGCTAAAAGAAGAAAAAGAGGCAATTGATCAATCATGTTTGTTTTGGATGGAAGAAGCTAATAAGTATAGACAAAAGGTTGAGCATTTACAAAGGCAATGTGAAATGTATAAGAAAGACAAAAATGAATTATATTAAGATGGAAAGTAATGCAACATACTCATTGACAAAAATTTTAGAGAGGATATTATTAAAATGCACAAAAGCTGTTGAACAAGATTTGAGCTGAGGCTACATGTGTGTCAACATATAATAAGGGTAGGGGGATTATTTTTTGTAGCGGGATGATGATAAACCTCACCCCGCCCCGCTTTACATAAATTGCAAAATTTGGATTTTTTGGATAGATTTATAAAAAAAGCTTTTTGTGGTGACATACTAAGTTTAAAGCAATGAACGGGAATACAACGGGGAAACCAAAAGGTTTGCCCGTTTTTCTTTGTTGGTATAGCCTCATCTAAAACAGCCTTAAAAGTATGGGTAGTGTTGTTTTTGGCTACCCTTTGGCTACCCATAAAAATAAAATATCCTGTAAGTCAAAGACTTACAGGATATTCTTTGTACTCGAAGCGGGACTTGAACCCGCACAGCCGCAATGGCCAAGGGATTTTAAGTCCCTCGTGTCTACCGATTCCACCATTCGAGCATCCTTTGGAGCGGAAAACGAGACTCGAACTCGCGACCCCAACCTTGGCAAGGTTGTGCTCTACCAACTGAGCTATTTCCGCAAACTGTGTCCGAAAAAGGACGGGTGCAAAGATAAGCAGTTTCCGCTGGACGGCCAAACTTTTCAGACACATTTTTTTTACCACGACTAACTCAACGACCCAGCAGGGCTTTCTCGGCCTGCTCCATCGTGGAGAAGTTGAAACCCTCTACTACCTGGCGCATCAGCTGGGCGATGCGGTCGTTGCACAGGTTGCCGATGCTGCCTTCATGGGTGTGGTGCACTTCCTTGCAGGGGGTGAAGCGGCCGGCCTCGATGTCGAGACCCACCTTCTTGTAGGCGTCGCGGAAGGGCATGCCTTCGCGGGCCAGGCGGTTGACTTCCTCGACGCTGAAGATGAGCGAATAGCGGTCGTCGTCGAGGATGTGTTCGTTCACCTTGACCGCGTTCATGATGTAGGTGGTCATCTGCAGGCAGTCTTTCAGCTCCTGGAAGGCGGGCAGGAAGACTTCCTTGATGATCTGCAGGTCGCGGAAGTAGCCCGAGGGCAGGTTGTTGGCAATCATCATGATCTGCTGGGGCAGCGACTGGATCTTGTTGCACTTGGCGCGGGTCAGCTCGAAGACGTCGGGGTTCTTCTTGTGGGGCATGATGCTGGAGCCGGTGGTACACTCGTCGGGCAGCTTGATGAAGCCGAAGTTCTGGCTGTTGAACAGGCAGGCGTCGAAGGCCAGCTTGGAGAGGGTGCCGGCGATGGTGGCCAGGGCGAAGGCGACGTTGCGCTCCATCTTGCCGCGGCCCATCTGGGCGTAGACGACGTTGTAGTTCATGGAGTCGAAGCCCAGCAGGCGGGTGGTCATCGAGCGGTCGAGGGGGAAGGACGAGCCGTAGCCGGCGGCGGAGCCGAGGGGATTGCGGTTGCACATGCGGAAGGCGGCCTGCAGGAACATCATGTCGTCCACGAGGCTCTCGGCATAGGCGCCGAACCACAGGCCGAAGGACGAGGGCATGGCGATCTGCAGATGGGTGTAGCCGGGCATGAGGACGTCCTTGTAGCGCTCGCTCTGGCGGATGAGCACGTCGAAGAGCTGCTCGACGGCTAGGGCGATGTCCTTGATCTGCTCGCGGGTGAAGAGCTTGAGGTCGAGCAGCACCTGGTCGTTGCGCGAGCGGCCGCTGTGTATCTTCTTGCCCACGTCGCCCAGCTTGCGGGTGAGCATGAGCTCTACCTGCGAATGGACGTCCTCGACGCCGTCTTCAATGACGAACTCGCCCCGTTCGGCCAGGGCGTAGATCTGCTTCAGCTCGGCCAGGAGCTGCTCCAGCTCGGCGGCGGTGAGCAGGCCGATGCTCTGGAGCATGGTGATGTGGGCCATGGAGCCCAGCACGTCGTGCTTGGCCAAGTAGAGGTCCATTTCGCGGTCGCGCCCCACGGTGAAGCGCTCGATATCCTTGTTTACTTGTACTGATTTTTCCCAAAGTTTCTGTGCCATGTCACTATTTCCTCCACACAAATTGTTTTCAATCGTTATTCATATTGTATCAGGGCCAGCATGTCGGCCATCTTTTCCAGTCCTTCCTGCAGGGGCTTCTGCACCATCGCCTTCATGAAGGGGTTGAGCTCCATGCCGATGGTGAGCTTCATCTTGCACTCGGCCTCGCCCGTGGGCACGATCTGTATCCACAGATTGAAGGGCAGCGGCGAGGTGGTGGTGCCGAACTTGATGCACTTCTCGGGCTCGCGCTCCACGATCTCCAGGGTGATGGTCCCCACGGGAGGCACTTCGACACTGAGGCTGTCTGCCGTGAACGACAGGTTCTTCACCTTGTCTTCGGGCAGGCGGTCCTTGATTTTCTCCAGATTGCTCAAATCGGACAATTTGCCGTAAACGGCGCTTTGGGAGGCGGGAATCACCTTCACTCCACTCTCAAATTTCGTCATAATCTACTCAGTTCATTTTTAAGGCAAAAAAGAACTACCCGGGCAGGAGCTGTCCGAACAGTTCTTTTCTTACTATGGATTTACAAATCAAGATTCTTACTTTCCGGCGGCGTCCCAGTGTGCAGGGTCTTTTCTCCATTCGTCGAGCGTGGGGATGTCCTGCTCTTCGATATAACCCGTACGCACGGCCACGTCGAGAACGGCTTCGTAGTTGGTGAGCGTCACCAGGGGCACCTTGGCGTCCTTGAAGGCTTTCTCGGCAATGGGGAAGCCGTAGGTGTAGGAGGCTACCATGCCGATCACCTCGCAACCGTCGCGGCGGATGGCTTCAACGGCCTTCAGGCTGCTGCCGCCCGTCGAAATGAGGTCCTCGACCACCACTACCTTCATGCCCGGACGGAGCTCGCCTTCGATGAGGTTCTCCAGACCGTGGTCTTTCGGGGTGGAGCGGACATATACAAACGGCAGGTTCAGCGCGTCGGCCACCAGCGCGCCCTGAGGGATGGCTCCCGTGGCTACACCGGCAATGGCGTCGACCTGCCCGAAACGTTCGAGAATCAGTCGTGTTATTTCAATCTTTACAAAATTGCGGAGAGAAGGATAAGAAAGCGTCTTGCGGTTATCACAATAGAAAGGCGATTTCCAGCCCGAAGCCCAGGTGAAGGGATTGGCCGGTTGAATCTTTACTGCTTTAATTTTCAATAACTTCTCTGCGAACAACTTTTCTAAATTTCTCATAGCGGATTATTGTTTATAATCAAATATGGTACAAAAGTACGGAAACAGAATGAAAATAGAAAAAGAATGCTCGATATTTTTTTTCACGCCTCATTCATTTTCATCGGAGAGGTCGATGCAGCGACCGATGTCGTCCATCGAAAAGCCGCGCCCCAGGGCGAAGCGGACGAGCTTGGCGCGGGCTTCGTAGTCGTTGCGCGCGCGGAGGGTCTTCCGCTTCGAGGCAAGCAGGGCACGCAGGGACGAGAGGTAGGCGTCGGCGTCGACCACCTCGTCGAGCAGGGGGGCGTAGACCGACTCGGGGATGCGCTTGAGGCGCAGGGCCTGGCCGATCTTGACCTTGCCCCACCCGGCAAAAAGAGACTTGTCGCGGATGAAGGCGCGGCAGTAGCGCTCGTCGTCGACGAAACGCTCTTCTTCCAGACGGGCCACGATGCGGGCGGCCGCCTCGGCGGACAGCCCCCAGCGGAGAGCTTTCTCGCCAACTTCGGCCCGGCAATGCTCGGCCGACGAACACCAGGCCGCCAGGCGGCTCAGGGCTTCTTGTTCACTGATGGCTGCTTTCATGATTTTTCTGCGATAACGAAACGGGGGTTCTGCGAAAGGTCTTTTTCCACACGGACGTGGGTGTAGCCCAGGGACTGGAGCATGTCTGCCGTCTGGGGGCCATAGGCGCGGTTGATCTCAAAATAGAGCCGTCCGCCGCCGGCCAGCAGCTGCCGTCCCAGCGAGGCGATGCGGCGGTAGAAGCGCAGGGGGTCGTCGTCGGGCACGAAGAGGGCCAGCGAGGGTTCCCAGCGGAGGACGTTGGGCTCCATGTCGCGCCGCTCGGAGTCGGTGACGTAGGGCGGGTTGCTGACGATGACGTC
>NZ_LT635839.1:277813-901934 GCF_900128475.1 Mediterranea massiliensis | reverse complement strand
CATCCGCTCGACCAGCTCTTCCGTCTCGGGGCGGGGGATCAGCACCGCAGGGGTCACGCAGAAGTCCCTGCCCAGAAAGCGCGCCCGCCCCTCGATGTACTGCAGGGGCTCAAAATTGCAGAGCCGCGTCAGAATGTCGTCCAGTTCCTGTTCGTTTTTTGAAGATAAAGCTATATCTTTGCCCAGGTAATAGTCGGCCGACGACTGCCCCAGCAGGTCGCAGCACACGATGCGCGACAGGGCCGCCGCCTCGCCTGCCTCGTAGCAGGCCGCCAGGCGGGAACGGATGGAAGCGATGGTCACTATGCTCATATTGTTGAATTGAAAAGTTTGTACAACGGGGATAATGTCGTGCAAAAGTAGGCATTCTCCCCCAAAAACGAAGAATATGGAAGACGAAAAATACATGCGCCGATGCATCCAGCTGGCGCGAAACGGACTTTGCAACACCGCTCCCAACCCCATGGTGGGGGCGGTCATCGTACACGACGGACACATCATCGGCGAAGGCTACCACGTGCGCTGCGGACAGGCCCACGCCGAGGTGAACGCCGTCCGCTCCGTCCGCGAGCCGGCCCTGCTGAAGGAGGCCACCCTCTACGTCAGCCTGGAGCCTTGTGCCCACTACGGCAAGACGCCGCCCTGCGCCGACATGATTGTGGAGAAGCAGATACCGCGCATCGTCGTCGGGTGTCAGGACCCCTTTGCCAAGGTGGCGGGTCGAGGCATCCAGAAGCTGCGCGACGCGGGCCGCGAGGTGGTGGTGGGCGTGCTCGAGGACGAGTGCCGCGCCCTGATCCGACGCTTCATCACCTTCCACACCCGCCGGCGCCCCTACATCACGCTGAAGTGGGCCGAGTCGGCCGACGGCTTCATCGACCGCCTGCGGACGGACGGACACCCCACCGTGCTCTCCAGCCCCCTGACATCCATGCTGGTACACAAGATGAGGGCCGAGCATGCGGCCATCCTCGTGGGCACCGACACCGCCCGCCTGGACAACCCCAGCCTCAACGTGCGCCACTGGTACGGCCCCGCACCCGTACGCGTCACCATCGACCGCCATCACCGCCTGCCGCAGGACCTGCACCTGTTCGACGGCTCTTCGCCCACGCTGGTCTACACCCGCGAATCGCTGGAAGAGATACTGGCCGACCTCTACGACCGCCAGCTGCAGTCGCTCCTGGTGGAGGGCGGAAGCCGTCTGCACCAGTCGTTCATCGACGCGGGCCTGTGGGACGAGATCATGGTCGAGGAAGCTCCCGTCAGGCTGGGCGAGGGCGTCAGCGCGCCCGTCGTCAGCCCGCGGATACCCTACCGGCGGGAGTGCCACTTCGGCCGCTTCTACCGCCACTACCTGGCGGCGGAGACCTGCCCCGATACACCTGCAGAAAGCCTGTTTTAATCGGCAAAAACCAGCGTATTATCTATAATTTTATATAAAACTTCCCGACAAAGGCATTTTAGAATAAAAATGTTCCTATTTTTGCAGCTTGTAAATAAACAACATAAAAGCAACATAGTAGCCAATTAGCAACAAATGAGACTGAAGTTTTTATCTATCATTGTAAGTTTTCTCATCGTGTCCGTCGCCGTCAGTTCGTGCCTGAACTCGGACAACAACTACGAATTCAGCACCGACGCCACGATACACGCTTTCCAGCTCGACACCATCTATGGCAAGACTTACAAGTTTGAAATAGACCAGATACAGCGCATCATCTACAACCGCGACTCCCTCCCCATGAGCGCGGACACCATCATCGACAGCATCCAGATCAAGACATTCACCACGACCAGCGGCATCATCATGTCGGGCACACCCGACACGCTGCTCAATACGGACAACTACCAGAACCTGCTGCCTGCCATGAACGCTTCGCCCGGCATGACCTTTACCGTGCTGGCCGCCGACGGCGTCACCAAGCGGCAATACCACCTGGTGATCAACGTACACCGCGAAGACCCCGACTCGCTGGTGTGGAAGAAGATGGACGCCATCCCCTCCTTCAACGCCGCCACAGGCCAGCTGAAGGCAGTGACGCTGGACAAATATCTCCTGGTATATACAGGCCTGCAGACGGCCTACCGCACCTCGACCGTGCCCACTGAATACGGCTGGGAAGCCTTGACGACCGACCTGCCGACCAACGCCGTGACGGCCTCCCTCACCAACCATCAGGACACCCTGCTGGTCAACACCGACGACGGGGCTGTCTATGCCTCGACCGACGGCATCGGATGGAGCCGGCGGGAAGCCCTGAGCGGACAGGTGGTCAGCCTGCTGGCCAGCTTCCCCGCCAACCAGACAAGCGCCACGCCCGCCACGCTGAACGCCATCGTGAAGGATGCGGCCGACGGCAAGAGCTACTTCGCCACGACCACCAGCACCCTGTCGGCCTGGACGCTGGGCGAAGAGGTGCCCGAAGGATTTCCCTCGGCTCCCTATACAGCCTGCATGAGCCTGACGTCCAACGGACTGAACAAGGCTTTCCTCGTGGGCAGCGAGGCTGAAGGCAGCGAGCAGACCGTCCCCTGGTCGTCCATGACCGGAACGGGATGGGTGGACCTGAGCACGACTTCCGATACCCATTGCCCTGCCCTGTCGCGTCCCTACATCATGAACTACGGCGACGCCCTCTACATCTTCGGCGGACAGCTGGAGAGCTTCTACAAGTCGGCCACGGGCGGCATCGCCTGGGAGAAGCCCGAAGAGAAATTCCTGTTCCCCGCAGAGTTTGCCCTGAAGGGGACATCCTATACCGCCACCGTAGACCAGAACAACTACATCTGGATCGTATGGGGAGGCGCGGGCCACGAGGTGTGGCGCGGCTGCCTCAACCAACTGAAAAAGTACTAACACCGACTTTATTGATATAAAGATGACGTATAAAGAACAAATCGACCTTGACAGAATACCGCGGCACGTGGCCATCATCATGGACGGCAACGGACGATGGGCCAAGCAACGCGGACAGGAACGCAGCTTCGGACACCAGGCCGGCGCCGAGACGGTACATGTCATCGCCGAAGAGGCGGCCCGCCTGGGCATCCGATACCTGACGCTCTACACCTTCTCTACCGAGAACTGGAACCGTCCCGAAACGGAAATCGCCGCCCTCATGAGCCTGCTCTTCGACTCCATCGAGGAAGAGACCTTCATGAAAAACAACATCCGCTTCCGCGTGATAGGCGACACGGCCAAGCTGCCTGCCAACGTGCAGACACGCCTCAACGCCTGCATCGAGCATACCTCTGCCAACACGGGCATGTGCCTGGTGCTGGCCTTGAGCTACTCCTCGCGCTGGGAACTGACCGAAGCCACCCGCCAGATAGCCCGAAAGGTGCAGGCGGGACTCCTGACGCCCGAGCAGATAGACGACCATACCATCGACGAGCATCTCGCCACGAGCTTCATGCCCGACCCCGACCTGCTGATACGCACGGGTGGCGAACTCCGCCTGAGCAACTACCTGTTGTGGCAATGTGCCTACTCGGAGCTATACTTCTGCGACACCTACTGGCCCGACTTCAAGGAAGAGGAGCTGTGCCGCGCCATCTGCGACTATCAGAAACGCGAACGCCGTTTCGGCAAGACCAGTGAACAAATCAGTTGAACCACCTGACAGACAGACGCTCAACGTTGAAATAAAGGAACCTGTAACATTATTAATATATATAGTGAATAGAATGCAGCATCGTATCTTCTCCATATTGGTAGGAGCACTCCTCATCCTCGGCTGCCTGCCGGTAGCAGCGCAGGACAACAACACGGAAAAACCCGTTGTCCTCTACACCAGCACGCCCAAGAAGTATGAAATAGCAGACATCCGCGTAGAGGGTGCCGACAATTACGAAGACTATGTCATCATCAACCTGTCCGGACTTTCGAAAGGACAAGTCATCTCCATCCCCGGCGAGGAAATCAGCCAGGCGTGCAAGCGCTACTGGCGCCACGGACTCTTCTCGGACGTCGCCATCACGTGGGACAAGGTGGAGGGCGACAAGGCCTGGATCACCATCCACGTCAAGATGCGCCCGCGTGTGTCTGAAATCCGCTTCCATGGCGTCAAGAAGTCCGAACGCGAAGACCTCGAAGCCAAAATCGGCATGATCAAGGGAAACCAGATCACCCCTAACCAGATAGACCGCGCCAAGACACTGATACAGCGCTACTTCGACGACAAGGGATTCAAGAACGCCGAGGTCATCATCAACCAGAAGGACGACAAGAACAACGAAAATCAGGTCATCGTCGACATCGAAATCGACAAGAAGGAGAAGGTGAAGGTGCACAAGATCACCATCGAAGGCAACAAGGCCCTCACGGCCAAGAAGCTGAAGCGCGTGATGAAGAAGACCAACGAGAAGGGCAAGCTGCTCAACCTCTTCCGCACGAAGAAGTTCGTGGAGGAGAACTACGAGGCCGACAAGCAGCTCATCATCGACAAGTATAACGAGCTGGGCTACCGCGACGCCATGATCGTGGCCGACAGCGTGACGCCCTACGACGAAAAGACGGTCGACGTCTACCTGCAGATTGAAGAAGGACAGAAGTACTACCTGCGCAACGTGACGTGGGTGGGCAACACGCTCTATCCGTCCGAGCAGCTGAACTACCTGCTCCGCATGAAGAAGGGCGACGTCTACAACCAGAAGCTGCTCGAAGAACGTACCTCGACCGACGACGACGCCATCGGCAACCTGTACTACAACAACGGTTACCTCTTCTACAGCCTCGACCCCGTGGAGGTGAACATCGTGGGCGACTCCATCGACCTCGAAATGCGTATCTACGAAGGCCGCCAGGCTACCATCAACAAGATTATCATCAGCGGCAACGACCGTGTATATGAAAACGTGGTGCGCCGCGAACTCCGTACCCGCCCGGGCGACCTTTTCAGCCGCGAAGAGCTGATGCGTTCGCTCCGTGAAATCCAGCAGATGGGACACTTCGACCCCGAACAGCTCCAGCCCGACATCAAGCCGCACCCCGAAGACGGTACGGTGGACATCGGCTATCCGCTCGTGTCCAAGGCCAACGACCAGGTGGAATTCTCCGCCGGCTGGGGACAGACGGGTATCATCGGAAAGCTGAGCCTGAAGTTCACCAACTTCTCGCTGGCCAACCTCCTGCATCCGGGCGAGAACTACCGAGGCATCCTGCCGCAAGGCGACGGACAGACGCTGACCATCAGCGGACAGACCAACGCCAAGTACTACCAGTCGTACAGCGTTTCCTTCTACGATCCGTGGTTCGGCGGAAAGCGCCCGAATGCCTTCTCCGTATCGGCCTTCTACTCCCGCCAGACGGACATCAGCAGCCAGTACTACAACGATGCCTACTACAATAGCTACTACAACAGCCTCTATAGCGGCATGTACGGCTACGGCCTCTACAACTATGGCAACTACACCAACTACGAAAACTACTACGACCCCGACAAGTCGGTACAGATGTATGGTGTGGCCTTGATGTTCGGTAAGCGTCTGAAGTGGCCCGACGACTTCTTCCAGTTCACCGCCGAGCTGTCCTACCAGCGCTACGTGCTGAGAGACTGGCAATACTTCCCCGTGACCAACGGCAAGTGCAACGACCTGAGTCTGAACCTGACCTTGTCGCGCAGCTCCATCGACAACCCCATCTATCCGCGCCAGGGTTCCGAGTTCTCGCTCTCCGTACAGTTCACCCCGCCCTACTCTTCGTTCGACGGCGTGGACTACAGCAAGTACAACCTGAACAGCCAGGACGACATCAACAAGATGCACAAGTGGGTGGAATATCACAAGTGGAAATTCAAATCGAAAGTATACATCCCGTTGATGGACCCCTACAACGTGAAGCGCACCCCCGTGCTCATGGGCCGCGTGGAGTTTGGTATCCTGGGCCACTACAACAAGTATAAGAAGTCGCCCTTCGGCACCTTCGAAGTGGGTGGTGACGGCATGACCGGCTACTCCTACTACGCAACCGAGACCATCGCCCTGCGTGGATACGAGAACGGCTCGCTGGCTTCCTACGGCAACGAAGGTTACGCCTACACCCGCCTGGGCCTGGAGCTCCGCTACCCGCTGATGCTCGAGACAAGTACCAGCATCTACGCCCTGACCTTCGTCGAGGCCGGTAACGCCTGGCAGGAAGTGAGCGACTTCAATCCCTTCGAGCTGAAGCGTTCGGCCGGCGTCGGTGTCCGCATCTTCCTCCCGATGGTGGGTATGATGGGTATCGACTGGGCCTATGGTTTCGACAAGGTTCGCGGTTCGAGCTCCTACGGCGGAAGCCAGTTCCACTTCATTCTGGGACAAGAATTCTAACCACAATGTTTCACCAAAACCGAATAATCATGAAAAAGAATGTTTTAACGACTTTGTTGCTGCTGGCTACATTCAGCCTGGCGGCACACGCACAGAAGTTCGCCCTGATCGACATGGAATACATCCTGAAGAATATCCCGGCCTACGAGCAGGCCAACCAGCAACTGGAGCAGGCCAGCAAGCAGTGGCAGGCCGAAATCGAGAAGGCCGGCGAGGAAGCCAAGAGCCTGTATGAGAACTACCAGGCCACGGCCAAGAACCTGAGCGACGCCCAGCGCACGCAGAAGGAAAACGAAATTGTGGAGAAGGAAAAGGCACTGGCCGAACTCCGCCGCCAGTACTTCGGCCCCGAAGGCGAGCTTTACAAGAAACGCGAAGCGCTCATCGGCCCCATCCAGGACCAGATATACAACGCCGTCAAGGAGATTGCCACACAGAAAGGATATGCCGTCGTAACCGACCGCGCATCGGCCACCAGCATCATTTTTGCCTCGCCCAGCATCGATATCAGCAACGAAGTGCTGGCAAGGTTAGGATATTCCAATTAAAATCAATACATTTGCGAACGAGAGAAGTAGAACAAGAATAAACAAATCATTTAAAAATAAACATTATGCTTAAGAAAATCGCACTCATTGTAGTTATGTTCATCCTTCCGCTGGGAATGATGGCACAATCCAAGTTCGGCCACATGAACTCACAGGAAATCATTACCGTGATGCCTGAATTCACCAAAGCCCAGACCGACCTGGACGCCCTTTCAAAACAATATCGTGAAGAAATGCAACGCTCCGAAGAAGAGTTCAACAGAAAATACCAGGAACTGCTCCAGCAGCAGGACTCTCTGCCCAAGAACATCCTCGAAAGACGCCAGAAGGAAGTGCAGGACATGGCACAGCGCCAGCAGCAGTTCCAGCAGGAAGCCTACCAGGCCATGGAAAAGGCTCAGCAGGATGCTATGGTACCCATCTACAAGAAGCTGGACGAAGCTGTACAGGCTGTAGGCAAGGCTGAAGGTGTAGTCTACATCTTCGACATCGCCCGTACGCCGGTCGCTTACATCGGTAGCGAAAGCATCGACCTCACCGCCAAGGTAAAGACTCAACTGGGCATCAAGTAAACCCACATAACCGTACTTTTTAACCAGCAGGGGGGAGGCGGCCGGACAGGCACCTTCCCCCTCTTCATTTCACGCATGAAACAGACACTCCCCACTCAGCCAGGCCCCATCGGCGTGTTCGACTCCGGCTACGGAGGCCTCACCATCCTGAGCAAAATCAGAGAGGCCCTTCCCCAGTACGACTTCATCTACCTGGGCGACAATGCCCGCGCCCCCTACGGCACCCGCTCCTTCGACATCGTCTACGAGTTCACCCTCCAGGCCGTCCGCCGTCTGTTCGAACTGGGCTGCCACCTGGTGATACTGGCCTGCAACACCGCTTCGGCCAAAGCCCTGCGCAGCATCCAGATCAACAACCTGCCTACGATCGACCCCGACCGCCGCGTGCTGGGCGTCATCCGCCCTACGGTGGAGTGCATCGGCAACCTGACCCACACGCGCCACATCGGCGTGCTGGGCACAGCCGGCACCATCAAGTCCGAATCTTACGTGATGGAGGTCCGCAAGCTCTTCCCCGACATCCGCGTCAGCGGGCAGGCCTGCCCCATGTGGGTGCCGCTCGTGGAGTATGGCGAGTCGCAGAGCGACGGAGCCGACTACTTCGTGCAGAAATACATCGACGCCCTGCTGGCGCAGGACGAGCGGATAGATACCGTCATCCTGGGCTGTACCCACTATCCCCTGCTCCTGCCCAAAATCAGGCGCTACATGCCCGAAGGCATCACCATCGTATCGCAAGGCGAGCTGGTGGCCGAGAGCCTGAAGGACTACCTCCGCCGCCACCCCGACATGGATGCCCGCTGCACCCGTGGCGGAAGGTGCACCTACTACACCACCGAGTCCGAAGAGAAGTTTGCCGATTCGGCCTCGGCCTTCCTCAACGAAACCATCCGCGTCAGCCGCCTCGACCTGAACGAATGACAGGGTGCACTACAACCTGCTGCCTTCCGACGACACAACAGAAGAAAACAGGAAGCAAATGTATCTTTTCGCATAAATAATCGTCACTTCACGCGCTTTTGAGAAAGGAATTTGTTACTTTTGTGGGACCAAACCTTTTAAATCGGAAAAGTCATGAAAGCTGAAGACAAAAGCAAACTCGTGGAAGTATTCAAAGGTTCCCTGTGGGAAGCCGAGTTGGTCAAGGGCCTGCTGGAGGCCAACGGCGTGAAAGCGGTCACCAAGGACGACATGGCCGTCAACGTGGCCCTGCCCGAAACGGCCATCGACGTCACCGTACTGGTGAACGAAGCCGACTACGAACCCGCCATGGAGGTGATGCGCGCACGCGACAGGGAAGCCAACCCCTAACAACTATTCTCCCTACCAACTACCACAAATATGAAACAACCTTTCACTCGGATTGCTGTCAAAGTAGGCAGCAACGTACTGACACGCACCGACGGGACGCTGGACATCACCCGCATGTCTGCCCTCGCCGACCAGATAGCCGCCCTCCACAAGACGGGCATCGAAATCATCCTCGTCTCCTCGGGAGCCGTCGCTTCGGGCAAGAGCGAAATCAGCCCGGCCTGCTCGCTGAACGATGTCGACCAGCGACAGCTGTTCTCCGCCGTGGGACAGGCCAAGCTCATCAACCGCTACTTCGAGCTCTTCCGCGAGCATGGCATCCCTGTGGGGCAGGTGCTCACGGTCAAGGAAAACTTCGCCTCGCGCAGCCACTACCTGACGCAGCAGAACTGCATGAGGGTGATGCTGGAGAACGGAGTCATCCCCATCGTCAACGAGAACGACACCATCTCGCTCAGCGAACTGATGTTCACCGACAACGACGAACTGTCCGGCCAGATAGCCACGATGATGGAGGTACAGGCGCTCATCATCCTGAGCAACATCGATGGCATCTACAACGGAGCGCCCACCGACCCGACGTCGCACATCCTGCGCGAAATCAGCCCCGACGACCGGCTGGACGACTACATCCAGAGCGGCAAGTCGAGCCTGGGACGGGGCGGCATGCACACCAAAGCCCGCATCGCCCGCCAGATAGCGGCACAGGGCATCGACGTGTACATCGCCAACGGCAAGCGCAACGACATCCTGACCGACCTGATGGAACGGCCCGAAGAGACGCCCTGCACCCACTTCCTCCCATCGCACCAGCCCGCCCAAGGAGCAGCCGCCCCACCGGCACCTCACTCGCTGGAAGACACCTTCGCCGCCGTCCGTACTGCCAGCCTCCACCTGCTGGCCCTGAACGACGAAGACATCAACCGCGCCCTGCGCGCCGTGGCCAATGCCGTGGAGGCCGACATGCCCTACCTGCTGGAAGAGAACTGCAAGGACCTGGCCCGCATGAGCCCCTCCGACCCCAAATATGATCGACTGAAACTGACCGAAGCCCGCCTGAAGGACATCGCCGACGGCATCCGCCACGTGGCCACCCTACCCTCACCGCTGGGACGTATCCTCAAGGAGTCGACACTGCCCAACGGCCTGCACCTGCAGAAGAGGAGCATCCCCTTCGGCGTCATCGGCATCATCTACGAGGCACGCCCCAACGTGACGCTCGACGTCTTCGCCCTCTGCCTGAAGAGTGGCAACGCCTGCCTGCTGAAGGGCGGGAGCGATGCCGACCAGTCCAATCGCGCCCTAGTGCGTACCATACACCGCGTACTGGCCCAGCAGGGCATCGACACCCGTTGCGTCGAGCTGCTGCCCGCCAGCCATGAGGCTGCCGCTGAACTGCTCCATGCCGAAAAGTACGTGGACCTCATCATTCCCCGCGGAGGCAGCAAGTTGATAGACTTTGTCCGCCGCGAGGCAACCGTGCCGGTCATCGAGACGGGCGCAGGCATCTGCCACACCTACTTCGACCGCGATGGCGACCTGACCAAAGGCACTGCCATCGTCTTCAATGCCAAGACCCGCCGCGTCAGCGTGTGCAACGCGCTGGACTGCCTGCTGACAGACCGCCAACGCCTGGCCGACCTGCCCCAACTCTGCGCGCCGCTGGCCCAGAAGAACGTCATCCTCTATGCCGACGAACCAGCCTACGCCGCCCTGAAGGGACATTACCCCGACGAATGGCTCCTCCCGGCCACGGAAGAAGACTTCGGCCGCGAATTTCTGGATTACAAGATGGCCATCAAGACCGTAGACGGCCTGGACGAAGCCCTGGCCCACATCCGCCGATACAGTTCCCGCCACAGCGAGTGCATCGTGACAGAAAACGCCGCTACCGCCACCCGCTTCTGCCGCGACGTGGACGCCGCCTGCGTCTATGTCAACGCGCCGACCTCGTTCACCGACGGAGGCCAGTTCGGCATGGGTGCAGAGATAGGCATCAGCACGCAGAAGCTGCATGCCAGAGGTCCCATGGCACTGGAGGAAATCACCACCTACAAGTGGATCATTGAAGGCAACGGACAGGTGCGCAAGCCTTAGAAGACGGGGATGGTATAGACCAGTCCCAACGAGATGCGCTGCGAGGAATAGTCATCGGCCCCCAATGCCTTGGCACGAGCCGTCAGACCATGCTGCTTGTAGAGCAGGTGCAGGTAAATCTTCAGCTCGCTGTTGTCCATCGGGAAGTACTCTGCGCAAAGCTGGGCATTCCACGTCCGGCGGTAGAGGCCTTCCTCGTACGGACCGTTCGCACGATACACACCGCCCAGTTCGTAGGCACCTTTGGCATAGACATTCCAATGCTTGTGTACCCGATAGTCCAGGTTGACGATGGTGGTGAAGTATTGTACGTGCTGGGCCGTCACCCCACCCTCGGGTAGGGAGGCCGACAGCTCGCTGACCAGTCCCTTCGTGTCGATGCCCTCGCGCGAGTACATCAGGTCGACGTAGGCCACCACAGGCCCCTTTTCCCAGACATTACCCGCTGTTACATACAGGATGTCACGTTTGCGGGCCAGCTCGCCCCACGAGAGGGAGTAACGCAGGTTCAAGGCCTTGTTGCAGAAATAGCCGTCCCAGTTGAGGGTCGAAAGCACAGGTACCTTCACCTTCTCCACCCCCTCGGGCCGCCCGTACAGAAAGGCTTCATCGCCCCGCCCGGCCGAATTGTTCACCATCTGCACATTAATCTGCTGCGTGGGCGACAAGATGACAGACCCGTTCACGCCCGCCTGATAGCAGTCGATATAATTGTTGAAGTCGCTAAACTCACGCACCCGAATGGCATTCACCCAATATTCATAACCGCCCAGCTGGATGGCCTGCTTGCCCACCGTCAGCGCAAAGCGGGGCTTCACGTGCCACCCGACGGACGCGCACTCTACCGACGAGGACAGGTTGTCCAGCACGCGTGGATTGCTGTACTTGTTGAAGGACTGGCGGAAATGATAGGAAAAGTTCTTGCCAAAATCGCCCAGCAACTCCAAGCGCACTCCGTTGATCTTGAACGCAGCCTCGTCGAGCGACCCGTCCACAAAATTGGCGGCCGCCGAGGTATAGAACTGCAGGTTCATGCTACTCGACGTGATGGACTTGCCTCCCTTGGTGAAGCGTTCGAGCAAGGTACGGCCTTCTTCCGGCTCGATCAGAGGTTCCTGCGCCTGCATCTTCATGCCCAGCAACAGACAGCAGGTCAATAGCCATGTTTTCTTCATATCAGACTTTTTGTAGGGTTTACAAGGCAAATATAAAGAAAAAGCCGGACATTGTCCGACTTCCTGCAAAAAAAAGAAGGTGTGCCACAGGGGAAATTCCCTTCCGACACACCTTCTTCTTTATATCAAGTTTACTTATTTCTTGTCAGCTTCCTGAGCCCATTCCTTGGCGCCCTGCTCTTTCAGCTTGGCGGTGAAGGCCTGTGCTTTCTCCATGCTGGCTTTTTCGTCCTCGGGGCTTGCATAGGCATGCTTGTAACCCTTCACAACGTTCCATTCGCCACGGGTAAAGTCGGGGAATTCGACCGGAGCGCAACCGTTGTCCATAGACAGCTCACCCAGCTCGGCCAGGCAGCACCACTCGGCCAGGTCGTATACATCCATATCCAGCGGCAGACCGTTCTGCAGGCAGTATACCAGACGGCTGTCCATGATGAAGTCCATACCACCGTGACCGCCCACTTCCTTGGCCATCTCACCATATTTCTTCAGGATGGGGTGCTGGTATTTTTCAACCAGTGCCTTCATGTCGGCATCAGACATGAATCCGTGTGCACTCAGGTCGTCTACCTTGGGCTGTACACCCGAAGCGCTCATCTGTGCGGCGTCGAGGGCATAGCCTTCTACCGGATATTTGTTGGCGAATCCCTTGGTACCGGTCAGCTGATACAGACGGTTATAGGGCTGGGGAGTCATAACGTCGTGCTGGATTTCAATCACCTTGCCATTGGCAGTGCGAATCAGCGTAGTGGTGTGGTCACCGTTGCGGAAGTTGTTGCAGACAGAGTCTGTTCTTTCCTCCACGAGAGCCTTGCCGATCACCGACTTGGTATCCATAGCTACCAGCGTCGTCATGCGGTCGCCACGATGGATGTTGAGTGCCTGTGCCACAGGGCCAAGGCCGTGAGTGGCGTATACGTCGCCGCGATGACGCATGTTGTAGTCCAGACGCCAGCCCAGCTTGTCGTTCTCGCCGTTCTTCCAATAGTAATCCCAGAATTCGTTCAAGTTGTGGATATAGGCACCCTGTGCACGGATGATTTCGCCGAACACGCCGTTCTGAGCCATGTTCAACGTATTCATTTCAAACCAGTCGTAGCAGCAGTTCTCCAGAATCATGCAATGCTTGCGGTTTTTCTCGCTCAGGTTGATCAGCTCCCAGCATTCCTTCAGGTTCATGGCCGAAGGTACTTCGATAGCCACGTTCTTGCCGTTCTCCAAAGCACACTTGGCGATGGGGAAGTGATGCAACCAGTCGGCAGCGATATAAACCAAGTCAATGTCATCGCGCTTGCAGAGCTCTTCATAGCCCTTGGCGCCCGAATAGATGGCAGCTTTCGGCAGGGAAGCCTTCTTCAGCAGCTGCTGGCAGCGCTCGGCACGTTCCTTCTCATAGTCGCAAAGAGCTACAATCTGAGTACCGGGGATATAAGTGAAGCGCTCTACAGCACCCGGACCACGCATGCCCAGGCCTACAAAGCCCACACGTACAACGTCCATCTTCGGGAGGGTCAGTCCCAGCACGCTCTGTTGTCCGGCCGGACGTTCAGGTGTTTTCACTACAATGGTTCCTTGTTTCCACTCCCACTGCGTACCCTTGTCGTTCGTCTGAACGGTCGAGGTCGATTGTGTGGAGCATGCACCCAAAGCCAATGACATGGCTAACAATAATGTTCCAATTTTTTTCATAAACGGTTTATATTTAAAAGTTAAAGAATAAAATGATTCTTTTCACAGAAAGAAGGGGCGCGTCCGGCCCATGGTTTCGAACCGCCACGCGCCTCTTCTATTAAATATGTCGCAAAGGTAGACATTACTTGCTCACGAAACAAGAATATCCCTTTCTTTTTCAAAACTTTCTGACTTCCATCCGCTTGTTCACCAGTAGACCGTCCTTGGCCTGCAGATTGAGCTTTACGTTTCAGCCAGCCTTCAGCTTGACGACAAACAGGTCCCATCGGTCAAACCGGTCTGTTTCTTACCGGTCTGTCACTCCGCAATCGACACGTTCGTCACCCGTTCCAGCCGGAAACGGTTCCGATTGAAATGGAACGGAGGATATTCCCGGTTCGTCCGAATCACATTGTTCCGAAAGGCCAGACCGTCGACCGACTTCGCATACAGGATAGGGGCATCGAACGTGTCGAACGTATTGCCCTCAATCACAATGCCGCCGTCTTTCCCACCATGGAAATAAGCCTGTTGTTGCTCCAGTTCGGGAATTTCGGGATATATGGATATCACGGCATTGGTGAATTGGTACAGGCTGGTCAGGGCATTGATGAAGCGGTTGTTCCGAATCAGGACCTTGCGGCAGGCACCTGTCTCAAACCATCCGTTACAGTCGCCGCACAACAGGATGGCCGTACCCGAAGTATGGTCGAAGGTATTGTTTTCCACCAACGTAGGCCGTGGCGTACTGAACAAGGCTCCCCGGGCCCGGTTGTTGCGGATCAGATTGCCCGCGAACACCACTTCGGGAGCCCATGTCAGATTCTCGATGCCGAAACCGTCCGCTTCACTGACAGAAGCATCTACCGGTTCCTGAAAGATGATCAGAAACTCGCGTGCGCCCTCCGTCGTCTCGCGGTCGTAAGGGCGGATGGAAGCGATGCGGTTCATCCCGCCTGTCAGTTCCATGGTACGCGAACGGATGAACTGCACTTCGTCACCTGCCCGTCCCCATTCGAAGCCCCAGGCCTGGTCGTGCATGTAGCGGCCCACCAAGGTATGGTCGTCCAGCCGTTTGATGACTTTCAGATACGTGCCGTGCACATTGATGGCATCGTCCATCATTCCCTCGTACAAGCCGTTGCAGGAAACAATCTTCCCCTTGCAGCCCGAAAAATGGGTGGCATCGGCCTGCGTCGTGAAGTAACGCGGATCGTCGTCTCCCTTCAGACAGACCTGGAACTTCTCGAGCGTGATGTTTTCACAAAGCTGTGCCAGCAGCCCCATCCCTTCGGCATAGTGCACCCGGATGTTCTCCAAGCGCGTATCCACGTTGTGTGACAGGAATATTCCCGGCGTAGGCCGCCCCCATCCACGCATCACGAAGATGGTACCCGGCACCAGCTTCTCGTCCTTCCAGGCAGGCGCCTGTACGCAACCGTCGTCCGTCAGGAAAGCTCCCCGGGTGTTGCAGCCACGGTCACCGGCGTTGTAGACAATCCGTTTGGTCGTCTTTTCAAAAGGAATGCCCCAGCTGTGCCTCACCGTCCAGCCGTCACCGTATGCTTCGAATACGCTGTCCTTGGAAATGCGGTACTTTACCCACGGAGCAGGTTTGAAGGTGATACCCTCCCGAGGGTCGTTCTTCACTATCTCTACCTGCGCGATATGTGGATTGGCAAAGTCTATACTGAAATTTTTCAGTGTGCACCCCTCCGAACGGAGCAGAGAGACTGGCAGCATCCGCCCATGAAAGACAAACGAAGCCCCGCCGCCATCCAGCGTCAGCCGCTTCATATCCTCCAAAGCAAGTCCCACTTTCTTCGGATTGTCCTGATCGTGATTGGAAATATAGTACTCCCGGACGGTCGCACCTTTTTCATAGAAATGATAGGTTCCTTCGTGAAAACGGACCACTACGCTGTCACCGTCTCCACATTCGGCCTTGATTTTCTTTCGCATCTTCTGCCACACGGCCGACGCATCTTTCGTGCCGCCCGCCTTCAAGCCAAAGTCGGCCACGTCATACACGCGGACAATCTGTGCACCCAGGGGAAAAGACATCCATACTCCCAGCAGAAACAAGCACAACGCTTTCATTCTTTTCATGATCTTTAGATTCAGTCCATGTTATAAAAAGAGGATGCCAGACCTTACAATCGGGCATCCTCCGCAAAGATACTTAGATTTTAAAAGGTAGAAGAAATTATGGCTTTAAATTTTTTCGTATGCCTTAAAATAGGCTATTTGGCAGGCATTGTTGCTTGTGTTGGTTTCGGTAATCTCAATCTTCATGTAACGAGCCTTTACCGGTTCCGCCGGGAAAATCTCCTCATAAGCCGGAATCAGCGGGCTATTCGGACCCTCTACAACGGTTCCATCAGCAGCCGTCCAGGGGAAAGTGAAGGTAAAGCCGCCCACTTCCGTAAAGTTCTCGTTGTCCGTGCTGGCATACAGCTTCAAGGTCTTCACCGAACCGTAATTATTGCCATTGCCTGCATAATATCTTCTACCGATATCAAATTTGGCAATCTCCAATTCTTCCTGCATATCCACGACAATCCAATAAGGCAAAGAGGGAGCGTCGCCACTATACTGGCTGTGCCAGTAAGTCGTACGGTCATCACTGAACAGGCTGGCATAACCGCCACCGTCGCTGCTCTCTACACTGTTGCCGGTAGCAGTCCAGCGCGTCCAGTCGTACTGCAGATATTCCTGTCCGGCATATTTCTGCAGCACCTGGAATGACTTCAACCAATAACCGCATTTCACATTGACCGTGGCCGTACGGTAGTTCGCACCCGTGTTGGCCTGAGTCGTAGTCACCGTAATCTCCTTACCGCTGGTAGAGATGGTACACCATTCGTCCACCCCTTCTCCAAAATCGATGGATTTGATTTCAATCGGCGAGTCGATGTCCGTGTCGGCAGTTATGGTAGCTGTCGAATTGGCCTCAGCTTCGACTACCGCACGCTCTATCACCACATATCCCACATAGGGCTGCTCCGTTTCGGCACATCCGGCATACACAAATGCCAGAAGGAGCAAGAATAAATATGATAACTTTTTCATTTTACAAGTTCTGCTATTTATAGATGAAACAATTTTTTTAATCGTATCCGAATGTTTGTCTGCATTCGGATACGGAAGGTATCTTCACACCCGATCAGGGATTCTGTCCCAAATCGTAGGGATAAGCATCATACTGGGCCTGCGGGATATATTCGCATACCGAAGGTGAGTTGTAAGGTATCTCCAGATAGCGGTCACCCTGTCTCAAGGTATGTCCGCCCGGATACTTGCGGTCCAGCGTCTGGCGCCAGCGGAACACATCGAAACGACGGAGTCCTTCCCATGCAAATTCCAGCATGCGTTCTTCCTCGATAATCTTGTGGACATCCTTCGGCTGGCCGTATTCGGCAGTTCTGATATTGTCCAGCGTCCACAGAGGAATACCGGCTCTTTCACGCAGTACATTCACGTCGTCCAGCGTAGCTTGGGTATCGCCGCCCTTCTCCAGATTGGCTTCGGCACGAATCAGATACATTTCGGCCAGACGGGAAATGATGGGCGACCACAGGTGATAATACTGTTCCTGATAAGAGCACTTGTTAATAGCATAAACCAGGAACATGGCTTCCTTCTGACGGAGCGTCTTGGCATCGTACACACGCGGCTCGATACGTCCGATATACTTAGTACCATCCGATGCCACTACATAATAACGGGTACCCAAGTTATAGGGTTCCGACTGAATGGTAGCGCTTTGGAACGATGCAGCATCGTCAGCACTCATGGCATACGTTCCGTCGTCCTGCTTCGTAATGGAAATCTGGCGATACTCATAGTTGGAGTTTGCACCGGCCTGCTTGGCTCTATAGGCAAAAGTCCAGTCCTGATAGTTCCGCTCTGGATTGCCGGTAATGGGATACTTGGACGTATTGGTTCCGTCTTCCACATAACGCTTGGTAATGAAGCTGCTGCGCAAATCCTTCGGATATCCCTTGTCATCCAAATACAGCTCCAACAATTCCAGATAAGGAGCAGAAGCATACATTTCTTCCCAACCATTATTGTCTACCTGGATATACAAACCACCCATTCTACCATTTCCAGCATCATCCTTCAATTTTGTACGGCGAACGGCAAAAATCGTTTCAGTATTTTCTTCCGGAACATGCTGGGAATAGATTGCATATTCTTCACCCTGCAACAGTTCGAAACGGCCGGAGGTAATGACGGCATTCGCCATGTTCCAGGCACCTTCCCAATTTTCCATATACAGATATACTCTGGCCAGCAAAGCCTCAGCAGCTTCCTTGGTGGCATAGCAACTGTTTTTCGGAGACATACCGGCCGGCAGTGTCATATAAGTGATGGCATCCTGCAAGTCTTTCACCACCTGGTCATAGATTTCGGCCACCGTCGAACGGCTTTGGGGCAAATCGTCCGGATCGCTGGTCAGCTTCAACGGCAGACCCGGATTCTGTGTGGGATTATTGGAGTAAGGCTGTGCAAACTCGTTTACCAGCAGGAAATAGGACAAGGCACGGAGGTAATAGTTTTCACCGACAATCACCTTCTCCTCATCGGTAATGTTGGACCCCAACTCATTACCCATTTCAATGACTTTATTGCAATTGCCGATGGTACGGTAACCCAACTCCCAGGCATATTCAGTAATGGAACTGGTAATGTTACGACCGTAGTCATAGATATCAAACTTTTGATCGGTAGAAGTACCCCCCCAGGAGAGGTCGTCTGCGCCATAGGCCCAGAAATAATAACCGTAGTCAATCAGTCCGCCATCGTATTTCAACATGCTGTAACTGCCTTGCGACAATTCCACAATGTTACGGGCAGTGACATCCTCACCCGTCACGCCGTCGTACATATTTACGTCCAGACTGCAGCCGGCCAATGCAGACACGGCAGCCAGGGCACCCAATGTATATTTCAGTTTCATAGTTTGTTCTTTATTGGTTATCATTACTTAGAAATTAACACTCAACCCTACGGTGAAACGTCTTACGGTAGGATAGCCGAAACTGCTGGCACTTCCGTTGTAATTAGAAGACAACAGGATTTCGGGATCCTGGCCGGAGAACTTGGTAACAGTGAACAGGTTTTCGCCCGTCAGGCTGATATTGGCTCCCGTAATCTTCATGGGCTTCAGCCACTTCTTGGGAAGGCTGTATGCCAACGTCAAGGTTTTCAGCTTAAAGTAGTCTCCATTCTCCAGGTAACGGGTAGAGGTATTGGAAGACTTGTTATTACCACCGGCTATCAGCTGCGGATGAGTGGCAATGTCGCCCGGCTTCTCCCAACGGCTCCAGCCGTCGGCCAGCTTCATGGCAGGCTGCGAAGGACGTTCTGCATCACGGTCGAGCGCACCGGCACGCATGCCGTTGTAAATCTTGGCTCCGGCGCTGAAGGTAAAGTTGGCATTCAGCGACAGGCCTTTCCAACTGAGGTTGGTGCTCAGACCACCATTCACTTTCGGTGTAGGAGAAGCGTCCAGCAACACGTTGGTAGCTTCATTGTAATTGCTGGTCACAGTCTTTTCACCGGTGGTCGAATCAACCTTGAACCACAGCGGTGTTCCGGTCATGGTATCCACACCGGCCCATTCCTTCATATACCAGTTCATGTACGGATAGCCCACAGCGACTGCCTGCATCGTCAAGTCATCTCCATCCGGCATGTAGGTCACCTCATTGCGGTTATAGCCCATGTTGAAGCTGATGTCCCAGTACCAGTCTTTCGTCTTGATGATTTCAGGAGTAATGGTCAGTTCCACACCCGAGTTTTCCATCTTTCCGTTGTTGGCCGTCTGACGGTTGAATCCCGTCACAGCAGGCAGGTGACGCAGGTAAATCAGGTTCTTCACTTTCTTCAAATAATAATCGAACGTGATGTTCACGCGATCGAACAGGCGGATGTCCACACCGGCATCGAAGTTGGCCGTCTCTTCCCAAGACAAGTCGGGGTTACCCTGATAGTTGGACAAGAAAGCAATCTCGTTGGCATATTGAGAAGTGTAACCGAAAATGGTAGCCCATTCGTAAGCGCCACCCGGCTGGTTACCGCTGATACCGTAAGAAACACGAGGCTTCAATTCGTTGATCCACTCGAACTGGCTGATAAAGTCTTCCTTGTGCATGTTCCAACCGGCACCTACCGACCAGAAAGTAGCCCAACGCTTGTCGCTACCGAACTTCGAAGAACCGTCGCGACGGATCATACCCTGAATCAGATACTTGTTGTCGAACGAATAATTGACATTCAAGTAAACGGCAGCATTCTTGGATTCCGATTTGGTACCGCTGGCGTCGGGGTCATCCGCACCGGCGTTGATAATCTCGGCACCCTGGAAAATCTTATAGGCAGTGGCCGACAAGTCATAATAGCGGTACTCATCGTAGTCATAACCCAAATAGGCATTGATTTCATGCTTCTCACCAAAAGTCTTCAGGAAACGCAGTAACTGGCTGGTATAGATGGAGCGTGTATTGGACTCGCCGTCATAATACGATCCGCTGGTACCTGCACCCGAACGGCTGTTCGGATCCACGTAGGAGCTGGAGTAGTTGTTGGTAAAGCCGATGCGGTTGTTGGACTCGAAAGTCAAACCATCGATAATCTTGAAATCAAAGCCCACACCCAGGTCAATACCGTTGTTGCGGCTCTTGGACCAACTCAAATCACGGTCATACAGGAAGTTCGAACCACCGTCCGAATACCAGTAGTCATCAGGATTGGCAGTCGGAGCAGCGTCGGCTGTCGGCACGCCTTGCGTACCATCCTTCAGGTTACCCTGCGAATCCCACGGCGTATCCCACGGCGTATAGCTGGTATGGGCCAAGGAGTATTCCTGATTGAACGTTTCCTTATAGCTGGCAGCCACTTTGGCCTTCAACGTCAGGCGGTCATTCACAATATAATCGGTATTCGAACGGAACGTGAAGCGGTCGTAATCAAAACCCTTGATGGTACCTTCTTCCGTATAGTAGTCACCGGAAACATACGACCGGATCTTGTCGTTACCGTAACGGTAACCGATGTTGTAGTTCTGGGTCAAGGCATTTTGTGTAGCCAGGTCCCACCAATCGAAATTGCGGTCACGCAGATAAGGCTGCAACCAACCTTGTGAATCCAGTGTACCGGCATTCTTGTAGGCTGTATATACATAATCGTAATACTCGGCACCCGTCATCATTTCCAGATTACCCTTCTGCAACTGCGACACACCGAACTTGGCGGACAAATCAACCTGCGACGTACCGGTAGCGGCACGCTTGGTAGTCACCTGGATAACGCCGTTGGCACCACGAGATCCATAGAGGGCAGTCGCCGAACCGTCCTTCAAGATTGAGATGGTTTCAATGTCGTTGGGGTTCAGGTCTGCGGAAGAGGCACCGACCACACCGTCGATGACCCACAAGGGTTCCACGTTACCGCGAATTGAACCGATACCACGCACACGGATGCTCACACCCTCGCCCGGACGACCGGAAGTGGGGGCAACCACTGCACCGGCCACCTTGCCCTGCAGCATATTGGCAACACTCGGAGTCGTGATATCTTTCAGCTTGTCGGCCTTGATGGACGAGATAGAACCGGTGATGGAGCTCTTACGCTGCATACCGTAACCTACTACCACCACTTCGTCCAATGCCTCAGCATCCGGTGCCAGGTTTACGGTTACCTTATTGGCATCCTTCACCACAATCTCGTGGCTGGCATATCCGATGAAGGAAACCACCAGCGTCGTACCTTTGGGTACGCTCAGCGTAAAGTTACCGTCGATATCGGTCACTGTTCCGATGGAAGTATTCCCCTTGACGGTTACATTGGCACCCGGAATGGTCTCGCCGTTCTCGTCAAAAACCTGTCCGGTCACCTTGATGGTGCTGCCCTGCTGCTGTACAACCGGAGCCTTTTTTGTCACCGTCACCTGACGGTCGCTGATCTTGAATTCCAGATTGGCTGCAGCAGCCAGTTCGCGCAAGATTTCTTCGGCATTTTTTCCATTCGTATTGATGGAAACCTTCCTGTTCAGTTCAGACAAAAGACCTTTAGAATAAAGAATGACGAAATTGCTGTTCTTTTCAATGTAGTTGAACAGTTCCTTCACCGTCAAGGTCGTTTGTACTGCTTGTCCGTTACTTCCGCCCGTATCAGCGGCACGAAGGGGGAACAAGGCTCCTTCTGTTACTAAAAAAACACTAATTAATAGATAAAGAGGTAAAAAAAAGCCCTTCATCCGACCAAAAGTCGTTTTCTTTTTCATACTTTCGTACTGATTTTGGTTACTAATAATTGGGATAATTAAAATCACTTTCCGGTCGGGCAATATTGGGAGTATTGTCCGACTTTTTTTAGGTTCATACACATGCTTTCTTTACGTCATCGGTATATCAATTTAAGATTAATATTCAAGTCTTCTCATTCGACGGCAATGCCCAGCGTTTCCTGCGAAACTTGCAGTTCCTCCGGTAGCGTCCGTCGGATGGATTCCAACACTTTATCCAGTTCTTCATTCAAGAACAACTTGCCGTAAAACAGTTCATCCGCCACGGCCGGATTGCAAACAATCCGTTTTCCGTAGTATTCGCTCAGATAGTCCAGCACCTCCTTCAGCGGTTTACCGTTCAACACCCACACGCCGTCTACCCAATGGATATAGTCCAACGCATGGACGGTCTCCTTCTGCAAGTCACCGGCATCATCCAGCTGCACCCGTTCGTTGGGCTGCATCCTGACATGACGGTCTGCTCTATCCTTCACATCCACCGCGCCTTCTACCAGCACTACCGATGCATGAGCGTCTCCGCGGTAGGCCGACACATTGAACGACGTGCCCAGCACCTCGACATCCAGCGCGGAAGTATTGACAACAAACGGGCGGGTCTCGTCACGGGTCACCTGCAGATAGACTTCACCTTCCACAAAAATTTCCCGTCGCTCTCCGGTAAAGGTACGCGGATAAATCACCTTACTGCCGGAATTGACCCACATCTTGCTGTTGTCGGCCAGCACGACCATCGAGCGCCTCCCCTTCGGTACAATCAGCTGATTGTATTCCACCGTTTCGCTTTCGCGGGCAGCAGCCTCCTGACTTTCCTGTTGCTGTGCAACGGTCTCAGACAAACGGGTAGAATTGACACTTACCTGCCCCGATGCATCATAGGCAACCTTCGAGTTATTGGCCAGCTCGATCTTTTTCTCGTCCGAAACGACCAGTGTCACTTCTTCCACTCCACTCGTATCGGCATGAGCCAACATCATCTGCTCCATTCTGGTGCGTTCATCCATTCCAGTCTCCGTATTCGTCCTCCAGAACAAAGCCGCACCTATCAACAGAACAACGGAAGCTGCAGCTGCCCATCCCCATACGGGAACAAGACGTCTTCTGCGCCCAGTCTGCTGTTGTTCCACCTGCCCAATCCGTTGAAGAATCTTTTTCCAAACCTTCTCAGCATCCGCTCCGGCCGGATGGCATTCATTCCACAGATACAAGAGCTTGCGGGCCTCCTCATCCGAAGAAAACGGCTCCTCCTCGTCCGAACGCTTTGGTTCGTCCAGAAAGGCCGCTAACTTTTCATACCTATTATTATATTTCTTTTTGTCGTCGTTCATCTTTTCACAATATATTAATCAAGACGCAATTTTGGCAAGAATCTCCTATTGCGTCTTCGTTTTTTTTTCAAATAAAATTCAAAGTTATTTTTTCAAGGCCGAAGAAATGGCCTCCAAAGCCTTGGCTACGTGGACATTAATCGTTTTTACCGAAATGCCTAAAAAATCTGCAATTTCCTTATAGGGAAGCCGTTCGATCTTGGCCAGGACAAACACCTGACGGCACCGGGGAGGCAACTGGGCAATCACCCGGTTGATGCGACTCATCTCCTCCCGACTGATCAGCCGGGTATCGGGAGTCTGCAAATCGACAGGAGTACCGTAATCCTCTATCTCTTCCCAGGAAACGGAATAAGGATCATTTCCCTTTTTACGCAGCAAAGATACGGCCTTGTTGTGAGTGACTCTCAACAGCCATAACTTCTCCTGCCTGATCTCCGAGAATTTTTCCCGATTCTGCCAGACCTCAAAGAAAACATCGCTCACGATTTCCTCCGCCTCCTCCTTGGAATGGAGCAGATACTGCGCATAGTAAAGCAAATCATCGGAATATGCTTCAAAAAGGCGTCGGAGGGAACGCTCATCCATATGATTATTATTACTATGCATTTCGGATACTTAATAAATTTCTACACCGGCAGGGAAAAACGGCATATAAAACTGGCCTCCGCCGGAACATTTGGCAAACTTACAAAATTTTTTCGTCTTTATATGGATTTGAACAAGATAAGAAGTTTCACTGCAAAAAAAATCGGAAAAATTGTACCCTTCTGCTCTTGGATCAGATTATCTTTGAACAAGACAGGAGGCGGCTCGGCATAGCCAAACTGAAAAACTTTGTTTTTCATTTGTCTCTGCTCTCGCCTTTCACTATCTTTGCTACCAATAAACATCCTAAAAAGAAGTAAGTTATGAGAAACTTTACCTGCGTGCAGGACATCGGAAACCTGAAAACTGCACTCGCCGAAGCATTCGAAATCAAAAAAGACCGGTTCAAATATGTAGAACTGGGCCGCAACAAGACACTGATGATGATATTCTTCAACTCCAGCCTGCGCACGCGACTGAGTACACAGAAAGCCGCGCTGAATCTGGGAATGAATGTCATCGTGCTCGACATCAACCAAGGAGCTTGGAAGCTGGAAACCGAACGGGGCGTCATCATGGACGGAGACAAGCCCGAACACCTGCTGGAAGCCATTCCCGTCATGGGCTGCTATTGCGACATCATCGGCGTACGCTCCTTCGCACGCTTCGAAAACAAGGAGTACGATTATAACGAGGTTATCCTCAACCAGTTCATCCAATACTCAGGCCGACCCGTATTCTCGATGGAAGCCGCTACCCGTCATCCGTTACAGAGTTTCGCCGACCTCATCACCATCGAAGAATACAAGAAGAAGGACCGTCCGAAAGTGGTCATGACGTGGGCTCCCCATCCGCGCCCTCTTCCACAGGCCGTACCCAATTCATTCGCTGAATGGATGAACGCTACAGATTATGAGTTCGTCATCACTCATCCCGAAGGCTACGAACTCGATCCGAAATTCGTAGGTAATGCCCGCGTGGAATACGACCAGATGAAAGCTTTCGAAGGTGCCGACTTCGTTTACGCCAAGAACTGGGCCGCCTATACCGGCGACAATTACGGCCAGATTCTGAGCAAAGACCGTGCCTGGACGGTAAGCGACCGCCAGATGGCTGTCACCAACAACGCCTACTTCATGCATTGCCTGCCTGTACGCCGCAACATGATTGTGACGGACGATGTCATCGAAAGTCCGCAAAGCATCGTCATTCCCGAGGCTGCCAACCGTGAAATTTCGGCAACGGTTGTATTGAAACGCATGCTGGAAAGCCTGTAGGATTTTGGCTTTCAACTAACAAAAAGAGCGTGTGCTCCAGACGGGCATACGCTCTTTTTTCATATCATGGGAATCTATTCTCCTATTCCAAAATAATCTCATCCACAAACAGGAAACCCGGATTTCCCTTGCCGCCATGCCATGCCGGAATCTCATGCTCGGAAAGCGCCTTCACCTTGACGTAGCGCGTCTTTACAGGATCGAATTGCAACTTGTGGGTGTAAATCTGATTGGGATCATCAGCCTTCATCGCCGGATAGGATTCGGAAGCCACTTCCTTGAACGTCTGGTTGTCATCCGAAACCGATACCGTAATGCCACGGGCATCAAAGATCCAGTCACCCTTCTCCACACAAGTATGCAGTGTCATCGAAGAGATTTCCGTCGGTTCCTTCAGGTCGATCACGGCTTCCATATCGTTTTTGTAGAAGGCAATCCAGCGCCCCGTCTTATAGTTCATGTTGCCCGTCATGCCGTCCACCAGCACCGTAGCGCCGGTAAACTCGTATTGCTTGTTGATGGGCTGCAGCATGGTTATCGGCTTCATCGACGACTTGCTGAAGCTGATTTCATCAGTTGTCACCTTCGACTTACCAGAAGGACGGATAGCCACGGTACGAAGCGTACAAGGCTTGTCAATCTTCAACACTTCCGTATAGAGTTGCGAAGCACTGGTAGGCTCACTGCCGTCCAATGTATAATAAACAGGAGCATTGTCAATTGTACCGGCAGTCACATCAAGGGTACCGGTTTCCGTATTGGGTTTCAGTTCAAGCCGCACATCGAATATATGGGTGGCATAGTTCCATCCATTCTTCTGATAGATGTCCACCAGACGGCTTACCCGCTTCAGGAACGATTCGTAATCCTTCTGCCCGGACAGGCTCCACTGTACCTCGCACAGCGCTGCCATGCGTGGCAATACCATGTATTGTATCTGCTTCAGGTCCGGAATGTATTCGGTCCACAGGTTGGCCTGTACACCAATGATGTGCTTCTGCTCTTCGTCCGACAGCGCCTTGGGCATGGGTTCATAGCTATAGACACGTTCCATCGGCAGGTATCCTCCGATGGCCAGCGGTTCGGTATCCGTATCTTTCGACTGGTAGTAGTCAAAATACAGGTAAGTATTCGGGGTCATCACCACATCGTGCCCCTGCTTGGCCGCCTCAATGCCTCCACCTTCGCCGCGCCACGACATGACCGTAGCCCCGGGGGCAAGGCCGCCTTCCAGCGTTTCATCCCAACCGATCATCTTCCGTCCCTTCGTGGCAAGGAAGGCTTCGGCTTCGTGGATGACATAACTCTGCAAACGTTCTTCCTTGGTATGCCGGCTGTCGCTCTTCAAGCCCAACGCCTTGATGCGGGCCTGGCACTTGGGGCACTTCGCCCATACCGTCTTGGGACACTCGTCACCTCCCACATGGATGTATTCGGAGGGGAATATTTCCACGATTTCGGCCAGTACATCCTTGACAAACTGGATGGTCTTGTCATTGCCGGCGCACAGCACATTCTCCGAAACGCCCCACTGCGTCCATACTTCATACGGTCCGCCCGTACAGCCCAGTTCAGGATAAGCCGTCAAAGCCGCCTGCATGTGTCCGGGCAGATCAATCTCCGGAATGACCGTGATATAGCGCTCGGCGGCATAAGCCACGATTTCCTTCGCCTGCTCCTGGGTATAGAAGCCACCGTAAGGCTTTCCGTCGTATTTGCCGCCATTGCGTCCGATGACCGTTTCCTTGCGCTGCGAAGCAATCTCGGTCAGCTTCGGATATTTCTTGATTTCGATACGCCAACCCTGGTCATCGGAGAGATGCCAGTGAAGACGGTTGATGTTATGCAGAGCCAGCATGTCGATATAGGTCTTGACATCGTCCACGGAAAAGAAGTGACGGCTCACGTCCAGCATCATTCCCCGATAGCTAAAGCGCGGTTCGTCCGTTATCTGTACAGCCGGCAGTTCCACAGCGCCACCTTCGGCCACACCGACGGACTTGCGCAACGTCTGGATGCCATAGAACACACCGGCCTCCGTCGGCGCAGCAATCGTCACCCGGTCCTGATTCACCTCCAGCGTATAGGCTTCCGGGTTGTCGGCTTCCAGTCCCAGCGTCAGCAGGATACCTTTTCCTTCTTCACCGCCCTCTTTCACTTCCAGACGGATTCCCGTCTGCCGCTCCACGTAGGAAGCCAGGAACTCGGCATTCCGGCGCATCCGTTCGTTATCAGGCGTATAATGAATCGCCATACCTTCTTTCAACAGGAAAGGCTTCTCCTGCTCCACCGCAATTTCCCTGGGAATGGGAACGATTTCATAATCGGCTACCACGGGTGCCTTACCCGCACAGGAAGCCAACAGCCATCCGGCCACTGCCAGACTCCCCCAACTGACATTTGATAAAATTCGCATATTCAATAAACTTAAAAATTAATGACGACCTGACAACAGGTATTTTCCGCGTCAAGATAAGGAAAAAAATCGGGACAAACAAGCATCAGGGACAAATACTGCGAAAAAACATTTTCCAGAACAAGAAACGACGACGGCAGCACTATTTCTCAACCGTCTGTCCGGCTTCCACCCAGCCGTTAAAGCCCGTGGACAGTTCATAAACCTTGAAGCCCTTTTCACTCAATATGCGGGCGGCCTTCTTGCTCCGCTTGCCACTGCGGCAATAGAGGGCCACCGGCCGGGAAGGCTGCAATACAGAGTCGGCCACAGCAGCAAACGATTCGTCCAGCACATTGACGTTCACACTGCCGGGGATATGCCCTTCGGAGTATTCGGCCACCGTACGCACGTCCAGACGCTGGACATCCGGATCGCTGATGACATCGGCAAAATCGCCGACAGACAGGGATTCAAAACTTCCTCCCTTTTGCTGGCAGGAGAAGAAAGAGGAGAACAACAGACAAATGGATGCAAACAAAGTTTTCATGATAAAAATCGCTTTTATACGGTCTGCAGGCGCAAGATGTCCGGCAGATATTTATAAGATTGGAATATATTCAAAATGATAGGTACTTACTTCGCCCGAATAGGTATGTACATGGAAGTCCAACTCCACAACATCCACTCCCTCCACGGCATATCCCGCCAGGGGCACGGAGCAATAGGCCCGCTGGGTATAGGCCTGCGTATCGCCTCCATCGTCGTGATACAGGGTCAGTTCCACCGACGAACGGCGGGCTTCGGTATCGACCGTCACCCGGTTCTCCACGAAATGGAATTGATGCCGGGCGTGCTGGGCCTTGACTTCGAGCATCAGATTCAGGTAATTGCGCCCCAACCAGATGCTCAGCACATCCACGGGGTCGGTCTTTACGCCATCGGCAAACTTGTCGGCAGGCAAGGGTACAGGAGCAATAGCCGCCGACACGGCATACAGGCGTACCCCTTCCGTCCCCTCGGCCTGCACCACCTCGTAATTGCTGATGATGCGTACCAGCGAGTCGGGACGGGTCTGCAAACCGGAGTCGTCGGTCCATACCGGATATTCCTTTCCGTCATCGGCCACCACCCGGTCCAGCCATCCTTCCGCATCCGAATAGGCCGTCAGAAATTCCAGCCTGACGGACGGATAGTGATAGGCATCCTCCCCGCAGGCCGACAGCAGCAGACCGACCGTTATCCACACCCACATCCACAGACCGTATTTTCTTCCCTTCCTCATGCCTCCATCGCCTTCAAGTGGTTCTTCAACGGATTGGCATACATCTCCAGTATCTTCGTGCGCAGGAAGGATTCATCCTTGTTTGCCAACTGAATATGTTCTATCCGTTCCTCCAGATAAGACAGGAATTTCCACCGATCTTCCTCGGTATAATGTCCGGCATACACATAGGTCCCGGCCAGCAGGTCGGCCGCCACATAGTTGCACGGATACAACCGATAGCCCCGATGAATTTCCCGGTCAATCAGGGCGGAGACATGACTGAATAGTTCCTGACGGGGCATCTTGCGGTCCATAACAGCCAGCCGGTCGTTGATGCACGGGGCAATGTGGAAATGTACCCGTCCCTTGTAGCCCAACAGTCCTGTCTGCATGTTCTTCAGGTCGTCGGCCGTAGACTTCTTATAGTCGGGATGGTCGCGCTTCAACTGGAATTCCCAAGCCTTGAGGAAGTCACAGGGATCAAATTCATAGGAGATGGAAAGTGGAGCGATGTTCATCTGCATCAGCCGGTCCACCACATCGCCCTCCCCGCCGATGGCCAGCATCTTCAGCACACTGTCCTGCGTACGGTCGTCGGAGTCCTTGGCACGGCCTTCGCGCTGGGCTATCCAGATGGACTGCCGCTTCTCGCCGATGGTGTAGTGCATGTAACGCGACATGCGGGCCGACGATTCGAGCATCTGACGCATGGGAAGCCCCCGCTGCACAATGAACGACTTGTTGATGCGTACCAGCTTCTTGATCCAGGGATAGATGAGCAGGTTGTCGCCGATGGCTATCTCCACCGTATCGCCTCCATTGTCCACCAACAATACGGAAAGGAACCCTGAATCGAGAATGATGTCACGGTGGTTGGAGATATAGGTATAGGCCCCTGCCTTGTCGGCCAGCTCATTGTCCAGCGTCACCCCGTCCGAAGCCTCCTGCATGATCTTCTTCAATATCACATAGCCGAAAGCCTTCTGGAATTCCAGCTTCGTCCGGCAACTGCGCATCTTGGCGGCCAGCATTTCGAAAGGCACACCGGGAAAGGCAGCCATGGCCACCTGCCTGAAAGCGGGGTCGGCAATCAGCTCTTCATACACCCCGGGAAGCTCTTCGTCGTGGTAAGGGCGGATTTCATCAAATTCGTCGTACATAGCGATTCGTGGTTAAAACTTGTTTTCTATAATGTCTGTCATCACATCCTTGATGTCCAGGCCGGCCGCACGCACCTGCTGGGGAATGAAGCTGGTAGCCGTCATGCCGGGGGTCGTGTTCACCTCCAGCAGATTGATTTTGCTGCCTTCGGTGACGATGTAGTCCACACGGATAATGCCCTGTGCCCCCAGGATGTCATAGATGGCCGAAGTCAGCTTCTTCACCCGGTCGGCCAGTTCGTCGGGGATGCGGGCGGGCGTAATTTCGTCGGACTCGCCGTTGTACTTCGCCTTGTAGTCGAAGTATTCGTTGTGACTCACCACTTCGGTGATGGGGAAGACCACCGACTTGTCGCGCGTCTTGTAGCAACCGCAGGTCAGCTCGATGCCGTCCATAAAGGCTTCCACCACCACTTCCTGCGCTTCGTCGAAAGCCTTGGCAATGGCGGGCTGTATCTGTTCGCGTGTCTTCACCTTGGTCACGCCGAAGCTGGAGCCTCCCAGGCTGGGCTTGATGAAGCAGGGCAGGCCGATCTTCTCCACCACTTTGTCATCGGTAATGGTCTGTCCCTGACGCAAAAGGAGCGACTCAGCAATGCGCACGCCATAGGCATGCAGGTACTGGTTGCAGGCAAACTTGTCATACGTAAGCGCCGCCGCCAGCACGCCACAACAGGAGTACGGGATGCGGAGCATGTCGAAGTAGCCCTGCAGGCGTCCGTCCTCGCCCGGCGTACCGTGGATGGTGATGTAGGCAAAGTCGAACTTCACCTTCTGCCCGTCCAGCTGGAAGCTGAAGTCATTGCGATCCACGGGCAGCGTGCGTCCGTCGTCGAGCCGCACATGCCAGTCAAGACCGTGCATGCCTACTATATATAATGTATATTTCTCCTTGTCGATGAAGGAGTAAATCCCTTGTGCGCTGCGCAGGGAAACTTCATACTCGGAGGTATCGCCTCCGGCAACAATGGCAATCGTGCGTTTCATTCCAATTCTCTGTTACTGATGTAGCTTCTCCATTTGCCGATGAGGTTCGTCATGTCGTCGGGCAGTTCGGAAGTGAAGTACATTTCCTCACCGGTGACGGGATGGACAAAGCCCAGCGTCATGGCGTGGAGCGCCTGACGCGGGCAGATGTCAAAGCAGTTGTTTACAAATTGTTTGTATTTGGCAAAATGTGTACCTTTCAGGATTTCGTGGCCGCCGTAGCGTTCGTCGTTGAAGAGCACGTGGCCGATGTGTTTCATGTGCACGCGTATCTGGTGCGTGCGCCCCGTCTCGAGGATGCACTCGACGAGCGTGACGTAGCCGAAACGCTCCAGCACGCGATAGTGGGTCACGGCATGCTTGCCTTCGCCCTCGGGCAGGACAGCCATCTGGAGGCGGTCCTTGGGATTGCGGCCGATGTTGCCCACAATCGTTCCCTCGTCCTGCTCCACGTTGCCCCACACCAGGGCCCGGTAGCGGCGCTTGGTCGTCTTGTGGAAGAACTGCCAGCCCAGGTTGGTCTTGGCGTCAGCCGTCTTGGCAATGACCAGCAGGCCGGAGGTATCCTTGTCGATGCGGTGCACCAGCCCCAGGTGCGGGTCGTTGGCATCGTAGCCCTTGGTGTCCTTCAGGTGCCACGCGATGGCGTTCACCAGCGTGCCATGCCAGTTGCCATGGCCCGGATGCACCACCAGTCCGGCGGGTTTGTTGACCACCATCACGTAGTCGTCCTCATAGACCACGTTCAGCGGGATGTCTTCGGGCACCACTTCGTTGTCGTAGCGGGGGCGGTCCATCATCACCGTTATCACATCGAACGGCTTTACCTTGTAGCTGCTTTTCACGGGCTTGCCGTTGGCCATGACAAAGCCCGCGTCGGCCGCCTTCTGGATGCGGTTGCGCGAGGAGTTGGTGATGCGGTCGAAGAGATACTTGTCCACGCGCATCATCTCCTGCCCCTTGTCCACCACCACGCGGAAGTGTTCGTAGAGCTGGGCCTCGTCGCCCACCGGCTCCACGTCGTCCGGGCAATCGTTCTCTATATCGTCTATTATGTCAATGTCTTCTTCCATCATAGGCCGTCAAAACCAGTCTTCTTCTTCCAGCATCTGTTCGTCGGTCTGCGTAGATTCGGTCTGCGGGTTGCCCAGCGAGTCCGTACCCAGTGTCTCGTCGGGCTGGGGAGCCTCCTTACCGTTCCCGATAACCAGCGTGAGCGTGGCCCCCGTCGGCACCTTGTCGCCCAGCCTCAACACCTGTCCTCTGTATCTCACCTCGTACACCCAGTCCTTCTCGCCGGGAATGGAGTCGTTGTTCGTCAGCCGGAAACCGGCAGCCAGCAAACGGGCTTCAGCCTGGCGGACCGAACTGTTGTCGGCCACATCGGGCACTTCCTGCAACGGGGTGCTCAGCGTATTGATGGTCAAGTAGACCGTCCGTCCTTCCTTGACCCGCTGTCCGGCCACGGGATTATAGTCGAGCACACATCCCGCAGGCTGGTTTTTCACATAGCTGGAGTCGGCCACTACCGCCGTCAGTCCACGGTCGGCAAACATTTTCTGCGCATCCGCCAGGTCCAGCCCCTTGACATCGGGCACCACCACCGCTTCGCCGTGGCGGGTATAGACATCCAAAGCCTTCAGCACGCCGAATATCACCACAACCATCACCACGACCATCGCAATGATGTTTACCCAGAAAAAGCGGTTCTGCCGGAACGAGAAAAATTCTTTTATAGTCATAATCCTTCATTTATTGCGACAAAGATAGTGCAAACCGAGAGAAGTACAAAGCAAAAGCCATGATTTTGCTTTTACTTCCGAGGTGCAGCCTGTCTTATCCAAAAATGAAAATAAAGGTAAATACTACGTCATCCCGGCCTTGAGCCGGGATCCATGCCATGACTTTTGTTTGTGTGTACTGGATCCCGCATCAAGTGCGGGATGACTACGAAGTGCAGGGTAACGGGATAAATACGGGATGACGGAACGCCAGCCCTCCCCACCACGATGCAGCCCCAACTGCAAGCACAAAAGAAAAACCGCAAAAGACAGAAGCTATCTGACTTTTGCGGTCTTCTTATTTTTTCTTTCTACGAGAAGATGCTTATGCCTTCACGCCGTTGTATTCGTCGGAAACGGTCAGTTTCTTGCGACCTTTGGCGCGACGTGCTGCCAATACTCTGCGGCCATTGGCTGTAGCCATTCTCTCACGGAAACCGTGTTTGTTTTTTCTCTTTCTGTTAGAGGGTTGGAATGTTCTTTTCATTGCTGTATCTTGTTTTACGTTATTATTCTCACGAATTCGGGCTGCAAAAATAGGGAGTTTTTTCAAATAAACCAAGAGATAACTCATTTTCTCTCAAAAGTTTTTGTGTTTTTTACCGAATTGCATTAATTTTGCACCGCATTTCGCAAGGAAAGTACTCATTAATAACATATAATATATAAAAGAAGAAAGTTATGATTAATGCCCAAGACATTAAAATCGGAACTTGCATCCGTATGGACGGCAAGCTGTATTTCTGCATCGACTTCCTGCATGTAAAACCGGGAAAAGGCAATACCTTCATGCGTACCAAACTGAAAGACGTAGTGAACGGCTACGTACTGGAACGCCGCTTCAACATCGGTGAAAAGCTGGAAGACGTACGCGTAGAACGCCGCCCCTACCAGTTCCTCTACAAGGAAGGTGACGACTACATGTTCATGAACCAGGAAACATTCGACCAGATTCCCATCGCCCACGACCTGATCAACGGTGTGGACTTCCTGCTCGAAGGCCAGGTAGTGGACGTCGTATCGGATGCTTCTACCGAAACCGTGCTCTATGCCGACATGCCCATCAAGGTACAGCAGAAGGTTACCTATACCGAACCAGGCCTGAAAGGCGATACGGCAACCAACACGCTGAAGCCCGCCACCGTTGAATCGGGTGCCACTGTCCGCGTACCCCTCTTCATCAACGAAGGCGAAACCATCGAAATCGACACGCGCGACGGTTCTTACGTAGGACGCGTGAAGGCATAAAGAAGGAACGGGACATCCGTTTTCCCCATGAGACTGCTTCTTCATTTTTGAGGCAGTCTCATTTTTTATTTCCGGCAACACGATCCTTTGTAAGCATTTATACACAAGCATCTATTATTCTGCAACCGTCTGATTATCAGCACCCATAAAAACAGATACCATGAGTATAGGACTCAAGTACCATGAGTCGTATACAGATGGTACATGAGTCCTATACTCATGGTACCTCCCTCCGGGACTCATCCTGCACCGTTTCCAGTTTGTAAAGGAAATTCTCACCGCTCGAAGAAAAAAGAATGGTACATGTGCAAACTCTTCCCCGGAACCTCGGGCGGAACCGAATATTTTTCCTACTTTTGTACAACGGCTCCCCCGGGAGCAGGCATTCTTACGAAAAGTCAGACAAACCTATGAAATACTCATTCATCATCCCCGTGTACAACCGCCCCGACGAGGTGGACGAACTGCTGCAAAGCCTCACGACCCTGACGTTCCGCGATTTTGAAGTGCTGGTGGTGGAAGACGGGTCGTCGGTCCCCTGCCGCGACGTAGCCAAACGATACAGCGACCGGCTGGACCTGCACTACTACGCCAAGCCCAACTCCGGCCCCGGACAGACGCGCAACTACGGTGCCGAACGCAGCCGGGGGGAATACCTCATCATACTGGACTCCGACTGCATCCTGCCCCCGGACTATCTGGCTGCCGTCGAAAAGGAACTCCAGACGGCACCCGCCGACGCCTTCGGAGGCCCCGACCGGGCACACCCGTCGTTCAGCGACATCCAGAAGGCCATCAACTACTCCATGACCTCGTTCTTCACCACCGGCGGCATCCGCGGCGGCAAGAAAAAGATGGACAAGTTCTACCCCCGCAGCTTCAACATGGGCGTCCGCCGCGAAGTCTACCTGGCCCTGGGCGGATTTTCGAAGATGCGCTTCGGCGAGGACATCGACTTCAGTATCCGCATCTTCAAGGGCGGATACCGCTGCCGCCTCTTCCCCGATGCGTGGGTGTACCACAAGCGGCGTACGGACCTGAAGAAGTTCTTCAAGCAGGTACACAATTCGGGCATCGCCCGCATCAACCTCTACAAGAAGTACCCCGAATCGCTGAAGCTGGTCCATCTCCTGCCCGCCCTGTTCACGCTGGGCACGGCGGTGCTGCTCGTCGGAGCCCTGTTCTGTCCCTACGCCCTGCTGCCTCTCGTGCTCTATGCCCTGCTGGTGTGCACCGACTCGGCCGTGCAGAACCACAGCCTCCGCATCGGCCTCTACTCCATTGCCGCCGCCTACATCCAGCTCATCGGTTACGGCACCGGCTTCTGGCGCGCCTGGTGGAACCGCTGCGTTTGCCGGAAAGGAGAATTTGAAGCATTCAAAAAGAACTTTTATAAATGAAAAAGAAGCGGTGAGTGGTTAACGGTGAGCGGTGAGTATCCCCCATTAACCACTAACCACTAACCGTTAACCACTAACCACTATCACCATGGACAAACTCACCATCAAGCAACTGGCCGAAGCCGACCGCCCGCGTGAAAAGATGATGCAGAAGGGAGCCGAAGCCCTGACCGACGCCGAGCTGCTGGGCATCCTGATCGGCTCGGGCAATACGGACGAGAGTGCCGTGGCCCTGATGCAACGTATTCTCTCCGCCTGCGGCAACGACCTGAACCGGCTGGCCAAGTGGGAAGTGCGCGACTTCGCCCGCTTCAAAGGCATGGGACCCGCCAAAAGCATCACCGTCATGGCTGCCCTCGAACTGGGCAAACGCCGCAACCTCCAGACACCGGGCGAACGACCGGCCGTCCGGGCCTCCACCGATATCTACCGTCTCTTCCATCCCCTGCTGCGCGACCTGCCCACCGAAGAATTCTGGGTCCTGCTACTCAACCAGGCAGGTAAGGTGATAGACAAGGTCCGCATCAGCCGCGGCGGCATTGACCAGACCACGGCCGACGTGCGGGCCATCCTGCGCGAAGCCCTCCTCCAGCGGGCCACACAGATTGCCCTGGTACACAACCATCCGTCGGGCAACGTACGACCCAGCAACGACGACCTCCGGCTGACGCAGGTCGTTCAACGTGCCGCACAGACCATGAACATCCGTCTCGTAGACCACCTCATCGTGACCGACGGACACTACTACAGCTTCAACGACGAAGGCAATCTGTAACAAGGACTTAAAAAAAGTTTTTTATTTTCCACCTGTTGCATCTCAGGCAAATAAGTGTATTTCAGACAATTAATTAATCACCCTCTCCGAAGGGGAGAATCCCGTTTACTATATTACACCTGTTTTGTACAGAATTCCCCCCATGAAACTGATAAAGAGTGTAGATTTGCCCAAAAACCTGAAAAGTCTATGAAAGCAAGTATGAACTACACTACCCGCAAGCGGATATCCGAACGGACGAGCGGCTATCCCCACCTGCCAGCCCCTTTGCACGATGCTCCTCCCGGAGAAGGCTGTAAAGGATTACCAATACTATAAATAACACATTGATTATCAAAAAGATATAAAAACTATGTAACAAGTCTGTCACACAGATGTAACATTTCCCCGATACCTTTGCACCGCGAAATCTAAAGAAGAACATTATAACCAACTATAGTGTACAGACAAATAATAATTCACCAAACTAAAAATCTAATTTTATGCTGAATGTACAATCAAAAAAGAGGTGGACATTATTGCAAAGCGTAGTCTTTGTGATGTTCCTGCTAAGCAGTACCTTAGCATTTGCACAAAACAGAGTGACCGGTACAGTGAAAGACAAGACCGGTATGCCGCTTCCCGGCGTAAACGTCCTTGAAAAGGGCACAACCAACGGAAGCATCACGGATGTAGACGGAAAATACATCATTAATGTAGAAAAGGGCAAGACCCTTCAGTTCTCTTACATCGGTTTCACGACGCAGGAGATAACAGTCAACAAGAGTACCATCAATGTAACGCTGCAGGAAGACCTGCAGGCTTTGGACGAAGTCGTAGTCATCGGTTACGGTAGCATGAGCCGCAAGGATGTGACCAGCTCTATCACAACAGTCAAATCAGACAAGCTGAATGTAGGAACTTATACAGACCCTGCCCAGCTGCTGCAAGGTAAAGTTCCCGGTTTGACTATCACTCAAAGCAGCGACCCCAACGGAGGAACTTCATCCATCACGCTACGTGGTGCTTCTTCTCTGCGTGGCGGCGAAGCAATGGAACCCTATTACGTAGTAGACGGTGTGCCAGGTGTATCTTTGGCGTTAGTTGCACCTGAAGACATTGAGAGCATCGACGTACTCCGCGACGCTACCGCAACAGCCATCTACGGTTCAAAGGCAGCCAACGGTGTGATCATCGTTACTACCAAAAAAGGAAAAGCTGGCAAAGCAACGGTAAACTACAATGCATATGTAGCCATAGACAATGTAATGAAGAATCTCGACATGCTGTCGGCTTCTGAACTGCGCGCCTATGCACAACAGCATAACCTGACCCTCGGCAATGACTTCGGAGCTAGCACGGATTGGCAGAAAGAAGTACAGCGCACCGCCTTCACCCACAACCACAACGTATCCATCAGTGGAGGTTCGGAAAGCACAACCTACAACGCCAGTATCAACTATATGGACAGACAAGGTGTCATCAAGGGTACAGACATGGATCGCCTGATTGGACGCGCTTTTGTACAGACCAAAGCATTGAACGACCGTCTGACATTGTCCATGAACTTGAATGCCAGCATCACGAACAATTATTCCGTAGAAACCGGCGGCGACAACACCAGTGTATATGATGCCATGAACTATTATTCTCCGTTGGTACCTGTACGCGACGCTGAAGGAAACTGGAGCATCTATGAAGGCGTTTCGCAGAACTACAACCCGATGTCTTTGATCAACGAAGATACGTACAAGCATACCACCAAGAAACTACAGGGTACAGCCAAGGCCGAACTGGACATCATCGACGGACTGAAATGGAACGCCATGTTGTCTTATCAGAACGAACAGTTCTTGTGGGATGAATATCACACCAGCAAATCACAACTGACAACCGTAAAAGACAACGGACAGGCCCATCGCCGTACAACCCAGGACTACAGAAAGGTATTTGAAACATACTTGAACTATGACAAGACTTTCAACGATGTTCACAAACTGGGAGTCATGTTGGGTTATTCCTGGGAAGAAACAACGAAAGCCGATGGTTATGGTCTGACCGTCTATGACTTCTATAACGATGAAACCGGCTACAAGAACATGGGACTTGCCAACAAGATAGACGGGATGAACGGTGTTTGGTCGTCTGCCGAAAACACACTGCGTATGATTTCATTCTATGGACGTGTCAACTATAGCTTCAACAGCAAATATTTGTTGCAGGCTACTATCCGCCGAGATGGTTCTTCCGCTTTCGGTGAAAACAACCGTTGGGCAACCTTCCCCTCCTTCTCTGCAGCATGGCGTATCTCTGAAGAAGATTTTGCCCAAGACTGGGGATTTGATGACTTGAAGCTGCGCGCTGGTTATGGTATCAGTGGTAACTCTTTGGGATTTGACCCGTATTTTTCAAGAATGGTCTATGGAGGAACTGGTTGGTTCCAGTATACAGACGGCAACCAATACCATACAATTGGCGCCTTAAGAAACAACAATCCCGATTTGAAATGGGAAACAACCTCCATGTTTAATGTCGGCATTGACTTCTCCGTTCTTGGAGGCCGCTTGGGCGCAACTGTAGAATATTATAGCAAGCAGACTTCCGACTTGATTCTGGACTATGCAGTTTCAACCAACAGATATCCGTTCGGAACCATGTATGCCAATGTCGGCGACATCAGCAACAAAGGTATTGAAGTCAGCATCAACGCTATTCCAGTAAAGACCAAAGACTTCCAATGGAGCACCACATTGAACTTGTCTCATAACAAGAACGTGGTAGAGAAAATCTCCAATGATACATATTCGGTAGATTATATCAACAAAGCGAACCCCAACATCGGCGGTTTCTCAGGTACGAACTCCATTCAGCGCATCATGGAAGGTGAACCTATCGGTACATTCTATACCTATCATTGGGAAGGCTATAACGCAGACGGTGTTTCCGTATTCTCAGACTATGATGAAAACGGTAATTACGTGGGTACTACCACTACTCCGAACGAAGGCGACCGTGTAAAAATAGAAGGTTCCGCACAACCCAAGCTGAATTTGGGCTGGAACAACACACTGAATTATAAGGATTGGACATTGACGGCATTCTTCCAAGGTACGTTCGGAAATAAGATTTTCAACGCAACACGTGCCCAGTACAACAACGTAACAAACTTGGGACAAGGCAAGAACGGTTTGAAAGAAATTCTGGAACGGAACATGCCTAAAGATGTCAACGCGCAAGCACCGTCTGACCGCTATATCGAAAACGGCAGCTACCTACGTCTGTCCACCCTGAGCTTGAGTTACGACTTCGGCAGACTGGGAAACTGGATCAACAACCTGAAGTTGACCGCTACTTGCAACAACGTCTTCACAATTACCGGCTATAAAGGTACCGACCCCGAAGTCAGCTTAGGCGGTGTAGAACCGGGTGTTGACTGGCGAAATTCATTCTATCCGCGTACCCGCACATTTATGCTGGGACTGAATGTTAACTTCTAATTAACTGATAAACTGAAACAAATATGAAAAAGATATCTAAATTACTTGTATCAATCGGACTATTGGCCACGGCAACTACCGGCTGTACCGATCTTGATGTGGATATAACGTCGCAATATACAGAATATCCTGACTCGGAGATTGCGATTGAAGCCAAAATGGCAAATGTTTACTATTCATTTCGTGCTGCATTAGGCCGCCGTTATAATGAGGCTTGTGAATTTTCGAGCGATGAATTTACCGGAATCTCGTTCGACGGCGACTATTACGACAACGGCGATTATGCACTTCCGTCACTACACAAAGTTACTCCTGACACGCACTGCGTTGATTGGTATGGAGACATTACAGCAGGTATTACAAACTGCAACAGAGCCATCGTCGACTTCGGCGGTGAAGATGCTCCGGCTGCAGCTCCAGCACTAGCCATGCGTGCCTTCTATCACTTTATTCTGATGGATATGTTCGGAGCAACCCCCATCCTGGACCACCTGTTGGATGACGACGAAGCTATAGACCGTTCTCCTCGTCCGGAGGTAGCTGCCTTCATTGAACAAGACTTATTGAAAGCACTTCCCAACCTAACCCAAGAGAACAATGCAAGCACCTACGGCAAGCCAAACTATTGGATGGCAAAAGCATTGCTTGCCAAGCTGTACATCAACTGGGGTGTCTATTCTTGTGCAGATGTAGCGACTTATGACCCTAATACAGTCGAAAATAAAAAACTGGATGAATGCATCGCCATCTGTGATGAAATTATGCAGCAAGGGCCCTTTGACCTGAGCGACGGATATCGCGAAAAATTCTGGCCGGAAAACGGTTCCCATATCAAAGATTTCATTTATGCAATGCCTTACGACCGTATTACAGCTCAAGGAATGACATATGCCCGTTTCCGCACTTGGCGTCAAATGAATGGTCCAGACCTTTCGTTCTACGGCTTCAAACTAAATGCATCAGTAGGCGGTATGTTTGCGGTAAATTCCAATGTGGTAGACTTGCTTTCACTGCCTGGCGATGAACGCAACCTGTCAATTGTTGGTGGGCCGGTTTACTATTATGACGAGAACCGTAATATCAGTGATGAACCATACATTTACGATGGAAATGGATTCAATGGACAACTGGTATTTACCAAAGAAATCACCTTAAAATCCAACTCACAATCTGACATGGAACAACTCAATACGGGTAAAAGCGTTGAAGGATGGTCACAAGGATACAAATCTGTCAAATGGTTCCCTACCTATGACGATTATCTCAATGGACGTAACCAAAGCAATGATGTGCCTATCTTCCGCTACGCAGACATCATCTTGACGAAGGCAGAAGCACTCCTCCGCGGCGGCGCATCGACCAATGGTGATACACCGCAAACGCTGCTGAACCAAATTCGTGCGTATGTCAATGCTCCCGCATTCGAAGGGAATCCAACGCTGGATGATATTTTGGACGAACGCGGCCGTGAGTTCTTCGATGAGAACTGGCGTCGCAACGACCTGATCCGCTTCGGTCGCTTCGAAGACGACTGGGGATATAAGAACACCGTCAATCCGGCAGCAAAAACTGAATTGTTCCGTCGTATTTTCCCGATTCCGACCGGTGTAATGGAAACCAACACCAACTGGACACAGAACCCCGGATACTAATCACTCAAAATAAGGTTTTATAAGGTAAAAACAAGCGATTGTTTTTAGAGTAAACAAGGAAGCTCCGTGTAACCGGAGGTGTAAAAAAACATTAAGTTTTCATTCCCCCCTTCCCAGAGGGGGGAATTCAGTCACCCATCTCTATTCTGACACACCTCTGCAAATGCACGGAGCTTCTATTTTACCACTCTAAAGACTCACAGAGACAGAACCATGCACCGACTTCCTACAAGGATAATGTCATCGTTCCGATAGCAGCAGCCGGCAGGCTCTTCCAGAAGCCCGCCCGTTTCTGCTATTTGTCTTTTTATCACGTTACAAACAAACATCATTAAATAAGCCATAAGCATTATGAGAATATTCCGAACCTTATCCTGCGCCCTGCTGGCATATTGCCTGGCAGACACAGGGATGGCCACAGCAACACCGCACAATCATGCAACCGCCGAGTTGACGGCTTCACAAGATTCCTATCCGCTGTCCCGATACGTCGATCCGCGCATCGGTTCCGAAGGACTGGGACGCGTATTCATCGGCCCTTCCTGCCCCTTCGGCATGGTGAAACCCTCGCCCGACTGTACACCCTCACCCAACAGCGGCTGGCTGCCCATGCCTGCACGGGTGGACGGCTTTGCCCAGGTACACGTCAGCGGAACGGGCGGCGGCCCCAAGTACGGGAACATCCTGGTAACACCCTTCTGCGGTGCACTGGACCGCACACAGCACATCGACTACCGCGAGTACGAAAACATCCGCCTGGGCTACTACGACACCCGCTTCCAGCAGAGCGGCATTCGGACGGAGATAACGACTGCCGAACGGGCCTCGTTCTACCGCTTCACCTATCCGCAGGCCGACAAGTCGCTGGCCATTGACGCAGGCTTCTTCCTGGGCGAAAGCCCTATACCCGATACACGCGAGGCACAGCAGTTTGTCGGTTCCGAAATACAGATCCTCTCCGACCACGAGGTATGCGGTTACACCCGCATCCGTGGAGGTTGGAACAACGGCCGGGCCTACACCGTGTACTTCTATGCAGAGACCGACCAACCCTTCAGTGAAACGGCCACCTGGAAAGGCGACAGCATCACTACAGACCGCACCCAATATGATTCCCACCAGAAGACCGGTGCCCTGCTCCGCTTCAAGGGCGACAGCCATACGCTGCAGCTTAAAATAGGAATCTCCTTCCTGAGCTGTCTGCGGGCCAAAGCCAATGCACACAACGAAATTCCCCACTGGTCGTTCGAGGAGGTACACAACCGACTGTTGGCCCAATGGGAAGCCCTCTTCTCGAAAATAGAGATAGACGAAAAAGCCCCCGAGGCCCACAAACGGATGTTCTACACCGGCCTGTACCACACCATGCTAATGCCGGTAGACCGCACCGGAGAGAATCCGTTGTGGAGCGACCCGGAACCCTACTACGACGACTTCTACGCCATTTGGGATACCTACCGAGCCTCCTCTCCCCTCATCACCCTCATCGACCCCGACAGGGAAGTGAGCATCGTCCGCTCGCTGGTGAACATCTACAAACGCGACGGCTACATGCCCGATGCCCGCAGCGGCAACTGCAACGGACGTACGCAAGGCGGCTCGAATGCGGAAATCGTCATTGCCGACGCCTTTGTAAAGGGGCTGAAAGGCATTGACTACGAACTGGCCCTGCAGGCCATGCTGAAGGATGCCACGGTAGATCCGGGCGGCAACCATGAAGCGGAGGGACGCGGTGGACTGCGCGAATACCTGGAGTTGGGATATGTGCCCTGGGGTATCGACCGCGCCGGCAACCGTACCGTGGAATACAGCTACTGCGACTATGCTATCGCCACCGTGGCAAAAGGACTGGGCAAAGAGGAACTCTACCGCCACTACCTGAAACAAAGCGGCAACTGGAAGAACCTGTGGCGTGACGACTACCGGCACAGCGGAGCACAGGGGTTCATCATGCCGCGCGACGCCCACGGGCAATGGCTGGACAGCCTGCCCTACGGCCACAGCCGCGTGATGCAGCTCAAATACGTCTACACGCCCATGACTTTCGAAGGGCCCTGGTACACACCCTGGTGGAGCATGTTCTTCTATGAAGCCTCCTCGTGGGAATACTCGTTGAGCATCCCGCACGACGTGCCGGGACTGATTGCCAAATGCGGAGGCCCGCAAGCCTTCGAACAGCGGCTGGACACGTTCTTCATCCGTAAGTACTACAACGTGAACAACGAGCCTTCGTTCCTCACACCCTGCCTCTACCACTGGCTGGGCAAGCCCTGGCGGAGCAGTGACCGCATCCACACCATCGTGGAAGAGAGTTACAACGACGGTCCAGTAGGGCTGCCGGGCAACGATGACTCGGGAGCCATGTCGTCGTGGCTGGCTTTCCACATGATGGGCCTCTACCCCAATGCGGGACAGGACTACTACCTCATCAACACGCCGCTGCTGCGCACCACCACCCTGCATCTGGAGGGCGGACATGACTTCCGTATCGTGGCCGAAGGACTTTCGGAGAAGAACCGCTACATCCAGAGTGCCACACTGAACGGGCAGGACTATCCCTACTCCACCCTGCGCCACAAGGACCTGACGGCGGGCGGTACGCTGGTACTGAAAATGGGAAAGAAACCCTCGGAATGGGGAAAGGAAATGTTCAAACCTGAAAAATAAAGAAAGGAATATGAAACAAAAAATAGCTATGACTCTGCTCCTCCTGTGTATTGCCCTGGGAGGAGCCGCCCAGAACGCGCTGCCCGACACGCTGCTCTTCGTATTTAAGCTGCACGGACAGACGCGCAAGTATGAAATGACCTTTACGCCCAAGAATGACGCTGTTGTGCTGAACTGGCGCATTCTGCGCAACCTGCACTGGCAGAAAGGCACGTACACCCTGACACCCCAGGCCCTGCAAAAGGCGACCCAGCTGAGCTTCCTCATGCCTGAGGACAAACGGCACGTCACGCTGCCCGACGACCAGACGGCCTACCTCTTGTCGCAGGAAGCCTACCGCAGCCTCAAGGCACGACAACGCTTCGCCTATAACCACACGGAATATGAGCTGCTGGACAGTAACGAACGGGCCGCAGGCTTCGCCCTGCTGCATGTGCGCGACACCCTGGAAGGCGGAGAAATGTGGATTCTGGACAATCCCTCCCTGCCCCTCGTATGGAGCATGCAGAACAATCCGTTGGAAATAAACTGGCGGGTGGAAATCAAACAATAAAAAACAAGCGCGGATGGCACGGAAACACACAGAAGAAGACTCCCTGTGAAAAGGCCCGTACCATCCGTGCCTGTCAAACGAAAAATCAGTCAACGCCGTCCAGCAATCCCATAAAATAACGGCGCAACTCCTTCCAATCATAATAAGGCCCTTCGACGGCAACAAGAGGCAGATGCACTTCACGCTCGTTGTGAAGCAGCTTCACCAGCACATCGCCCGCCTCATTGCGGAAAAAGACAAGCTGCAGGTTGGCAGCCATCGGCGAAACGCGGTAGTCCTGCCAAGCCAGATGGAACTTCTCGATATCCGCCTCACGACCCTCACAACCTTCCACTCCCATCAGGGCAAGCAACCGGATGAGATGGGTATCGTGCCCGAAACGCAGGTCGGCACACGGCTTGCCTCCGGCGATGGCCTTATCAGCACTCTCGACGATGTTTCGCAGCAAAGGCGCTGCCTGACGGGGCATCAATCCCCCGTTGAGCGGAGCGGCGGCATTGCACACGTACATGCGGGCATTCACCACCTTCCACAACGACATCAGTTCATCATAGGTAAAGAGATCAAAAAAAACGACTCCCTTCAGATGGTCGCAATTCTGCATGTCGATGGCAATCCAATAGATATCTTCCATCAACTTCCGTTGCTGCGCGTAAGTCAGAGGCACGGCTGGAGCAACCAGAGCTTTCACAAAACGTTCCGGCTGTATCTGCTCCTGTTCGAAACGGCGGAAGTCCGCACGCCAGGATGCCGTATCGGAACAGAAAGCCTCTGCCTGGGACGAAGTATGGGCAATATAGTCCATATAACTCTGATAAGCCCGACGGCTGACACGCAAGCGGGGATTCTGCTCCTTCAAAGCCTCGGTGAAATAACTCATACTCATGGCACAGCGGAGCGATGTGGACGAGCGGGCATCCACCAAGGCACTGTCAGCAAAGACCGACGGGAACGAGGCAAACATGCGGCAGGCAATGTCGTGATGCTGACGTTCGCCCAGCGGCGTGATGTTGCCGCTACGGCCACGGGCGTCTTCCCACACCCGATGCAAACGCCCGCGAACATCCTCGCCCAACGGAGTGAGAGCCTGTGCCACAGCCAACGAATCGAAAGCATCGACCACTACCTTGTAATGGGCATCATCGGTACGCCAACGTGAGCCATGACGGCCGTAGTGCGAGATGTAGAACGGTTCAAATCCCGCAGGGGCCGGTGTCTGGCTGACGGCTGGTGCCGGATAGGCAAAATAGATACTGCCCAGTTCTTCTTCCGTGGGCCTCAGCTGAGCGGTGGCAGTAGCCACCGCACACACGCATATACATAAAAAGAGAGCTATTCTGTTCATAACGGTTCAAGCATTTAAGATTTTCATTGGGCCACCACGACATTCGTCGAAGCCTTCTGCTTCAGCAACTCGCCGGAAGCAGCTATCGGACGGGTATCACCCCACGTCAGACGGGGACAGTTGATGAAAATATCACTGGCGGTATCGATATAGAAGCCGTAGACCTTATCGTTCACAAAGCCTTCACCGTCGCATGGACGCTTGTCGTAGACACCGCCCGGATAGTCCGTACGCTTCAACAACTGAAGATTGATGTCATCGAAATAGATGTGGTTCACCTTACCGGGAACATCCCCGCCGACAAAGATACCGTTCTCGCTGATGCACTTCACATTGGAGAACCAGATGCGGCTCACCTCCCCACAACGGCCTTCGGTAGCGCCCTTGGGGAAACGCCAGCCGGCATCCTTATGGTTGCCCACGGCACGCGGATAGGAAGTGACGTAAATGGGTTCGGCCTTGCCCCACCACACATCCGACCACAGACGGCAATCGACAATCATGTTGTCGAATACGACATTCGTCACGGTTCCTTCGTCACGGTTCTGGATGCCGATACCCCGGTTACTGTCACGGACGATGCAGTTGTTGAACAGGACGTTGTTGATGACATCCATATTCTCGGAACCTATCTTGATGGCACATGAACGCGAAACCATGGTACAGTTTGTCACCACAATGTCCTCGCAGGAGCCATATTCCTCGAACTCGCGCCGGTTCTTCAGACAGATACAGTCGTCGCCCGACTCGATGTAACAGTTGGCAATGCGTACATGACGGGAATGGTCTACGTCAATGCCGTCGCCGTTGCGTATCTTCAGGTTGTTGCGGATGCTGATGCCGTCGATGACCGCATCCTTGCAACCGATGAGATGGACGGTCCAATAGGGACTGTTGCAGATGGTGACATCCCGAATAACCAGACGGTCGATGGCTTCCAGCGTCAACACATGCGGACGGGGATCGAAGTCGGTCACGGGCTTCAGTTCGTACGAGTCTTCCAGTTCCTTGCCCATAAAGGCCACGCCGTTGCCGTCGATGGTACCTGTGCCGGTGATGAAAACCTGCTTCAGATTCTTTCCGCTGATCCACATCATGCCTTCGCCCCGGTTCTCTCGAAAAGCGCTCTCGGTATAGACGGTTTCATCGGGATTGGCCAGCAGACGCGAATTGGCCTCCAGATGCAACTCCACAAACGAGGCCAGCTTGAACGGACTGCACAGGAAAGTATGGCCCGCCGGTACCAATACCCGGCCGCCACCGGCTTTTGTACAGGCATCGACTGCTGCCTGGATAGCCGGTGCATCATCGGCCTTTCCATCACCTACAGCCCCGAAATCCATGATGTTGAACACATTGCCCGACTGTTTCTGCCCTCCGCAGGACGTCAGCAACAAACAACAGAAAACGAAAATAATATTCTTGATATTCATATAGTTAATTTAATGTTCAAAGGTCAATAACCAATCGCCAATTATCAATTATCAATTATCCATTTACTCCATTACTTCTGGCGGACAATCCGAAGGCGAACTGCCCCATTCGCGGTTAGGTTCCGGTCCCATCTCCAGCTCCAAGACACCGCCCTGCACAATGTCTGCATGATTCAGATAGTTCCGCGTATAGGGACGGCCGTTCAGCGTAGCACGCTGGATATAGATGTTACGGGCGGAAGCCCCCTTGGCCTTGACGGTAAACGGATGTCCTCCCTCGGGATACAGCGTCACAACCGGGAAGGAGGGACTGGCCAACATATAATAAGGAGTACCCGGACAGACCGGATAGAAGCCCATGGCAGCAAACACATACCAGGCCGACATCTGACCTGCATCGTCATTGCCAGCCAGACCGCCGGGCGTATTGTGGTATTCCGTATCCAGAATGTGGCGCACAGCCTGCTGTGTCTTCCACGGCTGTCCGGCATAGTTGAACATAAAGGCCACCTGATGGCAAGGCTCATTACCATGCCAATAGCGTCCCTCGGTAAACATGGAATCGAGCTTGGCAGCATAAACTTCCCGACCACCCATCAATGCCATCAGGCCATAGGGATCCTGCGGCACATACCAGGTGTAATGACAAGGGGCTCCCTCGGTAATGAAGCGGGTGAAACGGAAGGCATTGTCGTCGTTCAGGAACGTACCATCAGCATGACGCCCTTGGGCATAACCGGTACGGGGATCGATAACGTTCCGATAATTGCGGGCACGTTCCATCAAAGCCCGGCAGTCGTCCGTCTTTCCCAAAACGCCAGCCACCTGGGCCAACGCAAAGTCATCGTAGGCATATTCCAGGGTACGCGATACCTGCTCACAGGTATGGAATGCATCGGGCACACTGTCCTCCAACGGAATATAGCCATACTTGACATACGAATCGAGGGCCCGTCGCCCCATACCATTCCGGTATTCCTCCAAAGTGGCCGGACGATCAAAAGCGTTCTTACGCATGCCTTCGTAGGCTTTTTCCATGTCAAAGTTTGTAATTCCCTTTATCCAAGCGTCGGCCAAAGCGGCTGTTCCGTGATCGCCAATCATGGCCGACGTATAACTGTTCCAACAAGGGAAAATGGGCATCCAGCCGCCTTGTTCGTACTTGCGTACCAGCGACTGCATCATTTCACCGCCCCGCTGCGGAGTAATCAGATTGACCAACGGATGCAGGGCACGGTACGTGTCCCACAGGCTGTAATCATCGTAATATGTCTGTCCTTCGGCCAGCTGCATCACCGGCTTCCCGGTAGCAAAAGCCGGATAACGACCGTCCACATCGTTGTATGTACGCGGCAGGAAGCTGGCCCGATAGAAAGCACCGTAGAACTTGGACAAGGCTTCCCGGTCGTCACTCTCCACCTGAATGAGGCTGAAACGCCGTTCCCAGATATCAGTCAGTTCGTGACGGGTCTGCTCAAAATCCCAGTGAGGAATCTCCGACAGCAGGTTGCGTTGCGCTCCGTCGGCATCCACGAAAGAAGACGCTGCCTTCACCAGCACTTCCTCACCGGCAGTGACATCAAAAGCCACATAGGCACCGACAGCCGAACAACCAGTCTGCTGCGACACAGCCTCGAACAGCGAATCAGCAGAGAAGGTTCCATAACCACTGATTTTCTTCTGGAATTCTACGACAAAATGTCCACTGAATCCTGCCGGTTGTCCCCAGCCCTGATAGATGCGGTGAACAGGATTATAACCATAAATACGATTGTTCACCGTATCGATGCACACGAAACCCTGCCCTTCGTCACTGTTAGGGGTCACCACCAGATAGGCCTTGCCGGCCTGCCGATAGGTAAAGCGGAAGATAGCCGAACGCGAACGGGCTGTCAGTTCCGCCCGAATACCCTCATCGGGCAGGGAGACCGCATAATAGGCCGGTGTAGCCACTTCATCCGCATGGGAGAAACGGGTGGCACGCTCCCCGGCCTGGCAACGCAAGGTGCCAGACAACGGCATCAGCGTCATGGAGCCGTAGTCCTGGGTACAGCCACCTACAATCCAATGGGAATTGCGGAACCCCTGGAACAGGCTGTCACGATAGTAATAGGGGGCAATGCACTTCTCTTCGGAATCACGGGTCTGAGGTGTCCAGAAATTCATGCCATTGGGCTCGAGTACAGCCGGCAAGGTCTGCCCGTACTCTTCGGTATTCTTACCGAACATGCCGGCTGTCCGCGTCGTACTGGGCGCCGTACCCACCCGCGTATCTACATACGACAGTCGCGATACCCCGGCCGGTGCATCGGTACATCCTACGCCACAACAAAGGCTGCATGCAGACAAACCTATAGCAATGAATACGGACCATCTCATAATTTGATATATATTTTCTTCTTATACAACGGATAACCGGCAGCTGCCATCAAGCCGACAAACAACAGGGAATAGACGGCAGAAGCCAGATAAGGATTGGCTACCAGCGAGTGGATGGCTTCATAAATAGGAGGTTTGATGCCTGTAGCCCCAATAACGATGGCCAGCACCTCGCTCAGCACATAGAGGAACAATGGATTCACCCCGAATACTTCAAAGCAACGGCACCAGTTCCGTTTGCCCTTGAAATCGATGAAATACATCAATGTAGCCTGCAACATGGCAGCCAGTCCGCAGGTGGTCAGAGCAAACGTGGGCGACCAGATGCGCTTGTTCAACGGCAAAGCCTCCGTCAGCAGGAAACCGACCGACATCAGCAGGAAGCCGGTCACAAACAAGCCGACAATCTTCTTGTCCAACGTATCAGCCTCCATAATCAGACGCCCGCAACAAAAGCCTATCAGGGTATGGGCAATGGAAGGCAAGGTGCTGAACAGGCCTTCGGGATCGATGGGACTCTTCAGATACAAATGGTCGGCACCCAACACGGCACGGTCGATGACCGAAAGCAGGTTGGTCTCGTCGGGAGCGTACCCGTTGGCCGACAACAGGAAGATACCATAACCGGCCAATATGACGCCGGCCAACCAGCCTAACCATTTATGGGGCATGTACAAAGCCAGGAAAGAAGCCGCACAATAACAGAGGGCAATACGCTGCAAGACACCTGTCAACCTCAGATGAGCAAAAGGAAAGAAATCACCCTTACAAATATATTCGAACCAATGGATGGCAATGCCTATCAGCAATATCAGCAAGGTACGTTTCAAGATTTTCCGAACAACTGGTCCGGATGGTTCAAAACGAAACTTGCGAAGCGCGATATAGGTGGAAATACCCATAATGAACAGGAAGAAAGGAAATACCAGGTCGCAAGGCGTCATGCCATTCCAGGCCGAGTGGCGCAGCGAGTCGTAAGACAAGGGGCCTCCCGCATTGTTCACTACAATCATGCCAGCCACAGTAATGCCCCGCAAGACATCGAGCGACAACAATCTCTTCTTAACCAATACTTCAGTCATGGTTCCTCCCTTCCTTCTTCATCAGTCGTTCAATACCAGTTTGATAGCTTTCTTCGACATTTCGATGCAATCGCCTTCGGGCTCGGCCGTATAAGGATTCTTGGCCAGCGTCCAAGGCTCTTCCATGGCATAATAATCGAGCTTCACTTCGGGCTTGCCGTCCAGCTGGTCCTGCAATGTCTGCCAATAGGCTGCCCAGCGCTTGTAATAGAAGTCACGCAAGAGACCGTTCCATTCCTTGTGGGCATAATCACGCAAGCCACCGTCGTCGGCACAGGTGCGGTTGCCCCAGGTCGTAATCTGTACGCGAGCATTCCACTCATAGAGGTCCTTCTCTTCAGGCGTAGTTCCCAGCTTGCGGGCCTGCTGTATCCAGCGGCCTACGCGGAACTCGCTACGGGTAGCCAGCAGGCTGTCCTGCATCAACAACAGATCGAGGAAGCGTTTGGAGTCACGGGCAAAGCTCTTCTTGTCGAAGCTCTTGAAATCGGCCACCGTACGGTTGTAAACGATACGTGCTTCATCGGAAATGGACTGGCGGACGATATCGACCAAATCGTATTCAAAATTATTGTTACCCCGATACTTGTCGGCCACTTCCACCATCAGGGCAGCCGCCTGGGCTGTGGTGGTGGGATCGTAATAGTTCTGCATCTTCGACCAGCTGCTAGCCTGGAAATTGTTCAGTGTGGGGCGTCCACAGAAGATGGATTCATGAGTTCCCTGCTGGTTGTTGCCGAAAGGACAATTATAAATGCCGTTGGCAAGAATGGTCCAAGCCTGCTCGATCTTGGCATCGCGCACGCCATAGCGGGCAAAGAGGTAATCCTTGAGCCAAGCTTCCTTGGTAAACTTCTCGGGATGCCAAGGCAATTCGCACATCAATTCGAACATTACCGGATTGTTTTCCGAGCCTTCCATCGTCAGGCCAATGCCCTTCAGATGAGCAGCCAGGGGATTGTTCTTGGTCAGATAGAAGTTATTCAGCAACTGGTCCATACGGCCATGCAGACCGACATTTCCCCCGAAGTTCTCGAGCATACAGAACAGCCAGTCGTGCTGTTCATAGCCGTTGTCACGCTTCCAGATGGAGGGGATACCCCACATGGGACGACATTCGCTGAAGAGATCGAGTATCAACAAATCACCATTCTTCAGGTTCTTCATCATTTCGGGACGCGGATTTTCCGTCCAACCCTGTACCACCCAAACGGCCTTTGGGTTCACCTTCTTCATTTCGGCCATCACTGCCTTGCCAGCCGCATCAAAGTCTACCTCGTCGGCATTCGACAATTCGTGGAAGGGGTCCATCGAATAATAGTCGGCCTTGCCATAAAGTTTCTGCTGCTCACTATAATATAGAGAAGCGATTTCGCTGTAACGAGGATCGGTAGGCTGCAGGAAGGCAGGACGGACAAAGCCGTTCCACAATTCCGGTTTCTCGATATCCAGGCCCAGCTTCTCATCAGCATCATGGGGTACCATGCCGCTATAACCGGGGAAGACCGGCTTGATGCCGTATTCTTTCATCCGCTTCAGGATTTTCTTCTGCAAGGCTTCCTGCTGAGTATACCAACTGTCGGGATTGGGACCGCCCCAACCTTCCAGGTTGTTCATAGCCCACCAGGCCAGGAAAGCAGGACCGGCAATGAAACGGTTCACTTCATCGCTGCTATAGCCCAGCTTCAACAGCATGTTACGCCACACACATTCCATGCCGACAGCAGCGAGCGGCAGGTTGATGCCGTGCAAAGCCATCCAGTCGATCTCCTTTTCCCAACGCTCCCAATCCCAAAACGCCATGGTATAGGAATAAGTACAATAATTGAAATCATAACGCAAACGCAAGTCTGTCTCTTTACGCAGAGGCTGGCTGACCGGAGGAAGCACATCGGGCAACTTGGCCTGCATACCGTTCCAAGACAACTGGATACCGGCGTAATATTTCAGATACCAGTTAAGTCCGGTTGCGATATTGACATAGGTATTGCCGCGCACCACGACCTTCGAACCTTTCTGATCCAGTTCAAAGAAGTCCTTGTCGCCTTTCTTCAACTCGATGACAAACTTACGAGAAGCACCCTTGTCTATCCGCTCCAACAAACCGTCTATCGGATTAGCCCAAGCGGCACCCATCGAAATAAAAAACAATAGAATAGTAAAAATAAACCGTCTCTTTCTCTTCATGATATTATTAAAAAAGTTTCTACGCAACAAAAGTAAGCACTTTCCTCTCCCTACAAGTGGAAAATAGAAAACTTTGGGCAGAATATAGTGAAGTTCAGACGGAATAATCCTACTTTTTCTTAAATACCTCGCTCGGCAGATAACCGAAGAACTCCTTGAAGCATTTCGTGAAATACTTGGGATCGTTGAAACCTATCGCATAGGCAACTTCCGAAACATTGGCACTGCCATTTCCCTCCTGCAACATACGCTGGGCCACATTCAACCGATAGCTCTTCATGAACTGGCCGATGGACTGACCCGCCAAGGCCTGCATTTTGCTGTTCACCAAGGTCTTGCTATAACCCATGTCGCGTACGAAACACTCCAGATTATACTCCGAATCGGCAAAGTGCTGCTTCATCAGGCCGAGGGCCTTCGATATGAACTGCTGGTCGCGGGATTCCTCCTTGATGTGCAGCTCACCCACATCGTTGCTAGCCGAGAAACGCTTCCGATACTGGTCCCTCAGCTTCAGCATATTGCGTATGCGAAGCAAGAGAATTTCTTCATCGAAGGGCTTGCACAGATACTCGTCGACACCAATTTCAAAACTTTTCTTTTCCTGCACCTGGGAAGAAATGGCTGTCAGCATCAAGATGGGGATGTGGGAAGTAGACAGATTTTCCTTGATCCGACGCGACAGTTCCATACCGTCCATTACCGGCATCATCAGGTCACTGACAATCAAATCTACATGATGCTTCTGCACCACCTGCAAGGCTTCCTCGCCATTGGAGGCTTCCAGCATTCGGTAGTCTTTGGAAAGCAAGGAAGCGATATAGGCACGCATGTCGGCGTTGTCTTCCACCACCAGAATGTTGGCCCGCCGTGACCCGCCTTCTTCCATCTTGGGCGGAAGGGCTTCTGCCCCACCGTCCACCGTCGAAGCTTCGTTGACGTCGGGCTCACATTCGCAAGCCAGCCAAGGCATCAGAATGCGGAAAGAAGCTCCTTTCCCATGATTGTTGCGCGCATAGACGCTGCCTCCGTGCAACTCCACGATTCTTCGGCACAGGAACAGTCCGATGCCGGTACCGCTCTGTCCGAACACAGGATGTGCATCACTCTTCTTCGACTGGAAGAAACGGTCGAAGATACGATCCTGGTCTCCTTCCACAATACCATACCCCGTATCGAAGACATCGATATACAACTGACGACCACCCTCTTCACCGCCACCCAGGGAAGCGGCATAAACGCAAATATGCCCGTTGTCGGGGGTGAACTTGACGGCATTGGCTACCAGGTTGACCAACGCTTTCCTCATATAAGCCGTATCCAGAAGAACACAAGGAGTCGCCATGTGACAATACAGGCGGATGTCGATGCCCCGTTCCCTGGCGAAGACCTGGAAAGGCAAGAGCAGTTCGGTAAGGAACTTCACCAGATGGCAGGGCCTGCGGTCCAAGGCCACCTTATCCATGTCCAACTTGCGGAAATCCATCAGCTCGTTCACCAGCGAGAGCAGGTAGCTCGAATTGCGTTCGGCTATCTGAAGCTGGGTGCGTACTTCCTCGTCCTGCACCTCCTTCAACGCATGTTCTATCGGGCCGTGAATCAGTGTGACTGGGGTACGGAACTCGTGTGTAATGTTGGTAAAGAAAGCGATCTTCTCTTCGGTAACCTCCTTAACATGCTGGGCCATTACTTCCAGCTGCTTGTTCTGAACGGCCAGTTCCTGTGTGCGTTCTTCTACCTTCTTCTCCAGAATGGCACGCTGCTGGCGATAACGGTTAATCTTCCGCCGGTACAAGATCCACACACCGACACATCCCAATACCAGCAGTAACAGATAGAACCACACCGACTTATAGAAATAGGGGACAATGCGAACCTGCAACTCGGTCAGCTGGTCCGACCAGCGTCCTGTCTCGTCGGTAGCCCGAATCTGAAGGATATATCTGCCTGGAGGAACAGCCGTATACCGCACGAGGTTATCGCCCGGCTTTGTTTCGTTCCATTCTTCTTCGTATCCTTTCATACGGTAAGCAAAGCGAATACGGGTATTGTTACCATAATTGCACGTAGTCAGTTCCAGCGTGAAGCGACTGTCCTTCTCGTGCAGAGTGATGGACGAAGCCTGCTGGATGCTCTCTTCCAGATAATCGCCGCTGGAAGGATAAACGGCATTGCCGGCTATCGTAAGCGATGACAACTTCACCACCGGTTTCACACCCGCCATAGCCTTGTCTTCGGCATGTAACACCAGCATACCGGCATTGGTAGCCAGAAAAATCAAGTCGCGCTTCGGCGAATAGTGGATACCGTTCCAATAGAATTGGGTGAAAGGCAGACCGTCATCCCGACTGAAGTTGGCAAATGTCATGGTACCCACATCCAGCTTGGAAAGGCCATCATCGGTCACCAACCACAGATGCCCCTTCCCGTCTGAAGCCATTCCCATAACAGTATTGTCTGCCAAACCGTCGCGGACAGTATAGTTAACAAAACGAAAACGACCGTCCTCATCATCCGTCAGGCGATACAATCCACTACCGTTTCCACCCAGCCAAAGGGTACCATGTTCATCCTCAAGAATACACGATATTTTCTCCATCTTCATCGAAGACGGATCGTCCAGCTTGTATTTCAGATAAGTATATTTGAAGCGTCTGTGCGAACGGGCGAACGACAGCAAGTCTACCACGACTACACCTTGAGTCGTTCCTATCCACAGGCGTTTCTTGTGGTCTACCGTCAGGGCATAAATTGCCTCAAACTCATTGTCCAGCCCGTCGAACAATACCCGTGTAAACGTACCCTGCGCCTTGTTGAAAAACAGTACTCCACGGGTAGATCCGAACCAGATACCTCCATTCAGCCGGTCTTCACAGGCACTGTTGATGAAATCGCCCTCCAGCGTCGGAATCTCCTCGCGCGTATAACGCTTGAAACGCCTGTTACCCGGCACGTTCAGGTCGAACTCATTGATGCCGACGCCCCAGGTATAAGCCCAAAGATGCTGGTCCGAATCCAGCAGAAGCCCACTGATTGTATTGTTACTCAAGGAGGTAACATCGCCCGGCGAGAAAGAATAGTGGTCGCACGTATTCTCCTCGGGATTCCATTTCACCAAACCACGCTCCACCACGCCCATCCAAAGATGGCCCAACGAATCTTCAGCAATGGCATTGACGGGCGACTTGACACTCTGGTTCATCGTCGGACAGGTCCAGAACTCCGTCTGCAAACGTTTGGGTGACAGCAGGTTCACGCCACCTGTTTCCGTTCCCAGCCAAATGGTTTCGCCCATCGTACAGATGCAGTTGATAGCATTACAGTTGAGGGTAACCTCGTCTTGAGAGCCGCTCTGGCGAATAAAAGAGAAAGTATCGGTGTCGCGATGATACACGTTCACACCGTTCAATGTCGATACGATCAGCGAACCACGCTCCGTCAGCTTGATGTCGGTAATATATGCCTGGCTCAGCATGCCAGACCGATGGGTAGAATAACGATAGCGTTTCATCTCCTCGGTCTTGCCGTTATACTTGAACAACCCCCTATTGGTACCTATCCACAACCAGTCGCCGTCCGTCTGCATACAGGATATCCGCCAGTCTTCCGAATAAGGCTTCAGGCTGTCGGACAGCGAAGAGACCTGAAGCCGATGTTCTCCTTTCTTCTTCAACACACAAATCCGATTGTCCAGTCCGGCACAAATTTCTTGTCCGACGCCTTCTATAGCTCGCACTGGCGACTGGCAAAACTTTTCCAGACAATAATATCCACGGATATTCCCTTTTTTGTCCAACTCGATGCACCACACATTGTTGTTACAAGAAATCCACATGTCGCCCGACTCGTCTTTATATATCCGATGGATGTACCCACCGGACAACGCTTCCAACTCTTCTTCGGCATCGGCAAACAGCTCCTCCTTGGTATACGTATCCAGATTGATAATTTCCAGTCCGCCTTCCGACCCTACCCACAGCCGTTTGAAGCTGTCCTCACACAACGTATGCACGAAGTCATTCTTCAATCCCAGCGGAGCCGTCTGCGAATGAATGGCCGTCACCCGATAGCCGTCATAACGCCCAATACCGTTGTGCGTGGCCACCCAAATAAACCCGTCGGAATCGCAGATGATGTCATCCACAAAGCTATGGGGCATTCCCGCCGTTTCGGTGATATAATAAAAATTGTATTGGCTGAAAAAGCGGTCCTCGCTTTGCGCAAGAAGGACCTGCCGACCAAGCAGCAGGACAAGAGGAAGAAGCAGCAGTCGTAGTTTCATGGTGTCAAGGTCTCTGCTTCCGCCCATACAAGGCCAGACATTCTGTGTGCGTATAGTATCCATCGTTTCAGGGATTCATCTTTATTCAATGTTGCAAAAATAGTTTTTTTAACAGAAAAACCACCATTCCGCCATCTAAAAATCTTCTTGTCCCGTATGGAAACGACACCTTTCGTACCATCCTGACCCTGTACACGCCAAAAAGATGCAATGTTCTGCCTCAAAACAAGCAATGTCCCCACTCGAAAGAAGCAATGTTTTCCGACACAAAAAGCAATGTTTTCCTGCCATCCCGACACGCTCCCCTTTTGGTAGTTTCACAAAAAAACCTTAGCTTTGCTTCTGAAACAAGAATTGTAAACAACATGATGACAAAATTTGAAATAGAAGAAAAGATCGTAGCGATGCTCAAGACCGTGTACGACCCCGAAATACCCGTCAACGTATACGACCTGGGCCTGATTTACAAGATAGACGTGACGGACGACTTCAACGTCAGCATCGACATGACGCTGACGGCGCCCAACTGCCCGGCGGCCGACTTCATCATGGAGGACATCCGCCAGAAGATAGAAAGCATCGATGGCGTGGCCTCGGCCACCATCAACCTGGTCTTCGAACCCGAATGGGACAAGGACATGATGAGCGAGGAAGCCAAACTGGAACTGGGATTCTTATAACCAAAACGACATACCATGAACAAGAAACAATTCAGCCTGCTGGCCTGCACGGCCCTGCTATGCGCCTGCCAGCCCGCACAGAAGCAAACAACCATCACCGGCACACTGACCGGCATGGAGAGCGACACCCTGATTGTGAACTATTTTGCCGTATCGGACCTGAGCCGACGGACACTGAACACGGACACCGTCGCCCTGCAAGAAGGCAAGTTTACCTGCCAACTGGAGAACGACAGCGTACCGATGGAAGTCTACTTCTACGCCAAACCCCGCAACGGCACTCCCATGAAACTGCTGCGGAAAAGCATGGGAGTTGTCGCCTTCCCCGGCGAAACGGTAGAACTGAGCGGTTCGATGGATGAGTATCACATGAAAGGGAACGCCTTCCACCAGGCTTATGAAAAAGTGCGCGCCCTGTGCAAGCCTCATGAGGACAAGATGCACGAGATAACGCAAGTCATCATGGGTATGCAAAGTGATGGTACACTGACACCCGAACGCCTTGATTCCCTGCGTCAAATCTATGAGCCGATCAATGCCGACATGAAAAAGGTGAAGGAAGACTACATCCGCCAGCATCCTGACGAAGACATCTCTGTCTATCTGCTATCCGACTTGGGCAAAGAAGCTGGCGACCTGCTCGACCTCATCGGCAAGAAGGCACAGAACGGTCCGATGGCTCCCCTCTACAAGGCCATGAAAGGAGCCATCGCCCAGCAGAAAGCCCGCGAAGAAGCACGCAAGAATATGGTCGAAGGAGCCGTGGCCCCCGACTTCACACTGAAGGACCTCCAGGGCAAAGACCTCACCCTGTCGTCCCTGCGCGGCAAGTATGTCGTGCTGGACTTCTGGGGAAGCTGGTGCGGCTGGTGCATCAAAGGCGTCCCCGACATGAAGAAATACTACGAAAAGTATAAGGACCGCATGGAAATACTGGGCGTGGACTGCCGCGACACGGAAGAGAAATGGAAAGCCGCAGTAGAGAAATACGAACTTCCCTGGCTCCACGTACGGAATACGGACGAGACAGACATCACGGTAAAATATGGCATACAAGGCTATCCCACCAAGATTGTCATCGATCCCGAAGGCAAGGTGGCGAAGATTGTGATAGGCGAAGATCCCGCCTTCTATAAATATCTGGACGAACTGTTCAAATAAAAATCTAACGAATACGCCTTATGAAGAATGTATATTTCCTCTCCGACGCCCATCTGGGTTCGCGTGCCATCGAGCACGGACGTACGCAAGAACGCCGTCTGGTGAACTTTCTGGACAGCATCAAGCACAAGGCCTCGGCCGTCTACCTGCTGGGCGACATGTTCGACTTCTGGTATGAATTCAAGCTGGTGGTGCCCAAAGGCTACACACGCTTTCTGGGCAAACTGTCCGAACTGACGGACCTCGGAGTGGAAGTACATTTCTTTACGGGCAACCATGACATCTGGTGTGGCGACTACCTGACGAAGGAATGCGGCGTCATCCTGCACCGCGAACCGCTGACCACAGAAATCCATGGCAAGGAGTTCTATCTAGCTCACGGTGACGGGCTGGGCGACCCCGACCGCAAGTTCAAGTTCCTGCGTGCCGTCTTCCACAGCCACACGTTGCAAACCCTGTTCTCCGCGCTTCACCCCCGCTGGAGTGTGGAACTGGGACTGACATGGGCCAAGCACAGCCGCCTGAAGCGGATTGACGGCAAGGAACCGGACTATATGGGAGAAAACGAGGAGCCATTGGTGCTCTACACCAAAGATTACCTTAAAAGCCACCCGAACATCAACTTCTTCATCTATGGGCACCGCCACATCGAGCTGGACTTGATGCTGAACGCCAACTCACGTATCATCATTTTGGGTGACTGGATCAATTGCTTCTCCTATGCCGTATTCGACGGCGAACATCTCTTTCTGGAAAACTACATTGAGGGAGAAACACAATTATAAAATATTAGGCATAAGGTGTGAAACTTGTACTTCACACCTTATGCCTAATACTTAATATCTAATCTTAATACCTAAATCAATATCTTCCCGCCTTGGCAATACGCTTCGGAATGTCCGTATTGTCCATCTTGCCCATAAACAAGTCAGAACCTGCACCAACGGCATAGACAGGAACATATTCAGCCGTATGGCTACTGCTGGTCCATCCGATGCGAGCAATCTGACTCATTACATCGTTAGCAGTTACAGCCAGCGGCTCGGTCTTGGCATAGAGCGTTTCCTTGAAAGCCACCTTGTTCTTTACGAAAGAAGTTTCATATGCATCGCGCAGCGAACGTTCCTGTTCCCATGTCAAAGGCAGCTTGCTCCAGAAGCCCATTGTATCAGACAGAAGTTCCTTAACCTGCTCCCAAGAAGCATGCTCGTTGCGGCGCAGGTCAGTGATGCGACGGGACAAAGCCTCAACCGACTGCTTTTGGCAATCGAGCGCCTTCAAGTTCAGCGTATACGTTCCGGTACCCATACCCAAACCGCCTGTTTCGTGGTCGGCAGAAACTACAATCAGCGTTTCTTTCGGATGCTTCTTGTAGAATTCATAAGCTACACGGATGGCATTGTCCATGTCAATCACTTCCTTTACCATCGTACCCGGATCATTGCTATGGCAAGCCCAGTCAATCTTTCCTCCCTCAAGCATCAGGAAAAATCCCTTCTTGTTATCTTTCGTCAGGAAGTCAATGGCACTTTCCGTGATTTGAGCCAATGTCAAGTCGTCTTCTTTGCGGTCGATAGCATAGGGCAGACAACTGGCAGAAGCACCTTCATCTTGCAGCAGCACCATCTTATCGGCGGTAGCGGCCTTCTCTTTATATTCCTTCAGACCACGGGCAATGGTATAACCCGCTTCTTCTATCATGGGATAAATAGAAGGAGCCTCTTTCTTGTCAAACGTTGTGGAAGGCTTCAAGAAACCTGCACCAGCAAAAAAGTCGAAACCGCTCTTGGGAAGTTCCAAAGCAATCTCATAATACATATTACGATTAGGCTGATGGGCATAGAAGGCTGCCGGCGTAGCATGATCCACACTGACGGTAGTAGCAATTCCCACCTTTTTGCCGCTCTTCTTAGCCAGATAGGCTACACTCTCCAAAGCTTCCTTGTTGACATCCACGCCAATGGCGCCATTGTAGGTTTTCGAGCCGGTGGCCAAAGCCGTTCCGCCAGCCGAAGAGTCGGTTACCGAATTGCTGGCCGAATAGGACGTGGCGATACCTGCAGCCGGAAAAGATCCGAACAGCAGTTTCTGCGTACCGATGCGGCCATCCTCCATCTCGGCACGAAACATTTCCGTTGTATTCACTTGATTGACTCCCATACCGTCGCCGATAAAGAAGAAAACGTACTTGGCCTGCTGGGCATAGGTCATCCCTGCCATCAGGACAAAAAGTAACAAATAAGTCAGTCTTTTCATAATAAATCCTCTATTTAATGAATATTCATGGCTTTTACATTGGGGCAAATATAGTGAAAAGCCCACAAGGAAACATTAAGATTGCGTTAAAAAAAGCCCTGAAACGCATTGCGTTCAGGGCTTTTACATATTTTCCAGGCTGACAATCAAGCTTTCTTATTCAGGATAGCCATCGTATCAGAAGCAATCATCAGTTCCTCATCAGTAGGAATGACAACCACTTTCACCTTCGAATCATCAGTAGAGATGACAGCTTCTTCGCCACGCACCTTGTTTTTCTCGGCATCGAGCTTAACGCCCATGAATTCCAAACCGGAGCAAGCACCCCAACGGGCAGATGCCTGGTTCTCGCCTACACCACCAGTGAAGACAATCACATCCACACCACCCAAGGCGGCAGCGTATGCACCGATATATTTCTTGATACGATAGAAGTACATATTCTCAGCCAGAACAGCTTTCGGATCACCGGCAGCCACTGCATTCTCCAAGTCGCGCATGTCGCTCGATTTGCCGAAGATACCCAGTACACCGCTCTTCTTATTGAGCAGACTGGATACACCGGCAGCGTCCAAGTGTTCCTTCTCCATGATGAACGTCACGGCACCACCGTCAATGTCGCCACTGCGCGTGCCCATCATCAGACCTTCGAGCGGAGTAAGACCCATACTGGTATCTACACACTTACCATCCTTAATAGCCGAAATGGAACCTCCGTTACCGATGTGGCAGGTAATGATTTTCGTACCTTCGGGCTGGATACCCAGAAACTCGCATACACGTTTTGAAACATAACGGTGGGAAGTTCCGTGGAAGCCATAGCGACGTACACCATACTTCTCGTACAATTCGTAGGGAACGGCATACATATAGGCATAGTCGGGCATCGTCTGATGGAAAGCCGTATCGAAGACTCCAATCTGAGGCACATTCGGCAGGATAGCCTCAATGGCACGGACACCTTTCAGGTTGGCCGGATTGTGAAGCGGAGCCAGGTCGTTGCAGGCCGTAAAGGCATCGAGCACTTCCTTGGTCAGCAAGACCGATTCACTGAACTTCTCACCACCATGGACCATACGATGACCTACGGCATTGATTTCGTCCAGCGACTTAATGGCACCATATTCAGGAGAGACAAGGGTGTTCAAGATAAATTCCACACCCACTGTATGCTCGGGAATATTCTTTTCAAGGATTTTCTTCTCACCGTTTGGCAACGTCAGCTTCAGGAAAGAATCGGGCAAGCCAATCTTTTCGATACCACCTTGGGCAATGACTGCCTTGTGGTCCATGTCGAACAACTTATATTTGATAGATGAACTACCACAGTTCAATACTAAGACTTTCATAATCTTACTCTTATTTAAGGTTAATCATTTATTGGCATTGGCTTTCGCGGCGATAGCCTGATTGGCCGTAATGGCAATCATGCGATAAACGTCTTCGATGGAACAACCACGTGAAAGGTCATTTACCGGACGGGCAATACCTTGCAGAATCGGGCCTACGGCATCGGCATGTCCCAAACGCTGAACCAGTTTGTAAGAGATGTTTCCGACTTCCAGACTGGGTACAATCAAGACATTGGCATGTCCGGCTATGGCAGAGCCCGGAGCCTTGCTGGCGCCTACTTCAGGAACCAAAGCGGCATCGGCCTGCAATTCACCGTCAATTGCAATATCAGGAGCCATTTCCTTAGCAATCTTCAAGGCCTCAACAACTTTATCTACCACTTCGTGCTTGGCAGAGCCCTTGGTAGAGAAGCTCAACATGGCCACCTTCGGATCAAGCCCAGCCACTGCATGAGCCGTACGAGCCGTACATACGGCAATCTGAGCCAACTGAGAAGCGTCAGGTACCGGAGTTACAGCAACGTCTCCCATCACTAAAATGCCATTCTTTCCATATTCAGGAGCATGAGTCAGCAACAGCATAGCACCTGAAACACAAGTGATGCCCGGAGCCGTCTTGATAATCTGCAAAGCCGGACGCAAAACATCACCAGTCGTATTGCGAGCACCCGCCAACTGGCCGTCGGCATCACCACTCTTGATAATCAGGCAACCCAGATACAAAGGATTCAACACCAGCTTACGGGCTTCTTCAATCGTCATGCCTTTTTTCTTGCGCAATTCATACAAGAGCTGTGCATATTCCTCCTGCTTCGGATGATTGGCAGGATCAATGATGGTAGCCTTGTTGATATTACCCAATCCCCATTCTTTGGCACAAGCATGGATTTCATCAGGATTACCTAAAAGGATTAAATCGGCAATTCCGTCAGTCAGAATCTGATTGGCAGCTTTCAAGGTACGCTCTTCCGTACCTTCAGGAAGAACGATACGTTGGCGATCAGCCTTGGCACGTTCGAGAATTTCATTAATTAATCTTTGCATGATATATAAGATTGTGTTAAAGACTTGACAATACGTGTTTATCACGTTGCAAAAATACACAATTTTGCAACTTCAACATTGCAAATACGCGGATTTTTGCGACGTGAATGACAAATATTATAATATTTAACACTATCCTTCCATTAAAAAAACGAACTTCCTACCGTAACTCACAAATACGACAAAAACTCCCTGAAAACGCTACACCCTATAAACATTATAACTACCTTTGCACCCGTTTTCAAAAAGGTATTTTAGGATATTTAGTTTTTAGGATTATGATTCGTCAATGCGCCATCCTTTTCGGATGTCTGGCTTTGGGTGAACTGATTGTCTGGCTAACAGGCATCAAACTGCCGTCGAGCATCATCGGCATGCTATTGCTCACCCTGTTTCTGAAATTGGGTTGGATCAAACTGCACTGGGTGCAAGGAATGTCCGACTTCCTGGTTGCCAACCTCGGCTTTTTCTTCGTGCCGCCCGGCGTGGCACTGATGCTGTACTTCGACGTCATAGCGGCTGAATTCTGGCCCATCGTCACCGCTTCGCTCATCAGTACTTTATTGGTTATTGTAGTCACCGGATGGGTTCACCAATTAGCACGTAAAATCAAATGAACTTCTTAGAAAACGAATTCTTCCTGCTGGCCATCACTTTCGGCATATTCTTCCTGGCCAAGCTCCTGCAGAAAAAGACGGGTATTATGTTGCTCAACCCCATTCTGCTTACCATCGCTCTGCTTATCCTGTTTCTGAAAATGACTGGAGTGAGCTATGAAACTTATAATGAAGGAGGACACCTCATCGAATTTTGGCTGAAGCCGGCAGTAGTCGCCTTGGGCGTACCCCTGTACCTCCAACTGGAAACCATCAAAAAACAATTGCTCCCCATCCTATTGTCCCAGCTGGCCGGCTGCATCGTCGGAGTCGCTTCTGTCGTACTGATAGCCAAGTGGATGGGAGCGTCCGACGAAATCATCTATTCGCTGGCTCCCAAATCGGTTACCACTCCCATAGCCATGGAAGTAACCCAATCACTGGGTGGTATTCCCTCGTTGACAGCAGCCGTCGTCGTATGCGTAGGTCTCCTGGGAGGCATCCTGGGATTCAAGACCATGCGACTGACCCATATCGGCAGTCCGATGGCCCAAGGGTTGTCACTGGGCACTGCTGCTCATGCCGTAGGGACCTCGACCGCGATGGACGTCAGCAGGAAATATGGTGCTTTTGCCAGCTTGGGACTGACACTGAACGGTATATTTACAGCATTGTTTACTCCAACCATCCTAAGATTATTAGGATTGCTTTAAACATGTTCATGCAAAAGCCATTAGGCATAGACAAATTGAAAGCCACTTATTTCATTTGTCTATGCCTTATCTTTTTGTATCTTTGCCCACTCTATTAGGAAATACGATGATATGATAGCATTCAAAGACATTGAGCTGAAAGACAAGGCGCTGATCACCTCCTTTACCTTACACAGCAAGAGGCGTAATTGTGACCTGTCGTTCTCCAACCTATGCAGCTGGCGCTTTCTGTACAATACCCAATTCGCCGTATTGGACGGTTACCTGCTACTGAAGTTCTGGGCCGAAGGCGAACTGGTTTATATGATGCCCATCGGAGAAGGCAACCTGAACAAAGTCTTGGAAGCGATGATACAGGACGCCCACGACGAACGTGCTCCTTTCTGCCTATTGGGCATCTGCACAGATATGTGTGCCGAACTGGAAGCGTTCATGCCCGGCAGATTTCAGTTCACGGCCGACCGTGACTATGCCGACTACCTATATCTGCGAACCGACCTGGCGACCTTGGCTGGCAAAAAGCTGCAACCCAAACGTAATCATGTCAACAAGTTTAAGCGTACCTACCCCAACTACGAATATACGCCCATCACGCCCGACCGCATTCAAGAATGCCTTGAACTGGAAGCCGAGTGGTGTAAAGCCAACCATTGCGACCAGCACGAAGGAACGGGCAACGAACGACGGGCATTGGTCTACGCACTGCACCACTTCGATGAATTAGGACTGACAGGCGGTATCCTTCACGTAGATGGACGTATCGCCGCCTTTACCTTCGGCATGCCTATTAACCAAGACACCTTTGGTGTACATGTAGAAAAGGCCGACACACGCATCGAAGGGGCATACGCAATGATCAACTATGAATTTGCCAACCACATTCCCGAACAATATGTCTATATCAATCGGGAGGAAGACTTGGGCATCGAAGGATTGCGTAAGGCAAAGCTATCCTACCAACCTGCCATTATTTTGGAAAAATATGTTGCCTGCCTACGCGATGAACCTGTAGAGCCTATCAAATGGTAGCTATTCGCAAACATTATGAAAGAAAAAGTCAGAAAACTTTGGAAACTCTGTTTCCATGACAGTCCAGCCTTTACCGACCTGTATTTCCAAATGAGATACAACAACGAGGTCAATATTGCCATCCAAAGCGGAGATCTGGTCATTGCAGCCTTGCAAATGCTACCCTACCCCATGACCTATTGTGGTAAAACGATTGCTACGTCTTATGTTTCAGGGGCTTGTACCCATCCGGACTTCCGCAATAAAGGGGTGATGCGCGAGCTGTTGGCCGAGTCCTTTGGCAAGATGCATCAGAAAGGTATCTTGCTATCCACACTCATTCCGGCCGAACCATGGCTGTTTGACTATTACGCCCAAAGCGGATATACGACAGCCTTCCATTATCAAACAACAATCTTTCACCAAACAGCAGACTACGAGCTATCATCAGAGTATGCAATGACAGTAACTAATGAGCTGACGGCCGCTTCCTATGACTACTTTGAACAAAGAATGCACCAACGCCCCTGCTGCATTCAACATACAGCAGCAGACCTTAAAGTCATCCTGGCCGACCTGCAACTAAGCGGTGGTCACATCTATACCCTTTATCATACCCTCCAGCAGGAACCCGTTGCCCTGGCCTTCGCTTATCCAGCTAAAGAAGGAGAATGGTGGATCGGCGAACTATTGGCCAATTCGGAGCAAGAGGCCCAAAATCTGCTGCAACGTATCTGCCAGACGACTCAGCAAGACACCCTCCGTCTGCTCCATCCCGTCCAGGAAAAAGAAAAGAGTGAAAGATTGGGTATGGCCCGCATCATTGACGCCCATGCCATGCTCCAACTCTACGCAGCCGCTTATCCAGAGACTGAATGGAATCTGGTTTTGACCGACGAACAGCTGCAAGCCAACACGGGTTACTACTATCTGAACAACGGGCATTGCATGAAAAGTGCCAAACGGCTGCCTGTCAGCCATCTGGCACTTACTATCGGAGAGCTCACCGCAAAGATACTGGTTCCCCAACACCCCTACATGAGCCTGATGCTCAACTGAATTACAAGCCGCTGAAGTCCACACCTTCAAACAGCAGCGAAGGAATACGCCACGACGAAGACAGACGAGGATCATTCCCCACGGCCGCCAATGACTGCCACAGGGTCAGCATATTGCCCGTCACATTCATTTCGTTGACCGGCTGCACCATCCGTCCGTCTTCTACCAGGAAGCCTTCAATGCCATACGAGAAGTCACCCGTCGTACTATTACAGTTTCCTCCATTGAAGCCCGTTACCAGAATGCCCTTCCCGACACCGGCCAACAGTTCATCCAAACTCTTTTCACCCGGCGCCATAACCAATACAGACGGTGAACTGATGGTAGGCGGCACTCCCATTTTTTTCGAATTGTAAGTATCAATAAAATAAGTCTTCAGAATGCCTTGATCGAAGATGGGACGACGTTCGGTAGCCACTCCCTCCGCATCAAAATACCCGGCACCATTGGCACCTATCAGATGGGGTTCGTCCGTCAGTGTCAGACAATCGGCCCCGACCTTCGTATTCAACTTGTCGAGCAGGAAAGAATTGTGCTGCTGGAGAGACAAACCATACAAGGCACTGAGCAGAGGGCTGAGCAGACGGCTGGAGTTCAGCGAATCGACAATTAACGTATACTTGCCCGAAGCAGCTTTTCTCTGTCCCAGCTTTCGAAGAACGCGTTCCAAAGCCTTTTGCCCGACACCCGTTTTCTGCAGCTTGTCATAAAACAGAGCGGAGTCATACCACATATCCGAAGGACGCGCCTCGCCCTCTCCTTTGATGGATACACTGGCCGAGACAGAATACCAGGTAGAGCGTTCCTCCCCTTCGAAACCATTGCTCGTCAAGCGATAAGAGGCACTCTCGCCATCACTGAAAGACGTGTCGACCGAGATGATGCGTTCGTCCTTGCCCATCACCTCCTCGGCTGCCGCACGGGCAATTGCCACCTTGTCGTCGGGACCTACCTTCCGTCCCTTCTCATCGAACAGTTGCAAGTCGGGCTTGCCTCCTTTATAGTAACGTGAAGGGTCGGGCAAGACACGTGCCTCGTCTACCGCCAGATAGCGGGTCGACTCAATGCCGTTACGGATGAAAGTTTCGAGCTCTTTCTTGTCCAGACGGTTGGTCGAATAGCTGCCGTAACGCCCGTCTACATAAAGATTGATGGTCAGCCCGCTTTCCGAAGCCTGCTGCAGCTTGTCCATCTGTGCATTGCGCAGATCGAACGACGTATTGGAGTTGGCATACAACACCAGCTTGGCTGCCTGGCAACCATTCTTCAGAGCAAAATCCAACGCCCATTGTGCCAGTTTCTTATTATTGTCTGTTATCATAGTCGTACTTTCTCTTTAATCGTTTTTACTCTCCTCCCACTGTCAGCTTGCTGACCAGTGCCGAAGGCATGCCACACGTCACAGGGCAAGACTGTCCGTCCTTGCCACACGTCCACGTGCTGTTGTCTATCTTCGCGTTGTCGGCCACCATCGTGATGTCAGCCAAAGCCTTCGGACCGTTGCCAATGATATTGATGTCCTTGATGGGTTGCGTCAGCTTGCCGTCCTCGATGAGATAGCCCGACTTCACGAAAAATGTAAAGTCGCCCGCACCGATCTGCACCTGGCCGTTGGTAAAGCTGTCCACATAGATACCCTGCTTGACCGAAGAGATGATGTCTTCTTCCTTCAGGTTGCCTGCCTCCATATAGGTGGCACGCATACGAGGGATGGGCATGTTGCGGAAGGTGTCGCGCCGTCCGTTGCCCGTGGGTTGCAGGCCGTAGTGGCGGGCGCTGATGCGGTCGTGGATGTAGCTCGTCAAAATGCCGTCCTTTACCAGATACGTCTTCTGTCCTTCCACTCCTTCGTCGTCGAAGTTGACCGAGCCGCGGTTGAAGGGGATGGTACCGTCGTCTACCACCTGGATGTGTTCGTTGCACACCTTCTTCCCCAGCATGTCGCAGAAGATGGACGTGCGCTTGCGGTTGAAGTCGGCTTCGAACGCATGCCCGATGGCCTCGTGCAACAAGATGCCCGAACCGCCGGCACCCATTACGACCGGCATTTCGCCTCCCTTCGGCTTGACAGCCTGGAAGAGCAGCGAAGTCTTTTCCACGGCTTCGCGCGCCAGCATGTCGACAATGTCGTCGGTCAGGAACTCAAAGCCCTTGCGATAGGAGCGGGAAGCCACATAGTTCTCCACCCGTCCCTTGTCCTGCATGATGCAGACGGCTATAAAGTTCACCATCGGGCGATAGTCGTAATAGCTGGTGCCTTCGGAGTTGCAGAAGAGCACATGCGAGGTGCTGTCCGACAAGACGGCCTGCACCTTCATTACCCGCTTGTCCAGCGAGAAGATTTTTTCGTTCAGCTTCTCCAGATAAGGGATTTTCTCCTTCACGCTGACATCCTCCAGCGACTCTACAACGGCATATCGGCTCTTGGGCAATGTCTTTTCCGTCAGAGCGGCCACGCGGGTCGACTTGCCCGACGAAGCGATGCGGGCAGCCGTGCGGGCGGCACGCAGCATTTCGTCGAGCGTAACACCCTCGACATAGGCATACCCCGTCTGGTCGCCCGACAGGACACGCACGCCCATACCGAAGTCGATGTTGGCACTGCAATTGTTCACCTTACCGTCCATCAGCGTGACACTATTGTTGAATGTATGTTCGAAATAAAGGTCTACATAGTCGCCTCCCTTTTCCAGCGCCGCCTGCATCACTTTCTTCAAGTCGGCTTCGGTTACGCCGAAATGGGCCATGGCTGCTTCCGTAGCCGACTGCTTGCCGGCCGGATTCAGTTTGCCCGACGACATGGCCAGCGAAGGCAGGGTCAATGCACCCAAGGCAGCCAGGCTGCCTGTCTGTAGGAATTTTCTTCTGTCCATTTTTCTGATGATATTAGAATATATTGTTCATGTTCTTTCTAACCAATGTAACTTCCGTCTACCCTTCGTTGGTCAGCAGCCGCTCCAGCTCTTCGGCATTTAGACGCAGGTGGAACTGCCCTTTGTAGGCCACGGAGATGGCACCCGTCTCTTCGGACACGATGATGGCATGAGCGTCTGAAACCTGCGAGATGCCCATGGCCGCCCGATGGCGCAAGCCCAGTTCCTTGGGGATGTCCAGATTGTGAGAGACGGGCAGAATGCAACCCGCCGCCTTGATGCGGTGCTTGCTGATGACCATGGCACCGTCGTGCAGGGGGCTGTTCTTGAAGAAGATGTTCTCGATGAGCCGCTGGTTGATGTTGGCGTCTATCACGTCGCCCGTACGCACCACGTCGTCCAGCGGCATGTTGTGCTCCACCACAATCAAGGCTCCCACCTTCTGCTTGCCCATGCTGATACAGGCCATGACGATGGGCATGATGTCGTCATGCTCCAGCCCGTCCTTCTTGTTGCCGGTAAAGAAGCGCACCAGCGCACTGGCATGCTGATGCGATCCGAGCGTCACCAGGAAGCGTCTGATTTCCTCCTGAAAAAGGACAATCAGCGCCAGCACGCCCACACTGACCAGCTTGTCGAAGATGGAGCCGAGTAGCTTCATCTCGAGTACCTGCGACACCACCAGCCAAATGAGGATGAACACCAAGATACCCGTAAAGATATGGATGGAGCCCGATGCCTTCATCAGCTTGTAGGTATAGTACAGCAGGAACGCCACCGACAAGATGTCTATAAAGTCTTTTATACCAAAATCGAAAAACACGATACTACTATATTATATGATAAAAATACTAACCGCTACTCGTTCGCCTTCATCGCTCCGACAATCTTCACTGCCTCGACGGCCGGACGGACGTCGTGCACCCGCAGGATGTCAGCTCCCTTCATCAGGGCCAGCGTATGGAGCACGGTCGTGCCGTTCAAAGCCTCTTGGGGTGTCGTGTCCAGCAGGCGATAAATCATCGACTTGCGCGACACGCCTACCAGCAACGGCAGCTCGAAGAGTCGGAATTCCTCCAGATGGGCCATCAGCTGATAATTGTGCTCCAACGTCTTGCCGAAGCCGAAGCCGGGGTCGAGTACGATGTCCTTCACACCCAGGTCGCGAAGCTGCTGTACCTTGCGGGCGAAATAGAGGAAGACCTCGCGCAGCAGGTTGTCGTAGTGCGGATGCTGCTGCATGTTTTGAGGCGTTCCCTGCATATGCATCATGACGTAGGGCACATTCAGTTCGGCCACCGTGCTGAACATGTCGGCATCCATTTCACCCGCCGCAATGTCGTTGATGATGGCCACGCCATACTCCCCCACACACATCCGCGCCACGTCCGCCCGAAAGGTGTCGACCGACACCACCGCCTCGGGAGCCGTGCGCCGCAGCACCTCCAAGCCCATGCGCAGACGCTTCATCTCTTCCTCAGCCGACACGTGTTCGGCATTGGGGCGCGAAGAATAGGCTCCCACATCGATGATGGCCGCCCCCTCGTCCACAATCTGCCGCACGCGGGCTTCGATTTCTTCCTCCGTCTGCATGCGGCTCCCGCTATAGAAGGAGTCGGGCGTCACGTTCAGAATGCCCATTACGCACGGCGTCGAAAGGTCGAGCAACCGGCCGTTGACATTCAAGTATTTCGTATATTCCTGGTTCATGGAAATCGTCTTTCTACAATTAATCCCTGCAAATGTAAACAAAAACACAGGCACAGCCGCACAATCCTCGCATTATTTTCAGTTTTCGCCTCCTTGTCTCCTAAAAAACAAAGCATCGTTTTCCGAGCATCAAAGTACCGCTTTGTGCCTGAGAAAGCACTGCTTTGTCTGGCGCAAGGAACAGGCAGGCGCGAAGCATGCGGACAGCCCTTTGCCATCCGAACGCTCCGCGCCCCAAACACAGATGCGATATAGGCCGCCTCAATCCTTGGCCTGATGTACCGTGAGCTGCGGGAAGGGGAAGCCGATGCCTTCCTTGTTGAAGGTGTCGTAAACGAGTTCGTTCACTTCGAACATCACATTCCAATAATCCTCATTCTTTGTCCAGACACGCACCGTAATGTCCACACTGCTTGCGCTCAGAGACTTCAGGACAATCATCGGTTCGGGTGTACGCAAGATGCGAGCATCAGCGTCGATAATGCGGCGAAGGACGGCACGCACCTTCTGCACGTCTTCACCATACTCCACACCGAAAGTCCAGTCAATGCGTCGCGTTTCCTGCTTGCTATAGTTGACTACGGCATTGCTGCTGAGCGAGCCGTTGGGGATATAAATCATCTTGTTGTCTACCGTAGCAATCAGTGTATGGAAAATCTGGATTTCCTTCACCGTACCGCTTTCGCCAATCGCCTCGATGTAGTCGCCCACCTTGAAAGGCTTGAAGACGAGGATGATCAGTCCGCCCGCAAAGTTGGACAGGTTGCCCGACAGGGCCATACCGATGGCAACACCCGCAGAGGCCAGCAGGGCGGCGAAGCTGGTGGTCTCGACACCCAGCTTGCTGATGATGGCAAAAGCCAATATCAGGTTCAAGACAATCTTCAGCAGACTGCGCAGGAAAGTCTGCACACTGATTTCCATCTTGCGCTTCACCATCACAGAAGTGACGAAACGCATGATGTACTTAATGATAAAGCGACCGATGATATAGATGACCAAAGCAGCCAGCAGGCTCTTGCCCAGCTCGATGCCATAGTTCAGCAGGCGGTCCAGCAAATTCTCCACGTTGATGACAGACGCGGCACTCAATAATGAAAACATCATACTCTTCAATTTTATTTGGTTTGACTTCAAAAATGATTATTTCCTGAATTCAGGGCGAATATACAGAAAATTACATGAACAATAACGCAGGAAAAGAAAAAATGTTTGCGACTAAAATTTTCCATTCTCCGTTCACAATTCTCAATTAAAGACTACCTTTGTACCCGTCAACCACAAAAAACAGAAAAGTTATGGAAATTTCGACCCTTTACCAGATATTCTGCCGATGCAACGGCGTGACGACCGACAGCCGCCACTGCCCCGAAGGCTCCCTCTTCATCGCCCTGAAGGGAGACACGTTCAACGGCAACGCCTTTGCCGCCAAGGCATTGGAAAGTGGATGTGCCTACGCCGTCATCGACGAAGCCAAATACCTCGTACCGGGCGACGACCGCTACCTGCTGACAGACAACTGCCTGCTGACGCTCCAACACCTGGCCCGCCATCACCGCCGCCAGCTGGGCACACGCATCATCGGCATCACAGGTACCAACGGCAAGACCACGACCAAGGAACTGATAGCCGCCGTGCTGAGCCGCCGCTACCGCCTGCTCTATACGGAAGGCAACCTGAACAACCACATCGGCGTGCCCCTCACCCTGCTCCGCCTCAAGCCCGAACACGAACTGGCCGTCGTCGAGATGGGCGCCAGCCATCCGGGCGACATCCGCGAGCTGGTGGAGATAGCCGAGCCCGACATGGGCCTCATCACAAACGTGGGAAAGGCACACCTCGAAGGCTTCGGTTCGTTCGAAGGCGTGATGCGCACCAAGGGCGAGCTTTACGACTGGCTGCGCACGCTGCCCGCTCCCGTCGTCTTCCTGCATGCCGACAACCCCTATCTGACAAAGATGGCCGCAGGCCTGCCCCACGTGACCTACGGCGAAGGATCCGACAACGACATCCGCGGCCGGCTGACCGGCTGCTCGCCTTTCCTCGCCTTCGAATGGAAGAAACGGGGAGAAACGGAAACGCATCGCGTACAAACCCAACTGATAGGCAGCTACAACCTGCCCAATGCCCTGGCCGCTGTCACACTTGGCACCTACTTCGACGTGGACGCTGCCCTGACAGACCAGGCTCTGACGGAATATGCACCCCAAAACAACCGCTCGCAACTGAAAAGAACAGCCGACAACACCCTCATCATCGATGCCTATAACGCCAACCCCACCAGCATGATGGCCTCGCTGACCAACTTCCGCCAGATGGAGGCGGCGCACAAGGTAGCCATACTGGGCGACATGCGCGAGCTGGGCGCCGACAGCGCCGAGGAGCATCAGAAGATTGTGGATTACCTGGAGGAATGCGGCTTCGAGCGTGTCATCCTGGTAGGCAGCCAGTTTGCCGCCACGCGCCACTCCTACGAGACGTATGCCGACGCTCCCGCCCTCATCGAAGCCCTGAAGCAGCAGAAGCCCGCCGGCAAGACCATCCTCATCAAGGGGTCGAACGGCGTGCGGTTGAGCAGCATCGTCGAATATTTATAAAGAGATATGACGCCTCATCCAATACCAGCCAATGAGCGATGCCAGCGTAGCTCCCGTAGTATTGGCGGCAAAGTCCCACCAATCGCCACCCCGATAGGTCGTACAATACGCCTGAAGCAGCTCCACCGCCCCGCTGAACAAGACAGGGCAGAGCCAGGCCCCCAACCACGCGTGCCACATCGGCACGCGTGCTTTTTTATGCGCCCGCATGAATTCCAGCCACAACATACCCGACATGCCGAAGTACATGCACACATGCACCACCTTGTCGATGCCGGGGATGGACTCCATCTCCGTCTTGGGAGGCTTGAAGAACGATAAATAAATCACGACCAGAATAATCAGGAGTGAAACAGGATATTTACGGATGTAATACAGCATAATCAAATATATTTCAATACGAGATGCAAATGTACGGAACATTTTCTATATTTGCACAATTCAACCGGTATTAGTAACAATCTGCAAGAATAAACCACGATTTATGACAAAGAACAACAGAGCAAACTTCGGAAGCAAGCTGGGCGTCATCCTGGCTTCGGCAGGGTCGGCCGTAGGGCTAGGCAATATCTGGCGCTTTCCTTTTGAGACGGGCAATCACGGTGGAGCCGCCTTCATCCTTATCTATTTGGGGTGTGTCCTTTTCTTCGGCATCCCCATCATGGTAGCCGAATTTTCCATCGGACGGCATTCGCGTGCCAACACGGCAGGCGCATATCGGATACTGGCCCCCGGCACGCAGTGGCGCTGGGTGGGGCGCATGGGCGTACTGGCCGGCTTCCTGATACTGGGCTACTATTCGGTCGTGGCAGGCTGGACGCTGGAATACATCGTACAGGCCGCCACAAATGCCTTTGCCGGCCAGTCGGCCAACGATTTCATCGCCTCGTTCAACGGCTTTGTATCCAATCCATGGCGACCTGCCCTCTGGATGATTGTCTTCATGCTGATGACCCACTTCATCATCGTGAAAGGTGTGGAGCGGGGCATCGAGAAGTCGGCCAAAATCATGATGCCAATGCTGTTCATCCTGCTCATCGTCCTGGCCGTCTGCTCCATATCATTGCCGGGCGCAGGAGCCGGCATCGAATTCCTGCTGAAGCCCGACTTCAGCAAGGTGAACGGAAACGTACTGCTGGGTGCCATGGGGCAGGCTTTCTTCTCGCTCTCCCTGGGCATGGGGTGCCTCTGCACCTACGCCTCCTACTTCCGCAACGACACCAATCTGACCAAAACGGCACTCAACGTGGGCTGGATAGACACCATGGTGGCCATTCTGGCTGGATTCATTATCTTCCCCGCCGCCTTCTCGGTAGGCATTCAGCCCGACGCAGGCCCCAGCCTGCTGTTCATCACGCTGCCCAACGTCTTCCAGCAGGCCTTCGGCAACCTGCCTTGGCTGGCAGTCATCCTGTCCATCATGTTCTATGTTCTCCTGGCCCTGGCCGCACTGACGTCGACCATCTCCCTGCACGAAGTGGTGACGGCCTACCTGCATGAGGAGTTCAACCTGACCCGCGGACGCGCTGCCAAGCTGGTAACGGCGGGCTGTACAGTGCTCGGCGTGCTCTGTTCACTCTCACTGGGTGTGGGCAAGGAACTGACGATTTTCGGCCTGACCCTGTTCGACCTGTTCGACTTCGTGACGGCCAAGATTATGCTCCCATTAGGAGGTTTCTTCATTGCCATCTTCACCGGCTGGTATCTGGACAAACGCATCGTGTGGGAAGAGGTAAGTAACAACGGAACGCTGCCGAAAGCCATCTACCGGACCTGGTTGTTCCTGTTGAAGTACATCGCCCCGATAGGCATCGGCTTCATCTTCATCAACGAACTGGGATTCTTGAAATAAGAAATACGGCTCATGCGGAAGTGGTTCAGTGAATTTTTCTATTACTCCCGAGAGGAAAGACGAGGCATTCTGGTGTTACTTGCCATTTCCCTTCTCCTCTTCCTGGGAGGGGAAGTCTATGTCCACTTGAAATCGGAGGAGACCTGCTCTTCTGCTGACCTACAGAAGCAACAACAGGCGATGGAAGAATATCAAGCCTTCGTCGCTTCCATCCGCGAAAAAGAAAAGGATGAAAAGGAGAGCCGCAAGTTCCGCTACACGACATGGAAAGAAGAGCGTGACACGCCTCCCATACTTGCTCCCTTCAATCCCAATACGGCCGACTCCGCCACATTCTGCCAACTGGGCCTCCCCGCCTGGATGGCCCGCAACATTCTGCGTTATCGCGAAAAGGGCGGTGTCTTCCGTCGGGTGGAGGACTTCCGCAAGATATACGGCCTGACGGAAGAACAATATGCCACCTTGCAGCCTTACATCCGCATCCCCGCAACCGATACCACCGCCCGCCATCACTCCCTCTTTTTGGCCGACCGACGCAAGGACAGCCTCCGGCAGGCAGTGCCTCTGAAATACGCTCCCGGCACTCTGGTCGATCTGAACCGTGCCGATACCACCGAACTGAAAAAGATACCCGGCATCGGAAGCGGCATCGCACGCCTCATCAGTGGATACCGACAAAAGCTGGGAGGCTTCTACCAGCTCAGCCAGTTGGAAGAAATCAACCTCGACTACCGCCAACTGACCGACTGGTTTCGCGTCGACACCACCGCCATCCGTCGCATCCCCGTCAACCACACCAGTGTAGACCGCCTGCGCCGCCATCCTTACCTCAACTTCTACCAGGCCAAAGCACTGGTAGAATACCGACGCAAACATGGCCCCCTGAAAAGCCTCAAACCATTCGTCCTCTATGAAGAGTTCACACGCGAAGACTTGGAGCGGATCAATCACTACCTAAGTTTCGACTAAATCAATAATATTTACACAAATCCGACCGGGAGCCAAATAGTTTTTTCCTGTCCTCTTTCCTGGGTTTAAACCCCAAAGGGCGAATGTTTCAAACATAGGGGGTGAATGTTTCAAACATAAGGCCCCTTGGTTTCAAACATTCCTATAGGATGCCGGGAAAGAGTTCTAAGAAGACGGAAAGGGAAATCGGACGAAGGGAATAAAGATATCTTACAAAAACTGCAAATTGGCAGAATGCTCTTAAAGTTCACCACAGATTACTCAGATTAACACAGACGATACTTGATAATTAAATTAACCAATCGAGTAATCTGTGAAAATCCGGGTAATCTGTGGTGAAAGTTTTCAGGTACGATTTCTAATCAAAGGAAGTGATATTCGAAGCAAAGTCCCATTACCCTCAGATAGCAGACGCCGTATCCGCCACGACTTCCCCATCCTTCAGATGGATGGTACGGTCGGTAATGGAAGCCAGACTCTCGTCGTGGGTCACAATGACGAACGTCTGCCCCAGACGGTCGCGCAGGTCAAAGAAGAGCTGGTGCAGTTCGGCCTTGTTATGGGTGTCAAGGCTGCCCGAAGGCTCGTCGGCCAACACGACGGCCGGATGATTGATAAGGGCACGCGCCACGGCCACACGCTGCTTCTCGCCGCCCGAGAGTTCGTTGGGCTTGTGCGAGGCACGATCGGCAAGGCCCATCATTGTCAGCATCTCGAGCGCGGAAGCCTGGGCCTCATGCCGCCCCTGCCCGGCAATGAAGGCGGGTATCATGACATTCTCCAAGGCCGTAAACTCAGGCAGGAGTTGGTGAAACTGGAAGACGAAGCCGATGCGGCGGTTGCGAAAGGCGGAAAGCTCGCGCTCCTTCAGTCCGTCGACACGTACGCCGTCGATGCAGATCGTACCCGTATCGGGGCGGTCGAGGGTACCCATTATCTGAAGCAACGTGGTCTTGCCGGCACCGCTGGGGCCGACGATGCTCACCACTTCGCCTTTCTGTATCTCAAGGTCGATGCCACGCAACACTTGCAGGCTGCCGAAGCTCTTGGTTATCTGTTCGAGTCGTATCATACTTTCTTTCCTTATTATTATAGCCGGCGGATGACGTACTCCGCCAAGTAGCAGCCGAAGACAGCGGGCATGTAGCTCACCGTGCCGCAGGTCGATTTCTTGTTTCGTTCGTCGTCGGTCAGAAGCACGGCCTTGGGGTCGGCCTGCTCGGTGCTGAACACGACGGGGAGTTTGTGACGGATGCCCATCTTCTGCAACCGCTTGCGCACAGCCTTGCTCAGGCCGCAATGGTAGGTGTCCCAGATGTCGGCAAAGCGTATCTGCGTGATGTCGCTCTTGGCACCCGCTCCCATGCTGGATACAATCTTGATGCGCCGCCTCAGGGCCTCGGCTATCAGGTGGCACTTAGGCGCCAGGGTGTCGATGGCATCGACCACAAAGTCGTAGCGGGCGGCATCGAGCAGCTGGGGGATGTTCTCGTCCTTGAGGAAAACGGGCAGGACGGTGAGCTCCACCTCGGGGTTGATGTCGCGGAAGCGGGCGGCAAGGACTTCGACCTTGGGCTGCCCCAGCGTGGAGTGCAGGGCCGGGAGCTGGCGGTTGATGTTGGTGGGCTGGACGGTGTCGGCATCGACCAGCGTCAGACGCCCCACCCCCGCACGGCAAAGCATTTCGGCCGCATAGGCTCCCACACCTCCTACGCCTACCACCAGCACATGGGCCTGGCGCAAGCGTTCGCTCTTCTCTTCGCCCAGCAGCAGGCGTGTACGTTGTTTCCAGTCTTCCATCAGCTTTCCTTTTTAAACCATTTATAGAACCACCGGCCCACCTTCTCGTAGTGCTGGCTCTCGTTGCTGCCTTGCGGATTGGAGAAGGAAAGGGCTTCCTGCGGATCGCCCAGCTGGTCGGGATAGAGCACAATGAGACTGTTGTTCGTGAAGTAGCGCCCCAACTGGCCGGGCAGCTTCTCGAACGAGCTGTCGTAGGAGATGGAGCCGCGGCGGGCACTGATGACTACCAGCAGGTGGTCGTAGTTCACCTGACCGGTCAAGAGCAAGAGGTCTTCCCATTCGTCAAGGCGGGAGAACTCGGTCAGCGTATCGCTGTGCTTCTTCTGCACCAATGCCTGGAGCAGGTTGCCCGTCTGTTCGTTGGCAAAGAAGTGGACGCGGCATCCCAACGTACTGCCCATGCGGCAGAAGTGCTCCACCCATTTCTGGAAGCCGGCCTCGTACTCGGCTTTGGGCGGCACGGCCACGATGATGCGGCGCAAGGTATTGATGGGTATCAGGAAGCGGGCCACCATCACCTCGCGATGGAGTCCCTTCAGCAGGTTCTCGGTGAGCATGCCGAAGAAGGAATCCACGATGTTCACCTTCCAGTGGAGACCGATGATGACATCCGTAGCCCCATGCTCGCGAGCCGTATGGATGATGCCGGCGGCAATGTTCAGGTCATAGCGGCTGATGCACTTCAGCTTTACACCCGCCGAAGCCGTAATCTTGCCCGCACGCTCCAGATAGCGCTTGCCCTGCTGCTCCAGGGCATCGGTGCCCGAATGGTCGTTGATGACATTCAGGGCCAGCAGGTTGTCCTTCTGCTTGGGGTCACGGATGACAAGTGCCAGGTTCATCAGGTACTCGATTGTATTGGGGTTGGCCACAGGTATCAGTATCTTTTCGGGTTCGCGCGAGCGGTCTTCCTCGGGATGGGCCTCACCCATGGCTATCTTGCGTGCCGCCCGCTCGGTGGTGAAGGAGCTGACGATGCAGGTGACCAGGATGAGGAGCACCGTGCCGTTGAGCACGTCCTCGTTGAGCAGACGGCTGCCGTCGGGCAGGATGATGTTGTAGCCCACCAGCACGGCCGCCAGTGTGGCCGCCGCCTGCGCATTGCTCAAGCCGAACATCAGCTCGCGTTCGAGCACCGACATGCGGTAAATCTTCTGAGTCAGCCACGAAGCAATCCACTTGCCCACCAGCGCCACCACAATCATCACGCCCGCCACCTTCAGGGCATCGCCCCCGCCGAAAATGACGTGGACGTCGATCAGCATGCCCACGCCTATCAGGAAATAAGGGATGAACAAGGCATTGCCCACAAACTCCAGGTGGCTCATCAGCGGCGACACATGAGGTATGAGACGGTTCAGCACCAAGCCCACGAGGAAGGCGCCCAGAATGCCCTCCATGCCGATGAGCTCCATCAGCCCCGCGCCGAGGAACACCATGGCCAGGACGAAGATGTATTGCATCACATTGTCATCGTAGCGGCGGAAGAACCAGCGCCCGATGCGCGGCAGAAGATACATGATGAGCAAGGCCAGCACCACGAAGCGCACCACCAGCCATATCCAGAAGAAGCCTCCCGCCTCGCCCTTGAAGACACCGCTGATGACGGCCAGCACGAGCAGCGTCAACGTGTCGGTGACGGCCGTACCGCCCACGGCAATGCTCACGCTCCGATGGCGCGAAATGCCATAACGGATCACGATGGGATAGGCCACCAACGTGTGCGAGGCATACATACTGGCCAGCAGGATGGACGTCACGAGGCTGTACTTCAGCAGCAGGACATTGGTCACCATACCGATGCCAATGGGGATGATGAAGGCCAGCAGCCCCAGAACTACCGCCTTGCCGCGGTTCTTCTTAAAGTCGGCCATGTTCATCTCCAACCCCGCCAGGAACATGATATAATAGACACCAACCTTGCCGAAAAGCTCGAAACTGCTGTCGCGCACCAGGATGTTGAACCCATGCTCGCCGATGGCCAAGCCCGCCAGAATCATGCCGATGATGTGGGGTATGCGCAACTTGGTCAGCAGAATGGGCGCAAACAAAATGATGAGCAATACAAGGAGGAAAATCCATGTAGGGTCAGTTACGGGAAGTTTCAAACTGAAGTCTAACCATTCCATAGGCTTGCGTCTTTTTGATTTCTTGTGCAAAAATAGCAAAAAAATTTTCACTCCACACTACCCTCCCCGCCTACTTTCAACAAAACGCCCGCTTTTCTCTGGCAGAAAGCACTGCTTTACAAGGACAAAAGCAACGTTTTCCGAGGGCGAAAGCAATGCTTTCCGCCATCCGCCGCCAATCGTCCTACAAACCAGGCATGTTTTTATCAAAAATAAAAACGACTTCCATCGTTATAATCACAGAATGTTGTAAATTTGCGCCTTGAATTGACATTTTAATAAACCACTAAAGCAATAAAGAAATGAAAGTAGCAATTGTTGGAGCAAGCGGAGCCGTAGGACAAGAATTCCTGCGCGTGCTCGATGAAAGAAATTTCCCGTTGGACGAGTTAGTTTTGTTCGGTTCGAAACGCAGCGCCGGTACCAAATATACCTTCCGCGGCAAACAGATCGAGGTCAAACTCTTGCAGCACAACGATGACTTTAAAGGTGTGGACATCGCTTTCACTTCCGCAGGCGCAGGCACATCGAAAGAATTCGCCGAGACCATCACCAAGTACGGAGCCGTGATGATAGACAACTCCAGCGCCTTCCGCATGGATGCCGACGTACCTCTGGTCGTACCCGAAGTCAATGCCGCCGACGCCAAGGACCGTCCGCGCCGCATCATTGCCAACCCCAACTGCACCACCATCCAGATGGTCGTTGCCCTGAAAGCCATCGAACAGCTTTCGCACATCAAGACCGTTCACGTAGCCACCTATCAGGCAGCCAGCGGTGCCGGAGCCGCCGCCATGGAGGAGCTGTACACCCAATACCGCCAGGTGCTGGCCGGCGAGCCTGTCACCGTCGAGAAGTTTGCCTACCAGCTGGCCTTCAACCTCATCCCGCAGATCGACGTCTTCACCGACAACGGCTATACGAAGGAAGAGATGAAGATGTATAACGAGACGCGCAAAATCATGCACTCCGACGTCAAAGTGAGCGCCACCTGCGTCCGCGTGCCCGCCCTGCGCTCCCACTCCGAAAGCATCTGGGTGGAAACTGAACGCCCCGTATCGGTAGAAGAAGCCCGCGAAGCCTTCAGCAAAGGCGAAGGACTGGTGCTGATGGACAACCCCGCCGAAAAGGAATACCCCATGCCCCTCTTCCTGGCCGGCAAAGACCCCGTCTACGTAGGCCGCATCCGCAAGGACCTGACCAACGATTGCGGACTGACCTTCTGGATTGTAGGCGACCAGATCAAGAAGGGTGCTGCGCTGAACGCCGTACAGATTGCCGAGTATCTGATCAAGGGAAACGCCCTCTGACATCTGGAGAGGCTCTTCCCTTCATACTCACTCACCACAGATGGGACAGACAACAGGAAAAGTTAAATCTGCCCCATCTGTGATAATTTCTAAAAAAATCTATATATTTGTACGGAAATACAAAAACAGCATACCATGAAACTAATAGCTGAAAGCGGTTCTACACGCACAGAATGGGCCTTGGTAGAAGACAATACCCTGATACAAAGAGCCTTTACCGAAGGACTCAACCCGTTCTTCCAGACCCGTCGTGAAATCAGCCGAAGCGTACGGCTGGGGCTGCCTGAGCTATTTTTCAAGAAAAAGCTGGAACAAGTCTATTTCTATGGCGCCGGCTGCACGTCCCACGAAAAGAAAAACATCGTAGGCGCATCGCTTGTCGCCCAGTTCAAGACCCCCATCCAAGTGGAAAGCGACCTGCTGGCAGCCGCCCGCGGACTCTTCCAATGCGATGCCGGCATCGCCTGCATCCTGGGTACCGGCTCCAACTCCTGCTTCTACGATGGCAAAATCATTGTGAAGAACGTCAAGGCCGGCGGCTATATATTAGGAGACGAAGGCAGTGGCGCCGTCATGGGGAAACTGTTTCTGTCTGACGTACTGAAAGGGCTTGCCCCCAAGGACGTGACCAACGACTTTTACGAGAAATTCCGTATCAATGCCAACGAAGTGATGGAGTCTGTCTACAACCGTCCTTTCCCCAACCGCTTCCTCGGCACCCTCTCCTATTTCCTGGCCGACTACCTGGACAACGACTACGTCTACGACCTGATAACCGGCAACCTGCGCAACTTCTTCACCCGCTGCGTCTGCCAGTACGACTACCATAGTTACCCCGTGCGTTTCGTCGGTTCGCTGGCCTACCACTATGCCGACCTCCTGCGCTATGTCGCCCAAGAATTCGACATCAATCTGCAAGTCATTGAGGAGACCCCCATCAACGGACTGATTGAATACCATGCCATGAATATTGAAGTGGAAGAAGGCTAAATATTTCCCATAAACCCGACAAACACAAACAATCACCTCCTGCCGACCCTCCAGTCAAGAGAAAACCTTTTCGAATCTAATATGTTATAGAATACAAAAAACGATGCCTAAACATTAAAAATGTATAGTTTTTATTCTTTTTCCCAAAAATAATATATCTTTGTGATAAAGAAAGCAAAATAATCTTTCCAAAACAGAACGAAACATTTTTGCTTTGTAAACAACTTTTTAGATATCAACATTGAAAAAGAGATGCCTATGAACCCAAAATTTTCACCTCATTGATTTTCAGACGCAAAGGAAATCTGCCTCGCAGAATACCTACACGACTGCTACCCTTCGCTTCCCTATATAAAGCAAAGGCCATTCTCCAATCAGCGTCAACTACATTGTCAAACCATTTTAAAATCTTTTCTTTTATGACTGAAGATCACAAACTATTGAAATTTACCTCCAGAGGTAAACTTCTCACGACAGTGGCCTTATGCGGCACACTGCTCCTAAGCAACGGACCAGCCAACGCTGCTCCGAGTACTTCCAGTGAGACTCCCAAAACGATGGAACAGATGCAAGCCTTGACCGTCAATGGTCTGGTAGTGGATTCAAACGGAGAACCCATCATCGGAGCTAACGTCCTCGAAAAAGGAACAACCAATGGAAGTCTGACCGACGTAGACGGCAAGTTCACCCTCAACGTACGCCAGGGAGCTATCCTCCAAATTTCCTTTATCGGCTACAAAACCCAAGAAGTAAAAGCCACCTCCAATATGATGAGAGTCGTATTGGCCGAAGACAATGAAATGCTGGACGAAGTAGTCGTTGTCGGTTACGGTTCACAGAAAAAGGTTAATGTAACAGGTGCCGTATCGACCGTAGACGTCAACAAGGCCTTGGAAGCCAAACCACAGATGGATGTCACCAAAGCCCTTCAGGGTGTAGTTCCTGGCCTGACCATTCTGAATACCCAAGGTGGTATCAACGAACAGCCCAGCATGACCATCCGTGGCGTCGGTACACTGAGCAATAGCGAGACAAGTGATCCCTTGATTATCGTCGACGGAGTGCCCTTGGACGACCTTTCGCTTATCAATCCGCAAGACATTGCCAGCGTATCTGTACTGAAGGATGCTGCTTCCACCTCCATCTATGGTTCGCGTGCCGCCTTCGGTGTCGTATTGATCACCACCAAACAAGGTACGAAGAAAGACAAATTCACCATCAACTACTCCAACAACTTCGCATGGAGCACTCCGAGCATCTTGCCCGAATATGCAGATGTTCCCTCCCAGCTCAGAGCCTTGATTGAAGTCAACGAGCGCAATGCTACTCCTCCCGAATTGTTCGGTATGTATATGGACGAAATGCTTCCGTACGCCGAAGCCTGGCAGGAACAGCATGGACATAAAAAAGCAGGCTATCGCGAGATGCAGCCCTATCAGAGCATGGACAACGTAGGTGACTATTACCTGGATCCGACAACGGGTAAAGCCATGTTCTATGCCGACTGGGATGTAGTAGGCATCATGTACCAGAACTGGGCTCCCTCTCAAAGCCATAACGTAAACGTACAAGGCACCAGTGGCAAAACCACTTATTACCTGTCTGTAGGCTATGACAAGAAAGAAGGACAGCTGAATTTCAATACCGATAAGCTGAAACGATACAACGTCAATGCCAACATCTCCTCCGACGTAACCAACTGGCTGCAAATCGGCGGACGCTTCAGCTTTACCGACCGTACGTATACCGAGCCTAATACCCGCCGTACCCCCTACCAGTACATGTGGCGTTGGGGTAGCTTCTTCGAACCGCTGGGTACCATCAACGGTACCGACCTGCGTAACACGATCATGTATCTGAAGCAGGCAGGCGACACAGAAACTTCCACCAACTATGTACGTATGACCGGTTTTGCCAAAGCCAAACTTGCCAAAGGACTGACCGTAAATGCCGACTACACCTACAATGTAAAGAACCTGTTCCAAGATATGGTAGGTCTGCCGGTATCTGGCTACGACACATGGGGCAACATGTCTGCACCGACGACCATCACGTCCAGCACCTATTTACAGCAACAGAGTGAAAGAACGACCTCTTATGCTTTCAACCTCTACGCCAACTATGAGTTTACCTTGGCCGACAAGCACAATTTCAATATCATGCTGGGCGGTAACGCAGAAGGACAAGAGTATACTTGGCACCGTTCCAAGAGAGAAGGTCTGTTGAATCCGGACCAGCCTGAATTCAATTTGGCCAACGGTACCCAAACTGTAGCCGGACGTCATATCCATTCCGCTACAGCCGGTTATTTTGGCCGTATTAACTACAACTGGAACGAAATCTGGTTACTGGAACTGAACGGACGTCTCGACGGTTCGTCCTCTTTCCCCGCCAGCGATCGTTGGGCATTCTTCCCCTCTGGATCACTGGGTTATCGCTTCAGTCAGGAAAACTATTTTGAGAACCTGCGCAACATTGTCAGCAACGGTAAACTCCGTGCCTCTTTCGGTGAAATCGGAAACGAAGCCATTGGTGAAGACATGTTCATATCAACCATCAATGCTCTGAGCGGACAACACTGGCTGGGAAGTGACGGCACATTCGTCAACATGTACGACACTCCGTCTTTGGTTTCCAGCACACTGACTTGGGAACGTATCCGCACCTTCGATGTGGGTCTCGATTTGGGCTTCATGAACAACGAACTGAATGTATCGTTCGACTGGTACCAGCGTAAGACTTTGGACATGTTGGCTCCGGGCGTCACCCTGCCCGATATGTTGGGAACAACTGAGCCTTACACTAACGCCGGTTCACTCCGCACCCGTGGTTGGGAATTGAACGTCAGCTGGAACAAGCAGTTTGGTGACTTCACCGTATATGCAAACGGTAACTTGTCTGACTGCAAGACCGTTGTCACCAACTGGAACAATCCGACCGGTATCTTGAGCGACTATTTCACCGGTAAGGTATATGGTGACATCTACGGCTTTGAAACAGACCGTTATTTCACAAAAGACGATTTCACCTACGATGCTGAAGGCAACCGTACCGGTTATGCTCAAGGCATCGCCGATCAAGATGGTCTGGTCAGTGGTGGAACATTCGCTTATGGCCCCGGCGACATCAAGTACAAAGACTTGAACGGCGATGGTGTCATTGACGGCGGTAACGGAACTAAAGACGACATGGGTGACTTGAAAGTCATCGGTAATTCTACTCCGCGCTTCCAGTATGGCTTCCGCTTGGGCGGTTCATGGAAAGGCATTGACCTCGACATGTACTTCCAAGGTGTCGGCAAATGGGATCAGTGGTCTTATGGTGCATTTGTAATGCCGTTCTCTCGTGGTGCCGATGGTATCTATGCCAACCAGATGGATTATTGGACAGAAGAAAACACCGATGCATTCTATCCCCGTCTCTATCCGGGCAACGGAGCCACAGGAACCGTATCAGGTATCGCAGCTGGCAAGAACAACTTCTATCCGCAAAGCAAATACTTGATTGACCGTTCTTACCTGCGTTTCAAGAACCTGACTGTAGGTTACACCCTGCCTCAAGAATGGACCAAGAAATGCTTCATGCAGAAAGCACGAATCTACTTCACAGCCGAAAACCTCTGTGAGCTGATCAACAACAGCTATGCCCCTGTAGACCCTGAAATCGACTCCAGTGATACAGGTAGCAACAGCAACGGCGTATGGGGACGTGTAGCGCCTATCACACGAACCATTTCTTTCGGACTTCAAGTAACATTCTAAACTCTAAAGACAAGAATCATGAAAAAGAAAACATTATTATATAGCGCACTTTTGCTCGGCTCGCTTACATGGTCAAGCTGTACCGATATGCTCGACAAAGAGCCGCTCGACAAATTCACGGACAGCCCGTTGTTCTGGAACAATCCGTCCAGCGTAGAAGGCTATGCCGCAACATTCTATAACCTCTTTACCGGTTATGGCAATTCAGGAGGTACGGGAGACTTCTTCTTCAAATCACTCACCGACGACCAGGTAGGCTCAGGATTCGACAACTGGAAATACATCAATGTTCCAGCCTCCGACGGCAACTGGTCTTCCACATGGGATGAGATACGCCGTGCCAACGCCATGATAACCTCTCTGAACGAACAGGCGACCGATATGGATGAAACTACCAAAAATCACTGGATTGGCGTAGCCCGCCTGATGCGTGCATGGCAATACTGGGACTTGGTACGCAAGTACGGCGATTGCACATGGCTCGACCATGTACCCGATATCAACGATCCGCTTCTCTTTGCAGCCCGCGATGATCGTGACGACGTTATGGACAAGGTACTGGAAGACTTGAATTTTGCATGCGAAAACATTGAAGATGTAGATTCTAAAACTACTTGGTCACGCAACATGGCCAACGCCATGAAGGCACACATCTGTTTGTGGGAAGGCACTTTCCGCAAATACCGTACGCAAGACGAAAACGGAAAGGCTGCTGACTTGGAAGGAGCCAACAAATTCTTGCAAGCCTGTGTAGATGCCTGCGAACAAGTGATGCCCGACTACACATTGGGAACAGATATTGCCAGCTATCGGGCAATTTACAATTCCGTTACGCTGTCCGGAAATTCTGAAATCATCTTCTACAAAGAGTACAAGAAGGACTATTTCTCACACTCTACCATTGCCTATACTTGCAGTAGTACCCAGATGGATGGTATCTCAAAGGATGCATTCGATTCATTCTTGTTCTTGGATGGTAAAACTGCAGCCAACACTTCGTATGACAATACCGACGCAGGTGTTATGGAAGTATCAGCTGTCGATGGAGCAAAACACTTGAATATCCAGAAGCTGTTGGAAGTACGCGATCAGCGTTTAGGACAGATTGTAGACTCAGTTCTATGCTATATGGGTAATCCATGGCAACGCGTAGTTGGCGGTATTGCCATGACATCCTCTTCCGGTTATGGCATCTGCAAGTTCGACAATGTGGAATTGGAAGCTTCCTATCGTCAGACAACTTCAAAGAACTATACTGCAGCTCCGCTTTATTGGCTGTCTGTCATCTACCTGAACTATGCAGAAGCCAAAGCCGAACTTGGAACCATTACCAATGAAGACCTAAACAACACTATCAACAAGTTGAAAGCCCGTGCAGGTCTGCCGCCAATCACAACAGAAGTAGCAGATGCAGGTGACAACGACATGGGAGTAAGCCCGCTGATTTGGGAAATCCGCCGCGAACGCCGTTGCGAACTGATGCTCGACAATGACTTCCGTTATTGGGATTTGATCCGCTGGCATCAACTGGACAAACTGGATACAGAAAGGAATCCTGATATCCGTTTGGGAGCCAACCTGATTAACGACAGGACAAACGAAGAAGTAGAGTTTGACGGCAACTACATCGACGGATATGGAACAAACAAACGTACTTTTGACAAAAAGCACTATCTCTACCCAGTCCCCAGTGGCCAGATTACTCTTAACCCCAACTTAGGTCAGAACCAAGGGTGGTAAAAAACTGAAATAACTCATAGAGCATTTACGGAGGCTGTTCTTGATGATAGGGAGCAGCCTCCTTTTTATATATTTTCATTTCCACCAGAAATATCCAATATAAATTCTACCACACGAAACGAAAACACTTTTTAATATTCAGATACAATAGTTTCATAATCATTGCGAATTTTAAAACGTGAATTATAGTGAAATATAGAATATAAATCAAAAATATAAGATGGTTTATAGCAATAAATATAAAAATAAAACTACCTTTGAAAAGTAATGGGTCAGCATATATCTTATTCCAGAGTACAAAATTGCTGAAGGCTCAACAAATAGGTCTTCAAAAAAGGAATACTCAAATGGATATGTAGAGAACCAGTTATTTAATTAATATACCAAACCTAATTTTAACAAAATCATTACTTATGAAAGAGGACCGCAGACAACGAGGTTTTTCCAACAGAAAGCTCCTCGCAGCTGTAGCCATTACAGCACTATTTCTAAGCGGAAGCGCTCCAACCGCCGCTGCACGGACAGCTTCCGAACGTTCCAATGAAACAATGGAACAGATGCAAACCCAAACCGTTATGGTCACCGTCGTAGATTCCAATGGCGATCCCATTATCGGAGCCAATGTCATTGAAAAAGGTACAACCAATGGCGGCATCACAGACCTGGATGGAAAAATCAAACTGGAAGTAAAACCCAACGCCATCATCCAAGTATCATTCGTGGGCTATACGACACAAGAAGTCAAAGCTGCTCCAAATTTACGTGTCACATTAAAAGATGACACAGAGTTGCTGGACGAAGTGGTAGTCGTTGGTTATGGTTCACAAAAGAAAGTAAACCTGACCGGTGCCGTCGCATCGGTGGATGTAAACAAAACCATCGACAGCCGACCCATCACCGATATCGGACGTGCCCTTCAAGGAAGTGTACCAGGCTTGACCGTTACGACTAACTCCGGTGAAATAGGTGGCGCACCGACAATCAAGATTCGTGGAAGTATAGGTTCACCGAACGGCGACGCCAATCCGCTGATTTTGGTCGATAACGTAGAGGTAACCGATATATCCATGGTCAACCCCGATGATATCGAAAGCATCTCTGTATTGAAAGATGCGGCTTCAGCCTCTATTTATGGTGCACGTGGTGCATTCGGCGTATTGTTGATTACCACCAAGTCCAAAACCAAACACGAACGCCTTTCCATCAAATATACCAACAACTTTGCATGGCGTACTCCGACCAAAACGCCGGAGCAACTCCCTGGCTGGCAACAGGCAGACATCAACCTGCAAGGAGTCATGAATGAATCCAAAGATGCAACAGCATTCTACAACGTAGTAGGCAACATTCGTGTCGACGCAACGGCCGTACAAAAAATGAAAGAATATTGGGATGCCTATGGCTACGGAGATCAATTCGGCCCTGATATGGAATTGGGACGTGATTTCGAATTCCGTGATGGAGGCATGTTCTTTTATCGTACATGGGACTGGTATGACATGTACATCAAAAACTGGTCACCCCAACAGACCCACAACATCTCAATCAATGGAGGAAACGGCAAGACCAACTACAACATTGCATTGGGTTATCTGGGTCAGGACGGTATGATGGAAATCAACTCGGATTCCTACAAGAGATACAACGCCAACATTTCTTTAAATTCCGATTTAAGCAAATACGTGTCTATCCGTACAGGTGTCATGTTCACCCGCTCAGACTATGACAAACCGTTCAATTACAATTCAGACTTGTATGACCAACTGTACTACCTGTACCGCTGGCAACCGATGATGCCTTATGGCACATTTGAAGGCAAGCCATTCCGCAACGCCTTGACAGAACAAAGCACTGCCCCTATGACCAATAAGGAACGCGAATATGTACGTCTGACCGGCGGTGTAACCATTAAGCCTATCAAAGATTTGAGTATTGACGTTGACTTTGTATACAGCACAATCAACGACCGATACAAGAAATATGGTACCCCCAGCAAGACAGCCGGATACGATATTTTTACGGCCAGACCAACCGTAGACGACCTGAGAGGTGCCTACAAGAACTACATTTCCAGCAGCTATGATTATGTATATCAAGAGAATGGACGTACCGAGAACTTGACAACCAACATCGTAGCCACATACTCCAAGCGTTGGGGCGACCACGACTTCAAGGTAATGGGCGGTTCGAACCTTGAAAAGAGTGAATACGAATACTATTGGGCACAACGCAAAGGCCTGCTGGATCCGGAAAAGCCTGAACTGAACATGGCAACGGGCGATCAGACAACCAGCAGTTCGCATACATGGTGGTCGGTTGCAGGTTTCTTTGGCCGAATCAACTACGCCTACAAAGATCGTTACATGATTGAGGTGAACGGACGTTACGACGGTTCTTCACGTTTCCCGTCAGGAGACCGCTTTGCATTCTTCCCCTCATTCTCGGCAGGTTACCGTATCTCGGAAGAAGCCTTTATGGCTCCGCTGAAACCTTACCTCAGCACATTGAAACTGCGTGGATCTTGGGGTATGATTGGTAACCAGGATGTAGGTACTGACCGCTTTGTATCTACCCTGACTACTGCACAAGACAGCTGGATCATCGACGGACAGAAAGTTCAGTCTACCCAAATGCCTACTTTGGTTTCATCGACCCTTTCTTGGGAAAAAGTTTCTACTCTGGATTTAGGTATCGATGCCCGCTTCTTTGATGACGCACTGGGAGTAACATTCGACTGGTACAATCGCAAAACAAGCGACATCTTGACAACAGCCAACCTGCCTTGGACACTTGGCGCCACAGCTCCGTATCAAAATATGGGTGAAATCCAAACGAAAGGTTGGGAACTGGCCGTAGACTATCGTCATACGTTCAAGAACGGATTCCATTTTGGTGTAACGGCTTCTCTGTCCGATGACCGTACAGAAGTAACCAAGTGGACCAACAATACCCAACTTCCTTCCTATGGTGCTACCGGTTGGTGGAGCACCAGCGCTTACAAAGAAGGTATGGTACTGGGTGACATCTGGGGCTTGCAGTTCGACCGCTTCCTGACTGAAAACGACTTCAACGCCGACGGCAGCTTGAAAGCAGACATTCCCGACCAGACCCAAGTATTCCCCGGCAATTACCAATTTGCCCCTGGTGATGTGCTCTACAAAGATTTGGACGATAACGGAAAGATTGAAAAGGGTACGCAAACTACAGCTCCTGGCGATATGTCCATCATTGGCAATGCACTGCCTCGCCTCCAGTTCGGTTTGAATCTGGACGCTGCATGGAAAGGATTTGATGTCAGCATGTTCTTCCAAGGTGTAGGCAAGCGTAACCTGTGGGCTGCCGGTAACCAAGTATTGCCAGGCTTCACGACAGGCGAGCCTTACTATGTAGGCGCCGAAGACTATTGGACACCTGAAAATCAGGATGCCTACTATCCAAGACCAATGGTTTACAACCAGGCACAGACGGGTAACTACAACGTAAACGACCGCTACCTGCTGAACATGGCTTATATGCGTCTCAAGACTCTTACTGTAGGATATACGCTTCCCAAGACTTGGTTGAGCAAGTTCAAGGTACAAAACCTGCGTATCTATTTCACGGGTGAGAACCTCTTCACGGTAGACGGCCTCAAACCGGCCATCGACCCCGAAATCGGTATCCGCACCGTAGGTTCCAGCAGCGATGCACGTAACTTCGGACGTAGCTATCCTTATCAGAAGACCGTATCTTTCGGTATTCAGCTCAGTTTATAACCTAACATTACTTTAAATCATGAAAAAGAAACATCTATTATATTCTGCTTGCATGCTGGCGCTCGCATCCTTAAGCAGCTGCGAAAACTTCCTTGACAAGGAGCCGTTGGACAAGCAAACCAATGATACCTATTGGCAAACCGAAACGTCCTTGCGCACCTATGCACAAGACTTCTATTCGTCCTACTTCAAAGGATATGGCACGGACTACACTGTATTCGGAGGCTATTTCTCGGGCGACGACTATACAGACGACTTCATCAACCTGAACAATGCCAATACGTATAGTGCCGGCTATATTTATTTCCCGACCTCGGCCACTACCGACTGGAACAGCAAGACGTCCATCTGGTCGAACAACTACAGCATCATCTACAAAGCCAATGTGATGATTGAAAAGATTCCTGGCATGAACATCTCCGAAGAAGCCAAGAATCATTGGACAGGCGTTGCCAAATACTTCCGTGCCCTGGCCTACAGCGCCTTGCTCAAGTCTTATGGCGGCGTGCCTTACATTGACAAAGTGATTGACCCTGCTGATGAAACTCTTTACAAGGACCGTGACCCCTATCTGTACGTTGCCCAAAAAGTGCTGGAAGACTTCCAATATGCGTTGGACAATGTACGCAACGACGACACCAAGCTCCAGGTGAACCGCTACGTAGTAGGAGCCTACATGTCGCGTGAACTACTCTACCACGCCACATGGCTCAAGTACCACGGCACAACTGTCGGACCGACTTCGGAAACCGTAGCCGATAGCGACATCAAAGCCCTGCTGCAGGGAGCCATCAACGGAGCCAATGCCGTCATGACTTCAGGCAAATTCAGGATAGGCAATACTTACAATGCTCTGTTCACTACAGACGATTTGGCCAACAATCCTGAAATAATCTGGTATCGTGAATATACGACAGGCTTGCAATGCAACGCCCTGATGTCCTACAACGGCCCTGAAGACCAGACACAAGGTGGCGTCACCCAAAATGTCATCGAGTCTTACCTCTGCACAGACGGACTGCCCATCGGCCAATCACCACTCTACGAAGGCAAGGATGATCCAAGCATTTGGAACTCGTTCAAGAACCGTGACCCGCGCCTTTACCAGACCGTGGCCGACAGCTTGCGCGTCATGAGTGCCCTGGGCACCAACTATACCGCAGGAACTTCACCGACAGGATATGCCACCAAGAAATTCCTGAACGACGAATGGTTTGCTACCAATTCTTCCTTCGTTACAGGTATCCTGAGCCCGGCAGACGCTCCCTGCATCCGCTATGCAGAAGTTTTGCTGAACTATGTAGAAGCACGCTATGAGATAGCCCGTGTAGGAGGAGACGCCTTTACACAGGAAGACTTGGACAAATCCATCAACCAGCTCCGCCAGCGCCAGCTTACAAAATGGGGAAGTACGGAAGCCGAAACCATGCCTCAGGTACAGCTGGGCAATGGCAACATCATCGTCAATGGCGTAGCCATCAACGACCCTGCCCGCGACCCCGAAGTGGATCCCGTTCTGTGGGAAATCCGCCGCGAACGTCGCATCGAGCTGATTATGGAAGGACGTCGTGGTGAAGACCTCCGCCGCTGGGCAAAATTCGAATATCTGAATTCGGAAAATGCAGACGGCACTCCCACCAAGACCTTCTTGGGCGCCTATGTCAACGTAGCCGATTACGCAGGCATGAAGTCGAAAAACGATCGTGGCGACCGCGTACTCTTCCTGTTCGACCCTGCCGATCCGACCAACAAGGATACGGACAAAGGTTACATCAACTACCTGCAAGGCGACGACCTGCGCATCTTCAATAAAGGTGACCTGAACTCCGAACGCTACTATCTGCGCGCCATTCCGGCCGACCAGATAACAGTTTACAAGGACAAAGGCTATACACTGACCCAAAACCCAGGATGGTAATTTTTTGATTGTACAAAAGAGACTTCAGTTCCCAGCCCTTCCTTCCATGAACAGGGAGGGCTGGCCTGAAGTTTTCCAAGCAGGTACTACCTTGAAATGAATCATACCATGAACCGAAAGAATAGGAAAAATTAAGAACAAGCCTTTCTAAAAATATCGTATCTTTGCCCATATCTATTTAGCATGTACATATGAAAAAACTTATTATATCCATCCTTCTCCTGTGTACCCTCTCCCTGCAGGCCTTTGCACAAACAGATGAAAGAGTCATCACTGGCGACGAACAGACTTCCGAATACTTCCCATTGCTGGAAGGAAAGCGGATAGCCATCTTCTCCAACCACACTGGCATGATAGGCAACAAACACCTGCTGGACGTTCTGCTGGAGAACCAATTCAACGTTGTAGCCATCTTCTCGCCCGAACATGGTTTCCGAGGCGACGCCGATGCCGGCGAACATGTATCAAGCTCTGTAGACTCAAAGACGGGAGTACCCATCCTGTCGCTTTACGACGGCAAGCTGGGTAAGCCAAGCGAAGCATCCATGAACAAGTTCGACCTGCTCATTGTCGACATTCAGGACGTAGGGCTCCGCTATTACACCTACTACGCTTCCATGTGCCGACTTATGGACGCCTGTGCCGAGTACGGAAAGAAGATGCTGATACTCGACCGCCCCAACCCCAACGGGCACTATGTGGACGGCCCGCTGCTGGACATGAAACACAAGTCGGGCGTGGGTTGGCTGCCCATCCCCGTTGTCCATGGCATGACGCTGGGCGAACTGGCCCTGATGGTCAACGGCGAGCACTGGCTGCCCGAATCGCGCACCTGCGACGTGACCGTCATCCCCTGCAAGAACTACACCCATCAGACGAAGTACCGGCTCCCCATCCCGCCGTCGCCCAACCTGCCCAACATGACGTCGGTCTACCTCTACCCCTCGACCTGCTACTTCGAAGCGACACCAGTCAGCCTGGGCAGAGGGACAGACAAGCCCTTCCAGGTGTACGGACACCCCGACATGAAAGGCTACAGCTTCAGCTTCACGCCAAGAAGCGTGCCTGGTGCCAAGAACCCGCCCCAGCTGAACAAGTTGTGCCACGGCGTCGACCTGAGCGGCATGAGCGACGAAGAAATCTGGAAGCGGGGGCTCGACCTGAGCTACGTCATCGATGCCTACCGCAACCTGAATATCGGCGACAAGTTCTTCACCTCCTTCTTCGAAAAGCTCATTGGCGTAGATTACGTACGTCGGATGATTGAAGACGGCAAGGATGCCGACGAAATCAAGGCCTGCTGGCAGGACGACGTGAAGAAGTTCAAGGAACAGCGCAAGCCTTATCTGCTCTATGCAGAATAAGCCTCAGAGAGATACGAATATTAAAGCAATGTTTTCCCAAGACTAAAGCACTGCTTTCCGAGGACGAAAGCAATGCTTTGCCAAAAAGAATATAAAGACTGATAGAAATGACTACCGTTTGGATCATACTCACAACCATCGCATGCTACTTTGCCCTGCTGTTCATCATCTCATGGATAACGGGCCGCAAGGCCGACAATGCAGGCTTCTTCACCGGCAACCGAAAGTCATCCTGGTACATGGTGACACTGGCCATGATCGGCGCCACCATCTCGGGCGTCACCTTCATCTCCGTCCCTGGCGCCGTGCTGCACGGGGGATATTCCTACATGCAGATGGTTTTGGGCTTCTTCGTCGGCTCCATCTTCGTGGCTTTCGTACTGATACCGCTCTTCTATCGGATGAACCTGATGAGCATCTACGGCTATCTGGAGAACCGCTTCGGCCTTGCCTCCTACCGCACGGGTGCCTGGTTCTTCTTCGTATCCAAGATGCTGGGGGCATCGGTACGCTTCTTTGTGGTGTGCGTCGTGTTGCAATCGTTGGTCTTCACCCCGCTGAACGTACCTTTCTCATTGAACGTAGTCATCACGGTCGCCCTCATCTGGCTCTACTCTTTCCAAGGAGGCGTCAAGTCGCTTATATGGACCGATTCGCTGAAAACCATCTGCCTTGTGCTGTCGGTAGTGTGCTGCATCGTCTTCATTGCAGGCAGCCTCAACCTGGGCATCGGCGACCTGCCGGCGGCCATTGGCAACCATCCCACCAGCCGGACGTTCTTCTTTGACGACCCCAACGACGGGCGCTACTTCTGGAAGCAGTTCATCGCCGGCGTGTTCATGGTGATAGCCACTACAGGCCTCGACCAGGACCTGATGCAACGTACCCTGAGCTGCAAAAACTTCAAGGAGTCGCAGAAAAACATGATATTGAGTTCATTCATACAGATATTTGTCATCGGCCTGTTTTTAGTGCTCGGTACCCTGCTCTACATGTATGCGGATGCCTACATGCCTGGGCAGGAAACGACAGGCGACGCCCTGTTCGGAGAAGTGGCGTGGAGCGAAAACTTCCCCATTTTCATAGGTATTATCTTCATAATAGGACTGATTGCGGCTGCCTACTCGGCAGCCGGGTCAGCCTTGACCGCTCTGACCACTTCGTTTACCATCGACATACTGAAAGCCAACGAAAAGCAGGATGAAAAGAACCTGTCGCTGACGCGCAAACTGATTCATTTCATCATGTCGCTGCTGATGGCCATCGTCATCATCATCTTCTACGAGCTGAACGACGACAGTGCCATCAACGCCGTCTACAGCCTGGCCGCCTATACCTACGGTCCCATCCTCGGCATGTTCATCTTCGGCATGGCCTGCCGCAAGCCTGTACGCGACCGCTGGGTACCACTGGTAGCCATAGTCTCCCCCATCCTCTGCTACGTACTGAAAAGCAACAGCGAAGCTTGGTTCGGCGGCTATCAGATCAGCTTCGAACTTCTCATCATCAATGCTCTGATAACGGCACTCGGGCTGACCCTGCTGATACGAAAAGATACAAAAAAGAACTTAAACAGTTAATAGAAGAACATAATATGTACGCAAAACATTACTTTCGGTCAACTTTGCTTGCCGCATCCTTATTTCCACTTGCAGGAATCGCGCAAGACCTTCCGACGGACCTCCGTCAAGAAATCGGCAGCTATTTGGACAACGTTGCCCGAAGGGAAGTATCCATCGGACGGATCAAGATTGATTCAGTGGCGACAAAAGGCAAGACACTCCAGCTGTTTGCCAACATCAACTGCTCCTACATTCCCTTCCGCGAAGACAATGTGGACGAAATCTATCGGACCGTAAAATCGATGCTCCCTGCTGAATGGGCCTCCTACCAGCTTGAAATCCGAACCAACGGACGGAGCATTGAAGAACAGATTCCGCTGGCACTCCGAAGCAAAAAGAACAAGAAGGCAATTTTTCCCCAGTCAGGAAAAAATATTCCCTTAGTCAGCAAAAAATCTTCGCCCTATACCCCTACCCGAGGATTGAACAACCGGCACATCGCCATGTGGCAAAGCCACGGCTTCTATTATGAGGCCAAGCTCGACCGCTGGGAATGGCAGCGCGCACGCATCTTCCAGACGGTAGAAGACCTCTACACACAAAGTTATGTCCTGCCCTTTCTCGTGCCCATGCTCGAGAATGCAGGTGCCAACGTACTGCTGCCCCGCGAACGCGACACGCAAACCCACGAAGTGATTGTGGACAATGACGGTTGTCTGGATGGGAAGTCGCTCTACACTGAACGCGATGCCGACCATCAATGGAGCAACGGCCAGGGAGAGGGATTCGCCCACCAGCGCTACATCTACAAAGACTTTGAAAATCCCTTTCAGGAAGGTACCTACCGACAAGCCGAAACCATCCGTAAAGGAGAAGAAAGTACAGCCGAATGGATACCCGAAATCCCTGAAAGCGGCCAGTATGCCGTCTACGTATCCTACCGCTCCCTGCCCAACAGCACGGAGGACGCCCGCTACACCGTTTACCACCGTGGCGGAAAGACCGAATTCAGTGTCAACCAAAAGATGGGAGGAGGCACATGGATTTATTTAGGAACTTTCGGCTTCGACAAGGGATGCAACAACAGCTGCAAGGTTACCTTGAGCAACCGCTCCGACAAAGCAGGAAGAATTGTTACCGCCGATGCCGTCAAGATAGGCGGAGGCATGGGAAACATTGCCCGTAGCCGTTCCTCTCAAGGTACAACCGAAAACCTGAAGAGCTCAGACAAGCGTAACCTTTCCTCTGCTACACCACTGGCAACAGACATGTCCAATAGCACCAGTCAGCCTCAAGTCAGTACTTATCCCCGCTTCTGCGAGGCCGCACGCTATTGGTTACAATGGGCAGGCATCCCCGATAGCGTCTATTCGGAAAGCCAAGGAAAGAACGACTATACCGACGACTACAAGTGCCGCGGCATTTGGGTGAACTATCTGGCAGGAGGTTCCTCTGTCAATCCCGACGAGAAAGGTTTGAACATCCCCATAGACCTGGCCTTTGCCTTCCATTCTGATGCCGGCACCACGCTCAATGACTCCATCATCGGCACGCTGGGCATCTACTATACCAACGTCTACAATGGACAATACACCAACGGAGCCTCCCGCTACCTGGCCCGCAACCTGACCGACCTCATTCAGTCGAACATCGTACGCGATATCCGCACCCTGTACGAGCCCGAGTGGAGCCGCCGCGGTATGTGGAATCAGTCTTACTTCGAAGCACGCGTACCTCGTGTACCCACCATGCTGCTCGAAATGCTTTCGCATCAGAATTTCGCCGACATGCGCTACGGCCTCGATCCTCGCTTCCGTTTCACCGTCAGCCGAGCCGTATACAAAGGCATGCTCCAGTTCCTCAGCTCAGTAAGCGGGACAGAATACATCGTACAGCCACTCCCTGTTGACCACCTGTCGGTAAAGATGATTGAAGACGATGAAATCGAATTGTCCTGGCAACCCGTATCCGATCCACTTGAACCTACGGCAGAACCCGAACAATACATCGTCTATACACGCGTCGGAAACGGTGACTTCGACAACGGCGTGCTGGTAAAAGACAATCACTACCGCGCTTCGTTGCCTGCCGGCGTGGTATGCAGCTACAAGGTGACGGCTGTCAACAAGGGCGGTGAGAGCTTCCCGTCCGAAATTCTTTCCGCAGGACGCGCTTTCAACAGCAAAGGACGCGTACTTGTAGTCAACGGTTTCGACCGCGTCAGTGCTCCCGCCGACTTCGTGGCACCTGCTCCGGCCGACACGCTGCTGGCAGGCTTCTTGGACAACCTCGACCACGGCGTACCCTATATAAAGGATATCAGCTACATCGGCTCCATGAAAGAATTCCGACGCTCCATTCCCTGGATGGACGATGATGCATCCGGCTTCGGTGACAGCTACGGAGATTATGAGACTCAGGTCATCTCAGGCAACACCTTCGACTATCCAGCCCTGCATGGTGCAGCCATATTGAAGGCCGGCTATTCGTTTGTATCATGCAGCGACGAAGCTGTCGAAGATCATCAGGTGTCACTGACCGACTACGCATATACCGACCTCATTCTGGGAAAGGAATGTCAGACCAAAATGGGACGCGGGATCAAACCGTTGGAATACAAGACCTTCAGCCCCGCTTTACAACGTGCGCTGACCGACTATTGTAATCAAGGCGGCAATCTCTTCGTATCGGGTGCCTACGTCGCCACAGATCTGTGGGACAACCGTTTGGCTCCTTCTCAGGAAGCTGACCGCAAATTTGCAACCGATGTATTGAAATACCGCTGGCGTACAGGCCAGGCCGCCCGTAACGGTCGCGTCAAATGCGTACCTTCGCCTTTTGAAAGTCTGGAAGGAAATTATACTTACCACAACGAACTGAACGCCGAGTCGTACGCCGTTGAATCGCCCGACGCTATCGAACCGTCACAAGGCGCCTACACCGTCATGCGCTATGCTGAGAACAATCTGAGTGCAGGTATCGCCTACCGCGGAGCCTACAAGACCATCGTACTTGGCTTCCCGTTCGAAACCATCCGTACAGAAAAAGAGAGAAACGAACTGATGCATAACATCCTGCAATTCTTTAACTCAACTAACAACTAAAATCATGAAGCTAACCTTACCCAAATATCAGTTATACATCAGCATCCTGCTGTTGCTCCTGCTCTCAAACGGCATGCGGGCACAGCAGGAGCGTTTCCGCTTTGCACAACTGACGGACATTCATTTCACGCCGGGTAATCCAAATCCGACAGAAGACCTGCTGCGCTCTATTGCACAGATCAACGCAACGGACAGCATCGATTTCGTGTTAGTAACAGGCGACCTGACTGACAACGGCGACCGTCTGTGTATGGAACGTGTGAAGTCGTGTCTTGACCTGTTGAAGGTGCCCTATTACATCGTCATGGGCAACCACGAGACAAAATGGAGCGAATCGGGCTGCACAGCCTTTTCGGATATCTACGGCGGCGAACATTTCGAATTCATGCACAAGGGCATCCTTTTCCTGGGTTTCAACTCAGGGCCGCTGATGCGTATGGCCTACGGACACGTAGTACCGCAAGACATCCGCTGGATGACAGATGAAATGAAAAAAGCAGGCAAGGACACCCCCGTCATCCTCATTACCCACTATCCCATGATGGAAGGCGACGTGGACAACTGGTATGACGTGACTGATGCCGTCCGTCCCTACAACGTCCGCCTTTTCATCGGAGGACACTACCATCGCAACCGTCTGCTGAGTTACGACGGCATTCCTGGCATCCTGATGCGCAGCAACCTGCGCGATGCCGACGGCAAGCCAGGCTACGGCATCTACGAGGTAGGACCGGATTCTATCCGCGTCTATACCCAGCGTATCGGTGAGCCCAAGCAACAATGGGCTGCTCTTTCGCTCACACACCAATACTATGACCATCAGGGCAAGGCTGAAAAATATCCCGATTACTCCATCAACCAGACCTATCCGCAAGTGAAAGCTGCCTGGACGGTACAGACGGGCGTAGGCATCTACTGCTCACCCGCCACAGATGGCAAACGTGTATTTGTAGCCGACGACTTGGGACAACTGACCGCCTACAGTCTGAAAAAGGGTAAGCGTCTGTGGAGCTTCTCCGCCCAGAAACGCATTGTGGGCACTCCAGGCGTAGCAAACGGAATCGTAGTATTCGGTTCGGCAGACAAGCACATCTATGGTGTCAACGCCGAAAATGGTCAACTGCTATGGACGCTCGAAGCCTCAGCACCTGTACTTGGAGCCGTAGCCATAGCTGACGGCACCGCCTATATCGGAGCCAGCGACCACACCTTCCGTGCCATCGACTTGAAGACTGGCAAACTGCTATGGGCTTACACGGACGTACTGGGTTACATCGAAACCCGTCCATTGCTGACAGACGGCAAAGTCATATTCGGTGCATGGGACAACACACTCTACGCCCTCGACCAACAGACAGGACGCGAGTGCTGGAAATGGACACACGGCCTGCCTGGTATACACTATTCACCAGCAGCCGTTTGGCCTGTAGCAACAGACGACAAAGTCTTCATTGCTGATCCCAAACGTGCCTTGACCGCCATTGATCTCCAGACAGGACAAACCATCTGGCGCACCTTCCAGTCACAAGTACGTGAGAGCATCGGCCTGTCCGAGGACGGACAACGCATCTATGCCAAGACCATGAACGACAGCATTGTCTGCTATGCAGCAGACGGCAAGGAAGCCAGAGAGCTGTGGGCTACCAATGCTGGCTTCGGCTACGAACATGCTCCCAGCATGCTGCCCGAAAAGGAAGGCATTGTCTATACAAGTACCAATGACGGACTGATATGTGCACTGGACGGACTGACAGGACGCATCCGCTGGCAGCACAAAGTAGGCAATTCACTCATCAACACCGTCGTTCCGCTGGGACACGGTGCTCTGCTCGTCAGCAGTACGGACGGCACCGTTACCCTGCTTCAAGACAAGAAACAATAATAATCATCATTAAACATAGAACCACCATGGAAAGAATTGATTGCTACCTCCTCTACACAGGAAACAAAGACATAGAACAAACCATCCAAGGTCTGCAAGCCACCGGCCAGGCCGGACAAATCACCCTCTTCGGCACCGAAGCACCAGCTTCACTGCCCGAAGGATGCAGTTTTCTGACCGTCGACAGTCCTTTCAGCAGCCAAATCCTGAAAGCCATCGCCACACAAGCCGCAGCACCTTACACATTGCTCTATACCAAGGATACCATTCTTAATCTGGGTATGTTTGCACTGGAACGCATGGTACATATTCTGAACGACAGCGGCGCAGGCATGGTTTATGCCGACCACTACCAGCTGAAAGGCGGCCAACAGACCATCGCTCCCGTCATCGACTATCAGCAGGGGTCGCTGCGCGACGACTTCGACTTCGGTTCCGTACTGCTCTACCGCACTGGTGCACTGAAGGATGCCGCCGCCCGTATGAAGGCCGACTATCAGTTTGCCGGACTCTATGACCTGCGACTCAAACTGTCGCAGCGCCACGAACTGGTACATATCAACGAATACCTCTACACAGAAGTAGAGAACGACACCCGCCGCAGCGGCGAAAAGATTTTCGACTACGTAGACCCGAAGAACCGCAACCGCCAGATCGAGATGGAAGCAGCCTGCACAGAGCACCTGAAAGAAGTGGGCGGCTACTTGAAGCCGGAGTTCGAACACATTGAGTTCGACAAGGGTAACTCCGAATACGAAGCATCGGTCATCATCCCCGTACGTAACCGCATCCGCACCATCCGCGACGCTATCCGCTCGGTACTGACGCAGCAGGCCGACTTCAAGTTCAACCTCATCGTCATCGACAACCACTCGACCGACGGTACCACCGAAGCCATCGACGAGTTCAGCAGCGACGAACGTCTCATCCACCTCATTCCCGAACGCAACGATCTGGGCATCGGCGGCTGTTGGAACCTGGGCGTACATCACCCCAAGTGCGGCAAATTTGCCATCCAGCTGGACAGCGACGACGTTTACAAGGATGAGCACACACTGTCCATCATGGTACGTGCCTTCTACGAACAGAACTGCGGTATGGTTGTAGGTACCTACATGATGACCAACTTCGACATGCAGATGATTGCTCCCGGCATTATCGACCACCGTGAATGGACGCCCGAGAACGGCCGCAACAACGCCCTGCGCATCAATGGTCTGGGAGCGCCCCGTGCCTTCTACACCCCCGTATTGCGCGAAGTGAAGGTACCCAACACCAGCTACGGCGAAGACTATGCGCTGGGACTGAACTTCTCCCGCCGCTTCCAGATAGGTCGCGTCTACGACGTCGTCTACCTCTGCCGCCGCTGGGATGACAATTCAGACGCAGCACTGGATGTTGTAAAGATGAATGCTAATAACTTATACAAAGACCGTATTCGTACATGGGAACTGCAAGCGCGCATTGCATTGAACAAGAAAAAGTAAAATAATACCATCATGAATTCTATGAATAAAGAAGTAAACGATTTGCTGGCTCGCCAACTTGCTACATGGGAAACAGCACGCCACAGCTACGAAGCCCTCACGGGCGTACGAGTCAAGGAACTGAACGTGCGCGGCGTACCCTATAAGGTGCAGTTCAACCCCGCCCGTATCGTTTCCTCCGGTGCCAAGGTCGATGCTAAGTCCATCCGCGAACGCCGTTGCTTTCTCTGCGCTGCTAACCGGCCGGCTGAGCAGGAAGGTATTCCCTTCCTGGGCCACTACGAGCTGCTGGTGAATCCCTTCCCTATCTTCCCGCGCCACCTCACCATACCCGAGACTGAACACGTTCCCCAGCTCATCGGCCATCGCTTTGCCGACATGCTGGAACTCGCCCGGGAACTGACGGACTTCACCATCTTCTACAACGGTCCGGGCTGTGGTGCCTCCGCTCCTGACCATGCTCACTTTCAGGCGGGCAACCGCGGTTTTATGCCCATTGAGGCCGATTGGCGCACGCGGATAGGCGAGACGGTAGTGCAGACCGAATGCGCCACGCTTTACAGCCTGGATGACGCCCCGCGTACGACACTCGTCATCGACACTGACGATGCCGACGAAGCCTGCCGTTTCTTCCAGACCATCTACCACGCCCTGCCCGTACCCGAAGGCGACCAGGAACCGATGATGAATATCCTGGCCCTCTATGAGTCCTCCCGCTGGACAATTTTCGTCTTTCCTCGTGCCAAGCATCGCCCTGCCTGCTACACGGCTGAAGGTGATGCCCGCCTGTTGAGCAGTCCTGCTTCGGTCGACCTGGGAGGAGTATTCATTACCCCTGTCGAGCAGGATTTTCTGAAAATTACCGCAGACGACGTGGCACAAATATTAAGCGAGGTATGTCTTTCACCCGAAGCTTTTGTTCACGTGAAGGAGCACATCCGCAACGAAATCCGTTAAAGAAAAGAACAACATTATGAAAGAGCCCAAAGTACACGTGGGAATCCTCTTCGAACCCCAGATAGAATTCACCCTGCTGGCCCCCTACCGCCAGGACGGTCAGGAAGTGAACGGCAACCAAACCGTCACCTTTGACCATGGCCGCATCCTGTGGCAAGGCCGCCTCTACGACGAATTGCTTTTCGAACCCGAAGACGAACAGAACGCCTCGTTCGAACTGCACGGAGTCACCATCGGCATCAACTTCCACTGGGAGCGCAAGGAAGACCAGCGTTTCCAGGGTGCTCTGCGCATCATTGTGGAAAATGACAAGCTGACTGCCGTCAACGTCATCCGCGTAGAAGACTACCTGACCAGTGTCATCTCCAGCGAAATGAGCGCTACCGCCTCGCTGGAGCTGCTGAAAGCCCATGCGGTGATTTCGAGAAGCTGGTTGCTGGCCCAGATTAACAAGAACAAGGAAATCGTAGCCAAACATACAGACTACAAAGCCTGCACACAGACAAATGACGAACTGATCCGATGGTTCGACCGAGAAGACCATACCCGCTTCGACGTCTGCGCCGATGACCACTGCCAGCGTTATCAAGGCATCACCCGTGCTTCGACCGATATCGTACGCCAAGCTATCCAAGCCACCCGCGGACAGGTACTGATGTCTGAAGGGAAAATCTGTGACGCCCGTTTCTCCAAATGTTGCGGTGGTGCCTTCGAAGAGTTCCAGTACTGCTGGGAAAACACACCTTACTCCTACCTGCGGAAGCAACGCGACTGGCGCATCCGCCAGGGCAACACGTCCCAACCGGCCACCGACCTGCCCGACCTCACCGTCGAAGCCGAAGCCGACCGCTGGATACGTACTTCGCCCGAATCGTTCTGCAACACTACAGACAAACACATTCTGTCACAAGTACTCAACAACTACGACCAGGAAACCACCGACTTCTACCGCTGGCGCGTAGAATACACACAAGATGAACTGTCGGCCCTCATCTTGAAACGGTCGGGCATAGACTACGGACAGATCATCGACCTCGTCCCCGTGGCCCGTGGCACCAGCGGACGTCTGTGGAAACTGAAGATTGTGGGTACCAAACGCACACTCACCATCGGCAAGGAACTGGAAATACGCCATACACTGTCGCCCTCGCACCTCTACAGCTCGGCTTTCGTGGTAGACAAGAGCGACCTCTCGCCCGAAGGCATACCCGGACGCTTCACCCTCATCGGTGCCGGCTGGGGACACGGCGTAGGTCTTTGCCAGATCGGTGCCGCCGTCATGGGCGAACAGGGCTACAAATACGATGAAATATTGTTGCACTATTACATCGGCGCCAGCATCGAGCCGATTTATTCCTAAAGGACAAACATAGAAATGACCATGAATAAACTGACTAAGAAAACCAATCCCTGGGCATGGATACCTACCTTATACTTTGCCCAAGGGCTGCCCTATGTGGCGGTGATGACCATTTCCGTCATCATGTACAAACGACTGGGCATGTCGAACACCGATATCGCCCTCTATACCGGCTGGCTGGGACTTCCGTGGGTCATCAAGCCCTTCTGGAGCCCGTTTGTCGACATCATCAAGACCAAGCGCTGGTGGACGCTGGCCATGCAATGGATTGTAGCTGTAGCCTTGGCAGGCATTGCCTTCACCATTCCTACAGAGTTCTATGTCCAGTTCACCTTCGCCATCTTCATGCTGATGGGCTTTGCCTCGGCCACACACGACATAGCAGCCGACGGCTTCTACATGCTGGCCCTAAGCGAACACGAACAGTCGCTGTATGTGGGTATACGAAGCACCTTCTATCGCATTGCCACCGTCATGGGACAAGGCATTCTGGTGATACTGGCCGGCGTCATTGAAATGAACTCCGGCTTGGAACCCGTCAAAATCCAGGTGGTGGCCGACCCGTCGAAACCGGTAGCGGCTGCCGGCCTGCCGTTGTTCATCACCCCGACCGACGACGGACAAACGCTCAGCTTCCTCACTTCCGATGCAACGGTACAGGCCTCCATACAGGCACCGACAAGCGCTACCGACGAACAGGGACAAACCATTCCCTTCGCTGAATATGCGGCCTTGATGCGCGATTCGGTAAACAACATGAACGTACGCAACGGTTTCGTCAAAGGCAGCCTCATCACGAAAGGAGCACCGGCCGTTACTGCAACAGCTACCCAGGAAAGCGCCTTCCGCACCTGGCTGCGCAACACGTTCGGCGAGAAGCATGCTACCAATACAGGTGAAACCGCCAACAACATCGCACTGGCTGCCGTAAGGCTCAACCACCAGCCGGCCCCCGGCGAGAGTATTGTGCTTAACGTAGAATACAAGGATGGCGACCAAAGTATCAAGTTGGAGCAAAGCAAACTGTCCACCCGCTTCGAATTCAACGAAAGCAACTGGAACAAGCCGGCCTACCTCTATTTCGAAATAGACCACAAACTGACCGAACGTACGGAAGCCAACTTCGTGGGCACATCGGGCAACATACCGCTGGCATGGCTGGTGGTATTCATCGTACTTTCGGTGTTCTTCTTCCTGGTAGCCATCTATCACAGTTGGATATTACCACGTCCGGCCAGTGACACTACTCACAAGAGTACCGACGCCGGCAGCATCGTCAGAGGCTTCATCGACGCCTTCCGCACCTTCTTCACCAAGATGCCTTTCTGGCAGACGGTAGCCGCCATCGGTTTCATGCTGCTTTATCGCTTCCCCGAAGCGCAGCTCACCAAGATTATACAACCCTTCCTGCTCGACCCCATCGACAAAGGTGGTCTGGGGTTGACGACCGGCGAAGTGGGACTGGTATATGGTACCGTAGGCATCATCGGCCTGACACTGGGCGGCATCATCGGCGGTGTGGCCGCAGCCAAGGGAGGACTGAAGAAATGGTTACAGCCCATGGCCTGGAGCATGTCGCTCACCTGCCTGACGTTTGTCTACCTGAGTTACTTCCAGGACCATTCTCTGATTACGGTCAACATCTGCGTCTTCATCGAGCAGTTCGGTTACGGCTTTGGTTTTACGGCCTATATGCTTTACCTCATCTACTACTCCGAAGGCGAGTTCAAGACCTCGCACTATGCCATCTGTACCGGCTTCATGGCCCTGAGCATGATGCTGGGCATGATAGCAGGCTGGCTGCAGGAAACCATCGGCTACCGTCACTTCTTCGTATGGACCATGATCTGCTGCATCACCACCATCGGCATGGCGGCACTGGTAAAAGTTGACCCCAAGTTCGGAAAGAAAGAAGAATAACCTACAGATTATCTATCAAATAATAAGAATATGAAAAAATTCATCTGTCACAGACATACGGCAACCAGACAAAAGCTGCTAGGATTTCTGCTTCTGTTGTGCTTCGCCATAGGCGCCCAGGCACAGAAAATACGTATCAAGACAGGCATCGAAGTGCTCAAGTCACAGAACTTCCGCTGCCTGGAGGGAAAACGCGTGGGCCTCATCACCAACCCAACGGGTGTGGACAACGAGCTGCGCTCCACCATCGACATCCTGCACGAGGCGCCCAACGTGAACCTCGTGGCTCTCTATGGTCCCGAACACGGTGTACGGGGTGATGTCCATGCCGGTGACCACGTGTCCGACCAGCGCGACCCCGCCACCGGCCTGCCCGTCTACTCACTCTATGGCAAGACTCGCAAGGCCACACCAGAAATGCTGAAGGACGTCGACGTACTGGTATACGACATTCAGGATATCGGTTGCCGTTCGTTCACCTACATCAGTACCCTGGGACTGGCCATGGAGGCAGCTGCCGAAAACGGCAAGGAACTCATCGTGCTGGACCGCCCCAATCCGCTGGGCGGACTCAAGGTAGAAGGCAATTTGGTTGAAGACGATTGCATTTCTTTTGTCAGTCAATTTAAAATTCCGTACCTTTACGGCCTCACTTGCGGCGAACTGGCACTGATGCTCAACGGCGAACGCATGTTGGCAGGCGGCGTACAGTGCAAACTGACGGTCATCAAGATGAAAGGCTGGAAACGGAAAATGGACTACACAGCCACAGGCCTGCAATGGATACCCTCATCGCCCCACATACCCCACCCACACTCGGCATTCTTCTACCCCGTGAGCGGTATCCTGGGCGAACTGGGCTACATGTCCATCGGTGTGGGCTATACCATTCCCTTCCAGATGTTTGCAGCTTCGTGGGCCGAGGCCGACAAGCTGGCCGATGCCCTGAACGAGCTCCACGTACCCGGCGTCATCTTCCGTCCCATCTACCTGCAACCGTTCTACAGTGTAGGCAAGGGCGAACAGCTGCAAGGCGTACAGGTGCACATCACCGACTATGCCAAAGCACCGCTCAGTCCCATCCAGTTCCTCGTGATGCAGGAAGTAGCACGTCTGTGGCCCGACCGCGCCGTCTTCGACCATGCTGACAAAGGACGCTTCAACATGTTCGACAAGGTGTGCGGCTCCCGCCAGATACGCGAACGCTTCAGCCAGAACAACCGCTGGGAAGACATACGCCCCTACTGGGAAAAGGACGTGGAGAGTTTCCGCCAACTGTCCAAGAAGTACTACCTGTACCGATAGACAGTGTTCGGTTGCCTTCACCGGGGGATAGCCTTCTTGACACAAGTATGGCAGTGAGTGTGACAAGCCTATGGCAATAGTTGTGACAAGCTTGTGTCACAAGCGCTGCCACCACGACGTCACGACCACTGCCACGGGCTTGGCAAATGTTGGCAGTTGTACGAGGAGTCCATATTTTCCTCCACGACTTTCCCAACAGGGCAACACACAAAGGCATTAAAGAAACAAAATGATATGAAACTTGAAACAAGAGATATGAAAGAACCTTACTTATCCTTCCTGCACGAAGCCTCACGCTTCATTCCACAGGACAGGATTTATACTGACGAGCTCCGACGCCTGGCCTGGGGAACAGACGCGGGCTTTTACCGACTGATACCCCAAATCATCATCCGCTCGGAAAACGAGAACGAGGTGGCCGAACTGCTCCGCCTGGCCGACAAGCTCAATTTACCAGTTACATTCCGTGCCGCAGGTACCAGTTTGTCCGGACAAGCCATCAGCGACTCCATCCTCATCGTGGCCGGCAAGCATTGGGAGCAATACTCCATCAGCTCCGACGGCAGCCAGATCACCCTACAACCGGGTATCGTGGGACAACGTGTCAACCAACTGCTGGCTCCCTACGGACGAAAGTTCGCTCCTGACCCCGCCTCGGTAAAAAGTGCCATGGTAGGCGGCATCGTGATGAACAATGCCTCGGGCATGAACTGTGGCACGCACGCCAACAGCGACCGGGTAATGCTCTCGGCGCGCATCGTCCTGGCCGACGGTACCGTGCTTGATACGGGCGACCCCGTCAGCCGTGCATCCTTTGAGGTAACTCATCGCGACTTCATCCGCACCATCTGCCACCTGCGCGACAGCATCCATGCCAATGAACATCTGCGTGAACGCATCCGATACAAATACGCCATCAAGAACGTCACAGGCCTCAACCTGCTTCCCCTGATTACCTTCGACGACCCGTTCGACATCATCGCCCATCTGATGGTGGGCAGCGAAGGTACCCTGGCCTTCCTCTCGCAGGTAACCATGCGCACCGAATACGACTATCCCTGCAAGGCCAGCGCCATGGTCTACTTCACAGACATCCGCGAAGCCTGCCGGGCCGTAGTGGCCATGAAGAAGCTGAAAGGGACAGAAGACGAATGGATTGTCAAGGGAGCCGAACTGCTGGATTACAAGAGTCTGTCGTCTGTCAACGACCCTGTCTATCTCAAATATAAAGGAGAAGCAGCCGATCCCTCGGGTCTCACCGCCGTATTGACGGAAACCAAGGCCCGCACGCCTGAAGAATTGAAGGCCAACATCGCCACCATCGAACAGACGCTCTCGGCCTTCCGTACCTACATACCCATACACTTCACCGACAATCCGGCAGAGTACGGCCAGTTCTGGGCCATCCGGTCGGGCATCTTCCCCAGCGTAGGCGGAACACGCCAACCTGGCACGACCTGCCTCATCGAAGACGTGGCCTTCCACATCGAAGACCTGCCCGAAGCCACGGCCGACCTCCAGCAACTCATTGCCCGCCACGGCTACGACGATGCCTGCATCTATGGCCATGCCCTGGAAGGCAACTACCACTTTATTGTCAACCAGAGTTTTGCCACCCAGGCCGAAGTGGACCGCTATGCCGCGCTGATGGAAGACGTCAAGACCCTAGTCGTTGACAAATACGACGGTTCTCTGAAGGCCGAACACGGTACGGGCCGCAACATGGCCCCCTACGTACGCTACGAATGGGGTGACGAAGCCTTTGAAGTGATGAAGGCTGTAAAACACCTCTTCGATCCCAAAGGGCTGCTCAACCCCGGCGTCATCTTCAACGACGACCCCAAGTGCCACCTGAAGCACTTCAAACCGCTGCCCATGATGGCTACAAACTACAGTCAGCAAGCTGCAAGTGATGAACAGGCGGCCCGTAGCTTGTCTCTCATTTCCAAAGTAGACCGTTGCATCGAGTGCGGCTTCTGCGAAGTGAACTGCCTGTCGTGCGGCTTCACGCTGTCGTCACGCCAACGCATCGTCATTCAGCGCGAACTGGCCCGCCTGCGTCAGGAAGGCGACAACCCCGAACGACTGGCCTTGCTCGAGAAACAATACCGCTACTTAGGCAACCAAACCTGTGCGGGCGACGGACTCTGTTCCATGTCGTGCCCGATGGGAATCAATACAGGCGACCTGACTCATCTGGTCCGCCAACACCTGCTGCCGCCCGACAGCCAGGGATATAAACTGGGCAACTATGCCGCCCGTCACTTTGCAGGCATCAAGAACACACTCCGTCCCGTACTGACGCTGGCCGACACGGCTCATGCCGTACTGGGAACTGCCGCCATGAGCAAGCTTACCCGCGGCATGCACAACCTGCTGGGCATCCCCCAGTGGACTCCGGCCATGCCCAAAGCCTATAAGATGAAGCACGAAGAGCGGAAAATGGAGAATAGCCAGAAAGCGGAAGAAAACAAAGCTTCGCTCAAAGTGGTCTATTTCCCCAGCTGCATCAACCAGACCATGGGCCTGGCCCGCAAGTCGCCCGTCGAACAGGCTTTGGTAAACAAGATGGTGGCCCTGCTCCACAAAGCCGGTTACGAAGTCATCTTCCCCCAGAACATGGAAAAGCTCTGCTGCGGCACCATCTGGGAAAGCAAAGGCATGATGGATATCGCCGACCGCAAGACACGCGAACTCGAAGAAGCCCTGTGGGAGGCCAGCCGGCAAGGACGCTACCCCGTGCTGTGCGACCAAAGTCCCTGCCTGCACCGCATGCGGGAAACCATCCACCGCATGAAGCTCTACGAACCGGCCGAGTTCATCTATACCTTCCTGCGCCCTCGCCTGGTGTTCAAGCCCATAGACCGCCCCGTAGCCCTGCACATCACGTGCTCCATGCGAAAGATGGGACTGGCCGACACGCTTGTCGCCCTGGCACGCCTCTGCTCTACACAGGTCTTTGTACCCGAAGAAGTAGGCTGCTGCGGCTTTGCAGGCGACCGCGGATTCACACATCCCGAACTGAACGCATACGCCCTGCGCAAACTCCGCCCTCAGATAGAAGAACGGAACATCCAGATCGGCTACAGCAACAGCCGCACCTGCGAAATCGGCCTGACGACAAACTCAGGCATTCCGTATGTGTCGATAGCCTACCTGGTGGACGAATGTACGGTTCCTCCAACCCAAAGCTAAAGGAAAAAACGTCATGGAAAAACAAGTAAACCACAGCAAACGCATCCTGGCCCTCGACATCCTGCGAGGCATCACCATTGCCGGCATGATACTGGTGAACAATCCAGGGTCATGGGGACACATCTATGCCCCCCTGCGCCATGCCGAGTGGAACGGTTTCACGCCCACCGACCTGGTATTTCCCTTCTTCATGTTCATCATGGGCATATCGACCTATATCTCACTGAAGAAGTACGACTTCGCCTACAGCCATGCCGCCCTGCGGAAGATTCTGCGGCGTACCGTCGTCATCTTTGTCATCGGCATGGCCATCGGATGGTTCTCACGCTTCTGTTACTACTGGGCCTCAGCTCCCGATGATTTGAGCTTCGGCCAGAACTTGTGGAACGCGGTATGGACCTTCGACCGCATGCGCATTCTGGGCGTGATGCAGCGTCTGGCCCTGTGCTATTGCGCCGCGTCCATCGTTGCCCTCACCGTGAAGCACCGCTACATTCCCTGGATCATCGTCACCCTGCTTGTGGGATACTTCGCCCTGCTGATGGGCGGCAACGGATTTGCCTACAACGAGACAAACATCCTGTCTGTAGTAGACCGCGCCATCCTCACCCCCGCCCACATGTACAAGGACAACGGCATCGATCCCGAAGGGCTGCTGAGCACCATTCCCTCCATTGCTCACGTACTGCTGGGATTCTGTGTGGGCCGCATGATGCTGGGCGACAAGAGCCGTGCCGGGCAAAGCCGCGAAGAGACACTCCGCTCGCACCTCATCCTGCTGTTTCTGGTAGGCACCATCCTTACTTTCAGCGGCCTGCTGCTGAGCTACGGATGCCCCATCAACAAGAAGATATGGTCGCCCACCTACGTGCTTACCACCTGCGGACTGGCCTCCAGCCTGCTGGCCCTGCTCATCTGGATAATCGATGTGAAGGGATACAAACGCTGGAGCCTGTTCTTCGAGTCGTTCGGCGTCAATCCGCTGTTCATGTACGTGCTGGGTGGTGTGCTGGGCATCCTGTTCGGCAGCATCCGCCTGCCGTGGGGCGACGGCAGCATCTCTATCCACGGACTGCTCTATGACCAGATGCTGAAACCGCTGTTCGGCGACACAGGCGGCTCCCTGGCCTATGCCCTGATATTTGTAGCCATCAACTGGTGCATCGGATACCAATTATATAAACGGAAAATATACATCAAGATATAAATTTAAGAACTATGATACTGATAGCAGACAGCGGCTCTACCAAAACCGACTGGTGTTTGGTGGAGCATGGAGAAGTACTCCAGCAGATTTTTACCAAAGGTACCAATCCCTTCTTCCAAAGTGAGGAAGAGATCGGCAACGAGATAGTCACCAACCTTCTGCCCCAACTGAAGAGCCAGGAAGTGGATGCCGTCTACTTCTACGGTGCCGGTTGTGCCTTTCCCGACAAGATAGCCACCGTACGCCGTGTCCTCCTGCGCCACCTGAAGGTGAAAGGCGAAGTGGAAGTAAGCACCGACATGCTGGCCGCCGCCCGCAGCCTGTGCGGACACCGTCCGGGCATCGCCTGCATCATGGGCACCGGCTCCAACTCGTGCTACTACGACGGGGAGAAGATCGTACAGAACGTATCGCCCCTGGGATTCATCCTGGGCGACGAAGGTAGCGGTGCCTGTCTGGGCAAGCTGCTGGTGGGCGACATCCTGAAGAACCAGACAACACCCGAACTGAAGGAAAAATTCCTCCGGCAGTTCAGCCTGACGCCGGCCGACATCATCGACCGCGTCTACCGCAAGCCGTTCCCCAACCGTTTCCTGGCCAGCCTCTCTCCGTTCCTGGCACAGAACCTGAACGAACCTTGCCTGCACCGCCTGGTGCTGGACAGCTTCGAGTCGTTCCTCAGACGGAACGTCATGCAGTACGACTATCAGAACCACGAAGTCCACTTCATCGGTTCCGTAGCCTACTACTACAAGGACGTGCTGGCACAGGCCGCCGAAGCGACGGGCATCCAGCTGGGCACCATCCTCAAAAGCCCCATGGAAGGCCTCATCGCCTACCACAGCTAATCACTTCACCGCTAACCACTAACCAATTAAAAGAATATGGCATTCATCAAGATTTCAGAGCAACCTTCGCTCTACAACGACTTGGAAAAGAAGTCGGTCCGCGAAATATTGGAAGACATCAACACCGAAGACCAGAAAGTAGCCCTGGCCGTACAGAAAGCGATTCCCCAGATAGAGAAACTGGTCAACCTGATAGTGCCCCGCATGAAGCAGGGAGGCCGCATCTTCTACATGGGAGCCGGCACCAGCGGCCGACTGGGCGTACTCGACGCTTCGGAGATTCCGCCCACCTTCGGCATGCCCAACACGCTGGTCATCGGACTCATTGCCGGAGGCGACACCGCCCTGCGCAACCCCGTGGAGAACGCTGAAGACGACATCCACCGCGGTTGGGAAGAACTGGTGGAACGCAACATCACCACCAAGGACACCGTCATCGGCATCGCCGCATCGGGCACCACGCCCTACGTCATCGGCGCCCTGCACGAGGCCCGCGAGCACGGCATCCTGACCGGCTGCATCACCAGCAATCCCGACTCGCCCATGGCCGCCGAAGCCGACGTACCCATCGAGATGATTGTAGGACCGGAATACGTCACCGGCAGTTCGCGCATGAAGTCGGGCACCGGGCAGAAGATGATCCTGAACATGATCAGCACCTCGGTCATGATCCAGCTGGGCCGCGTCAAGGGCAACAAGATGGTGAACATGCAGCTGAGCAACAAGAAGCTGATAGACCGCGGCACCCGTATGCTGGTCGAGGAGCTGGGCCTGGACTACGGCAAGGCCAAAGCCCTGCTGCTGATGCACGGCTCGGTCAAGAAAGCCGTGGACGCCTATCGCGAAGGAAAATAAATCGGCCGACCCAACAAGACAAGACATGAAAACCATCCGTTTGTTATTCATCCTGCTCATGGGCATCCAGGCAGCTGCGGCCCAACCCTTGCAGCGGGTAGCCCCCGAACAGGTGGGCATGAGCAGCCGCCACCTGACGTATGCCGACCGGGCCATCGAACAGGCCATTGCCGAAGACGGCATTCCGGGAGCCGTGCTTGCCGTCGTCCGCCACGGCAAGATGGCCTATCTCAAGGCCTACGGACACCGGAGCCTGCTGCCCGAAGTGGGACCGATGACCACCAACACCGTGTTCGACATGGCTTCGTGCAGCAAGGCCATGTCTACCGCCATCTCCGTCATGATACTGGCCGAACAGGGCAAGCTACGCATGCTCGACCCCGTCAGCCGCTACATTCCCCACTTCAAGGACTGGCAGAGCGCCGACGGAAAGGAAAAGCAGACCATCCGCATACAGGACCTGATGACCCACACCTCGGGACTGCCGTCCTATGCGCCGGTGGCCCAAGTTGCCCGACAGTACGGCCAGCCCAATCCGGACGGACTGATGGAATACATCGCCACCTGCCCGCGCGACTTCCGCCCGCAGACCGACTTCCAGTACAGCTGCCTCAACTTCATCACCCTGCAGCACATCGTCGAGACCGTCAGCGGCCAGTCGCTGCGCCAGTTTGCCAAAGAGCACATCTTCGACGTGCTGGGCATGGAACACACCGACTACCTGCCCTGCCGGCAGGACAAGGACGGCCACTGGGTGAACACCGACGACGTGCCCCAATGGGCACAGGACGGTGCCAGCCTCATGGCCCCCACCGAACAGCAGCCCGACGGACAAGTGCTCCGCGGACAAGTGCACGACCCCCTGGCCCGCATCATGAACGGTGGCATCAGCGGCAACGCAGGTGTCTTCTCGTGTGCCGATGACATCGCCCTGCTCTGCGCCGCCCTGCAGAACGGCGGCGAGTGGAACGGACGGCGCATCCTCAGCCCGCAGGGCGTACAGGCCATGCGCACCGTGCCCCGTGCCGTGGCGTCGCTGGGACGCACGCTGGGATGGGACTGCTTCACGGCCTATGCCTCGAACAACGGCGACCTCTTCGGCCCCCATACCTACAGCCACACGGGCTACACCGGCACCAGCATCGTCATTGACCCCGATACGGACACCAGCGTCATCCTGCTCATCAACGCCGTCCATCCCAAGGACGAGCACAGCGTGGTGCGCCTGCGTTCGCTGGTGGCCAATGCCGTGGCCGCCTCCATCCAGCCCACCCCGCGCACCTATACCGACCATTACTACCGGCGCTTCCTCCAGTTCATGGACGAACCGCCCGTCACCCCGCAGGACATTGTGATGCTGGGCAACAGCCTGACCGAGAACGGAGGCGACTGGGGCCAACGGCTCGGCTGGAAGCACGTGGTGAACCGCGGCATCATCGGCGACGAGGTGATGGGCGTGTACGACCGCCTGCACCAGATTCTGCCCGGCCATCCCAGGAAACTGTTCCTGCTGATAGGCATCAACGACGTGTCCCACGGACTGACGGCCGACAGCATCGCCGGCCTCATCCGCCTCACCGTGGAGCGCATCCGCCGCGAGTCGCCGCAGACGCACCTCTACCTGCAGAGCCTGCTGCCCATCAACGAGAGTTTCGGCCGCTACCGCCTGCTGACGGGCAAGACCGAAACGGTTCCCCAGATCAATGCCCTCCTCCGGGAGCTGGCCTGCGAGCAGCAGATCGACTTCATCGACCTCTTCCCGCTCTTCACCGAGAAGGGAACGAACGTCCTGCGCAAGGAGCTGACCACCGACGGCCTGCACCTCAACGAAGATGGCTACCGGATATGGGTGAAAGCGCTGAAAAAGACATAAATAGCCCTGTTCTGGAACAGTTTCTCAACGAAGGAGTGCATTCTCCACGCAAGAAAGAAGACTCTAAAATACCAGTCATTTCTGTGTGAAGAATGCACTCCTTACTATCTATTCTTTAACTATAGAATTATTTTTGCAACTGATTATAAATCTTCAGGTTTGTAATGCGGCTCTTGAATTTGCCAGCCTGTTCCAACGGGAATACCAAGGTACGTATATAATTCATAGAATCCTTTCCACCATTGTAATAACGCTTTTGAATATCAAGTTTCTCAACCAACCGGCCATTGACAAAAAGAGAAGTAGACAAAGGATCACCTTCTATCCGTATATTTACTTTTTCTTTCGGATAGGGCGTAAAGCCGAAAGTATTCAGATAACCATCCCGGGCAAATCCCCAAGAACCATTTATTGGATTAGAAAGATAGAACACTGCATTGGGAGAACGAAACAGTACTGTTCCCCATTCTTCGGCCTGCGCCTCCAAATCAAACGACACCGCATAATCATATCCGATTTCCGAATAGGGTAACCGGGAACCCGGAAGCACTTCAGCCGTTTCATAAACTAATCCTGGCATTTTGTTGATACGTCCCAAAAGATTCACCCCAGGCGCCTCACTCAAAGTCATCCGAGCAGCATTGAAGTCCACATAAGACATCGTCGGACGAGCATTCCATGTCTTTACAGCCATAGTCTGCAAACTGGGATATATGCGATAGTGAATATCCTTTACCGATATTCCATTACCGACAAGATCATTCCACACGGCAAACAATCCTCCCAAAATTGCAGGGTCCCTTTCATCAAAGACCTCATCAGCCACATGGGCAGGTGTCCATTCATTGTACAAATATTCATTATCCAGATGATCCTGATAATAAGGTGCTAAAGGTACAATATACACTTTTTCATCTGGAATACTTAACAATTTATATCCCAACCGAGCCATCTCACGGGGATTGGCAAAATGATTGTTCCAGATAAACATATCCACCTGGTCAACTTTTACGGGAGTTTTACCGGATGCATGCGTCAATGCTCCCCATACACACGCTCTTTTGCCAAAGCTCTCAATATACTTAATGTAACGGTCTGTAAATGCCCGGAACTGTTCAACGACCTTCTTATCTGTATTAGAATACTCATCTGTTCCAATGTGTACCCTCGGCCCGCGAAAGACCGGATTATCCCCTCCTAAATATTCCTTAAAAAGTGCATCGAGGAAAGTATAAGTTTCCGGATTGGAAAGGTCCAAATGGTCCATACCATATTCCTTACTGCCAAGTTCTGATTTGTAATGACTGAAAGCAAGAGCATGAGCCGGGACATCTATTTCCGGAATGATTTCTACAAATCGGGCAGCCGCTTCCTCCTGAAAATCTATAAATTCTTGTTTTGTATAATAACCGTCACGGGCAGCTAACCCTGGAAAGGTTTCACACTCCAAACGAAAAGCGGCATAAGTCTTATTCCAGTCATGATTGAAAAACTGCTTAAAACCATTGTCATTCAAGTGGACATGCAAGACATTCATCTTATAATAAGCCATTACTTGAGTCAAACCGCGCAAATAGTCCATCGGAATATATTTCCGACCACAATCAAGCATGAATCCACGCATTGCATAATCGGGGAAATCGCGTATAAATCCCTTAGGCAATTTTCCATTTTCATCTTGTTCGCTCATTTGTAGCAGCGTCCTCGTTGCCCAATAAGCTCCTACGGCTTTTGGCGCTGAAATTTTCACACAACGATCCACTTCTATTTCATACCCTTCTCCTCCCAACTTTTCGTCATTCTTCAAAGTCAGAAAGAAATCGCCTGTTTCAGCTTTTCCACGAACCACTTCAGGCATAATGCCGAACAGGGTTTGGTAATCTGCGGCAAAAGCCTCAGCAACCGTCTGCAAAACAAGGTCATCATAAACGACACGTAACGACGTATCAGGAACAAAAAATCCCCTTCCGCCTTTCCACTCCTTCAGCTCAGGAATAACAAACGGCTTCCCGTTTTGAGCCCACACTCCACCCATTGCACACAGCAACAAACATAACAAAGCACTGATTCTCTTCATAATCGACACGGTTAATGTAATTTATAAACACACAGGAATAAGAAAAAGGGGCCGAAACCAACTGAACGCTTCGGCCCCATGAAATTATCAATTGAATATACCTACTGACAAATCTACTGAATCTGGTTACTTCACCAAATCTCTATTCAAATTCGGATTCTTTTCGACTTCCGTATCCGGATAAGGAATATAGATACTATTGTCTCCCGCCCAAGTCGACTTGACTACAGTGACACTTTCTTTTGCCTTAAAGCCGGGAGCTACTTCTATTTCCGGATTAGCAACGCGATAATCAAAGTTCTTTTTCAGTTCGTTCATGCGGAACTCATCAGAACGACGTGTAACCATAGCAACCCAATAGCCTGCCACTTCCCAACCGTGTTCCATGTAACAAGCCTCAGCCAACTGACTGGCGTTCATGTCGTCTATCTTCACCACACTGCCATCACTCAATGCAACACTTTCATAATCTGTAACCGCACGCTGACGAACCCGTTTCAGACATTGCTTGGCCAGATTAAGATCGGATTCACCCGCACGAGCCGCACTTTCTGCATACCACAGCAACACTTCCGAATAACGGATAACACGATGCCGGTGACCATTGCACATGCCTGTATAATTGGGTTGAGTATAGTCATAAGGTTGGGCCAACTCTGCACCACCTGCATCACAATTCGTTGTAAAGATTGTAAACATCGGATGATATTCTGATACAACCGGCTTTCCTTCATTGTCCAATTCCCACCAATCCACAGCTTTTGTTATTCTATAATTTGCATCCTGGAAGGTTATTTTAGGAGCATACACTGCATTTTTGCGCGGACCTTCCGGAAAACGTTTCCAAAAAGCAATTTCTCCCCAGGAGTCGCCCCAACCAGCATCTCCCAGACTCTCAAAACGGTTGCAGGAAGACAACTGCGAGTCGGTTGCCCAGTCCACTACCGGTGAATAGTCAATGCCCAACACGGTTTCCTTGTTGTAATTATGTCCCATAGAATAAACATGACTCCATTCACTATCCAGATAGAAGCCGTACTGTGCCTCCTTATCAATCACTTCCTTGGCCTTGGCTGCAGCCAAAGCGTAATATTCGGCCCCCTTGTTCAAGGGATAACCGGCCATGGACATGTAGACAGCCGAAAGAGTAGCCTGCACAGCCTGTTTGGTCACATAAGCATCTACCCCGTCATGATTGCGCGGAGCCGTTGAATAGCTGGTGGGTAGCATACCCTCAGCCGCCTTCAAGTCATCAACAATCAGCTTATAGACATCTTCCACAGAAGACAATTGGATGTCATTGCTCAATTCATCAGCCGTTTTCACCAAAGGAAGAGGACCGAAAATACGAACCATATAATAATATGCATACGCTCTCCAGAAATGAGCCTGTCCCAAAGCAATATTAACTTCTGTCTCGCTCACCGGTGTATCGCCGGCATTATTCAATATAAGGTTGGCAGCCTTGATTACCGTGTAATGTTTAGACCATGCATCCTGTACACCCTTATTGTTGTTATTGGCACTGAATCCGTCCAATTCGGCCACAGCCTGCTTATTGGAACCCGGGTTGGCCGTCATGTCGTCCCCCTGCCATTGCGGGTACATCATGTTGGTATATGTTTGGGTGCCATTTACTTTAGCATAAAGAGAATAGACACTAGCCTCCAAAGCATCCTGCGACACAAAGAAATTGGAAGGCGTCAGTTGCCCCTTGGGATCTTCCGTCAGGAAGTCACTGCACGAAGTACTTACCAGGGTAGTTGCCACAAGACAACTCAAAATTATTTTAGTTTTCATATTTGATTCAAGAATTTAGAAAGTTATCATTAGAAATTCATGCGTACACCTACCGTAATCGTACGCGGGTTGGGGTAAGCACCCATATCCATACCATTGTCCACATCGACACTGTTGGCACTAAACGATGCGCCAGCCGGATCAATGCCCTTATACCCCGTAATGGTGAAGAGGTTCTGGGCTGAAAGCGAGAAACGGATATCTGCAAACTTTGTCACTTTACGAGGCAGTGTATAAGCAACACTGATATTCTCGCAGCGCAGATAGTCTGCATTCTCAAGCCATTTGCTCGAATTGCCGTAATTACTGTTCGTCACACCCGGAGTCGGCATCGTCTTGCCTACATTTACAAAATAGTCTTTTGCCGTAACAAACATGGAAGCACCCACCATCGAATTCATGGCAAAATCAACCAGATTGAGGCGTTGAGCTCCAAAGGCTGCGTTGAAGAACACATTAAAGTCCCAATTCTTGTAAGTGATGGTATTGTTCCATCCTAAAGTGAAGTCCGGATTGGAACAGCCCAGAACCATTTTGTCATCGCCGGACGGGTTGGTTGTCACTTGTCCATCTTTGGTATAATAAGAGTCCACAAAATCGCCGTTGTCATTCTTTACCAAACCAGCCCACTTATAACCATAAAATGTACCGATTGCCTCACCTTCCTTAATGATTGTAGCGGGATCTACCGTTCCAGGAGAAGGACTGGCGCCATAGATAACCGGCTCTTCAGCAGTCAGTTTTGTCACCTTGTTCTTCAAATAGCTGCCATTGATGCTGCTGGTCCACTGCAGATTGTCATTCTGGATAATGCGCCCTGTAATGGTGAGATCCACACCCTTATTGCTCACTTCACCGGCATTTACCCAGTAAGTTGTTCCACCAACATAGTTTGGAGCAGTACGTTTCAAGAGGGCATCCGAAGTACGTTTGTCAAAATAGTCAACGCTCAAAGTCAAACGGTTGCTGAAGAATCCCAGGTCAATGCCCAAATCAAACTGCTTCACTTTCTCCCAAGTCAAATCCGGCGTAGCCAGTCCGTTAGCCCAATAGCCGGTGTATGTGGTCCCTGTACCGAAATTGAAGGCCGTACTGGTCATCAGTCCCAAAGTTGAATACGGATCTATATCCTGATTACCGATAATACCATAACTTGCACGGATTTTCAAGTCACTCACAGCCTTGACATCTTTCATGAAGTCTTCCTTCGTAACAGTCCATGCAGCCGCAATAGAAGGGAAATAGCCCCACTTCTGATTGGTGAAACGTGAACTTCCGTCAGCACGGAACGTTCCGGTCAACATATACTTGTCGGCATAGTTGTACATGACACGCGCTACCCCCGAAAGCAAATTCCAATTGCTATAGCTGTTCCCGGCGTCACGAGTCTTGGCATTCTTGACATCCCAATAGCCCACCTGCTCGGCAGAAAGATTCTTGCCGGTAATCTCCATATACCGAGTTTCCGACTTAGTAGCCTCCCATACAGCTGTAGCCGTCAACGAATGCTTGTTCCAATTCCCCGTATAGGTAAAGTTGTTGGTCGACTGCAGTACCATATTGTATGTATCAGTGTTCCCCATGCCGTTCTGGGTCTGTACCCGGGTGGACGAGAATGTGTATCCTTTCCAGTCTGAATAATCAATTCCATTGGTTGTGGTAAAAGTGAGCCCCTTCAGGATATTGAACTTCAAGTCTACATGGCCACTGACCACACTACGTTTGCGGTCATTCTGATTTTCATGAAGAATGCCATAAGGATTGTTCTGGATATTGTTATAGGGGTCTGTATTATAGTCACCATTATCGTTGTACATTTCCATTGTAGGCGAATAATTCAATCCCACCCATATCGGATTTTCCTGACTTTGATTGAATCCGGCCCCCGAACCATTACTCTGAGACAGGTTGACATCGGCCGTCAACTCCAGCCATTTATACAGTTTGGAATGTACATTGGCCTTTACCGAATAACGGGTAAAATCAGTATCCGTAATGACACCTTTGGTATTCATATAGTTGCCGGACACATAAAATTGAGTGTCTTCATTACCTTTCGAAATGGCAACTTTATAATTTTGGGTCACGCCTGTACGCAGCAATACATCCATCCAGTCTATACCCGGATTCGTACCGTCCAAATAGCCTGTCATAGTACTGCCATCCACTCCTTTGTAATCAATCAGAGCCTGGGCATATTCTTTCGTTCCCATCACTTCCGGAATATGGTAAGCATTGGAGAATCCAACCGAAGCGTCAAACACAACCTGAGTCTGTCCCGCTTTACCAGTTTTGGTGGTAACCAGCACCACACCGTTTGCACCACGCGAACCATAAATGGCAGTCGAAGAGGCGTCCTTCAGAATCTGCATGCTCTGGATGTCTTCAGGGCTGATGCCATCCAAACCGCTCTCACGCACAATACCATCTACCACATAAAGCGGATCGTTCGACTTATTGATGGAGCTGGCACCACGTACACGAATCTTCAGGTCACCGCCCGGCACACCACTCGAGGTAACGGAAATACCGGAAACACGTCCTTGCAACGCATCTTCGATACGGGTAACCGGCTGGTCTTTGAACTGCTTGTTGTCCATAACGGCCACTGAACCGGCCAAATCGGCCTTACGGACAGTACCATAACCGATAACCACCACCTCATCCAACGCCTCACTGTCCTCACGCAAAGTAACGGTAAGGCTCTTCTGCCCGTTGACAGGGACCTCTACCGTTTTATATCCGATATAAGAACATACCAATACTGCATTGGGGCCGACATTCAGCTTAAAACGTCCGTCCAAATCTGTAATCGAACCGTTCTGAACATTACCTTTCTCCACTACATTAACGCCGATAAGCGGTTCTCCGTTAGCGTCCTTCACGATACCTGTCACTTGCCCGGTCTGCTGATTGACTGCATACTCATACGAAGAAAGTGCAGGAACAGCCAAGACAGGTCCTCCAGCACAAAGCAATCCCATTGCCAATGGCATCATCCGAAGAATTTTTCTTTTTCCTTTTTTCATAAAGTAAAATATTAAGTTTAACAATTTGTTTTAATTTCCATTCCCATAGTTTGACATTCACTCCAAGGTTCATTGGTAACCCTTCGGTTGAATGCGTCGCAAAAATAAGAAAGAGGCAACCCAAATTCCTTTAAAAAAATGCTATTTCTTTTTCAAAAACGACTAAAAACAGCGTTTCTGACTATTTACAAAAGAATTTTTATCTGTTTTTTTAAGCGTACAGCAGCTCGATTACCTAAAAAATCAATAAATACCTCTTTAAAAACATATCCATCCATGAGCCGATTTCAGAAATGAGACACTATCTTTGTTGCCAAATATAACAATGAAGCTGTTTCAAAAACGGAAAAGGAGTTTCGTTCTGTCATACCGGGCGAAACGAAGCGGAATCAGAGCATTTCATGCACGTTGTTTGAGATTCCTTGATGCTCCTCTTCCCTTCCCTTATTATCAGGGGAGCGCAACGCTCAAGATGACAGAATGTTACTTGTCTATTTTGAACCTCTGCCGAAACAGCCCAATATAAAAAATGAAGAGAATGGAAATGGCGAGACAACTGCTTCCCTTATTGGCATTCCTGATATTACACCTAATGCCTTCCAATGCCTATGGGAAGCATTACCTATACAAACAAATTCTTCTGAATACAGGACTTCCAACGACCCTCAACTGCATATCATCGGATACCAAGGGGTTTGTCTGGACTGGAACCAAATTCGGTTTGGGACGTTTCGACGGACACGAACAAAAAAGATATCTGCATCAGCCGGGCGACTCCACCTCTCTCCCCGGAAATTACATTTATCAAATTCTGGAAGACTCGGCCCATCATCTTTGGATACTGACCGACATGGGAGTCGCACGATACAATTATCGAAACAACCAGTTTATCTCCCTCAAGAACAGGGATGGAAAACCCTGCATAGCCTATTCCATCTGCCAATGGAATCATCTGTTATTGCTGGGAGGTATCAACAAAGTCTATTCATTCGACCTCCGTACCGGAGCATTCACAACCTTTCAGGAGCTGCAACATCCGAACCGTTTCGAAATCATACGCATGGCTGTTTCAAAAGGGGAAAGGCTTCTGTGTTGCAGCAGATGGGAAGGCATTTATGCTATAGACTTGCAGACCGGAAGAATGAATGAAGCCCCTTTTAAGTGTGGCAAGGAAATCTCAGACATGTTCATCGATTCCCAACAGCGTATCTGGATTGCCCCTTACAACCAAGGTGTACGCTGTTTTGCCACCGACGGCAGAAGAATGGCAGAATATACGACTCGGAACTCCGGGCTCAGCAATGACATCGTTCTCTGTATTACCGAAAAGGAAGGGCAGATATGGTTCGGCACCGACGGCGGCGGAATCAATATTCTGAATCCGGATTCCGGTAGTTTCGCCCATCTGAAGCATGTACCGGGAGACAAGCTGTACTCCCTGCCTACCAATTCCATCAATTGTCTGTACAGGGATCAATACCAGAACATCTGGATTGGTGGTGTCTACAATGGCCTCATCAACATGCGTGAAGTCCATATGAAAACTTATACAGACGTTCCTTTCGGTTCCTCTTGGGGGCCCAGCCACAACATTATTATCAGTCTGTATCAAGAAAGCCCCGAATGCATTTGGGTAGGGACAGACGGAGGCGGAATCAATCGCTTCAATCCCGCCACGGAAACCTTCACCCACTATCCCTATACGCGAGAAGACAAGATTACCTCTATCTGTGAATTCACGCCGGGAAAGTTGCTGATGTCGGCCTTTGCCGAAGGGTTGTTCGTTTTCGATACCCGAACCGGACGGAAAACTCCGTTCCGTGTCATTGACGAAGCCACTACCCAGACCATCTCGCAACACGGCTATTCAGTCTACCTGCACCGAAACACCCCCAATACCATTCTCCTTCTCAGCAACCACGTATACATTTATAATGTATCCAGCCGCACTTTCAGCATCGCCATCGAAGAAAAAGAAAACCCCGTCAGCTGGGGTTCTCTGCAAGCCATCTTCAGCGAAGAGGGCCGTACTTACCTGTTCGACTCCAAGCGCATCTACGAGATGAACCATACCACCCAGCACCTGAAAACATTGTATACCTCTTCCAAGGACATCAACATCAACTCAGTCTCCTACGACCGGAAAAACCGTTTCTGGATAGGGACTAATCAGGGACTGGCCTATTTTACGCCGGCAACCGGACAATATACCCAAGTACCGACAAGCCTCTTCACAGACATATCGTCCGTCATATGCAGGACGCCGGACGAAATCTGGATCGGTGCCGAGAACATGCTTTTCTCCTACTCGACGGACAAGGAGCGTTTCACCATTTACGGAGAATCGGATGGAGTGTTGCCCAATGAATACATACCACGCGCTCAGCTTGTCATCAACGGACAAGTGTATATGGGAGGAGTGGAAGGACTGCTGTATATCGCCAACAATCAAAAGACCGACGTGAGCGGATTTCCTGAAATCCAGCTCTCGGACATCATCCTCAACGGGACCTCCATCAATGATCAGCTGACCAAGGATCAAAACGTTCTGTCCGTATCCAGAAACAGCAACGTCGTCATCCAGATCATGACGAAGGAAGAAGACATTTTCCGTCGGAAACTATATCGTTATCGGATAGAAGGACTTGATGAAAACTACACGGAGACCTACCAACCGGAAGTAATCATGCGCACCCAGGTGCCGGGAACCTACCGCATCATGGCCTCGTGCACGGCCAAAGACGGAAGCTGGATTCCCGACAGACTGCTGCTTACGATTACCATCCTGCCTCCCTGGTATCAGACTTGGTGGTTCATCACTGCCTGCATCATTCTGTCAATTGCCCTGCTGTCCGAAGCTTTCAGACGGACCTTGAAACAAAAGGACCGCAAGCTGAAATGGGCCATGAAGGAACATGAGCGGCAGGTCTACGAGGAAAAAGTCCGCTTTCTCATCAACATCAGCCATGAACTGCGCACTCCGCTGACATTGATTTATGCCCCACTGAAAAGGATTCTGAAAACCATCGGCCCGAATGATGAACAATACCTGCCCCTTAAAGCCATCTACCGACAATCCCAGCGCATGAAGGCACTCATCAATATGGTGCTCGATGTCCGAAAGATGGAAGTGGGCGAAAGCAGGCTGCATCTGCAGCCTCATCCCTTCAATTCCTGGGTGGGACAAGTCCTGCAGGACTTTATCGGAGCAGGAGAAGCTGAACAGGTACACATCGACTACAGGCCCGACGCTGCGATCGGAGAAGTCAGCTTCGACAAGGACAAATGCGAAATCGTACTGAGCAACCTGCTGGTAAATGCCTTGAAGCACAGTCCGCACAACACCTGCATCACGGTGACCACCCAGCTTTCGGGCGACGACAAGGTCCGTGTATCCATCTCCGACCAAGGATGCGGCCTCAACCAAGTCAACATGGACAAGCTGTTCAAACGTTTTTACCAGGCGGACGGCGAACAAAACGGAACAGGTATCGGACTGTCCTACTCCAAGATACTGGTCGAACAACACGGAGGAACAATCGGTGCCTACAACAATACGGACGCCGGCGCCACCTTCTACTTCGAACTGCCTCTAAGGCACGCATGCGAAGAAATAGTCAGTCCGCCCAAAGCCTATCTCAATGAACTGATTGCCGATGACGGAATCCCAACGGAGACCTCCGCCACAACAGATTTCGATACCACCTCCTACCGGATTCTCGTGGCCGATGACCACCCCGAGATGACAGAGTTTCTGAAAAAAATTCTGGAAGAGCACTTCAAGCAAGTGATGACGGCCTCCGACGGAGAAGAAGCTCTGCAACTGACCCGGAAATACCAGCCCGACATCATCGTGAGCGATGTCATGATGCCCCGCATGAACGGATACCAGCTCTGTCAACGCATCAAGGAAGACATTGACATCAGCCATATTCCCGTAATTCTGCTCACTGCCCGCGATGACGAACAGAGCCAAAAAGAAGGATACAAAAACGGAGCCGATGCCTATCTGGCAAAGCCCTTCGAAGAAGAGACCCTGCTGGAACTAGTCCGCAACCGACTGAAAGACAGAGAGAATATACGCAAGCGCTACATACATGCCGGCCCTGTACCCATACCTAAGGAAACGGCTATCAGCCAGGCAGACGAGGCCTTCCTGTCAAAGCTCAACCAGATTATCCAGGACAACATAGACAACAGCGGACTCGACATTTCAACCATCTGCCGGGAAATACACATGAGCCGCGCTTCCCTTTACAACAAGCTGAAGGCGCTGACAGATGTCAGTACCAATGAATATATCAACAAGTTCAGGCTTGAAAAGGCCATCGCCCTGATGAGCACTACCAACTTGTCTTTCTCCGAAATTGCGGAACAAGTGGGATTTGCCACAGCATCCTACTTCAGTACAGCCTTCAAACAATATACCGGCGAAACACCTACCCAATACAAGAAGCGGATAAGGTTGTCTGACGACGAGAAAGGGAAACCGGCCTAAACGAAATGGGCCGCAGCGAGAAAGAATGGTAAAAAAAGCAAACTTAAAGAGTACGGAAGAGAATCTCCGCCAGAGCAGCATGTCATCTCAAACGAGACCTTCACAGATTACGCCAACCAGCTGATAATCAGTATTCATTTTTTCAGGTGGCATTCCGGAAAAACCTGAAAGGTTTTCAGGCTGGACCTGAAAGGTCTTCAGGTAGGGACTGAAAGGCTTTCAGGTCTAACCTGAAGACTATTCAGGTAGCACCTGAAAAACGCCTGAAAATACAGAGCTTCCTTTCATGGTTATCTATTTTGACATGGAATCCATAAGAAGGCAGGCACGATGGAGCAAAAAGGAAAGGCTTGCCGCAGCATCATCGCCGCCGGCAAGCCTTTCTTATGTTTCTTTAAAGGAAAAGAGTCAGGTCATTCCTCGTCTGCCACGATATCATCCAGGATGATGTCGAATGCCAGTGCGGAATAACCGGGGATGCTTCCGCTCCCGCTGGTACCGTAGGCCGACTGATAAGGCAAATATACCATCCAGCGTTCGCCTGTCTTCATCAGCTGAAGGGCAGCCTTCCAACCAGTGCGCAAGCTCGAATTATTGATGGCAAAATCAGCCGTCCAATCAAACTCTGTCACGACTTTATCGGGAGGCGAAGGTATCTCTTGGTCTATGGCTGAATATCCATTAAACGTTCCGTCGAACTTTTCACCGGTTATCAATGTACCATAATAATAGGTAGACACCGTTTCCGTATAAATCGGACGCCGTCCTTCCGTATTCGCCACAATCTTCTTGCAATAGATGTAGACTTCGGTACCTGTTGTAGATGCCAAATCGTCCTTGATGCGGAAAAGTTGCCCTACAGACATTTGGTCTGCATCCTCTTCTTTGGCCACAAGAATTTTCGTCTCATGTGCGATGGAATCGATGTAGGCTTCGTTGCGGGCCTGCCAGTTGTCATACTTGCTGGCCTCCTGCACTTCCTCACACGAAGCGAAGAGGAGGGCGGCCAGGGGAAGTACGAAACAGATTGTCTTGAATAGTCTCTTCATTGAAAACTGATTATTCATTATTCATCATTTATCCATTCTCCATTGTCAGAGCGTCTTCAGCAGTGAAGTGATGCTCACGCGGTCGGCAATCAGACGGTCGAGGTCGGCCACGGGTACACGCTCCTGCTTCATGGTGTCGCGGTCGCGCAGGGTGACGCATCCGTCTTCCAGTGTCTGGTGGTCAACGGTGACGCAGAACGGCGTACCGATGGCGTCCTGACGGCGGTAGCGCTTGCCGATGGAATCCTTCTCGTCGTACTGGCAGTGGAAGTGGAACTTCAAGGCTTCGATGATTTCGCGGGCCTTCTCGGGCAGGCCGTCCTTCTTGACGAGCGGCATCACAGCCAGCTTCACGGGAGCCAGGGCGGCGGGCAGCTTCAGCACCACGCGGGTTTCGCCGTTCTCCAGCTGCTCTTCCTGGTAGGAAGCGGACATGATACTGAGGAACATACGATCCACACCGATGGAGGTTTCGATGACGTACGGCGTATAGCTTTCGTTCGTCTCGGGGTCGAAGTACTTGATGTTCTTGCCCGAGAACTTCTCGTGCTGAGAGAGGTCGAAGTTCGTGCGGCTGTGGATACCTTCCACTTCCTTGAAGCCGAAGGGCATCAGGAACTCGATGTCGGTAGCGGCGTTGGCATAGTGGGCCAGCTTCTCGTGGTCGTGGAAGCGGTAGTGGTCGTCGCCGAAGCCCAGGGCCTTGTGCCACTTCAGGCGGGTTTCCTTCCAGGTCTTGAACCACTCCAGCTCGGTACCGGGCTTCACGAAGAACTGCATCTCCATCTGCTCGAACTCGCGCATGCGGAAGATGAACTGGCGGGCCACGATTTCGTTGCGGAAGGCCTTACCGATCTGTGCGATACCGAAGGGGATCTTCATACGGCCCGTCTTCTGCACGTTCAGGTAGTTGACGAAGATACCTTGCGCCGTCTCGGGGCGGAGGTACACCTTCATGGAACCTTCGGCCGTGGAACCCATCTCGGTGGAGAACATCAGGTTGAACTGACGTACCTCGGTCCAGTTCTTCGTGCCGCTGATGGGGCAGACGATTTCCTCGTCAAGGATGATCTGGCGCAGCTCGTTCAGGTCCGGACCGGCATTCATGGCCTTAGTATAGCGTTCGTGCAGGGCGTCGCGCTTGGCCTGGTGCTCCAGCACGCGGGCGTTGGTCGAGCGGAACTCGGCTTCATCGAAGGCGTCGCCATACTTCTTGGCAGCCTTGGCCACTTCCTTGTTGATTTTCTCGTCGTACTTGGCTATCTGGTCCTCGATGAGCACGTCGGCGCGGTAGCGCTTCTTCGAGTCGCGGTTGTCGATGAGGGGGTCATTGAAGGCATCCACGTGTCCGCTGGCCTTCCAGATGGTGGGGTGCATGAAGATGGCCGAATCGATGCCCACGATGTTCTCGTGGAGCAACACCATGCTCTGCCACCAGTATTGCTTGATGTTGTTCTTCAGTTCAACGCCGTTCTGACCGTAGTCATACACAGCTCCCAGTCCGTCATAGATTTCGCTGCTGGGGAATACGAAGCCGTACTCCTTGCAATGCGAAACGATTTTCTTAAAAACGTCTTCTTGTGCCATTTTCTTCAAATATAGATTAATTTTATTTCTGATTTCCACTAAAAACGCCACAAAGATAGAGATTTATCCGATACATCGGGTCTCGGGAAATATTAAAAATGCACAAGCCGCCCCGGCTTCGGGCGGAGAACGATTGTCCGCAAGCCGACGCAGCCCTGCAAAAACCTCCTGACGACTCCAGAAAATTCACAAAATCGGCACGGGTACCGGTATTTTCCGCGCTTTTTCATGTATTTTGATAAAATAGAGTGCCGCCCGCCACCGTCCGATGAAAAAACGGGGCTTTTCACTTGCCTATGCGCCCGTCTTTTGCTATTTTTGCCTGCAACGAAATTATCGACGACCGCATACGGACCCAAATTCAATATGAGCGAAGACTTTGACAAGAACCTGGAAGAACAAGACAACCTGCCCCAAGGACGGGAGGAACATTCGGACTACAAACCCGCCGACACGAAGGACGAGAACGTGAAGCACCAACTGAGCGGCATGTACCAGAACTGGTTTCTGGACTATGCCTCGTACGTGATACTGGAACGCGCCGTACCCCACATCATGGACGGACTGAAGCCCGTGCAACGGCGCATCCTGCACTCCATGCGGCGCATGGAAGACGGGCGTTACAACAAGGTGGCCAACATCGTGGGCCACACCATGCAGTTCCACCCCCACGGCGACGCCTCCATCGGCGACGCGCTGGTGCAGCTGGGGCAGAAAGACCTGCTCATCGACTGCCAGGGTAACTGGGGAAACATCCTGACGGGCGACAGCGCCGCCGCTCCCCGTTACATCGAAGCCCGCCTCTCAAAGTTTGCCCTCGACGTGGTGTTCAACCCCAAGACCACCGAGTGGAAGCTGTCCTACGACGGCCGCAATCGCGAGCCGGTCACCCTGCCCGTCAAGTTCCCCCTGCTGCTGGTGCAGGGCGTGGAAGGCATTGCCGTCGGCCTGTCGTCCAAGATCCTGCCGCACAACTTCAACGAGCTGTGCGACGCCGCCGTCAGCTACCTGCATGGCGAGGACTTCCGCCTCTATCCCGACTTCCAGACGGGGGGCAGCATCGACGTGTCGAAGTACAACGACGGTGAGCGCGGCGGCTCGGTGCGCGTACGTTCGCGCATCGAGAAGGTGGACAACAAGACGCTGGCCGTCCGCGAGATACCCTACGGCAAGACCGTGGCCAGCGTGTGCGACTCCATCGTGAAGGCCAGCGAGAAGGGCAAAATCAAGATACGCAAGGTGGAAGACCTGACATCGGGCAACGTCGAGATACTGGTGCACCTGACACCCGGCACGTCGTCGGACAAGACCATCGACGCTCTCTATGCCTTCACCGACTGCGAGGTGAGCATCTCGCCCAACTGCTGCGTCATCGACGACCGCAAGCCCCACTTCCTCACCGTCAGCGACGTGCTGCGCAAGTCCGTGGACAACACACGCGACCTGCTGCGCCGCGAACTGGAGATACACCGCGACGAGGTGCGCGAAAGCCTGCACTTCGCCTCGCTCGAAAAGATATTCATCGAAGAACGCATCTACAAGGACAAGGAGTTCGAACAGGCTCCGACCATGGACGCCGCCTGCGAGCACATCGACCTGCGCCTGACGCCCTACTACCCGCAGTTCATCCGCGAGGTGACGAAGGACGACATCCTCCGCCTGATGGAAATCAAGATGGCCCGCATCCTGAAGTTCAACTCCGACAAGGCCGAGGAGCAGATAGCCCGCATGAAGGCCGACATCGAGGAGACCGAACGCCACCTGGCCAACCTGGTGGAATACACCGTCGACTGGTTCCGCATGCTCAAGGAGAAGTATGGCAAGAACTTCCCCCGCCGCACGGAGCTGCGCAACTTCGACACCATCGACTCCACCAAGGTCATCGAGGCCAACGAGAAGCTCTACATCAACCGCGAGGAGGGCTTCATCGGCACCAGCCTGAAGAAGGACGAGTTCCTGGCCAACTGTTCGAACCTGGACGACGTCATCCTCTTCTTCCGCGACGGCCGCTACATTATCACCCCCGTAGCCGACAAGAAATTTGTGGGCAAAAACATACTCTACGCCAACGTCTTCAAGAAGAACGACAAGCGCACCATCTACAACGTGTGCTACCGCGACGGCAAGGATGGCACGACCTATATCAAGCGATTCGCCGTGACATCCATTGTACGCGACCGCGAATACGACGTAACGCAAGGTACACCCGACTCCAAAATCATGTACTTCAGCGCCAACCCCAACGGTGAGGCCGAAATCATCAAGGTCACGCTGAAACCGAACCCGCGCATCCGCAAAATCATCTTCGAAGAAGACTTCAGCCGGATAGGCATCAAGGGACGCCAGGCTATCGGCAACATGCTGACGCGCAACCCGGTACACAAGATTACGCTGAAGCAGCGCGGCGGCTCCACGCTGGGCGGACGCAAGGTGTGGTTCGACCGCGACGTGCTCCGCCTCAACTATGACGGTCGCGGTGAGTTCCTGGGCGAATACCAGAGCGACGAACTCATCCTCGTGGTGCTGAACAACGGCGACTTCTATACCACCAACTTCGACGTAAACAACCACTACGAAGACGGTATCCGCATCATGGAGAAGTTCGACCCGAACAAAGTGTGGACGGCCGTGCTCTACGACGCCGACCAGCAGAACTATCCCTACATCAAACGCTTCTGCTTCGAGTCGAGCAGCCGCAAACAGAACTACCTGGGCGACAACAAGAACAGCAAGCTCATCCTGCTGACCGACGAATACTATCCGCGACTGGAAGTTGTATTCGGCGGACACGACAACTTTCGCGAACCGATGGTCATCGAGGCCGACGAGTTCATCGCCGTCAAAGGCTTCAAGGCCAAGGGCAAGCGACTGACGACCTATACTATCGATACCATCAACGAACTGGAACCGACCCGCCAGCCCGAACCACAACCCGTCGCCGAAGAACCTGAAGAGGAGCCTGAGAACCTGGACCCCGATCAGGACAAGAGCGAAGGCGATATTCTGGACGAACTGACGGGACAGATGAAGCTGTTCTGATGTGTGAAAAGCTATTTGACTGAATTGTATGATGATGATACACAAACTGACAGGAATCGCGGCAGGCCTGTTCCTGACCGTCGGCAGCCTGACGGCACAGACACCCGCAGATTCCATCACCTTGAACGACCCGACCCGCTACGTCACCCGCGCTACCCTCTACGGTGTGGGTGCGGCCAACATGTACGACACCTACCTGTCGCCACAAGAGTATCGGGGCATTGAGTTCCGCCTTTCGCGCGAAAGCATGCGCATGACCCGCTGGGCCGACGGAAACCTTTCGCGCCAAAGCTTTTTCCAAGGCTACGTGAACTACACGCACAACCACGTGGACAACAACAATACCCTTGCCGCGCTGGTCAACTGGAACTATGGCCTGCATTACCACTTCCGCCTGACCGACCGCTTCCGCCTGCTGGCCGGAGGCGTGGCCGACCTGAACGGCGGCTTCGTCTACAACCTGCGCAACGGTAACAACCCCGCCTCGGCCCGCGCCTACGCCAACCTCGACGCCTCCGTCATGGCCGTCTGGAACCTGCGCATCAAGCGCTATCCCATCACCCTGCGCTATCAGGCCAATCTGCCCGTCATGGGCATGATGTTCTCGCCCCACTACGGGCAGTCCTACTACGAAATCTTCTCGCTGGGTCATGCCGACGGCGTGGTGCGTTTCACCTCGCTCCACAACCAGCCCTCCCTGCGCCAGATGCTCACCGCCGACCTGCCCATAGGACGGATGAAAATGCGCCTGGCCTACGTATGGGACGCCCAGCAGTCCAGCATCAACAACCTGCGGACACACGCCTATTCGCATGTGTTCATGGTAGGCTTCGTCAAGGAATTCTACCTATTGTCCAACAAGAAAAAGCACTCCTTATGAAAATATCCGCCTTCTTCCGCACTCCGCTTCTGCTGACGGCGGCCCTCCTCGTCCTGCTTTCGGGCTGCATCCGCGAAGAAGAATTCGACAATACCCCTCAAGGCAACTTCGAAGCTCTCTGGAAAATCATCGACGAGCAATACTGCTTCCTGGACTACAAGCAGATAGATTGGGATGCCATCCATGACAAATACCAGCCGCTGATTACCCCCGACATGAGCAGCGACGGTCTGTTCGAAGTATTGGGCAACATGCTGGCCGAGCTGAAGGACGGGCACGTGAACCTCTACTCCGCCTCGAACACCGCCCGTTACTGGGACTGGTACCTGGACTATCCGCGCAACTACGACGAAAGCCTCGTCGAACGATACCTGGGGCGTGACTACCGCATCTCCTCCGGACTGAAATATACCATTTTGGACGACAACATCGGCTACATCTCCTACACCTCCTTCTCCGACGGCATCGGCGAAGGCAATCTGGACGAGACTCTCTCTTACCTGGCCGCCTGCAACGGCCTCATCATCGACGTGCGCAACAACGGCGGCGGCAACCTCACCTACTCCACCCGCTTCGCCGCCCGCTTCACCAACGAACGCATACTGACGGGCTACATCCAGCACAAGACGGGCAAGGGGCACAGCGACTTCTCCGAGCCGGAACCCATCTACGTAGATCCGTCGGACGGTGTGCGCTGGCAGAAGAAGGCCGTCGTGTTGACCAACCGCCACTCCTACAGCGCCACGAACGACTTCATCAACGCCATGCGCTACATGCCCAACGTCACCCTGCTGGGCGACAAAAGCGGCGGCGGTTCGGGCCTCCCCTTCACCTCCGAGCTTCCCAACGGTTGGGTGGTGCGTTTTTCAGCCAGTCCGCACCTCGATGCCGACAAGCAGCAGATCGAATTCGGCATCGACCCCGACGTGAAAGTCGACATGACCGAAGAAGACAAGGCCCGCGGCCTCGACACCCTCATCGAAGCGGCCCGCCGGCTGTTGCAGGTGAAACCGGAGTAAGCCGTTACAATCTGTAGAAATCTGTTGGCAGAACAAAAAATATTTTTTACCTTTGTCCCCGCCGAAGAGGCAGACACCGTTGCGGGTGTGGCGTAATTGGCAGCCGCGCCAGACTTAGGATCTGGTGCCGTAAGGCGTGTAGGTTCGAGTCCTATCACCCGCACAATTTTACTTCAGAGGATTTTCCGTCAAGAAAATCCTCTTTTTCATTTTTATAACTTCTTGAAATTCTAGCAATTACAGAAAGAGCTTCATTTTCATCAAAGGTTCGATAATCGTCTATCTCTTTGTCCCACAAAATTCCATGGGGAAAGAGCAGGTTCTGTAATTTCTGCTCTATTTCCAAAGAAGAATTTTTCCATAAGGAGTCTAATTTACAGCACATTAAAAACACTTCGTCCACTTCTTCCTTGCGGTTCGATAACTCTTTTTGGCACTGAGCCAACTCCAACTCTATTTTATTCAACTTCCCTTGAAGTTCTTCATTGGTAAGCCGATATACATCCTCATCAATATCTCCTATTCCAAACCTAACTTTACAGGCTTTCAACTTATTCTGATATTCAGTTTTCTGCTTCTTTAAAAGGCTTTCATTCTTCCGTTGTTCTTCATTATCGGAAAGTATCATTGTTGATATAATATCGTGTAAGATAGGTTTTAAGACCTCTGGAATTTTGTAAGTACGCAAAAGCTCCTCATACTTACTATGCAACTTCTTTGCCGACACATTGGTTTTACAACCGTTCAAGTTACATTTGTAGTAGTCAATATTCTTTCTCTTTACAGTGTACGCTGTAAATGGTGTATGGTCTTTACTGCACAATACATGCCGTTTCAAAGGGAAACGGGGTGTTTCCTTCTGATGTTTATACACTCCCGTTTTACCGTTCAAGATATCCTGTACTCGCAAAAAATCAGCATAACTCACTACACAAGGTTGATTGCCATCTACTAATTTACCCGCTAACATCTTATGGCGAATTTTGCCTGCATAAAATGGATTGGTCAGAATGTGATGTAGCTTCTGTTTACTCATTTCCAGCCCATAAACGGCAAGTTTGCTTATTATCTGATGATTTGCCAATCCTTGTAATTTCCATCTGAAAGCCTTTGCTATCAGCTTCCCCTTATCATTGATAGTAAAGGTAGTTCCCATAGATTTACCATGTTTATCATAGCCCAGCGGCTTGGCTGCCCCACAGTATACACCGCTTTCAAGGCAATGTTTACGACCCGATGTAAACTTGTCGGTACGGTTACCATTGTCCCATTCAGCCAACGTCAGTTTGAATTTAATCATCATTACCCCTTCACGTGTAGAGGTATCTATCCCAGTGGAAGCCTCAACCACAACCACATTCTGCTTGCCTAACTCATCTATAATTGTTGAGGCTTGCCCTACATTTCGGCTGAATCGGTCAATAGCAGCTACTATAATATAGGTAATCGTTTTATCCCTTTTAATCGCTTGGTACATATCCCTTAATAGGGGACCTGGAGTTTTGGCGGATTCGTGCGTACCGCCAAAATATCCTTTTATATCATATCCATTTTGCTTTGCAAATGCCTCACATTTACATCTTTGGTCATCCAATGACCCACCATTATCCTCTTGGTGCTTAGTTGACACTCTTGTCCATATTACACAATTCTTCATTTTCCCTATCTTTTTTTTCATTATTAAATTTAATACCTATCTCAGCTATAGCTTGCAAATAATCTAAAACGATACAAGCATCTGTTTGGAATATTCCTAATTGATTAAATTCATCTTCATAGTCTTGATATTTAAGCATTTATTAAAAAAATAACTCCCTTACGGGTTATTTGTTTTTTGCCTCTTGTGTATTACAATAATACCACAAGACTTTTACCGCGGCAGGGATAAGCGTAAAACCCTTTTTTAGATTGCTATACTCTTAGCTCTTTTCTTTGTTTTGTTGCATATTTTTCCTCCTTATTTCTTGCTTTTAAATTCAACGTTTTTACATTGCAAATATACTACAAATCGCGACTGGAGAAGGATTTGTTAAAATCCCGATTTTCCATCAAATTTTCCACGTAACTATATGATAATCAGCATTGTGAAATCTTAATTGATTTATATTTTTATCTCAATTAATATTTTGAATATATTTAACTAAAATCTGTGCCATTTTTGCGACCCAGAACCACGTATTAACAAAATTTATCATATAATTTGCGTAAAGTGTTAACGCTCGTGTGGGTGAGTTTTGCCACATTTCGCAGCGAATATCCTTTTTTCAAGAGCCGAATCTCCTCAGCATATTCATCTTTCATGGTCTCATCTGATTTCCTATATCCTTGTTTTCGCCCCACCTTTCCACCATTATTTCTGAAATTTTGATAACCACTGGCAATACGTTCGCGGATAGTTTTCCTCTCCATTCGCGCCACTTCTGCCAGTATAGTAATTAATAATTGGCTCGTGGGATTTATATCCCCTTTTGTGGTCAATGTTTCAATGCCGTAGTTTTGGATGTAAACAGAAACTTTATATTGGTTTAAAATTTCGATGGTTTGTAACACTTGCAAGGTATCACGCCCTAATCTTGATAGTTCAGTAACTAAAACCTTATTGATGTTGTGTGATTTGATGTATTTTATCATGTTCATCAATTCTGTGCGTTCAATGTTCTTTTTTGCACCCGAAATTTTCTCCGCAAAAATGGCTTCAACTAACCAGTGTTTTGCTTTTGACAATGTTTGTAAGTCGTTTATTTGGCGTTCATAATCTTGCGTTCCATTGTCGCTTGATACCCGTGCGAATATTACTACTTTTTCCATTTCTCTTATCAGTTTATGATACAAAGTTAATGATGTATGTTTAATATACATCATTTTTGTGGTTAAAGAAAGCTAGAGATATGGCTTATATTAAATATTTGTCATTACTTTGTGAGACAATAATCTGTAATATGAGCAATAAGAAAGAAAGGACGATAATTCATGTAGAATATGGTGGGCGACACTTTTATTTTGGTTCGTTTTCTGCTATTTATACCAAATTCACGGCAAATGAATTAGGTGTTGCATTGGGTACATTACGAAATTATGGAGTGAAGGAGGATAAACCATATCAAAACAGCAATTGTACTATAAGAAAAGGTGTTTTGGTAACGATGCCCAAAGGTGTAGAGTGATTATTCCACGTCTACCAAATCTTTTAGTTTAATACCTAAAGCACAACTTATTTTAAATGCGGTTTTTATCGTCAGATTGGTGCGTCCTGCCTCAATTCTAGACATATTGGCCTTCTCAAAGTTGCATTTTGCGGCTAAATCTTGTTGACTTATTCCTTTTTCGAGCCTTTTTTCTCTAATTTTATCCCCAATCTTAATAAAAAGTTGCTGCTCATTCATATTTTTTAAGTTATCATTTGTGATAACAAAGAAAACAGCTTACCTTTGCTCCGTGGTTATCATATATGACAACCGTCGATTATATCTAATTAAACTATTAAAAAAATGAAAAAGTTATTATTGATTGTGAGCTTTATCGCTCTTGGGATTGTAAGTGCTTTTGCTCAAAAAGGAGAAAAGGCTATTGGGATTAACTTGGGTTATGGGACCGAGGTTAGTAATGTTGGGCTTGGAGCTAAATTTCGATATGGTATAACTGACGCTATTCGTACTGAAGCTTCTTTCGATTATTTCTTTAAAAAGGATGGGTTAAGCATGTGGGATATTAATCTTAATGCTCATTATCTTTTCCATTTATCCGACAAGTTAAATGTTTATCCCCTCGTAGGATTAACATATACAAACTGGAAAATGGCAGGCTATGATATTGATTTGGGCGATTTTGAGGATTTTGGAAATGATTGGGGTGATTATATGGAAGATATTACGGATGAAAGTTCTAAAAGTGGAAAATTTGGTGTAAATTTGGGTGCTGGTATCGAATATGGTTTAACGTCTAATCTTAGTATTGGATTTGAGGTTAAATATCAACTGATTGCAGATTTCAATCAAGCGGTTTTTGGAATCGGTGTTGCTTATAAATTTTAATGTATCATGAAAAAGACTTTTTTAGGATTATGGATGATGCTGTTTGCATCTCTTGTGATTGTTTCTTGTTCTGACGATGACGTATCGTCTGATGATATGTCAATTATTGGAAAGTGGCAACTGGTCTCAGTCTCTCCTGCTAGCATGGCAGATGATTATGAAGAGTGTGATTATGAAGGATATATCGAGTTTGCTTCCGATGGTAAGTATTATGACCACAGACCATGTGGTGTTAGTGAGATAGGGGGTGGAAAGTGGAAATTATCAGGTAAAACTTTGACCATAATATCTGATATTTTTCCTATTCCAGTAGAGGCAACAATTGAACTTACAGATGATAGGCTTGTTATTATACAAGATGCCTTTGATATCGATGATGACTATAACCCTGTGGAAGTAGAGCTGCGCGAGACATATAGGCGAGTAGATTAATTATTTAGATTATACTAATACAAAAAAGGAGTGTATCAACTAGTCTATTAAAGATTAATTTGATACACTTCTTTTGTTGATACGCAAGCCTCATCAAAATAACAGACTACGTACCGTTTCAATAAGATTTTCGCTTGTTGAGGCTGATGCCATTGTGTAGTATATTGCCTCGATTTTTTTCATGCGTTTTAGAGCACCACTACGTGATGGATATTTGTCTCTGATTTCTTGCTCTAAACGTTTTAAGTCCCCGTTATATGCTTCAATCAACACTTTCATGCTCCAGTCCTCGTAATTGTTAAATTTTGAAGTTTCCGATACAAGTTTTGTACTGCTGAAAATTTTGTCATACTGATAAAGAATAGGATTAGCTTTAGCATTTAAGACACTGTATACTTTTGTGTCTGTTAAATTTAGATAACTCATTATCTTTTGGGGAGTATCCAGTGTGACCTCAAACCTAGTTTTTCCTATAAAGTAATTCACAAGCGATTGTGGTTGGGATACGTAACTAAGAAAATCTTTGTTATGGCTAGCGCAAATTTCTTTTTCTTTATCATACACTATCATTGTTTCTGTGCAGTCTTTAGATTTTACATTTTTGCTAAATGTAATACCTTCTTTATTATAATGTATCCATTTATATCTCCTGTAATTGTTTACTTGTCTGTTGAAAGCATTCAGAATGTCATCATTTAAGGTAAGGTTAATATCTCTTGTGACATCTAATGACGTAATGACCCCATTCAATAGAATGTTGTCAACATCGATACTACAAATGTTTAATTGATTGATGTTGTTTAAGCATTCTCTTATTGAAGTTTTAGAGATTAAATGAATATATTTATCTATGAGAATCTTACTTGAAAATTCAATTGTTAAGGTCTGTTTTGCATAATTGACAGCAATATATAAATTGTAAGGTATATTTGTGTCGTTTTTAGAACTATAATATATGCCAATTCTATTTCCATTTCGTGGATTATATGTCTCATTAAATCGAACTTTGGTATCAAGAAGATATTTATGGTCACATTTAATTTTAATTCTATCGAAAGTTAGAAAGTGTTTTTCATTTTGTAAAGTCATTAAAAATAGATTTTATCTTTTATTCTTATAGAAATGTAGCCTACAGAGTACATTTCCCCTTTTGATAATAAAAAGATGAAAAAAGAGGGGGATTTTATAGTCCCTCTTCTTTAATTTCATCCTCTGTTTTTTTAGGAATACTTTCCCAGTACTTTTTCATTGCCTTTGAAATAGCCTGTATATGTGCCGCGGATTTACGCCTACCTCTTAAGGCTTGGCTAATCTTCTGTTTTGTTTCCTCATTGAGTTCACGATACATTCTTTTCTTTGTGCTTTTCATAAACTTTTTTATATAAATAATAGTGTAATAAGTAAGAATGTAAAGAGTAGTAAGTTGTTAATTTATCTGTTACAAAACAGCTGGTATTTAGAGATAAAACCGTTCGGCTGTTAATATACCTACCCCAATCCCCTATTTGGGAGAGCGGGGTTACGGTCTTTACAACTGAAAATGAGCCGAATATGAGCAAAAAGCAAGTTTAATAGATTTCATAATTTGTTATTACAGCACTTGTCTTCCCCTCTTCCTATATAGAGCATTTCTAAGCCAGAAATACAACAGAAAGCCGATTTTTACCCTACGTCTACACACACGTCAAGATTAACAAAGTACATGAAACTCTTCCAAAAGTATTATTTAGCATACACAAAAGGCTATCAGAGAATCATCCTGTATAATCTTTGTACCACTCCGCAAACTCTACCAACTTGAAGAAATCTTCTTTGAAGGTTCGATAATCTTTCATATATTCGCACACAACGAAGCGAGGGGCGCATCCCGACAGGATGCGCCCCTCGCTTCTGTTCTGATGGTACCCCGATTTTCCGCAAACTGTGCAGAAAAGCGGCGGGGTATGTGCCCGCACCGCTTTGTGCCCTCCTGACGAAGTGCTTCATGAAGGTCCGACGAAGTGCTTCGTCAGGGTGTCATGCAGTGCTTCGTGAGGGGGTCAGGAAGCACCGTGTCACACCCTCACGAAGCACCGTGTTCCGACGGCATCATTCGCCTCCTGCACCACCCCCGGCACCGGTACTGCTGCCGCCCGACTTCACGTCATCGTTCGTAATGGTACGCGCGGCCTTCTTCACACTGGCCTTCAGCTCACCGATGCGGTAGCTCACGCTGAAGCCGAAACGCATCTGCGGATACTTGTTCCAGCTGTCCTGCAGGAATCCCTGCCCCTCGATGTGCGACTCAAACTTATTGTATTTCTGGAAGAAGTTGCTGGCAAAGGCCGACAGCGACAACCGGCGGTTCAGGAACGACTTGTTCAAGTTCACACTGTAGCTGAAGAAACTGCTACCCTTTCCCTGCAGCATGATCCAGGGCGTCTGGCCGAAGACGTTCACGCTCAGGCGCCAGTCGTGCTTGAAGGTCTGCTGTGCGCCACCAAAGGCAAAGAGGTTCCAGCCGTCGTTCTCCAGCCCCTCGGCTCCCTTCAGGCTGGTGTAGCCGCCGAACAGGTTGGCATAGATACGGGTGTCCTTCGTGGCATTCCAGTTGACGTAGGCGCTCAGGTTGAGGTTACGGCTCTTGCCGATGTTCTGATAGGTGGTATAGAGCACGTCCTTGCCCGTCTTCTTATCCTCGGAAAGGTCGGGGATGTCATCCTCGGACACGAGGCTGGTGACGGACTGGATGCTGTTGTTCGTAAACGAATAGCGGGCAGACAGGTTGATGTTGAACTTGGGTGTGAAGTTGCTGTAGCTCAAGTCAAACGCATGGCTGTGCTCGCTGTCCAGCTCCGGATTGCCCTGGCTGATGCTGGACGGATTGCTGTCGTCCAGATAAGGATTCAGATACCAGATGCCGGGGCGGTAGATGCGCATGTTATAGCCCACGCGGAGGTTGGACAGGTCGGTCAGCTTCCAGCCCAACGAAGCGGAGGGCACCACGTCGTCGTAGTTCTTGCGGAAGTCGTCGCCGCGGCCCAGCAGATACTTCACGTCCTCGATGGTATGCTCGTAGCGCACGCCCAGACGGCCGGACAGCTTTTTCCACTTCAGGCCGTAGCCCAGGTAGGCGGCGATGATGTCGTTCTGGTGGCGGTAGTGTGTGCTGTATTCATTGTCGAACACATAGTCCGCATTGTCGGCCGAGGTCCGCAGATAGCGGTCGTTGTCCGAAGAATTGTTGCGCAGGATGTACTTCACGCCCGACTCGATGGTGTGCATCTCGCCGATGGGCGTCGTATAGTCGGCCTGGAAGGTGTGCTCGGTCGTATTCTGGCTGCCGTCGTTGTGCTGGTCCTGCAAGCGGCGCAGGTAGTCGGTCCAGTCGTCGTGGCCGTAGGCGATGTCGTATTCCGAGTAGGAGTCCGACGTCTGAGGCCGGGTATTCACCTTATAGGACAGGGTGAACATACGCCCCTTTATGGTAGGCGAAAGGCGCTGGTAGTCGATGCCGCCGTCGATGGAGTACCAGGACGACTTGCTGTGACTGCCGATGCCGTACTGATAGAGCAGATGGTTGTCCAACGGCGAATTGCCCACATAGTTGCTGCCGCCGTTGCTCGAGTTTCCGCCGCCCCACAGGCCGAACGAAGCGGAAATCAGGTTCAGCGAATCGATTTCATAGCTGGCCTCCATGCTGCCCGACTGGAAGGACCCGTCGCCCTTGCTGCTGCCTTCATAGTCCAGATTGGCCACCTCCGAATGGGGGTCCGTAGCCCGCTGCGTGCCGCCCGAGTAGCTGCGCGGACTGTCGTTGTAATTGTAATTGTAACGGGCGCTCACGGTGAACTTGCCTTTCTGCACCGTGCCGAAGACACCGCCTCCCGCACCGCGGTTGCTCACGTTGCCGCTCACCGTCACGGTGTAGCCTTCGAAGCCGCCGCCTTCGGTCACGATGTTCAGGATGCCGCCCACACCTTCGGCATCATACTTCGGACCCGGATTGGTGATGACCTCGATGTGCTTGATGGTATTGGCGGGCATGCTCTTCAGCACCTCCGTCGGGTTGTTGCTCATCATGTTGTTGGGCTTTCCGTTCACATAGACCTTGAACGAGCTGCTGCCGTTCACCTTGATGTTGTCTTCGCCGTCCACGGTCACCATCGGCACCTTGCGGAGCATTTCGAGCAGGGTGTTGGTCTCCGAGTCGGGGTCGTCCTTCACATTATATTCTATCTTGTCGATGTCGGCCTTCACCAGCGGTTTCTGTGCCACAATTTCCACCTGTCCCAGTTCGTTGGACGCATCGGTGACATACAGCGTACCGAAGTCCACCAGCTTCTGCCCGGCCTTGACCGAGAAATTCTTCACAATGGGATTACGGCCCACCGACGTGATGGTCAGTACAAAGTTTCCGGTTCCCTTCACGTTCTCCTTGAAGCGTCCGTCCAGACCCGAAACCAGCATCTTGACCGGTTTGCCGGGGGCCGACTTACGCGCCACGCGGATGGTGGCATACGGTTCTCCTTCCTGCGTCAGCGAATCGAGCAGGATGCCTTTCAGCTGGAAAGTGGATACAGCTGAATTTTGTGCCGCTGCCAGCCCGGACACCAGCAGTATCCACAGCAGCACGAGTGTTTTCAATTTCATTTGTTTTTCCTTTTTTAGTTGACTATTCTTGTTTACATCGTATCAGACGCCGCATGTACCCTAAAATCACATGCGGACACAAAAATAGTTGCTTTTCTTGTACCTACGACCATCTCGGAGTTAAAAAAGGTTAGTAAGGAAGAAGTAAAGGAAATGGCGGAGAGCAGGCCCGCATCCTCAAAGCAGATAGAAAAGAAGCAGCAGCACCAGATTGACGCCGATTACACCACCGAACCCACGCAGCATCCAAGGGCGCAAGGCGCTCTGACGCCCTGCAAAGAACAGCCCGTAGCACAGGTTCACGGCAATGTTGCTGATGATGGCCTGCAGACTGCAGGCCGTAATGACCAGCGTAGCCACCCCGCCTGTGCCCTGAAGCAGGTTCAGGATGAAAGGTGTAATGTCGCTGAAGCCGGAGATGAAGGACAACAGGTTCAAGCCTCCGGTACCGGCATAGACCAGCGTATAGTGGGTGACAACGGTAAACACCACGAAAAGCACGGCAAATATCAACGCGACCTTGAACTCCAGCGGGTTGCTGCTGTCGTCTTCCTCGACCTCACCCGCCACGGCCGCAGGCCGCTTCTTGTGCAGGAACCAGGCCACGCCGGCCGACACCAGCGACATGGCCAGCAGATAGGGATAGATGACAGCCAGCGTCTCCCGGCTGAAGATGCCGATCAGTATCAGAAAACGCAGGAACATCATGCTGACCGCCATCAGCATGGCAGCCACATACTCGGGCGCCTCTTCGGGCGTGGCCGTGCGGCTCTTGCGTGCCAGCACGGAGATGGTAGCCGTACTGCTGTAGAGCCCGCCGACGATGCCGGACACCAGAATGCCCGACTGATGGAACACGTAGCGGCGCAACAGATAAGAGAGGTAGGAGATACCCGACACGACGACGGTGGCCAGCCAGATGGCATACGGCGTCAGATGGATGCCGGGAATCAGATCGGACTTGGGCAGCATGGGCAGGATGATGCCGCTGATGGCCAGGAACTTGGCAAGCGTCGTCATCTCGTCGTTCTTCATGCGCTGCGCCAGCTCGGTGAAGGTATGCTTCAGCTCGGTGAAAAGCAGGACCGTCACCACGACCATCACGTAGAACCACGAAGGCTGGGTCACCACAATCGGAGCCAGGCAGTAGGCGATGAGGGCTATGACGATGGTCGTCACGCCGAAGACATGGTAGCGTGTCTGCTTCACGTAGTAGTTCAGCGCCAACAGTGCGCCGAGCACAAAGCCGCCTCCCATGAACAGCCGGTACTCCTCCGGGTCGAGGATATAGAGCAGATAGCCCAAAATGCCGATGAAGGTAAACGTGCGGTCGGTACCGAAGAGCGTAGTCTCCCCTTCGCGCTTCAAGCTGATTCGCCGCTGTGAAAGCCCGATGAGCAAAGAGAACAAGGTTACCAGTACAAAGGTAACCAGCTCTTCCGGCAGGTATTGATAAATCTGTTCCATACCCTTCCTCCCGTTGGGTCCTTATGTTGTCTTACGAATTGCCGTCCGCCTGCGTCTTCCACTCCGCATACGGATGCTTCATCAGTTGCGAATTGTAGTAACGCACGTCGCCCGTCACTTCCCGGCCGATGAAGGCCGGTTTTTCGAAAGGTTCCGTTTCCGAAGCAAGCTCCACCTCGGCCACCACCAGTCCCTGGTTGTCGCCATAGAACTCGTCCACTTCGAACACGTGCCTGCCGCTGCGCACCAGGTAGCGCGTCTTGTCTATCACGCCCGGTTCGCAGAGCTTCATCAGTTCCTCCGCCTCGGCAAGGGGGATTTCCCTCTCCCACTCGTAGCGGCTCATACCTGCGGCATCCGAAGCTCCCTTGATGGTGAGATACCCTTTCGTGTCACGGATCCTGACACGCACCGTCCGCCCCCGCGCACTGCAGATGTAGCCCTGCACAATGCGGCTGCTGGCATAGGCCTGCGACTTATATTCTCCCCGGACCAGGAATTTCCGTTCGATTTCCTGTCCCATTTATGCCAAATATGCAAAAGCGACAAACATCAGGATGGCTATGATGACCGCTGCTACGCCCAGACCGATTATCACTTTCTTGCCCTGCTGTTCTTCCTTGCGCGTGTGCATCACTTTCTTTTCTTTCTTTCCCATAATACTGTATCATTTAAGTTCAACGTTTTAACAAAGTAAGGGAGAATTCGGGAAGAATGCAAGCGAAACGGGATATTTTTTCAAGCACTCATCATTCTTGTTTTTACAATTTCAGTTTGCGCATCGACAAATATCCGTATCTATCAGCCTACTTTTTTATAAAAACAATCCGGAGTCACCTGTTGAAAACATGAAAGAAAAAAAACTATATTTGCCGCACTTAACCCGTATCCGCTTAGTCAAACAAATATATGATGGAAATGAAACAGATACTTAATGACTGGCAAGGGCTGTTCCCCACCTTATCCAAGTACACGCCTTCCACCTTGTACATGAAGGCCGATTTTGTTCTGATAGGGCTCAGGCTGGAGAAAGTCATGTCTGACACCTATCGGGTTGTTTTGGAATGCCTGCCACTATGGGAACAGGACAAAAGCAGAATGAGAATACCTGTTTTCTCATGGGAACTTTATGACAAGAAAGGCATACAGTTCTTCATCAAGGCTTCATTGCACGAATATCTGTTTCCAACAGCGGCCAAGTGTGCCAAAGAACAATTCGGAGTGCTTTTGAAAGAAAACATTCTGTCGGGCGACCTGTGCCGGTGCATCCAGGAAGCCTCCTCTACGTTTGCAATCAAACACAATCCCATGAACTGGCACCGCATCTTTGCATTCAAACTGGCGTTGGCCACTTTTTTGAACGACGCCCGCTTGCTTGCAGAAGTAAGGCAAGAGATAGAAAAGGAAGCCAGGCATTGGAATCCGGACCGCTTCTCCGCACTGTTCCTGAGGTCTAAGGAAGAGTGGAAAGCCGACTTATACCACCAGTTTGAAGACAGAGAAGCGTTGCTCGAACGTATTCATGCAAACATGGATGACAAGAAACTGACCAGATTGAAATCGTCTCATATCTTGTTATAACCGAAAGAAACATGAAAAGAATCGTACGCACCTGCTGCCTGCGGGCACAGCTTCCGCTGCCGACGATTAAATTCTGATGGGCGGCTTGCCCAAATTTTCAACATAAGTCGAGAATTATACCGAACCGCTGGAATATTTAGCTCTATTTTGTAATTTTGAATCCGAATAACCTGAACGACATGAAAGAACGTAAACGATACCTGCCCCTCCTCCTCTGCCTCCTCGCCCTGCTGGTTGCCGGGAGCGGCTGCTCCATCGGCGAAAGCGACTATCCCGAAGGAGGCGGAGCCACCACGTGGGAGCTGTGCGACCACACTTGGGAGGCCAACTATTCGCTGGACGACGGTACGCTGGTCAACCATCAAATCATTTTCTATACCGGCGGGCAGGGCGAAGAATCGCTGCTATACAATTATTATGGCGAGGTGTGGGAGGAATACTACACCTTCTACTGGCGCTGGGCCAACAGCCTGCAAAACTCCATCGCGCTGAGCTACCCGGGAGGAGGCACGCTCTACATGGATCACGTCTACATCAAGCTCGACCTTTTCTCGTGCCTGCTCGACGGTATGTTCGTGACTTTCCGCGGAAAATAAACCATCCGGCAGCCTTGACGCAAGCCGAGGGAAGAGTTTCAGAAACAAACAGCTTCATCTGCTAGATAGTATATTTTATTGACAAAGCAAAAGTAAATTCGGTTTCGATCTCTCCTCCTTGAAATAAATGGGTTTAAACCCTAAGGTACCTATGTTTGAAACATAAAGGGGGAATGTTTCAAACATAAGGTCCCGAAGTTTCAAACCTTCCCTATAGAGGCCTTTCAACGCATCAAAAATTCCCTTTTGAGGATTACAGGAAGAAGCGATAATTTTTATTTATAAAAAGAGGAAGTGACCTCCTTATTCAGTCACTTCCTCCATCATATATATAATAAGTATAAAAGCTATCGCTCACCTTACGCCTCGCCCGCTCCTGCGAACTCCATCAGGTAAGCCTTGACGAAACCGTCTATCTTGCCGTCCATCACGCCGTTCACGTCGCTGGTCTGGTAGTTGGTGCGATGGTCCTTCACGCGACGGTCGTCGAAGACGTAGCTGCGGATCTGCGAGCCCCACTCAATCTTCTTCTTGCCCGCCTCAATCTTGGCCTGCTCGGCCATGCGGTGCTTCATTTCCTTGTCGTAGAGCATGGAGCGGAGGAGGCGGAGGGCATTCTCGCGGTTCTTGGGCTGGTCGCGCGTCTCGGTGTTCTCAATCAGGATTTCTTCTTCCTCGCCCGTGTAGGGGTCCTTGTACTGGTAGCGCAGACGGACGCCGGACTCCACCTTGTTCACGTTCTGGCCACCCGCGCCGCCGCTTCGGAAGGTATCCCAGGAGATGCGGGCCGGCTCGATGTTCACCTCGATGGTATCGTCCACCAGCGGAGTGACGAACACGGAGGCAAACGACGTCATACGCTTGCCCTGGGCGTTATAGGGCGACACGCGCACCAGGCGGTGCACACCGTTCTCGCCCTTCAGGTAGCCGTAGGCATAGTCGCCGCTGATTTCGATGGTACAGGTCTTGATGCCTGCCTCGTCGCCTTCCTGCAGGTTGGCGATGGTAGCCTTGTAGCCGTGGGTCTCGGCATAGCGCAGATACATACGCATCAGCATGCTGGCCCAGTCCTGGCTCTCCGTGCCACCGGCTCCGGAGTTGATTTTGAGCACACAGTCCATCTGGTCGGCTTCCTCGCGCAGCATGTTCTTCAGCTCCAGGGCTTCGACGGCTTCGGCAGCCTTGGCATAAGCCTCGTCCACTTCCTCTTCGGTCACCAGGTCGTCCTTATGAAAATCGAACGCCAGCTGCAGTTCGTCCGAAAGAGTCTTCACTTCGTTGTAGCCGGAAATCCACTGCTGGAGTCCCTTCACTTTCTTCATCTGTGCTTCGGCAGCCTTCTGGTCGTCCCAGAAGCCGGGTGCCTGCGTGCGGAGCTGTTCTTCCTCCACCTGGATTTTCTTGCCATCAATGTCCAGGTAGCGGTTCAGCGCCTCGGTACGGTCTTTGATATCTTTCAGTTGTTCAGCGGTTATCATAATAAAAATACTTTGTTTCGGAGTGCAAAGGTATGAAAAAAACGAATAACTTTGCAGTTATCAATCTAATAAGTCTATTTATGAACGCATTACTCAAGAAAATCGGCCTGCCGCTGCTCTGCTTGGCAGCCTTGGGCCTGAGTAGCTGTACGCAATCGAAGTACAGCTACGAGACAGTTCCCAACGACCCGCTCCAGGCGCGTATCTACACGCTGGACAACGGCCTGAAAGTGTACATGACCGTCAACAAGGACGAACCTCGCATCCAGACTTACATTGCCGTACGTGTGGGCGGCAAGAACGACCCCGCCGAAACCACCGGTTTGGCCCACTACTTCGAACACCTGATGTTCAAGGGCACCAACCACTTCGGCACCATGAACTACGAAGCTGAAAAGCCCTTGCTCGACCAGATCGAACAGACTTTCGAGGTCTATCGCAAGACTACCGACGAAGCCGAACGCAAGGCCATCTACCACACCATCGACAGCCTGTCGTACGAAGCCTCGAAATATGCCATTCCCAATGAATATGACAAGCTGATGGCAGCCATCGGCGCCAACGGTACCAACGCCTACACCAGCTTCGACGTAACCTGCTACACCGAGGATATCCCCAGCAACGAAGTGGAAAACTGGGCCAAGATTCAGGCCGAGAGATTCAAGAACTGCGTCATCCGCGGCTTCCATACTGAACTGGAGACGGTGTACGAGGAGAAGAACATGTCGCTGACCCGCGATGCCCGCAAGGTGTACGAACAGACGCTGGCCGCCCTCTTCCCCCACCATCCCTACGGCACGCAGACCGTGCTAGGCACACAGGAAGACCTGAAGAACCCCTCCATCACCAACATCAAGAACTACTTCAAGACGTGGTATGTGCCCAACAACATGGCCATCTGCCTCAGTGGTGATTTTGACCCCGACCAGATGATTGCCACCATCGACAAATATTTCGGCGACATGCAGCCCAACCCCAACCTGCCGAAACTCAACCTGCCCAAAGAAACCGACATCACGGCTCCCGTGGTACGTGAGGTACTGGGTCCCGAGGCCGAGAACGTGACCCTGGCCTGGCGCTTCCCCGGCGCAGCCAGCAAGGAACTGGAAACGCTGCAAATTGTATCGCAGATACTGTACAACGGACAGGCCGGCCTCATCGACCTCGACCTGACGCAGCAGCAAAAAACACTGAGCGCCTACTGCTACCCGATGGCCATGAGCGACTACAGCGCCTTCATGATGGCCGGACGCCCCAAAGCCGGGCAGACGCTGGACGAGGTGAAGGACCTGCTGCTGGGCGAACTGAAGAAACTGCGTGACGGCGACTTCGACGAAAGTCTGCTGGAAGCCAACATCAACAACTTCAAACTCTACCAGCTGTACCAGCTGGAAAGCAACAGCGCCCGTGCCGACTGGTTCGTGCAGTCGTTCATCAACGGCAGCAACTGGGCCGACGAAGTGACTGCCCTGGACCGCATGGCCAAGCTGACGAAGCAGGACGTAGTGGACTTTGCCAACAAGTACCTGAAGGACGACAACTACGCCATCATCTACAAGCGTCAGGGCAAGGACCCCAACGAGATGAAGATTGCCAAGCCCGAAATCACTCCGATCGTGATGAACCGCGACACAGCCAGCGCCTTCCTGAAGGAACTGCAGGCCGAGGCCAAGAACGTGACGCCCATCGAGCCTGTCTTCCTGGACTACAGCAAGGACCTGAGCCAGCTGACTACCGGCAAAGGCGTGCCCGTACTCTACAAGCAGAACACCTCCAACGACCTCTTCCAGTTGATTTACCTCTTCGATATGGGTAACAACCAAGACAAGGCGCTGGGTACCGCCGCCCAGTATCTGGAATACCTGGGTACCTCGGACATGACGCCCGAACAGGTGAAGAGCGAGTTCTACCGCATGGCCTGCTCGTTCTACGTATCGCCGGGCAGCCGACGCACGTATGTCACCCTCTCCGGCCTCAACGAGAATCTGCCTGCTGCCATGGCGCTGTTCGAGAAGCTGCTGGCCGATGCACAGGTGAACGCCGAAGCCTATACCAACCTGGCCAACGACCTGCTGAAGGCACGCAAGGACGCCAAGCTGAGCCAGGGTACCAACTTCGGCCGCCTCATCAGCTACGTGAACTATGGCCCGAAGAACCCCGCAACGAACTTGCTGAGCGAAGCCGAACTGAAGAACATGAATCCGCAGGAACTGGTGGACCGCATCCACAGCCTGAACAGCTACAAGCACCGCATCCTGTACTACGGCCCAAGCAGCGACAAGGAACTTGTGGCCCTGCTCGACAAGGAGCACCGCACGCCCGCCACGCTGAAGGACGTGCCTGCCGGCGAGGACTTCAAGCAACAGGCTACTCCTGAAACAAAGATTTACCTGGCTCCCTACGAGGCCAAGAACATCTATATGTCACAGATTTCCAACCGTGGCGAGAAGTTTGACGCAGCCATCGAGCCTGCCCGCCAGCTCTACAACGAATACTTCGGCGGAGGCATGAACTCCATCGTCTTCCAGGAGATGCGTGAGAGCCGCGGACTGGCCTACTCGGCCTGGGCCGGACTGAACAAGCCGGGCTATGCCGACGAGGACTACTACTTCATCTCGCAGATTTCGTCGCAGAACGACAAAATGCTCGACGCCATCAACACGTTCAACGACATCATCAACAACATGCCGCAGTCTGAAACGGCCTTCAAACTGGCCAAGGAGGGTATGATAGCCCGCCTGCGCACCGACCGCATCACGAAGATGAGCGTCATCTGGAACTACATCAATGCACAGGATTTGGGTGAGACAGTGGACAGCCGCATCAAGCTCTTCAACGACGTGCAGGGCATGACGCTGAAGGATGTCATCAACTTCCAGCAGAAATGGATCAAGGGACGCACGTACAGCTACGGCATCCTGGGTAACAAGAAAGAACTCGACATGGAGGCACTGAAGAAGATCGGTCCGGTTATCGAACTGACGACTGAAGATATCTTCGGATACTAAAACTGAACGGTTAACGGTGAGCGGTTAGTGGTTAGTGGTGATACTGACGACTAACCGCTTTTTTATGCCAACCACTTACCACTAATCACTCACCACTAACCGCTAATTAACGTTTCCCGAACCGCCAGCCCAAGCCCAGCATCAGGTTGTTGGGGTCCTTGAAGTCATGCAGCTGGTAGCCCACGTGGAGGAAGAGGCGGGGCGTGACAAAGGTCTTGAGCGCCAAGACCTGATAGAAACCGCGGGTATCCTCGCCCTGCTGGATGAGGTTCCGGCCGAAACCTACGTTTACCGAGAAGATGGGCATATTCAGTTCAGCACGGAGCGACAGACCTACGGCAAACTGCTCGCGGAAAGGCGGGCGATAGAATTTCAGGTCGCCTCCGCTGGTTCCCTCCACATGATGTGCCTTCAGATTGGCACTCTCGTCGTATTGCGCGTCGAGCGACGCACCGGCACGGAAATACTTGTTGACCCGATACATGGGATTGAAGTTCAGACCGACTACGGCAAACGATCCGGGAATCAGCTCGGCACCGTTGTCCAGAAAAAGTCCCCGGCGACGGGTAGAACCATAGAGCACCACGTCATAGCTGATGCGGTCGGCCACAGACGAAGCCTCTTCTTCCCTTCCGACAGAAGCCGTCGCAGGTTCCGCCGCACTGTCTCCGAAAGTACGTACCAGCCCGATGCGCGCTCCCACCGTATTGACACCCGAATTAGGATAGTTTGTATTACCGTTCGAGTAGTGGGTCAGATCGACACCCGCCGTCAAGTTCCATTGCGGAGCCACCTGCCAGTTCAGGAAGAAGCCGGCATTGATGTAGGCGTTGATGCGCGAACCCACCACATCATTATAATAATTGGTTTCGGGATTATACTGCTTCCAGCCAAACGAGGCTCCGAAGTTCCACTCATAATCCAGCGTCAGCCCCGGAGCCAGCTTTGCGATACGCGAACCCTGAAAAGCATAGACCGCAACAGGTGTCCCGACTTCCGACGAATTGAAGAAGGTGTTGTAGGCCACACCGATGCCCTGATAGGCATAAGGATACAAGCGTCCCAAACGGGAGTCGGGCGAAAAGCGGAAGGCATATTTCAGATGAGCCGAAAGAGCCGTGTTGATGGGTTCGCCCACCGCATTGTTACCTCTAAAAAAACTGCTGGTGGGAAATACATAGCTGGGGCGCAAGTCAAAGCCAATGCTGTGCAACGGACGGTGGCGGAGTGTATCCGACGATTGCTGTAAAGACTGGGCCCGAACGACGCCGCCGGCAAACGGCAGGCAGAGAGCTGTCAGGAGAGCAAGAATAGTCTTCTTCATGGAAAGAGTCAATAGATTATTTATTGATGTTCACATCGCGTACGGCAGTTGTCAGCGAATAGCTTTGCGGAGTGTAAAGGTCGGCCCGGCCTTCCAGCACGCGGCGGCGGTCCGTCTGCGGGCAACTGGCATAAATCTTATAGGGAACGCTGGTATAACGGAACCAGCACTTCACGGTGCACTCTACCGCCTTGCCGGGCGGTACGACAACGGTATCTGTCACGGCCAACAGTTCGTCGGACAAGGGAAATTCATAGTTTTCACCCGAGAGCGGAAGTTCGTCGCCCAGCAAAGCAGGACTATTGTATTTGTCCAGGCGGGGCACGGGGACGACAGGCATCTCGGTACCGAACATCTGGAACAGTGACGGGTCGATGCCGGGGTGCCACTCGTCGCCACCTCTGAAGGTGAAACTTTGCCGGAAACTGTCATAAGGATGAAGCGGATATTTCCAGGGATTGTCCGTAAGATTGGTGGGAGAAATCACCATCCGATCTGTTCTCGCACTGTCTTGCTCCAAGTACCAGGAATCCAACGAATAGACGATACTGTCCAGCCGGTAGCGGGGTGAGGGTTCGAGAAGCAGCTCCACTTCGCGGTATTCGTACTCGTTGCCCACACCGAGGGAGAGCCGGCACGACTCCAGCCCGATGTTTTCGGCGTCCGAGATTCGCAGTTTCTTTCCTCCTGTACGCTCCAGTGTGAGCGAAAACTGCGGATAGCTGACCACGTATTTCGCCAGCCCGAGGTCACTGAAGTGGAAGGGGACGTCGAAATAGAGCTGGGTGCCGTCGGGGGCATAGATATCTCCCTGGATTTCTTCATACTGATCTTTCTTTTCCAGAAAGAGGCCGCGTACGTACCAATTGTCGCTGCCGAAGCGGAGGGTGGAGGCCGAGCCATCGGCGGGCACTTGCATGTTGTCTGTCGCGGGGGCGCACGAGTCAATGAAGACATCGGAGTTGCAGCCGCACAGCACAGCCATCAGAAAGAATATGGATAAAAGAGGAAAAGCTCTCTTCATGGCGTTCATAGTTTTAATTGGGTTACAAAGGAATGAAATATTATTCAGAAATCCAATAACCCAATCAAACTATCAACATATGTTCACTCTTCGTACATCCGATCGATAACCTCCTTATAGTTCTGGGCAACGACTGCCCGCTTCAGTTTCAGTGTATTGGTCAGCTCGCCACGCTCCATACTGAAAGGTTCGGGCAGCAACGTGAAGCGCTTAATCTGCTCGTAATGAGCAAACGACTGTTGCAGGGTATCAATGCGGTCGCGGTAGAACGCCACGATGGCAGGATGCTGCAGCAACTCGGCACGGTCCTTGCAGACAATGCCTTGTTCGCGGGCATACTTTTCCACCAAGTCATAAGCCGGTACAATGAGCGCCGAAACAAACTTCCGCTGGTCGGCAATGACAGCTATCTGGTCGATGTAGCGGTCTACAATCATACGCGTCTCCAAAGCCTGCGGAGAGATGTATTTCCCGTTCGAGGTCTTGAACAGGTCCTTGATACGTTCGGTCAGATACAAGGTACGTCCCTCCAGCCGTCCGGCATCACCCGTATGGAACCATCCGTCCTTGTCTATGGCAGCAGCCGTCGATACCGGTTTCTTGTAGTAACCCTTGGTAATGGTCTTGCCACGGAGCAGTATTTCGTTATTTTCACCGATCTTCACCTCCAGGTCGGGCATCACTTCGCCCACCGAGCCGATGACATAATTCACAGACGGGAAGCAGGAAACCGTAGCGGTAGACTCTGTCAGTCCGTAACCCACTACCATGTTGATGCCCACCGAGTGGACAAACTCACACACTTCATCCGACACAGCTGCTCCAGCAGTAGGAAAGAACGTGCCATTCTCAATACCGATGGTCTTCTTCAGCAAGGCATAGACCGTCTTTTCGTAGAATTTATACTTGAGATGCAACATCAAGGGAGGATTCTTCCCCTGACGCACGTATTGCAGGTTGTGTTCCCGGCCCACCTTGATGGCATCGAGAATCATGGCTTTCCGCATCCCCGACTCCTGGGCAATGCGCTCCTGCACGCCCTGATAGACTTTCTCCCAAAAACGAGGAACACTGCACATCATCGTCGGACGCACCTCCTTAATGGCCATCTGTACATCCTGCGGATGCAAGTTGATGCAAATCTGCACACCACGCTGAATGCAAACATACGTCCAGCCCCGTTCAAACACATGCGTCAGCGGCAGGAAACACAATGACACGTCACGGTCTGATATAAAGGGCAACCGAATCTGATGGGTACGGAAAGCCTCCAGATAATTGGAATGATGGAGCATTACTCCCTTGGGTTCACCCGTCGTACCAGATGTATAAAGGATGTTGGCCAAATCGTCAGGGGATGCCTGTGCCGAGCGGGCCTCCACCACTTCGTTGAAGGGCAAACCCTCGCCCAGCTTCATGAACTCATCGAAATAGACGGACGTCATGTCACGGGGATCGCGCACCACGCTGCGGTCGAAAATAATCAGCTGTTGCAACGACTGGCAAAGCCCGAACACTCGGAAAGCCGCATCGTACTGAAACTGTTCTCCCACAAACAGGAAACGAATCTGGGCATCATTGATAATATATTGGGCCTGGGCAGGCGAACTGGTGGCATACAGGGGAATTGTGACCGCCCGATTGGCAAACGCCGCAAAATCGACAAACAGGCATTCCGGTTTGTTCTGTGAGAAAATGCCTACGTTTTCCTGCTCCGCAATGCCCAACGCCACCATCGCATTGGCAGCCTGACGCACGTTCTGCGAAAACCGGTTCCACGTAATCGGAATCCATTGTTGCGTTCCATAGTCCCTGTATTTCAGGGCCACTTTTTCTCCATACTTCTCTGCCTGGCGGTGAACCAATACAGATAAATGATGATAAACCATGATTGTGCGATTTGGTTAATATGTTGCAAAGTTATTAGTTTTATTTGAAACTAATTCATAAAAAGCAAATAATTGTAACATTTTCTTCGTATTGTTCCGTGAAAATGCCCCACTAAGAAATAACAAGGGAATCGGAAGAATGTTCCGAATTTATCCGTATGTTTGCAACCGGAAACAGACTAAAGACAAAATGAAAGACATGAAATACGATATTCCCGCTCTGACCGCTGAAGCTGTCGGCCTGCTCAAAGCGCTGATCAGCATTCCCTCCGTCAGCCGCGACGAGGAAAAGGCAGCCGACTGCCTGCAACAATACATCGAACTGCAAGGCATGCAGACCGGCCGTAAAGGTAATAATGTATGGTGTCTCGCTCCCGGATTCGACCTGAAGCGTCCCACCCTGCTGCTCAATTCGCACATCGATACCGTAAAGCCCGTACAAGGTTGGCGCAAGGATCCCTATACGCCCCAGCTCGAACCGAACGGCAAGCTCTACGGGCTGGGCAGCAACGACGCAGGTGCCAGCGTAGTAAGCCTGCTGCAGGCCTTCCTCACGCTGTGCCGCACCGCCCAACATTACAACCTCCTCTACCTGGCCTCGTGCGAAGAAGAAGTATCGGGAAAGGAAGGTATCGAAAGCGTCCTGCCCCAACTGCCACCCATCGCCTTCGCCCTTGTGGGTGAACCGACGGAGATGCAGCCCGCCATCGCCGAAAAGGGACTAATGGTACTGGACGTTACCGCGACTGGGCGATCGGGCCATGCCGCCCGCAACGAGGGCGACAATGCCATCTACAAAGTGTTGGACGACATCGCCTGGTTTCGCGACTATCAATTCCCAAAGGTATCTCCTCTGCTGGGGCCCGTGAAGATGAGCGTGACGATGATCAATGCCGGCACGCAACACAACGTCATCCCCGACCGCTGCACATTCGTGGTTGATATCCGCAGCAACGAGTGCTATACCAATGAAGAACTGTTTGAAGAAATCAAGAAAAACATCCATTGCCAGCCGCAGGCCCGTTCGTTCCGTCTGAGCTCGTCGCACGTATCTCCCGAGCATCCGTTGGTACAGCGTGCCGTTGCCATGGGCCGTACTCCTTTCGGCTCACCCACCCTCTCCGACCAGGCCCTGATGCCCTTCCCCTCCATGAAGATGGGGCCCGGCAAGAGTGCCCGCTCGCACACGGCAGACGAATTCATCTTCGTCAAGGAAATTGAAGAGGCCATCGGACTGTATCTGGAATTGCTGGACGGAGCAGAGCTGTAACGTCACCGGTTGAGCCACGGTTCAGGGTTGAGCTTCTCCTTTTCCCTGCGCAGCTGGAAGTGAAGCACCGTGCGCCCGCCGTCTGCCCCGTCGGAGAAGATAGATCCCAGTGTCTGCCCTGTCTTTACGACATCATCAGCCTTGACCGAAGCCGAAGACAGGTTGCAATAAACGGAGATATAGGCACCGTGACGTACCAGGATATTGAACAGGCCGTTCAGCTGGAACACGGCAGCCACCTTACCATTGAAGACAGCCCGGGCCTGCGCACCCGGCTTGGCCTGTATGTCGATACCCTTGTTGTCGAGCTTCACACCCCGCAGTCCGGGTACGGTATATTCGCCGTAATGACTGGTAATGATATAAGGACCAGTAACGGGTACAGGAAGCTTTCCCCGGTTATTGGCAAAAGTACCAGACAGCTGTCGGTCGGCCTTGTTCATCGTATACGTTTCCAACGGTGCAGCCTTCGGACGGTCTGATGACGCTGCTTCGCTCTTGCCTCCGGCCTTCTTGCGGGCTGCCGCCTCCCGCCGGGCTTCCTCTTCGGCCCGTTTGCGAGCCTTCTCTATCTCTTCAGCAATCAGGCGGTCGATACGGGCATTCAGTTGATTGGCCTCTTTCCGTTTCTTGCTGATCTCACTCTGCAGGCTACGCTGTTTCTTGCGCAAGTTGTTCACCAGCGCCTTCTGTTCCTTTTCCTGTTGTTCCAGACGGGTCTTTTCATCCTCTCGTTCCTTCAACAAATCTTCCTTGGCCTTGCGTGCCTGTGTCAGCTCAGCCCGCTTGTTGCTGATCTGTGTCTGTTTCTTCAGGATTTCTTCCCCTTGCATACGCTGGTAGGAAGCGTATTCGCGCACGTAACGCAGACGCCGATAGGTCTGTTCCAGAGTAGAAGCTGAAAAGATGAACAACAACTTGTCCTGAATCGTGTGGTTGCGGTAAAGGTAATTGACCGAAGCGGCATATTTCCCCTTCTTGTCCTTCAGTTCCTGTTGCAATCGATTGAGCTGGCGTTGCAGGGAAGTCAGTTCCTGATTGATGAGCTCCACATCGTGATTGATGGACAGAATATAGCGTTTACGCTCTTCAATCTGCCCCGTCAATGCCGCCAGGCCTTTCAACTGGCTGCCGACATTTTTTTGCGTTGACTTCAAAAGGCTTTCCGACTCAGCAATCTGCTTCTGCAAGGCACCACGTCTGCTTTCCAGCTCCTTTATCAGCTTGTTAGACTGAGCCATCAACGGCAACAGCAGACAGAGGCAACCCGCCAACACACACAAGAACCGCTTCATAGGCTCATCAGCAATTCAAGGATTTCGTACAATTCTACCCGCTGGTAACGTGAAGAAAGCTGCGTCGGCGTCAAATTGAAGGGCTTCGTAGAAAAGTCCGTAAGCTCAATCTTCCCCTTTTCCAGCGAAGGAATGCCCAGTTCGCTACCAGTCAACGTATTCTTTCCGCCCGGACGTGAAGCTGCATACAATAATTTTTCCAAGTGCTGGAAAGTGGCCTTCTTGGGAAGTATACCTTTCAGCTCCTGGCGGGAAGCTTGTACATAACGCTTGCCCATGCGATCCACCAGAATCACTTCCTCAGGAGTAACATCAATACGAGCTACCTCCGAGCGCAAAATAGGCATGAGGAAGGAGAGCTGCATACGTTCACCCGCCTTCAGCTTCATCGTGCCGTTGACCGTCAGTACGGCATCCTTGGAAGGTACCGTCAGAACGACCTTGGACGAAAGGAAACCGGTTTCTCCCTTGGTTCCCTCTGCCTGACGAGAGGTCTTACAACCTGCCAGACCTATTAACAAAGCCATGAGCCACATCAAACGGACCAATGGCCGACAACAGAATATCTTTATAGTTTTCATCATCATTCAGTCTTTTGTTCCGGTTCACGGATGTACTTCCGCAACTTTATCTTCTGTTTCAAGGTTTTCGAATCACTGCCCATGTCGAGCGCCTGCTGCCAGTACTTCACGGCATCCTCCACTTCACCCGCCATGTAATAGATGTCACCGCAATGCTCCACCACTTCCGCACTTTTTTCTTCGTCGCTCTTCATGGCCTGGTCGATATACAGACGGGCCTGGGCATAATTGCCTTTCTCAAACAAGATCCAAGCATAGGTATCCAAATAGGTGGCGTTCTGCGGTTCAGCTTTTACCGTCTTGTAACTCATTTCCTCTGCCTTATCCAAATTCTTTCGTTCCAAGGAAAGATAATAGGCATAATTGTTCAGCGCGCCAATGTTGTTCGGATTGTAGACCAAAGCCGAATCATAGGCGGCATAGGCCTCCTCGTTCCGCTTCTTCATGTGCCAGGCATCACCGATGATGGCATAGAAGTCTGACACTACCTCCTTCGGACTGTTCTTGGTGACATGCGTCAATGCCTTGCGGGATATTTCGAGTACATCGTCCGTACGTTCAGCCTGATTATAGGCAATTGCCAGATAGAAATAGAACTCCAGCATGTCCGGATTGGACTCTACGCCCGCCTCGCACAACCGGATGATTTCCTTATAATCTTCTCCCCGCACCGCTTCACCCAACAGTGTCATGCGGGCAGCCGTATTGGTCGGATCGATGTCGAGTACCTTGTTGAGCACCGGCACCGACTGCTTGTTCATCCCCTTGGAAAGAAGGTATTGGGCATAAAGCATCGGCATGTTGGCATCATCGGTATCCTGCTCCATGATGCGGTCGAACAAAGTGATGATACGTGTGCTGTCTTTACCAGCCTGTTCGTTCTGCACAATCAACCTGCGCATTACGTTCAGTTTGGTCACCGGTTCCACTTTCTTGTTCAGGAGGATGGTGTCCAGCTGCTGGTCGTAGAGTTCCTTCTGCCCAGTCTCCTCGTAATAGGAAGCCATGGAATAGAGTGCCATCGCATTATCAGGTTCTTCGGCCAACACCTTCTGATAGAGCGCATGGGCCTCCTCTGTCTTACCATTTTCCAGATAGACATCGCCAAGTACTACCTGATAACGGAGTTCGTTTGGATACTCGGCCACCAGGCTTTCCATTTCACGGAAGGCGTTCTTACGGTCTTCCTGCTGCAAATAGATACGGAACTTCTCCATACTGATCTGTTCGCTCTTGCCCAGCTTTTCTTCGAGCCGGTTCAGAAGTGCCAGTACCCGATCGTACTTCTGCTGGCGATTATAGATGTCCAGCAGATTGTATACAGGATCCAGCTTGTCGGGGAAGCGTACCGCCATATCCTCCAACAAGTTGACAGCCTTATCCGTTTCTTTCTGCTGCTGATATAAGTTTACCAGTCCCTGCGCATACCAATAATTGTCAGGAGCATAGTGCACAGCCTTTTCCAACGAAGCTACCGCCTGCTTTTCCTGCTTCAGAGCCATGTAGTACTGGGACAATTCGAACAAGGCCGAAGGAGCATTGGGGCGGATACGCAGGCAATATTGCAGCAAGTCGAAAGCTGCATCATACTTCTGCAAAGTCTTCATCCGCACAGCTTCCAGGAAGAAATAATCGTACTTGCGCTGGAGAGCCGGCGCCAAGGTATCGGCAGGAATAGCCATTGCGGCATCTGCCGACATTCCCGCTCCGTTTCCTTTACGAACCATCCCGCACGAAACCAGCAGGCACACCGAGAGCAGTACTCCCAGCCATCTATTCAGTTTATGTTTCATCACTCGCTTCATTCGTTTTTCCATTCACAGACTTCATACACCGGTATGTCCGAAGCCACCGGTACCGCGCCGAGTTTCATCCAGCACCTCCACCTCTTCCCAGGCTGCCTGTTCGTGTCGGGCAACTACCATCTGGGCAATGCGTTCGCCGTCTTCGATGACAAACGGTTCGTCAGACAAGTTAATCAGAATAATGCAGATTTCCCCGCGGTAATCAGCATCGATTGTACCTGGAGAGTTGAGTACCGTCACTCCTTTCTTCAAGGCCAAACCACTGCGGGGACGCACCTGTGCCTCGAATCCGGGAGGCAAGGCAATGTACAGTCCGGTGGGTACCAGACAGCGCTGCATAGGGGCAAGTGTCAAGGGTTCGGACAAGTTGGCACGCAAGTCCATGCCCGCCGACAAAGGAGTGGCATAGGCTGGAAGCGGATGCTTCGAACGGTTGATTATCTGAACTTTCAGCATATTCGGTATCGTCTAACTAATTTTATGTACTTATTTAACGGGCGAAAGTACGGATTTTGAAGCAAATAGTCATACATTTGCAGTTAAATAATAGTAACCGGATTTGTATTTTATCAAACGCCAAGCCCACATACACCCATGATGAACTGGAACACCCTCCTGTCAGCCAAGCGTTTCGGACTGGAAGAATTCCATCAGGAACGCCACGAAAACCGCTCTGAATTCCAACGCGACTACGACCGGCTGGTCTTTTCGGCTCCCTTCCGCCGCCTTCAGAACAAGACACAAGTATTTCCGCTGCCAGGCAGCATATTTGTGCACAACCGACTGACGCATAGTCTGGAGGTGTCGTGCGTGGGACGATCGTTGGGCAACGACGTGGCAAAAGGCATCCTGGTCCGTCAGCCCGAGCTGCAACACAGTTTCCTGCCTGAAATCGGCGCCATTGTTTCAGCTGCCTGCCTGGCCCATGATCTGGGCAATCCACCCTTCGGTCATTCGGGCGAAAGGGCCATCTCGACCTTCTTTTCCGAAGGTAAAGGACTTGCCCTGAAGGAACAACTCAGCGAAAACCAATGGGAAGACTTCACTCACTTTGAAGGCAACGCCAATGCCTTCCGCCTGCTAACCCATCAGTTTGAAGGACGGCGTCCAGGTGGATTCGTACTGACCTACTCTACCCTGGCCAGTATCGTAAAATACCCCTTTTCATCGAGCCTGGCCGGGCGGAAATCGAAATTCGGATTCTTTGCCAGTGAGGAAGAAAGCTTCCGCCGCATTGCCGAAGAACTGGGAATGACGAAACTGAACGAGCAACCGCTGAAATATGCCCGCCATCCACTGGTCTACCTCGTGGAAGCAGCTGATGACATCTGCTACCAAATGATGGACATCGAAGATGCACACAAGCTGAAGATACTGACGACCGACGAAACCAAGGACTTGCTTCTGTCTTACTTTGACGACGCTCGCAAAGCCCATCGGGAAGAAACACTGAAAATTGTGAGCGATGTCAACGAGCAGATTGCCTACCTGCGCTCCAGCGTCATCGGACTGTTGATACGCGAATGCACACAGGCCTTCCTGGACCACGAAGAGCAGATTTTAGCTGGTACGTTCGAAGGTCCGCTCATCAGACACATCAGCCCCCTGCCCGCCTCGGCCTACCGACACTGTTCCGAAGTGTCGCAAGAGAAAATCTATCGTTCACGCGACGTGCTCGACATCGAGCTGGCCGGTTTCCGCATCATCGGTACCCTGCTGGAACTGATGACCGAGGCTGTTTGCTCACCCGAGAAGGCTTACTCCAAGCTGCTCATCAATCGCGTGTCCAATCAGTACAAAATAAAATCGCCCGTATTCTATGAAAGAATACAGGCGGTATTGGATTATATCTCAGGCATGACTGACGTCTTCGCCCTCGACCTTTATCGGAAAATCAACGGCAACAGCCTACCTGAAATCAGCTGACGGACGCAAGATCAACGAACAACCTCGTTCCGATCAGACTTAAGCCTTCTTATTGAACACAAAGCGGCTGACATCCTGTTCGTTCTCGACGAACGACTGGATGTGGCGGATGCGCTTCTCAGCCAGGATTTCGTCGACGGCAATCAGGATACCAGTTTCCTCCACATCACCAAACTCGTAGTTGATGGCCGTGCCGAACATGCGCATCGTAGGGCTCAGGCTCATGTAAGCATTGACCAAGGGAGGAATGTTATAGCCCACCTTGCGTATCTCAGCATTCAGTATCTTGTAATCGTCCTTGAATGAATCCTTGCAGAACAAGGCGGCCAACTGCTTCTCGTCGGTATCCAAGTGAAGCGGCTCTATCGGCACAACCAGCCCCTCCTTGTCAGCAAAATGCTTGTGCAGGAAATAGAGTATCATGTCACGACTCAGACGGTGATAGCTGGGATACATGGTCACCTTGCCGAAGAAGTACTTCACATTGGGCATCACTACGGTCAAGGCGCCCAGGCCGTCCCACAGATTGTCCAGCGCAAAAAGCCCCTTGCTGTCGGCACGGGTGGACTGATATTCCAACGTGACGAACGAACGTCCCAATTCAATGGTTGTGGGCAGATACTCCTTAAGGAACTTCTCGGAGAAGTGGAACATGTGCGAGGTGGCCAAAATGGGAGCTCCCTTCTCGTCGAACCTCACGTCCGTGCCCAATATATACCGATACCCCCCCAGTATTTCCTCCGCTTCCGGATTCCACACAATCAACTGCTTGTAGGGATTCTCCATCGTGTCATACTCATCAATGTCCATCGACATGCCCGTTCCGCCACCGGCTGCCCTGAAGGCTATCTCGCGCAAACGGCCGATTTCCCTCATCGTGTTCGGTGCATCCTGTGCGGTGACAATGTATATCTGGTTGTGACTGCGGTTGGTCATGCGCAGACGCTTGTCTTCTGTCAGCTCCGCTTTCAGCAACGCCTTGTCTACCGGTGCAATAATCTCTTCCATACTCATTACCTATTTTTCTATAAACTCAATGTCCTTACAACTTATATACGATATCCTTGACGTACTGTGCCCACTGTACGGGCGTCTTCGACTTGTCGAACGTCTGCCACGGAATGGGTTTTCCGATGGTGACGGTAAAAGTCTTGTGACGGTTCTTCAGCATCTCGTCCGCCAGGTACAGCATGGCGATGTTGAACTTGATACCTAAAAATTTACACAGATTGGCCAGATTATAAAAGAAATTGGAATTACGTCCCTCGAAATGAATGGGGACCACATCGCGCTGATGTTCCACACTCTTTACGATGAATGCCTTCTTCCAGTCCAGATCGGCAATCACCCCGCCCTTCTGACGGCGCGAGCAAAGGCCGGCCGGAAACATGATGAGCTGGTTATCTGACGCAAAGCCTGCTTCCACCAGCTTCGGGAAGTCCTTGGCCTGACGACCGGTCTTGTTAATGGGAATGCAGAGGGGAGCCAAGCCGTGCAGGTTCATCAGCAGGTCGTTTACCAGGTATTTCACCTTGCCGTTGTAGTGCCTGCCCAGCACATAACCCAAGGCAATGCCGTCCTGCCCGCCCAGCGGATGGTTGGAGACAAACGTACACAACTTGCCTTCCGGCAGGTTCTCCCGTCCTTTCACTTCAATCTTGTCGTCCAGAAACTCCAGGCAGGCCTCCAGAAAGTCAACGCCGACCTTGTCCTTCGATTCACGCAGAAAGACGTTCAGCTCGTCCTGATGCACAATGTGCTTCAGATACGAAACGACGAAACGGGGCACGTACTTCGACTGCTTCGGAGCCTTTTCCCGAAGAATGCGGTCGATGTCGATCAAAAACAAAGAGTCTTCTGCCATTCTTTATCCAGATAAAATACTGCGCAAAATTAACGCTTCTTTTTAATTATCTGCAAGACTTTGACAGAAAATACACCCGAAAACTGACAAAAGACACCCGAAAGCTATCAATAAACAGATTTTCCCCCTATTATTGCTTGTTTTCCGGCGACCCTACCGGCAGATTGTCCGTATCATTGCAACGTCGAAATCAAAATACGACAACTAACCCTTTAACACGCATGTATGATATGAACAGTGCAACATTTACAAAAGCCTTGGTGGGAATGCAGGACGACTTGCTTCGTTTTGCCTACAAGCTCACCGCCGACCACGAAGACGCAAACGACCTTCTTCAGGAAACTTCCTTGAAAGCTCTCGACAACGAAGACAAATATACCCCCGAAACCAACTTCAAAGGATGGGTCTACACCATCATGCGCAACATCTTCATCAACAACTACCGCAAGATGATGCGCGACCAGACCTTCGTTGACCAGACGGACAACCAGTATCACCTGAACACGCCGAGCGAAAGCTACGCCGACAGCACCGAAACGGCCTACGATCTGAAAGAGATGCACCGCATCGTCAACGCGCTGCCCAAAGAATATCGCATACCGTTCTCCATGCATGTGGCTGGTTTCAAGTACCGCGAGATTGCCGAAAAGCTGGGCCTTCCCTTGGGTACCGTGAAGAGCCGCATCTTCTTCACGCGCCAGAAGCTGCAACGCGAACTGAAAGACTTCGTATAACCCTCCCTAACCAGTAAGGTGCAAGCGTCTTTTCGCCCGAAAAGACTGCGTATATTTTTAGTTGTGCAAATGAAAAGACAGGCTCCACCCGAAGCCTGTCTTTTTTGTTTTATCAAGCCAACGCCAGAGCCCTCCGCCGACAGGCTACATATCAAACGAAAACAATCATTCTCTGACGGAAAAAGACCGAATGTTCTACAACAAAGAAAGCAATGTTTTCCTGCAAAGAAAGCAATGTTTTGCATCAGAAGAAGCAATGTTTTCCACCGTTTCCGACACAGAAGCCCATACTTCCTCCGTAAACGCTGTTTTCACTTAAAGTATCATTCGCACAAGCAGGCAGAACCCTCTGCAAACAAAGGATTTAAGGTTGTTGAAAACTTGTTCATTGATTTTAGTGAAAACCTTGCCCATAATTGTGGAGAAATGTGTACTTTTACAGCCGTTTTATATTACTAAGGTGCAAATGGCAGAAAAAGAACCGACATACCACATCCCCGTGCTGCTGAAACCCAGCGTAGACGGCATGAACATCCGCCCGGACGGAACGTACGTCGACGTGACCTTCGGCGGAGGAGGACACTCGCGCGAAATCCTGTCCCGACTGGGCGACGGCGGACGACTGCTGAGCTTCGACCAGGACGAGGACGCCGAACGCAACATCGTGGCCGACCCGCACTTCACCTTCGTGCGGAGCAACTTCCGCTACCTGCACAATTTCCTGCGCTACTACGGCGTGGAGCAGGTGGATGCCGTCCTGGCCGACTTGGGCGTGTCGTCCCACCACTTCGACGACAGCGAGCGGGGCTTCTCCTTCCGCTTCGACGGCCGGCTGGACATGCGCATGAACAAACGCGCAGGCCTCACCGCGGCCGACGTGGTAAACACCTACGACGAAGAACGCCTGGCCGACGTGTTCTACCTCTACGGCGAACTGAAGAACAGCCGCAAGCTGGCCGCCCTGCTGGTCAAGGCGCGCAATACGCAGAAGATTGACACCATCGGCGACTTTCTCGAACTCGTGAAGCCCCTCTTCGGCCGCGAGCGCGAGAAGAAGGAACTGGCCAAGGTCTTCCAGGCCCTGCGCATCGAGGTGAACCAGGAGATGGAAGCCCTGAAGGAGATGCTCTATGCCGCCACCGAAGCCCTGCGCCCGGGCGGACGACTGGTCGTCATCACCTATCACTCGCTGGAAGACCGCATGGTGAAGAACATCATGAAGACGGGCAACGTGGAAGGCAAGGCGGAGAAGGATTTCTACGGCAACGTACAGACACCCTTCCGCCTCGTAAACAACAAAGTGATTGTGCCCGACGAAGAAGAGGTGGCCCGCAACCCCCGCTCGCGGAGCGCCAAACTGAGAATAGCAGAAAAACGATGAGATAAAGGAGACATGGCAATGGAAAGCAGACAAGAAAACATCGCGCAACCGGAAAAGAAAAGCAAGCACGCATCCTGGAGGAGCATCGTGGGAGGAGACATCCTGGCCACCGACTTCTTCCGCCGGCAGACCAAACTGCTGGTACTGGTCATGGTGCTCATCATCTTCTACATCCACAACCGCTACGCCTGCCAGCAGCAGATGATAGAGATTGACCGGCTGAAGAAGGAACTGACCGACATCAAGTACGACGCGCTGACCCGTAGCTCCGAACTGATGGAGCGCAGCCGCCAGTCGCGCATCGAGGAGTACATCTCCACCCGCGAGAGTGATCTGCAAACGGCAACCACCCCTCCCTATCTGATCAAGTAAAACCACAAAACGGAACAAACAACCATGGCTGTAAACAAAAAAAACATAATGACCCGCTACTTCTTCGTCGTGCTGCTGATGTCGCTGATGGGGATAGCGGTGGTAGTCAAGGCCGGCTTCATCATGTTTGCCGAGCAAGGCTACTGGAAAGACGTGGCCGACCGCTTCGTACGAGAAGGTGTGCCCGTCAAGCCCAACCGCGGCAACATCCTCTCGGCCGACGGCAAGTTGATGGCCAGTTCCCTGCCCGAATACCGCATCTACATGGACTTCAAGGCCGGCGGACACCAGAAGGACACCATGCTGATGAACCACCTGACAGAAATCTGCGAAGGCCTGCACAAAATCTTCCCCGACCGGAGCGCCGCCCAGTTCAAGGCCCATCTGCTGAAGGGCCGCAAGAAGGGAAGCCGCAACTACCTGATCTACCCCAAACGAATCTCATACATCCAGTACAAGGAAGCAAAACGCCTGCCAGTGTTCAATCTGAACAAGTACAAGGGAGGCTTCCACGAACTGGCCTACAACCAGCGTAAGAAGCCGTTTGGCTCACTGGCCGCACGTACGCTGGGCGACCTCTATGCTGATACGGCCCAAGGAGCCAAGAACGGCATCGAACTGGCCTTCGACTCCCTGCTGAAGGGACGCGACGGCATCACCCACCGCCAGAAGGTGATGAACAAGTACCTGAACATCGTAGACCGCCCGCCCGTGGACGGATGCGACATCATCACCACCATCGACGTGGACATGCAGGACATCTGCGAAAAGGCATTGGTAGACAAGCTGAAGGAGCTGGAAGCCGTGTCGGGCGTAGCCATCCTGATGGACGTACCTACGGGCGACGTCAAGGCCATCGTCAACATGACCCGCGGACAGGACGGCAACTATTACGAGATGCGCAACCTGGCCATCAGCAACCTGCAGGAGCCCGGCTCCACCTTCAAGACTGCCTCCATCATGGTGGCACTGGAGGATGGAAAGATTACACCCGACTATACCGTCGACACGGGCAACGGCATCAAGATGATGTACGGACAGGCCATGCGCGACCATAACTGGTACAAGGGCGGCTACGGTGTCATCGACGTGAACCGCATCATGGAAGTGTCGTCCAACATCGGTGTGTCGAGCATCATCGACCAGTTCTACAAGGACGACCCGCAGAAGTTTGTGGACGGCTTGAAGCGTATGAGCATCGACCAGCCGCTGCATCTGCAGATACCTGGCGAAGGTATCCCAAATATCAAAGGGCCGAAAGAAAAGTATTTCGCCAAGACTACCCTGCCATGGATGAGTATCGGCTACGAAGTGCAGATACCGCCCATCAACATCCTGACCTTCTACAACGCCATTGCCAACAACGGCACCATGGTGCGGCCCCGTTTCGTGACCAAGGCCGTAAAGGACGGTGAGACGGTGGAAGAATATCCGGTCGAAGTCATCAATTCCAAGATTTGTTCGGACCATACCCTGGACCAGATACGAACCATCCTGCAGAACGTCGTCAGCCACGGATTGGCCAAACCGGCCGGCAGCAGCCAGTTCCACGTATCGGGAAAGACTGGTACGGCACAGATTTCGCAGGGGGCAGAAGGCTATAAAGGCGGCGTCCGCAACCACCTGGTCAGCTTCTGCGGATACTTCCCCTCGGAGCAACCACGATACAGTTGCATCGTTTCCATCCAGATCAACAAAGGCATCGCCTCGGGTGGTGGCATGGCAGGAAGCGTATTCGGCAAGATTGCGGAAAGAGTGTATGCCAAGAACCTGCACTTCGACCTGAGCAATGCCATAGACAGCACCACCAACGTCATTCCCTCCGTCAAGGCCGGCAACCTGAACGAAACGCTCCGCGTGCTGGAAGGTCTGAAGGTCCCTGTACAGAAGGACTTCAAGCTGGCGGATGGCCGCACCACCTGGGGACATGCCCAGCAGTCGCCCAACGCCGTCATCCTGCAAACCGAAAGCGAGAAATCGGGACAGGTGCCCAACGTCATCGGGATGGGAGCCAAAGATGCAGTCTATCTGTTGGAAAGCAAGGGATTGCGCGTACAGGTTTATGGCATCGGCAAAGTGAAAAACCAGTCGATAGCCGGCGGAAGCAGGATAGTGAAAGGACAAACCATTAGTCTGCAACTGAAACAATAAGGAACAACGAATGAAAAGAGGAAGAAGCCCAACACGGGTTCCTCCTCCATAATCCATTATAACGATAGATATATGAAACTGAACGAATTGTTGAAAGCCATACAGCCGGTAAAAGTGACCGGCAGTACTGACATCGAGATAACTGGAGTAAACATCGACTCACGACTGGTGGAAACCGGTCACCTGTTCATGGCCATGCGTGGCACGCAGACCGACGGGCACGCCTACATTCCCGCCGCCATCGAAAGAGGAGCAGTAGCCATCCTCTGTGAGGAGATGCCGGAGCAAACCAATCCCGACGTAACCTACATACAGGTCAAGGACAGCGAAGATGCCGTAGGCAAGGTGGCAACCACCTTCTATGGCGACCCCACTTCCAAAATGGAACTGGTAGGCGTCACCGGCACCAATGGCAAGACAACCATCGCCACCTTATTATATAATGTGTTCCGCTACTTCGGCTACAAGGTAGGACTGATATCAACCGTATGCAACTACATCGATGACCAGCCGATACCGACCGAACATACTACGCCAGACCCCATCACCCTGAACCGTCTGTTGGGACAGATGGCCGATGCCGGATGCAAGTATGCCTTCATGGAAGTCAGCTCGCACTCCATCGCCCAGAAACGCATCAGCGGCCTGCGCTTTGCCGGTGGCATCTTTACCAACCTGACGCGCGACCACCTGGACTATCACAAGACGGTGGAAAACTACCTGAAGGCCAAGAAGAAATTCTTCGACGACATGCCTAAGGATGCTTTCAGCCTGACCAACCTGGACGACAAGAACGGACTGGTGATGACGCAGAACACCCGTTCGCACGTATACACTTACTCGCTCCGCAGCCTGAGCGACTTCAAGGGACGGGTATTGGAATCACACTTCGAAGGCATGTTGCTTGAGTTCAACAACCACGAGGTGGCCGTCCAGTTCATCGGACGCTTCAATGCCTCCAACCTGCTGGCCGTATTCGGCGCCGCCGTCCTGTTGGGCAAGAAAGAGGAAGACGTACTGGTGGCACTGAGCACCCTACATCCGGTAGCCGGACGCTTCGATGCCGTTCGCTCGCCGAGCAAAGCATTCACAGCCATCGTCGACTACGCCCATACTCCCGATGCGCTGGTCAACGTACTGAACGCCATTCACGGCGTATTGGAAGGTAAAGGGAAAGTCATCACTGTGGTAGGTGCCGGCGGTAACCGTGACAAAGGCAAGCGCCCCATGATGGCCAAGGAGGCCGCCCGCTTGAGCGACCGTGTCATCATCACCAGCGACAACCCGCGCTTTGAAGAGCCGCAGGACATCATCAACGACATGCTGACCGGACTCGACCAGAACGACCTGCAGAAGACCATCAGCATCGTGGACCGCCGCGAAGCCATCAAGACGGCCTGTCTGCTGGCACAGCCGGGCGATGTCGTGCTGGTAGCTGGCAAGGGACACGAAAACTATCAGGAAATCAAAGGAGTAAAACATCACTTTGACGACAAGGAAGAACTCCTGAAGATTATGAACTGAGCAACAACCATTCATTGTATATTGTAAACGATTCATTGCTATGTTATACTATTTGTTCCATTGGCTTGACCAGTATGACTTCCCGGGTGCGGGTATGTTCGGCTATACGTCGTTCCGCGCCTTGATGGCCATCATCCTGGCCCTGCTGATTTCCACAATCTGGGGTGACAAATTCATCCATCTACTGAAACGGAAACAGATTACCGAAACCCAACGCGATGCCAGCATCGACCCGTTCGGAGTAAACAAGGTAGGCGTTCCCAGCATGGGAGGCATCATCATCATCTTTGCCACCCTCATTCCCTGTCTGCTGCTGGGCAAGCTGGGGAATATCTACATGATACTGATGCTCGTCACCACCGTGTGGCTGGGTTCGCTGGGCTTTGCCGACGACTACATCAAGATATTCAAGAAAGACAAGGAAGGTCTGCACGGCAAGTTCAAGATTATCGGGCAGGTGGGACTGGGACTGATTGTAGGACTGACCCTTTACCTCAGTCCGCAGGTTGTCATCCGCGAGAACATCGAGGTGGAACAGCCCGACGGACAGATTGAAGTGGTACATGCCGCCAAGGAAATCAAGGCGACGCAAACGACCATCCCCTTCTTCAAAAGCAACAACCTGGACTATGCCGACATCATGGGCTTTCTGGGTGACCATGCACAGACGGCCGGATGGATCTTGTTCGTCATCGTTACCATCTTCGTGGTTACGGCCGTGAGCAACGGTGCCAACCTGAACGACGGCATGGACGGCATGGCGGCAGGCAACTCAGCCATCATCGGACTGACGTTGGGCATCCTGGCCTATGTGTCGAGTCACATCGAGTATGCCGGCTACCTGAACATCATGTACATTCCAGGTTCTGAAGAGCTGGTTATCTTTGTCTGCGCCTTTATCGGTGCCCTCATCGGTTTCCTGTGGTACAACGCCTATCCGGCCCAAGTATTCATGGGCGATACGGGCAGCCTGACCATCGGAGGAATCATCGCCGTCTTTGCCATCATCATCCACAAGGAACTGCTGATACCGATCCTCTGCGGCATCTTCCTGGTAGAGAACCTGTCCGTCATCCTGCAACGGGTGTACTACAAGGCCGGCAAACGAAAAGGCGTCAAGCAGCGCCTGTTCAAACGGACCCCGATACACGACCACTTCCGCACAGGCATGAACCTGATTGAGCCGGGGTGCAAGGTCGTGTTCACCAAACCCGAACAGTTGTTCCACGAATCGAAGATTACCGTCCGCTTTTGGATTGTGACCATCATTCTGGCAGCCATTACCATTATAACATTGAAGATCAGATAACTTTAGATATGAACAGAATTGTAGTTTTAGGAGCCGGCGAAAGCGGCGCAGGTGCTGCCGTGCTGGCAAAAGTGAAAGGTTTCGACACTTTTGTTTCAGACATGGGTGCCATCAAGGACAAGTACAAAGAACTGTTGAACAAGTATGACATTCCCTGGGAAGAGGGAGGACATACGGAAGAAAAGATTCTGAATGCTGATGAAGTCATCAAGAGCCCTGGCATCCCCAACAATGCTCCCCTGGTACTGAAGCTGAAGGAACAAGGAACACCCATCATTTCCGAAATAGAATTTGCCGGACGCTATACAAAGGCCAAAATGATCTGTATCACCGGATCGAACGGTAAGACAACGACCACATCACTGATCTACCACATCTTCAAAAGCGCAGGCATGAACGTCGGACTGGCCGGCAACATCGGTAACAGCCTGGCTCTCCAGGTAGCCACCGAACAACACGACTATTACGTCATCGAACTGAGCAGCTTCCAGCTGGACAACATGTATAAGTTCCGTGCCAACATCGCCGTGCTAATGAACATCACGCCCGACCATCTGGACCGCTACGACTACTGCATGCAGAACTATGTAGACGCCAAGTTCCGTATCACCCAGAACCAGACTGAAGACGATGCGTTCATTTATTGGAACGATGACCCCATCATCCGACGTGAACTGGCCAAACACGGTTTGAAGGCTCACCTCTACCCCTTCTCTGCCGTCAAGGAAGACGGTGCTATCGCCTATGTGGAAGACGGTGAAGTGGAAATCAACACCCCCATCGCCTTCAACATGGAACAGGAAGAACTGGCTCTGCACGGCACACACAACCTGTACAACTCACTGGCCGCCGGCATTTCGGCCAACCTGGCCGGTGTGAAGAATGAAGACATCCGCAAGGCCTTGTCCGATTTCCAGGGAGTTCCCCACCGGCTGGAAAAGGTAGCTACCGTACGGGGCGTCCACTTCATCAACGATTCCAAGGCCACCAACGTCAACTCTTGCTGGTATGCCCTGCAAAGCATGACCACCAAAACCGTACTGATTCTGGGAGGCAAGGACAAGGGCAATGACTACAAAGAGATAGAGGAACTGGTACGAGAAAAATGCTCGGCATTGGTCTATCTGGGACTTCACAATGAAAAACTGCATGAGTTTTTCGATCGTCTGGGACTACCGGTAGCCGACGTACAGACAGGCATGAAGGATGCCGTAGACGCCGCTTTCCATCTGGCCAAGAAAGGAGAAACCGTTCTGCTGAGCCCCTGCTGTGCTTCGTTCGACCTGTTCAAGAGTTACGAAGACCGAGGCGACCAGTTCAAAGCCTGCGTACGGGCCTTATAAGGGAAGGACAGAAGCATACGGTCCTTCTAAAAAACGAAAAGTAGAACATCTAAATTCTGAATAAAGTGGATTTACTGAAAAGCATATTCAAAGGCGACAAGGTGATATGGATTATCTTCCTGGTACTCTGTCTCATCTCCATCACCGAGGTATTCTCCGCCGCTTCTACACTGACCTATAAAAGCGGCGACCACTGGGGCCCCATCACCCAGCATACCATCCTGCTGTCTATCGGAGCCTTGATTGTCGTGTTTGTACACAACATTCCCTACAAGTGGTTTCAGGCACTTCCCTATCCGTTGCTGCTGGTGTCCATTGTACTGCTGCTCTTCGTGATGGTTACAGGCTTCGTCACAGGCGACCGCATCAATGGTGCAGCCCGCTGGATGACCTTCATGGGAGTTCAGTTCCAACCGTCGGAACTGGCCAAGATGGGAGTGGTAATGGGAACAGCCGTCATCTTGTCACGAGGACAGGATGAAAACGGGGCCTCTCCCAAGGCATTCAAACGCATCATGATCATGACGTGCATCGTCTGCGGCCTCATCCTGCCTGAGAACTACTCAACCGGTGTGTTGCTTTTCAGTACCGTCTACCTGATGATGTTCATCGGACGTATACAAGCCAAAAAGCTGCTGATGCTGGGAGGCGGATTGGTCGGACTGGTTGTACTGTTCGTATCCTTCCTGCTGGCTACCCCTAATGACACGCTGGAAAAGATTCCGATGGGACACCGCTTCACAACGGTCAAGGCACGTATCGTAGATTTCGCATACGCCAAGGAAGTACCGGCGGCCAAATTTGACATTGACGGCGATGCACAGGTAGCGCATGCCCGCATTGCTGTAGCCACCAGCCACGTCATTGGCAAGGGGCCGGGCAACTCCGTACAGCGCGATTTTCTGAGTCAGGCCTATTCGGATTTCATTTATGCCATCATCATTGAAGAACTGGGACTGATTGGCGGTATCGTCGTCGTCTTTCTTTATGTTTGTCTGCTGATACGCGTCGGGCGCATCGCCAAGAAGTGCGACCGGACGTTTCCCGCCTTTCTGGTGATAGGCATCGCCCTGCTACTGGTAACCCAAGCTTTGTTCAACATGATGGTAGCCGTGGGACTGGCTCCCGTCACTGGACAACCGCTGCCGCTCATCAGCAAGGGAGGTACATCCACCTTCATCAACTGTGCCTACATCGGCATGATACTGAGCGTGAGCCGATATACCGCCCAGCTGGAGGAACAGCGCCTGCATGACGCACAAATCCCCATGCAGATAGAAACGGGCGACAAGACAACAACCGAACAGCCGTCTGCCGGTCAGGAAGCCGAAGAACCAACCTCCAAGCTTCTGAACAGTGACAGTGAATTCAAATAAGCACATATATAATAAGGTGAAAATATGAAGGAGAACAACAATCATAACCATCCGCGTATCATCATCAGCGGAGGCGGTACGGGAGGTCATATCTTCCCGGCCGTATCCATTGCCAACGCCATCCGTGAACTGTGCCCCGAAGCAGAAATCCTGTTTGTCGGTGCCGAAGGAAGGATGGAAATGCAACGCGTACCCGACGCCGGCTACCGCATCATCGGTCTGCCGGTAGCAGGCTTCGACCGACAACATCTGTGGAAAAACTTTGCTGTTATCATCAAACTGCTGCGCAGCCAATGGAAAGCCCGCAAAATCATCAAGGAATTCCGTCCGCAAGTAGCGGTAGGAGTAGGCGGATATGCCAGCGGCCCGACACTGAAGACAGCCGGTATGATGGGTATCCCCACCCTGATACAGGAACAGAACTCATATGCGGGAGTGACCAACAAGCTGCTGGCTCAAAAAGCTGACCGCATTTGCGTGGCCTACGAAGGAATGGAAAAGTTCTTCCCGGCCGAGAAGATTCTGCTGACGGGTAATCCCGTGAGACAAACCTTGCTCAACGACCCGATTACGCGTGAAGAAGCGGCCCATCTGTTCAGTCTCGACCCTAGCCGGAAGACCATCCTGATTCTGGGAGGCAGTTTGGGAGCCCGTACTATCAATCAGACATTGACAGCCGGACTGGCACAAATCAAAGCCCACCCCGAAGTACAGTTCATCTGGCAAACCGGCAAGATATACATCGAACAGGTGAAAGCCGCCATTACGGCATTTACAGGTGAAGCTGTCCGCAACACTCGTGTCAGCAGCCTGCCAAACCTGTATGTGACCGACTTTATCAAGAACATGAACAGTGCCTACACACTGGCCGACCTGGTCATCTCGCGGGCTGGCGCCGGATCCATTTCTGAGTTCTGCCTCCTGGGCAAGCCGGTCATTCTGGTCCCTTCGCCCAACGTTGCCGAAGACCATCAGACCAAAAACGCATTGGCACTGGTCAACAAGGATGCCGCCCTGTATATTAAAGACGCCGAGGCACAAGAGAAACTGCTTGACACGGCTCTGGCAACAGTAACCGACGATGAGCAACTGAAGCAGCTAAGCCAAAACATCAGCAAGCTTGCCCTACCCGACTCGGCCCGCATCATCGCACAGGAAGTGCTCAATCTGATAAAAGAGAAAGATAAGTAATCACCCATCAACGAGTATTTAAGAAAATGAATATAGAAACTATACAATCCGTTTATTTCGTCGGTGCCGGAGGGATCGGCATGAGCGCCCTGATACGCTACTTCCTGTCGAAAGGAAAGCGGGTAGCAGGATACGACCGAACGCCCAGCGAACTGACTGCCAGACTGATAGCTGAAGGGGCTGCCATCCACTATGAAGAAGATGTCAACTTGATACCGGACTGGTGCAAGGACAAAGCCACAACACTGGTCGTATATACTCCTGCCATCCCTCACGAGCATGCCGAACTGAACTACTTCCGTACCCAGGGTTTTGAAATCCACAAGCGCGCCCAGGTACTGGGCATCATTACCCGCAGCAGCAAGGCACTCTGCGTAGCCGGCACACATGGTAAGACCACCACCAGCACCATGGCGGCCCATCTGCTGCATCAGTCGTCCATAGGATGTACCGCCTTCCTGGGAGGTATCTCAAAAAATTATGGAACCAACCTGCTCCTGTCACAGGATAGCCCGTACACAGTTATCGAAGCCGACGAGTTCGACCGCTCTTTCCATTGGCTCTCACCGTACATGAGCGTCATCACAGCTACCGACCCCGACCATCTGGACATCTATGGTACCCGTGAAGCCTACCTGGAAAGTTTCCGCCACTACACCACGCTCATCCAGCCGGGCGGGGCACTGATCATACACGAAGGACTGGCTCTACAGCCCGATGTACAGCCGGGCGTAAGGACTTATACCTACAACCGCGAAAGTGGAGACTTCCATGCCGAGAATATCCGAATCGGAGGCGGTGAAATCTTTCTGGACTTCGTAGCCCCCGACACACGCATCAACGACATTCAGTTGGGCGTGCCCATCAGCATCAACATCGAAAACGGGGTGGCAGCCATGGCTTTGGCCCATCTGAACGGCGTTACGGATGAAGAGATCAAACGCGGCATGGCCAGCTTCCAGGGAGTGGACCGACGCTTCGACTTCAAACTGAAGACTGACCGCATCGTCTTCCTCAGCGACTACGCCCATCACCCGGCCGAAATTGCCCAAAGCGTGAAGTCTATCCGCGAGCTGTATCGGGACAAGAAGATCACCGCTATCTTCCAGCCGCACCTGTACACCCGCACACGCGATTTCTATCACGAGTTCGCCGACAGCCTCTCGCTTCTCGACGAGGTGATACTGACCGACATCTATCCGGCACGTGAGCAACCGATACCCGGTGTCAGCAGCCGGCTCATCTACGACAATCTGCGTCCGGGCATCGAGAAATGTATGTGCCGGAAGGAAGACATCCTGAATCTGCTTGAACACAAGGATATCGAGGTACTGATTGTATTGGGTGCCGGCGACCTGGACAACTACGTGCCCGAGATTACCCGCCTGCTGGAAAAGCGATGCTGAACGCATCGGCAAACAATCACATAGAATTCGGAAACAACCCAAAGATATGATAAGAAGAATATTACTGACCATCGTCCTACTACTTGCCACAGCCTACCTGATTGTGGCTGTCACCGCCTTCAACCGGAAGCCGGCAGACGCAACATGTACCGACATCGAACTGGTTATCAAGGACACGGTGTACGCCGGATTCATCACAAAAAAGGAAGTGCTTTCCATGCTTCGGAAGCAAAAGCTCAATCCCGTCGGCAAGAATCTGAAGGACATCCGCACCAAGGAAATGGAGGAAGCCTTGTCCACACACCCGCTTATCGACCGTGTGGAATGCTACAAAACCCCCAGCCACAAGATATGTGTCGAGGTCAGCCAGCGTATCCCCATTCTGCGGGTCATGAACAACCGAGGTGAAAACTATTTTCTGGACAACAAAGGAACCGTCATGCCACCCGATGCCAAATGCGTGGCCCATGTACCGCTGGCCACCGGATACATAGAAAAATCCTTTGCCGTGAAGGATTTATATAAGTTTGGTGTATTTTTGCAGAAGAATCCTTTCTGGGACGCACAGATCGAGCAAATCTATGTCCTCTCGGACCAGAATGTAGAACTGGTACCTCGCGTAGGCGACCATCTCATCTACCTCGGCCGGCTGAAAGACTACGACCAGAAATTGGCACGGCTGAAGGAATTCTATCAGAAAGCCCTCAACAAGGTGGGATGGAACAAGTATTCGCGCATCAACGTAGAGTTTGACAACCAAATCATCTGTACCCGAAGAGACTGACGGAAAGTATTTTGAACAACAAGAAACAATTTACAAAACAACAAAGATATGGCAACAACAGATTTCATCGCCGCTATCGAGCTCAGTTCCTCCAAAATCTCCGGCATTGCCGGCCGCAGGAACAGTGACGGAAGCATACAGGTACTGGCATACGCCACCGAAGAAGCTGCCTCCTTTATCCGCAAAGGGTGCATCTACAACATCGGCAAAGCAGCACAGGCCCTGACTTCCATCATCAACAAGCTGGAAGACCAGCTCAAGAACTCCATCGCCAAAGTATATGTAGGCATCGGCGGACAGTCCTTACGTACGGTCAAGAACGTCGTCAGCCGTACACCCGAAGAAGAAGTCATCTCGCAGGAACTCATTGACAGCCTCTGCGACGAAAACCTGAACTTCCCCATCGTGGACATGAACATCCTGGACGTGGCGCCGCAAGAGTACAAGATAGACAACAATCTGTATGCCGAACCGGTAGGCGTTACGGGTAAATTCATTACAGGTCAGTTTCTGAACATCATGGCCCGCACTTCTCTCAAGAAGAACCTCGAGCTCAGTTTTGAACAGGCTAAAGTTGAAATTGCCGACCTGCTCATCGCACCGACAGCCCTGGCGCAGGCCGTACTGACCGAAAACGAATTGCGTTCGGGCTGCGCCCTTATCGACTTCGGTGCCGACACCACGACCGTAATGGTGTACAAGAACAACATGCTCCGTTACCTCAGCGTCCTTCCCTTGGGCGGCAACAACATCACCCGCGACATAGCCACCCTGCAAATGGAGGAAGAAGAAGCCGAGAAGCTGAAGCTGCAATACGGCGATGTCCTCTACAAGGAAGACGAAGATGCCGAAGCACCTGCCGCCTGTACGACTGAGGACGGTCGCAGCATCCTGCTGGGCGAATTGAACAACATCGTAGGTGCCCGTACCGAAGAGATTTTGGCCAACGTATGGAACCAGATTCAACTATCGGGCTACGAAGACAAGCTGCTGGCCGGACTGGTCATCACGGGAGGAGCCTCCCAACTGAGAAATATGGAAGGAGCCCTGCTCCAAATCAGCAAACTGAAGAAAATCAGAACGGCTTCCTTCGTACAGGAAACCATCCGCGGTTTCAACGAGCAGATTAAGAAGGATGGTACCCAAAACACACTGCTGTCCCTGCTCATCGCCGGCAAGGACAACTGCTGCCTGCAGGAGGAGCCGCAACCCATACAACCCAAACCCAGCAAACCGGCTGACATCTTCAAGGACGACGAGGCTCTGAAAGCCCAAGAAGAAGAAAACCGCCGCAAGCGCGAAGAAGAGGAAAAGAGAAAGAAAGAGGAAGAGAAGCGCAAGAAGGAAGAAGAAAGACGGAAAAAGGAACAAGCAAAAAAGAACAAGCCCAGTTGGTTCAAATCCAAGATAGATACACTGACCAAGGAATTATTCGACGATGACAAAATGTAATAACTAAAAGCAAGATATATTATGGACGATATCATCAAAGATTTCGGTTTTGCAACCGATTCTCCCAAGATAATCAAAGTCATCGGTGTAGGCGGCGGAGGAGGCAATGCCGTGAACCACATGTATCGCGAAGGCATACACGACGTAGCCTTCGTGGTGTGCAACACCGACCGCAAGGCGCTCGAAGAGTCACCCGTCCCCGTCAAGCTCCAGCTGGGACACGAAGGACTGGGAGCCGGCAACCGCCCGAACAAGGCCAAGGAAGCCACTGAAGAAAGCATCGAGGAAGTGAAGGACATGCTGAACGACGGCACGAAAATGGTGTTCATCACCGCCGGTATGGGTGGCGGCACGGGTACCGGAGCGGCGCCGACCATCGCCCGCATTGCCAAGGAGATGGATATTCTCACCGTAGGCATCGTTACCATTCCCTTCCGCTGGGAAGGCGACAAGAAGATAGACCAGGCCCTGGACGGTGTGGAAGAAATCAGCCGCCACGTGGATGCCCTGCTCGTCATCAACAATGAAAAGTTGGGCGAAATCTATTCGGACCTCTCTGTCACCAGCGCCTTTGCCAAAGCCAACGATACCTTGCTGATTGCCGCCAAGAGCATCGCCGAAATCATCACCATGCGAGGCATCATCAACCTCGACTTCAACGACGTGAAGACCGTCATGAAAGACGGCGGCGTGGCCATCATGAGTACCGGCTACGGCGAAGGGGAAAACCGCGTAAGCGAAGCCATCAAGAACGCCCAGCACTCCCCCCTGCTCAACAACAACGACATCTTCAACTCAAAAAAGGTCCTGCTCAACATTTCCTATAGCCCCGACCACGAGCTGATGATGAGCGAGATGGACGAAATCAAGGACTTCATGAACCGCTTCAACCGTGACTTTGAAACAAAGTTCGGCATGGTGGAGGACAAGGAGCTGGGAGAACGCGTGAAGATTACACTTCTCGCCACAGGTTTCGGCATCCAGGATATCCACATGCAGGAGATGGACGCCCGCCTCAGCCAGCGCAGCGCCGAGGAACAGCAACGCCTGGCCGAACAGGAAGAAGAAGAAGAACAGCGCCGTACACGTCGCGAAACCTATTATGGGAAGGATGCCAACCAGCGTACACAACGAACACGCCGCCGCCACATCTACCTCTTCAGCCCCGAAGATCTGGATAATGCCGACGTAGTGGCCATGGTCGAGAACTCGCCCACTTACCTGCGCGATAAGGCCACGCTGAACGCCATCAAGGCCAAGGCCGAAGAACAAAGCCAGCAGGCCGCCCAAGAAGCCGGAGGCACCGAAGACGGAGGTATCATCAGTTTCGTATAACCTCCGTGCAACCTGTCCCGATAACGTATCTGGACGCCCGTCCGGCACAAGGTAAACCCATTGCAAAGCTTGTGCAGTCTTTCTGTTTCCCTTTTGCAGTTCTTCTGCAAAGCTTGTGCAGAAACTCTGCAAAGCTTGTGCAAGACTACAGCAAACCCTTTGCAGCGGCCGGACAAAGTCAGAAAACGACAAGGATGACGTTTGCCAACTCTGAGTTCAATCACTTTAATACATACATTGACGATGGATTTATTTGAGAAAGTCAGCGAAGACATTAAAACCGCAATGAAGGCCAAAGACAAAGTGGCCCTCGACACCTTGAGAAATATCAAGAAAGTGTTCCTCGAAGCCAAAACCGCTCCGGGAGCCAACGATACCTTGACCGACGATGCCGCCCTGAAAATCATTCAGAAACTGGTGAAACAAGGCAAAGACTCCGCCGAAATCTACCTCCAGCAGGGACGTCAGGATCTGGCCGACGGCGAGCTGGCACAGGTAAAGGTCATGGAAACCTACCTGCCCCAACAGATGAGCGCCGAAGAACTGGAAGCTGCCCTGAAGGAAATCATTGCCGAAGTGGGCGCCACCAGCGGCAAGGACATGGGCAAGGTAATGGGAGTGGCCAGCAAGAAACTGGCCGGACGTGCCGAAGGCCGTACCATCTCTGCCAAAGTAAAGGAACTGCTTGGATAACGAATCCCTGCAAAGCATACCCGAAAGACTGTATCCCGACCGGCAACACGGCGGATGCAGTCTTTTTTGTTTCTCCGCTGTCTGCCAATCAGTTATACTCATCTCCGACAGAACGGCCATAGACAGGCCTCCCCCTACGCCCGACATTCTCTTCCGGCAGGCATACAGCAGGAGAAAATCTTCGGACGGAACGACGTTTTCTTGAAATATAATCTTATCTTTGCGAAAACTATATTTTGTTTCGATTATGAGCACAATCTTACAACTGGCTCCACAGAATGTGTGGAAGCATTTCTATTCACTGACCCGCATTCCCCGTCCGTCGGGTCATGTAGAACAAGTGACCGAATTTCTGGTGAATTTCGGCAAGGAATTGGGACTGGAATCATTTACCGACGAAGTGGGCAACGTCATCATCCGCAAGCCTGCCACACCAGGAATGGAAAACCGCCGCGGAGTCATCCTGCAGGCCCACATGGACATGGTACCGCAGAAGAACAACGATACGGTTCACGACTTCACCAAAGACCCCATCGAGACATGGGTAGACGGCGAATGGGTGAAAGCCAAAGGCACGACACTGGGAGCCGACGACGGTCTGGGTGTTGCCGCAGCCATGGCCGTACTCGAAGCCAAAGACTTGAAACACGGTCCGCTGGAAGTGCTCATCACGAAAGATGAAGAAACCGGCATGTACGGTGCTTTCGGCCTCAAGGAAGGCACACTGAAAGGCGACATCCTGCTGAACCTCGACTCAGAGCAGGAAGGCGAACTCTACATCGGCTGCGCAGGAGGCATTGACATCACCGCTTCTCTGGAATACAAGGAAGAAGCTCCCACCGACGGCTTTGTAGCCCGCAAGCTGACGCTGAAGGGACTTCGCGGAGGCCACTCTGGACTGGAAATCAACGAAGGACGCGGCAATGCCAACAAGTTGCTGGCACGTGTCGTACACGACCTGCTGGTGGAATTCGACTGTCAACTGGCCAGCTTCGAAGGTGGCAACATGCGCAATGCTATTCCCCGCGAAGCACACGCCATACTTCTCTTCAACCCCGATGACATGGAAGGTTTGGACGACTACATCAAAGAATATGAGGCACAGATCAATTCCGAGTACGAAACCATCGAAAGCAATGTCAGCCTGAAGATAGAAGCAGTGGAAGTACCCGCCACCGTAGTCCCAGAAGAAATCCAGGACAACATGATCAACGTCCTGATGGCCTGCCAGGACGGCGTGATGCGCATGATACCGACCGTCCCCGACACGGTTGAGACTTCCTCCAATCTGGCCATCGTCATCATCGCCGGCGGAAAAGCCGAAGTCCGCATCCTGGCCCGCAGTTCGTGCGACACGATGAAAGATTTCCTGGCCGACAGCCTGGCCGCCTGCTTCTCCATGGCAGGAATGAAAGTAGAATTCAGCGGAGGCTATTCCGGCTGGCAGCCCAATGTTAACTCTCCCATCCTGCAAGCCATGAAGGCATCCTATAAAGAACAGTTTGGCACGGAACCTGCCGTGAAAGTAATCCATGCAGGATTGGAGTGCGGCATTATCGGCGCTACCTACAAGAACCTCGACATGATTTCATTCGGTCCGACGCTGCGTTCTCCCCACTCCCCCGACGAACGTGCCTACATTCCATCAGTGACCCGATTCTATGATTTTCTGGTAGCTACGCTGGAGAAAACACCCGTCAAGTGAGAAGAAAGTGACAGGTAAGCCGCATGGCATCGTCCATATACGCCATGCCCTGGCTTATATAATATAATAAGGTATAAGAGCTGCACCTTCGGGTGCGGCTCTTTCTTTTTCTGCCACTTTGGCGGCTGGCAGATGAGACAAACCATCAGGCAGGTCGTTTTGGCAGGATTTGGATGTATAAACTTCGGACGAATTGATACAGGTCAAGAAATATGTTGTATAACATGTTTTTCTACCTCAAAACGCTTGTCATTTCCATAAAAGGCACTACTTTTGTGTTGTAAAACATGAAATCAATAAGATTTCGGTAAGTTTTCAATAGGATAACAAGATTGATTTAGGAGGATAACAAAATGAAAATGTTAAAGAAAATTTTTAAGAACGTCAGCAATGCCGACAAGAACATTTGGGGTTATGTAATGCTCTAAGCATTCATAAATCCCCATTTGAAAGTGAGAATTGAATCGTTGTTTTCAGGTAACCTAAAAAAGAAAGGGAATTAATTATGAAAAAGCTGTTTGCATATTTGATAAATGCTTTGGCCATCATGGGCGAAAGCGAAATGCACTCCCTGGGATATGGAAGTGAAAGATAACAAAGAATTCAGTTTCTAAGAGAGAGAGAGAAACAAATAGAGTACATTCATTTTTTAAAGCGAAAGATAAGAAGGAGATGCGTCCACGTGATGCATCTCCTTTTTTTTATACGCCATTACTGAATTGTTTTATACTTTTTCAGTTAAAACATTCGTTTTTTTAAACCTTTATTGCTTACTTTGCTCTAATGGTATATGCTCGGACACTCCAAACGATACCAATCGGTCCGAGCCAAGTAAAAACGCTAAAAACCAAATGACTATGAAACGATTGGCTCACATGGGATGGTTGCTTGTCATCGGCCTCTGCCTGACGGGGAGCATGCAAGCACAAACGTACGAAAAGCTGTGGAAGCAAGTGAAGCAGGCACAAGAAAAAAGCCTGCCGCAAACCGTCGTAAAACTGACGGACGATATCTATCGGAAGGCACTGGCAGAAAAGAACTCACCCCAGCTGCTGAAGGCCTATCTCTGCCGGACAGCATTTCAAGAACGTCTGACGCCGGACAGCCTCTATACACGACTGAACGAGATGGAGCAATGGGTTGCCACAGAAGCCGATGAAACGGACCGCGCCATCCTGCATTCCCTGCTGGCAAGCGAGTACGCGGAGTATTGGCAGAGCAACCGACGCGCCATAGCCGCACGGACAGACTTGGTTACAGACAACCAGCCTGCCGATATCCGCGAGTGGACGGCCCGCCAGTTCGTCGAGCAGACAGACCGGCACAGCCTGGCTTCAACGGCCAACGTGGATCTGCTTCTCAAGACATCGACCGATGCATACGTGCCCTTTGTGGAACAAGGCGAGCAGAGTGCCTATTACAGCCACGACCTTTACCATCTGCTGGCACGAAGGGCCATCAGCACCTTGCAATCCATGTCTGGTGCCGGAGCAGACTCATTGATCGATACACGCATCGAAAGCCTTTATCGGCAAACCATGCAAACATATGCCGCCCGCCCCGACGGAGCGGATGCCTGCCTGCTGACCACACTCGACTATTGGGAGTGGAAGAATGGAAGTGCCTCGCAGGATGAGGCTGCTTATCTGCAAGCCCTCGACGACCTGATGACTCGCTATGCCGACCGCCCCTTGTGTGCCGAAGTCTATCTGCGCAAGGCGCAATGGATGAGCCGTGGAGGCGAAGGACGCAGTGTGGGCGAAGCCATCCGCCTGTGCGACGAAGCCATCCGCCGCTATGCCTCCTATACACGCATCGGGCAGGTGAAGCAGCTTCGTGCCGAACTCCTGCGGCCACAACTGGCTATTTCCGCCGAAGGCATCGGCTATCCTGGCGATACCTTGGATTTACGCGTGCGCTATCGTACGATGGAGGCACCTGTCACATTGAATATCTATGCCACGAACCTGAACAGCTATTCTAACCGCTATGATTGCGATAACGACAAGACTTTCCGTAGTTGGTCGCCCCGCCGCATCTATAGTCGGCAACTCACCCTGACTCCTCTGCCTGCCGAACATAAGTCGGAGGCTGATCTTCCTTATCTGGAAAGCATCACAAATATGCCCATGCCTGTACCTCAGGAGCCGGGTGTCTATGTCGTGGAAATCATGCCTCAAGGCAAGAACGGACGCAAAAGCCGTTGCCTATTGCCCGTGAGCCGCCTGCGGGCCCTGACACTCGACCTGGGCGGCGGACAAATGGAAATCACCACACTCGACGGCCAAAGCGGCCATGCCGAAGCGGACGTCCGCGTCTGCTTCTATTCATCGAACGATGAAGAGAGCCGCCGCCTGTTGAAGGAAGTTGTAACCGACGGCCAAGGAAAAGCAGTCGTTATGCTCGACCCATATACGTATAATACCTGCTATACCCTCAGCAAGGGAGCAGATACGGCACTTCCCGCTACAAACATTTACTTGAGCCGCTCGTCACAACCATCAACGAATACGCACTATGACCTTTCACTCCTCACCGACCGAAGCATCTACCGCCCTGGTCAGACCGTTTACTTGAAAGGTGTTGTCTATCATAAAGGGAAAAACAGTGCCCAAGTGGTAGAAGGTGAATGGGTAAACTTGGAGTTACTCGATGCCAACCTCAAACAGATAGCCACCCGACGCGTGCAAACCAACGAATTCGGCTCCTTTACCGCCGACTTCACCTTGCCTTCCGCCTGCCTGAACGGCCAGTTCATGGTGCGTGTTCAGGAAAAGCAGATATCGGGAGCCGCCCGCTTCCAGGTGGAAGAATACAAGCGCCCGACGTTCGAAATCACCTTCCAGCCCGTCACCGTTCCCTATTGTCTGGGCGAGACGGTGACTCTGCGTGGCGAAGTGAAGGCTTTCAGCGGGGCTTCTGTTCAGGAGATGCCGCTGGCCTGGAGCCTGAAACGCTACGACCGCCTGCGCGGCTATCTGAACACGGACAAGACGCTGAAGGCCGACACGATACGCCTTGACGCGCAAGGCCGATTTGCCATCGACATCCAGCTGGAAGGAGAATCTGGAAAAACCCTCCAGCCGTGGCAGAGCTACACATTCGAAGTGGAAGCAGCCGTTACCGACGAGGCAGGCGAAACACAAACTGCCTCCTACACCCTTTCGGCTGGCTCGCAGGCATTCAACCTGAGCCTATCCATTCCCACGCAAGTGTGCAAGGAAGACACGACCCAATGGATGATTCATGCCTCCAATCCCCAAATGTCTCCGCTCACGCTGACTGCCGACTGGCGCATCGACCCTGAGACGCAAGAAGGTGAACTGGTGACCAAGGACGGTAAGCCGACCTTAAACGGAGGATGTATCACTGGCACGAACAATCCCTCGCTCATGTGGCAGGGAGTACCTTCAGGCCGTTATCGCCTGACGGCATGGGCTATCGACTCGTTGGGCCATCGGGTGGAGAGCACCGCTTCGTTCGTTCTCTTCTCGACAGAAGACCGACGCCCGCCTGTCCACTCCCCCCTCTTCTTCCACGAACGGAAGATGGAGGTGGCTGCTGGCGAAGAGGCCTCCTTCTGCCTGGGAACTTCGTTCAAGGATGCCTGGGTGTGGATGGATGTCTTTACAGGTGGGAAACGTGTGGAGAGCCGCCTGTTGCAACTCTCCGATACCCTGATGTGCGTCGAGATGCCTTACCTGGAAAGTTATGACGAAAGCGTCACCCTCCTGTTCAATATGCTGAAGGGAGGCGAGCTGTATAGCCGGACCGCTTTCTTGAAGCGTACCCAGCCCAATCGCACCCTGCAAATGAAGTGGGAAGTCTTCCGCGACCGCCTGCGTCCTGGCCAGGAAGAGGAATGGCGTCTTGTGGTGACCACGCCCGAAGGCCTGCTCGCTTCGGCCGAGATGCTGGCGTTGATGTACGATGCTTCGCTCGACAAGCTTTATCCCAACCGTCAGTTGTGGGGAGTTTTCTTCGCTCCGCAACTCGACTGGCGCAATGTACGTCTGAATACGGTCAGCCGCCTCTACCTGTCGCCCTACTTCACGATACCCGACTGGAAGGTACCCGGCTGGTCGTTCGACCGCTTCTGCTCGCCGTGGCTGGTACCCCAAGTCATGGAGATACGCAATGATGCCCTTGTTGTAGGATACGGCTCCAGCCGGACGCCCACTTTAGTAAGAGGAACCGTCCTGCAGAAGTCCGCATCCAACGCCCTCTTCAACACGAAGGAAGAAGCCGGCCTTGCCGCAGAAGCCGCCTACGCGCCTTCTGCGGCCGATGGTGTCTTGTTCGAAGAAGAAGTGGTGAATACCGCCGAAACCCTCCAGCCCGATGCCGACCTCCGCACCAACTTTGCCGAAACGGCCTTCTTCTATCCCCAGCTCCGCACCAACGAACGGGGCGAAGTGGTTGTGGCCTTCACCCTGCCGCAAAGCCTGACCCGATGGAACTTCCGCGGCTATACCCACACGAAGGACATGCAGACAGGCCTGCTCGAAGCATCGGTTGTCAGCGCCAAGGAATTCATGCTGCGCCCCAACCTGCCACGCTTCTTCCGCATGGGCGACCAGGCACAGGTGGCCACCACGGTGAGCAACCTGACCGAGGGCACGATAAAAGGGCGTGTGACATTACAATTGTTCGACCCCACAACCGAAAAAGTCATCCTGACCCGCCGCGAAAAGTTTGAAGCGGAAGCCGGCCGCAACGCCGCCGTCGGCTTCGCCTTCGATGTGGACGACCGCTATCCCCTGCTGGGCGTACGCCTCACGGCCGATGGAGGCAACTTCAGCGACGGCGAGCAGCATGTCCTCCCCGTGCTCAGCAATCAGAAATATGTGACGGAAACCTTGACCTTCGACCTGAAGGGTAACGATGCCTGCACGCTCCACCTCGATACGTTGTTCAACCGCAACAGCTCCACCGCCACCCAACGGCGCCTGACTGTCGAGATGACGGGCAACCCTGCCTGGATGGCCATACAGGCCCTGCCTTCCTTGACGCAACCCGACGGCAAGAATGCCATCTCGTGGGCCGTAGCCTATTATGCCAACACCTTGGCCGCCGCCATTGCCCAGTCGCAACCCCGCATCCGCGAAGTCATCGAGGCTTGGCAAGCCAGCGGGCAGAGCAAGGAAACTTTCCTCAGCCGTCTGGAGCAAAATGAGGATATAAAAAATATGTTGTTGAGCGAAACGCCCTGGCTGGCCGAAGCCACTTCGGACACGGAGCGCATGCAACGTCTCGTACAGCTGTTCGACGCCAACCGCCAACGCAACCTCACCCTCTCGGCTCTTATCCGCCTGAAGGAATTGCAAGGCGAAGACGGTGCCTGGAGCTGGTACAAAGGCATGGGCAGCAGTCGCGACATCACCACCTACATCGCCACCCTGCTTGTGCGCCTGCCCCTGCTGACAGGCAGCCCGCTCGACGCCGATGCCTCGGCGATGAAGCAATGTGCTTTTGCCTACCTGCATCAGGAAGCCCTCAAGGAGTACAAACGCCTGCGTGAAGCCGAGCGCAAGGGTACGCAGATAACCGCCCTTTCGCCTGACGCTTTCGACTACCTCTACCTGCTGGCTATGGATGCCGACGCGATGAAGCAAGCCGACAAGGAGGTACGAAGCTACTTCCTCTCGCTTCTGCCCCGCCAGCTGACGACGGCCTCCATACAACGCAAGGCGCAAGCCGCCGTCATCCTGCAAGCTGCTGAACGCCAGGCCGATGCCGAAGCGTTCGAAGCCTCGCTCAAAGAGCACCTCGTGCAGGAAAAGACGATGGGAGCCCACTTCGCCTTCAACGACGGCTATTATAGCTGGGGCATGATGCCCGTCACCGCCCACGTGGCCGCCATGGAAGCCCTGTCGCGCTTCGAAGGCAACGCTACTATTATGGAAGAGATGAAACGCTGGTTGCTGAAGCAGAAGCAGACGACCCAATGGAATACGCCCGTCGCCTCGGCAGACGCCATCTATGCCCTCTTGTGCAACGGTCGCAACTGGCTGGCCGACCGTGGCGACATCACCCTCACCTTGGGTCGCGAACACCTTCGCACCACCGACACTTCCGTCCGTCCGTTGCAGGGCTTAGGATACATCAAGGAAACCTACGAAGAAGGCAGCGCCGCCCTCAAAGCCCGCACCCTCGAAGTGGAGAAACACGACGAAGGCATGGCTTGGGGAGCCGTCTATGCCCAGTATCTTTCGCCCGTGGCTGATGTCCGAGCACAAAGCACTGGTTTGTCCATCGAAAAGCAATGCTTTGTCGAGCGTAAAACAGCCTTTGGCCGTTCGGAACTCCATCCGCTGGAAAAGGGAGGCGGCCTTCGCGTGGGCGACAAGCTGGTCATCCGCCTTGTGCTCCGCCTCGACCGTGCCATGGATTATGTCCAGCTGAAGGACAGCCGTGCCGCCTGCCTCGAACCGACCGCCACGCTCTCGGGCTACCGCTGGGCAGGAGGATTCGGCTACTATGCCGAGACGAAAGATGCCTCGACCCGCTTCTTCTTCGACCACTTGGGCAAGGGAACTTATGTATTGGAGTACAGCTGCCGCGTATCGCAGGCAGGTACTTACCAGCCGGGGCTTGCCACCGTCCAATGTGCCTACGCCCCCGAAATGGCCGCCCATTCGGCGGCTGGCGAGGCCTTGCAGGTAGCTGATTGAGAACTGACGTCAGTCGAAAAGCTCCTTCAGCACCTCGAGCGACTTCAGTTCGGGAAAATCGGGCAGATGCAGACGGTAATACTGCTCAATGACGGCCAGGCAGCGCATGCGCTCGGCACGGTTCATCGCAAACAGATGCATCGTGTCGTAGTTCATGCGCATCAGGGTTGTCAGCCGCTCCGCCTCGGCAGGGCCTATATAATAGGAATGCCCCGACGGACGCAGGGGAGTGAAGCAGGCATTCAGCAGGTCGAAGTAACATCCCGACGAGTACCCCTCCAGATTGGGATAAAGTCCCAAGAAGCGTGACAGGCGCATGAGGAACACGAGATGGAAATTGGCAAACCCCGTACGGCACTCGTCCAACCACACGATGGAGTGCCTCAAGTAGGAAAAGAGCGACTGGTTGTCCGACTCGACACGCACCGCCCTGCACAAAAACTCCGAAAGGAACAGGGCAATGGCCGACTTATAGGGGTCGTAGGGCAAGGTCGTGAACGGATGCCACGACTTGGCCTCCTTGATCCGATAGATGGAAGTGTTCGGCCGGAAGTCCGCCTCCAGTTCCACCAAAGCCAAAGGCTGAAACAGGACAGGCTTGACAGCCGCCTTGCGCGAACGGGGCACCGGCACCAGGAACGATGCCCGCCCCGCCACGTCCGTATAGACGTCGGCTATCCACGACGTATCCTTGTATTTCACCGTCCGAAGCACGATGCCCTGCGTTTTCTGCAACATACCAGTTCTTTTTATCCAGTGACAAAGCTACAAAAAAAGAACAGAAGTACCTACGCCCGCACCTCCTACAATAAAAAAGTTTCGTCCGGCAGAAAAAATATCAAGCAAACAAATTCCTGTATTTCAGATAAATACAAAACAACTCTAACAAAAAGAAGAAGGACACAAGCAAAAAAAATATCAAGAACATTTTGCCAGTTCAAAAATAGTTCCTACCTTTGCATCCGCAAACGAAAGGAAATGCGGTTGCAAAAGCGGAAACGCTTGCCAAAGGATGGCCCGTTCGTCTATCGGTTAGGACGCAAGATTTTCATTCTTGAAAGGGGGGTTCGATTCCCCCACGGGCTACAATTAAAAAGATAAACGAATTTATAAAAGATTAGTCGAGATGGCAAATCATAAATCATCACTGAAAAGAATCAGACAAGAAGAGAAGAGAAGACTTCACAACAGATATTATGGCAAGACCATGAGAAATGCTGTTCGTAAGCTTCGTGCTACTACAGACAAGGCTGCAGCTGTTGCTATGTATCCTGGTTTGGTTAAGCTGTTGGACAAGTTGGCAAAGACCAATATCATCCACAAGAACAAGGCTAACAACTTGAAATCAAAGTTGGCTTTGCACATCAATAAGCTCGCTTAAGAGAATTATACTTAAAACAGCATAAGGAAAAGAAGGCTGGATTCATACCGAATCCGGCCTTTCTCGTTTGTACCTGTCCTTACTTTCCTCATCCAATAAAAAAGCTGCACAGACGCAAAAAACTCACACGCCGGCACGGCATAATCCAAAGATTTTCACTATTTTTGCTCTGTTATTACAATAAGGACCATTTTATGACAGAAGAAGAAAAAATAAACGGTGAAAACAACTATTCGGCCAGCAACATCCAAGTGCTGGAAGGACTGGAAGCGGTGAGAAAACGCCCCGCCATGTACATCGGCGACATCAGCGAAAACGGTTTGCACCACCTGGTATACGAAGTGGTGGACAACGCCATCGACGAAGCCATGGCCGGTTACTGCGACCACATCGAAGTAACCATCAACGAAGACAACTCCATTACCGTACAAGATAACGGCCGCGGTATCCCCGTGGACTTCCACGCCAAGGAAAAGAAATCGGCCCTGGAAGTCGTCATGACCGTGCTCCATGCCGGAGGCAAGTTCGACAAAGGTTCCTATAAGGTGTCGGGCGGTCTGCACGGCGTAGGTGTGTCGTGCGTCAACGCCCTGTCTACGCACATGACGACGCAGGTATTCCGCAACGGAAAAATCTACCAGCAGGAGTATGAATGCGGCAAGCCGCTCTACGACGTCAAGGAAGTGGGCACCTGCGATCCGGGCTTCACCGGCACCAAGCAGACCTTCTGGCCGGACGGAAGCATCTTCACCACCACCGAATACAAGTACAGCACGCTGCAGGCCCGCCTGCGCGAACTGGCCTATCTGAACGCCGGCATCCGCATCACGCTGACCGACCGCCGCCAGAAAGAAGAAAACGGCGAGTTCGTGAAGGAAGTATTCCACTCCGAAGAAGGCGTCAAAGAGTTTGTCCGCTACCTGAACAGCAACAACACGCCGCTCTTCGACGACGTCATCTACCTGAACACCGAAAAGGCCGGCGTACCCATCGAGTGCGCCATCATGTATAACACGGGCTATCGCGAGAACCTGCATTCCTACGTGAACAACATCAACACGAAGGAAGGCGGTACGCACGAAGCCGGCTTCCGCGCCGCACTGACCCGTGTACTGAAGAAATATGCCGAAGACACCTGCGCCAAGCAACTGGAGAAAGCCAAAGTCGAAATCTCGGGCGAGGACTTCCGCGAAGGCCTCATCGCCGTCATCTCCGTCAAGGTATCCGAACCCCAGTTTGAAGGACAGACCAAGACGAAGCTGGGCAACAGCGAAGTGAGCGGCGCCGTCAACCAGGCCGTAGGCGAAGCCCTGACCTACTATCTGGAGGAGCATCCGAAAGAAGCCAAGCTGATCGTAGACAAGGTGATACTGGCCGCTACCGCCCGTGTAGCCGCCCGCAAGGCACGCGAGTCAGTACAACGCAAGTCGCCCATGAGCGGCGGAGGTATGCCGGGCAAACTGGCCGACTGCTCCAGCAAGGACCCCGACGAATGCGAACTGTTCCTCGTCGAGGGTGACTCGGCAGGCGGATCGGCCAAGCAGGGCCGCAACCGCACCTTCCAGGCCATCCTGCCCCTGCGCGGTAAGATTCTGAACGTAGAGAAAGCCATGTGGCACAAAGCCTTCGAAAGCGACGAGGTGAACAACATCATCCAGGCACTGGGCATCCGCTTCGGCCTCAACGGCGAAGACAGCAAGGAAGCCAACATCGACAAGCTGCGCTACAAGAAGGTCATCATCATGACCGATGCCGATGTCGATGGTTCGCACATCGACACGCTGATCATGACCCTCTTCTTCCGCTACTTCCCGCAAGTCATCCAGCAAGGCTACCTTTACATCGCCACCCCCCCGCTCTACCTCTGCACTAAGGGTAAGGTGAAGGAATACTGCTGGACCGACCAGCAGCGCCAGCGGTTTATCGACACCTACGGCGGCGGTTCGGAGAATGCCATCCACACCCAGCGCTACAAAGGTTTGGGTGAAATGAACCCCGAACAGCTGTGGGAGACGACCATGAACCCCGAAAACCGCATGCTGAAGCAAGTCAACATCGAGAATGCCGCCGAGGCCGACTACATCTTCTCCATGCTGATGGGCGAAGACGTAGGCCCGCGACGCGAATTCATCGAAAAGAATGCAACATACGCCAACATTGACGCATAATTTATTATTTACCAACCTCACATCTTACAACTGAAGCAGTCCCGGAGCAGCAGGAAAATCCTGCCGGCCGGGACTTTTTCTTTCAATACTCCCCCGAAACGTAAATCCGCCTTCTGTGACCTCCCCTGAAACATTCTTGCAAAATGACTCCCCGACAACCCATACCCGCCGGCACAAAATCGGTCAAAGAACAGAAGTTTTCAAGAAAAAAGAGAGAATAAAATTGTTTTATTAAAAGAAAAGTATAATTTTGTAACAGATTGCTGGAAGAAACAGTTTATCCATGACAAAAGTTCAATATCCGACACAGGAAAGGGAAATTGGGACATGGGACAAAACGGACGACCTTCCAGCTGATTTTTGCTGAAGGAAAGGCATACGGGATGCCAGTAAACAAGATAAGACATAAAATTAACCTCTTAAATTTTTTGCTTATGAATGTACAAAGTATCGGCGAAAACGCAGGAATCATCTGGAGACTGCTCCAGAGTGAGAACCGGAAATGGGACTATCTGGAAATCAAGAAGGCGACCGGGCTGCCGGACAGAGACATCAATGCGGCCATCGGTTGGCTGGCCCGTGAAGGCAAACTGACGATAGATGAGACCAAAGTCGGAAGAAGAAACATCATATACATCGAGTTAAACTATTATATCGGTTGAATTATGGATAAAAGTACCATTGGAAACAATGCAGGCATCGTCTGGCGACTGCTGAACAACGGCAAGCGATGGAGTTATGAAGACCTGAAAACCGCCTCCGGACTGACGGACAGGGACTTGAACGCCGCCATCGGCTGGCTGGCAAGAGAGGACAAAGTCTACTTCGAAACAGACAAGGACAACACGGAGTACCTTTATCTCTCTGTCAACGTGTACTTCTGACATGCCCTGCCACAGGACCTGGACCTGCCTTTGAAAGAATTGAAATGTGCCATGGCTCCACACCGCGGTGCGACGCAGAGCGGAACGATGGAAGTGAACGAACACGCCGGAACGGAAGACATGCTCCCGCTCCGGCGCCCCTCTTTTTCCGGCCTGTTAAGACTAAATAAGACTGATTCCTTGGCACGCTGAAGCAAAATTGTCATCTTTGGTCTGAAAACTCCAAACGACGACATCATGAAGAAATTACTCCTGGCCCTCTGCCTTGCCACCGTACAAACCGTCTCCGCACAAACCGCCGACCAGCACATCGGCACCCTGATCAATGAAAGCAACTGGTTCGAGCTGAAACGAACAATGGACGAAACGCCTCGTGACTCCGTCAGCCCCTTGCTCTACTGGATGGGAACGGCCATGACGGCCCACTACTTCAACCGCCCCGACTCGGCTTGCGTCGCCATCGGCACAGTGCTGAACGAACATCAGGAAGAAATAGGTGGACAAAACTCCGTGAACATGGCAGCACTGATGGCTACCAACCTGACGCGCTGCGGCCGATACGAAGAAGCTGCCGCACTGATGCAAAGCCTGGCCCAGCAGTTGCAGGCACAGGGCGTGGACACCGCCACCACGGCCTCTATCCTCAAGGCGGCCGACCTCTACACCATGTATGCCCACGAGTCGCCCCTCTGCCGCCCGCTTCATCCGACAGGCGAATACCGCCTCCCCTTCACGTTCAACGACGACATGCACCAAGGATACAAGAAGCAGGGGCACTTCCTGATGCTGGATGCACGCATCAACGGTACAAACGAACCGGTTGTGTTCGACACGGGTGCCGGCATGAACATCATCAGCAGCCGCCAGGCCGAAGCGTGTGGTCTGCGACAGACCGAAATCACCATCGACATGCAGGGCATCGGCAGGCAGCAGGGACGCATCGCTATAGCCGACACGCTGCGCATCGGCCCGATGGCGTGGCAGAATGTTCCCTTTCTGATTGTCGATACACGCACGGGCGATGCCGAAGCCGACAGCGTCGGAGGGATGCTCCAGCCCGTCATCGGCCTCCCCATTATGCTGAGCATGAAAGAAGTGCAGTTTGATTTTGAACACCGCGAACTGGTGATTCCCGCCACGCCGACACCCAATCCACTGAACAGCAGCAACTTGCTGCGCACGGACAGCGAAGGCCTGCGGGTGGAGAGCCGCGACGACGAGGGGCACCCGATATACATGCACCTCGACACGGGCTCGTATGGCAGCGACCTGACCGCCCGCTGGTATGCCGCCCACCGCACACAGGTGGAGGTACAGGGCCAACCCGACTCGCTCCGCATGGCTGGCGTCGGAGGCGTGAGCAAGCAAAAGACCTACCGCATGCCGCGCATCACCTACCGCATCGGACAGGGACAGGCGACGCTGGACGACGTACACGTCAGCACAGGACTCGACCTTCGCACGGGACAGTCTGTCGGCAATCTGTTCGGCATCAGCGATATAGACGGCATTATCGGATTGGGACTGCTGGAGCGGTTCCGCCGCGTCACACTGAACCTGGAAGAGATGTATATCAATGCAGAATGACGTGCGAAGATTACAAGCAGGCCCAGAAGGATAAAAAGCCAGACAAGCAAACTATCCATCACTATTGATTCATTCATTATACATATCGAGATCTACTACCCAACAATCGTCTACGTACATCGTTGTGCCCGCATAGCTATGTATCTCAAATACAAAAGAATGAGCAATGGCAGGCACCTGTATCGTATAATCGAACAACTGCCATTCACCGTACTCCAACGGAAAAGAAGACAAACCGTAACCGCCTCCCCTTATGATACCCCAGGTCGCATCATCATAAAATGTAGACAAGACATCGTTTGGAATGTTATCAGAACCACCCTCACGAAAATAACAATACATGCGCGGTTTGGTTCCTGTACAGGACTCTTCTATGTAATAATGAAAACGGATGCGGATTGTATGACCGGGAGAGACTCCAACACTCTGACTGATACTCGCCGTGATTCCTTTCTCAGGAGAGGACATACGTGCAGACGAAACACCTTCGTACACAATTTCATTCTCTTGGCGGACGCTGCCATAATGCTCTTTTAAGGACCAGCCCGATAGGTAGTTTTTCTTACCAACCGCCGGGTCTCTTCCAATCCATTCTTCACAAGCACCATTCTTCAACAAATTCATAATCGGAGACAACTCCAGCTCTGATTCCTCTTTCGGACAATCCTTTCCCTGTTCACACGAAAGCATGAACAGACATAATGCCAACAGAAACAAACTCCAGCAACGTGCCATCACTTCCTTACTTCATCTGTTACAACATCCCCTGCTTCTCCAGCTCCTCCGCCGCGATCTCCAGTTCCTTGTACCACGCCTCGCCGAACTTGCGGACGAGGGGTTCGCGCAGGAACTTATAGACAGGCACATTCTCCTTGCGCCCCAGCAGGACGGCGGCCTTGCAGACGTCCCAGCGGTGGTAGTTCACTGCCTTGTAGGGACCGTAGTCGCCCACGCGGATGGGATAGAGGTGACAGGAAACGGGCTTGTAGAAGTCGGTCTTGCCTTCGCGAAAGGCTTTCTCGATGGCGCAATAGCAGCAGCCACGGTTGTCGTAGCAGGTGAAGACACAATCCTTGTTGTTGACAATGGACGTGACGAGGTCGCCCTCACAGTCGGTATACACCACCCCCTGACGGTCGATGACGGCCCGCGCTTCGGGGCTGAGGTCGTCCCATATCACGGGGAGCACTTCTTCGAGCTTCTCCACTTCGTCCAGTTCTACCGGCGCTCCGGCATCTCCCTCGATGCAACACTCGCCCTTGCAGGCCGACAGGTCGCACAGAAACTTCTCGCGCAGCACGTCGAGACTTACCACTACATCGTCTATCTGTATCATAAATTACCGTTCTTTTATCAAAGTCTTTCTTCACAATCGGTCGCTTGCATAAACCGTTATAAATCAAATATATATCAGTTTATTTCAGTTTACAGAAAATAAACTCTCAGTTTAATGCGGATAAACCAACAGTTTAAACGGACTAAACTGGCAGTTTAAACGGAGTAAACTGACAGTACAAAGGCTTTAAACTGACAGTACAAACGGGGTAAACAATGCCCTTTGTGAATAAAGACAATCCTTATAAAATACAAGGGCAGACAGAAGGAATCTTTTCATCAGCACCTTCTGCCTGCCCTCTATTCATTTATAATCTTCCGATCAATTACTTAATCAAGTCCTTGCCGGTCATCTCGGCGGGCTGAGGCATGCCGAGGATGTGGAGGATGGACGGAGCTACGTCGGCCAGCACACCGTTCTCTACCTTGGCGTTCTTGTTCTCCGTCACGTAAACGAAGGGAACAGGATTCAGCGAGTGGGCGGTGTTGGGCGTACCGTCGGCGTTCAGAGCGTGGTCGGCATTGCCGTGGTCGGCAATGATGATCACCTCGTAGCCGTTGGCCTTGGCAGCCTCAACGGTATCGCGGACGCAGTTGTCGATGGCAACGACTGCCTTCTCGATGGCTGCATAAACGCCCGTGTGGCCCACCATGTCGCCGTTGGCGTAGTTCACCACGATGAAGTCGTACTTCTGCGTGCCGATAGCCTCCACCAGCTTGTCCTTCACTTCGTAGGCGCTCATCTCGGGCTTCAGGTCGTACGTGGCAACCTTGGGCGAGGGAACGAGGATGCGGTCTTCGTTGGCATACGGAGTTTCACGGCCGCCGTTGAAGAAGAAGGTGACGTGCGCATACTTCTCCGTCTCGGCGATGTGGAGCTGCGTCTTGCCGTTGTTGGCCAGGTATTCGCCCAGCGTATTCTGCACGTTCTCCTTGTCGAAGAGGATGTGTACGCCCTTGAACGATGCGTCGTAGGGCGTCATGCAGTAGTATTGCAGGCCGGGGATGGTGTGCATGCCCTGCTCCGGCATATCCTGCTGGGTCAGTACGATGGTCAGCTCCTTGGCGCGGTCGTTGCGGTAGTTGAAGAAGATGACCACGTCGCCTTCCTTGATGGTGCCGTCAAACGAGCCGTTTACGATCGGCTTGATGAACTCGTCGGTCACGCCTTCGTCGTAAGACTCCTGCATGGCCTGTACCATGTCGGTAGCCACCTTGCCCTGTCCGTTGACGAGCAGGTCGTAAGCCTCCTTGATACGCTCCCAACGCTTGTCGCGGTCCATGGCGTAGAAGCGGCCCACGATGCTGGCGATGCGTCCGGCCGACTGTGCGCAGTGGGCGGTCAGCTGCTCGATGAAGCCCTTGCCGCTCTTCGGGTCGGTATCACGGCCGTCCATGAAGCAGTGGATGAAGGTAGTGTCCTGCAGGCCATATTCATTGGCGATGTCGCAGAGCTTGAACAGGTGGTCGAACGAAGAGTGTACGCCGCCGTTCGAGGTCAGACCCATGAAGTGGATGTTCTTGCCATGTTCCTTGGCGTAAGAGAAAGCGGAAACAATCTCCTTGTTCTTCAGGATGCTGCCGTCGGCGCAGGCACGGTTGATTTTCACGAGGTCCTGATAAACGATGCGTCCGGCACCGATGTTCAGGTGGCCCACTTCGGAGTTACCCATCTGACCGTCGGGCAAACCTACGTTCTCGCCGCTCGCCTGGAGCTGTGAGTGCGGATAGTTGGCCAACAGACTGTCCCAGTAAGGCGTGGGAGTGTTGAAGATCACGTCATCCTTCTGATGGTCGCCACAACCCCAACCATCGAGAATCATTAAAAGAGCTTTCTTTGCCATAATGCTTAAAGTATTTAAAGTTTGAATCAATCTTATTTTCCGACCGCAAAGTTACAAAAAAAGATGCGTATGTAAAGGATTAATCTATGTTAAGTTAACACCCCTTCCGAAGGTTGTCTGAAAAGAATCCTTACTTTTGTACGAAAATCAAGTACACATAATCAACACTGATACCATATGAACCCAATGAAAAAAATCTTTTGCAGTCTTTTGTTTCTTTTGTCGGGACTCCTGCTGACGGCACAAACCATCGAGAACCCCACATTCAAGGCCCGCAACGGCAGCGTCCACAACATCACCCGCATCGAACGGACGCCCGAGTGTACCAAAGTCTATATCCACGCCATCTTCCGCCCGCATTGGTGGATTATGGAGAACGGCGACAGCTATCTGGAAGATGCCGCCACCGGTAAACACTATGCACAAACGGGCGCCGAAGGCATCGAGCTGAAAAAGGAAACCTACATGCCCGACTCGGGTGAAATGGATTTCGTACTACTGTTCGAGCCGCTCCCGTCGGATGTACAGACCATCCACCTCATCGCTCCGAATGATACGGAAGGTAATACTTATGACATCTCGCTCGTCCCCGCTCCCAAGGATAAGCAGCCCTTGAAGTCGGTGGAAGGCAACTGGTTTGCCGACGACACACAAGGCCGATGGGCGTATGGCATCTACGACTCACTCGTCATCGCAAACAACCGTCTGTACGACCTGAAGGAATGTCGCAAGAAAGGCAAACGGCTGATACTGGCTGCACAAAGCCGCGCCGACGGCTCTTCCGTAACGCTGCAGCTGACACCCCGCAAGGACGGTTCCTGCCTCATCGCCCTTGACGGCGGCGAAGCGCAACGCTACGTCCGCACCCGCCCCGACACACCTGCCGTGGAAGCCGACAACGGCTATGGCGACGACTTCTTCCGCAGCGACAGCGTCTGCCTGCAAGGCTATCTGGACGGTTACGACCCGCGGCTGGGCTTCGACAGCGGCATCCTGTATCTGGAAGACAATATCATCAGTCAGGAATATCCCGTGGTTGTTCCCATCAAGCCTGATGGTAGTTTTCAGTGTAAATTCGTCCTGCAACATCCCATCTGCCACAACTTGCTACTCAACAACAACTGGATACCCTACTATGCCGAGCCGGGCGACACCGTCACCCTCTACCTGAGCTGGGAAGACCTCATGGCACGCAGCCGGGCACGCGACAACAGCTATCTGCTCCCTCATACAGCCCATATGGGAAGAAGAGCCGACCTGTCTTATCTCGCCACTACGCTGAGCAAGTATTTTGAATATCCATACGCCAAACAGGACAAGGCGCAAAAGACACTGACGCCTGCCCAATTCCAGGAAGAAATGAAACCCGTTGTGGCCCAATGGCAACAGCAGGCCGACTCGCTCTGCCGCCTCTATGCCCCTTCGCAAAAAGCCGCGTCGCTGATACGCAACCACATGAACCTCCAAAAAGGAAGGTATTTCCTCGATTTCCAAATGATGCGCAGTTTTTATGCACAGCAAGACAGCACCAACCAGGCACTGAAGGTACAGCCCGACGCTTCATACTACCATTTCCTAAAAGAGATACCTTTGGATGAACCGTCGGCATTGGCAGATTTGTCTATTGGAATCTTCATCAACCGCTTTGAATTCATGAGTCCCCTTTCAGCAGCCTATCAGGATCAGAAAAACATGCAGAACGATGAAGCTTTCCAGGCTCTGCCCAGCGACGAAAAGATGCTACGGCTCCAACTGAGATTTTATGAGAAAAAAGACAGCATTATCAACAGCCTGTGCGCCACGCCCTCGCCCTTGCTCTGGCAGGTAGCCTGTGTACGTAACCTGCGTTCTACGCTGTCCAATGTATTAAAGCGGCGACAGGATGCCGAAGTCTTCCTCAGCCGGGTGGAGAAGACCCTTACCCATCCCTACCTGCGAGCCACGGCCCGCAACCTGCTGGACGAGCTGTGTCCCGAAAACCGACCTGCATCCTATCAGCTGCCCGAGGGAAAAGCGACCGACATCTTCCGCCGCATCATCGCTCCTCATGCGGGCAAGGTATTGTTTGTCGACTTCTGGGCCACCACCTGCGGTCCCTGCCGGGGAGGCATACAAGCCACAGCCGACCTGCGCAAGCAATACCGCAACCATCCCGAATTCCAGTTTGTCTACATCACCAGCGAAACCGAATCGCCCGAGAAATCCTATACGGACTATGTGGAGAAGCACCTGAAAGGCGAAGCCTGCTACCGCCTGACGGACACGGAATACAAGTACATGCGCCAGCTCTTCCAGTTCAACGGCATTCCGCATTACGTTGTGGTGGAGAAAGACGGCAGCATCTCTACCGAGGAAGTGGGTACCCACAACCTGGCCGACTTCCTGATACGGCGTTTCGGGGACTAACAATGAAACCGACAGCAGCACCGTAAAATTGAAACAAAACCTAAAAAACAGAATCGGAGGCACCGCAAATGCCTCCGATTTTCTATCTTTACGCCGCAAAAATAAAATTGAGAACAACAGATATGGACGATTCAAACCCTCGAACGTGTAACAACAGTATGAATCCCTAACCGCGAACGGAGACCTTCTGCATCGCCAGCCTCCGTACGCAACCTAAGAAAGGAGGCCTTAACCGATGAGAAAGTATCTCTACAGCGAAAACGGTTTCGTTGAGAAACCTTTGTGGGCGCCCAATTGCTGGGTAAACGTAGAATGCCCCGACCACGACGATTTCCAGTTCCTCACCCGCGAGCTGAATGTTCCCGAATCTTTCCTCGAAGACATTGCCGACGCCGACGAACGGCCGCGTACCGAAACCGAAGGCAACTGGCTGCTCACCATCCTCCGCATCCCCATGCAGAGCAGTAATCCGCAGATTCCCTTCATCACGGTGCCCATCGGCATCATTACCAACAACGACATCATTGTTTCCGTCTGCTATTACCGCACGGAGCTGCTGCCCGACTTCGTCCAGCACACGCGCCGCAAGGGCATCGCCGTGAACAACAAGCTGGACCTCATCCTGCGCCTCATCTACTCCTCGGCCGTCTGGTTCCTGAAGTACCTGAAGCAGATCAACAACGAGGTGGCCAACGCCGAAAAGGAACTGGAGAAGAGCATCCGCAACGAAGACCTGCTGCGACTGATGAAGCTCCAGAAGACACTGGTCTACTTCGACACCTCCATCCGCGGCAACGAGGTGCTGATAGGCCGGCTGAAGAACATCTTCCAGAACACCGGCATGCTGGACATGGAACTGCTGGACGACGCCGTCATCGAACTGCGCCAGGCCTACAACACGGTGAACATCTACAGCGACATCCTCACTGGCACAATGGATGCTTTTGCTTCCATCATCTCGAACAACGTGAACGACATCATGAAACGCATGACGAGCCTCAGCATCACACTGATGATACCCACTGTAATCGCCAGTTTCTACGGCATGAACGTAGACATCCATCTGGATTCGTTCCCCCATGCTTTCCTGTTCATCGTACTACTGTCAGCAGCCATCTCGGCAGGGACATTCGTGTGGTTCAGGCGAATCAAGTGGTTCTGATATCTCAACCGAAGTCCAGGGAGAGCTGGCCGTCACCCAGCAAGTTGAACGACAAACGATGATAGGACGTCGTGCCATGCTCAGCAATAGCGGCACGATGCTCTTTCGTGGGATAGCCCTTATTGCGGTTCCATCCGTAGCAGGGAAACTCTTCGTGCAGGCGGTTCATGTAGTCGTCGCGGTAGGTTTTGGCCAAGATGGACGCCGCGGCAATAGAAAGATACTTGCCATCGCCTTTCACTACCGTGGTATGGGGAATATCTGGGTACTTACGGAAACGGTTGCCGTCGATGAGCAAGTGCTGCGGACGAACAATGAGCTGGTCGATGGCACGATGCATGGCCAAGAACGAAGCGTTTAAGATATTGATTTCATCAATTTCCTGCGGCGAAACGACACCGACAGCCCATGCTACGGCTTCACGTTCGATAACCTCGCGCAAGGCGTAGCGCTGATGCCCGGTCAATTGTTTGGAGTCGTTGAGCAGGTCGTTACGAAAATCCTTTGGCAGGATGACAGCAGCGGCATAGACAGCTCCAGCCAGGCAACCGCGACCGGCTTCATCGCAACCTGCCTCCGTCAGATCGGCATTCAGATAGGGAAGTAACATGGTCTTATAATCTTTTTACACGACGCAAAGATAAGAGGAAGCTGACAAAATATTGTTATCTTTGCCCCGTTTTTCAAAAGAATAATAAAAGATGTTCACAGTCATAGGACTCATGCTGACGGGAATGGTTGCCGGTTTTCTGCTACGCAGACACCGTTTAAAGGGCATCCAGCGTTTCATCACCATCCTCATCTGGCTATTGCTCTTCCTGCTGGGCGTAGAGGTAGGAGGCAACAAAGATATCATACAAGGCCTGCACACCATCGGGCTGGAAGCCATCCTGCTGACAATAGGCGGCACACTGGGCAGTGTAACAGCGGCCAAACTGTTGTGGCACATGCTCAACAGACACAAAAAAGCACAAGAGCAGACTTCTTCCGATGCGACAAAGGGTAGCGGCAACCTGCAAGCCCTGAAAGGCAGCCTTGTCATTGTCATCTTTTTCGTTCTGGGAATCATCAGCAGCTTATTCCATATCCTGCCTGCACAACCGGGCAGCCACATCAGCTTCTACGCCCTCTGCGCACTGATGACCAGCGTGGGCATCAGCGTCGGCAACGATCCCCAAACACTGAAAAACTTCCGCACGCTCAACCCGCGACTTATCTTCCTCCCCGTCATGACCATTGTGGGCACACTGGCGGGCACAGCCGTTATAAGCCTGCTGCTGACCCACCGCAGCCTCACCGACTGCCTGGCCATAGGTTCCGGCTTCGGCTACTACTCACTGTCGAGCATCTTCATCACTGAATACCGCGGAGCCGAACTGGGCACCATAGCCCTGCTGGCCAACATCAGCCGCGAAATCATTACCCTACTGGCAGCACCACTGTTGGTACGCTGGTTCGGGCGTCTGGCACCCATTTCGGCCGGAGGTGCCACCACAATGGACACCACGCTTCCCATCATCACCCGCACTTCGGGACAAGAGTTTGTCGTAGTGTCCATCTTCCACGGGTTCACGGTGGACTTCAGTGTACCATTCCTCGTAACGTTGTTCTGTTCACTTTAAAAGCACCCCACAACATCCACCGATAGGAAAACATAGTATATTTTCATCGGGGGAAAGGAATAATTTGCATCTAAACATCCAATACTTTACACCGCAAAAGGTAATGCGCCGCCACAACTCTTCACACCACTAAATAGAGCTAAAGGCTACTCTTAGTCGATTATCTCGGAGAATACTAACAAGTATCAAACGAAAACATTATAGGCAGGGGCAATATTTCGCTTCAGCCATTATGACTAAAAACAGGAAACACACAAAAATACGAATAAAAACAGAGACAATCCACAGTAGTTTACAGCCAACTTGGCAAGAGTTAACTCGCAGCATGATAACAGTTAGTTCACAGCATGGTATCAGTTTACTCCTTGGTTACGACTTTCCTAAGCCATGCAAGTATCCGTCAAATGGAATTCAATTGTCTATACATTTCCATAAACAACAAAAAACGGACGGTTCGAAAAGCATTTCTTGCCATATTTAAACAAAAAGAGATGCTTCACAAACCATCCGGGGGGAATATTTAACAAATTCAAAATAAGCAATCGTACAATCCACATTACTAACCATCTACCCCACTTGCACGAACAAGAGAAAAAGAGCAAGAACACAAACGATTGCTTCCTCCTATAGTAGGAAGATTATTGAGGCCGTATACTGATGGCATATCCACCACCTGCCGCCGTCCAAATCTTCAGTTTCGTCTTAGGAGACACTTTCTTAGTACTGATGACATAGTTTTGAGGATTCTCTTTATAATGAGCATCTTTACCGTCCTGATAGATGATCGCCACATACTTGCCTGCCGGCAAGAAATTGAGGTTAATGACCGAAATACGGGGTTGTTCACCGTTGGTACCGCCCACAAACCACAAATCTTTTCCTTTGGCCTTGCGTGCCACGGTGACATACTCCATCGGTTCAGCCTCCAGATACCAGCTTTGATCCCAATCCACTTCCACGTCTTTAATGAATTGGAAGGCATCCATAAACCGTTCGTAGGTTTCGGGTAGGTCGGCTGCCATCTGCAACGGGCTCGACATGCTGACGTACAGCGAGAGCTGGTTGCACAACGTTGTGTTTACCCACGAAGAGTTGTTGGGGTTGTACTTCTTTATGTCGTTTTCAAACAGGCCGGGGGTGTAGTCCATGGGGCCGCCTATCAGTCGTGTGAAGGGCAGGATGGCCGTGTGGCCGGGCTTGCTGCCTCCGAAAGCCTGATACTCGGAACCGCGCGCCGACTCGTTGCCGATAAGGTTGGGATAAGTGCGGCACAAGCCGGTGGGGCGCACGGCTTCGTGGGCGTTGACCATAATCTTGTATTCGGCCGCTTTCTTCACGGCATACAGGTAGTGGTTCACGTGCCATTGGTTGTAGTGGTTCTGTCCGGGAGGAATGATGTTGCCCACATAGCCGCTCTTCACGGCGTCGTAGCCGTTTTCTTTCATAAAGCGGTAGGCCTCGTCCATGCGGCGCTCGTAGTTGCGGATGGAAGACGAGGTCTCGTGGTGCATAATCATCTTGATGCCTTTCTGCCTGGCATAGTCGCGGATGCCCGGCAGGTCGAAATCGGGATACGGCGTCACGAAGTCGAACACTTCGTCCTTGGCGTTGCCGAACCAGTCTTCCCAACCGATGTTCCATCCTTCCACCAACAGGGCGTCGAAGCCGTGTTTTGACGCGAAATCAATGTACCGCTTCACGTTTCCGGTTGTGGCGCCATGGCGTCCGTGGGGTTTCAGTTTGGCATAGTCTGTCTGGCCCAAGTGGATGTTGGGCGCATCGTAAGTGTAGCTCCACTCGCTCTTGCCGGTAATCATTTCCCACCAGACGCCCATGTACTTGCAGGGCTTTATCCAGGATGTATCTTCCAGCTTGCAGGGCTCGTTCAGGTTCAGCGTGACGCGCGAAGCGAGGATGTCGCGGGCGTCGTCGCTGACAATGACCGTACGCCAAGGCGTGCGGCAGGCCGATTGCATGTAAGCCTTGTCGCCGTTGGGGTAGGGCGTAAGCCAGGAGGTAAAGACAAAGTTCTTGTCGTCCAGGTCGAGGTGCATGCACGGATAGTCCACCAGAGCGGCTTCGTGCAGGTTGATGTACAGGCCGTCGTCGCTCTTCAGCATCAGGGCCGTCTGTACGCCGGTGGGCGAGAAGCTGGTTTGCGACAGGTTGCCGGTGATAGAACCTGTCATTAGGCCACGTATCTCGCTCAGGCGACTACGTGTGTAGTCATACTCCTGCGTGTCGTAATCACCTGGAATCCACCAAGCAATGTGGTCGCCTGTCATAGCAAACTGCGTACATTCGTCGGTGATGACAAAATAGCTCAGGTTACGCTGTTGCGGAAACTCGTAACGGAAGCCCAAGGCGTGGTCGAATACACGGAAACGGATGTTCATCAGCCGCTTGGAAGAGGTTTGCTCCAGTTCCACCAGCAGCTCTTTGTGATGGTCGCGTATTTCGTTCTCTTCGCCCCACACGGGTTTCCACGTCTCGTCTTTCTCGCTTTGGGATGCTTTCACCAGCCTGAAATAATCTACCAGGGCCGTGCCGTCCTTCAGCCGGAAGCCCATCCCGCTGGGTTTGACCACATCCTTGCCTTTATATTGCAACGAATAGCGGGGCGCTCCTCCTTCGCCCAGTTCGAAACGGAGGGTCAGGTTTCCGTCGGGCGACGTGACCGACTGTACTGTGCTTTCTTGTGCCTGTGCCAGTAAGCCCATGAAAGAGGCTGACAAGGCCAGGCAGATGGTTTTGAAAAAAAGTCTCATGTTGTTTGGTTTAAAATGATTACTCAAGATACGTTATTTCTTACTCAGTTTTACTATTTTGCAACCATGCGGAGGCAGCTCCACTTCCAGTCGCGAGGCTTCGCCTTCGTCGGTGTGTGTCCATAAGTCGCGCACGTCCATGCTGCCTTCGATGCCCAGCTCGGCAAACTCCACAGAACGTTTCTGCCTGCTGTCTTCGCGGTTGAAGAGCCCCAACACCCAATCGCCGTCAGAGAGTTGCCCGTACCATATCTGGCTTCGGCTGTCCCAGCGGTCGGCGGCAAGCGGCTTCCCGACAAAGCGGTCGGCGTTCAAGGCCAGCAGTTCGCTGTTCTGGTAGAAGCGGAGGTTGTCGCCTATCGTGTGATACTGGTCGGCCACGGTCACGGGGCCTCCGGCCATCAGTTGCAACGAGATGACCGACTGTTTCTCCTCGTCCGTGCCGAAGGTGCTCAGGCGGATAAAGTCACCGTCCAGAATCACGCCGTTCCGTCCGCTCACATCGGAGAAGTGGAGAAATCCGTCGAACATGTTCATGCTTGCGGGCCAGGAGCCGTAAATCTTCCCCCGTTCGTTGGCAGAGAAATGTCCCCACCCTCCATCGCCCGTATCGGCCACGATGCGCACCATGTTGCCGTAGCGTTTCTCCAGGTCGGCATGGTCGAACAGGTGAGGCATGACCAATGAAGTAAACACGCCGTACTTTTGTGCCGATTCGCAGATGTACTGCAAGGCCAGCCGATAGGTCTCGCGTCCGTAGCCACGCCCCACGACGCCCATTGAACGGTCTTGCCCGTTTTCATACCAGCTCAGGAAATCAATGCGGATGTAATCCACCCCCATTTCCGAAAAATGCTTGAAGAATCCGTCAATGTATTCCTTGGCGCCCTTATGTGAAGCTACCACCCAGCTGAACCAAGTGTCGTCATGCCCGGAATTATCTATCTTATCGCCCGACTTGTATTTTAGATCGCCAAAGGTCACGTCCGTGCCCGGTATCGGGGTGTCGTCGGGTCCGTGCAGCCACAAGGGGTTGTCGTAGACGCCCACTTTCAGACCCTTTGCCCTGCATCTGGCAATGAGCTCCTCCAGCGGCATGCTTCCATAACGGGTCATATATCCCGATTCATCGTCGGCTATCATCGGAATGAATCCGTCGGTGCATATCATGTCGTATCCGTAAGGCTTCAGGTCGCGTGCCACCCAGTCGATGATGTTGTCCCATTCGTCCGGGCTGATGTCCATATCCTCATTGGCCACTCCGTTCTTGCTCTGGTTCCAGCAATATTCGTACACACTCCAGTACAACGGGGCTTTGTAGACGTGAATGTCCGTTTCAGGCTCCTGCGGCTCCTGCAAAGAACCGCTTCCAGAATCCTGGCATCCTCCTAAAAGGAATGCCAGGACTATCATCAAAATACCCATATTGAAAACTGTTGCCAATTTCATCCCTAATTACTTTGTTATACGTATTACTTGGCAACTGTGAGGCTCTAACGTCACAGCATAGGAGCCTTCCATAGCGCCCAAGTCCTGATGTGTCCAGAGGTCGCGCACATTTCCCGCTTTTCCCGTTTCGATGCCCAGTTCTTTCCCGAAATCGATGCGGTATTCGTCCGCTGCATCTTCACGGTTGAAAAAAGCGACAATCCAATCGCCGCAAGGCAATTTCCCAATCCAGCGGGAACTGTCTTTGCTCTTGACATCCCGGGACAACGGTTGGGCACAGAAGCCAGCCTTGTTCAGTTCTATCAGCTCCTTGTTCCGATAGACCTCCAAGCACTCCTCCGTCGCCGTGTCAAACTGGTCTGAAACGGCCAGCGCAGACCCTGTGACAACCATCAACGAGAACAGGAAACGGCGTTCGTCCACATCGGCCATAGTGTTCATGCGCATAAAATCTCCGTCCATAATCAACCGGCCGGGGGCCGCTATGTCAGAGAATCCGATGAAGCCATCGAACGCATTGCCGTATTGCGGCCAGTTTTCCTGACGTTCGCCCCTCCGGCGTCCACTCACAAAGTCCCATCCGCCTTTGAAGCAATCGTCACTGATGCGTATCATGTCGCCATACGGTATTTCGTTCTTGCCGTGACTGAAACAGTTGGGCATCACCAGGCTGATGAAAATCTCATCGCCTGCTTCCTCCTTAATCCATTTCAAGGCTTGCACGTATTTGTCCGAACCGTAGTTCCGCTCGTAATTCTCCAGGAAGTCGATGCGCAGGTAAGTGGCCCCTAAGTCGATGAAATGACGCACATATCCCTTTATCCACTGCTCGGCTCCGGGACGGGCGGTATCCACCCAATACAAATCGGCGTTGAAACTGTTCTTCCCCACGATTTGGCGGGCGGTGGTTTCCGCGCCTGCCACCGGACAGTCTTGCTCCCACGCGGCACGTGTCAGCCACATCGGGTTGTAGTAGACGCCGAACTTCATCCCTTTGCCACGGATGTAATCACTCCAATAGCTGAAGTCATGCTGCCAATCACTGTTGTACTTGGTGATGTATCCGTTGGCATCTATCGTTTGCGCCTGTTCTATCCACCCGTCAGTGCATATCATATCGTAGCCATACGCTTTCAGATGCGTGTCCATCCAATCGATGTTTTTCTTGTAACGGTCTTCGGGCAGAGGCCGGTTGTTGTCGTAGCAATACTCGTAGGCCATCCAATACATCGGACCGCTGCCCTTGCGGGTAAACTTGCTGTCGCGGGAGTGGACGGGGAGGAAGTTTGCCAGAAGCAAACTTCCCAATAAGAATAGTCTAAAAACGAAGTTCATATACCATACAAATCGTTTTAGTAATTATTCGCCCAAATAAGATGCCGAGATGGTCCAGTTGCGCAGGTCGAAGGTCAGATTGTAGGTTCCCGCAGCGGTAACCTTCCACTTCAAATCTTCGCCTCCGGCGTACATCAAGAATACTTCGGCATTGATGCCGCTCTGGTTTATCTCACGTCCTTGCGTAATAGGATGTACGAACGGTGCATCCCAACTGCCCGTCACCAAGCAGCATTTCAACTCGCCGGTGTTCAGATGCCCTTCATACACGAAAATCAACGGATCAGCTTCCGTCGGTGTCAAAGCCGTAGGGTTGCTGATATCCCACCCTGCTGGAGTGGCATCGCCTACCATGTAAAACGTTTCGGTTTTAATCGGCAGATTTCCTTCGATGACAATCAAGTCTTTTTCTCCTTCGCAACCAGCCAAGGCTATGGTCAGCAGCAACACGGCTGCTTGTACAAAATGATATAGCTGTTTCATAAGAATAAGTCTTTTTTAGTTATAAAATTTATTTGTCGTATCCAGGATTTTGCTTCAAATTATGATTAGCATTCAGCACGTCGCGCGTAATGGCAAAAATCTCGGTATGATTATCGGAATCAGCCTCCTTATCCCACCAACATCCACTGTTGAACTGTCCGAAACGGATAAGATCAATGCGGCGGCGTCCTTCAGCAAAGAACTCGCGTCCCCACTCATCCAGCAATTCGCTCTCAGTAAGTTGGGCTTGTCCTTCGGGTGCATAAAGGTTACGTGTCCAGCTTTCCGCCGGATAGTTGCGCTTGCGCACACTGTTCAATAACTTGGCCGCTCCCTCTACATCACCTTGGCGGAATTTGCATTCAGCCAATGAGTAGACAATCTCAGCCAGGCGGATTTCAGTAAAGTCAGATTCCATCTGCTGGTCATCTTCGTCACTATAGAAAGGATACTTACAGAAGTGCCATCCTGAATTGTGATCGCCCGTTGTGAGGTTACTGGTCTTGTCGTCTGGATACTGTCCTTCGGGAAGTCCGTGGAACTTTCCAACGGCATCGCGGATACACAAATCATAATCTGAATTAGGAGAAGGTACATACTTCAGTTCACCGTTTTCATCCGTGTAGGGCAGTTTGCCGTAAAGGAACATTCCTTCACGAGTATTATTGCCCAAGTTCCTATACAATTTCAAACGTTCATCTTCAGGATATTTGCGGAACTTCTGGATAGGCATACCCAACGTGTACTCATACAAATTGCCACTCAAGTCATAGCTGGGTGAAGCAGCATACTTACAGTTATGATCACCCGCCTTTGCCTTGGAGTCGTTGAAGTAGAAACGGATGCGCGCCGGCACAGTCCACCAATAGGTATCGCCTTGATAGTGCCAATAAGAGTAGCCCTGTGATGCAGGGAATCCAAAGATGACTTCGTCGCATGTCTCGTTATTCCAATCGAACGGAGCATCCCAAGTGGCAGCCAATTCGTACTTGCCATACTTGCCGTCCAAGATTTCCTGAGCGTAAGTGGCACAATCGGCATAGCGGTTTTCGTCGATATAGGTCTCTGCATTGAGGTAAAGCCGTACCAACAAAGAGGCAGCCGCTGCTTTGGTCCATTGTCCCTGAATACCTTGATTACCTCCCAACGTCTCTTTCGTGGTCAGCAAATTCAAGCATTCTTTCAGCTCCGTCTCAATGAATTCAAAAATGACTTTCGGCTCTACTTGCCCTTCAGAGTTCAACGATACATCATTGAAGCTTACTGCCAACGGGACGTTGCGGAAAGCATCCAATAATCTCAGGTAAAACCAAGCTCGTAATGCTCGGCACTGTGCCTTGAGGTTGTTGAACTCGTCATCCGTAAAACCAAATTTCTCGGGCGATAACGAACTGAGGTCTTCAATCACATAGTTGGCCTGCATGATACCTTGGAAACATCCGTTCCATTCAGTCTGTGCATCGCCGTCTTCAATCGTCCACGTATGGTAATGCAAACGGCGCCAGCGCCCTCCGTCATCCCACCAACCGTCACGCGTCGGTGTTATCAACTGATCGGCCGAGAGTTCGTTCAAAACATGTCGAGACTGTATGCTCCAGAAAGCATGTTCAAAAGGACGGAATGTAGCACGTACCACATCCATCTGGGTATTGTAATAGTTCTGGGAACCCACTTGGTCGTAAAGGGTTTCATCCAAATTGGTGCAACCGGTTGCAAACACGGTAGCTAATGCCGTTGCGGCTATATATATCTTTTTTAAGACTTTCATATTCTTATTAATTTTAAGGAATCTTAGAAATCAATCTGCACACCTACAATAAACTGGCGGCTCGACGGATAGTAACTGCGCGAACCGGTACCCCCCGGATTCAGTCCGTTTACCTGATAGGTAGAAGGATCTACACCACTAAATTTAGTGAAAGTCAACAGGTTCTTCCCGGTACCATAAACACGTAATTTCTTCAGGTATTTCCATTGAGGATTGAAGGTATAGCCCAAAGTCAACATATCCAGCTTCACGTAATCGCCGCGCTCCAAGAAATAATCACTTACTACCGGGTTGGCAGTAATCTGTGCATTCTTCTCATAAGCTTTCTTCAGCACGTTACCAATGAAGCTCTTGGTGCCATAGTAAAAATCATGGATGTTAAAGATATCATATCCAAAAGCGCCACGGAAGAAAATGGAGAGGTCGAAATTCTTATAACGGAAATTATGAGTCATAGAGCCAGTAAACTTAGGAAGTCCGTTGCCTACAATCTGGCGGTCTTCATCCGTAGCCTGGTCGGCTTTAATCATATCTCCGTCCTTGTCATACACAATCCAGTTGCCCTGTTCATCGATACCGGCATATTTGAACATATAAAAGTTTCCTAAACGCTTCCCTTTCTCAATGCGCTGCAAGTAATGGAAAGGATAGGGATCCTCAGTACCCACTACGTCGTAGAAATCTTGTCCCACATATTCCGAGTTACTGAAATCAACAAACTCATTACCCATGGTCGAACCGACTACTGACACTGAATAATCAAAGTCTTTGGTCTTCACAGCATCCCAAGTAATATCTATTTCCAGACCAGTATTCTTCATTGTACCTACATTGACAAACGTTGTGTCAAACAAGTAGGGCGGAACCGACACTTTGTAATCACCCAACAAGTCTTGCTGACGACGGTTGAAGTAATTGATAGAACCGTACACTCGGTTCTTGAAGAGGGCAAAATCAATACCTATGTTCCAGTTCTTTCCTTTTTCCCATTTCAAATCAGGATTTACGTTCTTTGACGGACCCCATACCTGGAAATAGCGACCATTGTAATAGTAATAACCAAAAGACGACATTGTACTCAGTGACTTATAGCTGTCGAATTCTTGGTTTCCTGTTATACCGAAGTCACCGCGCAGCTTCAAATCATTAATCCAGTCAATACCCTTCATAAACGATTCTTCCGAAATACGCCATCCGAGTGAAATGGCCGGGAAGTTACCCCACTTGTTGTTAGCTCCAAACTTTGAAGAGCCTTCATGACGCAGTGAGGCTGTCATCAGATACTTGCCCTTGTAATCGTAACTGATACGGCCAAAGAATGCTATGAGTTTTGAATCATTCTTATAAGAGCCCATTCCCACTTCGCCTTCATCTTTAGCATATTCACCCGAGCCAATATTGTTGAATCCCAAACCATCGTTGGAAAAATCCTTGTTTGAAGCATTCAACCCGGAATATTGCGAATACTGGTAAGAATAACCGGCCATAGCCTTCAGGTTGTGGCCACCGAAAGATGTCTGGTAGTTAGTTATCCACTCCAATACGTGTTGGCGTTCCTTGCTATACGAGCGAGAAGCCTCTCCGTCACGTCCAGCATTTATACACAACGTACTGGTAGAAGGACGGAACCAGCCGTTAAAGTTGTCATATTGGTGATCGGCAAATGTGATTTGTGTGTTCAGCGAATGATTGCCGGTCTTGTCTTTCAGCAACAAAGGCAACAGGTTCAAACGGGCCGTAGCATCCCAGTCAAGCAACTTGGTTTCTCCTTTGTCTTCTTCCAAAGCCATCAGTTCCACAGGATTGTATCCTGCCGTCTGCCCTTGGAAGTTATAATATTTTGAAGGATCTTGAGGGTCACGAATTGGCGTGGTAGGATTGGCCTCAATAGCGTTGCGGAACACATCCCACGCTGCTTGGTCACGATAAGCGATACGTGGAGCGATGTTAACAGTAAACGTAAACAAGCCATCAGCCGTTGTATGGTTTAAAGAAGCACGTGCACCATATTCTTCACGCCCTGAACGAAGGTCGATACCGCGTGCATCGCGATAATCTGCACTTACACGATAGGAGGTACGGTCGTTTCCGCCACTTAAAGTCAGCGTATGCTGCATGCTAAATCCTGTCTGGCTTACGGCATCCAGCCAATCATCGTTACCCCCTAAATCATAACCTACCGATGAATCAGAACGCAAGTCGCGGTATTCTTGTGCAGTAAGCATATCCAGTTCTTTCTTCATCACATCGAACGAGAATGTGCCGGTATAAGATGTATGTATGCTGCCGTCCTTGCTACCTTTCTTAGTCGTAATCAGGATAACACCGTTGGAACCCCGTGTTCCATAAATAGCCGAAGCCGCGCCGTCTTTCAATATATCGAAACTGGCAATGTCATTTGGATTAAGATTTGTAAGATTACCTCCAGGCACACCGTCAATTACAATCAACGGGCCCAAACCTGCCGCACGCGACGAAACGCCACGTATCTGAATACTGGCTTGGTTGTTGGGGTCGCCCGCACCGGTATTGGTAATAGACACTCCGGGCACTTTGCCTTGAATCATCATGGTAGGGTCAATACTGCTCACGGCAAGAAAATCTTTTTGAGAAACGTGCGAAATGGCTGAAGTCAGTTCTTTCTTATCCATCGTACCTTAGCCAATAACCACCACTTCGGCCAACATCTCAGTGTCTTCACCCAAGGCAATTTTCAGCTCTGTACGCCCATTCACCGGCACTTCAACAGTTTTGTAACCAATGTAGGACACTATCAGCACATCATTTTTGCCTACTCCCTCGAGCACAAACTGCCCGTCTAAATCAGTAATGCAACCTTTTGTTGTAGATTTAACTTGGATGTTTACTCCAGGAAGTGTTTCTTGAGTAGCTGCGTCTGTCACTACTCCCTTTACGCTTAATTGCTGCGCCCACGCAGTTTGAGCCAGTCCTCCAAGCACAAACAACAAGCATAATAAAAAACCCAGTTTACGGAATTTTCTTCTCATAGCTTTACATTTTAAAGTTAAACAATGTGGTTCATTTGTTTACATGCAAAGGTAGATAAGATGTCTTCCAAGAGCAACTAATTTAGGTCATTTTAATACTACTTCTTACATTGCGCCACTATAAATCAGCTAAATACAAAATATTAAATCAACATAAAATTAAGATTCCCGAGGTTTACAAATACGCAAAATATGATTGTCAAATTCATCTTTTGAAACGAGCGATTTAGCTTTTACCTTAGCTTTGTAGACATAAATCGTATTTTGTGAAATATTCAGGTATTTGGCCACCAATGCCGTGTCGGCAATACCCAACCGCATTAAGGCAAAGATACGTACTTCGGTGGGCAACATGCCACTATCGGTCAGACAAGCCTGATATTCCTCTGGAAAGAGTTTGTTATATTCCTCCAAGAAAGTAGGAAACAGTTTCAAGAAGGCGGCATCAAACGATGAAGACATACGCTCACGCTCCTGCCTGATATTGATTCCGTTAATGATAGACAGCAAATCATCATACTGTTTGGCTTTCAGTTTACGTTTCAACTGCTTACACTTCTCCTCTACATCATTCACAAAGGATGAATCACCATACAACGACTGAACGATATAACTGTCTTTTATCTCATTAGCCTCTTGCAGCTGCATATTGATGACAGACAACTGCCGATTGACCGCATCACGTTCACAGGCCTTCCGCTCGACTTCATTCCTTGCCTCGCACAAGCTACGATTCTTTTTCTTCAAAATGACATACAAAACGGCTAACAACAGCAAAGTAAGCAAAACAAAAGCGCCGAAGGCAAATAGGAAATTCCGCTGGCGGCTCATCTGTTCGTAACGGCGGCTTTCTATCAGCGGCAATATGGAGTTGATTTCCATTTTACGAATACGCGTGTTATAGAAGTTGGCATCACTCTGTGCCCTATGCACATAGCGTGTCGCACGGTCAATGTCGCCTGCCTCGTACATATAAGAGGCAAGCGTCTTGCCGGCGGAAGTCTCACGCGTATTAGAGCGAATGTCATTAATGGCAGAAAGCGCCATGTAATAGGTGGCTTCGGCTCTCCGCCCCAACTTGTCGCACATTTCACCTATCATGAAACATTGCACTGCCTGATCGTGTAGCGACAACGAATACTTACCCAGCAACTGTTTCCGCCTCTCAATAATAGAAGCCGGCGGAAGGAACTCCACCGAAAGCATGTCTTTCGTGTAAGTCCTCCGGTATACGTCAGCGTTCATAGCGGCACTTGCCAGCACTTGATCACGAGCCTGTTCACGCAAAGACTCGTAATGTTGCCAAAGGCTGTCGTTATCTACCGAAAAATCACGCATATTCTGATATAAATATAGGCATTGCGCGTAATAATGCTCCAACATTTGGGGACTCAAGCCTTCCACCGAAAAACTTCTATTCATCTCGTCGGCCTCTTTGTAAAACCCTACTGCCGTATAACAAAACATCAGGCTGCTCTTGGCCAACGCTATCGACTCCGGCTGCTGCAACTTCTCTGCCATCCACAAAGAACGCACAGCGTACACGTAAGCCGAATCGTATTGATAATGTTTGTATTCTTCAAACAGCTCGTTACATAAAGCAAAAGTGTGTTGGTCATCAGCCGACTGATGCAACAGGCTCTTCAATGAAACCAGTTTTTCTTCCTTCTTTTGCGTATATGCATCACACTGGCTCATCTCGTAATCCAACACATTCAATATCGAATCAATATTCAACCCCGTAACATCCGCTTGTGCCCTACTGGCAAACGACATTCCAACCAGAACTAATAAGGCAAAACAATAATTTAACCAGAATCTTGAAACCATTTCTTCCTTAATAAACATAAAGAACAAACTCACAAGGTGATACACAGAAGACTACCTCACCTCGCCAACTTGTCTACTGAAACAAAATTACGTTGTCCACTCCTACTCAGAACACACTCCACGCCACCGTCAGCCCGGCCATCACAATGGCCACCATCGACATCAGCTTGATGAGGATGTTCAGGCTGGGGCCCGACGTGTCTTTGAACGGGTCGCCCACCGTATCGCCCACCACCGTCGCCTTGTGGACGTCGCTTCCCTTGCCGCCGAAGTTACCCTCCTCCACGTATTTCTTGGCATTGTCCCAGGCTCCACCGGCGTTTGCCATAAAGATAGCCAGCACAAACCCACTGCTCAGGCCCCCGATAAGCAGGCCCAAAACACCGGGAACGCCGAAGACAAGCCCCGTCACGATGGGCGCAATGATGGCGATGAGCGACGGGACGACCATCTCCCGCTGCGCGCCTTTGGTCGAGATGGCCACGCACCGTGCATAGTCCGGTTCGGCCTCTCCCGTGAGGATGCCCTTGATTTCGCGGAACTGACGGCGCACTTCGTCCACCATCTTCGCGGCGGCACGGCCCACGGCGTTCATCGTCAAGCCGCAGAAAAGGAAGGCCATCATGGAGCCTATGAACATACCTGACAGCACTTTGGGGTTCATTAAGGTGACATCGTAGTGGTGCATGAAGTCGAAGAAGGTAGCGTCCTGCAGCGGCACGGCACGGTCTCCTACGAGGATTTCCGTAGTGCCCAGACGGGTCAGTCCGATGCGGATTTCCTCAACGTACGACGCCAAGAGGGCCAAACCCGTGAGCGCCGCCGAGCCGATGGCAAAGCCTTTGCCCGTGGCGGCCGTGGTGTTGCCCAGCGAATCGAGGGCATCTGTGCGGCGGCGCACGTCACTTCCCAGGCCTGACATCTCGGCATTGCCCCCGGCGTTGTCGGCTATCGGACCGTAAGCATCCGTGGCAAGCGTGATGCCCAGCGTGGAGAGCATGCCCACGGCGGCGATGCCGATGCCGTAGAGGCCGAGGCCCACGTTGGCAAAATCGAAGCCCGAGGCAAACAGATAGGAGGCTATGATGCCTACCACCACGGCGACAACGGGCACGGCGGTAGAGAGCATGCCCAGCCCGATGCCGGAGATGATGACCGTTGCAGGCCCCGTTTGCCCGCTTTCGCTCAGGCGGCGGGTGGGCTTATAGGATTGGGAAGTGTAGTATTCCGTGGACCTTCCGATGACGATGCCCACGAGCAGACCCACCACGACGGAGCACGAAATCCACATCCAGTTGTCCAACTGCAGCATCCACATAATAAGAAAGGTGGCCAAAACGATGAGCACAGAGCTGAGGTTGGTGCCGAAAGACAGCGCTCCGAGCAGGTCTTTCATGGTGGCATTCTCACGGGTTCGCACGGCAAAGATGCCGAGGACGGAGAGCAGAATGCCTACGGCGGCGATGAGCATCGGCGCGATGACGGCCTTGTACTGCATCAGCGTGTCGCCGCTGTGTATAAAGGCTGCGGCGCCCAAGGCGGCCGTAGCGAGGATGGAGCCGCAGTAGCTTTCGTACAGGTCGGCACCCATTCCGGCCACGTCGCCCACGTTGTCGCCCACATTGTCGGCGATGGTGGCGGGGTTACGCGGGTCGTCTTCGGGGATGCCCGCCTCGACTTTGCCCACAAGATCGGCGCCCACGTCGGCCGCTTTCGTATAGATGCCGCCGCCCACACGGGCGAAAAGTGCCTGCGTACTGGCACCCATGCCGAACGTAAGCATGGTGGTTGTGATGATGCAGAGCTTGTGAGTGGGTATCAAAGCATCGGCGGGAACCACCGCATCGAGCAACAGATACCAGAAAGAGATGTCGAGCAGGCCCAGCCCCACTACGACCAGCCCCATCACCGCCCCGCTGCGGAAGGCGATGCGCAAGCCTCCGTTCAGCGATTGCCGTGCGGCATTGGCCGTACGCGCCGAGGCTTGTGTGGCGGTCTTCATGCCGAGAAAGCCCGAAAGGCCGGAGAAGAAACCGCCCGTAAGGAAGGCTACGGGCACCCAAGGATTCTGTAGGCCGAAGCCGTAGGCCATGACGGAGAAGAGGATGACCAGCCCGAGGAAGACCCAACCCACAACCTTGTACTGCTGCCGCAGGTAGGACATGGCGCCCCGGCGCACGGCCGCGGCTATCTTCTGCATCTGAGGAGTGCCCTCACTCTGACGCATCATCTGCCGGTGAAAGTACCAGGCAAAGGCCAGTGCCAGCACGGAAGAGGCCGGAACAAGCCAGAAAAGCAATGTATCCATAATATTTTTGCTTTGAGGTTATATAAAATAGTTCGGGCTAAATATAACAATTCAGCCCGAATAAAACAAAGATACTGGATGTTTTCCTATGGAAAGAAAAACTACTCGACGGTGACCGCCGTTCCGGCGGCCGTAACCATGAGCATGGAGCCGCTTCCGCCTACGGTTTCGTAGTCAAGGTCCACGCCGATGACGGCGTTTGCGCCCAGGGCACGGGCCTGTTCCTCCATCTCCCGCAGGGCAGTCTCCTTGGCTTCGCGCAGCACTTCCTCGTAGGAACTGCTGCGTCCGCCTACGATGTCGCGTATTCCGGCAAAGAAATCACGGAACACATTGGCACCTATTATCGTCTCTCCCGATACGATGCCGTAATAGCGGGTTATCTTTCCGCCGTCAATCATGGATGTGGTTGTCAGTAACATAGTGCATTTGTTTTAAAAGTTATCTGTATGTATCAGTCGAAAAAAAGGGCCGGAAAGTTGCATCCGGCCCCGTTTTTTTTCGGAAAAAAGTCAGAACATGCGGCTCACCCTCTCTACTCCGGCCACCAACGCATCGACTTCCTGCCGCGTGTTGTACAGGCCGAAGGAGGCTCGGACGGTGCCTTCGATGCCCAACCGTTGCATCAGAGGCTGGGCACAGTGGTGGCCGGTGCGCACCGCAATCCCCAGGCGGTCGAGCAATGTTCCCAGGTCGAAGTGATGAATGTCGCCCACGAGGAAGGAGATGACGCTGCCTTTCTCGGCCGCTTCTCCGAAGATGCGCATGCCGGGCACCTGCCTCAGGCGCTCCATGGCGTAGGTGGTGAGGTCGTGTTCGTGGGCGGCAATGCGGTCCATCCCCAGGGCGGTGACGTAGTCCAGGGCACGCGCCAGGGCGGTTGTGCCGATGTAGTCGGGCGTTCCGGCCTCGAATTTGAAGGGCAATTCGTTGAAGGTCGTTCGCTCGAAGCTGACGTGCTGTATCATCTCCCCGCCGCCTTGGTAGGGCGGAAGCCTGTCCAGCCAGTCCTCTTTGCCGTAGAGAACGCCCACTCCGGTCGGCCCGTAGACCTTATGACCCGAGAAGACATAGAAGTCTGCATCGAGGTCTTGCACGTCAACAGGCATGTGTGGGATGCTCTGAGCGCCGTCCACCAGGACGGGTACGCCGTGGCTGTGCGCCGTGCGAATCATCTCTTTGACGGGATTGACGGTGCCCAGCACGTTGCTTACGTGCGCCACGCAGACCAGTCGGGTACGCTCGGTGAAGAGCTCGCGGTAGGCATCGAGGAGCAGTTCGCCGCGGTCGTTCATGGGAATCACCTTGAGCACGATGCCCTTCCTCGCCTGCAAAAGCTGCCAAGGGACGATGTTGCTGTGGTGTTCCATGGTGGAAAGCAGGACCTCGTCGCCGGCCTTGAGGCAGGCTTCTCCGTAGCTGTAGGCCAGGAGGTTGATGCTTTCGGTGGTTCCGCGGGTGAAGACAATCTCGTTTGTCGAGCGGGCGTTGATGAAGCGGCGTACGGTTTCGCGGCTTGCTTCGTGCAGTTCCGTGGCCCTTTGGGACAGGAAATGGACGCCACGGTGCACGTTTGCGTTGACGCTGTAGTACTCTTCCGTGATGGCTTCTACGACCGCGCGGGGCTTCTGTGTCGTGGCTCCGTTGTCCAGATATACGAGGGGTTTGCCGTACACGGTGCGGCTGAGGATGGGAAAGTCGTCCCTTATGCGGTCCACCTCATAAGGGACAGGGGTTTGTTGTTCTGCCATTTTCAATTGTCAATTCTCCATTATCCATTACAAATGGCGCATCCCTGGCACTTGTTCAGTTCGCCCCGGAAGCGCTTTTCCACCAGCAGATGCAGGCGATCCCGCAGTGCATCGAGGCGGATGGTATCGATTACTTCGCCCAGGAAGGCGAACATCAGCAGCATGCGGGCTTCTTTCAGGGGGATGCCGCGCTGCTGCATGTAGAACAAAGCCGCGTCGTCCAGCTGGCCTACGGTGGCTCCGTGGCTGCACTTCACGTCGTCGGCATAGATTTCAAGCTGCGGCTGTGTGTACATCCGGGCGTCGCGGGTGGCGCAAAGGTTGCGGTTGGTCTGCTGCGAAGAGGTATGTTGGGCCCCCGGTCTCACCAGGACTAAGCCGGCAAAAGCGCCTGTGGCCTGGTCGTCGAGGACGTACTTGAACAGTTCATTGGACGTGCATCGGGGCACGGCATGGTCGATGCTTGTGTGGTTGTCCACGTGCTGGTTCTTGTCGGCAACGGCCATTCCGCAGAGGTTAATCTCGGCATTTTCGCCGGCCAGGGTTACCTCAACGGTGTTTCGGGTCGTACCGTTGGTCAGCGTCATCCCGTTCAGAAGGACGTTGCTGCCTGCCTCCTGGCGCACGTACAGGCTGCTGATGCGGACGGTACTCGTATGCGTTTCCTCCAGTTCATAGAGGTCGAACACGGCATTGCGGCCCACAAAGACCTCCACAACCTGGGTGGCGAGGAAGTTTACGGCATCCATTGCGTGGTCACACACCAGGAGCCGTGCCTGTGCTCCCTCCTCCAAAACGATGAGCACACGGCGGTTCACCATCAGATTGACGTCGCTTCGGAGGATGTTAACCAGCTGTATGGGGCGCTCTACCACAACGTTTCGGGGCACGTAGAGCAGCACGCCGTCCTCGGCCAGGGCGGTGTTGAGGGCGGTCACTCCGTCTTTCGACGCATCGGCCAGGCGGGCGTAATACTGCTTCACCAGTTCGGGATGCTCCGTTGCCAGCTGTCGGAGGCTGCCGAACAGCACGCCTTCGGGCAGGTGCGACTTGGGCAGTGCCTTGCTGTAGAAGGCATCGTTCACCACAAAGTAGAGCGAGGTGCTCATGTTGGGCACGTCGCACTTGAACACATCATAGGGATTGACGGGGATGTCGAGCTGCTTCAAGTTGAGCCCATAGTCGGGTTCAAAGAGCTTGCTGACGTCGGTATACTTGTATTTCTCGTCCTTGCGGGTGGGGAATCCCAGGCGTTCGAAGTGGGCGAAGGCCGCAGCGCGCGGGGCATTCATCACCTCGCAGCTGTGCTGGCATACCATGGCTTCGCACTGCGAGAACAGGTCTATGTATTGTTGCTCAGGTTTCATCATCTCAATAAAGAATTATGAATGACGCATGAAGCACAAAGAATTGCCCTTCCGCCCATGCTTGAAAGGCAGCAATTCTTCATTCTTCATTCCTCATTCTTCATTTACTTGCTCTTTCTTTATCCAGTCGAAGCCGCGGTTTTCTATCTCCGTTGCCAGCTCGGGGCCGCCGGTCTTGACGATTCGGCCTCCCAGCAAGACGTGCACCACGTCGGGTTTCAGGTAGTCCAGCAGGCGTTGGTAGTGGGTGATGACCATGGCCGAGGTCTGCTTCGTGCGCAGCTTGTTGAAGCCTTCGGCCACGATGCGCAGGGCATCCACGTCGAGTCCGGAGTCCGTTTCGTCGAGGATGGCGAAGGTAGGTTCGAGCATCGCCATCTGGAAAATCTCGTTCCGCTTCTTCTCTCCCCCGCTGAAACCCTCGTTTACGGAGCGGTTGGCCAGCTTGCTGTCCAGCTCTACGATGGCCCTTTTCTCACGCATCAGCTTCAGAAACTCCGATGCCGACAGGGCAGGAAGGTGGCGGTACTTGCGCTGTTCGTTGACTGCCGTACGCATAAAGTTCACCATCGACACCCCCGGAATCTCGACCGGTGTCTGGAAAGACAGGAAGATTCCCTCGTGTGCACGGTCTTCGGGCGAGAGGGCCAGCAGGTCCTTGCCGTTGAAGGTGATGGAGCCGTGTGTCACTTCGTAGGCGGGATGGCCCACAAGGACATTGCTCAGCGTACTCTTTCCGGCACCGTTCTGACCCATGAGGGCGTGCACCTCGCCGTCGCGGATGGTGAGGTTGATGCCTTTCAATATCTCTTTGCCATTGATACTGGCATGCAAGTCTTTTATCTCTAGCATAATTTATGTAGTTAAGAATGAAGAATAAAGAATGAAGAATCACTTCTCCATTCCGACTTCCCCACTCCGTTTAAAATCCTAAATCTTCATTGTTCGTTCTTCATTTATCCCACGCTTCCCTCCAAAGAGATGCTCAGCAGCTTCTGTGCCTCGACGGCAAACTCCATCGGCAGCTTGTTGAGTACTTCCTTGGCATAACCGTTGACAATCAGTCCCACGGCGTCTTCGCTCGAAATGCCGCGCTGGTTGCAGTAGAAAATCTGGTCTTCACTGATCTTGCTCGTCGTGGCTTCGTGTTCAACGACCGCCGTTTCGTTGTGAATATCCATATAGGGGAAGGTATGGGCACCACACTTGTCGCCCAGCAGAAGCGAGTCGCACTGGCTGTAATTGCGGGCATTGTCGGCCTTGGGACTTACACGAACCAGCCCACGGTAGGAGTTTTCACTCCGTCCGGCCGATATTCCCTTGCTCACAATCGTCGAACGGGTATTCTTGCCGATGTGGATCATCTTGGTACCCGTGTCGGCCTGCTGGTAGTTGTTGGTCACGGCCACGCTGTAGAACTCGGCCACGGAGTTGTCACCCGCCAGTATGCACGAAGGGTATTTCCACGTGATGGCACTACCCGTCTCTACCTGTGTCCACGACAATTTGCTATTCACACCCTTGCAGATGCCGCGCTTGGTGACGAAGTTGTACACACCACCCTTGCCCTCAGCGTCGCCCGGATACCAGTTCTGCACGGTGCTGTACTTCACTTCAGCCCGGTCGTGTACCACGATTTCCACAATGGCGGCATGCAGCTGGTTCTCATCACGCATCGGAGCGGTACAGCCTTCCAGGTAGGAAACGTAGGCATCGTCATCGGCTACAATCAGAGTCCGTTCAAACTGCCCCGTGCCCTGTGCATTGATACGGAAGTAAGTAGACAGCTCCATCGGGCACCGTACCCCCTTGGGAATATACACAAACGACCCGTCGGAGAAGACGGCCGAGTTGAGCGCGGCAAAAAAGTTGTCACGGTAAGGCACCACAGATCCCAAGTACTTCTGTACCAGGTCGGGATGTTCGCGTATGGCCTCGCTCATCGAGCAGAAGATGATGCCTTTCTCCATCAGTGTTTCCTTGAAGGTAGTCTTCACGGAAACGGAGTCCATCACGGCGTCCACGGCCATGCCGCTCAGCGCCATCTGCTCCTCCAGAGGAATGCCCAGCTTGTTGAAGGTCTTGATCAACTCGGGATCTACCTCATCCATGCTCTTGGGGCCCTCCTTCTTCTTGGTAGGGTCGGCGTAATAAGAAATAGCCTGGTAATCAATCTCAGGAATACGGAGATGGGCCCACGTAGGCATCTCCAGCGTCAACCAGTGGCGGTAAGCCTTCAGGCGGAACTCCAGCATCCAGTCGGGCTCTCCCTTCTTTTCGGAGATAAGACGGATAATATCCTCGTTCAAACCCTTCTCGATCACATCGGTATGCACATCGGTCGTAAAGCCATACTTGTACTTCTCCTGCGTGAGTTCCTTGACGTATTTATTGGGTTCTTCTTGTTGCATATCTTGTCTATAATTCAAGTTCATCGTTCAGCCTATTGAAGAAGTTCACCGGCCACCTCCCGGGCTGCCGGCAAGAATATGCCCGCAAACTTCTCCATCGGATAATATAACACAGACTCCTGCTTCTTTGTTCTCTTGAGGAGAGTGTTGTCCGAATCAATATATTCAACCACACAAATGAGCAGGCTTACCAACAGAGCCGATTTCAACAAGCCCAATCCAGCTCCCAGCAAACGGTTGACCCACCCCAGTGCAACAGCTTCCATCGCTTTGGTCAGCAACGTGGCCAACAGCAGAAAAGCCAAGGGTACGGCCAGCCAAATGACAACAAAAGCAATGCCTTGCGCCACCGTCAGCGAGTCGGTAAGCGGCAGGAAGAAACGTTCGGCCACGGTTGCATACAGAGCTTTGGCAATCAGCAGACCCGCAACCAATCCCAGCAGGCCCGCCAATTGTTTCAGAAATCCCTTGGTAAAGCCCACAATCGCACCGGCTCCCAAAACAACGAGTATTACAATATCTATTGTTGTCATACCCTCCTCAATTTATATTATAACACCAGCCGCAGACAACACCGACAACGCAGATTTAACCTTTTCCCGCAAATCGGCAGCACGAACATTCGCGCAACATTAAAATCCGTGTCATCCGCGTTGTCTGCGGCTGAAAAATCTATTGTTCAGAATCAAAGCGTCTGCTTTACTTCCACTTCCTCATAAGTTTCAATGACGTCACCAACCTTGATATCGTTGCAACCTGTCAGGCTGATACCGCATTCGAAATTGGTGCCGACTTCCTTTACATCGTCCTTGAAACGTTTCAACGCATTGATATTGCCGGTAAATACCACGATACCGTCGCGAATCAGACGAGCCTTGTCGGTACGTTTCACCTTACCGGTCTTCACCATTGCACCGGCAACCATACCGACCTTGCTGATATTGAAGACTTCACGCACTTCGATGGTAGCCGTAACCTGTTCTTTCACCGTAGGAGCAAGCATACCTTCCATTGCAGCCTTCACCTCCTCGATCGCATCGTAGATGACCGAATACTTACGGATATCCACGCCTTCCTGCTCGGCCAGCTTAGCTGCCGCACCAGACGGGCGCACCTGGAAACCGACGATAATCGCATCGGACGCTGCGGCCAAAGAGACATCGGATTCGGAAATCTGACCGACACCCTTGTGAATCACATTGACCTGAATCTGTTCCGTAGAGAGCTTGATCAGCGAGTCGCTCAACGCCTCCACCGAGCCGTCCACATCACCCTTGACAATGACATTCAGTTCGTGGAAGTCACCCAAAGCCAGACGACGGCCCACTTCATCGAGAGTCAGCATCTTCTGCGTACGCAAGCCCTGCTCGCGCTGCAACTGCTCACGCTTGTTGGCAATTTCACGGGCTTCCTGCTCGGTTTCAATCACATGGAAAGTATCACCGGCGGCAGGTGCGCCATTCAATCCTAGGATAAGGGCAGGTTCAGACGGACCAGCCTGAGTCATACGCTGGTTACGCTCATTGAACATGGCCTTCACCTTACCATAGTTGGTTCCTGCCAGAACGATATCGCCGACTTTCAATGTACCATTAGAAACAAGTACCGTGGCCACATAACCGCGACCTTTGTCGAGCGACGATTCGATAATGGAACCCGTAGCCTTACGGTTCGGATTTGCTTTCAGCTCCAGCATTTCAGCTTCCAGCAAGACCTTCTCCATCAGTTCATGCACGCCGATACCCTTCTTGGCCGAGATGTCCTGTGACTGGTATTTACCGCCCCATTCCTCTACCAGGAAGTTCATATTGGCCAGTTCCTCCTTAATCTTGTCGGGATTGGCCGTCGGCTTATCAATCTTGTTGATGGCAAACACAATGGGAACACCTGCAGCCATAGCATGGTTGATGGCTTCCTTGGTCTGCGGCATGACATTGTCGTCGGCAGCTACAATGATGATGGCAATATCAGTCACCTTGGCACCACGGGCACGCATGGCGGTAAACGCCTCATGACCCGGAGTATCCAGGAACGTAATCTTACGTCCGTCTTCCAACGTCACGTTATAGGCACCGATATGCTGGGTAATGCCACCCGCCTCACCGGCAATTACATTTGCCTTGCGGATGTAGTCGAGCAACGACGTCTTACCATGGTCCACATGGCCCATCACAGTGACAATCGGCGCACGAGGCTGCAGGTCTTCCTCCGCATCCTCTTCCTCGACAATGGCCTGGGCTACCTCAGCACTGACATACTCGGTCTTGAAGCCAAACTCCTCAGCTACCAGATTGATAGTTTCCGCATCCAGACGCTGGTTGATAGACACCATGATGCCGATGCTCATGCAAGTGGCGATAACCTGCGTAACGGGGACGTCCATCATGCTGGCCAGCTCGTTGGCCGTCACGAACTCGGTCAGCTTCAGCACCTTGCTCTCTGCCCGTTCCTGATTTTCAAGTTCGTGCATGCGGTCAGCTACCTGTTCACGTTTTTCCTTACGGTATTTGGCTCCCTTGTTCTTTCCTTTCGATGTCAGACGGGCCAGCGTTTCCTTTACCTGCTTGGCCACATCTTCTTCGTTCACCTCCTGCTTGATGACAGGTTTCTTGAAGCGGTCCTTATTCTTCTTTCCGCCTCCCTGCTGGCCACCGGCATTGGCGCCCTTCGAGTGGTCGCTGCCTTTCTGATAGTTGGATACATTATTTATGTCAACCTTCTCCTTATTGATCCGGTTGCGTTTCTTTTTGCTGTTTCCTTCGCCATCCTGATCGTCTTTCAGCTTGTTGTCTTCCCGACGGATTTCTTTCATGATGGCTTCCTTCATCTGACGCTTCTGATCCATCCGCTGCTTTTCCTTTTCCTCGCGTTCCTTTCGCTTTTCCTCTTTGGACTTTTTCTTGGGACGGGTAGACTGGTTCAAAGCGGCAAGATCAATCTGGCCAATAACGTTAATCTTTGAGACGAATTCAGGTTTATGTAACTTGAAGATTTCTTCTTCGTGTTCTTTTGGAGCATCCATCTGCTGCGTTTTTTCTTCGTTTTCTATTTCTGTTTGCCCTTCGGCTGAAGAAGCCTCCTCCTCATGCGAAACGGCTTCTGCTTCCACTTCTCTCGTAGCTTTTTCTACTTCCACTTTTTCTGCGACAGGTGCAGCAGCCTCCTCTGAAGCGACTTCAGCAGCTTCTTCCGACGCCTTCACAACCGGTTGCGGCTCGGCGGCAATCGGTTCCTCTTTCTTTTGTTCAGGCTCTTCCGACACTTCAGGCTGCACAACAGGCTCCGGTTCAATCACAGGCTTCTTGCCGAGATTGCTCAAATCGATTTTACCTACAGGCTTGAACTTCGGACGAATATCTTCAGGAATCATAGTCTTGATTTCATCAGACTTTGCCTTGGTTTCGTCCTTGGTCTCATAACCCTCAATGGCGACTGAGCCCTTACGTTCTTTCGACTGACGCTCCTGCAAGAAACGTTCAGACTTTATTTTAAGGTCCTTATCTGTGCTGAATTCTTTCTTCAGCATCTCAAACTGTTCGTCGGTAATTTTTGTATTGGGGTTTGCCTCTACGACAAAACCTTTCTTTTGCAGGAATTCGACTGCCGTCGTAATGCCTACATTCAAATCTCTTGTTACTTTATTTAACCTTATCGTCATATATTACTTTTAATGATTTAATGTGCCAATGTGCCAGTGTGCTTCCAAGTTGTATACGTTCTTTCCTCAATGTGCCTCAACCGGGCTTAAGCAGCACACATTGGCACATCCAACCATCAGCACATCAATTACTCTTTTTCAAACTCCTGTTTCAGTATACGCAATACTTCATCCACCGTTTCTTCCTCCAAGTCGGCTTTCTCGATCAGCATTTCGCGCGGAGCGTTCAACACGGCTTTTGCCGTATCGATGCCGATGCCCTTGATGGCGTCGATTACCCAACCTTCTATTTCATCGCGGAATTCATCGAGATAGATGTCTTCATCCTCCAAGGTCGTATCATCCACCTCGCGGAAGACATCGATTGTGTATTCCGTCAGCATGCTGGCCAACTTGATGTTCAGACCTCCCTTACCGATGGCCAAGGATACTTCTTCGGGCTTCAGGAAGACTTCGGCCTTGTGCTCCTCTTCATTCAGACGGATGGAAGAAATCTTGGCCGGGCTCAGGGCACGCTGGATGAAGAGCTGGATATTCGACGTATAGTTGATGACGTCGATGTTTTCGTTGCGCAGCTCACGCACGATGCCATGGATGCGGCTGCCCTTCACGCCCACGCAGGCTCCTACGGGGTCGATGCGGTCGTCATAGCTTTCGACGGCAATCTTGGCACGTTCGCCGGGGATGCGGGCTATCTTGCGGATGGTGATGAGACCGTCGTTGATTTCGGGCACCTCCATCTCGAACAGACGCTGCAGGAACACAGGTGACGTACGGCTCAAGATAATCTTGGGATTGTTGTTCTTGTTGTCCACACGGGCCACTACGGCACGCGCCGTCTCACCCTTGCGGTAGAAATCGCTCGGTATCTGCTCGGTCTTGGGCAAGAGCAGTTCGTTGCCTTCGTCGTCCAACAAAAGGATCTCCTTCTTCCAAATCTGATAAACTTCGGCATTCACCACCGTACCTACCTTGTCAATATACTTGTTATAAAGGCTGTCCTTTTCCAGTTCCAGAATCTTGGAAGCCAAGGTCTGACGCAGATTCAGAATGGCACGACGGCCGAACTTGGCAAAATTCACTTCATCGGTCACCTCCTCACCTACTTCATACGAAGCGTCAATCTTCTGAGCTTCACTCAGAGAAATCTGCAGATTGGGATTGGTCAGGTCCTCATCGGCCACCACTTCCCGGTTACGCCATATTTCAAAGTCACCTTTGTCAGGGTTCACGATGACGTCATAATTCTCATCCGTACCAAACATTTTCGCAATCACGCTTCGGAACGACTCCTCGAGCACGCTCACCATCGTGGTTCTGTCTATATTCTTCAGTTCCTTAAATTCCGAGAATGTGTCAACCATGCTGACTGTTTCTTCTTTCTTGGCCATAATCTTATTTAAAGCTGATTAAGTATTTAGTATATTTTATTTCTTCGTACGTGAAGTCCAGGTCTTCGTCCACCATCTTCGGACGCTTCATTCCTTCTTCCTTCACCTTCTTCTGAACGGTAACGGTAAAATGCTGTTCGTCGGCATTCTTCAGTACGCCTGTCAGCTTGCGTCCGTCCTTGGTCATCACTTCCACTTCTTCGCCAATGTGGTTGAGGTACTGCTGAAGCACCTTGAAAGGCTGTCCGATGCCGGCCGAGCCCACTTCCAGTTCGAAGTCTTCGGCATCGCGGTTCAAGCGCGACTCAATGTAGCGGCTCAGGTCCACACAATCTTCAATCCAAACACCGTCCTTGTGGTCAATCTCTACCACAATCTTGTCATCCGGGCTTACGGAAACTTCTACCAGGAAATAATCCTTGTCCTTCAGCCACTCTTCTACAAGTTCACAAATCGTTTTTTTCTCTATCATACCAGATTAAACCGTATAAGAATAAAAAAGAGGAGCTTGACTGCCCCTCCACCTTTCATCCGTTTCCGACGGCAAAGATATAAATAATCTCTTCGAGTACAAAATATTAGAAGAAAAAAGTAGGAAAATCTGCCATCGGAGCCAGGGCCTTTGACGGAAAATCCTCGGAAACCCATTCTCTCCATACCGAAAGTCAGACGCAAAACAGGCCTCAGAGTTACCTGAAAGGACAACAGACAGTCAGACTGCCAGCTTCAATGGCATGATCGAAAACTCCCAAACGGGCCACAGAATGTAAAAATAGGAGAAAGCCCGAATACAAGCAGAAACATCCATTGGATCCATACTCAAGAGGTAACAATCCCTCCCGACATCCGCCACTCCCGGCAGAACGTCCATTATAACGAACAACGCAGATAATCAGCTGATAATCAATGCTGATTTTTTCAGATGCATCCTTTTATTTCCCTGAAAAGTTTTCAGGCTTTATTCAGGTAGCACCTGAAAGGTTTTCAGGTTAGGACTGAAAGGTCTTCAGGTAGGGACTGAAAGGTCTTCAGGTACTGCCTGAAAAACGACATCTGCAAGAGATGTTCATCCTATGGGGCGGGAGGCGCTATAAAAGCCTTCCATTCTGTAAAAATAAATGGTTCAGATCCGGTACATCCTGACCTGAACCATTCATACGAGACATCGGAAACCAGAGACTCAGAATTTACAAACGACCGACGTCCCCCTATCCTTGCCCTGAGGCAAACGGATGGTTTTCTTCACACCGTTGACTTCCAGCACCAATGAATCGCGTTGCTGTGTCGGTTCGCCGCAGAGTATCTGGTACGAACCACCCTGTCGCTTGACGCAATAAAGTCCCGGAGTATGGACAGACACCCTGAGGGAACTGTCCAACGTGAATGTTCCTTCTTCCCAAGCCGCAATCCACCAGGCATCCTCCTTGGCTGTGTGCACCACCTGCATCTTCTCCGTATTGGCCATCACCTTGAAGTTGTCCGTAGAAAAACGTTCCACCGCTTTCCTGTTGGCTTGGGGAAGAATGTAATACTGATAGGAAGCGCCATCCGGACGGCTTCCATGATTCATATAGAGACTGAACACCTTCCCTTCCTCGGTCTGCTCCCTATAAACCTGCATGACGTCATGCCAGCGGCCGGTCTTTTCTTCCACCTCGGCTACGCATTGCCCGTCCGGTATGACATATCCCTTTGGGCCATGGAGCAGACGGAGGCCTTTCCCGGCAAACGTCTGACGAGAAGACAGCTTCTTCCATCTGCCATCGGTCCATACCTCTGCCTTATCCTCGGCCCAGCATTGCTCTATCGAGGTGGTTACCGGCAACAGGCTGTCCGACTGTATTCCACTCCCCAAAACAACCAGTACCTCGGGAGTGAACAAACAATACTTACGCATTGTCAACCCGTCACGTTTCAACTCCATCACGCTCAATCCCTGCTTTCCGTCCGAAATGCCTCCGACAAAATCCGACCCGTTGCCCGGATAGTACGACTTCTTCAGCACAGGCATGGCGGCATCACTCGCATAAGTCGTAACGCCCGGCACCTTTCTCCAATCCCATACGGGAAAAATGTCCCAATATTCCCGTCCGGTACCATAAACAAACAAGGCGCCGTCTGCCAGATAATATCCCTCCTTGTTGTCTCCGTTCATGCTTTCTGTGCCAAGCACACGTGTAGAAGCCATTTTCAGGGAAGCCATCCACGTAGGCTGCCTCATGAGGGTATAGTCGGACTGCCAGAAGTGCTTGTGCCCGTCCAGCGCGTTGTTCGGGCTGAAACAATTGCGCATCATCCTCTCGGCCACCTCATTGCAAAAACGGTTTGTCCCGCCTCCCAGCTCTGCGGCAGCAAAAGCCACTCCCAAAGCCTTGTGTCCGGGTGCCGACTGAAACAACTGGCGCCCTAAAGCACTGACATCCATATTGCCCTTCCAAATAATCCACTGATAGCCTTGGTCGAGCAGCGAGCCTATCATGTCCAACTGCTCGTCCGAAAACGCCATCGATGTCCCTGCAAACAGGCCGGAAAAGAGGCTCATACTGCTGATATAGGCCAAGCCATAGTTACCGAACTGCTGCTGAGGACCATGCTGATGGAAGCTCCAATCGTCTTTAATGCCCTCCTTCTGTCCTGCACGGATTTCCGACACGATGGTATCCCGAGCCTGCTGCACTAAAGCGACATCATTTTCCAACAATGCCCGCATCATCACATTCCCGGCCAGCCATACCTTATTCTGCCCGGTCATGCCAAACCGTGAGTCTTTCATCAGCTCGACAGCCTGTTCCTTTTCATCGGCCGTCAGATGTTCTTCAAATAGAATGAAAGCCACACCCAGCGTACGCGGCACACCAATCTGATTGTAATACCAATTCGGACATCTCAATTTTTCCTTGAACCAGAATCCCAAAGCGGCATGTATGGCCTTCATTACTTCCTCCGATTGATAGAACTCACTATTCTCATCCTGACAGACTTTCACCAACCCGAGAATTCTTTCGGGATGCAGACGAGGTTCCCATCCCGAGCGTGTCTTGTCGGCATAATTAATATCCGTCCAAGCTCCCTCCTCATTCTGCCTGGCCAGCAATTCTTCAACAAAGGCCTTGCTGAAAGGGACCCGCTGCTGAAGCTCCATCACCACTCTGTCCGATGCTCCGAAACCCGGCGGATTGGCCTCCAATTCCCTTTGCAGCTCGTCCGTCAAAGGCGAACCTGTAATATATACTTTCTTAAAATTATTTTTGATCTTCACCAAATCGCCCATCCCACCATTTGCCTGAGCAATATGACCACAACAAAACAGGGAGCAAACAATCATCAACAAAGGAATGATACTTTTCTTTCCGCTATACATATTATATCTTTTATATACTATTGAACTACGCATTTTCTATTCAGCCTTTCTCTTTTTCATCTATTGAATATGTTCATGGATAGGCTTCAAATTGTCGGCCAGCTCTGAATAAGACCGATCGCCATACACAAACGCTGCTGTCCGCAAGACATCCGCCATCGCTTCGACCTTCGCATTGCCAATTTGCTTCCACGTCCAGACTTTCTCTTTTTTCAGGAAAGGGACGAACCAGTCGATCATCGACTTCAGATACATCTGTCCCTCGTGCGTATAATGCCATAAATCCACACCTATTTTTTCTCCCATCTTCGCCATAAGGATAAAGCCCTGCAAGTTCATGGTGGCATAGCTCCAGGAATTCGTCCTTTCCAGCTCGTATGGTTGACTTCCGTCTTTGTCCACCTGCTTCTGCAAACGTTTCTGCGTTGACTCGACAATCAGACGCTTCGCCTCGTCCACCTGCCCCAAAAACAGATTCATGGCCACACATTGGACATCATAATAAGTCCCGTGGTTATTGTGTGCCTTACTTTCATCAATTCCATACGGATGAGTCTGCAACCAAGTCAGATAATCCCGAATCCATCGCTTCAGCCCTTCATACACATTCTTGTCCCAGCTCTCGGCTCCGTGCATCAAAGTAATCCCCTCCAACAGACGGCCCATAAATCGTGTTTCAATGATTCCGATGCCACGCCCCTCACAGATGCCCGGAATAAATTGCCCGTATTTCAGATTGGGATTCATGCGGGTGGCCGGGTTCACAAAGAAAGTGTCAACCAGTCCAAACGCTTTCTTTGCATACCGTTCGTCATTCGTATAATAATAGGCATTTCCCAAAGTAAAGACACCGTCTATCACTTTCGACAATTGGCTGGCATCCGAATACTTATTCCTTTCCGGATTGCGTTCTCCATCCCTACGGACATAAGGCAAGCCGTCGGCCGTTTTCGGGTTAGGCCACCAATAGGGCCCCATACTGATATAATCATGTTTATCTCCACTGGGCGGAAGAACCTTCTTATAGGTTACCGAGTAAGGCCCTTTCTGCAATTGTTCATCGGCCCGTTTTATCCAACCGGTTCTTTCGTTCCGACCGGCCTCTGTACTCCGGACGTCCTCCATCCGTTTCATATCCAGACTCAGATACTTGTAGGATTCCTGAGCCGACACCCATCCAACACAAACGACAGATAACACCAACAATAAAAGCTTCTTGTTCATAACGCGGTCTTTTTGTATTATTCCTCAATGATTTTCTTCAACCGCATCAAAGCTTCCACATAATAATAGTCGGCATAGCTCAACGGCACATCCACTTCACTGCCAGCTTTAAAATAGCCGGTCGAATGTTTCAACACGAAATTGCAGTTCGTTCCTGCCTCGGCCAAATATTCGGGAGACGAAAGCGACCGCAACTGGTCTTCCGCATAAGCCAAATAGCCCGCAGCTTCAGACGACTGGTCTATCTGGCTCAACTCTATCAAAGCTGACGCCATGATGGCCGCAGCCGAGGCGTCACGGGTCGTATTCGGTATGTCGGGCGTATCAAAATCCCAATACGGGACCTTGTCTTCCGGCATACGGGGATGATTCATCAGGAACGAAGCAATGTGCTTGGCTTGTTGCAGATAAGCCTCATCGCCCGTTTCGCGTGCCATCATGGTATACCCGTACAACGCCCACGCCTGACCTCTGGCCCAGGCCGACTCGTCGGCATATCCCTGATGGGTCTGCTTTACGTCGGGAAGGCCTGTAATGGTATCATACGACACGACATGATACGTACTGTAATCTTTCCGGAAATGATTCTTCAGGGTAGTATTGGCATGTTCAGTCGCAATGTTGACCAACGTCGTGTCTCCAGTTTCCTTGCCAGCCCAGGTCAACAACTCCAGGTTCATCATATTGTCTATGATAACTGGAAACTGCCAGTCACCATGATTCCACGAGCGCAGTGCCTTCACTACAGGATTGTATCGTGTGCTCAGCGAACGAGCCCCCTGCACCAATACGTCGCGATATTGCTTATTACCAGTCAGACGTAACCCGTTTCCGTAACTACAATAAAGCATAAAACCCACATCATGGCTTGTCGTTACATATTGCACTTTCTCAAGACGATCGGTATATAACTCCGCATATTTCTTCAGCTCCGGCTTTTGGGTATATTCGTACAAATACCAAAGTTCCCCCGGAAAGAAGCCGCTGCACCACCAATAGCAGTTACTTGTTTCCAACTTTCCGTCCTTGATGCTCTTGGGCAAACGTCCTTCCGCATTTTCCAGTTCCTTCGCCATTAGTACGGCCTGCTCAGCAGCCCTGTCAAGTCCTCTTGAGATGACGGATTCCATAGACTCGGTTTTCGGTTGTCCGACACAAGAAGAGAGGAGGCACACCCCCAATCCATATACCATTTTTGTAATTAATTCTTTCATAACTCTTTTCTCTTTATTTTGTTTATTCTTTTCTTGTTTAAAATTCAATGACAACACTCTTCCCTGCGTATTCAGCCTGAGGCATTTGGACAATCATCTCAGTTACATCAGAAAAAGCATCGTATTCGTAAGAGGAAAGCATTGCTTTGTCAATAGGAAAACAATGTCCTTTTACAGACAAATGCATAGTCGACAACTTACGAGTAGGATCAGATACCGTCAGCGAAAGTATATTCCCTTGCGTATCAAAACGCAGCATATACATGCCGGGCGTATCCATTGCAAGAATCTTCCCTTTTCCACAATCCAGTTTACAAGCTTCATAGCATACAACATAAAGTACCCCGTTCTCCCGATGTTCTACCGCCTGCATCTGCCTGGTATTTGACAAAACCTGTACAGGAGAGTGTTTTACATATCTGGAAAGATGCTTCCTATCAACATGCGGAACCACATAATAGACATATTCCTTTCCACGAGGCTGTTTCCCATGATCAAGCAACAGTTTAAAAATAGAGTCTGTCACAATTGCCTTGGAAGAGCTGGTTTGGTGATTTACGCCGGCCCAGCTCCCCTTCACCAAATCATTCTTTATTTCAAGACTCTGAACCGTGGGGAAAATATAGCCTACATAATCGTGCCAAACCCAAGTCAGACAATCAGAAGAAATGCTGCCTGAAGCCAAGAGTCTCGTTTCATCAAATGTACCAGCCACGACCTCTCCAGACAAACGACATTGATTTATAGTTGTCACAATCGGGTATTCGGAAGCAGATTCGATACCAGTGCCCAAACAAACATACATGTCGTCAAAGAAGAACCAGCTTTTTCTGGCATGCAACGGATTATGAGGACTGGAAAAGTCGAATGCCGCCGCCCCATACAAACCGTCCGTCACACCGCCTACAAAATCCATTTTCCCCTTTTTCTGTATTTCCTTTTCGGAAGGCATCTCTTCCAACCGAACAGTTGTAGCGCCTGGGATACAGGACCAATCATAGACAGGAGCCAGATTAACATATTCCTCTCCATTCAAAGACAAATAATTGGTACCATCTCCCCTAAAATGATTTTTCAGTCCTTCACCATTATAAGGTTCCTCCATATTTCTGTTTCGGGAAGAAAACATTCGTACTGAAGTATAAAAACTGGGACGTTGGAATACAAAATGCTCACTCTGCCAGAAGAACTTAGCAAATGAAGCAGGAATATAGTCCTTGCCCTCCCTAGCCTTAACTACATTCTCCAGTTCTTCATGTCGGTAATCTGTAACTTTCATCAGCCTCGTTGGAGTAACAGAAGAAAAGACCAACCTTCCATGCCTTCTCGTTATATCTCTGTTTTGAATACCAGGATCTTCTATCCGTCCGTACACCATCTGTTTACAGATTCCGTCCAGATAATAATCGACTGCCATCCTGACAGCCTTCTCCGAAAAAGCATATCTGGTTCCGTTGACATTAGAGGCCCATTCTGCAAAAGCATCTACATAGCCCAATCCATACGACAACGTATTGTTGACACGATCTACACGATGATGAAAACTGTAATCAACCTGTATCCCTCTTTCCGTCGGTGCCACCAATTTGATTTCTCCTTCAATCACTTTCAGCACCATTTTCAGTTCCTTCTCGTCCCGACAGAACAAAGCCGTTTTGGCCTGCATGCCGGCAATCTTAATGCGGTCGCCACTAGGTCTGGCTCCCCATGCATTCAGATTTGCCCGCCGGGCGATTGGGAGCATACCCTCCTTTTGCTCTTCCCTCAGACTCTCATCCATCACTAGCAATAAAGAAATGAAAGAACCGGGAGTACCTATCTCATTATGCCACCAGTTGTCGCAACGGAAATCATGCGCCAACCAATATTTCAACGCCAAATCGAACTTCTCACGTAACTTTTCATCGCCCTGTAAAGGTGAACCAGACTGCCTGTAGGCACGTGCCATCAGCAACAGATTGTCCAGATGAATAGTATGACGGAAACCTGTACGAGATACATCCGTATAATCAATTCCCGGCCAAAATCCTTCAGGAGTCAAAGTACTCATAATTTGCTCAACCTTTTCAGCATCAGCCCGAGGTGCCAATACCTGTTCCACGAACAGACGACGCAACTTTTCTACATCATTGGCTGCAGACAATAGGGCTATACTTCCAAATAGAGCCAGTAACAAACAAATAAAAAGTTTAACTTTCATAGGGTAATAAATTAGTCAATTACAATTCATTTAGCCGTAAGCAAAACGAATTGCAAAAAATATCAAACAAATAGTCTTAACTAAGTTGATTCCTGCAAGTGATGCATTAAAATGAAATAACAATTACCGAAAGTATGTTGACTATCAGTTCATTATTCCAGCATATTACTTGATATCTCCAAAGCAGAATTCGGGCTGAAAGCATATCCTATCAAAATTCAGGATATTCTGAACATATGGCGCCTCACTTCTATGAAAATATAGTTTCCATTTATCTATTCTTTCATCCACAAATAACCATACAACCAGACTCATAAAATATTTGAGTGCTTTGGAATATCATTTCAGCCCGTAAAACCATCTTTTGTTCACTTTATATCCAGTACATCCTATGGTATCCTAATTTTAACAGTTCGTTTTTCTTCAACTAATTTTGGCCGTGCATATCTTCCTATCCTTTTCCCATGGCAGGATAGAATAGTATGACATCATTCCTAAAACGACTTATCACGTGTAAACCGTTTTCGCGCCGATATCAGTTCCACAAGATTCTTCTCCAAACTTTCCTCAGTTGCGTTGTCAGATACCCATCTACACAGAGCCCAAGGTTATGCATTTAAAAAATGATGGAATACTGTTAATTCACCAAAATCATTGAATTATGCTATTCTATTCCTTTTTCAGCTGTTAGCATATATTCCTCATCTATTTTTCTTACTCTTTAAAATACATACTTGACAATATTTCGACGACCAAAATTGACATATTTTAAACTTATCAATAACGATTCTATTGTTTAATCTTAATTTATTAGCAAGAATCTATTGAATTGAATAATAGAGCTATCATAAAACATACATCTATTTATACAAAATATTATAGTTACTTTGAATGATAGAATCTTCCATTTCTAATACGCAATTCTAGCTGTGCCTCAAACAGTGACTGTGGAAAGACCGTTTTTCCTTGTTCTACCCAAACTCCATCTGGTCTATCTGTATTATTATGCGTTCCAGAACTCTTAGTACCCTTACTTCCAATACTATAATTTTTAGCTGATGCCCATGGGCTTTGAACGCAAATCCTTTTAGCTATACAATTCCACAAATACTGATTGGCTCCAGCCCATCCATGGCCGGTTCCCCAATTTCCACGATCCTGTACCAATATATCGCCATCACTATCTATATTATCATATAACGTTCCTACATTCCAACGTTGATGAGGTCCCGTATCAGCATGAGCATTTCTTATTTTCACATTAGTAAACACGTTAGGACCAACTCCCTTAGAGCCTGTGACACAATCATGGCGTCCATGAGATGTTTCACAATTCCGAACTAAACAAGCCGAAGCGTCTGATATCAAGAAAGAATAAAGTCTACCACCTTCACGTTTTGCAACACCATCCAAACATTTACAATTTTCAATTGTAACGAAAAGAGATTTATCTCTAATTTCAGCCAGTCCATAAGCAAAATAACGAGAGGTGACATTACGAATCCAACTATGCTCCGTCTTAGTTATATCCACTGCCGTCCAACTATGTTCCTCATCATTAAAATATCCAGTTTTATCTCTCTTGGTTTCATCAAATTCACTAACGATCTGCATATTTTCTATTCCACAATGACTTATACGACCTTGTATTTCCGATTTATAAACAGCACCTCCACCATATTTCTTTTCCATAGACATTAGTATTGGGTTATCAAAATGGAGTGTATCACCTATTATTCGTGTAATAATACGCTCATAATCCAAGTTATATCCCTTGGCAGTCCAATTAGATCCACTATTGTCCCCAGGTGCATATATTTGATCCATCCGTAAATCATGAATCCAGTTATCTGTCCCAGGACGGAATATAGTCACATGATCTCCTTCATGGAAATCCATTACATTGTTAACAGTTACCCAAAAACGACCGACAGGTACATAGTCATCCTTTATATTATATGCTGCAGGAGCAGAAGGATTAAGCTGTCCACTTCCTTTGATATTAATCAGTCTATGATGTTCGTCTCCATCCTTCACACCTGCTGCGATTAATTTAGTGCCATTCTCATCACTTCCCTCACCACGTAATACAATTCCACTATTTTGTATATACAACTCATGCTGGATACGATAAATACCACTTTTCAACAATATAGCCCCCCTGAAATCTCCATTTAATGGCATAGCCGATAGTTCATCAATAGCCTTTTGTATCATAGCCGTAGCATCCTCGCTTTCTCCAGGAGAGGTCAAAGTTATTTTTACAGGCACACCATCCGGTATCGGGACTTCACTTCCCATATATCCAACATGGCTAAAGTCCGGTAAGGTTGTACCGAATTCATCTTCCAGTAAAGCCAAATCAAAACTGGTCTCGACTTGTGGATAAACAATAGATGAAGTCATGAAATCCTGAATAACAGTTATATCTTCTTTAAGTCCTGCTGCCACAATACGAATCATTGCCACCCGTTGACGAGTTATAGGATTGGCATCCACTACCACAACAAGAACATTATTTGTACCTTCTTTCACATCAAAGTTTACCCAGTTTGTCATTGATGTTACCACCTCTGCTTTCCACTCAACATTACAATCAATGTTAATTTCCTGAATACCCCCCTCCGCTGTAAACCGCAGCGAACTTGGCTGTACCTCCAATTCAGGAACAACACTCTCCTGTTCTATCCTCAGTTCGCTCTTCTGACTACCGCTGGAAACTAGAACCGTAGCAATACGTTTCTCACCGGTATTATTGGCAGCAACTTTTATAATAAGCATAGAACGATCAGATACACAAGTACACCAATCTGACCCAGCAGTCACTTTAACTTCCCAATCTCCAGTTGAAGTTACATTCACACTTTGTTCTCCATCTTCAGGACCAAAGAATAATGTTGATTCCTCTAACTGTAATGAAACATCATTTTCCACATCATCCGAACAAAACGAAAATATAATAGGAATAAAGAGTAATACCAAACACGACAAAAGACTAGAATATTTTATTCGACCACACAGCATATAAGTAACCTAATTAAGAAATTAAAAATAAAAGAAGAATGTACCTACAGCAAGCAGCCAATATGGTACATTCTTCTTTTCGTTACAAATCAATTAAACTTAGAAAAACTGCATAAACCTTCCGCAAAACCTGCATAAACAGGTTTACGCATATAATCTTTAGACCATAATCCTCTCTCATCGTCAACAATCTTCTCCTTCACAATTCCCCCCCATTGATTCACAGGGACTTGTTCTGCATAAGTAGACAACACAAAGGTATAAAAATCCGACATCTTCTTTTCTTGTTCCAACGTACGATTCGCAGCAGGAACTTCTATCCCCGTAACATCTACCATATTCATATCAAGAGCTGATATACGAATCAACTTACCAGTAGCTGCCAACTGTGCAAAAGCGTTTTTTATATGTTCCTCCTGAAGTTCTTGCGCAGTTTCATCAAGCATATATGTCAGATGCATCGTTGTTGAGATACCGTCTATAACCGTTTTATTATCACTTTCCCATTGATTAATCCAATGTATCAAGCTTTTCAATCTATCAAAATCTGCAATCAGATCTGTTTCGTTTACATACAAATTCAAATTTTCAGGCCCATATCGACGTACCAATTCTACAATTATCCGTGGATAATCTGCACCTAAATAATCTCCCCAATAAAAATCAGAGTCATTTCCATTATTAACCGATTGTAGATCATAGTAACCATCCCCGTCCATATCAACCACCGCCAAAGGCTTATCTATTACATTCCAATTTTCCACTACATCTTTTGAAGCTTCCATTAAGCCACCGATCCATTGGTCCATAGCCCAAATTAAAGTATCTTTCTTTTCTTCAGGAGTTTGAGGAATACCACCTGCAATCTCATAATACACAGAAATGTCATCAAACCAAATTGTACCATCAACCTCACCTACATTCAAATAAAAACGATAAATATTGCCTGAGACATTTGGACAAGAAACTGTAACTTCTTTCCATTCTGTAGATACATCAATATTCGGAGTAAATTTTCCAATTGCAGTAGAACTTCCGTTTTCTCTAAATTCCGACGATATTGTACAATTTCTGCTGGCCTTTACTTTCAGGTTCAAATAATAAGTTGTATTTTCTACTGCAGGAATTTCCGGCGAAAATTGCACAACCGTTTGACCTTTCGTAGCAGCATAACCGCTACCAACTATAATCTTATATCCCTTAGTTCCATTATAGCCTTCACCTTCAACAACTTTCCAGAAGTTACCATGATTCTTTATCGCATCTCCCCAAGCGCTCCATTTCCCCCCCTCTATGGTCAATCCATTCTCAAAATCAGTCTTCACCAAATATTCTTTCTTCATAGAGGAAGAACGAGTCTGAATTGTTTGCTCATCAGATAATGGCTTATCAGCAAGTAAAGTATTCAAATAAGTCACATTCTGATTCTCAGAACTACAAATTGCATGTCCAAAAACAGTCATATTTATTTTTTGGGCACTTTCAAAGAAAGTCTTCATAGGCTGAAAATTCATACTCCCATCATTTTGGACACAATCTCCATGCCACATACCACTAAGAGGATATAATTCATTAAAGTTCGAACCGACCAAACCATAAAGTATCTCCCCTTTAATAATATCTGAGGTATTTACTGCAGCTCCTACACTAACAAGAGAAGCATCATCCACATAAGATCTCAAAGTTGAATATTCATTTAGATATTCATATTTTATAATATCCTCCGGTTTTTCCACCTCAAAATCCGCCCAATTGTTTTCTGCACAAGAGATAGATATACCTAATACAGAAACCACATATAATAAAGCTTTATAACTCTTCATATTCCAATCTTTGAATTAGTCATTCTACATATTTCGGTGTAAATTCTTCTGGGACAACTCCCCTTCTCTGCCAAACCAAAGTATCTTTAGTAGCAACTTGCTTAACCTTAAAATCAATCTGATAATCCAAATAAAGGCCATCACGATCTTTATTCCCCCATGCAAGTTTTTCAGAATCTTTTAAATATTTACCAGACCCTGTAGCCGTATATTGGCTACTAGCAGATGTTATGGTACATTCTCCTTTTTCATTAAATGTCAACAATAAATCACAAGTCAAATCAGTTGGGGTTCCAGTTTCATCAACATGTTTAATTGCAACTGGGAAAATCACTGAATTCAAAGTTTGAGTCGTAGTCGAACAAATTTCATCCTTCTCCACATTTGGCTGGTGACGAACTACTGTTGTAGTCTTACCATTTTCTGTTATCTTATCGACACCTCTACGTAAATAATACGCATGATAGGGATTAATATATTTCACACAATAAAGAACGTAATCCATCGGTTTTACGTCCCAATATGAAGAATTAGTACGTACAGGGGTATCACCCTCAATGAGAGGTACACCTGACAATATACGATCTGCACCTGTCTGATTCTTAATAACAACAGGTATTACGTATGTATTCTTTAGCGCAGCCGGATCTGCAAAAAAAGCATCAGTCAACTGAACTTCTACACCTCCTTGATGTTTACCATTAAAATAGATTTTATTATCTGCTAATGAGTAATAATTCTCTGGCATCGGAAGTACACTCGAACCATCTTCGAAAAATAAATTATCACACAATGTATTATCTACAGCAATATCCAATTTGATATCACGCCCTTCATAGGCTCCACCCATCGTAGCATATATTTTACATTTATGCTGATTATCCAAACTAGTGTCATAATTATCCTCACCTAGTACAATAGTACGTACAGGATACTGATAAGGGAAGTAGACAGAAACTCCACCTTCATAATCAGGAAAATCAATGCCCCAATTTTTACATGAAAATAGGGTCAGACACACTCCTCCTGTCAACAATATCAATAAATTCTTAAACATTTTCATATCTAATCTAAATTTAATGGATTAATTTACCAACCAGCGTTCTGTTCCAAATTATTATATTTCTGAATTTCACTATATGGGATAGGACCATAATACATATAGTCTTTATATCTACGTTCTTCTGCATCAAAAGGCAAATAGACTAATGAACCAGCTCCTTCTACCTTCTGAATTTCAATTCCTTCTGCTGTTTCATTAAGTTCCTCAAGTCCAACTTTCCAACGACGTAAATCCCAAAAACGGAAATTTTCAAAACAAAGTTCCAAACGACGTTCATTGCGAATCAATTCACGCATTTTATCCTTATTATTTTTGGCTTCTTCCAAATAGGGATCACCATTCATCACACCTACACCAGCTCGTGAACGAATCGCTTTTATTACATCATAAGCAGAATAATTATGTGCCCCTTTACCTAAAGGTCCCCAAGCCTCATTAGCAGCCTCTGCATATGCTAAGAATATTTCTGTATAACGAATAAATGCCGTATAGTGTTTTTGCGTACTTGTTGAATTGGGAGTAAGATTAATATCTGAACGTAACTGCTTGCGCAAATAATACCCTGTTCGAGTAGATTTTCCATTTTCTCCATTCAAACGGTCTAAATTATCTCCGTAAACACCCGTTATAATGACACTATTCTTTACCCCTTGTGTTTCACCATTCACCAATACATAAGTTTTCAATCGAGGGTCACGATTTTCATATGGCTGAGTAGAGTCAAAAGATCCACGAGGATCATCTATAGGGTAACCATTTGCCATCGGGAAAGCATCTACCAAATTTTGGGTTGGATTTACTCTCCCCTTTCCATAAATTGATGGAGGATAATTATCCGCTTCACGAGTGTTATTATCTGAGATACGACCGCGCCATAGAATTTCTTGTGGATTATCACCTGCAGACAAGTTAGCAATCTCATTTACATTTGTGTACCAAGTCCACCCATCCGTATCCATTCCAGAAATACCCCCAATACGATCGAGTACTATAGCTGCATTATCAGCTACATTTTCCCACGTAATTCCAGATCCCTCACTAAATGCAGGACTGGCGGCCATCAATAAAAGTTGAGTTCGAACAGCTTCAATTATACGATTACTAATTCTCCCTTTCATATGTTGACCAAAAGCACGATTATAGCTTTCAACATTAGCACCTTCCTGAATATATTTCTCAGGAATTTCATTAACAGAAGATACATCTCCAAAGTCTAAAGGCAGTAACTCCATTGCTTGATTCATATCAGCTAATACCTGTTCTACGCATTTCTGATAGCTATCACGTGGTTTATTGAAATCTGAACTAGCATCTTCCGCTTCTAAATGCAAAGGCACTCCTAATAGTTCTCCACCGTTAGATTTTCCTGCGTGAGTCTGAAGCAAGAAGAATGTATGTAATGCACGCATAGCATAACACTCTCCTTTATAATGCATATAAAACATTTTATTGGCAGATTCATCTTCCGTCCAAGTAATTTGGTCAATATGCTTCAATACCAAGTTTATATTTTGTATTGCATAATAATGTCTTTTCCATCGTGATAAAGGATCACTATTAGAAGCCCAACTTCCCGTTGCCATTTTAAGATAACTATTATTAATATCGTTTGAAACGGCATCATCAGTTGCTAAATCACTCTGCGGAGCAGTAGTATATGGCAATAAAGCATAAGCTTGCCCTAAAATTCCCTGCGCAAAAGTCGGCTGACTATGCATCATGTTTTCATCATATATATTTTCCAAAGCTGGTTCAAACATATCATCACACGAACTTAGCAAAGGGATACAAAACAGCAATATTATCAGTTTACTTTTCATATTTCTTGTAGTTTTTGATTTAGAAAGTTGCTTTTATACCCAAATTATAAAAACGAGTTTGAGGCGCTGAACCTATATTAGTTTCAAAATGTTCACGTTCCTTCGAAATAGTCAATAAGTTCGCTCCACTCACATAAGCAGAAAGATCTTTAATTAGCTTCCCACGCAGCATTTTCTTAGGGAGATCATATGTCAACTGAATTTTAGCTATATCAAAACGACTCTTATTGCATAACCAAAATGTTGAACTCGTAAAATTATTATTTCCATTACCTGTGGTCAGACGCGGATATGTAGCTGTTGCTGCCGTTTCAGGTGTCCAACGTCCACGCACTACTTTTGAATATTTATCTTCACCAGATATCCAATAATAATTTTGATTATTCTTAAGGAATTGCCCACCTATATATCCAGTGCCCAATACAAACAAGGTGAAGTTCTTATACTTAGCTGTCAAATTAAGTCCCATCGTAAAAGGTGAATTAGATTGCCCCAAAGCAACCTGGTCTTTTGAATCAATCACATTATCATTATTCTGATCTTTATATCTCAAATCACCAGGCTTAGGGAGTCCTCCACCCAAAGTAGTCTGAGAAGGAGCAGAGGCTATTTCATCCTCCGTGTTAAAGAATCCCAAACATTCATACCCCCAGATAGTACTCAGTTCTTTACCTTGGCGATATTGATAAGTATATTCATAATTACTATCGTCTCTACGAGTTGCTTTCGTTACATAATACGTACCATTGATACCTGCTGAGAAATCCACTTCACCCAAACGAGTATTATAATTCAACGAGAAGTCAAATCCCATTCTACGATCATTATTATAATTAATATAAGGAAGAATATTTTGCTCATCTGAATAATCAAAATAACTTGGGAATAGATTAGAAGATTGTATGATACTTCCTTCAAGGGAATTAATGAAAAAAGAAGCATCAGCTGTCAATGTACGATTCCACAAAGAAGTTCGAATATTTGTAGAGAATTCCTTTCGTTTAATAAATGTCAGATCCTCATTACTTCCTCGTAAAGCATAACTCAACTTCATGCTACCACCATCATACCATCCCCAACTAGAGCCAGCTAAATTATAACCTCCTTTATACATATAATAATCAATACCTATATCTGTATTCAGAATACTACCACTTGCACTAATCATCAACTCATCTACAGCAGAACCTTTCAAGAAGTCTTCTTCTGCCAGATTCCATCCAATAGTCAATGATGGAGAAAAAGCATTACGATGTCCCTCTGCCAAACGAGCTGAATGGATCAAAGAACCACCAAACTCTGCATAATATTTATGTTGGTAATTATATGACGCTTGGATACCAAGATTTGCATTACAAGTTCGGTGATATTCCCCCGAAAATGTCTGCTGGAAACCGCTAACTAATAACATTGCATCCAGTTGATGCCCTCCATCAAATACTCGATTATAATCAAAATGTGCATTTAAGGACACAGTTCGGTCCGATACACTACCACTAATATTCTGTTTCCCAGAATTTTCATCATTAGTAGCACTCTTTTCTATACCAATAATCATATCCTGGCCATTGTAATTTCCCCAAGTAGGAATAAAAGTTGCATATTTTCGATCGTACTTCGTATTATAGGAAGTGGCATAATCCATCGAGAATTGTGTATGAAATGATAAGCCATTTAGCACTTTTCCTAAATCAATGTTTACACCCGCATCAAATTGAAGATTACGTTTCGTAGAACTACTCTTACCAGCAGCATAATAATCGGCAAAAACATTTGTCAAATCCTGCTGGGTTCCTGCCAAGAAATATTTTCCATCAATAATATTATTGGAAGTCTTTAACAATTCCCATACAGCTGTAGCATTAGGATCAATCATACTAAGCGGAATCAAAGGAGATATACGGTTAGGGCGGAATGTCGATGCCAACTCCCAATAATTTCCTCCGACGGTACCTTTTGAATTAGCAAAAGAAACGTTAGAATTAACATAAGCCGAAACAAACTCATTGATATTCACATCAACATTACCACGCACACTAAACCGATCATTCCGATTATATTTACCTTGGCCAAAATTCATTTGACTGCCATTATTAAAATAACTAATGTTCGCATAAAAGCGAGCACGTTCACTTCCAGCCATAAGTTCTGCCGTAACATCCGACCGATTATAAGCTTTCTGGATGTAATCCGACGAATAGAAATCAACATTCGGATAACGATAAGGATTTATCCCCGTACTCGAATAATAAATCTCATCAGCACCATACTTTGGTTCTAATCCATCATTCTGAAGAGCTTCATTATAAAGCGTCATATATTCAGCAGAACCTAAATATTCTGGATAAGCTTTAGCCACATTCCAACCAGTATTAGCACGTACATCAATCTTCAATGAAGAAACCTTACCACGCTTGGTTGTTACAAGAATAGCACCTTCAGCAGCACGACTACCATAAAGTACCACGGCTTGAGCTCCCTTTAAAAAAGTAATACTTTCGATTTCATCAGGCTTCACAGAACTCAAATCACGTGGCGCACCATCAACCAAAGCTAAATAGTCATTTAACCCCCAAAGAAGGCTATTATGCCAACCACCTACAAATGCCTGCATATTGTCCAATGTACCAGTATAATAATTCTTCTTCATCAAATCTTCTACATTAACAACCGATACACCTCCCAATCGATCTTTAGATGCTATTTTACGATAAGCAATTTGCACTTCTTTATTATCAGGAATCACCAATGAATCTCCTATCAACTCATTGCTACTTTGAGCTCCTATTGGATTCCATGCAGATACCAACAACAAAGATAATGAAAGAAGTTTTTTATGTATATGTTTCATTTCTGTTCACTTTTATAGTTAATACATTACCAGCCAGGATTTTGTGGGAATTCCGGATACAAATACACATCATCATTAGGAAGAGGAAGCCAGTAATGCTTTACTCCATATACACGTTTAAGAATTACTTCTTCCCTCCAATTGGCAACACGAGCATTACGAGGATCATTATTTTCAAAGAAATCATCATCCTCTAAACGATCAAATTCTTGAGATGTTTTAATATTATAAGGGTACTCTGTCAAAAGTAGCCATCGTTGCAAATCGTTAAAACGAAAACCTTCGAATGATAATTCTACAGCCCTTTCACGACGAACTTCATCCATAAATTTATGCGGATCACTTACATAAGACGCAGCAACATGGCCCGCTCCACAACGATCTCGAATAACATTAATAGCCTCTTCAGCTGTTTTGCTAAAATTACTAGCTTTATAGGAGGCACCGCTGATAGCAGCACCAGCTTCTGCATACATTAGATAAATATCAGCTAAACGCATATAGGAAGCATTCGTTTGAAAGGCTTGAGCATCCGTATAAGCCAAATCATGTTTATTTGCTGTATGAGGCACTAATTTATGAATAAAATAACCTGTACGACTTCCAAGCACAACATCCCTCATCTTTCCATTTGTACTCAATGTACAATATCTGAAATCATAATCCGGATTATCCTCTGTCAAATTCTTATTTAAGTATTTAAAACCATCAAACATAAAATCATGATAAAAACGAGGATCCCGTCCCTTAAAAGGATGTTCTTTATCAAAACCTGAATTAGGATCATCCAATGGAAGTCCATTAGCCATACCATAATAATTCACATAATTAGCAGTAGGCATTTTTATGTTATTACCTCTGACACCTAAACCATTCATTTTAGGACCATATTGAGTTACAAATCCCCATAAACTTGTATTATTTGAGCTCAACAATCCTCTAAAAATGGCTTCAGTAGCACCTGGCATTTTCCAATTCTGCTTAAGAGTATAAAAGACATCCGTATAACAATTTGCCGCAGACTTAGATTTCTCATGATCATAAATATTATCATATTTAAATTCAGCCAGCGCATACTGGGTTTGACCACTTTCGACCAATGTCAACAATTCCCCAAATGCTTCAGCAGCTTTCTTAGCATAATCCTTATTATAATCGTAAGTCTTTGCTCCTCCAAGTTGGGCTCCATGTTCCATCAAAGGACTCGCAGCCCATAAATAGACCCTACCAAGATAACCCAAAGCCATAATCTTATTTATACGAAGGTCATTCTTTCCCAAAGTATTTTTTCCAACCTCTGTGTCATCCCAATTAATTGGCAATAAATCGGCCGCACGACGAAAATCAGCAGCGCATCGATCTGCACACTCTTGATACGACAAACGAGGTAATTTCAATTCTTCAGAAGGACCAAATGTTCTATCGACATAGGGTAAACCACCTACCCATTGTATCATTTCTTCATGCCACCAAGCACGAAAGAAATATAATTGACCTTCAATCAAATCCCGTTCTTCTTGAGTTGCATCCACCAACTTGTCCAGATTCTCCAACCCTAGGTTTGCCTTACGTATACAATACCAAGCATTTTGCCACAAGGCCTGCAAACGTACCTTATTATGTCCGTCAAGTCGTGTCGGATCCGATTTTGAGTTATAAAGCCAAGTTTGATTATCATTCAACCACTGCCGGAAATTACCCAAATCAAATTGATTCGTAATTTTACTATCACCCCAACTGACATTTTGAATCTCATCTTCACCGAAATTATGATCTGCAGTACCTCCTCCTGCTTTCTGCTTATCAGGTATAGCATTATACATTTCTTCAATATATCCTTGGAAATTGAAGAAATTCTTAAAAGCGTCATCACTTGAGACTATAGCATCTACCTCCCTGTCCAAATATGCCGTACACCCACTGAAAACAATGGAAGAACAGGCGAACGAAAACACATATAATGATCTAGTTAATAATCTTTTTATCTCCATAATTACATTTTTAATTATAATGAAAATTTCACGCCCAGATTTACACGTTTCATAATAGGATAAGCTCCAGAACTTGTACTTGCACCTGTGAAATTACCTTCACGATCATCAGGCATACGTGACCACATCCACAAATTATTACCGCTAATGAAAAGTCGTAAATTGGAAACACCAATCTGACGGGTCCAATTATTTTTAAATGTATAAGAAACTTCCACGTTTTTCAAACGTATAAAAGAAGCATCATATACATACTGGGTCCCATTGTAAGCAGCTACCGGCTTAGTCAACCAACGGGGAGTTACAAAATCTGCAGAGTTTCCAGCCTCAGCCCACCAAGTACCTGTATCAAACACTACATTATAACGATTATTGAAACAATTCAATTGTACAGCTCGACTTACATTGTTCACACCATAAAATTGAGCAAAACAACTGAAGCCTTTCCATTCAAAGCCAATAGTCGTATTATAAGTATTTTGTGGAGTAGTAGGATGTCCATACGGTGCCTGATCATCCTGATTTATCACTCCATCACCATTGAAATCTATAATGTAATAATCACCTGGAATACGACTTTCATTATTAGAATCATGCTTAGGACTTCCATATAATTCATCATATGAACCAATAAATCCATCATCCAAATAATAACGTCCTTGCCCCATAGGATAACCTGCAGCTTGACGATAACTCGGTAAAAGAGGCATATCATCTTTTACAATTACCTTATTTTCGGCATGTGTCATGCTCATATTAGCCCACAAACGCATTCCATTCTCCAATTTCTTGTTAAAACGTAATTCCAACTCATAACCTTTGGTATTTACTTTACCCTTATTAATTGTGGCTGGCGTTGCTCCAAAATAGGAAGGGACAGCTCGACTAGAACCATTAATCAAGATATCCGAACGCTTATCACGGAACACTTCAATACTACCAGCGAACAAACCATCCAACAATGCATAATCAATACCTAAATTTAGTTTTCTTACTTTTTCCCAATGAACATCGTCATTTCCTATAACCGATTCCCTATACCAGCTATAAGGGCTCTTACCACCTCTCTTTGTTGGATCCATATAAGCCTGCCAACTGCTATTATATGCCCACTGATCTTGAAAAAGCCATCTGCCACTAATATTATCATCACCAATTTCACCGTAAGATACCCTTATTTTCATCATATCCAAGATCTTCTTCTCTCTTAAAAAAGCCATAAATGGTTCTTCACTAATCATCCAACCAATAGCGCCAGAGTTAAAAAAGGCAAAACGATTGTCCTTGCTGAATTTCTCTGAACCATTATAAGCACCATTGTATTCAATAAAATACCGCCCAGCCCAATCATAGGTTGTACGGAAAGCCCAATCTTCACGGAAATGAGGAATCTCACTACCCTGAGCTACCTCCTGACGACTAAACAGCCCCATAGCTGTCACACTATGTTTCCCGAAATCGCGCGCCCAATTCAATTGTAACTGATAATTCAGGCTACGCCGAGTTGCGCCATTATTTACAGAACCACTCTCAACAACCCAGTCCCAAATAGGATACATATCAAATTGATTATTAGTTTCAAATGGGAATTGATAAGTGACATTTCCTGTATCTGGATCTATATATTTTCTCCGTTGGTTGGATCCATTATTAGATTGAGGCTCACTAATTCCTCTATCATCTTCCTGAAACGTATTATCCCAAGCTATCATTCCCCTAAAGCTCAATCCCTTAGTAATAAAATCCAATTTTTGTTCCAACACAAAATCAGTCGTAATTCTAGTTGTTGTATGCTGAGCAGCTCCACCTGTAGCTATCAAATCCACCGAATTATACATATTAATATCAGATGGATAATAACCTAAAGATCCGTCACTATAAACAGGAAGAAAAACATCCGGTGGTGTGGTATATACACCAGCCCAAGCTCCAGCTTGTTTACTTGCCGATCCACTAGTGGCACTACTATAATAATAAGGACGCTCAGTTTGCCCACTTGACCCTGCCAAACTTACTTTAAAGACTGTGGTTTTAGTTATATTAAAGTCTAGATTGGTACGCATATTAATACGATCATAACCAAACCCATTATCATAACCACGTCCTGTTTTAAATTCACGATACAAGTCTCCTTCATGTACATAGTCCATTGACGCGAAATATTTTACAACTTTCGTGCCACCACTAATATTAACATTAGCGTTATAGGACATAGCAAAGTCTTTGAAAAGTACATCCTTCCAATCCACATTCGGATAACGTTCTCGTTGTTCTACAGTTGTTTGATTTCTAAAATTATCTATAAACGATTGTGGACGAATATCATTCCATGAGTCAGGATTCAGATTCAATTCATGTTCAATAATCATATTACGTGCCATATAAGCGTCATAAGAATCCAATTTGTCTGGAAGACGAGAAGGTGTCTTCATAACAGCGTTAGCCGACACATTTATTTTTGCTTTGCCTTCCGCACCTCTCTTTGTAGTTATCAAAATTACACCGTTAGCACCTTTTACACCATAAACAGCTGTTGCGGAGGCGTCCTTTAATACAGACAAAGTCTCAACAGAAGCCATGTCTACACTACTCATCGGACGTTCCACCCCATCAACCAAGACTAAAGGATCACTATTATTCCATGAACTAGCACCACGAATCGTTATCTTAGGTTCTTCACCACCCGGCATACCGTTATCTGAAGTTGTAATAACACCCGGCAAATTACCAGTTAAGGCAGCACCTATATCTGTAATACCTGCAGCACGCTCCAATACCTGTCCAGTAGTCTGAGTAATAGCACCTACTACACTTGCCTTCTTCTGCTGCCCATAACCAACAACAATCACTTCATCCAATTGCTGCGAATCATCCTCCAATACCACACGAAGTAACTTTTTCGAATTAGCTTTAACTTCCTGTGATTTCATTCCAATAAAAGACACAACCAATGTTGCATTCTCATTCGGAACAGACAAGGTGAAATTTCCATTAAGATCTGAAATTGTCCCCACCGCTGTATTCCCTTTCAATACGACAGAGGCCCCAATTACACTCTCGCCATTGGAATCCAAAATAATTCCTTTTACTTGCAGCCTTTGTGCCTGTAATTCCAGTCCTAACATTAACATTAACAAAAGCAGGCAAGGAATCTTTAAAATTTTTGATTTACATTCTTCCATTACATTTTTTTTAAACATTTTCATAACTAGATTTTAAGAAAACTTAGTCTACTGCAAAATGTCATTGCCTTTTACAGTCACATTAGCCCAGCTATTAGCCACTTCTTGAGTCTTTCATGATACAATAAATTAAGTTAAATATCCATTAATACTACATTTAAAACATTTCCAAAGGCATAACGCAAATAAAGCATTTTAATAAAAAAACACTTTTAAAATTTGCTTCAAATTTTATAGAAAATATTTCATTCTCAATCTATCATCAATAGATTACTACTTTACCAGCCCATAACACACTAATAATATTACATTTACATATTCACATAAATTATTAACCATTTATGTACAAGCAATCAACAGAACTTAACCGTTCCATTGGTCAATGTACTATTTGGAGTTTTATGACACATGCTACCGTGAATATACATCAAAAAACAAAAAGTTATCAACCGTTAATAAGAATCAAGGCATCAATATTTTGTATTTTAGCCATATTTTAATTGCTTAATTGGTGAATTTACTCCACATTAACTGCCTAACTTACTTTCGTGAGAACCCTAAAGATACAAAGAAGCCCAATCGGCAATTACCTGTATATAATTAATCGAATCCTTATATAATCTATAGAATATCATAATAACAGATAACGACCTTGTTCTATATCCTGATTATGAAATCTCACCAGACAAATAAATTAGTTCACTCAAAGACTATCATCAGCAGCAATCATTTCTCATCCACTATCTCAAAAAATTTCTCTGAGTTTAAAGACAAACTTATTTCAGGCAGTTTTTCATCCAGCTCCAAACGAATAACGGTAGCAACGTTATCAGGCATTTCCTTTGGCAACAAGATTTCTAACGAATTATTTCGCATATTTACTGGCAATGGAGTTTCGTCAACTAACAAGGTAGCATGTTTTGCCACGAAATTACCTTCCAAACACAATTTTCCATCAGATGGCCACTCAAACACACATAAGTATAATACAGAATTCTTAGCATTATCTTTCCGGGTACATTCTCCCCATGAAGGATGGAGATTACTCCGTTGCGTTCCATAAATAGCTTCACCATTTCTGCCCAACCAGTCGCCTAATTCATCCAAACAATGCCGGGCTTGGGTAGGAACGCTCCCCATAGCATCAGGTCCAACATTAAGCAAATAATTACCTCCACGTGCCGCAATCGTTATCAGGTTACGGATTATCTCTCGTGAAGATTTCCAGTTCTTCTCCCAGCTCTTATATCCCCATGAACTTCCGATATTCATACATGTTTCCCAATATACCCCATCAACATCTTTTGCAGCAGGTACACGCCCCTCAGGCGTCTTATAATCCCCTGGAAAATTAGGACGTTTTAACCGATCATTCACAATTATATGCGGATATTTAGCTAATTCATCCATAATATCCTGAGCTTGTTTATCAGTAATACGTTGTGGGGTATCAAAGAAAATGACCCCTAAATCCTTCCCATAGCGAGAAAGTAACTCACGAATTTGTGGTAACGCGACACGGTAAAAGTAATCCTCAAATGAAACAGAATATTGCAAACAATCCCATGCACCACCATGAACACGCGTATATTCATCAATTTCCACAGAATCAGGATTATCCCATCCTTCATTCATCCGTTTACGGGCTGTACTTCCACCCGCATTACACCAATCCTGAGATTGCGAATAATAAAAACCTATTTTCATTTGATAACGGCGACAAGCCTGCACAACTTCATCTACAATATCTCGATGAAAAGGGGTATAATCCACAATATTGAAAGGACTTGCTTCACTCTGAAACATAGCAAAACCATCATGGTGTTTAGTTGTGAAAACAATATATTTCATACCAGCGTTACGTGCCATCAAAACCAAACTGTCGGCATTAAAATGAACAGGATTAAATGTCGTAGCCTTAGCACGATATTCACGTACAGGAATTTTACATCGATTCATGATCCATTCAGCCCCTCCACGACGTTGTTTGTATCCATTATAGACACCGCCATACAAGCAATATGGTCCCCAATGAACAAACAACCCCAACTTTGCATCCTGCCACCAACTCATTTTCTCTTTTGCTGGCAACGGACTTTGGGCCACACACTCCATTACTACTAATACACATGAATAAATGAGAATTAGAAATCGTTTCATTGTTTACTTATTTAAAATTGTTAAATCCAGATTCTTATGCCGGGCCATTAGCTGGGCAACATAAAGAGAACGGGGAAATACATTCGACTCATTCTGACCTTCCCAACGAGCATCCGGACGACCGGACAAACGTCCTTGCACTTTCTTACCCTTCAAACCAATGCAATAATTATCGCCCGAAGCCCATGGAGACTGGATAGCTGCCCCCTTCGCCCTACAATTCCATAACACCTGAGTAACTCCAGCCCATCCGTGACCCGATCCCCAGTTGCCGCGATCCTGTACATTAATCTCGCCATCGGTATAAACGTTATCATACAAAGTCCCAGATGCCCAACGATGGTGCGGACCAATATCTGCATAAGTTTGCGATGCGATACAATTGTAAAACACATTCGGACCACATACTTTGGCACCTGTCACAAAATCATGCCTCCCTTCCGTTGCTTGACAATTCATAAACAAATTCTGCTGCCCGCAATTATTAAACGAATAGCGGAACCCACCTGTTATCATAGACTTCATTTCCAGACAACGGCAATCTGCCACCGTCACATTCTTGGAAGCCGTATCACAACTTATACCAGCATAACCGAAATAACGACATGTAATATTACACGCCCAACAATTTTCAACCTTATCAAAGAGTAAACCGATCCACCCATGGTTGGTATCCTCATAATCTTCAAACTCAGACTCTAAACATATACTCATGACACCAACTTCACGGATACGTCCATTAAACGAATATTTATAAACTTCTCCACCGCCATACTTTTCCTCCATCTGCATGACAATGGGATTATCAATATATATCCGTTTACCTTCTACCTTTATGACCTCACGTTCATAGGAAAGATTATATTCAGAAGCTTTCCATTGGCGGGTACCCTTTCGTTCCACAATACAATCCATCCGAATATCATGAATCCACTCATCTGTACCGGGACGAACAACAATTACACGATCACCTGGACGAAAAGCATTGGATTTCTCCACAGTAAGAGAAGTGGTCCCTACAGGGACAAAATGATCCGTAATGCGAACACGTGTCCCTTCAATTTCCTCCACACGGCCTTTACCTGATACCTTAATCAAAGGGAAACGTTCCTTACCTACAGCCAGCAAACAAGTCTCGTGCACATTATCACCCTCACCCATCAGCACGATACCGCTTTGACTGATCTGAATCGTACCATGCACAGGATACAAACCACGTTTCAGCAAAATCGTTCCACGATGTCCATCAGCATCCGGCTGCTTGCGCGACACTTCATCAATTGCCGCCTGAATCATCGGTCGATTATCCTTTCCCTCAACCGGAGTTAACACTACGTCTATCACTTTCGGAAATGGCAAGGAACGATTACCATGATGATAACCCACCTGACTGAAATCAGGAATAGTATTCCCCTTTTCATCAGGAATATAAATCAATTTACCCTCGGATGTAATCCGAACGAACGATGACTGCCAACCTGAAGACAATTTAATTTGTCCACACAGACTCGCAGAACAAAAAAGGCACAATATCAGCCAGAAACCTTGAAATAACCTCTTCATTTGTTTTTCATTCTTTATAAACTCACACGAATACTTTGCCCTCCAGACACTAATTTACTCATCACTGACTTCCCGTCTTTTCGAATATCCACCCGAAGTTTATTATTCTCTTCACGCGACACATGAATGTCAAAATCAGAATTGAAAGCACGTATTTTGTTCAGATTCATGTATGCCCATTCCTCCGGTAAACGAGGAGTCAGTTCAAAACTACGCAATCCGATGGGCCGAATGCCGAAAAGTCCTTCCGTATAAATGCGACAATATAGTCCACTCTCAGCAGAAAGATGGCGCTGATCACCTTCTGGCCAAGCCTCAATCGCATAAGGTACATGCTCACCCAGTAAACGACGACGAGAATATTTCTTTAAAAAGGCAACGCCTTTTTCTACTTCACCAGCCGCAATGGTTCCCCGAAGAGCATAAAGCGTAGACCGATCCCAAAAGGTCTTTGTACCAGCTTGTGTCAGCAAACCATCGTCTGTCCACAGACGAGAAGAGAACAATGCGTCAACAGTTCCCTCCGCACGGGTATAGATGCCCATAACCAGTGGCATGCAAATCCAAGAACGGAGAATATCGTTACCCTTATAATATCGGTAACTGTGAAAGCCCTCAATTTCAGAGCCAAAATATTCTTCAATGGCTCGCTCCATAGCCTTTGCCCTCTTCTCGTAATCATGGCATTGTTTTCTATCTATCCCGAGTTCACGCCCGAGCCAAGCTACAGAACGCAAAGCATCATAATACAAGGTCGATGTACAGAGATTGGCTTCACCTGCAGGAAAACGGTTCTCCAATTCATCAGAATCAGAAGCCACAACTCCCTCAGGTGTCAATTTCCGATTACAATACTCCAGACACCACTCGATAAGAGGCCACAATTCCTTTGCTTCAGCCAAATTGCCGCGAGCCAATGCATAACGAGCAGCACCATAAGCTATCATCGCCCCATCGCCACGATCCTTAGCACCATGCCACGTCCCAATTCCTTCCGAAATGATAGAACTGGGTATGGGCGTGTATTCAGGATTCATATAACGAGCAAAATGACGAAACGAATTCAGTGCTGACTCATTGCCGATACCATATCCTAAGAAAGGAAAGAAAGGGTTAATATATTCAGCCTGATCATTAGCCCATATTGCAGCATAATAAGCTTCTCCACCAGGGCCGTGCATCAGGCCTCCTTTTGTACGATAAATACTTTCAGCGCCACGAAGTTTGGCAAAAGCAAACATCCGGTTCAAGACTGGGTCAGGTGTCTCAAGCACCAGATTATTCCACCATTGTTTCACCAAATCCAAACGAGCAGAACGTTCTTTCTTCACATCCTCAACTGAAAGCAGAGACTTGTTGACACCCTGGACCTTCTCTCCAGAAAAAACTGCATAGAAATCCAACGAATCACCAGGATTTAACAAAAATACTCCCGAACTGGAAAGAGAAGCTTCCACACGATAACTTCCATATACCCCAGCTTCCTCAGGTGTTGTATAAGCGACCTTCCATTCAGGTACTCGTAGATTAATCGAATTTTGACTATTATTTTTGAATATATATTCCTCAATATATCTAGCAGACTCTGTCGAAGGATAGAAACAACGAGTCACATGAATCGTGTGGTGTTGTTCTTTTCGACGGTGAATATAGCTAAAGTCACTTTCCACGCGCATGATTCCGTTAAATGTCACGCTACGTACAATCTCGTGCAACAACGTTTGATCATTCACGGTGACCAACAATGGAATATTCACGTCGAAACGCTGTTTTAAATTATCCTGTGTCTTGTTGGGCTTCATCCGAAGCATGGGAAACACTAAGCTTCGATTCACATGAAATCTACAGTTAGCATCCACCCCGTAACGAAGCACTACAGACAATTGTTGTCCGCTCATTTCCAAATGATCTTCATGAGGTAGTCTCTCGCTTGGAATCCATTGAATAGATCCATCCTGACAAATATGCCAACGGTCAGCTACGTCTTCTACAGCCCCAACAGGAAGGTAGAGCCACAATGCCATTATACATAAAAAAAATTTCATATCTATCAATCATTTATTTTTCTGAAAATAAGAATAGCACTCTCGAATTTAGTACTCAATGGATTTTCGATTCCCTGTTCCATCAACTCGTTGCCACTAACTACCTGCTTATGGATGCGGAAACGAGAATTTCTTCCCTGTGGCAAATTTACTTCTTCAACTAGATAATCGGCATCAGAAGCCAACCCTTCCAAATAAACTTGAGGTACTCGACCATCTTCCAATTGATATAAATAAACAACAGCATCATTTTGATTAGGAGACACATAACTCAATGAAGCTACTGGATGATCATAAGGGGATATTAAACGGTAAATCTCTCCCTTCATTACCAATGAACGAATGCGTTCTTTATACAATCAGACGCCATCTGCAAGCAGTTCACGTTCACTAGTGGTAGCTTTGTCAAGTGCCAAGTCAATGCCAAAAGCACCGCTCAACGCCACATCGATGGCTAATTTCAGATGCCGCTTTCCCTTTCGAGTGACATGCGCAGAAATAGAACTTGCCGGGAAAAAATGAGAAAATCCCCATTGTATCTTGATACGAGCCAACGGATCGGTGTTGTCGCTTGGCCAAAAGCTGTGAAAATAAGGAAGTGCACCATAGTCCACACGTCCAGCTCCACCGGCACAAAGCATAGCCATGACATTAGGAAAATCCCTTGCAAAACGCCTCATTAATCTATAAAGAGTCCACGTATAATCCCTCCACAAATGACTCTGTTTATTAGGAGGTAAATAGCTGGATCCCGGCTGGGTAATATAACGGTTACAATCCCACTTGACATATGTTATGCCAGGATTAGGCCGTAACGTTTTATCGATAATACCCCATTCAAAAGCTTGTACTTCTGGCCGGGTCAAATCCAAGATCTCCTGATTCCGTCCCAAAATAGGAGCACGTCTAGGTTGAGTAATTATCCAATCCGGATGTTTCTGATAGAGTTCACTTTTCGGATTAACCATTTCCGGTTCCAGCCAAATTCCAAATTTCACTTTGCGCTTAAGCGCCTCGCGGGCAATATACGATAAGCCATGTGGCAATTTTTTAGCGGAAGGCTCCCAATCACCCAAACCGCGTTTATCGTCGTCACGCGAATAAAGGCCATTGCCAAACCATCCATCGTCCAACAAAAAAAGTTCTACACCTATCTGGCGTGCCTCGTCGAACAATTTCACCAACCGTTCTTCATCAAAGTCACAATGGGTAGCCTCCCAGTTATTTAGCAACACTGGACGATCTTTCTGTGAATCGCGTATACCATACTTCATCGCCCAACGATGATAACGTCGACTAGCTTCTCCTTTACCCTGTTTACTATAGGCATAAAGCATAGCCGGAGTAGTAAATATTTTACCTGTTTCCAACTGATAATGTGCCTCTATAGGGTTCATTCCTGTCAACAAACGAAGATTGCTGTTCCAGTCCATATCAAAAGCGAACTGGAAACTTCCACTCCACCGTAACGATCCGGCCAACGCTTCACCCTTCCTCTCGTCGGCTGGAGCATTCAAAGCAAGCATAAACGAAGGAATACGCATTTGATGGGTACGAACACCCAATTTAGAGTCCAAAATTTTAATTCCTCCTGAAAGACGTTCTTCTGACAAAGTTGCTTCTCGCTTATAATTACCGGAAAACTGAGTTAGCCAATATTCGTTGGCTTTAATAATCGGAGCAGCAGAAGCAAAACGGTAAAGAGTCACTGTACCATTTTCTTCATGTCGTACTTCATTCCAAATTTCCATCATACTTTGATTCTCATAACTACGAATATGGACATTGACGTAAAACGGATAAACAGGATCCTTTAATAAGATTGTCGTCTTCCGAATTCCTTTTTCCTCTTCCGTCGTCTGATGCCCCATATAGTGAAGTTCAGTAGATGTATTTCCATCTACGTGAGTGACCTGTAGAGCAGGCTCGGTCAGCACACCATTACCATAAGGAGGGAAAAATTCCCATTCGCGCGAAGGAATCTTAGAAGGCATGGGCACTTTTTGGACAGCATCACCGAATCCCAACTGATACAATCGATTGTCGGTACCAACCATAAAAGTCAGTTTCAGTTCGCCAGAAGTAATTTCAAACCATTCCTTTAGAGGGGAACTATCAGCCGCATGAAGCCAAAGTGTACAAACATAAAATAAAACTAATATGCCAATTCTTATCTTCATATATTTTTGTTATTATTTATCAGTTGTCATAAACTTCCACGTAACCTTGGCTATATTATCAAGCTTTCCCTTTTCTGCCTTGGAAATAGTACCCTTCAAACGATCTTTTTCATCATAGATTACATTGATTTCCCTCCAAGAAAATATTCCTTTCTTATAATCAAACGTTTCTCCGTCATCGTCATACAGGAAATATCGTCCTTCTGCTTTTCCATAATGCCGTATTTCCAGATTTATCTTCTGCCCTGCCTTAGGAGCATGCAACATAGGTTCCATCATTGGAATAATAGCCCCATCCTTAACAAAAACAGGGATATGGTCCAAACCAGGTGATACGGTTATCCGTTCACCGTTACCAACATACTCACCCGTATAGAAATCATACCAATTCCCTTTAGGGAGAACGACGTAACGTTCTTTCTGCCCTGTAAACATTGGAGCTACCAAAAGATACTCACCGGCCATGTACTGATCCTTTATTTCTTTCGAAATGGCTTCCATATATGGATTATCATCCAAATTATCATTTTCCACTTCCATACGAACCGATTGTTTTGGATTAAATCCGGATTCCAAATTGACGGCACGGAACGGAGGAATACCATCAAAATGATAACGCGCAAATTCTGTATACCAATAAGGCATCATCCGCATACGTAAGATTGCATATTCCTTAACTTGTTCAGCAACTTCTGGAAACGACCACGGTTTAGTGCCATTGGACCAAGCATTAATCATGGCCATCGGCGAAAATACCACAGACTGAAAACGTCTCAACCACTCTTCTCCCGTCTTAGAGCTGCGCACTTCAGGAGTCCACAACACTCCGCAAAAGCCTGAATTAACCAATGCTGTTATAAAATCCTGATGGCTATAATAATCATTATAAATCACATAAGGAAAGGAACTGGCTCCCGCATTGGATCCACGAACCAAACCGAATGTACGCTGATTATATTTTTCATATAACTTCGAAGTAGTACGTTGCATCCACAATCCATACGTCTGACGCATCTGTTCAGCAGGAATTCCACTCGGAAAAGTTGCCACATCGGGCCACAAATATCGATCATATCCATCTACCTCATCAATTTTATAACCACTAACACCTATACAAACATGCTCCTTTTCCAGTTTATCCATCCAAAGCTGACGAGCAAGACTGTCAGCCATATCGGGAACAATACCACACCATACCGTATGGGAACCGCTAACAGGATACATCCGCTTATATATATCTGATTCAGGAGAAAGATAAGGATTAGTCCACAAATTAATACGCACTCCCTTTTTTGCCATCTTTTTGATAAAATCAACAGGATTTGGGAAACGCTTTTTATCCCATTCCAACGTACAGGGATAAGCTTTACTTTGCCAACCAGGTTCCAAACCTATAAAATCCAATGGAAATCCACGACGTTCAAATTCATCTATTTCTCTTTCCACATCATCAGCCGTATATAATTTCTGCGTACGTTGTGTAAAACCCAGTCCCCAGCGAGGAGGCAAAGCGCCACCCCCACAATACAAATTATAACGACGAATGGCATCCATCGGAGTAGGCCCTGCAAAAAGAAAAATCTCCACACCTCGTGCAGGAACCAAAATAGAAACTGCATCAGAATAAGGAGCAGACGTCCAATCCTTATTTGTATTCCTGTCTCTGGCAATCGGGGCGTTAGGACTATCCTTACGTACGCCACTCCCTGCATAAACAGTCAAATAACGAGCTGAATTAACCAAAATGCCATAGCCCAAACTGGATACATAAAAAGGAACAGGGGCATGTGTACGTCCATTGTCTTTACCACCATAATGATCCACGTGTAGATTCAGAATTTTTCCACGCTGATGAACCGTCTGAAAATTTAGCCCAAACCCAAATATTTGTTCTTCCTTTTCCAACGGTATCTGAAGATATGTCTTTCCATCCTGAATTGTTCCAACAATTTCATTTGCCAACTCTGGCAAATGTACCTCAGGCAAGCGTGTAAAACCTTCTTTCAAAGGAAGAACCCCTGCGACCGCCAACAACGAATAATCCTCAGGCGTTCCTATTACACCTTTCCAAACACCAGGTGCCATTTGTTGCCACACAATCTGTGCTTGTACAGGATATAACAAAAAGCAAACAACTATTCCCAATATAATTTTTTTTGTTTTCATTTTAATTCCTAAAACATTAGTGTCCAATAAAAATGGACGAGTTAAAAATTTAATCAAATAGTCCTTCAAAAAGGGGACAATCGAGTTCTTTGACATCATTGAAATTAGTCTTATCGAACAGGTCACGTAAGTGGGTTTTGTCCGTTAGAGAGATACTTAGAATCTGCAAAACTTCGTAAATTGAGCGTTTCAATTGCATATCGTGTTGAACTATAGCTACGAGACAGTAAGTAATGATCGCCACACTGATTTGAATGCGGACAGCGTTTTCTGTTGTACCCCAGAACCTCTTTATTTTAAGGTGTTGCTTTAGCCATTTGAAAAAGAGCTCGACCAACCACCTTTTCTTATAGAGATTGGCAATATCCAATGCAGAGACATGTGTTGCATTCGTTAGGAAAGTAAACTCACGGTCATCCTCTTCATCGTAGTAACGAATGAGTCGGAATAACTCGGGATATTTCTTCTCTGAGAGATATCCGGTCAGTTTCACTTCAGCATCGGTCAGTACATACTTAGGCATCCTGCGCTTCCATTTAACCGTTGTACATTTCAAGTTCGTCTTAGCTCTGACAACGAAAAAGGAACCTGTCAGGTGAATCCGATATAATTCCTTAAAAGAATCATAAGCCCTGTCGAATATATAATAAGCATTTGGTTCATAATGGATTGAGTACATCGCCGTAGAGTCATGTTTCGATGCTGCGGTTACAGTATAGAAGGCAGGAACTTGTGCTTCAATGTCATATAAGACATGAGCTTTGACACCTCCTTTCTTTCTTCGGAACTTCGCCCATGGAAATGTGGCTAGACACAACGGAATAGTTGTTGAATCAAAAGCATACTTATTTCCTGGAATTTCCAAGATATTGGTTGCTCGCTTTTCGCAAGCTTCCTTCATCATATAGAATGCGAAGTCTTCAAAGATTCTGTAGTCACGATTCTGATTAGCATAAGCGAGGGTGGCTTTGGCTATTGGATTGCGTCCCAAGCCAAGATGATATTGCTTGGAACGATGCGCTTCAAAAGCTACAATTAGGTCGCGAAGGCTCTCACGATTGCTCAGTTGTCCGAACATCATAGCAAGTAACTGATTCCAGCAAGTGAATTGCTTCACGTAGCGATTACCATCATACTTGCGAACGAAGTTGTTGAACTGTGTTCTGTTCAGAAAAGCGGTAAGTTGAGCGAATACGTATTTATCTTGGTTCATAAGCGGTCTTCAATTTGACCGCTAAACTACAAATTCAAATCCGTTTCATTCAGAAATACTACTTAAAAGACTGTATTTCAATAATTTCAAAGACCGATTAGCCAACTTTTATTGGACAGTAGTGTTCCTAAAATAATTGTTATAAAATCATTTTATGTAAATTCATCATTTGATTTGTAGAAAAGCAGTAGCTACTCCCTCTGCCTTAACCGATACATAGGAAACACCGCCATTCAGTCGCACACGGATTCGAGCCCTGCCATTTTGGGCCTGTACCTTACGAGAACCGATAGAAGTCCCCTGATTCTGAATCAGAGCTCCGTCTCCAGTCAGGCCAAAGTAAACAAAATCGTCAGTATCCAGGCATTTCACACCGTTCCTGTCCACCAAATAAGCCTCAACCTCTGCTATTCCGTCGGCGACCATCGAGGAAGTTACCTCAAGGCGAGCGGGTTTCTCCCATTTTTCGGTCTGATATTCAAAGGAAACCTCATCTTCCACCACAACCTTTCCGTGCGAAACGGCTTTCAGCACATTCTTCCCTTTCTGAAATTTCATGTGCCAATGGAGGCCGGCGGCAGGGAAGTCCTGTGAATTTCTTTTTCTGATACCCTGGCTCACTCCATTCAAAAACAATTCGACCTCTCCATAATTGGAATAAACCAGCACCTCCTGCTCCTGGTCAGGCTCTCCCCAACGGATGGGCCACGTGTGTCCATAAATATGAACCATTGGCTTGCTGGCCCAATAAGACTGGAAGACGTAATATGCTTCCTTCTTCGTGAAATCGCGCTCCACCACTCCCTTCTGATTGACATAAGGGACAGGATTCTCAGGACGGACAGGTGTGGAAAAATCCTTGAAGGGCCAGTAGGCCGTACCCGTCAGCCACGGCATAGTTTCCTGTTCCTTCAGATGCCAGTCTATCAGGCGTACAATATAGGATTCGCTCCACTCGTTCTTCTTCTTTGTCCAAGCTTTCAGATAGCTTTCCGTATCCCAACCGCCATCAATAACCTCGTTGTGGCGACCGGCATGGCTGTCTCCGCCCCACTCCACATGCAGGAAACGCTTCACCTTCTCCATTTCTTTTCGCGAGGTTTCCTTGTAATCGGTAAACACACCGCCATACCATCCTCGCCAGATGGAAGGTGAATAAACATCCACAATGTCGCTACAGAAGGCACAACGGCGGATAGCCGTCAGGCGACTGGCATCCAAACGATGGGCTAAAGTATGCAATCCGCTCATGAATGCACGAATCTTGGCCTTGTCGAATTCAGGGAAATCATTGGGCCAATCATTCTCGTTGCCCAGCCCCCAGATGATGACAGAAGGATGATTGTAGTGTTGCTCTATCATATGAGTGAGCATCCGCTTGGCCTGCGCCTGATATGCCTCACCTCCCAAACCTCCTCGACACCAAGGGATTTCCTCCCACACCAGGATACCCAGTTCGTCACAAAGATTCAAAATGATTTCCGATTGCTGATAATGCCCCAAACGGATAAAGTTGACACCCATCTGCTTCATCATCTTCATCTCCTCCACCATCTGCTCTTCGGTCATCGCTGCTCCCACGCCGGCATGGTCTTCGTGGCGGTGGGTTCCCCTCAACAAAAGTCTCTCACCGTTCAAAAAGAACGGGCCTTTCTCCTGAAACTCATACGTACGGAAGCCGAAACGCTCCGTAGACTCCCATGTCTGTCCATCGGCCGTAACAGATACCCGACAGGTGTACAGATTCGGAGCATCTACATGCCACCAGACGGGTTTCTGAATCTCAATATCTTCCACATGAAAATCGCCCAACGGCACCATCGAATCTATCTGACGAGAAGCCACGACTTCACCTTGCGGATTCTCGATTTCGATAGAGACAAAAGCCGTTTTCACATCCGTGGGATTATAAAAATGTCCTGTAATGTTCACCGCTCCACGCTTGGAGGCAGGCACTTCGGGAGTAATCTGCAACGAACTGACCGAAACAGCAGGCGTATATACCAAATTGACATAACGGTAAAGTCCTCCATAAAGGTTAAAGTCTGACAAGTCGGAAGGAATCATTTCCGCATCGCGTGAATTGTCACAACGGATACTCAACGGCACTTTTCCCTTGAAACGTTCCGCATCTTTAGTTCCCAGAAAACGATTAACCGCTTCCGTAATGTCTACATTCCAGCTGTCGTAACCTCCTACATGAGAGGCTACCTTCTCCATATATACATATACTTCGGTCTTCTGCCCGGCTCCTTCAAACTCCAGCAACACACGTCCGCCGACATAAGGATTGTTCACATCAAGCTGCGTCTTGTACCAACCCGGCCCCTGATAATAATTCACATCAGGATCTACTCCATCTTCCGCATTGAAGCAATGCGGAAGAGTAACCGGCGTCCATATCGGCTGACATTCGGGCTGTCCCTTCCGTACAGGGCGCACCAGTTCCCAAACGTTGCCCACATCACCCTTCAGGAATTGCCAATCTTCAATCAATCTAATTTTTTTGTCTTTGGCCACAGGAATCTTGGCACACAAATCCATACTTACGCAACAAAGACAAAAAAGGAGAAAGCAACAACGTTCAATCCATCCACTCATATGCAATATATTTTTTAACATAAAACCACACCATTACTGTTTGGCATCCAAATAAAGCAGATTAAAACGATCATCGGACTGACGAACGCTATAGGACCAGAAAAGACGTAAATAATCGTCTTTTCTATCAGGATCCAAGCAAGTCGCAATGCGATACAAGTCCTTGCAGAAACTCTGTATTTCTCCATCCCAACCACTGATTTGCTGATAAGGCCATGCTTTCTCTCCCTTTTCTACATACGGAGTCAGGAAATCAACAGCCTTGTAGAAACTCCTCCCGTCCTCCGACTCCATCCGATCGATAGACAGACCAGCCCGTTTCGCCAGGAGCATGATATTGATGACATGGGTCAGATTTTCTCTGGAGTAGTGGAAAGCAAGCGTTCTGCGCAGTTCCTGCGGCTGGCTGCCGTCCGGCTCTACCTGGCGGAACAAGCGTCTTTCAGGGAAAGCCTTGATTGTCTTTTCAGCCAGCCCTCGGTTACCCGAATAGAGAGCGAAAGCAATGATCTGCGTATCGTAGGACACGCTATGATTATTCACACTGGTAGCCTCCTTCTTGCCTTGCGGACTTGTCAGCATCCATTCAGTCAAACGTTCAAACCACGCCTTCAGTGCCTTGCTATCCACCCCTGTAAACGAATGTGACTTTTCCAGCAAAGTCACTGCCTCCAACATTTCGATAAAGGAGTAGGTATCAATAAGTCCCGAACTACGTCCCTTGTTATTGTCCTTCCCCATCACCACCTGCGAATACTCCAGATTCGGATTCATACGAGTAGCTTCGTCCAAGAACCAAACGCGTACCTGTTTCGTAGCTTCAACCGCATACCGCTCTTCGCCGCTGAAATACCAGGCCAATGTCAATGCAATAACCCTGTCCACCATCTGTCCCAAGGGATAGCGGTCGTAATCGAAGATTTCAGGATTTACCTCTCCGTCTTTACTTATGTAGGGAAGTCCGTCAGGCTTCGAGGGATCAGGCCAATAATATCGGGCGATACTCATATAGTCGTGCTTGTCACCACTGGCCGGAACCTGTTTCTTCATCATGACTGAAAGCGGTTCCTGCTTCAACCAGTCGTCTGCTTCCTGAAGCAATGCCTGATAGGAAGTTGCATAAAAAGGAGTCTGAATCTGTTTCTTCACTTTGGCCAGATGCTCCATGTTCCAAACAGAAGTTACTTGGATGACGGGGATTTCTTTCGGCTCGGCTTTCAGCCCCAACACACAAGCACCAAGCACACCTAACAATAAAATAAATCTCTTCATTGGTATTAAATTTTACGTGACATCATTTACAAGTTTCACTTGTCACACACAAAAATAAGAAGCTGATTTCAGAATCATTATCAATAATATCTCCAATCCTGTTAAATTCAGCTCACCCACGCCTGCTCCCCCTGAAAAGGACAAATGCCCTACCCAAACCTTTTTCCCGAACACAAAACAGCCTTTTGTGCTGGGGAAAACAATGGTTCAGGCAGGGCAAAGCAATGCTTTTCGAAACGCACTACTCACCAACTGTCTAAAATCAATTATTCACAGAGTTTGTAAATCTCGCAAGCTGCCATCAGAAAAGCACCCGGTCCATAAAGTTCTGTCATCTCACGTGTCACTTTCTTCGGGTCGGCCCCGATAGGCTGCACCCAACATAGTTTTCCATCCGGATCCACTGCATCAGTCAAAGCTTTCCAACCCTTTTTGACAACGGACAGAAAATCCTTTGCCGGCAGATAACCATGATTGATGCCATACGCCAAGCCGTAAACAATGAATCCTGTTGAACTGGTTTCGGGCGAAGGATAACTGTCTGGGTCGAGCAGACTGGCATGCCAGTAGCCATCCTCACCTTGAAGTTCGGCCAAACGGGTAGCGAACTCAACAAACAAGGCTTCATAGAAAGGTCGGAACTCGGTATCATCATCCGGCAAGGTCTTCAGAATTTCGGCAAGACCCGCAATCACCCAGCCATTACCCCGTCCCCAAAAGACTTTCTGACCATTCGCTTCACGCTGGTCAAAGTAACGGCTATCCCGATAGAACATCTTCTCTTCCCTATCATACAGATAATTATAGGTGGCCTTGTATTCCGCATCCATAAAATGCATATATTTCCGATTTCCTGTCACACGATAAAGGCGGGTATATACCGCCGGAGCCATGAACAAGGCATCGCACCACGTCCAACGCTCCTGCCGCAGATGTGGCACTCTAAAATCGACACTACCATTGGAAGGATGGCCGACCAACCACTCTGTACGGGCCAATGTAGGCTCCAGCATATCCTTTTCCCTAAACTTCTCGTATAAATCTATATAGGTCTGAGCTACACAGAAATCATCCGCATGATACATACGGTTGCCCAATTGCCAACGTTGCCCCGAGAATGTCTTCATCATCCAATCGTAATATGTGGAGTCGCCCGAAAGCTCTGCCCAGTCGCACAACCCCATATACCAGGCACCAGCCACCCATCCCCGCTGATCCTTGGAACCATGCTGCGTATTAGGAAACTCACGAATTTGCCAATCAGCGACTTTCTTTCCTATATCTTCAACGCCCTTTCGACTCCATACATTCTCACTCCCAGCTTCGGTTCTCTGAGCTCCATTCGGTTCTCCACCATTGACCGCATAAGCAGCCACTATACTCGCGGACATACAAAAAGCCGCACAACAGACTTTAATCAATGTTTTCATGGATAGAATATTAATCTACGTTTATATTTATTTTGATGTCACAAAAATAGAAGTATTCCACCAAAGATTCTATCAATTATATCCAGCTACTTTTTAATATTGTCCCAAAACCAAGTAGTGCTTAACGAACCATTTGTAAGTAAAGCACAAACTGCTTATAAACAACCGTCCAATTACCTACAAGCTCAGCCAGTCTCCATCATACTTGTTCCTTCTTCATCTGTACCCACTCAGTCGGAGAGTATCCATAAAAATTCTTGAAGCAACTGGTGAAATAGGCATGGCTGTTAAAACCCGCATACACGGCTACTTCTGAAATCGTATACGATGTTTCCAGCAAAAGTTTTGCCGCTATTTCCAGTCTTTTATTCCGTATCAATTCCGTCGGCGACAATTCTGTAACAGCTTTCAACTTCCGATACAGGTTCGATCTGCTTAACCCCAATTCCGAGCTCAACAGATCAATGTTCAAATCAGGGTTGGAGATATTTTTCTCAATGACACCAAACAACTTTTGGGTAAAACGGTCATCACCCGACACTATTTCAATGCCCATTGCATCAGGCGAGAATTTCTTACCATACAATTTCTTCAACTTCTCTCGCGACAAAAGGATATTTTGTAACCTGCTTACCAGAATTTCAATGTTGAACGGCTTCACAATATAGTCGTCCGCACCAACCGAAAACCCCTCTTTAATGTGTTCTACCATCGACTTGGCAGTCATTAAAACTACTGGGATATGTTCCAACTGAATATCTTCTTTGATACGCCGGCACAATTCCAACCCATCCATTTTAGGCATCATAATATCGCTCAATACCAGATTCGGATATTTTTGCAAAGTCAGTTCCAGCGCATCCATGCCATTATCTGCCTCCACTATATAGAAATAGTTTTCCAAATATTCCTTCACATATTGACGTACATCCGCATTATCTTCTGCAAGCAAGATTGTCCATTTCCTTTCTGCAACTACTTTTTCCGGCTTTGTCTCCGAAACGATCACTTCTTCTGCCACAGAGCTTCCCCGTTCAATATCCCCTTCAGAATAAGCGGAAGATAAAACCGGTATATAAACGGTGAATGTACTCCCTTTCATTCGTTCAGAATCTACATTAATACATCCATGATGCAATTTGACTATCGTATAGACCAAACTAAGTCCCAAACCTGTTCCTACATCTGTAGGCAAATGTCCTTCAACTTGATAGAATGGCGTAAAAATATGTTTCAATTCATCCTGAGATATGCCACAACCGCTATCTGAGACACGAATAATTGCAAACTCCATCTCTGGAGGCATTTCTTCGGACAATACATTTCGAATACTTTCTGGAATCTCCTGATATTGACATCTTCTTAAGTACAATACTATCCTGCCATTATCTGGCGTAAATTTAATGGCGTTGGACAGCAGATTGAAAACTACTTTCTCAATCAAAGACTTGTCAAACCAAGCATAGAAAGGCACATTCTCTGCATCAAACTCAAAATGAATGGACTTCCGCATAGCCAAATGAGAAAAAGCCAGATGAATTTCTTGTAAAAAAGACGTCAGGTTACTTTTGGATATATGTAAGTCCAACTTTCCTTCCTGACTCTTTCTCAAATCCAACAATTGATTGACCAACAATAACAAGCGTTGTGCATTACTGTAAATCAAATCCAACTTGTTCCGAACGACATTCGTCAGCCCAGACATTGCCACCAGTTCCTGTAAAGGAGATATAACCAACGTCAAGGGCGTCCGCAATTCATGCGAAAAATTGGTAAACATACGTATCTTATTCTCATGAAATTCATCCTGTCGTTTTTGTAATTGCTGTTGATAATAAAGTTCCCTCTCCAGCTTTTGCTTCTTGGTGACATAATACATGATAAGGAACAAAACCGTCAAAACAAGCACGGCATAAAACAGATAAGCGTACCAAGTTCGCCACAAAGGAGGATGAATTTCAATCACGACCTTCCTTGTTTTCTCCTGCCAAATACCGTCATTATTGGACGCTTTTACTTCAAACACGTAAGTGCCTGGAGAAAGATTGGTATAATATGCCTCTGTACGGTTACCTATATAATGCCATTCCTTATCATAACCATGCAGAAAAGTCGCATACTGATTCTGATTGGGAAACACATAATTCAATGCACTGTAACTGACAGACAAGTTATTCTGATTATATTTCAAGTCTATCTTTTCCGTATCATCCAAGACTGCATCCAATATTTGGGTTTCATCCTGCGGATAGATGACCCGATTATTGACAGTCAAACTATTCAAAACCAACGATGGGACATAAGGATTGCGATGAATTTCTGCCGGGTTAAACGTAATGAAACCATTGTTCCCCCCAAAAACGATCTCTCCGTTCGGTAATACAATGCCGCTATGAGGTGTAAATTCTTCAATGCCAATGCCATTATTTAAATAATAGTTCACAAACGATTCCGAATGCGGATCAAACCGAGAAATGCCGCTTGTCGTAGACAACCATAAATTCCCATTCCCGTCTTCCACCATAGCAGCAACCTCATTATCCATTAATCCTTGCTTTGTTGTATACGATTTAACGATGCCTTTGCCATCCTCATACAAAGCAATGCCTCCTCCAAACATACTTATCCAGATTCTTCCACGTTTGTCTTTCACGATAGAAGTAACATAGTTGTCCAATAAACGGAAACTTCCTTTTCCACCGGCATAGTAATGCTGGTAATCCCCTGTCACCAAATTATATCTGAACAAGCCATGATTCCTGGAGCCAAACAGCATTACGCCCGGTGTCAATTCAAACAGACAACGGGCACTAAAGATTGGAAGATTTGTTCCATCCGCCGTTTTAAAGGTATTCTGCATCCTGCCATCAGGCCAGCGACATACCAATCCCCTTTCAGCCGCATTTGCAATCCACATACATCCTCTCCCGTCACGTAACATAGAATAAACTGCAGCGGTTTCTTGAGGCAATCGGTAGACAAGCCTATAAGTTTTTCGCTGAATATCAAATTTATAAACAGCACCTTTCGCTGTTCCGCACCAGATAGTATCTCCTTCTAAATACAAACATTTCACCATGTTTTGATTGTACTTCTGCGCAGAAAATCCCTCTATCGGGTAATAACTATATTTCGAGTCATCTCCTGTATAATTAAACAAAAGCATGCCCCCCCCTTCAGTTGCAATATACAAATCACCATTCCCTCCATACGTCATAATCCCATATACACTCAAATAGACGTTCAATGCCTCTGCCGGATCGTGGAAAACAAAACGATTATTCAACGTACTGGAATAGTTTACTCCACCAGAATAGGTGCCGACCCATAACGTCTGGCTTTTATCCACATACAATGCATAAATCGAAAAATGATTCAAATGTCCGCGCTTTAAGGATACATTCGGATGCCTTACAAAATGTTCTGTAGTCATATCCAATGCATATAATCCGTCAAAAGTCCCCACCAGCAACAGATTCTGATATTCTATTATTTTCCGGACATTACTGCTTAACAAATTATCTGATTGCGTAAATGCATGTAGGGTGCCCTGTTTCAAGTCTATCCGACAAAGCCCTGTATACTTGCTCCCTATCCAAACCATGCCTTTTGAATCTTCATAAATAGTCGACACAGAATTCCCGGGGAGACAGATGCCAGATGAAGAGTCTGTCAGATGCAAACGCTCCTGCAACTGCATATCATATATCCAAACTCCACCCTCTGAAGTACCTATCCAAAATTGTCCATCATGAGTTTCACATATTGAAGTGACATTATTGTTCTGAAGAGCCTTTACCTGCTGGGAAAGGTTATAACTACCTGTTCCCAAATCACAAATATACAACCCCTGACCTGTTCCAATCCACAAGCGATTACGGGAATCGACCAGCAGACTATTAATCGCCATTTCTTTAACCGACCGATACGGGCTATCAACAACACGTTTTAACTGGTTCGTCTTCATATTTAATACATTCAACCCATGGAATGTACCAATCCACAAATTCTGATGAGAATCTTCGGCCAAACAATAAATATGATTATTGCTTAGGCTCAATGAGTCTGTCGGATCATTTTTATAGATGACAAAGTTCTTCCCATCATAACGATTCAGTCCATTACGTGTGGCAAACCACATATATCCTTTGGAATCTTGGAGTATATCCAGCACTGAAATCTGCGATAATCCATCCCTCAAATTCAGGTTAGAAAAATAAAAATCCTGGGACGAATATGCGTAACTATTCAATATGAATATCCCAATAAAGATAACAAAAAGGTTTATGTGTTTCATGATATTTAAAGTCTTGTTAATGCCGCAACCCAAAACGGCCTCACAAAAATACATTTTTTTTTGAATGTACGTAATGTTTGCTTATACTATTAACAACAATGTTGCATGACTATCTAATAAAGCAAATCTGCCACCTCCCTTTCTTCAGACGCGCCCCTTGTTTTTTCAATTTCCCGTTTACCTTTATCCTCGTATAGCCCTCGGGCAGTTCCAAAATGGCAGTTGTCTCCTCAGGCACAACCAACTCCAATGTGCAGCCGACCGGAGTTTTCTTCAAATCGGTTCGAATGGAACGACCGCCGGAAAGCGGCACAGTCACCTTTACCTGATTCAGATTTCCCAAGTTAGGACAAACAGAAAAGGCCTTGAAGCCTGGCTCCACCACCTGGATACCTGCTATATAGCTGCTCAATATGGTCAAAGGGCCTCCGCTCCAAGCATGATTGTAGCTCCCTCCGCCAAAACCTTCATTGCCTATCCCCCAACCTTCCCACAATGTGGTCAACGGGCTGTCCACCATTGCCCCATAGCGCAGCCTCATCCGATCCATGGCATCCTGATAGTAGCCCATCTCACAAAGGGCCTGCAAGACGTATTTCTCCATATAGGGGCTGGCGTGATATTGTTCTTTGAAGAAAGGCCGGATAACGGGGTATAGTTCCTTCGGCAACACTCCTGCCACAATGGCCAAGGCCTGTGCACGATCATCGGGCAAGCCTTTATAATCGGGCGACTTATAATAAGACCCAGTCCAATATTTCTGATGAAAAACCTGATGCAAGCGAAGATTCACCTTGTCCGCCCAAGAGGCTTCTTCCACCTCACCCACCAAACGGGCCATGTGAGCATAGCCCTCCAATGCAATGGAATACCACAAGCTGAATAGAAGCTCCATATCCTTGTTGTCACCCCAATCACCCCAGGTCCATCCACCTTGTCGGGGGATGACAAGTCCGTCGGAAGCGATTTTCCAGACGTGGATATATTTCTTTACTTTGGGGAACACGTATTCAATCAGTTCTTTGTCGCCCGTCCCCATATAGTACGTCCAGAAGCCATAATAGCCCACGCTTGCCAGCATCTGCATGGGCAGTTCATCCTTGTAATTCCCGGCAGGTACAGGAGCAAAGATGGTGCTGTCTGTCCGTTGCCAGTCCATCAGCTCGCAGATACCCTTGCGCGTCAGCCGATGGGCTTTCTCGTCCAAGGCATAAAAGGCTTCACCCAGCTCGTTCACCACGTCGCCCCACCACTGGGCTCGCTCCCTGTCGGGGCAATCCATGTAGGTGTCGCGCATCGTGATGTAGAGTGTGCGTTGCGACTTCGTCCACAGGCGGGTCAGGAAAGGGTCGTCACACCAGAAGCTGCCTGCGAAATCCGTATCATAGCCCGTCTCGCGGTATTTCAACTCCAGCACCTCACAACCTTCGGGTATGGTATAAATAACGTAATGGCCGTTCATCCACCCGCGGCATTCAAACTCCTGAACACCCTCGCAAGTCGTATACTCTGCAAATACATTGGTGGCCGAACCGCCCTGATAGTCATCCGTACGGATGTCAATCCTATGGCCGGCCGCCGCTTTCAGTTTGATATAGGGAGTCACCTGCGCATTGTAAGGCAAATAAGCCAAAATCCGATTTCCCTGCCGCTCCGTTCTTGCATACGTTTTCAGGCCGTAGTCCTTCCACTGAGGGATGGGCCGAACCGCCAAACCATTCCATCCAGCCTCTTCCAACGAAACCAGCCGCGCCCTGCCCCAACCGCTGTCATCATAATCAGCCTGCTGGAAAGGGATATCCTTTCGCGCATCAAAACCGATGTTCGACTCAGGCAAACGATAGTTGGGTTCTTCTCCCTCGGGCAGGTAATACGCAGGATGCCTACGCACCTTCCAAGCACTGTCCGTATCCAACGCCTCGCCGTTCACCGACAGGCGGAAAGCCAGTCCAGGTGTCAGCGAATTGCGATGGCTGAAACCGTCCTTACCGAAATACCACACCAATACGGCCACCAGATTGTTCCCTTTACGCAAACCATGCGCCCCCTGAAGTACATCACAATATGTATCCTTCGGATTAGGGCCGCGTTTCAATCCGCCTTCCCTCACCTGCAATTCTCCGTTCACCCAAAGCCAATACTTGCTGTCTGCCGCAATACGCAGTTCCACCTCCGACGGTTCGTCATTCAAGGGCACATTCATGCGATAGCATAGCCACATGCCGGGCGACACAGCCTCCGAAGCAGGCAACGTCAAAACTTGTGCATACGTCATCCATATACATAAAAAAAAACGTAAATGAATAGATATACTTACTCACACCCCTACCTCTTTTCATATTTTTTACAACAAATCGAAAACAGACTTTTAAATCAATTACATCACACTTATTTGTTAGGCATCTCCCATTTCTTTGTCTTCATGCAAGTGATGTCCAGCACCTGATTACCTGCCTGCATGCGAAAGTCGCCCGCTTCGAGCACCCACTTGCCATCATAACCTACAAAGGCCAGGTCGGAAGCCTTCAGCTTCAGCGTGACGGTGCGGGTTTCACCCGGCTGGAGCTCGACTTTCTCGAAATTGCGGAGGCGGCGGTTGTCGGGGGTCAACGAAGCTACCAAGTCGCTACTGAAGAGCAGCACGCTCTCCTTGCCCGCACGACGGCCCGTATTCTTCACATCGACGGTGAAGGTGAGCACATCGTCGGCCGTAAAGTGTGCCTTGTCCACCCGCAGGTTGCTATAGGCAAAGGTGGTGTAGCTGAGTCCGTAACCGAAGGCCCATTGCACGTTGACCGCCGCATCGTAATTGTAAGCGCCCTCCATCGGCTTGCCGATGTGTTCGCACGGCTTGTAGTCGTAGGTCACCAGCGAATGGGGATACTTGGGATAGGTATAAGGCATCTTACCGCTGAAGTTGGCGTCGCCTGCCAGCAGGTTAGCCAACGCGTCGCCCCCATAGTTACCCGGCAGCATGATGTTGACAACAGCTTTGCTGAGCGGCTCGATGTCGGCAATGATACGCGGACGGCCTTCGTTCAATATCAGGATGATGGGCTTGCCTGTCTTGGCCAGGGCCTGCACCAGACGGCGTTGGTTGGCAGACAGGGTGAGGTCGTTCAAGTTGCCGGGCGTCTCGCAATAGGAGTTCTCGCCGATGCAGGCCACGATATAGTCGGCTTGGGCGGCGGCAGCCACGGCCTTTTCGATTTCGGGCGTATTCTCTTCCCACCAGTTGCCCTTCTCATTGTAGGTCACACCAGCTTCATAGATGATGTTCTCGGCACCGAACTTGTTGATGAAAGCTTCGAGGATGGTATGGTAGGGTTCTGAACAATCCTCGGCATTGCTTCCCTGCCAAGTGTACGACCAACCGCCATTAAGACAACGCATGGAATTGGCGTTTGGGCCGGTCAGCAGGATTTTCTTTCCCTTGGCCAACGGCAGAAGGTTGTCTGTGTTCTTGAGCAACACCAGCGACTCTTCGGCGGCCTGCAGGGCCACGGCAGCATGTGCGTCGCTACCGAAGAGCGGATAGTCCTTGAGATCATAATAGGGTTTCTCGAACAGATTGAGACGGTACTTCAGGCGGAGCACACGGCGCACGGCATCGTCAATGCGGCTCATCGGCACCTCACCCTCCTGTACCAGCTGCTTCAGCAGGATGCAGAAGTCCCAGCTGTAGGGGTCCATCGACATGTCAATACCAGCATTGATAGCCAGCTTGATGGCCTCTTTTTTGTCTTTGGCAATGTGGTCGCGGGCATAGAGGTTGTTGATATCGGCCCAGTCGGTCACAATCATGCCGTCCCAGTTGAGGTCTTCCTTCAGCCACTTGGTCAGCAGTTCGTAGTTGGCATGGAAAGGCAGGCCGTTGTTCATGGCCGAATTGACCATAATGGAAAGAGCACCGTTCCTTATCATTTCCAGATAGGGGGCGAAATGCTTCTCGCGCATGTCCTGCACGGTGATGGACGAGGGCGTGCGGTCCTTGCCCGACACAGGCACGCCATAGCCCATGTAGTGCTTCATGCAGGCAGCAATGTGGTTGGGGCCGATGTGGTTGGGATCATTACCCTGAAAACCCAGGACGGCTTCGCGTCCCATCTCAGCATTTACATAACAATCTTCACCATAGTTCTCCCACATACGCGGCCAGCGCGGGTCGCGGCCCAGGTCGGTGACAGGCGCATAAGTCCAGGGAATGCTGCCGGCCTTGGTTTCGTATGCGGAGATTTCGGCCTCGCGACGGGTCAGTTCGCGATTGAAGGCCGCACCCATATTGATGCCTTGCGGAAAGAGGGTACCGCCCCTCGTATAGGTGGTGCCGTGTATCTGGTCGACGCCATAGATGCAGGGAATGCCGATCTCCTCCATCGACTTCTTCTGAATGCGGCGAATGATTTCCTGCCACTTCTCTACAGGTTGTGCCTTACCCTGGGGTACGTTCAGGATGGAGCCCACCTTGTACTTGCCAAAGACCGAGTCGAGCATGGCCTCGCTCAAGCGGAAGTCCTTCGCGTCCTGCCCACCGCTACGGTCCTGCAGGACGTCGATGGTGAGTTCGCACATCTGCCCGATCTTTTCGTCGAGCGTCATCTTCTGCAACAGGCTTTCCACCTGCTGCTCTATCTTTTCGTCTCGGGGAATGGCAGGAGCCACTTGCTGGGCCCCTGCGCTCCATACATTTGCCGCCAATACCAGCGACAACATCCAATTCTTCTTCATGGTATCTATTCTTTTTCGTTTCAATTCTTGTCGGAAAGCATTGCTTTGCGAGGAGAAAAGCACCGTTTTCCTTGGCGGAAAACAATGTTTTTCTCCACCCGCCTCATCGGAATAGCAAAGGCACAAACTCCGTCAGGTAGATGCGCCAGTTTTTCCAGATGTGCCCTTCCTCCGTTTCGTAATACGTGTATTTATATCCCTTCTCATCCAACAGCTTGCGGAAGTCAGCATTGGCTTTATAAAGGAAGTCTGCCTTGCCTATCCCAATCCAGTACAAGGCTGGCTTCTTGGAGAACTGTATTTGCAGTTTCTTGTCAAAGTCATCATAAATGGGCGACTGCACCTTCTTGTCGGGCAGGATGGCTGCCGAAAACAGGCCGATGTAATCGAACATGTCGGGGTATTGCTTGGAAATGTGAAGCGAATGAAAGCCTCCCATCGAAAGGCCTGCGATGGCGCGATTTTTCTTGTTGGCCTTGGTACGGTAAGTCTTGTCAATGAACTTCACGACATCGGGGAAAGCTGTCTCAAAACTGCCTTCCATCGTCTTAGGCAGGTTCATCGTAGGAGGCAGCAGGCCGTAGTGGGTTTCGCCCGGAGCCGCTTCCTGCGAGGCGTTGCCATTGGTCATCACCACAATCATCGGCTCAGCCTTGCCTTGTGCTATAAGGTTGTCCAATATCTGCGAAGCACGGCCTAAGGCTATCCAGGCCTCCTCGTCGCCACCCATGCCATGGAGCAGATAGAAGACAGGATAACGTTTGCCGCTTGTCTCATAACCGGCTGGAGTATAGACCGTCATGCGGCGCTTCATGCCCAACGTAGGGCTGTCATACCAGACGCGCGCCACGGTTCCATGGGGCACATCGTTCACCTTGTACAAGTCGGCACGCCCTCCGTCGATGATGAATACATTGGTCACGCTGGCCACATCGCGAATCATGTAGACATTGCTGGGATCCATCATCTTCAGGCCGTCCACCAGAAAGGAGTAGCTGTAGAGTTCGGGAGCCAACGATTCGGACGTCGTATATTCCCACACGCCGTCTTTCCCTTCCTGCAGGTCGGCCACACCTGGCCCGTCAAACTTGCCGAAAGGAGTCTCGACCTTCTGCGAGGGCAGGAAATCGCCCGTCACCTGCACCTTCACGGCCTTGGGAGCCCGCAGGCGGAATGTCACCGTATGGTCAGCATGTATTTCGGGAGAAACAATCGGAGCGTTTCCCCACAGGGCCTGTTGCGCGAAGGCAACCATGCCCACCAGCATCAAAGCTGCAAGGAAAAAAAATCTTTTCATCATGGTTCTATCGTATTTACAAATTCTCATCGTTTTACCACGCCGAAGTTACACAGATTAATCGTCCGATGCAAGCAAAAAACCGCCCAATCCAAGAATATGTTCATTTCGTGCTGAAAGTTCGGAGATTATCGGTACATTTGCCGCAACAATCAATGAAAGAACACCGCTATGGCACACCGTCTGAACACCAACAAGCAATTCATGATAGGCAACGGCATCCTGGCCTTCGCCGTCATCTTCGTGGTCGTCCTCTTCGTCTACATGAGCATGCGCCTCCAGCGTGAACACGAAGGCGGACGCTACTATGCCGAACACTATACCTTCTCGCTGGTCAAGGGATTCGAAGGCGATTCCGTTTCCATCTTCCTCAACGACAGTCTGTTGCTGAACAAGACCATCGACTGCTCGCCGTTCGACCTTGAAGTGAAGCGCTTTGCCGAAGAGAGTGCCCTGATGATTGTGGACAATGCGACCGAACGGATTTCCCTCTTCGAACTGAGTGAAAAGGGAGGTACCTACCGCTTCGAGAAAGAAGGCGACGAAGTGAAGCAACTTCCGCAGGAGTAACACCCCACCCTTCCTACAAGGAAGCGGAAAAGGCTTTCAGTTCCTGCTTCAAAGCCTCGCTCCTGCCGTCGGTCAGACGGTCGAGCAATGCCCAGAACTCCGCACCATGATTCATGACGCGCGTATGCGTCAGCTCGTGCAACAGCACATAGTCGATAAGATGTTGCGGCAGAAGCAACAGATAGTAGGACAAATTGATGTCCTTACGCGCAGAGCAACTTCCCCAACGGCCGGAGCTGGAGTTGATTTTGACATCGTGGAAAGGCAGACCATGCCGCTTCGACAAGGCATACAGACGGGGCGGCAGCACCAGCTTGGCATTCCTCCGCAAAGCTTCGCCTATTACCTTCTTCAACCAGGCCTGGAGCTGCGGATCAGAAAAGTCAGTCCCCCGCGGACAGACAATCTGCGTCGCTCCAAACTCCGAACGTGCCTGAAACCGACGGGTATCCTGCTCCACCAGGCTCAACTTGAAATGCTCCGCTTCAATCCGATAATCCAAGTCTATCAGCTTCGCCCGTTTCTTTGCCTGCGCTTCACGCAGACGGGGACGCAGGGTTTCCAACCCCCTCCTGACATCTCCCCATGTCGCTCCCGTCGGAACAGTCACCATGAAGCCTCCCGCAACGGCGCGAAACGTCAGCCGACGGGCACGAGCATTGATCCGCACGCCAATCGTACCCAACTCGTCATCGGCAACCGCCTGCCCGATCATACACCGTTCTTTATCTTCCATTGTCTGTCTTTCCTTAAAAACACCTTTGCAAAAGAACAAACTTTCATGCAAAACCGCAAGCATCTTGTCCACAAAAGCGGACACACTGTCCGATAACGGACAATAGGCAAATCTAATTTATCCTAATTATCAATCGGTTACATTTTTGGTACGCTTCTTGCTTTATCTTCAACGAAAAATTAAAAAGAAAAAAGACGCCTGCCCTTGCAACGTTCGGCCTCCGACATCCGTCTAATTGATAAAACAAGAACATAACATTAAAGACTGACAGATATGAAAAAGTTAATGACTTACACTTCCATCTTCCTGCTGGCACTCTCGTTGAATGCCTGCGCCCAATCGTACACCCATCAGTTCAGCTCGGGCAGCTCCTGGCTGGGCGGCACAGAAGTCAAGGCAAGCAATAACTACGTGACCAAACAAATCAAGGTGAAAGACTTCAACCAGATATCGGTCGGCGGCAGCCTCGACGTCACCTACACACAAAAAGCCGGCAAACCGACAGTGAAAATCTATACATCGGACAACGTCGTCGACCTGCTTGACATCAACGTCAAGGACGGCAAGCTGAATCTGGGTTTCAAGAAAAACGTAAAAGTATCCTATAACAAGCTGGAAATCCGTGTGACGTCGGAAGACCTGAATACGGTGAACGTAGCCGGATCGGGCGACTTCGACTTCACCAACGGACTGAAAACCGACCGTCTGAAACTGAACGTAGCCGGATCGGGTGACATCACGGCCAACAATCTCCAGTGCTCACAAGGTTTCTCGGCCAGCGTAGCCGGATCGGGCGACATCACCTGCAACCAGCTTGTGGCTACCGACCTGAAAATCTCTGTGGCAGGATCGGGTGACTTGAAGATTGAAAATGCCCAGGCTACTTCAGTCAATGCCAGTGTAGCCGGATCGGGCACAGTAAAGATCAGCGGAAACGCCGACAACGCAGACTATAGTGTAGCCGGTTCGGGCGACCTCCTCACCAGCGATTTCAAGGTACAGCGCATCTCGGCCAGTGTAGCCGGTTCGGGCGAAATAAAATGCTATGCTGTAGATTTCCTCAAGGCCCGCGTCAGCGGCAGTGGCAGCATCGGCTACAAAGGCGACCCGCAACTGGATTACCCCGAAAAGAAGAAACTATACAAACTCTAATAACAACTAAACTCGACAAATCAAATTCTCTCTGACATCTGCCTGCGGGCAGACAAAACTCTCTGACAAAGGAAGGTCTATCTACGGGCCTTCCTTTTTTTATGGACAAAACCTACAGAAACAATAAAGGGACGCTGCATCACGCGGCATCCCATTTATTTTAGTTAGTTTTTATAAGATTTTTGAGAGAATTGAAACTTCACAGCCTCAACTGTTTTAATAAAGCACACTAACTATTTTTTAAAGCAAATGAAAATGTATATTTAAAAACAATGAAAATTCATCTTTTCTCGACCTCCATCTTTTTCTCCACATGGTTCAGACTGTCTATCATCTGTTTCTCATGTTCTTCGGAAGTCGAACCCGACAAAGCCACAGACGGTGCAGATACCTGCTTGTCTATCGCATCGGGAACGGTCACATCGCCCTCGTTATCAAAGATAGAACGCTGCATGACACTGCCCAACGAAAACATCAGGGCCACTACGGCAGCCGCCTTTGCCAAAGGCATGAAGCGTGAAAGCAACGTCATGCGGCGGGCTTTGAATACGGGAACTTCCACCTGAGCCAAAACTTTGCGGTCGAAGTCCTCACCCAGCCCTTCCTGCTGCAGGAACTGCTGGCATACGAACAAATCCTTGTAGCGGAGCAGGTGTGCAGGCACATCCTTACCGTTGAAAAACGCACGGAGCTGTGCCTCCTCCTCCAGCGAGGTTTCGCACTGCCAATAGCGTTCCAACAATTGTTCTATGTATTTAGAGTCCATAACCATCTATGTTCATAAATTTTTGTTTGACCTTCTGCCGCGCCCTGAACAAGTTTACCTTGACCTGCTCTTCCGTCAACCGAAGGGCTTCCGCTATCTCCTTGTAGCTTTTGCCCTCCACGTCGCGAAGCTGCATAATCAGGCGCTGCTTCTCGGGGAGCTCGCCGACCAATCGATGAACCAGTTTCAAGCGTTCCTTGTTCACCAGCTGGTCGTAAGGGCTCGATGCATCGGGCGTCTGTTCGGCTTCGGGGGTCAGCTCCACCGTCTGCGAGTCTTTCTTCTCGCTGCGGTCTATCGCCAGATTGCGGGCTACTGTCAGGCAGTAGGCTTCTACCGATTCCAGCCCGTCCCACTCGTCGCGCTTGTTCCAGACGCGTATCATCGTCTCCTGTACGATGTCTTCCGCCTCTGCCCTGTCGAACGTAATCCGTAGAGCCAGCCGAAAGAGTTTGTCCTTCAGCGGAAGAATATCGGTACGAAAGTCGATTTTTTGCATCTTCTTCTAATGAATTGACGGTTCAGTAATAGAAAAGTTACAGCGGGTATGCACTTTTTTTCGATTTATTTTCGGATGCGGGTGCCGCCCTGTCCGTTGATGGCTGATGCCAAGGTAATTACGACTTCGGACACACCGGCCTCCAAAGCCTCGAAAGAATTCTCCAATTTGGGAATCATGCCGCCCTGTATCACACCGTCGGCCACCAGTTGCTTGAATTCGGCTGGCGTAAGGACGGGGATGAGGCTGTCGTCGTCGTGCTCGTCGCGCAGCACGCCTTTCTTCTCGAAGCAGTAGACCAGGGTCACGTCGAAAAGGGTGGCCAGCGCTTTGGCCGTTTCGCCTGCAATGGTATCGGCATTGGTGTTGAGCATGTGGCCTTCGCCATCATGGGTCAGAGGAGCCATGACGGGCACCACTCCCTTGGCTATCAGGTCGCCCAGCAGAGCGGCATTCACCTGCTTCACGTCGCCTACAAAGCCGTAGTCGATATCCTTTACCGGACGCTTCACGGAGCGGATGACGTCCATGTCGGCACCGGTCAGTCCCAAGGCATTGACGCCACGGGCCTGCAAACCGGCCACGATGTTCTTGTTCACCAGACCTCCATAAACCATGGTGACCACCTTAAGCGTTTCGGCATCGGTAATGCGGCGTCCGTTTACCATGCGGCTCTCGATGCCCAGCCGTTCGGCCAGCTTTGTGGCCGAACGGCCTCCGCCGTGTACCAGCACCTTGCGGCCTTCGATGGCGGCAAAGTCGTCCAACAACCGCTGGAGGGTTGCCTCCTCTTCTACAATCTTGCCGCCTACTTTGATGAGTGTGAGTTTCTCTTTCATATTCTTTTATATATGAGTTCACCACAGAGGACACAGAGTTTCATCGGGTTTTCTTCTCCCTCCGTGTCACTCTGTGTCCTCTGTGGTGAAAGTTGGTTATTCCAAATAAGTATATCCGTACAGGCCCGAACGGTAGTTGGCCAGGAACTCCTTGCCTTCCTCGAGCGAGATGCGGCCTTCCTTGACAGACTGGGTCACCCACGTTTCGAGTTTGCGTACCAGTTTCTTGGGGTTGTACTGCACGTAGTCGAGCACCTCGGCCACCGTCTCGCCGTCAATGAGCTGGTCGATGGTATAGCCCTTGGAGTTGACCGACACATGGACGGCATTCGTATCGCCGAAGAGGTTGTGCATGTCACCCAGAATTTCCTGATACGCGCCTACCAGAAAGACAGCCAGGTAATAGGGCTCCTTGTCGCGCAGGGAATGCAGGGGCAAGGTCGTGGCATCGGGACGGGAGGTGACGAAGTTGGCTATCTTGCCGTCGGAGTCGCACGTCATGTCCTGTATCGTGGCCTCGCGGTCGGGCTTCTCGTCCAGGCGCTGGATGGGCATGATGGGGAACATCTGGTCGATGGCCCACGAGTCGGGCAGCGACTGGAAGAGCGAGAAGTTGCAGAAGTACTTGTCGGCCAGCAGCTTGTTCAGCTTGCGGAACTCCTCGGGACAGTGCTTCAGCCCGCTGGCGATGGAGTTGATTTCGCGGCAGATGCTCCAGTAGAGTTTCTCGATCTGGGCACGCGTATTGAGGTCGACAATACCGTGGCTGAAGAGGTCGAGCGCTTCCTCGCGTATCTGCTGCGCGTCGTGCCAGGGTTCGAGCATGCTGCGCTGGTTCAGGTTGTCCCAGATGTCGTAGAGTTCCTTCACCAGCTCGTGGGCATCCTCGCCCGGCTCCCAGTCGTCGTCCATCTGAGGCAGGGAGGCCGTCTCCAGCACCTCGAAGATGAGGACGGAGTGATGAGCAGTCAGGCTGCGGCCCGTCTCGGTGATGATGTTGGGATGCTGGAAACCGTGCTTGTCGGCCGCGTCGACGAAGGTCGACACGACGTCGTTGACGTATTCCTGTATGGAGTAGTTCACAGAGCTTTCGCTGTTGCTGGAGCGGGTACCGTCGTAGTCCACGCCCATGCCGCCGCCCGTGTCGACGAACTCGATGTTGAAGCCCATCTTGTGGAGCTGTACGTAGAACTGCGACGCTTCGCGCAGGGCGTTCTTGATGCGGCGTATCTTGGTAATCTGGCTGCCGATGTGGAAGTGGATCAGCTTCAGGCAGTCTTTCATGTCTTTTTTCTCGAGGAAGTCGAGGGCCTCGAGCAGTTCGCTGGACGTCAGGCCGAACTTGCTGGCGTCGCCGCCGCTCTCTTCCCACTTGCCGCTGCCGCTGGAGGCCAGCTTGATGCGGATACCGATGTTGGGGCGCACCTTGAGCTGCTTGGCCATCTTGGCGATGAGATTCAGTTCGTTCAGCTTCTCGACAACGAGGAAGATGCGTTTGCCCATCTTCTGGGCCAGCAGGGCCAGTTCGATAAAGCTCTCGTCCTTGTAGCCGTTGCACACCACGAGCGAGTCGGGGTCGGTATTGACGGCAATGACGGCATGCAGCTCGGGCTTGGAACCCGCCTCCAGACCGAGGTTGAACTTCTTGCCGTGGTTGATCATCTCCTCCACGACGGGACGCATTTGGTTCACCTTGATGGGATAGATAATGAAGTTCTCTCCCTTGTAGCCATACTCGTCGGCCGCCTTGTGGAAGCAGCAGGACACCTTCTCGATGCGGTTGTCCAGAATGTCGGGAAAGCGCACCAGCATGGGAGCGGTGACGTCGCGCAGCTGGAGTTCGTCCACCAGTTCCTTTAGGTCGACTTCCACGCCGTCCTTGCGGGGGGTTACCACTACGTGCCCTTTCTCGTTGATACCAAAGTAGGAAGTGCCCCAACCGGTGATGTTGTACAGCTCCTCCGAATCTTCAATACGCCATTTTCTCATTGTCTGTTACTTAGCTGTTTAAATTAGGTTGATATTTTGAACGCACAAAAATAAGCATAAATCTCGTAACGACGGCCATTGCGGGCGAAAATACACACGAATGACAAACATTTTACAGATCCAGCAGCCGACGGAGGCTGGCCACGGAGTCCGCAATCTGGCGGCGGTCCTCCAGACGGCTGCCGTCGAAGCGGTAGCGGGCCTGGCTGTAGTGGGGCATACGGCCCTCCAGCGCACGACCGATGAAGGTACGGAGTTCGTCGTCCGTCTTGCCCTGCAGGATGGGACGCTGCTGGGTGGCCACGCGCAGGCGGCGGAAGAGCACATCGACAGGAACGTCGAGAAACACCGTCTGCCCCTGGCGGTTCATGTAGTCCATGTTGTCGAAGAAGCAGGGCGTGCCGCCCCCGGTCGAGATGACCACATCCTCGAACTCGCCCGCCTCGTGCAGCATGTTGCGCTCCAGCTGGCGGAAGCCGTCCTCGCCCCGCTCGCGGAACAAGTTGGGGATGGATTGATGGAAACGCTCCTCGATATACCAGTCGAGGTCGATGAAGGTCAGGCCCAGCTGACGGGCAAAGGCCTTTCCCAGGGTAGTTTTTCCGGCCCCCATGTAGCCGGTCAAGAAGATACGTATCATAAGTATTGTAGGTAACAGCCTGTAGTTTGCAGGCAAAGGTAAGCAATTCTGCGATGTGTAGGTCCGGAAACGGGAAATATTTGTACCTTTGCCGCATGAAAAAGAAGCAGAAATACTACGTCGTATGGGCCGGCGTCGCCCCGGGCATCTACGACAGCTGGACGGACTGCCAGCTGCAGACCAAAGGTTACGAAGGCGCGCGGTTCAAGTCGTTCGACACGCGGGAGGAGGCCGAGCGGGCCTTCGCCTCGTCGCCCTACGCCTACATCGGCCGGAAGGCAGCCGCAAGGCAGCCGCAGAAAGCCGCCGACGCGGACGGACCACTGCCGCCCGAAGTGGTGGAAAACAGCCTGGCCGTGGACGCGGCGTGCAGCGGCAACCCGGGCCAGATGGAGTACCGCGGCGTACACGTGGCCTCGCGCCAGCAGGTGTTCCACTACGGTCCCGTCTATGGCACGAACAACATCGGCGAGTTCCTGGCCATTGTCCACGGGCTGGCCCTGCTGAAGCAAAAGGGACTCGACATGCCCCTCTACAGCGACAGCCGCAATGCCATCCTTTGGGTAAAGCAGAAGCGCTGCAAGACCAAGCTCCCCCGCGAGCCGCGCACCGAGACCCTGTTCCAACTCATCGAACGGGCCGAGAAGTGGCTGCGCGAGAATACCTACACCACGCCCATCCTAAAGTGGGAAACGGAGAAGTGGGGCGAGGTGCCGGCCGACTTCGGACGGAAATGATTCACTCTGCCAGCTATATACCCTAAGATTTAAGTTCCCCAAAACCAAGGCACAGACGTGTTATGACAATGCTGTGGCAGCGATTGTGCCATCGCTATGTCACAACCATTGCCACGCTTAAGACACAACGATTGCCACAGGCGTTGCACAACCACTGCCATAGCATTGGCAAAGCTGGCAGTAACCCAGAATGAGCAAATATTCCGATAAAGGATGAAAGAAGAATGCCTACTAACGAAGGTCGTAAGTATAGATATAGTTATCATAAGTCGGTTCTTCCCGCAGTCCCTGAGAACGGAGCACACGAGCTATCTTGGCCTGTTCTTCAGGAGAAACAAGGCGTTCACCGCTACGGACGCGATAGTAGGTTCGCGTACCGAAACAGCCCATCAGTCCCTGCTTGGCCGCCACAGCCTGGTCGTATGGCAAGGTGCGTATCTGCTTCAGCAGGCTGTCGATGCCTCGCACAAAGCATACCTTCTGAGCAGAAGCAAAGTTACGACATTTGCCCTCTTCAGACATTTGTCTGGCAGCGGCAAGGGAAAATATCTGGATATGGGTACGTTCTGCGGGTACCCCCTGAGCTAAAAGATAGCGCAGACACTGCCCTGCCTGCGGACAATCTCCATACAGACAAAGGGTATAGTACACGGGCAATTCATTGTAGTCGAAATCGGTTATCATAGGCAGAAAAGATGGTTTGGTCAGTTCAGCGACTGCATGTCGTTCAGCCGCTTGTAGTATCCGTTCAGGGCGAGCAGCTCCTCGTGGCGGCCGCGCTCCACAATCTCGCCTTCGTAGAGGACGCAGATTTCGTCGGCATTGCGGATGGTAGAGAGGCGGTGGGCGATGGCGATGGTGGTGCGCGTCTTCATCAGGCGCTCCAGGGCCTCCTGCACCAGTCGCTCGCTCTCCGTGTCAAGCGCCGAGGTAGCCTCGTCGAGGATGAGGATGGGCGGGTTCTTCAGGATGGCGCGGGCAATGCTGATGCGCTGACGCTGGCCGCCGGAGAGCTTGCCGCCGCGGTCGCCGATGTTGGTGTTATAGCCGTCGGGGGTCTCCATGATGAAGTCGTGGGCGTTGGCAATCTTGGCCGCAGCGATGACCTGCTCCATCGTGGCCCCCTCCACACCGAAGGCGATGTTGTTGAAGAAGGTGTCGTTGAAGAGGATGGCCTCCTGGTTGACGTTGCCGATGAGCGAGCGCAGGTCGCGGATGCGCACGTCCTTCACGTTGGTGCCGTCGATGAGTATCTCGCCCTGCTGCACGTCGTGGTAGCGCGGCAGGAGGTCGACCAGCGTCGACTTGCCCGAGCCCGACTGCCCCACCAGTGCGATGGTCCGTCCGCAGGGCACGGTCAGGTTGACGTGCTTCAGCACCTGGCGCCGTCCGTCGTAGCTGAAGCTGATGTCGCGGAACTCAATCTGATGCTCCAGCCCCTTCAGCGGCTTCGGATGGGCGGGTTCCTTGATAGGGTTCTCGGCCAGCAGTATCTTGTCGATGCGCTCCATCGAGGCGAGGCCCTTCGGAATGTTATATCCGGCCTTGGAGAACTCCTTCAGCGGATTGATGACACTGTACAGGATGACGAGGTAGAAGATGAACGACGGGGCGTCTATCGTGGAGCTGTTCTTCAGGATGAGCGTGCCGCCGAACCACAGGACGATGACGATGAGGCACGTGCCCAGGAACTCGCTCATCGGATGGGCCAGCGCCTGACGCGTAGCCACACGGTTGATGGCGTCGCGGTATTCGTTGCTGCACTTGTCGAAGCGGGCCTCCATCTTCTTCTCGGCAATGAAGGCCTTGATGATGCGCAGACCGCCCAGCGTTTCCTCCAGCTGGGACATGGTGTCGCTCCACTTGCTCTGCGCGTCGAGCGACTGGCGCTTCAGCTTCTTGCCCACGGTACCCATGATCCATCCCATGACGGGCACCACCAGCAGGGTGAACAGGGTCAGCTGCCAGCTGACGGCAATGAGCGTGGCAAAATAGACGATAATCAGGATGGGGTTCTTGATGAGCATGTCCAGCGAGCTGGTGACCGATGTCTCCACCTCGGTCACGTCGCCGCTCATGCGGGCAATGATGTCGCCCTTGCGCTCCTCCGAGAAGAAGGCCAGCGGCAGGCGCAGCACCTTGTTGTAGACCTGCCGGCGGATGTCGCGCACCACGCCCGTGCGGAGCGGTATCATCACCGCCGACGAGGCGAAGTAGGCCAGCGTCTTGAACAGCGTCATCACCGCCAGGAACACGCCCAGTATCAGCAGCGTCAGCGAAGCTCCCTGCGCGGCTATCAGCTGCGACACGCCGTAGTAGAAGTTGTTCACCACAATGTCCTTCAAGCCCATGCCCGCCGTGTCCCATGCCACGAACTCGTAGACCTTCGTATCCATCTTGAACAATATCTGAAGGATGGGAATAATCAGGGAGAACGAGAATATATTCAAAAAAGCCGACAGCAGGTTGAGGAACAGCGCCCACACCAGATACTTCTTGTAGGGCGGCACGAAGCGGCGCAGCAGTTGGAGAAATTCTTTCATAACTTATTCTATCGATGTCAGAGGGGACAAAGATAGTGCAATCCGAGGGAAGTACAAAATGAAAACCACGTTTTCAGATTTATACAGACCAACGACGGTCCCACTTATCAAAAGATTAGGAATAATCCCCCGCATCGCCACTTTTACCGTCCGTTCAGTTGGATAACTTGAAAAAAATACGTAGTTTTGCTTTCCTATAGTAAAATGGCATTAACTAACGAACCGAATAGAGTTATGAGCTTTACCGAACTTTGCAACCCCATCTTCGTGCAGTCCATCGGCGACTATCACAAGACCGACAACGTGGACACCCCCATCCGGAACCCCTATCCGCTGAAGAGCATTGAATACTACCTGTATCTGAAGAACTGGATAGACACCGTGCAATGGCACTTCGAGGACATCATCCGTGACCCGAACATCGACCCCGCCGAGGCCCTCACGCTGAAGCGCCGCATCGACAAGTCCAACCAGGACCGCACGGACCTGGTAGAGCTGATAGACAGCTATTTCCTGGACAAATACAAGGGCGTCCGCGTGCAGCCCGATGCCACCATCAATACTGAAAGCCCCGCCTGGGCCGTCGACCGCCTGTCCATCCTCGCGCTGAAGATTTACCACATGCGTCAGGAAGTGGAGCGCACCGACACCACGCCCGAGCACCACAAGCAGTGTGCCGACAAGCTGGCCGTCCTGCTGGAGCAGCAGAAAGACCTCTCCACGGCCATCGACCAGCTCCTGGCCGACATCGAGGCTGGACGCAAGTATATGAAGGTGTACAAGCAGATGAAGATGTACAACGACCCCGACCTGAACCCCGTACTCTACGGCAAGAAGTGATGAAGCTGTTGGTGATACGCTTTTCGGCCTTCGGCGACGTGGCCATGACGGTGCCCGTCATCGACAGCCTCGCCCGCCAATACCCCCAAACGGACATCACGGTGCTGAGCCGCCCCTTCGTACAGCCCCTGTTCGGAGGGATGCCTGCCAACGTCCGTTTCCGTGGTGTTGACCTGAACAACTACAAGGGCCTGGGAGGACTGGTACGCCTCTTCCGCGAACTCCACCGCGAGGGCTACGACACCGTGGCCGACCTGCACGACGTGCTCCGCGGCAAGGTGATCCGCACCCTCTTCCACCTGTCGGGAGCCCGCACCGCCCACATCGACAAAGGCCGGCGCGAGAAGCGTGCCCTGGTTCGGGACGGAGCATCGGCCCACCAACCGCTCCCCACCTCGTTCGCCCGCTACGAAGCCGTATTCAGCCAACTGGGATTACCCGTCCACACCACCTTCCGCTCCATCTATGGCGACGGGCAGGGCGACCCGGCTCTCTTCCAGGATATTACCGGCTTGCCCGACGGCAAGCCGTGGATAGGCATCGCCCCCTTTGCCGCCCATCGGGGCAAGATATTGCCCGCCTCCACCACCGAGACACTCATTGCCCATCTGGCAGAACGCAGTGATTGCCGGGTCTTCCTCTTCGGAGGCGGCAAGGCCGAAACGCCCCAATTGGAGAAATGGGCAACCACTTACCCAAACGTCACCTCACTGGCCGGCAAACTGAAACTGAATCAGGAACTGGCACTGATGAGCCACTTGCAAGTGATGGTTTCCATGGATTCGGCCAACATGCACCTGGCTTCGCTCACCGCCACCCCCGTCGTCTCCGTATGGGGAGCCACGCATCCCTACGCCGGTTTCATGGGCTGGTACCAGAGCATTGAAAACGCCGTGCAGACAGACCTGCCCTGCCGCCCCTGCTCCGTCTTCGGCAACAAGCCCTGCCGCCGCGGCGACTATGCCTGCCTGACGACCCTCCGGGCGGAAGACATCATCCAAAAAATAGATTCAATCATCCATCAACCTCAAAAGGAGAACAACGCATGAACTGCTACCTGTCACGCAACTACAAGGACCTGAACGGTGCCGGCAACAAGGCCAAAACCGATATGGAACAGATTATGGCCGCCATGGGGTTCAAGAACATAGGACTAAAACGCACTTTCTACCACAATCAGATCATCTCATTCTTTCTGACACTGGCCGGAGTCATCAAAGCGGTGTGTTGCCTGAGAAAGGGAGATGTGCTGCTGCTCCAATATCCGCTCAAGAAATACTTTGCTTTCCTCTGCAACGCGGCACACCTGAAAGGCTGCAAAGTCATTATCCTGATACACGACCTGGGTAGCTTCCGCCGCAAGAAGCTCACGATTCCCCAAGAAATCAGACGACTGAACCATGCAGACTATGCCATCGCTCTCAATCCAAGCATGCAGAAATGGATGAAGGAGCACGGCTGCACAATGCCTACCGGCAGTCTGGGCATCTGGGATTACCTCTCGCAGAGCCATTGCCCCTCCCGCATAGCCGCACCGATATCCTACAAGGTGGTGTATGCCGGCGCACTGAACCGACGAAAGAATGCATTCCTGTACCAGTGGGGGAATTATATCAAGCATTACGAGGTTTCTTTGTATGGCACCGAACCTGACGCCAACTCCATGGCCGGCAAAGAGCATTTCAACATCAAAGGGTTTACCCAGTTTGACCGCCTCATCGCCTCGGCCGACGGCCACTTCGGCCTGGTATGGGACGGTGACTCTGTACAGACCTGTTCGGGCAACTTTGGGGAATACCTGCAATTCAACAACCCTCACAAGACCTCCCTGTACATCCGTTGCGGACTGCCCGTTATCATCTGGGACAAAGCAGCCCTTGCACCTTTCATCCTCCGCCATCACATCGGGTTCTGCATCGGCAGCCTGGAGGAGCTGGATGCCAAACTGGACTCCCTATCCCCGGAAGAATACCTCCAGATGAGGGCAAACGTACTCCAAATGAACGATGACCTGTCCAAAGGGCATTATTTCCGACAAGCCGTTTCGGCAGCGCTCGAAGCCATCGGACATGCTCCATCCGCCTAACGCCTAAGCAACAGATAGCGGCAGACTTTGAACAGGTGCTTGACGTACAACTCGATTCTGCGCCCCAGTTTCCTTGTGCGCCAACTTCCATAAATGGTATGCAAGGCAAAAGCATCCGGATGAACATCCACTCCCCGGTTACAGGGAGTGAGATAATAACCGGGATAAATCACCACACCGTCCTCCAAATGCTGCTCCGTGTCTTCAGGTTTGTAGCCTCTGGCATAAGCCATGTCCAGCATCACCACCGGAGAAATCGTCAGGTCGTATGTGCCGTCCGGCTTCAGAAAAGGACGCTGGTTATAATAGTCGAACACCGCTTTGCAATAGGCATTCCCTTTCTCTCCCATCAGAAAAGCTGCCTGTAATTGCAACTGCTGGCCAATATGTTCATGAAAGGTGGCAAAGCCATGCTCAGGGATGAACCGGTCAAAGCGTTTCTTCATCAGGATATCACTGTCCATATACACTCCACCTTCCTTGTAGACAGCATAGAAACGGACCACATCGGCAGCAAAAGCCCACTTACGTGCCGCCAGAGCCTCGTCAATAAAGCGGCAACCGATAGCTTTGGCATCTTCGTACGTCCAACGGCGCACCTCATAATCGGGCAATACCCGTTTCCAACTATCCAGACAAATCTTTATCTCGACCGGAAAAGGATCGTTGCTGAACCAGCACAGATGGATGATTTTTGGTATCATAACTTCACTACTGTCCCGTAAAAGTGGATAAATAGTTCTTTGAAATTATTGAAATATAGTCAATTACACGGTCTTTTGAAATGAAACGGACTTGATTTTGCAACTTTGCAGTCTAATACAAATGGCTGCTATGTTCCAAGACAAATACGTATTCTCTCAATTAACCGCTTTTCTGAACAGGACTCAGTTCAACAACTATGTTCGCAAGTATGATGGCAACAGATATGTGAAACATTTCACTTGCTGGAATCAGATGCTCGCGATGATGTTTGGACAACTGAGTAACCGTGAGAGCCTGCGAGACTTAATCGTTGCTTTCGAGGCGCATAGGGCCAAGCAATATCATCTTGGTTTAGGTCGTGAACCGATAGCCAAGACAACTCTTGCGACAGCGAACCAGAACCGTGATTACAGAATCTTCGAAGATTTTGCATTCTATATGATGAAGGAAGCCTGCGAGAAGCGGACGACCAACATCCTTGACATTTCCGGAAAGAAATATGCGTTTGATTCAACAACGATTCCGTTGTGTCTTGCAACATTCCCATGGGCAAAGTTCCGAAGCAAGAAAGGAGGGGTGAAAGCTCATGTCTTATACGACATTGAAGCACAAGTTCCTGCCTTCTATACTGTAACCACTGCATCAAAGCACGATTCCACAGCAATGTCTTCAATCCATTATGAATCAAATGCTTATTATATATTTGACAGGGCTTATGACTCCTTTAAAGAACTCTATAGGATACATCTTACAGACTCTTTCTTTGTTGTCAGAGCCAAGACGAACTTAAAGTATAAGACAGTCAAATGGAAGCGAAGAATGCCAAAGAACATAATGACAGATGCGGAAGTGAAACTGACCGGATATCTCTCCGAGAAAAAATATCCTGAGTCATTCAGACTCGTCCGATATTACGACGAAGAGGATGACCGTGAGTTCACTTTCTTGACGAATGCAAAACAACTTTCTGCACTGGATGTCGCCAATCTTTATAAGAAAAGATGGTTAATCGAGCTGTTCTTCAAATGGCTCAAGCAGCATCTCAAGATAAAGAAATTCTGGGGCACAACAGAGAACGCTGTTCGCATACAAATCAGTGTGGCTATTATCACGTACTGTCTTGTGGCTATTGTCCAACATGATATGAAGTTGAAACGTTCAACCTATGAAGTTTTGCAAATTCTCAGTATATCATTGACTGACAAAACCCACTTGCGTGACCTGTTCGACAAGACTAATTTCAATGATGTCAAAGATCTAAATGATCCCCTGATTCCGGGGCTTTTTGATTAATTGTTTAACTCGTCCCATTTTAACGGGACACTAATGTCATAACTTTATTCGTTTAAATGTTCTATATCCGTTCACCCAATGCATGTATCCCGACAACCTTCTATTCCAGCGCCAGCAACGTTCTTTCCAGGTCAAGGCCGGCCGTTCGCCTCTCCACGGGGTCCTGTCGAGATAAGCAAAATAGAGATTACGCCACGGATGAAGGCAGCATGTGCCCCAAGGTTTCCGCTTGGAAGAGAAATGCACAATGACCCGATATTTCAGGATTTCGTCTGATACCGTACCTCCTTCCTGTGCTGTCAGATACCGCTTCCGGCGGAAGAGGTAATCGTGCAGATTGTAACGGTAGGGCAACCACAGGACATGCTGATACAACAATGCGTTCAGCACATCCTGGTCGTGATAAGGAAGGGAAGGATGTCCTTTGACGAAATCCAGTGCACGGCCGACAAAGTCCGATTGCCTCAGAAAATCCAGATGGAGCAACATGACACCACTATTGAAATAGTCGAAACGCGCAGGATCCATACCCAAACGGGTGCAATCCTCCGAAATGCCTTTATGCACATCCTTCACGGCCGCCAAGGCCTTGCCCGCCAAATCACATTTCCACAAATCGGCCAAGGAACCAACGACAACCAAATCGCAATCCAGATAAAGAACCCGTGAGATGGATGACGGGAGCACCGCCGGGATAAACAATTTACAATAAGCAGCCAGCGACACGTAGGACTGCGTTTCGGGGAAAACATCCAGAAGCAGGGAGTCTATCTCATAAAAATGTATCTGCTGTCCATACCGCTCTTCCACAAGTTCTTGAAGAGATCTCCGATAATCAGCATCCAACCGATTTCCCAACACATGAACGGAAACCTGCCCATCCTTGTTGTTCTCCAACAAAGACGTCAGCATCACGCAACAGTATTTCGCATAATTCGAATCTATGCAACAGGCAATATCTATCATATCGTCTACTTTAACTTCGCAAAAATAAGAAAAGGCGGGCGCAGAAGCAAATGAAAACAAGGTTTTCAACAGGAAATCGTTGCAAAAGTACAGGGCTATCGTTCGTACTAATGAAACAAATGCTAACTTTGCAAAAGAAAAAGTTAGACCACTACGGAATGGCAAAAAATGCAGATGTCCCCAACCTCGTAAAGGTCGTCATACCCATGTATACGACCCAAATCAGTTCTTTCGAGAAACTTTCTCTACAAAGAGCCTGCCAGATGCTGCATGCCTATCCGCTGGTCGTCATCAAGCCCCGATCACTGGATTTGTCTCCTGTATTGAAAAAATACCCCGTTCTGACGACAGAAGAGTTCGACGACGACTATTTCCGAAGCATTGCCGGCTATAACCGCCTCATGCTCTCCGAAGAGTTCTACCGACGCTTTGAGAACAGCAAATACATTCTCATCTGCCAGCTGGATGCCTACATTTTCAGAGACGAACTGACGGAATGGTGCAAGAAAGGTTATGACTACATCGGCGCTCCCTGGCTGGTGCGCCCCCTGTACCGTTCTTTCCCCATGAAACAATACCGTTGGTTGTTCCGCTCGGTCGCCACGCGCGCCACCGACTTCAAAGTAGGCAACGGAGGTCTCTCCCTGCGCAAGGTGAGCAGTCACCTGAAGGCTGTCCGCGAGTTACGGGATGTGATTGAAGAATTCTTGCGCCACACCAAGAACCATGTCTTCAACGAAGACGTGTTCTTTGCCGTCGAGGTCAACAAACATGGACTGGACTTCTCCTATCCATCCTATATGGAAGCTTTGAAGTTCAGTTTCGACAAATACCCGGAGCTATGCTATCGGCTGAACCATGAACAGCTGCCCTTCGGATGCCATTCCTGGTATAAGAAGAGGATGTACAAGTTTTGGTCGAAAATCATAAACGTATCTGAATTCCGCTAAAGTTCAAGATTGAAATCCGGCTTGTGACGCTTGATGTAATGCGTCCAGAATCTACGCCTATAATACAATATCCGTTCCGTACAATAAGTCGCATCTACCCCTCTTGCCGAAGCATAGTCCTGGGCCAGTTGCAGGAAGAAATCCTTTTGTCCCCAAAGCCTGGCAAAATTGGCGCACCCCTTCTCGACACTGACAGGGCCAAACTCCATCCGATTGATGTCCACCAACGAAAAATGATACTGCCCATCCACATAATCGAACAAAATGTTGCCAGGAGAATAGTCACGATGATAGATTTCCGCTTCATGCAGACGGGCAGTCAACCGGGCAAAAGCCGACACCACCTCCCGACAATCTGCTATCGAAGCATTGCCAAACTCATAAAATTTCCTCCGATAAGGACATTGAAGGCTTACGAAATAAGAATAACCTATCAATCCGCCCGCCCGTTCTTCCACATAAGCCACAGGGCGGGGAGTTTCAAAACCTTTTTGCAGAAGAATGTTGGGATAGGTAAAGGCGCGCTTCCCCTTCGGCACTCTGAAAAAGGAATAGACTATGCGATTAAAAAACGAGGGGACATGATAACGCTTGACATTCAGCAGGATACCATCCGCTTCCATCACTTTAATCACATTGCGGCCCACATGAATCGTCCGGCCGTCCCCCTGCTCGAAACAAACGGGGAGCTGCGTCAGGAAATCCTGCAAGTGCTCATATCCGGGAGTTATCTCTATCTTCAGCATATCGTCATCTACCTTTCAAATACCTCAACTTATATTTCAAATACTTGGGAAACAGAAGCCAAGAAACGCCATGGCCCAGATGGCGCTTCCAAAAGTTGCAGGCATCCTTTATCCCCAGCACGTCAAAACAACCTTTCTGCCACATGAACTTCATAAAATAGGCTTCCCCCCACAAATCGTAGCGGGCCAGCTCTTCGGGCGTCATCGGCACGGCAACCATCGGCAAACGGCTTTCCCACTTGACATGGAGTTTCTTCATCTCATCCAGCCACGCATACGAGAAGGAGCCTTCGGAAAAATGCTCCACCAGTACCGTATGGCATACATAATTGGTATACCGGCAGGCAACGGCCAATGAGAAATCGACATCGTAGGCATGGAAGCCTGTAAATGTCGCATCGTCGAAGGAAATCTCCTCCCAAACCTGACGACGCACGAACAGACACAAGCCATCCAACGTCACGACGGGAGAAAAATCTTCCTTATCAGGGTTTGCCTGGCGAAGATGATGCCCTCCCCGCATGAACTGGACGTAATGAAGACGCAAATCGCGACCACACGTATTCCAGCCGGTCAATCGCTTCAGTTTGACGATGCTCCCCGCAAAGCCAATCACCCCACAACTTTCCTCCCTCAACTTTCCTGCAAGCAACTGCCCCCAACCGGGCGTCTGAAAGGCCACATCCTCATGCACAAAACAGAGCAAATCATAACGGGCACGGGCGGCACACAGATTATACACCCGACACAAGCCATACCCTTTCTCCCTATTGTCAAAAACAATAAATTCGAAGGGAACACCAATCGTATCGGCGACATTCTGCCTCAACGCTTCGGCTGCTTCCGGCTTGACGGAACAACATATAATGGAATACATACGTCTATTTGATCCATACATTTAATGAACGGCAAAGTAACGAATAAAATCCTTACCACAAATGCTTTCATGCAAATTCATCGATTTTTTCCTGAAAATATGCGTCCGCCGATGGAAAAACACACTTATCTTTGCATCCTCAAAAAGACGAAACCACATGAAAGTTATAGTCGACGACAAAATTCCGTTTATCAGAGAACCGCTGGCAGGCATTGCCGACGAGACCGTCTACGTGCCCGGCAAGGACTTCACACCCGAACTTGTCAGGGATGCCGATGCCCTGATTGTCCGCACCCGCACCCGTTGCGACCGCCATCTGCTCGAGGGCAGCCGCGTACGCTTCATCGCCACCGCCACCATTGGCTTCGACCACATCGACACAATCTATTGCCAAGAGGCAGGCATTACTTGGCAGAATGCCCCCGGTTGCAACTCGGCCTCCGTAGCCCAATACATGCGCTCCTCCCTCCTGCTCCTCGAACAGCAGAAGAGGTTCCGACTGGAAGGCAAGACGCTGGGCGTCATCGGCGTAGGCAATGTAGGCACAAAAGTGGCGCAAGTGGGCCGCGAACTGGGCATGCGTGTCCTTTTGAACGACCCTCCACGCCAGGAGAAGGAAGGAGGAAACCTTTTCTCTCCGCTGGAGCAGCTGATGGAAGAATGTGACGTGCTGACCTTCCACGTCCCCCTCATCCGCGAAGGAGCCCACAAGACTTTCCACCTGGCCGATGCCGACTTCTTCAGCCACCTGAAGCGCCGGCCCGTCATTGCCAACACTTCGCGAGGCGAAGTGATTGAAACAGAGGCCCTGCTCCACGCCCTGCAGGAAGGACAAGTGTCGGACGCCGTCATCGACGTATGGGAGAACGAACCCGCCATCAACCTCGACCTGCTCGACCGTGTCTTCATCGGTACGCCCCACATCGCCGGCTACTCGGCCGACGGCAAGGCCAACGCCACCCGCATGTCGCTCGACGCCCTGTGCCGCTTCTTCCACATCGACGCCCGCTACCGCATCGAACCGCCCGCACCCGCCCAGCCGCTTATCGAGGCGCACAATCCGACAGAAGCCTATTTGGCCATGTACGACCCGCGGCGCGACGACCAAGCCTTGCGCCTCCACCCCGAACGCTTCGAGCAACTCCGTGGCGACTATCCCCTGCGACGTGAACAAGGAGCCTTCCAGGTGAAATACATATAAAACAATACTTCGGTAAATTTTTACCGATAAATTTAATTAAATAATAGAATCGGTGTTAGCCAGTTCAATATTATTAAAGAGATCATTGAAATACTGTCAAGAATGAATCGTTAAGGGGTAAGAAAAGTGATGAAAAATATATGATAAATAGCTGAAAATAAAGCATGAAAGTATTGCATAATTTGTTGATTATTAGTAAATTAGAAGTATCTCACCACTTTTAATTATGACCAAAGAATCACTCCTTATGCAATACCAATCCGAGTGCAGGAATGCTCTCGAATCAGTTGTAAATATAAGCAAATCTTTCCAGAAAGTATTCATGGATGCAATAAAATTGTTCATGGCCATACCTGACCGCATCAATTTCCTACAAATGGGACGATATGGATGTTTCTCAGAACAGACATACCGAAACAATTTTGAGAATGATGGCTTTGACTGGTTTTCCTTCAATGAAGCCATCATTAGAGAACACCTTAAAGGTGGTCGTAAGGCGATAGCCGTTGATCCGTCTTTCATTCCAAAATCAGGCAGCAAAACGCCATGGATTGGCTATTTCTGGTCCGGTTGTGCCGGTGAATACAAACGCGGACTGGAAATAACCGGTATTGGAGTTATAGACGTTGACAACCATGAATGTATGACTTTGGGTTCTGTACAGACACCTGACAACGCAACGCTGGAAAGCTGTGAGAAGAATCTTGTTGACTGGTACAGCTCTTACCTTATCAGCATACAGGAACAGCTGAAACGTATTTCTGGCACAGTCGTATGTGATGCGTTCTTTTCAAAGGCAACTTTCATCAAACCATTGTACGATAACGGTTTCCACGTAATAAGCCGTTTCAGGAATGATGCCGTATTGTTTTATCCCACCTTAGAAAATAGGACAGGAAAACGCGGACGTCCAAAATTACATGACGAGAAAATTGACTTTGAAAATCTGGACATCACAAGATGTACCGAGTACAAAGTGAACAAGGGTAAACTTTACGGACTGAAAGCATACTCCAAAGCGCTCAAACGCTTTGTGAGCCTGGCTGTATGGTATCCTATGGATGGAACGGACAAATGGCAGCTGTATTTCTCTACGGACGAAACACAGAACGCACAGGATGTTCTGGACTTTTACAGGACACGTTTCCAACTCGAATTTTGCTTTCGTGATGCCAAGCAATATGCCGGAATAACAAACTGTCAGTCTACAGACTTCAGGAAACTGGCATTTCACTTTAATGCATCACTTGCAGCGATAAACCTTGCCAAGGCTGCCTGTAAGAGGATGGGAATAAAATATTCCATATCATCATGCAAGTCAGTCATACACAATGCTTACATGCTTGAACGATTTATTCACGTGTCTGGGATTGAACCAGACACGCATTTAATTGACAGACTTTTCAAAGAACTCATTTTATTTACTGCCAAAGCCGCTTAGGCTAGGCTAATGGTTAACGAACTATTGTTATAAAATAAAAAGGCGTATATTTCATGAAAAAACAAAAAAACAACGCCAAGAAGCGCAACGTTAGCTTTGTCATTTTGACACATTGCCATCCCAACCGCCTGAGAATCGCTTGTTTCGGCCCAACGAACAAGCTAGTGGCAACGGACGAAGCGGAAACAGGGTTATTCGCTGGCGGACAAGAAGATAGCGAAATGTTTACATTTAAAATAGAAGAAAAGTAGAGGAAAAACGGACAAAAAACTGGCCGAAAAGCAGAAACCTGAGGGGAAAGTAGGTACTTGCGGACAAAAGAAGGCCGTTTTCTCCTGAGAAAGCGGCCTTCTTTCGTCTGAAAACATACAATCTGACGCAACGAAACAAGCAATCTGCCGACTGAAAGCATACAATCTCCCGCCTTCCAAACGGCTTTCGGAGGCTCCGAAAGGGGCTTTCTGCCCCTTTTCCCCCGCTATTTCGCCCTTTTCATAAAAAGGCGGAGTCAGCCGAAAGCGTATTCAACCAACATTTTGCCACCTGTGGGAATGAGATTCCGACAAAATGTCAAAGCTTGTCCCCATAGGCCAAGTCACCCGCATCGCCCAAGCCGGGCACGATGTACGAACGTTCGTTCAGCTCGGGGTCGATGGCGGCACACCACAGGACAACGTCGTCGTCGGGGAAAATCCGTTGCAGATGCTCCACGCCCTGACGGCTGGCGATGACACAGGCTATCAGCAGGCGGGCCGGACGCCCCTTGCTCAAGAAAGCGCGGTAGGCCAGCTCCATGCTCTCGCCCGTGGCCAGCATGGGGTCGACGAGCATCACCGTCTTCTGCGACAAGTCGGGGGCGGCGATGTACTCGATATGTACATCCAGCTCACGGCACTCCTTATCCTTATAATAGCGGTAGGCCGAGACGAAGGCGTTGCCCGCCCGGTCGAAAACATTCAGAAAGCCCTGATGCAGGGGCAGCCCGGCACGGAAGACAGTGGCGATAACCACCTGGTCGTCGGGCGTGCTGGCCGGCGCCACGCCCAGCGGCGTCTGCACCTGCTTCACCGAGTAGGTTAGTTCCTTGCTCATCTCGTAGGCCATCAGTTCGCCGATGCGTTCGATGTTGCGGCGGAAGCGCATGCGGTCGCCCTGAATGTTCACGTCGCGTATTTCGGCCACATACTGATTGATGACCGAGTTTGTCTCTGCAAAATTGATTACTTTCATAGTGTTTTTGTTTATTCGAACTGCAAAGTTACTACAAAAAAGTGGAATACGGAAGAATGAAGTAATAGAATTGATTTACAGAGGTTTCATTTAAGCTGCCGATTATCTCCAACGCCACCACAATCCTTGCCGAAGCCAAGTCAAGACGCCGCTGCGTTACTTGTTCGTAACCACACCATATAGGTGACGAAATGGGCAAGAATGGCAAAACAAGGCATTGTGATATAGTGAGTTACTGACAACTCACGCAACAAATCCGGTTACGGAAAAAGATTGCGCCGTTCCTCCGTGTTTTGCGTACCGACGAAGGATTCTTCACCGACTAATTTTGAACCTAAAAAAATTAAGGACGATGAAGAGTACATTTTCAGTTATCTACTACCTCAAACGTCAGGTAGTGAAAAAGGACGGGACAGTGCCCGTCATGGGACGCATCACGGTGGACGGAAGCCAAACGCAGTTCAGTTGCAAACTGACCGTCGATCCCAAACTGTGGGACACCAAAGGAGGACGTGTCACGGGGAGAAGCACGGCTGCACTCGAAACGAACCGTATGCTCGACAAGATGCGCGTGCGCATCAACAAGCATTATCAGGAAATCATGGAGCGTGACAACTTCGTCACTGCGGAAAAGGTGAAAAACGCCTTTCTCGGACTGGAACACCGCTACCATACGCTGTTGCAAGTGTTCCGGCAACACAACGAGGACTATGCCAAGCAGGTGGAGGCAGGCATGAAATCCAAAGGCACGTTTGACAAGTACAAAACCGTTTACAAGCACCTGCAAGAGTTTCTCACCATCCGCTACCACGTGAAGGACATTGCTCTGAAAGAGCTTACACCCGCTTTCATTTCCGATTTTGAAATGTTTCTGCGCACGGACAAACACTGCTGCACCAACACCGTGTGGCTGTATGTCTGCCCGCTTCGGACGATGGTGTTCATCGCCATCAACAACGAGTGGCTCACGCGCGACCCGTTCCGCGAGTATGAAATCAAGAAGGAGGAAACAACCCGCAGCTTTCTGACGAAAGATGAAATCCGCCTGCTGATGGAAGGCAAACTGAAGAACGCGAAACAGGAACTGTACCGCGATTTATATCTATTCTGTGCGTTCACGGGCTTGTCGTTTGCCGATATGCGCAACCTCACGGAAGAGAATATCCGCACCTACTTTGATGAACACGAGTGGATAAACATCAACCGCCAGAAGACGGGTGTGGTGTCCAACATCCGTATGCTCGACATAGCGAAGCGCATCATCGACAAATACCGTGGGCTGTGCGAAAACGGCAGGATATTCCCCGTACCCCACTACAACACGTGTCTTGCCGGAATCCGTGCCGTCGCCAAGCGTTGTGGCATTACCAAGCATATTACATGGCACCAAAGCCGCCACACGGCAGCCACGACGGTGTTCCTCTCCAACGGCGTACCCATCGAAACGGTCAGTTCCATGCTGGGACACAAGAGCATAAAAACAACGCAGATATATGCGAAAATAACCAAAGAGAAGCTCAATCAAGACATGGAGAACCTTGCCGCAAGATTGAACCAAATCGAGGAATTTGCAGGTTGTACCATCTAAAACAGAGAAGCCATGAAACGTGACATAATCATCATAGAGGACAAGGCGGTCAGCGTAACCGGTAACGATGTATGGATGACCGCTGGAGAAATCGCCGGACTGTTCCACACGGGTGTCCCGGCAGTGAACGTCGCCATCAAAACCATCCTCAAGGCGGACGTGTTAAGTGACTACGAGGTATGCCGCTACATTCAGCTTGAAAACGGCCTGTATGCGGATGTTTACTCGCTTGAGATTATCATCCCCGTCGCTTTCAGATTGAACACCTACTGCACGCACGTGTTCCGCACGTGGCTGGTAGGTAAAGCTCTCTCGAAAGAAAAGCGGCAGGCATACGTGATGTTCATACAGAACGGAAAAGCCGGGTATTGCTGAACATATATATAGACGAAACAAAAGGAAACGGACAGCCCCGATGGGGTTGTCCGTTTCCTTTTTTTGTTTTCATGCAGCCTTTATTCCATCGGCTTTCGGTAATTCGCCTCCAACAGTTCACGCAATCCCGATTCGGGGTAAAGTACCTTTCCTCCCAAAAGGATAAAGGGCAGCACCCTGTTGTTGCGGTATTCCTGCAAGGTACGGCGGCTCACACGGAGCAGCTCCGCCACCTCCCTATCCGTCAGGTAACGTTCCCCGTCCAGCGGCGGACGGTAACTTTCCAAAAATGCGGAGAGCCATTTAGAGCCTTTGCGCATATTCTGTACTACGGTGGCAAGCGGCTCGTCCTCCAGTGTAAAAACATCGTTGTTCTCGTTCATCATAACTTCGGATTCAGTGGGTGAATAATAAGATTATCTGCCGCCGGGATAGAGCGTACCGATAAGCGGAATCAGCCTTCTGACCTCTTCCGGCTTGTAATAGAATCTGCGGTTTATCTGCGAGTAGCCGATAAGCCGCTTGTCGCGTAACGTCTGTAACGTGCGCAGGCTGATTCTCAACTGCCCGCAGACTTCCTCGCCCGTGAGCCACCTTTCCAGCCGCCCTCCGTCGCTCTTGCGCCTCAGGGCGGCAACCTTCTCCGAGAGGGCGTTGAAGGATGCCACCATCATCTCGAAGGTCTTTTTCTCGATAGATACAATTTCCATATTCAAAACATTTCAGATTTGCCGCAAAGGTAACGCCGCCCCCGTGAACACATATCGTTTCCCGCTGAAAGGCTGTATGTTGCGCCGTCTGTCCGGGTTACGGAGCCATTTCCAATAAAAATCTTACGTGAGACACGTAGTGAGCTGTTAAAGCCCCTTTTGTTTATTGCCGAATTTTGCCGCAGGAACCAAAAGAAAGGACTGAATATGAAAGTAATAACGATGGAAAGTTCCGCCTTCACTACGTTGACGGAACAGATAGCCGAGATAGCGGCACACGTGCGTGCCGTTTCCGGCGAAAGAAAGGAAAAATCCGCAGACAGGTTGCTCACCACCCGTGAGGCGGCGCACCTGCTGAATGTGAGTACCCGCACCCTCCAGCGTATGCGCAGCGAGCATCGCATCGGCTATGTGGTGCTACGCGGCAAGTGCCGTTACCGCCAGTCAGAAATCGACCGCCTGCTTGCGGACTGCACCATAGTTGAGGATGCGGCAACACCTACGGAACTGAAACGCAACCATACGCTGCGCACGGGCGGCAACAAACCCAAAGGAAGGAGGACGTGACGTATGGAACTGCTTACCCGAAACAATTTCGAGAGCTGGATGCAGAAGCTGATGGAACGGCTCGACCGTCAAGACGAACTGCTGCTCTCCTTACAGCCGTCCGGCAAAGCCCCGAACCCGATGGAGCGTATCAGGATGTTCGACAACCAAGACCTCTGTATGCTGCTCCAGATCAGCAAGCGTACCCTGCAACGCTACCGCAGCATCGGCGCGTTGCCGTACAAGACGCTCGGCAAAAAGACCTATTACAGCGAAGAGGACGTGCTGACGTTCCTTTCCGGACACGTAAAGGACTTCAAAAAAGAAGATATAGCCTTCTACAAGGCTCGTATCCATAATTTCTTTCAAAAATAACCCATTAAAACATTTTTCAAATGGCAAAGAAAACAACTGAAAAGGACGTGCTGATAGTCCGTGACGAGAAGACGGGCGAGATCAGCGTGGTAGCCGGGCTGAATGCCGACGGCTCCCCCAAGCGCACCCCCGCGAAAGCGGAGAACGCGCAGAGTTTCCTGCAATTCGACCGCCACGGCGATGTGCTGGACAACTTCTTCAAAAACTTCTTCCGGCAGTGCAAGGAACCCAGCCGCTTCGGTTTCTACCGTGTCGCGGCAGACCAAGCCGACAAACTGATGGAGGTGATGAAAGACCTGCTGAAAGACCCCGAAGCCAACAAGGAACTGCTCGCGCCCCACAAAGTGGACACCTCCGGTTACGAGAAGCAGGTAAAGGAAGAGCAGACTACCGAAAAGACGGAACAAACGAAACAAAAACAGGAAGAAATGGAAAAGAAACAGGAACAGAATCAGGAAAGCCCACAGCAGGCGCAGGGCAGACGGGGCTACCAGCCCATCGACGAGAGCAAAATCAACTGGCAGGAGCTGGAAGAGAAATGGGGCGTGAAACGTGACGACCTTGAAAAGTCCGGCGACCTGACCAAGATGCTCAACTACGGTAAATCCGACTTGGTAAAGGTGTCGCCCAAGTTCGGCGGCGAGGCTTTTGAGCTGGACGCCCGCCTTTCCTTCAAGAAAGACGGTGAAGGCAATGTCAGCCTCGTGCCGCACTTCATCCGCAAGGAGCAGAAACTCGACGAGTACAAGGAACACAAGTTCTCCGACGAAGACCGTAAGAACCTGCGCGAAACGGGCAACCTCGGCAGGGTCGTGGACATCGTGGACAGGGAAACGGGTGAAATCATCCCCTCGTTCATCAGCATAGACCGCAAGACGAATGAGATCACGGATATTCCTGCAAGCAAGGTACGCATACCGGAGCGCATCGGAAAGACGGAAATCACCAAACAGGAACAGGATATGTTGCGTGCCGGGCTGCCCGTGCGCGACAAACTCATCGAACGCAACGACGGCAGGAAGTTCGTCACCACCCTGCAAGTGAATGTAGAGCAGCGAGGCGTGGAGTTCGTACCGGGAACCGGCAGGTCGCCCCGTACCGCCCAGACGCAGGAAGCCAAGAACAATCCCACGCAGGGACAGGCTCAGGGCATGGAAAATTCCGCAGCCCCACAGAAAGAGCAACGCCGCAACACGTGGACGAACGCCGACGGCAGCATCCGCCCCGTCAGCAAATGGAGCGGTGTGAACTTCACCGACCAGCAGAAAGCCGATTACGCGGCAGGCAAAGCCATCAAACTGGAGAACGTAACCGACAAGCAAGGCTTCCACGCCACGATGTACATCAAGTTCAACCCGGAGAAGGGACGTCCGTACCGCTACGACACCAACCCCGACAACGCGCAGAAGGTCGCCCCGTCCAACGAGAGCCGCACACAAGTGGCGGTGAACAGCGAAGGAAAGACCAACGAGGCGACCAAGAACCTGAAAGAGCCGTTGCAGAAAGGGCAGACCGCTCCGAAAGACGACAAACAGCAAAAGCAGCAGGAGAAGCCTCAGAAGAAAAACAACAAGGGCATGAAGATGTAACATCCCGTGTCCACCACTAAATCCAAAGTAACAATTCATAAAAAAGTAATCAGTATGAAGACAATCATTGCAGAAAAGCCATCCGTGGCACGTGAGATCGCCCGCATCGTGGGCGCGACAAAGAGAGAGGAAGGATATTTCGAGGGAGGCGGCTATGCCGTGACATGGGCATTCGGACACCTTGTCCAGCTTGCCATGCCCGACGGCTACGGCATACGCGGCTTCGTCCGCGACAACCTGCCCGTCATCCCCGGAACCTTCACGCTCATTCCCCGTCAGGAAAAGACTGATAAGGGCTACAAGCCCGACAGCGGCGTGGTGTCGCAGATAAAAATCATCAGCCGTCTTTTCAAGGATAGCGAACAGATCATCGTGGCGACCGATGCAGGACGCGAAGGTGAGCTTATCTTCCGATACCTCTACCATTACACCGGATGTACCACGCCTTTCGTGCGCCTTTGGATAAGCTCTCTTACCGACAAGGCTATCCGCGAAGGACTGCGCAACCTCGAAGAAGGGAGCAAGTATGACAACCTCTATCTTGCCGCCAAAGCACGGAGCGAATCCGACTGGCTTGTGGGCATTAACGGCACGCAGGCACTCTCCATCGCCGCCGGACACGGCACGTACTCCGTCGGACGGGTGCAGACGCCCACGCTGGCGATGGTGTGCGCACGCTATTGGGAGAACCGCCGTTTCACTCCCGAAACCTACTGGCAGCTTCATATCGCCGCAGACACAGGCGACGGCGAAGAGGTGAAACTCTCATCTTCCAAGAAATGGAAAGAGAAAGAACCTGCCACAGCACTATATAATAAGGTAAAGGAAGCCGGCTTTGCCACTGTCACAAAAGCCGAACGTAAAGAGAAGATAGAGGAAACTCCGCTCCTGTATGACCTGACCACGCTCCAGAAGGAAGCCAACGCCAAGCACGGCTTCACGGCAGAGCAGACGCTTGAAATCGCGCAGAAACTCTACGAGAAGAAGCTCATCACCTATCCGAGAACCGGAAGCCGCTATATCCCCGAAGACGTGTTCGCGGAAATCCCCAAGCTGCTATCCTTCGTTACCGGACTTCCCGAATGGGCGGGCGAAGTAGGTGTCCCCGTCACGCCCACCCGCCGCAGCGTGGACGGCGGCAAGGTCACAGACCACCACGCCCTGCTCGTCACGGGCGAGAAGCCGCTGTTCCTCTCCAAAGAGGACGGCATTATCTACCACATGATAGCCGGGCGCATGATGGAGGCATTCTCCGAAAAGTGCGTCAAGGACACCGCCACCGTCACGGCGGATTGTGCCGGAGTGGAGTTCACGGTGAAAGGCAGCGTCATCAGACAAGCCGGATGGCGTGCCGTCTATTTCGAGGACGACAAGGAGGAGACTTCCATCCCCTGCTGGCAGGAGGGCGATACGCTGGCACTGAAAGCCACCTCCATCACGGAGGGAAAGACCAAGCCCAAGCCGCTGCATACCGAAGCCACCCTGCTGTCCGCAATGGAAACGGCAGGCAAGGAAATAGAAGACGACGTGCTGCGACAGGCATTGAAGGATTGTGGCATCGGCACGCCTGCCACCCGTGCAGCCATCATCGAAACGCTTTTCAAACGCGGTTACATGGAACGTTGCAAGAAGTCGCTTGTACCCACCGAAAAAGGGCTTGCCCTCTACTCGGTCGTGAAGACGATGCGCATCGCCGACGTCGCCATGACGGGCGAATGGGAGAAGGATCTGGCACGCATCGAGCGCGGGGAACTGCCTGCCGATACCTTCCGCAAGGAGATAGAGGCGTACACGCGGGAGATTACATCCGAACTGCTCTCGTGCGACAAACTGTTCGCCCGCAGGGATTCCGGCTGCAAGTGTCCCAAGTGCGGAACGGGCACAATGCAGTTCTACGGCAAGGTGGTACGCTGCGACAACGCGGAGTGCGGGCTGCCCGTGTTCCGCCTGAAGGCGAATCGTACTCTCTCCGACGACGAAATCAAAGACCTGCTCACGGACGGACACACGAAACTGCTCAAAGGCTTCAAGAGCAAGCAGGGCAAGAGCTTTGATGCCGTGGTTGCCTTTGACGGGGACTACAACACGACTTTCGTGTTCCCCGAAAGGAAAACGGCCAAGAAATTTTCAGGACGGAAGAAATAGTATTAATTTTGCCACTGGTTCAGAGTAATGAATTGTTCTTCGATACCGGATTACACTCATACTTTGGATTTAGTGGTGGCACTCGGAGGGATACCGGGTGCCTTTTTCTTCTCCTTTCAGACAATTATCCCGGTCATGATTTACCAATCCACTAAATTCCAAAGTAATGAACAACAAGAAGAAAAACGAGGGGCAGACCGACTTTTCCTACTACGGTCTGTACCTGCTGGACTATCTCAGAACGAACAAATTTGAACAAGCGACCGACGAAGCCTTCATCCGTGAACGCGTCGACCGTGCCGCCGGAACGTATGAACGGGCAAGGCTTGAAGGCTATCCCGCCGATGGTGCGCAGGAACTGGCGATGCGCACACTGCTGGAGGGGCTTCACTACTCCAAGTACGCCATCCTGCGCGAAGTCGTAGAGAACGAGTTTTCCGATGACGTGCCGGAAGCGAAGCGTGAATCTTTTACCCGAAAACTGCTGCCACTTGTCGGAAACGTATTCTCCATTTATGACCTCTCGGACGACAATTTCGCCCTGTCGCCCGATTACGACCTGCTCTACACGGAGCTGACGGGGGCTGTCGTCCTTTATATAGAGGAATATGGCGTTTAACCGCAAACAAAGGTTGCGGGACAACATCGAGGCGATACGGACGGCATTCGTCCTTGACAGGGAACAACGCACCCCCACCGCACGCGAAAGGCTCTTGTTGGAGCGTTATTGCGGTTTCGGCGGTCTGAAATGTATTCTGAACCCTGAAAGGGAACTGACGGATGCCGTCCACTGGGCGAAATCCGACCTCGAACTGTTTGCCCCTACCGTGGAACTACACAAGTTACTACGGGAGAATACAAAAGACGATACGGAGTATAAACGGTACATGGATGCCATGAAGCAATCCGTCCTGACCGCTTTCTATACTCCGCCGGAGATAACAGGCACTATTGCGGATGTGCTACATGAACACGGCATACGTCCCGACCGGGTACTGGAACCGTCGGCAGGCGTTGGCGCATTTGTGGATGCCGTATTAGAGAACAAGCCGGACGCGGACATCATGGCTTTTGAGAAAGACCTGATGACGGGCAAGATATTGAGACACCTGCATTCCGACCAGAAAGTAAGGATACAGGGGTACGAGAAAATTGAAAAGCCGTTCATGAACCATTTTGATCTGGCTATCTCCAATATCCCGTTTGGCGATGTGGCTGTGTTCGACCCGGAATTTACCAACAGCCATGACGTGGCAAGACGGTCGGCATCCAAGACGATACACAACTATTTCTTTCTGAAAAGCCTTGATGCGGTGCGTGAAGGCGGAATCGTGGCGTTCATTACCTCGCAGGGGGTGTTGGATGCCCCGACCAATGCGCCCATACGCGAGTATATGATGAACCACGCCAATCTGGTGGGCGTTGCCCGTCTGCCGAACAACCTTTTTACAGAAAATGCGGGTACGGAGGTGGGCAGTGATTTGATTATCCTGCAAAAGAACAGCGGAAAGAACGGGGAACGGTATTATAATGAGAAACTTTTTGTGCAAACAGAACAGACCCCTATCGGCACTTCCGTAAATGGGTATGTATGGAGCATCGGTTCGCTTTCCCACACGGATTTGATCAAAAGTACCGACCCTTACGGAAAGCCTGCCTATAAGCTCATGCACAGAGGCGATACCGTACAACTGGCGGAAGATTTACGGGAACATCTGAAAATAGAACTGCACCAACTCAACAGGGAACTCTACGAAAGACATAGCCTGCATCCGACGCAAACGGAAAGTACGGATAAAAGTATGAATGTGGAAGTACAGCCGTCTCCAAAAGTGGAAGCGGCAACTTCTACCGCTAATGTTTTTATCACAGAAGCGGAGAAACCGAAATCTCAATCCATAGACGAGAAGCCGGAGATTGAGCCACGCCAGACGAATCATTCAAATGCCGTTCAGCTCACTCTGCTTGACCTTTGGGGTATGCCCATAGAAGAACCTGCCAAAAAGAAAAAGGCAACCAAAAAGGAAAACAAGGCAAAGCGTGTACCATCCAAACCGAAGCCGCCGGTTATGGCTGCATCTCCTGTTGAATCCGTCAAGCCTGCACCCGAAAGCAAGGAGGCAAAACCGGAAAATGCCGGGAAACAAAGCGACCCTGACGACATCTATGCAACACTGGATTGGGAAACCAATCCGCCCATCAACGGTTTTTACGAAACGATGATGAGCCTGACACCGGAACGGCGCAAGGCTCTACGGCTTGAAGCGGAACGGCACAGACAGGAACAACTGAAAAAGTCGGGTGTCAAGGACACGCTGAATCCAGCCTTTGTGCCTTCGTCGGGTAACCAAGCGGAGCAAAAGGAAGCAGCAAAACAACCCAAAGCACAGCTGGAAGCAACTCCCGTTCCTGTTACGGACAATAGCCAAAGTGAGAAAGCAACCACTTCACTATTCCCTGAATTTGAAACGGAAAAGCCGAAGGAGGAAGTACCCGACCTTACGCCGCGTCCCTACCACCGCACGCCGGAAATGCACTTGCGTGAAGGCTCGTTAGTGGCTGACAGTGGGCGTCGTAACATCGGTTATCTGAAAGACATCACGCCTTACGGCGCGACATTCCAGCCGCTTGGACTGACAGGCTATCAGAAAGAGAAGGCGTTGCTGTATGTGTCGCTCCGTGACGCATACGAGCGTCTGTACCGTTATGAATCGAACAGGCGCGAGGAAAACCCGCAGTGGCGTGAGCATCTGAACACCTGCTATGACGAGTTTGTCATGCGCTACGGCAACCTCAACGCCAAGCAGAACGTGAAACTGGTGGTGATGGATGCAGGAGGACGCGACATCCTTTCGCTGGAACGTGCGGAGGACGGCAGGTTCGTCAAGGCGGACATTTTCGAGCGTCCCGTTTCCTTCTCGGTAGAGAGCCATGCCAACGTAAGCTCTCCCGAAGAGGCACTCTCCGCATCGCTCAACAAGTTCGGCACGGTCAATCTCGACTATATGCGGGAGATAACCGACAGTACGGAGGAGGGATTGCTTGACGCCCTCAAAGGACGCATCTTCTACAACCCGCTCGTAACCGGTTACGAGATAAAGGACAGGTTCATCGCCGGGAACGTGATAGAGAAGGCGGAACGCATCGAGGCATGGATGGGCGACAACCCCGAAAACGGGCGTATGCCGGAAGTGAAGCAGGCGTTGGAGGCTCTGAAAGAAGCCGAGCCGCCGCGCATCGCTTTTGAAGACCTCGACTTCAATTTCGGGGAACGCTGGATTCCGACGGGCGTATATGCCGCCTACATGAGCCGTCTTTTTGACACGGACGTGAAAATCGCCTACTCCGCAAGCATGGACGAATTTTCGGTGGCGTGCGGCTACCGCACCATGAAAATCACGGACGAGTTTTTAGTGAAGGGCTATTACCGGAACTATGACGGCATGCACCTGTTGAAACACGCCCTGCATAACACCTGCCCGGATATGATGAAGTCCATAGGAAAGGATGAACACGGAAACGACATCAAGGTACGCGACAGCGAGGGCATACAGCTCGCCAACGCCAAGATTGACGAAATCCGTAACGGGTTCTCGGAATGGCTGGAAGAGCAGTCGCCGCAGTTCAAGGAACGGCTGACGACGATGTACAACCGCAAGTTCAACTGTTTCGTGCGCCCGAAATATGACGGCTCACACCAGACCTTTCCGGACCTCAACCTCAAAGGGCTGGCAAGCAGGGGTATCAAGAGCGTCTATCCGTCGCAGATGGATTGCGTCTGGATGCTCAAACAGAACGGCGGTGGCATCTGCGACCACGAAGTCGGTACAGGCAAGACGCTGATAATGTGCATTGCAGCGCATGAGATGAAGCGTCTGAACTTGGCGCACAAACCGATGATTATCGGGCTGAAAGCCAATGTCGCGGAGATTGCCGCCACCTATCAGGCGGCATACCCGAACGCGCGGATTCTCTATGCCTCGGAGAAGGACTTTTCGACCGCCAACCGCGTGCGTTTCTTCAACAACATCAAGAACAACGACTATGATTGCGTCATCATGTCGCACGACCAGTTCGGCAAGATTCCGCAGTCGCCGGAGTTGCAGCAGCGCATCCTGCAAGCGGAGCTTGACACGGTGGAGGAAAACCTCGAAGTCTTGCGGCAGCAGGGCAAGAACGTATCGAGGGCGATGCTGAAAGGTCTGGAAAAGCGCAAGCACAACCTTGAAGCGAAGCTGGAGAAGGTGGAACACGCCATCAAGTCGCGCACGGACGACGTGGTGGACTTCAAGCAGATGGGCATCGACCATATTTTTATTGACGAATCGCATCAATTTAAGAACTTGACTTTCAACACGCGGCATGACCGTGTGGCTGGTTTGGGCAACTCGGAAGGAAGCCAGAAAGCCCTGAATATGCTTTTTGCCATCCGCACCATACAAGAGCGCACGGGTAAGGACTTGGGGGCGACGTTCCTATCCGGCACGACCATCAGCAACTCGCTGACGGAACTGTACCTGCTCTTCAAGTACCTGCGCCCGAAGGAACTGGAACGGCAGGATATCCGGTGCTTTGACGCATGGGCGGCTATCTTCGCCAAGAAGACGACCGATTTCGAGTTCAACGTGACGAACAACGTGGTGCAGAAGGAGCGTTTCCGCTACTTCATCAAAGTGCCGGAGCTTGCCGCCTTCTACAACGAGATAACCGACTACCGCACGGCAGAGGATGTGGGTGTGGATCGTCCGCACAAGAACGAGATACTGCACCATATACCGCCCACGCCGGAGCAGGAGGACTTCATTCAAAAACTGATGCAGTTCGCCAAGACGGGCGACGCCACGCTGCTCGGTAGACCGCCCCTGTCGGAAACGGAAGAGAAGGCAAAGATGCTGATCGCCACCGATTACGCACGGAAGATGGCTCTCGATATGCGCATGATAGACCCGAACTACGAAGACCACCCCGACAACAAGGCTTCCCACTGTGCCAAGACGATTGCGGAGTATTACCATAAATACGACGCGCAGAAAGGCACGCAGTTCGTGTTCTCGGATCTGGGGACGTACCAGCCGGGCGACGGGTGGAACGTGTACAGTGAGATAAAGCGGAAGCTGACGGAGGACTACGGCATACCGGCAAGCGAGGTGCGCTTCATTCAGGAGTGCAAGACCGACAAGGCGCGCAAGGCGGTGATAGACGCCATGAACGCCGGAACGGTGCGCGTGCTGTTCGGTTCCACCTCCATGCTCGGAACGGGCGTGAATGCGCAAAAAAGGTGTGTCGCCATCCATCATTTGGATACGCCTTGGCGACCGTCCGACCTGCAACAGCGTGACGGACGGGGAGTCAGGGCAGGCAACGAGATTGCCAAGCATTTTGCCGGGAACAATGTGGATGTCATCATCTACGCGGTGGAAAAGTCGCTGGACAGCTACAAGTTCAACCTGCTGCACTGCAAGCAGACGTTCATCTCGCAGCTTAAAAGCGGGGCGATGGGCGCGCGTACCATCGACGAGGGGGCGATGGACGAGAAATCGGGCATGAATTTCTCGGAGTACATGGCGTTGCTCTCCGGCAATACCGACCTTTTGGACAAGGCGAAACTGGAGAAGCGTATCGCATCGCTTGAAGGGGAACGCAAGTCGTTCAACAAGGGCAAGCGCGATTCGGAGTTCAAGCTGGAAGCCAAGACGGGGGAACTGCGTAACAACACGGCTGTCATCGAAGCCATGACGGAAGATTGGAACCGCTTTCTTTCCGTTGTGCAGACGGACAAGGAGGGCAACCGCCTGAATGCGGTCAAGGTGGACGGCGTGGATTCTACCGATGAAAAGGTTATCGGAAAGCGTTTGCAGGAGATAGCCAAGAACGCCACTACGGGCGGGCTGTACAAGCCTGTCGGGGAACTTTACGGCTTTCCGATAAAGGTGGTAAGCGAGAGGATACTCAAAGAGGGGCTGGAGTTTACCGATAACCGCTTCGTGGTGGAGGGAAACTACAAGTACACCTACAACAACGGGCATCTGGCGATGGCTGATTCGGTAGCCGCCGCACGTAATTTCCTGAACGCATTGGAGCGGATTCCGTCCATAATCGACCAGTACAAGGGAAAGAACGAGGTGCTGGAAAAGGAAGTTCCGCAGTTGCAGGAGATAGCGGGCAAGGTATGGAAAAAGGAGGACGAACTGAAACAGCTTAAGTCCGAACTTGCCGCACTTGACCGAAAGATACAGCTGGAACTTGCGCCGCCTACGCAGGAAGCCGACGAAAAAGAAAAGGATGGACAGGAGGTCAAGCCTGTTTCGGAAGGTGTACGGAGCATATCGCCACAACAAACTGATGATGCACCGCAGATACGCAGCCCGGTGAATGAGCGAAATCCAACGGGCAACATCATTGGCGACCATGTCATCATCGGACGACCGGGTTTTCAGTTAAAGAATAAAAACCGATCGAAAGGGATAAAAATTTAAAATTAGGAATTTTATATAAAATCCGCAACCTATAGGGTTTAGTGGGATTTTGCTTGCAAAGCGACAAAATTCATTTTATTGTACATATTTCTTGCACAACAGAAATGTCGCAGACACAAAATCCCCTTACCCCATAAAGCGACTTGAGGTAATACGCTGGTTTAACCAGAAAAGCATGGTCTTTAACCAAAGTCTGTCTTGAACAGGTTGGCATAAGCATTGTTGTCTGAGTAAATATTCAATACATGCCTACGTGATGTCTTAATCCATTTCGCAGGAACAGAGATGAACTTGAAAACAAAGGTCTTGATTCTGCTGGTGGCACGCAATCCAAATTCATGGGTTTTCAATCTCTGCATAATAGCTTTGTAGAAGTTTCTGATGAGAGCTGTCATAAGCAGGAATACAGTATTCTGTGCCATGAACGATTTTGGCAATCGATTCCAGCCAAAGCCATTGTTCATGTCATCGAAGATGCGTTCCTTGCCACCACGAAGATTGTAGAATTCCACGATGTCTCTTGCACTCGACTTGTAATCGTTAGTCAGTATACATCTGTAGGTATATTCGCCTTCCCAAATGTCAAGGTCTCCATCTATTCGCCTTTGTCTCTGTATGACAAGACGATACGGTTTTCCTTTCCATTTCTCAACAAGGATGGAATTCAGCTCAAATTCAATACCGTTGATTTCAACAGTTTTCCATCCAGTCAAGGCAAACATGGAATCGTAGAAGGAAGAGCATCTGTTGGCACGAATATAAAAATGCCTGCAATGAGCCTCTACCATATCTACGATTTCCTCCGAGCATGAGCCGCAATCCATGCGGGCACGGGATATATATACTTCTGATGCCTCCAGTCGCTTGAAGATTCTTTCCAAAGTCTCTCTTTGGTTGAAGCGCACGTTTGTGTTGCCGTCTCTATTTTCAATACCGACAATCATGTCGTTAATGACTGCCACACCTGGACTATAGCCCAGGAACTTCTTGTAGGTTGGTTTTGCATCATGCTTCTCTGTTTCAATGAACTGATGGTCAAAGTCAAAATCATACTCTTGACCGGATTTCAATTGACCAGTAGCAAGCAGGGCTTTGATCAATAAGCAGTTCATCTTGTCTGCAGTATTGAAATCATAGGAGTTGCCAGAAGCAGATTTATAGGTGATGTTCTTACAAGTCAGTTCTTCGATAGCACGCAATATGGTGTCTGCGCTGCAAGTGCGAAGAGTTGGATGAAGAGACAAATGTTTCATCAAGTGAGTTGTAACATCCTCAATACATGAGCCGCCACAAAGATATACGCACATCAGAGAGCGTAGAATTTCGCTATATTGATAACCAAACATAGTGCATCTCAATCCCAAGGTGGAATCTATGGTTTGAGCTAAAAGAGCATCAAATTGCTCCATAATAGAAAAAATTCCTCCAAAAGGAGTGAGTTTCCCAGATTTTATTTGTATCTTTGCCATGTCATATTAGAGTTTTGCTTGTCTTCTTTTCGCAACACTAAGCGAAGTGAAAATTCTGACATGGCAAAATCCTGGGCAACTTTTTGTTGCTCAGGCACTTATAAATAATGTTAAACTATAGTGTTGCGGAATTAAGGTTGAACTCAAGAAGTATTCACCTGTAAGAAGTTACTAATGACAAAAAAGAAATTGCCCGTTCGTTTTACGGGTCAGCACTTTACTATTGATAAAGTGCTAATAAAAGATGCAATAAGACAAGCAAATATAAGTAATCAGGATACGGTTTTAGATATTGGGGCAGGCAAGGGGTTTCTTACTGTTCATTTATTAAAAATCGCCAACAATGTTGTTGCTATTGAAAACGACACAGCTTTGGTTGAACATTTACGAAAATTATTTTCTGATGCCCGAAATGTTCAAGTTGTCGGTTGTGATTTTAGGAATTTTGCAGTTCCGAAATTTCCTTTCAAAGTGGTGTCAAATATTCCTTATGGCATTACTTCCGATATTTTCAAAATCCTGATGTTTGAGAGTCTTGGAAATTTTCTGGGAGGTTCCATTGTCCTTCAATTAGAACCTACACAAAAGTTATTTTCGAGGAAGCTTTACAATCCATATACCGTTTTCTATCATACTTTTTTTGATTTGAAACTTGTCTATGAGGTAGGTCCTGAAAGTTTCTTGCCACCGCCAACTGTCAAATCAGCCCTGTTAAACATTAAAAGAAAACACTTATTTTTTGATTTTAAGTTTAAAGCCAAATACTTAGCATTTATTTCCTGTCTGTTAGAGAAACCTGATTTATCTGTAAAAACAGCTTTAAAGTCGATTTTCAGGAAAAGTCAGGTCAGGTCAATTTCGGAAAAATTCGGTTTAAACCTTAATGCTCAAATTGTTTGTTTGTCTCCAAGTCAATGGTTAAACTGTTTTTTGGAAATGCTGGAAGTTGTCCCTGAAAAATTTCATCCTTCGTAGTTCAAAGTCGGGTGGTTGTCAAGATGATTTTTTTGGTTTGGTGTCGTCTTTTTTTAAGCTGCCGCATAACGGTTTGCAGCTATACGCAGGCAGGGATTTTTACCACTAAGCTACCTACGATGAACTGAACTTTAAATTTACCACTTTCCTGTCTTACGAAGCACGAACCCCCTGCTTGCGTATAGGTGATGTTATGCGGTCGGCTTTCATTTTCTCATCTTTCTCGTTAATTTGTTGCATAAAGTTACTAAATTTGCAGTCAAGCAATTTCAATTTTTGAATTATGTATTTCAGCAGACCTTGGACTTCTATCTAAGTGATAGGCAGTCCTGAATAAATTCCAATCAATCTTTTAGGGCAAGACAATCAGTCTATGCTTTGTGTGTGCTGTCATTTTTTTTGATGGCATTGCTTTGTCGTAGTTGCTCTGTCGGGTAATACTGTCTATTCACTTCTCTGTGATTTGAATTCAAGAAATATTAATAGGGGCTATCCAAAAGGTCTAAAAGTAAATCATATCCCCTCTGCAAGTATCTGTAGGAGAGTGATTGCAAGACTTTCTTTCTTTTTGGGCAGCCTCTATTAAATTTATTTGCTCTTTCTTGATTTATGTTTATAAACATTATACCAAAAACATTCCAACTAACCTTGTTTATGTTTTGTCAGCCACCATTTGCACAACCATATTTGACTCCCAAAGAGAATGAATTCGATAAGATAACTTGCTGCATACCCACAATAAGGGGCTAAATAGAATACGAATGGGAAATAGATAACAGCACCGACAACAGATTGCGTTATGTAGTTGGTTAAACTCATTTTACCATAAAGCTGTAATGTGGAAACCGCTTTATTTGACACATTCCTTATGACACAATAATATGAACGAGAATATTTCTACAGAATCATCAGTAAAACAGAAAAAAATACTAATTTTGTTTTTGATGATCCTTCCAAAAGGAATTAGAAAAAATGTCTAATTCTAACTTATAGAGGAAAAAGCAACAATTAAATATTAAAGAATAAAAGATACGAAAAATATGACGCCAAAAGAGATACTACAAAAATGGATTGACTGCTTCAACGCCGCCGATGCAGTCGCTTTGGCAAACTTATACGCTCAGGATGCCATAAACCATCAAGTCGCAAACACCCCAGTTATAGGAAAAACAGCTATCCATGAAATGTTTGTAAATGAATTTGCAACCTCAAAAATGGTTTGTATTGTTGAGCATATATTCGAGGATGGAGAATGGGCTATCATGGAATGGAAAGATCCGCTCGGGTTGCGAGGATGCGGATTCTTTCATGTGCAAAACGATAAAATAGTTTTCCAAAGAGGTTATTGGGATAAGCTCAGCTTTCTCAAACAGCACGGTTTACCCGTAGAGAATAGTGATGAAAATCCAAACACATAACACCGTCCGATATGGGAATCATCATTCATTCTTTAGAGTCCGTTTCTTTCAAAGATTTGTATGCGGCATTCTCATCTGCATTCAAAGATTATGATTTCTCTTTGAATGCGGATGAATTGCGACGCATGCTCGACCGACGAGGATACAATCCACAACTATCTTTCGGAGTATTTTTCGAAGGACGGCTGATTTCTTTTGTGCTTAACGGAACAGGCATGTACAACAACATCTTGACTGCCTATGACACAGGGACGGGAACCGTACCTTCATTCCGGGGATTACACCTAACCCAAAAAATATTCACTTTCAGCCTCGAATTGATATGTCAACAAGGAGTTCGGCAATATGTACTGGAAGTTTTGCAACACAATCACAAAGCAATAAAAATATATCGCAAATTAGGCTTTGAAACACAGAGAAATTTCAACTACTACTCTGCCAAACTGAGCGATATTGTTCCTGTATTGCAAGTAAACCATACCGCATGTCGCATACTCCCATCGGATTTAAAAAACTGCCTTAACCAAACGGCCTGGTTCGATTTTCATCCTTCATGGCAAAATGACAGGGCTTCACTGGAACGCGGAATCGACAATTTGGACATATTGGGAGCTTATGAAAGAGAAGAACTTGTCGGATTTGTTATCTTTGAACCGGCATCTGGCGATATTTCATCCCTCGCAGTTGCAAAAGATTACCGGCGTAAAGGAATAGGCAAGTCTTTGCTTAAAAGTGCTGTCAGTCATTTTCAAAGCGATGTACTCAAATTTACTAATGTTGATTGCGATTGTGAATCAGTCACTGGTTTCTTGTCATCATTAGGACTTACCCCAAAAGGACAACAGTTTGAAATGGTCAGAAAAATTTAACCTACATTTATATGAATAGCCCTCATCATCAAATAACAAATTAATAATACCAAATAAAAATACGTATAGATTAAAAAAGTTTAAAAAAGTTCTTTGTGCTTTTGTCAGGGAACTTTTTTTTCGTAAATTTGCGTTCAATTATGCGGCAGTAATAATATACATATTAATACGAGTTAAGAATCCTGTAGTTTTCTACATGCTACGAGGAGGTATTAAAAGGTGCGTTTCGGCAATGCATCTATTGTAGTATATTATTGCTTAATCAAATGAACATTATAAATTTAGGAATTCTTGCTCACATTGATGCAGGAAAAACTTCCGTAACCGAAAATCTGCTATTTGCCTGCGGAGCAACGGAAAAGCGCGGCAGTGTTGATAAAGGTGACACCATAACAGACTCTATGGATATAGAAAAACGTAGAGGAATTACTATTCGGGCTTCTACGACATCTATTGTTTGGAATGGTGTGAAATGCAATATCATTGACACTCCGGGACACATGGATTTTATTGCAGAGGTGGAGCGGACATTCAAAATGCTTGATGGTGCAGTCCTCATATTATCGGCAAAGGAAGGCATACAAGCACAAACAAAGTTGCTGTTCAAGACTTTGCAAAAACTGCAAATCCCGACAATTATATTTATCAATAAGATTGATCGTGCCGGCGTAAATCTTGAGCGTTTATATCTGGACATAAAAACAAATCTGTCGCAAGACGTCTTGTTTATGCAAACGGTTGTCGATGGAGTCGTTTACCCGATTTGCACCCCAACAGATATAAGGGCAGAACACAAAGAATTTGTATGCAACCATGACGACGATATATTAGAACTATATTTGGCGGATAAAGAAATCTTACCGGCAGATTATTGGAATGCGATAATCGCTCTTGTGGCAAAAGCCAAAGCCTATCCGGTCTTGCATGGATCAGCAATGTGCAATATTGGCATCAATGAGTTGTTAGACGCCATCATTTCTTTTATATTTCCTCCGGCATCAGTCCCCAATAGACTTTCAGCTTATCTTTATAAAATAGAACATGACCCCAAAGGGCATAAAAGAAGTTTTCTAAAAATTATTGACGGAAGGCTGAGACTTCGAACCGTTATAAAAGTCAATGATTCTGAAAAATTCATCAAGATTAAAAATCTAAAAACCATTTATCAGGGCAAAGAGATAAATGTTGATGAAGTGGTTGCTAATGATATCGCAATTATAGAAGATATAGAAGAATTAAGAATCGGAGATTATTTAGGTGTTAAACCTTGTCTGATTCAAGGATTATCTCATCAGCATCCCGCCCTCAAATCTTCTGTCCGACCAGACAAGCCCGAAGAGAGAAGCAAGTTGATATCCGCTCTAAATGTATTGTTTATTGAAGACCCGTCTCTGTCCTTTTCCATAAATTCATATAGTGATGAATTGGAAATCTCGTTATATGGTTTAACCCAAAAAGAAATCATACAAACATTGCTGGAAGAACGATTCTCCGTAAAGGCCCATTTTGATGAAATCAAGACTATCTACAAAGAACGACCTAAAAAGAAGGTGAATAAGATTATCCATATCGAAGTCCCTCCCAACCCTTACTGGGCCTCCATAGGACTGACTCTTGAACCTTTACCGATAGGGTCAGGGTTGCAAATCGAAAGTGAAATCTCCTTTGGTTATCTGAACCATTCTTTTCAAAATGCCGTTTTTGAAGGAATCCGTATGTCTTGCCAATCGGGATTGCATGGATGGGAAGTGACGGATTTGAAAGTAACCTTTACTTATGCCCTTTATTATAGTCCGATAAGTACCCCTGCCGATTTTAGACAATTGTCTCCTTATGTCTTCAGGTTGGCTTTGCAACAATCAGGAGTGGATATTCTCGAACCGATGCTCTATTTTGAGTTACAGATACCACAAGTAGCAAGTTCCAAAGCTATTACAGATCTGCAAAAAATGATGTCTGAGATTAAAGGTATCAGTTGTAATAATGAGTGGTGTCTTATTGAAGGGAAAGTTCCATTAAATACAAGTAAAGACTATGCCTCAGAAGTAAGTTCATACACTAAAGGCTTAGGCACTTTTATGGTTAAGCCGTGTGGGTATCAAATAACAAAAGGCGGTTATTCTGATAATACCCGTATGGAAGAAAAGGATAAACTTTTATTCATGTTTGAAAAATCAGTATCATCAAAATAATGGAACGATCCAGGAATTTCTATAAGACAAAACGGTTGGGGTATATACTTATCTCCGTTCTTATCGGATGTATAGCATATAATAGCTTCTATGAATGGCAGGAGATAGAAGCATTAGAACTTGACAATAAAAAAATAGACGAGTTCCGAAAAGAGATAAACAATATCAATATTCAAATGATAAAATTCTCTCTATTTGGTGAAACAATACTGGAATGGAACGATAAAGATATCGAACATTACCATGCACAGCGTATGGCAATGGACAGTATGCTCTGCCGTTTCAAAGCTACCTATCCGGCAGAGCGTATAGACAGCGTACGCCATCTTCTCGAAGATAAGGAACGGCAGATGTGCCAAATCGTGCAGATACTTGAACAGCAACATGCCATCAACGATAAGATACCCCGTCAAGTACCCGTAATCGCGCAGAAAAGTGTGCAAGAACAACCCAAGAAACCTAAACGAAAAGGATTCTTGGGCATCTTCGGCAAAAAGGAAGAAGCGAAACCAACTGTGACTACCACGATGCACCGTTCCTTTAACCGGAATATGAGAACCGAACAACAGGCGCAAAGCCGCCGTCTGTCGGAACACGCCGATAGCCTTGCCGCCCGTAACGCGGAACTTAACCGACAACTACAAGCCCTAATCCGCCAGATGGATGAGAAAGTACAGGCCGACCTGCAAAAACGTGAAACAGAAATAGTTGTCATGCGTGAGCAATCATTTATGCAGATAAGTGGTCTGACAGGATTTGTCCTTCTGCTTTTGGTAATTTCATATATCATTATCCATCGGAATGCCAATCGTATCAAACGATATAAAAAAGAAACGACAGACTTAATTGGACAACTGAAACAATCTGTGGAACAAAACAAGGTACTGATTATCTCTCGCAAAAAAGCTGTGCATACCATCACCCACGAGTTGCGTACACCGCTGACGGCGATAACCGGATATGCTGGGTTGATGGACAAAGAACGCGACACCGATAAAATAGGGATATACATTCAAAATATACAGCAATCCTCCGATCGGATGCGTAGGATGCTTAACACACTACTTGACTTCTTCCGTCTGGACAACGGTAAAGAGCTACCCAATATATCTCCATGCAGGATTTCAGCAATTACGCATATTCTTGAAATGGAGTTTATACCTATCGCCATGAACAAGGGACTGACTTTGACCATAGAGAACCGAACGGATGCGGTTGTCCTGACCGATAAGGATCGTATTCTGCAAATCGGGAACAATCTGCTGTCAAACGCTATGAAGTTCACTGATAACGGCAGTGTATCCCTGACAATGGATTATGATAACGGTATGTTGAAACTTGTCGTTGAAGATACGGGAACAGGCATGACCGAAGATGAACAACGACGGGTATTTGGCGCGTTTGAACGACTGTCAAACGCAGCCACAAAAGACGGCTTCGGATTAGGATTGTCAATCGTACAGCGTATTGTGGCGATGCTTGACGGCACTATCCGGCTGGAAAGCGAAAAAGGCAAGGGAAGCCGTTTCACGGTGGAAATACCCGCACATCCTGCCGAAGAACTGCCAAAACAAACGGTTAAAAAGCATGTTCGTCACGAAGAAAGGCATTACGATGTTATTGCCATTGACAATGATGAGGTGTTGCTACTTATGCTGAAAGAAATGTATGCACAGGAAGGAATACACTGTGACACCAGCACCGATGTGGCGAAGCTGATGGAGTTGATACGGAAAAAGGAATACGCCCTGCTGCTTACTGACCTGAATATGCCGGAAATAAACGGCTTCGAGTTGCTGGAGCTTCTGCGCACCTCCAATGTGGGCAACTCAAGGGCTATCCCGGTAGTGGTAGCAACCGCTTCGGGCAGTTGCAGCAAGGAAGAACTTATCGAACGTGGATTCGCCGGATGCCTGTTCAAACCCTTCTCCATATCGGAACTGTTGGAGGTTTCAGACAAATGCGCCCAGAAAGGCACATGGGACGAAAAACCGAACTTTTCCACCCTGCTGTCCTATGGCAATGAATCAGTCATGCTGGAGAAGCTGATAGCGGAAACTGAAAAGGAAATGCAGTCGGTCAGGGATGCAGAACGGCGGCACGCCCTTCAGGAACTGGATGCCCTTACACACCACCTGCGAAGTTCGTGGGAGATACTCCGTGCCGACCAGCCACTAAGAGAACTTTATAAACTACTTCGTGGAAGTGCCGTTCCCGATAATGAGGCATTACACAATGCCGTGACTGCCGTACTGAATAAAGGTTCAGAAATCATCCGACTGGCAAAAGAAGAAAGGAGAAAATACGAAAATGGATAAGACAAAAATCATCGTGGTGGAGGACAATATCGTATATTGTGAGTTTGTCTGCAACCTGCTGGCACGGGAGGGATTCCGTACCGTGCAGGCTTTCCACCTCTCGACAGCAAAGAAACTTCTGCTACAAGCGACAGAAAACGACATCATAGTTTCAGACTTGCGTCTTCCTGAAGGCGATGGCATCGATCTATTGCGCTGGATGCGCAAGGAAGGCATGATGCAACCGTTCATCATCATGACCGACTATGCCGAAGTGCATACGGCAGTGGAAAGCATGAAACTCGGTTCGTTGGACTACATACCCAAACAACTTGTGGAGGACAAACTCGTCCCTCTGCTTCGTACCCTATTAAAAGAAAGGAGTATCGGAAGAAAACGTATGCCGGTGTTTTCTCGTGACGGCTCGGCATTTCAAGTTATCATGAAACGAATAAGGCTGGTGGCTCCCACTGACATGAGCGTGCTGATATTCGGCGAGAACGGCACTGGTAAGGAGCATATCGCACACCAACTGCACGACAAAAGCAAACGGGCAGGAAAACCGTTCGTCGCGGTGGACTGCGGTTCACTCACCAAAGAACTTGCGCCATCGGCTTTCTTCGGACACGTCAAAGGAGCGTTCACAGGTGCGGACAACAACAAGAAAGGCTATTTTCACGAGGCGGAAGGTGGTACGCTGTTCTTAGACGAAGTTGGTAACCTTGCACCGGAAACCCAGCAAATGTTACTCCGAGCTATACAGGAACGAAGATACCGCCCGATAGGTGATAAGACGGATAAAAGTTTCAATGTCCGTATTATCGCCGCCACCAACGAAGATCTGGAGACAGCTGTGAATGAAAAACGATTCCGACAAGACCTGTTATATCGTCTGCATGACTTCGAGATAACCGTTCCGCCGTTGCGCGACTGTCAGGAGGACATCATGCCGTTGGCTGAGTTTTTCCGAGAGATTGCGAACAAAGAACTGGAATGTGACGTTATTGGATTTGACGGAGAGGCCCGTAAGACATTGCTGACCCACGCTTGGCCGGGCAATGTCCGTGAGCTTCGACAGAAAATCATGGGTGCGGTGTTGCAGGCGCAGACCGGACTTGTCACGAAAGAACATCTGGAACTTGCCGTGACGAAACCGACTTCACCCGTCAGCTTCGCCCTACGCAACGACGTAGAAGACAAGGAACGGATTTTACGTGCGTTAAAGCAGGCGAACGGGAACCGCAAGATTGCCGCCGAACTGCTCGGAATAGGACGTACAACGCTATACAGCAAGCTGGAAGAGTATGGGTTGAAATACAAATTCAGGCAATCATAGCCGGTAATTCACTGAATTTAGCTATCTTTGCATGAACATTTGAAGGTAAACGGTGATTGGGGAGCCTTTCGCCGCCGATATATAACATAAGACCGCAAGGCGTTTCGAGCGAAAATCTGGTAAATTGACACTACGGAGACGATTGCGTGATGCTTATGCTATGCCTACGCATAGCGTGCATTCACGTACTCTCCGTAAAAGGCTTTACCAGAGCCGTCGCTTGAAAGTAGTGTGAATTGCACGCTACTTTTTTGCTCCTTGCCCAACGAAAGGAAAAGACTATGGGTAAAGTTCAGATTCTCGCCGTCCTCACGATAGACGGGTGTCATTCTTCAGAATTATATGGCAAAGCGTATGAGGATTTACGCCTTGACCGCTGCGATATTGACAAAATAAGGGAAAACGCGCTTTACCATGTCACGCCGGACTACTCCATCTCCATGTTGGACGAATGGCGGAAAGACAATACCAACATCTGCTATCTCGCAGAAGCCACTCCCGACAATTCGGACTATATCAACGGGCTGTTGCGTATGCGGGTGGTGGATGAGATTATCCTATATACCGTGCCTTTCATATCGGGAACAGGACGGCATTTCTTCAAGTCGGCACTACCTGAAGTACGCTGGACACTCTCCTCACAAAAGAGTTTTTCCAACGGAGTATGCCGGAGCATCTATACACGTATGGAATCCGGGAAATAGTCGAAATGTTCCATAGAAGAACACTTTTATAATCCGTTTAATAAAGCAATGTTCTGAAAAAAAACATTTTAAGGCTACCACAATTCATGGCGGATAAAAAATATCAATTTTTATTTCACTGAAATCCAGTACGTTGTAAAGACCGTGCCGGATTTTTTGCTTTTTGGTCGCGATTTTTGCCAATATTATTCATGTGCGCATACCGAAAACAGAGTGTAAAATTTCAAAATTGACAGGACATGAATTATTTTTTATTGGCGGAAACCGATTTCTTCCGCCGGATAAACGAAGCCGGGGACTGCAATATGGAAAAAGCATACACGGCTTTCGCCACCCAAGTGATTGAACTGTGTATCGGCAGCCCGGACACGAACCGGACCATCATCGCATTGGCTTACATCGAAATCGAGTTACAGCATCATCCCGTGCATAACCTTCCCGAAGAAAAGAAGGAAATAGCCAACTATGTCAGCAAGGCTCTCTCTTTCGTAAGGAAGATGCAGAAGTTTCTTGCCGCTCCCCAAGTGCCGCCACTAATCCCTATCCAAACATCCACCGACAACACAAACGATAATACCGCCTCACCCTTGCAATGGACAGGCAACGCCATCGACCTCGTGGAGCTGATATACGGCATCAACGAGATGGGCTGTATCAACAACGGCAATATGCCGCTCAAACAGCTTGCCCCACTTCTGTACAAGATATTCGGTGTGGAATCAAAGGACTGCTACCGTTTCTACATCGACATCAAACGCCGGAAGAACGAGAGTCGCACCTATTTCCTTGACAAAATGCAGGAAAAACTGAACGAGAAGATGCTCCGTGACGAAGAGATGGAGCGTATGAGAAGATAGACCGACTATGACATCCCCAAAGAATAACGGGCGGAACAAGGTATTAAACTTGCTTCGCCCGCTTTCAGTTTGACCAGCATGTGTATCATCTAATGGGTGCAAGTCCCTAACGAGCCCAGGTAGTGGGAATCGTCCAGCCAGAGAGACAAGGGTGTCCATCGCGAGGTGGAATCTGAAAGAAGTCAGCGGCAAACATCTGGCCCAACGTACAGAAACTTGATATAAGGCTATATGTGAGGATGAGATGGCTGAAAGCATCAAAGTCCGATAACTACCCGGAATCACACATAGTAAATCAAGTGGGTATAAGATGGAAAGATGATACGCTTAACTGGTGAGGTCTCACGGACGTGGTGATTAGTTGCTCTTACGAAAGCCACGGCGCAAAACTTGCCGTGAGAAGTCAGCAGATGCCATAGTAGTGGAGCGGACGATAGCGCTACACGAAGGGCAGAACCTAATAATTAAGCGATAGTAATAGAGAGTTACCTTATGAAAGAACGAATGCAGAAAACATCAGCCTTTGCTAATGACTGCCTCCAAAGAGATAGGTCGGAAACCGAATGGTATGGGGGAGTGCAGACTTTCATGTGGATGACCGAAGACAACATCGTGGAAGTTCCATTCGACCGGGAGCACCTGTTGGAAGTAATCCTCAGCCCCGACAACATGAACAAAGCCTACAAGGCAGTAGTTCGCAACAAGGGCAAAGGCGGTATCGACAAGATGTCATGTGAGCAGTTGCTTCCATGGCTATTGGCTAACAAGGATGAACTGATACGCTCCCTGCTTGACGGTACATACCGTCCGAATCCTGTCCGCAGGGTGGAGATACCCAAGGGTAATGGCAAGATGCGCCTTTTGGGCATCCCGACCGTGGTTGACCGCATGGTGCAGCAAGCCATCAACCAAGTATTGACCATCATTTATGAGCCTCAATTCTCGAAAAGAAGTTTCGGCTTCCGCCCGAGAAGAGGGTGCCTGAGCGCACTGCAAGAAGTTCGGAAGACAGTTGATGAAGGCTACAAATATGTAGTTGACCTCGACCTTGAACGCTTCTTCGATACAGTGAACCACAGCAAACTCATAGAACTTCTGAGTCGTACGATAAAGGACGGCAGGGTGGTCAGTTTGATACACAAGTATCTTCGCAGCGGTGTGATAGACAAAGGACTGTGGCACGCAAGCGAGGAAGGTACTCCGCAAGGAGGTCCGCTGAGTCCGCTCCTGAGCAACATCATGCTGAACGAGTTGGACAAGGAACTCGCTCGCAGAGGTCACCCTTTTGTCCGCTATGCCGATGATGCGATGATATTCTGCAAGTCCAAGAGGGCTGCGGAACGTGTGAAATCGTCCATAACCAATTTCATTGAGGGGAAACTCTTCCTCAAGGTGAACAAGGAAAAGACGGTCGTCTCAAACATAAGAGGTGTGAAGTATCTCGGCTATTCCTTTTATGTACACAAAGGTAGATGCCAACTCACCGTACACCCCAAGTCCAAGGCGAAGATGAAATCCATCCTTAAAGAATTGACAAGTCGGAGCAATGGGTGGGGATATGAGAAGAGGAAGCAGAAACTGAAAGAGTACATAGAGGGCTGGGTAGGGTACTATCACCTTGCGAACATGAAACGTCTCTGCCTTGAAACCGATGAGTGGTTAAGGCGACGGATACGCATGTGTATATGGAAGGCTTGGAAACTCCCGAAAACCCGAATCAAGAATCTTATCAAATGCGGGATTAACGAATATAATGCCCGCAAGTGGGGTTACTGTAAGGGTTATTGGAGAGTGAGTGGCTCGCCAATCATGCAGATAGCATCTTCTACAGCCAATCTTAGAAAGGCGGGCTTTCCTTGTTTGCTTGATTCGTATCTCGAATGGAATCCAAAATAGGAACCGCCGTATGCGGAACCGCATGTACGGTGGTGTGAGAGGTCGGTAAACGTGAAAGTAGGAGATAAACACCTACGATTAGCGTTTACCTCCTACTCGATTTTGCCGCCCGTCAGCCCGGTTATTTCTGCTGTAACAGGTGTTTCAGATTGTCGTCGTTGGCAATCCGCTCCAGTTCCTCCTGAACAATCTGCTTGACTTCCTCCTTGATGCGCCTGTAATTCGCCTGCACCGTTTCCTTCATGCGGTCGTTACCGTCCTCGTCCGTGAAGTCGGTAATGACGGGTATCTTCTTGTAGGCTTTCTCCTCGCGTTTCACCTTCTCGGCGTCCACGACAATCTCGCAGTGAAAAATCTTCTGTTCTATACGCTCGTTGAAGTTGTCGGACACAGAACCGACAAACATTCCCTGCGTCAAGCCGGAAATCTTGCTCGGCGGGATAAGCGCATCCATCTGTGTATTGATGGAGGTGGAAACGTCCTGCCTATTGATGGATATGGACTGCCGTTTCTGTAACACCTTTCCGAAGCGTTCGGATAGCGTCTTGGCGGTTTCACCCACCACCTGCCCGGAGAAGATGTTTCCGACAGTATTCATCACGACTTTGGCTTCCTTATCGCCATAGTCACGCACCAACTGGCTGAAATCCTGAAAGCCCAGACACACGGCAACCTTGTTGCTTCGTGCGGTAGCGATAAGGTTATCCAACCCCTTGAAATATATCGTCGGTAGTTCATCTATAATAACCGACGACTTCTGCATCCCCTTCTTGTTGATGAGCTTTACGATACGGGAGTTATACAGACCGAGAGCCGCACCGTAAATATTCTGACGGTCGGGATTATTACCCACGCATAGGATTTTCGGCTCTTCGGGATTGTTAATGTCCAGCGTAAACTCGCTGTCCGACATTACCCAATAGAGTTGTGGGGAAATCATGCGCGAGAGCGGAATTTTTGCACTTGCTATCTGTCCCATCAACTGCTCCGCAGCACCTCCGAGCCATGCGTCCATGAACGGAGAAAGGTAGTTTTCCAGTTCCGGGTAAGAGGTCAGAATCGGGAAAATATCCTCGTAACGGCGGTTAAGGAACTCAATGGCATGGGGAAACGTGCAATACTTACCACCCTTATAGATTTTGAGATACCATATAATGCTGGCAAACAGAATAATAGGTGATTCTACAAAGAAGTCGCCCTGCTTCTGCACCCACGTTTTATTGAGATTGAGCATAATCGTGTACGCACTCTCGTAAGCATCCGTAATATCCTCCATGAAGTCCGGGTGAATGGGATTACAACGGTGCGAGCGTCGTGGGTCGTCAAAGTTTATCACATAAAACTTCGGCTTCACCTTGTAGCCCTCCGGGTGGTTCAGCAGATGGTTGTATGCTATCGTGGACAAGTCGCTGAATTTGAAGTCGTACACATACATTGAGAAGCCCTTTTCAATCTGCTGCTTGATGAAATTATTTACCACCGCATAGGATTTACCACTGCCCGGCGTACCCAACACGATGGAAGCCCTAAAGGGATTCACGACATTGATCCAGCCGTTGTTCCAACGCTTTTTGTAGTAAAACCGTGTTGGTAGATTGACCGAATACTCACTTTCGATAAGCCGTGTTTCCTGCATGAAGCTCTCGTTCTCGTTGTTGAATACATCGTCCATAAGGTTGTGCTTCAACAGACGGCTCATCCACAGACCGCCCATCAGCAGGCAGACATAACCTGCGCCAACGGTCAGAATATACAGTCCCGTCACCGCCTCTATCGGGAGCGGCAAAGCCAGTATCCACCAGTTGAGGAAGAACAGCACAAAGCCAACGGCAAGGGCTGTCCAGATTCTTCCCCAAGTGATTTTCTCACCCTTCACGCCCTTTGTCCCCAGACAGGACAGGGCAAGCAGGAGGACGGCAAACAGTTTCGTGTACAGGATGGAACGGAACAGCCCCGCTGTGCGGTTGAAGTTCATCAGGATTCTGTCCACCACACCGATGTCCACACCCCAAAGCCGGATTGCTTCGTAGCAGAACCAGTACACATTCATGACCACTAAAATAATACTCACGGCACGCAGAAAATCCATGATTTTCGCCAATGCCCTCAAATCGTCTTCTTGTTGTGACATACATTGATTTTTTGATTGTTGATATTTTTGATTACATTCCCAAGCCCTTGCGCTTCTTCTTTTTCTTTTTGCGCTGCATCGCCCGGATGAAGGCTTCCTCTTCAGCATCCACTGCCGGACCTTCGGGGGCAAACAGGTTCATGCCACCGGAATGGCTCTCGTATTCCCCGCCGGAATAGCCTTGTTTGTCCTCTTGTCCCTCCACCGTAACGGAAAGAGGAATCGGAGGCTGTCCGGCGTAAGGCAGCGTGAAGTGTTCCTGCAAGGCGTTGGCGGAAAGTTCTTTGCCCATGCGTGAGCCGTTCAGCACGCAGCCCGTGCGGTGGTCGATAAACGTGGCTCCATAGATGCGCCCTTCCTCCGTGTAGCGCAGTACGGTGTCGATGCCCTTCCCTTTGAGCGCGGCTACAAACTTCTCCTTGTCATACGTGCCTTCCAGCACGGAAAGGACGGTGCGTTTCGTCATGTCAGCAAGTTTCCTGTCCTTAATCTCCTGCTTGGAACGGGCAAACTTCTTCTGCACAGCTTCATAGCCGACAGACTTCCCGAACAGCGAGGACTTGAAAGGATTGCCGACCTTGTTGCCCTTATCGTCCGTGACGGAATAGACCAGCCCGTGATACTCGCATCCGCGCACATTGCCATGCGCTTCCTCCACCGTCATATTATATAAGGAAAGGAGTGCGCGGTATTCGCCCATCGTCTGGAAGCGGTACTGCCCGCTGATAGCCTTGACGATATTTCCCGCCTGCTTCTTTACGTCGCCCGCAGAGGCGTCCACCTTGTGCAGCGGCGTGTCAAGACGGCGGTTCTTGCGTTCCGCGTCGTGCAGCCCGTACTTCCGTTCCAGTTCACGTGTTATCTGCTTGCTCCGGTAAAAATTGTTCCGGGTGTCTATGCTCCTGCCGTTCTCGTCCACCCTGACCGTCACAATATGCAGATGGTGGCGGTCGATGTCCTCATGCTTGAAAACGAGATACGGCTGGTTGCCGAAGCCCATCTTCTCCAGATATTCCCGTGCGATGTTCTGAAGCTCCGTGTCCGTCAAAATATCGTCGGGATGCGGATTGAGCGAGATATGCACCACCGGTTTCTCCACCTTCGACCGCACGGGCATCATGCCGAGAAAGTCCTCCATAGCCCGGTGGATGTCCATCGTTCCCGTACCGTCATTGTAGATGCGGTTGGTCGTCAGAAGCCGCCCTTTCGCCTCGTTGATCTTCTCCCCGTTGTAGGCAAGTGCGCCGTACAACGAATTTCCTACACTGATTTTTGCGACCATTTCGCCTCCATTTCTCTTGAAAGTTCCACAATCTTACGGCTCAGTTTCACGAGCTCGACGGTCTGTTGCTCCAGTTTGTAGAGCAACGCCATCGCCTTTTTCTCGGAAAAATGCAGCCTCAATACCTTCACGACTTGGTTGTAGTTCGTGCCTATCGCGCGGAACTGCGCGTGAAAATCGGACAGTTTGGTGTAGTAATCCACCAGCGTCTTGTCCACTTTCAGCACCTTGAACGGCTGTCCGAAGAAGTGCGCCTTCAGGAAAACCGACTTGGCATAAACGCCCGACTTCTCGAACATGGAGAGGAAACGGTTGTGTTCCTCCTCGCTGAAACGGACGGTGTAGCGGAACACCGCCGGATCGAGTTTGGGATTTCTCCCGCCTTTGTTTCTTCTTTTTTCACTCATATTACTTTGGATTTAGCGGTTTGACGGCATAAGCCGCCGCTTCGAGGCACAGACACCGCAGGTTTGAGAGGCTTCCCGACTTCGGAGGGTAAGCCCGCCCCCTGCAAGGGCAAGGCGTTTTCGTGGCTGCTCAAAATATTTTGAGCGGCTGAAAACATACCTTGCTATGTTCAGGTGAACATAAAAATCCGTCGGGGACGGATTGGGGGAATGCCTTTCAAACTCCGGGCTACGCCACCTGCGGCGAACCCTGCCGTTCGGGTGCAAAGTTACACTCTTAACGCGGTATCGGACAGAGGCTTGACCCGGACAATCAGTGCCAACCGGCGCAACGTGCTGCCACTTGCCGGAGAAGTGATACAAGTTCCAAAATATCCTTGTTTATTTGCAGTGTGATTCGGATGTGGGACTGAAAATACACTCCTTCCGCCGGATGTTCGGACAGTAATCCGGACATCAATCCAAACGGTTGAAAACAGGTGTATGTATTCAGATGGTTTTCCAAGCACACGTCCATGCGGACGGATAAAAGCATGGGCGGTTGGACAAACCGATGATTACCCATAGGCACAGCCGGATTAAGGAGTGAATAAATAAATGAATGGGAGCGCGTGCGTACGTACTAATGGCAATACGCTACCGCCACCGGACAGATGTATAACCAAATAAATTATCAGACAAATGAAAGAAGCAACTTATGTGGCAATCTCCACGCAGAAAGGTGGAGCGGGTAAGACAACCCTGACGGTGCTTGTAGCAAGCTACCTGCACTATGTGAAAGGCTACAACGTAGCCGTGGTGGACTGCGATTTTCCGCAGTACAGTATCCATGATATGCGCAAGCGCGACATGAAAGCCGTCATGGAGGACGGGCATTACAAGGTGATGGCGTATGAGCAGCTCAAACGGCTGAAGAAGAACCCGTACACCATCAGATGCAGCCGTGCGGAAGATGCGGTAAAGACCGCCGAAAATCTGGTGGCAGCGCAGCCCGCCCTTGATTTCGTGTTCTTCGACCTGCCGGGAACCATCAACAATGCCGAGGTGGTGCAGACCATTTCCAAAATGGACTACATCTTCACGCCCATCATCGCCGACCGTGTGGTGATGGAGAGTTCCATCAAGTTCGCCACCGTTATCAACGAACAGATGATAAGCACGGGTAAGTCCGGCATCAAAGGGATTTACCTCGTGTGGAACATGGTGGACGGGCGCGAAAAGACGGAGCTTTACAAGGCATACGACAAGGTCTGTGCCGAGTTCGCCCTGCCCATTCTGGAAACACATCTGCCGGACAGCAAGCGTTTCCGCAAGGAGACGGCGGCAGAACGCAAGGCAGTATTCCGCTCCACGGCGTTTCCGGCGGACAAAATACTGGTACGCGGCAGCAACCTCGACAAACTCGTCGATGAGATTCTCGGCATCATCAAAAACTGAACGGTATGGCAAAGAAAACAAGAATCGAGGACATCGACAGTGAAGCCGTAATCAACTCGTTTCGACTGGACGATACAAGCATTCCGCCGGAAGCGAGAAGCACGGACGGAAACGCTACTTCTCCACCTCCGAAAGAAGCGATACAGGAAGCCGTTTCTCCACCTGCCTCGCACTCCAAAGAGGAGCCAGAACGCAGGCGCAGGAACAGCAAGCCGGAAAAATTGGATTATGACACCGTATTCATATGCGGGTCCAATGTCACGGCAAGGCTCGGCAAACAGGTATATATCCGCAAGGAGTACCACGACCGCATACAGAAGATGCTTCATGTAATCGGAGGCAACGAGGTGACTATTGCGGCTTTTCTTGACAACGTGCTGACACACCATTTCACGCTGTTCCAAGACGAGATAGCCGAATCGTTCAAACGGCACATGGAATCCTATAATCTATAAAAACAATAAACAACAAAGAAGTATGAAAAGAACAAAGAAGAACCGACAGGCAGACTGCCTGCAAACAGGAAAGAGTGAAAGAACCGCTGCCCGTGCAGCAAAGTGTGTAACCGACTACGATCAGGAAAATACCGGCGTTGACTTCCGCAAGGATAAAGGCAGAGACAAGCCGCTCTCGACTTTCCTGCAAGCATCGGAAATCAAAACGCGGCAATGTATATACATCAGCCGAGAAATTCATGAGAAAGTCGCTATCGTTGCCAGTCGGATGGGAAACGGTTTGAGCATCGGCAAGTTCGTGGACAACATCCTCCGCGACCATTTCCGGCAATACGGGCAGCAGTACATGGAACAGATTGAAAACGCCCAAAAAGTAAGATTATGACAAAGGCGTTTTTAATCGTATCGGTTGCTTGCAACGTGTGGTTCCTGTTCCTGCTGTTCTATGACCGCATCATGGACACGAAGCTCATCCGTTTCTTCAGACATATTGCCGGGCTGTGGCGGTCATTGGACAGTACGGTGGCAGAGCAAGGAAAGGATAAGGAAATACCTCACGCAGACACCTCGGACATCATTGGCAAGAGCCGTTTCAAGATGGCATCGACCCGGACAACCGCTACCATACCGACGCAAGAAGCCGCCACTTCGGAAAAAGGCATTGAGCTGTCGGAGGAAGAGGCTACTTTTGACGACGGAAACACGGAAACCGTCTCACGCCCGACACAAGTACCGAAGGACAAACTCGATGAAACCTTCACGAGCATCCCGCCCTCGGAACTGGAGTACGGAGAGGATGAGCCGGAGGACGAGGAACCAGACAAAAAGCAGGCTTCGGGAAGCAGCTTCGAGGATATTGACATGGCAGTACGCACCATACGGAAGGAATCACCATCCGATGAGGAAATGCGACACGCCGGAAAGGTCATGACGGAACTGGACGGGACAGAGCTTTTCGCAAGAATAACGGAACGCCTGACCGATGAAGCAATGAGCGAGAGGCTTGCAAAGGCGATGGCAGTTTTCGTGGACACGGTGAACATGACCGTGACACAACAAAAGGAAAAGGTGTTCGTGATTCCCGACAACATCGAGGAGTTCGACTTCCGAAACTATGTATAACAGCTAAAAAAGAATGGAAATGAAAACGTAAAATGACGACACCCATGCGCACGGCGGTACAAGGTACAGCCAATCCGCAACGGACACACCCAAGTCCGTAGAAACAAACGGGCTACCACTAAACCAAAGTAAAGTAATCAAGTATCAACCGCCCGAAAAAGGACTATCCACCCTTTGGACGGCACAAAAAAAAGAACAGTTTATGAATAAGAACATCAGACAAAAGTTCATTATCTCTGCGGCACTCATGATTGCCGCCACCGCTTCCGCTTTCGCGCAAGGAAACGGTATCGCAGGTATCACGGAAGCCACCTCTATGGTGACAAGCTATTTCGATCCGGGCACTAAGCTGATTTACGCCATCGGCGCGGTGGTCGGACTTATCGGTGGCGTGAAAGTCTATGGCAAGTTCTCGTCCGGCGACCCCGACACGAGCAAGACAGCCGCCTCGTGGTTCGGGGCTTGTATCTTCTTGATTGTCGCTGCCACTATCCTGCGCTCATTCTTCCTTTAATACACAATGTATGGCTGAATACCCGATAAACAAGGGTATCGGTCGTCCGGTCGAGTTCAAGGGTCTAAAGGCTCAGTACCTCTTCATCTTCTGCGGAGGTCTGCTGGCTCTCTTCGTCCTGTTCGTCATCCTCTACATGGTCGGCATCGACCAGTGGATATGTATCGGCTTCGGCGCGGCATCGTCCTCCGTCCTCGTATGGCAGACCTTCGCGCTGAACGCCCGGTACGGCGAACACGGGCTGATGAAATTGGGAGCGGTCAAGAGCCATCCCCGATACCTTATCAACCGGCGGCGGATTACCCGATTATTCAAACGGCAACGAAAGGAAGAAACGACATGAGAAATACATCCAAAATGACGACACTGGAAAACAAGTTCCCGCTATTGGCTGTGGAGCATAGCTGTATCATCTCCAAAGATGCCGACATTACAGTGGCTTTCGAGGTGGAGCTGCCGGAACTTTACACCGTGACGGGTGCGGAGTACGAGGCGATACACGGCTGCTGGTGCAAGGCAATCAAGGTGCTGCCGGACTTCTGCGTCGTGCATAAGCAGGACTGGTTCATCAAGGAACGCTACAAGCCGGAACTGGAGAAGGACGACATGAGTTTTTTGAGCCGCTCCTTTGAACGCCACTTCAACGAACGTCCTTACCTGAAACACTCCTGCTACCTCTACCTGACCAAGACGACGAAGGAGCGTAACCGGATGCAGAGCAACTTCAGTACGCTGTGCCGTGGACATATCATCCCGAAGGAACTGGACAGGGAAACCGCCGGGAAGTTCATGGAGGCCGCCGAACAGTTCGAGCGCATCATGAACGACAGCGGTTTTGTCAGGCTACACCGGCTATCCACCGACGAGATTGTCGGGACGGAAAAGTCCGCCGGGCTAATAGAGCGTTACTTCTCTCTCATGCCCGAAGGGAATGCGACCTTGCAGGACATCGACCTCTCGGCAAAAGAGATGCGTATCGGCGACAACCGCCTGTGCCTGCACACCCTCTCCGACGCGGAGGATATGCCCGGTAAGGTAGCGACCGACACCCGATATGAACGGCTTTCCACCGACCGGAGCGATTGCCGCCTCTCCTTCGCCTCACCCGTGGGGCTGCTGCTTTCCTGCAACCACATCTACAACCAGTATGTGATTATAGACAACAGCGAGGAAAATTTGCAGAAGTTCGAGAAGTCCGCAAGGAATATGCAGTCATTATCCCGATACAGCCGGAGCAACAGCATCAACCGCGAGTGGATAGACCAGTACCTGAACGAAGCCCATTCCTACGGGCTGACCTCGGTACGGGCGCACTTCAACGTCATGGCGTGGAGCGATGACGCGGAGGAACTGAAGCATATCAAGAACGACGTGGGCAGCCAGCTGGCGAGCATGGAGTGCGTGCCGCGCCACAACACCATCGACTGCCCGACACTCTACTGGGCGGCAATGCCCGGCAACGCGGCGGACTTCCCGGCGGAAGAGAGTTTCCACACCTTCATCGAGCAGGCGGTATGCCTCTTTACGGAGGAAACCAACTACCGAAGTTCGCTATCGCCCTTCGGCATCAAGATGGTGGACAGGCTCACGGGAAAACCGTTGCACCTCGACATCAGCGACCTGCCGATGAAGCGGGGCATCACCACTAACCGCAACAAGTTCGTGTTGGGTCCTTCGGGCAGCGGCAAGTCGTTTTTCATGAACCACCTCGTGAGGCAATACTACGAACAGGGTACGCACGTGGTATTGGTGGACACAGGAAACTCCTATCAGGGCTTGTGCGAGATGATCCGGCGCAAGACAAACGGGGCGGACGGCGTGTACTTCACCTACACGGAGGAGAAACCGATTTCGTTCAACCCGTTCTACACCGATGATTATGTGTTCGACGTGGAGAAGAAGGACAGCATCAAGACATTGCTGCTGACACTCTGGAAGTCGGAGGACGACAAAGTTACGAAGACGGAAAGCGGCGAACTGGGCAGTGCGGTGAACGCCTACATCGAGCGTATCAGGGCTGACCGGAGCATCGTTCCCTCGTTCAACACCTTCTATGAGTATATGCGCGACGACTACCGCCGTGAACTGGCGGAACGTGAGATAAAGGTGGAGAAGTCAGACTTCAACATCGACAATATGCTCACCACCATGCGGCAATATTACCGGGGTGGACGCTACGACTTCCTGCTCAACTCCACGGAGAACATTGACCTGCTCGGCAAGCGGTTCATTGTCTTCGAGATTGACAGTATTAAGGAAAATCGCGAGCTTTTCCCGGTCGTGACCATCATCATCATGGAAGCCTTCATTAACAAGATGCGCCGTCTGAAAGGCGTACGCAAACAGCTGATAGTGGAAGAGGCTTGGAAGGCACTCTCTTCGGCGAATATGGCTGAGTACCTGCGCTATATGTACAAGACCGTGCGCAAGTATTACGGGGAGGCAATCGTGGTGACGCAGGAGGTGGACGACATCATTTCCTCGCCCGTCGTCAAGGAGAGCATCATCAACAACTCCGACTGCAAGATACTTCTCGACCAGCGGAAATACATGAATAAGTTTGATGCCATACAGTCCCTGTTGGGTCTTACGGAGAAGGAGAAGTCACAGATACTCTCCATCAACATGGCGAACAACCCGTCAAGGCTCTACAAGGAAGTTTGGATCGGGCTGGGTGGCACACAGTCGGCGGTCTATGCCACCGAAGTTAGTGCTGAAGAGTATCTGGCGTACACCACCGAAGAAACGGAAAAAGTAGAGGTGTACCGTCTGGCGGAGCAGCTGGGCGGCGACATCGAAGCCGCCATCCGGCAGCTTGGCGAAAGACGGAGAAACAAGGAATAAGTAAAAACGATTCATCAACCAAAAAAGAAAATGCGTATGAGTATATCAAGAACGAAAATGCTGCAAGTCAGCAAGTGTTTAATCGGGCTGGCGGTCATGGTGCTGCAATCCTGCGAGGTAGCGGACAACCGCCGCGACCTGCTTTGCGGGAACTGGGAAAGCGTGGAAGGAAAGCCCGACGTGCTTATCTACAAGGAGGGCGAAGCCTATAAGGTGACGGTGTTCAAACGGAGCGGCATCTGTCGCAAGCTGAAGCCGGAAACCTATCTCTTGCAGGAGGAGAACGGCAACCTGTTCATGAACACCGGATTCCGTATCGACGTGTCCTACAACAAAGTGACGGACATCCTGACCTTCTCGCCGAACGGGGACTACGTGCGCGTGAACCCGAAACCGGACCATCCGATAGGCGAGCAATAAATAATGAAATCCACTAAAATCCAAAGTAACATGAGAACAAGAATAATATTAGCCATCTGCCTGTGCCTGTTTGCAGTCGGCAGGGCAAGCGCACAGTGGGCGGTGATAGACCCGTCCAACATCGCGCAGAGCATCGTGAACACCTCCAAGAACGTGGTACACACTTCCACGACCGCCCAGAATATGATAAAAAATTTTCAAGAGACGGTGAAAATTTACGAGCAGGGCAAGAAGTATTACGACGCACTCAAATCCGTGAACAATCTGGTAAAGGACGCCCGGAAGGTGCAGCAGACCATCCTGATGGTGGGTGACATCACCGACACCTATGTGACCAGCTTCCAGAGGATGATGCGTGACGACAACTTCACGGTGGAGGAACTGGGAGCCATCGCCTTCGGCTACACCAAGCTGTTGGAAGAATCCAACGATGTGCTGACGGAACTGAGGAACGTGGTGAACATCACCACGCTCTCCATGACGGACAAGGAGCGCATGGATGTGGTGGAACGCTGCTACTCCAAGATGAAGCGTTACCGCAACCTCGTGAGCTACTACACCAACAAGAACATCAGCGTGAGCTACCTGCGGGCAAAAAAGAAGAACGACCTCGACCGCATCATGGGGCTGTACGGGAACATGAACGAAAGATACTGGTAGCCTATGAATTTCGACAACCTTCACCAGATTCTGCGCTCGCTCTACGAGCAGATGATGCCGCTATGCGGGGACATGGCGGGCGTGGCGAAAGGCATCGCCGGGCTGGGCGCATTGTTCTACGTCGCCTACCGGGTGTGGCAGTCGCTGGCGAGAGCCGAACCGATAGACGTGTTCTCCATGCTCCGCCCGTTTGCGATAGGCTTATGTATCATGTTCTTCCCGACGGTGGTATTAGGTACGATAAACAGCATCATGTCGCCCGTCGTGCAAGGCACGGCAAAGATGCTGGAGGCGGAAACGCTGGACATGAACCGATACCGTGAGCAGAAGGACAAACTGGAATACGAGGCGATGATGCGCAACCCCGAAACCGCCTACCTTGTGTCGAACGAGGAGTTTGACAAACAGCTGGAGGAACTGGGCTGGTCACCCGGTGACATGGTGACGATGGCGGGAATGTATATCGAGCGTGGAATGTACAACATGAAGAAAGGCATCCGCGATTTCTTCCGCGAGATACTGGAACTGATGTTCCAAGCCGCTGCCCTCGTGATAGACACCATCCGCACCTTTTTTCTCGTGGTGCTGGCGATACTCGGTCCGATAGCCTTCGCCATATCGGTATGGGACGGTTTTCAAAGTACACTCACACAGTGGATATGCCGCTACATACAGGTTTATCTGTGGCTGCCCGTGTCGGATATGTTCAGCACCATACTGGCGAAGATTCAGGTGCTGATGCTGCAAAGCGACATCGAGCGTATGCAGGCTGACCCGAACTTCTCGCTGGATTCGAGCGACGGTGTGTACATCGTCTTCATGATCATAGGAATCATCGGCTACTTCACCATCCCGACGGTGGCAGGCTGGATTATCCAAGCCGGAGGCATGGGAAGCTACGGTCGCAACGTGAACCAGACGGCAGGACGAGCCGGAAGCATGGCGGGCAGCGTGGCGGGTGCAGCCGCAGGCAACATGGTCGGACGTGCCGGGAAACTGCTGAAATAATCAACTGACAATTAAAAACGAATAAAAAACAATGGAATTTAAGTCACTCAAAAACATCGAATCATCGTTCAGGCAGATACGCCTGTTCGGTATCGTCTTCCTCTCGTTGTGCGCCGTGATAACGGTATGGAGCGTGTGGAGTTCCTACCGCTTCGCAGAGCGGCAACGGGAAAAGATTTACGTGCTGGACAACGGCAAGTCGCTGATGCTGGCTCTCTCGCAGGACTTGTCGCAGAACCGTCCGGCGGAGGCAAGGGAACACGTGCGCCGCTTCCACGAGCTGTTCTTCACGCTCTCGCCCGAAAAGAGCGCAATAGAGCATAACGTGAAACGCGCCCTGCTATTAGCGGACAAAAGTGTTTACAACTACTATTCGGACTTCGCCGAGAAGGGGTACTACAACCGCATCATCGCCGGGAACATCAACCAAGTGCTGAAAGTGGACAGCGTGGTGTGCGACTTCAACGGCTACCCGTACCGTGCGACTACCTACGCCACGCAGAAGATCATCCGGCAAAGCAACGTCACCGAGCGCAGCCTCGTGACGACGTGCCGCCTCTTGAACTCGTCCCGTTCGGACGACAATCCCAACGGTTTCACCATCGAGGGATTCACCATCATCGAGAACAAGGATTTACAAACCATCAAAAGGTAACGGACATGAAAAAAATCAGGAAATCATTTTGGCGTGCGTACTGGAAGCTCCACGACAAAAAGAAAATGCTGGTGGCAAGGCTCAAAGGCTATCTGGACGGCTTGCCCCCGAAGACACGTAAACGCATCGTGCTGGCGATGCTCGCCGCCTTCGCGGTGCTTACCCTCTACACCTTCGGCAAAGCCGTCTATGACATCGGCAGGAATGACGGCAGCCGGATAGTAACAGACCATGCCGGACAGGTGGAACTGTCCGTAAAGCTGGAAAACAATCACAATGTAATACCTTATTTATATGGAACAGACGAAGAATGAACCTAAAAACGAAAACAAGGCGGCTCCTGACAACGGGAAACCGAAGAAGGAGCGCAAGCCGCTGACCGAAGCCCAAAGGCTGAAACGTCAGAAAATGATAGTGCTGCCCACTATGGTGCTGGTATTCATCGGGGCGATGTGGCTGATATTCGCCCCGTCTTCCGACAAGGAGCAGCAGCCGGGGACGGGAGGTTACAACATCGAAATGCCCGACGCGGACAAGGCGAACCGCCAGATCATCGGTGACAAGGCGAAAGCCTACGAACAGGGGGCGATGGAGGAACGTCAGGAGAACCGCAGCCGCACCATGCAGGAACTGGGCGATATGTTCGACCGAGAGGTGGCGGAAACGGACAGCGGCAGGGACTTCGACCTTGCCAATCCCGGCGGTACGGAAGAGAATGTGAAGTCTGCCCCGAAAACCATCCAGTCCTCCGCAGCCGCCTACCGCGACCTAAACGCCACGCTCGGCAACTTCTATGAGCAGCCGAAGAACGACAATGCGGAAATGGACGAACTGTTGGAGCGTATCGCCTCGCTGGAATCGGAACTTGAAAGCGAGAAGGGTAAAGCGTCCGCTATGGATGACCAAGTGGCACTCATGGAGAAGTCCTACGAGCTGGCGGCGAAGTACATGGGCGGGCAGAACGGCACACAGCCACCTGTCGGACAGGCGGCAGAGCCTTACCCCGTGCAGAAAACCGGAAAGAACACGGCTGCACCTGTCAGGCAGGTGGCGCATCAGGTGGTATCCTCGCTCTCGCAGCCGATGAGCAACGCCGAATTTGTCGCCTCCTTCTCGCAGGAGCGCAACCGCAGTTTCAATACGGCGGTAGGTGTCATGACCGTATCGGACAAAAACACCATATCGGCGTGCATCTATGGGGCGCAGAGTGTGACGGACGGGCAGGCGGTAAGATTACGGCTGCTGGAGCCGATGGCGGTGGCGGACAAAATCATCCCCCGCAATGCGGTGGTGGTCGGCACGGCAAAGATTCAGGGCGAACGGCTCGATATTGAAATCACGTCGCTGGAATATTCGGGTACGATTATCCCGGTAGAACTGGCAGTGTATGACACGGACGGGCAGCCCGGTATCTTCATTCCCAACTCTATGGAAATGAATGCCGTCAGGGAGGTTGCCGCCAACATGGGCGGCTCGCTGGGTAGCAGCATCAATATCTCCACCAACGCCGGGGCGCAGCTCGCCTCCGACTTGGGCAAGGGGCTGATACAAGGCACGAGCCAGTACATCGCCAAAAAGATGCGCACGGTGAAAGTGCATCTGAAAGCCGGGTACAAGGTCATGCTCTATCAGGACAGAGATTGAAAACAATAACAATCAACGACTAATAAAAAAACAACAACCCAATTTTATTTACCACTAAAATCCAAAGTAATGAGAAAAGTAATCATCATGTTTGCCCTCGCTATGGGCATTGCAACTGCCAATGCGCAGGAGAACGTAACCGTTGGAACGGACAATGGAAGTGAACAACCGACCTTGACAAAGGAGGTCTATCCGCAGAAGGAGGCGGACGGCGACCTGTATCACGGGCTGACAAAGAAGCTGACCTTCGACCGCATGGTTCCCCCGCACGGCTTGGAAGTGACCTACGACAAGACCGTCCACGTCATTTTCCCCTCGGAAGTGCGCTACGTTGATTTAGGCTCGCCCGACCTGATTGCGGGCAAAGCCGACGGAGCGGAGAACGTCATCCGCGTAAAGGCTACCGTGAGGAATTTTCCGAACGAAACCAATATGTCCGTGATAACGGAGGACGGTAGTTTCTACACCTTCAACGTGAAATATGCAGCCGAACCGCTGCTGCTCAACGTGGAGATGTGCGACTTCATCCATGACGGCGAGAAGGTGAACCGTCCGAACAATGCGCAAGAAATCTATCTGAAGGAACTGGGCAGCGAAAGCCCGATGCTGGTGCGCCTTATCATGAAGTCCATCCACAAGCAGAACAAGCGTGAAGTGAAGCACATCGGCTGCAAGCGATTCGGCATCCAGTACCTGCTGAAAGGCATCTACACGCATAATGGGTTGCTCTATTTCCACACGGAGATAAAGAACCAGAGCAACGTGCCTTTCGACGTGGACTACATCACATGGAAAATCGTGGACAAGAAGGTGGCGAAGCGTACCGCCGTGCAGGAGCAGATTATCCTGCCGCTCCGTGCGCAGAACTACGCCACGCTCGTGCCGGGCAAGAAGAGCGAGCGCACGGTGTTCACGATGGCGAAGTTCACCATCCCCGACGACAAATGCCTCGTGGTGGAACTCAACGAGAAGAACGGGGGTCGTCACCAGTCTTTCGTGATTGAGAACGAGGACTTGGTACGTGCCAATACCATCAACGAACTTCAAGTGCGCTGACCATGAGGAAGTACATCGCAATAATTATCGCGTCGCTTGCCCTGTTTACGGGGCAGGCGCACGCCCAGCGATGCCTGCCGAAGATGCAGGGCATCGAGATCAGGGCGAACATGGCGGACGGTTTCAATCCCGGAGGCAACGATGGTGGGTACAGCTTCGGAGCGGCTCTTTCCACCTACACGAAAAAGGGGAACAAATGGGTGCTCGGCGGCGAATATCTGTTGAAGAACAACCCTTACAAGGACGGGAAGATACCCGTGGCGCAGTTCACGGCGGAGGGGGGATACTACTTCAAGATACTTTCCGATGCCCGAAAAATCGTGTTCGTCTATGCAGGGGCTTCGGCTCTTGCCGGATATGAATCGGTGAACTGGGGCGAAAAGGTGCTGCATGACGGCTCCACGCTCCATGACCGGGACGCCTTCATCTACGGCGGTGCGCTGACGCTCGATATGGAGTTTTATGTGGCAGACCGTATCGCTCTGCTCGCCAACCTCCGGGAGCGTTGCCTGTGGGGTGGCGACACGAGGAAGTTTCATACGCAGTGGGGCGTGGGCATCAAGTTCATCATTAACTGACGCACCGCATGGAACGGACGGAAATCGACGCCATGAGGCATATACCCCTTGCGGACTTCCTCGCACGGCTGGGACATGAGCCTGTCCGAAGAAGCGGCAACGAATTGTGGTATCGTGCGCCATATCGCAATGAGCGCACGCCCTCTTTCCGAGTGAACGTGGCAAAACAGCTCTGGTACGACTTCGGACTGGGCAAAGGTGGCGACATCTTCACGCTTGCCGGGGAGTTTATCGGAAGCAACGACTTCATGGAACAAGTGAAGTTCATAGCGGAAACCGCCAATATACCTATGCCTGTTCCCGAAGTGAGCAAACCGACTTTCCTGCCTAAACCGTCAGAACCTGCCTTTGAGGGAGTGGAAGCCGTCCCGCTGTTTCGTTCTCCACTGACGGACTATCTGGCGGAACGGGACATTCCTTACGGCATTGCATCCCGGTATTGCTGCCGACTGAATTACGGTGTGCGTGGCAAGCGGTATTTCGCCGTCGGCTTCCCGAATATGGCGGGCGGATATGAAATCCGCAGCCGCTTCTTCAAGGGATGCGTACCTCTGAAGGATGTGTCGCTGGTCAAGGCGGAAGGCTCTCCGGCTGACGTGTGCAGCGTCTTTGAGGGCTTCATGGACTTTCTTTCCGCCGTCACGCTCGGATTGGAAACGGGCGATTGCCTTGTGCTGAACTCCGTTTCCAACGTGGAAAAGGCGATGAAGTATTTGGACGGTTACGGGCGCATAGACTGTTACCTCGACCGTGACGAAGCCGGACGGCGCACGTTGGAAACACTGAAAGGACATTATGAGGAACGTGTCTGCGACCGTTCTGCCCTCTATGACGGTTGCAAGGACTTGAACGAGTATCTGCAACTGACAACGAAAAAAAGAAATGAACAATAACTTAAAAATCAAAGAACAATGAACATACTGAACAATAAGAACAAGAGAACATCAATCTTCAAGGCGTTGGCACTCTGCCTGTTCGCCGCTGTGTCGCTCACGCTCGTGTCGTGTGACGACGACATGGACATCCAGCAATCCTATCCCTTCACGGTGGAAACCATGCCCGTGCCGAACAAGGTAACAAAGGGGCAGACGGTGGAAATCCGCTGTGAACTGAAAAAAACAGGCGACTTCGCCAACACCCTCTATACCATCCGGTATTTCCAGTTCGAGGGAGAAGGTACGCTGAAAATGGACAACGGAATCACGTTCCTGCCCAATGACCGCTACCTGCTCGAAAACGAGAAGTTCCGGCTGTACTATACGGCGCAAGGTGACGAAGCGCACAACTTCATCGTAGTGGTGGAAGACAATTTCAGCAACTCCTACGAATTGGAGTTTGACTTCAACAACCGTAATATGAAGGATGACGGGGCTATCTCTGTTGTCCCCATCGGAAACTTCAAGCCCCTTATACGATGATGCGTGTATTCATGGCTATCCTCTGTTCGCTTCTGGCGGTCTGTTCCGTGTCCGCACGGGACAGACGCCATGAGGAAACGGACAGGCAGGCGACTATCTACCGGCTGCCACCATTTGAGAGAGCGGTGCGATGCACGAAATATTTTGAGGGTTGGCACTCTGAAAAACATTACCCGTATGTGGGATATGGGCATAAGTTGTTACAGGGCGAAAGGTATTCGGCACGCACCATGACGAAGCGGCAGGCGGACGCGCTTCTGCGGAAAGACCTACGGAAGTTCTGCGCGATGTTCCGGCAGTTCGGGAAAGATAGTCTGCTCCTTGCCACGCTTGCCTACAATGTCGGTCCATACCGTTTGTTGGGAAACGGGAAGATACCCAAAAGCACGCTGATCCGAAAGTTGGAGGCTGGCGACAGGAACATCTATCGGGAGTATATTGCTTTCTGCAACTACAAAGGGAAACGGCACGCCATGCTGCTCAAACGAAGAAAGACAGAGTTTGCGCTGCTGTATGTACCATAAAAAGTAAGTGTCCGACAACATAAACTCCGATGAAGTTGGGGATGCTTTATCGGAGTTTATGTTATATCAATATTTTAATTGATGGTCAGTACTTGATTTTACAAGTGACTCATTCAAGTAGTTTCGCTTTTTTCATGTAACTTTGCAAAAAAATAAAGGATATGGATAGACAATTACCGTATGAGATAAGCTACAAGACGATTGCTTTTTGGCGCAATATCGAAAATGGATTCCTCTGGAGTACATTCATATGTTCAATATTACTCCAAACGTTCCAAATAAATTGTATAAGCCATTCATTAGATTCTATAAAATGGATTGCTAATTTATTTAATGTTTTGAATTATATTTCTATTATAGGGTATGGTTTATTATATATAATCGTAGAAATTATAATGCAACCTATGGCTGCTAATGAAAGACGGAAAGGATTTATCGACAATTCATTAGGCACGAAATTGCTGGAAAAGCCAGTTTTGAATTATTACGATAATGATTCTATTGAGAAAGGACCATATAAAATGTTGGTTAATTGTTATGAGAATTGTTTTTTTACATATAATATCATTAAAGTGATGTTGCCTAAAATGGCAATAAAGAACACAATACTATTTGGTTTGCTTTTGATATTTGCATACTACGGAATAAAAGATAACGTCGTTGCCATACCATTCTTGCAACTATTTTTATCGTCATTGTTCTTAATAGAACTGATATACCACATAGCATTCTTTTTTAGATTAAAGAATTTGTGTGATAAATTCAAACAAATTTTTAGCACACCTAAATCAACTAAAAATAAAACTATTCAGGATGCTATCTATATGGTACTTGAATATGAAACGACATTGGCATATAATAAATCTCCGAATAGCAATTCTGTGTACAAAAAACTAAACAATAAATTAACAGAAGAATGGAGCTGTATAAAACAGAATTATGATATTCGATAAATTAGACAAATATACAACAGAAAGTGTATTACAAGGACATCCCGATAAAATATGCGACCAAATAAGTGATGCTCTTTTAGATGCTTTCTTGATGCAAGATTGTAATGCCCATACAGCAATAGAATGCTTGGGAAGTGGTAATAATTTAATTGTTGCTGGAGAAATTAGTACTCAAAATAAAAGGGTTGATATTGAGAAAATTGTCAATGATGTATATCAATCCATAGGCTATTGTGAAAAATTAAACATACTGAACTTTTTGACTTCACAATCAAGACAACTAAATGATGCTGTTATGAACGGTGGAGCTGGCGACCAAGGTATTGTGTATGGTTATGCTATAAACAATCAATATAATTATCTTCCGTATGGTGTATATTTATCTAATTTAATAGCCAAAGAGATTGATACGTATAGAAAGAGCGTAGATTATCTCCTCCCTGATGGGAAAGTACAAGTTACAATTAGCGAAAATAATCTTGAACAATTGATAATCAATGTACAGCATAAGGAGAATGTTCATCCCGATTTCATTGAAAATGAAATAAAACAGAAGGTTTTAACTCAACTGATTGATTGTATAAATGTAGATATTCAGATAAATAGGAAATCAAAATTTTATAAAGGTGGGTTTGTTAACGATACAGGATTAACTGGTCGTAAAATAATGATAGACACTTATGGCGGTTTGGTAACACATGGCGGAGGTGCTTTTTCTGGAAAGGATCCGAGCAAAATAGATAGAAGTGCTGCTTACATGGCTCGATTTGTTGCAAAAAACATAGTCGCAAACGGATTAGAAAAAGAATGCAAAATAGCAGTGGCTTATTTGTTTGGAGAAGAACAGCCTACCATGCTAAATGTTTCCACAGACAAAGAATCCAATTCTACAAAATTGAAACAATTTATTCTATCAAAATTCGATTTTAGACCTAATGCAATAATTGAGTTGTTAAAATTAAAGAATACTATATATCAACCAACTTCTATATACGGACATTTCTCTAATCCTAATTACAATTGGGAACAAATCATATCTTTATAAGACTGGTTTTATCGAAGATTGGCACAGAGGTTTCTTTGCTACTTTCTTTGTCCGCCATCCTGCTCACTGAAAGAAAGTAGGCGGCTTTTGCCGCCCACCCACTCAAAAACGGGTGTAAAGTCCCGTTACCATCGTGAACATTTCCTCCAGCATATCGCAATATATCCCCTCGTGCGTTTCAATGTCCTTCGTCCTGCACTCGAATGTCTTTTTGCTGAACGTCCTGCGGTAGAAGCGCATATTGTAGAGGTCTGCCCCTCCGTCATAGATGATGTCAAGGCGGTTGGCACTCGTCTTGTTCCTCGCAAGGCTCATGCGTAAGCCGTTGCCCATGTCTATGAAGTCTTTGCTTCCCGTCATGGCGGCAAAGCGTCTGCCACCTATCTGCTCCAAAATTGTCTTTGCTATCATATTCATTCTTCTTTGGGTGCTATGTTCGGGCGGTGCGGACACCGCCCGAATGTTCAAAATTCTGTTTTCTCGGCTATGGGGGTGTTCCTTTCCAACCATGTTTTCACACACTCCATATTGTACTCGCTCGTTATGACTGCCGTATGGCTGTCAATGGCGGTAAACCGACTGCTCTCATAGTCCTCTACCCATCCTTTAAGGGTTTCAACTCCCCACGCTTCGGCATCGTCAAAGATGCCGTCCAATTCCGTGATGGGCTTGCTGAACTTGACTATCAGCGTTTGGTAGCCTGATTCGTTCATCGCTTGTCCTCCTTTCCTCTTTTTGCCGTCAGCCACTTGTCCCGTGCGGCTCGGCACTCGTCCAAAGTGGGTTTCACACAAGAGAATAATTCCCCGTCCGTGTGGCGGTAGTCGTACTGCACAAGTGTCCGCTTGCGTCTGCCGATACCCGTTTGGAACTTCTCGTATTTCTCTGTCCCTGCTTTCGTGCAGGTGCTTACTCCGTTGATGGTCATCCGTGTACTCATAATCGTTGTTTTTAGATGGTTAGAAATGTACTGACAACACTCTGCTCCGCATAACCATTTCGGGGTTACTCGTATAGCGTTGGTGCAGGTAGAAATGATGTGAGCCGAAGCCGTAAAGGAAGAACTTGTCAAGTTCGTGTTTCTCGGAAAAGTCCTTTACGCTTGCCCTTAACTGCTCCTCACTCTGACAAAAAGTGAGGAGGTTCATAAATGCAAGGAACATCGTGGGAATTTTATCGTCCCACAAGCAAACCATGCTTTCAAATCTTACTTCCATATTATTCTGTATTATAGGTTGATATTATGCTGCGTTCATACGCTGACGGATAAGTCCGGCATTGTCCTCCACAAGTCGGATGATGCGGTCGTGGTACTCGGTATTGGAATTGCATACCCCTCTGCTTTGTACCACTTTCAGCGTTTTCAGTGACACTTCTATCGTTTCAATCCGTTTGCCGTCAATGGTGGCGGATAGGATAAGGGAGTTTGCCTTGTTGTGATAACCGCCCACACAATGGTGCATTATCCGCCCTTCTTCTTCCATTTCCTCAACGCTCTCTATGACCTTGATGCAGATAAGGCTGTCGGAGAACACAAGTCCGAAGAAGATGCCTTTGGCTTTCAGATAATTCTTCTCGTCCTCAATCGCCTTTTGCCGTTGCTGCTCCGTCCGCTCACGCTCCCTTTGCAGGTTGCGTTTTCTCACCAACTTGTCGTGTTCCGCTTTGAGGTCGGTAGGGCAGACGTACTTCGGGCTGTTCGTATCCTTGCCGAAATGACGCAGGAGGTCGATGGTGTCACGCCACATGGAGCCGTCCGAAATGGTGTAACCGTTGCGGATACATATCTTGACGGATGCCCAATACCGCTCCATGTCAAAGGAACTGCGGATATAGTAACGCAACATAGTATATTGCCCTGCCTTCAAGAGTGTTTCGGCTCGGCTGTCGGAAAGGATAGCCGTGAAAAGGTCATACGGTAGTATGTTGTGGTAGTCCCCCTTGAAACCGTTACGTTTCAGTTCGGGAATGAAACGCTGTCGAGGATGGGTGCATACTGGGGCAATATCGTATGCTTGGAGTTTGTTTTGCTTGCGTACCTCCATGTCGCTGTATTCCGCCCATTGGTCGTAATACAACATTGACATACCACGCAGTCGGGCAACGGTCGTTGTCTTTCCATCGGGTGAAATCCACCTCTGCACCACTTCATAAATTGAATACTCGGCTGCTTGCCCTGCCTTGTATCGGGACTTGACGAAGAAGAAGCGTATCACTTGGTACTGCCTGCTGGTCGTAACGATGGAGAAATACTCATTGTCGTTGAAAACGCTCTTTCGGGTGCGCAATGCTTCCAACTGCATACCGCAATGGGGGCAGGTGCATCCGCAAAGGGTGTCTGCAAGGTCGTGGTCGCTCTTCCACGAATGTCCGCACTCGGTACAGATGTTCGTGCCGTCCGCTCTCTTGATTGCGTAGTGTTTGAAGCAATGACGGAAAGCGTATGCCTTTTGCGTGGCGGTCAATCTCGGTAGTCGCTTGCTCAGATGTGCGACTTCCTGCTGTATATGTGTTCTCGGTTTCATAAGCCTAAATCAAATAATGAGGGTTGTTGTACTTCTTGGGTGGTCGCTTTGGTGGCGGTTCTCGGCTTGTTGCGGTTCTGCAACTTGCGGACTTCCTCCTCTTGATATTGTCGGATAGCCTTCTGACGTGCTTCCGCCTTTTCCTCTGCGGTGAGTTCCACCACATGGTTCACGGCTACTTGGCATTGGATAGGCTTGCCCACCTCTATCTCGTTCTCGTCATAGTAGTGTACGACTTGTCCGTATATCTCCCCGTCCGTGAAGCCGTTGCAACCGCTTTTCTGCACATAGTTCAGAATGTAGGTCACGCAATCGTCTATGTTCTTGGCAGGGTTACGGTATTTCTTGGCAAAGAGCGCATCTTCCGCTGCACGTTGCTCCAAATACATCTGTATCGTTCTCTTGAAATGGTCTGTCGTTTTCATATCGTTATCGGTAAGATTAAAGGGTGAATAACCAAAGGATGAAGCCGAATAAGGCGATTGCGGAAAGGATAGCCACGATTATGCCTATCGCCACTCGGGACACTCCGTTTACTATCTCTCTGACGATACCCCAAAGGATGCCGAACACCCAAAGGGCGGTGCGCATGATTAGGGCGCATATCGCAAGCCCTATGTATTGCGCCACTTGTCTGAAGTCTGCCGTTGCTGTCATATCCTCGCTATTTTTCAAGTTCTACAATGTTGTCTATCCTGCCGTATAGGTATCTACGAAGTCCGGTCTTGTCCGTTGCCTTGTATTCCGTCCAACGTCCGTATTGGCACACGAGAAACGTGCGGAGTACATCGGAGAAGTCAAACCTCCAGCCTTGCAGGGGGACTGCGCTCTTGAAATAGGTGTTGCTATTCACCTTTTCGGTGAGCCAATCTTTTTCCTCTCGGTTCATCTGTCCTCCGTTGTTCAGTTTTTCACGAAGGATGTAAACCTTACTGCCTTTCAGTGCTTCCAATGTCGGCACTTCCCAAGCCACGAATTTTGTTGCCATTGTTGTTCCCATATCTGTTCTGTTTTTGATTTTTATTTTTTATGCGGATTCAAGAGCTGAGGGAGTTGAGTTTCAAACTATCTTATCTGCCTCTCGTTTATCCGACATTTTTTTTATGCGTCTTTCTGTCGCATCGGTCGTTTTCGTTTCGGGTGCTTAAAAAGGTAGGGATTAGGGAATGCAAGGTTTTTCGAGAAAAATACTACCCGCAGGGCTGGAGATTTTTCCCGAAAACAGGAGGCTTGACCTTGCTTTCCCGTCAAATCCCGAAATTACCTTTGCGCCCAGAACGGAAATGACTGCCTGATGCGGCCCACTGAAAGGCGCGAAAATGGAGGTAAACGGAAGTAGAGGCAGATTAGACAGAAAACTTCAAAAGAGAAATCCGTGAAAAAAGGAAGTCCCCCCAAAAAAGGACATAGCCGGTAGCATGAAACCGAGCAAACCACCTGCAAGGAAGTATGGTTTTATCTGTCCGGCCGGACGTGTCGGGGCGGGCAGATAAAATCATTCTTCCCTGTTTGCCTGCTGTGGGTGACGGCTTGTTCCATTTATGGGCAAGCGGTCATACACGGCTTTCCGCTTCCGGCTCAAAAGAACGGCGAAAAAGAAAAATCATCTGAAAAGCCGTAAAAACACCTCTTTGGCATAAGCACAAAAGAAATGGGCTTTGCCTCATCAGTCTAAACTGTTGCTTAGGCGTGAGGCAAAGCCCTTTTCTCCGCTTATGCAGTAGTCGGCACACGTTCGTTCAAAATCCTTTTGGGCGATGGTGTACCGACGAATAAAGCCGCTTTTACGGAAAAACTTGTATGAGATAGAAAAAAAATCAGGGAGATTCATATCAAAATCTCCCGTTTTATTGTTACTTTTGCATACGAAGAGTTCTTTGAAGGTTACGCAACGCGCAGAAGAATAATGCAGCAGATAACTAACTAAATCGTAACCTATTACTATCATGAGCGATTAACATACGCTCATTTCCAATAAAATACACTCTTTTCGTAACTTCCGAATGCAAAAATACGATTTTCCCGCCACATACGGCCACTTGTTTGAAGGAAAACGTTATCTTTGCCGCAGAAACATATAAACAAACGGAACATGAAAAATACATCCAAACTACAAAACAAGACATTCAAGTTACTGTTCTTCTGCGCCTTGCTTTTCTTTGTCCATACCTCAGCAGCCGGGCAAGAAAAGATTTCTTCAAACGCCGATTTGGCAGAATTTGATTTTGGTGTCCGGGAATTGGAAACCAATTATGCGGGATTTCCCACTTTCGTGACAGAGCAAACCCGAGATCAATATGAAGCACTAAAAGCCCGTTGCCGCCAGCAAGTGGACAAGCAGGGGCGAAAGTCCTGGGAAGCCTTGGGCGAACTTTATGCCTGGTTTGGCGATTTCCACTTACGGGCAGGCGGCTATTCCCAGCCCTACATGCGGAAAATACCCACGTATGAAGAGATGAAAGAATACAACCCCACCAAAACCTTCCGGAAAGTGACTGACCATACCTTCCTCATCCGCTTCCCATCCTGTATGGGAGATGACCCGACACTGGAATGGGTACATCAGTCCATTGACGCCTACCTGACCTCAGGATGCGAGAATCTGATTATTGACATACGAGGCAACGGCGGAGGAACCGATGACATATTCAACCCATACGAGAAACTACTGTACGACCGGAAGGGGTATGTGGACGGAGTCGAAATACGCAACACACCCGCACACATCGCCGAGATGGCAGAGATAGAATTGGATTGGCTTCAGCAAGTGGTGGAAACCATGAAAAAGTCGCAAGACGAATTTGTGGCCATGACGCCCAGACAAGTAGACATCGCTTATGATACCATTTCCCCACTCCCCCGCCGGGCAGCACTTGTTATAGACGGCCAAGTAGCCAGCGCCGGCGAACAAATGGTTCTGAATCTGCGGTCGTGCAGCCAACGCACCACCATTTACGGACAAGACAACACGAAAGGATGCCTTGACTATTCAAATTGCCGCGGCGTCAACCTGCCCCAATCCGGCATTACTCTTTATATCCCCATGACACGTTCCTGCCGCCTGCCCGATAAAGGTATCGACCAGACAGGTATTGCACCCGATGTGCGCATCCCGCTACCCCTGCCCGAAACCTTGACCGACAACGTGGACACATGGACGCTGTGGGTAGCCAAGGAATTGGAAAAGGAACCCGATTCACTTTAAAGGCCTCCACAAAAAAAGATATGTTTTGCAACATTCAGTTAGCAGATATTGTTATGGATTTATAAAAGAAGGCCAATTAAAGAAAAATTTCTTCAATCCCGATTTTCTTTCAGAAGAAAATAGTACTTTTGTACGCGGAAAACAAGGGGGTGCCCTTCGAAGCAGGTCCGGACGGACACGCCGAGCCGCCTCCCGCAAAACGCTAAGGTAAAAAGAGATTATTCACAAAAATACCAATTTTAAAATCTTAAAAGAAATGGCAAATTTAGATTTAAGCAAGTACGGTATTCAGGACGTAAAGGAGATTCTCCACAACCCGTCTTATGAAGTATTGTTTGAAGAAGAGACCAAAGCTGGTCTGGAAGGCTACGAAAAAGGCCAGGTAACAGAACTGGGCGCAGTAAACGTAATGACTGGTATCTACACCGGCCGTTCTCCTAAAGATAAATTCTTCGTTTATAACGAAGCCAGCAAGGACACTGTATGGTGGACTTCCGATGCATACAAGAACGACAACAAGCCCTGCTCCGAAGCAGCTTGGGCCGACCTGAAGGCCAAAGCCGTTAAGCAGCTCTCCGGCAAGCGTCTGTTCGTTATGGATACATTCTGCGGCGCCAACCCCGCTACTCGTCTGAAAGTACGTTTCATCATGGAAGTAGCATGGCAGGCACACTTCGTAAAGAACATGTTCATCCGTCCGACAGAAGAAGAACTGGCCAACTACGGCGAACCCGATTTCGTATCGTTCAACGCTGCCAAGGCTAAGGTTGACAACTACAAGGAACTGGGTCTGAACTCTGAGACAGCTACTGTATTCAACCTGAAGACCAACGAACAGGTTATCCTGAACACTTGGTACGGCGGTGAAATGAAGAAGGGTATCTTCTCTATCATGAACTACCTGAACCCGCTGCGCGGCATCGCTTCCATGCACTGCTCTGCCAACACCAACATGGAAGGCACTGACACTGCCATCTTCTTCGGTCTGTCCGGTACAGGTAAGACTACCTTGTCTACTGACCCGAAGCGTAAGCTGATCGGTGACGACGAGCACGGATGGGACGACGAAGGCGTATTCAACTACGAAGGTGGTTGCTATGCCAAGGTTATCAACCTCGACAAGGAAAGCGAACCCGATATCTACGCTGCCATCAAGCGCGACGCTTTGCTGGAGAACGTAACAGTTGACGCCAACGGCAAGATCGACTTCGCCGACAAGAGCGTAACGGAGAACACTCGTGTTTCTTATCCTATCTACCACATCGAGAACATCGTTAAGCCGGTATCCAAAGGTCCTCACGCTCACCAGGTAATCTTCCTGTCAGCTGATGCCTTCGGTGTATTGCCTCCTGTATCTATCCTGAACCCCGAACAGGCTCAGTACTACTTCCTGTCTGGTTTCACCGCCAAGTTGGCCGGTACAGAACGTGGTATCACTGAACCGACTCCGACATTCTCCGCTTGCTTCGGCGCAGCCTTCCTGAGCCTGCACCCGACCAAGTATGCAGAAGAGCTGGTTAAGAAGATGGAAAAAGTTGGTGCCAAGGCTTACCTGGTTAACACTGGCTGGAACGGTACCGGCAAGCGTATCTCCATCCGCGATACTCGTGGTATCATCGACGCTATCCTGGACGGTTCTATCGACAAGGCTCCGACGAAGACTATCCCGTACTTCGACTTCGTAGTTCCTACCGAACTGCCGGGCGTAGATCCGAAGATCCTCGATCCTCGCGACACTTACGACTGCGCTTGCAAGTGGGAAGAGAAAGCAAAAGACCTGGCTGGCCGCTTCATCAAGAACTTCGAGAAGTTCACTGGCAACGAAGCTGGCAAGAAGCTGGTTGCTGCTGGTCCGAAGCTCTAATGCTGAATAGAACAAATTAAACATATGTGAAAGCGGTTCTTGGTAATCAAGAGCCGCTTTTCTGTTTTTATTCATTTTCTTGTTTTTTATAAACAATTTCCTAATTTTGTACAAAAAAAACAAGGGAAATGACTTATCTGGACACAGACAAACAAACTTTGGCTGATTTAAGCATTGTAGAAGGCATGCGCAACGAACATCCTCTCTGCTCCTTGTTCTCTGCAACAGAAACCAAAAAAGGGAAACAACTGATGCTTCATTGGATTACTTATCCTCTGAATGACATATCTGCTATACGAAAAAGGCAGGAAGCCATTGCTTGGCAGAACTTGCCCGAACTCCCTTTAAATGAAGAAGAACTTGACTTCATTGAATATTACTTGGAATACCGAGACCAGATCAGAAAACCCAATATTCTAATCTCACTCACTTCAGCCTTCGACCGTTTGCTAAGGCACGATGCCAAACGGTATGTCATCAAACGAGGCGTTATTTTAATCATACGATTCATTAGTGTCCAATAAAAATGGACGAGTTAAAAAATTAATCAAATAGTCCTTCAAAAAGGGGATAATCGAGTTCTTTGATATCGTTGAAATCAGTCTTATCGAACAGGTCACGTAAGTTCGTTTTGTCCGTTAGAGAGATGCTTAGAATCTGCAAAACTTCATAAGTTGAGCGTTTCAATTGCATATCGTGTTGGACAATAGCTACAAGACAGTATGTGATAATAGCTACACTGATTTGAATGCGGACAGCGTTTTCCGTTGTGCCCCAGAATCTTTTTATTTTAAGGTGCTGCTTTAGCCATTTGAAGAATAGCTCGATCAACCATCTTTTCTTATAGAGATTAGCAACGTCCAATGCAGAAATATGTGTTGCGTTTGTCAGGAAAGTGAACTCACGGTCACCCTCTTCATCGTAGTAACGAATGAATCGGAATGACTCGGTATATTTCTTCTCTGAGAGATATCCGGTCAGTTTCACTTCAGCATCTGTAAGTACATACTTAGGCATCCTACGCTTCCATTTAACCATTGTGTATTTCAAGTTCGTTTTAGCTCTGACAACGAAAAAGGAACCTGTCAGGTGTATCCTATATAGTTCCTTAAAAAAAGTCATAAGCCCTATCGAACATATAATAAGCATTTGGTTCATAATGGATTGAACACATCTCTGTAGAGTCGTGCTTCGATGCTGTGGTTACAGTATAGAAGGCAGGAACTTGTGCTTCAATGTCATATAAGACATGAGCTTTCACTCCTCCTTTCTTTCTTCGGAACTTCGCCCATGGAAATGTGGCTAGACACAACGGAATGGTTGTTGAATCAAAAGCGTACTTATTTCCTGGGATTTCCAAGATATTGGTCCCTCGCTTTTCGCAAGCTTCCTTCATTATATAGAATGCGAAGTCTTCAAAGATTCTGTAGTCACGATTCTGATTAGCATAAGCGAGAGTGGCTTTGGCTATTGGATGGCGTCCCAAACCAAGATGATACTGCTTAGCTCGGTGTGCTTCAAAAGCCACAATTAGGTCGCGAAGACTCTCACGATTGCTCAGTTGTCCGAACATCATAGCAAGCAGCTGATTCCAGCAGGTGAATTGCTTCACGTAGCGATTGCCATCATACTTGCGAACGAAGTTGTTGAACTGGGTTCTGTTCAGAAAAGCGGTAAGTTGAGCGAATACGTATTTATCTTGGTTCATAAGCGGCCTTCAATTTGACCGCTAAGCTACGAATTCAAATCCGTTTCATTCTAAAGGACTGCTTAAAAGACTGTATTTCAATAATTTCAAAGACCGATTAGCTAACTTTTATTGGACAGTAGTGCATACGATTATTAAATCAACTGGAACTGTTACGAACAAATCTTCCAAAAGATGCACCTTTACTTCTGAAAGAAATTGCACAGAGCATTCAATATACCATGTACTCCAGTGAGTTAAAAGAAGTAATAAAGCACTCTAAAGATAACAAGACACATCTCTCTACCTATATTTTTGACAGATATGACTATTTGTTCCGTTGCACCCACTTAGAATTGGTCAGAGAACTGCTTTCACANGCGGTAAGTTGAGCGAATACGTATTTATCTTGGTTCATAAGCGGCCTTCAATTTGACCGCTAAGCTACGAATTCAAATCCGTTTCATTCTAAAGGACTGCTTAAAAGACTGTATTTCAATAATTTCAAAGACCGATTAGCTAACTTTTATTGGACAGTAGTGATTTTTCCTGTTGCAATGTAAATTCCTTGCAAAAATCATCGGCCATACAATAAATCTCTGTAACTTTAGACTCTGGAAACATAGTGGTAATCGTTTAAATCTTATAATTCAGCACTATAAATTTAATACTTTTATCGCTATGTTTCTAATTATCACTGAAATATATTTATTTTTATTTCGAACTCACGTTATTTATATACTGGATGCATGCCGTAGCGCACACCGTACAGCCACCAGCAAAGGTTACTGCTGTTGTCCGGGAATGACAACGTCAATGGATTTCTCCATCAATGGCTTTGTACATCCGTTCACTGAAAAAGCGCGCAAGAATAACTGGAAGATGGACAATGGCAATATCTGTTTTTTCACAGGCTCCAATATGGCCGGCAAATCCACCACACTCAAAGCAATAGCCATTGCTGTATAGCTGGCACACTGCGGCTTGCCAGTTCCTGCCGTATCAATGACTTGTCCGGTTTTTGACGGAATCTATACATCCATCAATCTTCCGGATTCATTGCGCGATGGCAGGAGCCATTTTATGGCAGAGATTCTACGGATAAAAGAAGTTCTTCAAAAAGCAAAATCCGGCAAACGATGCCTGATAATACTGGACGAAATGTTCCGTGGGACAAATGCGCAAGATGCTTTCGAGGCTTCTGTTGCCGTAAACGAAATACTTAAGAAATATTTACATTGCTCATTTCTTCTCATATCTACCCATATTCTGGAATACGCCCAACATTTTGAAAAAGACAAGACATGCTGTTTTTATTATATGGATTCAAAAATTGAAAATGGCCAATTCCTATGCTCTTACCAACTACGCCAAGGGATATCCGAAGCCAAAGTCGGATACTGGTTGGTAAAAAAGGAATTGGGAGGATTATAAACAAAAAGAAGTTTCCACTTTTCTCAAGACTTTTTTTGTTGTCAACCGTTTCACTCCCCTATGTGCCCTAAGCTATCGCCCGCCCGTCACCTTCAACAGGAAATCGGCAAAGGCCAGGGCCGACTTCTTCCGATAGGTTCCCTGAGGCCAGAACAGAAAGCCGCGCGACGTCAGACGGTCGTTGCACAGGATAGGGATCTGTACCAGTTCCGGCTCCCCGCGGACGGCTGCCTGCGTCAGGATGGTTCCCCACTGCCCGCTCTTCAAAGCATGAATGATGGTGTGCACATCGTCTATCTCAATGCACGCCGCAAGGTCCATCTGATGCCGGCGGAACAATTCCTCCACCTTCTCCCTCGTAGCAAATCCACGTGCTGGCAATATCAACGGCGTCCGCGTCAGGCGCTTCAGAGTGACGGAAGAAAGACCGGCCAGCGGATGCGAGCGATGGACGATGAAGTTGAGTTGCGAAGAAAAGAGCGGAATCGTTTTAAACTCGTCCGCCAACCCTTCCGGCTTGAAAGAAAGCACAAAGTCGGGACCGCTGCCGTCCAAGCGCTTCAACAATTCCTCGGAGGTGGCGAACGTCACTTCCACCTTCACCTTGGGATGAGCTTCCGAGAAAAGCTTCAGAGCCGCTATCAGCAGGGGGCTCATGCTGTAGGTCACCCCGATACGCAATACTCCCGTCTCAATACCCTTTAAGTCACGGATAATCTGTCGGCCGTCCTCGGCGTCGTGAATGGCCCGGACGGCATAGGGCAAAAAGGCACAGCCTGCCTCGGTGGGCGCAATGCGCTTGCCGATGCGGTCAAAGAGCAGCACGTCCAGCTCGTCTTCCAGCTGCTTGATCTGTTGCGAAAGCGTACTTTGGGAAATGTGAAGCACGCGGGCAGCTTCCGAGAAATTCTGCCGCTCACAGGCTTCCTTGAAATACTTCAGTTGTCGTAATTCCATGTATCAATCGTTTTTGACTATAAGGTTTATCGAAAAAATGTATTTCGCAAATATATATAAATATTCCATCCATCCTTATATTTGGCCGCAAAGAATGAAAAAACGATATGAGAAAGACTACCGGCACCTTAACAAATGGCAAAAAAGCTGTCGTCCTGTACTACAGCCATCGAGGAAAGACCGCTGCTTATGCCCGCGAAATAGCCATGTACCTCTGGTCGAGAGGACTGAACGTCAGGCTCAGCTCCGTCTCGGATGCCAAGCCTGAAGACCTGCAGGAGTATGATTACCTGCTCGCAGGCTGCTGGACCTGCGGATGGTTTGTCGTAGGCCAGCATCCGCATACACGTTGGAGGGAGTTTGCCCGGCAGATACGAGGCCGTATGGATGCGGCCCATACCCTTCTCTTCACCACCTACCGCATCAGGACCGGCAGCATGCGTCCGCGCATGAAACGTGCTTTGGGAATCCCCGCCACACAGCAGGTACCTTTCCTGAAGTCACGAAACGGACGACTGTCTTCCACAGACAAAGTGCTGCTGGACCACTTTATCGGAACACCCCCTATTCATTAACTATAAAAATGTGATATCGTATGAAGAATAAGAAACTGACAACCGCTGCAGGAGCTCCTGTAGCCGACAACCAGAACGTAGCCACCGCCGGACGACGCGGTCCGATGCTCTTACAAGACGTATGGTTCCTGGAAAAACTGGCCCACTTCGACCGCGAAGTGATTCCCGAACGACGCATGCATGCCAAAGGCTCGGGAGCTTTCGGCAAGTTCACCGTGACCCACGACATCACTCCTTACACCAAAGCAGCCATCTTCTCGCAAATCGGGAAGGAGACGGAAGTCTTTGTCCGCTTCTCCACCGTAGCCGGAGAGCGCGGTGCCGCCGACGCCGAACGCGACATTCGCGGATTTGCCATCAAATTCTATACGGAAGAGGGCAACTGGGACCTGGTGGACAACAATACGCCGGTCTTCTTCCTGCGCGACCCGCTGAAATTCCCCGACCTGAACCACGCCGTCAAGCGCGACCCGCGCACCAACATACGCAGCGCACGCAACAACTGGGACTTCTGGACCCTGCTGCCCGAAGCGCTCCACCAGGTGACCATTACCATGAGCGACCGCGGCATTCCCGCCTCCTACCGCCACATGCACGGCTACGGAAGCCATACCTTCTCGCTCATCAACGCCGAAGGCAAGCGTACGTGGGTAAAGTTCCACCTCCACACCCAGCAGGGCATCAAGAACCTGACCGACCAAGAGGCCGAGGCCATCATTGCCAAGGACCGCGAAAGTCATCAGCGCGACCTGTATGAAAGCATCGAACGGGGTGACTTCCCCCGCTGGACCATGTACATCCAGCTGATGACCGAAGAACAGGCTGCAGACTGCCCGTTCAATCCCTTCGACCTCACCAAGGTATGGTCGCAGAAGCAATACCCGCTCATCGAAGTAGGCGTACTGGAGCTGAACCGCAATCCAGAAAACTATTTCGCCGACGTGGAGCAGGCCGCCTTTAACCCGGCCAACGTCGTGCCAGGCATCAGCTTCTCTCCCGACCGCATGTTGCAGGGCCGCCTCTTCTCCTACGGCGACACACAACGCTATCGCCTGGGCGTCAACCACCACCAAATTCCCGTGAACCGCAGCCGCTGCCCCTTCCTCAACATGTACCACCGCGACGGACAGATGCGAGTGGACGGTAACCACGGCTCTACCTTGGGTTACGAACCCAACGGCTACGGTGAATGGCAGCAGCAGGGCGAATACAAGGAACCGCCACTCGAACTGGACGGCGCTGCCTACCAATGGGACTACCGCGAAGACGATTCGGACTACTACTCGCAGGCCGGCGACCTGTTCCGTCTGATGTCGCCCGCCCAGCAACAGGTGTTGTTCGAAAACACGGCCCGATCTATGGGTGACATTCCTGAAGAAATCAAAGTCCGCCATATCCGCAACTGCCTGAAAGCCGACGAGAACTACGGCCGTGGCATTGCCCATGCCTTGGGCATCGCCATGACACACCCCGGACTGGCAGAATGCTGAACCTGAAGCTGCCAGACAATTATCACCACAGACGATGCGGCATGATCGCAAACGGCCCGCCATTCATTGTACGCCGAGTGGAGAGCCCTGCGACAATCCGGATTCTCTGTGGTGATTTTCTTGCCACTACCTGAATCCAACCAAGAAAAAACATAAAAAACAGACGGGAAAACCTACTTATTGGAATATTTCTTGTAGCTTTGCTAAAAACATGTTACAAACCTCAATAAATAGACTTATGAAAAAATACATCTTACTTGCCTTGCTGACCGCAGGCATTTTCTACCTGACCTCCTGCCAGTCAAAATCCAGCCGCATCGATGATCTCAAGGAATTTGTGGAAGATATCCAAAAAGACAGCAAAGACTACACCCAGGAGCAATGGGAGAAGGCCAATGAAAAGTTCGGCCAACTGCTCGAGAAAATCAATTCCTACGACGACCTCAGCGAAGAAGAGCTGAAGGAAGTGGCCAAGCTGCAGGGCCAATACGCCGCCACCGTCTTCAAGAACAGCGGAAAGGCCATCATGGAACAAATGGAAAAGGCAGGCATCGCCCTCGACGGTTTCCTGGAGGGCATTGACAAGGGGTTGGACAACGAACAAGAAGCGCAAGAAGAATAATGATTATCAAACCAAATTAAACGATTATGAAACTATTGAAAGGAATCCTGGGCGGGCTTTGCCTCTGCACGGCCATCAGCTGTACGGCTCCCGCCTCGCAAAAAGAAAACACTGTTGCTGCTGAAGGCCTCAGCCAGTCAGAAGCAGTCATCAAGACCATCATGGACCGTCGCAGCATTCGCCAGTACAAACCGCAGGCCGTGAACCGCGACACGATGCAAATCATCCTGAAGTGTGGTATCAATGCCCCCAACGGCATGAACAAGCAGTCGTGGGAAGTGCGCGTAATGGACAACCCCGACTACATCAACGGCGTGACGGAGCTCTACAAGAAGGCCAACCCCAAAGCGGCCGAAGACCCGTCGTTCAAGAACATGTTCCGCAATGCCCCCACGGTAGTATTTATCGCCAACGACCCGTCGTATGACTGTTCGCAGATAGACTGCGGTCTGCTGGGCGGTAACATGATACTTGCAGCACAGTCCATGGGCATCGGTTCCTGCTGTCTTGGCGGTCCCGCCCGCTTCATGAAATCACCCGAAGCAGCCGAATATCTGAAGAAACTGAACTTCAGTGAAGGCTATGAACTGCTCTACTGCATTGCCTTTGGCTATCCCGACGAAGCTCCGGCAGCCAAGCCGCGCAAAGCAGAGAAAGTACAGTTCATCGACTGATGTCCCGATACTCCCGAATATAAATGAACAGAGGCGGACCTTGCGGGTCCGCCTCTGTTCATTTATAATATAGCATTAACGGTTCAATTCTTGTTGGCACGCTTGCGCTCCGTCTCGTCCAGGATAATCTTACGCATACGCATGGACTTGGGAGTCACTTCCACGTACTCGTCGCCCTTGATGTATTCCAGCGCCTCTTCCAGCGAGAACTGTACGGGCGGGATGAGACGCGCCTTCTCGTCGGAACCACTGGCACGCATGTTGGTCAGCTTTTTCGACTTCGTGACGTTCACCACCAGGTCATTGTCGTGCGAATGCTCGCCCACCACCTGACCGGCATATACCTCTTCCTGCGGGAAGATAAAGAACTTGCCGCGGTCCTGCAGCTTGTCGATGGCATAGGCAAAAGCCGTTCCGCTCTCCATGGCAATCATCGAACCGTTAGTACGACGCTCAATCTCACCCTTGTAGGGCTGGTATTCCTTAAAGCGGTGTGCCATGATGGCCTCGCCTGCACTGGCAGTCAGCACATTGGTACGCAGACCGATGATACCGCGCGACGGCATGTCGAACTCCAAGTTCACACGGTCGCCGCCTGCCGTTTCCATCTTCACCATTTCACCCTTACGGCGCGTCACCATATCAATGATTTTGCTGGCATATTCTTCGGGAACATTCACAGTCAGCTCCTCGACTGGCTCGCACTTCACACCGTCTATCTCCTTGTAGATAACCTGCGGTTGGCCTACCTGCAATTCATATCCCTCGCGGCGCATGGTCTCGATCAGGACAGAGAGGTGAAGCACACCACGGCCCGAAACAATCCACTTGCCATCTTCCTCGCTCTTCTTCACGCGCAGGGCCAGGTTCTTGTCCAGCTCCTTCATCAGGCGGTCGTGGATGTGTCGCGAGGTGACATACTTGCCTTCCTTACCAAAGAAAGGAGAGTCGTTGATGGTGAAAAGCATGCTCATGGTCGGCTCGTCGATGGCGATAGGCGGCAGCGGTTCGGGGTTCTCGAAATCGCAGATAGTATCGCCGATTTCAAATCCTTCGATGCCGACCAGCGCACAGATGTCACCCGATGAAACCTCGGGTACACGGACGCGGCCCATGCCTTCGAATGTATGGAGTTCCTTGATTTTAGTTTTGATAATCGTACCGTCGCGTTTGGCCAATGACACGTTCATGCCCTCCTTCAGCGTACCGCGATGTACGCGGCCGATGGCGATACGTCCCGTGTAGGACGAATAGTCGAGCGAAGTAATCAGCATCTGCGGCGTTCCCTCCAGCTGCTGGGGAGCAGGGATGTTCTCCAGAATGCAGTCGAGCAGCGTGGTGATATTGTCCGTCGGCTTCTGCCAGTCGGTGCTCATCCAGTTGTTCTTGGCCGAACCGTAGATGACGGGGAAGTCCAGCTGGTCTTCCGTAGCATCGAGGCTGAACATCAGATCGAACACCATCTCGTACACTTCCTCGGGACGGCAGTTGGGCTTGTCCACCTTGTTCACTACCACGATGGGCTTCAACCCGATTTGCAAAGCCTTCTGGAGCACGAAGCGTGTCTGCGGCATGGGGCCTTCAAAGGCGTCGACCAGCAGGATGCAGCCGTCGGCCATGTTGAGCACACGCTCCACTTCACCGCCGAAGTCGCTGTGCCCCGGGGTATCGATGATGTTGATCTTGGTGCCTTTATAGTTGATGGACACGTTCTTCGAAAGGATTGTTATCCCTCGTTCGCGTTCCAAGTCATTGTTATCCAGCATTAATTCACCTGTGCTCTGGTTGTCCCGGAAAAGATGTCCGGCCAGCAGCATCTTGTCTACAAGCGTCGTCTTGCCGTGGTCCACGTGGGCAATGATGGCAATGTTTCTTATGTTCTGCATATAATACCTATTATTTCGGGCGCAAAGTTACAATTTTTGCCCTATATTTGTGGTATCTCAAAGAAAAAAATGCTGTAAATCATTGCCATATCAAAGATAATGTCTACCTTTGCAGCCTCGAAAGAGAATATTATCAACCTTTTAATTCAAAACATTTATGTATTTAGACGCTGCTAAAAAGCAAGAAATCTTCGGCAAGTACGGAAAGTCTAACACTGATACCGGATCGGTTGAGTCTCAGGTAGCATTGTTTTCCTACCGTATTGCTCGTCTGACTGAGCACATGAAGCTCAACAGAAAGGATTATAGTACTGAGAGAGCTTTGACAATGTTGGTAGGCAAACGCCGTGCGTTGCTCGACTACCTGAAGGCCCGTGACATCAATCGTTACCGTGCCATTGTTAAGGAACTCGGCCTGCGTAAGTAATCTTACCTGCGGCAAAGAAATGAAGAGGGTGTATCCTTGCGGGTGCACCTTCTTTCTTTATCATTATCCGTCATTGCCCGGCCTAAAAAGGAGAAGAGGCCATGCGCCTCCAAGCGCATGGCCTCCTCCTGCCAATTCCATTAAAATGTTCAGTCTGCAATCACCGTAAACTCGGCACCGCCGGCAAAGTCGGCTCCGTTCTGCGAGCTCAGACCCGTGAAGCGGAGGTAGCGGGCGCGTACCGGCTTGTCCAGCATCACGCGCTTCGCGTCTTTTCCCTTACTGAAGGTTCCCTTCACGGCATCGGTCCAGGTCTTGCCGTCCAGACTTGTCTGCAGGCTGTAGTCCTTGATGTTGCCGTTGGTTCCGCCGTCCTGACGGGGCAGGTAGACAAAGCCCTTGATGGTCTTCACCTCGCCGGCATCAAAGTCCACCCAATGGGGGTACTTGGCCACGGTTACGGAATACATGGTGTGCCACGTTGTGTTCGGATTGCCGTCCACCAGATGGGAGGCATCGCCTTCGCCGGTCTCTTCGCTCGAGGCGTTGACTACAGTCATGGGGATGCTCTCCAGCTTGTCGAACGTCATGCTGACGGATACGGCCTTGTTGTCCTTGTAGCAGGCCTTCACCGTACCGCCTTCGCGCAGGTCGAAGGGTTCGAGGTAGAAATATTCCTTCTTCTTGCCGTTCAGCGTATAGAGGATTTCGGCATTCTTCTTCTGCGAGCTGATGGTCACTTCACCATTGCGGCTGCGCGAGATAGACAGGGGCATCTCGCCCGACACCGACACGCGGGCCGTCTCGGTAAAGGCTGCCTGACGCACGGGGCGGATGATGAAGCTCATGCTGTGGTCGCCAGCCTTCACACGGTCTGGCTCCAGCGGGCCACCCTGACCACAACTGTTGCCACCCAAGCCGGTCACCCCCAAGTCGATGTGCAGGTGAGTACCCGTAGACTTAGGCAATTGGTATGGATGGGGAGCCAACGTCATTTCCAAAGCCGACCAGGGCAGAGCGGAAGCCGACATGCGGGTACCAGCCACAAACTCCACACCATCGCCCTTGGCATCGGTCAGGGCACACCAGCGGACGTCCTCACGGTTGCCCATGCTCTGCGGTTTGGGGAAGTTTACGAAGAGGTCTTTCACCAGACTCTGATGCTGCTCGATGAACGAACCTGTCAGACGGTCATTATAATTGTTCCACGGACCACGCCCGTACCACGTATATTGCTGAAGTTCGGCGGGGAGTTCCATCACATAACCCAAACGGGCCAACACCAGCGAGGGATCATTCGACGTGATGCTCGACTGGAGCTCTACCGAACCGTCGGGATAGACGGTCCATATCTGGTTGGTGACGAACTTGAAGTCGTTCGGACCGAAGGGACGGTCGGTCAGTTCCTTTATGGAGTTACGGCCAGAGTTATCTCCCTGGAGCACAGCGGCATTCGGTGCCTGCGACTCGACGGTGTACATCAGCTGAACCGTGTTGTCGCCCTTCCGCTTGGCGTTGACCCACGCATAGTTCAGGACTTTGTGCTTCAGGTTGTGCAGGCCTTTCTCGAACCAGCGGTCACGGGCCCAGTTGTCGTTGTCCACCGGTGCGCGGAGAGCGTCGAGCCTCGGTCCCTTGCCGTCGAGGATGACCTTGCGGCCGTTGTATTCCATACTATAGATTGTACCTTCGCGGTTGTCAAACTTCAACGTGAAGCCCTCGCCCGACACGGTGGTGAAGTCTTCGGCTTCCTCTACCGACGGACGCTCCATCGAAGCTGTCACAGACGCCAGGGCAGGCTTCTCGCCGGCGGCCTTCACGGGCAGCTGTTCTTCCATCTGCACGAAGCCCTTCTTGGCCCAAGGCATATCCTGACCCAGCAGGAACTGAACCTTCACGAAGTATTCGCTCTCGGGAGCCAGCAGGCTGTAGTCGTAGGGCAGGGTGTAAGTCACCTTCTCACGCGGACCGAGGATGTTGCGCGGACCCTTGAAGGCGGTGCTTTCCTCTATCTTCTGTCCGTCTTTCCACAGGGACCATACCATATAGACATCGGTCAGCGGCTCGAAGTAGCGCTTGTTGAAGACTTCAATCTCGCCCTTCGTCATGTCCACCGCCTTGACGCCCACGTTCTGATAGACCTTCTTCACTTCGTAGTACTGGGGCTTGGGCTGATGGCCGGGGAAGAGGATGCCGTTCATGCAGAACATGCCGCTGTTGGGCTTGTCGCCGAAGTCGCCTCCGTAGGCCAGGTAGCGGTCGCCCGTCTTGGGATCGTAGTTGTAGAGTGCCTGGTCCACCCAGTCCCAGATGGCGGCTCCGCAGAAGAAGTTGGTCGACTCGATGGCTTCCCAGTAGTCGATGAGGTTGCCCACGGCGTTGCCCATCGAGTGGGCGTATTCGGATACGTGGAAGGGGTACTTGATGTCGTACTTGCCCGTCACGGCACCGCGCATCCACGCGATGGAGGGATACTGGTTGGAGCCCATGTCCACGATGTCGTTGTTGCGCTCGTACTGAACGGGGCGCGAGGGGTCGAACTGATGGAGGGCGTTGTAGGCCGTCACGAAGTTCTTGCCCGGTCCGGCCTCGTTGCCCAGCGACCAGATGACCACGGACGGATGGTTGACGTGTGCATGCGCCAGCTCCATGACGCGGGCCACGTGGGCCGCCTCAAACTCGGGCACGTGCGACAGGGAGGCGTCGCCGTAGTAGTATTCGTGGCTTTCGATGTTGGCCTCATCCTCCAGATAGATGCCATATTTGTCGCAGAGGTAGTACCAGTGTGGATCGCAGGAGTAGTGCGAGTTGCGCACGTGATTGATGTTACCACGCTTCATCAGCATGATTTCCTCCTCCATCTGCTTCACCGTGATGGCGTTGCCTGTAGCCGGATTGATTTCCTGACGGTTCACACCTTTCAGCTTCACCGTCTTGCCATTTATATAATAGTAGCGTCCGGCCAGTCCGAACTCGTCTTCGCTGGCAGGCGTATCCTTGATTTCGACCTGGCAGAAACCCAGGGCGGTGGAGAACGTCTCCACCACGCGGCCCTTCTTGTCCTTCAGCTGGCCCACCAGCACGTAGCGGTAGGGAGCTTCGGCCGACCACTTGCGGGGACTGGGCACGGCTATTTCCGTCTCCGAACAGAGCTTGCCGCCCTTCTCCATTTCGTCCAGCTTATATGTGCCGCCTACGCCTTCTACCAACTCATTGTCATCCGAATAGAGCTTGTTGGCGTAGAGCGAATAAGTCAGCGTATATCCCTTGACCTTCTTCTTGCCCAGGTTGCGGAGGTCGGCCTCGATGCGGAGGATACCGTCCTCATAGTTGGCATCCAGGCTGGGGAAGACGCGGAAGTCGCGCACCTGCACCTGCGCCGTCGATGTCAGCGAAACGGTGCGGAAGATGCCCGGCAGGCGGAACATGTCCTGCGCCTCGAGGAAGGAGCCGTCCGAGTTGCGATAGACTTCGACGGCCACCACGTTGTCGCCCTTCCCGTTCAGATAAGGCGTGATGTCAAACGAAGCCGTATTGCGCGAGTTCTTGGAGAACCCCACGTAATGCCCGTTGATCCAGAGGTAGAAGAAAGACGAAACGCCGTCGAAGTTGATGTACACTTCGCGTCCCTCCCAACCGGCGGGGACGGTAAACGAACGGCGATAGGAACCCACCTCGTTGCGGTGCTTGTAGGTCACCCAGTCCTGGGGCGGCGTACGCATCACGCCCCCCTTCCAGTCGCCCACGGCCACCTTATGCTGGAAGATAACCGGCTGGTTGGCATAGATGGGCACTCCGTACTTCAGGCTGCCGTCCTTCTGGATGCCGGCCACGTTCCACTGCATCGGAACGGTCACGTCGTCCCAGCCGGACACATCGAACTCCGGCTTGTAGAAATCGGCCGGACGCTCGTCGGGATTGCCCACCCAATGGAACTTCCAGTCACCGTTCAGCGACTGATAATAACTGCTGTGCTCGGGCAGGACGCGCCGCGCACTTTCCACATCGGCAAAGGTAAAGAACCACGCCCGCGGCTGCTCCTTGTTCAGCGCCAGCTCTTCGGGCGACTCCCATTCCTTGCCCGTCGGTGCCTCGGCCTGGTCGTAGGCGAAACCCTTCAGTGCAGGGGTCTGGGCAAATCCGCCCCACGTTCCCAACAAGAGAAGAATAGATACTAAGATTTTTTTCATAAATCGATTCAATTAATAATGACAGGATTTTACAGGAAACAAAAATACGATTTTTTTCCTTACCATCCGCCTCTGCCCCGCAAATACTATATCAATCAGGCGATTTTCCCTATCAGAAAGCCTTCCGTCCGGACAGACACCCACCCGCCGGAGCAGACCCGCCGCAACGAAGCACGGCATGAAGGTCTGACGAAGTGCTGCGTGAGGTCCTGACGAAGCACTGCGTGAGGGTGTCACGAAGCACTGCATGAGAGGGTCACGAAGCACTGCGTCAGAAGGCCACGAAGCACTGCGTCGGCAAGGCAGGGCAGCAGCCTTCGGAAAGCAGCCACCGTGCCTCTCCAGATGCGGCATTGTTTCCCTGCGGAAAAAGCAATGTTTTGTTCCAAAGAAAGCAATGTTTTCCACGAAAAGAAGCAATGCTTTCCGCCCGTTAATTATACCGAAAAAGAGAGAAGAAGGCAGCACGCGGGAAACATCGCCGACGGAAAAGCGTTATATTTGTAACAGACTGAATGAAAACAAGAAAGGAGCAACCAGATGAAAAAGTCCATCTACACCCTTTTGCTGGCCTGCACGCTGGCCGCCACCGGCACCGCACAGGCCCAGACCGACCGGCAGGCCGAAAAGGCCCGCACCGAACAGGCCGTGCGGAAAGCCCTCGACGAGCGCCGCTATTGCATCGACGTGAATTACATGAACCCCATGCGCGGGCGGAGCCGTGCCCTGACCACACCCTACACGCTGACCGTGCGCAACGACTCCGTTCTCTCCTACCTGCCCTACGTGGGCGAAGCCTACAGCGTGCCCTACGGCGGCGGGAAGGCCCTGAACTTCAACGCCCCCATCAGCACCTACGAGATGAAGGAAGGCAAGCGGGGACGTCGGGACATCAAGTTCACCACCACGAACGACGAAGACACCTACACGTACGCCCTCACCGTCTACCCCAACGGCTCGACCAGCATCCGCGTGCAGCCCACGCGCCGCCAGTCCATCTCCTTCAGCGGAGAAATGGTGACGGAAGAGTGAACATTTTCCCCGCCAAAAGGCAGATGTACATCACCCGAAATCATATATCTGCTGATATACAGTCAGTTGCAGACAGGAGATGTACATCAGTCTTTCTTGCCTCTCCCGCCGTTTCGCCCTATCTTTGCCGCCGAAAAAAACAGAGATTGTATCACTAACCCAACGAAACGGAAATGATGAAACAAAGACTATGGACGCTGGTCCTGCCCTGCCTGCTGCTCTCTTCGTGCTGCACCGTGTTCACCTCTTCAAAGCAGACGGTGACCTTCACGGCCCCCAACGGGACAAAGATTTACGACGCGGCCACGAACCTCAAGATTGCCGAGGTGAAGCAGGACAACACCGTCACCACCAAAATCAAGAAAGAACGGGAAAGCAAACAACTGATAGCCCGCAAGGACGGCTTCCAGCCCACGCCCTTCCTGCTGGAGACGAAGTTCAACGCCAACAGCCTGTGGAACATCCTCTTCTGGCCGGGCTTTCTGGTAGACTTCGGCACAGGCCAGATGTTCCAGTGGGACAACACCCTCGTGGACATCGAACTGGAGCCTGCCGACAACGTTCAAGAACCTGCCGCACCATGAAGCAACATTTCTTTTTCATACTCTTCATCTGCGCCTGCCTGTCTCTGCCTGCCCAAGAGAGGGAGAAACGCCCGCTCTGGAAAGTGGAGCTGGCAGGCGCTCTCAACAACTACGACGCCTGGGAAGTGGAGCCATCGGTCGCATTCCTACCATTGGATTATGTAGGTATCAGCCTGGGCCTGCTGTTCACCCAACCCTATCGCGACAATCATCCCACAGGGCTGTCGCTGGACAAGCAATTCCAGTGGGCCTATACAGACAAGTATGCGCCCAGCTACCTGCTGGCCCTGCGCCCGGCCCTGCAACTGAACACACCGAAGTGGTGGGTGGGACGCGACAAGGACTATGCCCTCTTTCTCACCCTCTCACCCGGCCTCACCCTGCCCCTGCCTGCCAACCGCAGCTTCAACATCGACTATTACCCCAACAAGGAAGGCATCTGGACGGCCCTCCGACGGGAATATGTGCAGAACAAAGGAGCGCGCACCGTCTATTACCACCTGCGCGCGGCCCTCTCGCTGGAGACAGACGGCGGCCTCATCTTCTCCCTCGGCTACACCTGCTCGGACTTCGACCTCTACGGAGGCAGCCGCAACCTGACCGTCGAAGGCCGGAAACTGACACTGCCCGCCCACAAGCTGATGCACTCGGTATCGGCCGGCATCGGTTACAGGTTCTGAACTCCTACTACCCCAGCATGTACTTGCGGGGCGAACACCCCACCGCTTCCTTGAAGTATTTGCCGAAAAACGAAGGATTGGGAAAATTCAGCAAGTCGCCTACCTGCTGCACGGTGTAGCGACCGCTTTTCAACAGGGCTTTCGCCTCCAAAATGACGTAATCGCGTATCCAGTCGCCGGCCAATCGTCCGCTCGCCTTCCGTATCACCTGCGAGAGATACTTGGACGTCAGGCACAACCGCCCTGCGTAGTAGGTCACGCTGCGCTGCTCGCGGTAATGGGCCTGCACCAGCTCCAGGAAAGACTCGAACAGTTCGCGCTGGCAGCTTTCCACCCGCTCCGGCTGCTGGTGGCGATGATGTTCCATCCACTGGCAACCGTTGTAGAAAAGCACCTGCAGATAACCGCTCAGCACCCCATACTTGAATGCAAAATCGGGCTGGGCCAGCTTCTTCCACATCTGCCGGTAGAGCAGGAGGCACTCCTCCATCTCTCCAGGCGAAATGTGCATCAGCGACGTCGAAGTAAAGAAACGACGGAAAGCCATGCTCTGTGCAGACTGGTAGTCGCCGACAAAGCGTGTCCCCGCAAATCCCATCACAGCCATCTCGGCACAGTTGTCCACCTCCAGGCACTCACCGATGGAGCCAGGCAGCACCACCAGCACGTCGTTTTCCACAAGCCGGTACTCCTGCAGGTTCAACCTGACGCGCATATTGCCGCGGCGACAGAACATGACCAGTGTAAACGTCACCCTGAACGGATGGGTGGGAGCCACGAAGTGGGACAGCGAATCGGTGTCAATGCCACTTCCCAAGTTATCGGTCAGCAGCAGTTCGTCTTCAAACACCAGCGTATGGCCGGTGGAGGAAAGCATCGGCAGATGCAGTTCCCTGAATGCGGAATCTTCGGTCGTCACCATCATTGTATCTGTTTTTCTTTTTTCTTTCACTTAAACAATGGAACAAATATAACGGTTTGGAACAGAAATCAGACAAAAAGCACCTTCTTTCCCTCTAAAATTCATCCTTTAGGACATTTTATTGGCCGATAAGGTCGCAGGTGGCAGGACAAAAACACGGAACTTTGCCGACAAACCATAAAATGACACCGAAATGAGAAGATTCTTGCTACTACCGGCCCTCCTTTGCCTGGCAGGCGGATGTGCCGACAAGCCGGGCGCCACATTCACACGCAGCGTCGTACTGACCCATCCCGTCCGCATCGGGACAGAAGAAGTGAAACACTTCTCGGGCGTCGTACAGGAAAACCACAACATCAGCCTGGGCTTCAAGACCGCCGGCCAGCTCGAAGAAATCCTCATAAAGGAAGGCGATCCCGTGAAACGCGGACAGCTCATCGCCCGACTGGACGACACCGACTACCGTCTGGCCGTGGAAGCGCTGGAGATACAGTGCAGGCAGCTGGAAGACGAAGTGGAGCGTACCCGCGTGCTGTATGCCGCCAAGAGCGTGTCGGCCAACGATTATGAGAAAGCCGTGGCCGGCCTGCAACAACTGAAGGTACAACTCCAGGCCAACCGCAACAAGCTGGCTTACACCTCCCTCTACGCGCCGACCGACGGTCGTGTGCAGAGCGTCAACTTCGCTCCGGCCGAAATGGTGGACGCCGGTACGCCGGTCATCAACCTGCTCGACGTACACCGACTGGAAGTGGAAGTCGAACTGCCGGCCGAAGTCTATCTGCAACGCACCCGCTTCCATTCCATCAGCTGCCGCCCGCCCTTCGGTGACACCGACAGCCTGCCCATGCAGCTGGCCAGCATTGCGCCGAAGGCCAACGGCAACCAGCTCTACCGCGTGCGGCTTGCCTTCCAGCACGTCCCCGACGCACGCCTCAGCGCAGGCATGAACATCGGCGTGACCTTCCGCATTGCGGGCAGCGACACGACCTCCGCCGCCTTCGCCCTGCCCCTCCATTCCCTGGTCCAGCACGAAGGAAACACCTGCGTATGGGTCTGGCAGCCCGACTCCACCGTCAGTCGGCGCCAGGTGACATGCAGCGGTCTGAACCCGAGCGGTGACGCCGTCATCACCTCCGGCCTGACCGGCAACGAACAGGTGGTAAAGGCCGGAGCCAACTCCCTGCAGGAAGGCGAGAAGGTGCAGGTGGCCGAACAGGAAAGTGAAACCAACATAGGAGGGCTTATCTGATGAAACTGACCGTTTCCTTTGTCAAGCACCCCACCCTGTTCTGGTCGCTCATGGCGGGCATCCTGATTGCAGGCGTACTGGCCTTCATGCAGATGCCGAAGCTGGAAGACCCTGCCGTGGCAGCCAAGCAGGCCATGGTCATCGTCCCCTATCCGGGAGCCAGCGCACACGAAGCGGAACTGAAAGTGGCACAAGTGATGGAGGACGAACTGCGCGCCCTGCCCAATGTGAAGAAGGTGAAGTCGGAATGCCAGAACGGCATGGTCAGCCTGACGGTGGAGTTCCAGATGACCGTCCTGCTGAAAGACCTGGAGCAGCACTTCGACCTGCTGCGACGCAAGGTGAGCGACGCTCGCTCCAAGCTGCCGCAAGACTGCTACGACCCCATCGTGGTGGACGACATGATGGATGTCTACGGTATCTTCTATGCCTTCACGGGTGACGGATACACCTATCCCGAGCTTTATAAATACGCCAAACTGATCCGGCGCGAACTGCTGGCCGTCAAGGGAGTGAAACGCATCCTCATCGCCGGCAACCGCGATGAAGTCATCAACATCACCCTCTCCAAGGACAAGATTGCACGCAACGGCATCCTGCCCACCCAAATCATGGCCAGCCTGCAAAGTGCCGGCAAGACGGTCAACGCAGGAAGCAGCCTGAACGGAAACGACCGGCTGCAACTGCGTGTAGGCGGTGCCATAACCGACGAAGCCGACATCCGCAACCTGCTCATTAGCACCCCGCAGGGCCAACAGATCAGACTGGAAGACGTGGCCCGCATCGAACGTACCTACTCCGAACCCCAGCGCAACGGCTTCTTCGTCGACGGCAAGCCTGCCCTGGCCCTCTGCCTGACCATGGAGGCGGATGCCATTGTGCCCGATGTAGGCAAAGCCGTAGACCGGCGGCTGGCAGAAGTCATGGCGCAGATTCCCGTCGGCATGCAGACGGAAAAGATTTTCTTCCAGCCCGACAAGGTGAACGAGGCCATCCGTTCGTTCATGGTCAATCTAGTGGAATCGGTAGCCATCGTCATCCTGATACTGATCTTCACCATGGGGTTCCGCAGCGGAGTCATCATCGGGTTCGGATTGGTACTGACCATCGCCGTGTCGTTCCCCATCCTGCTGATGTGTGGCACCACCCTGCAACGCATCTCCCTGGGAGCCTTCATCGTGGCCATGGGTATGCTGGTGGACAATGCCATCGTCATCATGGACGGCATCCTGACCGACAAGAAGCGAGGTCTGGGTCCCAAGACCTACCTGTTCCGCATCGGGCGGAATACGGCCCTACCCCTGCTGGGCGCCACTGTGATTGCCGTTTCCACGTTCCTCTGCATCTATCTTTCGCCCGACTCGGCAGGCGAATACGCCGGCGACCTGTTCCTGGTGCTCTGCGTCAGCCTGCTGGCCAGCTGGGTACTGGCCCTGACACAAGTCCCCATGTGTGCCAAGTCGTGGTTGCCTGCCCGCTGGAAGGAGGGCAGCGGCGCACAGGCAGTGTACAACTCACCTGTCCACCGGCTGGTACGCCGCCTCATCGGTCTGCTGACCGGGCACCAGAAAGCCACCCTGGCTGTAGCCGCCACCCTGCTGGCCCTGTGCATCTACGGCATGACGCGGGTCAAGAACCTGTTCTTCCCCGACTTCGACTACAAGCAGTTCATCGTAGAATGCTACCTGCCGCCGCAGACCGACCCCGACCACGTGCGCCACGAACTGCTGGAAATGTCGGCACTGCTCCGGCAGAACCCGGCCATCGAACGGGTGGCTGCCAGCATGGGAAGCGCACCGGCTCACTATTGCCTGGTACGCCCCATGAGTTCGGGGGGCGACTGCTACGGCGAACTGATGGTGGACTGCAAAGACTATGCGACAGTCGTCGAGCAGATACCGGCCGTCAGGAAGATGCTGCGCGAGCGCTATCCCGACACCTACATCCGCATCCGCAAGTACAACTTCTCCATATCGACCTCGCACACGGTGGAAGTGGAATTCACTGGCCCCGACCCCGCCGTCCTGCGCCGGTTGAGTCAGCAGGCGGAAGACATCATGCGCCGTTGTCCCTACGTGGACCCCTACTCGGTGGAAAACAACTGGAAACCCCGTAGCAAGGCCCTCGTGGCCGAATACGTTCGCGAAGACGCCCTGCGCTCGGGCATCGAACGGAGCGACGTGGCCAATGCCCTGCTGGCTGCCACCGACGGCATGCCCGTGGGAATTCTGACCGACCAGGACCGCATCGTCCTCATCAACCTGATGGTGCGTAACGCCGACGGCAGCCGCATCACCGACCTCCACAATATCCCCGTATGGAGCATGCTGAACCTGCGCATGACCGATGAAGACCTGCAGGCCGTCATGACAGGCAGTAAAGGCATGGACGACATACAGGACAACCTGTTCCGCAGCGTTCCCCTGGGCAACGTGGCCCGTGACATCCGGCTGGACTGGGAGGAGAACTTTGTGTACCGCATCAACGGCCAGCGTGCCATCGAAGCGGAATGCGACCCCAACGCCGCCCTTTACGACGCTACGCCCGCCAAAGTAGTCGCCTCCATCCAGCAGGAGATAGAAGCCATCCCCCTGCCTGCCGGCTACCACATGCGCTGGGTAGGCGAAGGCGAAGTGCAGGGCGAAGCCATCGGCAACCTGATGAAATACCTGCCACTGACCCTCTTCATCATCCTGGCCATCCTGCTCCTGCTCTTCAACAGCTGGAAGAAGGTGGTCCTCATCCTGCTGTGCTTTCCCTTCGTATTCTGCGGCATCACGCCCGCCCTGCTCCTGTTCCGCCAGCCGTTCACGTTCATGGCCATCATCGGCATGATGGGCCTCATCGGCATGATGGTGAAGAATGCCATCGTACTGGTGGACGAAATCAACCGCCTGCAGACCCAGGAACACCTCCCGCCCTATCAGGCTGTGGTCGACGCCACCGTGTCGCGCGTCCGGCCCGTCTTGATGGCTTCGCTCACCACCATTGTAGGTATGATCCCGCTGGTGGGCGACCCCATGTACGGCTCCATGGCCATCACCATCATGGGCGGACTGACGGTGGGCACGCTCATCACGCTGGTCCTCCTGCCCGTCTTCTACACCCTCCTGTTCAAGGTGAGAAAGACGGAAAACCCGACACTCACATCCCTCAATCCTAAATCGCATTCCAACAGATGAAGAAACATTTACTTCTAATCGCCGCAGCCGTCTGCTGCAACGCAGTACCGGCTCAGGATACCCTCCGGCTGACACAGGCCGAATGCCGGCAGCTGGCCCTGCTGCATAACGAAGAACTGCAGAAGGCCACCAACGCCCTGCAACAGGCCCGACTGGACAAAGACATCGCCTTCAGCGCCTATCTGCCCAAAGTGGACGGTATGCTGTCTGGCACCTATATGTTCCCCGACATGAACCTGACGGGAATGGAACTGCAAATGCGCGGCATGTACACGGCCGGCATCAGCGTAACGCAACCTCTGTATGCCGGAGGAAAAATCATGGCAGGCAATAAGCTGGCCCGAATCGGCCGGGAAAGTGTTGCCGAAACACTGCGCAAGACCCGTATGAAAGTCATCGCGGAGGCCGACCAAGCATACTGGAACTACATTGCCGTGGGCTGCAAGGTGCGTATGCTGGAAGCCTACCGCACCCAGATGGATACCCTGTACAGCCAGACCCGTACGGCCCTGGCTACTGGCATGGCAACAGACAATCAACTGCTGCGCATTGGCACCAAACGCAGCGAGATAGATTACCAGTTGCAGAAGGTACGCCACGGAGCCGACCTCTGCCGTCTGTCGCTCTGCCACGTGCTGGGCAAGCCGTTCGACACTCCGATAGAGCCTGCCGATACCCTCGGGCAGGCCGTTCCGCCGGGGCAGCTCGACGAGAGCATCGCCTTCCGGCCCGAACTGCAGTTGCTCCGCCATCAGGTAGCCGCCCGCGAACAGCAGGTGAAGTCGGCACGCGGCGACATCCTGCCCCAGATCGGTCTGTCGGCTGGATACGCCTACTACGGCAACGTGAAAATCAACGCCATGACAACCGACGCACTGGGCAACTACGTGCCCTACACCCAAAAACTGGACGACGGCATCGGGCTGGTGATGGCATCGGTCAGCATCCCGCTGTTCCACTGGGGCGAGGGACTGAAAAAGGTCAAGAAGGCACGGCTGGACCTGCAGAACGCACAGCTTGACCTGCAACGCAACACCCGATTGCTAAGCATCGAGGTGCGCCAGGCCATCCAAAACCTGACCGACGGCTACAATCTGGTACAGACAGCCGAACTGGCCTGCCTGCAGGCCCGGGAGAACCTGCGGACCATGCGCAACCGTTACACGAACGGCCTCAGCCCCCTGACAGACCTGCTCGACGCCCAGTCTCAATGGCAGCAGGCCGAAAGCAACCGCATCGAAGCCCTGGCACAATACAAGATTTACGAGACAGACTACCTGCGCTGCACCGGACGGCTCGATGCCGACTGAGCGTACAGGGACACTGACGACAGGGAAAATGCTGCTTCAGCGACATTTTCCCTGCAAATCATTGCAAAGTGTCCAAGTTTATCTTACATTTGCGAACAACAAACGTTGGAATCATTACCATGTAAAACGAAAAACATTCAGACTATGGACACAAGTAAGATTGTGGGCGAGAAAATCAAGTCGCTCCGCGAAAACAAAAACATCAGCCGTGAAGAACTGGCCGAACGTTCGGGACTGGCCATCGAACAAGTGGAACGCATCGAAAACAACATCGACCTGCCTTCGCTGGCACCGCTCATCAAGATAGCCCGTGTGCTGGGCGTACGCCTGGGAACCTTCCTCGACGACCAGGACGAAACGGGGCCTGCCATCTGCCGCAAGTCGGAAGCTACGGACAGCATCAGTTTCTCGAACAACGCCATCCAGAGCCGCAAGCACATGGAATACCATTCCCTGTCCAAAGCCAAAGCCGACCGCCACATGGAGCCGTTCATCATCGACGTAGCCCCCACGGACGACAACGAGTTCGTCCTCTCCTCTCATGAAGGCGAAGAATTTATCTTCGTTCTGGAAGGTATCATGGAAATCTGCTACGGCAAGCACACGTACCTGCTCGAGGAGGGCGACAGCATCTACTATGACTCCATCGTGCCCCATCACGTACATGCCTACCAGGGACAGGCCGCCAAGATACTGGCCGTCATCTATACACCGGTGTAAAAAGTCGCGATAAACGGTAAACAACATGCTATACGAACGTACTCTCGGCCAGTGGCTGGAACACTGGGCCGAAACGACCCCCGGCCGGGAATACATTGTCTACTCCGACCGCAACCTGCGCTTCACCTGGAGTCAGTTCAACCGCCGTGTGGACCACATGGCCAAGGGACTCATCGCCATCGGCGTGGAGCGCGGCACCCACGTGGGCATCTGGGCCGCCAACGTGCCCGACTGGCTCACCCTGCTCTATGCCTGCGCCAAGATAGGTGCCGTCTATGTCACTGTCAACACCAATTACAAGCAGGCCGAACTGGAATACCTCTGCCAGAATTCCGACATGCACACCCTCTGTATCGTCAACGGTGAGAAGGACAGCGACTTTGTGCAGATGACCTACCAGATGTTGCCCGAACTGCGCACCTGCCAGCGCGGACACCTCCAAAGCGAACGTTTCCCCTGCATGAAAAACGTCGTCTACGTGGGGCAGGAGAAGCACCGCGGCATGTACAATACCGCTGAAATCCTCCTGCTGGGCGACAACGTGGATGACAGCCGTCTGGACGAACTGAAGTCGCAAGTCACCTGCCACGACGTGGTGAACATGCAGTACACCAGCGGTACCACCGGCTTCCCCAAGGGTGTCATGCTGACCCACTACAACATCGCCAACAACGGCTTCCTCACCGGCGAACACATGAAGTTCACGCAGGACGACAAGCTCTGCGTCTGCGTTCCCCTGTTCCACTGCTTTGGCGTGGTACTGGCCACAATGAACTGCCTCACTCACGGCTGCACGGAAGTGATGGTAGAGCGCTTCGACCCGCTCGTCGTGCTGGCCTCTGTCCACAAGGAACGTTGCACGGCCCTCTATGGCGTGCCCACCATGTTCATCGCCGAGCTGCACCACCCCATGTTCGACCTCTTTGACATGTCCAGCCTGCGCACAGGCATCATGGCCGGTTCGCTCTGCCCCGTGGAGTTGATGAAGCAGGTAGAAGAGAAGATGTACATGAAGGTGACCAGCGTCTACGGCCTCACCGAGACCTCACCGGGCATGACAGCCACCCGCATCGACGACCCCTTCGAAGTACGCTGCCACACCGTGGGCCGCGACTTCGAGCACACCGAAGTGCGCGTCATCGACCCCGAGACGGGGCTGGAATGTCCCGTCGGTGTACAGGGCGAGATGTGCAACCGCGGCTACAACACCATGAAGGGTTACTACAAGAATCCCGAGGCCACAGCCGAAGTCATCGACAAGGACGGCTTCCTCCACTCCGGCGACCTGGGCGTAAAGGACGAACAGGGCAATTACCGCATCACCGGCCGCATCAAGGACATGATTATCCGCGGCGGCGAGAACATCTACCCGCGCGAAATCGAGGAATTCCTCTACCAGCTGCCGGGTGTGAAGGACGTGCAGGTGGCCGGCATTCCCTCGAAGAAGTACGGCGAAGCCGTGGGCGCCTTCATCATCCTGCACGAAGGTGTGGACCTGCATGAGAGCGACGTGCGCGACTTCTGTATGGGCAAGATTTCGCGCTACAAGATTCCCAAATACGTCTTCTTCGTCAAAGAATTCCCCATGACAGGCAGCGGAAAGATACAGAAATTCAAGCTGAAAGATCTGGGCTTGCAGCTGTGCAAGGAACAGGGTATCGAGATAATCTGAAGCTCTATTGTCTGCTCAAGACGGCAAACGAAACCTGTCAGGAGGGTATGTCAAAGCCTAACGGCCTTTCGACATGCCCTCCTATGTTTACCTCCCCGAACCGACCGCCGTCAACCGGCTACCAGACCGCCGTCCACCAGATAATGACCGCCCGTACAGAAGCTGGAAGCATCGGAAGCCAGGAAATATACCAGTTCAGCCACTTCCTCGGGACGTCCAGCCGAACCCCGGGCATAGAGTGCATTCTCCTTGCGCCAATAATCATCTATCGTGCAGTTGTTCACAGCGGCAAACTTCTCGAACAGATTGTCGACCAGCGGCGTATGGATGGTACCAGCACAGACAGCGTTGACACGGACATTCTTCGGCCCGAGGTCAATCGAAAGACTACGGGTTATCTGCCCCAATGCCCCCTTCGTCATGCCATAGGCAAAGCTGTATGGCTTGCCAACAAACCACTGGTCGGAAACGTTGATGACCACCGAACCGCCTCCGGCGGCTATAATGTGTGGAATAGCTTCACGCAACGTGTTCACCGTACCATAGATGTTGGTCTGAATCATGAGGTCCAGTTCTTCGTCAGCGATGTCGAGTAAGGTATTGGCACGATGTATGCCGGCATTGGCAAACACACTGTCCAGCTTCCCGAACTGGGCCATGGTATTTTCCACTGCCTTATGAATGTCAGCACGCACACGGGTATTCCCTTCCGTAAAGAGAAGCCGGTCGGGGCAGTTCAGTTCGGCCGCCAGCCCGGACGCCGCCTCCGTATTGATATCCATAAAACCCACATTCCAACCTTGTGCTACAAATTTTCTAACTGAAGCTGCACCTATACCTGTGGAGCCTCCTGTAATAAATATTGTTTTTCCCATAATCTATAATTTATAATTGATTCTTCGGATAACCGTTCTGCTTATTTGTACAAAAAGCAAAATTAGAAAAATAAAAATAATCACCATAGATTTCCTTCATTTTTTACAATGGAAAGACTTTCCGAGGAACATCGGATGCAGAAAACCTATAGGTCGTCGGGCCGGAGAAAAGGCAAAAGGGACGTACACGTTCCCCAAGATGAATTGGAATACAAACGGGTAAAGAAAAAGTTCAAAGGTTGTCAAGACAATGAAACTACCGGTTTCATCGCATGAAACCATCTTAAGGATTTAAGGAACAAATAAACAGTATTGAAAACAAGTTCTTGTAGAAACCTTTGTTTTCTTGCATCGCACTGAAAAAACGGGCACGGACAATTCGGCCGCCACGGCAGGACAAACCTCCGTGAACGGCTGAACCGTCCGTGCCCGAAAAGCACGATACCGGCAGGAATGCTTGTGTCACTCCGCCTTCTCAGGATAGCGCATGTTGGCCTCGGTCATCTGCTCGAGCACTTCGTGCAGATACTTGGCCGACTCCCACCGGGCCATGGGCAGGTCGTGGAGCAGGTAGTTGCCGCAGTCCTGCGGGGCGGCGCCGGGCACTTCGCCCTCGTAGTAGGCAATAAAACGGAACGTATCCTGCATCAGCGGCAGGATGTCTTCAGGCTGCAGGTCGCCGCGCATCAGCAGGTAGTTGCCCGTGAGGCAGCCCATGGGGCCCCAGTAGATGATGCGGTCCTGCCACTGCGGATTGTTGCGCAGATAGGTGGCGGCCAGGTGTTCGATGGTGTGCAGCGCGCCCTGTCCGAGGGCGGGCTCGCGGTTGGGTTCCTTCATACGGATGTCGAAAGTGGTGATCACTTCACCGTTCACCTCGTCCTTGCGCGACACGTAGATGCCGCGCAGCAGGCAGATGTGGTCGATGGTAAAACTGGGAATTTTCTTCATATCATTTGCATTTTAGTTGACGAATTGATAGGACAAGTTGACAAGGTGTGAGGAATCAGTAAAGCCCCGTGGCCTTGTCAGCTTTCTTCCGGCAGGGAGGACAAGAACGCCCACGTCGTCTGGAACGACCGTTCGGCCATCGTTGTCCAGAAGTCCTTGTACTGAGCGAAGTTGTCATCGTGCGCGCCCGGCGTGTCGCTGATGATGCGGAAGCTGAGGAAAGGTACGCCGTAGATGAAGCACGTCTGTGCGATGGCGGCCGACTCCATGTCGACGGCCATCCCCTCAGGGAAGTGGCGCTTGATGGTGGCCAGTTCAGCGGCATCTTCCACAAAACGGTCGCCCGTGCAGATGAGTCCGCCGTGGATGCGGCTCTCCAGCCCGGCACCATTGTTCAGCCCCAGCGCGTGACACAACAGCCCGGTCGCAGCCTCGTAGTAAAGGGGCATCCCCTGTATCTGGCCGTAGTGGGTGCCGTCGTTGCCACAGTACACGTCGTGATAGACCAGCCGGCCGCTGGCCACCACGTCACCCACCCGCAGGCAAGTGTCGATGCCTCCTGCCACACCGGTGCTGACAATGCAGTCCGGCCGGTGACGGCGGATGAGTTCGGCGGCTCCCACAGCCGCATTCACCTTGCCGATGCCACACTGGGTGAGCACGACGTCGTTACGGCCCAGGAAGCCTTCCACGTAGCGGAAACGGCCTTCGCCGCTCTCTTTTTTCTGCGACAGGCGGTCCGCCAGCTGGCGGTGCTCACTGTCCATTGCACTGATGATGCCTATTTTCATTGATGACAAATACTTAAATGTATGCAAATGTACGACATTTCCCCGAAATACGCCCGCAGGGAATGCGGAAAATGGGAGGAATATCGTATCTTTGCCCTCCATAATCAAGACTTAATCGCAATGACGACACTGAAAAGAATACTCCCCGACCTGGTGGCGATCATCCTGTTCGCCCTGCTTTCGTTCGCATACTTCTTCCCGGCTGACATCGAAGGCCGCATGCTCTTCCAGCACGACACGGCGGCAGGGGTGGGCATCGGGCAGGAGGCCAAGGAATACTACGAGCAGACGGGTGAACGTACCCGCTGGACCAACTCCGTATTCGGCGGCATGCCCACCTACCAGATTTCACCCTCGTACGACTCCAACAAGCCGTTGCAGTGGGTGCAGAAAGTATACCAGCTGTTCCTGCCCAGCTACGTCTGCCTGACGTTCATCCTCATGCTGGGCTTCTACATCCTGCTGCGGACCTTCGGGCTGTCGGTGTGGCTGTCCACGTTGGGAGGCATCCTATGGGCCTTCTCGTCCTACTTCTTCATCCTCATCTCGGCGGGGCACATCTGGAAGTTCATCACCCTGGCCTACATCCCGCCCACACTGGCAGGCATCGTGCTGGCCTACCGCGGACGCCTGCTGGCGGGAGGCGTAGTAGCCGCGCTATTCGTAGCCCTGCAGATTGCGTCGAACCACGTGCAGATGTCCTATTACTTCCTGTTCGTCATCCTCTTCATCGTGGGTGCCTACTTCGAGAAGGCCTGGCGCGAGAAGACGTTGCCGCAGTTCTTCCGGGCCAGCGCGGTACTGGTCGTAGCAGCCCTCATCGGCGTGGCAGCCAACCTGTCGAACCTCTATCACACCTATACCTACAGCAAGGAAACCATGCGCGGCAAGAGTGAGCTGGTGCAGACGGGCGAAGCGGCCAAACAGACCAGCGGCGGGCTGGACCGTGACTACATCACGCAGTGGAGTTACGGCGTTGGCGAGACGTGGACGCTGTTGGTACCCAACTTCAAGGGCGGTGCCTCCGTGCCCCTGAGCCAGAGCAAGACAGCTATGGAAAAGGCCAACCCGATGTACAGCAGCCTCTACAACAGCCTGACGCAGTACTTCGGCGACCAGCCCATGACGGCAGGACCCGTCTACGTGGGTGCGTTCGTGCTGTTTCTCTTCCTGCTGGGCTGTTTCATCGTGAAAGGACCGCTGAAGTGGGCCCTCATCGGTGCAACGCTGTTCTCCATCGTGCTGTCGTGGGGCAAGAACTTCATGCCGCTGACCGACTTCTTCATCGACTATGTGCCGATGTACAACAAGTTCCGCGCCGTGTCGTCCATTCTCGTCATCGCTGAATTTACCATTCCCCTGCTGGCTGTCTTCGCGCTGAAGAAGATACTGGAGGAGCCCCAGGTGCTGCGTGACAAGGTGGCGCTGGGTGTCAGCTCCGTCCTGACCCTGGGTGTGTCGTTCCTGCTTTGGATGGCGCCGGGCAGCTTCAGTGCAGGCTTCATCCCGGCCCAGGAAGCACAGATGCTGCAGCAAGCCGTGGACGGAGGCATGATCCCGGCCAGCGAACTGAATGGCATCCTGGCCAATCTGGGCGAGATGCGTGCCGCACTGGTCAGCCACGATGCCATGCGCAGTTTCTTTGTCGTTGCCATCGGCCTCATGCTGCTGTGGCTCTACACGGCAGGCAAGCTGCGCCAGTCGCTCACCGTGGGCGGCACCGCGGTGCTGTGCCTGGTAGACCTGTGGAGCGTGAACAAACGTTACCTGAACGACGAGCAGTTCGTCCCGAAGAGTATCCAGACCACCACCTTCAGCAAGACACCCACCGACGAAGCCATTCTGAAGGATACCACGCTGGACTACCGCGTGCTGAACCTGGCTTCGAATACGTTCAACGAAAGCAACACCTCCTATTGGCATAAGAGCATAGGCGGTTATCACCCGGCCAAGCTCCGCCGCTATCAGGAAATGATAGAGCATCACATCGCCCCTGAAATGCAGGCGGCCTACTCCGAGATAGCCCGTGCAGGAGGTCAGATGGACAGCGTGGATGCCTCGAAATTTCGCGTTCTGAACATGCTGAATACCCGCTACTTCATTCTGCCCGTCGGTCAGCAAGGACAGACCGTACCAATCCTCAATCCTTATGCTTATGGTAATGCCTGGTTTGTCGACCAGATACAGTATGTGGACAATGCCAATGAAGAAATAGATGCGCTAAACACCGCCGACCCCGCCGTGACAGCCGTAGTAGATGCCCGCTTCAAGGACACCCTGAAAGGGCTGACGGAAAGCTATCGGGACAGCCTCTCCACCATCTGCCTGACCAGCTACAAACCTAACCGCCTGGTGTATGAAACCAGTAACAGCAGCGATGCCGTAGTCGTATTCTCCGAAATTTACTATCCCGACGGCTGGCAGGTGACCGTCGACGGACAGCCCGCCACACTGGGCCGTGCCGACTACATCCTGCGTGCCCTCTACCTCCCTGCAGGCAAGCACACGGTAGAAATGCGTTTCGACCCACCAAGCCTGCACGTCACCGAAGGAATTGCCTACACAGCCCTGGCCCTTATAGTCGCCGGAGCCCTGTTTGCCCTTTGGAAAACAAGACAAAGGAAACCCAAAGAAGACTAAATAAAAATGACAAGCGCTCCGACCTTCACAGTTGGAGCGCTTTCTATAAGCCCCCCCTGTAGCAGGGATTATAACGTCTACAATATACATTCTGAAAAAGATAACGATAAAAGGCCAGAGACAAAGGATGTCAATAAAAAAACCGCCCCCACCTTCACAGGTAGAGACGGCACACAAGTCAATAATACATGAAAAAACGCTATTTAGAGAGAGTTCTAACCCTTTTCAGGGCAGCGATACAAAAGTAAGGAAGATTTTGGACATAGAAAAATCAAATCGACCAAAAAGCAGATTTCGCCGACGAATTCGCTCCTATTTCAACAATCTCCGGCTGAGATAACGCACCGGATACCATACAGACAGGAAGCCAACCACCAGTACTGTCACAAAAACCAGCAGAATATCCGTCACATGAACACTGACAGGATAAGCATCGACCACAAAAGCTCCTCCGCCCCCACCCAAAGAGATGAAGCCGAAATGCTGCTGAGCCCAGCAGAGCAATACCCCCAACAAGATGCCTGCAACAGCCCCAAAGACTGAAATGAGACGGCCTTCAAACAAAAAGATACGAACAATAAGGCGGTCGTCAGCTCCCAGATTGCGCAGCGTCACCACATCTTCGCGCTTGTCCAGAATGAGCATCGAAAGGGATCCGATTACGTTGAAGCACGCAATGACCAGAATGAAAGTCAGGAACAGATAGGAAATAAGCTTCTCAATCTCCATAATACGGAATACATCGGCCTGTTGCTCATAACGGTTCTGCACCACAAAACGGGCACCCAACAGCTCGGAGATATGCCGCCTGACAGCCTCCGTATCGGCATCGGGCTTCAGCTTCAGTTCAACAGCCGAAACTTCGCGGTCGTAATCAAACAGGCGACGGGCAAAGCTCAAGGAGGTAACAATGTAATGAGCGTCGTACTTTTCCTGATTGACTACGAACACTGCTCCCGGCGAGAACAGGTATTCACGGTTGAAGGCGGCCGAAGGATTGGCCAGATTGACCCGCACGTTGCGGCGAGGCGCATAAACCTGCAAGGGATCGACAAACTGGATGCCTGTGCCCAGCTGCGACATCAGTTCGATACCCAGAAAGCCGTAGTCCACAATATTGTCTTTCAGAACAAACTGCCCGGTACCATAGAGCAGACTGTCGATGGAGGTCAACTGTTCGAAGTTATCATCCACCCCCTTGATGACCGCCATCACCTGACGGTCCTTGTACTGCACCATGGCATTCTCTTCGAGTGTTTCAGTCCAGACCTCCACTTCGGGTAGGGCACGGACCTGTTGTAAGGCAGGCTCGTCAGGCAGAAACACTTTCCCTTCACGTACGGTAATCTTCAGCTGCGGATCGAACGCCGTAAAAAAACCGGCCACCATGTCCTGAAAGCCGTTGAACACCGAAAGAGTGCATACCATAGCCAGTGTAGCCAGCGCCACTCCACACACCGAAATGCCGGAAATGATGTTGACCGCATTGTGTTTCTTCTTGGAAAACAGGTAACGACGGGCTATGTAAAAGGACAAGTTCAAGACTCAGCCTTATTTAAGCAGTTCGTCAATGTGTTCCAGATAGTCCAGCGAATCGTCCAAGAAGAACTTTAGCTCGGGAATGATACGGAGCTGAAAACGCACGCGGGTACCCAGTTCGTAACGGATGGACTTCATGTTGGCATTGATATTCTTGATGAGCTCCTCCCCCTTTTCCGAAGGGAAAATACTGAGATAGACACGGGCTATACTCAAATCGGGGCTGATACGTACGGCGCTGACCGACACCAACACGCCATGCATACTCTTGGTCTGCAACAGGAAAATCTCGCTCAGCTCCTTCTGGAGCAAACGGGCTATTTTGTTCTGACGGGTTGTTTCCATACTAATTAATGGTTAATGATAAATGGTTAATAGTTAATTCAACTCTCAACTTTTAGCTCCTCACTCTCGGAATCTTCCGGATGATTGTCAGGCCGTCACGCAAGGGCAGAATAACCTTCTCTACCCGAGAATCGCGAGCCACGAAATCGTTAAACTCCTTGATACGGATGGTCTGCAAATCCGAACTATGCGGATGTTCCTCCAGAACATGGCTGTCCCACAATGTATTGTCAGCAATGATGTATCCACCGTCCGACAGGCAGGTAAGAGCCATCTCGTAATAGTCCAGATACTTGCGCTTGTCACCATCCACAAAGACCAGGTCGAATGTTAGCCCCAGTCGCGGTACCAGTTCCAGCGCATCGCCAATATAGAACTTGATCTTGTCGGCGTATGGCGAGCCTTCGAGCCACGGACGGGTAAAGTCTTCCTGCTCATCGTTTATCTCAATGGTATGAAGCATGGCCCCGTCGGACAGGCCTTCGGCCATACAAAGAGCCGAGTATCCGCTATAAGTTCCTATCTCCAGCACCTGGCGGGGCTGAATCATCCGCACGAACATCTTCAACATCCGCCCTTGCAGGTGCCCCGAAGCCATACGCGGATACAGCAACTTGAGATGCGTATCCCGATAAAGAGCTCGCAGATAGTCACTCTCCGGGTCGATGTGCTGCAATATGTATTCGTTTAAATCCAATTGATAATTGATAATTGATAATTGAAAATGAGAAACGGATGGAATGATTATCCATTCTCAATTTTCAATTAATTTACAAGTATCGGTTGCTGTTGGGCAACACACAGTCATCTGCATGCTTCAGAGCATCCTCGACCACATTGATTTCGAGGAACGAGGTCTGCGTACCAGCCTTACCACTGCTCAGGTAACCTACCATGTCGGTCGGCTGGAGCTTTCCTTCCTGCAGAAGGCGGCGAAGAGCAGCAAAATAATATTCCTGACCGTTGGCCAACTCAGGCATATAGATAGCTTCCACTCCATAAGACAAAGCCAGATGACGCATCGTCTTCTCCTTGTAGCAGATGGCCAACACTGGATATTTACCACGGAAAGCAGCCAGGTTGCGTGCCGTACGGCCGCTGTAACTGTCCGTGATGATGGCACGTATCTTCAATTTGGTAGTAGCCTTTACCGCCTGCTTGGCCAGGAAGGCCGTCACGTCGTTGCTGTTTTCGTCCAGCGGGATGCGAATGTCGTTCTCGGTCAACTTGTCCTTCTCGGCTTGCGCGGCAATCTTTGTCATGGTCTTCACAGCTTCTACCGGATATTTCCCGTAAGCCGTTTCGCCACTGAGCATCAGGGCATCTGTACGATAATAGATGGCATTGGCAATATCGGTCACCTCGGCACGGGTCGGACGCGGATTATTGATCATGGTATGCAGCATCTGCGTAGCCACAATCACCGGCTTCTTGGCCAGAATACATTTGCGGATGAGCAGACGCTGGATGCCCGGAATACGTTCCTGAGGCACTTCAATGCCCAGGTCACCACGAGCCACCATCACACCGTCGGCCACTTCCAGAATCTCGTCGATATTGTCCACACCCTCCTGATTTTCAATCTTGGCAATGATACGGATGTCGCTGTGATGCTCGTCCAATATGGCTTTGATATCGAGAACATCCTGCTTGTTGCGCACAAAAGAATGGGCAATAAAATCGATGTCCTTTTCAATGGCATACAAAATATTATTCTTATCCTTTTCTGTCAGCGAAGGCAGGTTGATTCGTACACCCGGCACGTTCACACTCTTACGGTTGCCCAGCGTAGCTTCGTTCTGCACCTCACAGAAAAGATGTTCATCATCCTTGTCTACAACAACCATTTCCAAGTCGCCGTCGTCTATCAGGATATGCCCGCCGACGTGTACATCCTGCACAAAATGAGGATAGGATACGGAGATACATTCGTGTGTCGTCGGCTGGTCGGGACGGCCCACTACCTGAACCTTGTCACCCACCTTGAACGGGATGGGACCGTCGGCCAAAGGAGTTGTCCGTACTTCAGGCCCTTTGGTATCCATCAATATGGCAATCCGATTGGAAACTGCACGGACATTGGCTATCAGTTTCTCAAAACCTTCACGACCGGCATGAGCCGTATTCATACGGACCACGTTCATACCCGCCTCAAACAGCTGCCTGATAAAATCAACCTCACAACGCTGGTCGGAAATAGTTGCAACAATCTTCGTTTGTTTCAGTAACATACCTTATACCTATATTATTTTTTACCTCACTACTGTCCAATAAAAGTTGGCTAATCGGTCTTTGAAATTATTGAAATACAGTCTTTTAAGTAGTATTTCTGAATGAAACGGATTTGAATTTGTAGTTTAGCGGTCAAATTGAAGACCGCTTATGAACCAAGATAAATACGTATTCGCTCAACTTACCGCTTTTCTGAACAGAACACAGTTCAACAACTTCGTTCGCAAGTATGATGGTAATCGCTACGTGAAGCAATTCACTTGCTGGAATCAGTTACTTGCTATGATGTTCGGACAACTGAGCAATCGTGAGAGCCTTCGCGACCTAATTGTAGCTTTTGAAGCGCATCGTTCCAAGCAATATCATCTTGGCTTGGGACGCAATCCAATAGCCAAAGCCACCCTCGCTTATGCTAATCAGAATCGTGACTACAGAATCTTTGAAGACTTCGCATTCTATATGATGAAGGAAGCTTGCGAAAAGCGAGCAACCAATATCTTGGAAATTCCAGGAAATAAGTATGCTTTTGATTCAACAACTATTCCGTTGTGTCTAGCCACATTTCCATGGGCGAAGTTCCGAAGAAAGAAAGGAGGTGTCAAAGCTCATGTCTTATATGACATTGAAGCACAAGTTCCTGCCTTCTATACTGTAACCGCAGCATCGAAACATGACTCTACGGCGATGTACTCAATCCATTATGAACCAAATGCTTATTATATATTCGACAGGGCTTATGATTCTTTTAAGGAATTATATCGGATTCACCTGACAGGTTCCTTTTTCGTTGTCAGAGCTAAGACGAACTTGAAATGTACAACGGTTAAATGGAAGCGCAGGATGCCTAAGTATGTACTGACCGATGCTGAAGTGAAACTGACCGGATATCTCTCAGAGAAGAAATATCCCGAGTTATTCCTACTCATTCGTTACTACGATGAAGAGGATGACCGTGAGTTTACTTTCCTAACGAATGCAACACATGTCTCTGCATTGGATATTGCCAATCTCTATAAGAAAAGGTGGTTGGTCGAGCTCTTTTTCAAATGGCTAAAGCAACACCTTAAAATAAAGAGGTTCTGGGGTACAACAGAAAACGCTGTCCGCATTCAAATCAGTGTGGCGATCATTACTTACTGTCTCGTAGCTATAGTTCAACACGATATGCAATTGAAACGCTCAATTTACGAAGTTTTGCAGATTCTAAGTATCTCTCTAACGGACAAAACCCACTTACGTGACCTGTTCGATAAGACTAATTTCAATGATGTCAAAGAACTCGATTGTCCCCTTTTTGAAGGACTATTTGATTAAATTTTTAACTCGTCCATTTTTATTGGACACTAATGTTTTTACCTATTTATATATACTCACTTCTTATATTTCTCCAACAGTGCCTCAACCGCCAGGCGGTAGGAATCCAGACCGAATCCGCAGATAACCCCCAGACAGGCACACGAAATCATCGACACATGGCGGAAGGACTCACGAGCATGCACATTAGAAATATGCACCTCTATGACCGGAGCCGTTACAGCCCGAATAGCATCCTGCAAAGCGATGGACGTGTGGGTATAGGCACCGGCATTCAAGACAATGCCATCCGCTTCAAACCCGACTTGTTGGATTCGGTCTATCATTTCTCCTTCTATATTGGACTGAAAATAATCAATCTGAATATCAGCATATTTGGCACGCAATTGGACCAAATAGTCTTCAAAAGAAACACTCCCGTAGATGGAAGGTTCACGCTTACCCAACAAATTGATGTTAGGACCGTTGATAATCTGTATCCTCATAATCTTTCGTTTGTTAAAAAAACGATCAGCACCCGGAAATAGCAACAACGTGGAAAACTCCGTTTCTGCTTTGCTTTTCTTCCGGTTTGCGTTATCTTTGCCTCCAAAGAACATTATTTCAAGTTGCAAAGGTAGAAAAAAGAAATGAAAACTGAAGAAAAATCAGGGAATAAGGAAAAACAAGCCTTGATTATCAGGAAATACAAGCAATTTCTGAAGCTGGAAAAAGGTCTTTCGTCCAACACATTGGATGCCTACCAGACCGACTTATCCAAGCTGTTGCACTTTCTGGAAGGAGGGGAAAGAGACGTACTGAACGTCACCTCCGACGACCTGCAACGGTTCATCGCCGGCCTCCACGACATCGGCATCCATCCGCGCTCGCAAGCCCGTATCCTTTCGGGGCTCAAGTCGTTCTTCCACTTCCTGGTTTTGGCCGACTATCGCGAGGATGACCCCAGCGAACTGATAGAAGGCCCAAAAATCGGATTCAAACTACCAGAAGTCCTGACGGTAGAAGAAATTGACTCCATTATTGCCGCCGTCGACATGGACAAGCCGGAAGGTCAGCGCAACCGGGCCATTCTGGAAACGTTGTACAGCTGTGGTCTGCGGGTATCGGAACTCTGTAGCCTCAAATTATCGGACCTTTATCTCGACGAAGGATTCATCAAAGTGACAGGCAAGGGCAGCAAGCAACGCCTGGTCCCCATCTCGCCCCGTGCCATCAAGGAGATAAACTACTGGCTGCTGGACAGGAGACATTGGAGGATTAAGGCCGGACACGAAGACTGCCTCTTCCTGGCCCGCTGGGGTAACAACCTCTCACGCATCATGGTATTCCACCTCATTAAAGAACTGGCCGACAAAGCCGGCATCACCAAAAACATCAGTCCACACACCTTCCGCCACTCCTTTGCCACCCACCTGCTGGAAGGAGGTGCCAACTTGAGAGCCATCCAGTGCATGCTGGGCCACGAGAGCATTGCCACGACGGAAATCTATACCCATATAGACCGCCAAATGCTCCGCAGTGAAATCATAGAGCACCATCCACGCAACATCAAATACCGCCAAGAACAAGAAATTCATTAAATTATAATAAATATCCCATGTCGATTAACAAAATGTAGAAAGATTTAATAACTTTGCAGGGCTGTATTCTATGAGGATACTGCATTGTAAATATTTATAGAATAGATAATATTAATTTCAAACTATTAATTTATACCTAAAATGACTAAGAAACTGTATTTGCCATTATTAATGGCGTTAGTTGTTGCATTGTCATCTTGCAGCAAGAAAATGGGTGAATTGTCATCAGACTATTTCACGGTAACTCCGCAAGTGCTGGAAGCCGTAGGTGGTAAGGTTCCCGCTACAATCAACGGCAAATTCCCTGAAAAGTATTTCAACAAGAAAGCCGTGGTAGAAGTAACTCCGGTACTGAAATGGGGCGGCGGCGAAGCCAAAGGTCAGCCGACAGTATTCCAAGGTGAAAAGGTAGAAGGAAATGACCAGACCATCTCCTACAAGATGGGTGGCAGCTACACCATGAAGACTTCCTTCGACTATGTTCCCGAGATGGCCAAATCTGAGCTGTATCTGGAATTCAAGGCTACGATTGGCAAAAAAGAAGTTGAAATTCCCGCTGTAAAGATTGCTGACGGTATTATTTCTACTTCCGAACTCGTTAACCAGACACTGTCCAGCGCCAATCCCGCTGACGGTAACGACGCTTTCCAGCGTATCATCAAGGAAAAGCATGATGCCAACATCATGTTCTTGATCCAGCAGGCAAACGTTCGTTCCAGCGAACTGAAGACAGCCAAGGCATTCAACGAAGAAGTAAAGAACGTAAATGATGCTGCCAACAAGAAGATCGACAACATCGAAATTTCTGCATACGCTTCTCCTGATGGTGGTGTCAAGCTGAACACTACTTTGGCTGAGAATCGTCAGGATAACACTGCCAAGGTTATCAACAAGAACCTGAAGAAGGATAAGATTGATGTGAATGTAGACACGAAATACACTGCTCAGGACTGGGAAGGCTTCCAGGAACTGGTAAGCAAATCAGATATTCAAGACAAGGAACTGATTCTCCGTGTTCTGTCCATGTATTCTGATCCCGAACAAAGAGAGCAGGAAATCAAGAACATTTCTTCTGTATACAAGACTTTGGCTGACGAAATCCTTCCGCAACTGCGTCGTTCTCGTCTGACTTTGAACTATGAAATCATTGGCAAGTCTGACGAAGAAATCGCCAACCTGGCCGCTACAGATGCCAAGCAGCTCAACATCGAAGAACTGCTCTACGCTGCTACTCTGACTGACGACGCAGCCAAGAAGGAAGACATCTATACAAAGGCTACTCAGATTTATCCGAACGATTACCGCGCATACAACAACCTTGGTAAGCTGGCTTATCAGGCAGGCAATCTGGACAAGGCTGAAAGCTATCTGAAGAAGTCTCTGTCTATCAAGGAATCTGCTGAAGCCAACATGAACATGGGTCTCGTTGCACTGAGCAAAGGCGACAAGGCTGCCGCAGAGCAATATCTGGGCAAAGCTTCCGGCGCTCCTGAGCTGAACGAAGCTTTGGGTAACCTGTACGTAGCACAGGGCCAGTATGAAAGAGCTGTCAACGCATTTGGTGACACCAAGACCAACAGCGCCGCTTTGGCACAGATTTTGGCTAAGGACTACAACAAGGCTAAGACTACACTGGCCGGTATCGCTAAGCCCGACGCTTACACTGACTACCTGAACGCAGTTTTGGGTGCAAGAACCAACAACGACGCTATGGTAATGAGCAGCTTGAAGGCTGCCGTAGCCAAGGATGCCACACTGGGCAAGAAGGCTGCTACAGACCTGGAATTCTCCAAGTATTACACTAACTCAGAATTCATGAGCATTGCCAAATAAGCAATAGAATTATTATAAAAAATGCCCGGCATAGAAATATGTCGGGCATTTTTTTATATTCACGCCAAAAAGAAGTACATTCGCAGTTGGAGATAAGAAAAACATGGAAACAATGAAGAAAATTCATCTGGTAACATTCACAACAGCCCTCCTGCTGGCAGCCTGCGGGAACCCCAAGAGCGACACGGTGAGCCTGAGCGGCACCATCCAAGGCTTGGGAAACGATACCGTCTACCTCTACGGAACCGACCGAATGTACAACCGCATAGACACCCTCCTTGTCAAGGGAGACAAATTCGCAGAAGAAATCGATATCGATACGCTGATTTCGGCATGGCTCCAGTTCAGCAACGGCACGGAATACCCCATCTTTCTGAATAAAGCGGACAAGATTGTGGTCAGCGGTTCGGCAAAGGACCTCGATCGACTGACCATTCAGGGCAATCCGGCCAATGAAGAGCTGACACGCTTCCACCAGCAACTGGACCAACAGCCCAATGTCTCCGAAAGGGAAACGGAGAAAGCGGCAGAAGACTTCATCCAAAATCACCCGACCTCGCTGGCCAGCATCTATGTTCTGGACCATTACTTCGTACAACAGCCTGCGCCTGACTTTACCCGAATCAGGAAGCTGACCGAACAGATGGCCGGAATCCTGAAGGACAGACTCTATATGGAAAATTTGCTGGACTATCTTGAAGCACTCGAAAAAGTGACAGAAGGCAAGACAGCCCCCTTCTTCCAGATACCGGGAACAGACGGGAAGGACATCCGGCGGACCGACTTCAAGGACAAGTACCTCCTGCTGTATTTCTGGGCGTCCTGGAACGAATCTTGCGCTGAGTCCAACCAGGCCTTACGACAGCTGTACAAAGAGAAGAAAAACCGCAAGGACTTGGAAATACTGGGCATCTCGCTCGACATTGACAAGCAGCAATGGGAAGATGCCATCACCAGGGACACCCTCGACTGGAAGCAGGCCTGCGACTTCAAAGGCTGGAACAGCAATGTCGTCAGCCAGTTCGCCGTCCGTGAACTGCCTGCCAACGTATTGCTTGCCCCCAACGGGAGGATAGAAGGCCGCAACCTGACCCGTGAGCAGATAGAAAAGAAACTGATTGAAATAGCCTCAAAAAAAAAGTAAAGCCCATGCTTGTCAAAGTTTTCGCAGCGGCAGTCCAAGGAATAGACGCCACACTCATCACCATCGAAGTCAACAGTACCCGCGGCTGCATGTTCTACCTCGTGGGACTGCCCGACTCGGCCGTCAAGGAAAGCCACCAGCGCATCATCTCGGCTTTGCAGGTAAACGGCTACAAGATGCCCACAAGCAACATCGTCATCAACATGGCTCCCGCTGATATCCGCAAGGAAGGCTCGGCCTACGACCTCCCGCTGGCCATTGGCATGCTGGCCGCCAACGAAACCATCCGCTCCGACAAGCTGGACCGCTACCTGCTGATGGGCGAACTGAGTCTCGACGGCAGTCTGCAGCCCATCAAGGGTGCTCTGCCCATCGCCATCAAGGCACGCGAACTGGGCTTCGAAGGCATGATTCTGCCCCGACAGAACGCCCGCGAAGCAGCCGTCGTGAACCATCTGACCGTCTACGGTGTGGAGAATCTGCGGGAAGTGGTCGAATTCTTTAACGGCAATCAGGAACTGACACCCACCATCGTCAACACCCGCGAAGAGTTTTATGCGCAGCAAAACACGTTCGACCTCGACTTTGCCGACGTCAAAGGACAAGAAAATGTGAAGCGGGCCCTCGAAGTGGCCGCCGCCGGAGGTCACAACGTGTTGCTCATCGGTTCGCCCGGCAGCGGCAAGTCCATGCTGGCCAAGCGCCTGCCCTCCATCTTGCCACCCCTGTCGCTGGGCGAAAGCCTCGAAACCACCAAGATACATTCCGTGGCTGGAAAGCTCGGCAAGGACGGCGGCCTCATCTCGCGCCGCCCCTTCCGCGACCCGCACCACACCATCTCCAACGTCGCCATGACCGGAGGCGGCAGCTTTCCACAACCGGGCGAAATCAGCCTCGCCCACAACGGTGTCCTCTTCCTGGACGAGCTGCCCGAATTCAGCCGCAACGTGCTCGAAGTGCTCCGCCAGCCGCTGGAAGACCGCAAAATCAGTATCTCGCGCGTGAAGTGCAACGTGGAATACCCCGCCAGCTTCATGCTCGTAGCCAGCATGAATCCCTGCCCCTGCGGCTACTACAACCACCCCACGAAGCCCTGCGTGTGCAGTCCCGGACAGGTGCAGAAGTACCTGAACCGCATCTCCGGCCCCCTGCTCGACCGCATCGACCTGCAGATTGAAGTAACCCCCGTCCCGTTTGAAAAAATGTCCGACGTACGCCCCGGCGAGCCGAGCGCCGTCATCCGCGAACGCGTAGTTCGTGCCCGACAGGTGCAGCAGCAACGCTATGCCCAGGTACCCGGAGTCTACTGCAATGCCCAGATGACCAGCCGTCTGCTCTCCCTCTACGCCCGTCCCGACGAACGCGGCCTTGCCCTGCTGAAAGGCGCCATGACACGCCTCAACCTCTCGGCCCGCGCCTACGACCGTATCCTCAAGGTAGCCCGCACCATTGCCGACCTCGACGGCAGCGAGTCCATCCAGCCCGCCCACCTGGCCGAAGCCATCGGCTACCGCAACCTGGACCGCGAGGACTGGGCGGGATAAAGCATCGTTTCTTTTAAGGCAAAGCATTGATTCTTCCAGAGCAGAACATTGCCTCTCCTTTTACATAAGAATCCATTCTGTACAAAACAGAATAGGATATAATACGACGTTGCAAAGCTTATCAACTCCCGATGATAACGTTATCATGGGCCAATGATAAGCTTTACGTTTTTAGTTCCTTCGCTATCGATTGGACAGCTGTACTGACCCTTTCGTCAGATAATGATATAAAAATTAAAGAAGAAATTGATTTTTTTCAGAAAAAATATTTAACTTTGCAGCATCCAGTTAGCCCGGTGGGGCAGCGGGATGCTTTTTTTAGATAAAAAAGAAAGGCGTTTACCAGACGTTATATCTTCTGACTTCGAATCTCGCAAATTTGAAACCTTCAGGAAGATAAAGCAACGGAGACGTCCACTGTAGGTGTCATGTCCGAACATTACGCTTAGGTGTGGTGTTTTGTACCATAACATCTCGGGCGTGGGCTAGCTGCGTTGCTTATCCTTGAAGGTGGGCAATGCGAGAGCCTGAAGTCGGGATAAGCAGAAGTACAGACTCCCATGCCTTTTTTTTATATTATTCACTGCCCGATTGGGGAGGCTGCGGGCACACAAAATTGAAATGCTATGACACCTAAAAACGCTATGGCTTCCCACAAAGCCGAAAAAGTTTCGTTCAAAAGAACCATCTCATCCGGATTCCTATTTGCAGCCCTATTCCTTTGCATATCCTGCGGCAGCAGCAAGCAAGCCGCCGTATCCCCAACTCCCGCTCCTGCGGCACAAGACCCGACTCAGCCCAAGATGGCTAATGGCGAACAAGTGCTCCTGACCTTCTGCATGGACGAAGCATACGACAAGCCAGGCGAATATATGGCAGGCTTAGGCATCGCCGAAGACCGCCCCGACCGCTCGCGGGCCATTACGGATGCCAACCGCGTAGCCATCGCCGACATTGCATCCCGGTATATCGGCATGTTGAAGAATGCCATTGAAGACTACAGCAAGGATGTCAACGTACCCAGCGGAAAGAAAATGTATGAAAGCGAACTGGAAGGCGGTGCACAGGTCATCGGAACGAAAGTCATCGACAAGTATGCCAATGTCGTATGCCGCAAGCTCTCACAAAGTGCCACAGGCGGATATGTCGGCTACGTAGCCGTGCACGTTCTGCTGGAAGATGCCAAAAAAGGACTTGCCGAGGAACTGGAAGTACGCAAGGTTGATTACGACAAGAAGAAGTTCTTCGAAAAGATGGATGCCGAACTGGCAAAGGAAGCGGCCAGACAAAAAGCTGAAATGGATGCCATGCAATAAATGCCTGCCATGAAATCTATCGTCCTTTTCTTATTGTGGACCGCATGCACCTTGTCCACATACGGACAAGGTGCCATGCCTTCGTGGGTACAGAATCCCCCAGCCAAGACGGCAAGCTACTACTACCGGGTTTCACAAGGTACAGGCCTGACCGAAGAAGCCGCCACCAAAAAAGCCTTCGCCATGGCCATCTTGGAAAGTGCCTTTGCCATTGGCATTCCCGTTGACATCCAAAAGATGGAACAACTGGAAGGTGACAGCCTGCTGGTAGAAGCTTCCCGCTATGTAAAAATACCCATCAACAAAGTATGCCAATGCACGAGAGAGCTGACAACCCGACGAGGCTATCGGGTCTACATTCTGTGCCAGGTGGCCAACGATGTACACGAACAGCCCAAATTCAAATCATTCAATTGCATCACCAACAAAGAAGAAGAATGAAACAGATCACTTTTGCCATGCTTATCCTGCTGTTTGCAACGAGCATGGCCGTATCCGCACAATCCTCCACCGAATTGCGTCCCTCCTGGGCCTATGCCACTCCTGTTCCTCCCGCAGGAGCCAATTATTTCCTAAGCTGGGGCGTGGGTGAGGGACACGACGAGCAGTCGGCCACCAATGCGGCCTGGGCCGATGCCTTGCAGAAGTCACTGCACGAACTGGGAGTCGTAGGCATCACCCAACAGGACATCAATGCCGTAGCCACGCAGGGTATCAATGCCGTTGTGAAGTTCAACATCATGAAACGCCGCGTAGTCAGCGCCACAGAACCCATTGTCCTGGGTGGCAACCGGATGAAAATCTACATCCTGATACAGGTCCAGCGCGATGTAAACGGTGCCGATGATTTCTATTCACTGGATACCGGCAACTTCCGCGACAAGAATTTCGACAGACAACTGAAAGAATACAATGCCTCCATCACCGGACGCTATCCCTTCTCGGGGCGTGTCTTTGTACCCGGCTGGGCACAATTTCATAAAGGCAGCAAGGGAAAAGGCATTTTCTTCATCATAGCCGAAGCCGCCTGCATCGGAGGCATCGTTGCCACTGAAAGCATGAGAGCATCCTACGAATCGAAGTTCAGCTCAACCCACGATGCCGACAAAAAAAGGAGCTATGCCAACAAGGCCGACAACTGCGCCAACCTGCGCAACGGCTTCATCGCCGGAGCCGCGGCCGTCTATCTGTGGAACGTCATAGACGGCATCGCCGCCCGTGGCAAGCGGAAACCCTTCATGCTGGGCGATGCACAGCTCAAGGTATCGCCTTACGTAGCACCTCAGACAGGAGGATTCGCCTTGTCACTGAATTTCTAAACCATTATTTTTTTATTCCATGAAACGAACGATTTATTTATTCGCACTCCTTGCAGCACTGATTGTGGCCTGCACGGAAGAAGAAAGAGACTATATGGGAAACATCCAGGGTATCGTCACCGAGTCGGGAACCACGACTCCGCTCTCCGGCGTACAAGTCAGTGTAGTGAACTTGGGCACCAGCACCACGACTGGCAGCGACGGCCAGTTCCGCTTCAACAACGTGGAAGCGGACAGCTACCAGTTGCAGTTCAAGAAGACCGGATATGTGACCAACACACGCAGCGTCAACGTGCTGGCTGGTGAAACCGCCAATTGTGACATGCAACTGGAACCTGAAAAAAAGGAAGCCGAAATCAAGATAGAACCGTCAACACTCAACTTCGGCACCACACAGACGGAGCTTTCCGTCACCGTTACCAATCAGGGGAACGCTGCCACGGAATGGTCGCTGAACTTAGGAGACAACGCCTGGCTTACAGCCTCCCCACTGTCCGGAAACATTGCTGCCGGCAAGACACAAAGCATCGTCTTCACGGTCAACCGTGACCAGCTGTCCGCAACACAGAATGTCAAAGTCACCCTGTCAGCATTCGGCAACTCCTACACGATTTCAGTGTCCTGCGCACCCAAGAGTGCCAAATCGGAAATGACCGTTACCCCTACCTCGCTGGACTTCGGTGAAACAGAAGAGGAAAAGGACCTCACCATCAAGAATACAGGAAATGCAGTCCTCACTTGGAACATTTCGGGAATCACAGATGAGTGTATCTCCGTATCGGATACAGAGGGCACCGTAGAACCCGAAGGCTCTAAAATCGTCAAGGTAACGCTTGACCGCACCAAGCAAACCAAAGACCTAAATACCTCCTTCATCATTTCCGACGGTATCAAGGAGCAAACTATCGCCGTAAAAGCAGCCAAAACAGAAGCCAAGGCAGAAATGAAAATTGAACCGACCTTGCTCGATTTCGGTTATGAATCGGCCGAACTGCCGCTGACCGTCAGCAACACGGGAACAGCCGAACTGAAATATACCGTATCGGGAATCTCAGCAGACTATATCACTGTATCGCCAATGGAAGGCAGTGTAGCCGCCGGAGGCAACCAGATACTCCAAGTCAAACTGAACCGCGAAACCATGCCCGAGACCGTAAACACCACATTTATCATTTCCGACGGGACCAACCAGGAAAGTATCACAGTGAAAGCCACCAAGGCCGTTGCCAAGATGTCGGTATCCCCTCTTTCATTGGACTTCGGAGAAGAAGCTACAGAAAAGAACTTCACCATCAGTAATGTGGGAACAGCCGAACTTGCCTGGATTATCACCGTACCCGAAGGAACAGGATTGAAAGTGTCCGACACCAGCGGCGTGACCGCTCCATCAGGCACCAAACAAATTACAGTAATGCTGGATCGCTCCATCATGCCCGAAACGTTGAATACGGCTATCGAAGTTTCTGACGGTACGCGCAAGGAATCTGTTGCAGTGACAGCAGTCAAGGGAAGCGACATCGCTGGTACCGTTGTAACTCAAGGGCTCTATACTTATTATAAGTTTGACGAGAACTTTGAGGATGCTACAGAAAATGAGATTGACGGTTTCGGTACAGGTTCTCCTTCTTTTGTTGAAGGAGTGACTCCCGAAGGGAAAGCTTTAAAGTTCAGCAAGACAGACAATAACACGTTTGTTGTAGCTAGTCCCATTATTGATTCAAAGGAGATGACGATTAGTTTTTGGGGAAAGGATTTCAGTGATGGGCATATTTTCCATCTGACTTCTTCATATAATAGTGACCCTATGTGTACATTGAATATGATTGATGGACAACTGAAATTTGTAGTAACTCGCGAAAATAATGATAATTACGATTACAATGCTCAAGCGTTTGTACACCCTACTTTAACAGATGGTAAATGGCACCATATCGTATTACTTTCTGATTTTTGTATTACAAATAGTTCTTTTATCACTAATACACTCTACATAGATGGCCAAAAAATGTATTCCGTGACAGAAAAAACTTTTGCTTGGGCTAGTTCATACGGAAGTGGGACCAACTTTACAATGGGAGGAAGTTTTGAACTCGGTTACAACCACTCGTTTACTGGTACCAACATGAGCGTAGATAATTTCCGTGTATATGACACTCGCCGACTTTCAGCTAGTGAAATCAAGGAAATCTATAATGCCAAACAATAGGAAAAAATGAGAAGGCACTTTTTTCTGTTTACACTACTTCTGCTCCCCGGCATCAGCCGGGGACAGGAGAAAGTGGAAGACGACTTCGAACGGTATGACCGTAAACAGGAAGCCGCCTTCAGTGAATACGTGGGCCATGAAGAAAAAAACTTCAAAGCCTATTACGACTCCATCAACCGCGAGTTTGCCCAATATCTGGCCGAAGCCTGGCCCGACTATCCGTTGAAAAAAAAGGAACCACCCATCAAGAAACCTGTCCCGCCTACTGTTTACAAGCCGGATACTCCTCGGACTCTTCCCGCCAGACAACCGATCAAGCATACAGAAAAACCTCAGCCTCCCCGTGTTCCTCCTGTCGATAAAAGTAAGATTCCTGCCAATCGCCCCTTGCCCAAGATTCCGGTGGCCGTACCTGACAATAGTCTGAGATTGTCATTTTATGGCACACAGATCGCATTGGCGAAAGTTGCATATAGCTTGCCACATTTGGCCGGGACAGACGAACAATCGGTAGCGAACTATTGGAATGCGCTGACTCAGCTTCCTTATACAGACTGGACAGATGAAATACACCAGCTGCAGTCTTCACTCGGTTTGAACGATTGGGGGATGTATCTCCTTATCAACAAGACATTCGAGGCCAAATTTCCCGGAAGGCCAGACAATGAACAAACGGTATTTACTGTATTTACGCTGAACCAGTTGGGCTATAAGGCCAAGATTGGCCGTTCGCATCAGACACTTCTGCCTTTGATAGCCTTCAATTGCAATGTGTTCAATACGACCTTTTTCCAATATGGCAACGAAAATGGAACTGTCTATACTGTCTATAATCCCGGCCATGCCGATTTGTCGACCATTCAGAGCTGCCGGATGGAATATGGAGGTGCCACACGACTGATGGATATGTCTCTGACAACTACTCCAACCCTGGATACACAGGTTGTGTTGCAGCCTCTCAAAGTGGAAGAACAGTCTTATAACTTGTCTTATGACAAGAATTATATGCAGTTGCTTGGCACATATCCTTGTGTGGATTTCCGGCTTTATGCAGAATCGACTCCCAGTGAAGCGTTCCTGCAAAGTATGGAAAAGCAACTTCGCCCGATGGTTCATAACAAGTCGCAGGAGGAAGCCGTCAACGCGTTGCTGCGTTTTGTACAATACGCATTCAAATATAAAACCGATGATGAACAATTCGGTTACGAACGTTGGTTCTTTCCTGAAGAAACAGTTGCTTCAGCCTATTCCGACTGTGAAGACCGGGCCATCCTGTTCAGCCAGTTGGTACGCCGGTTGCTGAATATGGAAGTCGTATTGGTCTATTATCCGGGTAGGCATCTGGCTACGGCAGTCCGATTCGACAATCCTGATACGACAGGCGATTATCTGAATGTGGACGGAAAGAAATTTCTAATTTGTGACCCGACGTATATCGGAGCCACATTGGGGATGGGAATGCCTCAGTTGAGACAAGTACCGATTGAAGTGATTAGACTGAAAGAGTAATTTAATTGGACGTACAAAGAAGTCGATAACCAATCGAAGGAACAACGACAATGAACCAAAGTACTTATCAATATTAATTTTTATTACAACGTTGTAAAGTTTAACATGAACGTCGAACTTGTAGGGGATTCAGCCACCCCTCTTGCAGAAACATTCGTCGAATATAGACTTTATCAATAACCAACTTATATTATAAGGGCTGCCAATAAAATTTATGTGAAATAGAAGTATGACTTACAATAGATTGTAAATCATACTATTCTTGAGGATATGAAACTAAAGATTATTGGTCTACATATCTCAAGAATATCAATTATCCAAGGTTGGTCATAAAAGGGGTTACACATAGAAAAACTTACATGAACAACTTTAATTAAATAATATGGGTTCGCATTGTATCTGCAACATGAATCCTTCAAAAAAATATCATTAATTAAAATCTTTATTATTATGAATTGTTACATACATACAGATCAACCAGCCGTCGCTGCCTGTCCGGAATGTGGTATGGGGCTATGCCGTAGTTGTGTAGATAATGCTGTTTATTATCAAGATAATCGCCCTCTTTGTCATAATTGTAGTTTAAAAGAAGCGGAAACAGAACTTGCTAATGCCAAATCAAAAAAAATATGGTCATTGGTAAAATTCATTTTTGGAGCTTCATTTATATTAATAGGCCTTATAATTTATTTTTCCGATGGAGATGTAATGAATGCTTGGATATTTGCCGGTATTGCCGGTATTCCAGCTGCATTCAGATCAACCCGTGACAGCAAACAAGAACAAGTCAGAAAAGGCGTTCGTGATGCAATGACAACAGATATGATGGAAAGTGCGTCCAATACATTCATGGACTTAGTTGTAAGAATATTACTCATTCTATTGTTAGCCCCCATCACAGCAACATTCGCAGCAATAAAGAATTTGTATACCTTTATCAGAAGTTTTGATAAGATAAAGCAAGCCCAAGAGACTTATGATTTCATAGCAGCAGGAAATGATATTGCACACTAAAAACCTGCATAATCAGAATAGGAGAGTGTGTCAAAAAGGAAAAGTACTATCACTTTGTCATTCTGAAGAACGAAGTGAAGAATCTTAAAAGCAACAGCTTCCGTTTCCAGATTCTTCACTACGTTCAGGATGCCATTGCGTTTTGATTATACTTTTTATTTTGACACATCTTCCTATTCATTCAATCAATATGGATACCAATAAGAAGGCCAAGTTTTGAATCTACTGACACGCAGAAAATGATTAATAACATTATACCATATATCCATTTGATTATCATTTGGTTAAATGCAGAATTAGGATCATTTTTCCTCTGCTTATATCTCATTATTATAATACTAATAAAATTGTATGAGTTATGAAAAAATTTCAATGTACTTCCCTATTGATAAGTGTACTACTGCTATTAGGCTTATTAAGCTGTGAAAATAAGAAGGTCTATTCACCGGTCACAGCATTTACTTATTGCGATGATGCTTATATGAGCAACCATGTAGAAGATAAACTTTCGTTTGCACGTTGTTTCATGGACTTTGTGCAATATCCTAACGATTGGACTAAATTGGGTTTGAAAGGGAAAGTAAAAACTATCCATTCGGACGAGAAGGGACTGGTTACCGGATTGGAATTTGATGAATTCGGCCATGTGACCATGCAAGGCAGAGTTCTGGGAAGAAGATACGGCGATGCGCTCGAATTTGAATATCAAGACGGCAGACTGCAAAAAGCAATAAACCGCAGAGCACGCTCACTGCAAACCTTTCTGTACAATGAAGCCAATCAATTGACAATTAGCAAATCAGAACAATACGAAAAGCAGTATACGTATTATGAGAACGGTATGCTGAAAAATGTATCTGTAGCCAAGACCTATGACCGGGACGGAATATTGAATATGGATTGCGATGAAACAGGACGAGTACTGGCTTTGCGTATGTGGGCAACACACCCGATAGTCAGCACGTTAGTTGAGACAGATTTTACCTACGAATATAATTCCGATGGGCTATGCAACGTAAAATATGGAAAGGCATTTATTGAAGAACGGGGCATTCATATCGGTAAAGATTATTTCTATATCACTGATTCGCTATTCACCACCAGCCGATACACTTACAACGACAGGCATGACATCGTGAAGTGGGAAGAGGAATATTCCACCAGTAAGAAAGAAATCAGTGGCAATTTCACTGTGGAATTTTCTTATGAATACGATGAACAAGGAAATTGGACCAGCCGTATAGCCACTCCCTCGTCGGAAGATGTACTCAAACTGCTGTATCAAAAAAATTCGTTCGTAATGGAAAACGGAAAACCGGCCTCCAAACTGGAACGGAACATCGAGTATTATTCGGAAGAAGACATCAAAATGGCTAAAGAACTGGCTGAACAGAAAGCACAGAACAAAGAAGAAGCCATGAGTGCCCGTTCGTTATTCCAACTTGCCGGAGCTGTGAAAAACGTGACAATCACTCAAACATCGGCCGAAGGAAACACGATGGCGGATATGGACTGTTTCCGTACAGGAACTATCAAAGCTGCTTTTGATGAAAAAGGAATGTTAGAAGCCATTTCTTACTCTGCAGGGCCGGTAGACTATCGCTTCACATCCAAAGATGGAAAATACATGTGCGATGCCAAAGAAACCATCTGGCAATATCCTGCTTACCTCAGATATGATGTCCAAGGGAATACTTTCCATATCTTTGCTTGTCTGAATTCCAAAGACGGAAATAAAGGAAACAGAGAGACTGAGATATTCAGCATGACCTACGATGATGAAAAAGAACGCATCGTCAGTACTTCGGATATGTTTGCTGGTGAATTAATGGGTTATGCGGGAGGCAACCTACTGAACTCTACTTACCATTACAAAGGTTTTTCTCGTATGCCTTCATCCATATCAGTAAGCATGCCTTTCGGCGGTGACGAATATTTCTTTGAGTTTCAGCCAGTATATAGTAATGTAGACGAACAAGGAAATTGGCAGAATGCTCAATTTATGAATGATGGGAAAGTAATGTATGAGCAGAAGAGAGAAATCACATATTATTAATAGACAATAAAATGGTTAATGCCTGTAATAGTTAATGATATCAGTGTTGTATAATAACGTGAGTTCGATATAAAATTAGAAAATAGCCAGTTGTCCGTCATTGACAAAGTTTACATCAATGGCGGGCTTTTTTTCAAAAAAACAATATGCTGCTATAGCCGACAAAGAGTTGGCTATAAAGTTATTGAACGAACGATGTCTGGAATGTTCTATCTGTGCAATGTTCTTCAGCTCGTCATTGACCGTTTCAATCAAGGCCCTTTTTCTGAGCAGGATCTTGTCGGCAATGCTCATCAGCGAGTTCTTCATATTGTTTTTAACTTTAGTGACAAGCTGAATGCCATTAAGGAAAAGGTTCTCGAAGAGAGCCTGGCCAATATATCCCTTGTCAGCACATAGTTTTCCTTTGATGTTTTCCAGAAACTTACCCTGCTTCAAAGGCTCCCGGTCATCCACGTTTCCAGGAGTAAACATAAAATTGAGGATTTCCCCTTTGTCATTGATTATCAGATGTAGTTTGAATCCGAAGAACCATCCCATAGAACATTTTCCACGCTCGGCAAGTCCTTCAAATGTCTTATGAATAAGGATTCTTTGGTTACGGCAGACACGTAAAGGAGTGGAGTCGACAAAACTGATGCCGGTACAGGTTCCCAGCAGGACTTTCTTGATGAAGATGGTCATAGGAAGCAGCACTTCCTTCTCCAGTTCCACAAAACGGTTATAAGAAACCTGACGCGGAAAAAGGTGTTTCAGATGTTTACAGACATATTCCTTGTAGTAATGCTTGAAACAGCGAAAACCACCGGAGTGAAACAGGATTAGAATAACCATAATCTCAGCATCATTCATACGGTTAGGCTTGTTACGATGCCTGGTTTTCTTATCCTCAATCATATATTTTTCCTGTTGCAATGTAAATTCCTTGCAAAAATCATCGGCCATACAATAAATCTCTGTAACTTTAGACTCTGGAAACATAGTGGTAATCGTTTAAATCTTATAATTCAGCACTATAAATTTAATACTTTTATCGCTATGTTTCTAATTATCACTGAAATATATTTATTTTTATTTCGAACTCACGTTATAATAAGTATTAAAAGAGGCTAACAGCCAGTTCCCCAGCCAGCTTAAAATTAATCTGACTGGGGAATCCTTATTTTCAATTTCCACCAACAAGCTTATCAAACACCTCCATATTCAGAACACATCAGCTATTTGTCCCGCTTAAAGCAACACTATGCCCAGCTTAAAGCCATACTTTTCCCAGCTTAAACAACTGCTTTCTCCAGCTTAAACGATTGCTTCTCCCAGCTTAAAGAAAAGACAACCTTGCAGCTGACTTTTCCTGATTTAGATAGACAGTTTTTTTGCTTTATAAACTGAAGCAGTAGACACTCCACAGAATGGTATCCTAAGAAAGTAGACGCTTTGCGGAAAAGCTCCATAAAAGGGTAGACATAATGTAAAAGGTCATACGATGCTTTGTTGAAAAGCTCAACATCAGTCTGCATTTCCACACGCTCCCTTCAATCGCTCCAGGTGGCAGAAGAGCAGATGGCCGTCGCCGTCGTGCAGGTGCATGCCATTGCCCTCACAGTAGCGAAAGAAGGAACAGTCGGCACAAGGGCCGGTCTTTGTCCAACTGCGGTCGCGGAAGGGCTGGAAGCGGTGTTGCCACACATCCATAAAGTCGTCGCGGTAGATGTTGCCCTGGTGGTAGTCCGCACGGATGCTGGGACAGGCGGAAATGGAACCGTCTGCCAGGACAGAGGCCACGCTGATGCCGGCGTTACAGGTATAGAAACCATCGCGTACCTCACCCTCGTAATTGCCGAGAAAGCCCTCGCAGCCGTAACTGACACACAGTTTGTCTTCGTGACGGGTACGGGCGATGAAGTCCATCAGCCCCTTGAAGTCGCGATCATCCAACTGAAACTCGGGATAGTGGGCGGCACGCCCCACGGGAAAGATGGTGAACAGACGCCAGCGGCGGACACCGGCCTCATAGAGGACATCCTTCAGTTGCTCCAGACGAAGATAGTTACGGCGGTTGACACAAGTCACCACGTCCCACTTCACGTCCCGCTCCTGTGCCAACAGGCGAATGGCATTCATCGCACGGTCGTAGCTGTCGGGATGGCCGCGCAACCAATTATGGTCATCGGCAAAGCCGTCAAGACTGACGGTGATGGCGTGAAGCCCTGCGGCCAGGAGACTTTGCAGCCGTTCGGCGGTAAGAAAGAGACCATTGGTCACCATTCCCCAAGGATAACCGCGGCGGTAAAGGGCCAAGCCCACTTGCTCCAAGTCGTCGCGTACCAGCGGTTCACCACCCGTAATGACGATGTTCACCTCATGCGGATTGACGTGAGGCGTCAAGCTGTCCACCACACGCAGAAAGTCCTCGGCAGGCATATCGGGAATATCCGTAGTGCGCTTGCAATCACTACCACAATGTTTGCAATGGATGTTGCACCGTTGTGTGCATTCCCAAAAGAGCTGCTTCAGCGGATGCAGAGCCTTCTGGTTCTCCCGCATCCGGCGGAATACCTCCAGTGCCAAACGCTTGCGCAAGGAAAGCCGTTCTACAGACTTCTTCATGGCTGTTGCCGTTTCTCCAACTCAAAGTTCACTTCCTGACTATCACTACCCTGATACCAACCTTCACCGCCCTGCGGAGCCATCTCAACGGTGGCTGAGTCGGCCTTGAGCGCACCCGAAGGATCTTCGCACACCACACGGAAGCGATCAATCACCGTCATCTCGTTTTGGTAGAGGTAGTTACCATCCTTGTCGGTCTGCAAGGTGTCGAAGGCCTGCGGAGGGAATGTCTCGTCGGACTTCCATTGCAGGGGCTTCACGATGATGCGGGCACCCTCGACGGCGGCTTTCGTGTCCTGGTCCGTAACCTTGCCCTTGATTTCATACTTGGCATAAGGAGTGCCGTATTCTACTCCCGGTTCATCCGACGAGTCGCAGGAAGTGTAGCCCAGCAGGGCCAGTGTGCCGGACAGAAGGCCGTTGCAAATCTTCAGCCAGCGGACGTTCAACGATTTCTTTTTCATGTCATTAACTTTTAGGGTTACATTAAGTAAATGCACCTCTACCCGATTTACTGCATCTGTTTCCCTGATTTTTCGATGCGAATGCGTGCATCCACCGCGATGACATGCTTGTCCGTGGCAAGCAGAGGGTTGATATCCATCTCCTTAATTTCCGTGGCGAAGCGCAGGAGGGTGGAGAGACGCACAATGATTTCGGCAAACTTATCCTCGTTGACGCCCTTCTGACCGCGCGTGCCCTTGATAATCTTGTAGGCACGGAGGGAACGGATCATGGAGTAGGCTTCTTCGTAGGACAGCGGGGCAAGACCGGACGATACGTCCTTCAGCACCTCGACGAAGATTCCGCCCAGACCGCAGAGTACCACATGGCCGAATTTCTCCTCGTATTTGGCGCCAATGAACAGCTCCGTACCCTTCAGCATAGGTTGCACCATGACGGCGGTTACTTCGGGCAACTGCATCATGCGATCGAATTCCAGTGCCAGATGCTGCTCGCTCTTGATGTTGAGCACCACGCCGCCGATGTCCGACTTATGGACGGGGCCTACGACCTTCGCCACCACGGGGAAGCCTGCGCGGCGGGCAAAAGCCAGCACTTCTTCCTTCTTCGAAGAGACGAACTCGTCCACCAGTGGGATGCCCGCCGAGCGGAGCAGCGCCTGTACCTGATGGGGCGGGATGTAGCCGTCGTCGGCGATGGAGTCGATGATGCGGCGGATGCGCGGCACGTCGACGCCGAACAGCTCGATTTCGTTGGCTGCGGGGCGGGGTACGTTCATGATGCGCGTCAGCATGGTGCCCAGCGTCACCTCGTCGGCAAAGTTCACGTGGCCCTTCTTCAGGAAGTCCGCCACCTCGGCACCGGCTGTGTTGATGGAGGGCAGGATGGGGAAAATGGGCTTGCGGCAGGTCTGCATCGCCTCGTGCAGCACGTCGTACATCTCGAACATTGTCACCAGCCCCGGCGTACCGAAGATGGCCATCACGGCGTCGATGTCCTCAAACTTGTTCTCGCAGTAGTCCAAGCAGAGTTTCAGGTGCTCGGGCGTGCCCGTGGCAAGGATATCAATGGGGTTGCCCACGGAGGCGCCGGGATAAAGTTGTGCTTTCAGTTCGTCCGCCAAGGGCCCCGAGAGGTGCGGCACGTTCAGTCCGCCCTTACTCAGGGCGTCGGTCAGCATGACGNGAGCTGGCCGCCCGGCTGCCGCTCTCGCTGCTGCCGCTCTTGATGGCGGCGATGCGGCAGCCTTTCTTGATGAGCGACGAGGCGTGGAACAGCAGGCGGTCAGGGTCGCCGATGCTCTCGATATAGAGCAGCTTGATATGTGAGTCGCGGTCAGGATCGAAGTTCTCGTCCATATACTGAAGCACGTCCTCCACGCCTATCTGCTTGGCGTTGCCCACCGACCAGACGGAGCAGAAGGGCAGGCCCTTGGTGACGGCGCTTTCGAGGATGAACACCGCCGTAGCGCCCGAGCTAGAAATGAGGTCCACGCCCTGCGGATGGAGCTGCGGGATGGGCTGGCTGAAGACGCTGTGGTGCCACGCGTTCATGTAGCCGATGCAGTTGGGGCCGATGAGCGAGGCGCCGTAGCGGTTGACGGTCTCGAGGATGCGGTCCTCCAGCAGCGCCCCCTCGTGCGTTTCCTCGCCGAAGCCGGCGGAGAGGATGATGAAGGCGCGCACGTGCTTCTCGGCCGCCAGCGTCTCCACCGCGTCGGGGCACAGCGGGGCGGGGATGGCCAGGATGGCCAGGTCAGTATCGGGAATATCCTTCACGTCGGCATAGGCGCGGATGCCTTGCACTTCCTGTTCTTTGGGGTTGACGGCGCGCAGCTCGCCTGTGTAGCCGCCACTAATGAGGTTTTTCAGGATAGCCCCTCCGGGCTTGTGGACATTGTTGGACGCACCGACCACGACGATGCTCGCGGGGTGCAGCAGTTGACTTGTTATCATAACCACATGTTTTTATTGGTTCCACCCGCAAAGTTAGTAATTAAACCGAAATAGCCAACCATCAGCGCTCTTTCTGCTTAACTTCAGTCCCGTCACAGCTTAACTTCTCTGCCTTCACGCTTTCACCGCTATCTTTCACGGGAAGCTGCTCATAGAAAGCAGTTTGTATACCTGTGAAAGCGTGAAGGCAGAAACAGACAAACTGCTTTCCTTTGTTTATCCCGGCTTCTCCAACGATCAACTTTAGCCCGCTAACTATCTACTTTGGTCCGCTAACTATCCACTTTAGCGCTCTAAAGTCCATAGTTAGCGAGTCCAAACTGCCCGGTTAGAGAGATTTTTTCCCCACTGGGGAAAAAACGTCTGTTTTCTAGTGATGTCACGCTACGCTTCGTCAGGGTGTCGGCCTACGTTTCATAAAGGTGCCACGCTGCGCTTCGTAATGTAGTAACGAAACGGTTATAGAATAGTGACAAGCAAACCTTGTATTTATCCGTGAAATTGCATATATTTCGGGACTTAATAATTTGAGAACCATTAAAACGCGTATCCGACCGGAAGCGTATGAATAGTGAAATCTTTAATTCATTTCCTTTATGAGAAAGTCATTTGTAATCTATTTGGTATTGTGTACTTCCCTTTATGCGAAAGCGCAGTATGTATCTGTTGACACAACGAAGTTGGCTCAGGCCTATGCCGCATGGCAGCAGGAGAGCTCACCAGCCAACCAACGGGTCTTTTTCGATGCCTTCCCCAAAAATTGGATGGAGTTCATCGCGACCTATCAATACGGAGCACCTTTCTATGACAGGGCCAACAAGCATGTACACGCTTTGGGGGAAATGGCAAAGGCGATACCGACGGATGAATACTGCGAACGTCTGGTAAACCTTTGCATCGGCGGCGAATTGGATGCAGATGCCCCCAACTATCTTAGAGAGTTGGTGGGTGAGGCATTGTCTGCCGACGGCGAAAGCCGGAAGGGGATTTTCACCTGTTTATCCCGAGTGCGTATCGGGCATCGTTTTCAGTTCTGGTTCTTTTACTGGTCGAACATCGTCCGTTCACGGACATTGGAAGCGGAGTTCGCCGATCTGTATGCGTATGCGAAGGAGGCGTATCCCGCAGAAGCCGTTATCATGGCCGATGCGTATAAGTATGCGTATAACGGAGTAAACTTTATGACGGAGGGCTACCGCAAATAGCAGAAAACAGTGTTTTACCAATCAGAAAAGAGGCTGTCTCAAAATTAAAAACAGAGATAAGTTTACTTACAATTTATAAGCTACAACATAAAAACCTCCTGCTTTTAGTCCTATAATTGCAATAAATAAGGGCTAAAGCAGGAGGCTTTTTATTACTAAGTTTCAATCTGTAAGATTATTACTTTTGAATTTCTATTTTGAGACAGCCTCTTTTCTCTTCTATCGGACGAAGCGCCCGTCAGTCATTCCGGTCCTGACTCTGCGACACGTACTCGAATTGGGCATTGAAACGCATGTCCCAGTCGATGCCGCCAGCATCCGTCACTTCCACGACATAACCGCCCAGCTCCTTCTCAACACCGTTGATATACGCCTCGGGGTGCAGTTCTTCTACCTTCGTTATCACGTTTGCCGGCAGGATGCCCGTCGGCAGCGGACTGAAATAACACTCGATGTTCGTCCATTCGCCGTCTTCATCAAATTCCATGTCTGTACCGTCAGACAGTTTCACCTGATATTCCTTGCGTCCGTCCTCCTTCTCCTGAACGATGGAAAGGATGTCGGCACTAGGGAAATAGTTCTCGATAAACGAACGGGCCTCGCCGGGCAGCTCGCCAAAATCGATTTTCTTTTCATCGTCGCAACTTGACAACATCCATACTCCCAGCAAAATGGGGAGAAACGCTAATAACTTTCTTACATTCATAATCATTCTCTTTTTTAAATTCAAATATTCTCTTTTATACTTCTCTGACTTACAATATGCGAAAGAACTCTGAATGCACCATCCTTCGTCTTTCGAATTGTTTTACACAACAAAGATAGAGGGGTAAATCTGGAAAGAATTGGGAAAATGATGGAAAAAACGTATCTTTGCCGCATATTATTCAGTCACATAAAGAGAAACAACAATATGGAGAAAAAGTTCAAACGTACTACCGTGACATCGGCCTTGCCCTATGCCAACGGTCCCGTCCACATCGGACACCTGGCCGGCGTCTACGTCCCCGCCGACATCTACGTGCGCTACCTGCGCCTCAAGAAGGAAGACGTCATCTTCATCGGCGGAAGCGACGAGCACGGTGTACCCATCACCATCCGCGCCAGGAAGGAAGGCTGCACGCCGCAGGACATCGTAGACCGCTACCACACGCTGATCCGCGACTCGTTCAAGGAATTCGGCATCTCGTTCGATGTCTACGGACGCACCACCTCCGAGATACACCACCAGACGGCTTCCGACTTCTTCCGCCGCCTCTACGACAAGGGCGAATTCATCGAGAAGACCTCCATGCAATACTACGACGAGGAAGCCAAGACCTTCCTGGCCGACCGCTACATCACCGGCGAATGCCCCCGCTGCCACGCCGAAGGTGCCTATGGCGACCAGTGCGAGAAGTGCGGCTCCACGCTGAGCCCCACGGAGCTCATCAACCCCAAGAGCGCCATCAGCGGCAGCAAGCCCGTCATGAAGGAAACCAAACACTGGTACCTCCCGCTGGACAAGCACGAGGGCTGGCTGCGCAAGTGGATTCTGGAAGACCACAAGGAGTGGCGTCCCAACGTCTATGGCCAGTGCAAGTCGTGGCTCGACATGGGTCTGCAGCCGCGCGCCGTGAGCCGCGACCTCGACTGGGGTATCCCCGTGCCCGTAGAAGGCGCCGAGGGCAAGGTGCTCTATGTGTGGTTCGACGCCCCCATCGGCTACATCAGCAACACCAAGCAGCTGCTGCCCGACTCGTGGGAGAAGTGGTGGAAAGACTCTGAGACACGCCTCATCCACTTCATCGGCAAAGACAACATCGTCTTCCACTGCATCGTCTTCCCCGCCATGCTGAAGGCAGAAGGCTCGTACATCCTGCCCGACAACGTACCCTCGAATGAGTTCCTCAACCTCGAAGGCGACAAGATATCGACCTCGCGCAACTGGGCCGTCTGGCTGCACGAATACCTGCAGGACTTCCCCGGCAAGCAGGACGTGCTGCGCTACGTGCTCACCGCCAACGCACCCGAAACGAAGGACAACGACTTCACGTGGAAAGACTTCCAGGCACGCAACAACAACGAGCTGGTAGCCGTCTATGGCAACTTCGTGAACCGTGCCCTGCAGCTCACCAAGAAATACTTCGACGGCGTGGTGCCCGCCTGTGGCGAACTGACTGACTACGACCGCGACACGCTGAAGGAATTTGCCGACGTGAAGAGCGAAGTGGAGAAGCTGCTCGACGTCTTCAAGTTCCGCGACGCGCAGAAGGAAGCCATGAACCTGGCCCGCATCGGCAACAAGTACCTGGCCGACACCGAACCGTGGAAGCTCGCCAAGACCGACATGGGCCGCGTACAGACCATCCTGCACATCGCCCTGCAGCTGACGGCCAACCTGGCCATCGCCTTCGAACCGTTCCTGCCCTTCAGCAGCGAACGCCTGCGCCACATGCTGAACATGGAAAGCTTCGACTGGGCCAACCTGGGCCGCACCGACCTGCTGCCCGCCGGACACCAGCTGGGTACGCCCGAACTGCTGTTCGAGAAGATTGACGACGAGGCCATCCAGGCACAGGTGGACAAGCTGCTGGCCACCAAGAAGGCCAACGAGGCAGCCAACTACAAGGCCAACCCAGTAAAGCCCGTCATCCCCTTCGAAGACTTCGAGAAGCTGGACATCCGCGTAGGTACCGTACTCGAATGCTCGGCCGTACCCAAGATGAAGAAACTGCTTCAGTTCAAGATTGCCGACGGTCTGGAGAACCGCACCATCGTGAGCGGCATCGCCCAGCACTACAAACCCGAAGAGCTGGTAGGCAAGCAGGTGCTGTTCATCGCCAACCTGGCTCCGCGCCAGTTCAAGAACGGCCTCGTCAGCCAGGGCATGATCCTCTCTGCCGAAGACTACGACGGCTCGCTGGCCGTCACCTCCGTATTGCGCGAGGTAAAGCCGGGTAGCGAAGTGAAATGATAACCAGCGGTTAGCGGTGAGTGGTGAGCGGTGAGTAATCGTCCGCATGGATACTAACCACTCACCACTAACCGCTTACCGCTAACCATGCACGTATGAGCCAAAGCACACTGAAAGAAAAAACCGCCAAGGGCCTGTTCTGGGGCGGGCTCAGCAACGGCCTGCAGCAGGTGCTGAACCTTGTCTTCGGCATCTTCCTGGGACGTCTGCTGGACCGTAGCGACTACGGCATGGTGGGCATTCTGACTGTTTTCTCTGCCATAGCCGCCGCTCTGCAGGAGGGAGGATTCATCTCGGCGCTGACCAACCGCAGGAACGCTACGCACCGCGACTACAACGCCGTCTTTTGGTTCAGCTTTCTGTGCAGTGTCACGTTCTATCTCATCCTGTTTCTGTGCGCTCCGCTCATTGCCCGTTTCTTTGGCATCGCGGAACTGGTACCCTTGTCGCGCCTGCTCTTTCTGGGCTTCGTCATTTCCAGCCTGAGCATCGCTCCGCGGGCCTGGCTGTTCAAGAACCTGAAGATTCGAGAAACCACCATTATTTCCCTCACCGCTCTAAGCATATCGGGCGTAGTAGGCATCACGCTGGCTGCCAACGGATTCGCTTACTGGGGATTGGCTTTTCAGTCCCTGTCCTTCGTCACGATGGTCACCCTGCTCAACTTCTACTTCTCCCGCTGGAGGCCCAGCCTGCACATCGATTTCCGCCCCATCCGCGAGATGATAGGCTTCAGCAGCAAGCTGATAATAACGAATGTCTTTACCATTCTCAACAACAACCTCTTCTCCGTCGTACTGGGCAAGTTCTATTCGCCCAAGGAAGTGGGCGACTTCACGCAGGCCAACAAATGGAACGGCATGGGCCATACGCTCATTACCAATATGATCAATGGCATTGCCCAACCTGTCTTTACCAGCATTGCCGACGACCGCGAACGCCAGCTCAACGTCTTCCGCAAGCTGCTCCGCTTTACCGCTTTCATATCCTTTCCTGCCATGTTCGGCCTGAGCCTGGTATCCAAAGAGCTGATTGTCATCACCATCACCGAGAAATGGCTGTCGAGCGCGGCCATCCTGCAACTGCTTTGCGTGTGGGGAGCCTTCATCCCCATCACCAGCCTCTTTTCCAATCTGGTTATCAGCCGCGGGCATTCGTCCGTGTACATGTGGAACACCATCTGCCTGAGCCTGCTGCAGCTGGCAGCCGCCTGCACGATGTATCCCTTCGGCCTGGAATGGATGCTCCGCGTCTTTGTAGCGATACACATCGGCTGGCTGTTCGTCTGGCTGTGGTTCGTGCATCGCGAAATCGGCCTGACACTGAAACATCTGTTGAAGGACATCTCTCCCTATCTGTTGCTCTCGGCCCTGCTTACCGTGTCGGCCCATTACCTGACGCGTTCCATCGCGAATCTCTACCTCAGCATGGCCGTGAAGGTCGTTGGCGTAGCCGCCTTCTATGCCCTTGTGTTGTGGAAATTACAGTCCGTAATCTTCCGCGAGAGTGTACAATTTCTGTTGAAACGAAATAGGAAACCATGAGACGCATTGCCTACATCCTGTCTGCCTATACCGATGCCCCTCATCTGGCACGGCTGGTCGCCGCCTTGGACGACGGCGGAGCGGATTTTTATATCCATGTCGACCGCAAGGTAGACAGCCGTCCCTTCCATCGGTTGCTCGACGGAAAGGCGACATTCGTCCCTTCCCATTGGATCAGTTGGGGAGGCTGGCAGCAGGTGGAATACCAGAAAGAGCTGCTGGCAGCCGTGCTGCACAGCGGCCGCGACTACATGCGCGTGGTCTGCCTGAGCGGACAGGATTATCCCTTGTGGAGCAACATGCGTATCCGCCGCTACTTTGACGAACATCCCGACGCGGAATTCATCATGGGACTGAATCTTACCCGCTGCACCGACCGTGCCCAGCGTTCCAAAATCTGCTGTTATCACTTCTTCCGCGACCTGCCCTGGCGGAACCTCTGGTGGAAGAACAAACTGATAGTAGCCTCCCGCCTGCTGATGAAAGTCCTGCCCCTGCGCAAGCGTCCTTATACGTTTATCAATGGCCGCCAGGCCGACGTCTACTTCGGATCCGACTATTGGGCTGTCACCCTGCCCTGTGCCCGATACATCTACGAGAAACTCTGTTCCGAACAACAGTTGGTACGCTACTTCCGCACCAGCTTTGTGCCCAGTGAACTCTGTATTCAGACGCTGGTATTCAACTCGCCCTTCGCCCGTCATGCTCTCCTATACAAGGGTGATTATCCCGGCCTTTCAGGACTGACACCGCTGCACTATATCGAATACGGACATGCCATCAAGACTCTGACCCTCGAAGATCTTCCTGCCTTGTATCGTTCCGACAAGATGTTCTGCCGAAAGGTCGTAAGCAGTGTTTCGGACAGGTTGGCGGATCAGATAGACCAAGACAGACAAACCTCCAAACTCCAGTGAGCCTATGCATATACTAATACTCCCCATGTATTACCCCGAGCCGGGTGCTCCTCCCCATCGCGGCTACATGTTCCGCGAGCAGGCCGTACAGATTGCCCGGACAGGGTGTCAGACAGGACTGGTCTACGTAGAGCAGCGCCTGCTGAAAGAACTGAGCTGGAAAACGTTCCGGCAGGAGAACCATTTCCAAGTGACGGAAGACGAAAGCGAACACGTGGTTACCCTGCGCATGCATGCCTGGAACCCCAAGCTGTCTACACGCATCGGTGCCATCATCTGGTCGTGGTTGACGCTGCGACTGGTAGGGATCTATATCCGTCGTCACGGCAAGCCCGACCTGATTCATGCCCACTTCGGTACCTGGGCCGGTTATGCCGCCCGGTTGGCCTACAAATGCTATGGCATCCCGTATGTCGTCACCGAACACGCCTCGTCCATCAACGGCGGGAAGGTGACACCCGGCCAGGCAACTACCTTGCGTACGGCCTACAAAGACGCCAGAAAGATTATTTGCGTGGGAACACAACTGAAGCAAAACCTTACGCCCTATCTGGACCGTCCGGACAAGGCCATCGTAATTCCCAACTTTGTCGATATCAGTACGTTCCGACCCAACGGGAAGCAGACAGAGAAGGAGAAGTCCTTTACTTTCGTCAGCGTAGGAAATCTAAGCAGACGGAAAGGGTTTGCAGAACTGATAGACGCTTTTGCCCGACACTTCTCCGACAAGCCTCATGTATCGCTTGTCATTGCCGGTGACGGCGAGGAAGAAGACAACCTGAGACAACAGATCCACGGGTTGCATCTGGAAGGGCAGATCAGTCTGGCCGGAAGACTTCCGCGCAAAGAGGTAGCTGACCTGTTAGCGCGCAGCGATGCATTCGTACTGGCTTCCTATGCAGAAACGTTCGGCATCGTCTTCATCGAAGCCATGGCTGCAGGACTGCCTGCCATAGGTACCGTTTGCGGCGGTCCCGAAGACATCATTACGCCGGAAAGCGGTTATCTGATCCGTTCTGGCGATGTACAGGCATTGGGCCAAAAGATGCAGGAGCTCTACGAGCACTATGAACAGTTTGACAAAGCGGCCATCCGCCGCTCGGTGGCCGAACGTTTTGATTTTGCCCAAGCCGGACAGAAACTGCTGAAAGTATATCAAGAAGCCATCCAAGGACATGAATAATAAGAGAATATTGAAAATAGCCGTAGTAGACTGCTCCGTATCGGGCCATCGGGAAACGTACTACCGGACCTTTGCCACTGTATGGGCCGAGATGGGCAATGAGGTGCTGCTGCTGGCTCCGCAACCGTCGGATACGAAAGAAGTGGCGGCCTTCCGTCAGATAGATGTTCGTCCGCTCCGCCCGCTCCCGACAAACCGTCCGTTGCAGAAGAAGCTCATCGTCCTACAGAATGCGGCCATCCGTCTGCGCAACCTGAAGTCGGTACGCAAGCAGTTGGATGATTTCCATCCGGACCTGGTCTTCTTTCCCTGCCTGGATGACATGTTACCCACGCTGGGGCCGATGTGTCTGTTCGACCGTCTGCTGCCTTACCGCTGGAGCGGCCTGCTGGTCCAGTCGGCCTTGCCCCGCTGGCAGAAGGGAATGCCCGACGTCCGTCCTTACCTGAGCAGTTCCCATTGTCTGGGCGTCGGTGTACTGAATGAATATTCGGCTGATGATTTGAAAGCCTTCCAACCACACGTGTGGTGCATGCCCGATTTTACCGACCTGTCGGCTCCCGACCCGTCTTATCCCTTGCTGCAAACGCTTCGGCAGCGGGCAGGCGGGCGGAAGGTTGTTTCCCTGTTGGGTTCCATCGGCATGCGGAAAGGAGTCACCCTGCTGCAGCAAGTCATCCCGCTGTTGCCCGAAGACGAATATTTCTTCCTCATTGCCGGCCGTTCGTGGCTGGACAAAGCAGAAACCTCTCGTCTGCGGTCGCTGGAATCCGGCCGTACGAATTGCCTATTCTCGCTGGAACGCATCCCTGATGAAGCCTGTTTCAATGCACTGGTTGCCGCCAGCGATGTCATTTTTGCCGTTTACCGGAACTTTACCGGAAGCAGCAACCTGCTGACCAAAGCGGCTGCTTTTCAGCGGCCGGTCATCGTCAGCCAAGGTGCCTGCATGGGATGGCGGGCAGAGAAATACGACATCGGACGCGCTATCGTGGAAACGGATGCCAACGCCTGCCGGAAAGCCATCGCGGACCTGTGCCACGACACAAAGGACCGTACCGAGGCCTACGACCGTTACCTGCAGCAACACAGCCTCACCCGCCTTCGTTCCTGCCTGGAAACGTTGCAGGAGAATTTGCTTGATAACCTGATTAAAACAACATAAAATGAAAGTTCTGTTCACCTTCGGAGGTATTCCCCACTACCTGAATGCCTTGCTCGAGAAACTATATAAGAAAGGTGTGGATATCGTAGTTGTCACCCCGCAGAAAGGGAACGCCACCATCGGCCAGGGGGTAAAGATGGTGGAAGGAGGTACCTACCGCCACCTGACGACTCCCGAAAAGAAGATGTTCTACGGCAAAAGTGCCTTCCCCGCCCTACCCGACCTGATAAGCCGGGAGAAGCCCGACCTCGTGGTCATGGGTTGGCCCTACTTCCTGCAACTGTTCTTCCAGCCCCGCCTGCGCCGCGTGCTTCGTGCCTGCGGCATACGGGTGGCTATCCGCGAGATTCCCTTCCAGACTCCTCCTTACGGACGAATCCGCTCCTACTTCCGCCAGCACCCCATGTATGACGAGAACATGTGCCTGCAAAGCCGAGGAGCGGCTTTCCTCCTTCGCCAGTGGCTCATCGCTGGCCTGCGTCGTTATTGTTATGCGCGTTGTGCAGGTATCCTGTGCTACTCCAGCGTGGGACACGAGATTATCCCCTCGTATGGGGTCAAGTCTGAACGGATACACGTCACCTACAATGCTACGGATACGGAAGCTTTGCTCAGCGAACGGCAGGCGGTGGAAACGGAGCCGGCTTTGTTGCCGCCTTGTCATCGGCGTCTGCTACACATCGGCCGACTGGTGAAATGGAAACGGGTAGACCTGTTAATCGATGCCTTTGCCCGGCTGGCCGGGAAGTATCCCGATGCCGAACTGACCGTCGTGGGCAACGGTCCCGAACTGGAGAAACTGAAACAGCAGGCCCGCCGCCTGAACCTGACGGTGGCCGACAAGGATACGCCTTCTACTCCAGGTTGCGTACGCTTCACCGGTGCCATCTATGACCCAAAGGAACTGGGAGCGTGTATGCACGAATCGCTGGTGTACGTGCTGGCCGGCATGGGAGGCTTGTCCATTAACGATGCCATGACCTATGGCCTGCCGGTAGTATGCTCCGTCTGTGACGGAACGGAACGCGACCTGGTGGTCGACGGACGGAACGGTCTTTTCTTCCGCGACGGCGACGTCGACAGCCTGACCCTGACACTGGACACCCTGCTGGCCTCGCCCGAACGCTGCCGCACGATGGGCCAGGAGTCCGAGCGCATCATCCGCGAGCAGATTAATCTCGATACGGTGGCCGGACGCTATCTCCGGGCCTTCAGCGATTTAATGAAAAATGAAGAATGAATTATCCATTCTCCATTTTCAATTAACAGGACTTTCTTACGCCGCAGAAGTCCAGTTCCTGCTTGGCTTCGTCGCGGGCAATGGAGAGGAAGGGCGTGTGACGTACCAGCCATACCACAATATCGGCCCGACGGTAAGCCTCCTTGTAGTCTGTCAAGTGGAAGCTGGGATGGGAACTGATGTTGGGTTCCACGATAAGCACATCGGCTCGACTTTCCGACACGATGCGCGAAGCGATGTACTTGGCAGGCGATTCACGCAGATCATCGATATTGGGCTTGAAGGCCAGACCCATGCAGGCCACTACCGGCTCGCGCCCGTTACGCTCTACAAAGGCATGGCAGGCGTCGAGCACCTTGTTGGCACACCAGTCGGCCTTGTAGTCGTTGGTCTCGCGGGCACGCTTGATGAGCTGGGCCTGTTCGGGATAGTCCGCCACGATGAACCACGGGTCTACGGCGATGCAATGTCCGCCCACACCGCAGCCGGGCTGGAGGATGTTGACACGCGGATGCTTGTTGGCCAGGTCGATGAGTTCCCAGACGTTGATGCCGGCCTTGTCGCAAATCATGGACAGCTCGTTGGCGAAGGCTATCTGCGCGTCGCGGCTGGAGTTCTCCGTCAGCTTGCACATCTCGGCCGTACGGGCATTGGTGCGGTGCAGCTTGCCCTGCACGAAGGCCGAATAGAATTCGATGGCCTTGTCGGTCGAAGCCTCGTCGATGCCGCCGATGACACGGTCGTTGTGCACCAACTCGTAGAGAGTGTTGCCGGGAAGCACACGCTCGGGGCAATAAGCTATATAGATCTGTCCTTTCAGCTCAGGGCGCTGGCTGAAGATGAGCTCGGCCATCCGCTCGGTGGTCATCACGGGCGAAGTAGACTCGATGACAAACAGATTGCCGGGGCGCAGGCAGGGGACGACCGAACGGGTAGCCGCCTCCACGTATGTGATGTCCGCGCGGTGGTTCTGCTTGAAGGGGGTAGGCACCACGATGACGAAGGCATCGGCCTCTTCGGGGCGGGACACGGCACGCAGGCTGCCGCTCTGCACGGCTTCACGCACCACCCGGTCCAAGTCGGGCTCCACGATATGGACTTTTCCCTGATTGACGGTTTCGACCACCGACGGATTGACATCCACTCCCACCACCTGATAACCATGATGGGCCGCTACAGCTGCCGTCGGCAGACCGATGTAGCCCAATCCTACAAATACAACCTTCTTCATAGAATATCTTTATTTATAAACACGGGCAAAAGTACAAATAATCTGTGTGACTTTGCACCGTTTCTCATCGAAAACCACTACTTTTGCGCCAAATAACGGGCATTTCGTTGTCTATTCTTTGTTTTACAACCGACCATTCAACAAAATGAGAGTCCTGCTTATCAATACATCCGAACGAATCGGCGGAGCCGCCATAGCCGCCAGCCGCCTGACAGAAGCCCTGAAGAACAACGGCATCAAGGCCAAGCTGCTGGTGCGCGACAAGCAGACCGACCAGATCTCTGTCGTGGCCCTGCGCCGCAACTGGCGGATGGTGTGGAAGTTCGTATGGGAACGCATCGTCATCTGGAAAGCCAACCGCTTCAAGAAGAACAACCTCTTTGCCGTAGACATTGCCAACACGGGTACGGACATCACCTCCCTGCCCGAATTCCGCCAGGCCGACGTCATCCACCTGCACTGGATCAACCAAGGCATGCTCTCCCTGAAGAATATCGAACAGATACTGGCCTCGGGCAAACCCGTGGTATGGACAATGCACGACATGTGGCCCTGCACGGGCATCTGCCACCATGCACGCGAGTGTACCCGCTACCGGCAGGAATGCGGCCCATGCCCCTTCCTCTACGGAGGCGGACACAAGAAGGACCTGGCCTACCGCATCTTCCACAAGAAGCAGCGCCTCTACAAGGACTACCCGATGACGTTCGTCACGTGCAGCCACTGGCTGGAAGAGAAGGCCCGCGAGAGCGCCCTGACCGTAGGCCATCGGATCGAGTGCATCCCCAACCCACTGAACATCAACCTCTTCAAGCCGCACGACCGGCAGAGCGCACGCGAACGCCTGCGGCTCCCGTCGGACAAGCGGCTCCTCCTCTTCGGTTCGGTCAAGATTACCGACAAGCGCAAGGGCATAGACTACCTGATAGAATCGTGCCGCCTGCTGGCCGACAAGCATCCCGAGCTGAAGGAACGGCTGGCCGTAGTAGCTTTCGGCAGACAGTCGGGCCAGCTGGCCGACCTGTTGCCCTTCCCCGTCTATCCGCTGGACTTCGTGCAGGACGAGCACCAGCTTGTGGACATCTACAACGCCGTCGACCTCTTCGTCACCCCTTCGCTGGAGGAGAATCTGCCCAACACCATTATGGAGGCCATGGCTTGCGGAACACCCTGCGTAGGTTTCAACGTGGGCGGCATCCCCGAGATGATAGACCACCTGCACAACGGTTATGTGGCCCGATACAAGGATGCCGACGACTTTGCCAACGGCATCTGCTGGGCGCTGACCGACCCCGACTATCCCAACCTCTGCGAGCAGGCCTGCCGCAAGGCGGCCAGCCACTACTCGGAGAGCAGCGTAGCCAAACGATACATTGACCTCTATAACAAAGCGACCGGAAGCAATGCATAATCATCCCACCCCGAAATTCAGTGTCATCACCGTCTGCTACAACGCCGAAGCGACTCTCGAGGACACCATCCAGAGTGTCATCTCGCAGACCTACCACCACGTGGAGTACATCATTGTGGACGGTGCCTCGAAGGACCGCACCATGGACATTGTGAACCGTTACCGCGAGCGCATCTCCGTCGTTGTCAGCGAGCCGGACAAGGGGCTCTACGACGCCATGAACAAGGGTATCCGTCTGGCTACGGGCGACTATCTGTGCTTCCTCAACGCAGGCGACAGCTTCCACGAAGACGACACCCTGCAACAGATGGTGCACTCCATACACGGTACCCTGCTGCCCGATGTGCTCTATGGCGAGACGGAGCTGGTCGATCATGAAGGCCACTTCCTGCGCATGCGCCGCCTCCAGGCTCCCGAGCACCTGACGTGGAAGAGCTTCCGCCAGGGGATGCTTGTCTGCCACCAGGCCTTCTTCGCGCGGCGCGACCTCGTGATGCCTTATGACTTGCGCTATCGCTTTTCGGCCGACTTCGACTGGTGCATCAAGATTATGAAGCAGTCGAAGGTGCTCCACAACACCCATCTTACCCTTATCGACTACCTGTCCGAAGGCATGACGACACGCAACCACAAGGCTTCGCTCAAGGAACGCTTCCGCATCATGGTCCGCCATTACGGATGGGCAAGTACTGTGGCCTTCCACTTGTGGTTCGTCCTGCGCCTGTTGCTGAAGAAGTAAATGGAGGAGAAGCTTCGGGCCTCTTCACGCCCCGCTTTCTGCTTCGGAAAAGCAGGCAATGTTTTACCTCGGAAAAAGCAATGTTTTGCATGAAAAAAAGCATTGTTTTCCCTCAAAGAAAGCAATGCTTTTCCTGTAGGCAATGCCTGGGGCGGAAATATCATCCTACCGCGAGCTTGTCAGGAAGCCCCGCATCCCAGCAGGGCGCGCAATTCTTTCACTCCTTCGGACGCTCCCTTGCGGATGACGTGTATCGGGCGCGAGCTGTGCGTGTCTACCGGCTTGGGGTCGATGAGGTAGACCTCGGCACGGGCGGGCACGTAGTGGAGCAGCCCTGCGGCAGGGTAGACGTTCATCGACGTGCCGATGATGACAAAGATGTCGGCCTGCTCCACGTAGCCGATGGCCGTTTCGATTTCGGGCACGGCTTCGCCGAACCACACGATGAAGGGGCGCAGGGGGCTGCCGTCGCCCGCGCGGTCGGTCGCGCAGGTCTCATACTCTTCGGGCTTCATCTCCTTGATATAACGCTGGTCATAAGGATCACGGCTTGAACACATCTTCGTCAGCTCGCCGTGCAGGTGGATTACCTTCGTGCTGCCCGCCCGTTCGTGCAGGTTGTCGATGTTCTGCGTGACGACCGTCACGTTGAAATCTTTTTCCAGTTGCGCCACGCCGATATGCCCCTCGTTGGGCTTCACGTCGAGCAGCTGCTTGCGCCGCTCGTTATAAAAGCGGATGACCAGTTCGGGGTCGCGCATATACCCTTCGGGCGTGGCCACCTGCTCTACCGGATAGCGGTCCCACAGGCCTCCTGCGTCGCGGAAGGTGCTGATGCCGCTTTCGGCGCTCATGCCTGCGCCCGACAAAACTACCAGATTTTTCATCTTTTACTCCTTTCTTTAAGCATTCATCTAGCAAAGATAGGGAAAGCGGGCGCATATTGTCTCATAAAATAAGAAAAATTAAATACTGCAACCCGTTAACATTCAAATAAAAGCCTTACTTTTGCCACTCATTTGAAAAGAACTATGGACAAATTCAGTTATGCAATCGGCCTGGGTATAGGTCAGAATCTTTTGAGCATGGGTGCCAAGGGCATCTCGGTAGACGACTTTGCACGCGCCATCAGCGACGTGCTCAACGGTAATCCGACGGAAATCACACATGCTGAGGCCCGTGACATCGTAAACAAATATTTCGAAGAAATGGAAGCCCGCATCAATGCGGAAAACATCGAGAAGGGCAAGAAGTTCCTCGAAGAGAACAAGCAGCGTCCGGGCGTGGTGACCCTGCCCAGCGGCCTGCAATACGAAGTGATCAAGGAAGGCAACGTAGGCCACTATGCCAAGATAGACGACCAGGTGCAGTGCCACTACGAAGGCACTCTCATCGACGGTACCCTCTTCGACAGCTCCATCAAGCGCGGCCAACCCGCCACGTTCGGCGTCAACCAGGTCATCCCCGGCTGGGTGGAAGCCCTCCAGCTGATGCCCGAAGGAGCCAAGTGGAAACTCTACATCCCCAGCGAGCTGGGCTATGGCGCACACGGCGCAGGCGAGATGATTCCGCCCCACAGCACACTGATTTTCGAAGTGGAACTCCTGAAAATATTATCCAAATAAAAAATATAATCAGTAAGACAAAATGAAAAAAGTAACATTTCTGATGACGCTGGCCGCAGCAGCAGCCTTGTCATCGTGTACAGCCCAGTCCTCTAAGGGCAATCTGTCCAACGACATCGACTCACTCTCCTATGCCATCGGTATGGCCCGCACCGAAGGTCTCGACCAGTTCCTGATGCAGCAGGGCATCGACAGCACGCAGATGACCCAATTCATCAAAGGTTTCAACGAAGGCGCCGCCAAAATCGACAAGAAAGACGTAGCCTACATGACCGGCCTCCAGGTAGGCCAGATGGTCAGCAAGCAGTGGGTGGAAGGCTTCAACCAGCAGATTTTCGGCAACGACTCTACCCAGAGCCTCAACCGTGAGAAACTGCTCGAAGGCTTCATCGCCGGCGTGGTAGGCAAGGGCCAGATGGACAAGATGTTCGCCCAGGGCTACATGCAGAGCCAGATGGAAGTAATCCGCGAGAAGTCGCTGGAGAAGAGATATGCCGACAACATCGAAGCCGGCAAGAAGTTCCTCGAGGAAAACAAGCAGAAAGAAGGCGTGGTAACGACTGAAAGCGGCCTGCAATACAAGGTCCTGACCCAAGGTACAGGCGCCGTTCCTGCCGACACCAGCTATGTACAGGTGAACTACAAAGGCACGCTGCTCGACGGCACTGAGTTCGACAGCTCCTACAAGCGCAAGGACAAGGATGGCAAATCACAGCCCGCTACCTTCCGCGCCAACCAGGTCATCAAAGGCTGGACCGAAGCCCTGACCATGATGCCCGTCGGCTCGAAATGGGAACTCTACATCCCCTATGACCTGGCTTACGGCTCCAGAGAGATGGGTGCCCAGATCAAACCCTTCTCTACCCTGATCTTCGAAGTTGAACTGGTAGGCATCGGCAAGAAAAAATAAGCGGCAGGCACTTCTGCTGTCAAAATGACAATCGGAGCGGATGAGACAAATGATGCAAAAGCATCGGTCTCACCCGCTCTTTTTTGTACTTTTCCCTATTTTTTTCCGCCCGTCTATAGATAAATTAAAATAAATTCCTATATTTGCTTACTATTTGATAACAACAAGAAACTTACAAACGTATATTATGGAGAAAATAGACAATCTGGACCGTCAAATTTTGGAAATCATTTCCCAAAATGCCCGTATTCCGTTTAAGGACGTAGCAGCCGAATGCGGCGTGTCGCGCGCCGCCATCCACCAACGTGTGCAGCGACTGATCGACTTGGGTGTCATTGTAGGCTCCGGCTATCACGTCAATCCCAAATCGCTGGGATACCGCACCTGCACCTACGTGGGTATCAAGCTGGAAAGAGGCTCCATGTACAAGACCGTTGTGGCCGAGCTGAACAAGATTCCCGAAATCGTGGAATGCCACTTCACCACCGGCCCCTACACCATGCTGACTAAGGTATATGCCCGCGACAACGAGCATCTGATGGACCTGCTGAACAACAAGATGCAGGAGATACCCGGCGTCACGGCCACCGAGACATTGATTTCGCTGGAGCAGAGCATCAAGAAAGAGATTCCCATCTGCCAGGAATAAACCAACGACTACACCCTTCGTGAGGGACGCGGAGCACCTTTCGACAGCCCACGCCCCTCACGAAGCCCGGTCCTCATCCCCCATCATCCCATGGAACTACTGGACAACCTCCATCTCTCAGGCCTGTTCATCGGCATCTGCACCTTTCTGATCATCGGCCTCTTCCACCCCGTCGTGGTCAAGGCCGAGTATTATTGGGGCACACGCTGCTGGTGGATATTCCTCCTACTGGGCGTAGCAGGCGTCATTGCCTCCATCTGCGTGGACAACATCCTGATATCCTCACTGCTCGGCGTCTTCGCCTTCTCCTCCTTCTGGACCATCAAGGAAGTGTTCGAACAGGAAGAGCGCGTCAAGAAAGGCTGGTTCCCCAAGAATCCCCAAAGGAAATACAAGTTCTGACAACCCTGCAACGGGCATTTTTTACCAATTCCCTTGCATATTTCAACGGAATATACTAATTTTGCACCGCTATCCCCCGAAAGGATACATCGGACTTGTAGCTCAGTTGGTTAGAGCAACAGACTCATAATCTGGAGGTCCCAGGTTCAAGCCCTGGCTGGTCCACAAAGAAAACAAGCGTTAATTGCACGAAATCAAGCAGTTAACGCTTTTCTTTTTGCCTTTCGTTATGGGTGGAGGTTGGCTCAAACCAACAGAATTACCAATCTTTTACAGCATTTGTTTACCGCTTGTTTACCGATAAACGAAAGGGTTAATATGCTGACAATCAACGCAGAAATCAAGAAAGACGGACTACGGTCTGATGGTACTTACAACGTAAAGCTAAGATTCACGCTTGACAGAAAAATGAGACGGCTGGCAACAAGTCTGTTCGCCACAAGTAAAGACTTGACTAAAGAACTGAAAATCAAGCAAAGTTCACCTATTAGAAAAGAGATAGATTCTCTTATTCGCGGTTATCAAGAGAAATGCGCCAAACTACAAGTCGAGTTAAACCGCTACACTATTGATGAAGTAATGGACTACTTGGATGGAGAACATCAGAAGCAGCAGACCATTGACTTTATAAAGTTCAGCCGTGAGTGGATAACCTCAACTACAATCAAAGGCGCACCAAACTATACTACTGCAATTAATGCTTTAGTGCGCTTTATAGGTAAAGAAGAATTGGACGTAAATCTGATTACCACCAATTTTTTAGATAGTTTCAAAGCGTTTCTGAATAAAGAGCGTGAAGTACGAACGAAGAAACTGATTCTGCAAGGTAAGCGTGTGCCCTCTAATCGGTCTTTATCTCTTTATTTGGTAAGCATTAAGAAACTGTTCAAAGAGGCTCAAAAGAAGTACAATAAGAGAGAGAATAATCTCATACTGATACCTAACAATCCATTTATAGACTTTGAGATACCCAAGCAAGAAGCAACAAGAAAGAGAGCTATTCCGGCAGATATTATCAAAAAAGTATGGAAGCTACCCTATAAAGATATGAAGAAAGGCTATAAATCCACTTGTCGTTATAATTTAGCTAAAGACTGTTTTATTCTGTCATTCTGTTTAATGGGCATTAATTCAGCCGATTTATATAATGCTACAGAAATGGTAAACAATACCATCATTTATAATCGTACTAAGACGAAAGACCGTAGATTGGATAATGCTCAAATGAAAGTGGCTATACCTAAAATCGCATTACCACTTATAGAAAAATACAGAGATAAAAGTGGTAAACGCTTATTTAACTTTTACCAATACTATGCAGACGAAAAAGGTTTCAATAAGGCTATCAACTACGGTTTAAAAGAAATTGGTACAATATTAGGCGTAGATGATTTGGAGTATTATGCAGCCCGCCATTCATGGGCTACCATTGCACTTAATAAAGTTGGTATAGATAAATATATAGTTCATGCAGCATTGAACCACATAGACGATTCTATGAAAGTGACAGACATTTATATTGAACGAGATTTTGTGAATGAGAACAAGGCTAATGCCAAAGTTGTGAAGTATGTATTCGGTAAATGAATATCGTTTACCACTATGAAAAACCTACTATAATAAAAAGAAGTCTGTAATCCACTAAAGATTGCAGACTTTTCTTTTATTTTGCAGTATAACTAATATGAATACACTATGTATCAGATAGAAGAACTGCCCGATTTAAAAGTGGCTTGGCATGAAAGCTACAAATGTCTAAATGAGCCACTATTAGAATATGTGTGGGAAGTAGCCAATCACTTCCTGCCCGATTATGAAGATGTGTCCGCTGCACCTGCCATATTCGCCAACAGATATGCGGAAAGAAACTTGTCCGTTGAAGAAAGGTACGAGAGAACACAAGAAATGAAAACTTTCAAAGGAACTTTGGAAGAATACAAGAAACGAGAATACAGAAAGCTGGATGATTCTTTCAAAGAGAAGTTTCTAACTAATGAAGATTTACAGAATACCATTGAAGCGTATAAGTTGGATGTTAGCAAGTTTTGGTATCTACTTCTGTTCGTATATGACTTTATAGAGGATATTGGTACAAACGCACCTGCATTAAATAAGTCCGTATTGGAGGATTTTAGCTATTTTCATACCAACCTATCGGAAGCTACCAGTATCACCCTAAAGAAGAATAACAAGAAAAGCTATGTCGTTGAAAGGGAGGACACAATCAGAATCATTCAAGCAGCCTTGCAGCATTTTGTCAATACATACAGCGATATTATACATAGTGAGCAAGATAGAGAAACCATGATTAAACAATTAAAGGACATAGGTTTGGAGGGCTTTATCAGAAATGACTTATCGTCAAAAATCAGCTTTACGGACAAGTTCAGTCTTGACATATCTTATAAGAAGTGGAAATTTACGGATATGTTTCTGTCTTTTATTGAAAGAAGAAAGGCTACCACCATACCCGATAAAAAAGTAAAGGTATCTAAAGACAAGATGATGCTTGTTTCAAGGCTTATCTATACAGTGGGCTATGATGGCAAAAGATATAATGAAGAATACGATTCAGAGGGCAACAAGAACAGAATGTTATCCAATCTCCTTAGAAGATACAAGAACGAGAAATTTCCGTCTGTCATAGCTAATAACTACATGGTAGTTTCTTAAACAACATACATAAAACCATAGTAAAAATGCGTACTGAAAGGGCTGTCTTTTTTGGTACGCATTTTTTTTGCGTACTGGAATGGGCACGTTTTCTACACACATGGGCATTCGGCAAATTCCTTTGTTACCCCTAAATTCTGCCCTACTTTTGCAATGTCAATCAGAGACAATAAGGCGCCAAAGTCAATGATTGCATTAACATATTCATTAATTAAAAAATTATAACTATGAGTAATTTTGATTACAATTTCGGTACAAAAACCGCTATAAAAGAGTATGATAACCAAGGCGCATACAACACCTTGCAGGAAATGATGAAGCGTAAGGAACAACTGATAGTGAAGTTCTACGGCAGCAAAGACAATACACGTTGTGCATGGATAGAATCCGCTCACGTGGCAGGATTCAAATACCAACTGAAAAGCGCATCCTATCAAGGCTTGTTGAACTACTTATTCAAAGGTGACGTGACAGACTTCGATACAAACCCGAAAGAAGCGGACACGTTGGATGAGAACGAGGACTTCCAGCTTGGAATACTGAAAGCAATGATTGACGCTGGTAAGACAATACAATATGTTCCGTTGTTTAGAGAGCATCCCGAATCTATCAGTGCGATTCTTCCTTGCTTCAAGGGAAAGATAATGTTCAGAATCAAGCGGACAGATGAGACATTGGACTATTTACGTGAGCATAAACAGATTATCTAAACAACCAAAAGTAAAGGGGGAAGTTTCCCCCTTTTTTATTAACTATTTAAGTATAAGAAAAATGAAGAACAGAGAGATAACAGTCAGCAAGGAAGCAAACGGAAAAATCCAATACTTGACAGAGATACTGCCCGAAATCCCCACCAACACCATATTATATAAGAAACTTACGGGACTTGGTGCGACTTATGGAGAACTGAAAGCACACCGCAATTCAATCATCATAGAGCCGAACAAACCCGTTATCAGCGGAAAATGCAAAGACCCGAAGCATGGGAAAGACAATCTTTTCGGTGTTTTTGATGGTGTCTATGCGGATGACATAGTGGCATATATGGAAAGGAGCATCAAACAGAGTAAACATTTCAAGATACTCACCACTCCCGAAAGTTTCCACAAGGTGCAGGAAGCATTTGAAGAAATGGATATGGATATACGCTATAACAGCTTTCTATTGTTTGATGAATGCCATAAGATAGTCAAAGATTCAGGTTTTCGTCCCGATATAACATTACCTATGGACTTGTTTTTTGAATGTGAACAGAAAGCCTTGGTATCTGCCACTCCCATTGAGTTTACAGACCCACGTTTTGAAGAACAGAAATTTCAGACCATTACCATCAAGCCTACATTCGACTATGTAAAAGGCATGAATCTCCATGCTACCAATAATCTGTTGCAGGCAGTAAAAGAAGTGTTTGCAGGTCTGAAAGGTAATTGTTTCGTATTCTGTAATTCTACAGATACCATCTATTCACTGATGCAGCAACTTGGCTTATTGGACGAATCCGCTGTATTCTGTTCCGAAAAGAGTGTGGAAAAACTGAAAGGCTTGAAGTTTGAGAATGTTTCCGATATATGGGACAAGGACATAATGAAGCGTTACAACTGGCTCACTTCACGTTTTTATAATGCGGTGGATATTGAACTTGAAGAGAAGCCGACCATCTTATTACTGACAGACTGTTATTTTGCGGACTATACCGCATTTGACCCGAATACGGACACGATTCAATGTGTGGGAAGATTCAGAAACGGTGTGTCCTCTATCCACCATATCAGCAACACCAACCGCAATTTCATGGTGAGAAGCAAGGAAGAACTTAAAGGACGTATTTCGTGTTGGAAAGACGTGTACGATATGTTACAGAATTATTATGACTATGCGACCACCGTTTCCGCAAAAGACGCATACGGTACAGTACTTACCAGTCTGCCCTATGCGGAGATGCTGGACGAGAAAGGAAGAACCAAATACTTCAAGATAGACAACTACATCAATACGGAACTGGTGAAAGGATATTATAATTGTCCCGATAATCTGCATGAAGCATACAAGAACTGCGATGCTTTTACCATAAATAATTATAGCATTTTGGATTATAAACTCGGTGACTATGAGAGACTGCAACGTAGCAACAAGTCAAATTCCATCAAGGAGAAACGTAAGATAATGGTACAACAGCTTGAATTGCTTGGTGAATGCCAAACGGAAATGGAATACCAATTCAAAAGGGACTTGGAACAAGCGGACAGTTTTATAGTGGAAGCATACAACAAGATAGGCAAGAAAGAAATTGAACGGTTGAAATATAACCGCAAGAAAATAAAGGAAGCAATGATTATTGCAGACTACCATGCCAAAGTTACGGGAACGGAAGTCTCACAGATGATATACAACTCTTTTGAAACGGGCAAATGGTATTCCCGAAAATTCATAAAGGAAGAAATCAGCAGGATTTTTAAGTTGTTTGGCATTGTCCCAAAGAAAGCGGTAACATCACATACCATTCTTGATTTTTTTCATGCGGTGGAAAGCAAGCGGAAAAATATAAAAGGTTATCAACTGACCATGCGGAAAGGCATATAGGCGAGTACCTTTTTTATGAAGAAATTCCTATATATACCCTGCTTTAAAAAAGTACCTGCGCCTGCATATACAGAAAGCCATCTTACGTTTATACAAGATTATAGGACAGATGCAAACCGTGTCTTTCCTATAATCACTAAAAATGGTTGGTTTTCTCTATAACTAATGATTGCACCGATTCTACTTGAAACTTTTTAATATAATGAATAAGATAGCATATCTGAAAAAACAGAAATCTAACCTCACAAAAACAGCATTCTCAAAATCCGGTTCTGATTCTCAAAAAAAGAGGTGTTCATTTTAGGGGGTGCGGAGTGTTCATCTTAGGTGGGTCGCATATAAATACCTATATATAAATACCTAACCTACCCGATTTTTCAAATCGGGACAGATTGGTTAATTCTCAAAATCTCATATTTAATTGCCTATGATTATCTATTTGCCTACAAAACAGACATTCACGAATCAGAAAGAAGCGAAAAGCTACTTCGGAAACCACCATTACAGAAGACTGGTAAAGAAAGGAGATATTTATTTTACTAACTATAAACATACGGTTGCTAATGACCTCATACAGAAGAATAACATCTAATATCGTAGGAAAACTTAATTTGCTGGAAACGTACCTATTCTATTGCTTGGCTCTCTGTTCCGATTGCAATACGATGGAATCATATATCAAACAAGATAACTTGACTGATTTCTACGGAATTAAAAAGACAGACCAAATAAGAGAATGGCTGCACAAGTTTGAATCCCTCGGATTAGTAAACATAGATAAATTTAATGTTTACGGACAATATGGAAAATTCAACAGATGCAGTTACCGATTAGATACGGAACATTACGTTCTTATAACTAATAAGTTATATGATGAACCTATAAACAAGGAACTGAAAGGCTTTCTTGTCCTGCTGAAATGTAAATGCTTGAACGGGACTAACACCACTCTTTACAGCCAAAACAAATTAGCGGAAGAACTTGGCTTGTCTAAAGGTACAATATCAAGATATATGAATGAAGCCATAGAAAATGGCTATGCAAAAAGGGACAAGAAAGGAATACACCTGCTTAGAGAGGATATATTTCTGATAACTTCTGAAAGCCAGTTGGCTATTATCAAGAACCTATATCCCGAAATAATCACCGATGAAGACCTTGAAAGAGGTTACATCGCCTAATATATCGCCAAGCCGTAAGTAACCCTTGCGGCTTTTATTTTTGGCGCAGAACCACAGACGTACATTTTTCCGATTCTGACTTTCTGAAAATTTCCACTTTAATAAGAGTTATATAGCCTATACTTTATAATATGCCACATACAGCCAATGACATTAAAAAGACTACATAATTAAAGAATCACCCATATTCAGTTTAGCTAAAAGTCAAGAGAACAGATATATAAGGTACTTAATACAGAAATCCCCCTCCCCATTCAGCCAGTGACCTAAAATATATAAGAGTGGCTGTCTTTACGGCATACTACCCCTCAAGTCCCCCTCTGTATATTGATATAAAAAAGAATTATTAATCATTTAAACTTTTATCAATATGAGAAACTTAGTTATCATGCCAACAGAGAACAGAGAGAGAATGAATTTAGGTGAGTTTGCAGAAGAAGCAACCATTATTGAAGAAACTGCAACGCCTAAAAGGGTAAATCATTTCATTGAGGCAAACACCCAAGAAGCTACCTTGCAACATTTGAAAAATGACTGTATTACTCCCGTTTTTGCAAAAGACAATGAGCTTACAGTAAACCATGCTGCATTTATTGAAACTGTTTGGGAAGCTGCAAACTCCTATTACAATGGTGAGACTATCGGAACACCCGATATTCGTGTCTCTCATGTGATTAAGGGTCGCATTCCCGAAGCTATCCACAAACCTGCCAATCAGTTGTTGGAATCAGACAAAACTATCTACTATGAGAGGGCAGCTTTCAGTATTGACATTCCTACAATCTATGAAACGGTTGAGGGAAACAAGTTGCACCTTTCAATAGTAGGAGTTAGAGCCTACAATCAAATGAACTTATACAGCAAGAAAGTTCCAGAGTTGTTTAGGTTGGCAATAGGCTTTAAAAACCAAGTATGCTGCAACATGTGCATCTTTACAGACGGTTACAAGGATGATTTAAGGGTGAGCAATACAAGTGAACTTTACCGTTCTGCCTTGGAGTTGTTCAACAACTACAATCCTGCCAAACATCTGCATTTGATGCAACAGTTGGGCAATACTTCAATGAGTGAACACCAATTTGCACAAATATTGGGCAAAATGAGGCTTTATCAGTGTTTGCCCAATGGCTACCAAAAGAGACTGCCAAGAATGTTGCTTACAGATACACAGATTAACAGTGTTGCAAAAGCCTACATTAATGATGAGAACTTTGGCAGCTTTGGAAATGACTTGAATATGTGGAAGTTCTACAACCTATTAACGGGTGCAAATAAGAGTAGCTATATAGATTCATTCTTAGACCGCTCATTAAATGCAACTGAAATGGCTGTTGGAATCAATGCAGCCCTACATGGGGATGAGGATTACAAATGGTTTATTGACTAACTAATGAGAGGACATCTATTTATTTAGGTGTCCTTTCCTATTTTTACAGAACTATGGATAAACAGACAGAGAAAGTAATAAAGCACATTAAAGACTTGGAAAACAGATTGGGGTATGTGGATAACAACCTACGCTATATCAAAGTTATACAAGCCTTGAAATATTGGTTGGAAAAGTTTGCAGACCTGCTTAGCAACAACCAAGCATTACAAGAAGAGTACCAAGCAACCTATTTAAGCTACTTTTATACGGGTTGTGGTTTTTCCTTTTATGATAGGGTGTGTAATTCCATATTAGAGTATAAATATGGGAACAGACCTTTTTAATAACTTAAAAATACTACAAAATGGAAGATAATGGAAAATTGATACTATGGGGAACATTGGTAGTTCTCCTGCTGATAATAATTGGTATTATCAATCCTTTTTTGCTGATACTGATTTTATCCATCTTTATTTATATACAATCATAGTTACACTTGTTTTATTGGAATGTGACAAAGTTTGAAGTTTCTGAATCATTTACAGAAACAGAAAAGTTTGTCACATTCTGATAGTTCCAAGAAAAACGGAGTGCAAACCAGTTCTGTAACGGAGTGGGAAACTCTCTTTTTTAAATGGCATAATATGGCTTGTAGTTTATGGTATGTGCGATTTTGGGGAACTACTTATATGCCATACTAATCTACTGATTATTTAGCTATTCCATAAAATAATTTCTGAATTATGCAAACATATGCAAAGTATTGAAATACAGTTTATTTTGATAATTCAAATTAAACACATAGCTTTGCAGTGTCCGTTTACAAAATCCCATTTATTTAATCATTTAAAATTTATCAGCTATGAGTAATCTTAAAACTTACTTCAAGAAAAGTGTGTCCGTATGTAAGAAAAGCTCTGCCTATATAAGAGCTATACTCGTTCTTGCAAAGGCACTATATCATGCAATGGTGGGCAATGGAAATTATGAGGTATCATTTACCAAGATAGGGCGCAAATGGTACTGTAATGTTCCGGGCTTTCCCAAAGAACTGTTTGAACATACGCTCATGGTTGGTGGTGCATCCAACTATCTTGAATATTACTCTCGTGGAGAAAATGAGATTGTGGCTACTATCAGAATTGCTAAAGAATGGGAAGATAAGTTTTATTGCGGAGTTAGATTATATAAGGTAAGTTCCACTTTAACGGGTGGTGCTTTCTATAAAGACCCAAGCGGAAATTTTGGTGAAGAACTTTGGCTTTGTCCCGTTACTCTATTCTTATTGGGCAAATACCCGAAACTAATCTTTATCTATAAGATTAACAAAAACTACCTGCATTGTCCCATCTGTATTGAGTGATTGGGCAAATTTATCCTCACAGATACCGCTATAATTGCAAATGAATCACTAATTTTGTGGTCTAATTAACTAAAAACACAATAGATATGGAAGGTATGTTCTCTTTAGGCAATGTTGGATTATGGAGAATGGCAAGTAATGGCTATATATCACTAACTGGAGAGGTGGGGGAATTATTTATTACCCAAATTTTGGGTACTGCCATTCTTAAATTAAAATATAAGGACATTGTTTATGCGGTTTCAAGAAGAGCAAATGAAAAATTCTTTAGAGTGCAAACATCGGAAGGTGAATGGCTTTTCTTTTTCGATAACTTCAACGAATTAAAAGAGGCTATTGAAAAAGGCAAATAGGAGACTAATTATTAAATAGTTCGCAGTATTTGCAGACTTTTTATACCCAATATGAAGATTAGATACTTCTTTCATTCATTACTTAGTTAGGCTACAAATCTATATACCTTATTATCTCTAATAGAATTGCATTTTCCAATCCACAGAATCTACGGGTACTTTTTTAGGGAAGAAATCTTTTTATAGTCCCCAATCAAAAAAAGTACCTACCCTTGAAGCTACGAAGAAAAAGGGGCAATATTGCCTAATACCTTACTACAGATATGTTTTGGAACACTTGGAACTACATTTATCAGTGTTTTATCTTTAGACATTCAAAACCTTTCGCTAACTTTGCAGCAATTTCAGAGGTCTTAATGCGTTAAGACACTGAAAGGACATATTTAACGAAAAGGTGTTATTGAGATTATCTTCTGAAATCAAATCTCGCAAATTTGAAATGGCATGAAGATGGTAGCGATAGCACCCCACCATTTGATATATACCTACCTTATATCTATAAGGCTCTTAGATATTGTCAAAATTGGTGTGGGTTGCTATTGTTTTATCCATGCCAAGGCAATGCGAGAGCCGGATTTCAGGATAAAGCAGATATAGTTCCCACACCTTATTTTATATCTGTCTCTTTTGGGAATTAGAGAGCATAAATGATTCGTAATTATGTTTAAAGAGAACAGAAAATTAGTCGATTCTTGGACTTTTGATTGGCTTAACCAAAGAACAGGACAACAACTAATAAGAATGAAGTTCTATGAATGTTCGGGACTTTTAGCAACGAGCAAATATGTGATAGAATTTGAGAATAAATGCGGCTTTGTTTTCCATTCAGAGAATTATGCAAGCGTTAGCGACAGTTTGCTGATGGACTATTTTTTTGAAATACACATGGCAAGCATTATGGATAAGTACATACTTGGAGAAGATGAAGACTTTTGCTTTGACCGAATTAAGAAAGCAGACTTTGAAGTAATGAATAGTTTATATTGGTCTGAATTTAATGAAGCATATCCTAACCAATTAGAACTAAAATATCCGAATGGAAACGGATGGAACTTCAACCCACGAACCAAAGACTATTTCGCTTTTTTTCATGGTGAGTATGATTGTGAGAAAAGACAGCATGATATTATCAAAGCACTTAATATTACTGCATGGGAACAAAATGGCACACATTTTATAAATCTGAAAATCAGCAATAAATCAGCTTTTCTTGAAAGTGAAAATGGAAAAAGAATATATGAATTTGAAAATCCAGACCATATATTGTTTTTAGCGGAACATAGCTATTATCTAAAACAGAGAACGCCCATAAACGGATATTCATTACTACAATCATATTATAAATAGGAAGGTAATGAGCAAATTGCCATTTATCATTATTGGATTACTTAGTTTAGCAGCTTGCAAAACAGACAAAACATCTGTTCCGCAGGATTTTGAATGTTTCAATCAGCCGCATATCTACATTAAGTACAAACAGCCTATAAACGGATATACAGTAAAAGTAATGTGGCTGCAAAATGGTGAGGTAGGTAATGCCCTATTCTGTTTAGAGAAACAAGGAGTACAATATTATTGCTTTGCGGAGAAATGGACTGATAAGATTCTGTATGATAAAGGTAACACATATCCGAACAACACCGTTATAGAGTTAGATTATACGGCTAAATTAAAGAGCGAAGAATACCTTTCGGATGATTCTCCTTTCTTCTTTTCTGATGTTGATTTTGACGGAGAAGATGAGTTCATTATCAACCGCTATAAAAGTGGTTCAAGAGAATCAAATGCTTATGATGTGTACGATGTCAGCCCATACGGTTACTTTATACAGAAAACAGAAGTACCATTTACAGAGTTGGAAAACGGACAATGTAAGTTTGATTCAGAGAACAAGACTATTACTGTTTTTGGCTCTAATGGATGGAACAACGCTATTAGGCATATCTACCAACTAAAAGACAGAAAATTTGAATTAGTACAATCAGAATAACTATTTCAAAATCAAACGAAATGAAAACATTTAGATTTATTGGAATGGCTTTATTAGCCATAGTAATGTGTGTGAACTTTGCTTCTTGCAGTAGTGATAATGATGAAGAAAGTAACGGTGGTAAATCAACACAAGAACTGTTACAAGGCGTATGGTATGATGCCTATACAGACGATTGTCCCTACTTTATTGTCGAGAAAGGCTATTGCTACTTTGCCAACCAACCCTCAACAGTTTACTATGTTGAGAAGTACAAATACACTTTTGATTCTAAAAACAATACGCTGATGTGCTATGGATATGATGAAGAAAGTGATACCTACGATAATGAGCCGTGGTATATAAGAGTTAAATCTGTATCAGATACCAAACTTATTATAAAACTTTTGAACGATGACAATCAAACCGTTGATGATACAAGAGATTGTGTAAAACAATAGCAGACCACTACTTGACAGACAAAAAGCCAACCTACCCATTTGAAGTATATACTTCAAACAACGGATAAGTTGGCTTTTTCAGTTCTGAACAAACATCTTATTAACTACAAAACTATGTGTTATACAACTGTATTCAAAATTACGCAATAGCCAAAATCAAAAACGAACCAAAATAGAATAAGAGCTTTAATCATACAGAAATACTTTTATGCCATATTCTAAAATATTGTCTATACATTCTATTTACATTATATAGAGTTGGTTATCTTTGCAACATAAAAGATTTAATCAATGGAACAATTACAAATAATTCAAAGCAAAATATATGAAATCAGAGGTCAGAAAGTAATGCTTGACCGTGATTTAGCAGAAATGTATGGAGTTCAAACGAAAGCGTTGAATCAAGCCGTAAAACGCAATATAGACCGTTTCCCCGAAGATTTTATGTTTCAACTGACAAGTGAGGAAACACAAAATTGGAGGTCACAATTTGTGACTTCCAATTCTATCAAGATGGGAGTTAGACGTAATCCGTATGCGTTCACTGAATTAGGGGTAGCCATGCTAAGTAGTGTGCTGAACTCCAAAACAGCAATTCAGATTAATATGGGCATCATGCGTGCTTTTGTTGCAGTTCGCCAAATGGTGGCATTACCTAAGACGGACAAACTAACAGAGTTGCAGAACGAAGTAAAAGAGTTGAAAGACTACATCGAAGAAGTGTTCGCTGATTACAACGACATTAATGATGATACACGAATGCAGTTGGAACTCATTAATCAGACATTAGCAGAACTGCAAGCTAAGAAGAAATTGGAAGAAAAGCCACGCAGAAAAATCGGATTTATACAGCATGATGAATAATCTGATTCTGCCAAGCACGAGATTTTATAAAAACTATAATACTTCCACGTAGGTAAAAAAGTGATTGGAGCAACTCCAATTATAAGATATAATTATTGCATAACAGTGCAACATTGACTAACTTTGCAGCAAGAACGATTGTTTACCGCTGGTTTACCGATACGTTCTTAATAGAGTTCATTAACAGGTTTACGAACGCTTAGAAGGTCTTGTAGCTCAGTTGGTTACACACGATAAATCCGCAGGATTTGTCGTGCTTGGCAACAGACTCATAATCTGGAGGTCCCTGGTTCAAGCCCAGGCTGGTCCACGAAAAGAAAAGGTTGCAACGAAGTGGTTGCAACCTTTTTTGTTAAAAAGGACTCCGTTTATGACACTGACCGAAGAAACCCTCCGATTCATCACTGCACACCGCCACGACGATGTACGCTCACTGGCCCTGCAGGCAGGCAAGCATCCGCTCGTCGACATGCCTGCCGCACTGACACAGATTGCAGGCAGGCAAACGGCCGAAAGCAAGATTCCGACCTGGGCTGCGACGGAGGGAATCCTCTATCCGCCCCATCTGTCCATGGAACAATGCTCGTCGGAAGTGACAGCCCGCTACAAGGCTTCAGTCGTAGTCGGACATGAAGGCCTGCACAATACGCTGGCCGACCTGACCGGCGGTTTCGGCATCGACTTCTCCTTCCTGGCCCCCCACTTCGAACAAGCTACCTATGTAGAACGGCAAGAGGTACTGTGCGAAGTGGCCCGACACAACTTTCCCCTACTAGGATTGGAACACATCCGCATCGAGCAGGCCGACGGCGTGGATTACCTGCGACGGATGCAACCCGTGGACTGGCTCTTCCTTGATCCTGCCCGACGCGACGGCCACGGAAGCAAAAACGTCGCCATCGCCGACTGCGAGCCCGATGTCTCAACACTCGAATCTTTGTTGCTGGAAAAAGCTGGACGAGTGCTGGTCAAACTCTCGCCCATGCTCGACCTGGCCCAAGCCCTCCACACGCTGACACATGTCACCGAAGCCCATCTCGTCTCCGCAGGCAATGAATGCAAAGAATTGTTGCTCCTGCTTGAACAAGGAAAGGACTTGCAACCCGATGACGTACCCATCCATTGCATCAACCTTCCCACAGACCAGCCTGCCATTGTCTTCACCCGCCGCACGGAACAGGAAGCACCCTGTCCCTACACGACAACACTCCATACGTATTTATATGAACCAAACGCCTCACTACTCAAAGCCGGCGCTTTCCGCAGCCTGACCCATATATATAAGGTAGAGAAGCTTCATCCCAACAGCCACCTCTATACCTCAGACGAAGCGTTGCCCCATTTCCCCGGCCGCGCGTTCCACATAGACAGCTGGTGTGGATTCGGCAAACGCGAAGTAAAAGAACTGCTCGGCGATGTACAAAAAGCCAATCTGACTGTCCGCAACTTTCCCGCAAGCGTGGCTGAACTGCGCAAACGGTTCAAGCTGGCCGAAGGTGGAAATGTGTATCTTTTTGCCACCACACTGGCTGATGACAGGAAAGTCCTTATCCGATGCAGCAAGCTCTAAATGCATCTCTCCTCCTTTTGTAACTTCGTTGCAACATTTTTGTTACGTTCTCTTCAAAAGCCTGTAAAGATTGCGTAACGGCATGCCTGTACTTTTGCGGCAAAATAATCACAGTAAAAACAGGTATGAAACAGATTGTAAAAGGATTGATTTGTTCTTTTCTATTTTTGACCGCGACTGCCATCACACTGATGGCTGATGAAACTGCAAACGAGGCTAAAGGAGCTATCCGAGGCCGTATTATCGACAACACCAAGCAAACGCTTCCGGGTGCTTCCATCTACATTGAAAAACTGCACACTGGCGTCACGAGCGACGTCAACGGTTTTTATACTTTTTCCAATCTTGATCCAGGAACTTATACAATCAAAGTTACCTACGTAGGCTATTCACCCGTAGAACTGAAGATTACGGTTCCCCAAGGCAAGACGCTGGACAAGGATGTCGTCATGAACGAAGGTGTCGAATTGCAGGAAGTCGTTGTAGGCGGCGCCTTCCAAGGGCAGCGCCGTGCCATCAACTCCCAACGCACCAGCCTGGGCATCACCAACGTAGTTTCGGCTGACCAGGTTGGCAAATTTCCTGACTCGAACATCGGCGATGCCCTGAAACGCATCAGCGGCATCAACGTGCAGTACGACCAGGGTGAAGCCCGCTTCGGACAGGTACGTGGCACAAGCGCCGACCTCAGTTCAGTCACCATCAACGGCAACCGCATTCCTTCGGCCGAAGGCGACACGCGCAACGTTCAGCTCGACCTCATCCCCGCCGACATGATCCAGACCATTGAGGTAAACAAAGTGGTAACCCCTGACATGGATGCCGACGCCATCGGCGGCAGCATCAACCTCGTCACCAAAAACTCGCCCTACAAACGTACCATTGCTGCCACGGCCGGAACAGGTTACAACTGGGTCAGCGGCAAAGCAGCCCTCAACCTGGGCTTCACTTACGGCGACCGTTTCTTCAACGACAAACTGGGTGTGATGCTCTCCGCTTCCTACCAGAATAACCCTGCGGGCAGCGATGACGTGGAGATGGCCTACGAGCGGAACGAAAACGGCGAAGTAGTCATCGATGAATATGAAATGCGCCAATACTACGTGACCCGCGAACGCCAAAGTTACTCATTGGCCTTGGATTGGGAAATCAATGCCAATCATAAAATTGATTTCAAGGGAATCTTCAACAATCGCAACGACTGGGAAAACCGTTACCGCACCACTTACAAGTGGGATGACGACACTGCCAACGAATACGAAGTGATTTACCAAACCAAAGGCGGTACGCCCAACAACCGCAATGCCCGCCTGGAGCGTCAGCGCACCATGGACTTCACCCTCGGAGGCGAACACCTCTTCGGCAAGCTGGAAATGGACTGGAAAGCGTCTTATGCACAAGCCGGCGAGCAACGCCCCAACGAACGTTATATCGGCTTCAACCGTGAAGGAGTGGCCATGAACACCGATTGGAGTGACATCCGCCGTCCCTACATGTCGGCTCTGAATGCAGACGATCTTGTCATGAATGCCGACGATTACGGTCTGGACGAGCTGGACGAGAGTTTCGAAGATATCAAAGAGAAAGACCTGAAATTCAGCCTCAACTTCGAATTACCACTGGCTAAAGGCAAATTTGGCAACAAATTGAAATTCGGAGCCAAGGTTGTCGACAAGGACAAGAAGAAAGACATTACCTTCTACGACTACGAACCCACCGATGATTACGAAAGTACCTTCATGACCGATGCCCTCAACCATCTACAGAACCAGAACCGAGACGGCTATATGGCCGGCGACCGCTACAAAGTGGGCGACGCCTTCACCAAAGAATACCTCGGCAGTCTGCCTTTCAGCGACAGCAGCAAATTTACAGGTGAGGAAAATCTGGAAGAAGAAGGCGGTAACTACAAGGCACACGAAACCGTCAGTGCCGGATACATCCGCTTCGACCAGCAGTTGGGCAAGCGTTGGAACCTGATGGCCGGTGTCCGCCTGGAAAACACCCATCTGAAATACAGTGGCTGGGTATACACAGAGAAAGACAAAGATCAAGGTATCAAGGAAAGTCTGGACCCGACAGGCGACTACACAGACAGCTACATCAATGTACTTCCCTCCGTATTGTTGAAATACGATGTCAATGACGACCTCAAGCTTCGTGCTTCGTTTACCAACACCATCGCCCGCCCCAAGTACTCCAACCTGATTCCGAATGTGGTAGTGAAGAGCAGCGATAACGAACTGGAAATGGGTAACCCCAATCTGACTCCGACCCTGTCGTACAACTTCGACCTCAGTGCCGAATACTATTTCAAAAGTATCGGACTGGTCAGTACAGGACTTTTCTACAAGAAAATCAATGACTTCATCGTTGACCAGCGTATCACCAACTACACCTACAACAACCATACTTACGATGTCCTGACCCAACCCCGCAATGCAGGCGATGCCGACGTACTGGGCGTGGAATTGGCCTACCAGCGTGACTTCGGCTTCATTGCCTCCGCACTGAAGTGCATCGGCTTCTACGGCAATTATACCTACACTTATAGCAAAGTGAAGAATTTCAACTTCGAGGGCCGTGAAAATGAAGATCTCCGCATGCCCGGCTCGCCCGAGCACACCGCCAACGCTTCACTTTACTTCGACAAAGCGGGCTTTAATGTTCGTTTAAGTTATAACTTTGCGAGCGAATTCATCGACGAAGTGGGCGAGGAAGCCTTCTACGACCGCTACTACGATAAAGTCAACTATCTGGATGTAAATGCCAGCTACACTTTCGGCAAAAAGTTCAAAACGACCTTCTATGCCGAAGCGACTAATCTGCTGAACCAACCCCTGCGTTACTATCAGGGCACTCCCGACCGTTCCATGCAGGCTGAATACTATGGCGTACGCGTCAATGCAGGATTTAAAATCAACTTTTAAAGTAAGAAACACGTTTAAATAAAAAGAAATATATGAATATGAAAAGACTCTTTCTGCTGCTGACCGTCATTCTGCTAGGTCAGTGGGCCGCTGCCCAAAACAAAATAGACTACTCTGTCTATGACGACAAATTCAATATCTATGTGGCCAACGACCTGGGACGCAACGGGTATTACGACCAAAAGCCTATTGCCGAACTGATGGGTACAATGGCTGAAGAAGTAGCCCCTGAATTCGTAATTGCTGCCGGAGACGTCCACCACTTCGAAGGGGTACGTTCGGTCAACGATCCATTGTGGATGACCAATTACGAACTGATTTACAGCCACCCTGAACTGATGATTGACTGGTATCCCATCTTTGGCAATCATGAATACCGCGGCTCGACACAAGCCGTACTCGACTACACCCGCGTGAGCCGTCGCTGGGAGATGCCTGCCCGCTACTACACCAAAGACTTCAGCGAAGAAGGTACTACGGTACGCATCGTATGGCTGGACACCACTCCCCTCATTGACAAGTACCGCCAGGAAAACGACAAATACCCCGATGCCTGCCAGCAGAACATCGATGACCAACTGCAATGGTTGGACGGAGTATTGGCTGCCGCCAAGGAAGACTGGGTCATCGTAGTGGGACACCATCCTATCTACGCCGAAACGCCGAAAGATGAAATAGAGCGCCAGAACATGCAACAGCGTGTAGACCCCATCCTGCGCCGTCATCATGTGGACATGTACGTCTGCGGCCACATCCACAATTTCCAGCATGTACGTGTCAAAGGCAGCGACATCGACTACGTGACCAACTCCAGCGGTTCTCTCAGCCGCAAAGTAAACCCTATAGAAGGTACCGTATTTTGCAGTCCCGAACCAGGATTCTCCATCATATCGGCGACTCCCAAAACTCTGGAGCTCCGCATGATTGACAAGACGGGCAAGGTGCTGCATACCGTGACACGCATCAAGTGACGCAAGATACAAAGATACCCAACAAGTGGTTAATGACCGATCTGTCATCTGGTCATTAACCACTTATTTAACGTGAGTTCGAAATAAGAATCAGAAGATAGCCAGTTGCCCGTCATTGATAAAGTTCACATCAATGGCGGGCTTCTTCTCAAAAAAACAGTATGCCGCGATAGCAGACAGCGTATTTGCAATGAAGTTATTGAATGAACGGTGTCTGGAATGCTCTATCTGCGCAATGTTCTTCAGTTCGTCATTGACCGTTTCAATCAAGGCTCTTTTTCTGAGCAGGATCTTGTCGGCGATGCTCATCAGTGAATTTTTCATATTGTTTTTGACCTTGGTGACAAGTTGTATGCCGTTAAGGAAAAGATTCTCGAACAGAGCCTGGCCAATATATCCTTTGTCGGCACATAATTTCCCCTTTATGTTTTCCAGGAACCGGCCTTGCTTCAGAGGCTCGCGGTCATCCACGTTTCCGGGAGTGAGCATGAAATTCAGGATTTCGCCCTTGTCATTGATTATCAGGTGCAATTTGAATCCGAAGAACCAACCCATGGAACTTCTCCCACGCTCGGCAAGCCCCTCAAATGTTTTGTGAATCAATATACGTTGGTTGCGACAGACACGCAGGACTGTAGAATCGACAAAACTGATGCCGGTACATGTCCCCAACAGGACTTTCTTGATGAAAATGGTCAGGGGGAGCAGTAATTCCTTCTCCAGTTCCACAAAACGGTTATAGGAAACCTGTCTCGGGAAAAGGTGCTTCAGATGTTTGCAGACATATTCCTTGTAATAATGCTTGAAGCAGCGGAAACCGCCCGAGTGAAACAGGATAAGAATCACCATAATCTCTGCATCGCTCATACGGTTAGGCTTGTTACGATGTCTAGCCTTCTTGTCTTCAATCATATATTTTTCTTGTTGCAACGCAAATTCCTTGCAAAAATCATCGGCCATACAATAAATTTCCGTAAATCTGTATAAGGAATATAGCTATTTGATATTAAACGAGTTAGAAGGATTACCTTATTTTGGGGTAATGATTTGGCAACCGTCTTAATTGCTGTGTTCTGCTTTACTTTACGTATCGATAACTCTTATACTACAAAAATAATACAATTTTCAATACCAAGCCAATATTACCAAATAAAATTTTGTACCTTTGTCAAATTCAGACAAAAACGGCATATATGAACCGAATAAAAGAGGTATTAGATGCTAAGGGCATTAGTCAAACGGAATTGGCAAACAGGCTTGGAAAGACTTTCAATATGGTCAATCTATATGCTACGAACAAGGTGCAACCTCCCATTCCTGTTTTATATCAGATAGCAAACATTCTGAATATTGATGTAAGGGATTTACTTGTGCCTAACCAAATTAAAGAAGACTATATAAATGGCGAAAAAAGAGATTAAAACAGACTTTTGGGTGTATGGGCTATTGCAAGAAGCAGGTTTAAATTTGACACCGCAAGGTTGTGATATAAAAGAAGTTGACGAAGCGTTGAAAACTGCTTCAAAAGCGCAAACAGGAAACGTTGGTTATCCTGAATATTGTGGAATAGTAAAAGATTTTTTGCTTGTAATAGAAGATAAAGCAACACTTGAAAAGCATATTGTCAGAAATGACAAAAAATTAATATCACAAGATGTTAAAAGTGTAAAAGACTATGCAGTCAATGGCGCTTTGTTCTATGGACTTCATTTAGCTGCACACACTTCTTTTCATAAGGTACTTGCATTTGGTGTATCAGGTAATGAGAAACGACATCGGATAACTCCTATTTTTATAAATGAACGTGGAGATTATCAGGAACTTTCTGATGTGGAAACCTTTATTTCGTTCAATGAAAACAATATAGACGAGTTTTATTTGAAAGAAATCCTGAAAGAAGAAACAGATGTAGAAAAGACAACGGCTGAAATACTCAAAGATGCAGAGAAACTACATAATGATTTGCGGAATTACGGAAATCTGACAACAGAACAAAAACCGTTGATTGTTTCTGGGATTATGTTGGCATTAAGAGAAATAGAATACAAAACATTTTCTATTGATTCTCTTATTGGAGATAATGTAAAAACTGATGGACAAAAGATTTACGAAGCGATAAGAAGTAACTTGCAGCGGGCTAATGTAACACCTGATACAAAACGAGATAAGCTATTGAGTCAATTTGCTGTTATAAAAGATACGCCGAAAATCAATGAAAAAAATGATACTTTAGGTAAGACACCATTAAGACATTACACAGAGTTTCTTTACAATAGTATCTATAAGAATATACGTTACCAAAACTCAGCAGAAGACTATTTAGGACGTTTCTATGGAGAATTTATGTCATATTCAGGTGGGGATGGGCAGACATTAGGTATTGTTCTTACTCCAAAACATATTACAGAATTGTTTTGCGAATTGATAGATTTGAAAGTTGATGACAAAGTCCTTGATCCTTGTTGCGGTACTGCAGGTTTCCTTATTGCTGCCATGCACAAGATGGTTAAGCAAGCAGAAGATGAAACTCAGAGAAGACATATAAAACGTGACCAGTTATTTGGTATTGAATTACAACCTTATATGTTCACTATAGCCACAACCAATATGATACTTCGAGGAGATGGTAAAAGTAATTTGCATAATTGGGACTTTTTAAAGCATAATCCAAGCCAATTACAATTGAAAGGATGTACTGTGGGTATGATGAACCCACCTTATTCACAAGGTTCAAAGAGTAATCCAGATTTATATGAAATCAGTTTTACGGAACATTTGCTTGAATCATTAGTTGAGGGGGCAAGGGCTATTGTAATAGTTCCCCAATCTTCAGTAACGGGAAAGAGTAAAGAGGAACAGAATATCAAAAACAACATACTCAAACATCATACGTTGGAAGGTGTTATCACACTCAACAAAAATACGTTCTACGGCGTAGGAACAAATCCATGTATTGCTGTATTTACTGCTGGCATACCTCATGACAAAAACCATAAATGTAAATTCATCAATTTCGAGGATGACGGGTTTGTTGTAAGCAAGCATATCGGACTGGAAGAAACTGCCTGTGCTAAAGATAAGCGTCAACATTTGCTTGACGTGTGGTTCGGACGCATAGAGGCTGAAACAAAATTCTGTGTGGAAACCACTATAGAGGCAGAGGATGAATGGTTGCATGCGTTCTACTATTTCAATGATGAAATCCCTACGGAGAAAGACTTTGAGAATACAATGGCTGATTATTTGACCTTTGAATTTAATATGATTACTCATGGTAGAGGATATTTGTTTGAAGATATAAAAGATGGAGAAAATAATGAATAATCTTTCTTTAGATTCCCGGAATTGGGATGCATTCTTTATAGAGGATGTCGCTGAAATACTTTCAGGACGAGATATTTATGAAAGGGAACGTTTAGATGGACTTATACCATATATTACAGCAACTGCAAATAATAATGGTATAGGATACTTTGTTGCAAATAGTAATGAAACGCTTGAAAGTAATTGTCTTTCGGTAAACAGAAATGGTTCTGTTGGTTATTGTTTTTACCATCCATATAAGGCTTTATATGGGAATGATACACGGAAGTTACGCCCTAAAAAGAATAATAAATACATTTCTTTATTTATCTCCTTGTGTATTACAAAACAACGAGAAAAATATGGATATGGTTATAAAATGGGAACGGGACGTTTGAAAAGGCAACGAATATTACTTCCCATTGATGAAAATAACAATCCCGATTGGCAATTCATGGAGGATTATATGAAAGCCAAAGAACAACAAATCTTAAAACCAACAATAGAGAAATTATGCAAATACTTGATAATCAACGAAATAATAACGGGGGGGGTAAATTATCTCATGCCCATTGGAAAGCATTTTATTTCACAGAAGTATTCACGGAAATACAGCGAGGCAAACGGCTTAAAAAAGCCGATCACTCAGAGGGAAGAACTCCATACATCTCGGCAACCGCTCTCAACAATGGTGTGGATGGATTTGTTGGAAACGAAAGCGGCGTAAGAAAATTTTCTAATTGTTTGACTGTAGCTAATAGCGGTAGCGTAGGGAGTGCATTCTTTCATCAATATGAATTTGTAGCAAGTGACCATGTTACTCAATTGAAAAGAGAAGGATTAGATAAATACGCCTATCTTTTTATGTTACCGCTTATAAATCGCTTATCGGAGAAATATAGTTTTAACAGAGAAATAAATGACAACAGAATAAAAAGAGAAAAGTTAATACTTCCTGCAACTCAAACCGGAGAAATAGACTTTGCCTTTATGTCTTCCTTTATGAAGGAGATTGAACAAGACATCCTCAAAACTACGTTGAAAACCTTTAAGGATAGGATGAGTGTTAACAAATGTAAAATGGGGGGGGGTAATTTGGAAACACTTCCTCATTCGTGACTTATTCCCTATTCTTGTACCAGGCAAGTCAAAAGGGCTTAATCATATCGAAAAAGTTGAAAACGGCATTAGTTATCTTGGAGCAACCAATCAGAACAATGGAGTGCTTTGCTTTGTTACAGCTAATAAAGATTTGGTACAAAAAGGAAATTGTATAGCTTTTATCCGAAACGGAGAAGGTTCTATGGGATATTCAGTTTATAAAGCAGAAGATTTTATAGCGACTTCGGATATGACATTGGGGTACAATGAGAATCTTAATAAATATATTGGTACGTTTATCACTACTGTAGCAGACCGCATAAGGGGAAAATACAATTTTGGTTACAAAAGAAGTGCTACACGTTTAGCAAAAGAGGTTCTTACTCTTCCTGTGGATGAAAACGGCAATCCTTATTGGGAATATATGGAGAATTATATGCGACGTATTGAAAACGAACAGATATTTAACTACTTCAAGACTTTAGGACTTACTTTATAAGCGAGACCAATGGGAGAATAGTAAAAAGGCAGTATACCTCAACGTCTACTATTTCCCATTGATATTGTTTATAATTCCATACCCTTACCCTTTTTGAGTGGTGCAACTGTTCTGCGTACGGAAGAAAACAATTTATTAAATTGTTCTTTGAACCACTCTCCAATAGGTTTTCCTTCGATACAAAGTACAAGTTTTGACTTGTCTTTCGGGGCTTTTACAACTTGGAAACCTGCGTTTTCTGTCTTGAACTTTCGGTTATGTTCCTCCGAATAGAGTTCGCCTTCGTAGAACAGCGGCTTTCCGCTGATGAGCGTGGCGGTCTGTCTTTCGTTGAAACCGACTTTGAGGCAGAACTTCTCCATGTACACCAACTCTTGGAACAGCGGGAACCACTTCTTGGCTTTCTGGATGATTGATTTCAGGAATGACACTTCTTCTTGGTGTGCCGTTTCTTTATCTGCCATCTCCCTGCGGTGCTTGACTTGCAATTCCATAAGTTGGCGGTTATGTTCCTCTTGCTGCCGCTGCATCTGCTGTTGCAACAACTTGATGCTCTCATCACGGGCGGCGACCTCGCCTTGCAGGGTGCGGTTGTTGGCTTCCAGCTCTTTCAATTTACCACCGCCCAAAAGAGAACCGACCTTTGCCACGAATGCGGCTTTCGCTTCCGTCTTGGCAGCTTCCAGTTTCTCCGACTTGACCTCCTGCCTTACCTCGTCAAGTTGTTGCTCTGCCTGTTGCTGCTCAGTCTGTAACTGTTGCACATTGGCTTCGAGTTCACTCGTCTGTCGTACCAAATCACGGTAGTATTGGGCTGTTGTCGTATGCCGTGCTTCCGAGCCACGTACGCCACGTTGCAAACCGTATTTTTCCATTACTCTTGCGTAACTGTCGTGATAGGCAACGAGTTTCTCACGTGTCAGCACATCATCGGCACACAGGCGCACGGTATTGGCTTTCTTGCGGTAGGAGCGTTTACCTTCCGTCTGCTTTTTCTTGGCTTTCCTGCGCTCTCCTGTTACTATCGGTACGACCGTGGCATGAATGTGCGGTGTGTGCTCATCCATGTGCAGGACTGCCGAAACGGTATTTTCCTTGCCGAAGGTACGGTGCAGCCATTGAAGGTTGTCATCACACCATTCGTCAAGTCTGCCCTCGTCCTGTATTTTCATCATATCCTCGTGCGTACCCGAAAGCACGATTCTGATTGCCCGCACTTGGTCTGGAGTTATCTTCCGCTTGATGCCAGCTGTGCGGATGCGGTGGCTTATCGCTTCGGTACGGTCGGACACTCCATCAGGGAACTCCACCAGTTCACGGTTGAGATGTGTACGTGTAGGGTCTGCGTTCTTGGGTGTGGTCTTACGTTCTATGTGGTCGGATGCGCCCGTGTCAGCCGAGCCTTTCGCTTTGTTGATTTGAATGCTTATATATCCCATGCTTATTTTTCGTTTTCAGGTTTGACAATTTGGTTTGTTGGTTTCCGTCTGCTGCGGTCATGCCGCATGGCAAACGGGGGTGTCCAGAGGGGTGCAACCCCGCTGGCTCATTGGGGCGTTTTTAGCATTAGCGTCAGCGTTGCGTGAAGAAAACGCCCTAATGAGCTATGGCTTTTTTGTTTCCAAAAGCCTGTGAGAGTACCAGCGGTATAGGCAGACCTTTTCTTTTCATTGATATGATACGTCTTCCCTTGTCGGCTGGTCGGACAGCAAGCAGGTCGGATGTCCGACCAGCCTGCGGATAGTGGCATTTTCTTCCGTCCGTTTGTTCGATAGACTTGTTGGCGGATGAAAATCCGATGAATTGATGAGGTGATAGGATAATATACTGATAACCAAAATGATATGCATTCATCATCGTTTCATCAAATCGCTCGCCAAAAGAAAAGTGATGTAGAGTGCGATATGTCCTTCCTCTTTTCATCAGCCCGATTCTCTTGTTGAAAGGTTGATGAAGACGTAAGTTGCTGTTTCTCTTTATGTTTATATATACTTTCATCATCTCATCAAAATATCAGAATTTTTCCAGCTGTGTTTTGTTTACCGTGTAGTAACGTCCTATTCCCCTTATAGGTGAATAATGACAATCCCGATTTACAATCCTGTAGAGAGTTGTACCTACGCAAATGATTTTTTTCTTCATGTTCTTGATACAGGTTTTAGTGCTGCCTACATTCTGTCGGCAACGGGTTAAACATGGTTGCAAAGCTACGGAAGTGTCGGTAAAATCTTGATACGCAAATCTATGCGGAACGGCGCAAAATAGGTCATGCCAAAAGAAAATGCAGTATAAACGGGTTGCTCTTTCAGGTAAAAGGAGATAAAAAAGCCCGAAGTCGTGGAATATGCACGTCTTCGGGGATTGGTTGTTGCAGATAATTACAGATTGACTGACGCACTGATTTACGGATTTAATGACTTCATGTCGTCACTACGTCAGATTAAACCGTTAATCATCAAATGGCTGGACATTAAAAGTTCATGCTAACATTCATACGGCATCCTGTTATTCACTGACACCAGCAGGACTTGTTCCTTTTTTCGCCGGCACAATCTTTCCAGCAGGACATTGCGAATCATTGCGGCACCTGACGTGTCAATGCGGAAAGCGAGTGCCACCACCATCGGCAGGGCATACATGTCCGCATAATAGCCGTTGGGCAGCCTGATACGTTTTTCTGCTTCAAGTGGATTCAAAACTCCACACTTGTACACGGCACGGATGGCGGCACGGAGCGTCGGGGCGATTACCCCGAACAGTTCCACCAGCTCCATTTCATTCATCCATATATTACCTGTATCGGATGGTATGGTAATTCTACCATAGCTGTCCGTTGTGATTATTTCCCGTTTCATATCCCTGCCATTTTCACGTTTCCGAATGATTTGCTCAGTTTGTCGCTCAGCATCGTGAGGTCATTATCCAATTTCTGCACGGTTATCTTCGCATAGATTTGCGTGGTCTCAATGTTCGTATGCCCCAAAATACGGCTGACGCTCTCGATTGGCATCCCTTTGCTGAGAGCCAGGGTCGCAAACCCGTGCCTTGAGCAATGAAAGCTGATTTTCTTGGTGATGCCGCATTCCTTTATCATCTTTCCCATACGCTTGCATATTGACCAATAGTTGAGATTGGGAAATACAAGATTGTTTTCCTGAAAAGCCTTGTAACGCTCGATTATCTGCAAGGGAATATCCAGCAGCTTTACCTGAAACGGTACACCCGTCTTGTGTCGTTTGGAAATAATCCATTTCTCACCGTTCACTTCCACAATCTGGTCGTTGCTTAATTCCTTTATGTCCACGAATGACAGGGCAGTAAAACTGGCAAAAACAAAAATATCACGGAGATAGGAGTTCTTGGGGTCTTTGAACTGAAATTCCATCAATGTTTTCAGCTCATTCTCCGTTAGATATTCACGTTCTTTCGTGTTCGGGCTTATATGAAACTGGGCAAACGGATTCCTCGGTATATGTCCGTTGAAGTGTGCCCGCATCACCACACCTTTCAGCCACATGCAGTTTTCCCATATCGAGCCGTTGTGCAGTCCGGCTTCGTTGGAAAGGAACACGGCGAACTCCTTGATGAAGTCGGGCGTAAGTTCAGGCATGGAGATGTCGTTCCGCTTGTAATGTGACCTGATGAATGCCGCCACATGGTTTCTTGCCCGTACCCTTGCCGTATAGGTAGCCCTGACCCTGTCTTTTCCGACACGCTTCTTGAACACTTCATTTTCCTTATCGAAAGCACCGAGCAATGTTTCATACTCACCGCCCAATCCCTGATAGGCATTGCGTACCATTTCTGCCGTTACATACGCTTCACGGTCGGATATACGCTGGTAATGCTTGATGATTTGAGCCTTGATGTTGTCAAGCACAAGATTGGTTTCCCTCGCTTCCATACTCTTGCCCTTTGCCTTGTTCCCTTTGGCATCCCAAAGCTCTTTCGGGATAGTCCGTTTGCAGCTGAACTGTGCTACCGTTCCGTTGATTGTAACTCGTCCCATGATGGGGACAATTCCGTTCTTTTCCTTACTGCCGTTCACGTAGAACAGCACCTTGAATGTGCTTCTTGCCATACTCGTTTCTTTTTGGTTGCAAAACTATAAATCAACGAGTTACCTATTGATAAGCAAAGCTGCGCAGAACGCCGCAAAATGAAACAGGGACTGTTAAATCTGCACTTTCATCGGGTAATGATTAGGAAACCGTTCTTTTGCTTTAATCTGCTTTAAGACGGTTTTCAACTGTCTGCCCAACTTCTGCGTTTTTCTTCTAACTCCCTAATTATCAAATCCTGTTGCGTTAATCTGCTGCAATTCGGCGGATATTCCAGAGATTTTTTGTAATTTTAGACTCTGAGAACATAGCGGTAATCGTTTAAATGTTATAATTGAGTACTATAAATTTAATACTTTTATCGCTATGTTTCTAATTTTCAATGAGATATTTATTTACTTATATCGAATTCACGTTATTTATTGGTAATAAAATGAGGCTTCCGAACGGCTCCATTTAGAAAATTTTGTTTTTCGTTTGTCTCTGCTCGCGCCTTTCATTATCTTTGCGCCCTGAAACTCTATTACATATTCTGAAACATGGACATACTATTCCTTATCGGAGGACTCATCCTCATCCTGTTGGGTGCCAACGGATTGACTGATGGTGCCTCGGCCATAGCCAAACGTTTCCACATCCCCAACATCGTAATCGGACTCACCATTGTAGCTTTTGGTACTTCGGCACCCGAACTGGCCGTCAGTGTATCATCGGCCCTCAAAGGCAGTGCCGACATCGCCGTCGGCAACGTGGTGGGCAGCAACATCTTCAATGCACTGATGATTGTAGGTTGTACCGCCATGTTTGCTCCCATCGTCGTTCAACGAAACACCCTGCTCAAAGAAATACCACTTTGCATCCTGGCCTCCATCGCTTTGTTGGTCATGGGCAACGACAGGCTGCTGGACCATGCAGACGATAACGTCATCAGCATTACCGACGGCCTCATCCTACTCTGCTTCATGGCTATTTTCCTGAGCTATACATTTGCCATCGCCAAACAACCCCAGCCAATTCCTACAAACGAAGGGAATGCAGAAACCACCGCTATTGAAGAAGGTACAGAAATCAAGGATATGCCCCTGTGGCGTTCCATCCTCTACATTGTAGGTGGACTGGCAGGGCTTATCTATGGCGGACAGCTCTTTGTGGATGGTGCCAGTGGCATAGCCCGCTCACTGGGCGTCAGCGAATCGGTTATCGGCCTGACCCTTGTAGCAGGCGGGACCTCCCTGCCAGAACTGGCTACCAGCATTGTAGCTGCATTGAAGAAGAATCCCGAAATAGCCATTGGAAACGTGGTAGGCAGTAACTTGTTCAATATCTTTTTCGTACTGGGCTGTTCGGCCTCCATCACTCCGCTTCATCTGGCAGGCATCAACAACATCGACCTGCTGGTACTGGTAGGGTCCAGCATCCTACTGTGGATTTTCGGTGTTTTCTTCGGCAAACGAACCATTACACGCATCGAAGGAAGTATACTCATAGCCTGCTATATAGGTTATACAGTATGGCTCATCAGCAATGCCGGTTGACAATCATCACCGCGCATTCTTTATTCTTCATCCTTTATACTTCATTAAAAAACATTATCTTTGCCCCCACATAAAATAAAGAAGTTGAAAACATGGCTGTTACAATCAAGAAAGTTACCACAAAACGAGAGCTGAAGCGCTTCATCCGCTTCAACTACGAACTGTACAAAAACAACCCATACTCTGTTCCCGACTTGTTTGACGACATGCTTAACACGTTCAACAAACGAAAAAACGCGGCCTTCGAATTTTGTGAAGCCGAATACTTCATGGCTTACAAGGATGGAAAGCTGGTAGGACGCGTGGCAGCTATCATCAACCATAAGGCAAACCAGACATGGAACAAAAAGGATGTCCGTTTCGGATGGATTGACTTCACAGATGATGCAGAAGTATCTAAGGCCTTGATACAGGCTGTCGAACAATGGGGAAAAGAACGCGGCATGACCAACATCGTGGGGCCGCTTGGATTTACCGACATGGATGCCGAAGGCATGCTCATCGAAGGCTTCGACCAACTGGGAACCATGGCTACCATCTATAACTATCCCTATTATCCGAAGCATATGGAACAAATGGGCTTCGTGAAAGATGCCGACTGGGTAGAATATAAACTCTACGTTCCCGATGCCATTCCCGACAAACATCGCCGCATCGCTGACCTCATCCAACGGAAATACAACCTGAAAATAAAGAAATATACCTCAGGAAGAAAGATTGCCAAAGATTATGGCCAAGCCATCTTCAAACTGATCAACGAAGCCTACAGCCAGCTGTACGGCTACTCTGCCTTGTCACAACGACAGATAGACCAGTACGTCAAGATGTACTTGCCCATTCTCGACCTGCGCATGGTAACCCTTGTCACTGACCAAGATGACCAACTGATAGCCGTAGGTATCTCCATGCCCTCACTTTCCGAAGCTTTGCAGAAAGCACACGGACGCCTGCTTCCTTTCGGCTGGTACTACCTGCTGAAGGCTCTTTTCTTCAAACGCCGTGCCAAGATACTCGACTTGCTCCTTGTAGCCGTAAAGCCTGAATATCAGAACAAGGGCGTCAATGCCTTGCTGTTTACCGACCTCATCCCCGTCTACCAGCAACTGGGCTTTGAATACGCCGAAAGCAATCCCGAAATGGAACTGAACTCCAAAGTACAGGCACAATGGGACTACTTCCGTTCCGAACAACACAAGCGGCGACGTGCCTTCCGGAAAGCCATCGGATAAATGAATTCCAATAAATACAAAAAAATGTCCTCCATTGTCCCAATCTCGGCAATGGAGGACATTTTTTCCTGAATCATCCTTCCTGCCGCCCTCAATGACAGCAGGAAAGTGATGACAGAGTTTTACTTTTCAGAAGCAGCTTGCACTTTTTCTTCCACCACATCACTCATCCTATTACCCCGAACAACTACAGCCTTGATGCAGTCATTCTGATTGACCGTAAAAGGCATATCATATCGTAAAGAAGCCGTCGTGGGAACAGTTCCGTCAGTAGTATAATAAATTGGAGCATTATCGAATGTCTTCAAGGTAACAAGTGCCTTACCTTCTTCAGAGACTGGACTAATTTCGATGGCTGCTTCTTCGATATCTTCCCTATAATGATAGCCATACAAACGATAGATATCCAGCTGGTGACGCAAACGCTTTAAGAAACTATCCAAGTTCTTCTTGGCAGGATTCGTCCACTGCAGTTCACTCAATGCAGCAATACGCGGCATCATCTGCCACTCCATCTTCACACTATCTTTGGTCCATTCGGTCCAGATGCACCCCTGTGCACCAATAATATTTTTCTGTTCCTCGGAAGTCAGCACATCGGATACCGGCTCAAAATTATAAACTCTCTCCACACTCGCCACTCCCTTCAAGCGGTTATAGCCGGGATTGCTGAAATACAGATGGGTGATTGGACAGATAATCGTCTTATGCTGCAACTGGGCCGACTTGATACCGGCCTTCGGACTTGTCCAAGCCATGACGGTAGATGTCTTTGTGGGATTGCCCTCCAGGATTTCGTCCCAACCCATCATCTTGCGCCCACGGGCATTGATGACCTTTTCTACTTCGCCCATAAAATAAGCCTGAAGCTGATTCTCTTTCGTATGTTCGGGGGTAGACTTCAAACCCAATTCACGAATCTTTGCCTGACACTTGGGACATTCTCTCCAACGCACCTTAGGACACTCGTCTCCACCGATATGAATATATTCGGAAGGGAAAATATCCATGATTTCATTCAGAACATCTTTGGCAAACTGAAGGGTCTGCTCATTACCACCACACAACACTTCATCGAATACACCAAAACGAGTCGGTATCTCGTAAGGTCCGCCTGTACATCCCAACTCTGGATAAGATGCCAATGCGGCCATCATGTGACCCGGCATGTCAATCTCAGGTATGACGGTGATGAAACGCTCAGCAGCATAACGCACAATTTCCTTGGCCTCTTCCTGTGTATAGAATCCGCTGACCGGTACTCCGTCGTATTCATTGGATCCGGGCGCAGTAATGGTTTCCTTCCGATAGGAGCCGATTTCCGTCAGTTTGGGATATTTCTTAATTTCGATACGCCATCCCTGGTCCTCCGTCAGATGCCAATGGAAATAATTGATATTGTGCAGAGCAAGAATGTCGATAATCTCTTTCAGATAATCAACGGGAAAATAATGACGACCTACATCCACCATAAATCCACGATATCCGAAACGGGGATAATCCTTGACGGTACAAGCCGGCAAAGAGACAAGTGCCCTTCCGTCGGTAATGGGCAAGGCCTTGTGCAACGTCTGTATGCCGTAAAACACACCGACCTCCGTTGCGCCTTTCAGTACGATGCCGTCTTGTGCGACCTGCATTTCATAGCCTTCCTGATTGGATATGCTTTCATCCAAAACCAGCTGGATTTGATTCTTGCCCGATGAAGTGGTCACTTCCAAATCCAGACCACACATCTCCTTGACATACGAAGCCAAGAAGCGGGCTGTCCGTTCCATTTTTTCATTTCCGACCGGATAGCAAATGGCTGTAGACGGACGAAGGATAAAAGGAGCAGCCGTATCTCCTTCCACAATTTCCTGAGGAAGAGGAATGACATGAAAGTCACCCGTTTCGACCTTTCTGGCGGTACAACTGACCAGACACAACAGCAGCGCATAAACACACCACAGACTTACAACATTGATTTTTTTCATAAATATTATTATTTAAGCGAGTGGAAAACGACTTCCAACATCGCTGCAAAAATAATCTATTTTTTCCATATCAGTCAAGGATAAGACTTCTCATTTTCAAATCCTTTTACGAAAAAAGCAATGAACAAAGCCAACTATCCCACAGAAAATCGTAAATTTGCGCATTAAAACCTGCATGAAGGACATGGAAGAATTTACAGATAAAGACAATAGCTTACAACTGACAGACCAACCTGTGGCTTATACCGACGACAACATACGCCATCTGGACGACATGGAACACATCCGTGTCCGTTCGGGTATGTATATCGGCCGACTGGGCGACGGCTCGCAGAGTGACGACGGCATCTATGTGTTGCTCAAGGAGGTAATGGACAATTCGATAGACGAATTCAAGATGGGAGCCGGCAAGAAAATTGAGGTGAACATTGAAGATAACCTGCGTGTCAGTGTACGCGACTTCGGACGAGGCATTCCGCAAGGAAAACTCATCGAGGCCGTAAGCAAACTGAATACAGGCGGTAAATATGATTCCAAAGCCTTCAAGAAGAGTGTCGGTCTGAACGGAGTGGGTATCAAGGCCGTAAATGCCTTGAGCAGCCGCTTCGAGGTGCGCAGTTACCGCGATGGAAAAGTTCGTACCGCTATTTTTGAACGAGGAGTATTGAAGTCTGACACGACTGAAGACACTCAGGAAGAAACCGGGACCTATATTTTCTTTGAGCCCGACAATACGCTGTTTGTGGGCTACAGCTTCCAGAACCAGTTTGTAGAAACCCTGCTACGCAACTATACGTATCTGAACACGGGGCTGACTTTCGTCTACAACGGCCAGCGCATCGTTTCCCGTCACGGATTGGAGGACCTGCTGAAGGACAACATGACCAGCGAGGGACTCTACGACATTGTCCACCTGAAAGGAGAAGACATTGAAATAGCCTTCACGCATACCAACCAGTATGGTGAAGAATACTACTCCTTTGTCAACGGACAGCACACGACTCAGGGAGGTACGCACCAGACAGCTTTGAAAGAACACCTGGCCCGCACCATCAAGGAATTCTACAACAAGAACATGGACTATGCCGATATCCGCAACGGCCTGGTAGCTGCCATCGCCATCGATGTGGAAGAGCCTATGTTCGAAAGCCAGACAAAAACGAAATTGGGCTCCAACAACATGTGGCCGGCCAATCCGCAGGAGAACCAACCTGCCGGACCTACGGTAAACAAATATGTGGGCGACTTCATCAAAACTGAAGTGGACAACTTCCTGCACAAGAATCCTCTCGTGGCCGAAGTCATGCTTCAGAAGATACAAGACTCCGAAAAGGAACGCAAAGCCATCGCCGGAGTCACCAAACTGGCCCGTGAACGTGCCAAGAAGGCCAACCTGCACAACCGCAAGCTGCGCGATTGCCGCTACCACCTGAGCGACGGCAAAGGCAAAGAGCAGGAAGCCGATTCGTGCATCTTCATCACGGAGGGTGACTCGGCCAGCGGCTCCATCACCAAAAGCCGCGACGTCAATACTCAGGCCGTATTCTCCCTGCGCGGAAAACCGCTCAACTCTTACGGACTGACCAAAAAGGTCGTATACGAGAACGAGGAATTCAACCTGCTGCAAGCGGCCCTCAACATAGAGGACGGGCTCGACGGGCTGCGTTACAACAAAGTCATCGTAGCCACCGATGCCGATGTGGACGGCATGCACATCCGCCTGCTCATCATCACGTTCTTCCTTCAGTTCTTCCCCGACCTCATCAAGAAAGGGCACGTCTACATCCTGCAGACGCCCCTTTTCCGTGTGCGCAACAAGAAGAAGACCAACTACTGCTACACCGAAGACGAACGCCTCAAGTCCATTGACGAACTGGGTCCCAATCCAGAAATCACCCGATTCAAAGGTTTGGGAGAAATCTCACCCGACGAGTTCCGCCACTTCATCGGCAAGGACATGCGCCTCGAACAGGTCAGCCTGCGCAAGACGGATGCCGTCAAGGAGCTGCTCGAGTTCTACATGGGCAAGAACACCATGGAACGTCAGAGCTTCATCATAGACAATCTGGTAATCGAAGAAGACAGAATAAATTAGGCATCAGGTTTGAGGTATCAGGCATGGCCGTCTGGCTTCAGTTCCCAATACCTTATAGCTAAGCCTAAAACCTATATACATTATGACCAAAGCAATTTTTCCAGGGACATTCGATCCCTTTACCGTGGGACACTACTCAGTAGTGAAACGCGCCCTGACATTTATCGACGAAATCGTCATCGGTATCGGCATCAATGACAACAAACACACCCATTTCCCCATTGCCGCCCGCGAGGCCATGATCAGCAAGCTATATAAGGACGAACCGCGCGTCAGCGTACAAGCCTATGACAGCCTGACCATCGACTTTGCCCGCCATGTGGGAGCGAACCTCATCATCCGAGGTATCCGCACGGTCAAAGACTTTGAATACGAAGAAACCATCGCCGACATCAACCGCAAGCTGACCGGCATCGAAACCATCCTCCTCTTCACCGAACCCGAACTCACCTGCGTCAGCTCCACCATCGTCCGCGAATTGATGGGATATGGAAAAGACGTCAGCATGTTCTTGCCCGAAGGCATGGACACCTCCAACGAATAAAAAACTGAAACGATATGAAAAAGATAAATCTTTTGCTCCTGTTTGCCCTATTGTATACGGCACAGGCCGCCGGGCAGAAACTGAATGACAGCCCCTTGCGCAAACTGCAGATGGCCGAATTTGCCATCAGCCGCCTATATGTGGATACGGTGAACGAAAACCGACTGGTGGAAAATGCCATCGTCGGCATGCTCGAACATCTCGACCCGCACTCCACCTACAACAATGCCGAAGAAGTGAAGAAGATGAACGAACCCTTACAAGGCAACTTCGAGGGTATCGGCATACAGTTCCAGATGATTGAAGACACGCTGCTCGTCATCCAGCCTGTCAGCGGAGGCCCTTCGGAAAAGGTAGGCATCCTGGCCGGAGACCGCATTACGGCCGTCAACGACAGCGCCATTGCCGGCGTAAAGATGGGTACCGAAGACATCATGAAACGGCTTCGGGGCCCCAAAGGCAGCCGAGTGAACCTGACCGTCGTTCGGCGGGGAGTCAGCGACCTGCTTCACTTCGACGTGACACGCGACAAAATTCCCCTCTACAGCCTCGACGCTTCGTACATGGCCGACAAACACATCGGCTACATCCGCATCAACCGCTTCGGAGCCACGACTGCCGAAGAATTTTCCAAAGCCCTGAAAGACCTGCAACAGCAAGGGATGAAGGACCTGATACTCGACCTGCAGGGCAACGGCGGCGGTTATCTGAATGCTGCCATCGACCTGGCCAATGAGTTCTTGGGACAAAAGGAACTCATCGTCTACACGGAAGGGCGCGCTTCCCGCCGGGCCGAATTCGCGGCCAAGGGCAACGGAGCCTTCCGCCAGGGAAGGCTGGTCGTGCTGGTAGACGAATACTCGGCTTCGGCCAGCGAGATTGTGACGGGAGCCATCCAGGACTGGGACCGCGGAGTGGTGGTAGGTCGGCGCACGTTCGGCAAAGGCTTGGTGCAGCGCCCCATCGACTTGCCTGACGGCTCCATGATCCGACTCACCATCGCCCGCTACTACACCCCATCGGGCCGATGCATCCAGAAGCCCTATAACGGCAAGGGAGAGGACATGCAGGAGGCTTATGCCAAGGACCTGCTCGACCGTTTCAACCACGGCGAACTGATGCACGCCGACAGCATCCACTTCCCCGACTCGCTGAAATATCGCACTCTCCGCCTGGGACGCACCGTCTATGGCGGCGGTGGCATCATGCCCGACTTCTTCGTCCCCATCGACACGACACTCTACACCGACTGGCACCGCCAGCTGGTGGCCAAAGGCATCATCATCAAGGCGACGACAGGCTACATCGAGAAGCACCGTGCCGAACTGAAGAAAGACTACAAGGACTTCAAGACCTTCAACGACAAGTTCCAGATAGACGATGCCTTTATGGCAGACATACGCTCGGCGGCAGACAAAGAGAAAAGAATGTTTGACGAAGCGCAATACGAACGTGCACTTCCCCTGATACGCACGCAACTCAAGGCTCTCATCGCCCGCGACCTGTGGGACATGAGCGAATACTATCAGGTGATGAACGCCACGAACGAAAGTGTGCAACAGGCTCTCAAGGTGCTGCGCGAAGACAAATACTTGTTTTAGCGGTGAGTGGTGAACGGTTAGCGACAAATACTAACCATTAACCATTAACCACTAACCGTTCACCGCTAACCACTCGCACCACTACCTTCCATCCCCGAACAGCCACTTGTTCAGCCAACGGTTCACATAGACATTGACGACGGCACAGCCTGCCCCGATAAAAGCTCCGGCCAGCACGTCCGACGGGTAGTGAACGCCCTCGTTCATGCGCGACACGCCCACCGAACAGGCCCACAGGGCTGAAGGGGCAATGACATACCACTTGGGATAGGTGATGCTCAAGGAGGTAGCCAGCGCGAAAGCCGTCGCCGTATGTCCCGAAGGGAAAGCCGGACTGTCCTCACGGCTGTAGGCATGCACGCGATCAGGCCAACGGTCGTAAGGCCGCTCCCTGCCCACCAGATACTTCATGCCATAGGTCACCACAAAGGCACCCGCCACGCTGGTACCCACGTATACCGCATCCTTCAGCAGGTCCTTGTCGTGCCTGATCCAGGCCGCCAGCGCCATGGCTACCGGTACGCCCACGGCCACGTAAGGCTCCGACTTCGATATTACCTTATTATAATTGCGGACGAATTTCCCGTCCCAACTGTTCACCCGATGCAGGAGGTCGACATCCCAGTTCTGCGCCCGCAGAGCCGGAGCACACAACAGGACCATCATCATTCCCCAAAAGAGTCTCTTCATAACCATATTCGTTTGGATTTCACCGCCAAAGATAAGGCAAATCTACCAAGTATACACAAAAATCCTTATAAAACCATCCGACGACCGTCGCCGTCCTCGCGAAGGGACGCAGACGAAACATCGTTCCCTTTCATCGAAAACATTGCTTTTTCCGACGCAAAACATTGCTTCTTTTGGCAGAAAACATTGCTTCTTCTGATGCAAAACATTGCCTTTCGTTCCGTGCCTCCAAGCCGGCTTCCGCCCGAAGCCTGCACGCACTGATTACGGAAATATTTCCTTAATCCCTTGCTTAATCAATGTTTTTCCTCTATTTTTGCAAGGAAATATCGTCCAACCATAACCCAAGGATATATTTGTAACTATTAAATAACTTAAATTCAATCATTTATGTGGTTAAGTAATTCATCTGTAGGAAGGAAAGTGGTGATGAGCGTTACCGGCATCGCCCTTATCCTGTTTCTGACGTTTCACATGGCGATGAACCTTGTTGCGCTTATCTCAGCCGAAGGCTACAACATGGTTTGTGAGTTCTTGGGAGCGAATTGGTATGCGGTAGTCGGTACACTGGGACTGGCTGCATTGTTCATCATTCACATCATCTATGCCTTCTGGCTGACCATGCAGAACCGCAAGGCACGCGGTAGCGAGCGCTACGCTGTAACGGAGCGTCGCAAAGAAGTGGAATGGGCTTCTCAGAACATGCTGGTGCTGGGTATCATTGTCATTGTAGGCTTGTGCCTGCACCTGGTACACTTCTGGTCCAAAATGATGCTGCCCGAATTGGCCGGCTGCGAGGACCTGAGCGTTATGGCATACGCTGCTGACGGTATTTACCACATCCAGAACACGTTCGGCAACATCGTCAACGTCGTTCTGTATCTCATCTGGCTGTTTGCCCTGTGGTTCCACCTGACTCACGGTTTCTGGAGCTCCATGCAGACATTGGGCTGGAACAACAAGACGTGGATCAACCGCTGGAAATGCATCTCCAACATCTACTCCACCATCGTTGTCATCTGCTTTGCCCTGGTAGTTGTGGTATTCTACATCAAATCGCTGATGTAAAAACGCAAAGCTCGCGAATTCGTAGACTGTAAATGACTAAATTGTAATTACATTATGACCAAGATAGATTCAAGAATACCGGAAGGACCGGTAGCTGAGAAATGGACAAACTATAAAGCCCATCAGAAATTAGTGAACCCCGCCAACAAGCGTCGTCTGGACATCATCGTGGTTGGTACAGGTCTGGCAGGTGCCAGCGCTGCCGCCTCGCTGGGCGAAATGGGTTTCAAAGTATTCAACTTCTGCATCCAGGACTCTCCCCGTCGCGCACACTCCATCGCCGCACAGGGTGGTATCAACGCTGCAAAGAACTATCAGAACGATGGTGACTCTGTATACCGTCTGTTCTACGATACCGTAAAGGGCGGTGACTACCGTGCCCGCGAAGCCAACGTTTACCGTCTGGCCGAGGTATCTAACAACATCATCGACCAGTGCGTGGCACAGGGTGTTCCTTTCGCTCGCGAATACGGCGGTACGCTGGCCAACCGTTCATTCGGTGGCGCACAGGTATCACGTACCTTCTATGCCAAAGGTCAGACAGGCCAGCAGCTGCTGCTGGGTGCCTACTCCGCACTGAGCCGCCAGGTAAATGCCGGCACCGTGAAACTCTATACCCGCTATGAGATGGAAGACATCGTCATCATCGACGGTCGTGCCCGCGGTATCATCGCCAAGAACCTGGTAACAGGCAAGCTGGAGCGCTTCGCCGCCCATGCCGTAGTTATCGCTACCGGCGGTTATGGAAACACGTACTTCCTCTCGACCAACGCCATGGCCTGCAACTGCTCGGCCGCAATGGCCTGCTACCGCAAGGGTGCCTGGTTTGCCAACCCGGCTTACGTACAGATCCACCCGACCTGTATCCCCGTACACGGCGACAAGCAGTCCAAGCTGACGCTGATGTCCGAATCTCTGCGTAACGATGGTCGTATCTGGGTCCCGAAGAAACTCGAAGACGCCAAGAAGCTGCAGGAAGGTACCCTGCAGGGCAAGGATATCCCCGAAGAAGACCGCGACTACTACTTGGAGCGCCGCTATCCGGCCTTCGGTAACCTGGTTCCGCGTGACGTGGCCAGCCGTGCCGCCAAGGAACGTTGCGACAAGGGCTACGGCGTGAACAACACCGGCCTGGCCGTGTTCCTCGACTTCTCCGAAGCCATCAACCGTCTGGGCAGAGATGTTGTAGCACAGCGCTATGGCAACCTGTTCGACATGTACGAGGAAATCACCGACGTCAATCCGTACGAGAACCCGATGATGATCTATCCGGCCATCCACTACACCATGGGCGGTATCTGGGTAGACTACGAACTGATGACCTCCATCAAGGGTCTGTTCGCTATCGGCGAATGCAACTTCTCCGACCACGGTGCCAACCGTCTGGGTGCTTCCGCCCTGATGCAGGGTCTGGCCGACGGTTACTTCGTATTGCCTTACACCATCCAGAACTATCTGGCCGACCAAATCACCGTTCCCCGCTTCTCTACCGACCTGCCTGAATTTGCAGAAGCCGAGAAGGCCGTTCAGGACAAGATTGACCACCTGATGAACATCAAGGGTAAGAAGTCCGTAGATTCCATCCACAAGGAACTGGGTCACATCATGTGGGAATACGTTGGTATGGGCCGTACAGCCGAAGGCTTGAAGACCGGTCTGGCCAAGCTGAAAGACATCCGCAAGGAGTTCGAAACCAACCTCTTCATCCCGGGCAGCAAGGAAGGCATGAACGTAGAGCTCGACAAGGCCATCCGTCTGAACGACTTCATCACGATGGGCGAACTCATCGCTTACGATGCACTGAACCGTAACGAATCGTGCGGTGGTCACTTCCGCGAAGAATATCAGACGGAAGAAGGCGAAGCCAAGCGCGACGACGAGAACTTCTTCTACGTGGCTTGCTGGGAATACCAGGGCAGCGATGACAAGGCTCCGGTATTGCTGAAAGAGCCGCTGGTTTACGAAGCCATCAAGGTACAGACTCGTAACTACAAGAGCTAATCGGGAATGTTGAACAATTAAAGAACTAACAAAAATGGATAAAAATATATCATTTACACTGAAGATATGGCGTCAGGCAGGCCCCAAGGCCAAAGGCGCTTTCGAAACCTATCAGATGAAAGACATTCCCGGTGATACTTCTTTCCTGGAAATGCTGGACATCCTGAACGAGCAACTGATTTCTGAAGGCAAGGAACCGGTTGTATTCGACCACGACTGCCGCGAAGGTATCTGCGGTATGTGCTCACTCTACATCAACGGACATCCGCACGGACCTGCACAGGGCGCAACGACCTGCCAGATCTACATGCGCCGCTTCAACGATGGCGATACCATCACTGTAGAACCCTGGCGTTCGGCTGGTTTCCCTGTCATCAAGGACTTGATGGTAGACCGTACGGCTTACGACAAGATCATGCAGGCCGGTGGTTACGTCAGCGTAAACACAGGTGCTCCGCAGGATGCCAATGCCATCCTCATCCCGAAGACTGTTGCCGACGAAGCTATGGACGCCGCCAGCTGCATCGGTTGCGGTGCCTGCGTAGCTGCATGTAAGAACGGTTCCGCCATGTTGTTCGTATCGGCCAAGGTTAGCCAGCTCAACCTGCTGCCCCAAGGCAAGCCCGAAGCACTGCGCCGCGCCAAGGCCATGCTGGCCAAGATGGATGAACTGGGCTTCGGTAACTGTACCAACACCCGTGCCTGCGAAGCCGAATGTCCGAAGAATGTCTCCATCAGCAACATCGCCCGCCTGAACCGCGACTTCATCCGCGCCAAGCTGAAAGACTGATCAGACTCCTTTCTACATTTGATTAATATCAACACGAACTCCTCTGTCGGAAACTTCCGGCAGGGGAGTTCTTTTTTTATCAATTCCATACGGTAAAATACCTGCACGCCGTCACCATCATCCTCCTGCAACACCCTTGCAGAGGATTTCAGCAATAAACATTTGATTTCCAACGGACATAAACCTATATTCCCTGACAAACCTCCACAACTGGAAGAAAAGCTGAACAAAAACGCCCGTTTAACAACTTGATATATATCAAGCGATATTACCAATGAATCCTCATTTTGTGTGCGCAAACAGCAAACAACAGGATTATTGTGTGCGCAAACAATAAACAATAGTGAAAGTTGTTTAAAATAGAGTGTAATTCTGACAATAAATTTGGCGGATAAACAGAAACCCCCTACATTTGTGCAGTGATTTTTTTCATAGTATTAGATTTAAGGTTAACAAAGGTTGGGCTCGGCGGAGCCCATTTTTTTTGCCCGTATGTCTCAACTCTCCCTGCTGTCCGTAAAAAAGCATCATTCTGAAACAAAATTCCAGTTTCTTTCCCAATTTACTCCTTTTCTTTGCACCGAAGAAAGTTTCAACCTACACCCGCTTGAGAAAGCAAATCATTACTAACCCAAAAACAACCGATTATGAAAAGAATTCTACCTTTATGCTACATCCTGCTCGCAGGAGCCTTCGCTCTGATGACATCCTGTACGGAAGACAACAACCCGCAATCCGACCCAATCCCGGAAAACATACCCGAAGCCGTCATTCTGGAATTCAACGCCAAATATCCCAACGCCACCAATGTTTCCTGGAGCACGCAGGACACATACGCCGTGGCCCATTTCTATCTGGCAAGCACACGTGCCAGCGGACACGAACCCAACAACACGGCATGGTTCAACATGAAAGGGCACTGGAACATGACGGAAACCGAAATCAGCTACCAGCAGCTGCCCGACGCCGTAAAAGCTGCCTTCGAAGCAAGTCCGTATGCAAGCTGGCAGATCGACAACGAAATAGACAAGCTCCAGCGGAACGACAACAACGAAACGCTGTATATCATTGAAGCAAGGCAGAGAGAGGGGAACGTGGAAACCGAAGTCGACCTGTACTACACGGAAGAAGGCATCCTCGTGAAAGAAATCATTGATGCGGAAACAGACAACGATTACCACGAATACCTGCCACAGCAGCCGGAAGGCGGCATACAGGCCTGGCTCAACCAGAACTTCCCCGACGCACGCATCGTGGACTATGACCACGAAAGCAACGGTACGGAGGTGGAAATCATTGCCGACGGACTGAAGCACGAAATTCTGTTCGACAACCAGCAGCAATGGGTCTACACCAAGACCGAATACGGCCGCAAAAGTCTGGACAAGATTCCGACCGACATCCTGAACCATCTGCGCACCTCTCCCTACTATGCCAGCGACAACGCCATCGACGACGTAACGAAATACACCACCCGCGACAATGGCGTCTACTATTGCTTCGAACTCGAAACAGGGTATGACGACGACAGAGAGGTCTATGTGAACGAAACCGGCATCATCGGCCGTCCCCAGAACGGAAACGGTGGAGGCAACGGCAGTGTACCCGTAGCGGACGACCTGCAAAGCTTCATCGACCAGAAATATCCCGGAGCTGTCATTCTGGAGAAAGATTACGACCACGGCTACCTGGAGATAACCCTCCTGCACGACGGCACGGAGAAGGAAGTCAAGTTCAACGGGCAAGACCAATGGGTCCGTACCGAATGGGAAGTGTATCAGTTGCCCGAAGCCGTAAAAAATGCGCTTGCCGCCCAAGGCTACACGCCGGACGACAGAGAATTCGACTACGTGGAAACGCCGGACAGCAGCTGGTATGAAGTGGAAGTGCGCAAAGGACGCGACGAACTGAAGCTGTACATCAGCCCCACAGGCGAAATCCTGCGCACGGAATACGACGACTGATCCTTCCATTTCGTCGGCTCCTCACGAAGTGCTTTGTGAGGGGCTGACGAAGCACTGCATGAGGGTGTCAGGAAGCACTGTGTCAGGAAGCCATCTCCCGACACTGGCCGACAGCATGCTTCATGCTTACGCCAACAGATGGTAAACACCTCCGACCAACGCCTTCACGACTCCCTTCATCTCCAGTTCGAAAAGGAGGGCACTCATGCGGTTGACAGGAATGTTGGCCTCCACCACCAGCGTGTTGATGTGCAGGTCATCGCGGCTCAATATCTTGACGACCCGCGCTTCTTCCTCCGTCAGTTCGGGGAAGAGAGTGCGCTGTACAGGGGTATTCTGGCGGCTCTCCGCAGTCCGCCCCCAGTTCATGGCTTTCACAAAATCGGCCGCATCGTTAATGAGTGCCGCCCTGTTGTCGCGTATCAACTGGTTGCAGCCTGTAGAATATTCGTCCGTCGCCCGGCCGGGCACGGCAAAGCAGTCGCGGTGATAGCCCTCGGCCAGCTCTGCCGTGATGAGCGAACCGCCTTTGGCTGCCGACTCCACCACAATGACGGCATCGCTCATGCCGGCCACAATGCGGTTGCGGCTCACGAAGTTGTGACGGTCGGGATTGGTCCCGGTCGGAAACTCCGTCAGCAGGCCGCCCTCGGCCAACATATCGACGGCTGTCTTCCGATGGACAGCAGGATAGATGCGGTCCAGCCCGTGGGCCAGCACGCCTACGGTAGAGAGGCCGTTGGACAGAGCGGCCCGATGGGCATGGACGTCGATGCCATAGGCCAGGCCGCTGACAACGAGTACATCGGTACACAGGCTGGAAAGGTCGCGGAGGAAGTCGGCACAGAAGCGTTTCCCATAGTCGGTGGCACGGCGGGTGCCCACCATGCTGACCACCCGCAGGCGATTCAAATCGGCATTTCCCTTGAAATACAAGACGACAGGGGCATCCTCACATTCACGCAGACGCGAGGGATAGCGTTCGTCGGCCAGCGTCAAGCACTCCACCCGGTTTTTCTCGGCCCACTCCAGTTCCTGCTCAGCCTGGAGGAAGGCGGAAGGATTGTCGAGTGCAGTCACAACAGAAGTATGGAACATATCAGGATAGCGCTCGGGCAGCTCCGTGCGGAGGCGGAACACCTCGGCCGCACTGCCCACGGTGTCCACCAGCCGCTTGGCACCAATGTGCCCGATGCCCGGACAAAGGGTCAGGGCAATGCTGCAAATTCGTTCGTCGGTATTCATGGTGTTCAGATGTAAGCGTGGGAAGAAAGGTTCAATCAGTTGCAGGTGTCAGATAGGGCGCAAAGACACGGTCGAACAGTTCACTCTCGCTCAGCCGCCCGTTTACCACACAGACAGCCTCGACCACGCCCTTCAACGACACCTTGCCGTCGCTCTTGCGGAAGATGTCCTGATAGAAGACGTACTTGATGCCTTCCTTCTTCATATAAAGCTTCGAAATGAACTCGTCGCCGCTCTTCAGCGGCGTCTTGAAGGCCATGCTGATGCGGGCCACTACAGGGTCGACACCCTGCTCGTGGAGGGCGGCGAAGCTGATGCCCACGGAAGTAAGGAACTCGTGGCGCGTATGTTCCAGGTAGTGCTGGTAGTTGGCGTTGTTCACAATGCCCTGCAGGTCGCACTCGTAGTCGCGCACCTTCATTTCCAGCTCGTAGATGTATTTTTCTGCCATATTATTAAATTTATTATCCTCGCTGATGTTCCACATCCAGCCCCTTGAACCGCTTCAGCTCCTCGAGGCTGACCAGCTTGTAGAGCTTGTCGCTGGGGCGTATCTTGACGGACTTCATGGAGAAGTGTTCACCTTTGTGGACGGTCTGGACAGGTTTCAAATCAACGCGCGCCTCCTCCAGCGTGACGTACTCGGCGCCGGTCGTGGGACCGGTGATGAGCAGCTTGTCGCCCACACTGACCTCGGCCGCCTCGACGAGGAACTCGGCCACACCGATGTTGGAGAAGTAGCGGATGCCCTTGCCCACGTATATCTTGCGCTCCGTGGCCGCCGAACCGTAGTTTTTCGTCCACTCACCCAGACGCTGGCCCAGGTAGTAGCCGTCCCAGAAGCCGCGGTTGAAGACCGTAGCCAGGCGGCGGTTCCACTCTTCTATCTTCTCGTCCGTAAAGGTATTGTCCAGGTAGGCGCGGATGGCTTCCTTGTAGCACTCCACCACGGTGCGCACATACTCAGGGCCGCGCGCACGGCCTTCTATCTTGAACACCCGCACGCCCGCATCCATCATCTTGTTCATGAAGTGGATGGTCTTCAAGTCCTTGGGCGACATGATGTACTGGTTGTCAATCTCCAGCTCGGCGTCGGTCTCCTTGTCGCGCACGATGTAGGAGCGGCGGCACACCTGCATGCAGGCACCACGATTGGCCGAATTGTTCATCTGGTGGAGCGACAGGTAACACTTGCCGCTGACGGCCATGCACAGGGCGCCGTGGCAGAACATCTCGATGCGGATACGTTGGCCAGACGGGCCGCAGATATTCTCTTCGCAGATGTGGCGGTAGATTTCGGCCACCTGGTCCAGGTTGAGTTCGCGCGCCAGCACCACCACGTCGGCAAACTGGGCGTAGAAGCGCAGGGCCTCCACGTTGCTGATGTTGAGCTGCGTGCTGAGGTGCACCTCCTGCCCTATCTCGCGGGCATAGGTCATCACGGCCACGTCGGCGGCAATGATGGCCGAGATGCCGGCCTCCTTGGCGGCACGCACGATGGTACGCATCAGGGGGATGTCCTGGTCGTAGATGATGGTATTCACGGTGAGGTAGCTCTTCATGCCATGCTCGTCGCACGTGCGGGCTATCTCGCGCAGGTCGTCGATGGTGAACGTATTGGCCGAACGGGCACGCATGTTCAGGTTCTCGATGCCGAAGTAGATGGAGTTCGCTCCGGCCTGTATGGCGGCGGCCAGCGACTCGCGCGAGCCGACGGGGGCCATTATCTCAAAGTCTTTCAGTTCCATGTCTTTTTATCAGTTATGTGGCAAAGGTAGATATTTTTCCGTACTTTTGCAGCCTAAACGCAACAGAATATGAAAATAGCCAACATAGACCTGGGTCCGCGCCCCGTGCTCCTCGCCCCGATGGAGGACGTCACCGACCCCGCCTTCCGCCTGATGTGCAAGCGCTTCGGCGCCGACATGGTATATACCGAGTTCGTTTCGGCCGATGCCCTGATACGTTCCGTCAGCAAGACGGAGCAGAAGCTCAACATCAGCGACGAGGAGCGCCCCGTGGCCATCCAGATATACGGACGCGACACGGCCACGATGGTCGAAGCCGCCAAGATTGTGGAACAGGCACGCCCTGACATCCTCGACATCAACTTCGGCTGCCCCGTGAAGCGCGTGGCGGGCAAGGGAGCCGGAGCGGGCATGCTCCGGAACATCCCGCTGATGCTGGAGATCACCCGCGCCGTGGTCGATGCGGTGAAGATACCCGTTACCGTGAAGACCCGCCTCGGCTGGGATGCCGAGCACAAGATTATCGTCACCCTGGCCGAGCAGTTGCAGGACTGCGGCATCAGCGCCCTGACCATCCACGGCCGTACCCGCGCACAGATGTACACGGGCGAGGCCGACTGGACCCTCATCGGCGAGGTGAAACGGAACCCGCGCATACACATCCCCATCATCGGCAACGGCGACGTCACCACCCCGCAACGTGCCTTCGAGTGCTTCGAGCGCTACGGTGTGGACGCCATCATGATAGGCCGTGCCAGCTTCGGGCGGCCATGGATATTCAAGGAAGTGAAGCACTACCTGGAGACGGGCGAACCGCTGCCCCCGCTCACGCCCGAATGGTGCATGGGCGTGCTCCGCCAGGAGGTGGAAGACAGCGTCAACCTGCTGGACGAACGCCGCGGCATCCTCCACGTGCGCCGCCACCTGGCCGCCAGCCCCCTGTTCAAGGGTCTGCCCAACTTCCGCGACACACGCATCGCCATGCTCCGCGCCGAGACGAAGGAAGAGCTCTATGCCATCTTCGACGAGATAGGGCGGAAGTTCTTCGGCCTCTGAGCCAAGCCGCCCGCTGAAAAGGTCGTATCTTTTGCCCCAGAAAAAGCAATGTTTTCCTGCAAAGAAAGCAATGTTTTGAGGCAAAAGATACGACCTTTTTTGATGGAAGAAAGCCGGTGCCCGAAGAAGGGAAGGCCGGCAAGGGAAGATGCCGTCAGCGAAACAAAGGCTGCGCAAACCAGCGCTTGAACATCCACGTGGTGAGCACATACAGCCCGAAAGCCGTGATGAAGCCCGCAATGGCATCGATGAGATAGTGTGCCTGGATATAGACCGTGGCACAACAGAGCAGTACATAGAAAGGCATAAGGCAGGCAAAAAGCCAGCGGCTACCACGCCAGGCCATAATCATCAGGATGGTAGAGATACCTACGTGCGACGAGGGAAAGGCGGCCGTAGGACGCTCGCCCACCTGTTGTGAACTCTCCACCAGATTATAGAAGAAACCATGCTCGTAGCCCGGCCCCGGCAACAGCTCCTGATTGTGGTTGAAGTAATCGCCGATGGATGGAAATACACCGTTCAGAACATTCTCCATGCCGATAGCCGGAAAATAGAACTGAGGTCCTGCCACGGGCACGAAGATATAGACGAAGTAATAGAGGAAGAAGGAGGAGATGATGACAAAAGAAATCTTCTCCAGCAGGTCGAAGCGGCGGATGAAGTACCACAGCACGATGACCAGCATCATGGGATAGTAGAAAAAGTAACCCATGTTGAGCGGCTCGCTCACCCACATGTAGGGCAGACGCTCGGCAAACCAAATGGCAGGCTGCCCGCCAAAGAGCCACTGCTCGGCCGAAGCAAATATATGATCCAGATTGGGGAAGAGGCGGTTGAACTCGTACGTGTCGGGATACCAATAGGACAGGAGTGACATTTGAATCACCACGCGTACGAAAGCAGAGAACTTGCAGGGCGCCAGGCGGTAGAGGTACATCAGCAAGAAAGTCATACCCGCTATCAGCACACGATCTCCCAGCATGTGCAAGGGATGGTCCATCCGCTGATACAGGAACAGTATCAGTATCGACGTGAGCAGGTTGTAGATGAGCGACACCTTCTCTATCGCAAACAGCCCCTTGCGGGTATCTACCATCTTGAATATATCTAAAGCCATCCTTCTTTCTTGTACCAGGCAATGGTCTCCGTCACGCCGCGGTCCAGGTCGTAGGCGGGCCGGTAGCCCAGCTCGCGGACGGCGGGCGCGATGTCGCACTGCCAGTTGCGTTGTTTCATTATATTATACTTGTCGCCGTTGAGCGTGCTGGTCGTCTTGCGCAAGGCAGCCCACCGTTCGGCCAGCAAAGATACGACTTTTAATAGAAACAACGGACACTTGATGCGAATAATCAGCGGATTACCCAGTTCGCGGCAAATCAGGTCGGAAAAAGTGCGGCTGGCATACACCTGCCCGTCCGACAGGAAGTAGGCACGCCCCGACACTTCGCGCTCGATGCCGAGGAAGACGGCCTGCACCACGTCCTTCACATACACGAAAGTCAGGTCCTGCCGCCGGTAGCCCACCGACAGATCCACGTGCCGTTTGATGGACTCGGCCATGAGATAGTAGTCGCGTTCGCGCGGCCCGTAGACGCCCGTGGGGCGGTAGATGACGCAAGGAAAGCCGTCCAGTCCCAACAGATAGCGTTCGGCCTTCAGCTTGCTCCGCCCGTAGGCCGTATTCGGTTGCGGCGTGTCGCTCTCGCGGATGGGCTCGTAGGTATCTTCGTGAACAGGGCCGAACACGCTCAGCGTGCTGATGAAGGCAAACTGGCGGGGCGTCATGCCGAGGCTGCGCAAGGTCTCGACCAGCGTCCGCGTCTGGCCGTAGTTCACGCGGTCGAAGTCGGCAGGGTCGATGCACTTGGTGACGCCTGCGCAATGCACCACATAGTCGAACGCTCCATGAGCTTCCCGATGGGCCTTGAGCTGCTCGCACAGGCGGTCGGCATGCGCAAAGTCCAGCTCCAGGAAGTGCAGCCCCGGCTCCTGCAGATACTTGCGGCTGCTCGACGCGCGGACGCCCGCCCACGTGTCCATGCCGCGGTGCAAGGCCTCTTCCACCAGAAAGCTACCGATGAAGCCGCTGGCTCCTGTTATCAGAATGGTCTGTTTCATCCTCTGTCTTTTATGATGGTTATTTCTCCGGCTCCACGTGTATGTTGATGTAGGTCCGGCTGCCGAACTCGCCCTTCAGACGGTTCTCGATGGCGGTAGCCGTGCGATGAGCCTCCTCCAGCGTGATTTTGCCGTTCATGCGGATATGTACCTCGATGGCGTAGCTGCTGCCTATCCGCCGTGTACGCAGGTGATGGGGCGAAGTGACGCCGGGGAAGGACAGGATTTCCTGCTTGATTTTCTCCTCCACTTCGGCCGGAAGCGACTTCTCGAGCAGCTCCTCGACACAGGGTATCAGCAGCTGGATGGCCACCTTCATGATAAAGAAGCTGACCACTACCGCCGCCAGCGGGTCCAGTATGAGCCAGTGCTCGCCCAGCAGGATGGCGCCGCCGATGCCGATGGCCGTACCGATGGACGAAAGTGCGTCGCTCCGATGGTGCCAGGCGTTGGCCACCACGGCCTGCGAGTTCAGCCGGCGTCCCTTGAAGACGGTATATTGGTAAAGCAGTTCCTTGAAGACGATGGAAACCAGCGCCGCCCACAGGGCCAGCATGCCGGGTTCCTTCAGTTCACCCCCCTGCCAGAAGTGCCAGATGGATGTGGCTCCGTTCCACAGGATGCCGAAGCCCACGAACAGCAGTATCAGGCCGATAATGGCCGTTGCCAGCGTTTCATACTTGCCATGCCCGTAGTCGTGTCCCTCGTCTTCGGGCTTGGACGAGATGCGTACGAATACAATGACGATGATGTCCGTCACAAAGTCGGACAACGAATGGACGGCATCGGCCAGCATGGCGGCACTGTGCCCCAGGATACCCGCCACAAACTTGAACACAAGCAGCAGCAGATTGACCACGCTGCCCACAAGGGTCACCCGATAGATGCCGGCCTCGCGGGCCGCCTCTTCGGACTTTTCTTTTCTTTCTTTCATCTTACAAATTTATTTCTGAAAGGAGAAGCAAAGATACGACAAATCTGTTATCACTCTCCTTTTGGCCTGCAAATTCTGCACAAAGACAAGAATTTAGAAACAGTCTGAACTACCGAATGCAAAAGTTTGTTATCTTTGCAAGGGTTCATCCCACCAAACCTGATAAAACAATCTACCATTATGGGAAAGAAAAAAGAAAAGAAAGAAAAGAAGGCCGGCAAACGCATGACCAAGAAAGAGCTTGTCAAGGCCGTGCTCGACTTCTTCCACCAGAAGCAGGGCGAAGTACTACCGCTGAAATACATCTTCGAACAGCTGCACCTGACCACCCATCCGCTGAAAATGCTTTGTATGGACGTCCTTCACGAGTTGCAGGACGACGACTACATCAACGAAACGGAAAAGAACAAATACAAACTCAACCTCCACGGTGTGGAGATGACGGGTATCTTCCAGCGCAAGAGCAACGGCAAGAACTCCTTCATCCCCGACGGCGGAGGCGACCCCATCTTCATTGCCGAACGCAACTCGGCCCACGCCATGGCCGGCGACCGCGTGAAGATAGCCTTCTATGCCAAACGCCGCGGACGCAGTGCCGAAGGTGAGGTCATCGAAATACTGGAGCGGGCCAACGACACCTTTGTGGGCACGCTCGAAGTGACCAAGTCGTATGCCTTCCTCGTCACCGAAAACCGCACGCTGGCCAACGACATCTTCATCCCCAAAGACAAGCTGAAAGGCGGCAAGAGCGGCGACAAGGCCGTGGTGAAGGTCATCGAATGGCCCGACAAGGCCAAGAACCCCATCGGACAGGTTATCGACATCCTGGGCCGTGCGGGCGACAACACCACCGAGATGCACGCCATCCTGGCCGAATACGGCCTGCCCTACAGCTACCCGACAGCCGTGGAGAAGGCCGCCGAACGCATCCCCGACGAGATTCCCGCCGAAGAGATAGCCCGCCGCGAGGACTTCCGCTCCGTCACGACCTTCACCATCGACCCCAAGGACGCCAAGGACTTCGACGACGCCCTCTCCATCCGCCGCCTGAAGGACGGCTTGTGGGAAGTGGGCGTACACATTGCCGACGTGACCCACTACGTCAAGGAAGGCAGCCTCATCGACAAGGAGGCCGAGAAGCGCGCCACGTCGGTCTACCTCGTGGACCGCACCATCCCCATGCTGCCCGAACGCCTCTGCAACTACATCTGCTCCCTCCGCCCCGACGAGGAGAAACTGGCCTACTCTGTCGTCTTCCAGATGAACGACAAGGCCGAGGTGAAGGATGCCCGCGTAGTGCACACCGTCATCAAGAGCGACCGCCGCTTCACCTACGAAGAGGCCCAGCAGATTATCGAAACGGGCGAAGGCGACTACAAGGAAGAAGTGCTCCAGCTGGACCGCCTGGCCAAGCAGCTGCGCGAACGCCGCTTCGCCGCCGGAGCCATCAACTTCGACCGCTACGAAGTGAAGTTCGAGATAGACGAGAAGGGCAAACCCATCAGTGTTTATTTCAAGGTATCGAAGGACGCCAACAAGCTGGTCGAGGAATTCATGCTGCTGGCCAACCGCACCGTGGCCGAGAAGATAGGCCGCGTGCCCAAGGGCAAGAAGGCCAAGGTATTCCCCTACCGCATCCACGACCTGCCCGACCCCGAGAAGCTCGACACGCTGGCCCAGTTCATCGCCCGCTTCGGCTACAAGCTTCGTACCACGGGCACGAAGGCCGACGTATCAAAGTCCATCAACCACCTGCTGGACGACATCCAGGGCAAGAAGGAGGAAAACCTCATCGAAACCGTCTCCATCCGCGCCATGCAGAAGGCACGCTACTCCGTGCACAACATCGGCCACTACGGTCTGGCCTTCGACTACTACACGCACTTCACTTCGCCCATCCGCCGCTATCCCGACATGATGGTACACCGCCTGCTTACCAAATATCTGGACGAGCACGGCCGCAGCGTCAGCGAGAAGAAGTACGAAGCCCTGTGCGAGCACTCCAGCGCCATGGAGCAGCTGGCTGCCAGCGCCGAACGCGCCAGTGTGAAGTACAAGCAGGTGGAATTTATGACCGAACGCCTCGGCCAGGTGTACGACGGCGTCATCTCGGGCGTCACCGAATGGGGCCTCTATGTGGAGCTGAACGAGAACAAGTGCGAGGGCATGATACCCATCCGCGACCTGGACGACGATTACTACGAGTTCGACGAAAAGAACTACTGCCTGCGCGGCCGCCGCAAGAACCGCACCTACAGCCTGGGCGACCCCATCACGGTGCGTGTAGCTCGTGCCAACCTCGAAAAGAAGCAACTGGACTTTGCCCTCGAAGCATAAGGAGATGCCACCGCGCCAAGGCGGGCGAAGCTGTATCCCCTATAAGGAAACGGTCGTTACCATTGAAGGGAACGACCGTTACCATTTAAAGGGAACGCCTGTTTCCTTCAAGGGGAACGGGCGTTTCCTACCATAAGAAACAGGCGTTTCCTGTGCGGGGAACTGGAGTTCCACCGCAGGAAACGCCTGCTTTATAGATGGTTCCTTATACGAACAGACTGATCAGTGTTTCAGCATCAGGCCGCGCGGACCACAGTTGGACACAGAGAACGGCAGGTCCATCGGACCGTCGGACACCGCTTTCGTGCTCAGGTAGGCGCGCGTCTGCTTCGGACCCGGAATCATGGGGCTGTAGTCCAGCACGTGGCGCACGCGCAGACGCTGGTCGGCCGTAAACTCGTCCAGGTAGCTGTAGGCATAGTCCATGATGTTGTGCGAGGTGAACTCTTCGCCGGTGCGGCAGTTCGTACGCTTGAAGAGGCTCTCCCAGTCGAACGTGGCGGCATAGCCTTCCACACTCATCTGTTGGTAGATGCCCTGCACAAACGTCGTATAGTCCTGATAGTTATAGCTCGGCGTATCTCCGCAGAAATCCGTATCCATACATCCTACATTCGACTCGGAAAAGGCGTGGCGCAGGCCGAAGTAGTGTCCCAGCTCGTGGGCCAGCGTGATGCCGTCGTCCACCTGCTTGGTAATGATCTCCTTGTAGCTCTCGGGAGCATAAGGGGTGAGGGCATCGTCTACATTGCCCACGAAGGAGCTGTTGATGGACACGCCGCGCACGTAGGTGAGGTTGGCCAGCGTGATGTTCATGTCAGGCAATACATCGGTTCCCTCCATCGGATGGGAAGCCGTGGTGTAGGGGAAGGTGGAGATACCCAGAATGTTGCCCGAAGTGAAGCGGTATAACAGCACGTTGACATAGTCGTTGGGCTCCCACAGGAAGTGCACGTACTTACGCGTGTTGTCTTCCATGACGTCCGTAGGGTCGAGTTCGGCAGTCAGCCACTTCACGCGGTCGATACCCGGCTCCTTCAGCAGGTTGCCCTGCGGGTCGGTTTCGGCCAGGACGAACTCCATGTTCAGGTCTACCGCATTGGCGCCGCCCGCATTGCGGTACATGCGGTTCACGTCGTCAAGCATCGCATAGACCGACGATGCCGGAAGGTTTTGGGTAGAGTCGTTCTCGTCGGCATAGATGATGTGGAAGACGATGGGAATGCGGTATTTCAGTTCTTTTCCTTCTTCCAAGCCCTGCTGGCTGATGGTGATGACGTAATCGGCACCGAGCGAACTGACGGTCACCCGGCCCGTACGCGCCTCTCCCAGGTTGCCTTCCACTTCCACTACCAGCGTGTGGCTCAGCACACCTTCTTCCTTCGACACCTTGCACCAGTCGTTGTCACTGGTGGCGGTCCATTCGTTGTTGGTGGCAATCTCTATCTTGCAGAGGCCTCCTTCGTTGGAGATTTCCTTGAATTCGGTCTGCGAGAGTGTCAATGCAGGGTCGTCGTCGCTACAGCCGGCCATGAGCAGACAGAAGAACGACAACAGATATATCAGTTTAAGTTTCATGTTTTCTTGTTTAAAATGGATTGGGATATAGAGTTATTTCTTCACAGGACGGGCCACCGGCAGGTAGAATTCGCGGCCGAACTTCATCGGCTGGCCGACAACGGTCTGACGCACTTCGGACGGACGGTACGGAACCTGTGCCTGTTCGCCGCCTGCACGTTCAGCCGGAGTATCAATCTTCCGGTTGGGCAGTTTCAAAGCCTTGGTATCCGCATTGGCGCCTTCGATGATTTTCTTCAGCTCGTCGATGCTTCCCGCTTTTGACTGAATCAGCTGGCCGATGGACAGACGTTCTACCTTACTGTCAATGCCCTTATCGTCCTTAACGGACATGAAGCAGGAATAGCTGGCATTCCAGTCACTCAAGACATACGCATAATAATGTTGCTCGGCCGAAATGCTGGTCCAGTTAAAGGAAGTGTACAGTTCTATATCGCTCATCTGTTCGTAAATCTTGTCCACGAAGATGTACTTGGGGGCCTGAGTATTTTCTGAGGGCTCAAAGCGCATCACGACGATGGCACGCCCTGCCGTAGCTGCCGAATCACCAAAAATCTTGCCGGCTTCCTTGTCACCGTCGAAGTAGCCCAAACACTCACCCTTGATTTGTGCATCCGAGAATTGGGGAGCAGTGATGAACGACTTGTCGGCCTGTACGCGTGCCACCTTTCCCTCGTTGTCCAGCGCAAAGTAGCTCAGCGTATACGAGCGGCCCGGCACAAGATTCTTGTAGACGTTGCCGTAACGGGAACCCGGACGATAGTAGCTTTCATACAGGAAGGTGCTCATGGGCTTCTCGGGGTCGAAGCGCAGGCTTTCCTGGTAGGCCAGCTTCACTTCTTCCTCGATGGAAGCCTTGGCTTTGGCCTCGTTGTAGTCTTCGTCGGGCATCAGAAGGCTGGTATAGGGCAAAGTCTCGTCGGAAGGAAGGATGTTGAAGTCCACCTGATAGGGCGAAAGCGAATTGATGCTGTAAGTGAACGTCATCTGCGAGGGGTCGCCGTCCGACGGAGCGGCATTGAACTCGTAGCATTGCGGCTCGCTGACGATGCCCGTACCCACGTTGTAGGCAAAAGCCAGCACATAGTGCTTCACGCCGGGAGTCAGTGTGGCGGCAGGCGCTTCCTGTATGCCGCTCTTCACTACAAAGCCTACGAACGGGCCCTGCGATCTGACAAACTGCTCGGCAATCTGCATCGGAGTCATGTTCTTGGTCGTCTCGTCGTAAGGGTCGTAGCACAAGATGTAGGTTTGCTCCAAGTTTTCGGGCACAACCTTGATCTTGGCCGACGTGGCGGTTACATCCGTCACCTGGATGTCGAACTTCATGTCTATCATGCTGGTGTCGCCCTCCTTGGTGGTATAGACGTCCTTCTGAGGTTCGGACACGATGACGAAGGTCAAGGCGCCGTCCACTTCCACCGTCTTGAAGGCTGCTGCCATCCATACATACTCCGTCTTGCTCTGGAGGCCCGAGGCCGTCAGAGTCAGGTCGCCCTGGTGGAAAAGCTGTTGCAGAAGCTGGTCCACCACTTCGGGAGTGACACGACCGTCGGGAGCCAGCTGGGATACCCGATAGTTCATTTCTTCACTGAAGTAGGCATTCAGAATCTGCAAATCGTCCCATCCCATATCGGCCGCCTGCTGATACGTAGCCTTGGGGAAGGTGCAGAAATAGTAGTCCACTTCCTTATTGGACGGCTTCACGATGAACTCCGCAGCATTCGAGGTGGCCGTCGCCTGGATGTCAAACGAGCAATCCACCGACTCGGCAATGTCTGTCTGGAAGAACAGGTATTCGGCCTCTTCAGCCATGCGTGTCCCGTCCACGGCAAACGCCACCAGTTCGTAGATGCGCCCCGGCAACAGGTTCTCTATCTTGACGCTCTGGTCGCCTTTCAGGCTGATGGAAGCGACATACTGCTCGAAGGGGGTGCCTTTGTCTTCGGCCTGCTTCTTGAGGTCGTCCATCAGATAGGCAGGCAGTTCGCCCTTCGAAACGTGGTCGACCGTGTTCTTGTCCACATAAAGACACAGGTAAGGAATGTTGGCATCGGATGCCTTCACACTGAAGGAGAAGGTAGAAGTGGTAACTTCGCCTTCGGTCAGCGTCAGTACTTGCTTGCTAAGGTCCAGGTATGAGCTGTTGGCTTCCTCGTCGTCCTTACACGCACCAAAGGCGAACAGCACCAGCAAGCTGAATAGCGGGAAAAGGGTTTTGAATTTCATGTAACTTTTTTAATTTAATGATTTTTTATCAGAAAAAAAGTAAGTCTGCGCGCAATGACCCATCTCTCTCTCATGAAGCCTGCAAACCTATAGACAAATCGGACATGAGCAAAGAATTTTAGCGAAAAAATGCAATCGGGTCTTAAAAAAGATGCCTGCCCCGCCAGGCGCATTTAATTAAGGTATAAAAGTCCCCAAACAGACAAAAGCGTACACCGCCTGTCCGCCTGCTTCCAAAGGCCTTTCCTCTCTTTCCGAAGGGCAGGAGAAGGAGGATGTTGTTTACTATTTTCCCATGATATCGACACATTCTCCTTGTTTTTTACCCGCAAACCTGTAACTTTGCCGTAAAAACAGACACATGAAAACTATCAGCATCACAGATTCTCAAGAAATAGAAAAAATCATCCGCAGCTGCCCCTACTGCATGGTGGGCATCACCGACCAGGAAGGCCGTCCCTACGTCCTTCCCATGAACTTTGCATACGAGGAAGGCATCATCTACCTGCACTCCGGCCCCGAAGGCGGCAAACTTGAAATGGTCCGCCGGCATCCCGATGTGTGCATCACCTTCTGCGACGGACACGAACTGGTGTGGATGCACCAGCAGGTGGCCTGCTCGTACAGCATGAAGAGCCGCAGCGTCATCTGCCGCGGGCAGGTGGAGTTCGTGGACGACCTGGACGAGAAACGCCGCATCCTGACCCTCCTGATGAAGCACTACACCGACTATCCCTGCACCATGGGCGACCCGGCCGTGCGCAACGTACTGGTGTGGCGCATACGGGTAAAGGAAATGACCTGCAAATCCTTCGGATTGCGTCCGAGCGAGCTATAAATGAACAAGATGTAGGATATTTGGCAAGTTTTTGCTACCTTTGTTGCCACTTTGAACCATATATAAGGATATTCGGATGAGTCCATTCAATTTTACCCACATCTTGGCACGGACGGTAGACGAGCTTTCGGAAAGCGAATCCTACAAAGGCCTTTTCCACCAGCACACGGACGGCAACCCGCTCCCGTCGGGCAAGGTGTTGCAACAGATTGTCGAACTGACACGCGCCATCGTCTTCCCCGGCTACTTCGGCATATCGAACGTGAACAGCCGCACGGTGAAGTACCACATCGGTGTCTATGTAGAGCAATTGTTTGACCTGCTGGCCGAACAGATTCTGGCAGGCCTCTGCTTTGCCAACGACGAACAGGAAGAAGGATGCTGCAGCGAACAGCTCCGTCAGTCGGCCGCCGAAAAGGCGGCGGGCTTCATCGCCACCCTGCCTGAAATGCGCCGCATCCTGGCCACCGACGTCGAAGCCGCGTACAACGGCGACCCCGCCGCCCACTCCTTCGGCGAAGTCATCAGCTGCTATCCGGCCATCCGCGCCATCAGCAACTACCGCATGGCCCACCAGCTGCTGTGCCTCGGCGTGCCCCTCATCCCCCGCATCATCACCGAAATGGCGCATAGCGAGACGGGCATCGACATCCATCCAGGCGCGCAGATTGGACATCACTTCACCATCGACCACGGCACAGGCGTGGTTATCGGCGAAACCTGCATCATCGGCAACAATGTCAAGCTCTACCAGGGCGTCACCTTGGGAGCCAAGAGCTTCCCGCTCGATGCCGACGGCAAGCCCATCAAGGGAATTCCCCGCCATCCCATTCTGGAAGACGACGTCATTGTCTACTCCAACGCCACCATCCTGGGGCGCATCACCGTGGGGCGCGGCGCTACCGTAGGCGGCAACATCTGGGTAACCGAAAACGTTCCTGCCGGCGCACGCATCGTACAGACCAAGGCCAAGAAATGAAGGCACACGAGGGAAAGGAACACTGAAATCTGAATTCTGAAATCTGAAATAAATAGAAATGAACGAACAACCTTCTTTTGAGATGATAGCCAAGACCTTCCAAGGTCTGGAAGAAGTACTGGCACAGGAACTGACGGAACTGGGTGCCGATAACATAGAGATAGGCCGGAGAATGGTATCTTTTACGGGCGACAAAGCAATGCTTTACAAAGCCAACTTCTGCCTGCGTACCGCCGTCCGCATCCTGAAGCCGTTGAAGCACTTCACCGCCCACGATGCCGACGAGGTGTACAACGAGGTGAAAGCCATCCGCTGGGAAGACTATCTGACGATAGACAAATCGTTTGCCGTTGACGCCGTCGTGTTCAGCGAGGAGTTCCGCCACAGCAAGTTCGTGTCCTACCGCGTGAAGGATGCCATCGTCGACTATTTCCGCGAGAAGACCGGCAAGCGGCCCAACGTGCGCATCAGCAAGCCCGACGTGCTGCTCAACATCCACATCGCCGAAAGCTCCTGCACCTTGTCGCTCGACTCGAGCGGCGAGTCACTCCACCGCCGCGGCTATCGCCAGGAAGCCGTCGAGGCTCCGCTGAACGAAGTGCTGGCCGCTGGCATGATTCTGATGACAGGATGGAGGGGAGAATGCGACCTCATTGACCCCATGTGCGGTTCGGGTACCATCCCCATAGAAGCAGCCCTCATCGCCCGCAACATCGCACCCGGCGTCTTCCGTCAGGAATTTGCCTTCGAGAAGTGGCCCGACTTCGACCGCGACCTCTTCGACGCCATCTACAACGACGACAGCCAGGAGCGTGAGTTCGCCCACAAGATATACGGCTACGACAACAATCCGAAAGCCAACGAGATAGCCACCCGCAACGTCAAGGCGGCTGGAGTCACAAAAGATATCGTCCTAAAGTTGCAACCCTTCCAGCAATTCGAGCAGCCGCAGGAGAAATCCATCATCATCACCAACCCGCCCTACGGCGAACGCATCTCAACGGACGACCTGCTGGGCCTCTACGAGATGATAGGCGAACGCCTGAAACACGCCTTTACGGGCAACACCGCTTGGATACTCTCTTACCGTGACGAATGTTTCGACCAGATAGGCCTGAAGGCCAGCGCACGCATTCCGCTCTTCAACGGTGCTCTGGAATGCCAGTTCCGCAAATACGAAATCTTCGACGGCAAGTACAAGGATTTCCGCGCCGAAGGCGAAGAGTTGAAAAAAGAACAGCGTGAATCACGCCCTGCCGCCCGCAAAGACTCCAAGCCCCGCGAACGGCGCAGTTTTGGCGATGGCGAGAAGAAAGAGTTCAAGCCCCGGGGCGAACGGAGAGACTTCGCTCCGCGTGAAAAGAAGGAGTTCAAGAAAGACTTCAAGAGCGAACGCAAACCGCGTTCGGGCGAGTCGTACCCTGAAAGGAAAAGAAGAGAAAGAGATAAACAATAACGTTTCATAAGGCGGCAACGGAATTTCCATGGACGAACTGTCAGTCATAGAAAACAAGATATACGAAATCAGAGGACAGAAGGTAATGCTGGACTTTGACTTGGCTGAGATGTATGAGGTAGAAACAAAATATCTCAAGCGGATTGTCAGGAGAAACATGATACGTTTCCCTGAAGATTTCCTCTTCCAGCTCTCCAATGAAGAGCTTAACTCATTGACAATCAAATTGAGGTGCCAATTTGGCACCTCAAACAAAGGAGGACTGCGCTATGCACCTTTTGCCTTTACAGAACAAGGCGTAGCCATGCTTTCCGGATTGCTGAACAGTCCCCGCGCCATCCAGGTCAACATCAATATCATGCGCGCCTTCGTCCGCATGAGACAATATCTGCTGACCCATGCTCCGAAACAGGAGTTGGAAGAGTTGCGCAAACGCATCGAGTATCTTGAAGAAGACATTTCATCCGACAGGGAGAATTACGAACAGCAGTTCGACGAACTGTTTTCCGCCTTTGCCCGCCTCAGCGCTACCATTCAGAGCAAAACGGCCCCATTGGGACGAGTGGAGGTGAAAGGCTTCCGAAAAGAAAGTAATGAAACAGATAATACCCATAACCCACAAGAATATGAAGATCATCAGTAAAGGCATCATCGCACTGCTGCTTGCCGTGCCCGCCTTATCAGGAACATCCATTATGGCACAAGAAACTGCAACGAACGAACTGAAATACCCCACGCTGGAAGACCTCATCCCCGGCGGAGCAACCTACCGCTACGCCGAGAGCCTCTACGGCCTGCAGTGGTGGGGCGACCAGTGCATCAAGCCGGGCATCGACTCCCTCGTGGCCGTCAACCCCAAGAACGGTAAGGAGACATTGCTCACGACCCGTGAAAGCATCAACCAGGCACTCGAAGCCGAAAAGCTGGGCAAGCTGTCGCACCTCTACAACGTACAGCTGCCGTGGGAAGACCAAACGAAACTCCTCATCGCCCTGCCCGGCCGATACATCACCTACGACTGGAAGGCAGGAAAGGCTACCAATGTCCTGACTTTTGACAAGCAGGCCGCCAACACGGACTATACCGTGGCAGGCGGACACGTGGCCTACACCCTGAAAAACAACCTCTACGTGGACAACAAGCAGGTGACCGACGAACCCGAAGGCATCGTGTGCGGACAATCGGTTCACCGCAACGAGTTCGGCATCTCCAAAGGCACCTTCTGGAGCCCGAAAGGCACGCTGCTGGCCTTCTACCGCATGGACGAATCGATGGTAACCCAATATCCGCTGGTAGACATCACCGCACGTGTGGGTGAGGTGAACAACATCCGCTACCCCATGGCCGGCATGACGAGCCATAAGGTACAGGTGGGCATCTACAACCCTGCCAACGGCCAGACCGTCTACCTGAACACAGGCGACCCCACCGACCGCTACTTCACCAACATCGCGTGGGCAGCCGACGAGAAGTCGCTCTTCCTCATTGAGCTGAACCGCGACCAGAACCACTCCAAGCTCTGCCAATACAACGCCGCATCGGGCGAACTGATGCAGGTGCTCATCGAGGAGACGCATCCCAAGTATGTGGAGCCGCAGAACCCCATCCAGTTCCTGCCGTGGGATAGCAACAAGTTCATCTACCAAAGTCAATGCGACGGTTACAACCACCTCTATCTGTACGACCTGAAGCAACTCCACGCCATCCAGCCCCAGAAGCTCACCAAAGGAGAGGTAGAGAAACTGTGGAAGACTATCGAGAAGGCCGGAAAGGGAAAGACTCCCGCCGGAGCCGCAGGCGTACAGCTCACTTCGGGTGAATGGCTCGTACAGAGCATCCTGGGCTTCAACGCCAAGAAGAAGGAAGTCATCATCGCCGCCACCAAAGAGTCGCCCCTGCAGAGCAATATATATAAGGTAAGCATTGCCAACGGCAAGCTGACTCCGATAGACAACGGTCAGGGTGTGCACAACGCGCAACTCTCTGCCTCGGGCACCTACCTGCTGGACAACTGGTCGGCCCCCGATGCACCTCGCGTCATCGACATCACATCCACTGCCAACGGCAAGGAGACCGTTCGCCTGCTCACCGCCGCCAATCCCTTCGAAGGCTTCAAGATGCCCAGCGTGGAAGTAGGTACCCTCAAGGCTGCCGACGGCAAGACCGACCTCTACTACCGCATCATCAAGCCCGCCGACTTCGACCCGACGAAGAAATATCCTGCAATTGTCTACGTCTACGGCGGCCCGCACGCCCAGCTGATTGTCAACAACTGGAACTACGCCGCCCGCGGCTGGGACCTCTATATGGCCAACAAGGGCTACATCCTCTTTACCCTCGACAACCGAGGCAGTTCGAACCGCGGCCTGGAGTTTGAAAACTGCACCTTCCGCCACCTCGGCATCGAGGAAGGCAAAGACCAGGTGAAAGGCGTCGAGTTCCTTCAGTCGCTGCCCTACGTGGACGGCAACCGCATTGGCGTGCACGGCTGGAGCTTCGGCGGCCACATGACCACGGCCCTGATGTTGCGCTACCCCAACCTCTTCAAGGTGGGCGTGGCAGGCGGCCCCGTCATCGACTGGAGCTACTACGAAGTGATGTACGGCGAACGCTACATGGACACTCCGCAGACCAACCCCGAAGGCTACAAGCAGTGCAACCTGAAGAACTTGGCTCCCAACCTCAAGGGTCACCTGATGATTATCCACGACGACCACGACGACACCTGTGTGCCCCAGCATACCCTGTCGTTCATAAAGGCTTGCGTCGATGCACGCACTTATCCCGATCTCTTCATCTATCCCGGCCACAAACACAACGTACTGGGCCGCGACCGTGTACATTTGCACGAGAAGATTACAAGATATTTCGAGGACTATTTATAAAGACAAACGATATAATAGCATAAAGTCATGAAAATATTACTCTTAGGCTCGGGCGGCCGTGAACATGCCCTGGCATGGAAGATAGCCCAAAGCCCCAAAGTGGAGAAGCTCTACATCGCCCCTGGCAACGCAGGTACACACGGAGCGGGCGAGAACGTGGACATCAAGGCTACGGATTTCCCCGCCATCAAGGACTTCGTTCTGAAGAACGGAGTGGAAATGATTGTAGTGGGACCCGAAGACCCGCTGGTAAAAGGCATCTACGACTACTTTGCCGCAGACGCCGCCACAAACCATATTGCCGTAATAGGCCCCACGAAGGCCGGAGCCACACTGGAAGGCAGCAAGGAGTTCGCTAAGGGCTTCATGCAGCGCCACCATATCCCCACAGCCCGCTACAAAAGCATCACCGCCACCAATCTGGAAGAAGGCTTCGCCTTCCTCGAAAGCCTCGAAGCCCCCTACGTGCTGAAGGCCGACGGTCTCTGTGCCGGCAAGGGTGTGCTCATCCTGCCCACGTTGGACGAAGCCAAGCGTGAACTGAAGGAGATGTTGGGCGGCATGTTCGGCGATGCCAGTGCCACGGTGGTCATCGAAGAGTTCCTCAGCGGCATCGAATGCTCCGTCTTCGTACTGACTGACGGACGTCACTACAAGGTGTTGCCCGTAGCCAAAGACTACAAACGCATCGGTGAAGGCGACAAGGGCCTGAACACCGGCGGTATGGGTAGTGTGACGCCCGTTCCCTTTGCCGACGATGCCTTCATGGAAAAAGTACGCACCCGCATCATCGAGCCCACCATCAACGGCCTCATAGAAGAGAACATCCTCTACAAGGGCTTCATCTTCCTGGGCCTTATCAACGTGAAAGGTGAGCCAATGGTCATCGAATACAACGTCCGCATGGGTGACCCCGAGACGGAAAGCGTGATGCTGCGCATCCAGAGTGACCTGGTGGACTTGTTCGAAGGCGTACGCGACGGCAACCTCGACACCAAAGAGCTGGTTCTCGATCCGCGCACGGCCGCCTGCGTGATGCTGGTGAGCGGCGGATACCCCGAAGCCTACGAGAAAGGCAAGGTGATGACCGGCTTGGAGCAGGCAGCCACCACGGACAGCATCCTCTTTCACGCCGGCACGGCACAGAAGGACGGTCAGGTAGTGACCAACGGCGGACGCGTCATTGCCGTCTGCTCGTACGGCAACAGCAAGGAAGAAGCCCTGCAGAAGAGCTACCGTGTGGCCGACCTGATTGACTTCGAGAAGAAATACTTCCGCCGCGACATCGGCTTCGACCTCTAACCGACCCACCCGCAAGCCGATGAGAAACCGACGGTTTCAGAACAAAGTGACGGCAGGCAGGTTCACCCTGCCTGCCGCCATGCTGATAACCATTATCTGCTGGATAGTGGCTGCTCCACTATACTCCCATACAGAGGTGCCCATGACGGCCCCCCAATGGCTCTGCAACCTGACAACAGAAACATTTCCCCATTGGCTTGTGTTGCTGATTAGTTTTGTTTTACACGGAGCCATCGCCTTCTTCCTCATCAACCTGAACAATGCATTTGCCCTGATCCGCGTCAGAGCATCCATACAAAGTGCCATCTATTTCCTGCTGATAGGAGCCTGTCCGTTTGCTCACGGAACGTTGTCCGGATTATTGTGTACGGTCTGTTATCTGATTGCGATACAATTATTATTTGCCAGTTATCGCGAAGAATGCACTTCCAGCCAACTGTTTCATTCCTTCGCCTTAGCAGGTATCGCAGGTATCATCGCTCCTCCATATATGCTGCTGGCTCCCCTGCTTTGGATAGGAGCTTTCAGCTTTTATGCGCTGAATGCCAGAAGCCTGGCTGCCTCCGTTGTAGGTTTCGCCTTTCCCTGGTGGCTACTGTTGGGATATGCCACACTGACTGGGAATCTGACAGATTTTTTCCAACGCATCATTGAAATACAGGTTTTCCAGCCTATCGGTATGGGATTCGAAGCCATACCCGGAGTTTCCTTGCTGTTTCTGTTTCTACTTTTTACTGTCAGTGCTGTCCATTGCATCGTGGCCGGCTACGAGGATAAGATACGCACGCGTACCTATCTGTATTTCCTGTCATTCTTCGGCCTTTGTCTCTACATCTATGTTTTCCTGCAGCCTTTCCTGTTCGTCAGCTTCTGCCCGATACTGCTGTGCATCACCAGTATCCTGGCCGGCCATCTGTTTGCCCTGACCAACAACCGTCTGTCCAATGCATTCTTCATCTTCTCGCTGACAGGCACACTGGCTCTCTTCATTTTCAACCTGATATGGACGCTTTTGTAGATTCACTCATCCAACTGCTGATCGACTGGGGGTATGTGGGTCTGTTCCTGTCGGCCCTGCTGGCAGGCAGCATCCTGCCCTTCAGTTCCGAACTGGTGCTCGTCGCCCTGGTCAAACTGGGCCTGAGCCCGACACTCTGCGTGCTCTCCGCAGCCGTGGGCAACACTGTAGGCGGACTGACCTGCTACTACATGGGCCGCCTGGGCAAGACGGAGTGGATAGAGAAATATTTTAAGGTAAAGCGGGAAAAGGTGGACAGCATGATGCGCTTCCTCCAGGGAAAAGGTGCCCTGATGGCCTTCTTCGCCTTCCTCCCTTTCGTGGGCGAAGCCATTGCCATCGCGTTGGGATTCATGCGCAGTAACACTGCACTGACTACCCTCTCCATGTTTGCCGGCAAGCTGCTCCGCTACATAGCGATGTTGTGGGCCCTCCAAGGAGCCATTTCGGCAGCAGGTTTCTAACAACTCATTGAGAAAAAGCCATGCACAGAACCATCGAACTGACTCAGGACGGCAGCGCCACGCTCTACGTGCCCGAACTGGACGAACATTATCATTCGGTGAAGGGAGCCCGTACCGAGTCGCAGCACATCTTCATCGACATGGGACTGAAAGCCTCAACAGCCCCTGCACCGCGAATACTTGAAGCGGGCTTCGGTACCGGCCTCAACGCCCTGCTCACCCTGCAGGAAGCCGAACGAACCGGACGCTCCGTCCACTACACCGGCATCGAGCTCTATCCGCTGGCGTGGCCCGAGGTAGAGGCCCTTCACTACAGCGACGACCCGCGCCTGCGCCTCCTCCACGAAGCGCCGTGGGAAGAGGAAGTGCAGCTGACGCCCACCTTCCGACTGCTGAAGCTGTGCCGCGACCTGAGCTGCTGGCAGGCCGACGACGAACACCCATCCCTACGTTGTGACCTCGTCTACTTCGATGCCTTTGCACCCGAAAAACAGCCTGCCCTGTGGACACCCGAGGTCTTCCGTAACCTGTACCGTTGCCTCTCGTCAGGAGGCGTCCTCACCACCTACTGCGCCAAGGGAGCCGTGCGGCGCCTGTTGCAGCAGACGGGCTTCCGCACCGAACGCCTGCCCGGCCCGCCGGGAGGCAAGCGCGAGATACTGCGGGCCACGAAGCCCTGACCCACCGTCCCAAGCAGCTGGCAGGCGGTTCGGAAAGAAAAGAAGGATTCTTCGCCATAAATTGCCATATTCTTCTTATCTTTGCAATGTTTTACATTATTTAAAGGAATAGGAGTAAAGTTTACAGGATATGAAGAAGATATACGCCATAGGACTGCTGGTCCTGCTGCTGGCCGCCTGCAAGCCTGCCGGACAAAAAACGAAGGCCGACGACGGCGACACGAAACCCGTCATCACCGTCACCATCGAACCGCTGCGCTACTTCACCGAAGCCATTGCCGGCGACCGTTTCGACGTGGTCAGCATGGTGCCTAAAGGCAGCAGCCCCGAAACCTATGACCCCACCCCCGCCCAACTGATGTCGCTCTCCAAGAGTACGGCCTATCTGCGCATCGGCTACATCGGCTTCGAACAGACGTGGATGGACAAGCTGACGGACAACGCTCCCCACTTGCAGGTGTTCGACACCTCACGGGGCATCGACCTCATCCTTCAGGACGGCCTGCCCGAAGAGCTGCATGAGGACGAGCCCTACCACATCCACCAGGGCCCCGAACCCCACGTGTGGAACTCGCCCGCCAACGCCCGCATCATCGCGGCCAACATTCTGAAGGCCCTCAGCGCCCTTGACAGTCACCATCGCGACGACTACCTGGCCCGCTACGACAGCCTGTGCACCGTCATCGACCGCACCGACAGCCTCTGCCGCCAGATGCTGTCCCAGCCCGGAGCCGACCATGCCTTCATGATTTATCATCCCGCCCTCAGCTACTTCGCCCGCGACTACGGTCTGCTGCAGCTCTCCATCGAGGCGGAAGGCAAAGAACCCTCGCCCGCACACCTGAAGGAACTCATCAACGCCTGCAAGCAGGAAGACATCCACGTCATCTTCGTGCAGCCCGAGTTCGACCGCCGCAACGCCGATCTCATCGCCCGGCAGACAGGCACCCGCGTCGTGGACATCAATCCCCTGGCCTACGACTGGGAGGCGGAGATGCTGAAAACAGCGCGTGAATTGGCAACGGACAATTGATAATGGACAACCATCCCCAAGCATCAATTTTCCATTCTCCATTATTAATGATCCATTCCCATGACCCCTCTCATCGAAATACAGAACCTCAACGCCGGCTACGACGGCCGCACCGTGCTGCGCGACGTAGACCTCACCGTCTACGACCGCGACTTTCTGGGCATCATCGGCCCCAACGGAGGTGGTAAGACCACACTCATCAAGTGCATCCTCGGCCTGCTGAAGCCGCAGAGCGGCACCATCACCTTCCATCCGCAACGCCCGGCCGACGGACAGGCGTCGCTTACCATCGGCTACCTGCCCCAGTACACAGCCATCGACCGCAAGTTTCCCATCACCGTCCAGGAGGTCATCCTCTCGGGCCTCAGCAGCCGCAAGGGCCTCAGCGCACGCTTCACTGCCGACGAGCGCGCCAAGGCCGCCCAGGTCATCGCCCGCATGGGGCTGGAGGGAATGGAGCAGAAGGCTATCGGCGCCCTGAGCGGCGGACAGCTGCAACGCGCCCTGCTGGGACGGGCTGTCGTCTCCGACCCCGAGGTCGTCATCCTCGACGAGCCTGCCACCTACCTGGACCGCCGCTTCGAGGCACGCCTCTACCAGCTGCTGGCCGAAATCAACCGCGACTGCGCCATCATTCTCGTGAGCCACGACATCGGCACCGTGCTCCAGCAGGTGAAGTCCATCGCCTGCGTCAACGAGACGCTGCACTACCACCCCGACACGGGCATCACGGGCGAGTGGCTGGAGCAAAACTTCAACTGTCCCATCGAGCTGCTGGGCCATGGCAACCTGCCCCACCGCATCCTGGGCAAGCACACCTCGTAGTCCACATCCCGAAAGCTCCGACCTCATGTCGAAAAGGAAGCAATGTTTTCCTCCAAAGAAAGCAATGTTTTGCATCAAAGAAAGCAATGTTTTGGTGTAAAACATTGCCGCATTCTACATGCACATCCTTTAAGCTATCCTAATAATCAGTCCCATCGGCATGCTTTTCAGTACGAAATGCTTATATTTGCGACGTTTTTATAGAAACATCGCAGATTATAACGTTATATCTACACGCTGAATGAAACAGTACAAGTTCGTAAACAACCTCGTCGGTTGGATTACTTTCCTTATCGCGGCCACGGTCTACTGCCTGACCATCGAGCCGACCGCCAGTTTCTGGGACTGCCCGGAATTCATCACCACCGGTTATAAACTGGAAGTGGGACACCCGCCTGGAGCACCGTTCTTCATGCTCGTGGCCAACTTCTTCTCGCTCTTCGCCTCCGGCCCCTCGGAAGTGGCACGGATGGTGAACTATATGAGCGCGCTGATGAGCGGCGCCTGCATCCTGTTCCTCTTCTGGAGCATCACGCACCTGGTGCGCAAGCTGGTCATCAAGGACGAAAACCACATCACCCGCGGACAGATGGTCACCATCATGGGCAGCGGACTGGTGGGTGCGCTGGCCTATACGTTCAGCGACACGTTCTGGTTCTCGGCCGTCGAGGGCGAGGTATACGCGTTCTCGTCGCTGTTCACCGCCATCGTGTTCTGGCTGATATTGAAGTGGGAAGACGTGGCCGACCAGCCTCACAGCGACCGCTGGCTCATCCTGATAGCCTACCTGACGGGACTTAGCATCGGCGTCCACCTGCTGAACCTGCTCTGCCTGCCCGCCATCGTGCTGGTTTACTACTATAAGAAGGTGCCCCACGCCAACGCGAAAGGCTCGCTGCTGGCACTCATCGGCTCTGCCGTACTGGTAGCCGTCGTGCTCTACGGCATCGTGCCGGGCATCGTGAAGGTAGGCGGATGGTTCGAACTGCTGTTCGTCAACACGCTGGGCATGCCGTTCAACACGGGCGTCATCGTCTACATCATTCTGCTGGCCGCCTGTCTCATTTGGGGTGTGTACGAAAGCTACACCGAGAAGGACAAGCTGCGCATGGCCCTCTCGTTCGTCCTGACCATCGCCATGCTGGGCATCCCGTTCTACGGACATGGAGCCAGCGCCGTGGTCATCGGCATCGTGGTCATCGCCCTGCTGTGGCTCTACCTCAGCCCGAAGATGCAGGCCCGCATGAAGGAGAAATACCGCGTCAGCGCCCGCACGCTGAACACCGCCCTGCTGTGCACCATGATGATGGTCATCGGCTACTCGTCGTACGCCCTCATCGTCATCCGCTCCACGGCCAACACGCCGATGGACCAGAACTCACCCGAAGACATCTTCACGCTGGGCGAATACCTGGGCCGCGAGCAGTATGGCACGCGCCCGCTGTTCTACGGACCTGCTTACACCTCGAAAGTGGCCCTCGACGTCAAGGACGGCTACTGCCAGCCGCGCATCTCGTACAACGGTACCAAGTTCATCCGCAAGGAAAAGGCTACGCCCGACGAAAAGGACTCGTACATCGAAATACCCGGACGCATTGAATACGAATATGCACAGAACATGCTCTTCCCCCGCATGTACAGCAGCCTGCACACGCAGCAATACGAAAGCTGGCAGGAAGTCAAAGGCTACGAAGTGCCCTACGACCAGTGCGGCGAGATGATTATGGTGAAGATGCCCACCCAGTGGGAGAACATCAAGTTCTTCTTCTCCTACCAGCTCAACTGGATGTACTGGCGCTACTTCATGTGGAACTTCGTGGGCCGTCAGAACGACCTGCAAGGCTTCGGCGAGATAGAGCACGGCAACTGGATTACGGGCATCGACTTCATCGACAACCTGCTGGTGGGCGACCAGACCCTGCTCCCCACCGAGCTCAAGGAGAACAAGGGACACAACGTATTCTACGGCCTGCCCCTGTTGCTGGGCATCATCGGTCTGCTGTGGCAGGCCTACCGCGGACAGAAGGGCATCCAGCAGTTCTGGATAGTCTTCTTCCTGTTCTTCATGACGGGCATCGCCATCGTGCTCTACCTCAACCAGACGCCCAGCCAGCCGCGTGAACGCGACTATGCCTACGCCGGTTCGTTCTACGCCTTCGCCATCTGGATCGGCATGGGTGTGGCCGGACTGATACAGTTGCTGAGCAAGTGGATGCGGGGCAAAGCTGCCGCCCAGGCCGAAACATCGGGCGAAGGCGCAGAAGCTTCCGAACTGAAACCCTCGCTGGCCGTTGCCCTCATCGTCTCCGTCGTCTGCCTGCTGGTACCCATCCAGATGGCCAGCCAGACTTGGGACGACCACGACCGCAGCGACCGCTACATGGCACGCGACTTCGGCGAGAACTACCTGATGTCCCTCCAAGAGAGCGGAAACCCCATCATCTATACCAACGGCGACAACGACACCTTCCCCCTGTGGTACAGCCAGGAGACCGAAGGCTGCCGCACAGACGCGCGTACCTGCAACCTGTCGTACCTCAACACCGACTGGTACATCGACCAGATGAAGCGTCCGGCCTACGACTCACCGTCGCTCCCCATCACCTGGGACCGCATGGACTACGTCGAAGGGACCAACGAATACATCCCCGTCCAGCCCGAGTACAAGAAGAGCATCGACGCCCTCTATGCACAGGCTGAGAAGGAAGCGCTCGCAGGCAACCCCGAAGCCAAGATCAACGTGCAGAAGGAGTTCGGCGAGAATCCCTACGAACTGAAGAACATTCTGAAGTACTGGGTACGCAACAAGAACAAGGACCTGCAGGTTATCCCCACGGACAGCGTGGTCATCAAGGTGGACAAGGAAGCCGTACGCCGCAGCGGCATGCTGCTGCCGGGCGACTCCATCCCCGACTACATGCCCATCAAGCTCCGCACCAAGGACAACCAGGGCAACTACCACCCCAAGCGTGCGCTCTACAAGAACGAACTGATGATGCTCGAAATGCTGGCCGAAGCCAACTGGGAGCGTCCCATCTACATCGCCGTCAGCGTAGGTAACGAGAACCAGCTCGGCCTGGACAACTATTTCATCCAGGAAGGTCTGGCCTACCGCTTCACTCCCTTCGACACCAACAAGACCGGCGTGAAGATAGACAGCGAAAAGATGTACGACAACTTGATGAACAAGTTCAAGTTCGGTGGCATCGACAAACCCGGCATCTACATCGACGAGAACGCCATGCGCATGTGCTACTCGCACCGCCGCATCTTCTCGCAGCTCATCGGGCAGCTGCTGGCCGAAGGAAAGAACGACAAGGCCCGTGCCGCTCTGGAATATGCTGAGAAGATGATTCCGGCCGAGAATGTGCCCTACGACTGGCAGAACGGATCTCTCCAGATGGCCGAAGCCTGGTACAAGCTGGGCGAAACCGAGAAAGGCGACCGCATAGCCCAGGCCCTTGCCGACAAGGCCGTAGAATACATGACCTGGTACATGAGCCTCGACGAAGGCCGCTTCATGATTTCCACCCAAGAGTACGAGTACCACTGGGCCCTGCTCAACGAGGAAGTTAAGAAGATGGAACAATACAAGTCTCCGCTGGCCAAGACCTACCGGGCCAAGTTGGAAGAACTGTATGATATGTATGTAAACAGAATGAAATAAGCGGTTAGCGGTGAGTGGTGAGTATTCCAGCAATTCACTACTCACCGTTAACCGCTAATCACTTACCGTTAACCACTACCACCGTGTTCATCGAGCAACCCCCCGAATTATTTCGCAAACTCTACCCCAGTGCTCTGTGGCGGATGAATCCCGACGAGAAAGCCGTTTATCTGACTTTCGACGACGGTCCCATCCCCGTAGTAACCCCGTGGGTGCTCGACCTGCTGGACAAGCACGGCGTCAAAGCCACCTTCTTCATGGTGGGCGACAACATCCGCAAGCATCCCAAGGAGTTCCGCATGGTTGTGGAGCGCGGCCACCGCATCGGCAACCACACCTTCAACCACATCCGCGGCTTCAGCCGCAAATACTTCACCTCCTACAGCTATCTGGAGAATACGGAAGAGGCCAACGACTTCATGCTCTCCATCTGCGACCCCGAAACGACCGACAAGGCCCTCCGCCCCCTCCTGTTCCGTCCGCCGCACGGCCACATGGGCTGGGCCCAATACATGGTCCTGAAACGGAAATACAAGATTGTGATGTGGGACCTCGTCACCCGCGACTACAGCAAGAAGCTCCGCGGTCCGCAGGTGCTGGCCAACGTCATGCGCTACGCCCGCAACGGCTCCATCATCACCTTCCACGACTCCCTCAAGTCGTGGGACAACGGCAATCTGCAATACGCCCTTCCCCGTGCCCTCAGCTTCCTGAAGGAGGAAGGGTATGAGTTCAAGGTGCTGTAAACCCATATTTCCCCTATGAAGAAAAGAAAATGTTTCCTATCCAAGTTTTAGATTAATCTCCAAACAAATTAGCAACAAAATCAAATATATCTTCATTCGTTTCAGGATATCCATGTAGATACTTCATATGAGGACCACCTCCATATCCACAATAAATAAGGTATGCAAAAGAATCTATGATATAAAATTGTCCGTAAGCACTACCATCAGCACAAGCTGAAAAATAATTATTTGGAAACAAATATGAACTTACTTTATTATAAGGATTGTTCCCCTTATTATCTACACAAATAAGTTTAGCACTTGGCATATACGACATTATCTCCTGCATTCTAGAATCTGTCATAACAAAACTTTGATTCACATAAATATCAAGTCCTTTATCACCATATAACTTCATTAGGGTTTCCATCTTCTTTGGCCACTCCATGCCATCATTATTCATAGCCATACCTTCCTCTGCCAAATTCCATAAGATAGTATATCTATTAGACTTAAATATTTCAGCAAAGTTGTACTCAACCCCATCCGTCGATTTCAAATTACAAGTCCACCAAGGGATATCCGTTTTATCAAACACATAAGGTTCATAATTCTGCAGCATTATCTGATACAGATATATGGGAAATATTTCATGGTGCAATATCACTTCAGGAATTTTACCTGAGAGCAAGTTATTTGAAATATTATACCCGAATCTGTTCCATCCCATATTTGGATCATTTTGTATTTCTACCATATTATCCAGAATTTTCACATGACTTTCCGGAATACTTCCTGTAAAAGCATTGTCATCAACAAAAAATGTTTTTATAAACAATCCTTGTTCATCAGAAATTTCAGGAAGAGAGCCCGTCAACATACATGATGATGCCTCAAAACGTTCCAGATATGGCCAGTATGGGAAAAATGAAGCAATCTCGCCATCTATGCCATAATAACTTCCATCTTCTTTCATATTTCTATTGTCTGAAATACATATTTCTCTAATCTTTGTAAGCTGTTTCATTGATTCAGGCAATTTCCCATATAACTGGCTATTAATAGCACTAAAACTTTCCAAATTCTTTAATGCAGAGAAATCAATCTTTGATATATCCATGTTCCAAGGAGTATAGCTGATGGAAAGATACCTAAGGCTACTCAAGGTATTAATATTCTTAAAAGATTCTTCAGCGTCCAATTTTCCACTTATAGCTAAGTTCCTCAAATACCTTAAATTAGCAATTTCTTTAGGTATAAAACCAACATAAGAATTTCCACTAGCATATAATGACACAACCATTCCGACTTCATTCACTTCTACTCCAGCCCATTCACTTACGGGTTTATCACTACACCAATTATCCTGATTAATCCAATCTTTTCCTCCTGCCGCATTATACAATGCAACCAAAGCCTCACGTTCTTTGGTCTTGGCAGTCTCTATTTCGTTATCTAAATCAAGCGTATAAACATTTCCAGCCAGGAATCCCCCAGCGGGTGCTTGCTTTGTCAGTAAACAAACATCCAAAGCGTAATCTAATAAATTGATGTTCAACACAGCATTCTCACTTTGAGGAAGAATTGCTATGTAACAGGTAATTTCCTTTGTAGTGACAGTATCGGGTATGTGATACATGACATTGTCTACAACACCAGTCACTTCACCATTCTTTAGATTAAACGTATTTTCATAGTCAACTCCTATATTTTCTGACGAAGTAATTTGAATCCACGAACCTGTGCTACCCGGTTTCAGTAAACTGGAGGGCAGACTGATTTTCAAGTAAGCATATAAATGTTTAAATCGTAATAATACCTGATTGTTACTAACTTTTTCTTTTGCATAAAGAACATCATAAGAGCTCGCATAATAATCCTGTATACTATTACCCTGTATTCTAACTATATCTTTCTTATCAAACGATTGACTATCTACTTGAGGGTAATAGGCATAAACACTATCACCTTCCACTGCCTGCAACTGTTCAGCAGTATTTTCAAAATATGTTTCCGCTCCTGATGTTTCCGCTGAAAAGCCCAAATTATATTGATCTTCTGTACATATTCCTATTACATCTCCCTGATTCCAAGTCACATGGATGGCATCATCATCTTCAGTAAAAGTAGTACGCGTGGAAGGGATACTAGCAATCACGTGAACACCCTGACCTGTTATAGTCGTAAAAACGTCTTCCTCATAACATGCCGCAAAAAATAAAGCTATAATTAAATATATTATTCTTTTCATAGATCATTCATTTAAATCATTTACCATGGTTGAATAGGAATATCATCAATGTTTCCATCCGTTTGGAATTTTCCTCTTTGAACAACCGTTATCACTTGACTAAAACCATCAGCTTTCAATGTAATTATTGCCTTACGAGACTCATCTGCATTATTCCCATCAACTTCAAAAATCAATGCATGTTCCACCAAACCACGTGTTGCAACTATCTGTCGTATCCAATCGGCATCTATATCTATCTTAAAATCCACATTAGCATTCACTGTAAACTCCAACCTCCCGCCTTCCGCATCCATTGTATATTCATCCTCTGCAATGACAATCGCATCTTTCTGGGCCTGAGTCACAATCAGCTTCTCCTGCAAACCATTTTCTTCATCAACAAAGTATATCTCAGCCGTCCGCGCATCATAACTTTCGTTCACAGCTACCGTGAAGTAATGTGTATAGGCTGAAAAGGCACGGGTAGAAGTCTCCGTAATCCAAGGAGCATCAGGCATCACTACCTTATACGACGTATTGCTTTTCAGCTCCACCTGAATGGTTTCACCGTCGGAAGGTACTGTATATTCTTTCTGCGACAGCAGAATGGCTGGCTCACTGCCCGCCTGATAAACTGTAACTTCTTCTCTTAAGTCATTACCACGCAGGGTAATGACCGCCTGACGGACAGACACATCCGGATTTTCTGCCACTTGAAAGCTCAAGGTAGAAGTCGTAAGACCACGGGTAGAAGAAGATACAGCAGTCAGCCAACTCTTGGCCGATTCTTCTATCTCATAAGTTACAGTCACATTAGCCTGCAATTCAATACCGAAAGTTCCGCCCTCTGCATCCATTTCTACCTTATGAGAATTGACCAGCAAAGCATCCTTCTGCTTTTGTGTGACAGTAATGGTCTGCTGCGCATTCCCACAAGTCAGTAGAACAGCTGCATTCCTTTCGTCATACGATTCATTGGGCTGCGCACTAATCTGAAGCGTCACGGTACCCGCCCCTCCCTGTGTAGGAGAAACACTCAGCCAGTCCAGCGTGCGGGTTACGGCACTGACACTGGCTGTCCAATCACCCGAAGCCGTAAATGTCACGGTGGATGTACCACCGTCTGATCCTACCACAGGACGCACATCCACCTCACCTTCCATTTCAATGGAAGGCTCTTCAGGCGCCGAATTGTTTTCGGTATCACTACAACCCATATAAAGCCATCCTATTATAAATAAGAAAGCTGTCAAAATAAAGAATCTGTATTTCATACCCATCACTTTTATCTAAATAAACGACAGTGTATTTCCGTCTTCTCTGCAGACAGAAATACACTAGCCATTCAACCATCCTAACTTTTGATTATTCTTGCTTCTCCATTTCACCTTCCATACCTAAAAGCACCATATTCCAGCCTTGGAATGCCAGCCAAAGGGCAACCAATGATATCAAACCGACAATCATTCCTGTCAGCGGGAATAAATCGATGAAGGCCGCGATCAACAATACAATCATACTGAAACATAACTTTCCGGCACCATTCTGACCTTCGACACCCAAGGTAGCCGAACGCTTCATGGCACTATAACCCAAATATTCTACAACGAAAGCAATAATCAACAAAATACCGGCAATGATACCTCCCAACAATGGAATCCAACCGAACACTACGGCCACAAGACTCAGGATAACAGCAATCTTCAAACGTGATACACCCTTGACACCATCGGCATCCAGACTTTCCTTCAGCTTGGCCAAACCGATGAAATAGAGAATCAAACCAACCAAAGCTGCAACAGCCGTCAAGGTCGTATCACCGATACCATCATACACATGCAGCAGAATAGCCATCAAGATCAGATAAGCACCCTGGCTTCCCCAGTTCTTCCATTGTATATTGAGGCAGCTCTTGCTCATAAAGAGTGCTATCAACAAGGCTACCAGGCCCACGTAATCCAACCAAACAGGCATATTAGGAATCAGTGACAATAAAGCGACAAACAAACCGCCCCCCGCCAAAACCCAAAAAGGTACTGACAAGGAATTTCCCATTGCCTGATAAAAAGAAAACAGAGCTATTCCACCGAGCACAATGCCAACTAACTGACAGCAAAATACCGGAATATCAAAATCAGGAACACCCAATAAAGACCCCAAATCGGGCAACAAGGTGCATACAACCAACAACATACCAAACTGTAACTGCAAAAATTTTTGTTTCTTCACTTTCTCTTCCATGGCTATTTTTTTTAGTTAACGTGAATTCGATATAAGTAAATAAATATCTCATTGAAAATTAGAAACATAGCGATAAAAGTATTAAATTTATAGTACTCAATTATAACATTTAAACGATTACCGCTATGTTCTCAGAGTCTAAAATTACGGAAATTTATTGTATGGCCGATGATTTTTGCAAGGAATTTGCGTTGCAACAAGAAAAATATATGATTGAAGACAAGAAGGCTAGACATCGTAACAAGCCTAACCGTATGAGCGATGCAGAGATTATGGTGATTCTTATCCTGTTTCACTCGGGCGGTTTCCGCTGCTTCAAGCATTATTACAAGGAATATGTCTGCAAACATCTGAAGCACCTTTTCCCGAGACAGGTTTCCTATAACCGTTTTGTGGAACTGGAGAAGGAATTACTGCTCCCCCTGACCATTTTCATCAAGAAAGTCCTGTTGGGGACATGTACCGGCATCAGTTTTGTCGATTCTACAGTCCTGCGTGTCTGTCGCAACCAACGTATATTGATTCACAAAACATTTGAGGGGCTTGCCGAGCGTGGGAGAAGTTCCATGGGTTGGTTCTTCGGATTCAAATTGCACCTGATAATCAATGACAAGGGCGAAATCCTGAATTTCATGCTCACTCCCGGAAACGTGGATGACCGCGAGCCTCTGAAGCAAGGCCGGTTCCTGGAAAACATAAAGGGGAAATTATGTGCCGACAAAGGATATATTGGCCAGGCTCTGTTCGAGAATCTTTTCCTTAACGGCATACAACTTGTCACCAAGGTCAAAAACAATATGAAAAATTCACTGATGAGCATCGCCGACAAGATCCTGCTCAGAAAAAGAGCCTTGATTGAAACGGTCAATGACGAACTGAAGAACATTGCGCAGATAGAGCATTCCAGACACCGTTCATTCAATAACTTCATTGCAAATACGCTGTCTGCTATCGCGGCATACTGTTTTTTTGAGAAGAAGCCCGCCATTGATGTGAACTTTATCAATGACGGGCAACTGGCTATCTTCTGATTCTTATTTCGAACTCACGTTAGTTAGTAAAAAGTTATCAGCATCTCTATTAAAAAGGAGCTCGCAAGTTTCAATCTTTATTCTGCCAAAAATAATGTTTTTTTATTAATATTCAAAAAAAACGAATAAAATAATTGCACAAGTTGATGGATTTTCGGAGATAATATCGCAATTTATCACGAACATGGCATCTGAACTTATAAAGACTTGTTTCTCAACGTTCCTAGACTATAAAAAAGAAGTGCTGGCCTATCTCTCGAAAGGACTCAGCACTTCTGAAATATCTGACCGGCTATTTCTCAGCGTCAATACCATCCAAACCTACCGCAAGCGTCTGATAGAAAAGCTGGAGGCCAAAAATGTAGCCGAATGGGTCTATAAAGGAAAAGGATTGTTTTAACAACTCTTTCCCTGAAAAGGAATCATATTACTGAACGCTCACCTCCAGCGGATTGCGGACCTTCTGCGCATAGGCAGATACGTAGGCATTCCAGGCGGCGGCATCCTTGATGTCGGCCTTGTCCCAACCGAAGCCCCAGTAATAGGTGTACTCCGAACCGGGTTCGTAGTCGCTGAAAGCCAGCACGTGTCCTTCGGCATTGCCGTGCTGCTTCTTCTCCTCGTCCGTGTACTTCACTACCTTGGCTTCCTTGACATTGGCGGGGAACACAGCACCTACAAAGATGTTACCATTACCTTCGCCTGTCGTGGGGTCCACATAAGTCATATAACCGTTTCCGGCATCGGTCACCACCGCACCGTCATCGTGCAGAACGATGCCTGTCACAACCGGCATAGCCTCCTGCAAACCGGCATAGACAACAAGTGTCTTGTTGAGGTGCGAACCGGCATCCAGCGTAATGACACGCGTCTCCACCACATTGCTGTCGCCCTTCACGGTCAGCGGATTGAACTCCAGCTTTACCGTAAAGCGCAAGGGACCGTTGTCCAATACCTCAAAATCCTTGTAGCACCAGGGATAGACAATCTCGCCGTCGGCCACCAGCGCAGCCACGCCCGCACCCAACGTCGGACCTACGGCATAACAGTCCATGCCATATCCGTGGTCTATATGATAGGAAATGGACTGCAACAGCTCCGAGGCGGCCTTCGGATCGGTTTTCCTCAGTTCCGCTGCCCGCGCACGGGTTTCCTTATCCAATTCCTTGGCATAGAAATCCTCCAGAACCGGTTCCGATGTTCCCCGTTTCAGGAACAGGTCGTAACCGAAACCGCGCTCACCCGTCTGCTGCAAGGCCGGACCGTAGGCACGGAAGGCCACAAGATCGTTCTCCCAAGCCATGTCGTCCAGACGTTCGGGATACTGACGGCCGCAGGTCTTCACCTCAACGGGCTGGGGCGTGCCTTCCTGAATGATATAGGAAGCCTTGCCGCCGGCAGCCACTGTGGCAGGGAAGATCACTTTGTCGTCATAGGTAATCTGATAGGGGACCTCCGTCCCTTCGGCATCGAGTACCACAATCTGTGCCGTGTCGGCCAACTGCAAGCGACGGGCAATTTCGTCCATGGACACCTCCACCATCTCGCCCGAACGTTCCATATCAAGCGGATTGCTGACAACGACCGTCATCGGACGGTTGTCCGCACAGGCCATCAGTACACTGGCAGCCAGGCAGGATAAAATCATTTTCTTCATAAACAGGTAAATAGAAAGATGTGTTTTCAGATAAAAAAGAAAAATGGATAATTGAAGCCGGAAGGCAATCCTTCCGCTCCAATTATCCATTGTATAAGGTATACCTAAACCAAAACAGGTTATTTAGGTTGTTTGCCAATGTATGCCAGGATACCGCCATCCACGTAGAGGATGTGGCCGTTTACGGCATTGGAAGCCTCAGAAGCGAGGAACACGGCAGGACCGGTCAGTTCCTGCGGGTCGAGCCAACGGCCGGCCGGAGTCTTGGCGCAAATGAACAGGTCGAACGGATGACGGCTGCCGTCGGGTTGCTTTTCACGCAACGGAGCAGTCTGCGGAGTGGCGATGTAGCCCGGGCCGATGCCGTTGCACTGGATGTTGTATTCGCCGTATTCGGAGCAGATGTTGCGGGTCAGCATCTTCAGACCACCCTTGGCAGCAGCATAAGCCGATACCGTCTCACGACCCAGCTCGGACATCATGGAGCAGATGTTGATGATCTTACCGTGTCTTCTCTGCATCATGCTGGGCAATACGGCCTTGGATACGATGAACGGAGCGTTCAGGTCGATGTCGATTACCTTACGGAACTCAGAAGCTGCCATCTCGTGCATCGGAACACGACGGATGATACCGGCATTGTTCACCAGAATGTCGATGGGGCCTACCTCTTTCTCAATCTGGGCAACCATGGCCTGTACGGCAGGTTCGTCCGTCACGTCGCATACGTAGCCGTGTACGGGGATACCTTTTTCTTTATAAGAAGCCAAACCTCTGTCTACCAACTCCTGATTGATGTCGTTGAAGCAGATTTTTGCACCCTGTTCTGCAAAGGCGGAAGCGATTGCAAAACCAATACCGTAGGAAGCACCTGTTACGAGGGCTACCTTACCTTCCAAAGAAAAATTCAAATAAGGATTCATAACGTTTAAATATTAGATTAAACTTAAGTTTTTTCAGTCTGTCGTCAGCGGAAAGTTCTGACAGACGCCTGTTCCTCAGGTATGGCCTGGCTTCCACCCGGCTGGTTTGTCTTCATGGCTCTCCTCTTCCGCCGCATCCGGAACAGGGCTACATGCCCTCCGTTTGCGTACACGATGCAAATGTAGCAAAAGAAAACGGACTCTGCTTACTTTTTTGTACGAATTATCTATTAATATTGTACAAAACGGGCAGAAAAAGGAGTTTGCCTGCCATGCAGAATCGAATGTATCAATTAAAGATTGATGTCCACTTCCACCGGGCAATGGTCTGAGCCGTAGATATCGGTATGTATCTTAGCGTCGGTGAGCTTTTCGCGCAGGCGGTTGGATACGAGGAAATAGTCGATGCGCCAGCCGGCATTCTTCTCACGCGCACGGAAGCGGTAGGACCACCACGAATAGATGTCGCGCTGGTCGGGGTAGAAGTAGCGGAAGGTATCGGTAAAGCCGCTCTCGAGTAGGGTGGTGAACTTGGCGCGCTCTTCGTCGGTGAAGCCTGCGTTGCGGCGGTTGGTCTTGGGGTTCTTCAGGTCGATTTCCTGATGGGCCACGTTCAGGTCGCCGCACACGATGACGGTTTTTTTCGCGTCGAGCGCCAGGAGATAGGCGCGGAAGTCGTCGTCCCACGTCATGCGGTAGTCCAGGCGGCGCAGCTCGTCCTGCGAGTTGGGCGTATAGACAGTGACGAGGTAGAAGTCGGGCATCTCCATCGTAATGACGCGTCCTTCCTTGTCATGGTGTTCGATGTCGATGCCACGGGTGACGCTCAGCGGCTGGTGGCGTGTATAGATGGCCGTGCCTGAATAACCTTTTTTCTCGGCGTAGTTCCAGTAGGAGGTGTAGCCGTCAAACTGCAGGTCCAGCTGGCCTTCCTGCATCTTGGTCTCTTGCAGGCAGAAAAAGTCGGCGTCGAGCCGTCGGAAAGCTTCGATGAAGCCCTTGTCTTTACAGGCGCGTAGCCCGTTCACATTCCAGGAGATAAATTTCATGTCTATCGTTTTGTTCTTTTCATTAATAGATGATGCATGGGCAAACATACGAAAAAAAACTCGTTTTTTAATGTGGAAGCCTGTAAAATATGGTACTGGAATTCGAGTAGGTGGAGGAAGTTGTCATCGTATGTCCTGAAATCAGGACAACCTGGTATGTTTCCTACCTGCCTTCCCCTTTTAAGGTAAAACCTTTCTCTCGTTGAGAGAGAACCTTTCCCTCGTTAAGAAAGAACACTTCCCTCGTTAAGAGAGAACACTTCTCTCGTTAAGAGAAAGCAGTTCTCTCGTTATGAGAAAAGGTTTCTCATTTTGTGAGAGTGGGGTAGAAACTCTTTTTGTTGATAATCAGGACTCTGTCTCGTGTCGGTAGATATGCTTGCTGTACACCAGTTCCGCATCAATACCGCTTGCGGGCGTTTCTTTTCGTCCATTCGCTTGCCGCAAAGGCGTTGCATGTCATAAATATTGTCGCTATAGGACAAAATTATCAGTAATAGAAGTTTGTTTTTTAGTGCAACCGCATAAAAACAAGTTATTTTCCGTAATTTTAGACTCTGAGAACATAGCGGTAATCGTTTAAATGTTATAATTGAGTACTATAAATTTAATACTTTTATCGCTATGTTTCTAATTTTCAATGAGATATTTATTTACTTATATCGAATTCACGTTATCTTACGTTTGATACCAGCCGTACGGATACGGTGACTTATCGCTTCGGTACGGTCGGACACTCCATCAGGAAACTCCACCAGTTCACGGTTGAGATGTGTACGTGTAGGGTCTGCGTTCTTGGGTATGGTCTTACGTTCTATGTGGTCGGATGCGCCCGTGTCAGCCGAGCCTTTCGCTTTGTTGATTTGAATGCTTATATATCCCATGCTTGTTTTTCGTTTTCAGGTTTGACAATTTGGTTTGTTGGTTTCCGTCTGCTGCGGTCATGCCGCATGGCAAACGGGGGTGTCCAGAGGGGTGTAACCCCGTTGGCTCATTGGGGCATTTTTAGCTGTGCCTGCACTGCGTAAAGAAAATGCCCTAATGAGCTATGGCTTTTCTGTTTCCAAAAGCCTGTGAGAGTACCAGCGGTATAGGCAGACCTTTTCTTTTCATTGATATGATACGCCTTCCCTTGTCGGCTGGTCGGACCGCAGGCAGGTCGGATGTCCGACCTGCCTGCGGATAGTGGCATTTCCTTCCGTCCGTTTGTTCGACAGACTTGTTGGCGGATGAAAATCCGATGAATTGATGATTTAATGGCATAATGCACTGACGCCAGAATGATATACATTCGTCATCGTTTCATCAAACCGCTCGCCCAAAGAAAAGTGATGTAGAGTGCGGTATGTCCTTTCTTTTTTCATCACCCCGATTCTCTTGTTGAAAGGTTGATGGAGACGTAAGTTGCTGTTTCTCTTTATGTGTTTATATATACTTTCATCATCTCATCAAAATATCAGAATTTTTCCAGCTGTGTTTTGTTTACCGTGTAGTAACGTCCTATTCCCCTTATAGGTGAATAATGACAATCCCGATTTACAATCCTGTAGAGAGTTGTACCTACGCAAATGATTTCTTTTTTCTTCATATTTTTGATACAGGTTTTAGTGCTGCCTACATTCTGTCGGCAATGGATTAAACATGGTTGCAAAGCTACGGAAGTGTCGGTAAAATCTTGATACGCAAATCTATGCGGAACGGCGCAAAATAGGTCATGCAAAAAGAAAATGCAGTATAAACGGATGGCTCTTTCAGGTAAAAGGAAATAAAAAAGCCCGAAGTCGTGGAATATGCACGTCTTCGGGGACTGGTTGTTGCAGATAATTACAGATTGACTGACGCACTGATTTACTGATTCAATGACTTCATGTCGTCACTACGTCAGATTAAACCGTTAATCATCCAATTGTAGTCGATGCCGAGAAAGTGAAGCGTGAGGAACAGGCTTACCGGTCTATACCCGTCATCACGGACTTTACAGATGCCGGCGGCAACGACCGCATGAAGGAGATGAACTAGGATAACTACAACCGTATCCGTGCCGAGGTCCGGCAGATTGTCGCTGACGAGTTGCAGCGCATACAGTCCGACCCCGAACTGCAATACCTCTTGCAGAACAAATAGAAATATCATAGACGAAAAGAAAAATCCGTAATACGACTAGATATTCCAGACTGTATTACGGATTTTCCTTTTTTATAACGCGTATTTCTGATTCAGATTGACTGAAAAGCCTTCCATTTCTTAGGTATCTGTAAATCAAAGTTTGCCTTTCCAAGATGTACCACATCAGGTAAAAGACATTGCCTGAAACGAGTTTCATATTGTTTCATATGGATAGGCTTACCCATACCCATAGTAGCAAGATTACTGGAGTACTGGTAAGGAGGGAAATATACAAAAACCTTTTGACAAGCTTCTGTTGCAAGTTCGATAGCAGGTATCATGTCACTATCAGCTGATACTACAATGGATATATCACAATTCTTCTGATAGGCATCTGCTACAATCTGTGTAGCTATTCGTACATCAGTTTCCTTTTCCTCATGGGTATGAATAACATTTCCGCATTTGAAACAGGTTATAGATTTTTTCAGATACTTACCCAATATCAACTTGAATTTTGGATTTTCTCTATTGGCTTGAAAAAAGGCATTCTGGCGAAGACTTTGGTCTATATCATCAGGCTTTGCCGAAAAATACTTGACGGCAACAAGCTCCTGATTCGGACGCATGAACATCTCGAACAACTTGACTATATCAAGCCAGTAATATTTCTTCCATTTAGCGTTGCTCTTCAGTCCGAAATAGAAATTGAATCCGTCAATATAGACTATAACGCGTTGTTTTTGCTCCATATTCCAATTGTATATATAAAAAATAAGCCACCTTTTTAGGGGTGGCGAGCCTTAGTATTTTCCACCTAAGGGCGATATTGTATTGCAAAAGTACAATTTATATTTGATAATACAAATATAGTAGAAACTTTTTTTATTTTTTTCGTAATAAATCAAGGCGGACTTATCGCTTATTTTCTTGCTTCACCGCCTCTTCCGTTCCGCCTTCTCGTCCCGCATCATCCTGCGGTTCAGCCGTTCCACCGCCCTGTCAAAGAAATACGTCCGGCTCTCGTTCTTCCGCCGCTTGATGTCCGCATGGGTATTGTAGTGGCTGAACATAAAAAGTTCATTCTAACATTCATTCGACATCCTGTTATTCATTGACACCAGCAGGACTTGTTTTTCTTTTCGGCGGCACAATCTTTCCAGCAGTGCATTGCGAACCGTTGCGGCACCTGACGTGTCAATGCGGAAAGCGAGTGCCACCACCATCGGCAAGGCATACATGTCCGCGTAATAGCCGTTGGGTAGCTTGATACGTTTTTCAGCTTCAAGAGGATTAAAAATTCCACACTTGTACACGTCACGAATGGCGGCACGGAGCGTCGGGGCGATTACCCCGAACAGCTCTACTAGCTCCATTTCATTCATCCATATATTACCTGTATCGGATGGTATGGTAATTCTACCATAGCTATCCGTTGTGATTATTTCACGTTTCATATCCCTGCCATTTTCACGTTTCCGAATGATTTGCTCAGTTTGTCGCCCAGCATCGTGAGGTCATTATCCAATTTCTGTACGGTTATCTTCGCATAGATTTGCGTGGTCTCAATGTTCGTATGCCCCAAAATACGGCTGACGCTCTCAATTGGCATCCCTTTGCTGAGAGCCAGGGTCGCAAACCCGTGCCTTGAGCAATGAAAGCTGATTTTCTTGGTGATGCCGCATTCCTTTATCATCTTTCCCATACGCTTGCATATTGACCAATAGTTGAGATTGGGAAATACAAGATTGTTTTCCTGAAAAGCCTTGTAACGCTCAATTATCTGCAAGGGAATATCCAGCAGCTTTACCTGAAACGGTACACCCGTCTTGTGTCGTTTGGAAATAATCCATTTCTCACCGTTCACTTCCACAATCTGGTCATTGTTTAATTCCTTTATATCCACGAATGACAGGGCGGTAAAACTGGCGAAAACAAAAATATCACGGAGATAGGAGTTCTTGGGGTCTTTGAACTGAAATTCCATCAATGTTTTTAACTCATTCTCCGTCAGATATTCACGCTCTTTCGTGTTCGGGCTTATATGGAACTGGGCAAACGGATTCCTCGGTATATGTCCGTTGAAATGCGCCCGCATCACCACACCTTTCAGCCACATGCAGTTTTCCCATATCGAACCGTTGTGCAGTCCGGCTTCGTTGGAAAGGAACACGGCGAACTCCTTGATGAAGTCGGGCGTAAGTTCAGGCATGGAGATGTCGTTCCGCTTGTAATGTGACCTGATGAATGCCGCCACATGGTTTCTTGCCCGTACCCTTGCCATATAGGTTGCCCTGCCCCTGTCTTTTCCGACACGCTTCTTGAACACTTCATTTTCCTTGTCGAAAGCACCGAGCAACGTTTCATACTCACCGCCCAATCCCTGATAGGCATTGCGTACCATTTCTGCCGTTACATAGGCTTCACGGTCGGATATACGCTGGTAATGCTTGATGATTTGAGCCTTGATGTTGTCAAGCGCAAGATTGGTTTCCCTCGCTTCCATACTCTTGCCCTTTGCCTTGTTCCCTTTGGCATCCCAAAGCTCTTTCGGGATAGTCCGCTTGCAGCTGAACTGTGCTACCGTACCATTGATTGTAACTCGTCCCATGATGGGGACAATTCCGTTCTTTTCCTTACTGCCGTTCACGTAGAACAGCACCTTGAATGTGCTTCTTGCCATACTCGTTTCTTTTTGGTTGCAAAACTATAAATCAACGAGTTACCTATTGATAAGCAAAACTGCGCAGAACGCCGCAAAATGAAACAGGAACTGTTAAATCTGCACTTTCATCGGGTAATGATTAGGAAACCGTTCTTTTGCTTTAATCTGCTTTAAGACGGTTTTCAACTGTCTGCCCAACTTCTGCATTTTTCCTCTAACTCCCTAATTATCAAATCCTGTTGCGTTAATCTGCTGCAATTCGGCGGATATTCCGAAGTTTTTCCGTAAGTTTGCATAAAAGTCATTGAACAGAATGAGGCAACAAGAGATTTCTGAAGAGATAGTGGTTCGACTGAACAGGGGCGACATGAAGGCATTTGACGCTATTTACCATGCCTACTACCTCTACTTGTGCGCCGTCGTGACCTATTACGTGCATGACAGGAACGTGGCCGCCGAGCTGGTGAACGATGTCTTTGTCGGTGTATGGCGCAACAAGGAGCGCGTGGCCTGCCCGGTGTTGCCTTACTTGAAGCGGGCGGCCCAGAACGCGGCTGTCAGCTACTTGCGTTCCTCCCATTTTAACGAGAGATTGCTGACGGACCACGTGGAGGAAATCTATGCCTATCTGGAAAAGCGCATCATCGCTACGGACAATCCGCTACATGCCTTGGAAGACAGTGAGATGGATGCCCTCATCCGGGCGGAAGTGGAGAAACTGCCACCTCGATGCCGTGCCGTGTTCCAGGTCTGCCTCTATGAGGGCAAAAGTTATGCCGAAATAGCCGACGAACAGCAGCTCAGCGTGTCTACCGTAAGGGGGCAAATGCGCATTGCATTGAACAAGCTGCGCGAAGCCTTGGGCACGCCGTGTATGATTACGGTGCTGATGATGCTTCATGAGTGTTGGCAATGACGCCCCTGCCTCACACACCTGGGCAGAATGCGGCGGATGAGGCTTTCCGAGATAAAAATGCCTGGGTTACGCAAAAAAAATGCTTTTCTTTTAAACGTTTTTCTGTAGTCTGCGTATATAACTGTATATGGAAGACAAAAACAGCATGAATATAGAATCACGAATTGCGGATTTCCTTGCGGGACAATGTTCTGAAAAGGAACGGCAAGAGCTACAGACTTTGCTGGAGCGGGATGAGGAAGCGGCGCGGCTGATGCGGCGCATGTCGGCCGTGTGGGCCCTAGCTTCCCTGCCGGTTTTCGTCGGTAAGGAAGAAGAGAACCTGAGTAAAATCAAGCGGCAAGTTGCTTCAGAGAAACCGAAAGCCATGCGGATTTCCGGCCGGCGGAGGCGGATGGTGGCATGGCTCGCGACGGCCGCAGCCGTGGCACTGCTGCTGGTGAGCAACACCTTGTGGTATCATCACTCCGAGGAACTGACACGTGCCTACATGGCTGCGGAGACACCTTACGAAATCAAGGTGCCGGCAAGCTCGCGGACCAAGGTAACACTGCCGGACGGATCTGTCGTGACACTCAATGCAGGTTCTACGTTGAGATATGCCAGAAGCTTCGGCATTGACAATCGTAATATCTGGCTGGACGGAGAAGGACTCTTCGAGGTGGAGAAAGACAAGGAAAGACCTTTCACGGTCCATACGGAAGACGTGCAGGTACAGGTATTGGGAACAGTCTTTGACCTCTGCGCTTACAGTGGCGACGAGATGGTGACAGTGGCTCTGGTGGAAGGATGCATCGCCATGAAGACCCCTCGAGGCACGAGGCTGGAACTGAAGCCAGACGAGATGGCAAGTTATGACCGCCGGACGGGGAAAGTGGTGAAAGCCAGGACGGACGCGCGAAGAGTCGGTGACTGGACGGATGGCGGGTTGACCTTTGACAATACCCCATTTGAAGACATCGCCCGAAAACTGGAAAGAAAGTTCCAGCTGAAAATACACATTGGAAGTGAACGCCTGAAGAGAGAATGCTTCTCGGGATGCTTCGACCGCGATCAGGGACTGGACGACATCCTGCGGGAAATCAATGTGGACGGACGCTATACTTGGCACAGGAAGGATGGTACAATAACCATCATGGACAAAGCCAAACATTCATATTAACCATTAATCAACATTCCATGAAACTAAGAAAAATCGTCGTGGCGTTCCTGCTGGTTTGGGCAGGAAGCTCATGGGCGGGATTACCGCTGGAGGCCCAGGACCAGGGCCGGAAGTTCACCGTCAGGGTGGAAAACGTGACCATGAAGGAAGCTATTGAGGCAATCAAGGAAAAAGGTGATTATTCGTTCCTGATACGGAACAAGGATATCGACCTTACAAGAAAAGTTACGGTAGACGTCAATGAGGGCACCGTAGAAGAGATGTTGCGCCAGATGCTGGCAGACACCGACATACGCTATGAAGTGAACGGCAACCGTATCGTAGTGTTCCACTCGGCACCCACACAACAGGCGCGGGGTTCGTTCGTGCTGAAAGGTAAGGTCGTAGACGTACACGGTGAAGCCGTCATAGGTGCCAACATACGGGTGGTGGACGGCACGGGAGGTACCATTACGGACGTGGATGGCAACTTCAGCCTGGAGGTGAAGCCAGGTGACCGTATCACTGTTTCTTACATCGGCTACGCTTCGACGGAAATGGCCGTGGGCGATGGACAGCCTATCAGTGTGACGTTGCACGAGGACTCGCGCATGATAGATGAAGTGGTGGTCGTAGGCTACGGTGTACAGAAGAAAGCTAACCTGACAGGCGCAGTTAGCAGTGTGAAGATGGATGAGGTGCTGGGCAACCGTCCTGTCGTGTCGGTGAGCAACGCTTTGATGGGCGCCATGCCGGGTTTGCAGGTGACAGGTACCTCTGGACAACCAGGTTCGGAACTCTCTTTTAATATTCGTGGTACGAACAGTATCAATGGTGGTAGCCCGCTGGTGTTGGTGGATAACGTGGAGATGGACATCAATATGCTGGATCCGAATGACATCGAGTCGGTAACGGTGCTGAAGGATGCGGCAGCTTCGGCCATCTACGGTGCGCGGGCAGCCTTCGGTGTCATCTTGGTGACGACCAAGAAGGGCAGCGAGGACAAGCGGTTGACCATCAACTATTCGAACAACTTCTCGTTCAGTACACCGATGAACATGCCCAAGAAAGCAAGCCCCATGGAGACCGTGCAGGCTTACAAAGACATGGGTTGGAATGGCACATACCGCACGGGTGAGGACATCGATACGTGGCTGGGTTTCTTGGAAGAATACCGTCAGAACCCGGGCAGCTATCCGGAAGGATATGCCGAGGTGGACGGCATGCGCTACCAGCTGGCTGAGACTGATCTCTTCGATGACATGCTGGAGACGGGCTTCCAGCAGACGCATAACCTAGCCGTGAGCGGCGGAACGAAAGGCTTGTCCTACCGCATGTCGGCCGGTATGGTGAGCCAGGACGGTGTAATGGTGACGAATAAGGACCGTTTCAAACGTTACAATATCTCGTCTTACATCCGTTCGGATGTCTATTCGTGGATTACGCCGGAGCTGGACATCAAGTACACCAATATGTCTTCTTCCATGCCCAACTCGTCGGCAGCCTATGGCATCTGGGGTGCGGCGGTGGCTTTCCCGTCCTACTTCCCGCTGGGCGAGGTAGAAACAAGCGACGGTGCCCTGTTGCCTGTCAACAGTCCGCGCAACCAGATCATGTTAGGAGCACCTAAACTGAACGACCGGGATAATGTCCGTATTTTTGGGAAGGTGACCATTACACCCTTCAAAGACCTGAAAATCATCGGCGAATATACGTTCAACCGGAAGGATAAGGAAAGTACGACCAATATCAACAAGTTTGACTATGCCAACGGCAACAGTAACTTCAGTCAGGAGACATCCACACCTAACTCAAGCTATGAGGTTGGCCGCGAAACGACTGACTATACCGCACTTAACTTTTACGGCACGTATGCCAAGACCTTCGGCAAGCATGATCTGACCGTCATGGGAGGCTTCAATCAGGAAAGCAGCTCTTACCATTACGTATGGGCACAACGCTTAGATATGATTAACGAAGACCTGCCGTCACTCTCGCAAGGCACGGGTGAATACAAGAACTCTGAAAGCTTCTCAGAATACAAGGTACGTGGCCTGTTCTACCGTATTAATTATGACTTTGCAGGCAAATACCTGATAGAGACCAACGGGCGCTATGATGGCTCGTCGAAGTTCCCGTCAGATAGCCGCTTTGGCTTCTTCCCTTCCGTATCGGCCGGATGGCGCGTCAGTGAGGAAGCGTTCATGGATTGGAGTGACTCTTTCCTTTCCAACCTGAAGTTGAGAGGATCGTGGGGAAACATTGGTAACCAAAGCGTGGATCCCTACCAGTTTGTGCCTGCCATGAGCGCCGCCAATCCCAACTGGGTGGTGGACACGACCAAACCGACTACGCTGCAGCCGCCCGCATTGGTGAGCAACTCTTTCACCTGGGAGAAAGTGAGCACGCTGGACTTCGGCTTTGATCTGGGACTCTTCGACAACCGCCTGAATGCCACATTTGACTGGTATCGTCGCGATACGAAAGGTATGTTGGCGCCGGGCATGGAACTTCCTGGCGTATTGGGAGCCGATGCTCCGACTCAAAATACGGCCGATCTTCGTTCCAAAGGATGGGAAATCTCGGTAGACTGGAACGACCGCATAGGTGACTGGAGCTACTACGTGGGCTTCAACCTCTATGACTCGCGCACGCACATTACTAAATATAATAATGAGTCTCAGCTGCTGGGAGATAGATATTACCGTGAAGGCATGGAGTTGGGCGAAATCTGGGGATATGACACTGACCGTTTTTATACGGTGGACGATTTTGAAGAAGGCACGTTGCAGGCTGATCTCACGGGCGGCACCCTGAAACCGGGCATTCCCAAAGTGGAAGGATACAACCCTAATCCGGGCGATGTGCTCTATGTGGACCACAACGATGACGGCATCATCAACAACGGCGACAATACGGCGCTGAACTCCGGTGACATGCGCATCATCGGCAATAACACCCGCCGCTATCAGTACGGCATCCGCGGCGGCGCAAGTTGGAAAGGGATATCTCTTTCTTTCATCCTGCAAGGCGTGGGCAAGCGCGACCTTTGGATTATGAACGAATTGTTCTATCCGCAATATGACCCTTACAGCACTATCTTTAATACGCAGCTCGACTACTGGACCCCTGAACGTACGGATACGTATTTCCCGCGTCTCTATACGCAGGCAGCAGGCAACTCGGCTGCCAACCGCATGACGCAGACGCACTTCCTGCAAAACGGAGCTTACCTGACGATACGGAATATCAGCCTGTCATACACGTTCCCTAAACAATGGCTCAACCCTTGGGGCGTGCAAGGCTTGCAAGTGTTCTTCAGCGGTGAAAACCTCTTCACCTTCGATCACCTGCCGAAGGGGCTCGACCCCGAACGTTCGGCGGAGTATCGCGGTTTCAACTATCCGTACCTGCGCCAGTTCTCGTTTGGTATCAACCTGACTTTATAAACCCTAAAAAACGACAGACAGAATATGAAAAAATATATTATGAGCATAGGTATCTGCCTGTGCATGGCATCCTGCCTCAACGACGGCTTCCTGGACGTAGATCCCAAAGACAGACAGACGGAAGCCACCGCCTTCAGTACTTACGACAATTTCAAAACCTACGCTTGGGGGCTGTATAATATCTTCTATGGATATGGTAATGATCAAAATATGAACTATTTCGAGGATGAATATAATGCTGATAATATGATACGCGCCGTCAGCGGCTTCGAAAGTCAGTATGCCTACCAGACCGCACGAGTAGAAGCGACGGATACGGAACACTGGGATTACAAATATATCCGGAGGGCTAACCTGATGTTGGACAATATTGATGGCTCGTCTTTGACGGAGACGGAGAAAGAGCACTGGCGCAGCGTGGGCTACTTCTTCCGTGCCTACAAATATTTCATGATAATGTCCGATTTTGGTGATATCCCTTGGATAGAACATGTGCTGACAGATGAGAGTCCCGAGCTGTACGCTCCCCGTGATTCGCGCGACCTAGTGGCAAAGAACATTCTGGAAAATCTCCAGTATGCCGCACAACATATCAAAGCCGAAGGCGATGGGGAAAATACCATCAACGCCGATGTGGTGAACGCATTGATTTCCCGTTACGGCCTCTTTGAAGGCACTTGGCGGAAATATCACGGACTACAAGATGCGGAAACTTACCTTCGCGCTAGCGTAGAGGCTTCAGAAAAGGTGATGGCCAATTATACTACCCTGCATACGCCTTACGATGAGTTGTTCAATTCGGAAGATCTATCAGGAGTGGAAGGTATTATTCTTTACAAGAAATACGAGACCGCTCAATTGTGCCATGGCCTTACCCGTATGGTGCGTACTGGTGAATCGAAGATAGAGATGACCAAAGATGCTGTGGATAGCTATTTGTGCAGCAATGGTTTACCCATTGGCAATGTTAATAGTCAATATGGAGGTGACAAGGATGTCTATGCCCAGTTCACGGACAGAGATTATCGTCTTTACTTTACCGTATGCCCGCCTTATCGGGTAAACCTTACGGGCGCGGCGGCTACGTCTACCGGTTATGAGTTGACCGGAAATGCTCAAGATGAGCAGTTCATTAACCTTATGGCCCAAATCTCTGGCGAAACTTACCATCGCCTGCCCACACTCAACTTCAAGGGATTCTATGTGAAAGAGCAGCCTCACTTCACTTCCTATAACTGGAGTACGGCATGGAATGCTTCTGAAATGGGCTTCTGGATGTGGAAGTACTACAACATCCACACGGATTGCACCAACGCCACTGGTGTAAATACCACAGACGCACCCTTGTTCCGCCTAGGCGAAATCCTGCTGAACTATGCTGAAGCCAAGTGGGAACTGGGTGAGTTTGACAACAGCATAGCTGACTTGACCATTAATAAGCTGCGTCAGCGTGCCGGTGTGCAGCCGATGAACGTGGACGTCATTGGCGCCGATTTCGACCCGGCAAGAGATCCAGACGTGGATCCTGTCTTGTGGGAAATCCGCCGCGAACGTCGTGTTGAGTTGATGGGCGAAGGTTTCCGCTTCGATGACCTGCGGCGCTGGAAGAAAGGTGAGTACCTCAACAAGCAACCTCTCGGTGTCTACGTGGCTGATCCGTCTTACTACAACAATGCTGTGAAAGTCAATGCCGACGGTTACGCTTGGTTCTTCAACGAACCGTTAGGATGGCTGGACAAATATTACTTGCGTCCCATCCCGCTGAATCAGCAGGCGCTCAACCCACAACTGGGCCAAAATCCTGGCTGGGAGAACGAGAATTGATGTTTTTTCTTAATTTTATTACATCAATTTCTGAATGGCCATGAGCGTATTGAGACCATATACTCTGCTTTGCTCCGCCCTGCCGATGCTTTTTGCTTCGGCAGGGGCGGACGCCCAGGAACAACGTATGAATGTTCTCTTCCTGATGGCGGATGACATGCGCCCCGAACTGGGCTGTTACGGAGTGGAAGAAGTCAAAACTCCCCATATAGACCGTTTGGCAACCGAGGGAGTCGTCTTCCGCAACGCCTATTGCAACATCCCCGTGAGTGGCGCCTCGCGCGCCAGCTTGCTCACTGGTATCTATCCCCGTTATCCGGATCGTTTCATTCACTTCTCTGCCCGTGCCAGTAAGGACTGCCCCGAAGCCATACCGATCTCCGGATGGTTTACCCGCCATGGCTACCATACTGTGTCCGATGGCAAAGTGTTCCATCACATCGAAGACCATGCTGATTCGTGGAGTGAGCCACCTTTCCGCACTCATCCGGATGGATATGACGTCTACTGGGCGGAATATAACCGTTGGGAGTTGTGGATGAACTCCGAATCGGGTCGTCACATCAATCCGCGTACTATGCGGGGACCTTTCTGCGAACAGGCTGAAGTGCCGGATACCGCTTACGATGATGGCAAGCTGGCTCTGCGCGCTATCCGCGACCTGACTCGGTTGAAAGACTGCGGAAAACCTTTCTTCTTGGCCTGCGGTTTTTGGAAACCCCATTTGCCGTTTAATGCTCCCAAAAAATATTGGGACCTTTATCCACCTGGATCTATATCGCCTGCTCCGGATCGCTTCCGTCCTGAAGGGCTGCCACACCAAGTGAAGAACTCTGGTGAAATCAATGCTTATGCTTGTGTGGGAGACCCGACGGACACGACTTTCCAGCAGCAGGTAAAGCGAGGTTACTACGCTTGCTTGAGCTATGTGGATGCCCAAATAGGCAAGGTTCTCGATGCCCTCGACTCATTGGGATTGGCAAACAATACCATTGTCGTACTGCTGGGCGACCATGGGTGGAACCTGGGTGAACACAACTTTATTGGGAAACATAACCTGATGGACCGCTCCACGCATGTGCCCCTCATTGTCCGTGTACCGGGTATGCAGAAAGGCGACTGTCGCTCCATGGTGGAATTTGTCGACCTTTACCCCACTTTGTGTGAACTGTGCGGCCTACCTATGCCCGACGGACAACTGGACGGCAAGAGCTTTGCCCAAGTATTTCAAGACCTGCAAGCGCCTACCAAGTCTTGCGTCTACATCCAGTGGGAAGGGGGTGATAACGCTGTGGACAACCGTTTCAGCTATGCGGTATGGATGAAAGACAGTTTGCGGGCGGCCCACATGCTCTTCGACCACCATATTGATCCGCAGGAAGACCGCAACCGGGCGGATTTGCCGCAATATGCCGATGATGTCAGGCGTCTGTCTCGTTTCATCCGGCAAGTCAAAACTGAAAATATTCCTTGATATATAGTAATAAATAAATGTCCGCAAGAAGCCAATGTCATTCCGGCGAAAAGATGATGACTAAGTACTGACGAGTTCTAGAATAGGTGGCACCTATTCCTAAAAAAGGTGGCACCTATTTATAGAAAAGGTGGCACTGATTTCTACAGTCCTCCTATGCAATACTTTGCCGACTCCGTACCTTGACATGGCTAAGTCGCAGGATAGACGATGGAAAGTCCAGAAGAAGACTTGGCTTCATGCGGATATTCATTAGTAATATTTAATCCCTGCTCTCATGCGCATTTTTCATTTTCTCTTGGCTGCCTGGCTCCTGCTATCCGCCACAGCCTCAGCTCAGCGTCAGGACATCTTGCTGGACAATCAGTGGGATTTCCGTTTTTCGCATCAGGTAGAAGGCAAGACCATCCGTGTTGATTTGCCGCATACCTGGAACGCCCAGGACGCCCTTTCCGGCAAATTAGATTACAAACGCGGCATCGGTAACTACGAACGCCGTGTTTTCATTCGTCCCGAATGGGAAGGTAAACGCCTTTTCCTTCGCTTTGAGGGGGCGGGCAACGTGGCCGATGTTTTTATCAACCATCGTCACGTGGGTCAGCATATAGGTGGTTATGGTGCTTTTGTGTTCGAGATTACCGACCGGGTAATTTATGGGAAAGACAACTCCGTACTCGTGCGTGTCAATAATGCCGAACGCCTTGACGTGATGCCCCTCGTGGGGGACTTCAATATGTATGGCGGTCTCTACCGTGACGTTCATCTCATCGTCACCGATGAAGTCTGTATTTCTCCCCTCAACTACGGTTCGCCCGGCGTACGCTTGATGCAAGACAGCGTATCGCATGAGTATGCCGCTGTCCGCGCTTTGGTAGATCTTTCCAATGGCACGTCTCAACCGCAGAAGGTGGAACTGAAATTTTGCCTGAACGATGGCGGTAAAACGGTCCGTGAGCTTCGGAAAGAACTGACCCTGCCCGCAAACAGTACCGTTTGCGATACTTTGCGCTTCGATCTTGCCAATCCACACCTGTGGGATGGCCGGCGCGATCCCTTCCTCTATCAGACTGAAGTAACCCTCACACGGGGAGGTAGCATTACAGACTGCGTCATTCAGCCCTTGGGGTTGCGTTTCTTTCACATCGACCCTGACCGAGGCTTCTTCCTCAATGGACGACACATGCCCCTTTACGGTGTATGTCGCCATCAGGACCGTCCGGAGATAGGCAACGCCCTGCGCACTTGCCATCATGATGAAGACGCCGCCCTCATGTTTGAGATGGGTGTCAACGCCGTACGCCTGGCTCATTATCCGCAGGCTACGTATTTTTACGATCTCATGGACCGTTACGGCATTATTGTGTGGGCGGAAATTCCATTCGTGGGCCCCGGCGGGTATGCCGACAAAGGCTTTGTAGACCTGCCCGACTTCCGTGCTAACGGTAAAGAACAACTGAAAGAACTCATTCGCCAGCATGGCAACCATCCGTCCATTTGCGTATGGGGGCTTTTCAATGAACTGAAAGAGACTGGAGACAATCCTGTAGAATATGTTCGTGAACTTAACGACCTGGCTCATCGCGAAGACCCTACCCGTCTTACCGTCTCCGCCAGCAATCAGTCCCAAGGCAGCCTCAACTTTGTTACCGACGCCATAGCGTGGAACCGTTATGACGGTTGGTACGGAGGCACCCCTGCCGACTTGGGCCGCTGGCTTGACGAGACCCACGGCGACCATCCGCAGCTTTGTATTGCTATCAGTGAATACGGTGCTGGTGCCAGTGTCTACCATCAGCAAGATACTTTGGCCAAACCTCAACCTACTGGTACCTGGCATCCGGAGAACTGGCAGACTTATTATCACATAGAAAACTGGAAAACCATTTCTTCCCGGCCTTACTTGTGGAGTAGTTTCGTATGGAACATGTTTGACTTCGGAGCCGCCCATCGTCATGAAGGCGACCGCCCCGGCATCAATGACAAAGGTCTGGTCACTTTCGACCGCCGCACGCGCAAAGACGCTTTCTACTTCTACAAAGCCAACTGGCGTCCCGATGAGCCCATGCTCCATCTGGCCGAGAAGCGTTGCGTCCTTCGCACGCGTCCGCAGCAAACGTTCATGGCCTTCACCACTTGTTCTCAGGCGGAATTGTTTGTCAATGGGAAAAGCTATGGGAAAGTTGCGGCCGACGCATATGCCACTGTACGCTGGGAAGGCGTCACTCTGCAACCAGGCCTCAACGAAATACGGATAGAGGCATCCGCGGGCAAACGCCAGATCTTGACGGACAGCATGACTTGCACGTATCAGCCGCGCTGACAGTGTAGGTCCGATGAAAGACAAAGGAGGACGTGCCAAAATGAATGAGGGCACTTCCTCCTTTATTCGTTTTTTTCTGTAATTTTGCGGCCTGAAATTTTTAGCCAATATACAGAAATGATAAAGACCCTCAGTAAAAACGCCATTATCGGTTATCCGACCGGTGTCATCACCGGCATCACGTATGGATTGAACCCCTTGTTTGCTGTTCCGTTGATGAAGGACGGGGCTTCGATTGAGTCTATCCTGTTCTTCCGTTATGCTATTGCCGTGCTGTTGCTGGGGGCGTTCCTGCTGTTGCGCAGGCACAGTTTCCGGGTCACGTGGAAGCAGGCGTGCGTGTTGCTCGTGCTGGGTTTGCTTTATACGACCAGCAGCCTTACCTTGTTCGAGGCATACAGGTACATCGCTTCGGGGCTGGCTACGACCATCGTGTTCCTCTATCCTGTGCTTGTGGCCATTATCATGGTCTTCTTGCGGGTAGTTCCTTCATGGCCGGTATGGCTTTCCATTGTCTTGACGTTCGCGGGAGTGGTCATCATGACGCAGGGCGATTCGTCGCAGGCGGTTCATCCGGTGGGGCTTCTGCTTTCTTTCGCTTCGGCTTTGGTCTATGCGCTGTTCATTGTCATCATCAACCGCAGCAAGGTCATCGGGAATATTTCGAACAGCCTCCTCACGTTTTATGCGCTCTCGGTCGGCACGCTTGTCTTTTGGGGGAAGATTGCGCTGTCCGGCGCGGGGATAATGACCGGACTGACGGGGCACCTGGCCTGGCTGAACCTGGTGGGGCTGGCGGTGCTGCCCACCATCGTGTCCACCGCCACGCTGGCTGTGGCCACCCGAAACATCGGGGCGACCAAGGCATCGGTGCTCGGCGTCTTCGAGCCCGTCACGGCCATCCTGGTGGGGACGGTGGTCTTCGGCGAAGCGCTCACGACCAACATCGTCGTCGGCATTGTGATATCGATAGTCGCCATCACGTTCATGATTGCCATGACCAAGCGATAGGTTTCATTTTGACACTTTGACGCGCCGACCGCCTGAGAATCGCCTGTTTCGCCCCGAAGGACAGGCCGATGCAAAAGAACGAAGCGCGGACGGCCTTATCCGCTATGCTTCAACGCAATAGCGAAATCCTTACAAAAATTCTGGAAGAAAAACGGAGCGAAAAGCCGCCCTTTCAGGCTTTGGAAGTCCAAAAACGACGGCTCCGAAGCCCGAAAGCGGGGAAAACAATGCCTTTTCCCTCGGAAAACAATGCTTTTATCGAGGGAAAACATCCGATTTGTCGAGGGAAAACCTGCACGCTGCCGAGGGAAAACATACACGTTGCCCCGCTGAAACAGACGTTTTCCTGCCGAAAGACGGCGCAGGAGGGCCGTTTTCCCTTCCCGTTGGGACGGATGGAGAAAAGAGGGTGTCAGCCCAAAGCGTGTTTTCCTGTCACTTTGTGCCCGTTTCCGCCCGAAAGCATGACATGCTGAAAAACAAAAGCTCCGACATTCGCGGGGAACATCGGAGCCTTTGCTCGTTGGACTACCAGGATTCGAACCTGGACAAACAGAACCAAAACCTGTTGTGCTACCATTACACCATAGTCCAAACTTCAGGTGCTTTCTGTTAAAAAGCGGTGCAAAGATAGAGGTTTCGGTGATACTTTCCAAATATTCAACTGCTTTTTTGAGGCAGATAGCCGATTTTGTTTATCTTTAGATAAGCCAGGCTACACCTTGGAAGCAAAAAGCCGAAAACTTTGTTTTCGCTTTGCGCTTCTCTCGGTTTACACTATCTTTGCTCGTCAGAATAATACATCAATACCTTTTTAGAAAATGAAAAAATTGACATGTTCCCTGCTGCTAGGCCTCACGGCCGCGGCTTCGGCCTGGGCGGGCACTCCGCTCTGGATGCGCGACGTACGCATCTCGCCCGACGGCTCGCAGATCGCCTTCTGCTACAAGGGCGACCTCTACAAAGTGAATGCACAGGGAGGCGAAGCCGTAAGACTTACGTCGCAGGCCTCCTACGAATCGTCGCCCGTGTGGTCGCCCGACGGCCGTCAGATAGCCTTTGCCAGCGACCGCGAAGGCAATATGGACGTCTATGTGATGCCGGCCGACGGCGGAAGCGCACGACGCCTCACCTACAACTCGGCCTCCGAAGTACCCACGGCCTTCTCGCCCGACGGCAAGAAAGTTTATTTCAACGCCGCCCTGCAGGACCCCGCCGCGAGCGCCCTCTTCCCCACTTCGGCCATGACGGAACTCTATGCCGTGCCCGCCGACGGCGGACGGACGGAGCAGGTGCTGGCCACGCCCGCCGAAGCTGTCTGCTTCCTGAACGACGGCAAGGGTTCCTTCCTCTACCAGGACCGCAAGGGCTTCGAGGACGAATGGCGCAAGCACCACACGTCGTCCGTCACGCGCGACATCTGGCGCTATGACGCCGCTACGGGCCGCCACACCAACCTGACCAACCGCGCGGGCGAAGACCGCAACCCCGTCCTCTCGGACAACGGCACGGAGGTCTACTTCCTGAGCGAACGCGACGGCAGCTCGTTCAACGTGTGGCGCATGGGGCTGAACAACCCGCAGGCCGTGCTGCCCGTCACCACCTTCAAGACCCACCCCGTACGCTTCCTCTCGCAGGGCAAGGGCACCCTCTGCTATACCTACGACGGCGAAATCTATACGCAGACCGTGGGCGGCAAGCCGCAGAAGGTGAAAATCAGCCTGACGGACGATGATACCGACGCCGTGGCCCGCTTCAACTTCGCAAGCGGAGCCACTTCGGCCACTCCCTCGGCCGACGGCGAACAGGTGGCCTTCATCATCCGCGGCGAGGTATTTGTCACCTCGGCCGACTACGCCACCACCAAGCAGATTACCCATACCGCAGCGGCCGAAGCCGACGTCTGCTTTGCCCCCGACGGCCGTGCCCTGGCCTACGCCAGCGAACGCGGAGGCAACTGGCAGCTCTACTTGGCCAAGATAGCCCGCAAGGAAGATCCCAACTTTGCCAACGCCACGCTGATAGACGAGGAAGTGCTGTTGCCCTCCACCACCGTGGAGCGCACCATGCCCGCCTTCTCGCCCGACGGTAAGGAGCTGGCCTTTATCGAAGACCGCAACCGCCTGATGGTCCTTAATCTCGAGACGAAGAAGGTACGCCAGATTACCGACGGCTCCACCTGGTACAGCACCGCAGGCGGCTTCAACTACCGCTGGTCGCCCGATGGCAAGTGGTTCGCCCTCGAATTCATCGGCAACGGCCACGACCCCTATACCGACATCGGCCTGGTGAGTGCCGACGGCAAGGGCGAGATCTTCAACCTGACGGGTAGCGGTTATTTCAGTTCTTCGCCCCGCTGGGTGATGGAAGGCAACGCCATCCTCTTCAGCACCGACCGTTATGGTATGCGTAGCCATGCTTCGTGGGGCTCGCTGGAAGACGCCATGCTGGTGTTCCTCAATCAGGACGCCTACGACAAGTTCCGCCTGAGCAAGGAGGACTATGAACTCCAGAAGAAAGAGAAGGACGAGGCCGAAAAGGACAAGAAGAAGGAAGACAAGGAGAAAGACGGTGACAAGGACAAGAAGGACAGTGAAAAGAAAGACGACGTGAAAGCCATCGAAGTAGAGCTGGACGGCATCGAGGACCGCATCGTGCGCCTCACGCCCAACTCCTCGCGCCTGGGTGACGCCCTCCTCTCGGCCGACGGCGAAAGCCTCTACTACATGTCGGCCTTCGAAGGCGGTTACGACCTCTGGAAGATGGACTTGCGCAAGCACGACACCAAGCTGCTGAAGAAGATGGACGCCGGATGGGCTTCGCTCACGTTGGACAAGAAGGGCGATAACCTTTTCATCCTGAGCGGGCGCAGCATGCAGAAGATGAACACCAAGAGCGACAAGCTGGAGCCTATCACCTATAAGGCAGAGGTGAAGATGGATCTGGCCGAGGAACGTGCCTATATGTTTGACCACGTCTATAAACAGGAGAAGAAGCGTTTCTACAACCTGAACATGCACGGCGTGGATTGGGACAAGATGTCGGCTGCCTATCGCAAGTTCCTGCCCCACATCAACAACAACTACGACTTCGCCGAACTGCTGAGCGAATGGCTGGGCGAACTGAACGTGTCGCACACGGGCGGACGCTATTACCCGTCGCTGACTACCGATGCCACCGCCAGCCTGGGTCTGCTCTACAGCTGGACCGACCGCGGCCAGGGTCTGCTGATAGACGAAGTGGTGGAGAAAGGTCCCTTCGACACGGCCCGCTCCAAGGTGAAGGCCGGCGACCGCATCGAGAAGATCGACGGGCAGACACTGGACGCCAAGACCGACATCAGCCAGCTGCTCAACGGCAAGGCGGGCCGCAAGACGCTCGTCTCCTTCTACAGCCCCGCTACGGGCCAGCGCTGGGACGAAGTGGTGAAACCCATCAGCAGCGGCGCCCTCAACAGCCTGCTCTACCGCCGCTGGGTGAAGCAGCGTGCAGCCGACGTGGAACGCTGGTCGGGCGGACGCCTGGGCTACGTACACATCCAGTCGATGGACGACGGCAGCTTCCGCAACATCTACTCGGACATCCTGGGCAAGTATAACAAGTGCGACGGCATCGTCATCGACACCCGCTTCAACGGCGGCGGACGCCTGCACGAAGACATCGAGGTGCTGTTCAGCGGCAAGAAGTACTTCACACAGGTGGTACGCGGACGCGAAGCCTGCGACATGCCCAGCCGCCGCTGGAACAAGCCCAGCATCATGCTGCAGTGCGAAGCCAACTACTCCAACGCCCACGGCACGCCCTGGGTGTACAGCCATCAGAAGCTGGGCAAGCTGGTCGGCGCGCCCGTACCCGGCACCATGACCAGCGTGTCGTGGGAAACGCTGCAAGACCGCTCGCTGGTATTCGGCATCCCCGTCGTAGGCTACCGCCTGCCCGACGGTTCCTACCTGGAGAACACCCAGCTGGAACCCGACATCCTGATACTCAACAGCCCCGAGAGCATTGTCAAGGGTGAAGACACGCAGCTCAAGACGGCTGTGGACGAACTGCTGAAGGAGATCGGCAAGTAAAACAAAAGCTTTCAGGCACGGATTGCACGGATTTTCACGGACAGACTTCATACGCTTGTCCGTGTTTTTCCGCGCAATCCGTGCCTGAAAAGTATCACCCCCTGACACAGTGCTTCCTGAGGTCGTGACACAGTGCTGCGTGAGGGTGCAACGAAGCACTGCATGAGGGGGTAACGAAGCACTTCGTCAGACCCTCAGGAAGCACTGCGTGAGGACGGCATGAACCGTACAAAAAAAGGAAGGCCCGTGGGGTCTTCCTTTCTTTATCTATAGAATGATGTATCCGCTTATTTCGCGATGATCAGATAATAGTTCTTCTTGCCGCGCTGAACCAGCAGATATTTGTCGTCCAGCAGGTCGGCAGTAGTGATTACCTGGTCGAAAGCCGTCAGCTTCTCTTTGTTCAGCGAAACGCCGCCACCTTGTACCAGCTTGCGCATCTCGCCTTTCGAAGCGAATACAGCCGCATTTTCGGTAAACAGGTCTACGGCCTTCACGCCGGCAGCCAGTGCGTCGCGCGACACTTCGAACTGAGGCACGCCTTCAAAGACGGACAACAGCGTCTTTTCGTCCAGTTTCTTCAACGCTTCGGACGTACCGCCGCCGAAGAGGATGGAAGAAGCCTCCACAGCCGCATTGTAGTCGTCCTCGGAATGTACCATGATGGTCACTTCCTTGGCCAGACGCTTCTGGAGCGCGCGCAGGTGCGGAGCCTGACGGTGTTCTTCGATCAGCGCCTCGATTTCTTCCTTTCCGATGGAAGTGAAGATCTTGATGTATTTCTCGGCATCGGCATCGCTCACGTTCAGCCAGAACTGGTAGAACTTATAGGGAGATGTATAGTTGGGATCCAGCCAGATGTTTCCGCTCTCAGTCTTACCGAACTTACCGCCGTCAGCCTTCGTAATGAGCGGGCAGGTCAGCGCATATACCTCGCCGCCATTGGTACGGCGGATGAGCTCGGCACCTGTCGTGATGTTGCCCCACTGGTCGCTGCCACCCATCTGGAGCTTGCAGTTCTTGGTCTCATACAGGTGGAGGAAGTCGTAGCCCTGCAGCAGCTGGTAGGTGAACTCCGTGAACGAAAGTCCGTCGCGGGCCTCGCCGTTCAGACGTTTCTGCACGCTGTCCTTGGCCATCATGTAGTTCACGGTGATGTGCTTGCCCACCTCACGGGCGAAGTCGAGGAAGGTAAAGTCCTTCATCCAGTCGTAGTTGTTCACCAGTTCGGCATGGTTGGGAGCATCGGAGTCAAAGTCCAGGAACTTGCTCAACTGCTTCTTGATGCACTCCTGATTGTGGCGCAGAGTCGCTTCGTCGAGCAGATTGCGCTCCTGCGACTTGCCCGAAGGGTCACCGATCATACCCGTAGCGCCACCGATCAGCGCCAGAGGCTTGTGGCCGCAACGCTGGAAATGACGCAGAATCATCACACCGCACAAGTGTCCGATGTGCAAAGAATCGGCTGTAGGGTCGATACCCAAATAAGCCGTTACCATTTCTCCTTTGGACAATAACTCTTCCGTTCCCGGCATCATCGTGTGGAGCATGCCACGCCATCTTAATTCTTCTACAAAATTCATCGAATGATATATAGTTTAATGATTTATTTATAGTTATAACTGCCGCAAAAGTACGACCTTTCTTCGAAGATACAAAACTTAATGTCCAAAAAAGACACTCCGCACGTTGCGGGAAACCGTTTCCGCCAGTTCGCCGCACGTCACGCCGCGCACGAGGGCCGCCCGTTCGTACAGGTCGGCAATGGGCACGTCGCTCTCGTCCGTCTCCAGGAACAGGCGGTCGGCCGGCATCCGGCGCAAGGCTTCCTCCTGATAATGGGCGCCGAAAGACAGATACAGGCCGTGGCGCACGAGGTCCTGGGCCAGCTGCGCCTTGCCGCGGAAGCCGTGGACAATCCAGGGAACACGGGGCTGCAGCTCCCTCTTCAAGGCCAGCAGTTCGGCGGCAGCCTTCACCAGATGGAGCACCAGCGGCTTTCCTGCGGCTTCGGCCACACGGGCCTGATAGCGAAGCGCGTCTGTCTGGCTATCCAAAGGCACTGCCACGAGCTTGTCCAATCCGGCTTCGCCCACCGCCAGCACGCGCGGATGGCGCACCAATGCCTCAAAATGTGCCTTGAACGCAGCATCCGCCCAGTCGTACTCCTCCAGCCGCCAGGGATGAATGCCGACGGCATACCAGTCCCCTTCCTGCGGACAGAAAGCGTCGGGCTGGCAGCAGACAATGGCTTCGCCCGGTACGGACGGCAGCCGGTGGGTATGGATGTCTATGGGATAAAAAGGCATGGAATCTTCGGTTTAAGGAACGGGATCATAGCCCGACCCTCCCCAGGGATGACAGCGCAGGATGCGCCTGACGGCCAGATACAGTCCCTTAATGGGACCGTGCTTCTTCAGCGCCTCAACGGCATACTGCGAGCACGTGGGCGTAAAACGGCAGGAAGGGGGAGTCAGCGGGGAGATGCACCGCTGATAGAAGTAAATGGGGAGCAGCAGCAGGTATGTCAGCACCTTTCTGATCATTCGGCAGACGGGGCCGGCTGACCGGCCGAAACCTTTTCGACAATACGCACCAGGGCGATTTTCATTTTTTCCGCTATCACCGTCGAATCAACCAGCTCGTCGGACAGATAGATAAAGGCAAGGGCCAGACGCAAATCCTTCTCCGCCAGCGCCTCCAGCAGAGGCTGTTTGTTCAGGCGGTAGGCCTCACGGATCTGCCGCTTCACGCGGTTGCGCTTCACGGCCCGCTTGAAGCGACGCTTGGACACGCTGACCAGCAGAGAAGCCTGCACGTTGAGTTCCTCTACCGGCAGCCACACTACCCGCAAAGGAAAAATAGAGAAGGAACGCGAGCCTCCCGCGAACAACTTCTCTATTATCTTTTTTCGGCTCAGCCTCTCGGGCTTACGTAAACGGTTCACTATTCTTTATTGTTCTCCTTGATAAACATGTCGAGGGCGGCAGTCATCGACGGAGCCTTCACACTGGGAGCTTCCAGATCGAGACGCAGACCGGCATCGCGTACGGCCTGTGCCGTAGTCGACCCGAAGGTACCGATCTTGATATCCTTCTGCTCGAAGTTAGGGAAGTTCTTCTGCAAGGAAGATACTCCGGCCGGACTGAAGAACACCAGCATGTCGTAGTCGAAGACCTCACCCGGCTGGAAGTCGTTGCTCACCGTGCGATACATGACGGCCTCGTCATGCTGAATCTTGTTCTTGTCCAATGCATTCTTGATTTCATCGGTATGCACGTCCGACATCGGCACCAGATACTTCTCGGTCTTATGTTTCAGGATGGCCGGCAGCAAATCGTCGAACTTGCCTGTCTGTCCGAAGAAAATCTTACGCTTGCGATACTGCACATACTTCTGGATATAAAGGGCGATGGCCTCCGTTACACAGAAGTACTTCATCGTTTCGGGAATGGTCACACGCAACTCCGCACACAGATGGAAGAAATGATCAATGGCATGACGGGAAGTGAAAATAACAGCCGTATGATCCAGAATAGAGATCTTCTGCTGTCTGAACTCTTTTGCTGAAACACTCTCCACTTTAATGAACGGGCGAAAATCTATTTTCACTCCGTATTTTTCTGCTATGTCGTAATATGGAGACTTTTCGGAGGCCGGCTTCGGCTGCGACACAAGCACTTTTTTAATTTTCAACGTCCTAAAAATTTATTGTTAAATAATCATTTAACTGCACCAAACCGCTGTACAACATCATACAGGGCATGATTTCAAGGGCACAAAAGTACAAAATTAAAAGCAAACTGCCGAACAAATTATAACAAAAAAGCTTTATCCACTTATAAAACATCAATATTTTAACCAATCCGAGTAAAACAAGCCCGATGATAACAGAAATTTGCAGCGACAGATGAAGGTAAACAATGACCAGAATGGACAGGAACAAACCAAAGCCCAAATAATAGAGAAGGGTTGAATAGGACTCCATCCAGAAAGAGACCGCATTCTTGTTGAAAAAAATCCATCCCAAGAAAGAGTAGAGCAACCATTTGACAAACAAATAGACGACACAAATGCCTACGTAAGCACCCAGCAGCCAAAATGAAGGAAAACGTTCTATCCACTCCGGCATCAGACTGCCCGAACAGACAAATAGAAACAATCCCGACAAGACGCACATCTGCAACAGCAACAACAACAGGTAACGCATGTCTGTACCGGTGGAAGTGGCAAAGATACTGGCACGCTCGCGATGCATGATGAAGTCGTGACCCAACTGCAACAGGAACTTGTGACTGTGCGACAAAACATAGGACGAGAGGAAGAAGCAACACAGCAGCACCAGCGCGACACAGTCGTCGCGCTCCGGCGAATAAGGCAACGGAATGCCCACATCGGCCGCCCCGGCCACCAAAGTCTGCAACCAAGCTCCCAACATCATCATAAAGCCGCAAACTTACGGATCGAAACGTCCCACAACGGAGTGGACTGTACCAGTTCCCAAGCCTCCTGTGCCGTACGGGCCACCCGCCAGATATCCATGTGACGGGCTCCCATGAAATGTTCTTCCGCCGCCCGACCGAACATCTCGAGCAAGGGATCATAGTAGCCCTTCACATTCAGGATGACAATGGGCTTCAGATATAGGCCCAGCTGTTTCCAGGTGATGACCTCGAGCAGCTCTTCCAACGTGCCGCATCCGCCGGGCAAAGCGATGACAGCATCGCTCAGGTCGGCCATCTTCTGCTTGCGCTCGTGCATGGTGTCCACCTCAATCAGCTCAGTCAGTCCCTTGTGGTGCCAGCCTTGCTCCACCATGAAGCGGGGAATGACACCCGTCACCCGGCCACCGGCAGCCAGCGCGGCGTCGGAAACGGCAGCCATCAGGCCCATGTTTCCGGCCCCGTTGACCACGCGGACACCCGAACGGGCCAGCAACGTTCCCAGCTCGCGGGCCGTCTCAAAATATATAGAATCTATCTTGGTGCTCGAAGCACTGTAGACGCAAACGGAGTTTATTTTGTTCATCTTGGCGATACGGATTGGTTTTGCAGGCAAAGGTACATGATTTCAGTCAGAAAAGCGCGCTTATGGACAAAAAAACGAGGAGGGCGTACCATCATTCACTCTGTCCTGGCACACCCTCCTCGCAGCTAACAGCCCTTTCGGATTAAAGTCCGAAAGCAGCCTTCACCTTATCGATATAGTCGAGCTTCTCCCACGTGAAGAGCTCTACCGTAACGTCCTTGTTGCCTTCGTAGCGGCTCTTGAAGTGCTTGGTCACCACCTGCGGCTCACGACCCATGTGACCGTAGGCAGCCGTTTCCTGATAAATAGGATTACGCAGCTTCAGACGGTCCTCGATAGCCTTGGGACGGAGGTCAAACAGCTCGTCAATCTTGCGGGCGATCTCGCCGTCGCTCATATTCACATGGCTGCGTCCGTACGTATTGACGTAGATATTGATGGGACGAGCCACACCGATGGCATAGCTCACCTGCACCAGTATCTCGTCGGCCACACCGGCAGCCACGAGGTTCTTGGCAATGTGGCGGGCGGCATAGGCAGCTGAACGGTCGACCTTCGAGGGGTCCTTGCCGGAGAAAGCACCACCTCCATGTGCACCCTTGCCACCGTAGGTATCAACAATGATTTTGCGCCCTGTCAGGCCGGTATCGCCATGAGGGCCGCCAATCACGAACTTGCCGGTGGGGTTGACATGGTACTTGATGTCGTCGTTGAACAGGGCTAGCACCTTCGGAGCATGGATGGAAGCGATGACACGCGGCATCAGCGTATTAATGACGTCGTAGCGGATAATGGCCAGCATCTCTTCATCTGCTTTCAGCTGTGCTTCCTCGGTATCATCAGCCGGCTGGATGAAGTCGTCGTGCTGCGTGGAAACAACGATGGTATCGATGCGCACGGGCGTTCCGTTGTCGTCGTATTCGATGGTCACCTGACTCTTGGCATCGGGGCGCAGGTAGGTCATCTGCTTGCCTTCGCGACGGATGTCGGCCAGCACCTGGAGGATGCGGTGTGCCAGGTCGAGCGAGAGCGGCATGTAGTTTTCGGTCTCATTGGTAGCATAGCCAAACATCATACCCTGGTCGCCTGCACCCTGCTCCATGGGGTCCTGACGCTCCACACCGCGGTTGATGTCGGGGCTCTGCTCGTGGATGGCGCTCAGCACACCGCACGAATTGCTCTCAAACATGTATTCGCCTTTCGTATAGCCAATCTTCTTGATGACCTCGCGGGCAATGAGCTGGAGGTCTACGTAGGCCTTGGTCTTCACTTCACCGGCCAGCACCACCTGTCCCGTAGTCACCAGCGTTTCGCAAGCGACCTTCGAACTGGGGTCATAGGCCAGCAGTTTGTCAAGTACAGCGTCCGATATTTGGTCGGCCACTTTGTCGGGGTGTCCTTCAGACACCGATTCGGATGTAAACAAGTATCCCATTTCAATAACGATTAAGTAATTAATAAAACAAAGTTTGAATGGGAAAGTTCAGCGAGTAGAAGTATCGGCGCACAAGGCCGTACGTTTCAGAAAAGTATGTGTTTTAGCATTTTTTTCTGTGGTTGCAAGCTACTCAAATCTTTCCACATGGTTATTTCGGGCGCAAAGATACGAAGAAATCCCGTTCGGCGGCCATTCTTTAACGATATTTTTCCTTCAGCAGCCGATTCTCTCCTCCGAACTTTGCCACGAAGAACGGTCGTCCGTACCGAATTATACGACCTCGGGAGCTATTTCGGCCAGCGGCTGCATCACAAAATCGCGCAGGTGCATCAGCGGATGGGGCAGCGTCAGGCGGGGGTGGTTCAGGGTGACAGGCTCCCCTTCGGAGGTGAAGCAGAGCAGCAGGTCGATGTCGATGATGCGGTCGTGATACACGCCGTCCGCCGACTTGGCCGTGCGCCCCAGCTCGCGCTCGATGGCCTGGGTAGCATCCAATACCTGCAAGGGAGACAGCGGCGTCTCGACCCGGCAGGCGGCGTTCAGGAAGCTGTTGGCCGAATTGAAGCCCCAAGGGGCCGTTGCATAAAAAGCGGACAGGGAGGTGACTCTCCCTATCCGCTCTTCTATCTTCTGCACGGCATCGCGGAGGTTCTGCTCCTTGTTGCCGAGGTTGGTACCCAACCCTAAAAAGTACACAAATGAAGTATGAAGAATGAAGAATGATGAAGCATTTCCTTGCGATGCAGAGGCCATAGGGTTATCTATTTCTTCGCTCACAAACTCTTTCTCTGAGAATTCTTCATTCTTCATTCTTCGTTCTTCATTAGATCAGTTTACTTATCCGTAATCAGCATGGCATCGCCATAGGTACCGAAGCGGTAGCCTTCCTTCAGAGCCACGTCGTAGGCGTTCATCACCTGCTCGTATCCGCCGAAAGCGGCCACAATCATCAGCAGCGTGGAGAGCGGCATGTGGAAGTTGGACACCATCGCATTGGCCACGGTGAAGTCGTAGGGCGGGAAGATGAACTTGTTCGTCCAGCCGTCGTAGGTCTTCAGATGGCCGTCGGTGCTGACGGTGCTCTCGATGGCACGCATCACCGTCGTACCTACCGCGCATACCTGCTTGTTCAGGTCCTTGGCACGGTTGACGATGTTGACGGCTTCCTGGTCCACAATCATCTGCTCGGAGTCGGTCTTGTGCTTCGTCAGGTCTTCCACGTCGATTTCACGGAAGTTGCCCAGGCCGGCATGCAGGGTGATGAACGCAAAGTCGATACCCTTGATCTCCATGCGCTTCATCAGCTCGCGGCTGAAGTGCAGGTTGGCCGTAGGAGCCGTTACGGCACCTTCGTGGCGGGCAAAGATGGACTGGAAGCGTTCGGCATCCTCGGGCTCTACGGGGCGGTTGATGATGCTGTGGGGCAGCGGCGTCTCGCCCAGGGCATAGAGGGCCTTCTTGAATTCATCGTGCGGACCGTCGTAGAGGAAACGCAGCGTACGTCCGCGCGAAGTGGTGTTGTCGATGACTTCGGCCACCATCGAGTCGTCGTCGCCGAAGTAGAGCTTGTTGCCGATACGTATCTTGCGGGCAGGGTCGACGAGCACGTCCCACAAGCGCAGTTCTTCATTCAGCTCGCGCAGCAGGAACACCTCGATGCGGGCACCGGTTTTCTCCTTGTTGCCATACAGGCGGGCGGGAAAAACCTTGGTGTCGTTGAAGACAAACACATCCTTGTCGTCGAAATAGTCCAGTATTTCCTTGAACACCCGATGTTCTATCTCCCCTGTCTTGCGGTGCAGCACCATCAGGCGCGACTCATCCCTGTACTTGGTGGGATGCAGAGCTATCCTCTCTTCAGGAAGCTTGAATTTGAATTGCGACAGTTTCATATCTTTCCTTTCTTTTTATATAGGTTGTTTTTATTGTTCTTCTTCCGTCTCTATCTCCTGCGCGTCGATCCACTCCCTGAAGTCCAGCGGATTGAGGCAGTCCTCTATGCAGACGTCGCCCACGCGTGTACGCTCCAGGGCCGTCAGATGGGCACCGCTGTCCAGCGCCTCGCCGATGTCGCGGGCCAGGGCCCGGATGTAGGTACCCTTGCTGCACACCACGCGCACCTTTATCTCGGGCAGGTTGCACTCCAGCAGCTCTATCTCGTCGATGACCAGCAGCTTGGGCTTCAGCTCCACGTCCTCGCCCTTGCGTGCCAGGTCGTAGGCGCGCTTGCCGTTCACCATGCAGGCTGAGAAGGCAGGGGGTACCTGCTGTATCTCGCCGACAAAACGTTTCAGCGTCTCCTCCACCAGCTCGCGGGTGATGTGCTCCGTGGGATAGACGGCATCTATCTCGTGCTCCAGGTCGTAGGAAGGGGTTGTAGCGCCCAGCCGGATGGTGGCGATGTACTCCTTCGTGTGATACTGAAACTCTTCTATCCGCTTCGTTGCCTTACCTGTGCACACAATCATGACGCCCGTAGCCAGGGGGTCGAGCGTGCCGGCATGGCCCACTTTCAACTTCTTCACGCCCAGCCGCCGGCAGATGTGGTAGCGCACGTGGCCCACTACCTTGAACGATGTCCAGCCCAACGGCTTGTTCAGGTATAAGACTTCTCCTTTCTTAAAATTCATCATCTATCTTTATAAGACCTCCAGCGAGTGTCCACACAGCAACATAATTATGATCAATCCTCCTACAATAATCCGATACCAGCCAAAAGCTTTGAATCCATATTTGGTAACAAAACTGATAAAGAATTTGATAGCCAATAATGCGACTATAAATGCAACCACGTTACCTATAAGCAAAGCAGACAAATTATTGACCAGAATCTCGGTTCCTCCATCCAAAAACAATTTCAAGACTTTATAAGCCGTTGCCGCAAACATTGTAGGGACAGCCAAAAAAAACGAAAACTCTGCTGCATCTTTACGCGTCAGCTTTTGGGACATACCACCTACAATCGTAGCCATAGAACGAGAAACTCCGGGTATCATCGCTATACACTGAAACAAACCGATAAAGAAGGCTCGCTTTTCCGTCACTTCCGTCTTCTCACTGCCCTTGGAGAAGATACGGTCACAAAATAGCATGAAAATGCCCCCTATCACAAGCATTACAGCTACAACTACCACACTTTCAAGCATCGCATCTATTTTGTCACTGAACAGAAAACCTAAAACAGCAGCCGGTATAAAAGCTACAAGTAACTTCCAATAAAAATCAAATTTATGCAGAAAGCGTTGTAGAGAAGACGCACCTTGCGGAGCAGGCGTATGGTTCAGACGAAAGAAACGCTTCCAATACAAACATACGACCGAAAGAATGGCGCCAAATTGTATAATTACAGTAAAAGCCTTCACAAACTCTGTGCTCTCCACTCCCAACATATTCTGTGTTATAATCATATGTCCAGTAGAAGAAACAGGCAAAAATTCCGTCAATCCTTCCACTACAGCAATAATTATTGCCTCCCATGTAGTCAAATCACCCATATTGTTTATCTATTCAATTTATGTTATTCTTCTTCTGAAACATTTTCATCCTTGGGGCGACGCAACACGCCATAAATCATGAACAGGAAGCCCACCAGGCACACTACAGGAGCTACCTTGATGCGGCGCACACTGAAGATATCGGGCTCGAAGTGCGTCGGCGTGGATGAAGGGCCCGTCATCAGCACAAAGCCGATGATGACCACCAGCATACCCACGGCCAGCAGAATGAAATTGGTCTTGTCGAAAGCAAACTTTTTCTTATCCATATCTCTATATTCAATTGTTTTTATTGTCCAACCTGTGTCAAATCCGATAAAGCGCACCGGCCTTCATGCGCAGATACTTGTTGACCGAAAAGAAGGCACAGAGCCACGTGATGAGCACGCCGAACGCCAGCACAGCCACCGACACCAGCAGCATGACTTCGGGCGTGATGACCTTGATCAGTTCGGGTTCCTGCTCCACCAGCCAGGTGGCCGCCGCCCACAACAGCCCGTCGGCCAGGCCGGCCGCGAGTACCCCTATCCAGAAGTTGCGGCGCAGGAACGGACGGCGGATGAAACTCCAGCTCGCCCCCACCAGCTTCATGGTGTGTATCAGGAAGCGCTTGGAGTAGATGCTCAGGCGTATCATGTTGTTGATCAGCGCAAACGATATCATGGCCAGTATCACCGCAAGCCCCAGCAGCAGGAGGCTGATCTTGCGGATGTTGTCGTTCACCGCGTCTACCAGCTCCTTCTGGTAGAGCACGTCCTGTATATCGGTGTTCTTCCGTATCTGCTTCTCGATTTTGGCGATGCTGTCCGCGTTGGCGTAGTCGGACTTCAGCTTCACCTCGATGGAGGCTGAGAAGGGGTTGTAGCCCAGAAACTCCTGCGGGTCGGTACCCATCGCCTCGGTCTGTTCCTCAAGGGCCTGCTTCTTGGAGATGTATTCGGTGCTCTTCACGAACGGCTCACCGTTCAGGCTCTTCTGCAGGCGCAGGATGTCGCGCTCCTTCATGTCGTCGCTGATGACGATGGAGAAGTTGATGTTCTCCTTGACATACACCGACAGGTTGCGGGCGGCCAGCACGAAGAACACGACCAGGCCCAGCAGCAGCAACACCAGCGTGGTGCTGATGCACGAGGTGACGAACTGCATGTCGAACAACGGCGACTGGGGAGAGGTGGGTCTGGATTTCATAATTTCTTCTTTCTGAATACGTAAATCATGGAACTGCTGCGGTCCTTGCGCACCAGCGAGCTCAGCCAGGCCAGTGTGCCCGTCAGCAGGCCGCGCACGAAGGGGCACGAACGGCGCATGTGGCGCTCGGTGAGCATCGACACGTAGAAGGCATCGAACGGCATGGGGTAGCGGGCCGACAGGATGAAGCCGTGCTTCGAGGCCAGCTGCTGCATGGTGGCGGGCGTGAAGTGCCACAGGTGGCGGGGCACATCGTAGGCGGCCCAGTAGGCACCATACTTGCGGGCGTCGTAGGACGAGCAGTTGGGCACGGCCACGATGAGCACACCCTTGTCGGTGAGCAGGCGGCGCAGCGTCTCCCACGTCTCGTTCAGATGCTCCAGATGCTCCATCACGTGCCACAGGGTAATGACGTCGAAGCTGTCGTCGGCATAGCTGCCCAGCTCCGTGTCGGGGCGTACCTGCAGGCCGAAGTGGGCGAGGGCAAACTCACGGGCGGGGGCACTCTTCTCCACCGCCTCCACCTGCCAGCCCAGCCGCTGCATGGTGTCGGCAAAGTAGCCCGTCCCCGTCCCGATGTCCAGCAGGCGGCCTTCGCGGCGGTGTGCCTCGCTGCTCACCAGCCGTGCCTTGCGCTTCAGCATGTAGCGGCGCACCCAGTGGTACACCCGGTTCATCAGCCCCTTGCGGGTATCCGAATGCGAGATGTAGTCGGGCGTCTCGTAGTAGCGGCCTATCTCCGCCTCCACGGGGAAGTCCTGGGTGAACAGGAAGCCGCAGTCGGCACAACGGCACAGGTGGAACGCCTCACCCGTGGCATAATGGTCCACGCACGTCAGCGTTCGCTCCAGATGGGTTCCGCCACACAACGGACAGGTTTTTATAGTGAGTGTATTCATCGACAATTCCGGCCTAAGGCGGCGCATCCGCGAACAGCCGGGACACAGCACACCTAAATTTGGTGCAAAATAACAAATAAAAAGTGATTTACAGGCCGTTTGTTAAGGAGATTTAAGACATGCGCGTGCCCGAAGAACGCTTCCGGGCAGCCTCCGCGCCGCAGTGCTCCGCGACGTTCCCATGCAGTGCTTCCTGACCCTCTGACGAAGTGCTTCGTCACCCCCTCAGGAAGTGCTTCGTGACACCCTCAGGAAGCACTGTGTCGCACCCTCACGAAGCACCGTGTCGCAGGGGCCCGTCGGGAAGCCTCCGGCAGCCTCCACCGCCCCACCGCAGGAAAAGCATGGCTTTCCTCACTGGAAAACATTGCTTTCTTTGCCCCGAAACATTGCTTCTTCGGAGGGAAAACATACTTTGTTCGGAGGCGGAACATCGGCGCATTTGGGGCAAGGCAATGCCGCCCGACGGACAGAAACCGCCCCAAAGTGTCCGCCAAAAGCGGACACCTGTTCGATATCGGACACGGGCGGCAATACAATAAACACTGATTTTCAATTGTTTATAGTTTTGGCACGGCATTTGAATATCTATAGGCGGATGGACGCCCCAGAAAAAAAGAAGCCCGACGGTGCAACTTTTCCTTCCGCGGACAACGTCTAACCAATAGAACGAACATTGAAAACAAGAACCCTTTAAAAGAACAACATTATGAAAACTATGAACGTATTCAAAGCATTGGCATTCGCCGCCCTCACCCTGGTAAGTATCCTCAACACCCAAGCCCTGGCACAGGAGAACTTCATCACCAACGAAGAAGTGAAGAACAACCTCGTCGTATCGAAGACCATCTACAAGCAGGACGGCAACTATCTGTACAACCACCTGCACTACGAGTTTGCCTACGACGACCAGAACCGCCTCGTCAGCAAGACGGCCACCAAATGGGACGGCACGGCAGACAAGTGGGTCCCCTACTTCCAGATGACCTACCGCTACGAGGTCGGTGAAGTGGTGATGAGCTACGCCCTCTGGAACGAAGCAGACCAGAGCTACAACAAAGACGTAAAGCAGACCATCTACGAGCTGGACAAAGACAACGTACCCGTAGCCTGCCGCCAGGCAACGGAAGCCCCCGCGCTGATGGCCGAACGCCGCTGAACGGCCGACGGCGACTGTTAAACTCGCCCCATCGTTTCCGGGGAGCGGCAAAATGGTGTACTTTTGCATCCAGCTAACCCCTTAGAACCCGCACCCACATGAAGACAACGGCTCCGTTCCTCGGAAACGAACGCACCCCGTCCGGCAGAATGGACGAGATAGACTACCTGAAATGCGTCTGCATCCTGCTGATGGTAGTCTTCCACCTGGCCTACATCGGCGACAAGTATCCCTACGCCAAGCAGGTGGTCTACACCTTCCACATGCCTGTCTTCCTGCTCATCTCGGGCTACCTGACCCACATCGGCAAGCCAGCCAGGCAGTTCCTGCGGAAATATCTGTGGATTTTCATCCCCTATGCCGTGATGGAGACGGGCTATGCGGTGGCTTCCAGCCTGTTGCCCGTTCGCCAGGGGCTGGAGGAACTGAGCCTGCCGGCCGTGGTCGAGGCGCTCTTCGTCTCGCCCGTGGGTCCTTACTGGTACCTGCACACGCTGATGCTCTGCGCCCTGCTCTACTACGTCGTCTTCCGCCTGGTGCGGGGACAGACGTTTACCCGCTTCATCCTCCTCGGGCTCGGTTTCTATGGGCTGGCACGTCTGCACCTGCTGGCTTTCGAGAACGCCGCCTACTTCCTGGGCGGGTGCATACTGGCGCAAAGCGGCGTACTGCTGAACCGCTTCTTCCGCCCGTCACTCTGGGCCGCCGTGCCGCTCGTCCTACTGTGCGCCGTGCCCGAAAACCTGTCGCGCGGCACGCTGGCCGGAGTCCTCATCACCTATCTGGCCGCCTGCCTGCTGCTCCGCTTCTACCCCCTGCTGACGCCCCGTCTCCGCCAAGGCAGCCTGTACATCGGACGCCACACGCTGGCCATCCTGCTCTTTTCGCCCATTTTCACCATGCTGGTCAAGGGCTACCTGCCCCTGCTGGCCTTCGACCCTACGGGCATGCTGTTCCTGACGACAGCCACCGCCCTCGCTGTGGGCGGCAGCCTCGCCATTGAACAAGCTATTTACCGGTTGGGACTTTCGCGCTATTTCTTCGGGAAATAAAGACTACTTGCGGCCTGCCGCAAAGAACTTCCACACCAGCGCGCTGCACGCAGCACCCACAAACGGAGCTACGATGAAGAGCCACAGCTGCGAAAGTGCCTGTCCGCCTTCGAGCAAAGCGGGACCGATGCTTCGGGCCGGATTGACCGACGTACCTGTAATGGGAATGCAGACGATGTGGATGAGCACCAGCGTCAAGCCAATGGCCAGGCCGGCCAGATTGCCCGCACCGCCTTTTTCGTCGGTCGAGCCAAGTACTACCAGTACAAAGATAAAGGTAAACACGGCTTCGGCAATGAATGCCTGCCCCGTCTCGCCCGGATCGAACGTATTGGAGCCGGTGGTTGTAGGTCCGTCGAATCCGCCCGACGACACCAGCAACGCCAGTATGAACGAACCGATAAGGGCGCCCACTACCTGAAAAATCATGTACATCGAAGCATCCCGGCTACTCATGCGTCCCGACATCCACACTCCCAGCGTAATGGCAGGATTGATGTGGCATCCCGAAATACTTCCAATCGTATAGGCCATGGCCACTACGGACAAGCCGAAAGCCAGGGCTACTCCCAAAGTTCCTACTCCGGCACCTACGGTGTCGGCTGCATTACCTGCGAATACGGCGCTGCCGCATCCCATCAAGACAAGCACCATCGTGCCTATCATCTCTGCCAAATACTTTCTCATACGCTTCGATTTTAAGGGTTAGACATGTTTTTCGATGATAAATTTCTTAAATATAAGCATTTTCCTTCTACTAAAGTACGGAGGAAACGCACTTTAACATTTCAGTTTTCTCCCGTTGTAACGAATTATAACCAATGGAGGAAAACAGGGAAGAAGCAAGTCCGGAAGCGCTTTCCAGAGAAGGGATTCCGATGTTTCAAACATAGAGGGCTTATGTTTGAAACATAGACCCTGCATGTTTGAAACATAAGCCCTCTGGGGTTGAAACCTTTTTTCAGGCGGCTTCGGAGCAATTATCCGAAAGCCTTATGGTTTGTAAATATTGTTCATCAAGCGATCTCTTCGCCCAGCAGCGTGGCCGAACTGGAGCCTGTGATGCGTACCGTCACCAGGTCGCCCACACGGTGCGTGCCGCGGTCGAACACCACGACGCGGTTCTGCTCCGTACGGCCGAAAAGCTGGTCGCGGCTGCGCTTCGACACGCCCTCGACCAGCACCTCGTAGGTCTTACCCACGCAACGCGCGTTGGCTTCGGCCGACAGGCGGTTCTGCAGGGCGATGATTTCGTTCAGACGACGGATTTTCACCTCTTCGGGGATATCATCGGGCAGGTGCTTGGAGGCATAGGTGCCGGGACGCTCGGAGTACTTGAACATGAAGGCGGAGTCGTAGGCGCATTCCTCCATCAGCGAAAGCGACATCCGGTGGTCTTCCTCCGTCTCGCTGTGGAAGCCGCTGAAGATGTCGGTCGAGAGACCACAGTCGGGGATGATGCGGCGGATGGCGGCCACACGCTCCAGGTACCACTCGCGGTCGTACTTGCGGTTCATCAGCTTCAGGATGCGGCTGCTGCCGCTCTGCACGGGCAGGTGGATGTGGCGGCACACGTTGGGCTCTTCGGCGATGACGTGCAGCGTCTCGTCGCTCATGTCCTTGGGGTGCGAGGTGGTGAAGCGGATGCGCATCGAAGGAGCCGCCTGGGCCACAGTGCGCAGCAGCATGGGGAAGGTGACGACTTCGCCGTCGGGCCGCTCGAAGCGGTAGGAGTTGACGTTCTGCCCCAGCAGGGTCACTTCCTTGTAGCCTTTCTGCTGCAGGTCGGCCACCTCGCGCAGGATACTCTCCACGTCGCGGCTGCGCTCGCGTCCGCGGGTGTAGGGCACGATGCAGTAGGTGCAGAAATTGTTGCACCCGCGCATGATGGACACGAAGCCCGAGATATGGTTGCCGCAGATGCGCGAGGGGATGACGTCGCGATAAGTTTCCGTGGTCGAAAGCTCCACGTTGATGGCCTTCTCGCCCGCCTCGACGGAGGCAATCAGCTCGGGCAACGTCAGGTAGGCGTCGGGGCCTACCACGAGATCCACGTGATGGTGGGCGATGAGGTCGTCCTTCACGCGCTCGGCCATGCAGCCCAGGACGCCCACAATGAGGTGCGGCCGCTTCTTCTTGAGCGAATGGAAGAACTCCAGGCGGTTCAGTATCTTCTGCTCGGCGTTGTCGCGGATGGAGCAGGTGTTCATGAACACCGCGTCGGCCTCGTCCAGCGTCTCGGCCATACCATACCCTGCCATCTGCATCACAGAGGCAATCACTTCACTGTCGGCCACGTTCATCTGGCAGCCGTACGTCTCGATAAACAGTTTCTTTTCGCTGTCGGTAGTTGCAGATTTAAAGTCTGCTCCCATCTTCTTTTCCATATAATATAGGTATAATCGTTAATTCAAGCGGCAAAGATAGTGCAAACCGGGGGAAGTACAAAAATGGAGACATAGTTTTCAGCGCTTTACCCCTTCCCTGCCATCCCTCAAGACATCCGACACCAACCCGCGCCCGACGACCTCCCCGACGGCAACTTTCCTGACGAAGCCTCCGGCTCCCCAGTTGCCCGAATCATTCTCCCCAACTGCAAAATAACTTTTTCCCCATTGGAGAAAAATCTGAAACTGCTCCAAACCACCTGTCCGTGTGCCCACACAAGCCGATTTACCCCACTATTCCTCCTTAAAAAGTTAATTATCATTAAACGAATGAACAATAATGAAAATGCATTTGGATGTATTCGACAAAATTTACATTTTTGTACTTGAAAAAAAACATTAGATTTTTTCATAGTTAAGGTTTAGGTTAAAAAAATAAGGGGAGCTGTGAAGCTGCCCTTTTTTATTGCCGTTTTTATTGGCTACAATCAGATTATTTGGTTACCTTTGGCGGTGGAATAAACACAACCTGAGTATGGAAGACATCTTAAAGTTTCTGCTGGTGGCAGGCATCATCATCATCGGTTTCGTCAGACAAGCCAGGAAGGAAGCCCGGCATGCGGCCTCTCCTTCCACGGACGAAAACGACATGCCCTTTCCCCACGAAACCCGTCCGCTTCCAGAAAACTGGGAAGGAATCCCCATCCCTCCCCCTGCTCCACAACCCAAACCGACACAATCCAAAGGCAACAAACGCAAACAGGCGCCCCAGCCCTTCATCCCGAAAGGCCGTGCAGACAACGACCTTCACCGAAGCACACACCCCGACGGGCGCAAACAGACGGAACACCCGACCGAACCTGAAAACACCGCCGCCGATATCGACATCCGGTCGGCCGAAGAAGTACGCCGGGGCATCATCTGGGCAGAAATATTGAAAAGGAAATACTAAAACAACATTTTAAAGATAGTAACGATAAAGAATTATGGCATTCAATTACATCTCAGCAGAAGAAGCTGCAAGCCTGATCAAACATGGCTACAACATTGGTTTGAGCGGATTTACTCCCGCAGGAACTGCAAAGGCAGTCACACACGCCCTGGCCGGCATTGCCGAAGCCGAGCATGCTAAAGGAAACCCCTTCCAGGTAGGAATCTTCACCGGCGCATCGACCGGCGACGCCTGCGACGGCATCCTCTCGCGCGTGAAAGCCATCCGCTACCGTGCTCCCTATACCACCAACAAAGACTTCCGTACGGCCGTCAACAACGGCGAAATCGCCTACAACGACATCCACCTCTCACAGATGGCACAGGAACTGCGCTACGGATTCATGGGCAAAGTGGACGTAGCCATTATCGAAGCCTGCGAACTGACCGAGGACGGTAAAATCTACCTGACGGCTGCCGGCGGTATCTCGCCCACCATCTGCCGCCTGGCCGACAAAATCATCGTCGAACTGAACGCCGCCCACAGCAAGGCTGCCATGGGTCTGCACGACGTGTACGAACCCCTCGACCCGCCTTACCGTCGCGAGATTCCCATCACCAAGCCCAACGACCGCATCGGCCTGCCCTACATCCAGGTAGACCCGAAGAAGATTGTAGGCGTGGTAGAGACCAACTGGCCCGATGAAGCCCGCTCGTTCTCGGCTGCCGACCCCGTGACCGACAAGATCGGACAGAACGTGGCCGACTTCCTGGTACACGACATGAAGCGCGGCATCATCCCGCAGAGCTTCCTGCCCCTGCAGAGCGGTGTGGGCAACATCGCCAACGCCGTACTGGGCGCCCTGGGACGCGACACCACCATCCCCGCTTTCGATGTCTACACGGAAGTGATTCAGAACTCTGTCATCGGCCTCATCCGCGACGGCCGCGTGAAGTTCGCTTCCGGCTGTTCGCTCACCGTGACCAACGACTGCCTGCAGGGCGTATACGATGACATGGACTTCTTCCGCGACAAGCTGGTACTCCGCCCGTCGGAAATCTCCAACAGCCCCGAGGTGATCCGCCGCCTGGGTGTCATCTCCATCAACACCGCCATCGAGGCCGACATCTACGGCAACGTCAACTCCACCCACATCGGCGGTACCAAGATGATGAACGGCATCGGCGGCAGCGGCGACTTTACCCGCAACGCCTATATCTCGATTTTCACCTGTCCGTCCGTTACGAAGGAAGGCAAAATCAGCGCCATCGTGCCGATGGTATCGCACGTCGACCACAGCGAACACGACGTCAACATCATCGTCACCGAACAGGGTGTGGCCGACCTGCGTGGCAAGAGCCCGAAGGAACGTGCACAGCTCATCATCGAGAACTGCGTTCACCCCGACTACAAGAACATCCTGTGGGATTACCTGAAGCTGACCGACGGCAAGTCGCAGACTCCGCACGCCATCCGTGCCGCACTGGGCCTGCACGCCGAACTGGCCAAGAGCGGCGACATGCGCAACGTGGACTGGGCACAATATAAGTAATGAGTAACAGGCCGAAGCTACAGGCAGACAAACACTATCTGTAGCTTTGGCCTATATTTTTATAACTTTTTCAAGCAAACGCTTGTATTTCCAAATAAAATGCATACATTTGCCCTCGTTAAACAATAAAACGTAACAAAAGATGATTATCAACCTGCATAAATATTGGTGGTGGCAACCGTTACAACTTACATACAGTCGTAAAGGGGGCAACACTCGTATTTGCAGTCATTGATACCACCGCTTCCAGGTTCCAGACGGGACAAGGACAGACGGAAGGACAAGAAAAAGAAAAGAGCTTCGCCGCAACTTGCGACGGAGCTCTTTTCTTTTTATCACAACCCCAGAAACAATAACCTCAAAATACATTGCAACAATGAACTACTCAATCGATTCAAACGGCTACTACGGTGAGTTCGGCGGAGCTTACATCCCCGAGATACTGCACCGCTGCGTCAGCCAGCTGCAGGAAGCCTGCCGCACCATCCTGCCCAGCGATGATTTCAAACGCGAATTCGAAGACCTGCTGAAACACTACGTTGGACGTCCTTCCCCCCTCTATCACGCCAAACGCCTGTCCGAGAAATATGGTTGCAAGGTCTACCTCAAGCGCGAAGACCTGAACCACACCGGTGCCCACAAGATCAACAACGCCGTGGGGCAGATGCTGCTGGCCCGCCGCATGGGTAAAAGCCGCATCATTGCCGAGACCGGTGCCGGACAGCACGGTGTAGCCGCCGCCACCGTCTGTGCCCTGGCCGGCATGGAGTGCCTGGTCTTCATGGGAAAGACCGACATCGAACGCCAGCACGTCAACGTGGAAAAGATGAAGATGCTGGGAGCAGAGGTTGTACCCGTCACCTCGGGCAACGCCACCCTGAAGGATGCCACCAACGAAGCCATCCGCTACTGGTGCTGCCACCCGGACGACACCTACTACCTGATAGGTTCTACCGTGGGCCCGCACCCCTATCCGCAACTGGTGGCCCATCTGCAGTCGGTCATCGGGGAAGAGATTGCCCGCCAGCTCCCCGAATTCGAAGGACGCGAATACCCCGACTATCTGATAGCCTGCGTGGGCGGAGGCAGTAACGCCGCCGGTACCCTGCTTCGCTTTGTGGACGACCTCCGGGTACACATCGTGCTGGCCGAAGCCGGCGGTCTGGGAGTAGACTCGGGCAAGACAGCAGCCACCCTGGCCCTGGGACGCATGGGTATCCTGCACGGCGCACGCACCTATGTCATTCAGAATGAAGACGGACAGGTAACGGAGCCTTACTCCATCTCCGCCGGACTGGACTATCCGGGCATCGGCCCCCTGCACGCCCATCTGGCTGCCACCAAACGGGCCGAAGTCCTGGCCATCAACGACGACGAAGCCTTGCGCGCCGCCTACGAACTGACCCGTCTGGAGGGCATCATCCCCGCACTGGAAAGCGCCCACGCACTGGCTGTGCTTCCTCACCTACAAGCACGTCCCGACGATGTAGTAGTCATCACTGTATCGGGCCGCGGAGACAAAGACATGGACACTTATCTGAAACATCAAACTGAATTTAACTTATGACTTACCATTATACTACCCAACTGCGCACCCTGCCGGGCGACATCCACACTCCAGTGAGCACGTACCTGAAACTGCGTGACCTTTTCCCACAAAGCGCCCTCATGGAAAGCTCTGACTACCACGGGGGTGAAAACGGCCGCTCTTTCATCGGCCTGTGTCCCATCGCTTCCATCAGCATCGGTCATGGAACAGTAGTGACCCGCCTGCCCGACGGTTCGCGGCAACAAAACAGTTTGGAATCCGAAGGAGGGATGGCGGCAGCCCTGGACCATTTTCTGGCCCGCTTCCACGTCACAGGCGAAGGAAGCCGCTACTGCGGCCTCTACGGCTATACGTCGTTCAACGCCGTCCGCTACCTCGAAGGCATTGCCGTGAAGGACAGCCGGCAGGAACGGAATGATGCCCCCGACGCACTCTACATCCTCTACCGCTACCTCATCGTATTCAACGACTTCCGCCACGAACTGATGCTCATCGAGATGCTGGCCGAAGGCGAGACCAGTAACCTCAACCAGGTGCAGAAGGCGGTGATGAACCGCAACTTCCCCACCTACGGCTTCCGTCCCACGGGAGAAGTTACTTCGACCCTGACCGATGACGAACACCGCGCCAACATCCGTCAGGGCATTGCCCATTGCCTGCGGGGCGACGTGTTCCAGATAGTACTGTCACGCCGTTTTGAGCAACATTTCGAAGGCGATGACTTCAACCTGTACCGTGCGCTGCGCAGTGTCAATCCTTCACCTTACCTTTTCTATTTCGACTTCGGCGGATTCCGCATCTTCGGCTCTTCGCCCGAGACGCACTGCCGCATTGCCGACGAACGGGCCTACATCGACCCCATAGCCGGTACCACCCGACGCACCGGTAACTGCGAGGAAGACGAAGCCGCTACCCGCCGCCTGCTGGACGACCCCAAGGAGAACGCCGAACACGTGATGCTGGTAGACCTGGCACGAAACGACCTGGCACGAAACTGCACCGATGTGCGTGTAGACTTCTTCCGCGAACCGCAGTTCTACAGCCACGTCATCCACCTGGTGAGCCGCGTCAGCGGCGACCTGCGACCGGGAGCCGGAGCCGTGAAGACTTTTCTCGATACCTTCCCGGCCGGTACGCTGAGCGGCGCTCCCAAGGTGCGGGCCATGCAGCTCATCAGCGAACTGGAACCGCACAACCGCGGCGCCTACGGCGGATGCATCGGCTTCATCGGCCTGGACGGATCGCTCAACCAGGCCATTACCATCCGGACCTTCGTGAGCCGCAACAGTGTGCTGTGGTTCCAGGCAGGCGGAGGTATCGTAGCCAAGAGCAATGTGGAGAACGAGCTCCAGGAAGTGAACAACAAGCTGGCCGCCCTGCGCCGCGCCATCGAGCTGGCACAGGATTTTTAAATAAGAGGAGGAATACACATGGGAAAAGACATTCTGACAACCATCATCGAACACAAACGGGCGGAAGTGGAAACACAGAAACAGCTGCAGCCTGCCGGCAAGCTGACGGAAATCATCGGCCAACGCAACCCGCAGTCTGCCCGCCACAGCCTGAAACAAGCGCTGGCCGCCTCAACGACAGGCATCATTGCCGAATTCAAGCGCCGTTCACCCTCAAAAGGATGGATAAACCGCGAAGCAAAACCCGAAGAAGTCATACCCCAGTACGAAGCAGCCGGGGCTTCCGTCCTGTCCATCCTGACAGACGAGGCTTTCTTTGCCGGCACGCTGGACGACCTCACCGTGGCGCGCCCGCTGACCGGTCTACCCATTCTGCGCAAGGATTTCGTCATTGATTCCTATCAGCTGCTGCAAGCCCGAGCCGCAGGGGCCGATGCCGTACTGCTCATCGCGGCCTGTCTGGAATTTACGCAATGCATGGCGCTGGCCGAAGAAGCCCACCACTTGGGACTGGAAGTATTGCTCGAACTGCACAGCCCGGACGAACTCGGTTACGTCGCCTGTGCCCCCGACCTCGTGGGAGTGAACAACCGCAGCCTGGGTACCTTCCACACCGATGCCTCGCATGCCCTTACCCTGGCCGATGCCTTGACAAAGGCTACAGAAAGTCTGCCCCAACGCCCGTTGCTCGTAGCCGAGAGCGGCATTCATGACCCTGAAACCGCCTGTCTGCTACGCAACCACGGCTATCGTGGCCTGCTCATCGGCGAACGCTTCATGCGAGGCGACCGGCCCGGACAGGAGCTGCATACATTCATCCAACAAATGTCTAACCTCCCTACTCCGTCAGCCTTATGAACCTGTTGATCAAAGTATGCGGCATGACCGACGGCGACAACATCCGCCAAGTCGAAGCCCTGGGTGTGGACTACATCGGACTGGTGTTCTATCCCCGTTCGCCGCGCTTCGTCTACCAGATGCCCAGCTACCTGCCCCAGCAAGCCCGCCCCGTAGGCGTCTTCGTCAACGAAAGCAAAGAAACCGTACTGACGTATGCCGACCGTTTCGGACTGGACTGCGTACAACTGCACGGCGACGAGTCGCCCCTGTACTGCCGCGCGCTGCGCGAAGGACACGGACTGACCGTCATCAAGGCTTTCCACCTGGCTACTCCCCGCGACCTGGCTGCCACCGACGACTATCACGGTGTCTGCGACTACTTCCTGTTCGAGAGCAAGACTCCCCAACGGGGTGGTACCGGCCGGCAGTTCGACTGGACCTTGCTGAACCGCTACACCGGACAGACACCTTTCTTCCTGAGCGGAGGACTCAACGCAGGCAGCGCACGGGCCATCCGGCAGTTCCGCCATCCGCAACTGGCCGGCATCGACCTCAACAGCCGCTTCGAGACATCGCCCGGCATAAAAGATGTGGAAAGAATCCGCCTCTTCCTCAAAGAACTGAAAGAATACCATTAATCATTTTATTACCATCATTGACAATGACACATATCGCTATCATAGACAACTACGACTCGTTCACCTACAATCTGGTGCAACTGGTCGAACAGGCTGGCGCCCGGGTCACCGTGCTCCGCAACGACCGTTTCGCCCTGCCCGACCTCGCCGCCTACGACAAACTGCTGCTCTCACCCGGTCCCGGCATCCCCAGCGAAGCCGGCCTGCTGCTGCCCGCCATCCAAACCTACGCACCGACCAAACCCATCCTGGGTGTCTGCCTGGGTGAACAGGCCATCGGTGAGGCCTTCGGCACAAAACTGTGCAATCTGGCTGACGTGTTCCACGGCGTACAGACCGAAATCAGCCTGCCCTCGCCCCAACATCCCGAACTGGCCGACGACTATCTGTTCGACGGACTGCCTCCGCGCATCGCCGTAGGCCGCTACCACTCGTGGGTAGTAAACCGCGACGGTCTCCCCGACGCACTGGCCGTCACCGCCGTCAGCGACGAAGGCCTGATTATGGGACTGCGCCACCGCACACTGGACGTACACGGCATCCAGTTCCACCCCGAATCGGTACTGACTCCTTTGGGCGACAAAATCATCCGCAACTGGATAAATCATTAGAATGAATCAACAACCATTTAGCATCCAACATTCATGAAACAGATACTTTCACGACTCTTCAATCACGAGCACCTCAGCGAGGCCGAAGCCCGACAGCTGCTGCTCGACATTACCGACGGCCGCTATCCCGAAGCGCAGGTGGCCGCCCTGCTGACAGCCTTCCGCATGCGCGACATCACTGTAGACGAGCTGACCGGCTTCCGCGAAGCACTGATGCAGACACGTGTACCCGTGGACTTCGCGCCCTATCGTCCCATCGACATTGTGGGTACCGGAGGCGACGGCAAGAATACATTCAACATCTCCACCTGCGCCTGCTTTGTGGTGGCAGGTGCGGGCTACAAGGTAGCCAAGCACGGCAACTATGGTGCCACGTCGGTGAGCGGTGCCAGCGACGTCATCGAGGAACACGGCATCCGCTTCACCGCCAACCCCGACACCCTGCGCCGCAGCATGGACGAATGCAACCTGGCCTACCTGCATGCACAGCTCTTCAATCCCGCCATGAAATCCGTAGCCGCCGTGCGCAAGGCACTGGGCGTACGCACGCTGTTCAACCTGCTGGGCCCGCTCGTCAATCCCTGCCGTCCGGCCTACCAGCTGCTGGGCGTGAGCCAGTTGTCACTGATGCGCCTCTACACCTACGTATTCTACAAGGCAGGCATCGAGTTCGCCGTGGTCAACAGCCTCGACAACTACGACGAAATCTCCCTGACCGACGAGTTCAAGGTGATGACCCGTCACGACGAACGTATCTACCGCCCGCAGGAACTGGGCTTCGAACCGGCCAGCCCCACCGAACTGCAAGGAGGACGGAGTCGCGAAGACGCCAGCCGCATCTTTGACGCCGTGCTCACCAACCGCGCCACGCCGGCACAGAAGCACTGCGTACTGGTGAACGCCGCTTTTGCCATCCAGCTCATGGAGCCGGGCAAGGATATCGACGAATGCATCGACATCGCCCGCCGTTCGCTGGAAAGCGGACAGGCACTGAAAACGCTGAAGAAATTTATTGAAATAAACAGTTGACAAGGAAACGAGCGAACAAGACCACGAGACCTTGTAGACTGAAGCCTTGTCCACTCGTCAACACAAAAACTTAAAAACTAAAAACATGAACCGTATAGACCAACTTTTCCAGACCAAGAGCAGCCGCATCCTTTCCATTTACTTCTGTGCGGGCTGCCCCACCCTCGACGGCACTGCCGCCACCATCCAGGCCCTGCAGGACGCAGGCGTAGACATGATTGAAGTAGGCGTCCCCTTCAGTGACCCCCTGGCCGACGGCCCCATCATCCAGCAGGCCACCACCACCGCGCTGCGCAACGGCATGAACGTGCGCCTCCTCTTCGACCAACTGGCCGACATCCGTCGCACGGTGCACATCCCGCTGCTGCTGATGGGCTACCTTAACCCCATCCTGCAATTCGGCTTCGAAGCCTTCTGCCAACGCTGCCGGGCGTGCGGCATCGACGGCCTCATCATCCCCGACCTGCCCCTGCGCGAGTACTGCCTTCACTACAAGGAAACAGCCGAACGCTACGGCCTGCACGTGGTGATGCTTGTCACACCCGAAACGAGCGACGAACGGGTACGGGAGATTGACCGTCAGACGGGAGGCTTCATCTACATGGTGTCTTCGGCCGCTGTAACGGGAGCCCAGCGCTCGTTCGACGAACAGAAGCAGGCCTACTTCCACCGCATCGACAGCCTGGGACTGAAACATCCGCGACTGGTAGGCTTCGGCATTTCCAACAAGGCTACGTTCGAAGCAGCCTGCCAAGCCTCATCGGGCGCCATCATCGGCAGCCGGTTCGTCACCCTGCTCAACGAAGCCCAAGGCGACGCAGCAACCGCCATTGCCCAACTGAAAGAGGCACTGACGAAAGATTAGTCATTTCCGAAGGGAAACCTTCACAACCTCCAGGCACACGGCATCCTGAAAGGCACGCGCTTGGCGGCCCGAAAGCACATTCTGCGTCAGGATGGCAAAGGCTACCCAATGGTCATCGGCCGTCTTCAGATAGCCCGCCAGCGCATTGATACCCGTATAAGAACCGGTCTTGGCATGGACCTGCCGGAAGGCGGGCGTGCCGTAGCCCATGCGGTACTTCAGCGTGCCGTCCACTCCGCTCACGGGAAGGGCCTTGTAGAGCGGCGAGAAGATGTCGCTGCGCGAATAGGCATAGCGAAGCATGGCCACCAGCAGCTCGGGCGAAAGGTAGTCGTAGTGCGACAGGCCGCACCCGTCGGCCAGACTATAATGTTTCGGATCCAACCCGACACGTCTGATGAGAGTCCGCATGGCGTCCAGTCCGTCCTTGGCCGACACCCGCTTCTTGCCGCCCGTGGCCAGCACGCCCGCCCGGCAGAGCATGGCTTCAGCGTTCAGGTTGTCGCTCTCCTTGAGCATCACGTTGAGCACGGCTTGCAGGGAAGTTTCGTGTACAGCCAACTTCGTGCGTCTGCCCTCCTGCGGGAGGTCGGCGAAACGGTAAGCCGCCTCAATCCCCGCCCGGGTACTGTCGGCCACAGCTGTACAATGAATACCCGCCTCCATCAGCCGCTCCACAAAGACGTGCATAAACATGCGGCCGGAGTCGAACAGGCTGAACGAACGGCCTTCCGCCGTCTGTACATTGCCTTGCAGGGTAATGTGATTGCCGTTCTCCATCCAGTTGCGCGTCACCCTCAAGGGGCCTGCGGCCGACGAACGGCTGCGCGTGTGGTTCTCTATTGTATAATACGTGGAAGATGGATGGCCAATGACCAGTGCCGACAGGCCCCGTTCGTCGGGGAGTATCGACAGCTGGAGCACGCCCTTGTTCAGCATCAGCGGCGAGAGATAAGGCTGATAGGCAGCGGGAGCGTCGTCCCACAGCCAGCCCGAACCCCAGTAGAGCGAATCCTTCATCGACACGTCGCCCACGATATCCCCGTCCACCACACGGATGCCCCGCTTCGTCAAATCGCCAATAAGTTCCTTCAAGTCGTCTTCATCAAACTCAGGGTCGAAGCCGCCCACTACGTAGAGGTCGCCCTTCAGCGTGTCGCCCACCACGCGGCCCGTAGTCCACAGCTCCGTACGGAAGGGCTCCATGGCCCCCGGCTGCGACAAGGCCGTGATGGCCGTCATCACCTTCATGGTCGAGGCGGGCCGCGACAGCTTGTCGGCCTGGTATTCGTAGAGCGTGCGCCCGGCCGTCAAATCGTAGATACAGATACCCGCGTTGCCGCCAGGCGGCAGGTCATGCTTTACGAGGGTGTCGATACGTGCCCGCAACAGACTGTCGGCCTGCGCGCAGACAAAGGAAAGCGGTCCCAGCAGGACCGCCCATATCAGTAATATCCGAAACATATTCATCAGTTTAGGAATTGAATATTATATCTTGGACACAGATGACACAAAGTTCCACGGAGTTTTGAATCTTCCTCTGTGCAACTCTGTGGTGCCCCCCAATCACAACGCCTCGCGGAAAATCTCGCCCACCGTGGGATGCGGGAAGACTATCTTCTTCCATTCCGCAGCCTTCAACTTCAGCTCGACGGCCATGCCGGCCAGGGTGATGATCTCGCTGGCGGGATTGCCCAGCACGTGTGCCCCCAAGATGGTGTCGTCCTCGGCCAGGATGAGCTTACAGAGGCCGTTCACGCCCTCGTTCTCGGCTACGAAGCGGCCGCTATAGGCCATAGGCAGCTTGACTACGCGGCAGGTGATGCCTTTCCGCTGCAATGACTCTTCCGTCTCGCCTACGCTCGCAATCTCAGGATTGGTATATACCACGCCGGGGATGGCACGGTAACTCATCGCGTCTTCCTTGCCTGCGATGTGGTTCACGGCCACTTCGGCCTCGCGCACGGCGGTATGGGCCAAGAGCGAGAAGCCCGTCAGGTCGCCGCAGACATAGACACCGGGCAGGGAGGTCTGCATGTGTTCGTCCACCACGATGCTGCCGCGTTCGGTCTTCTGCAGGTCGAGGTTCTCCAGCCCGAAACCCTTCGTCACGGGGCGGCGACCCACGCTCATCAGCAGCCGTTCGGCCACGACAGAGCCTGCACCCTCGGCATTCTCATACCCCACCTGTACCTGCCCGCCTTCGGCCACGGCCAGCGAAACGACCTTCGTGCTGAGCATGAACTTCACGCCGCGCTTGGCATAGTCGGCCTGCAGGAGGGCGGCGAGTTCCTTGTCCATGCCGCCCAGTATCTCGTCCACCATCTCGATGACCGTCACCTGCACGCCCAGGCTGTTGAAGAACGAGGCGAACTCCATGCCGATGACTCCGCCGCCGATGATGGCCAGCGACTGGGGTAGCTCCTTGTTGTCGAGCGCGTCGCGATGCGTCCAGTAGGGCACAGTGTCCACGCCTGCGATAGGCGGAATGAACGTCTCCGAACCGGTGCAGAGCAGCAGGTTGTCGCACTCATACACCTCTTCGCCGCAGCGTATGTGGTTCTTGTCCACCACTTCGGCCGTGCCTGTCACGATCTTTACATTGTGGGCCGTCAGCTTGGCCTTGACGCCCAGCACCAGCTTGCGCACCACCTTCTGCTTGCGGGCGATGATTTTGGGCAGGTCGAAGCCCACGTTCTCGGCCGACACGGCATACTTCGACGCATGGCGCGCGCCGTCGTAGGTCTTGGCCGAATACAGCAACGTCTTGGTGGGGATGCAGCCCTCGTTCAGGCAGACGCCCCCCAGGCTGTTTTTCTCGAAGAGCACAACGCTCAGTCCTGCCCGTCCGGCAGCTTCGGCGGCAGTATAGCCCGCAGGACCTCCGCCGATAATGGCAACTTGATATCTTTCCATGGTGTTATTCTTTATTTATATAGAGGATTACTCAATCATTCCCTTCAACGTATCCTTCATCTTCCCGTGGTCGCGGAAGTCGTTGCGGAGGCCGTACTTGCCCTGCTTGTCCACCAGCACATACGAGGGGATGCCGTCTATCTTGAACTTGTCGCAGAGATAGGCCCACTGCTTGTCGGTGAGGCGGTAGTGCTTGCCCTTGATGTCGGGTATCATCTCCTTGTACTTGACGAGCGGGGAGGTCTGGTTGGCGATGTAGATCCACACCAGGTTGTCACTCTTCAGCTCGCCGTCCTTCAGCGGCTCGTTGGCCTTGATGGCCATGCGGCAGGGCGCGCACCAGGTATTCCAGAAGTCCACGAGGATGACCTTGCCCTTGTGGGGGGCGATGATGGCGTCGAAGAGCTTCTCCACAGGCACGTCGGGCGTCTGCTCGATGACGGCTTTCCCTTCGACAGCCTTGAGCAGAGCCAGCGTGTTCTCCTGCATCTTCAGCAAGGCTTCGCGCCAGAAGGGGTTCTGTACACCGTCCAGCGTCTTCAGGTCGGCTTCGGTGAGGGCGGCGTTCGAGGCTTTCTGTACCAGAGGCAACGCCAGCTTCAGTGCGGAAGCGAAGGTACCTTCCAGGCCCGCTTCCTTGGGCCATGCGATTCGGGGATTAGCTACAGCCGATGCATACTCCATCGCATGCTGCCCCATCAGCAACTTGGGGTCGGCAATAGAGAAGAGCTTGCACAGCTCCACACGGTTCTCAGCCGTCAGCGGGTCGATTTTGAGGTCCAGAGGTTTGGAGCGGTCCCATTGGTTATGTATCCTTCTGTAATTGTGTTCGCGGAAGAAATCGCCTTGTGCCATGGCCTCGACCGCCTCCTGCTTCAGATTGATCAAGGCCAGTTCCTTGCCTGCGGGCGGCAGCTTGCTTTGGGCGATGCTGTCCGATAGGGCCTGATAACGGCCGATGACATGCTGTGTGTATTCGGCAGCCGTCATCTTGTAGTCGGCAAACTCGCCTGTATATAAGTTCATACCATAATACTTATCCGAATACAAAGACGGCGCCGACAGGCCCGCGTATGTGCCCGAGAAGTAACAGAAAGGAATGGTCTCGAATGCCGGCAACTGTTTCTTTTCAGCCCGGCGCTTCAGAATATACTGCCCGCTACGCCGCATGTCCACGTAGAGGTCTATCTCCTCGCCCGGCGCCAGCCATATTTGTCCATTTCCCATGCCTACGCTAATCAAAGCCTGTGCAGGTCCGTATTGCCAGAACTTGAATTCGGCCCTACCCGTTGCAGAGTCGATAGCAGCTGTATAGGGCTGCTGGCCGTTCATCAGCGTATTGAGGTAAATATTAGCTTCCTTGGCCAGCTCCTTCCGATAGCCCGAAAGGTGCATGTGTACCACCGTTTCGCCCACCTTGAACTGAGGTTCGGGCACGGCATCGGGAGCGGTTTCCGAAGCACGGATGACGTCGGCAGGGATGTCAGAAAGGCGGTCGAAAGCCTTCTTGCCCGTCAGGTCGACACCGAACAGCTTGAAGCAATCCTCGCAATCACCCTCGATGAAATCGAACGAGCGCGTGCCGCGCGGCAACGGTTCGAAGGTCAGCTGGAAAGAAGCCTCGCCCGACTTGGGCATCCAGAAGAGCGAATCGGCCTCGATGCCTTGCGTGCCGGTCAGGGCGTAACGCTTGCCGTCGGCCAGCAGGTAGGATTCGGAAGTGATCTTGATCCAATAGCCCGGACGGAAATAGGCATCCGTATGAAGCACGGTGGCCGTGTCGCTCAGTTCTACCTTGGAAATGTCGAGCGTCATGGTGTTGGCCGACTCAATCAGGGGGTTCTCCACGCATTTGTCCCGTTGCGTGCACGAGGCGGCCAGCCACAGGGCTGCGGCTGCCGTCAGAAAGGCAATCTTGTTGTGCATAATGGTCTTGATTTAATGTTGCTACAAATATAAGTAATATTTATTTGCCACATACATCGGGAGCTGATAAAAAATCGGCCGACTTCGTCCGCCGCCTATTGACAGATTGACACTTTGATTTTCAAACCGCCCGAGAATCGCTTGTTTCGATCCGAAGGCAAGGCCGATGCAAAAGAACGGAGCGCGGAAGGCCTTACTTGTTCACCGACAAACGGATAGCGAAATCCTTACAAAAATTTTGGAAGAAAAAACGAGGCGGAAAGCCGCCCTTCGAGACTTCGGAAGCCCGAAGGCAGAGGTTTCGAAGCCCGAAAGCGGGGAAAACAGTGCCTTTTCCCTCGGAAAACAGTGCTTTTTCCGAGAGAAAACATACAACCTGACGAGGGGAAACAAGCAATCTGACGGGGGAAAACCTACGTTCTGCCCCGCTCAAACGGACGTTTTCGGCCGTCTGAACCTGCTGGTTGATGCCACGGACGAAAGGGACGTGTAAGCAGAAAGGCACGTTTCCGTACAAAAGGAAAGCAAAAAGACTGAAAACAAAGACAGACTGTCACTCACTTCTTCCCCGCCAGATAGACGCCGCACAGCACACAAGCCGCACCCAGCAGGGCCACAGGCGTCAACGGTTCGCCCAGAAAAAGCAGGGAGCCCACGGACGTGAAAATGGGGTTGAGATAAATGTAATTGGAAGCGCGGACGGTGCCCAGCCGCTTGAGGATGACGTTCCACACCGCAAAGCACACCAGCGAAGCCAGCACACTGAGGAACAACAGGTTCATCCACACGGCAGGACGGGCGAACGCCTCCAGCGGAAATTGCCACGGGCGCACCAGGAAAGCGGGCAGAATGGTGAGCACGCCATAGAAGAAGACCTTGCGGGTAATGAAGGCCGTGGAGTAACGGTCGGCCACCTGACGCATGATCAGGCTATAGAAAGCCCAGCAGAGGGCGGCCGTCAGCGAAAGCACGTCGCCCAGCGGCGAAAGCTTCAGCACGAAATTGCCGTTGAAGATGACCAGCCCCACGCCCAGCAGGGCCAGCAACGAACCGCCCACCAGCCACCACGTGGCCCGCTCGCTCCGATAGAAGAGCCTGGCCAGCAGCATGGTGAGTAGGGGCGTGCTGCACACGATGAAGGCCACGTTCGTGGTGAGCGTCACTTCGAGGGCCGTATTCTCCGTCAGGAAGTAGAGCGAACCGCCCGTCACGCCCGCCAGCAGCATCCAGCCCTCGTCGCGCCAGGTGCGGCACAGCAGCGTCCGAGGCGAGATGAACCAGATGCCCACGTAGGCGATGAGGAAGCGCAACAGGAAAATCTCCTGCGGCGTGAGCCCGTTCTCTATCAGCACACGCGTCGAGATGAACGTCATGCCCCAGATGCCTACCACTACGATGGCCGTCAGGTGCCACTTCCAATCCTTGCCGCCTTCCATCCTCTTCCCTCCTACTCTGCCTTTGTATCCAGATTTCCCTGCTGCTTCTCAGCCTCGTAGGCCTCCATCTCGGCACGGCTCTTGCTGGAAGTCACCAGCCAGACACCGCCGAAAATCATCACTACGGAAAAGACCTTGGTCAGGTTGAAGGTATCCATGCCCCAGCACACGGCCACAATCGTGGCGACCAGCGGCTGGATGTAGTTGTACATGCCCGCCACGGTAGGACGCAGGTTCTTCTGTCCCACGATGATCAGGATGTAGCTGAGGAACGTGGCGCCTACCACCACGAAAGCAATCGAGGCGATGCGCATCCCGTCGAGCGCCAGCCAGTCGGTGGCCAGCAAGCTGTCGTACGAGAAAGGAAGCAGGCAGATGAACGCGTAGGTGAACATCCACTTCATCACGGTAATGGCCGAATACTTGGCCACGAAATTCTTGAACAGCACAATGTAGAAGGCATAGCTGCACTGGGCCAGCAGCACGAGCAGGTCGCCCAGGATGGGATTGCCTCCCTTCGTGGCCGCCGAAGCCGACGCCTGCGAACTGCCCATGATGAGCAGCAACGCACCCGAGGCACCCAGGGCGATGCCCAGTATCTTCTTGGCCGTGACAGGTTCCTTCAGGAAGATGGCCGCCAGTATCATGGCGATGAGGGGCATGCTGGTGGTGATGATGGACGCATCGACGGGCGACGTCAGTCCCACACCGAAGATGTAGCTGCCCTGATTGAACACGATGGCCAGCAACGAAGCTCCGAAAAGTTTCATCAAATCCTTGTGACCCACATGCTCGGGCTTCTGGAAGAAGGAAAAGATCCAGAAAAGAATCATGGCGCCGAAGACGCGCAGGTCGGTCATCACCAGCGAGCTCACCGCTCCTCCTATCATCACGAATTTGGCCAGGGGAGCCATCAGTCCCCACATGCTGTTGGCGGCCAGCATGGAAGCATGGCCTTTCAATTTTGCTATGTTCATAACTCGAATCTTCTTTTTTCGGGCGCAAAATTACGAGAAAAGTAAGCAACGTATTCCCGCAACCCAATGTTTTTTATCGACTTGATAAGCAAATCTGAAAATAAACCTGTAAATTTGCAACGGTTTATTAACCGACCTATAAACCGAAAAAAGAAGATATAAACACGTTTTCAACAATTTATTAATAGATATCAGTATGGAATACAATTTCAGGGAGATTGAACAGAAATGGCAGAAACGATGGGTGGAAAACAAAACCTATCAGGTAACGGAAGACGACACAAAACAGAAATTCTATGTACTGAACATGTTCCCCTACCCCTCGGGTGCAGGCTTGCACGTGGGACATCCGCTGGGATACATCGCTTCGGACATCTACGCCCGCTACAAACGACTGCAAGGTTTCAACGTACTGAACCCCATGGGCTACGACGCCTACGGCCTGCCCGCCGAGCAGTATGCCATCCAGACCGGCCAACACCCTGCAATTACTACTTCCGCCAACATCAACCGCTATCGCGAACAGCTCGACAAGATAGGCTTCTCGTTCGACTGGAGCCGCGAGATACGCACCTGCGACCCCGAATACTACCACTGGACGCAATGGGCTTTCCAGCAGATGTTCCAGAGCTATTACGACAACAAGTTGCAGAAGGCACAGCCCATCACCCAGCTGGTGAAGGCTTTCGAAGCCAACGGCACCGAAGGACTGGACGTGGCTTGTAGCGAGGAACTGAGCTTCACGGCCGACGAGTGGAAGGCTATGAACGAAAAGCAGCAGCAGGAGACGCTGATGAACTACCGCATCGCCTACCTGGGCGAAACGATGGTGAACTGGTGTCCTCAGTTGGGCACGGTACTGGCCAACGACGAAGTGGTGGACGGCGTATCGGAGCGCGGCGGTTATCCTGTCGTACAGAAGAAGATGCGTCAGTGGTGTCTGCGCGTGTCGGCCTACGCCCAGCGTCTGCTCGACGGACTGGAGACCATCGACTGGACCGACTCGCTGAAGGAAACGCAGCGCAACTGGATAGGCCGCTCGGAAGGTACCGAGGTGCAGTTCAAGGTGAAGGACAGCGACCTGGAATTTACCATCTTTACCACCCGCGCCGATACGATGTTCGGCGTGACGTTCATGGTGCTGGCGCCTGAAAGCGAACTGGTTCCGCAAGTGACCACCGAATCCCAGAAGGCCGAAGTGGAAGCCTACCTGGACCGCACCAAGAAGCGTACGGAGCGCGAACGCATCAGCGACCGCAGCGTCAGCGGCGTGTTCTCGGGCTCGTATGCCATCAATCCTTTCACGGGCGAGGCAGTGCCCATCTGGATCAGCGACTACGTGCTGGCCGGATATGGAACGGGTGCCATCATGGCCGTACCTGCCCACGACTCGCGCGACTACGCCTTTGCCAAGCACTTCGGCCTGGAAATCCGTCCGCTGGTCGAGGGTTGTGACGTTTCCGAAGAAAGTTTCGACGCCAAGGAAGGCATCGTCTGCAACTCTCCGAAGGCCGGCGCCACTCCCTATTGCGACCTGTCGCTGAACGGACTCACCATCAAAGAAGCCATCGCCGCCACCAAGAAATACGTCAAGGAACACCACCTGGGCCGCGTCAAGGTGAACTACCGCCTGCGCGACGCCATCTTCAGCCGCCAGCGCTACTGGGGCGAACCGTTCCCCGTCTACTATAAGGACAACATGCCCTACATGATTCCTGAAAGCTGCCTGCCGCTGGAGCTGCCCGAAGTGGCCAAGTTCCTGCCTACCGAAACAGGCGAACCGCCATTGGGACATGCCACGAAGTGGGCTTGGGACACGGTGAACAACTGTGTCGTTGAGAACAGCAAGATTGATAACCAGACCGTCTTCCCGCTCGAACTGAACACCATGCCGGGCTTCGCAGGCTCCAGCGCCTACTACCTGCGCTACATGGATCCGCGCAACCACACGGCACTGGTTTCCAAGAAAGCCGACGAATACTGGCGCAACGTAGACCTCTATGTAGGCGGTACGGAGCACGCCACCGGCCACTTAATCTACTCCCGCTTCTGGAACAAGTTCCTGCACGACCTGGGCATCTCCGTTGTGGAAGAACCGTTCCAAAAGCTGGTGAACCAGGGCATGATCCAGGGACGAAGCAACTTCGTGTACCGCATCAAGGATACCAACACCTTCGTGTCGCTGGGCCTGAAAGACCAGTACGACACCACCCCACTCCACGTGGATGTGAACATCGTGTCGAACGACGTGCTCGACGTGGAAGCCTTCAAGAACTGGCGTCCTGAATACAATACCGCCGAGTTTATCCTCGAAGACGGCAAGTACATCTGCGGTTGGGCAGTTGAAAAGATGTCGAAATCGATGTTCAACGTCGTAAACCCCGACATGATTGTCGAAAAATACGGTGCCGATACGCTGCGTATGTACGAGATGTTCCTCGGCCCTGTAGAACAGTCCAAGCCCTGGGATACGAATGGTATCGACGGCGTACACCGCTTCCTCAAGAAATTCTGGTCGCTCTTCTACGACCGCTCGGGCCAGTACCTCGTGACCGACGAAGCCGCCACAAAGGACGAACTGAAGTCACTCCACAAGCTCATCAAAAAGGTGACAGGCGACATCGAGACCTTCTCATATAACACCAGCATCAGTGCCTTCATGATTTGTGTCAACGAACTGACCGGTCTGAAGTGCTACAAGAAGGAAATCCTGAACCCGCTGGTAGTTGTGCTGGCTCCCTTCGCTCCCCACGTCTGCGAAGAGTTGTGGGAGACGCTGGGCAATGCAGGTTCCGTATGCGATGCCCACTGGCCGGCCTACAACGAGGAATATCTGGTGGAAAACACCGTCAACTACACCATCTCCTTCAACGGCAAGGCCCGCTTCAACAAGGAATTCCCCGTTGACGCCACTTCCGAAACCATCCAGGCAGAAGTGCTGGCCGACGAACGTTCGTCCAAATGGATGGAAGGCAAGTCGGTTGTAAAGGTCATCGTCGTGCCGAAGAAGATTGTGAACGTGGTAGTGAAGTAAATCTAATTGAACTATGCATATCAGTAAACCAAGTAAAACAGCATTGATGAGGGAGCTGAAAGATTACATCGTAATCACCCTCGGACTTATCAGCTATTCGCTGGCATGGGCGGCTTTTCTGATTCCCTACCAGATAACAACGGGTGGAACGACAGGTATCGGTGCCATTATCTATTATGCCACCGGCTTTCCCATCCAATGGTCCTACTTCATCATCAATGCTGTACTGATGACTTTTGCCATCAAGATACTGGGTCCCAAATTCAGCATCAAGACGACCTATGCCATCTTCATGCTGACATTCCTGTTATGGCTGTTCCAAAAGCTGGTGAATGGCCCTGACGGCATCCCGCCCCAGATTCTGGGACCCGGACAGGACTTCATGGCCTGCCTCATCGGTGCCTCGATGTGCGGTGTCGGCCTGGGTGTAGTGTTCAACTGCAACGGAAGTACCGGCGGAACGGATATCATCGCCGCCATCATCAACAAGTACCGTGACGTAACACTGGGACGCATGATCATGGCTTGTGATGTGGTCATCATCAGTTCGTGCTACTTCATCTTCCACGACTGGCGCCGCGTGATATTCGGCTTTGTGACGCTGTTCGTCATCGGTTTTGTACTCGACTACATCGTAAATAGTGCCCGCCAGTCGGTCCAGTTCCTCATCTTCTCCAAAGAATACGAGAAGATAGCCGACCGTATCACCAAGGAAACCCATCGCGGCGTAACGATACTCGACGGTACGGGCTGGTACAGCAAGGGGCACGTCAAGGTGCTGGTAGTCCTGGCCTACAAGCGCCAGTCGGTCGAAATCTTCCGTCTGGTCAAGGACATCGACCCCAATGCCTTCATCTCGCAAAGCTCCGTCATCGGTGTATATGGTGAAGGCTTCGACAAACTGAAAGTAAAATAATTCTATCGCGATATGAAGAAATTTGTCTTTGCAACCAACAATGCCCACAAGCTGGAAGAAGTGAAAGACATCTTAGGTGACAAGATAGAACTTCTCAGCATGAAGGACATCAACTGCCAGGCAGACATTCCCGAAACAGCTGATACCCTGGCAGGAAACGCCTTGATAAAGGCAAGATACATTTATGACAATTACCACCTGAACTGCTTTGCCGACGATACCGGCCTCGAAGTGGAAGCGCTGAACGGGGCGCCGGGCGTCTACTCGGCCCGCTATGCAGGCGATACCCACAACTCCGAAGCCAACATGAAGAAGCTGCTTCATGACTTGGAAGGCGTGGAAAACCGCAAGGCACAGTTCCGCACCGTCTTCGCCCTGATTATCGACGGAAAGGAACATCTGTTCGAAGGCATCGTCAAGGGTGAGATTGTCAAAGCACGGAAAGGGACTTCCGGCTTCGGCTACGACCCCATCTTCGTGCCCGAAGGCTATACCCAGACCTTTGCGGAAATGGGCAATGCCGAAAAGAACAAGATCAGCCACCGGGCCAAAGCTACGCAGAAGCTCTGCAAGTTCCTAAAATCCATCTGAAACAACACAAAATAAAAACCTGTCATTATGTGGATTACCATAAGCATCCTCGCCCTCTCAGCCATATTTTTTGTAAACGGTAAAATCCGTTCCGACTTAGTAGCCTTATGCTCTCTCGTAGCCTTGCTGATATTTCAGATTTTGACTCCGGAAGAAGCGTTGTCGGGATTTTCAAGCTCGGTGGTCATCATGATGATAGGATTGTTCGTAGTAGGCGGTGCTATTTTTCAGACTGGACTGGCCCGGATGATAAGCTCGCACCTACTCAAATTTGCGGGAAACAGTGAAACCAAACTGTTCCTGCTTGTCATACTAGTCACTTCTGCCATCGGGGCGTTTGTAAGCAATACCGGTACCGTAGCATTGATGCTTCCCATCGTAGTAAGCCTGGCCGTCAGCGCAGAAATATCTTCCAGCCGCCTACTCATGCCGTTAGCCTTTGCCAGTAGCATGGGAGGCATGATGACTCTTATCGGTACGCCACCCAATCTGGTCATACAGGATACATTGGTATCAGCCGGATACGAATCACTTTCCTTCTTTTCTTTCCTGCCTGTCGGCATTGTCTGCGTCATTGTGGGCATCATCGTATTGATGCCGCTCAGTAAAATTTTTCTTTCGAAAAGAAAGAAAGAAGAAAAGAACCAAAGTGGAAAGTCACTACAGGAACTGGTAAACGAATATGGATTATCGACCAATCTCTTCCGCTTGCAGGTGAAAGAAAATTCAAATCTGCTAGGAAAGACCATCATCGAACTGGATATACGCCGAAAATATGAACTGAACATATTGGAAGTGAGACGCAAGGACTTATCAAAACATCGCTTCCTGAAGACTATCACACAAAAACTGGCCGACCCGGATACGAAACTCAACGAAGGAGATATTCTCTACGTGACAGGAGATTTCCACAAAATCAAGCAATTCGCTGAAGAACACCTGTTAAACTTACTAGACGGACACGCTTCGGAAGAGACTAATGGGAACTCACTCGACTTCTATGACATAGGCATCGCGGAAATCGTACTAATGCCTACCTCGAACCTGATAAACCGCACAGTGAAAGAAGCCGGATTCAGAGACAAATTCAACGTCAACGTACTGGGCATCCGACGCAAACGTGAATATCTGTTACAGGACTTGGGAAACAAATCCATACACAGCGGCGACGTACTGCTGGTACAAGGAACATGGGGAAATATCGCCCGTTTGAACAAAGATGAAAACGACTGGGTGGTATTAGGACAACCTCTCGCCGAAGCAGCCAAGGTGACATTGGATTACAAAGCACCGGTAGCCGCCCTCATCATGTTACTAATGATAGCCATGATGGTCTTCGACTTCATACCTGTCGCGCCGGTTACAGCCGTCATGATAGCCGGCATCCTGATGGTACTCACCGGATGTTTCCGCAACGTAGAAGCCGCCTACAAAACCATCAACTGGGAAAGTATCGTGTTAATAGCCGCCATGCTGCCCATGTCGCAAGCGCTGGAAAAGACAGGTGTATCAGATTTCGTATCAGACTCGTTGGTGCAAGGACTGGGCACATACGGACCTTTCGCCTTGATGGCAGGCATCTATTTCACTACCTCGCTACTCACCATGTTTATCAGCAATACGGCAACGGCTGTGCTCCTGGCTCCCATTGCATTACATAGCGCCGTGCAAATAGAAGCCAGTCCTGTGCCTTTCCTTTTCGCCGTAGCCGTAGGCGCCAGCATGTGTTTTGCCTCGCCTTTCTCCACCCCGCCCAACGCACTGGTGATGCCGGCCGGCCAATACACGTTCATGGATTACATCAAAGTAGGCCTGCCGTTACAAATCATCATGGGCATTGTCATGGTGTTTGTACTCCCTCTCCTATTCCCGTTCTGACAGACGGAATTTACAGCCCTAATTGTGCCGATATCTCCAGCATACGTCTAATGGGACGAACCGCCTTCTCGGCAATAGCGAAATCAACGGTAATCTCTGGAGTTTCGTTCTTAAGGCAGTTGTAGAGCTTTTCCATCGTGTTCAGACGCATGAAGTTGCATTCATTGCATCCGCAGGTGCTGTCCACGGGAGGAGCTGGGATGAAGGTGGTCTGCGGACACTTCTTACGCATTTCGTGCAAGATACCCGCTTCGGTAGCCACGATGTATTCTTTCTCCGGATGCGCTACGGCATACTTCAACAAAGCAGCGGTAGAACCTACGACATCGGCCAATTTCAGCACAGCACCCTTGCATTCGGGATGAGCCAAAATGACGGCCCGGGGGTGCTGTTTTTTTATTTCAACCATCTTTTCGACCGAGAACTGCTCGTGCACATGGCAAGCTCCATCCCATATCAGCATATTGCGACCAGTAACAGAGTTGATATAACTGCCCAAATTCCTGTCCGGACCAAAGATTATTTTCTCATCTTTTGGGAAGCTCTCCACGATTTGACGGGCATTGGTGGAAGTAACGACCACGTCAGTCAACGCCTTGACGGCTGCTGTCGTGTTAACGTATGAAATGACGGTATAGCCGGGATGCTCCTTGACAAACTGCTCGAACTTGTCGGCCGGACAGCTGTCGGCCAGCGAACAGCCGGCTGCCATGTCGGGCACCAGCACTTTCTTTTCAGGGCAGAGCACCTTGGCCGTCTCGCCCATGAAGTGAACACCACACATTACAATGATGTCGGCCGTCGTCTTGGCGGCCTGCTGGGCCAGAGCCAAACTGTCGCCGATGTAGTCGGCAATATCCTGTATTTCACTGCGCTGGTAGTAGTGGCCCATGATCAGGGCATTCTTCTCTTTCTTGAGCTGCTCGATGGCTTGTATCAGATTTTCCATAATCGTTAGTAATTTGTTCAGATGCAAAGTTAATAACTTTGGCAGACACCTGCTATATGTTTCCGTACAAATTCTATTTGCGTATCGCGCCCGTGCATGAAATCGGCTACGGTAGAAGGTACCACGTAATGGGGAACAATCCCCTCTCCTTCCAGCGGAAAGCCATGATGCGAACGGTCCGGCTCACGGGTGGGAATACGAAGCCAGATGCCGTGTGAGGTACAGAAATTCTTCGGTCCGTTGCCCGTATCTCCAGCGGTAGGTTCACCCACCAGCGTCACGTTACCGCTCTCCTTCATGTCCAAAGTAAAACTCTCGGCAGCCGAAAAAGTATCAGGTCCCGTCAACAGAAATACCTGTCCACGGTAAGCGTCTTGAGCGGGCTCCAACTGACGGGAATCGGAAAGGCAATGAAGCTGCGGACGGTTGATGAAATATTCGCATAGGAGTGCACCGTTGGCACTGCTTCCGCCTCCGTTGTCTCGAACGTCAACAATGAGATAAGGCAAGTGGCTCACCACAGGATAACACGTTGCAAACTCTTCCATGACGGGAGGCATCATGGTGTTGATGGCCAGGTAACCGATGCTGTCGTCCAACACTCTGGCCGCAACGGCAGGCTGTTCTTCATAGGAGACACAATCGTTCCGCCGTAACGGCAAGTTCCGTGTCAGCGTGTCGGTACCGCGCTGAACGGTGTAGCTGACCAGTGTATCGACATAACTGCGGAAAATGCTCCGTGCCGAACGGTAATGACGGTCGGAAGCCGTGGAGCCGCAGGCATATTTCTCGTGCTCGGCCACCCATTGTCCGACGGGGATGCCGTTAATGGCCGTAATGCGATCTTTATCACAAAAGCCGGCAGCACGCAGGTACTCGTTGGGCTTGCTTATGAACAACGAATCGTTGATAACCCTGGGTGCAGTAGCAGCCGTATATTTGCTGAAGAAACTGTTAGCGTGTCCTGCCCCCAAAGCAGCTATATATTCCTGTACCAACAGAACATATTCAGCCGGCTGCCTGGCAGCACCAATCCGAGGTGCAAAAACACGGTAAAGCGAATCCATGTCCAATCCCTTCTGACGGTAGAGCGAATAGTTGTCCACCACAATCTGATGGATTTCATCAAAGTCGGCAACATATTGGTCGGGAGTCAACGGGAGTTCGTCCGCATAATACCATACACCGGTACGGGAGTTATCCTTCTTATACGTATAATAGGCATAACCCACCAGTCCGCCAAACGCCAGCAGAAGCACCAGCACAACAATTCCTGCGATTTTCAATACCTTTTTCCAAATAAGACCATTGTTTTTCCATCGATAGTAGCTTTTTATCATTAAAAATTTTATTTCTCTTTTTTCTTTTTAAATCCCCATGGTGGTAATAATAGGCGGTTGATACGGTGGAAAAGAAAATCCGTTTTTTCTTGCAGAAATGGGTTATGAGTCTCCTGCCTCCGGTTATCACCAGCTTATCAACGGGGGAAGACGAGGTGAAAGGCTGATAATAAGCCCTCTTCCGTCTGTTATCAACATCCTGTTTATAACGTGCAAAGTTAATAACTTTCGTAAAATAACCTGCGGAAAAGATGCTGAAAAACCGGTTGAAGAATGGAGAGAAAAAAATGGCTATCTTTTTTGCATTATTCATAACTGGCAGCGCATATAGTTTCTTTTGAATCGTGCAAGAAAAAGTTTTCATTTTCTTTTCATCGAGTTTCCACATGTTTTCAACGGTTGTTAACCGCTCTATAAACGGAAAAGGGGCGCTTTGAACAAGACGGGCCGCACTTCGGTAGAATATTCGGGCGAGCTTGATGTTTCTGCCCTTGATTTGTCGTATCTTTGTGCAGCAATTTTAATACATTCAACTTATGGAGCATCGTAAACTGAAGATTACCGAACTGAACCGCATCAGTGCTGAAGAGTTCAAGAAGGCCGACAAACTGCCTCTGGTTGTGATACTTGACAACGTGCGCAGCCTGCACAACATTGGTTCGGTTTTCCGTACGTCCGATGCTTTCCGTGTGGAGTGTATCTATCTGTGCGGCATTACGGCCACTCCTCCCCACCCCGAGATGCACAAGACGGCCTTGGGAGCTGAATTCACGGTCGACTGGAAGTATGTTAATAACGCGGTTGAAGCTGTTGATAACTTGCGTCAGGAAGGCTACGTCGTGTTTTCGGTAGAGCAGGCCGAAAACAGCATCATGCTGGAAGACATACGGTTGAAGCAGGGGAAACGCTATGCCGTGGTGTTGGGCAACGAAGTGAAGGGTGTCCAACAGGAAGTGATTGACCATAGCGACGGTTGCATCGAAATCCCCCAATATGGCACCAAGCATTCGCTGAACGTGTCGGTAACGGCAGGTATCGTCATCTGGGACTTGTTCAAACAGTTGAAAACCTTGTAAGCATCCGCCTCTTTCCGTAGAGGCAATCCGAGGTATCTTTTAAAGGAAACGGAGGAAAGAAACCGCTTGCAGGAGGAGGCATGGTTCATAAGTTATGAACAGAACCAATTGTTTGATTCATAGCCTGCTGTATTCTTTCAGCTTTGATAGTTAACCGCTGTTTCAACAAGATATGAACATGTTTTTAAAGCCGGAAAGGGGCAGGAGCGGAGAAGGTTCAGAGCTGTCCGCTCTCCACAAGCAGGATGACGCGTTCCGTCAGGGCATCATCGCCTGTAGCGTCGTATTCTTTCTTGAGGCTGGCGCCGAACAGAGCGGCGAACGTCTGGTAGAAGCCGGCACGGAAGGGGCCGAGGAAAGCCTTTACCAATTCATATCCTGTTGAGCTGGTTTGTCTGTCCACCAGCTTTATTAACAGTTTTCCTTGGGCAAAAGTGAGCTTCTTCATGCGGGGCATGTATTGTTCCTTCAGTCCTTTTTCTACCCGCTTCAAGTGTTTCTGCCGTTCTTTGGGCGGAAGAGTCTGCAGGTATTCGTAGGTTTCGATGATAATCTGGTTCACCTCCTTGGCGATGGGCAATACCTTCTTGACGTCGCGCACCAGCCGGTAGTACTGCGTGCGTGCCCGTTTGTTTTTGAACTTCAGCGGTTTGAAGATATAGACGGTGGGCAGCTTGACGTAAGGAATGGTGTCTCCTTCGTAAACACACATGGGGGTGAGGTACACCTTGCCGGATTGTTTACTTCCCTTCTGTTGGGCACGGACGGAGGAAATGCCAGTTATCAACAGGAGAACGGTTAATATGAGGAGCTTTCTGTTCACAGACGCAAAAGTACATCATTCTTTGAAATCTTTTTTTAATACTTTTGCTTTTTCCTTGTGCCGTTAACTTATTTAAGGTAACTTAGACGGCCATAAACAAATTACGATACTATGAAATACATCAGAATAGCCGTCGGATGGATGCTGACCCTGTTTGCTTTGGCCTTGCAGGCACAGACTCCCGACCTGATGCTCTGGGAGGAAAACCTGGAGCAGCTGGCCGCCGAGGCCGAGAGCACCGACTGGGAAGACGAGCTGGAAGAGCTTTCCCGACGGATGGAACAGAAGCTGAACCTGAACGCGGCTACCCGCGAACAGCTGGAGCAGTTTCCCTTTCTGTCGGAAGAGCAGGTAGAGAATCTGTTGGCCTATGTGCATGTGCATGGAGCAATGCAGACGTTGTACGAACTCCAGCTGGTGGAAACGATGGACAAGGAGACCATCGGCCGCCTGTTGCCCTTTGTCTGCGTCCGTCCTCTGGAGGAAGAAACACGTTATCCTTCGTTGAAGAATATCCTGAAGTATGGCAGGCACGAGGCGACGGCCCGCTTCGACCTTCCCTTCTATAAGCGTAAGGGGTACGAGAAAGACTATCTGGGGCCTTCGATGTATCATTCCTTGCGTTACAGTTTCCGCTATGGCGACCGTCTGCAGGTGGGCGTGACGGGCGAGAAAGATGCGGGCGAGCCTTTCTTTGCTCTGCACGACCGGCAGGGATATGACTACTATTCATTCTATCTTCTGCTGAAAGGGTGGGGCAGGCTGGAAACGTTGGCTGTGGGCAATTACAGAGTCAGTTTCGGGCAGGGGCTGGTGCTGGGCAACGGATTCGGGTTGGGCAAGACCTTTTCGCTGGCTACGGCGGAGTATCGCACGGAAGGCTTCCGCAAGCACAGCTCGTCCGACGAATACAATTATTTTCGGGGAGTGGGAGCTACCGTCCGTCTGGCTTCCCGCTGGAGGGCATCGGCCTTCTATTCGCACCGCAACCTGGACGGCGTGGTAGAGGACGGCGAAATCACTTCCATCTACAAGACAGGCCTGCACCGCACGGCCAAGGAAGCGGCCAAGCGGCATGCCTTTGTGATGCAGGCGGCAGGAGGAAACGTTGCCTACGAAGGCACGCATCTGAAAGTGGGTGCGATAGGGCTCTATTACTTCTTCGACCGTCCCTACGAGCCGGACTTGAGGGAATATGCCCGCTACAACCTGCGGGGCAATCGTTTCTACAACGTCGGCGTAGATTATGCCTACCGTTTGGGGCGTTTTGCCTGGGTGGGCGAGGCGGCCAAGGGCAAGCAGGGATATGCCTTCCTCAACCAGCTCCGCTATCAGGCGGGCGGGCAGTATAAGGTGATGCTCATCCACCGCTACTATTCGCACGACTATTGGGGGATGTTTGCCCATTCGTTTGGAGAAAGCAGTGCTTTGCAGAACGAAAACGGCTGGTATCTGGCCGGCGAAGCATCGCCTTTCGCCCGCTGGCGTTTCTTCGGTGGCATCGACCTGTTCTCGTTTCCCTGGTGGAAGTACCGCATCAGCAAGCCGTCGCAGGGAGTGGACGGACTGTTTCAGGTAACCTTCACTCCCAACAAATGGTGGTCGATGTATGCCAACTACCGCCTCAAGCGCAAGGAGAGGGATGTGACGGGCAGCGGCGGCGAAACCATTCTGCCCACCCTGCATCACAAGGTACGCTATCGGCTCAGCTATGCGCAGGGCTTGTGGAGCCTGCGTACGACGGCCGACTACAACCGCTTCGTCCAGGCACCGCTACAATGCAGTCAGGGATGGCAGGTCACGCAGATGTGTGGCGTGCGCTTGCCTTTCCTTCCGCTGGCCGCCACGTTGCAGGGCACTTATTTCCATACAGACGACTACGACTCACGTGTCTATGCCTACGAGAAAGGGTTGCTGTATACTTTCTACACGCCTTCTTTCTACGGTCGCGGCTTCCGCTTCTCCGCCCACCTGCGCTATGACTTTCGCGACTGGCTGATGCTGATAGCCAAGTTCGGGCAGACCCTTTATCAGGACAGGCAGGAGATAGGTTCGGGCAACGACTTGATACGTGGAAACAAAAAGTTGGACCTGCAAGTGCAAGTCCGACTGAAATTCTGACCTATGGTTTCGTGTATTTATTTCTTTAGGAAGTCGGCTCTGTAAGGGCTGAAGCAGTCGATGAGCAGTCCGGGTTCGAGGCAGACGCAACCATGCTCTACGTTGGGTTCCATGTAGAGTGCGTCGCCGGCCTTCACAATTTTCTTTTCGCCGCCGATGGTAAATTCGAATGCGCCGCTGGCTACGTAGGTCACTTGGGTATGTTCGTGCTTGTGGGCACTACCGATACCACCCTTTTCAAACTTTACCTTTACCATCATGATGTCTTCGTTGTAACCTACAATCTGGCGGGTGGCTCCCTGGCCGGCAGGTTCCCATTCCATGTCCTTTTCATACATGAATACTTTGCTGTGATTAGTCATATCTTTCTGATTTTGTTGTTGGGCAAAGCTGCCGGTGGCAAACAGTGCCGAGAGAATGAATGCGGATGCAAAAATCTTGAATGTTTTCATATTCAGTGTCTTTATGATATTATTTTCGCAAATGTAGTTAACTTCAATCAGAATAGAGATGAATTTTTCGAAAAATAATGTATTTTGTTTTATTTTTGAAGGAAAAGGGAAGATTTCATCCTTTTTGCCTTACCTTTGTTCCTGCTATTCATGATTGATAAAAACAGGAGGTTTGTATGACTGTCATCTATCCTTCGCCCATCTTCGGGCCTATCCACTCCCGCCGCCTAGGAGTTTCGCTGGGCATCAACCTGATGCCGGCCGACGGCAAGGTATGTACGTTCAACTGCATCTATTGCGAATGCGGCTTCAACGAAGATTTTCGTCCGAAGCTTCCCCGCCCCACGCGTGAAGAAGTCCGGGCTGCTCTGGAGGCCCGCCTGCAGGATATGAAGGCCAACGGGCCCACTCCCGACGTGCTGACCTTTGCCGGCAATGGAGAGCCGACGGCTCATCCGCATTTTGCCGAGATCATCGACGATACGCTGGCCCTGCGCGACCATTATTTCCCTGATGCCAAGGTCAGTGTGCTCAGCAACTCCACCTTTATCCACAAGCCTGCCGTCTTTGCCGCGCTCAACAAGATAGACAACAACATCCTGAAGCTCGACACGGTGGATGAAGCCTATATCCGCAACCTCGACCGTCCGACAGGCAAATATGCCGTGGCCGACATCATCGAGGGCATGAAGGCGTTCAAAGGTCGTTGCATCATCCAGACGATGTTCCTCAAAGGCGGATACATGGGCAAGGATATGGACAATACGTCCGACAAATACGTGCTCCCCTGGCTGGAGAAGGTAAAGGAGATAGCGCCCCGCCAGGTGATGATCTATACCATCGACCGCGAGACGCCCGACCACGACCTGCGGAAGGCTACGCACGAAGAGCTCGACCGCATTGGTGCGCTGGTGAGGGAAGCGGGGATTGAGGTGAGTGTGTCGTATTGAGTCTTTATTAGTTCCACTTTTTCCAATCGTATGATGCTTCTACCTGTTTCTCCACGTCGTCGGGCAGGGCGGGGAAGAAGTCGATGCCTGTGATGCGCTCCACCTGGTCGACTGAGTTGGTGTAGCTGTCCAACGGATGGTTGCCCGAGGTGTTCTTGTAGATGAAACCAATGGCCCGAGGAGGGCGGCTGTCGGCACATAGGATGACCTTGAAGAAGGCTTCGGGCACGGTCACTTTGTGTTCTTTTCCGATGGTACGATGTTTCTGGTTGTAGAGGATAGGGCCGCAAACGATGTAGATGCGTCCTTCCTGTTCGGCCCACACGCGGCAGCGGTCTTCCAGTTCTTTCCAGTCGCCTCGGTTCAGGTTGTGGTGTTGGGGGCAGATGTTGGTCATGTAGAAACTCTCCTGCATGGCACGCCAGTGCCAACGATTGTCGGCGGCGGGGCACATGTGGCCGCGGTCCCAGCCTGAACCTTTGTAGTCGTCGGTAGTGACGGCCTCACTCTCGGGCAGGTTGGGGTCGGGCAGGAATTTGTCTGTGCGGCTTTCGCGCTCTACCAGCTTGTCGCGGTTCAGCTCCCACGCCACCCAGTTGGGCAAATTCAATGTACGGTTATAAGATACGGTATATCCTTTGCGCTTCAGGATAGTTTCGTCCGCGCCCTTCATCGGGGCGGGGATTTCAAGGCCTTGGGCGGCGGAGGCGTTTGTCTGTGTTTCAGATTTGTCTGTCTGTACGGCAGACTTTATACCTTCCGGCAGGTGGTCGAGGCTGATGAGCCCCGATTGCCAGGCATTGCTCAGCGGGCCGTAACCGATGAAGGCGGCACACACCAGCAGGATGAGGTACAGCAGACCTTTGGAGTCTTTCTTCTTCGTTTTTCTTTTGGGCATGACGATGAGTTTGTTCAGGCTCCAAAGGTAGTGAAAGTCGAAAGCAGAAAAAACAAGCTTGCTTGATTTTTTTGTTGAGGTGCATAAGGGTCAATTTTAATGTCATCCTGAACGAAGTGAAGGATCTCAATACACAAACAACTGCTTTCGAGATTCTTCGCTTTGCTCAGAATGACAAAATGTTAGATTTGAGGTATCCTCAACATTTGCGTCACTTCATCGGCTCCACCGTGTATCCTTGAGCTTCGAGCAGCTTCAACAGGCCGCGGGAGCCGGGCAGATGGCCGGCGCCTACCACGAACAGGGTGGGGGCCTGCTTCATGATGTTGGGTAACTGGCGGGCCCAGTCGGCATTGCGGTCGAATATCAGGACATCTTCCTCCTGGGGGGTGCTGTCGCAGGAGTCGTTCTGCTTTTCTTCCATGATTTCAAGCAGGGTGTCGAGGTCCTGGTTCATGTATGCCTCTGTCATGCGTTGGGCCTGTAGGGTGGCGTAGTCGATGGTGGTAGCCGCACAATAGAGCAGGTGGGCCTGGCGTTGCAAGCTCTGCGAACGGTAGAGGATATCTATCTGTTGCTCCATGCTCTCCAGCCCTCCTACCTTCTTTCCAGCTTGCTTGGCCTGCGCCTGAAACCAGGTGTCGAGTTGTTCTTGCGGATTAAAACCTTTTACGGACTTGGCGGCCAGTGCTACGGACAGCTGGGTAGTGAGGGCGGCGGGTTTCAGCTTGTCGAACAGAGCAAGGTCCATGCCGATGTATGTCTTCACGACCGAAGCGATGCTGTCGTATTCGGCCGGTTCGAAGAGGCTTTTCAGCGTGGTGTCGGCTGGCAGCATCATGGCCTGCTGCATCTTCATCAGCATGTCGGGCTTCATGGCGTTCTCCATAATGAGTTCGCCATAGACCTGTTGCGTTTCGTCCATTGCCTGCTTCATGCCTGCGATGCTGTCTTTGATGCTGAGGGGAGCCAGGTGGTGCGTACCCATGACGTACGAGGGTCGGTCGAGGCCGTTGCCCGATATTTTCCATAACAGTTGCGCCTGGGCGCCGAGGGCGATGCAAAGGAGCATCACAAGTACGAGTGTCTTTTTCATTATAGTGTTCTTTGGGGATTAATGGTTCTTTTTATAGATTGGTCGCAGAAGAGAGAGGTTTCTTGCAACTTCTCCGGCTTTTTATTTCAGCGCTTCGTTCGGGTTGAAGGTTTCCGTCTGTTGGAGGATGTAGTCCTGGCGGGCATCGCTCCACACGTAGGTCTTCTTGTCCGTCACCTGTCCCTGCGCGTTGTAGGTGAAGTCCATCTTGAAGAGGCGCTTCAAGTATTTGCCGTCTTCCACGCTGAACACTTCCTTGTTCGTCAGCCGGTTGTTTTCTATTTTTACGTTATATACTAAGTTGGTAGATACGCCTGCGGCCGAAATCAGTGAGGCCATGATGAGATTGGTAATCATATTCGTTTCAGTTTTATGAGTTAGACATTTCTATTTCTTTGTTTCGATGTCGCAAAGGTAGGGCGGCGCGGTGGGGATTCAGGTTAACGTTACGTTAAGTTTAGGTTAAGGTTGTTGTCTGTGGAAGGTGGCTTTGTTTTCTGTCAAAACATTGCTTTCTTTGTCGCAAAGCATTGCTTTCTTTGATGGAAAACATTGCTTCTTTTTCGGAAAGTCATTTAATTTGCTTTTCGGCTTTATTGGAGGGAAAATGATAAAAAATCGCCGGTCGCGTATAGTTTTCGGGCCGCTTTGTGGTCTAACAAGTAAAAACAGCAACGGAATGAATGCGAAAGAACAACAATTCATAACTGTCATCCGAGAACATGAGCGGACCATCTACACCGTCTGCTACATGTTTTCGAGTGATACGGACGAGGTAAACGATCTCTATCAGGACATCCTCGTCCGCTTGTGGCAGGGCTTCGATGCCTTCGAGGGGAAGAGCGACATCAAGACGTGGATTTACCGCGTCAGCCTGAACTATTGCATCAACTTCAGCAACCGCCGGAAGAAGCGGCGCGAACGGCTGGACTTGGGCGCAGGTTTCCCTTCGGAAGGAAGAAGTCTGGAAAAGAATTTGCAAATAAAGCAGCTTTATAAGCGGATCAATGCATTGGGACTGGTGGACAGAAGCGTGGTCCTGTTGTGGCTCGAAGGCCTGAGCTACGACGAGATTGGCGCTATCCTGGGTATTTCTGTCAAGAACGTCTCGTTTAAGCTGGTCCGTATCAAGGAACAACTCAAAAAAATGTCTAACATCTAAAAGTATGAATCGTATGGAAATCAATATCGAAAAAGAAATTCAGACGCTGAAATTGGAGTATAACGTGTTTAAGGAAGGGCTGGAAAAACAGGAAATGCTGAACGAAAAGTTCTTCAAATCCCTTAGAAGGCGCCCTGCGATGGCTATCAGCAAGGAAATCAAGGACCGGATATTGGGTGATATCGTGACAATACCCACGATTATCGTGATTTGTATCAACATAGACTGGCCCCTGCTGTTTGGCATATTGGTTTCATTGTGGGCTTTGATTGATTTGGGTGTCAGCCTGTGGGTCAGTCGCAAGCTGGGTATGGATCATCTGCTGGACGACGATGTGCGGACGGTGACAGGCAAGATTGCCGGTTATCGCAAATTCTATGCAGGGTCGCTCATTGCCGCCATAATTCCCCTGACGGCTATGGTCACCTATATCTTTATGCGCCTGTATGCCTTGGCGGACGATGCTGCTACCGTACAGCTCATCACCGTGTCGGGCATTGTTTCCATCCTTGTTGCCATTGCGATAACCCTATTGCAATATAAAAAGCACGTGAGAAAGTGCAGGGAACTGCTGGATCAGTTCGAGGAATAGTGGTCGATATAGAAATCCTTTCTACGGGATGGTTATGGATCTTCTCAAATAAGAAGAGGATGTATCAAATATAGATAGACTGACTTCCTGTTATTTTAGGCACGGATTACGCGGAAAAACGCTGAATATGTATAGATATTAATCCGTGAAATCCGTGTAATCCGTGCCTAAAGAAAGCGAACTCCTATTTTGATACATCCTCTTCTTTTTTTATGCAGAGGTCGTCTGTTTACAACAGCTTCTTGGCCCGCTCCAATGCTACGTTGATGTTGGGGCAGATGTTCTCCTCACCCAGCAGTTCGTAGAAGCCCGATTTTTCCAGTACCTTGTGTACCTTCTCGTTGACGCCCGAGAGGACGATGGTTATCTTTTCCTTCTGCGACATGCGGCAGAGGCTTTCCAGGTTGTGGATACCCGTAGAGTCGATGAACGGCACCTTACGCATGCGGATGACCCGTACCTTGGGTCGGTCGCCTAATTGGGCCATGGTTTCTTCAAACTTGGTGGCGATGCCGAAGAAGTAGGGGCCGTTGATTTCATATACTTCCACACCTTTCGGAATTATCAGATGCTCCTCGTGAGTGGCGATATCCGACTCCTTACTGGGATCTATCTCGTCTTTGATGACCGAGATTTCCGTCGTTTCCATCACGCGGCGCATGAAGAGCACGCAGGCGATGACCAGACCCATTTCGATGGCTACGGTCAGGTCGAAGATGACGGTCAGGAAGAAGGTGATGAGCAGCACCGTGACGTCCGACTTCGGATTGCGGAGAAGCGCCTTGAACGTGCGCCAGCCGCTCATGTTATAGGATACGACAACCAGTACACCTGCCAGACAGCCCATGGGGATGTATTGGGCCAGTGGCATGAGCAACAGCAGGATGAGCAGCAGTACGATGGCATGTACGATGCCGGCTACGGGCGACTTGCCGCCGTTGTTGATGTTGGCCATGGTACGGGCGATGGCTCCCGTGGCGGGGATACCTCCGAAGAGCGGAGTGATGATGTTGGCCGCACCTTGTGCGATAAGCTCCGTATTCGAGTCATGCTTGTCGCCAATCATACCGTCGGCTACGGTAGCCGAGAGCAGTGACTCGATGGCACCCAGTACGGCAATGGTCACCGCTACGGGGAAGAGGTTCTTTATTGCCTCCCAATCCAATGCGGGAATAGCGGCGTCGGGCAGCTCGGCACGGATGCTGAAACGGTCGCCGATGGTGTCGATGCAGGTGATGCCGCCGTAAGTCTTCATCAGCCAGACGGCCACGGTTACCACCACAATGGCGATAAGCGAGCCGGGTATCTTCTTCGAGAACTTGGGCGTCAGGGCGATGATGGCGATGCTCACTACGCTCACCAGCGTGTTCCACCAGTTTACCGTGTCGAAGTGACGGAAGTACACCAGCCATTTGCCTACGAAGTCGCCCGGTACCTTTTCACCACCGAACTGAAGGCCGAATACATCGGCCACCTGTGTGGTGAAGATGGTGACGGCGATACCGCTCGTAAAGCCCACGATGATGGGATAGGGGATGAATTTGATGACTGCTCCCAGCTTGAACACACCCAGCAGCACCAGGATGACGCCTGCCATCAGTGTGGCCACGATAAGTCCCGCTTCACCATATTGCTGGATGATGCCGTAGATGATGACGATGAACGCACCTGTAGGTCCGCCGATCTGCACCTTGCTGCCGCCCAGCAGGGAGATGATGAAACCCGCAATGATGGCGGTCACGATACCTTTCTCGGGCGATACACCCGAAGCGATGCCGAAGGCAATGGCCAGCGGAAGGGCCACGATGCCCACGATGATGCCGGCCATAAGGTCGGCCATAAACATTTCTTTGGAATAATTCTTCAGCGCCGTGTAGAGTTTCGGCTTGAATTCGAACGCTTTCATTTTCTGTTTAATAGAACTTTATTTTACCTATTGAGTTTGTTGCCTTTTTGAAAAAGAAAGTGCAAATTTAGGTAAAATAAAGCAAACAGACGCTATTATTCCGATTTTTTTATGAATGTGTCGTTGTCTCGATAGCGGTAAGTCACCGTTTGCTGGCGTGTGGAGTCGTTGGGGATGGCGGTAACGTCGCCCTGCGTGGTGAAGTAGACGTAGCTGCCCGAATAGGTGTCATAAAAGCGGTAAACGCGGCATCCGTCGTGTTCGAAGAGGTAGCTGACGGTATAGTCGGGATTGTTGACGGCTTTGCTGACCGAAACGGAACGCTGTACGAAACAGGCTGAAAAACTGATGCAGGCCAAAGCCAGCAAAAAGAGAGAACTGAGATGTATTTTCATGACCGATGGAATATTTATGAAGTTTCTATGAACCCAAAGATAGTGATATTTGTTTCTTTATAGCATGTGACCGTAGACAATTATTGTTAATGTCGCAAGCTATCCGGCGTTTGATAGATTTAATTTATGAAACGATAGAAAAATCCGATAAGGTTGGATGCAAGGCATTTGAAGCCTTTTGCCTACATTTGCAACACAGAAATCAACAAGAACAAAATATTAACCCTTTTAAAAACTGAATGATTATGACTAAGAGTATCAAAGGAACCCGCACAGAGAAGAATCTGATGACTTCGTTTGCCGGCGAATCGCAGGCACGCATGCGTTACACTTACTTTGCCAGTGTAGCCAAGAAGGAAGGTTACGAACAGATTGCCGCTATCTTCATGGAGACAGCCGACCAGGAGAAGGAGCACGCCAAGCGCATGTTCAAGTGGCTCGAAGGCGGCATGGTGGAGATTACGGCCAGCTATCCCGCAGGTGTCATCGGCACGACGCTCGAAAACCTTCAGGCAGCCGCTGCCGGTGAGAACGAGGAATGGTCGCTCGACTATCCCAAGTTTGCCGACATCGCCGACGAAGAAGGCTTCCCCGAAATCGCCCTGATGTACCGCAACATCGCCATCGCCGAGAAGGGACACGAAGAGCGCTACCTGGCTTTCGTGAAGAACATCGAGAATGCCGCCGTATTTGCCAAGGAAGGCGAAGTGGTATGGCAGTGCCGCAACTGCGGATTCATCCACGTGGGCAAGGAAGCTCCCGAGGTATGCCCCGCCTGCCTGCATCCGCAAGCCTACTTCGAGGTGAAGAAGGAGAACTGGTAAGACTTGGATTGACATCCACATATATCAGTAAGAGCTGTCTCGAGAACAAAGAAGCGCTAATATCTTGTCATCCCGGATCAAGGCCGGGATGACGTTGTATTTGCTTCTGACTTTATTTCTTGAGACAGCTCTTGCTCTTTTCAGAATATAGATACCTGTTACTGGTTAATTTATTTTACAAGGTAGAGCCTGCATCCAATTCTGCCCAAAGTCGGGTTTAAACCACAGGAGCCTTATGTTTCAAACCCACAGGGTGTATGTTTGAAACATAAGGCCTCCATGTTTGAAACATTCACGCGGGCCGTTGCCAAGGCCTTCTGAAGCCGGTGAGGAGAATGCTTTCTGCCGGTTGCGATGAATGTTTACAACCTGCTGTCATTTCTTTTTCCCGTCGGCCTCGTCGGCGTGGTGCGGATAGTCGATGGTGTAGTGCAGGCCGCGGCTTTCCTTGCGCTCCATGGCCTGCTTCGTGATGAGGTAGCCCACGTTGATCATGTTGCGCAGTTCGCACAGCTCGCGGGTGGCCTTGCAACGCTTGAAGAGGCGTTCGGTCTCCTCGTAGAGGATGTCCAGGCGGTTCCAGGCGCGGGTGAGGCGCACGTTGCTGCGCACGATGCCCACGTACGACTCCATAATCTGGTTCACCTCCTTCATGCTCTGCGTGATGAGCACGCGTTCCTCGTTGCTGATGGTGCCCTCGTCGTTCCATTCGGGGATGTCTTCGTTGAAGTCGTAGCGTTCCAGCACGCTCAGGGCATGCTTGGCGGCCGCGTCGGCATAGACCACGGCTTCGATGAGCGAGTTCGAGGCCAGGCGGTTGCCGCCGTGCAGGCCCGTGCACGAACATTCGCCGATGGCGTAGAGGCGGCGGATGCTGCTCTGCCCGTCGAGGTCCACCTTGATGCCTCCGCAGAGGTAGTGGGCGGCGGGAGCCACGGGGATGTAGTCCTTCGTGATGTCGATGCCGATGCTGAGGCATTTCTGGTAGATGTTGGGGAAGTGGCGCTTCGTTTCTTCGGGGTCCTTGTGGGTGACGTCCAGGTAGACGTGGTCCTCACCGCGGAGCTTCATCTCGTTGTCGATGGCGCGGGCCACGATGTCGCGCGGGGCGAGCGACAGGCGCGGGTCGTACTTCTGCATGAACTCCTTGCCGTCCATCGTGCGGAGCACGCCGCCGTAGCCGCGCATGGCCTCGGTGATGAGGAAGGCGGGGCGGTCGCCCGGATGGTAGAGGGCCGTGGGGTGGAACTGGATGAACTCCATGTCCTTCACCGCTCCCTTGGCGCGGTAGACCATGGCGATGCCGTCGCCCGTGGCCACCAGCGGGTTGGTGGTGTGGCGGTAGACGGCCTCACAGCCTCCGGTGGCCATGACGGTCACCTTGCTGAGGAAGGTGTCCACCTCGCCCGTGGCCTCGTTCAGCACGTAGGCGCCGTAGCACTTGATGCCCGGCGTGTAGCGTGTTACGATGATGCCCAGGTGGTGCTGCGTGATGATTTCTACGGCATAGAAGTTGGTGAATATGGTGATGTTGGGATGCTGCTTCACGGCTTCGATGAGCGAAGTCTGTATCTCGGCTCCCGTGTTGTCCTTGTGGTGCAGGATGCGGAACTCCGAGTGTCCGCCTTCCTTGTGCAGGTCGAATGTTCCGTCTTCCTTCTTGTCGAACTTCACGCCCCAGTTGATGAGCTCCTTGATTTGTGCGGGCGCGTTGCGCACCACCTTCTCCACGGCGGCGCGGTCGCTGATCCAGTCGCCCGCTATCATGGTGTCTTCGATGTGCTTCTCGAAATTGTCCACGGCCAGGTTGGTTACCGAGGCGATGCCTCCCTGTGCAAAATAGGTGTTGGCCTCTTCCATTCCGGCCTTACAGATGAGGGCTACCGTCCCCTTTTCCGCCACTTTCAGGGCGAAGCTCATACCGGCTATCCCAGAGCCGATGACGAGGAAATCGAACTTTCTTACCATAACGATTATGTATTAGCTGGATGCAAAACTACAAAATAAGTGCGTTGCTTGTGCGTTTTGCCGCCGAAAATCCATATCTTTACCGCAAAAAAAGAGAAATGATGGACCGAGTTTTCCATGCCCGCATCGGTGCGGCCCAGTATCTGGCACTGCTTCTGTTTACCTTCATGCTGGTCTACTGCCTGTGGGTGAAGTATATTCTGATAGCCGTGTTGTGGGGCATTCTGTTGCTCCGTTTCATTGAGAGAATCATCCATACCACCTATACGCTGACTGCCGACGGGCGGCTGATTGTTTACGGCGGGCGTTTTTCGCGCAGCCGCGAGCGCCGGTTGGCCGAGGTGGTGTCGGTGGAGCGCCGTTCGTCCATGCAGGTGGCAGGCCGTGCGCTGGTGCACTATGTGCTCGTGATCTATCAGGACGGCAAGCACGATGCCCTCCAGCCCGTCAACGAGGCGGAGTTCGTGCGGGTGTTGGAGAAGAGGAAGCGGGAGACGGCTTCCTGACACGGTGCTTCTGATTTCACTCTTTTGGAAAACAAACTGATGGAGAAAGCGCTTTTTGGCTGACCACACCTTTTCCCCATCCGTGCCAACGGAAGGGAGAAACAGGGTGTGGGCAGCCTTTTTTGATGGGAAAACGTCGGTTTGGGCGGGGTAAAGTGTATGTTTTCCCTCGGCAGCGTGCAGGTTTTCCCTCGACAAATCGGATGTTTTCCCTCGATAAAAGCATTGTTTTCCGAGGGGAAAGGCATTGTTTTCCCCGCTTTCGGGCTTCGGGGCGGCTGTTTTCATGGTTCCGGAGCCTGGAAGGGCGGCTTTCCGCTCCGTTTTTCTTCCAGAATTTTTGTAAGGATTTCGCTATCGCGTTGAAGCATAGCGGATAAGGCTCTCCGTGCTTCGTCCGTTGCCGCCGGCCTGTCCTTCGGGCCGAACGGAGCGATTCTCAGGCGGTCGGCGTGTCAAAGTGTCAATCTGTCAACGTTCCGTTTTCGATTCACTGGTTGGTCTCAAGCAGCCCGATGAGGAACTCGCGCTGGAGGGAATAGCTGCCGCTGTGCTGCTGGATGTATTTCAGCAGCTGGACGCCTTCCTGGCGGAGGCGCGACTTCAGCAGGGGATTGTCCTCGTCCACCTCTTCGGCCAGCTTCAGCATGTTGACGGCGGCCAGCTCCAGCTTCTCCATGCCGTCGGGCGTGCCGGCATAGCGGGCCGTCAGCTCGTCGGCACTGGTGTTGAGCAGGTCGCGGGTGTCGGTGCCCAGTATCTGGCGCGTCAGGTGGTCGTAGTCGTCCCAGTCCTTCTGGCGGATTTTCTTCTTGTGGAGCAGGGCCTCCACAATCATGGAGACAATCTGCTGTATCATGCGTATCAGGTAGTCTTGTTTGATCATCGTTCGGTGCTTTTCTGTTATCAGTCGTCGGCGGGGCGCGTTTATTGCAGCCGGGCGGCGAAAAAAACGTATTTCATCGTCAAAACTGCCCCGTTGGTCTATTCTGTTTTCATATTATCGGGCAGCCCGCTACATTTGTCGTGTCAAATCCAATGAACCCAAGGAGGAACAGCATATGAAACTGAATATGAAACCCGTTTTGCTTTGCATCGGCCTATCCATGTTAGCCCTGCAGGCACAGGCTCAGGAGCTTCCTGAGGCAGCTCCGGCTCCGGAGAGCCGGGCGTATCGCGAGGTGCCCAATCCCGAAAAGGCTGCACGGAAAGAAACGGACCGCCTGAAGGCTGCCCTGAACCTGACCGACAAGCAATATAAGAAAGTCTACAAGCTCTTGCTGAAAGAGCAGCGCGAACTGCTGGAGAACCGCATGCAGCGTCCGCCCCTGATGGATGGTGAAGGCGGCAGGGGTCCCCGTCCGCCCCACGGAGGCGGCATGCTGCCGATGGGTATGGGCGGAGGCCGTCCCGAAGGCATGCATCGTCCGCCGATGGGAGCTCCGAAGCCCGAAAGTGCCGACGACCTGCAGAAGCGAATCGAGAAGAAGAACAAGAAGATGAAGAAGATACTCACCGAAACCCAATACGACCAGTGGCTGGGCATGAGCCGCAAGCCGATGCCCGGACACAAGCCCGAGGGTGCGCCGAAGCAAGAAGACTGATGATGAGTGAGGAGTGATATCGCCGGCGCATGAAAGGTGAACCAGCCGTCGTTTCCTGTGTAAGGGTCAGGGAATGGCGGCTGTTTTTGTGAGGGAATGGTTGGGCCGCCGTTCGCGTACGGGCATAAAAAAAGGAGTACCGCTGTACTCCAACCTTTGTTAACCTTAAAATCTAATACTATGAAAACACATTGCAAAGGTACGGACTTTGGGGAAACCTGCAAATTATGGGGCGGGAAAAAGCTGTTTTATAACATGTATTAAAACATTTACAGCTTTATTTGGATGTTTTCCTGCATTTTGCAGATTCGTTTGCATCTCCGAGAGATTCGTTTTCTTATCTTTGTTGCATCCTGCCAGGGCGGGGTAAAACGATGTCATGTCCAACGATGTTATACGATTGCCTATGAAACCTTTGCTTTTTTTGTTCTGTCTGTTTCTGTGCAGCTTCGACGGCCTTTGGGCCGACAGTCACGAACCCCTCCGGACGGCTGTGGTACAGGGCCGCATCCTGAACCGGGAAGTCTATCCGAATGAAAAGGAACTGCAGCTGGTGCTGGTATCCTTTACCCCCAGTCAGGAGACGGTGTACAAGGCTCCTGTCAGGGAAGACGGCACCTTCTCGTTCAGCGTGCCGCTCTGCGGGGCGGTGTGCGAGTTTTCGCTTCGCAATTACGCACCGCGTCTGTATCTGGCGCCGGGCGACAGCCTCCGTCTGCAGATTGATTTCAAAGACCTGTTCCATCCGGTGGTGGAGGGGACTTCGGCCACACTGAATCAAGGTATGCTGGCTTTTACGGAAGGAGGTTTCTACAGGCCGGATTATGTTTATATGGACGATGTCGGCTCGTCGGCAGAGGCGTTCGGGCAGGCCGTGCAGGCGGAGTATGCGCTCCGGCAGCAGAAGCGGGAGGAGTTTCTGGAGCGTTACCATCCCACAGTCGAGGTGGCTGAGCTGACGGAGCGTCTGTTGCGGGCCGACTATTACGCCGAACGTTTCCGATATGCACAGCAACGGATCAGGAGGCTTTATGGGCAGAAGCAGGTGGACTGGCAGAAGGAGATGGCTGCCTGCGAGGCGCTGATGCCCGAGGTAGACGCGTTGCTGGCCGACAAGATTATCACCTCCGCTCATTTCCGGCTGATGTATCAGCTGAAGTTTTATTTGAGGTACCGTCGCGCCGTGGCGGGCGACCTTGATTTTACCGGCAAGGACCTGGTGGACGAGCAGCAGGGCAACAGGGTGGCCCAGTTCCTGCTGGCCGACCTGTTGGGCGCTTCGCTGGCGGCCAACGATACGGTGGCCATGGATTCCGCCCGTCAGGAATATGACGCGCTGGTACAGGTGCCCGTGCTCCGCCATTCCCTGAGCTTGCTTTACCGGCGGACGGCCGACTACTTGCGTCGTCCCGAAGCCTTTTCCCGCTACCTGCTGCATGGCGATGCCGACACTCCCGAGGCGGAACAGTATATGGCTCCCCTGCGGTCGCTGATAGACAAGCATCGGGGCAAGGTGCTCTACATCGATTTCTGGGGCGTGTTCTGCCCTCCCTGCCTGGCGGAGATGGAGCCGCTGAAGCAGTTGCGTGCCCGATACGACACGGACGAGGTGGCGATGGTCAGCCTCTGCGTCAGCGGGAAACGCGCTGATTACGAGCGGATATTGCAGCGTTTTTCGTTGAAGGAAACGGCGTTGGAATGTCTGTACTGGGAAGACTTTGCCACGCGTGAAGTCTTGCAGAAAATGTCCAATCATTTGGGGCAGGACAGAGTACCCTACTTCCTGCTGGTGAATAAAGAGGGGGTGATTGTGAATTACGGTTCGGCCCTCCGTCCCAGTTGGCCGGAGACGGCTGTCCAGATAGACGGCTGGAAGGCCCGGTGAGCAGGCCCGTTCGCGTACGGGCATAAAAAAAGGAGTACCGCTGTACTCCAACCTTTGTTAACCTTAAAATCTAATACTATGAAAAACACGATGCAAAGGTACGGACTTTTGGGAAATCTGCAAATTCTGCAAGAAAAAACTGATGTTATATAACATGTTTTATGAATATGCGCTATTTTGTTAAGGGTTACTAAGGAATGGGAGCCTGCAGATGCTTGTTTTCTAAAAAAGATTTATCTTTGTTTCTGTTTAGTTTTTAAGCCGATACACATGAACGAAGATATTGTCCTTACACCGATGATGAAGCAGTTTCTCGACCTCAAGGCCAAGCACCCTGACGCCGTGATGCTGTTCCGTTGCGGAGACTTCTACGAAACCTATTCGACCGACGCCATTGTGGCCTCCGAAATCCTGGGCATCACGCTGACCAAGCGTGCCAACGGCAAGGAGAAGACCATCGAGATGGCCGGTTTCCCCTACCATGCGCTCGACACGTACCTGCCCAAACTGATCCGCGCGGGCAAGCGCGTGGCCATTTGCGATCAGCTGGAAGACCCCAAACTGGCCAAGAAGCTGGTGAAGCGCGGCATCACGGAGCTGGTGACGCCCGGCGTCAGCATCAACGACAACGTGCTGAACTACCGCGAGAACAACTTCCTGGCTGCCGTGCACTTCGGCAAGGGGGCCTGCGGCGTGGCTTTTCTGGACATATCGACGGGAGAGTTTCTGACGGCGGAAGGTCCCTTCGACTACATCGACAAGCTGCTCAACAATTTCGGCCCCAAAGAGGTGCTCTTCGAACGGGGCAAGCGGCCGATGTTCGAGGGCAACTTCGGCAGCAAGTTCTTCACCTTCGAGCTGGACGACTGGGTGTTTACCGAGACGACGGCGCGCGAAAGGCTGCTGAAGCACTTCGAGGTGAAGAACCTGAAGGGCTTCGGCGTGGAGCACCTGAAGAACGGCATCATCGCTTCGGGTGCCATCCTGCAATACCTCATCATGACGCAGCACACGCAGATAGGCCACATCACGTCGCTGGCCCGCATCGAGGAAGACAAGTACGTCCGGCTGGACAAGTTCACCGTGCGCAGCCTCGAGCTGATGGGCTCGATGAACGACGGGGGTAGTTCGCTGCTCAGCGTCATCGACAAGACTATCTGCCCCATGGGTGCCCGCCTGATGAAGCGCTGGCTGGTGTTCCCGCTGAAGGATGTGCGCCCCATCAACGACCGCCTGGACGTGGTGGAATACTTCTTCCGCCAGCCCGACTTCCGCGACCTGGTGGAGGAGCAGCTGCACCGCATCGGCGACCTGGAGCGCATCCTGTCGAAGGTAGCCGTGGGTCGCGTCAGTCCCCGCGAGGTGGTGGCGCTGAAGGTGGCCCTGCAGGCCATTGAACCCATCAAGCAGGCCTGCCTGGAGGCCGACAATACCAGCCTGAACCGCATCGGCGAGCAGCTCAACGTCTGCCAGTCCATCCGCGACCGCATCGACCGTGAAATCAACAATGACCCGCCGCTGCTGGTCAACAAGGGCGGCGTCATCAAGCAGGGCGTCAGCGCCGAGCTCGACGAACTGCGCCAGATAGCCTACAGCGGCAAGGACTACCTGCTCCAGTTGCAGCAGCGCGAAAGCGAGCTGACGGGCATACCGAGCCTGAAGATAGGCTACAACAACGTCTTCGGCTACTACATCGAGGTGCGCAACGTCCACAAGGAGAAAGTACCCCAGGAGTGGATACGCAAGCAGACGCTGGTCAACGCCGAACGCTACATCACGCAGGAGCTGAAGGAATACGAAGAGAAGATACTCGGCGCGGAAGACAAGATACTGGTGCTCGAGACACAGCTCTACAACGAGCTGGTGCAGGCTCTGAGCGAGTTCATCCCCGCCATCCAGATCAACGCCAACCAGGTGGCCCGCCTCGACTGCCTCCTGTCGTTTGCCACGGCCGCGCGCGAGAACAACTACATCCGCCCCGTCCTCTCGGACGACGACGTGCTCGACATCCGTCAGGGCCGTCATCCCGTTATCGAGAAGCAGCTCCCCATCGGCGAGAAATACGTGGCCAACGACGTGATGCTCGACAGCCGGACGCAGCAGATCATCATCATCACCGGTCCCAACATGGCCGGTAAGTCGGCCCTGCTCCGCCAGACAGCCCTCATCACCCTCATGGCACAGATAGGCTGCTTCGTGCCCGCCGAGAGCGCGCACATCGGGCTGGTGGACAAGATATTCACCCGTGTGGGTGCCAGCGACAACATCTCCGTGGGCGAATCGACCTTCATGGTCGAGATGAACGAGGCGGCCGACATCCTGAACAACCTGTCGCCGCGCAGCCTCGTGCTCTTCGACGAGCTGGGACGCGGTACGTCGACCTACGACGGCATCTCCATCGCCTGGGCCATCGTGGAGTACATTCACGAACATCCCAAGGCCAAGGCACGTACCCTCTTTGCTACGCACTACCACGAGCTGAACGAGATGGAGAAGAGCTTCGCCCGCATCAAGAACTACAATGTGGCGGTGAAGGAGGTGGACGGCAAGGTCATCTTCCTGCGCAAGCTGGAGCGGGGCGGCAGCGAGCACTCCTTCGGTATCCACGTGGCCAAGCTGGCAGGCATGCCCAAGAGCATCGTGAAGCGCGCCGACGAAATCCTGAAGCAGCTGGAGCGCGAGAACCGCCAGACGGGCACCGTCACGGGCAAGACCATCACCGAAGGGCCTTCGTCGGCCGGCGGCATGCAGCTCAGCTTCTTCCAGCTGGACGACCCCGTGCTGTGCCAGATACGCGACGAGATACTGAACCTCGACGTGAACAACCTGACGCCCCTCGAAGCATTGAACAAGCTGAACGACATCAAGCGCATCGTCAAGGGGAAATAAGATATTCCGGTTTTTTGAAAATGATTGACAGGGTGGGGCTTTTCTCCATCCTGTTGTTTTTTGCTGCCGTAGGAGAGGTTTCAACCCCGAGGGGCTTATGTTTGAAACATAGAGGCCGAATGTTTGAAACATACCCCCCCTTAGGTTTGAAACATTCTCTGGGAGAATCAAAAATGCAAGGAGGGAGCCGGTGCGGGCATTGTCGCGGATGGTTGGTAAAAAATAGTTATCGATGTAAAACCCTTACTCTACTCTTATAGCTATGTTTCCATTGGCCGGCCAATTATATCAATTCTTATTTCGAACTTATGTTGTTATTATTTTTAAGAATTATCAATATGATATGGCATAATTTAATATATTTGTAAACGCACATGAAAAATCTGGCCTTTTTGTGTGTTCAAACAGTTAATGAGGTCTTAACTTAAAATGTTTTTATTATGATGGACAACAAGCTTTTTACTTTTTTCGAGTTGGTATGGGGGTATATTGACAGAGGAACTTTCTATCGTGAACCTTTCAGATGGCTGTATGGAACTGTATCTGTTTTGAATCTGTTATTTCCGCCTTACATCATCTACACTGTCACCGACAGCGGAGTATTTGAATTCCTCTCCGGCGGCGATATCGTTGCCTGCGTGCTGGTCTTCTTGCTGCTGATATTTTTGGGAATCATGAGTTTCAGCCTATGGATGGACCGGAAGAAAAAGATGAAAGACATCCTTTTGGACAATAGCGATTTTGTAGCTATCCCGATGGTTTCTCATTTCATTCAAACCTTGGGCGAATGGCTTGGTTTCTATTTTGGAGTGGGCGGATGTGTGATTTCGCTTTTTTTTGTCGTTTTCGGATTAGGAGACTCGTTGGGTCAGCTGTTTGGAATACTTCCTTTGGGAACAGGCTTGTCAATGGTTGTGATTTATCCTATTGTGGGTTATTTGATTGTTGTCTCCGGCCGTTTGATAGCTGAGTTGTACAGGGCATTGGCATCAATAGCCAATAATACGAAACGTACAAATCCCGCCAAGGGACAGGAAGATACTCCGGCCGATGAAGCACCGGTAGGCACTGAAGATTGATCCCCTCCTTTCAGAGGAAACAGAAAGCCATTATGCTGGCTGGTAAACCGGCATAATGGCTTTGTTTTGTTTTTCAGCGGTCCCGAAGCCACGGGGGCGTCATGCCTTCTTCTGCCGTCCGTAGAAGAACATGAAGTAAAGGCCGATGAGGACGAAGGGCACACTGAGCCACTGGCCCATGTTCAGCGTCATGCCGTCCTCGAAGTCCACCTGGTTCTCCTTGAGGAACTCGATGAAGAAGCGGAAGACGAAGATTTCCGTCAGACAGAGGCCGAAGAAGAAGCCGCGGTGATAGGGCGGGGCAACTTGTGCGTCGGCTTTCGCACCCTTGCTGAAGTCGGTACGCGGGGTGGCGGGAGCCTGTTTCTGCCCGCGCTTGTACAGCCACACCATGCCGAGGAAGAAGACGAAATAGGCCAGCGCCTCGTAGAACTGGGCCGGATGGCGGGGCACCATGTCCACCCGCTCGAAGACGAAAGCCCAGGGTACGTCTGTCGGCCGCCCGATAATCTCGGAGTTCATCAGGTTGGCCAGGCGGATGAAGCAGGCGGTGATGGGGGTGGCTACGGCTATCATGTCGAGCACGTCCATGTAGTGCATCTTCGTCTTGCGGCAGTAGAGCCACAGGGCAATGATGAGGCCCAGGGTACCGCCGTGGCTGGCCAGCCCCTCATAGCCGGTGAACTTCCATCCGCCGCCGGGCAGGAACTTCACGGGGAGAATCATCTCCCAGAAGTGGTGCAGGTAGTAGTCGGGCTGGTAGAAGAGGCAGTGCCCCAGCCGCGAGCCTATCAGGATGCCGAAGAAGCAGTAGAAGAACAGCGGTTCGAACTTGTCGTTGCCAATGCGCCGGTCGCGGTATTCTTTCTGCACGATGAAGTAGGCAAAAGCCAGGCCGATGACCCACAGCAGGCCGTAGTAACGGATGGAGATGCCGAAGAGGTTGAACAGTTCGGGATCGGGGTTCCAGTGGATGTTGAGTAACGGTAACATGACGTTTCTTTCTTGGTTTTATGGTTACGGTTGCCAAAAGTAATCTTTATCCGGCAAAGAACAAAATTCGCAGGTCAGAGATTTTTGAACTTTTCTGCCACCATCCGGTAGGTGGGGATGTCGATGCCCTGCGCTTCGGCGGCGGCAATCATGTCGAACAGCAGTCCCTGCACCTCGCTTTCGTGTCCGCGGGCCATGTCTTTCTGCATGGAGGCGGTGCTGTGCGGGTCGAGCTTGTCCATCACTTTCAGATTGTATTCCACCAGGTCTTCCTTCGGCTCTATGCCCAGTTTGCGGCCCAAGGCGGCACTTTCGCGCGAGAGGCCGATGAAGGTGTCGCGCACGGGGCCGGGCTTCTGTACTTCGCCCATAGGCACGTCGTAGTAGGCGCCCGTCACAGCCATGGCCGAGATGAACGACCACTTGACGAAGGTGTCGCGGTTGATGTCGTCCGAGATTTCGGCCTTGATGCCGCTGTCCTGCAGGTCGCGCTGCACGGCTTCGAGTGTTTCACGGGGAACATCCGTGCCTTGGTGCGCACCATAGACCAGGCGGAAGATCCGTCCCATCTGCGTGATTTCGCCCCGGCCACTGACGAAGCCCACGATGTAGATGCAGCCGTCGAGCACCTTGACGCCCGGCACCAGCCGCTGGATGCGGGGCCCCGTGCCATAGACGTTGAGGATGGGGATGACGATGGTTTCTGGTTTCGACGCGCGGCGGATAAGGTCGGTGATGGAGTCGACGGAATAGCCTTTGACGCAGACGAAGATGACGTCCGCCTTATCCTGATATTCCTCGGCCGTACAGGCGGGGATGTGCAGGGTGTGTTCGCCCTTGAGGTCGGAGTGGAGGCGGAGTCCATGTTCGCGGATGGCGGCCAGGTGTTCGCCGCGGGCAATGCAGCTGACGTTCTTTCCCGCCAGCGCCAGGAAGGCGGCGATGCTTCCGCCTACGCCGCCGGTACCTGCAATGAGATAGTTCTTCATGCTGTATTTGTTTTTGAGGGTTGGTGTGTATTAGTTCTGTTTACATACTTTTCTTTTTCTATATAGTAGAGCCCTTCGCCGCGGTCGCCGTCTGTGCCTGCAGGGGAAGAACCAGAAAGGAGAGGAGGAGTGGGAGAATGGCTTTCATGGAGTTATGGTTGTTTTTGTATCAGGGGGTATAGTTTGACGAGGCCGTCCGGGTGCTTGCCCCGTGGCCTCGTCCTTTATCTTGTCTTTGTCCTTACACGTTGAACCGGAAGTGCATGATGTCGCCGTCCTGCACCACGTAGTCCTTGCCTTCGACGCTGAGCTTGCCGGCTTCGCGAACGGCGGCTTCGGAGCCGTACTTGATGTAGTCGTCGTACTTGATGACCTCGGCGCGGATGAAGCCCTTCTCGAAGTCGGTGTGGATGACGCCGGCACATTGCGGAGCCTTCCAGCCCTTGTGGTAGGTCCAGGCCTTGACTTCCATCTCGCCGGCGGTGATGAACGTCTCAAGATTGAGCAGGCTGTAGATGGCCTTGATGAGGCGGTTGCAGCCGCTTTCCTTCAGGCCGAGGTCTTCGAGGAACATCTGCTTCTCCTCGTAGGTTTCCAGTTCGGCGATGTCGGCTTCGGTCTGGGCGGAGATGATCATCAGCTGGGCGTCCTCACCCTTGATGGCCTCGCGCACCTGCTCCACGTAGGCGTTGCCGGTGGCGGCGGAGGTATCGTCCACGTTGCACACGTAGAGCACGGGCTTGGTGGTGAGCAGGAACATCTGGCGGGCGCAGGTTTCTTCGTCCTCGTTCTGCGGAACGACGGTGCGGGCGCTCTTGCCCTGTTCCAGCGCTTCCTTGTAGCGGAGCAGCAGTTCGTATTCCAGCTTGGCGTTCTTGTCGCCACCTACCTTGGCAACTTTTTCCACGCGCTTGATGCGGTTTTCTACCGTCTCGAGGTCTTTCAGCTGGAGCTCGGTGTCGATGATTTCCTTGTCACGAACGGGATCAACGGAGCCGTCCACGTGGACGATGTTGCCGTTGTCGAAGCAGCGGAGCACGTGGATGATGGCGTCGCACTCGCGGATGTTGCCCAGGAACTGGTTGCCCAGGCCTTCACCCTTGCTGGCGCCCTTGACGAGGCCGGCGATGTCGACGATGTCGCACACGGCGGGCACGATGCGCCCCGGATGGACGATTTCGGCCAGGCGGGTCAGTCGCTCGTCGGGCACGGATACCTGGCCCATCTGGGCGTCGATGGTACAGAACGGGAAGTTGGCTGCCTGTGCCTTCGCGCTGGACAGGCAGTTGAAGAGTGTGGATTTTCCCACGTTGGGAAGGCCCACGATACCTGCTTTTAATGCCATAGTCTGTCTTCTATTTTAGAGTTATCTTCTTGTTGTCAGTCGTTTTCAGTCTGCAAAGATAGTGCAAACCGTGGGAAAGGCAAAGCGAAACGTCTGTTTTCGGCTTTCCTTTCCGGAGCGGCGGCAGGGGGAAATGAAAAAGCCGGAATGCGTCGCGCACTCCGGCTTTCTGCAGTTAACTAAAAAGGTTTGGTTTATTGTTAGGAGTAAAATAGTTTCTATGCGAGAGAGTATAACGGAAACCTGTGCAGGTTTATCGGGCAGTCAGGTACATGGTGACTGTCTTTTCGGGTACTTCCACGTAGCAGCCCTTGCGGTTGCTCCACTTGTAGTAGCTGGTGGTCACCTGGTTGTCGTCGTAGGCGTAGCGGACGCACATCACCTTCTTCCAGGTCTTCTGGTTTTCGTCCCAGCATACGGCTTCGTGCTCCACGATGCGCTGCTGGTCGTCGTATTTGAAGTGGTACTCCAGGTAGTTGGACAGCAGGTTGTTGTTGTTCTTGTAGACGCTTTGGCTTACCTTCAGTCCGTTGACTTCTTTCGAATTGTAAACAAAGTCGTTGTTCTGGAAGGCGAATGCGCTTACACCCAGTGTCAGGAACAAGGAGGACACAATCAGTTTCTTTAAGGATACTTTTGCTTTCATGATTAATATCAATTTATGTCTATTCTTTCTTTTTTCTACACTGCTTTTCTGAAAAGCGGTGCAAAGGTAGGCATTATATTGACACATTGTTCAATATTCGATGATTATTTTTCAAAGTGTAAGCATCTGACCGTTTTATACCCTTTCTTTTTGCCCGTTTTCTATCAAAAAAAATGTCCGGCAGATGGTTTGCCGGACATTTTGCATACAAAGTGCATTTTAATTAATTCCTTTTGGCTGCTTTCTGATTGTAAGTTAAAGTTTGTTATCCGCCGGTTTAGTGGGCCTCCAGCCAGTTCTTTCCCCACCCGCAATCGGCTCTGAGGGGCACGTGCATGCGATAGGCGTTCTCCATTTCCTCGATTACAATTTTTTGCACGAGCTCTTTTTCGGCCGTCGGAACGCTGAAATTCAGTTCGTCGTGGACCTGTAAAATCATCTTTGCTTTCAGATTGTTACTTTGGAAGCGCTGGTAGATGCGGGCCATGGCCACTTTAATGATGTCGGCGGCGCTGCCCTGGATGGGAGCGTTGATGGCGTTGCGTTCGGCATAGCCGCGCACGACGGAGTTGCGCGAGTTGATGTCGGGCAGGAAGCGCTTGCGGTGGAAGATGGTTTCCACGTAGCCCTGTTCGCGGGCCACCTGGATGCTGCGGTCCATGTAGGCCTTCACGCGGGGATAGGTGGCGAAGTAGCCGTCTATCAGTTCCTTGGCTTCCTGACGGGAGACGTTCATGCGCTCGGCCAGCCCGAAGACCGAGATGCCGTAGATGATGCCGAAGTTGGCTGTCTTGGCCTTGCGGCGCATGTCGGAGGTCACCTCGTCGATGCCCACCTTGTAGATCTTGGCGGCAGTGGCGGCATGGATGTCGTGGCCCTCGACGAAGGCTTCGATCATGTTGGGGTCTTCGCTGAGGTGGGCCATGATGCGCAGCTCGATCTGCGAGTAGTCGGCCGAGAAGAATTCGCAGCCGTCGTCGGGGATGAAGGCCTTGCGGATTTCCTTGCCGTCCTCGTCGCGGATGGGGATGTTCTGCAGGTTGGGGTTGCTCGAGCTGAGCCGGCCGGTGGCGGTGACGGCCTGGTTGAACGACGTATGGATGCGTCCCGTCCGCGGGTTGATGAGCTGGGGCAGGGCTTCGACGTAGGTGCCCAGCAGCTTCTTCAGGCCGCGGTGCTCCAGTATCTTGCCTACGATGTCGTGCTTGCCGCGGAGGCTTTCGAGCACTTCTTCGGAGGTGACGTACTGGCCGGTCTTGGTTTTCTTGGGTTTCTCCATCAGCTTGAGGCGGTCGAAGAGCACTTCGCCCACCTGCTTGGGCGAGGCGATGTTGAAGGGTCCGCCTGCCAGGGTGTAGATGTCTTCCTCGATTTGCCGGATGCGGGCGTTGAAGTGCGCGGCCGACTGCTTCAGGGCTTCCGTGTCCAGACGCACGCCGTTGCTCTCGATGTTCACGAGGACGGGCACGAGCGGCATCTCTATTTCATAGAAGAGGTGCTCCACGCCCTGCGCCTTGAGTTCCTTCTCGAGGACGTTCTTCAGCTTGAGGGTGACGTCGGCGTCTTCGCAGGCGTAGCGGTAGACTTCGGCGGGGGCGAGGTCGCGCATGCTCTTCTGTCCCTTGCCCCGCGGGCCGATGAGCTGGTCGATGTGGATGGTGCGGTAGTGCAGGTAGATTTCGGCCAGGTAGTCCATGTTGTGCCGCAGCTCGGGCTGGAGCACGTAGTGGGCGAGCATGGTGTCGAAGAGCGGACCTTGCACGCGGACGCCGTAGTTCTGCAGGACAATCATGTCGTACTTGATGTTCTGCCCCACCTTCACCGATTTCGGGTTTTCGTAGAGCGGGCGGAGCTCGTTCACAATTTTTAAGGCTTCTTCCCTGTTGGGCGGAACGGGCACGTACCAGGCCCGATTTTCGGCGTCGCTGAAGCTCATGCCCACCAGTTCGGCCTCCATCGGCTCGGTGCCGGTGGTTTCCGTATCTATTGAGAGAATTCCCGTTGTCAACAACTTTTGAAGAAATTCACGTCTTTTCTCTTCTGTATCAACGAGTTGGTAGTCCGTTTCTATCGTTTCTAAGCTGCTGAGAATCGAATTTTCGGCGCCGCCTGTCCCCTCGTCCGCAAATAACGCAAACAAATCGCCTTGGGTGGCGGCCTTCGGAGCGGCCTCTTTCGTGGCGGCGGGCTGGGCGAAGAGGGTACCGGCAAACGGGTCGGCCGGAGCGGCGGGGCGGGGGGCTTCGCCTTTTCCCAGCACGCGGTCGATGAGGGTGCGGAATTCCAGTTCCTCGAAAATCCGTCGCAACGCTTCCTGGTCCGGCTCTTCGCGGACGAGGGCCTGCATGTCGAGCTGGATGGGGACATCGGTCTTGATGGTGGCCAGGAACTTGGAGAAGACAATCTGCTCCCTGTTCGTCTCGACCTTCGTCTTCAGGGCACCCTTCAGCTGGTCGGTGTGGGCCAGCAGGTTCTCGATGCTGCCGAACTGGGCGATGAGTTTCTGTGCCGTCTTCTCGCCCACGCCCGGACAGCCTGGGATGTTGTCCGACGCGTCGCCCATCAGGCCCAGCATGTCGATGACCTGCAGGGTGGACTGGATGTTGAACTTCGCCTTGACTTCCTCCGTGCCCATCACCTCGAAGCCGCCCGTGTGCTTGGGACGGTACATGAAGACGTGTTCGCCCACCAGCTGGCCGTAGTCCTTGTCGGGCGTCATCATGTAGGTGGTGATGCCCTGCCGTCCGGCTTCGGTGGCCAGTGTGCCTATCACGTCGTCGGCCTCGTAGCCCGCCACCTCGAGGATGGGGATGCGGTAGGCGCGGATGATGTCCTTTATAATAGGTACGGAGAAGCGGATGGCTTCGGGCGTCTCCTCGCGCTGGGCCTTGTACTGTTCGTAGGCCTCGTGGCGGAAGGTGGGGCCTGCCGGGTCGAAGGCCACGCCGATGTGGGTGGGATTCTCCTTCTTGAGCACCTCCTCGAGGGTGTTGACGAAGCCCAGGATGGCCGAAGTGTTCTGCCCCTTGGAGTTGATTCGCGGATTCTTGATGAGCGCATAGTAGGCGCGGTAGATGAGCGCGTATGCGTCGAGCAGGAAGAGTTTATCGGTTGAATTCATACATGTATCTTTTTTGCAGGGTAAAAGTACAAAAAAATACCGTATGTACCGTTTTATTCGTATTTTTAAATGAAATGGGTGGAGGTTCGGGACGGGGAAAGGTCTCAAAAATTAAAGGAGACAGAAGTAAGTGTAACGTCATCCCGGCCTTGAGCCGGGATCCATGATTGGCTTTTCTGTGTGTGAGCTGGATCCCGCATCAAGTGCGGGATGACGATATGTTAGCGTTTCTGCCTTTTGACTTCTTTAAATTAAAATAAAATAGGATGCGGCTCGGCTCAGCCAAATGAAAAACAATGTTATTCATTTGTCTATGCGCTCGCCTTTCACTATTTTTGCACCCAAATTACGCCCCATGGATATAGCATCAGTGATACAATCCCCCATTTCTGCCGAACTGGAAGACTTCAGACAGCTGTTTGAACGTTCGCTCTCCAGCTCCAATCCGCTGCTGAACTGTGTGATAGAACACATCCGTCAGCGGAGCGGGAAGATGATGCGCCCCATCCTGGTGTTGCTCACGGCCAAGCTCCACGGCGGGGCGGGCCTGGAGGCTTTCCACTCGGCCGTGGCGCTGGAGCTGCTCCACAACGCCAGCCTGGTGCACGACGACGTGGTCGACGAGAGTGCCGAGCGTCGCGGACAGCTTTCGGTCAACGCCGTGTTCAACAACAAGGTAGCTGTGCTCTCGGGCGACTACCTGCTGGCTACGGCGCTGGTGCAGGTGGCCCTGACGCGCAACCATGACATTATCGACGTCGTGTCGGCCCTGGGGCAGGACCTGGCCGACGGCGAACTGCTCCAGCTCTCCAACGTGAGCAATCCCGATTTTTCCGAACAAGTCTATTTTGAGGTCATCCGCAAGAAGACGGCCGTGCTCTTTGCCGCCTGTACCAAGGCGGGCGCCCTGGCCGCCGGAGCCTCTGCCGAGGACGTGGAGAAGGCCCGTCAGTTCGGCGAGTGCATCGGCCTCTGCTTCCAGATCAAGGACGATATCTTCGACTACGACGAGAACGCTGAAATCGGCAAGCCCACGGGCAACGACATGCACGAAGGTAAGCTGACGCTCCCCGTGCTCTATGCGCTCAACTCGACGGGTGACGAAGAGGCGCGTCGGATTGCCCTGCGGGTGAAGTCGGGTGCTGCGTCTGCCGATGAAATCGAGCGTTTGGTGGCCTTCACCAAGCAGAACGGCGGCATCGAGTATGCCGAGCAGGTGATGCGCGACCTTCAGCGGAAAGCTTTCGCGCTGCTGCCTGCCGAGGGTGATGCGGAGGTGCGCCGGGCGCTGGAGGCTTACCTCAACTACGTGGTGGAACGGCAGAAATGACACTTCCCGAAACAAGGCCGCTTCCGGTCTGAAACAATGCTTTTTCCGGCGTAAAACTATGCCGGATGTGAGGCATGTGCGTTCTGCTCCGTCGGGGGTGGAGGCGGTGCTGTCTGTCGCAAAAATCAAAGGAACAGGGACAAAAAAACGTCATCCCGGCCTTGAGCCGGGATCCATAGCTGCACGACTGGCGGAGTGTGGATCCCGCATCAAGTGCGGGATGACGGAATGTTGGTATTTCTTCTTTTGGATTCAGCCTTCTTCAGACTTGGGGCACGTACCCTTTTTTAGAAGAACTTCGTCTCCTTGCCCAGGATGTCGCTCAGCAGCAGGTTGGCCAGGCGGCTGGTGCCCAGGCGGAACAGGGTGTTGTTGAGCCATTCCTCGCCCAGCACTTCCTTGACGATGGTGTAGTAGACGAGGGCGTCGTGCACCGTATTGATGCCTCCGGCAGGCTTGAATCCCACTTTATTGCCCGTTTCATCGAAATATTCCTTGATGGCCTGGCACATGACGTAGGCCGCTTCGGGCGTGGCGGCAGGCTCCAGCTTGCCGGTAGAGGTCTTGATGAAGTCGGCGCCGGCATACATCGACAGGATGGACGCGGCCTTGATGTTCGAGGCCGTGCGCAAGGCGCCTGTCTCGAGAATCACCTTCAGGTGCTTGTCCTTGCACGTCTCCTTCAGTTCCTGAATCTCGTCGCACATGCTTTCATAGTCGCCCACGAGGAATTTGCCTACGGAGATCACGATGTCTATCTCGTCGGCGCCGTCCATGACGGCCATGGCCGTTTCGGCCACCTTGACTTCGGTGAAGGTCTGCGAGGAGGGGAAACCGCCCGATACGCAGGCTATCTTCACGTCTTCCACTTCGAGCGTGTCCTTCACAATCTCGGCGAAGTTGGGGTAAACGCAGATGGCGGCCACGTTCTTCAGGTCGGGGAACTCTTCGTCGAAGCGGTTCACGTTCTGGGTGAAGCGCATCACGCTCTCGTCGCTGTCGGTGGTCTTCAGCGTGGTGAGGTCGATGCAGTGGAAGAGGAACTTCTTGACCTCGGGGGTATTGTTGGCGGCCACCTTTTCGTCGATGATGGCCTTTACTTGCGCAGCCACTTCCGCGTCGTCGAGGCGGGTGTTGTACTTGGCCAGCGCTTCATCATACTTGCTTTTGGTAGGTTCATTTTTCTCCATGTTCCTTCAGTTTAGGGTTATTGATATGTCTTTCCTTGTCTCTTTTCGTCTTCTTCTCGATGCTGCGGGCGAAGGCCTGGGTAAGGTCGGTGCCGGTCTGGTTGGCGATGCAGAGCAGCACCCAGAAGACGTCGGCTATCTCTTCGTCCAGATTGTCCTTTTCACCGCTTTTGAACGACTGGTCGCCGTACTTGCGGGCCATGACGCGGGCCAGTTCGCCCACTTCTTCGGTCAGTACGGCCATATTGGTCAGTTCGCTGAAGTAGCGCACGCCGTACGTCCGGATCCAGTTGTCCACTTGTTTCTGTGCTTCTTCCAGTGTCATGTCGATATGTTTTGGGGGTTATTCCTTGTTCTTGGTGTCGATGCAGATGGTGACGGGGCCGTCGTTGAGCAGCTCCACCTTCATGTCGGCACCGAATTCTCCCGTACCCACTTCCTTGCCCAGGGCCGTCGAGAGGTCCTTGCAGAAGCGCTCGTACAGGGGGATGGAGATTTCGTGCCTGGCTGCGCGGATGTACGAGGGGCGGTTTCCTTTCTTGGTCGAGGCGTGCAGGGTGAACTGGCTGACGACCAGTATGTCGCCTCCCGTGTCGAGGACGGAGCGGTTCATTACGCCGTTTTCATCGTCAAAGATGCGGAGGTTCACGATCTTCTTGCAGAGCCAGTCGATGTCTTCCTGTCCGTCGGCTTCCTCGATGCCTACCAGTACCAGCAGGCCCCGTCCGATGGACGCCTTGCAATGTCCGTTGATGGTCACCGACGCGTGTGCGGTGCGTTGTATCACTACTCTCATGTCTTGGTATCTTGATTTCCGGTCGACAAAGGTACAAATTTTTTGTGACGTTTTCGCGCTTGCCGGCTGTTTTTCGGCAGAAGGGGGCCGGGTCAGTCGGCTTCTGTCCCTTCCTTGTGTGTGGCGAAGTGTTCCTGCAGGATGCGTGCCCGGGCTTCGCCCACGACGGCGGCCCATTGCTGCGGGGTGGCTTCGCGGAGGCGCTTCACGCTCTTGAACTCCTTCAGCAGTGCATTTTTGCTCTTTTCACCGATGCCTTTTATCTCGTCCAGCTCCGAGGCGGTCTGCCGCTTGCTGCGCTTGTCGCGGTGGAAGCTGATGGCGTAGCGGTGCACTTCGTCCTGGATGCGGGTCAGGAGGTGGAAGAGGGGCGTGCCCTGTTTCAGTCCGATGGTCTGCGGCGGGAAGCCGTAGAGCAGTTCGTTCGTGCGGTGGCGGTTGTCCTTGGCCAGTCCGGCGATGGGGATGTCCAGCCCCAGTTCGTCGACAACCTCCTTTACGGCTCCCATTTGACCCTTTCCACCGTCGGTGATGAGGAGGTCGGGCAGGGGTGCGTTCTCTTCCATAGCGCGCTTGTATCGCCTCCATACGACCTCTTTCATCGAGGCATAGTCGTCCGGACCTTCCACCGTCTTGATGTTGTACTTGCGGTAGTCCTTTTTCGACGGCTTTCCCTTGACGAAGACCACGCATCCGGCCACGGGGTCGGAACCCTGGATGTTCGAGTTGTCGAAGCATTCGATGCGCAGGGGCAGGCGGTCCATGTGCAGCTGCTCTTGGATTTCTTTCAGCAGGCGGGTGGTGCGCTGTTCGGGGTTCAGCTTTTCCTGCTGCTTCAGGCGGTCCACTTTGTACTGCTTTACGTTCTGGATGGATAGGTCGAGCAGTTTCTTCTTGTCGCCCCGCTGGGGGACGGTGAAGGTGACGTCCTTCAGCTCCATGTCCAGTTCGAAGGGCACGATGATTTCGCGCGAAAGGCTCTTGTAGCGTTCCCTCATCTCGACGATGCCCAGCTGGAGCAGTTCTTCCTTGCTCTCGTCCAGCTTCTTCTTGTATTCGAAGGTGAACGCCTGGTTGATGGCGCCGTTGGTGATGTGCAGATAGTTGATGAAAGCCACCTTTTCATCGTCGTCCTCCTCGATGGAGAAGACGTCGATGTTGTGGAGCACGTTGCTCACCACCTCCGACCGCGAGCGGTAGTTCTCGATCAGCAGGTACTTTTCCTTCACTTTTTGTGCTTCCTCGAACTTCATTTCGGCAGCCAGGTCCTGCATGCGGCGGTAGAGCATCTGTTCGATGTCGCGGGTGTTCCCTTTGAGGATTTCCTTGATTTCACCGATGTTCTGCAGGTATTCCTCCTGTGTCTGCCGCCCGATGCAAGGGCCTGCGCAGTTCTTCAGGTGATACTCCAGGCAGACGTTGAACTTGCCGGCCCGTATGTTCTCGGGCGTGAGGTTGAGGTGGCAGGTGCGGATGGGATACAGGTGCTTGATGAGGTCGAGCACGGCATACATGGACGGCAGGTGGCTGTAGGGTCCGTAGTACGACGAGCCGTTGCGGATGATGCGGCGGGTCTTGAAGATGCGCGGGAAGTATTCGTTCTGGATGCAGATGCTGGGGTAGGTCTTGTCGTCCTTCAGCAGGACGTTGTAGCGCGGCTTGTATTTCTTGATGAGGTTGTTCTCCAGCAGCAGGGCGTCTTCTTCGGTGTTGACCACGATGTAGCGGATGTCGGCTATCTTGCTTACCAGTACGCGGGTCTTGCCGGGCCCGTGGTCGCGGTTGAAGTAAGAGGAAACTCTCCTTTTCAGATTTTTGGCCTTTCCAACGTAGATAATGGTTCCTTCGCTGTTCAGGTACTGGTAGATGCCGGGTCCTTCGGGCAGGTTCAGCACGATGCCTTTCAGGTAGTCGTTGAGCTTCAGTTCGGGGTCTTTGTCCATGCGCGTATCGTTTGGTGGGGAGTGGTGGAACGGATCAGGGCACGGACGGGACGTCGGCCAGCCTGCGTAGAGCAGGAGTGCGTCCGGTTCGTGCCCGTGTCTATTTTATAAGGAAAGCACGCTTTCAACGTCGATGTCCTTGTCGAAGACATCCTTGCCGTGCAGATCCTTCAGCTCGATGATGAAGTTTACGTAGATCTTCTTCGGGTTCATCTGCTTCACCAGCTTGCAGGCTGCAGCCATGGTACCGCCGGTAGCCAGCAGGTCGTCGTGCAGCAGGATGACGTCGTTTTCATCGATGGCGTCCTTGTGCATCTGCACCGTGTCCTTGCCGTATTCCTTCTCGTAGCTTTCCTCGATGGTTTCGGCAGGCAGCTTGCCGGGCTTGCGGATGGGCACGAAGCCGGCACCCAAGCGGGTGGCGAGGATGGGGCCCATGATGAAGCCGCGCGACTCAATGCCTACGACCTTTGTGATGCCCTTGTCCTTGTACATCTCGTACATCGTGTCCGAAAGTTCCTGCAGGGCAGCAGGGTCCTTGAACAGGGTAGTCACGTCGTAGAACAAGATGCCCGGGATGGGGAAATCGGGAATCTCACGGATGCTTTTCTTGAGAGTTTCTTTGCTCATAATCAGTTGTTTTATTAGGTTTATTGAACTTTTTGTTTCACGTGGAACGTAAGGCCCGTCAGCGGCCGCAAAGCACCAGCAATACGTTGATGTCGCTGGGCGACACGCCGGGGATGCGGCTGGCTTGGGCAATGGTCTCAGGATCAATCTTCACCAGCTTCTGCCGTGCCTCGGTGGAGAGGGACTGCAGAGAGTTGTAGTCGAACTTGCCCTTGATCTTGATGCTCTCCAGACGGCCCAGCTTGTCGGCAATCATGCGCTCGCGTCCGATGTAGCCCTCGTACTTGATGAGGATTTCGACCGCTTCGAGGATTTCCTCGCGGCGTTCGGTCACCTTGTCCAGCTCGCGCTTGAAGGCGCTGACGTGTTCGGCAATGTTGGCGATGGTCACTTGCGGGCGGTTGATGAGGTCCACCAGCTTGCAGCCCTGGCGGAGCGGGGTGGTGCCCAGTGCTTCGAGTGCAGGGTTGATGAGTGCCGGCTTGATGGAATAGCTGCGGGCGAAGTCCAAGATGCGGTGGATGGCGTCGCGCTTGCTGGTCAGCAGGTCGTAGCGGTGGCGTGTGGCCAGGCCCAGGCGGTAGGCGCGTTCCGTGAGGCGCATGTCGGCGTCGTCCATGCGGAGCAGGATGCGGTATTCGGCGCGCGAGGTAAACATGCGGTAGGGCTCGTCTACACCTTTTGTCACCAGGTCGTCGATGAGTACGCCAATATACGCTTCGTCGCGTGCCAGGGTGAAGGGTTCACCGCCGTGGCAGTTGATGTGGGCGTTGATGCCTGCGATGATGCCCTGTCCGGCCGCTTCTTCATAGCCCGTGGTGCCGTTCACCTGTCCGGCCAGGAAGAGGTTCTTGATTTTCTTCGTTTCCAGCGTATGCTTCAGCTGCGTGGGGTCGAAGTAATCGTATTCGATGGCGTAGCCGGGGCGGTAGACCACCAGGTCGCGGAAGGCGGGAATCTTCTCCAGCGCTTCCAGCTGGATGTCCATCGGCAGGGACGACGAGAAGCCGTTCAGGTAGAGCTCGCGGGTCGTTTCGCCTTCGGGTTCCAGGAAGAGCTGGTGCTGCGGTTTGTCGGGGAAGGTGACGATCTTCGTCTCGATGCTGGGGCAGTAGCGCGGCCCGATGCTCTGGATCTGTCCGTTGTAGAGGGGTGAGTCGGGCAGGCCGCGGCGCAGCACCTCGTGCACTTCCTCGTTGGTGTAGCACGTCCAGCAGGGCAGCTGCTTGAGTTGTCGGGTGGGGGTATCGAGGAAGGAGAACTTGTGGAAATCCGCCTCGCCGTCCTGTACCTCCATGTCCTCGTAGTGAACGCTGCGTCCGTCGATGCGCACGGGCGTACCGGTCTTCATGCGGCCGTAGGTGATGCCGTGGGAGGCGATGGATTCGGTCAGTTCGTATGAAGCCGGTTCGGCCATGCGTCCGCCGGGCAGCATGGTGCGGCCCACGTGCATCAGTCCGTTCAGGAAGGTACCGGCGGTGACGATGACGCAACGGGCATGGAACGTCACGCCCCACACCGTCTCCACGCCCCGCACTTCGCCGTCTTCGACAAGCAGGCGACGTACGGTGTCCTGCCAGATGTGCAGGTTGGGCGTATTCTCCAGCACTTCGCGCCAGGCCCAGATGAACTTGCCGCGGTCGCACTGGGCGCGGGGGCTCCACATGGCGGGGCCTTTCGAGCGGTTGAGCAGGCGGAACTGGATGGCGGTGCGGTCCGTCACCAGACCCATGTGCCCGCCCAGGGCGTCGATTTCGCGGACAATCTGTCCTTTGGCGATGCCGCCCACAGCGGGGTTGCAGCTCATCTGCCCGATCTTGTTCATGTCCATCGTAATGAGACACGTCTTCGAACCCAGGCGGGCGGCAGCGGCAGCGGCTTCACATCCCGCATGTCCGGCGCCTATCACGATTACGTCGTAGTTGAATTCCATTTCTTTGCTAACTTTTTACGCCACAAAGGTACGAAATTTCTTGTTTCTACGTACGTAAGTTCCTCGTCTATTGCGGGGAGGCCCGGCATAATCGGACTGAAAATCTTTGTTTTCGTTTTTGTACTTCCCTCGGTTTGCACTATCTTTGGATAAGACAGGCTGCACCTCGGATGTAAAAAGCCGAAAACTTTGTTTTCGTTTTTGTACTTCTCTCGGTTTGCACTATCTTTGCCCTATAACAAATTGTCTGCTTATGAAGTACCCCATCGGAATCCAGAGCTTTGACCGTATCATCGAGGACGGATATGTCTATGTCGACAAGACGGAACTGATTTACAACCTGACGCACGAGAGCAGCATCTATTTCCTGAGCCGCCCCCGCCGCTTCGGCAAGAGTCTGCTCGTGTCCACGCTGAAGAACTATTACCTGGGCCGCAGGGAGCTGTTCCGCGGGCTGGCCATGGAACGGCTGGAAACGGAATGGGCTGTGCATCCCGTGTTTCATGTGGATTTCAATGGGGCTGTGTTCAGCAATGCCGGGCAGCTGGAAGCAATGCTGCGCGACTATGTGGAAGGGTGGGAAAGGATGTACGGCCTGGTACCTGACAAAGAGTTGGGATTGGGGCTCCGTTTCCGCCATGTGCTCCGTGCCGCCCACGAACAGACGGGACGCCGGGCCGTGGTGCTCATCGACGAATACGACAAGCCGATACTGGACGTGCTCGACGTGGACGCCTCGCTCGAAGACCGGCACCGCAACGTGCTCAAGGCCTTCTACTCCGTGTTCAAGGCGGCGGACGAACACCTGCAGTTCGTGCTGCTGACGGGCGTGACGAAGTTCTCGCAGGTGAGCGTGTTCAGCGGCTTCAACCAGCCGAAGGATATCAGCATGGACGGACGCTACGAGGCGCTGTGCGGCATCACGCAGGACGAGATAGACCGCTACTTCCCGCAACCCATTGCTGACATGGCCGCGGACTACCGCTGCACGCCCGGGGAGATGAAGCAGCGGCTGAAGCAGCAGTATGACGGCTACCACTTCAGCGACCGGCTGACGGACGTGTACAACCCCTTCAGCCTGCTCAACGCGCTGGACAGCCGGCGGATATACGACTACTGGTTCCGCTCGGGCACACCCACATACCTCATCCGCCTGCTCGCCCACTTCAACGAGAACATCAACGAGCTGACGGGCAAGTATTACCGCCCCGAGGAGTTCGTGGACTACAAGGCCGACGTGGAGCGTCCGCTGCCCATGATTTTCCAGAGCGGATACCTGACCATCAAGAACTATAATTTTCAATTCAACACCTTCCTGCTGGACTTCCCCAACAACGAGGTGAAGAACGGCTTCCTGACGATGCTGGCCACGTCGTATCTGAAACCGCAGGAGGAAATGGGCACGTGGATACGCAGCGTGGTCATGACCCTCCAGGAGGGTGACACCGACCGCCTCCGCACCCTGTTCACCTCGTTCCTGGCCAGCATCCCCTACACCATGCGGCGCAAGGAGGGCGAGGCCGAACGCGAACGCTACTTCCAGTACACGTTCTACCTCATCATGCGCCTGGTGAGCGTCTACACCGTCTACGTGGAGAAGGCGCAGAGTCAGGGCCGTGTGGACTGCGTGGTGGAGACGCCGCAGTATGTCTACATCTTCGAGTTCAAGCTGGACGGCACGGCCGCCGAGGCCCTGCAGCAGATCGAGGACCGCGGCTATGCCCGCGAGTATGCCGCCGACGCCCGGCAGCTCTACCGCGTGGGCGTGGGCTTCTCGTCGGAGACCGGTACCGTCAGCGACTGGGCGGTGGTGCAGGCGTGACGGGCTTCCCTTACTCTTTTCTTAAAAACCTTTAAAACACAGGGCCGGAGGAACGCCGCAGTTTCTTCGGCCTAATTTATTGCATGCCAGCCGGATGGGCGGGCAAAAGTGCGGTATCCGCCAAAATCCCTTTGTTGTTTTCTTGCGTGCTTTGCGTCCGTGCAAGGGCAATGGTGCCCCTGCCTGACTTTAAAAAATTACAAGAATGTATGGAAACAACTACTGAAACATCCATCGGCTTCTCGCACTTCAGCAGCGTGAGGAGCAAGTGTGCTACGGCGACCACGCTCGAGCAGTTCGTGGCCGACATCCGCAGCGACCGTTTCCGTCCGCAGGTGGAGCGGTACCGCCGCCTGCGCTCGCAGGGCGGACAGGAAGCCGAGGCGCAGCGCGTCAAGTCGGCCATGCCCTGTGTGACGCCTTCGGCCCACTGCTTCGGCGGGCATGCCGTGAGCGACCTGAGGCAGTACAGCGGCCTGCTGTGCATCGACCTGGACCACACGGCAGACCGCACGGACGCCATCGTGGCGCTGGCCGCCGGACTGCCCTATGTGGCTGCCGTCTTCCGCAGCATTTCGGGCGAAGGGGTGAAGGTCTTCGTCCGCATCCGCACGGAGGACCTGGACCGCGGCTACGCGCCACTTTATGCCGCCGTGGGCCGGGCCGTGAGCCGCTGTGTGGGCCATGCCTACGACGAGAAATGTGCCCCCGTCACCCAGCCCTGCTACTACTCGTGGGACCCTGCCGCCCACTTCCGGCCCGACGCCTCGACCTTCCCCTACCGTCCGGAGGAGGAGGCGCCGGCGGCTGGCACGCCCTGTCCCGTCGCTCCGCAGGGAGCGGCCGGAGCCGTTGCCGTCCCCGCTCCCGTTGCCTCTGCGGGCAAGGACGGAACGGACGGCGGGGAGGCCGCTGCCGATGTGCCGGGCGAAGGCTTCCTGGAAGCTTTTGTCCACCGCTTCGAGCAGGAATATCCCTTCCGTTCCGGGCAGCGCAACGACATCGCCCTGCGCCTGGGACGCTCGGCCCGTCGTAAAGGTTTTTCGCGGCAGGAGCTGGACGGGGTCATCGGGCTTTACGCTTCCCGCCACGCCGCGCCCGATTTCAATGCCGACGACATCCGTCAGCGGGTAGTGTCTGGCTATCAGTACGTTAGTCGGCAAAAATCGTCGGAAAAGGCGGTCAGGAGGGACCAAAGTTGGTATCAGGGTTCTTTTAAACCCGGTTTTTCCGCGAAACCGGAGGAAGACGAGGGAGAGGTGTTGGAAAAAAATGAAGCCCTCATGGCCGCCCTGCCCCTCATTCCCCAGGAAGTGTATGCCGCCCTGCCGCCGCTGTTGGAGCGGTGTGTCCGCCCCGCGGCCAATGCCTACGAGCGCGACTTCCTGCTGCTGGGTTCGCTCAACAGCTGCAGCGCGCTGCTACCCCGCGTGCGCTTCCTCTACAAGCGGGTGGAGTATTCGCCCCACTTCTACCTGGCCGTCGTGGCCCCGGCCGGTACGGGCAAGGGAGTCGTGGCCTTCACCGCCTCGCTGCTCGACGCCACCGAGGACTGGTATGCCCGCCTGCGCAGCGAGCGGAAGCGGAAGGACGAGGAGGCGCAGACGCTGTGGGAGCAGGAACTGGCCGAAGCCCGCAAGCAGCACCGCAAGCCCGACTTCGCCCTGAAGCCCGAGGAGGAGAAAATGCCCTACTTCAAGCTGCCCGCCACCATCAGCAAGAGCCGCCTGATCGAGTGCCTGGCCGCGGCGGGTGAGGCCGGCTGTGCCATGGCCACCACCGAGATGGCCACGCTGACCGAAGCCATCGGGACGGACTACGGCCGCTTCGAGGACATCCTGCTGAAGGCGGCCCACCACGAAGAGGTGGCCTCGTCCTACAAGGTAGACGGGCTGCCGCTGGTGGCCCGCCGTCCGCGGCTGGCGCTGGCCATGTCCGGCACGCCCGAACAGTTTGCCCGCTTCTTCCGCTCGCTGGAGACGGGCCTCTACAGCCGCTTCGCCGTGTGCACCCGTCCGCTGTCGGTCTGCTGGGAGTCGTGTGCGCCGGACAGCACGCAGCCCGACCTGGGCTCGTACTTCCACACCCTGGGCGAGGAGCTGCAGGGTATGCACCTGGGACTGCTGGAAAGCCCCACGCAGGTGAACTTCACCCCTGCGCAGTGGAAGCTGCACACCGCCTTCTTCAGCCGCCTGCTGGCCGAGACCCACGCCGAGGGACGCGACACGAAGCTGGGCATCATCTTCCGCCACGGCCTGCTGGCCATGCGTCTGGCAGCGCTGCTCACGGTCTTCCGCAAGTGGGACGGCTTCCGCCGCTCGCCCGAATACACCTGCACGGACGACGACTTCCGCTCGGCGCTGCTCGTCACGCGGACGGTGCTGGAGCACAGCCTGCTGCTCTGCACCTCGCTTCCGGACAGCAACCACCCCGTGCCCGTGCTGCGCAAGAGCCACCTGCTGGAGCGCGTGCTGTCCGTTCTTCCGAAGAAATTTTCGTACACTGAATTTGTGGAGACGGCCATGACATGCGACATGTCCATCAGCACGGCCAAGCGTATGCTTCAGCGGGCGCATAAATCGCAACTGATTGTGAAACAGAAAGATAAGTACCGGAAGAAGCGTGCGTGGCGCCAAACGTTGGGTTTAAGTGAACCTGAACCCAAAAAACGAACCCTCCAATCGCCGAAACCGGCAGAGAGAACGATGAAAAGAACAGACAACCCCGTAAATACTGAAGCCCATGAAGAAGCCTGACCTCCCTTTGCTGCCTGCCGACGACGCCCCGTTCGTCCTCCGTCCCTACCTGAAGATGGACCTGGCGCGCCTCTACAGTCCCGGCCTGGCCGACCGCTCGGCCATGAACCGGCTGAACCGCTGGATCCGCCACAACCGCGACCTGCACGACCGCCTCTACTCCGGCCGTGAGGGGAAGAACGACGTGTGCTTCTCCCTCCGCCAGGTGCGGCTGCTGGTGGCGTATCTGGGGGAACCGTAAACAGCTAACCGCCGTCACATTTGCCTCCTCCCGCAGTCACACTTTGCTTTCATCGGGACACGCTGTACATAGCTGTGTGGCATCTTCCAAATTTTTGGAGTCACACTTTGCCTATGCAGGTATCACACATCCAGCCTGCCGTCCACTTTTGGCACGCTTGTTGCAAGGGCGGCGAAGGAGCGGGAGGGTGGAGCGCTGCGGCTGCGGGGGAGGCGAATGGAAAGCGGATGTCCCGTCAGGGATGTGTCAACATGAGGTGAAGCTATTCAACTTAGGGTGTGTCAACATGAAGTGAGGCTATTCAACTCCCCTCCTTCCCGAAGGAGGGGTGCCCAAAGGGCGGGGTGGTAGGTTTTCGCGCAAGGCTGTCAATCAATGCGTCATGTATTCACCTACCACCTCCCCCTGTCGGGTACTCCTCCTTCCCGAAGGAGGAGAGTCGCAGATACCTCTATTTTGAGACATCTCCCCATGATCTTGTTTTGCACGTGTGTGCTGGATCCCGCATCAAGTGCGGGATGACGGGACTTAAGAATCCTCAACGGCTCCTCAAGAATCCTCAACAGCTCCTCAAGAATTCTCAACGACTCCTCAAAAATCCTCAAAACCGCTGCATGCTCACCGCTAACCGTTCACCGCTCACCGCTAACCTTCACCGCTCTTTTGGTACTATGTTTTGCATGAAAAACGGCATAGTTTCGGGGGAAAACTATGCCGCATGTGGCCGCTCACCAGGCCGCATTCCGCTTGGCCCGTAGCTGCTCTTTTTCTTCTTCCTGCTCAATCTGTTTCCTGATTTTTTCCTTCTCCCTTCTTTCCCGCTTCAGGGCGCGGTCGTTTTCCTCCAGTCGTTGGTCGATGAACTTCCTGATGTACCGCAGCAGGATGCAGAGGCGTTCGCTCAGTATCCNGTGTTTCATGTGGATTTCAATGGGGCTGTGTTCAGCAATGCCGGGCAGCTGGAAGCAATGCTGCGCGACTATGTGGAAGGGTGGGAAAGGATGTACGGCCTGGTACCTGACAAAGAGTTGGGATTGGGGCTCCGTTTCCGCCATGTGCTCCGTGCCGCCCACGAGCAGACGGGACGCCGGGCCGTGGTGCTCATCGACGAATACGACAAGCCGATACTGGACGTGCTCGATGTGGACACCTCGCTCGAAGACCGGCACCGCAACGTGCTCAAGGCCTTCTACTCCGTGTTCAAGGCGGCGGACGAGNATTCAACTTAGGGTGTGTCAACATGAAGTGAGGCTATTCAACTCCCCTCCTTCCCGAAGGAGGGGTGCCCAAAGGGCGGGGTGGTAGGTTTTCGCGCAAGGCTGTCAATCAATGCGTCATGTATTCACCTACCACCTCCCCCTGTCGGGTACTCCTCCTTCCCGAAGGAGGAGAGTCGCAGATACCTCTATTTTGAGACATCTCCCCATGATCTTGTTTTGCACGTGTGTGCTGGATCCCGCATCAAGTGCGGGATGACGGGACTTAAGAATCCTCAACGGCTCCTCAAGAATCCTCAACAGCTCCTCAAGAATTCTCAACGACTCCTCAAAAATCCTCAAAACCGCTGCATGCTCACCGCTAACCGTTCACCGCTCACCGCTAACCTTCACCGCTCTTTTGGTACTATGTTTTGCATGAAAAACGGCATAGTTTCGGGGGAAAACTATGCCGCATGTGGCCGCTCACCAGGCCGCATTCCGCTTGGCCCGTAGCTGCTCTTTTTCTTCTTCCTGCTCAATCTGTTTCCTGATTTTTTCCTTCTCCCTTCTTTCCCGCTTCAGGGCGCGGTCGTTTTCCTCCAGTCGTTGGTCGATGAACTTCCTGATGTACCGCAGCAGGATGCAGAGGCGTTCGCTCAGTATCCTGTCCGTAGGCAGCAGCTTCTGCTGCAGGCGGAAGAGGGCTTGCAATTGCTTCATTTCATGTTGGGTGGTGCGCGGGCGCAGGGCGGCCCGTGTCCTGGTCAGGAGCCTGTTCCGGGCCTCGGTCAACGGCCCCGGACGGACGGCTGCGGGGATGTCTGTCCGGCGGCTTCAAACGGGAGGAAAGGCCGTTCGGTTCGTCTTGTCAGGTTGACCGGTCTGCTGTGTTCGTTCATTGGTTATTATCTTTAAGGTTGTTAACTCTCTCTCTGCCGTGCGGGGCGGCACAAGTAAGCACAAGTGCGCACAAGTCTGCACGGGTACACACGGGTCCGCATCCTGCCGCCGCGGGTTTCCCCACCTTTGTGGTGTCGGCCGGAAGACAGGGCGAAGGCGTATATGCCCATTGTACAAACATACGCCAAAACTTTTAAAAAAACAAACAATTATGTCAGTAACCTACAAACGCGTATTCCGCAAGAACCCCGCGCTGAAGGACGGCACGGGGAAGTACCACCCCCAGCTCATCGTCTGGGGAAAGTCGACCACGCTGGACACGCTGGCGCAGCAGATGAAGGAAAGCAGCTCGCTGACGCTGGGCGACATCCGCAGCGTGCTGACCAACTTCGTCACCGCCATGCGGGCCGAGCTCTACAACGGACACTCGGTGAACATCGACGGCTTTGGTGTCTTCAGCCTCTCGGCCACCACCGGCGGCGTGGACACGAAGGAGGAGTGCAACGCGGACCTCATCAAGTCCGTCCGCATCAACTTCCGCGCTTCGAGCGCCATCCGCCCCAACCTGGACCCCGCCACCACCCGTGTGGAAGACCGCATCGATTTCGTCGACCTGGAGTCGCAGCTCAAGAAGCTGAACATGCAGGGCGGCGAGGACGGCGGCTCTACCGGACCTGCCGGCGGCGGAGGGGACGACCAGGAGGGGAGCCCGCTGTAATTTAGCGGTTAACGGTTAGTGGTAAGCGGTTAGCAGCCATCCGGAGGGAATACTAACCGCTTACCACTAACCGCTAACCGCTCACAATTAACCATTTATCATTAACCATTAACCATTTATCATTATGGCAATCAAGAAATCTGTTTGGGACACGATCCTGAAAGTCATCATCGCCGTGGCTTCGGCCATTGCGGGCGCGCTGGGCGCCCAGGCGGCGAACCTGATGTAAGCAAGGCGGGTGTTTCCGCCCGCACACGGCGGGGTGCCGGACGTGGAGCGTACCGCTTCGCTCCGGCGCCCTTTCCGTTTTCGTTAAAGATGCTGAAATGACGGGCCGGACTGTAGAGAATGTGTCCGTTTTCCGCTATCTTTAGAGAGAAGTATCATTCATCGGAACAATCGGATAAAAACAAGCGAATTATGAAAAGACATACTGCAAGATACATCGTCCGGCTGGCGTGGCTGCTGGCCGTGCTGCTGCTGGGCGTGCAGACCGCCGCGGGGCAGGAAGACAGTACGCGCGTGCGCCGCGACAGCCTCCGCACGGGGACGGGCGCCGGC
>NZ_LT635839.1:114903-277675 GCF_900128475.1 Mediterranea massiliensis | reverse complement strand
CCGCCTTCAGCCTTGAGCAGCGGCTGAACGCCCGCCTCAGTCTGCAGGCCACGGTGGACGCCATGCGGATGAACATGGCCTACTTCAACCGCCGTTTCTCGGTGGGACTGTCGGGGGCTTTGGTCTACCGGGCGCAGGACCACCTGTGGTTCACGGCCTTCGGCTCCGCCTACAAGGGCGACTTCCTCAACATGAAATCCTATTCCTATGGCGGCACGATAGGGTTCGACATCACCGACCGCTTCAGCCTGGAGCTGGGCGTGCAGCGCTTCTACAACGACCTGACGGGCCGCTGGGAAACGATGCCCGTGGTGATGCCCGGCTACCGCTTCAGCGACAAGTTCAAGCTCCAGTTCGATGTGGGGCCATTGATTTACGAGCTCATCCGCAGCATCATCATCGACCACCGCGGCGGCAGTTCGGACGGCGGACCCACGATACGGCCGCCGGTGCCGGGGTTCAGGTAGCGGTTAGTGGCGTATATAGCGGTGAGCGGTTAGTGGTTAACGGTTAGCATCCTACCCGCATGGTATACTAACCGCTCACCGCTCACCGTTAACCGCTAATTCCAGCGCCCTGTTCTCCGCCTCCTCCATGATTTCCCGTTCGCCGGGACCCTTGTCGTTGATGCCGCAGAGGTGGAGGATGCCGTGGATGATGACGCGGTTCAGTTCGCGGCGGTAGTCGCCCCCGGCAAACTGGTCGGCGTTGGTGCGGACGGTGTCGAGGCTGATGAAGAGGTCGCCGCTCAGGCGGTTGCCCTCGCAGTAGTCGAAGGTGATGATGTCCGTATAGTAATCGTGCTGCAGGTACTGGCGGTTCACCTCCAGTATCTTCTCGTCCGAGCAGAAGATGTAGGCTATCTCGCCGATTTTCTTCCCGTAGGAAGCCGCCACGGCCTTGATCCACGCCGTGGTTTCGCGTTTCTGGATGTCGGGCATTTCCACGCCCTCAGTCTGGTAAGTTATCATATCCGATGTTTAAAAGAACCAATAGCTGACGATGATGCCCGCCACGATGCCCGAAAGGTCGGCCAGCAGGCCGCAGACGACGGCGTTGCGCGTGCGGGTGACACCCACGCTGCCGAAGTAGACGGCCAGGATGTAGAACGTCGTGTCCGACGCGCCGCGCACCACGCAGCTCATGCGGCCCACGAACGAGTCGGCGCCATACTGGTTCATCGCGTCGATCATCAGTCCGTTGGCCCCGCTGCCGCTGAGCGACTTCATCAGGGCCGTGGGCAGTGCGCCCACGAAGCTCGTGTCGATGCCGAACCAGCCTACCACTGCGCCGATGCCCTCGACCAGCAGGTCCATCGCTCCCGACGTGCGGAAGACGGCGATGCCCACCAGGAAGGCCACCAGGTAGGGAATGATGCGTACGGCCGTGGTGAAGCCCTCCTTGGCCCCCTCGATGAAGGCGTCGTAGACGTTCGTCCGCTTCCACACGCCCCACAGGATGAAGAACAGGATGATGCAGAACAGGATGACGTTGGCCGTCAGGGTGGAGTAGGCGCCCATCTGGTCACGTCCCAGGCGGACGAAGAGCCAGATGAGGGCGGTGAAGAACAGCGCGATGCCTCCCACGAGCATCAGGATGGGCTTGCACAGCAGGTTGATGCGCTGGCTGGCGGCCACCACGGCCACGCCCACGAAGGTCGACACGGTGGTGGTGAGCAGCGTCGGGATGAAGATGTCCGTGGGCTGGGCGGCCCCCATCTGCGCGCGGTACATCATGATGCTGACGGGTATCAGGATGAGCCCCGAGGTGTTGATGACCAGGAACATGATCATCGGGTTGGTGGCCGTGTCCTTGCGCGGGTTCAGCTCCTGCAGCTCCTTCATCGCCTTCAGGCCCATGGGTGTGGCGGCGTTGTCCAGCCCCAGCATGTTGGCCGAGAGGTTCATGAAGATGCTTCCCATGGCCGGATGCCCCTTGGGAATGTCGGGGAACAGGCGGCAGAATACGGGGCTGAGCCAGCGCGACAGGGCGCCTATCAGTCCGCTCTGCTCGCCTATCTTCATGAGGCCCAGCCAGAGGGCCAGGATGCCGGTCAGTCCCAGCGAAATTTCGAAGGCGTTCTTCGACGAGTCGAACGTGGCGTTCACCAGTTCCGTGAAGATTTCCATGTCGCCCAGGAAGACGAGCTTGCCCAGCGCGACGATGAAGGCGATGACGAAGAAGGCCACCCAGATGTAGTTCAGTACCATGTTATCGTGTTAATAGTTGTCTTCATTGGCCAGGTTCCACGCGTTGAGGAACGAGGCTTTGGTTATATCGACGACCTTGTCCCAGTTCAGGCGGTCGGCGTGGTCCGAGGGTTGGTGATAGTCGGGGTGCCCGTCCGTGTGGTACCAGATGACGGGGATGTCGCGCACGGCGAACGAGGCGTTGTCGCTGCCTCCCACGGGGCGGTCCCACGCGCGGTAGTCGGGCTCCAGGGCGAGGCCGTAGCGGTCGATGTCGTCCTTGAGCCACTGTCCGAAGGCCGGATGGGCGGCGGTGTAGAAGTAGACCACGTGGCGCGGACGGTCGGGCAGGTGGTTGCGCCCGATCATGTCGAAGTTCAGATACCCCTTGACTTTTCCGATGAAATCGCAGCTTTGGACGAAATGCCTGGAGCCCAGCAGCCCTTTCTCCTCACCGTCCCAGAAGGCGATGATGACGTTGCGCAGCGGTTTCTGTCCGCTGGCCTGGAAGGCGCGGGCTATCTGCAGCACGGCCGATACGCCCGAGGCGTTGTCGTCCGCTCCGTTGTAGATGGAATCGTCGGCCAGTGTTGCGTCCGTGCCCAGGTGGTCGAAGTGGGCACCCACGATGACATATTCGTCCGTCCGCTCCCCGGGGATGATGCCCAGCACGTTGGCCATGTGCAGCACGCGGTGCGTGCCCTGCTTGAGGAGGGCGATGGAGTCGGGGTGTACCTGCCAGCGCGCCCCTTTCTGCTGCCTCTCCTTGGCGCAGGCCTCGAAGGGTTGGTAGTAGCTGTCGCCATAGAGCGGACGGATGCCCGCCTCCCGCAGGTTGGCGGCCAGGTAGCGGGCGGCGATGCGCGAGCCGTGCAGGCCTGCTTCGCGCCCTTGCAGTTCGTCGTCGGCCAGGAAGCCCACGATGGCCTCGGCCGAAGCGCGGTTGATGCTGTTCAGACCCCGCTGGACGGCGGTCTGTGCGTGGATGGGAGAAAGGCTGCCGAAGCAGGCAGCCCCCATCATCAGGAGGGAAATGACTGTTCTTTTCATACGTAGCGGCAAAATTACGGATTACTTTCCACAAATTGTCGAATTTTGCCGTATTTTTGCCCTCTATACTAACCGCTAACCCTTATTCACTGACCGCTAAATGACCAAGCCCGAAGAAATACAGGCCGAACTCGAGGCCTACATCGACCCCGTGAAGCGCGAATACCTGCCCAAGTTCTTCAAGACGGGGCGGGGAGAGTATGGCGAAGGCGACCGCTTCCTGGGCGTCGTCGTGCCCAACGTACGCCTCGGGGCCCGCCGCCATAAGGACGAACCCGCCGAAGTGGCTGCCGCGCTGCTCCGGAGCCCCTGGCACGAGTGCCGCCTCTGCGCCCTGCTGATGCTGGTGGAGCGCTTCAGGAAGAGCGATGAAACGGGGCGGAAAGCCATCTTCGACTTCTACCTGACGCAGACGGCCCGCATCAACAACTGGGACCTGGTGGACCTCTCGGCCCCCTACATCGTGGGCGAATACCTGAAGGACAAGCCCCGCGACGTGCTCCGCCGCCTGGCCGCCGACCCGCTGCTGTGGAACCAGCGCATCGCCGTCGTGGCCACGATGCCGCTCATCAAAAACGGCGATTTCACCGACATCCTGACCCTCGTTCCACACTTTTTCCACACGCCCCATGACCTGATGCGGAAGGCCTGCGGATGGATGTTGCGCGAGGTGGGCAAGAAGGACAAGGCCGTGCTCGTCCGCTTCCTTGAGGAGCACTGTCAGGTGATGCCCCGCACCATGTTGCGCTACGCCATCGAGAAGTTCGCCGACGACGAGCGCCGCCGCTTCATGCAACGCCGCTGAGGGGCGGAGAGGAAAAAACTGAAAACAATGTTTTCATCTTTTGTACTTCCCTTGGTTTGCACTATCTTTGTCTCGTATAAACACACACTATGGAACAAGAAAACTTTGACATACGCAACCAGCAGCCGATGAACAGCCGCGAGCGCGACTTCGAGAACGTGCTCCGCCCGCTGGCCTTCGAGGACTTCAGCGGTCAGGACAAGGTGGTGGACAACCTCCGCATCTTCGTCAAGGCGGCTCGTCTGCGCGGCGAGGCGTTGGACCATACGCTGCTCCACGGCCCTCCCGGCCTGGGCAAGACCACGCTGAGCAACATCATCGCCAACGAGCTGGGCGTGGGCTTCAAGATTACCTCCGGCCCCGTGCTCGACAAGCCGGGCGACCTGGCGGGCATCCTGACCAGCCTCGAGCCCAATGACGTCCTTTTCATCGACGAAATCCACCGCCTCAGCCCCGTGGTGGAGGAGTATCTCTACTCGGCCATGGAGGACTACCGCATCGACATCATGATCGATAAGGGGCCCTCGGCTCGCAGCATCCAGATAGATCTGAACCCCTTCACGCTGGTGGGCGCCACCACGCGCAGCGGCCTGCTGACGGCTCCGCTCCGTGCGCGCTTCGGCATCAACCTCCATCTGGAGTACTACGACAACGACGTGCTGAGCGCCATCATCCAGCGTTCGGCGCGTATCCTCGACGTGCCCTGCTCGTCGAAGGCGGCGGCCGAGATTGCCAGCCGCAGCCGTGGTACGCCCCGTATCGCCAACGCCTTGCTGCGTCGCGTGCGCGACTTTGCGCAGGTCAAGGGTTCGGGCAGCATCGATACCGAGATAGCCCGCTACGCCCTCGAAGCGCTGAACATCGACCGCTACGGGCTCGACCAGATCGACAACAAGATCCTGACGACCATCATCGACAAGTTTAAGGGCGGTCCTGTGGGCCTCACGACCATCGCCACCGCCTTGGGCGAGGATCCCGGCACCATCGAGGAAGTCTACGAACCGTTCCTCATCAAGGAAGGCTTCATCAAGCGTACCCCCCGCGGCCGCGAAGTGACGGAGCTGGCCTACAGGCACCTGGGGCGGAACTTGTATAACGGAGGGCAACCGTCGTTGTTTGACTGAGCAGAGGAGGTATGACTGATCGGATGAATCGGGCAGAGTGGTTGGAACGGCGTCGGGAACTTCGGCAGGCATTGACTCCGGCAGAAGCCGTCCTTTGGCGGTTGCTGAAAGGGCGTCAGCTGGAAGGGTTGAAATTCAGACGGCAGCATAGTGTGGGACCTTATATTCTGGATTTCTATTGTCCGGCCTTGAAGCTGGCGATAGAGCTGGATGGAGCGTCGCACGCCTGTCGGGAAGAGTATGACGGACAGCGTACAAGCTATCTGTCGGAAAAGGCAGGCATCACGGTATTGCGTTTTGAGAACCGTGTGGTGTTCGAAAACCCCGAACAGATATTTCGGGAGGTAAAGGAACTGATGGATGCCTGTAAAGGCAGACAAGAAAAATGAATGCAAAAGTATCTTGAACTCTCCTCCTTCTGGAAGGAGGAGTACCCGTAAGGGGGAGGTGGTAGGTGGATACATATATTGTGCCATAAGGTGTCGGATTAACCTACCACCCCGCCCGTTGGGCACCCCTCCTTCTAGAAGGAGGGGAGTTGTGACGGTATTATAAACGTTGATTATAACGAACAAGTAAGAAAGAACTACAATAGAATGGCAAATCTGAAATCGCTTGCTAAAGACACCGCCATCTACGGCCTGAGCAGCATCGTAGGGCGATTCTTGAATTATCTGCTGGTGCCCGTCTATACGATGGCCATGTCGGCCGAGTCGGGAGGCTATGGCGTGGTGACGAACGTCTACGCCTGGGTGGCACTGGTGCTGGTGCTGCTCACCTTCGGCATGGAGACGGGCTTCTTCCGCTTCGCCAACAACGGCAAGGACGACCCCATGCGTGTCTACTCCACCACGCTGATGGGGGTGGGCGGCGTGTCGCTCACGTTCCTCGTTCTGGGACTGGTGTTCCTGCAGCCCATCGCCGGCCTGCTGGGCTACGCAGCCCATCCCGAATACGTGGGCATGATGATGGCCGTGGTGGCCATGGACGCCATCCAGAGCATCCCCTTTGCTTACCTGCGCTACAAGAAGCGCCCCATCAAGTTCGCCGCGCTGAAGCTCTTGTTCATCTTCCTGAACATCGCGCTGAACCTCGTCTACTACGTGGCGATGAAGGGCAGCGACGTGGGCTATGCCTTCCTGTTCAACCTGGTCTGCACCTTCACCGTCATGCTCTGCATGATACCCGAGCTGCGCGGCTTCCGCTACGTGCTCGACCGCGCCCTGCTGCGCCGCATGCTGTCCTACAGCCTGCCCCTGCTGGTGCTTGGCCTGGCAGGCATCCTGAACCAGGTAGCCGACAAGATTATCTTCCCCTACGTCTATCCCGATGCTGCCGAGGCCAAGGTGCAGCTGGGCATCTACGGTGCGGCCAGCAAGATAGCCATGATCATGGCCATGCTGACGCAGGCCTTCCGCTATGCCTACGAACCTTTTGTCTTTGGCAAGAGTCGCGACAAGGATAATCGTGAGGTCTATGCCGCCGCCATGAAGTATTTCATCATCTTCACCCTGCTGGCCTTCTTGGCCGTGATGTTCTACCTCGACCTGCTGAAGTTCATCATCGGACGCGACTACTGGGCCGGCCTGCGTGTGGTGCCCATCGTGATGGCGGCCGAAATCTTCATGGGCGTGTACTTCAACCTGTCGTTCTGGTACAAGCTGATCGACGAGACGCGCTGGGGCGCCTACTTCTCGCTGACGGGCTGCGCCGTGCTGGTGCTCATCAATGTGCTGTTTATCCCGCGCTACAGCTACATGGCCTGCGCCTGGGCGGGCTTTGCGGGCTACGGAACGGCCATGCTTCTGTCCTACTTCGTGGGACAGAAGAAGTACCCCATCCGCTACGATCTGAAGGCCATCGGACGCTACGTGCTGCTGGCCGCCGTGCTCTACCTGGCTGCCGAGTACGTGCCCATCGACAACCTGTGGCTGCGCCTGGCTTGGCGCACGGTGCTGCTGCTGGTGTTTGTTGCCTATATCTTGAAACATGACCTGCCTCTGAGTCGCATCCCCTTGCTGAACCGGCTGGTGGCGAAGAAATAATCTGTGAACAAAACGAAGAAAACGATGATGAGAGACCTGAAATACCTGCTGCTGGCTGCCGTCTGCCTGCTGGCAAGCGTGGCCGCCCTGGCCGACGAAGGCATGTGGATGCCGGGCAACCTGGACAAACCGACCGCCCGCACCCTGAAGAAAATGGGACTGGAACTGAAGCCCAGCGAACTGTACAGCCCCCGCAAGGCTTCGCTGAAGGACGCCGTAGTGAGCTTCGGCGGCTTCTGCTCGGGCGTGGTGGTGTCCGAGGACGGACTGGTGCTCACCAACCACCATTGCGGCTTCGGCAGCGTGCAGGAGCACTCCAGCCTGGAGCACGACTACCTGAAGGACGGTTTCGTGGCCCGCACGCGTGAGGAGGAGCTGCCCAACCCCGCGCTCTACGTCCGCTTCCTCCTGCGGCAGGAGAATGTGACGAAGCGCGTGCTCTCCGCCGTGCGTCCCGGGATGGACGAGTCGGACCGCGCCAATGCCGTCGACTCGGTGATGCTGGTCGTCGGGGCCGAAGTGTCGCAGAAGGACTCCACGCTGACGGGCGTGGTCGATGCCTACTACGGCGGCAATGAATTCTGGCTCTCCGTCTACCAGGACTTCAACGACGTCCGGCTGGTGTTTGCCCCGCCCTCGTCCGTGGGCAAGTTCGGCTGGGACCAGGACAACTGGATGTGGCCGCGCCACACGGGCGACTTCTGCGTCTTCCGCATCTACGCCGACCGCAAGAACCGCCCCGCCGACTACTCGCCCGACAACGTGCCCTACCATCCCCGCTACGCAGCCCCCATCTCCCTGGAAGGCTACCGCGAGGGCGACTTCTGCATGACGATGGGCTATCCCGGCACGACGGAACGCTACCTCTCGTCGTTCGGCATCGAGGAGGCCATGAACGGCATCAACCAGGCCCAGGCCGACATCCGCGGCGTGAAGCAGGCCATCTGGAAGCGGGCCATGGATGCCAGTGACGACATCCGCATCAAGTATGCCTCCAAGTACGACGAAAGCTCCAACTACTGGAAGAACAGCATTGGCACGAACCGCTCCATCCGCCGCCTGCACGTGCTCGAGAAGAAGCGGGCCCTGGAGCGTGACCTGCAGGACTGGATACGCCGCACCCCTGCCGAACGCGACAGCCTGCTCCACCTGCTCACCGACCTCGAGCTGGCCTATAAGGATCGGCGGGCGGCCAACCGGGCGCAGGCCTACCTGCTGGAGAGCTTCCTCAACGGTCCCGAGCTGGTGCAGCTGGCCCTCAGCATCCTGAACTTCGACTTCGGCGCCGACCCGAAGGTGGTCGAGGCCAATCTGCAGGACATCGTGGACAAGTATGCCAACCTCGACTTGAACATCGACAAGGACGTCTTTACGGCCCTTCTGAAGGAATATCCCCGCCACGTGGAGGCCGAGTACCTGCCGCCCCTTTACGATTCCATCGCCACCGTCTATGGCGGCAATGAGCGGGCCTACGTGGACAGCCTCTATGCCCGTACGGCCATCGCTACGCCCCGCGGGCTGCAACGCTTCCTGGAGAACGACACCACGCTGAACCTCTTCAACGACCCGGCCATCAGCCTGGGCATCGACCTCATCACCCAGCTTTTCGACATGAACCTGCAGATGCAGGCCTCCAATGTGGCCGTGGACCGCGGCGAGCGGCTGTTCAACGCCGCCGTGCGCCGGTATTACCACGACCGCCGCTTCTATCCCGATGCCAACTCGACCATGCGCCTCAGCTTCGGCACGGTGCGGGGCTACGACCCGGCCGACGGGACGCATTACCGCTACTTCACCACCGTACGCGGCATTCTGGAAAAGGCCCGCGAACATCGTGGCGAGCCCGACTTCGCCCTACAGCCCGAGCTGGTGAGCCTGCTGGAGGGCGGTGACTACGGCCGCTATGCCGACCGCAGCAGCGGGGAGATGAAGGTGTGCTTCATCTCGGACAACGACATTACGGGTGGCAACTCGGGCAGCGCCATGTTCAACGCGCGCGGCCAGCTGCTTGGCCTGGCCTTCGACGGCAACTGGGAGGCCATGAGCAGCGACTACCTCTACGAGCCCCGCCTGCAGCGCTGCATCGGGGTGGACATCCGCTACGTGCTGTTCATCATCGAGAAATATGGCAAGGCGGGCCGGCTGATAGAAGAATTGAAAATCGGATAAAGGGCGTATTCATCGAAAAAGAAAAGCAATGTTTCCTGGTGGAATATTGCTTTTTTTATGCGGAAACATTGCTTCCTGCCGTGGCAAACATTGCCGCCTCCTGCCGGAGGGAAGCGGCCTGACTCTTGGCTTATATCAGCTGCTGGGTGGGCTGGGGAGAAAGCATGTCGGACGGGACGGCTTCCTGTATGGCCTGCCGGAGGGTGTCGAGCAGGGTGTGGCGGATGAAGTGGCGCGATGTGAGCATCACGATCTGCCGCGTGGGGCGGGGCACGGCGAAGGAACGTACCAGCTGGCGCTGCGCCTCGCCCAGCTGGAGCACGGCCAGGCCCGGGATGAAGGTCACGCCCTTGCCTCCCTCCACCATGCGCATGAAGGTTTCCATGCTGCCCAGGTGGTAGGTGAGCTGGCTGGCGCGGGCGTTCTTCAGCTGGCAGAAGCGGACGAGCTGGTCGCGGAAGCAGTGGCCTTCGTCCAGCAGCCAGAGCTGTGTGCCGGCGAGGTCGGACGTGCGGATGGTGTCGCGGGCGAAGAGCTCGTCCTCGCGGGCCACGTAGGCGTAGAACGATTCGTAGAAGAGCGGGGTCTGCACGAAGTTGTCCATGCCGTCGAGGGCGGCCACGATGCCTGCGTCAATCTCTCCCTCGGCCAGCGCCTGGCTGATGGCGGCCGTCTTCATCTCCGTGACGCGGATGTCGAGCTGCGGATGCCGCTTCACGAGCTGGGGGAAGAAGCGGGGCAGCAGGTAGGGGGCGATGGTGGGCAGGATACCCAGGTTGAAGGTGCCCGTCAGCGTCTGCTTCTCTTCGGCCACGATGTCCTTGAGGCGGGCGGCTTCGGCCAGTACGTGCCGGGCCTGCTCCAGGATGAGCCGTCCGGCGGGCGTAGGCTCCACCGACTGGCGGGTGCGGTCGAAGAGGCGGGTGTCTAGCTCCTCTTCCAGCTTCTGGATGAGGGCGCTCAGGGTGGGCTGCGTCACGCCGCATTGTTCGGCGGCCTTGCCGAAGTGGCGGTGCTGCTCCAGCGCGAGGATGTATTCCAGTTGTTGCAGGGTCATGGTATCGGTTGTTCAGGGTTCTGCGGTTTATTCCTTTTTCTTCTTCGACGGCTTGGCCCATCCTTCTTCGCTGAAGTCGGGTTCGGCTCCCTTGAGGTCGTTGTTGTGCTGGAAGAACTGCTTCCAGTCGTCCTTGCGGCCGCGGGGCTTGGTGTAGCCCCGTTCTTCTCGGCTGGGCTTGGTGCGCTTGGGTTCCTTGGCCGGCTTCTCGGCACGGGGCTTTGCGGCCTTCTTCGTTTCGGGCTTGCCGCCTTCGCTGCGTCCGTCCTTCTTTTTCTTCTTTCCGTCCTTTTCATCGGCTTCGCCGGCCCGTTCGACGGATACTTTCCGTCCGTTCCAGCGGGTGCGGTTCAGGGCCTTGATGACCGTGTCGGCTTCGGTTTCGTCCACCTCGAAGAACGAGAAGTTGCGCATCAGGTCGATGCGTCCCAGGTCTACGCGTCCTTTCGTGTTGCTGTTGATGAGTCCGATGAGGTCGTTGGGGAAGAAGTTGTCCGTCTTGCCGATGTTGATGAAGAGGCGTGTGAAGCCCTCTTCGGCCTTGCGGCTGCCGCTCTTCTTGCCTTTGCCGTCCTTGGCCGCCTTCTTCTCTTCCTTGAGGCTGACGGTCTCGATCTCTTCGCGGTCGCGGTAGTACTCGGCGAAGCGGTTGAACTCGTGCGACACCATGCGCTTGATAAGGTCTTCCTTGGACAGCCAGTCCAGCTTACGGCAGACGTCGGGCATGAAGTCGGCGATTTCTTCCTCGTTCACCTTGACCTTCTCCAGGTCGTCGATGACCTTAAGGAGCTGTTTCTCGCAGATCTGCTTGGCGGTGGGCATGACGCCGGGTTCGAACTTCTTGCCGATGATGCGTTCTATCTCGCGCATCCTGCCCTTCTCGCGCAGGTTGATGATGGCGATGGAGGTACCCGTCTTGCCGGCGCGACCGGTACGTCCGCTGCGGTGGGTGTAGCTTTCGGTGTCGTCGGGCAGGCCGTAGTTGATGACGTGTGTCAGGTCGTCCACGTCCAGTCCGCGGGCGGCCACGTCGGTGGCCACGAGCAGTTGCAGGTTGCGGATGCGGAACTTCTGCATCACGGCGTCGCGCTGTGCCTGCGACAGTTCGCCGTGCAGGGCGTCGGCGTTGTAGCCCTCCTGCATCAGCTTGTCGGCTATCTCCTGTGTCTCCTTGCGGGTGCGGCAGAAGATGATGCCGTATATCTGCGGATAGTAGTCAACGATGCGTTTCAGCGTCTCGTACTTGTCTTTGGCGTGTACGGCATAGACGATGTGCTTCACGTTGGCCGTCCCTTCGTTCTTGCGTCCGATGGTGATTTCCTTGGCGTCGTGCAGGTAGTTCTTGGCGATGCGGGCTATTTCGGGGCTCATGGTGGCCGAGAAGAGCAGGGTGTTGCGTTCCTTGGGCACGTCGGCCAGGATGGCGTTGATGCTGTCGGTGAAGCCCATGTTGAGCATTTCGTCGGCCTCGTCCATCACCACGTTCTGGATGGTGGCCAGGGAGACGGTCTTGCGCTCCATGAGGTCGAGCAGGCGGCCGGGCGTGGCCACGATGATGTGTACGCCGCGTTTCAGGGCCTTGATCTGGCTCTCGATGGACGAACCGCCGTAGACAGGCAGTACGCGCAGGCCGTCGATGTATTTGCTGTAGTCGTTCAGGTCGCCCGCTATCTGGAGGCAGAGCTCCCTCGTGGGGCAGAGCACGAGCGACTGGGGAATGTTTTCCTTTACGTTGATTTTCTGTATGAGCGGCAGGCCGAAGGCCGCCGTCTTTCCGGTGCCTGTCTGTGCCAGGGCCACCACGTCGTTGTTTTCACCCAGGAGGTAGGGGATTACTTCTTCTTGTACCGGCATGGGCTGCTCGTAGCCCATCTCTTCGATGGCGCGGCGTATCTCCGGCGACACACCGAGCTCTTCAAATGTCTTCATTAAATCTTTGTATTTCTTTGATTTCGGGTGCAAAGATAGTGCAAACCGAGTGAAGTACAAAAGCGGAAACGTAGTTTTCGGCTTTTTACTTCCGAGGTGCCGCCTGTCTTATGGAAAGATAGTGCAAACCGAGTGAAGTACAAAAGCGGAAACGCAGTTTTCGGCTTTTTGCTTCCTGCTTTGCGGTTACTTGGTCAGCAGGATGCTTCTCAGCTGCTTCAGTTCCTGCTTGCTGAGGCCGATGCCGTCGCGCAGGTACGTCGGGATGTCCCCGTAGAGTCGTTCAGCCTCTTCCTTGGCTGCGTTCAGGAAGTCCTCGCGGGCGGAGAAGATGGTGGTGATGGCCTCCTGCGAGCGGGCAGGCAGGTTGTAGGCATAACGGGTGGCCTTGGGGATGTTGAAGTAGTCGTTGCTCAGGCGGTAGTCTTCCATGATTTTCTCTTCGTTGACGTCGAGGGCCGAAAGGACGAGGGCCGACACGACTCCCGTGCGTCCCTTGCCCGAGGAACAGTGGATGACGATGGGATAGTTCTCCTTGTCGAGCAGCAGGTCGAACACCTGGCGGTACTGGGATGTGTATTTCGTGATGAGTTCGCGGTTCATGCGTTCCACGATGCGGTAGACCGTGTCGCTCCGGATGCTGCGGTCCTGTACGCCGTCCACGATGCCCTTCATGTTGCCGGTGGCGATGGGGATGGATACGAGGTGGAAGTTCTTGCGCAGGCAGGGGTCGGTGGCCGTGCCTTCTTCGGGCGAGCGGAGGTCGATGATGGTGCGGATGCCCAGGTTCTTCAGCTCCTTCAGCGAGCCGCATCCCAGGCTGTCTATCTCGCCGGAGCGGTAGAGCATGCCCCAGCGTACCGATTTGCGCTGCGGATAGGACGGATAGCCGCCCAGGTCGCGGAAATTCTGTACACCGGGAATGTTGACGTTGCGCGTGGCTACCTTTATCTTGTACTTGTCGCCGAACACCAGCTGGTAGTAGTAGCGGCGGGTGGGGTCGGAGGTGATGATGGTCAGGTGCTGGTCGGAGATGGGGGCGCTGGCTACCAGTTTGCCTTCCGTCTGCTGGTCGGGGTCGGTCGAGGCATAGACCTTGACGTCGCCGGGGATTTCGGGGATGATTTCCCACTTGACGATGCTGTTGCCCACGTTGTTTTCCTCGCACACGACGGAGATACGGGGACGCGTGTTGCTGCACGAAGGCAGCAGCAGGGTCAGCACAAACAGGAAGTACAAGTCTTTACACATAGCTGCAAACTCTCTTTAGGGGGTGAACAATCGCCCGCCTCTGCCGGCAGGGAGCTCCTCCCTGCGGAAGCGGTTATCACAAATATATGCAATTTGCATTCAAGAGAGTCGTTGCCGCCAAGGCTTTTATACTTCTTTTTCTATCTTTAAAGTTTCTGCAAACTCTCGGGAGACGCTGTTGTTGAGGCTGCGGCACGACTCGGCGGCAAAGGCGATGCCATAGTTCACCACGCGGTCCCAGCGCGCTTCGTCCAGTTCGTAGAGCGTGTCGTAGCGGATGTCCTCCTTCAGCAGGCCGTAGATGACGCCGGCGTTGAAGTTGTCGCCCGCACCGACGGTGCTCACCGTCTCGACGGTGGGGATGGGGTAACTTTTGCAGACATGGTTCGTGCGCAGGGCAATCTCCTTGTGTCCGGCCGTGCAGATGAAGTTGGGGCAGTAGAACTTGATCTTGTCCTTGTAAATCTTGTCTACATCCTGCAGGTTGTACATGTACAGGAAGTCGTCGGCCGAGCCGCGTACGATGTCGGCATATTCCAGGTTTTCGATGATGGTCGGTGCCAGCTTGATGGCTTCCTCCTTGTGCGAGGAGCGGAAGTTGGGGTCGTAGTACACGATGGCTTTCCTGGAACGGGCCATGTCCAGCAGCTCCAGTATCTTGTCGCGCAGCACGGGGTTCAGGGCGTAGTAGGAGCCGAGGACAACGATGTCGTCTTCCTCCACGTCGGGCCATACCACGTCGAGTCGCTGGCGGGGATAGTCTTTGTAGAAGATGTATTCGGCGTCGTTCTGCTCGTTGAGGAAGGCGAGCGAAACGGGCGACTTGCCGTCGGGGAAGACGTTGACGTGTTCCGTGGGCATGCCGTTGTCGCGCATGAACTGAAGGATGATGTTGCCTACCCGGTCGTTGCCCGTCTCGCTGATGAAGCGGATGGGGACGCCGGCGCGGCTCAACGACACAAGGCCGTTGAATACCGATCCGCCCGGTACGGCCGCCGTGGGCTGTCCGTCACGGAAGAGAATGTCGAGAATGGTTTCTCCGATACCGATTACTTTTCGCATAGTGAACGTGATTTTTCACCCAAGTAGCCGCCGTGGTGGCGCTTGGAATATTCTTCGATGGTGAAATGTGTTTGCTTCATGGTCTGCACCACGAGTATGTCGCCGATGACGGTCATGACGGTGGTCGAAGTCGTGGGAGTCATGCCCAGCACGCAGACTTCCTTGGGGCTTCCGGTGTGGAGGCAGACGGTGGCTTCCTGCGCCAGCGGACTGTCGGGGTTGCCGGTGATGACGATGAATTTCAGTGCGGGGTTCAGGTTATGGGCCAGCCGGGTGAGTTCCACAATCTCACGCGTCTTGCCCGAGTTGGAGATGAGCAGGAGCAGGTCGTTCTCCTGCAGGATGCCCAGGTCGCCGTGCTGTGCTTCGCTGGGGTGCAGGAAGACGGAAGGAATGCCCGTCGAGCAGAAGGTGGTGGCGATGTTCATGGCTATCTGTCCGGCCTTTCCCATGCCCGAGGTCACCAGTTTCCCCTTGCGGCGGTGTACGTGTTCTACGATGAGGCCGACAGCCTTTTCATATGCGTCCGTCACGGGGATGTTGAGCACAGCCTGTGCTTCTTTCTGCAAAAGCTCTTTAATGGAGTCTATCATGATTTTCTTCGTTTTTTGTTCTTCCGGCGTCCTGAGGGGACTCGGAACATACCGAATGCAAATATCTGCAATTTTCCATAAACGGCAATAGGTTTTATTGTATTTTTGCGGGCAGAAAACGTTAGAAAGCCGATAATGAAGAAGTTTGAAACCAGAGAACCGGAATATCACGTGCACACGCTGTCCAACGGCCTGCGCATCATCCACGAACCCCTGCGCTCGCGGGTGGCTTATTGTGGCTTTGCCGTCGACGCCGGCACGCGCGACGAGGGCGAGGACGAGCAGGGCATGGCCCACTTTGTGGAACACCTCCTCTTCAAGGGCACGCAGAAGCGGCGGGCCTGGCACATCCTGAACCGCATGGAGAACGTGGGCGGCGACCTCAATGCCTATACCAACAAGGAGGAGACGGTGGTTTACTCGGCCTTCCTGGCGGAGCACTTTGCCCGTGCCTTCGAGCTGCTGGCCGATATCGTGTTCCATTCCACCTTTCCGCAGCGCGAGATCGAGAAGGAGACGGAGGTCATCATCGACGAAATACAGTCGTACGAGGACAATCCGGCCGAGCTGATATTCGATGACTTCGAGGACCTGATTTTCCGCGGCCATCCGCTGGGGCGCAACATCCTGGGCTGTCCCGAGCGGCTGCGCACGTTCCGCACGGAGGATGCCGCGGCCTTCACCCGCCGTTACTACCGGCCGGATAACATGGTCTTCTTCGTGCTGGGCGACGTGGATTTCCGGCGGGTGGTTCGCCTGGCCGAGAAACTGGTGGGCGACCTGCCCGGCGGTCCTCCGTCCGCCGGACGGAGGACACCTCCTCCGCTCTACGTGCCCGACCGTGTGACGCTGGACAAGGGCACCAACCAGGCACACGTCATGTTGGGCGGCCGCGGCTACAACGCCTACGACTCCCGTCGCACGGCCCTCTACCTGCTGAACAACCTCCTGGGCGGGCCGGGCATGAACAGTCGCCTGAACGTGTCGTTGCGCGAGCGCCGCGGACTGGTCTATACCGTCGAGTCCAACCTGACGGCCTATACCGACACGGGTACGTTCTGCATCTACTTCGGCTGCGACCCCGACGACGTGGACCTCTGCCTCCGCCTGGTCCGCAAGGAGCTGAAGCGTCTGCGCGACCATCGGCTGACCGCCTCGCAGCTGGCCGCCGCCCAGAAGCAGCTGATCGGTCAGATAGGCGTGGCCTCGGACAACAACGAGAACAACGCCCTGGGCATGGCGAAGACCTTCCTCCACTACAACCGCTACGAGTCGCAGGAAGCCGTCTGCCGCCGCGTCAGCGCACTGACGGCCGACGAACTGCTGGCCGTGGCGAACGAGATGCTGGCCGAGGAGTATTTGTCCGAATTGGTGTATCTTTAGTCAGCGGCTTTTCCACTTTGTGGAAGATTCATTTGTTTCTTTAAATTTGTTTTCTTAAATTTGAGCCATTAACCCATAAATTGATGGCTTATGAAAAAGATTTTAGTATTCTTGGTTGCCGTGATTGCATGCTGCACGGTTTCGCAGGCACAGCAGGGACAGTCTGCTGTCGGTGTTTATCTGAACTATGGCAATGAAACAAATGTGGGTCTGGGGTTGAAGTACCGTTACAGCTTCAATGACAATTGGCGTATCGAGCCGGCCTTCGACTATTATTTCAAGCACGATTATGTTTCTTTTTGGGATTTGGGTGCCAATGTGCATTATGTTTTCCACCCGACGGAGGTTGTTCATATTTATCCCTTGGCCGGTTTGCACTATGCGAATGCGACGGCTCATATGAAGGATGTAGGGCTGGGTGATAATGTGTCTGACGGTAAGTTTGGCATTAATTTGGGTGCTGGTGTCGATTTCAAGGTAGCCGCTGCTTTGACGGTGGGCATTGAAGCGAAATATCAGATTGTGAATGATTTCAATCAGCTGGTAGTCAGTGCGGGCATCACTTATTGCTTCTGACGGATACTTGTGGGGCTACGGCTTCCAATGATTGGATATAAATTACCCGCTGTCAAAATGCTCGGTTGGCTTTGGCAGCGGGTATTCTTTTGCTGTTATTTATCGGTAGGAGGCGATAACCGCCGCATGCTGAACTCGCAGCCGCAGTACAGCTGGTTGTAGAAGTTGTATTCGCGGAGCAGCTGGTTGCGCCGTTCCTGCAGTCCGCCCTTCCGCCAGTTCTGTTCCCAGAACAGGGTGCCGGGGTAGCGGGCGGCGGCGCGTCGTCCTGCCTCGTTGATTTGCTCCAGGCTTTTCCAGCGCGACGAGGCCAGGGTGGTGGTGAACAGCGTGAAGCCGTGTTCCGAGGCATAGCGGGCAGTTTCTGTCAGCCGCAGGGTGAAGCAGCGCAGGCAGCGGGGACCGCGTTCGGGCTCGTCTTCCAGTCCCGTCATCTGAGCTTTCCAGTGGGCATAGTCGTAGTCGGCATCGATGAAATCGAGGTTTTTCGACGTGACGAAGCGGATGGCTTCGTTCTTCCGTATCTCGTATTCCTCCTGCGGATAGATGTTGGGATTGCAGTAGAACACGGTGGGGCGTATGCCGTTGGCCAGCATACATTCGATGATGGCCGACGAGCAGGGAGCGCAGCACGAGTGGAGCAGCACGCGGTTGTCGCCGTTGGGAGTTTGGAGTTGGAGCATGATTTTTCGTCGGGAAGCAGGGAATGGTCCGGATGTCTGCTTCCTCCGCCGGCAAAGGTACGGAGAAAAGTCTTTGCTTTGTCTTTCTTTGGAAGAAAAACTGTCATCTTTGGGCAAATGCTTTTTTCTTATTTCAGGATGAATCATTACTTTTGCTGTCATGAAACGCTGTCTGTTGTTATTTCTGTGGTGTGCCTGGGGCATCAGTCTGCTTGCCTCTGCATGGTCCGGCCGGTTTCCTTCCCTGGAGCCTTTGCTGCGTTCTATCGATGCGGCGATGGAGGAGCATACCCGATATGTGGATATACGCGAACAGCGCATCCGGGGACTGAAACTCCGGGAGCAGGTGCGTCCGGTTTCTTCCCGAAGCTATTTTTCCGGACTGGACAGCATCTACCTGGAATACAGGGCTTATAACTGTGACTCGGCTCTGTTGTACCTTCGTCGGGGCCTGCAGTGGGCGGAGGAATATGGTACGGCCGGAGATTGCCTGTCAGTTCGGCTGAAGCAAGTCTATCACATGGCGTCTGCCGGCATGTATCGGGAATCTTCGGATGTTTTGAGGGAGAAGGTGCCGCGTGAGGCAGTTCCTGCTGCCCTGTTGCCGGACTTTTATTACAGTTGCTACAAGCTTTACGATGAAATGGTGCGCTATACGCAGGATGAAGATTTTCGCCGACTGTATGCAGCTCGGGCGGTCTGCTATTCCGATTCTCTGCAGCGAGTGCTGGATGCCTCGTCTCCTTTGGGGCTGGAGCGGAAGGAACATGCGTTGCGCTTGGCGGGCAGATGGGGTGAGGCACTGGCGGTGAACGACCGTCGGCTGGTCGGCCTGACTTCCGGAATGCCTGAGTATGCTTTGGTCGCTTACCAGCGGGCGTTGATCTACGGAAGCATGGGCAACCGGGCAGAAGAAAAACGCTTTCTGGCACTTTCTGCCCTGACGGATATCCGGCTGGCCATTGCCGACCATGCTTCATTGTGGGACTTGGCTCATCGGCTATATGAAGAGGGCGATGTGGAGCGGGCTTATCGATACATCCGTTTTTCGTGGCAGGAGACCAGCCGTTACAATGCACGCTCCCGTTACTTGCAGACGTCGGGAATCCTGTCTTTGATAGACCAGGCCTACCAGACGATACAGGACCGTCAGGCTCTCCGCCTGAAGTGGTCGTTGGTTTCGATTAGCGTGCTGGTTGTCCTGCTAGGTGTAGCCCTCTCCTTCATTTACCGTCAGATGCGTCGGCTGTCGGCAGCTCGCAGCAGTTTGGAGTATGCCAATGGACAATTGCGGTTGTCCAATCGGATAAAGGAAGAATATATCGGCCGTTTTCTGAATCTCTGTTCCACGTATATCGACCGCTTGAACACCTGTCGCCGGAGCGCTGTCCGCAGTGGCGGGCGGCAGGACATCTGGGTGGCAGACCACACCCGGGAAGAGGAACTGAAGGAACTGTACGCCAACTTTGATGAGGCTTTTCTGAAGATTTTTCCCGATTTCATCGAACAATTCAATGACTTGCTCACTCCTGAAGAACGCATTGTCCCTAAGTCTGGCGAACTGCTGAATACGGAGTTGCGTATCTTTGCATTGATCCGTTTGGGCATTGACGACAGTGCGACCATTGCCAAATTTTTGGACTATTCGGTGAACACCATCTATAATTACCGGGCCAAGGTAAAGAACAAAGCCTGTTGTCCGCGCGAGTCTTTTGAGGCTTATGTCAAAGCCATACAGTAGGATTGAATCCACTTTTTTATTTTGTCAAAAGAACACAACTATTTGTGTTTCAGCTATCTGTTTGTAATCAGAGTGATATGTAGTCCACTTGTTGCCCAGCGCTGGTTGCGAAGTTGTTTTTTCTCGTCTAATTTTACCATCAAACCGTTTGCAGAAATCCTTGTCAAATGAAAAACAATATCATGAAAAATTTATTATGTGTCAGTTTGCCGCTCATGTTGTTTATGGCGGCTTTGGTGGGCTGCTCGGGCCGTCAGGCAGAAAAGAGCGTACCGGAAGTATCAGAAAACAAGTTTGTAACCATCCAAGGCGAGAATCTGTTGGAGCCGAACGGTTCGGTGCTGTTCATCCAAGGTACGAATTTGGGGAATTGGCTGAATCCGGAAGGGTACATGTTCGGATTCGGAAAGACCAATTCGGCCCATTTCATCAACGAAATGTTCTGTCAGTTGGTCGGTCCCGATTTTACGGCCGATTTCTGGAAAAAGTTCAAGGACGTCTATGTCACTCGCGAAGACATCCGCTTCATCAAGAGTACGGGAGCCAATACCATCCGCCTGCCCTTTCATTACAAGATTTTCACGGATGAAGATTACATGGGGCTGACGGCTGCCCAAGACGGCTTTGCCCGGGTGGACAGCCTGGTGGAGTGGTGCCGCGAGTCGGGCCTCTACCTTATATTGGACATGCACGATGCTCCCGGCGGGCAGACAGGCGACAACATTGACGACAGCTACGGCTATCCGTGGCTGTTCGAAAGCGAAGCCAGCCAGCAACTGTATGCCGACATTTGGAAACGCATAGCCGACCGTTACAAGGACGAGCCGGTCATCCTGGGATATGAACTGCTGAACGAACCGATAGCCCCTTATTTCGACAATATGGACGGATTGAATGCCACGCTGGAAGCCGTTTACAAACGGGGTGTAGCTGCCATTCGTGAGGTAGACCGCAACCATATCATTCTGCTGGGCGGCGCACAGTGGAACGGCAATTTCAAACCCTTCAAGGACAGCCGCTTCGACGACAAGCTGATGTACACCTGCCACCGCTATGGCGGCAAACCCACACGCGAAGCCATCCGTTCCATCATTGCCTTCAGAGACAGTGTGGGGCTTCCGATGTACATGGGTGAGATCGGGCATAATACCTATGAATGGCAGGCTGCCTTCTGCCGGGTGATGAAAGACGCCAATATCGGCTATACGTTCTGGCCCTACAAGAAGATAGACGGGTCGTCGTTTGTCGGAATCACTCCTCCGGACGGCTGGGAGGAAGTGGTCCGTTTCTCGGAAGCGCCCCGGACGACGTACAAGGAAATCAGGGAAGCCCGTTCCGACCAGGCTGTGGCGCGGAAGGCGATGACGGATTTCCTGGAAGCTGCCAAATGGAAAAATTGTAAGATTCAGGAAGACTATATCCGTTCGCTGGATATGCAGTAGTCCGGAGAGCTCGGAATCGGAAGTTTTACTAAATAAATCATCGTATCATGAAAAAAATGTTGTCTGTTTGTTTGCTGGCTCTGGTCTTGCCCTTGGGGGCACAGCAGAAGCCGGTGTATTTGGACGAAACGAAAGGGTTGGAAGAAAGGGTGGAAGATGCCCTCGGTCGTCTCACGTTGGAAGAGAAGGTGGCGTTGCTGCATGCCCAGTCCAAATTCAGCAGCGCAGGGGTTGCCCGTCTCGGCATTCCTGAAATATGGACCACCGACGGGCCTCATGGCATCCGTCCCGAAGTGTTGTGGGACAAATGGGAGCAGGCGGGCTGGACCAATGATTCCTGTGTCGCTTTCCCGGCGCTGACCTGCCTGGCGGCCACGTGGAATCCTGACATGGCGCAACTCTATGGCCGGAGCATCGGCGAGGAGGCCCGCTATCGCAACAAGGCCGTGCTGCTGGGGCCCGGAGTGAACATTTATCGTACTCCCCTGAATGGGCGCAACTTCGAATATATGGGCGAGGATCCTTATCTGGCTTCACGGATGGTTGTTCCCTATGTACAAGGCGTGCAGCAGAACGGCGTGGCGGCCTGCGTCAAGCACTTTGCGCTGAACAATCAGGAAATCAATCGCTCTACATTGGATGTCGTGGTGGACGACCGTGCCCTGTATGAAATCTATTTGCCGGCCTTCAAGGCCGCTGTGCAGGAGGGCAAGGCATGGGCCATCATGGGCTCGTACAACCTGTACAAGGGCCAGCACTGCTGCCACAACAAATATCTCCTGAAGGACATCCTGAAAGGAGAGTGGGGCTTCGACGGTGTGGTCATTTCGGACTGGGGCGGCACGCACGACACGGAGCAGGCCATTGCCAACGGGCTCGACTTGGAGTTCGGTACGTGGACCAACGGGCTTTCCTCGGGTGCACGCAATGCGTACGACAATTATTACTTGGCCCAGCCCTATCTGCAGCGTCTGAAAGACGGACGGGCAAGCATGGATGAACTCGACGACAAGGTGAGACGTGTGTTGCGTCTGGCCTTCCGAACTGTGATGAATACCGGCAGACCCTGGGGCTCGATGCGTTCGCCCGAACACTATGCGGCTGCCCGCCAGATTGGTGAAGAGGGCATTGTGCTGTTGCAGAACAAGCACAGCGTGCTGCCCGTTGACCTTACTCGGATTCGGAAGATTGCCGTTATCGGCGAGAATGCCCTGAAGATGATGACCGTGGGCGGAGGCAGCTCTTCGCTGAAAGCCCAGCATGAGATTTCTCCTTTGGAAGGCATCCGCAGGCGGGTAGGCGACAAGGCCGAGGTAATCTATGCCCGTGGCTATGTGGGTGACGAAACCGGCGAATATAACGGTGTGGTGACGGGGCAGAACCTGAAGGAAACCCGTTCGGCTGCCGAACTGAAGGCAGAAGCCGTGAAGGTTGCTTCCGAAGCCGATTGCGTCATCTTTATCGGCGGACTGAACAAGAGTGATGGACAGGACTGCGAAAACACCGACCGCAAGGACCTGTCGCTTCCTTATGGTCAGGATGAACTGATTGAAGCCTTGGCCGGGGCAAACGCCAACCTGATTGTCGTAAACATCTCGGGCAACGCCGTGGCAATGCCCTGGGCCGGAAAGGTGGCTGCCATCGTGCAGGGCTGGTATCTGGGTTCGGAAGCGGGCACATCGTTGGCAGCTGTGCTGATGGGCGACGTGAATCCCAGCGGCAAACTGCCTTTCACGTTTCCGGCACGGCTGGAGGACGTACCAGCCCACAGCCTGGGCCAGTACAGCGCTGTCCGCAGCAAGGATGTGACGACAGTACAATATAACGAAGGCATCTTCGTAGGTTACCGTTGGACCGACAGACAGAAAAAAGTCCAACCGCTCTTCTCCTTCGGGCATGGCCTGAGCTATACGACGTTCGAGTATGGGAAGCCGGTAGTTGACAAACGGGAAATGAAGGCCGATGAGCAGCTTACGGTCACGGTTCCCGTAAAGAATACGGGCAGCCGCGAGGGCAAGGAAGTTGTGCAGCTCTACATCCGCGACAAGAAGTCGTCCGTAGAGCGTCCGGTCAAGGAACTGAAAGGGTTCTGCAAAGTCAGCCTGAAGCCGGGTGAGGAGAAGGAAGTATCCTTTACGATAGACCGTTCTGCATTGAGTTATTTCGATGCCGGTAGCCATCAGTGGATGGCCGAGCCGGGTGCATTCGAGGCCATTGTCGCCGCATCGGCCACCGACATCCGGGGACGGGTGGAGTTCAAGCTGACGGAGTAAGTTTGCAAGAAATATTGGAATAAAGAGATTCCCCCTGTTCCCGGATCTTCCTTCCGATGGGGAAGGAAGCGGGGACAGGGGGAATTTTTCTATGATTCAGGTTTCACTCAGTGTGCATCACTTGTACAGCGACTTCGCGATACCCATCTCCAGTCCGCGCAGTTCGGCCAGTCCGCGCAGGCGGCCGATGCACGAGTAACCGGGGTTGGTCTTCTTGCGCAGGTCGTCCACCATCTGGTGTCCGTGGTCGGGGCGCATGGGGATGGATACGCCACGGCGCTGCTGCAGTTCGAGGAAGGCCTTCATTACACCGTACATGTCGACGTCGCCTTCCAGGTGGTTGGCTTCGTAGAAGTTGCCTTCGGCGTCGCGCTTGGTGGAGCGCAGGTGTACGAAGTTGATGCGGTCGCCGAAGCGGGTCATCATGGCGGCACAGTCGTTGGCGCTGCTGACGCCCAGCGAACCGGTACACAGGCAGAGACCGTTGCTGGGGTTGGGCACGGCGTCAATGAGTGCCTGGAAGTCTTCGGCACAGCTCATGATGCGCGGCAGGCCCAGGATGGACATGGGCGGGTCGTCGGGGTGGATGACCAGCTTGACGCCCACTTCATCGGCCACGGGGCAGATTTCGCTCAGGAAGTAGATGAGGTTCTGGCGCAGACGTTCGGGCGTGATGTCCTTGTAGCGGTCCAGTTCGTGCTGGAACTGCTCCAGCGTGAAGCTCTCTTCCGAGCCGGGCAGGCCGGCTATCATGTTGCGGACGAGTTTCTGCTTGTCTTCATCGGTCATCTGTTCGAAGCGGGCCTTGGCCTTGGCCTTTTCTTCATCGGTATAGTCGGCTTCGGCGCCGGGGCGCTTCAGCAGGAAGAGGTCGAAGGCGATGAAGGCGGCACGTTCGAAGCGCAGGGCACGGCTGCCGTCGGGCAGTTCGTAGGCCAGGTCGGTACGCGTCCAGTCGAGCACGGGCATGAAGTTGTAGGTGACGATGTTCACGCCGCATTTGGCCAGGTTGCGCAGGCTTTCCTTGTAGTTGTCGATGTACTTCTGGAAGTCGCCCGTCTGCGTCTTGATGTGCTCATGCACGGGCACGCTTTCAACAACGGACCACGTGAGGCCCACTTCCTCGATCATCTGCTTGCGCTTCATAATCTCTTCTACGGTCCACACCTCGCCGTTGGGGATGTGGTGCAGGGCATTGACGATGCCGGTGGCTCCGGCCTGCTTGATGTCCCACAGGCTGACGGGGTCGTTCGGCCCGTACCAGCGCCAGGTTTGTTCACAAAGTATCATAGTCGATGCTGGGTTTTGAGGTTATTAGATGGAGAATGCGTCAAATCCGCCGTCCACTACAGACAGGGCACCGGTGACGAAGCTCGAAGCGTCGCTGATGAGGTAGTGGATGGTACCGAAGAGCTCTTCCGGCTCGGCAAAGCGTCCGGCAGGCGTATGGGCGATGATGGCGCGGGCACGGTCGGTATAGGAACCGTCGGGGTTGGTCAGCAGCGTGCGGTTCTGGTTGGTCAGCAGGAAGCCGGGCACGATGGCGTTGACACGCAGTTTGGGGCTGAACTTGGTGGCCAATTCAGTAGCCATGTAGCGGGTATAGTTGGCGATGGCAGCCTTGGCCGAGCCGTAGCCTACGACACGGGTCAGCGGGCGCAGGGCCGATTCGGAGCAGAAGTTCACGATGGCTCCCTTCTTGTTCTTGGCCAGGACGTCCACGAAGACCATCGTCGGCAGGATGGTGCCGAAGAGGTTCAGGTCTACCACCTTCTTGAAGGCGTCCACATCCAGGTCGAGTACTGTCTTGTCCGGAGCGATGGTGGCGCCGGGCATGTTGCCGCCGGCAGCGTTGAGCAGCACATTGATGGTGCCGAAGCGTGCGAGGATGTCTTTCTTGTTCTCCTCCAGCACTTCCTTGTTCAGTACGTCCGTCTTCAGGAAGAGGGCTTCGGTCTTTTGGTTCAGTTCGGCTTCCAGCTCCTTGCCGACCTCTTCGGCACGGTCCAGAATGACGATTTTTGCACCTTGTTCTGCCAGATAGTTGGCGATGTTCTTGCCCAGGATACCGCAACCGCCGGTGATGACGATTACCTGGTCTTTGATGTCAAATAAGTTTTTCATAATCTTATACTTGTTTATTGGAATGTTCGTGATGCAAAAATAGGCAGAAAAGAAACATTGTTATAGGCTGAATTTTGCAGGAAATATTCGTATTTTTGCAATATCTCTGTTTTTAAAGGATATTTGCGATGAAAAAGATAGTAAACGAACAGTTGCACATCTCGAACAGCAACCCCGTGCGTACCCGGTTCTACCGTTACAAAACCTTTACCTATCCGTGGCATTTCCATGGGGAATACGAACTGATGTATGTGGAGAAGGGGCAGGGGCAATGCCTGATAGGCGACAGCATCGCGGAGTATTCGGACCGCTGCCTGCTCTTCTTCGGTTCGGAGCTGCCCCACTGCATGCAGAATTTCGCCGCACCGTCGGGCGCGGATGAGGCCGGGGGAGTGAGCGGGGTGATTGTCCAGTTCGAGAAAGACTTCATGCACTATTCCTTTTCCAACTACGTTCAGTTTCTCCCCATCCGCAACATGCTGGCTCAGGCGGGGCGGGGGATTGTCTACCGCCTGGCCGACCGTCCCGACCTTTGCGAGATGATCCGCAGCCTGCCCCGCTCCGAGGGCTTCGACCAGATACTTTCCCTGCTCAGGCTGCTGCATGCGTTGTCGCTTCTTCCGCAGAAGGAACTGGTGGCGTCGCCCAACTACAATCCGCTGTCGGCCGACTTCAAGGACAAGAAGATAGAGAAGATCATCGCCTTCCTGAACAAGCGCTATACGCAGCGCATCAGTCTGAACGAGATAGCTTCCTATACGGCCATGAATCCGGCTTCCTTCTGCCGCTACTTCAAGGAGAACACGGGCAAGACGCTCAAGGAATACATCCTGGACATGCGCATCGGCTATGCTTGCAAGCTGCTGGCCGTCGACCGGCTGAACATTTCGCAGATCAGTCTGGAGTGCGGGTTCGAGACCATCACACACTTCAACCGCAGCTTCAAGCGGATTACGGGCATCACGCCGACGGAATACAAGCGGCGGACGCTGTACACGGGTGGGGAGGAACGTCCGTCAGCGTGAGGCGGCCGTTCGGGCGGGCCGGTGGCTGGCCTGCAATACCAGCAGACTTTCGGGACCCATGTTGAACAGCAGGTCCGCGATGCTCAGGTTGGGCAGGAAGCCCAGCCGTTCCTGGAACACCTGGTAATAGGGTTGGGGGTAGAAGTCGGGGTCCTCCGTGCGGAATTCCTTCTTGGGGTGGATGCGTTCGCGGAAGTCGTCTTCGCCGGGAGCGAAGGTGGTCTTGTAGTCCGTGGTGCGTTCCATCTGCGGTTCCAGCCCGATGAGCGAGCAGACCAGGCGGCACAGGGCTTCGTTGAAGTCGGCCAGGAACTCGTACTTTTGTTCGTAGAAGGGGCGGAAGTCGTCCTTGTAGTATTCGAAGAAGGGCGTGTGGTTGTAGGCCGACTCCAGGGCGTTCCAGTGCAGGTGGCGCCAGTTGCCGTGGTCGGAGATGCGGATATCCTTCATGGGGCACTTCAGCGTGTCGGGCTTGATGATGGGCACCGAGAGCGCCAGCGGGCCGTCCGGCGCGGCGATGGTGCAGCGGTTGCGGTAGGTCTGCTTCAGGTAGTGGTCGCAGTCTTCCACACAGACGTGGCTGTAGGCCAGCAGCTTGGTGTAGTATTCCACCGGGGCCAGGTAGGCCGAAGAGAGGTATATCGTTTCCTTTTCCATTGCTTTCTTGTTGTTATCGCACCGCCTTGCCGATCCTGTCCCAGCGCATGCCGCTTTCCTTGTCGCGCGAGAACCAGATGACGGAAGCCCTCCCGATAAGGTGGTCTTCGGGCACGAAGCCGAAGAGGCGCGAATCCGACACGTTGGCCGCGTTGTTCGAGGCCACCCAGTAGTAGTCTTTTGTGAAGACACAGTGCTGCACGGGGCGGCCGTCCACGTAGAGGGTGTCGTTTTGTATCTTGGCGTTGCGGTGCTCGTGCAGCACCAGCGTGTTGCACAGCAGCACGCGGTTCCACGGATAGACGCGCACGGCGCGGCCCTTTTTCGGCACGATGAGGGCGCGGGCCTCCTGCAGGGAGTCGGGGCGAGCGGCAGGCTGTATCCAGCAGTGTCCGTAGAGGGCTTGCTCCAGCAGGTAGTATTCGTAGCGGCTGAAGCTGCGCAGGTAGTGGAGCGAGTCTTCGCCCATCCGCTCGGCGTGGCGGATGGAGAGCGTGGCCAGCAGCGTGTCCAGCTGGCGTTCCTTGGCCTTGGGGTAGGCGTAGACGAACTTCTGGTCGGGGGCATACTGCTCGCAGGGCAGGGCGGTGAAGAAGGAATCGACCAGCAGCGTGTCGCCCGGCAGGCCGATGCAGCGGCTGATGAAGACTTCACGTCGGCGGATGTCTGCCAGCCGGTTGGCTGGGTTGTTGAAGACGAGGATGTCTTCCTTGCCGACGTCGCAATCTCCCCAACGGTGGTAGCCCCACAGGTTCATGAAGGGCAGGCGCAGCCCGTAGCTCCACTTGTTCACCAGGATGCGTTCGCCCTGGTAGAGCGAGTTCTCCATGCCGGCCGAAGGAATCAGGTAGGAGGTAGCCACACACGAGCGGAGCAGCACCACGATGAGCGCTACTCCTGCTATAGTCAGTATGATTCTTCCCGCCTTCTTCATGGGGTCTGTTCTCCGTTCAGCTTAGCCTACCCACTTGAACAGGCGGCTCCAGCGTATCTTGCCGTCCAGCCAGCCGCGGTCCTTGTCCAGCGAGAGCCATACGACGAGCGGTTTGCCCACCACGTGGTCCTCGGGCACGAAGCCCCAGTAGCGCGAGTCGGCCGAGTTGTGGCGGTTGTCACCCATCATCCAGTAGTAGTCCATCTGGAAGGTATAGGTGTCGGTCTTCTGGCCGTTGATGTAGAGGCCGTCGGGGCGGCGTTCCAGCTTGTTGCCCTCGTAGGCCGTGATGCAGCGCTCGTAGATGGGCAGGTTGTCGTCCGTCAGGGTGATGGTGGCTCCCTTGGCGGGTATCCAGATGGGGCCGTAGTTGTTGCGGTCCCACTTCGTATAGAGGTTCTGCGGATACATCTGTCCGGCAAAGCTCTCGGGTTCCATGGCGACGCGGCTGATGAGCTTCTTGTTGCCTTCGAGGGCTTGGCGCATGGCCTGCGTCAGCGGCAGGTGATAGACGGGAGCCAGACGGCCCTGTGCGTCGCGGCGGTCGAAGCCCATGGCCTCCAGTTTGGCCTCCCAGCCCGGATCGTTGTTCATCAGCCACTGGTCGTCCTTGCTGATGCCCAGCTCGCGGAAGAGGTTTTCGGGGATGAGCGGGCCGGTGGTCTGCACGAAGTAGTTGAACTGCAGTCCTTCGGGGTTCTCGATGGCCTGGCCGTCGATATATACCTGTCCCTCCTTGATCTGGAGCGTGTCGCCCGGCAGGCCCACGCAGCGCTTCACGTAGTTCTCGCGGCGGTCAACGGGGCGGGTGATGACCTTGCCATACATCTGCGGGTTGGACAGGATGAGGTTGCGTCCTGCCGCATAGTAGAGGTCATAGACGGCCCGCTGCTGCTGGCGCGTCAGGCTGTCCATGTTGACCTGCTTCGGATAGACGCGCTGCCCTTCGCTGTAGGCCAGGCTGTAGAAGTCGGTCTGCTGGAAGTTGGTGGCCACGGTGTCACCTGCGGGGAAGTTGAACACCACGATGTCGTTCAGCTTCACCCGTCCGAAGCCCGGCACGCGCTTGTATTTCCACTGCGGCCACTCGATGTACGACTTGCAGTTGAACACGGGCAGTGTGTGCTGGGCCAGCGGCATGGAGAGCGGCGTGTTGGGCACGCGCGGTCCGTAGCTCACCTTGCTCACATAGAGGAAGTCGCCCACAAGCAGCGATTTCTCCAGGGACGACGACGGTATCTGATAGTTCTGGAAGAGGTAGATGTTGACGAAATAGACGGCCACCAGGGCGAACACGATGGCGTCCACCCAGCTCATGACGCCGCGCACGGCAGCGTTCTCGGACTTCCTCCACCAGCTCCAGGGTATCTTCTTGGTGATGTAGATGTCATAGATGAAAGGTACGACCACCAGTCCCCACCAGCTCCTGACCCACAGGAGGAAGAGCAGGTAGAGTAGCGTGACGATGCCGAACTTGATCCATTGTTTGCGTGATACTTGTTTCATGGCTTGCTATGCTTGTTTATTTCAGAAACGGGAATAAGTCGCCCATCCCCAGGAAGCCTTCGTGCGTGGCTGTATATTCGGCGGCCAGCACGGCGCCCAGGGCAAAGCCGCTGCGGTTCTTGGCGTCGTGGGTGATGGTGATGCTGTCGGCCTCGGAGTCGTAGCGGATGCTGTGGATGCCCGGCACTTCGCCCAGGCGGATGGAGCTGACAGGCAGTTCGTCGGCGGCGCAGGCGGTGGTGCCCGTCACGGTGCCGTCGGGCGCCTGGAGCGTGCCCTTCACCCAACGCGACTTGCGGTCGAGGTTCTCGAGGATGCCTTCGGCCAGGGTGATGGCGGTGCCGCTCGGTGCGTCCAGCTTGTGGATGTGGTGCGTCTCGCTCATGCTGACGTCGTAGCCGGGGAACTGGTTCATAATCTTGGCCAGGTACTTGTTGACGGCCGAGAAGATGGCCACGCCCAGGCTGAAGTTGCTCGACCAGAACAGCGTCCGTCCGCCTTCGGTGCAGAGGCGGCGCACTTCCTCGCCGTGCTCTTCCGTCCAGCCCGTGCTGCCCGACACGAGCTTCACGCCCGCCTCGAACGTCTTCATGTAGTTGCCGTAGGCAGCCTTGGGGTTGGTGAACTCAATGGCCACATCGGCCGAGCGGAAGGCTTCGGACTGGAAGTCTTCCTGGTTGTCGATGTCGATGATGCAGACAATTTCGTGTCCGCGGCTACGGGCAATGCGTTCTATTTCCTTGCCCATCTTGCCATAACCGATCAGTGCTATTTTCATTGTTCTCTGTTTTCTTATTATATTAATGTGTGCAAATATAGTGCAAACCGAGAGAAGTACAAAAGCGAAAACGTAGTTTTCAGCTTTTTACTTCCGAGGTGCCGCCTATCTTATTCAAAGATAGGACTTTTCTGACGCAAACAGCCTTCATTATCGACTTGTTAACAATAACGGGGTGGGAGCGTGTCTGCCGTTATGCTCCTTTCTTGCTGAATATTCCTGACAAACGGAGGCTTCATCCGAAGGAAGAAAGGCTTGCCGGCGTCGAGCTGTGCCTTTTCTGTCGAAAACGACTAATCTACTGATAATCAGTATCCGATTTTTCAGGTGCTATTCCTGAAAAACCTGAATACATTTCAGGTCCGTACCTGAAGACCTTTCAGTCCCTACCTGAAGACCCTTCAGGTACTACCTGAAAGCCTTTCAGGTAGTACCTGAAAAACACCTGAAAACGGGGCTTCGGAAAGCTTGGTTGCCTTTCTTGACAAACAGGCAGCTCTATTTCGTGTAGTTGCGTCGGATGACGGTGCCTTGGGACGTGTTTTTCCCCGGTCGGAACAAATCCTCGTCGTCGAAGGGGCGCAGCTTGTACCACATCATGAAGTCGGACGAGCAGCACAGCAGGCTTATGATGCCGAAGATGTAGGCCGTGGCATTGCCGGTGCAGAAGCCGTGCAGCACGGGCAGCAGGCCCATCAGGATGCCGGGCAGGAGCAACAACAGGCGGTAATGCTTCAAGGGAACGGGACGGGTGGGGGCGAGGCCGATGGATTTCCAGTCGCAGGCCCAGCGGAGGCCTTTCAGGCTGCGTCCGTTGATGAAGTATCCCAGCAGGCTGTATAGCAGGATGTAAAGACCGACTACGGGAAGAATCAGCCAGAAGATGCTTCTTCCCCAGTGCAGCCCGATGTAGTGGCCCAGGTTGTAAAGGGAGAATTCTTCCCAAATGTAGATGTAGAGGGCCGAGCTGGCGAACATGACCAGCAGGTAGGACACGACGACGTAAACGGTGATTCGTCCCGGGTTGATTTTGACTTCCATGCCGTCCGGTTGCGAGGCGGGGTTCTGATTGGGTTGTGCAGTTGTTTCCATAAAGCGTGAATGATAGGATTCAATAAAAGATGGCCATATATTTTCCGATATAGTAGCCCGCTGCGAAGCAGACGATGAAGCTTGCCAGCCCGACGGCTGCCAGGACGAGGATTTTTTTGACGGGGTCGTTACCCGTCAGCGACTCCGTTTCTTTCGCGAGGAAGCGGGTCATGCGGTTCTTGAAAGTTGTTTCCATTGTGACATTTGTTTTCTGGTTGACGTTGCAAAGATAAGTCCTCTCAGGTAAACGGAAGGTTAACGTTACGTTATCTTTACGTTAACGGAGTTGGAGGGAAAGGGAAAAGAAGTTACTTTTGTAGCGGTAAGCGGTGAGTGGTTAGCGGTTGGTACCTGCACTCACCGCTAACCGTTANCGCTTCCGGCTGGACACGGTGCAGCTGGCGGGCGACTCGGCCGTGGTGCTCCGCTCCGCCCTGCGCTACTTCGACGACTACGAACGGGAGCTGGAGCATCGGCGCACGTTCGTCATCCCGCTGGACAGCCTGCAAGGCGTGCGGGCCCGCCTTCTCAACCTTCGTGCCGAAACCGTCGGGTCGCAGCTCTACTACCTGCTGGGCACGGTGGCAGGCTTCTTCCTGTTGGCTTTCGGCATCTTCAAGCAGGTGGACATCATCCAGCGGCAAGATAAATTGTCGCAGATGCGTGAGGACTTCTCCTACGCCATGGTGCACGACATGAAGACACCCATCAGCACCCTGCTGATGGCGGCGAGGAACCTGCGCAGTGGCCGCCTGGACAACAAGCCCGAACGCAAGCGCGAGCACTTCGACCTGCTGGAGCGGGAGAGCCTGCATCTGCTGGACCTGACCAACCGGGTGCTCACCCTCTCGAAGATGGAGCATCACCAGCTGCTGCTCACCAAGGACTGGCATCCCCTGCGTCCCGCCGTGGACGACCTGATACAGGTGTTCGAGGCAAAGGCCACGAAGCCCGTCACCTTCCATACCGACCTGCAGGCGGGGGAAGTCTATGCCGACATGGAATTCCTGAAGGAAGCCCTCTCCAACCTGATAGACAACGCCCTGAAATACTCCAAGGACACGGTGGAGGTGCGCATCGCCTCGTGTCAGGAGGGTGATTTCATCCGCATCAGTGTCCGCGACAACGGCATCGGCATCCCTCTTTCGGCCCAGCGCACCATCTTCGACAAGTTCGAACGTGTGCTGCCCCGCGACGACGGCAGCGGGCAGAAGAAGGTTTCCGGCTTCGGCCTCGGCCTGAACTACGTGATGAACGTGGCTCGCGAGCACGGTGGTTACGTCAGCGTAGAGAGCGTGCAGGGGCGTTTCAGCGAGTTCACCCTATCGCTGCCTCTCCCGCAGGACCCACTCATCACTCACCGCTAACCACTAACCGCTACAGATATGGAACACCTTTTACATTACCTTTGGAAACACAAGATTTTCCCCTTGCAGGAACTGCGCACTACCGACGGCCAGCAGGTGGAGGTCATTGACCCCGGCCTGCCCAACACCGATGCGGGCCCCGACTTCTTCAACGCCAAGCTGAAGTTGAACGGCATCCTGTGGGTGGGCAACGTGGAGCTGCACGACCGCTNCGGGCCCCCCTCCCCCTTCTCCCCCCGCCACGCCCACCCCCCCCCCCGGCCCGCCCTGCCCTCCCCCGCCGACGTGGCCCGCCGCTACGACGAACTGCGCCGTTCGGAGATTCATCCGCCCTGCTACTCCATCCTGTCCTCCCTGCCCAAGCTGACGGTACACTCCTGGCTCTCGGCCCTGCAGGTGGAGCGCTTCGAACGGAAGGCGCGCGACATCCGTGCCCGTCTCGACGCCTACGGCAACCATTGGGAAGACGTGTTCTTCGTCACCCTGGCCCGCAACTACGGCTTCGGGCTGAACAGCGACGCTTTCGAGGCCTGGGCGCGGCTCGTCCCCTTCCGTGCCGTGGACAAGCACCGCGACAACCTCTTTCAGGTGGAAGCCTTCTTCCTCGGCATGGCCGGCCTGCTGGACGAGGAGCGGCCCGACTATGGTGATTATTACCTCCGCCTCCAGAAGGAGTATCGCTACCTGCGGCAGAAGTTCAGCCTGCCCGCTCCGCTGGACCCTTCGCGCTGGAGGCTCCTGCGCCAGCGTCCCGGCGGCTTCCCCTATGTACGCCTGGCCCAGCTGGCCGACCTCTACCATCGCGGGCAGACGCTATTCTCGCGGGTGATGGAGGCCCGCACGGCCGACGAGCTGCGCCAACTGCTGGCCGTGGGCACCTCTTCCTATTGGGAGGAGCATTTCACCTTCGGCAAGACTTCCGTCCGTCAGCCCAAGCAGATGGGCCGCGGTGCGCTCGACCTGGTCATCATCAACACCGTCGTTCCCTTCCTCTATGCCTACGGGCAGCACCGGCAGGAAGAAAGCCTCTGCGAGCGGGCCACAGCCCTGCTGGAAACCCTGAAGGCCGAGAACAACTACATCACGCGGATGTGGAGCGGGGCCGGCCTGCCCGTCTCGACCGCTGCCGACTCGCAGGCCATCATCCAGCTCCAGAAGGAGTATTGCGACCGCAAGGACTGCCTCCGCTGCCGCTTCGGCTACGAGTACCTGAAGCGGAAGGGAGGAAAAGGATAGCGGTTAGTGGTTAGTGGTTAGTGATGAGCTGTAAGCATCTTTATGATACTAACCGCTCACCACTAACCACTATTTTGTCATTGTTTTGTACGATTTTGCCTGTCGGTTTGCCGGGAATGTCGTTTCTTCGTGACCGAATGAAGACGACATTGCAACAACCTTAAATAAACCAACAGAATATGACGCATTTCAACAAATGGACCCGCGGCGCGGCTGCGCTTCTGGGACTTTTTCTGGCCTCGCAGGCAGAGGCACAGGTCGTGAAGAACGAGCGTCTGCTCTCCTTTGAAGACGGAGCAGTACCGGCATACATGGTGGTGGATGGCGGCTCCCGTCTGGCCATCAACGACGAGCACTATAAGGACGGCCTTCACAGCCTCGGCTGGGAGTATGGACCGGGCGACGTACTCAGCGTGAAGAAAGACCTGATGTTCGAGAAGAAAGACCCTACGGGCAAGGACACTTATCTGTCTGCCTTCATCGTGTGGGTATACAACGAGCAGGCTCAGGACAAGCAGATACGCTTTGAATTCCTGAAGGACGGCAAACTTTGCACTTCCTTCCCCTTTGGTATCAACTTCACAGGCTGGCGTGCCGCGTGGGTGTGCTACGAACGCGACATGCAGGGCGTGCCCGAAGAAGGCATGAACGAACTGCGCATCGTGGCCCCCGACGTCCGGGGCAAGCTCTGCTTCGACCACATCGTCACGGCCAGCAAGGTGGATGCCCGCCAGCAGACGGCCGACGTGCAGGTGCCTTTCGTCAACAAGGGCACGACGAACCACTGGCTCGTCATCTACGAGCACTCCCTCTGGAAGCCCGAAATCGCCCTGACGCCTCTCGACGACCGGCAGAAGGCCGACATCAAGCGGATGGAAACCCGCTTCCGCGACATGCTCTACACGCCCGGCAAGCTGACCGACAAGGAGATGCAGGCCATCCGCCAGGCGTATGACTTCTATCAGGTTACCTACAAGAACGGCAAGGTGAGCGGTCTGCCCATCTTCATGGTGCGTCAGGCCGAGGCCTACGAACGCATGATACCCGGCTGGGACAAGGACATGTTTACCAAGCTGGGCATGGAGATGAACAATTATTTCAACCTGATGAAGCGCATCGCCACTGCCTATCTGAACGCCAAGGACGACACGCTGCGCGACGAGTTGCGGCAGAAGTTCCTGGCCATGTACGACCACATCACCGACCAGGGCGTGGCTTACGGCAGCTGCTGGGGCAACATCCACCACTACGGTTACAGCATGCGCGGCCTCTACGTGGCCTACTTCCTGATGAAGGACGTGCTGCGCGAGGCGGGCAAACTGTCCGAGGCCGAACGTACGCTGCGCTGGTATGCCATCACCAACGAAGTTTACCCCATGCCTAAAGTGAACGGCATCGACATCGACTCCTTCAACACCCAGACACAGGGACGCATGGCCAGCATCCTCATCATGGAAGACTCGCCCGAGAAGGTGCAGTACCTGCGTTCCTTCTCCCGCTGGCTCGACTACGGCTGCCGTCCGGCCGACGGGCTGATGGGCTCCTTCAAGAGCGACGGCGCCTGCTTCCACCATTGCAACAACTATCCTGCCTATGCAGTGGGAGGCCTGGACGGTGCCACCAACATGATTTACCTGCTGAGCGGCACGCAGTTCCGGGTATCCGAACTGGCTCACCAGACGGTGAAGAAGGCCCTGCTCACCATGCGCTTCTATTGCAACACCCGCCAGTGGTCGCTCTCCATGTCGGGTCGCCATCCCAACGGCAAAGGGCAGCTCATCCCCGTACAGTATGCCACAATGGCCCTTGCCGGTACCCCCGACGGTCGTCAGCCCTACGACGCCGACATGGCTGCCGCCTACCTCCGCCTGATGGAGTATACCGGCCGGGTGAACGAAAACGATCCCGACTACCTGCCCCGCACATCGAGCAAAAAGGAACAGCGGCTGAAACAGGAACTGGAGGCGCAGGGTTTCCGTCCCGAAACCGATCCGCAGGGCAACCTGGCCTTGGGCTACGGATGCGTCAGCGTGCAGCGTCGCGACAACTGGGCGGCCGTGGTACGCGGCCATTCGCGCTACCTCTGGGCGGCCGAACACTACCTGGACGCCAACTTCTACGGCCGCTACCTGGCCCACGGCAGCATGCAGATTCTGACGGGAAAGCCCGATGAAATGGTAACTTTCACCACCAGCGGCTGGCAGGAAGCCGGCTTCGACTGGAACCGCATACCGGGTGTCACCAGCATCCACCTGCCTTTCGACCAGTTGCGTGCCAACGTCCTGAACGTAGACATCTATTCGGGCATGGAAGAGATGCTCTATTCCGACGAAGCCTTTGCCGGCGGACTCTCGCAGAGCGGTGAAAACGGCAATTTCGGCATGAAGCTGCACGAGCACGACAAGTACAACGGCTCCCTGCGTGCCCGCAAGTCCTACCACTTCCTGGACGGCACCATCGTCTGCCTCGGCTCGGACATCGAAAACACGAACGCCGACTATCCGACAGAAACCACCGTCTTCCAGCTGGCGGCCACTACGCCCGAGTTCCGCAACTATTGGGAGGCCTATCAGGACAACGGCACCACCTATCTCGACCCCAACGGCGTGGGCTATTATCTGCCGAAGACAACGATGAAATCGGCCAAATTTGAAAAGAACTTCCCGCAGACCACCGTGGGCGAACGCAGTGTGAAGCCCACGACGGGCGACTGGGTATCGCTCATCCTGCAGCACGGCAAAGCCCCGAAAGGCGCGTCCTACGAATATGTTGTCCTGCCCCGTACCGATGCCGGCGCGCTGAAGCAGTTTGCCCGCAAGCCCGGCTATCAGGTGCTCCAGCAGGACCGCAACGCCCACATCGTGCGTACGGCCGACGGCAGGCTGACTTCCTACGTGCTCTTCGAGACACCCCGGTCTCTGCCCAAGGACGGACTGGTGCAGGCCGCCGATACCTCCTGCCTGGTGATGGTACGGCAGGAAGGCGATCACGTTTGTCTCACCGTGGCCCAGCCCGACCTGGCCCTCTACAGCGGCCCCAGCGATGAGGCTTTCGACGAGCAGGGCAAGCGTAAGGAACGCAGCATCTACTCCCGCCCGTGGATTGGCAACAAAAGTCAGGAAATCCCCTTGACCTTGACCTTGAAAGGCCGCTGGCAGGTGGACGAAACGCCGTTCTGTCAAGTCGTTTCCATTGACAAGAAACGGACCGTCCTCCGCTTCGCCTGCAAGGATGCCGCCAGCTTCGACGTGAAGCTGAAGCGTTAAGCACCGCTGGATTGGATTTTTTTACTTTATAAAAGCCTGCATGATGATTCGTCCTTTTAAGGAAAATCGTGCAGGCTTTTCTTGTTTTTGTCGCTTGAGGAGGTATTTCATGACAATTTAATTGTAAAACAATGCCTTTTCTTTTGTCTCTCCGCTCAGCTTTCATTATATTTGTCGCAAATAATGTTTAACCCCGAGTCTTATGAAATTAAAATCATTTCTTGTGACGTGTCTGTTGGGTGTGTTTCCGCTGTGGGGACAGGCCCAGCAGGATGCGGAAGTGTATGTGAAGCATGTACAATTTCCTGAGCATGCGACGTTGGAACAAAAAGTGTCAATGGCTGCCCGGTTGGTTCCCTCTCCCCAGCAGTTGGAGTGGCAGCAGATGGAGCTGACGGCTTTCCTGCATTTTGGAATCAATACGTTTACCGACAGGGAATGGGGCGACGGAAAGGAAGATCCCGCCCTGTTCAATCCTACCGACCTGGATGCTGAACAATGGGTGCGTACCCTGAAGGAAGCCGGCTTCAAGATGGTGCTGCTCACGGCCAAGCATCACGACGGTTTCTGCCTGTGGCCCACCAAGACCACGAAACATTCGGTTGCCTCTTCTCCCTGGAAGGACGGAAAGGGTGACGTGGTGAAGGAACTGCGCGACGCCTGTACGAAGTATGACATGAAGTTCGGTGTGTACCTCTCTCCCTGGGACCGCAATGCCGAGTGCTATGGCGATTCTCCCCGCTACAACGAATTTTTTATCGAACAGCTGACCGAGCTGCTGACCAACTATGGCGAAGTGCACGAAGTGTGGTTTGACGGTGCCAATGGCGAAGGCCCCAACGGAAAGAAGCAGGTGTACGACTGGGATGCCTTCTACAAGACCATCCAGCGCCTGCAACCCAAGGCCGTGATGGCCATCATGGGCGACGACGTCCGCTGGGTAGGCAACGAACGGGGCCTGGGTCGTGAAACGGAGTGGAGCGCCACCGTATTGGCTCCCGGCATCTATGCCCGCTCCGAAGCGAGCAACAAGCGGCTGGGCGTTTATAGTCAGGCAAAGGACCTGGGCAGCCGCGAGATGCTGAAGAATGCCACCGAGCTGTTCTGGTATCCTTCGGAGGTCGACGTTTCCATCCGTCCGGGCTGGTTCTGGCATGAGAGTGAAAACGGCAAGGTGAAGAGTCTGAAGCACCTGGCCGACATCTATTTCCAGTCGGTGGGCTATAACTCCGTGCTGTTGCTGAACATCCCGCCCGACCGTCGCGGCCACATTCATGAGGCCGACGTGGCCCGCTTGAAAGAGTTTGCGGCCTATCGTCAGCAGGCGTTTGCCGACAATCGGGTGAAGAAGGGACAGAAGATGTGGGATGCCGCATCGGGCGACCAGCGAGTGTACAAGCTGAAGCCTTCGTCGAAGATCAATGTAGTCCTGCTGCAGGAAGACATCGCACGCGGACAGCGCGTGGAGAGCTTCCGCGTGGAGGGTCGCGTAGGCGGGCAGTGGCAACTGCTGGGCGAAGGTACGACGGTGGGCTACAAGCGCATGCTCCGCTTCCCCGAGGTAGAGGCCGAGGCACTGCGCATCACGATTGGAAGCAGCCGTCTCGAAGCGCACATCAGCAACGTGGCTGCCTACTATGCTCCCGATGTGGAAGAGCAGCAGGCATCGTCGCAATGGAACGACCTGTCCCGCGACTCGTGGAAGAAAGTGTCTGCCCAGCCGCTTGTCATTGACCTGGGCAAGGACGTGACCTTGAAGGGCTTTACCTATGCGCCCCTCAACGAGCAGGCCAAGCCGACCATGGCCTACCGCTACAAGTTCTATGTCAGCATGGACGGAAAGGCGTGGACCGAAGTATCGGCCAACGGCGAGTTCAGCAACATCATGCACAACCCGTTGCCGCAGACCGTCAAGTTTGCCCAGCCGCAGAAGGCCCGTTTCATCAAGCTCGACGCCACGACTCCCGATGCCGCTCCGGCCGTAGTAGAGCTGGAAGAGGTCGGTGTATCTTTAGTGAAATAGAAATGACAGTCAGTAAATAAATACAATGAAAAAAATCTTAGTAAGTTTAGCATGTATCTTCGTATGGGCCCTCAGCGTGGCCGGTGCGCAGATTGACTTTGCCAAGGACAAGCTGTACAACATAGCGCCGGCCGGGCAAAAAGGAAAAGTGATCGGTTATAAGGCAGGTGGCGGAGAAGCCCTGCTGGTGAAGCAGCGTGCGGCCGACCAGCTGCAGCAATGGGTCCTCAGCAACTTGTCGGGCAGTTTCCGCATCCTCAACCCCTTCGAGAACAAGGCCTTTCACAACAAGGCCGGACAGGCGGTGGGCATCACGGAGAACAACGGTTCGGACGAGTCGCAGTTGTGGATCGTCCGCGAGAACGGAAAGTTTGTACAGATATTCCCCTCCAACAGCCCCGACCTGATTATGGTTTGCAACAAGTCCGGCCAGCTGGCTCTGGCAGCCAAGGACGGGCTGAAGGACGAGAAGGAAACACTCTTCTCCATCGAGGTCAGCCCGATGCCGATGCCCGAAGGCATGGCCGAGCAGGTGGTGCAGCGTTCGCGCACCTATTGGGAAGACGAAACCCGCTTTGAGGAGAACAAGGAAGTGGGTCACGCCACCTACCTGCCCTATGCCAGCGAAGCCGAGATGACGGCCGATGCCGAGTATTACCGCACGCCGTGGGTCGACAGCCACAGCTCGCGCTACCTGCTGCTGAACGGTGACTGGGCGTTCCACTTTGTGCCCGAGCCCTCGCAGCGTCCGTTGAACTTCTACAAGGAAGACTACGACGTGTCGGGCTGGGAAACCATCCCCGTGCCTTCCAACTGGGAGATGCAGGGCTACGACCGCCCCATCTATGCCAACGTGGAATATCCCCATGCCAATACGCCTCCCTACATCGACGCCCGCAAGGGATTCAACGACGGGGGCAAGAACTATGGTATCAACCCCGTGGGTTCCTACGTGCGCTTCTTCGACCTGCCCGCAGGCTGGGAGAACCGTCGCACCTTCATCCACTTCGGAGGTATCTACAGCGCCGCGCTGGTTTATCTGAACGGTAAATACGTGGGCTATACACAGGGGGCCAACAACGTGGCCGAATTCGACCTGACTCCATACCTGCGTACGGGCCGCAACCGTCTGGCCGTACAGGTGTTCCGCTGGAGCGACGGCTCCTATCTGGAGTGTCAGGACATGTTCCGCATGAGCGGTATCTTCCGCGACGTCTGTCTGTACAGCACTCCGAAGGTCAGCGTACGCGACCATTACATCACCTCCCGCCTCGATGCGCAGGCCGGATATAAGGCCGGTGAGCTCTCTGTTGCCCTGAAACTCGACAATCGCGACGGGCTGAACGGCAAGAAAGACATAGCCCTCCGCCTGCTGGCTCCCGACGGCTCATTGGTAGCCGAAAAGGAACTCACTGTTTCGTTCACTGAAAAAGACCGCGAAGTGGAGGCGAAAGCACTGTTTTCTTCGTTGAAGGACTTGCAGCTTTGGACGGCCGAGACGCCGAACCTCTACACGCTGCACGTTGTCCAGCGCGAGGGAGGCAAGGACGAGATGGCCTTCTCCACCAAGTATGGCTTCAGAGACATCGAAATACGCGGTTCGCTGGTGTACATCAACGGCCAGCGCGTGTTCTTCAAGGGAACCAACCGCCACGACACGCATCCCGTCTATGGCCGTGCCGTGCCTGTGGAGTCGATGCTGCGCGACGTGCTGCTGATGAAGCAGAACAACATCAATACCATCCGTACGTCCCACTATCCGAACGCGGCCAAGATGTACGCCATGTTCGACTACTTCGGACTCTATACCATGGATGAGGCCGACCTTGAGAATCATGCCAACCAGTCCATCAGCGACATGCCGTCGTGGATTCCCTCCTTTGTGGACCGCATTGACCGCATGGTGCTGCGCGACCGCAACCATCCGTCTGTCATCTTCTGGAGCTTGGGTAACGAGGCCGGAGGCGGCAGCAATTTCCAGGCCTGCTACGATGCAGCCCGCCGTCTGGACAATCGTCCCATCCACTACGAAGGAACGCGCGACGGAAAGGATTTCGGTGGCAACCGTTTCAGCGACCTCTATTCGAAAATGTATCCGGGCATGCGGTGGATGGACAAGTATGTCAACTCCTTCGACAAGCCGATGTTCATCTGCGAATATGCCCACGCCATGGGTAATGCCATCGGTAACTTGAAGGAATACTGGCAGAGCATCGAAAGCAGTTCGTCCACCATCGGCGGTGCCATTTGGGATTGGGTGGACCAGGCCATCTACGAGCCTCACGAAATGAAGAAGGGCATCTACCGCCTGCACACGGGTTATGACTTCCCCGGCCCCCATCAGGGCAACTTCTGCTCCAACGGCATCATCCCCGCCACGCGCGACGAGTCGCCGAAGCTGAAGGAGGTGAAGGCAGCGTACCAGTACGTGCACTTCGGCCTCCTGAAAGTGGATGTACCGAAGGATGAAGTCAGCGTGCTGCTGAAGAACACCTACGACTTCCTGCCGCTCGACGGTTTCTACCTGCGCTGGCAGGCCGTGAAGGACGGCGTGGCACTGACGGCCGACAGCATGATGCTGGACCGCGTGATGCCCGACGACTCGCTGGCCGTCACGCTGAAGCTGAACACCCTCAAGCTGCGCCAGGTACAGAAGGCGGGCGAGGAAGTGATGCTCAACCTCCAGGTATGCAAGAAGGAAGCCGTTTCCTGGGCACCGGCAGGTCATGTAGTGGCACAGCAGCAATACACGTTGCTGGAGCGCGGTCCGCTGCCCGAACTCTCGACCAAGGGCGGCCGCAAGCTGGCCTTGCAGGTGGAAGAGACGGAAAGCACCGTCCGCGTAAAGAACGCCAACGTGGAGGCTGTCTTCAATCGCAAGAACGGTCAGATGACGTCGCTGGTGATGAACGGCCAAGCCGTTGTCAGCGAAGGTCAGGGCTTTGTCTACGACAACCATCGCTGGATAGAGAACGACAAGTTTACCCGTACGGAGAACGGGCTTGAGGCCGAAGGCGAATGCACGGTGACGAAGGACGGTGCGAAAGTCGTGGTGAAGACCGTCCGTAAGGGTTCGCTCTGCGACACGCAGATTACCTACACCTTTGCCCCCGACGGTACGATGGATCTGGACGCCGTGTTCCAGCCCCATACGGCCGATCTGCGCCGTTGCGGCCTGGTGTGCGGCATCAATCCTTCGCTGAGCCAGGTGGACTACTACGCCTACGGTCCGTGGGAGAACTACAACGACCGCAAGGACGGCTGCATGGTGGGCCGCTATACGACGACCGTGGACGATATGGCCGAGAAGTATGTCAAGCCGCAGTCCATGGGCAACCGTGAAGGCCTGCGCGAACTGAAGCTGACCGACGCTTCGGGCAAGGGTGTCTGCATCCGCACGGAAGGCAACGTTTCCTTCTCGGCTCTGCGCTATACCGACGAGGACCTGATGAAGGGACAGCACATGTGGGAACTGACAGCCCGTCCGTACATCGTGCTCCATCTGGATGCCGTTATGCGCGGTGTGGGTAACGCCAGCTGCGGCAGCGATGTCGACACGCTCCCCATCTATCGTGTATCTCAGGAGGAACATTCCTACAAGCTGAGATTCATTCCTTGTCTGTAAGGATATAATAAACGTTCAGGCACGGACTGCATGGCCCTTTGAGGCTGTGCACTCCGTGCCTGAATGTTGTCTACAACCTGTGTTCAGGACCTCAACAAGCTGTTGACAGCTTGTTGATAAGCTTCCAGACGCGTCGCCTTGTGGATGGCTTTGCGGGCCTTGCGGTCGGCGTCGGGTAGCAGATATTCCCAGAAGCTCTTCATCTTCATCAGCAGTTGCTGGTCGCCGCCTTCCAGCCGGTCGGCGTAGCGACAGAACACGTCGGTGTGCATCTGTCTGATCCGTTCCCTTTTCTCTTCTTCCGTCAGGGACTTCCCCTGCGCATATTCCAGTGCCAGCGCCGGATTGGCCAGCAGTCCGCGGCCGATGACCACGCCTGCCAGCCGCGGAAACTCGTGGCGGATGCGGTCGATGTCGTCCGTCGTCAGCAAGTCGCCGTTGTAGAAGAGCGGCTTCTCACAGCCTTCGTAGAACGTTCTGAATCCCTTCATATCCACCATACCCTTGTATTGCTGCTTGCCCAGGCGGGGATGCAGGATGATGTCTGCCAGCGGCAGACGGTTGAGCAGCGGAAGCAGAGCCAGACATTCGTCGGGCCGTTCCCAACCCAGGCGCAGCTTGACGGACAGACGCATCTGCGGAAACTTTTCGCAGAGGGTTGTCAGCAGCTGTTCCACCTCGTCGGGATGGGGCAGCATGCCCGCTCCGTTGTGCCGTTTGGCCAGTACGGGGAAGGGACAGCCCAGGTTGACGTCGGCTTCCTGCCAGCCCTTGTCGGCAAAGAGCGACAGGATGCGTTCCCCTTTTTCTGTGTCGGAGGCAATGAGCTGGGGGACGAGCCGCAGGCCCCGGTTGTTGTCGGGCTCCACGTCGCGCACGTCCTTCCGTCGGATTTCACCGTGCTCCACCCGCACAAAGGGGGAGTAGTAGCATTCCACGCCGCCGAAGCAGCGGGCGTGTGCCTGGCGGTAGACGTCGTCGGTATACCCCTGCAAGGGGGAGAAACGGAGGTTGAAAGAGTCTTGCATACGTTCTTGTTTTCTGCAAATGTAGGGATATTCCCGGGGTTTTGCAAGCCGGGTGGTGGCGGCGTTGCCGCTTCCCGATATTCCGTCGTCCGTTTGCCCGGCTTAAAGCGATTGTCCAAGCTGGGCAAAGCGACGGTTTAAGCTGGGTAAACCGTCCGTTTAAGCAGGGCAAACGGACGCTTTGGGCCGGGCAAATCGGCAGCCGGGAATGTACCCCTGCAAAAGCGGGCATGTTTTCGCCTGAAAGAAGCAATGTTTTGCTGTGGAAGAAGCAATGCTTTCCAGGAAAGAAAGCAATGGTTTGCGGGGGAAGGAGCGGCGTGAAGAAAAAAACGGGAGGAGCTTCGTGAGGCTCCTCCCGTTGGGATAAGTAGGGTGCGAATACGTTTTTATGTCAATGTCTTGAGGTTAGAAGTCTTGTGTCATAGAGATTCTTTTATTCCGTAACCTTGACGGTGAATTCGCGTGTGATTCGCTTCTGCTGGTCGTAGTTGCCGTTTGTTGCGACAAACGTAGCCGTGTAGGTACCAGCCTCCGTGTAGGTGTAGGTATAGCTGTCGAGGCTCTGTGAGATGTTCTTCAGCGGCGTACCGGCATCGGGGGTGCAGGCGTTGACCATGAAGAGGTTGGACGTCAGCCAGCTGTACTTCAGCGGAGACCCGCCGCCCGAGCTGTGGATGAAGAAGCTGCTCATGTTGGACATGTTCCAGATGCCGCTCGTGTTGTTGCTGACGGTGCCGTAGGGGCGGTTGGACGTCATGGACTTCTGGTCGCTCAGGTTATGCTTGTACATCATGTTCAGCGGGGTGAAGCCCAGGGAGGAAGCAGCCAGTGAGGACGATGTGCCGTCGGTCATCTGGTTGACAATCTGGAGGTTCTGGATGTAGACCTTGGGCTGGGTTTGTGAGTTGTCCACGCCTTTGTAGACGAAGGCCAGCGCGACGCGCTCTCCCAGATAGGGGAGCATGTCCAGTTCGTAGCTCTTGGTGCTGGTCGGGTTGGGCAGGTCTGCGGTGGACAGGAGGGTCTGCCATCCGTCGTGCTGTTCCACCAGGATGGAGTCGGCTTCGAAGTTACTCTTGTTCAGTCCTTCGAAGGTCTTCGAGATGAGCACCTTGAAGTCTATCATGTCCAGTTTGCCGTATTCGGTCTTGATGTCCAGTGTCAGCTTGGAGCTTTCAATCTGGTCGGTCGCTACCTGTGCACGGTCTTTGTATTCATACTTGCTTCCGGCTTCCCCGCTGAAGAACGTGAGGAAGTCGTTTTCGCCGCCCAGCTGGAATGTGATGGGCGTTCCTTTCTGTACGGTGATGGTCTGTCCGTCGTAGTTTACGCCGTCGCCTGTGGCCACAACGTCGAGTTCGGGGTCCTGCTTCATCTCGTTCTCGCACGACGTGAAGGCCAGGCCCGTTATGGCAGTCAATATGAGGAGTTTATTCAGTTTCATAATCTTTTATGCGTTTAATGGTTTGTCGGATGATGTGATTACCAGCCGGGATTCTGCGTGATCTTCTTGTTGACGGAGATTTCGCTATCGGGGATGGGGAAGTAGTTGTATGCGTCGCTGATCTGGAAGTAGGTCCATACACTGTACTTGTCGCCGCCGTTCCAGTTGCTTCCGTCGCCCTGCTGGGCCAGCGGAGCCAGTTCGTTCATATTCTTGATGTATTCTCCCCAGCGGATCAGGTCGAAGCGGCGGGTGTATTCGAAGCAGAGCTCCATGGCGCGTTCGTCCTTGACGGCCTGGCGGAAGGCATCCTTGCTCAGCGAACCTTCAGCATAGGCATCGACACCGGCGCGGGTTCTGACTGCGTTCAGGCATTGGTAGGCCAGCGTGGTGGGGGCGTCGTTCACTTCGTTCTCCGATTCGGCAAGCATCAGCAGAACGTCCGAATAGCGCAGCAGGGGGAAGTTGATGGACGTATAGTTCTTGTTCTTTTTCTCGTTCTGGCACTCGTATTCCCGGCGGAACTTGCCGCAGGCGCGCGATTTGTTGAGCTTCGTTCCGTCTTCGTAGTCGCCGGTCTTGTTGGCTACATCGCCTTCTCCGTACGTGTACGACTTGTCCCACCAGCCTTGGGCACGTGCGTTCTCCAGTTCGTCTTTCTCGAACTTGCGTCCCGTCACGCCTTTGCCTTTGGTCTTCTCGACGTATTCGAACGGAGCCAGGTTCCAGTAGAAGCGTTCCTGGTCGTTGTTGTTCACATACAGGTCATAGAGCTTCGGAGTGGACCAATAGTAGGCGTAGCCGTAGCCGGGGTCCTGCTTTCCGATGATGGACTGTTCGTTGGACACGTCCGGGCATTTGATGCCGAGCAGGTTGCCGATACGGCCTTCTGCACGTACCTCGTCGGTATAGTTACCGGCAAATTCCACTTCCCAGATGCTTTCGTTGGCGGTCGTGTTGTAGTTGTTGGAGCACATGTCGATGAATACGTCCCAGTAGTTGACGGCCAGTGCATGTCCTTCGTTCATGACCTTCTGGGCATAGACGCCTGCCTGCTTGAAGTATTCCTTGATCTGTTCGGCGTTTCCGCTTTCGTTGTCGCGGTAGTGTTCACCGGCACGGAACAGGTATACGCGGGCCAGGATGCCCCAGGCTGCGGAGCGGGAGATGCGTCCGGGCTTGTATCCCAGTTCGGCAGCTGTCTTCAGATTGCCGGCACATTCGGACATCTCTGTCACGATGAAGTCGTAGATGGTCTCCTTGTTGGTGCGTTCGATGTCGAGGCCTGCGACGCTGTTGGTCGACGTGGTCCGGAAGGGAACGTCTCCCCAGCACTCTACCAGCGTGAAGTAGTAGAAGGCACGCAGGAAGCGGGCTTCGGAGCGGTATTGCTCGCGGGTGGCGTCACTGATTTCGGGTGTCTGGTCGATGTGCTCCAGGAAGGTGCAGGCACGGTCGATGCCCGAATACAGGGTGATCCACAGACGGCTGAAGTAAGGGGAACTGGAGTTGGCGTTGTTGCAGGCGATGGCACCGCTGGTCGACGGGTTGCGTCCGCCGCCGAAGTGGGAAAGGTCGTCGCCGGCTACCAGATCCATGTAGGAGTTTCCGTAATAGTTCTGCGATGCCAGAGGGGCATAGATGGAAGTCAGGAACGAGGTGGCTTCCGACTCGTTGTTGAAGTAGACCTCGGGGGTCAGTTTGGTAGGTTCCTTGTCCAGAAAATCACAGGAACCCATGGCCAATGTCGTAAGGAGGAATAATATGGTTGTTTTAATCGCTTTCATATAGAATAATATTTATGATATTAGAAACCTAAGTTAAGACCGAAGCTGACGGACATGGCTCTCGGGTAGGAAGAGAAGTCCAGACCCGGAGTCAGGGCTCCTTCACGGATGGAAACTTCGGGGTCGTAGCCGGAGTAGCCGGTCAGTGTCCACAAGTTGGATGCAGCCACATAGATGCGTGCATTGTCAATCTTGTACTTGCTCAGGAATGTCTTCGGAAGGGTATAGCCCAGCGTCACGGTCTTCAGACGCAGGAACGAACCGTCTTCGATGACACGGGACGAAATGACGAGGTTGGAGCTGGAGTTGGTGGCAGCAGGGATGTTGCTTTCAGGGTTCTCCGGTGTCCAGCGGTCGGCATAGCTGGCATATTGGTTCAAGTCTTTCTTCTTCTGGAAGCCGCTTTCGAAGAACAGGCGGTTGGCGTTCAGGATGTCGTTGCCGTAGGACCATTGGAAGAATACGCTCAGGTCGAAGTCCTTGTAGCGGAAGTTGTTGGTGAAACCTCCCGTGTGGATGGGCAGGCCACGGCCGATCATGGTACGGTCGTTCGTGTCGATGACACCGTCGCCGTTCAGGTCGGCATACTTGGGCATACCGGGCTGTGTGTTGCTCTCGCTGGTGTAGTGCGGGATGTTGCTCTTCAGTGTATAAGTACTTCCCGACTTGTCGAAGTCTTCGTACTTGTAGGTTCCTTCATAGATGTAGCCGTACATCATGCCCATCGGGTAGCCCACCTTGGCGATGTAGTTGGGCTGGCTGTTGAAGTTCTGGTCGAAGGTGGCCGTGCTCAGCAGGCTGGTCTGGCCTTCGGTCAGTTCCAGTACTTCGTTCTTGTTGAATGCGATGTTGAAGTTGGTGGTCCATTCGAAGTTCTTGTTGCGGATGTTGACGGTGTTCAGCGTCAGCTCGATACCGTCGTTGCGCACCTTACCGATGTTTTTCATCGCGCTGGGATAGCCGGACGAGTAGGGCAGGGTGGCATCCAGCAGCAGGTCGCGGGTCGTCTTGCGGTACAGGTCGACGGTCAATCCGACGCGTTCGTCAAAGAAGCCCAAGTCGACACCCAGGTTCCATTGTTCGGTTGTCTCCCATTTCAGGTCCTCGTTGGGGAGGGAAATCGGGGCCACACCCACGTTGCTGTTGTTGCCGTCGAAGGGATATATGGTATTGGGGATGTCTTCGATGGATACGTGCGATTTGATCATGTCCAGCAGGGCGAAACGGTCGTATTCGCCGATACGGTTGTTACCGGTCAGACCCCAGCTCAAACGCAGTTTACCGCTGGACAGCACCGGCTTGATGTTCTGGAGGAATTCCTCTTCGGAGAAGCTCCAGGCCAGTGATCCGGAAGGGAAGTAACCGTAGCGGTTCTTCTTGCTGAACTTGGAGGAACCATCGGCACGGAAGGAGGCCGTTGCGTAATACTTGGACATGTAGTTGTAGTTGACACGTGCCAGATAGGAGAGCATGGCCCAGGAGGACTTGAGCGAAGAGGATTTGTCGAAGGTACCCTGGCTCATACCTGCCATACCCAAGGATTCGTTGGGAATCTGCTTGGTACGGAGCGAATAGTATTCGTAGTCGGAGTTCTGCAGTGTCACACCGGCCATCGCGTTCAGGAAGTGCTTGTTCTTGAAGTTGGTCTGGTAGGTGAGGATGTTTTCGTTCAGCCACGTGAGGCGTTGCTGGCGGATGATTTCGGCGTTCACCTTGTCGGTCGATGTCGGGCCGCCGTAGCGTGTCTGGGAGTTGTTGAAGGTATCGCTGTGACGGCTGTCGTAGGTGTAGCCGCCGGATACTTTCAGCTTCAGTCCCTTGATGAATTCATATTCGGCATAACCGTTGATCTGCAGGTTGTTCGTGTAATACTTCTTATAGGCGTTCTTCAGGTCCAGGATGGGGTTGAAACGGTAGTCGTTGGAGGCATCCAGGTCATCGTCCATCAGGTTGTTGAGCAGGTCGTTCAGCGTGCCGTCCGGATAGTTGACGGGACGGTAACCCCATACACTGTAGAAGAGGTTGTTCATACCGGAGTAAGATGTTTCGGAAGGAGAGCTTCCGCTCTTGATGGAGCGCGAATAGTTGGTGTTGAAGTTGACGGTCAGCTTGCCCCGTTTGATCAAAGTGTTCATACGTGCCTGCAGACGTTCGTAGTCGGAGTTGAGCAGGATACCTTCCTGGTCGTAGTAGGATACGGATGCGTTGTAGCGGACCGTTTCGGAACCTCCGTTCACGCGGACGTTGTGGCTCTGTTGCCAGGCAGTGCGGAATATTTCGTCCTGATAGTTGTTCTGCGGAACGTTCCGGTAGTCTTCCAGCGAATACTTCTTGCCGTTGTAGTCCATGAAGTAAGTGCTTTCGATGCCGGTCGGATCGATTTCGGCCTGCAGTTTCACGAAGTCGTAAGCATCCATCATGTCCAAGGTCTTTGTCACCTGGGAGATGCCGAAGCTGCCGTCGTAGGAAATCTGTGTCTTGCCGATTTTTCCTTGTTTGGTGGTAATGATGACAACGCCGTTCGCACCACGTGCACCATAGATGGCTGTGGCCGAGGCATCCTTCAGGATGTCAATGGACTCGATATCCGAGGGGTTGATGGTGCTTCCTGCTTCAGCATCTTCTACGGGGAAGCCGTCGATGACGTAAAGCGGAGAGTTGTCCTGCGTCAGAGAGTTGTTACCACGGATGGTGATGTTCATGGTGGCACCGGGCTGGCCTTCACCCGAGCTTACGTTGACACCGGCGATACGTCCGCCCAGCGCCTGGTCGAATGTAGCGACCGGAGTGGACAGAATGTCTTTCATGTTGGCCTTGGCGACAGAACCCGTCAGGTCTTTTTTGCGTACTTCCTGGTAACCTACAACGACCACTTCATCCAATGTCTCGGAATCTTCTTCCATCGTTACGTTGAATGTCTTTTGGTTACCAACTTTGATTTCTTGAGTTTTGTAGCCGATGAAGGAGAATTGTAAGACATCGTCGGGCTTCACACCGCTCAACTTGAATTCACCGTTGAGGTCGGTGCTGATACCGTTAGTCGTTCCTTTCACAACGACGCTCACACCGGGAAGTTCACCCATTGCGTCGACTACTTTACCTGTAATCTCACCTCCTGTCTGTGCCTTCAGATTCTGGAAGCAGCATAGGAGGCCTGCAAGTAACATCAAAATGAGTTTTCGTCTCATCATAAATATTAAATTAGTTAGTTAATAATAAAGGTTGTTTCGCGGCACATATTGCTATGCGGTACAAGATTGCCGCAAAAATATGGATTGCGGGAAAATACCTATTTAATGAATAGTTCACAAATAGTGTAATTTCGTACATAATGTATCTTAGGACACCTGTTGTACAGGCTTTATCGGGCCTTTCCCTTCACACTTTCCAGCAACCGGGCCAGTTTTTCGGCTGTTTCGGGATTTGCTTCGAAAACATTCTTTTTTTCGGAAGGGTCTTCCGCCAGGTTGTACAGCTGGGGTTGGGGGGCGTTGCCCAGTTCCATTTTTGTCCAGTATTCGATGGCCGGCTGGTCGCTTGGTTCGATGTATTTCCAGTTTCCTTGGATGATGGAAAGGGTGTTGTTCAGGTTTTGCTGGACGACGTATTCACAACCGGTGGTATCTTTGCCCAGAAAGGTCGCAAGCTGGTCGCGGCTGTCGGGAGCGGCTCCGGCAGGCAGCTGGTGGTTCAGCAGACTGGCCAGCGAGGCGTAGACATCGATCATGGAGAACAGGGCCTGTTGTTTGCCGGGCTGGATGACGGCCGGCCAGCGCACGATGAACGGTATGCGCGTTCCGGCCTCGTAGGCGCTGTATTTGCCGCCGCGGTAGTGCTTCATCGGTGTATGTCCGTTCAGCAGTTCGCGGGCCTGGTCCTGATAGCCATCGTCGATGACGGGTCCGTTGTCGCTGCAGAACACGAAGAGGGTGTTGTCGGCAATGCCCAGGCTGTCGAGGGTATGCATGATTTCGCCTACGGTCCAGTCCAGCTGGAGAATGACATCGCCGCGGGTACCCAGCCCGCTCTTTCCGGCGAAGCGCGGATGAGGAACACGAGGCACGTGGATGTCTTGTGTACCCATATAGAGGAAGAAGGGGCGGTCCTTGTGCGCGATGATGAAGTCCTTGGCCTTGCCGGTGATGACGTCGGCAATGTCTTCGTCTACCCACAGAGCCGACTTTCCCCCAGTCATCCATCCGATGCGGGGGATACCGTTGATGATGGTATTGTTATGTCCCTGGCTGGGTTTCAGTTTCACCAGTTCGGGATTTTCCTCGCCCGTAGGCCAGTTGCCTACCTTGTGCTCATAGCTCACGGTGATGGGGTCGTTGGGATCAAGTCCGTCCACACGGCCGTTTTCCACAAAGACGCAGGGCACACGGTCTACGGTAGCCGGGATAATGTATTCGTATCCGAAGCCGATGTCCTGGGTGTTGGGCTTGATGAGGCCGTTGAAATTGGTTCCGCCTTTGGGACCGAGTCCCAGGTGCCATTTGCCGATGGCGGCGGTGGCATATCCTTCCTGTTGGAACATGTCGGCCATGGTGATGCAGGCCGTGTCGATGATGAGTTCCGAATTGCCGGGAGCGATGCCTGTATTCTGCTGCCTCCAGGGATACATGCCGGTCAGCAGTCCGAAGCGGGAAGGTGTGCTGGTCGACGAAGTGGCGTAGGCGTTGGTGAACTGCAGTCCCTGGCCGGCGAGGCGGTCGAGGTTGGGCGTACTGATTTTGGTAGCTCCGTAGCAACTCAGGTCGCCGATGCCCAGATCGTCGGAAATGAGGTAGATGACGTTGGGCTTCTTGGAGTCCTGTGTATCTTTGGAATGTTTGGCAGCGTTGCCGCATGCCGTCAGTAGGGCGGCTCCGACAGGAAGCATGATTTGAAAGGTGGCTGAGGTCCTCATAGCTCTTGACTTTTAAAGTTTCGGGAGCAAAAGTAGAACCTTTGGGATGAAAGTATTGTGGGAAACCGTCCAAAGAATGGTGAAAAACGTACATATTTCACCCCTTTCTGGTGATATCTTACGTTTCGTCTTCTTTTTCTGATTTTCCTTCCGTGTCGTTTCCGGCATCCGTTTCCTTCCGGTAGGCGAGGGGGCTGATGTGGTAGACGTCCTTGAAGCACTTGGCGAAATAGCGGGGCGAACTGAAGCCGATGCGGTCGGATATTTCTGTGATGTTCAGTTCGGGATTGTTTCGGAGCAGGTAGGCACCCTTCTTGAGGCGGATGGTCAGGATGAATTCGTTCGGTGTCTGGCCGGTGATGCCTTTCAACTTGGTGAACAGGTTGGTGCGGGCCATGGCCATTTCACGGGCGAAGGTGTTGACATTGAAGTCGGCATCGTCCAGGTGTTTCTCGATGACGGTCATCGCGCGGTCCAGAATGTCTTTGTCTATGGGGTTGGTGGCCAGTTGCTGGACGGTGGTTTGCGGCTGTTTGCTGAATTTCTCCTGTAGCAGGATGCGCGAATTGACCAGGTTGTTGCATCGTGAGATGAGCAGACTGGTGTTGAAAGGTTTGGTGATGTAGTCGTCGGCACCGATGCGGAGGCCTTCGATGTTTTGCTCGATGGCTGTGCGGGCGGTGAGCAGCACGACGGGGATGTGGCAGGTGTTGAAGTCCGACTTGATTCGCTTGCACAGTTCGGTTCCCGACATGCGGGGCATGACGACGTCGCTCACGACGATGTTGGGTTGTTCCTTGCCAATCTGTTCCCATGCCTCTTCACCGTCGGCGGCCGTTGTCACCTGGTAGAAGGGAGCGAAAATTTCGGCCAGCATCTGCCGGATGGATTCATTGTCTTCCACGACCAGCATTTTGTTGGAACCGGCCTGGGGTTTGGAGGGTTGGTCAGCATCCATTTCACCTTTCAGCAGGATGTCCATTTCCGGTTTGTCGATGTCGATTTGCTGGATCACATGGTCCCGACGGTCTATTTCTTCCTCCTTGAACTGACTGTTTCCCAGCGGGAGGGTGACGATGAAGCAGGTTCCCTTGCCCAAGGTGCTTTCCACCCGGATGGTTCCGTGATGCAGTTCTACAATGCCTTTGGTCAGGGCCAGGCCGATGCCGGTGCCCGTTGATTGCCGGGTGTCGTCCGAGGAGATGGAGTCCACCTGGTAGAAACGTTCGAATATTTTGTCCAGCTCTTTGGCGTCCATACCTTCGCCCGTATCGCTGACACGGATGACGGCATTTCCGTTCTCACAGCCTACAGACAGGGTGATAGTGTCGGCCGGGCGAGTGTGCTTGAGGGCGTTGGACAACAGGTTGTTGACCACTTTCTGCATCTGCTTCTGGTCGTACCATACCTCCAGAATATCGGTTCCTTTCTGGAAAATCAGGTTTACCTGCCGGGTGTGAGCATACTCCAGGAACAGCAGATAGTTCTCATACAGAAAGTCTATGAGGTTGTGACGGCTGACCTTGATTTTCATGTGTCCTTGTTCTTGTTTGCGGAAATCGAGCAGCTCGTTGATTAGTTCGCGTAGCTGGATGCTGTTCTTGTACATGCTCAATACCTTATTGTACAGGGCAGGGGTGAAATTTTGGACCTGAAGCAGCGTTTCAATCTGTGAGATGATGATGGTGAGCGGTGTGCGGAACTCATGGGAGATGTTGGTAAAGAAACGGAGTTTCGACTGGTTGAGCAGTTCAATGTCCTGGGCATGTTTCTTCTCGTATTTGAGCGATTCTCTCAGCTTGATGCGCATCTTGTAGGTGCGTATGAGATACCATGACAGGCTACCAATGGCCAGTATGTAGAAAAGGTAGGCCCATATGGTCTTATAGAACGGGGGAAGAATGTGGATGGTCAGCCGGACGGGCGGGCAGATTTCTGCCGGTTGCGTTTGAGGCTTGATGACCAGGGTGTAGGTTCCAGCATTGAGGTTCGTATAGGTGATGGCGTTGTTGTGGGCATCGGTCCATTTGTCGGAGAAGCCTTTCAGCTGATAGATGATGCGGTCCTTGTTGGCAGGCACATAGTTTGAAGTAGCGAATTCGATGGTGAACATCGACTGATCGGCTTTAAGCGTAATTTCAGGCGTATAGCAGAGCGATTGGGGCAGAATGCCGCTTTCGTCTCCGGTTTCTATTTCTTTCCCGTTGACATAGAGCTTTGACAGGGTGATGTTGTAAGGCTTGGGAGGGAGATTCAGTTCCATTTCATGAAAGGAAATCATCCCTTGGGTGCTGCCCAGAAAGATTTCGCCGTCGCTGGTGACGCACAGGGCATTTTCGTTGATGGTCGAGAAAGGGAAGCCGTTGCTTCGGTTGTAGTTTTTAGCTTGGTGCGTGTGGCGGTTGAAGATGGAGAACCCCTGGTTGGTGATGAGCAGCAGGTTGCCGCTGACGGGCGATTCCTGGGCTTCGTAGATGCAGTCGCCCACAAGACCGTTGTGCGCCTGGTCAAAATTCTCGAAGCTGTCGCTTTGAGGGTGGTAGAGGTCGAGTCCGCTGCCCGATGTCGAAAACCAAAGACGGCCTTGCTTGTCACACAGAATGCTGTAAACATTGTTGTTGCTCAGCGTATTGGCTACGTCGTGCTGGTGACGGTAGCTTTTGAGTCGGTGTGTCTGGAAGCTATATCGGAATACTCCTTCTCCGGTGGCGGCTATCCATAAGTCGCCATTTTTGTCGAACTCGATGTCGGCTACCATCTTGATGCTGCGTCCTTCTTTGGTGTCCTGGAAAAGTCGTCGGCATTTACCGCTTGCCTTGTCTATCATGCAGACACCGTTTTGTGTGGCTACAATCAAACTGTCCTTTCCGTAGGGCTCAAGGTCGCGGATGATGTTGGAGGGAAGGCTATTCGGATTGCCTTCCTCCATGCGGTGATGGGTGAAGTGGAGATTATGCAGGTTCAGCCGGTCGAGACCGCCCATGTGGGTGCCAATCCAGATTTCCTGATGCTCTTTGTCATAATATAGAGCCTTGACATTGTCGTGGGCAATGCTGTTGGGATTGTTCTTGTCGGTGCGGTACCAGCGGAATTCGTTTTTGCGTCGGTCGAGGAAATTCAGTCCTCCTCCTTCGGTGGCAATCCATAGGTTGCCGTCCTTGTCTTCTACGATACGCCCCACTACCGGATTGCTCAGTCCCTTTTTTTCTACAGATGAATAATGGTAGGCTGTGTAGATGTTGTATTCGGGATTGAAGTAGTTGACTCCGCCGAAATATGTCCCCAGCCAGAGGGTGCCTTGGCGGTCCTTGACGATGCACCAGATGGAAGAATGGGTCAGTCCGTCGCCTTTGGCGTCGTGGGTCGTATGGTTTTGGAAGAGGCCGTTGCTCTTGTCGTATCGGTTCAGCCCGTTGAAAGTTCCTATCCAGATGTTGCCCAGGTTGTCTTCACAGCAGGCTCTGGCAAAATTGGAAGAGATGCTGTGGGGATTGTTGGCATCGTGACGGAAGTTGACAATCGTACCGTCGGTCTTGACACGATACAGGCCGTCTTCCCAGCTGCCTATCCATAATTCTTTTTCACTGTCTTCGTAAATGCTGGTGATGTTGCCTGTTTCGATGGGGTGGGTCAGTTCCTGGTTGTCCTGTTTCAGGCGGTATACCCCTTCACTGGTGGTGCCTATCCACAGATAACGGCCGTCGGAGTGGAGGCTGTAGATTTCGGGATTTTTTCCCGGAAGTTGGTAGCAGAGATCAAAGTTCCCGGTCTTTTCATTGTAAAGGTATATTTCGTTTTTCTTGGCAATGTAGAGACCGTCGTGGTAATAGATGCTCTGAATGTGGTCTACCAGAAGTGTCTTGAATTGGAGGGTGCGGAGGTCCAGTTGGGCCACTCCGTCGTTGCAGAGCAGATAAATATGTCCGTTCTGGTCGCCGGTGATGCGCGTGACGGTGTTGCTGAAGAGACTGTGCGGGTTGTCTTTCTCCAGTTTATAGGTCTGTATATCCGTTCCGTTGTATCGGTTCAGGCCTTCCCGGGTGCCAATCCAAAGCATACCGTTCTCATCTATGTAAAGGCTGTTGACCGAGAATTGTGACAGGCCGTCTTCGGTAGTCAGATTACCGAAGGTGACATTCTGTGCCTGCAGTTGCACGGCAAATATGCAAATGATTCCCAAAAGTAATGAACGGACAGTCATTTTCCTTTACGCCAAAATAGTGTTTTTTGAAGATTCGATGACAAATATAGAAAGTTTTTATACAATCTAACATGTTTTTCTTCCTGTTTTTTTCGTTTATGTCTGTCTAAATGCCTATTTTTGGCCATTCATATCGAATCACTAATTTAAAATTTCAATCATGAAAGACCTTTTATCTATTGTATCTCATTTTCAATTGGCGGATACAGTTCGTGAAATCAATCCGTTAGGTTCGGGACTAATCAATGATACCTACAAGGTAGTAACGACGAACAGCAATCCGGATTATGTACTGCAACGCATCAATCATGCCATTTTTCAGAATGTGGATATGCTGCAGTCCAACATCGAAGCCGTGACCCGGCACATCCGTAAAAAATTGGAAGAAAAAGGCGAAAAGGAGATTGACCGCAAAGTACTCCACTTTCTCCCGGCCGACAATGGCAAGACTTATTGGTTTGACGGCGAGAATTATTGGCGTATCATGGTGTTCATTCCCCGTGCGAAGACGTATGAAACTGTCAATCCGGAATATTCGGGTTATGCGGGACAGGCATTCGGTAATTTCCAGGCGATGCTGGCCGATATACCTGATCAACTGGGTGAAACCATTCCCGATTTCCACAACATGGAATTCCGTCTGAAGCAGTTGCACGATGCCGTAGCAGCCGATGCGGCAGGACGTGTGAAGGAAGTGCAGTATTATTTGGATGAGATAGAGCGCAGAGCTGAAGAAATGTGTAAGGCAGAGCGCTTGTATCGGGAAGGAAAGCTGCCCAAGCGTGTGTGCCACTGCGACACGAAGGTGAACAACATGATGTTCGACGAAGACGGTTCGGTACTTTGTGTCATCGACCTCGATACGGTGATGCCTTCGTTTATTTTCTCCGACTATGGAGATTTCCTGCGTTCGGCTGCCAATACGGGACTGGAGGATGACAAGAACCTGGATCATGTAAACTTCAACATGGATATCTTCAAGGCCTTCACTAAAGGATATCTGGAGTCGGCCAAGTCATTCCTGCTTCCCATCGAAATAGAGAATCTGCCCTATGCGGCCGCTCTGTTCCCTTACATGCAGTGTGTGCGTTTCCTGGCTGATTACATCAATGGAGATACCTATTATAAGATCCAATATCCGGAACATAATCTGGTACGTACCAAAGCTCAGTTCAAGCTGCTGCAGAGTGTGGAAGAGCATACGCCGGCTATGAAAGAATTCATTGCTTCCTGTTTTTAAAACCATAGATTTATGACTCCGAAAGAATTGTATGTGAAGAAGCTGGCCCTGGCCGTTCCGCAGGCGGCAGAGATACCTGCCGTTTTGGCCAAAGCCCAGGTCGTTTACCAGCCGATAGCTTGTGTGGATTGGGAAGAGGCCTATCCTTACGCGCCGCAAGTAGAATTTGCGATGGCTTATACCGATGAGGCATTATTGTTGCACTATCGGGTGACCGAGGCTTCGGTCCGTGCGATGGCGGGACGTGACAATGGGCCGGTGTGGGAAGATACGTGCGTGGAGTTCTTTTCAATGCCCGGTGACGATGATGCGTATTACAACATTGAGTGTAACTGTACCGGAACGCTGTTAATAGGAGCCGGCTCGGCACGGTCGAATCGCCAGCATGCCTCTCAGGTTATTCTGGATCAGGTGTCTCGTTGGGCTTCTTTGGGCCGCGAGGGCTTTGACGAACGTGTGGGTGAGTGTAGTTGGGAGGTAGCTCTGGTGGTGCCTTTTTCTGTATTCTTCTTGCACGACCTTCATTCGATGGACGGGAAATCGGTACGGGCCAATTTCTATAAGTGTGGTGACAAACTGCAGACCCCTCATTTTTTGTCCTGGAGCCCGATTGAATTGCCGAAGCCCGATTTCCATTGTCCGGCTTTCTTCGGAACATTACATTTTGAGTAAGTCTGGATAGAGACTTGATATAAAAAGAGGCCGGGACATGATGCCCCGGCCTCTTTCGTAGGTCTATGACTGAATGCCTTATTTGACAATGCCTGGAGACTTGCTGATGAAATTAATGATGTTGTGTATCTCATCGCTCATCGGCACCTGGTCTTCAATTTTCTGCAGGGCATCTTGTACACTGAAATTTCCTTGATAGACCAGTCGATAGGCATTCATGATGTGACGTAAGATACGTTCTGTCACTTGATTTTTGTGTTGCAACACCATGGCATTTACGCCGTGATATTCTGCCGGATTTCCGGCCATGATGATATAGGGCGGAACATCTTTGGGAATTCGGCATCCGCTCTGTACCAACGACCAGCTACCGATGTGGCAGTTCTGTTGCAACAGAACATTGCTGCTCAAGATGACGCAGTTGTCTATGCGACATTCACCGGCAACGGTCGTCTTGATACCCAATACGCAATGGTCGGCAATCTGTACGTCGTGGCACAGGTGTACACCATCCATCAGATAGTTTTCATTGCCGATTTTGGTGCATTGCCCTTCGTGTGTTCCGCGGCTGATAACCACATTCTCCCGGATGTCATTCTGGTCGCCGATAATGAGTAACGTGTGCTCACCGGTATAGTGAAAATCTTGGGGCTCGGTGCCCAACACTGCACCATGATGTATCTTGTTGCCTTTACCCATTCGGGTTCCGTTCAAGATTCTTGCACCAGACATGATGATGCAGTCATCACCGATTTCCACATCTCCTTCGATATAGGCAAACGGTTGTACTGTTACGTTCTTGCCGAGTTTGGCGGCTGGGTCTACATAAGCTAATGGACTAATCATGATATGTGAATTAAAGGTTATTCTCTTCCTCCACCCAATGCTTGGTACAGGCTGATGACGGCCTGCATGCGGCTGAAGGTATCACTTACTTCGGAAAGCTGTGCGCTGAGGTACGATTGCTCGGCTGATAATACTTCCAGGTAAGTTGACGTCCCTAAGTTAAACAATTCTTTTGTATAATCGGCAGCATTCTTTGAAGAATTTACTTCCATGGTGCGTGCTTCTACCTTTTGGGAGCAGGCTTGGTACAGGTCAAGTGCATTGCTGACCTCGTTTCCTGCGTTCAGCAACGCTGTTTGGAACTGAATCTTGGCTTCTTCCTGCTGTGCCTTGGCTATTCTAAGATTAGCGATGTTGGCGCCGTTCTGGAACAACGGTTGGGTCAGAGAGGCAATGGCGCTGGCCAGCAGTTTGCCGGGATTGACAATGGAGGCACCGGCACTGTTGGTCCATCCGGCCGAACCGCTGAGCGTGATGCGCGGATAGAAGTTGGCACGGGCTGTGTTGGTGTTATAATAAGCTACAGCCAATGCTTGTTCGGCAGCTTTGACATCCGGACGGTTGGACAGCAGTTGCAACGGTATACCTGCTGAGAATTCCGTCGGGAGTTGCTGGCCTTCCAGTATGCCGCGTTCAATGCTGTGGGCCGGTTCGCCCAGCAGGAGGCAGAGTGAGTTTTCTACTTCGCGGATGTTGGCACGTATGTCAGGCAGAGAAGCCAGAATCTGTGCATAGGCAGCACGGCTCTGCTCTACGGCTGCTTCGGTCGTACCATAGATGCCGGCATCTTTCATGGCCTGCATGGTTTCGGTATTTTTCTTCATGATGTCGGCCGTACCTTCTGTGATTTCCAGCTGACGGTCCAGCATCAGCAGTGTATAATACAGATTGGCCGTATTGGCAATCAGCTGTACCCGGGTGTTCTGCTCGTATGCCTTGGTTTGTTCCAACGTTGCTTTGGCCATACGCTTGGGATTCAGCAACTGGCCGAAGAGGTCAATCTGCCAGCTGGCGGTTACAGGCAGGGAATAGGTTTGTGTGGCTTTTCCTTTGTCCCAGCTGGTGACAGTACCTTGTGGTGAAAGGGTCAGGGCAGGAATAAAGGCCAGCTTGGCAGCAAGAAGCGGTGCCTGGGCTTCCTGTACTTTCAGCGCAGCAGTACGGATATCAGGACTGGAAGTCAGTGCCTGTTCTATGTAACCCTGCAGCTGGGGGTCCGTGAATACCTCCCGCCAGGGCATGTTGCCGAAGTTGGCCGTATCCGAAGCCAGCGTATCGTTCACGGCAGTCGTGTCGCGATACAGGCCTTCGGTCGTGATATCTTCCGGGCGGTCGTATGCTTTATAGATGTGGCAGCTGCTCAATAGGGCTGAGGCGCACATCAGAGTGATGATTTTTCCTTTCATACTTATATATCTCTTCGTTTAGGAGGAAGAACGGATGAAGCGGAGGCTTCACCGTCCTTCTTCCTTAGTTCTTCAAATTATTTACTGTATTGCTCAATTTCGGCGGTAGCGTCGGAGTTGTCTACGTCTTCCCATTCCATGGGTTTGAATTTCTCCTGCAGGTACTGGAAGGCAACAAACAATGCGGGTACGATAAAGATTTGCAGAATCATACCAATCAACATACCGCCGATGGCCGATGTTCCCAATGTGCGGTTACCATTGGCACCTGCACCCGAAGCAAACATCAGCGGAAGCAGACCGACGATCATGGCCATTGATGTCATCAGGATAGGACGCAGACGGGCGGCGGCACCTAAAACGGCGGCCCAGGTTATACTCATACCCATCTTGCGACGGTCGAGGGCGAACTCAACAATCAAGATGGCATTCTTGGCCAACAGACCCATCAACATGATCAAGGCAATCTGCATGTAGATATCGTTGGACATGGAGCCGATAATCATTTTCAAAGCCGGAATGCTTCCGATGGCACTCGCTCCGTTGACGAAGAGGAAGCTACCCAGCAATCCGAACGGAATGGACAGCAATACAGCCAACGGCAGAATGTAGCTTTCGTATTGGGCACTCAGCAAGAGGTAAACGAATACGAAGCACAGTACGAAGATAAGTCCTGTCGTGCTGCCGCTTGTTTCGGCCTCCTCACGTGCCATACCACCCAGTTCGTAGCCGAAGCCGGTCGGCAGATTTTGTTGGGCCACTTCGGCGATGGCCTGCAGGGCCTGTCCGGAAGTATAACCGGAGGCCGGAGCCACCATCACTTTCATGGATGTGTATAGGTTGAAACGGTTGATGATATCCGGTCCGTACACTTTCTCAATGGATACAAATTGGGTAATCGGTGCCATGTCATTACCGTTGCGTACCTTGATGCTTTGGAGCGATTCCAGGTTCTTGGTGGCATCGGGCTCTGCCTGTACCATGACACGGTACATCTTACCGAAACTGTTGAAGTTGGAGGCATACAAACCACCGTAATATCCCTGCAAGGTTGTAAGAATGTCACTCGGACTGATACCGGCCTTCTTACATGCGGCAGCGTCAATGTTCAACAGGTATTGTGGGAAGTTCGGGTTAAAGCTGGTACGTGCCGAGTTGATCTCAGGACGTTTTTCCAGTTCGGCCGTATATGCGTTTACGACATCGAAGAAGTGGTTCAGGTCACCACCGGTCTTGTCCTGCATGTTAAGCTCGATATCGCTGGATGCTGAATAACCAGGGATCATAGGAGGAGCAAAGAACAATACCTGGGCTTCCTTGATGACCTTTTGGGCACGCATGAAGAGGGTTGCATACACAATGTTCGAATTTTGCATGGTCGAACGCTCTTCCCAGTTCTTCAGCTTGATGATGACCGAACCGTAGGACGGTCCCTGACCGCCAATGAAGCTGAAGCCTGAGATAATGGTTCTGGACTGTACGGCGGGGTCGGAAGCAACCAGGCTGTCTACTCGATTGAGGATTTCCTGGGCACGTTCCTGTGAGGTGCCGGGCGGTAACGTTACGGCACCCATGATGGTACCCGTATCTTCGTTGGGCACCATACCAGTCGGAGTAATCTGCATGAAGACAACCAGCAGGATGATTGAGGCAGTGACGATACTGCCAGACAGCCATCTCTTCTGAATGAACTTGAGCACTTGTTTCTTGTATTTGCCTAAGATGGAGTTGTAAGACTCGTTGAAATCATCCTTGAACTTATCGGTTGTCATACCGGCCAATGCCAGGATACTGATGATAATCATCAGGATGCAGATTACCGGATGGCTATCAAAGTTGAAGAGTCCGAAGATCATACCGATGATGGCAATGATTGTAAACAGCAGGGTGATGCCAGGACGCATGAGGCGGCCGATGGAATCTGCATAGCGGGCAATAAATATCTTTCTGGCTTCCTTGGTGGCTGTACCTACCCGTTCTTTCAGAGGAGCATCGGTCTTGTGAGGTTTCAGGAAGATGGCACACAGGGCCGGACTCAGTGTCAAGGCGTTCAAGGCGGAGAAACCGATGGCGATGGCCATGGTCAGACCGAACTGCCGGTAGAATGTACCGGCCGTACCCCCCATGAAACTTACGGGGATAAACACGGACATCATGACCAATGTAATGGAAACGATGGCACCGCCCAGTTCGTGCATGGCGTCGATGGAAGCGGCCCGGGCCGATTTGTATCCCTGGTCGAGCTTGGCATGGACACCCTCGACGACGACGATGGCATCGTCGACCACAATGGCAATGGCAAGCACCATGGCCGAAAGAGTCAGCAGGTTAAGGCTGAATCCGATAAGTTTCAGAACGAAGAATGTAGCAATCAAGGCTACCGGAATGGCGATGGCGGGAATCAGCGTGGAGCGCATATCCTGCAGGAAGATGTAAACCACGATGAACACCAGGATGAAGGCCTCGATCAACGTCTTTACTACCTCATGGATGGAGGCAAAGAGGAAGTCGTTGGCGCTTTGGGCCACGTTTATTTTCAAGCCGGCAGGCAGTTTGGTTGAGTATTCTTCAAGCAGGGCTTCAATGTCGCTGATGGTTTGGGTAGCATTGGTACCGGCCATCTGGTAAACGATACAGCTGACGGCCTTATGACCATTTACCGTATTGTTGAAGTTGTAGGTCATACGTCCCAGCTCGATGCGGGCTATGTCTTTCAGGCGGAGCAACTCGCCATCCTCCATGGCCTTGATGACGATATTCTCGAATTCTGAAGTCTGTTGCAGACGTCCTTTGTAGCGCAAGGTGTATTGGAAAGTTTGGTGACCACGTTCGCCCAGCTGGCCCGGGGCGGCTTCGATGTTCTGTTCGCTCAGGGCGGCTACTACATCATTGGGCACGAGTTTGTATTGCGCCATAATGTCCGGCTTGAGCCAGATACGCATGGAGTAGTCCACACCCATCACATTGGCATCACCTACACCGGTGACACGCTTTACTTCAGGAATCAGGTTGATGTTGGCATAGTTTTCGATGAACTCGGTGGTATACTGGTCTTTCTCATCATAAATAGAGAAGATCATCAGCATAGAGGTCTGTCTCTTCTGTGTGGTTACTCCGACCTTGGTTACTTCGGCAGGCAGCAGGCCCTGTGCCATGGACACACGGTTCTGTACGTTTACGGCTGCCATATCGGGGTCGGTTCCTTGGTTGAAGTAGATGGAGATATCAGCCGAGCCGGTGTTGGAGGCACTCGAACTCATGTACATCATGTTTTCCACACCGTTGATCTGGTCTTCCAGGGGGGCGATGACCGAGTTCAGCACGGTTTGTGCGTTGGCACCGGTATAGGTGGCACGTACAGATACCGTAGGTGGTGCGATGTCCGGATATTGCGTGATAGGCAATGTGGCCAGACCGATAAAGCCCAAGATGACTATCAGGATGGAGATTACCGTTGATAGTACCGGGCGGTTTATGAATCTATCTAATTTCATTGTTTCTTCCTTTTAAATTTGGTTGTCGAAAGAGCTTCAAGTTGGGGCGGTGAGCGTTTTCTGTCTTTTTGTTTTCACCCTGTCAACTTGTTCACTTGATTATTTGAATGCTGTCTGTATGTTGCCTTCCTGCTGGTCCTTCAGAGCCTTCTGGTATTCGGCTTCTTTCTCGGCAGGTGTAATCGGAGTGATGGTTTGTCCGTCTTTCAACGATTGTACGCCTTCGATGACAATCTTGTCTCCTTTCTTGAGGCCTTCGGTTACATAGAAATACTTGCCGTCGTCCAGGGTGAAGACCTTGACTTCGGTATTCTTCAGGGTGTTGTCCGGCTGGAGTACCAGCACGAAGCGCTTGTCCTGAATTTCAGTTGTAGCCGACTGAGGAATCATGATGACGTCGTGGAGCGGGTTGTGGAAGATGACATTGCCTGTACCGCCGCTGCGCAGGATGTTGTGCTTGTTGGGGAAGAGGGCACGCATGTTGACCGAACCGGTGGTCTGGTCGATGACGCCGCTGATCGTTTCTACGCGTCCGCTGTCCGGATAGATGGAGCCGTCAACGAGGCTGAGCTGAACATCCGGCAGCCTGTCAAGAATTTCTTTCATGGTACCTCCTTCGCGTATCATGCCCAATAACTGGCGTTCGGTCATGGAGAAGTAGGCATACATTTCGGAGATGTCGGCCACGGTGGTCAACGGGGTGGCGATGGAGGCGCTGACCAGACTACCTACACGGTAGGGAATGGTTCCTACGACACCGTCACTCGGGCTGGTCACCTGGGTATACGACAGGTTGTTCTTGGCATTGATGAGTTGGGCTTGTGCCTGTGCCAGCGTTGCTTTGGCCTGTGCCAGCTGGTTTTCGGACATCTTCAGGTCGTAGTCACTGACAATCTGTTTCTTGTTCAGCTCCCGTTTGTTGGCAGTAGTCAGTTCTTGCGTGCTCAAGGCTGCTTTGGCTGTTTCTACGGTAGCTTGGGCAGTCTGGACGGCGGCCTGGTACTGTACGGGGTCGATGGTAAACAGTACCTGTCCTTTGTGTACGACGGCACCTTCGTCCACATGCAGCTTGGTGATGAAACCGCTTACCATGGGGCGGATTTCTACATCTTGTTTACCTTTGATGGTAGCCGGGTAACTGTTTGTCAGGTTCGCAGTGGTGGTGCTTACCTCCATGACTGCAATTTCGGGGGCGCTGCCCGCGTTGTTGTTGCCTTGTCCGCAGCTGCTGAGCAGTGCTGCGCAACATGCCAGTAATACTAATCTACTCTTCATACTTATTTATCTCTGTGTCTAATTATGTAATGTCAACCTCTATGTTTTACTGAAAACTTGAACTGCTGTTTAAGTTTTCGGCCTTGCAAAAGTACCGATTTTTGGTATATATAGGTTTGTATAGGTAGTGTTTTTTAACTATGTTTCAGAGAATTCTACCTGTATTCAAGAAAGACATCTGCTTTTATGGGGAAACCGCCTCAGAAGCCGGGTTCTCCGTTGTGATAAAAAGCAAAAAAAAGGTCTCTTTGTGCGTTGGGTATAGATAGATATTGTATCTTTGCGTCAATATCTTTTGGATAAAGCTTCGAATGGCATGAATAAATTGAAGAAACTTTTATATAGCAAACGGGATACGTTGTCGGTGCGGCGTCTGCCGGTTTTTCTGGTTTTGGGCGTCCTGCTGTACTCGTGTGCCAGTATCGGACGTATTGAGGGCGGCCCGATTGACGAGACCCCTCCGCGTTTCCTGCAAAGTACGCCGGAGCCGGGACAGCTGAACTATAAGCGCAACCGTGTCACCATTGCTTTCGATGAATACATCAAACTGGACAATCCGAGCGAGAAGATTGTGATATCGCCTCCCCAGATACAGCAGCCTGAAATCAAGACGAACGGAAAGAAAGTCGTCATCAATTTTCAGGATACGATGAAGGCGGATGTCACTTATACCATCGACTTTGGTGATGCCATCCAGGACAACAACGAGGGCAATCCGCTGGAACAGTTTACCTTTACCTTCTCGACGGGCGAACGGTTGGATACGATGGCCGCATCGGGTACGGTGCTCAATGCCTCCAATCTGGAACCGGTCAAAGGCATGCTAGTGGGCCTGCAGTCCAATTTGGCCGACTCGGCCTTTACTTCCTTGCCGTTCGAGCGGGTGGGGCGTACGGACAGCCGTGGCCAGTTCTCCATTCGTGGCGTGGCTCCCGGTACCTATCGCATCTATGCCTTGCAGGATGCCGACCAGAACTTCTATTTTTCCCAGCCGGCCGAGCAGTTGGCCTGGTCCGACTCGCTGATTATCCCCCGTTACGAATACCGCATGCGGCAGGATACCACCTGGATAGACTCATTGACTATCGATACGATTGTCGAGCGTCAGTATACCCACTTCCTGCCGGACAATATTCTGCTGCGCAGTTTCAAGGAAATCCGTTACAACCTGCGTCTGGCCAAGACCGAGCGCCTGACGCCGCAGAAGTTTTCCCTCTACTTCACGGCTCCGGCCGACAGCCTCCCGCTGTTGAAGGGACTCAACTTCGACGAGCACGATGCGTTTGTCATCGAGCAGACCACCGGCCGCAACGATACCATTCATTATTGGATCAAGGATTCCCTTGTGTACAAGCAGGATACATTGAAAATGGAGCTGACCTATCTGGCAACGGATACCTTGGGACAGCTGAGCGAGCGGAAAGACACCGTACGCCTGCTGGCGAAGCTGACGTATGCCAAGCAGCTGAAGCAAAAACAGGAGCAGGAAGAAAAACAGTTGGAAGAGTTGAGGAAAGCAGCCAAAAAGAAGAAGAAACGCGATGCGGAAGGCAACGAGATAGAGCCGGAAGAGCCGACCCTGCCTACGGAGTTCCTGCCGGTCGATGTATACGCTCCGTCGTCGATGGACGTGTACGACTATCTGACGCTGACCTTCCAGGAACCGTTGAGCCGGATTGATACGGCGGCTTTCCATCTGCAGCAGAAGGTAGATACGTTGTGGAACGATGTCCCGTTCGACTTTCAGCGCGATTCGCTCGACCTGAAGGTCTATAACATCTTTGCCGACTGGAAGCCGGGTGAAAGCTATCAGTTTGCGGTGGATTCGACAGCCATTGTAGGACTGTACGGCCTCTTTACCGACAAAATAAAGAAGGAGTTCAAGGTAAAGACCATCGAGGAATATGGTACCATTCTGTTTGACATTACAGGGGCCGATTCGACTTCCTTCGTCGAGTTGGTCGATGCGCAGGATGCCGTGATACGTACCGTTCCGGTTGTCGATGGAAAGGCTGATTTTTATTACCTGACGCCAGGAAAATATGGGGCTCGTCTGGTAGCGGACAAGAACCGTAACGGAATATGGGATACGGGAGATTACGAGAAGCACATACAACCGGAAATGGTATATTATTATTATCAGGTGCTGGAGCTGAAGGCCAACTTTGAATTGCAGCAGACGTGGAATCTGTTTGACCGGCCTTTGGACATGCAGAAACCGTTGGAACTTAAAAAACAGAAGCCGGATGAAAAGAAAAACAACAAACGAAGCAATACCGGCAGCCGATAACAGGCTGTCTCGGAAAGGAAAGGCATGGCAGCGCATCGCCTGGAGTTGGATGGCCGTGCTGTTATTGGTATGTACTTTATGCGCCGCTCCGCTGACACCGGCGATGGCGCAGTGTACGGCCGAAAACAAGGCGTTCAAGTCGGGCGAGCATGTGATGTACGACTTGTATTTCAACTGGAAGTTTATCTGGGTCAAGGCCGGACTGGCCAGTCTGACGACCAACGCCACGACCTATCACCAGAAACCGGCCTACCGCTTCAATCTGCTGTCGGTAAGCAGCAAGCGGGTGGACTTCTTCTTCAAGATGCGCGATACGCTGACCTGCTACGTCGGTAAGGAGCTGGAACCCCGCTATTTCCGCAAGGGAGCCGAGGAGGGCAAACGCTATACGGTGGACGAAGCATGGTTCGACTACAAGGACGGCGTTTCCTACGTGAAGCAGCGCCGCACGTGGCGGGGAGGACGTGTGGATACCATGTCCTATAGCGACAGCCGTTGCATCTTCGACATGCTGAGCATTCTGGCCCAGGCGCGTTCGTGGGATCCGACGGACTACAAGGTGGGGCAGAAAATCAATTTTCCCATGGCTACCGGCCGCAAGGTAGAGGAACAGACCCTCATCTACAGAGGCATGGAAAATGTTGAGGCCAACAATGATACAACCTACCGTTGCCTGGTTTTCTCGTTTGTGGAATATGTGCAGGACGGGAACAAGAAGAAGGAGAAGGAAGTCATCACCTTCTTCATCTCCGATGACAAGAACCATTTGCCTGTCCGGCTGGACCTGTATCTCAACTTCGGTTCGGCCAAAGCCTTCCTGACGAGTGTGCGGGGCAACCGCTATCCGCTGACGTCTGTGGTCGAGGACTGACCTTGTCGTGTCGGCAGGGATGGCCTGCAGGCGGAGGTCACAGTTGGAAGGGCAGCAGGTCGTTCTTGCGGAATACGCTCGACTCGAAGCTGGCCACGAGGTCGCCGTGCTGGTTGGTGATGGTCACCTGATAGTAGCCGGTGCTTCTGCCGATGTAGCATTCACGGGCTTCGGCGGTCAGTGTGTCGCCGGGACCGCTGCTGCGCAGAAAGGTGATGTGGGAAGACAGCGAAAGTGCCAGCGTGCCGTGTGAGTTGGCTGCGGCGGCCAGGGCCAGATCGGCCAGCGTGAAGAGTACACCGCCTTGCGTGCGTTTGCCTGCGTTGAGGTGGACATCTGTCACGGTCAGCTGTGCCTTGCTGTAGCCTTCTTTCACTTCTGTCAGTTCGATGCCGACTTTGCCGGCGAAATGGTCGTTCTTGAAAAATTCATGTGGTGTCATGGTCTGTCTTTTTTTAACGGGTGACAATCATCCGTTTGTCGGAGCCTGCAGGCCGTTGGGGAGGCCTGTGCGTACAGAAAAAACGGGTGATCGGCTGCAAATGTAACAATTTTACCCGTTAACTGTATGATTTGGGCAGGTATATCTTGCCGGGCAGGCGTATCTTTGTCTCTGTGAAAATAGCATCAAACTATACATTAATTTATAATCCTTTGTTATGAGAACAACACTGATGACCTTGGGAGTGTCTCTCCTGATTTTTGCAAGTTGCGCAGGCCAGAAGAAGGCTGAAAGCGACTTCATCCAAGACAACATCGACAATGCAGTGGCCCAATTTACATTGCAGACCGACATTATCGAGAAGTCCGGCAAGATCTTGAATCCGCGTACGATTGAAAAAGACGGCAGCATCCATTATGTGCCCATTGACGACTGGTGCTCGGGCTTCTTTCCCGGCTGCATGTGGCTCACCTATGAACTGACCGGTGACCAGAAGTGGGAGAAGCTGGCCGAGAAATATACCGAGGACCTGGATTCCGTCAAAAACCTGAAGTGGCATCACGATGTGGGCTTCATGATCGGTTGCAGTTACCTGAACGGATACCGTCTGGCCGGCAAGACCAACTATAAGGACGTCATTGTCGAGGCTGCCAAGTCGTTGTCCACCCGCTTCCGTCCGGGGGCCGGTGTCATCCAGTCGTGGGATGCCGACCGTGGCTGGCAGGGAACGCGCGGCTGGAAGTGTCCCGTTATCATCGACAATATGATGAACCTTGAGCTGCTGTTCGAAGCGACCCGCCTGTCCGGCGACTCCACGTTCTATGACATCGCCGTGAAACATGCCGATACGACGCTGGCCCATCACTTCCGTGACGATAACAGCTGCTACCATGTCGTAGACTATGATCCCGAGACCGGCGAGGTGCGCAGCCGTCAGACGGCGCAGGGATATGCCGACGAGTCGGCTTGGGCGCGCGGCCAGGCTTGGGCACTGTACGGATACACCACCTGCTACCGCTATACACACGACAAGAAGTATCTGGACCAGGCCGAGAAGGTGTACAACTTCATCTTCAACAACAAGAACCTGCCTGCCGACCTTGTTCCTTACTGGGACTACGATGCGCCCAACATCCCCAACGAGCCGCGCGACGCTTCGGCGGCCGCCTGTACGGCTTCCGCTCTCTATGAGCTGAGCACGTATGTTCCTGACAAGAACTACAAGGAAATGGCCGACCGCATCATGAAGAGCCTGGGTTCTCCGGCCTACCGTGCCGAAGTGGGAACAAACGGAAACTTCATCCTGATGCACTCGGTGGGCAGCATTCCCCACAACCAGGAAATCGACGTGCCCCTGAACTATGCCGACTATTACTTCCTCGAGGCCTTGATGCGCAAGCGCGACCTGGAGCAAAAATAATTTGCCGCGGAACAACGGCTGTGGGCTGCAAGCGGCAGATGCAAAGCCCCTTGTGTGGGTATCTGCGGCTTGCAGCCCGCAGTGTCTGGTCCCGGTTCCTAAATGACGAACCATGAAACATTCCTTGAACCTTTTATGGGGCAGTGTCGGCCTGCTGGCTTTGGCCGGATGCAAGGCACAGCAACCCGAAATGCCCCGACAGCCCAATGTCATCTACGTTTTTCCCGACCAGTACCGCAACCAGGCTATGGAGTTCTGGGGGCAGGAGGGCTTCCGCGAACATGTCAATTTCCGCAACGATCCGGTGCATACTCCCCGTTTGAACCGTTTCGCCCGCGAGTCGGTGGTGCTGACCTCGGCGCAGAGCAACTGCCCCCTGAGCAGTCCGCACCGCGGCATCCTGCTGACGGGCATGTATCCCAACAAGAGTGGGGTGCCCTTGAACTGCAACGCCGACCGTCCCATCAGTTCCCTGCGGGCGGATGCCGAATGCGTCAGCGACGTCTTCAGCAAGGCGGGGTATGACTGTGCCTACTTCGGCAAGCTGCACGTCGATTGTCCCACGCCCAATGACCCCGCCCGCCCGGGACATTATGTGGAAGACCAGGTGCCGGCCTGGGACGCCTATACGCCGAAGGAGCGCCGCCACGGCTTCAACTACTGGTATTCCTACGGGACGTACGACGTGCACAAGAATCCCCATTACTGGGATACGGAAGGCCGCCGGCACGAACCCAAGGAGTGGTCGCCCCTGCACGAGGCCCGGATGGTGGTCAGCTATCTGAAGAACGAAGGCCACGTGCGCGACCCGCGGAAACCGTTCTTCATCATGGTGGGCATGAATCCGCCCCACAGCCCCTACCGTTCGCTGGACGATTGCATGGAGGAGGACTTCAACCTTTACAAGGACGTGCCGCTGGACAGCCTGCTGGTGCGTCCCAATGCCGACGCCACGATGAAGAAGGCAGCCTGCGCACCCTATTACTTTGCCTCGGTGACCGGTGTGGACCGTGCCTTCGGACAGATACTCGACGCGCTGGCGGAGCTGGGGCTGGACAAGAACACCATCGTCGTGTTCTCGTCGGACCACGGTGAAACGATGTGCAGCCAGCGCACCGACGACCCCAAGAACTCGCCCTACGCCGAGTCGATGAACGTGCCCTTCCTGGTGCGATACCCCGGTCGGCTGACGCCGCGCGTGGACGACCTGATGCTTTCGTCGCCCGACATCATGCCCACGCTGCTGGGGCTGGCCGGACTGGCCGACTCCATTCCCGCCGAGGTGCAGGGACGCAACTATGCCCCGCTGTTTTTCGATGAAAAGGCCGATATGGTGCGTCCGGCGGGTGCGCTCTACCTCCAGAACCTGGACGGCGAAAAGGATGCCGACGGCAAGGTGCAGACCTATTTCCCCTCGGCCCGTGGCTTCAAGTCGGCCCGCTATACGCTGGCACTCTACATCGACCGCCAGACCCGCCGGCTGAAAAAGTCGCTCCTCTTCGACGATGCGAACGACCCGTATCAGCTGAACAACCTGCCGCTGGACGAGCACCCCGAGGTGGTAAAAGAACTTTGTGCCGAGATGGGCCGCGTGCTGAAGGAGATAGACGACCCCTGGTATCGGGAGCGGATTCTGGAGGATATGATACCTTATTGAAGCCGTTTTTTCTTATTCTTGACAGAAATATTCCCTTGCAAGCTGACGCAGTGCTTCGTGAGGGTGTGATGCAGTGCTTCGTCACCCGCTCATGCAGTGCTTCGTGACAACCTCACGAAGCACTGTGTCGGGCCGCCACGAAGCACTGTGTGGCAATGCCTGCCTGCGTATGCTGGAGGCATGATACAAACGAGGCTGCATCTCGCCTGAAGCGGGTGCAGCCTCGTCTGCTGTTATCGGGAAATGGTGTTCCGTCTTATTTGTTCAGCTTCCATTCCGTTCCGTCCTTGCCGTCCTTGATTTCGAAGCCGAGGGCGGTCAGTTCGTTGCGGATCTTGTCGCTCGTAGCCCAGTCCTTGTTGGCCTTGGCCTTGGCGCGCTCTTCCAGCAGCATGTCCACTACGTGGCCGAAGGCCTCTTCGCGGGCGGCGTTCGAGGCGTTTTCAGCCTTCAGACCCAGGATGTCGAAGCAGAAGAGGCGGAAGGTCTCTTTCAGTTCGTCGAGGTCGGCGGCGGTGATGGTGTCGTTGCCGGCCAGGATGTTGTTCACCATCTTGGCTCCGTCGAACAGATGGGCGATGACGATGGGTGTGTTCAGGTCGTCGTCCATGGCCTCGTAGCACTTCTCGCGCAGCGTCTTTACATCGACTGTCGATGCCTGTGCGGGCATAATCCGTTCCAGTCCGCTGACGGCGTCCATCAGTCGGGCCAGTCCCTTCTCGGCAGCCTTCAGGGCTTCGTTACCGAAGTCCACCGTGCTGCGGTAGTGGGCCTGCAGAGTGAAGAAGCGGATGGTCATCGGCGTGTAGGCCTGCTCCAGCAGCGGATGTGTGCCGGTGAAGAGCTGTTCCAGTGTGATGAAGTTGTTGTAGCTCTTGCCCATCTTCTGTCCGTTGACGGTCAGCATGTTGTTGTGCATCCAGTAATGTACCATGTCGTCGCCCTGGCTGGCCACGCTTTGTGCGATTTCGCATTCGTGGTGGGGGAAGATGAGGTCCATACCGCCTCCGTGGATGTCGAAGTGTTCGCCCAGGTACTTGCGCCCCATGGCCGTACACTCGCAGTGCCAACCGGGGAAACCGTTACCCCAGGGTGAGGGCCAACGCATGATGTGTTCGGGCTGGGCGTTCTTCCACAGGGCAAAGTCAGCAGGGTTGCGCTTCTCGTCCTGTCCGTCCAGCTCGCGAGTGGTGTTGAGCACGTCGTCCAGGTTACGGCCCGAAAGCTTGCCGTAGTGGTGGTCGTGATTGTATTTGGCCACATCGAAGTATACGGAACCCTTGCTTTCGTAGGCATATCCGTTCTTCAGGATTTCCTTTACCAGTTCAATCTGCTCGATGATGTGTCCCGATGCCTGCGGCTCGATGCTGGGACGCAGCACGCCCAGTGCATCCATAGCCTCGTGGTAACGGTTGGCATAGTATTGTGCCACTTCCATCGGCTCCAGCTGTTCCAGGCGGGCCTTCTTGGCTATCTTGTCCTCGCCTTCATCGGCGTCGTGTTCCAGGTGGCCCACGTCGGTGATGTTGCGCACGTAGCGCACCTTATATCCCAGGTGCTTGAGGTAGCGGAAGAGGATATCGAAGGTGATGGCCGGACGGGCGTGTCCCAGGTGCGGGTCGCCGTACACGGTGGGGCCGCAGACATACATGCCCACGTGCGGGGCGTGCAGCGGCTTGAAAACTTCCTTCCTTCGGGTCAGCGTGTTGTAAATCGTCAGTTGATGTTCCATATCGTTAGGGTTTTGTTCTCGATTGAAAGCACAAAGTTACTGTTTTTCGGATAAGTAGCTTCATGCTGGTCGTTTTTTTTGTTGCATCGTGTCCGGGAGGGGGCGTGAGAGGCCGGCATTTGGGGTATTCTTTCTTTTGCCTTATCTTTGTGCCCGTAACACTTGACAGACTGAACGATGGAGAAACGTGTATTGCTGGGCATGAGCGGAGGGATCGACAGCTCCGTGGCGGCCATGAAGTTGCAGGAAGCCGGATACGAGGTGACGGGTGTCACCCTCCGCCTGCACGACGACGGAGGACGGGGTGCCGAAGAGGCTGCCCGTCTGGCTGACCGGCTGGGCATCGCCCACTTCGAATACGACGCCCGCGAGGCTTTCGAAGCGCAGGTGGTCCGCTATTTCACCGAAGAATATCTGGCGGGCCGCACGCCCGTGCCCTGCACCGTGTGCAACAATCGGCTGAAGTGGCCGCTTCTGGCCCGCCTGGCCGATGAAAGGGGCATCCGCAGCATCGCCACGGGGCACTACGTGCGCAAGGTGTGCCACGACGGGCGGTGGTACATCGCTCCTGCTGCCGATGCCGACAAGGACCAGTCGTTCTTCCTTTGGGGACTGAAGCAGGATATACTGGAGCGAATGCTTCTGCCCATGGGCGACCTGACCAAGGTAGAGGCTCGTGCCTATGCTGCCCGTCGGGGATTCCAGCGTGTGGCCGAGAAGAAGGATAGTCTTGGCGTGTGCTTCTGCCCGATGGATTACCGCACCTTCCTGCGCCGGGCGGTTCCGGCCGACCGTCTGCCCGGACGGGGAGCCTTTCTTTATGAAAACGGTGCTTTTCTGGGGTGGCACGAAGGCTATCCCTTCTACACCGTAGGGCAGCGGCGCGGACTGGGCATCCACCTGAACCGTGCGGTCTATGTGAAGAATACATGCTGCGAACGGAATGAGGTAGTACTGGCGCCGCTCGCCTCCCTCTATCGGACGGAGATGTGGCTGAAGGACTGGAACCTTGTGGACGAGGCCCGAGTCTTGGGCAGCGGGACGGTCATCGTGAAGATACGCTACCGCAAGCAGGCCAACCGCTGCCTCGTTTCGCGCACGGACGACGACCGCCTTCACGTGCGCCTGCTCGACCCGCTCGAGGCCGTGGCTTCGGGGCAGGCTGCTGCGTTCTATGATGCCGAAGGACTGCTGCTCGGCGGCGGAATTATCTTATAATGTTTTAAGCTAAAACATACGACCTTTTGCTCCGGAAGCGGCAATGTTTCGGGGCAAAAGGTCGTATGATTTGGAGAGGGGCGAAGCCTGCTCTTTTTACAGGAAATCAGAAATGGTAGCGGATACCGACATTGAGATGCAGGCGAAAGATGCCGGAAGAACTGTCGTCGGACTGCGTGGCGCCATCCTGTTCGGGCAGCGAACCGGCGATATAGCCGATGTTGGCTCCGACGCCGATATGCTTGGCTACGTTGTACTCCGTACCTATGAGGAAGTTGTATCCTACACCGGCCGTTGAAGCACTCCCGAGGTCCGATGATTCCTTGTAGTTGAAATAGCCGATGCCGGCTTTTTCCTCGAAAGCCCAACGCCCGGCCTGCTGTTTCATGACAAACTGCGGGGCGACGTAGGTAAGCCCTACCTTGAAATCTGTTTGACTGTATGTATAGGAAGAACGGTAGCCCGAGTACATCAGTCCGGCACCGAATCCTGTTTTCGATACCCAGTCATAGCCCAGCTGCCAGTCCAGACCGTTCTTGGGATGTCCCGTGGCACCTTGCGGCAGGTAGAACTTGCTGGTCATGAAGGCGTAGCCGATGTTGGCGTAGAACGTATGATGCTGGAGGGCGGATGGAGCTTCGCATGGGCAGTCGTCCTGAGCCGGTGTGGTCGACGTGCTTCTTGCAGACAGCGGTTCAGCCTTTGCCCCGTCTATCCAGAGCATGTTGCCCGTAATCTGATGACAGCTGCTCCATAGCGAAGGCTGTTTGTGTCGGGTCAGTGCCAGTGCATTGCCTCCGCTTTTGGCGGTTTCCTCTTTGGCGAGGGCCACCACCTGCTCGTAGCTGCATCGGGTAGTCATCCCCCGGTCAACGACCTTTACCTGGCCTATCTGCTGTGCGGTTTGCGGGACGGAGTCGCCCACTTCGTACAGTCGTACCTCGTCGGCGGTGGCGAGGGGCGGATAAGAGCGGGTAATGTCTGTAATTACCTTCGGAGCGCAACTGTCCAGCAGGATGGGCAGCAGGAACAACAGCTTTTTCATCTTCATATATAGCGTTTTAGTTTTTTGACTTGTGCCGTAAAGCAGGCCCTCTGCCGGTCTGCCTATCGGTTCAGCTTCAGCATCTCCTCGATATATTCGCGCGTATTGCTCAGGCGGGGAATCTTGTGTTGGCCACCCAGCTTGCCTTTCTGGTCGAGCCAGTCGTGGAAGAGGCCGGGGCGTGCCACGATGACTTCCAGCGGTTGCAGGGCCAGGTTGTTCTGGCGTTTGGCCTCGTAGTCGGAGTTGACCTCCTTCAGCGTGTCGTCCAGGATGCGGGCGAACTTGCCGAGGTCGTCGGGCATCCGGGCAAATTCGATCAGCCACTGATGGCGGCACTTGGCATGCTCATCCATGAAGACGGGAGCGGCGGAGTAGTCCGTTATCTGGGCGCCCGTCTCGGCGCAGGCCTTGGCCAGTCCCTTCTCGGCATTGTCTACGATGAGCTCCTCGCCGAAGGCGTTGATGAAGTGCTTGGTGCGCCCCGTGATGACGAACTTGTAGGGACGGTTGTTGGTGAACTTCACCGTGTCGCCGATGATGTATCGCCAGAGGCCGGCCGAAGTGGAGATGACCATGGCGTAGTTCTTGTTCAGTTCCACGTCTTCAAGGCTGCAGATGCGCGGGTTATCCTTGCCGATATCCTCCAGCGGGATGAATTCGTAGAAGATGCCGTAGTCGATCATCAGCAGCATGGAGCGGTCGGCAGGGTCGCTCTGCGTGCCGAAGTAGCCTTCGGAGGCATTGTAGGTTTCCACGTAGTGCATCTTGCTGCTGTGGATCACCTGCTTGTATTGTTCGCGGTAGGGTGTGAAGGCTACACCGCCGTGGAAGAAGACTTCCAGATTGGGCCACACTTCCTCCAGGCTCTGCTTGCCGGTCTTCTCCAGGATGTGCTTGATGAGCACCAGCATCCACGACGGTACGCCCGACAGGTTGGTGACGTTGGCATGGATGGTTTCGCGGGCAATGGCTTCCATCTTCGGTTCGAAGTGCTCCATCAGAGCCGTCTGCTTGCTCGGCACGCGGATGAAGTTGACCAGCGGGTTGAGGTTTTCCATCAGGATGGCCGACAGGTCGCCTACCAGGCTGTGGTTCGTGTTCAGGTTGGGAGCGTGGCTTCCGCCCAGAATCAGTCCCTTGCCCGAGAAGAAGCGGCTTTCGGGGTTCTGCCGCAGGTAGAGGGCTACGGCGTCCTGACCGCCGCGGTAGTGCGTGTCGTGCAGCGATTCCTTGCTGACGGGCAGGAACTTGCTCTTGTCGTTCGTCGTACCCGACGACTTGGCAAACCAGCGTATCTCCGACGGCCACAACAGGTTCTGCTCTCCGGCCCGCAGGCGGGCTACGTAGGGCTTTATCTCTTCATAAGTCTGTATCGGCAGGCGGTTCTTGAAGTCTTCATAGGTGCGGATGGTGCTGAAGTCGTATTTCCGTCCCCATTCCGTCCGGGCGGCTTTGCCTACAAGGTGCATCAGTACCCGTTGCTGTATCTCTCCGGCATGTCCGGCATACTGCTCTATTTCCTTCACGCGGGAGTTGAAATAGATGTTGTTGAGGAATCGCGTTATATTCATCTTTCTTATTGAAATCAGATTCTGTACGCAAAAGTAATCTTATTTCCGCTCTTCTCTATCTTTTTTCTGTTTTTTTTCTATCTTTACGGCTGCATTCGGTGAGCAAGTTGACTTGTTGACCACTTTATGCGACAGAATGATAAGGATTTCTTCAGTACAGGAAGAAAGCAAGAACGGAGGTAAATGTATGAGAATAGGAATTTTGACTTCAGGAGGCGATTGTCCGGGCATCAATGCGACAATCCGGGGGGTGTGCAAGACGGCCATCCGTCATTATGGCATGGAAGTGATTGGTATTCACAGCGGTTTTCAGGGGCTGCTGACCAAGGATGTGGAAACGTTTACGGAGAATTCCCTGTCGGGCCTGCTGACAATGGGCGGCACGGTGCTGGGCACCTCGCGCGAGAAGCCCTTCAAGCGGGGCGGCCTGATGGACGGAGTGGACAAGCCTGCGCTCATTATGCAGAATATCAAGGAACTGGGGCTGGACTGCCTGGTGTGCATCGGAGGAAACGGCACGCAGAAGACGGCCGCCCGTTTTGCCTCCATGGGGGTGAATGTTGTCTCCGTGCCGAAGACCATTGACAACGACATCTGGGGGACGGATTTCTCCTTCGGCTTCGATACGGCGGTGAGCATTGCGACCGATGCCATCGACCGCCTGCACTCTACGGCCAGCTCGCACAAGCGGGTAATGGTTATCGAGGTGATGGGCCACAAGGCCGGCTGGATAGCCCTCTATTCGGGCATGGCAGGCGGCGGCGACGTGATTCTGGTACCCGAGATTCCTTATAACATCCATCATATCGGCGAAGTCATCCTGGAGCGTCTGCGCAAGGGACGTCCGTACTCCATCGTGGTGGTGGCCGAAGGCATCACGACCGACGGCCGGAAACGGGCCGGTGAGTACATCGCTCAGGAGATAGAATACGAAACGGGCATCGAGACGCGCGAGACGGTGCTGGGCTACATCCAGCGCGGCGGTTCGCCTACGCCGTTCGACCGCAACCTCTCGACCCTCATGGGCGGGCATGCCACGGAGCTGATAGCCGGCAGGCAGTTCGGGCGCATGGTGGCCTTGCAGGGCAATCAGATTTCATCCCTGCCGCTCGATGAAGTGGCCGGGAAACTGAAGCAGGTGACCGAAGATCATGATTTGGTAGTGCAGGGACGTCAGATGGGCGTCTGCTTCGGGTAGGAGGAATCTTCCGGGGCAGGGGAGGGAATCTTGTCGGTTTCCTGTTCCAGGATGCTGTCTTCAAGAATTTCTTCGGAAGTGGCTTCCATCTCGACCATTATCGGTGACGGTTCCAATCCGAATGTTTCGTCGGCAGCCGTTTCGTCGGTGGGGAGCGGTTCGTCCGCATGGGCCGTATCGGCAGGGTGGCGGTGGGCAGCTTTCAGCTGCTCAATGTGCTCCCTGAAGGCGTCGTTCGACTTGATTTTCTTGAGTGCCATCTGTGCGGCGTTCTGTTGGGATTCCTTTTTGGAGTAGCCCGTACCTGTTCCTGCGGGAAGTCCTTCTATCTGTACCTCCGTCTGGAACATGGGATTGTTTTCGTGGTCGATGAACTGTTCGATGAGTTCGAACGATACTTCCACCTTGTGCTTCTGGCTCCATTCGATGAGCTTCGATTTGAAGTTCACCTCCTTGCGCGACATTTTCTCCAGATCGATGTAGTGCTTGAATATCTTCTTCTCCATGAACTGCTTGCATCGGTCGTACCCCTGGTCGAGGTAGATGGCACCGATGAAGGCCTCGAACGCGTTGCCGTACATGTAGCTGTTGTGCGAGGAAGAGCGGGCGGCATACTTCACGAGCTTGTCCAGCCCGATTTCCACGGCCAGCTTGTTGAGCGTTTCGCGTTGTACAATCTTGGAGCGGGTGTTGGTCAGGAAGCCTTCGCGCTTGCCTTCGAAGTGCTGGAAGACGATGTCGCCCACGATGGCATCGAGGATGGCGTCGCCCAGGAACTCCAGGCGTTCGTTGTTCAGCGGTCTCCCCTCTTCCGAGCGGAGCGAGGTAGACTTGTGGAGCAGGGCCTGCTGGTAGACTTTCAGGTTGCGGGGAAAGAAGCCCAGGATGCGGTAGAAACAAAAATAAGACTCCCGTTCCTTGTGGAACAAGAGCCTTATTCTGTCTATTTGGTTACGTAACACGACCTTACTTTGCGTATTTCTTGAAGATTACACAAGCGTTGTGACCGCCAAAACCAAAGGTATTGGACAAGGCAGCGTTGATTTCGCGCTTCTGGGCCTTGTTGAACGTGAAGTTCAGGTCGTAGTCGATGTTCTCGTCGTTGTCGCCTTCCGTATGGTTGATAGTCGGAGGTACGATGCCGTTCTGGATGGCCAGGATGCTGGCAATGGCTTCAACGGCGCCGGCTGCACCCAGCAAGTGACCCGTCATGGACTTGGTCGAGCTGATGTTCAGTTCGTAGGCGTGCTTGCCGAATACTTCCTGAATGGCTTTTACTTCCGAAATGTCGCCCACCGGAGTCGAAGTGCCGTGAACGTTGATGTAGTCAATGTCTTCGGGCTGCATCTCTGCATCCTCCAGAGCGTTTCTCATCACGAGTTTGGCTCCCAGTCCTTCGGGATGTGAGGCCGTCAGGTGATAAGCGTCGGCCGACATGCCCACACCGGCTACTTCGGCATAAATCTTGGCACCGCGGGCCTTGGCATGTTCCAGTTCCTCCAATACGAGGCAACCGCCACCTTCGCCCATCACGAAGCCGTCGCGGCTGGCGCTGAACGGACGTGAAGCTGTCTCAGGTGAGTCGTTGCGGGTGGAGAGGGCGTGCATGGCGTTGAATCCGCCTACGCCGCAAGCGGCGATGGCAGCTTCCGAACCGCCGGTCACGATGGCGTTGGCCTTGCCCAGACGGATCAGGTTGAATGCGTCTGCAATGGCGTTGGTCGAAGTGGCACAAGCCGAGCAGGTGGCATAGTTGGGACCATGGAAACCATACAGGATGGAAATCTGTCCGGCAGCAATGTCCGAAATCATCTTGGGGATGAAGAACGGATTGAACTTGGGACCTACGGTCTTGCCGTTCAGGGCATAGTTGCCTGCTTCTTCTTCGAACGTGCGGATACCGCCAATGCCGGCACCGAATATAACACCGATTCTGTTCAAATCCTCATTCTCGACATCAAGACCGGAGTCGCCTACCGCTTGCTTGGCCACGGCGATGGCATATTGGGTATACAAGTCCATCTTGCGGGCTTCCTTGCGGTCGATGTATTGGTTGGCATCGAAGTTCTTCACTTCGCATGCGAATTGGGTCTTGAATAATGATGCGTCGAAATGAGTAATAGGTCCCGCCCCACTAACTCCATTGACAAGGTTTTCCCAGAATTCCTGGACGTTGTTGCCAATGGGGGTAATGGCGCCGAGACCTGTTACTACAACTCTTTTTAATTCCATGTTCTAAAAACTGATGGATAAAAATTACTTAGCGTGCTCTTCGATGTAAGATACGGCGTCGCCTACGGTAGCAATCTTCTCAGCTTGGTCGTCGGGGATAGAAATGCCGAATTCCTTCTCGAATTCCATGATAAGTTCTACAGTGTCAAGAGAATCAGCTCCCAGGTCGTTAGTGAAGCTTGCTTCGTTAGTAACTTCTGATTCTTCTACGCCTAATTTATCGACGATAATCGCTTTCACTCTTGATGCAATTTCAGACATAACTTTAAGTTTTTAGTTAATAAATTGAGTTTATTTCTTTATTTTTGCGTTGCAAAGGAATGAATATTTATTGTTCTGAGCAAATATTTGAGGAATTAAATGCAATTTTTTGCACAAAAAACAGGCTTTTGTGCAATAAAAGGAGGTTTTATGGGGAAAAATATCGCAATTTTAGCATCCGGCAACGGCACAAATGCCGAAAATATCATCCGTTATTTCCAGAAGAAGGAGGGCGGCGACTCGGTGGTCCTCGTAGTGGCTAACCGTCAGAATGTGAATGTCTTCAAACGGGCGGAGAATTTGCATGTACCTTGTATATATATGGGCAAGGAAGAATGGGTGACGGGCGAGGGGGTATTAAAGCTGCTGGCCGACTATCGGGTGGACTTCATCGTCCTGGCCGGCTTTCTGGCAAAGGTGCCCGATGCGCTGTTGCATGCTTATCCACAAAGAATCATAAATATTCATCCGTCCCTGTTGCCCAAGTTTGGCGGGAAGGGTATGTATGGCGACCGTGTCCATCAGGCGGTCGTGGAGGCGGGCGAACGCGAAAGCGGCATCAGCATCCAGTACATCAACGAGCACTATGACGAGGGAAGCATCATTGCCCAGTTCCGTTGCCCCGTCTATCCAGAGGACACGCCTCAGGAGGTGGCTGCGCGGGTGCATGCGCTGGAGTACGAACACTATCCGCAGGTGATAGAAAGGCTGCTGGCTGAAATGGAATAAGGGACAGACTAATGGAGGGGAAAGCATTGCTTTCTTCAGGAGAAAAGAGGCTGTCTCAAAATAGAAATTCAAAAGTAATAATCTTACAGATTGAAACTTAGTAATAAAAAGCCTCCTGCTTTAGCCCTTATTTATTGCAATTATAGGACTAAAAGCAGGAGGTTTTTATGTTGTAGCTTATAAATTGTAAGTAAACTTATCTCTGTTTTTAATTTTGAGACAGCCTCTTTTCCTTTTTATACAATAGTTCGTTAACCATTAGCCTAGCCTAAGCGGCTTTGGCAGTAAATAAAATGAGTTCTTTGAAAAGTCTGTCAATTAAATGCGTGTCTGGTTCAATCCCAGACACGTGAATAAATCGTTCAAGCATGTAAGCATTGTGTATGACTGACTTGCATGATGATATGGAATATTTTATTCCCATCCTCTTACAGGCAGCCTTGGCAAGGTTTATCGCTGCAAGTGATGCATTAAAGTGAAATGCCAGTTTCCTGAAGTCTGTAGACTGACAGTTTGTTATTCCGGCATATTGCTTGGCATCACGAAAGCAAAATTCGAGTTGGAAACGTGTCCTGTAAAAGTCCAGAACATCCTGTGCGTTCTGTGTTTCGTCCGTAGAGAAATACAGCTGCCATTTGTCCGTTCTTCCATCCATAGGATACCATACAGCCAGGCTCACAAAGCGTTTGAGCGCTTTGGAGTATGCTTTCAGTCCGTAAAGTTTACCCTTGTTCACTTTGTACTCGGTACATCTTGTGATGTCCAGATTTTCAAAGTCAATTTTCTCGTCATGTAATTTTGGACGTCCGCGTTTTCCTGTCCTATTTTCTAAGGTGGGATAAAACAATACGGCATCATTCCTGAAACGGCTTATTACGTGGAAACCGTTATCGTACAATGGTTTGATGAAAGTTGCCTTTGAAAAGAACGCATCACATACGACTGTGCCAGAAATACGTTTCAGCTGTTCCTGTATGCTGATAAGGTAAGAGCTGTACCAGTCAACAAGATTCTTCTCACAGCTTTCCAGCGTTGCGTTGTCAGGTGTCTGTACAGAACCCAAAGTCATACATTCATGGTTGTCAACGTCTATAACTCCAATACCGGTTATTTCCAGTCCGCGTTTGTATTCACCGGCACAACCGGACCAGAAATAGCCAATCCATGGCGTTTTGCTGCCTGATTTTGGAATGAAAGACGGATCAACGGCTATCGCCTTACGACCACCTTTAAGGTGTTCTCTAATGATGGCTTCATTGAAGGAAAACCAGTCAAAGCCATCATTCTCAAAATTGTTTCGGTATGTCTGTTCTGAGAAACATCCATATCGTCCCATTTGTAGGAAATTGATGCGGTCAGGTATGGCCATGAACAATTTTATTGCATCCATGAATACTTTCTGGAAAGATTTGCTTATATTTACAACTGATTCGAGAGCATTCCTGCACTCGGATTGGTATTGCATAAGGAGTGATTCTTTGGTCATAATTAAAAGTGGTGAGATACTTCTAATTTACTAATAATCAACAAATTATGCAATACTTTCATGCTTTATTTTCAGCTATTTATCATATATTTTTCATCACTTTTCTTACCCCTTAACGATTCATTCTTGACAGTATTTCAATGATCTCTTTAATAATATTGAACTGGCTAACACCGATTCTATTATTTAATTAAATTTATCGGTAAAAATTTACCGAAGTATTGTTTATAATTTAAATCTTATTTATACTTTTGCAAAAGCTAAGCAGTGGTTGACCTTGATAATATTGTATAGCCTTAAATAGTCAATATAATTGTAAAAAGTGAAGTTTTGTTAATCTTTTAAATTAATTGGTATGAACAAAATCTTGAAAAAGATGCAGCCGGTAGGGTTTCTCCTTTTGTTCTCGGCTGTCCCCTCAGGAATGGTTTTTGCAGATGTGTCCATGACGGACAATGCAATCGTTCAACAAAATGGCGATTGTAAGGGTGTGGTTAAGGATGCCAATTGAGAAACTGTTATTGGTGCTTCGGTCGTGGTCAAAGGGACCGGTACAGGTACTATTACCGATATTGACGGTAATTTCTCTATTCCGAATGTAGCCCGTGGGGCAACTTTGGAAATCAGCTTCGTAGGTTATCAGTCAGTCACCGTAACTTGGAACGGACAACCGCTGAGTGTCGTTTTGAAAGAAGATGCCCAAGCTTTGGACGAAGTGGTGGTCGTAGGTTTCGGTTCCCAGAAGAAGGCCAACCTGACGGGTGCCGTCACTACCGTCAAGATGGATGAAGTGATGGGCGAACGTCCCTTGACAAAGGCTGCCGACGCCCTGCAGGGTGCTGTCCCTGGCCTGTTTGTGGGCAACAACGGTAACTCTCCCGGCGAGAGCCGCTCGTTCCAGATTCGTGGAGCTTATTCTATCGGTTCGGGTTCTACCATCGCTCCGCTGGTCCTGATAGACAACGTGGAGGGTGATATCGATATGCTGAATCCCGACGACATCGAGTCTATTACGGTGATGAAGGATGCCGCTTCGTCGGCCATCTACGGTGCGCGTGCTGCCGGTGGTGTTATTCTGGTTACGACCAAGCGTCCCAAGTCGGAACAGCGCTTCCAGTTGAACTACAACAATAACTTTGCATTTGCCAATGCCATCAACCTGCCCAAGCAAGTGCCTCTGGAAACCTATCTGCATGCCTATCAGGAGGCTTCCGGCAACGATTATTGGTCGTTGGGCGCTCCCAAGGTAGACCGTTGGCTGGAGTTGCTGGCCCAGTACAAGCAGAATCCTTCGTCCATCGAAACCAAGGGCGACGGTATTTATAAGGATGCAGACGGCGCTTTGTATTTCCTGAACGAGAAGGATCTGATGAAGAACATGATGGAGACCAGCTTCCAGCAGACCCATAACCTCTCCGTGAGTGGCGGTACGGAGCGTCTGCGCTACCGCCTTTCGGCCGGTCTGGTGGAGACGGACGGTGTGCTCTACTCCGACAAGGATAAGTTCAGCCGTATGAACGTGAGCGGCTTTGTGTCTGCCGACATCACCAAGTGGTTCACTCAGGAAGCCACGTTGAGCTATGCCCATAGCAAGCGCAACATGATTGTATCGCAGGGTGGCGGTCTGTTCAGTACCCGCCTTCCGTCCTTCTATCCGGAAGGTGCGATGCCCGAAGGTTACGGCTTGGGCAACGATGACAATCTGCTCTTCTTTACGTCGCGCAATCAGATTGAGACGGCCCAGCCCTACAAGAACATCAACGACAATCCGCGTATCTTCCTGAAGTCTATCCTGAAGCCTTTGAAGGGATTGGAAATCGCTTTCGAGTATACCTATGACAAGAATATATACGACTATCACTGGTACACGGGCAAGGTGAACATGACGTCCATCCAGGGCGGTAGCGACACGACTCCCAGCAACGACTACCTGCGCAAGTACAAGCAGTATACCGATTACAATGCCATCAACCTCTATGGTACATACAGCTTTGACGTGGCAGACAACCATCATTTCAAGGCGATGGCCGGTTTCAACCAAGAGTCCAGCTACCAGGAAACCGTCGATGTCTATTCATACATGCAGGCCGTAGTGGAAGTGCCTTCGCTTGGTGGTGGTACGAGTACTTTGTCTGCCAAGGACTATTACTCTGAATATGCAGTTCGTGGTGGATTCTTCCGCGTGAACTATGATTATATGGGCAAGTATCTGTTGGAGGTGAACGGACGTTACGACGGTTCCTCCAAGTTCCCGAAGGACTCCCGCTTCGGTTTCTTCCCCTCTGTTTCCGTAGGTTGGAACATTGCTCAGGAGAAGTTTATGGAACCGGCTGCCGGTTGGCTGAGCCAGTTGAAGGTGCGTGGTTCGTATGGTGTCATCGGTAACCAGAACATCTCCCCTTATGCTTTCGTTTCGTCCATGACCCTGAACAACAAGTACACGGGCTGGCTGATTAACGGTGCGCCTATAACGGCCGTTACTTCCCTGCCGGCTCTGGTAAGCTCGACCTTTACATGGGAGAAAGTGGGTACAACGAACGTCGGCTTGGACTTTGCCCTGTTTGACGGACGTCTGAGTGGTTTGTTCGAATGGTATCAGAGAGATACGCGCGGCATGCTCGCTCCGGGTATGCAGCTTCCGGCAGTTGTAGGTGCTACCGCCCCGACTCAGAATACGGCCGACATGCGCACCCGTGGTTGGGAACTGAACATGAACTGGCGCGACCGCATCGGTAAGGTGTCCTACCGGGTAGGCTTTAACCTGTCTGACTCGAAGAGCGTAATTACGAAATACGACAGCAACGAGTCCAAGCTGCTGAGCACTTATTATGAAGGTATGGAGTTGGGTGAAATCTGGGGTTATCTGTACGACGGATTCTATACGGTCGACGACTTCGAAGATACGAAGACGTGGAGACTGAAGGAGGGCGTTGTGGCCATCAACGGTTACAATCCGCGTCCCGGTGATGTGAAGTTCAAGAACCTCCGTGACGACGACCAGGGCGAGAACCTGATCTATTCCGGCGACGGGACATTGGAGAATCCGGGCGACCGTGTACGCGTGGGCAACAACCTCCCCCGTTATCTGTATGGCATCAACCTGGGCGCTTCCTACGAAGGTTTCGACCTGAGTATCTTCCTGCAAGGTACCGGCAAGCGTGACGCCTGGTTGGCCAGTGTGCTGACTTTCCCGATGTACAGCGACTTCAAGTTCATTCCCTTATACGAAGGAACAGAAAATTATTGGCGGCCGGTCGATGCGGCAGGCGGCGACTATACCTGTGCCAATCCGGATGCGGAATTCCCGCGTATTTATGACGGATATGGAAACATGGGTTCTAACTATCGTACGTCCGACAGATATCTGTCCGATGCTTCCTACCTGCGCATCAAGAACGTGACTCTTTCTTATTCGTTCCCCAAACGGTGGATTGACAAGATTTCCTTGTCTCAGCTGAAGGCCTTTGTCAGCATTGAAAATCTGGCTACATTCTCTTCTTTGAACAAAGGTATCGACCCGGAAACCCTTTCGTGGAACTATCCGGCTTTCCGTACTGTATCATTTGGCTTGAATGTAACGTTGTAAATTTTACCTATAAAACGATATCGTATGAAAAAAGTTATTATATATGCAGCCTTATTGGCCGGCCTGACTTTTACCGGATGTAATGACAGCTTCTTGGAGAAATATCCTGTAACGGACTTGACGGAGGAAAACGCCTTCAAGTCGTACGACAATTTCAAGTCGTTTATGTGGCCCTGTTATGAAATGTTTGTCAATACCACCATCCGTACTTCGACTGCCAGCAATGGTTGGGGGACGAGTGGACAATACGGTGGTGATGTGGATGCTAATTATCTGAACAAACGTAGTCCGAGCGGCTTCAACCAGTTTGCCTATCAGACGAAGGGAAGTACAGCCTCAGGCAACGGATGGGACTTCAGCAGCTATATCCGCCGTATCAATATCATGCTTTCGCATGTCGAGGAGTCGGACATGACTCAGGCTGAGAAGGACCACTGGACTTCCGTGGGATACTTTTTCCACTCGTTCTGGTATATGGAACTGATTGACCGTTTCGGCGATATTCCTTGGGTGGACAAGGTCTTGACAGAGAGTTCCCCTGAAGTCTACGAAGGACGCCGTCCCCGTAAGGAAGTCGCAGCCTTGGTTTTGCAGCGTTTGCAATGGGCTGAAGAGCATATTGGTGATTTTACGAGCCAGGATGGTGAGAATACCATCAATCAAGATTGTGTGCTGGCCGCCATATCCCGTTTCACACTTCGCGAAGGTACGTGGCGTAAGTATCATGAATTGGGCGATGCCGACACCTATCTGAATGAATGTATCCGTGCTTCCAAGATTCTGATGGACCGCTATCCCACCTTGTATCAGGGTACGGACGGACAGCCGGGTGCCGGATATGGTGAGATGTGGACGACGGACGACCTGTCTACAGTTCCGGGTATCATTCTGTACAAGTCGTATGTGAAGGATATCAACCCGGTGCAGGGTGGCTGCTATTTGGAACATACCTCATCGCAGGATGTGGAGATGAACCAGAATACGGTTGACCTCTATCTGATGAAGAACGGCAAGCCTATTCACAATCCTGAGTCCAACTATCACGGTGACCGTACGATGTATAATACGTTCAGAGACAGAGATCCACGTATGTACCACACCATCATGCCTCCCTATAAGGTGATTGCTGCCGGTGCCAACAAGCCGGCTCTGAATCCGAATGCATCCTGGGGGTATACAGGTGTTGAAGCCGATCAGGAGTACATCGACATCATGGGTGAGAACTATACATGCAGCAATCCGGGTGTGGGTATGAAGCGCCTGCCGGCACAGAACTGGTCTGCTTCTTTGGTTCCGCAGATTCCGAACATCGGTACCAGCGCCTTTGTACAATGCCGTTCGGGCTATTATGTATGGAAGCTGTATTGCGGTTGGGAACAGAACTTCAACAATGGAGCCTTGAATGTGTCGGACAAACCGATTTTTAAGATTGAAGAAGTGTTGCTCAACTATGCCGAGGCCAAGGCCGAGTTGGGGCAGTTCACTCAGGACGTGGCCGACATTACCATCAATAAGTTGAGAGACCGTGCTGGTGTAGCCAGAATGGCTGTAGCCGAAATTAACGACTCGTTTGATCCGGACCGTCCTTATTACTATCCTCAGGGTAACGCTGCCGGTATTCGGGTGCCTGCTTTGCTGTGGGAGGTACGTCGGGAACGTATTATTGAGTTGATGGGCGAAGGCTTTGGCTTCTACGATGTACGCCGTTGGCGCATGGCTCCCTGGTTCCTGAACCGTGCTCCGAAAGGCATTTGGGTGTCAAAGGAATTTGCGCTCTCCAAAGGTATGACTTTGTATAACGAAACGACAGGACTTTCAGACGGACAGAACGGAACAATGACAGAAGGATACATGTTCCTGTTCAATGACCCGAAGGCTGAAGGAAAGGGTTGGGACGATAAATATTATCTGTATCAGGTTCCGACCGATGAATTTGTCTTGAATCCGGATTTGACTCAAAATCCTGGATGGTAATATTTGTTAATTAGCGAGATGTCGCCACGGGAAGTATAGGCTATGCAAGATTTATGGCTTACCTTCGTGGCGATATCTTTTATATGTAGGATGCAGTAAATTTAATGCTTATGAAATTATCCTTTCCCCTTTTGTGCTCGACGACCTTGCTGGCGGGTGCATGGCCTGCCGTCACGACAGCTGCCCAGAAACAGGCTTCTTCGGACAAGCCGAACATCATTTTTATCCTGTGCGACGATATGGGTTACGGCGACCTGGCCTGCTATGGCCAGAAGTACATCCAGACGCCCAATCTGGACCGTATGGCCGCCGAAGGAATGCTCTTCACGCAGGCCTATGCCGGCAGTCCGGTCAGTGCGCCTTCGCGTGCCTCGCTCATGACGGGACAGCATTCGGGCCACGGACATGTGCGCGGCAACAAGGAATATTGGACCAACGTCCCCCTGATGAAGTATGGCAACAACGACGAATATACTGTCGTGGGACAGGAACCTTATGATCCCGGTCACATCATCCTGCCCGAGATTATGAAGAAGAACGGCTATACCACCGGCATGTTCGGCAAGTGGGCCGGCGGCTACGAAGGTTCATGCTCCACGCCCGACAAGCGCGGCATTGACGAGTATTACGGCTTCATCTGCCAGTTCCAGGCCCATCTGTACTATCCCAACTTCCTGAACCGTTACAGCAAGTCGAAGGGTGACACGGCTACCGTCCGTATCACGATGGACGAGAATATCCTGTATCCGATGTATGGTGACGATTACAAGAAGCGTTCACAGTATTCGGCCGACCTGATTCATCAGGAAGCATTGGCGTGGCTTGACAAGCAGGACGGCAAACAGCCATTCTATGGTTTCTTTACCTATACACTGCCCCATGCCGAACTGGCCCAGCCCAATGATTCTATCCTGAAGGGTTACAAGAAGAAATTCTTTGTAGACAAGACTTGGGGTGGCAGTGAAGGCTCGCGCTACAACGCCGTGGAGCATACGCATGCCGAATTTGCGGCCATGATTACCCGTCTGGATGCCTACGTAGGCGAAATTTTTGCCAAGCTGAAGGAGAAGGGACTGGACGAGAATACGCTGGTTATCTTCAGTAGCGACAATGGCCCCCACGAGGAAGGCGGTGCCGATCCGGCATTCTTCGGACGCGACGGCAAGCTGCGCGGACTGAAGCGCCAGTGCTACGAAGGTGGTATTCGAATTCCTTTTATCGTCCGTTGGCCGGGACACGTGCCTGCCGGTACGGTGAACGATCATCAGTTGGCCTTCTACGATGTGATGCCTACCTTCTGCGAACTGATAGGCGACAAGAAGTTCCCCAAGAAGTATTTGAACAAGAAGCTCGAAGGCGACTGCTTCGACGGCATTTCGTTCGCTCCCACGATGCTGGGACAGGACGACCGTCAGGCGAAGCACGACTTCCTGTACTGGGAGTTCCATGAAACGGACCAGATTGGCGTGCGTATGGGCGACTGGAAGCTGGTGGTGAAGCAGGGTAAGCCTCACCTGTACGACTTGGCAACCGATATCCATGAGGATCATGACGTGGCTGCCCAGCATCCCGATGTAGTCAAGCAAATGGTGGAAATCATCCATCGCGAGCATCGTCCGAGCGAACTGTTCAAGGTGACGCTCCCCGCGGAGTAAGGTCATTGTGTATATAGAAATCCCCCGACCGTCTGTGTGTACAGGTGGTCGGGGGATTTCAATTTATATGATAGAAGGATTGTTACTTCACCTCCCAGGTATCGTTGGTCATCAGCAGTTCTTCGAAGTTATGATAGTTCTTCTTGGCACTGACCTCTTCGATCTGGGCATGTACGGCTTCGTCATAGGTAGGTTCGTCCACGTCGCGGATCACGCCGAGGGCGATGGGGAAGTCGGGGCCTTCCATCAGCGCGAGCTTCAGCTGCAGGGTGTTGTCCATGCAGTGGGCGTCGTGCACCAGGATGTCTTTCACGGTGATGCCGTTTTCGCCCAGCTTCACGACTTTCAGACCGAAGCCTTCCTGCATGAGGCCGTACTCGCGGTTCTCGCCGAAAATCATCGGTTGGCCGTGCTCCAGATAGATGGCGTTCTTGGCACGGCCTTCCTTGTTGTAGACGGAGTCATGCGTACCGTTGTTGAAGATGACACAGTTCTGGAGGATCTCGCAGACGGCGGCTCCCTTGTGGTTATAGGCTGCTTTCAGAATCTCTACCGTACCGGCAGCATCCGTAGCCACGGCGCGGGCGAAGAAGCGTCCGCGGGCACCGAAGCACAGCTCGGCGGGGTGGAAGGGATCTTCCACGGTGCCGTAGGGCGACGACTTGCTGACGAAGCCGCGGGGCGACGTCGGCGAGTATTGTCCTTTGGTCAGACCGTAGATGCGGTTGTTCAGCAGAATCATGTTCAGGTCGATGTTGCGGCGCACGGCGTGGATGAAGTGGTTTCCGCCGATGGCCAGTCCGTCGCCGTCGCCCGAAATCTGCCAGATAGCCAGGTTGGGATTAACCACCTTGGCACCCGTAGAGATGGCGGCCGCACGGCCGTGGATGGTCTGCATAGCGTAGGTATTCATGTAGTAGGGCAGGCGGCTGGAGCAGCCGATACCGGAGATGACGGCCGTTTCCCAGGGAGCCTTGCCGATTTCGGCCATGGCCTTGTGCAGGGAGGCCAGGAAGAAGTGGTCGCCGCAGCCCGGACACCAGCGGGGTTGTCCTTTCTTGAAGTCTTTTGCTGTATATTCGTTCATAAATGTGTCCTCCTCGATTTTATTGGTTAATGATTTCGTTGAATGCCTTGACCAGTTCGGCTACGACGAAGGGCTGTCCCTTCACTTCGTTGTACTGGTAGGGAGTGAAGTTGTCCACCTTCATGCGCAGGTAGGCGGCAAACTGTCCCAGGTTCTGCTCGGCCACGACCACCTTCTTGTAGCGCTTCAGCACTTCCGCCGTGTTCTTGGGCAGCGGGTTCAGGTAGCTGAAGTGGGCCAGGGCCACTTTCTTGCCGGCTTTGATCATTTCGTCCATGGCCGAGTAGAGGTGTCCGTATGTACCTCCGAATCCCACGATGAGCAGGTCGGCATCGTCGGCGCAGCCCTGTACCTGAACGTCGGGTACGGGTATCTTGGCAACCTTCTCGGCGCGCAGGTGGCACATCAGGTTATGGTTCTCCGGGTCGGTGGAGATGGCACCCGTCCAGCTGTCTTTCTCCAGTCCGCCCAGGATGTGCATGTAGCCTTCGCGTCCGGGGATGGCCCAGTAGCGTACACCGGTTTCGGGGTTGCGGCGGTAGGGTGCATAGTTGTCCTTCATTTCGGCGGGGGCATAAGGCGGGTTGATGGCGGGATATTCGGCCAGCTTGGGCAGCTTCCAGGCACCCGAGCCGTTGGCCACGTAGCCGTCGGTCAGCAGTACGACGGGCGTCATGTGCTCCAGAGCAATCTTGCTGGCCATATAGGCTGCGTCGAAGCAGTTGGTGGGCGATGTGGCGGCAATGACCGGCATGGGGCTTTCGCCGTTGCGGCCGAAGAGGGCCTGCAGCAGGTCGGTCTGTTCCGACTTGGTAGGCAGACCGGTAGAGGGGCCGCCGCGCTGTACGTCGAGTACGACAAGGGGCAGCTCGGTGATGACGGCCAGGTTCATGGCTTCGGACTTCAGGCAGACGCCGGGGCCCGAGGTGGAGGTTACGGCCAGTGCACCGGCAAACGAAGCGCCGATGGCGGTGGCGCAACCTGAAATTTCGTCTTCGCACTGTACGGTCATCACGCCCAGTGACTTGTGCTTGGACAGCTCGTGGAGCACGTCCGTGGCCGGAGTGATGGGGTAGGAGCCGAGGAACAGCTTCAGTCCGGCTTTCTCAGCAGCGGCGATGAAACCATAGGCCGTAGCCTTGTTGCCGGTGATGTCCATGTAGCGTCCGGGCACCTTCACCTTGCTCTCGATGCGGCAGGTGGCGTGTGCGATGGAGGCGTGTGTATTGTGTCCGTAGTCCCATCCGGCGTGGATGACCTTGATGTTGGCTTCGGCCACTTCGGGCTTCTTGCCGAACTTCTCGCGGATGAAGTCTTCGGCTATCTTGAGGTCGCGGTCGAAGAGCCAGCACACCAGACCGACGGCAAACATGTTGCGGCATTTCAGGATGGACTTGTTGTCCATGCCCGTCGGGGCCAGGCAGTCTTTCACCATCGTGGTGATGGAGGCAGCGATGACTTCCTGCTTGATGCCCATCTCTTCGATGGGGTTCTCTGTCTGGAAGGCGGCCTTCTCCAGGTCGGACTTCTGGAAAGCATCGGTGTCGATGATAATGGTACCGTTGGGCTTGACGAATTTATATTGCGTTTTCAGTGCGGCTGCGTTCATAGCCACCAGTACGTCACACTGGTCGCCCGGTGTATATACTTTCTGTGCACCGATATGCACCTGGAAACCGGAGACGCCCGTCAGTGAACCTTGCGGGGCGCGGATGTCTGCCGGATAGTCGGGAAAGGTGCTGATGTCGTTTCCCACCGTAGCCGAAACTGTTGAAAAGATGTTGCCGGCGAGCTGCATTCCGTCGCCGGAGTCGCCGGAGAAGCGTACTACCACTTCGTCCAGGTCTTTGACCATCATGTCGTTTGCCATAACTTACGATTTTCTTAGGTTAATTTTATGGATATGCGTACAACGCAGTTCGCAAATGTCGGAAAGTTAATCGGATTAACAAAACTTTTTTCGGAAAATCGACAGAAAGTGTTATCTTTGTGGCCTGTTCCTGCATCCCGATGCAGGATTTTCGTTAAAAGGCCTTGTAGTTCAACGGATAGAATAGAAGTTTCCTAAACTTTAGATAGGGGTTCGATTCCCCTCGGGGCTACGATAGAAGGATGCCGGTCTGTACCGGTGTCCTTTTATTGTTTCTGGCGGTTCCGGTTCGGACGGGGGCCGACGGAGCACTTCCTTGGCTTCTGACGAAGTGCTGCGTCACCCTCTGACGAAGCACTTCCTTACCCCCTCATGAAGCACTTCCTGAGCCCCTGACGAAGCACTTCGTCAGACCCTCATGCAGCACTGCATGGGAAGGGCTGCCGCTCCTGTCTTCCAAGGAGCCCGTCATGGGCATAAAAAACGGGGGCGTCCTTGTGGAACGTCCCCGTCGTGCTCTATAGGTTATCAGTCTCTGATTACTTCTTGGTTTCTTCAGCCGGTTCTACGGCATTCTTCTTGAACAGCGAGTAAGCGATGGGAGAAGCGACGAACAGTGAAGACAAGGTTCCGAATACTACACCCAAAATCATGGCGAACGAGAAGCTGCGGATGCTCTCTCCACCCAAGATAAAGATTACAACCAGCACAATCAACGTAGACGAACCGGTGAACAACGTACGGGTCAACGTGGAATTCAGTGAGTCGTTGAACAACTGGAACGTACTGCGCTTGGGATAGAGGTGGAAGTATTCGCGTACACGGTCGAAGATTACCACCTTATCGTTGATGGAGTAACCGATAGCGGTCAGGATGGCGCCGATAAAGGTTTGGTCTATCTCCATGGAGAACGGAAGAATGTTCCAGAACATGGAGTACACGCCCAATATCAGGATGGTATCGAATGTCAATGCGGCGATAGAACCTACACTATAAGCGATGTTGCGGAAACGGAAGAGAATGTAGAGACCGATGCCCAGCACGGCAAAGATAACGGCCCATACGGCTGCCACCTTGAGGTCGTCAGCAATGCTCGGACCTACCTTCTGCGAACTGATGATGCTACCGCCTGTGTGGTTATCACGGTCGATAAAGGTTTCCAACGAGATATTCTTCGTAAGCAACGGTTTCAACACCTCGTACAGTTTGGCTTCGATTTCAGAGTCTACGTTATTGCCTTCTTCGTTGATGCGGTAGTTGGTGCTGATACGAACTGTCTTGCCGTCTGTACCGATGGCGATAACCGTCACGTTGGCATCCTCAAACTGTCCTTCCATCAATTCACGCACTTGTTCGGGTTCGATAGACTGTTCAAAACGTACCTGATAGTTGCGGCCGCCGGTGAAGTCAATACTTTGGCTCAATCCTCGAATAAAGAGGAAGCCTACGCAAATCAAAACGATGATTAATCCGCTAGAAAGCCATGTTTTATTGTACTTCATGAAGTTATATTTCGTATCTTGTAGTACGCCTTTAGACAGACGGGTCTCAAACGTAAGGTTCAACCACTTGTCTTTGTTCATGAAGTGCTCGAATACGAGGCGCGTCATAAACACGGCGGTAAAGAACGAAATGGCGATACCGATAATCAGCGTCGTTGCAAATCCACGAATAGGTCCTGTACCGAAGTAGAACAGAATGACGCCGGTGATGATAGACGTAAAGTTAGAGTCGAAGATGGCGGAGAAGGCATTGGAATAACCGTCTTTCAAGGCATCTTTTACTTTCTTACCTAGTCGAAGTTCTTCTTTGGTACGCTCGAAAATCAACACGTTGGCATCCACCGCCATACCCAGTGACAATACCAAACCGGCGATACCGGACATGGTCAATGCAGCCTGGAAGGAAGAAAGGATACCGAGAGTGAAGAAGAAGTTGAGCAACAGGGCGCCGTTGGCAACCATACCGGCCGTGAAGCCATACATGGAGCAAACATACACCATCAGCAGGATGAAGGCGACGATACAAGAAATGATACCGGCCTCAATGGATTCTTGTCCCAGCGAAGGTCCTACAATGTCTTCCTGTACAATGTGTGCTGGAGCGGGCATCTTACCGGATTTCAGTACGTTGGCCAAGTCCTTGGCTTCTTCCGGAGTAAAATGGCCGGTGATTTGTGAGTTACCGCCTGTGATTTCTGTCTGTACATTCGGTGCGGAGTATACATAGCCATCCAGTACAATGGCAATGCTTTTGCCGATATTCTGTTTGGTCAACAAGGCCCAACGGCGTGCACCGTCCGTATTCATAGACATACTAACGGAGGGTTTGCCATATTGGTCGAAATCGTCCTTGGCGTCTACGATTACGTCGCCTTCCAGCGGTGCCCGGCCGTTACGCTCGGTAGAGCGGATGGCATACAGTTCATAGGTCTGTTTCTTCGGGTCGAAGGAAGCAGCGGCCACGCCCCACTTCAAAAGCAGGTCTTTGGGGAACTCGCTCTTCACCTGGCTCATGGACAGGTATTGGTTGATTTCGGCAGTATCTTTAGCCAGGGCGTATGCCACTACAGGACCTTCGCCGGGGTTCACCTGCATGATGGCGAGCAGCGGATGGTCTTTCTTGTACTGGGCTATTTCGGCATTCTGTGTGGCGGCAGTCTCACCCTTCAGGGCGGCGGCCAGGCTGTCGGTTGTGCTGGTGGCAGCCGGTGCGGCGGCAGGAGCGGCTACAGAGTCGGTATCAGCGGCTTTCAGACTGCGTACCTTGGCATCGGCCGACTGCATGTAGGGAGCAATCTCCTTGGCGTTGTATGTTTCCCAGAATTCCAGATTGGCAGAACCTTGTAACAATTTTCTTACACGTTCGGGTTCCTTGATACCCGGAAGTTCCACCATGATGCGGCCCATTTTGTCTTCCAGACTCTGGATGTTGGGCTGAACCACGCCGAAGCGGTCGATACGTGTACGGAGTACGTTGTAAGAGTTGTCGACAGCGGCCTTCACCTCTTCGCGCAGCACTTTCTCGACTTCTGCGTCGGTTGATTTCTGGTTGACTTTATCTTTCAGTTGTTGCGTGGCGAAGAGCTGTGCCAGCGGGGCGTTCGGAGCCAGGCGGTGATACTCGCGGACAAACAGTGTGATGACGTCATCCTGGCTGGTAGTGGCCTGCTGGGCAGCTGTAGCCAGTGCCTTGTTGAAGTTTTCGTCCGGTTTGTTGTCGGCCAAAACTTTGATGACATCGGGAACGGACACTTCGAGGATGACGTTCATACCACCCTTCAGGTCCAGACCCAAACTGATTTCCATTTCTCTACAATCTTTCAGGCTCCAGTTCCATAACCATACCTTCTCATTGGCGAGCGAATCCAGGTAGTTCTGCTCCACTTTCGGATCTCCGTTGGCAATCTCCCGTGCTTTGTTGGTATAATGGCGGGTAACGAAAGAGAACGACAAGTAGAACACGCACACCAGGGTGAGCAGGATGGCAAAAGCCTTTACAAATCCTTTGTTTTGCATGTTACTTTTAGTTTATTATGATTACTTTATTAATTAATTTCTACGCATTTACAAGGCTGCAAATATAGTTCTTTTTTCACAATATATTACTTTATGGCATTATTTTTTTGAAATCGGTTGCCTATCGTCCGTTTATTTCCCCTGCATCGTGACGTAACACCAGACGGGGTAGTGGTCAGAATCTTTGATTGTTTTGTCCACGGTGCAGTTGTATGTTTTCATGTTCCGGCTGACCAGGATGTGGTCGATGCGGAAATAGAACCGGTTCTGGTTGTACGAGATGCCGAAGCCTTGTCCCGACTGGGTGAAGGCATCGTCCAGCTCTTGGGCGGCAACGCGGTGGGCATACGAGATGGGGGTGTCGTTGAAGTCGCCGCAGACGATGATGTAGGGGTGGGCCGTTTCGCGTACGGCTTGGGCAATGGCGTCGGCTTGCGGGGCGCGGATGGCCGAGGCTTCGGCCAGCTTGCCCAGCAGCAGGCGTGCCCCGCTCTTCACCTTGTCGCGCTCGGGTGCGGACAGCATGCTCTCATAGACCACCTTGTCTTCCTTGGTCAGTTTGTTGGACTCCAGGTGGTTGTTGATGAGGGTCAGGGTGTCCTGCCCGATTTTCAGTTCGTAGGCCACCGAGCCGTTGTAGCTGCTCTTGTAGTCCAGCTTGCGGGCGGAAAGGATGGGAAACTTGGAGTAGACGGCCATGCGGTTGGACTGGGCGCTGCCCAACTTGTCGATGCGGTGGTAGGGATAGGCCTTCAGCCCCCGCTCGATGTCGCGTTGCGACAGGTGTCGGGACGACTCCGACGTGGCATATTCCTGCAGGCAGAGGATGTCGGCCCCGCTCTCCTGTAGGTAGGTGAGGATGGGGTTCTTCCCGTCTTCCTTGACGCAGCCGTCGAAGCCCATGACGTTGTACGAGAGTATCTTCAGACTGCCTTCGGGCACCTGGTCGGTGTGGAAGTTGAAGGGCAGGTAGGTGCGCACCTGCGGATAGGCCAGCAGGATGCCGGCCAAGGGCAGCAGGGCGAACTTGTAGCGTTGTACGATCAGCCAGAAAAACAGGAAGCCCACGTTGACGAACAGGAAGATGGGGAAGGCCAGGCCCAGGCACGAACGCAGGGGATGCTCTACCGGCTGTATGTAGGGGCTGTAGGCTGTGAGCAGGAAGAGGGCGGTAAAGACGGCGTTGATGGCCCCTACGGTGAATGCTGCGACGTTTCGGAGGAGTTTCATGGGGCGGGTCTTATCGTTTGCTGGCGTCGAACAGCGTTTTCTTCTCCTCGGCGGTCAGGCTTTCGTAGCCCGACTGCTTCAGCTTGTCCAGGATGCGGTCTATCTCGTCCGACTGGCTTTTCTTGCGGGCGTTGTATTCGTAGTCCTTTTGGCGGTTGCCGCCATAGCTTACTTTCATCTTGGGCTTGCGCGGACGGGGACTGAAGAGGCCGGCCACGGCATCGATGACGCGGTTGATCCAGGCTGTGATGTCTCTGCCCTTGCTCAGCGCGGCGGCAAACCACAGGCCGGCCAGCGCGCCGCCCAGGTGGGAGATGTGTCCGCCGGCATTGCTGGAAGTCAGGAAGAGTAGGTCCAGGCCGATGACGACCAGTGCCAGATACTTCAGCCGCAGGGTACCGAACAGGAAGAGGCGTATCGGGTAGTTGGGTTCCCGATAGGCGGTGGCGGCTACGATGGCCAGCGCCGAGGCCGAGGCACCCAGCAGGAAAGAGCCCTCGATCATGTACTGGAAGTAGGGGAAGACGTTGTAGGCCACCATGTAGAGCAGGCCGCCGCAGATGCCTCCCAGCAGGTAGACACCGCGCAGGTGCTTGGCCGAGAAGAATTGCAGGAACATTGTCCCGAACCAGTAGAGCCAGAGCATGTTGAACAGGATGTGCATCAGCCCGGAGTGCATGAACATGTACGTCAGCAATGTCCACGGCTGTACAACAAAACGGCTGAAGGAGGCCGGCAGTTCCAGCCAACTGAGCCATCCGGCCGGCGTGAGATTGAACAATTGCAGGATGACTCCGCAGACCGTCACCAATAGGAAGACGGCCACATTGATATATATCAGTTGCAGGCAAATGTTGCCTTTGCGGTATTTGTCTTTCAGATCAGTTATAATAGTAGCCATTTCCTCTGTTCTTTTTTCTCCAGTACATTATCAGGATGAATCCGAAAATCATGCCGCCCAGGTGGGCAAAGTGGGCCACGTTGTCGCCGGCACTGTTGGCCAGGCCCGAATAGAGCTCAATCAGGGCGTAGCCCATGACGAAATACTTGGCCTTGATGGGTACCGGCAGGGGGAAGATGAACATCTGCTGGTTGGGGAACAGCATGCCGAAGCCCAGCAGGATGGCATATACGGCTCCCGAAGCTCCCACGGTGGACGAGTTCAGTACCAGGTTCAGACTGGCCATCGCCGGATCCACGAAGTTCATGTTCGATTGCAGGGCTTTGGAGCCTTGGTCGATGACGGCCTGGATGGCTTCCGGACTCATGCCCGACTCCAGTGTCAGGTAGCGGACGGCCGTTACGCCTTCCTGTATCAGTCCGGCACCGATGCCGCAGATCAGGTAATAGGTCAAGAAGCGCTTGGGACCCCACACCTGCTCCAGGATGCGTCCGAACATCCAGACGGCAAACATGTTGAAGAACACGTGGGTGAAACCGGCGTGCATGAACATGTAGGTGATGAGCTGGGCGGCGTTGAAGCGGTCGGAAAGTATGAAGTGCAGTCCCAGGTAGTTGCCCAGGTCGATGCCGCGATTCTGTGCCACGAGGGTGGCCAGAAACATCAGCACGTTGATTATCAGCAGGTTTTTAGTAACTGTCGGAATATTGTTCATATCAGATTGTTTGATGCATTTGGTCGCAAATGTAGTGAAAGGTGAGCGCATAGGCAAATGAAAACGGAGTTTTGTGCCGTCCGCTTCCTTTTTTGTTCAGAAATACGGATAAATGGCCGGATGCGGCGGGAAAAATCCTTCGGCTGGTCCTTTTTTATGGTTTGGTAATATTTTTCTTTTCACTTTATTTGATAATTAGAATAATTGCCATATTTTTGCGCATGTAGATTTTTAGAGATAAATGCCTTGGAATGGGCCATGCACTAATAGACCTGTTCTGTCAGTTGGGCAATAACTGTAAACTTAGTAAGTAAAAGGTATGAATAAAGCTGAATTGATTAGTGCCATGGCTGCCGGAGCCGATATGACGAAGGCAGACGCAACGAAGGCTTTGAACGCATTCCTGGATGTAGTGATGGATGCGTTGAAAAAAGGTGAAAAGGTGACTTTGGTAGGATTTGGTACATTGTCGGTGGCCGAAAGGGCGGCGCGTACAGGTATCAATCCGGCGACCAAGGAAACCATTGAGATTCCGGCCCGCAAGGTTGTCAAGTTCAAGCCGAGTACCGAGCTGTGGTTCGAGTAACCGGTGAAGGACGGCTCCGGCCGGAAATCGTTGTTGAGGAAAATACGGGCTACAGGTCTGTTTGCAGCATCTTTTCTGCAAGGAGTCCTGTAACCCGTATTCGTTTTGTGGGGCTGCACCACGGAACCGAAAGTCTGAAAACTTTGTTTTCCGCTTTGTGCTTCTCTCGGTTTGCACTATCTTTGCAGCAGGAAATAATTAGAAACTATGGATATACAAGAAAAACTGGTAGCGTCCGTCGTCAGCGGACTGAAAGCACTCTACGGACAGGACGTGCCTGCCGCACAGGTGCAGTTGCAGAAAACCAAGAAAGAATTTGAAGGACATCTGACGCTGGTCGTATTCCCCTTCCTCCGCATGTCGAAGAAGGGACCCGAGCAGACGGCGCAGGAAATCGGCGAATACCTGCTGCCCCATGAGCCTTCGCTCGTGGCTAAGTTCAACGTCATCAAGGGCTTCCTGAACCTCACCATCGCTTCGTCGGCGTGGATCGAACTGCTCAACGACATCCAGGCCAACCCGCATTACGGACTGACCGAGGCTACGGACCAGTCGCCGCTGGTGATGATCGAGTATTCGTCGCCCAACACCAACAAGCCTCTCCACCTGGGACATGTGCGCAACAACCTGCTGGGCAACGCCCTGGCCAACATCATCGCCGCCAACGGCAACCGCGTGGTGAAGACCAACATCGTGAACGACCGCGGCATCCACATCTGCAAGTCCATGCTGGCCTGGCTGAAGTATGGCAACGGCGAGACGCCCGAGTCGAGCGGCAAGAAGGGCGACCACCTCATCGGCGACTATTACGTGGCTTTCGACAAACACTTCAAGGCCGAGGTAAAGGAGCTGATGGCCAAGTACATGGCCGAAGGCATGAACGAGGAAGAGGCCAAGGCCAAGGCCGAAGCCGAATCGCCCCTGATGAAGGAAGCCCGCGAGATGCTCGTGAAGTGGGAGGCAGGCGACCCCGAAGTGCGTGCCCTGTGGAAGAAGATGAACGACTGGGTATATGCCGGTTTCGACGAGACATACAAGATGATGGGCGTAACCTTCGACAAGATATACTACGAATCGAACACCTATCTGGAAGGCAAGAAGAAGGTGCTCGAAGGACTGGAGAAGGGCCTCTTCTACCGCAAGGAAGACGGTTCCGTGTGGGCCGACCTCACGGGCGAAGGCCTCGACCACAAGCTGCTGCTCCGTGCCGACGGTACGTCTGTTTATATGACGCAGGACATCGGTACGGCTGAACAGCGTTTCTCCGACTATCCCATCGACAAGATGATTTACGTGGTGGGTAACGAGCAGAACTATCACTTCCAGGTGCTGTCCATCCTCCTCGATCGTCTGGGCTTTGAGTGGGGCAAGAGCTTGGTACACTTCTCCTACGGTATGGTGGAACTGCCCGAAGGCAAGATGAAGAGCCGCGAGGGTACGGTAGTCGATGCCGACGACCTGATGGAAGAGATGATCAACACTGCCAAGGAAACCAGCGGCGAGCTGGGCAAGCTGGACGGCCTGACGCAGGCCGAGGCCGACGACATCGCCCGCATCGTGGGCCTGGGCGCGCTGAAGTACTTCATCCTGAAGGTGGATGCCCGCAAGAACATGACGTTCAACCCCAAGGAATCCATTGACTTCAACGGCAACACCGGTCCTTTCATCCAATATACCTACGCCCGCATCCAGTCCGTTTTGCGCAAGGCGGCCGAGGCAGGCATCGTCATCCCCGAGCAGCTCCATCCGGGCATCGAACTGAGCACAAAGGAAGAAGGCCTGATCCAGATGCTGGCCGACTTTGCCGGCGTGGTGAAGCAGGCGGGCGAGGACTACAGTCCCTCCGTCATTGCCAACTACTGCTACGACCTGGTGAAGGAATACAACCAGTTCTACCACGACTACAGCATCCTGCGCGAGGAAAATGCCGGCGTCAAGGTGTTCCGTCTCGCCCTGTCGCGCGAGGTTGGCAAGGTAGTCCGTCTGGGCATGGGCCTGCTGGGCATCGAAGTTCCCGAACGTATGTAAGCCGTAGTGCTTATTTGATATAGTTTTCAGCAGGGGAGCGCATCGTGTGGGTGCGCTCCTTTTTTATTGTTTCTGTCAGATACCTTCTATGATATAGTCTTGTTCTTGGGAGAAGGGTTTCAGCGTATGTGTCCATTCCTTCCCGTCGGAAGATACCAGTCGCAGGGTCCGGATGTTTTCCTTTTTGTTGGCCTTGAACATGAGGAGGCCGTCCTTGTCCGTTGTTCCTCTGTATTGCCGGTTGGCATAGATCTTGATGTTTCCCGTTTCGGGATGGGAAGGGCTGGTTTTGACCATCAGGATGAAGCCTTTTTCATTGTCTTCCAGTTCGAGCCAGCTGACCTCTTGCCGGGTTGTACAGGTGTCCGTAGGTTGGCTTTGGAAAGCAGAGAGGGCGGAGAGGGATGCATCTGTTATGGTGGAGGTAAACGTGAATTCCCCGTTTCTGATTTGTACGTTCTCGGGAGCAATGCCGAGTGTTTGTAGCAAGGAGTCACGCTTGGCTTTGGGAAGCATGGGGAGAAAGATGCGTTTTCCGTTGGTGAACTCGGCGCTTTGGCTGCCGAAGGGTTGCGCCTTTCGTTGGTTGGCGTGGATTCTATCCACATAAATCAGATATTCGTAGTTCAGGATATGGCCCTTGCGGTAGTATTCGGTTACGAACGGCAGGTATTTGAGTTGAGTGGGGGAATCGGCATGTTGCAGCACCATGAAACAGGCTCTCCAACTGTTGTCCGACAGGCCTTCAAGCCGGCCGTTGATGATGGAGTCGACGATGGGCAGGACTATCGACTGGTTGATGGAGTCGGTTCGGTCCCATTGGCGCAAATAGGCCTCCTTTTCTTTCGGGTCATGGCTTTGATTGTAATTGTGTCTCACTTTCTGGTCGTTGTGCAGAACCACTTTGAGCAGCGAGTCGATTGTGGCTGCATTCCTTTGTTCTTGTGCCGTGGCCGTGCGGGGGCAAAAGGCAAGAACGCCCAACAGGAGCAAGATGTGTATGGATTGTTTCATGGCAGAATGTTTTTTTTCTTTTTTACAAATGTATGGAGAAAAGAGGAAACCTGCAAGGTCTTGGTGTGCTTTATGTTCCTTGTCGGCATGATTTTGCCGACTTTTCCTTTTCCAGTTTTCGGCATTGTTTTCCTGTAAAACATTGCTTTCTCTGGTGCAAAACATTCTTTCTTTTTGGGAAAAACATTGCTTTCTTTGGGAGGGAAGGACGGAGGCTGTAGGGGCCTCTTCCTTTGCCCAGCCTAAAGGTTCCGTTTAAGCTGGGCAAACGGTCCGTTTAAGCTGGATAAACCGTTCGTTCAAGCTGGGCAAACGCTTGCTTTAGGCTGGGCAAACGGAACAAAAAATACGGACGGCGCAGAAGAGATGTGTAGGGAACGGTGTCCCTTCCTTCTTCTTCCGCGCCGTCCGTATTTTATAGGGCTGTCGGCTTTACGCCTTCTTGCGGGTGGTCTTGCCGCGGCGTGCCTTGGGCCTGTCGGGGTCGCTCTGCAGCTTGATGAGGTCCATGCAGGCCTGCAGGTTGAGGTCCTGGGGCGTGATGCCTTCGGGTATCTTGTAGTTGCTGCCCTTGTAGGCGATGTAGGGGCCGTAGCGGCCGTTCATGATTTCGAGATCGGGCTCTTCGGCAAACTTCTTGATGTGGCGCTTGGCTTCGGCTTCCTGCTTTTCCTTGATGAGGGTCACGGCTTCGTCGAGGGTCACGGTCAGCGGGTCGGTGCCTTGGGGCAGGGAGGCGAATATCGTCTTCCACTGGGCGTAGGGACCGTAGCGGCCGCTGCTCACCTTGATTTCAGCTCCTTCGTATTCGCCCAGCGTGCGGGGCAGGCGGAAGAGCTTCAGGGCTTCGTCCAGCGTGATGGTCTCGATGGACATGCCTTTCTCCAGGCGGGAGAAGCGGGGCTTCTCGCCGTCGTCGGCGCTGCCTATCTGCACCACGGGGCCGAAACGGCCGATCTTCACCGATACGGGCTTGCCGCTGGCGGGGTCAGTGCCCAGCAGACGTTCGCCGGCCTTGTGCTCGTTCTTGGCGGCGAGAGTCTTCTCGACTGACGGGTGGAACTTGCGGTAGAAGCGGTCGAGCACGGTGGTCCACTTCGTCTCGCCTTCGGCAATCTCGTCAAACTGCTTCTCGACGGTGGCCGTGAAGTTGTAGTCGAGGATGTCGGGGAAGTACTCGGTGAGGAAGTCGTTCACCACCATGCCGATGTCGGTCGGCAGTAGTTTGGACTTCTCGGCACCGGTCAGTTCCGTGCGGGTATCTTCGGTGATGTCTTTTCCTTTTTCCAGTGTCAGTACGTCGTACTTGCGCTCCTTGCCCGGCTTCTCGCCCTTGACCACGTATTCGCGCTGCTGGATGGTGGAGATGGTGGGCGCGTAGGTAGACGGACGGCCGATGCCCAGTTCCTCGAGCTTGCGCACCAGGCTGGCTTCGGTGTAGCGGGGCGGCTGGAGGGTGAAGCGTTCGGTGGCGGTCACGTTGCTGTAGTCCAGCGTCTGTCCCTGCGTGAGCGGGGGCAGCAGTCCGGCCACGTCATCGCCTTCGGCCTCGTCGTCGTGCGACTCGCGGTACACGCGCAGGAAGCCGTCAAACTTCACGACTTCGCCCACGGCGGTAAATTCTTCGCCGGTGTTGCTAAGGCCGATGGTCACCGTCGTCTTTTCCAGTTCGGCTTCGGCCATCTGCGAGGCCAGCGTGCGTTTCCATATCAGGTCGTAGAGGCGGCGTTCCTGGGCGGTGGCCTCTATCTTGACGTGCTCCATGTAGGTGGGGCGGATGGCTTCGTGAGCCTCCTGTGCACCCTTGGTCTTGGTGGTGAAGTGGCGCGAGTGCAGGTAGCGTTCACCCATCTTGGCGGTGATGGTCTCGCGGGCGGCGTTGATGGCCAGTTCGGAGAGGTTCACCGAGTCGGTACGCATGTAGGTGATGTGTCCCGATTCGTAGAGGCTCTGTGCCACCATCATCGTCTGTGCCACGGAGAAGCCCAGCTTGCGGGCGGCCTCCTGCTGGAGGGTCGAGGTGGTGAAGGGGGCGGCGGGGCTTTTCTTCAGCGGGCGCGTGGCGACGTCGCGGATGGTGAAGGTGGCGTCCTTGCAGCTTTCCAGGAAGCGGCGTGCCTCTTCCTTGGTCTTGAAGCGGTGCTCCAGTTCGGCCTTCATCTCCACCGGCTTGCCGTTGGCGTCGGGTACGGGGAAGACGGCTGTCACGCGGTAGGCCGCTTCGCTGTGGAAGGCCTGTATCTCGCGTTCGCGCTCGGCGATGAGGCGTACGGCCACCGACTGTACGCGGCCGGCCGAGAGGGCGGGCTTCACCTTGCGCCACAGCACGGGTGACAGCTCAAAGCCCACGATGCGGTCCAGGATGCGGCGTGCCTGCTGGGCGTCCACCAGGTTCAGGTCGATCTGGCGCGGATGCTCGATGGCGCGCAGGATAGCGTTCTTGGTGATTTCGTGGAAGACGATGCGCCGCGTGTGTTCAGGCTTCAGTCCCAGCACCTCGTACAGGTGCCAGGCGATGGCCTCTCCCTCGCGGTCCTCATCGGATGCGAGCCAGACGGTTTCGGCTTTGGCCGCTTCTTCCTTCAGGTGGGCGACGAGCTTCTTCTTGTCTGCCGGAATTTCGTATTGCGGCTCGAAGTGGTTGTTGATGTCGATGCTGAAATCTTTTTTCCGTAAGTCCCGGATGTGACCGTAGCTGGAGAGCACTTCGTAGTCCTTCCCCAGGAACTTCTCGATGGTCTTGGCTTTGGCCGGTGACTCGACTATGACTAAATTCTTCTGCATAAGTTCTTGCTTTGTTGCGGACATGCCCCGCGGATTTTGCCCGCAAAAGTAGGAAAAAACAATTTCTCCACCTTCAATTAATATAAGAAAAAAAACTAAAAACGGAAACTGACGCCTCCCAGGAAGTTGAACCCTTGGGTGGGACAGCCTTCGTAATATTGGTAATTCTTGTTCAGCAGATTGTTGAGGCGGGCATACACCAGGATGTTGCGGAACAGCTCGTAGTGGGCCGACACGTAGAGGTCGCTGACGGCGTCGGCACGTTCGCCTTCCACCTTCGTGCGTCCGATGTGGCGGTAGCCCAGCGAGAAGCGCAGGGCCGACAGAGGCTGTACGTCTATCCGTGCATCGGTTTCGAGGGCGGGTTTGAAGCCCAGTATCGTGCTTTCGGCATAGGCGGCGTTTTCTTCGGTCGGGGTGCTCCAGTTGCGGTAGATGGCCGAGGCATGGAAGCCGAACAGCTGCTTGTAGTCGTAGTCCACTGTACCGCCCACGTAGACATTGCGGGCATCGGCCTGGCCGAGAATCAGGCGCGACAGCGGGGAAGTGCCTCCTGTGATGATGTCGGGCGCGATGAAGAGGTCCCCCTTCAGGTCCTGATACCCACCATACACGTGGAACCAAAGCTCGTCGGCAGGGCTGGCCTTGAAGCCGATGGCGGCGTTCAGCTGTTCGTAGGTGGCGTCGAGCTGGTTGAAGAGCTGTCCGTAGGGGTTGTAGCTTTCCAGCTGGCGGAAATCATTCTGCCGCTTGCCGCCGGTGGCCTGGGCGTAGAGCAGGTAGCTGTCCGAGAAGTTGTACTGCACCTGCACGTCGGGGGCGGCGCGGAACTGCTTGCCGAAGCCGAAGGCCATGTCGACGTGTGCGCCCAGCGTCAGCTGCCAGTCGTCGTTGTGGAAGCGGTAGGCCGGGTTCAGTCCGACGGATGTACAGTTGTCGAATTGGGCTTTCCGGTAGAAGGCATTGTCCATGTAGAAGCCGATGCGGATGAGCTGCTCGTCGGAGATGTCGCCGCTCACTTCGGCCTTGGTGCGTACCAGGTTCTCGCCGGCATCGGCGGCCACGGGGTCGTGCTGGCGCTGGTAGAGCAGCAGGTTGGTCTCCAGGGCATAGTCCAGCACGAGGTCCTTGTTGCGGTTCCGGAGGCCGAGGTGCACGTCGCCGGCGGTGAACTTCTGTTTGCTGTCCTCCCATCCGGGCATGAAGTTGAAGTTGCTCAGTCCGAAGTGTCCGCCCAGGTCGAAGTCCAGGTTGCGGAAGCGGTGCTGGTAGTCCACGCCCGCACGGGTGCGGTAGTAGCGCGACTTCCACTTCTCCAGCCCTTCGCCCCTGTCGAGCTTGCCGTTCATGCCGTCCATGCCCAGGTGCAGGTTCAGGCGGTCGTTGTCCGTCAGGGTGAACTGGTAGGCGGCTTGCAGGTCCAGGTTATTGTTGTTGCCATAGCCCAGGCGTGCATAGCCGGCGGGTGTCTTGGACAGGGTTTCCCGCCCGGTATAGGGCTGCATGAGGCCGGCAGGGATGCGGGTGGCGGGTGTCAGCTTTTCGTCGTAGGCCACGGCTTTCTTGCTGACCGTGGGCGGTTCGACGCGGGGCAGCACGTTGACCTTCGCCGCATCCAGGATGTCGGGGTTGTATTCCTGCTCCACCACCACGGTGCGGGTCAGGGTCGTGTCCTTCTTCTGTTCCTGTGCCTGCAGGGCTACGGGCAGGGCGGCCAGGCACATGCCTCCCAAGAGATATTGTATTGCTTTCATCTTTCCAAGGGGTTTATTTCAGTTTTTCCAATCGTTCTTCAATCATACCGGCAATGTCGTCGTCGGCCTGGTAGTTCTGCTGCAGGCTGAGGAGGTACTGGCGGGCGTCGAGCTTCTTGTCCATCGCCACATAGACGTCGGACAGGAGGACGAAGCTGCGGGCCAGCCAGTAGGCGTGCGGGGTACTCTGCTCGATGAACTGGAGCACTTCCTTCTCGGCCGCCGCATAGTCGCCGCTGTCGTAGAGGTGCTGGGCCAGCAGGTATTTGGCCTCGGCGCCGTAAAGGGTACGGGTGTCTTCGGACAGGGGCTTCAGGTCGGCCACGGCCTTCTGCCAGGCTTTCTGGTTGAGGTAGGCCTTGGCCCGGTAGTAGAGGGCTTCGTTCTTCAGCTCGGGCGACAACTTGGCCTCGTCGAGCAGGGCGGTGGCGGCGTGGATGGTCTCCACGTCGTCCTTCAGCAGCACGGCGCAGCGCAGTACGCCGGTGGCGCCCAGCTGGCGGCGGCTGTCGTTGGTGGCACGGGCCTGCAGCAGCTTGTAGTCGGCCAGGGCCTGGTCGTACTGCTGACGGTTGAAGAGGATTTCGGCGTGCATGGGCAGGGCTTCTTCGGCATAGGGGCTGTCGGGATATTCCAGCAGCTTGCCCGCATGGAGCAGCACGGCCTCGTCGTCTTTCTGTTCCTTGCCGATGAGGCACAGGTAGTAGTGGGCATTCAGGCGGAAGGCGCCTTCGGGATAGCTCTGCAGGTAGCGTTCGAAGCTGGTCTTGGCCGGCTGGATGTCGCCTTTCATGTAGACCTTCTCGGCGGCGATGTAGGTCAGCGAGTCCTGTTCGCTGGCTTCGAAGCGGATTTGTCCGGGCATCTGGGCGGCCAGGGCGGCAAACTCGTCCACGCGGTTGGCGTCGACGTAGATGGACTTCAGGTCGCGCATGGCCAGGCGGGCTTCCTCACTGCCGGGATAGCGGGTGATGACGTGCTTGTAGGCCTCGATGGCGCGGTTGTAGTCTTCGCTCTGGTAGTAGAGCAGGCCGATTTCGGCAGCTGCCTTGCGGGCTACCGGGCTGTCGGGATACTTGGACAGCAGTTCGCTGAAGGTGGCGATGGCGTTGGCGGTCTCCTGATTCTGCACATACGAGCGTCCCTTCTCGTAGAGGCCGTTGACGGCATAGGGCGAGTTGGGGTACTTCTGTGCCAGGCGGTTGAGCAGGTCTACCTTGATGCTGTAGTTCTTCTGCAGGCCGGCCACCAGGGCCATCTGATAATAGGAATAGTCGCCCGAGGCGGTGCCCATGCTTTCGGCGCGTGAGTAGTAGCGGTTGGCTTCGTCAAAGCGGCGTGCATGGAGGCAGCAGTCGCCCAGGCGGTTGCAGGCGTCGGCCAGGGCGGCGGGGTTCTCACCTTTCTCCAGCTGGATGTAGCTGCCGAAGCGGCTCTCGGCGGTGGTATAGTCTTTCTGGTGGAAGGCGATGTAGCCCAGGTTGTAGTAGGCCAGCGCATACATCTCGCTGCTGCGGTCGGGCGATGACTTCAGGTAGCGGTTGAAGTCGTCGGCCGCCTGCCGCATGCGGCCCAGGCGGTAGTAGGACTCGCCGCGCCAGTAGGCTGCCTCGCCCTGCTCCTGCTGCAGTTCGCGCCCGAAGCGGGTGCTGTACTGGAGCGATTGGCTGAAGTAGTCGATGGCCGTCGGGAAGTCGGCGTTGGCAAAGGCCTGCGTGCCCAGCTGGAACAGGATGCGTACCTTGGCCTTCTGGATGGCCGGTGTGGGCGACTGGATGCGGTTGATGGACTTCAGGGCGGCATCGTAGCTGCGGGTTTCCATGTAGACCTCCACCAGATAGTCGCTCACGCGGTCGGCGTATTGCGAGTGGGGGTAGTCGTTGAGGAACTTCTCGAACACGGTGACCGATTCGCCGAAGGCGGAGTAGGACGTCTCGTGGATGCACAGGGCGTAGTTGTAGGCGGCCTGTTCCCGGACGGCGGCATCGGCGCTGGAGGCGGCGGCCTGTTCGAAGGCCATGCGGGCCTTGTTCTTGTCGGCCATCTTCAGGTAGGCCATACCCATGTGCAGCCAGGCGTTCTGCGACAGGGCGTCGTCGGTCGTGGTGACGTCGCCCAGCAGTTCGGGCACGCGGCTATAGACTCCGCAGTGGTAGCACGACAGGCCGTACATGTACTGGGCGTCGCGCCGGGGCTTCTCGTCGCGGAGGCTGCCCGTATAGGCTGCGAAGCTGTCCATGGCCTTCTGGTAGCGGCCCGTGTAGTAGTCGGCGGAACCTTCGATGCGGTGCATCTCGGCTGCGTAGGGGGCATCGGGATGGGCCGACAGGTAGTTCTGCGCTACAATCTCGGCCTTGTCGTACTGCTGCTTCAGCAGGTAGATCTCGGCGATGTAGTAGGGGGCCAGCGTTTCGTATTTGGCGTTGCCCTGTGAGGCGAGGAAGCCTTTCAGAGCCTCGTCGTAGCGTCCCTGCGTGTAGCGGATGTAGGCCAGGTAGTAGGTGCAGTCGGCTTCGTAGCGCGGGCTGGTGCTGCGCAGGGTTTCGAACCAGATGGCGGCTTCCTGCACATTGCCCGTCTTCAGGTAGCAGGTGGCCTTGCGGTAGGTCATGTCGTCGCGCTCGTCATTGGCCAGCTTTTCCAGGTCGGCGGAGTTGAACATGGCCAGGGCGTTGTCGTAGTCCTGCCGGAAGAAGTAGTTGGAAGCCACGAGGGCGGAGATGCGGTTGGCATGGGGCGTGTCGGGATGTTCTTCCAGGAAGGCCAGCAGCAGCTCGTTGCTCCGGGGGTCGCGCGTCTCGTAGGCGGCGCACACCAGCATGTATTCGGCTTCCTGGCGGTCGCCGGCCTGGGGGGCCAGGTTGCGGTCGGCATCGGTCAGGCGGATGTAGGACTGCAGGGGGGCGATGGCGGCGGAGTAGGCCCGCTGCTCGAACAGGTTCTTCCCTTCACGGAAGAGTTGTTGCGGCGTAGTGCCTTGCCCGTGTGTCTGCGCCGCGGCCAGCAGCGGGGCGCAGCAGAGGGCTGTGCATAATATGCGTGAAAAGCGGTGTTTCATTGTCTCTCACAAATAGAAGTTAATATATCAGGGCCCCTGTTGCGGGGCCTTCTTATACAAAAGTACGTTTTTTGCCCGTCAAATGTTGGCTTCGTTGAGCTTTTTTAGTATCTCATGGCCTGTTTTCCAGGAAAATCTGCAGGCCGCGGCGGATGGAGCCGAGCCCGAATTCCTCGGGACGGATGTCCTTCAGCGGCACGAAGAAGAGGTCGGCGGCGTCGTCCATGGCGGTGTAGTGGAGCGTGTCCTCGACCTCGCAGCGGAAGAACATGTCGAGCGTATGGACCGTGAAGCCGGAGTACACGTAGAGGTTGGGCAGGGAGAAGAGGTAGTGCGTGCGTACGACGTGGAGCCCCGTCTCTTCCCGCACCTCGCGGGCCACTCCCTCTTCCCCCGTTTCGTACAGGTCGACGAAGCCTCCGGGCAGGTCGAGCGTACCTTTGGCGGGTTCTTTGGCCCGGCGGCACACCAGCAGCTCGTCCCGGCTGTTGACGATGAAGGCTACCGTGGCCGAGGAGGGATTGAAATAGTAGACAAACCCGCAGTCGGCACATTGTTTGGACTTTTCGTTGTGTATCCCGAAGCGGGGAGAGCCGCACTTGGGGCAATACTTGAATTGGGAAAGGGGATGATCTGCCATTGAATATCAGTCTTTAAGTTCCATATCGGACACAAAGGTAAACAATTCGCAAAATCTTCTTCCATTTTCTTTGGTAAATGTAAGCGAAACCCGTACTTTTGATTGTTTTTTAGCAGAACAGGACGGAATGTATCCGCCGGAAGGAGGTATGGAAACATGGAAAACATGGAATCATTGGTCGCGGACGTGTGCCGGGTGGCACGCGAAGCCGGACATTTTTTGAAGGAAGAACGGAAGAATTTCAGCCGGGACGCCGTGCAGGCCAAGCGTGCCCACGACTATGTGTCCTACGTCGACCGCGAGTCGGAGCGGCGGGTGGTGGAAGCGTTGAGGCAGCTGTTGCCGGAGGCGGGGTTCATCACCGAGGAAGGCTCGGCCGGCTGGCAGGGTGAACGGTATAGCTGGGTGGTCGACCCGCTGGACGGCACCACGAACTACATCCACGACGTGGCGCCCTACTGTGTGAGCATTGCCTTGCGGAGCCGCGACGAACTGTTGCTGGGAGTGGTCTACGAGCCGGTGCGCGACGAGTGTTTCTATGCCTGGAAGGGCGGTGGCGCCTACGTGAACGGCGTGCGGATGCACGTTTCCGACGTACCTTCGCTCGACGAGGCCTACCTGGTGGTGGAGCTGCCTTACGATGCCGAACGCTATGCCCGCACGGGCGAGCACCTCATCCACCGGCTGTATGGCCGGGTGGCGGCCATCCGTATGAACGGTTCGGCGGCTCTGGCGCTCTGTTATGTGGCTGCCGGACGTTACGATGCCTGGCTGGAGGCGTTCATCGGCCGCTGGGATTTCTCGGCGGCGGCGCTGATGGTGCAGGAGGCCGGCGGGCAGGTGACCGATTTCTATGGCAGTCCGTCTTTTCTGGAAGGACATCACATCGTGGCGACCAATGGTGCCCTGCACGGTCCGTTGTTGGAGATACTCCGGGAGGCGCTTCCCGCAGGCATGTAAGGAGGGAGGCGTGAGATGACGAGACATTCAATCGGCCTTTGGTTCCGTTCGGCGGCCCGGCTGCTGTTTCCGCGGCGGTGCGTCGTGTGCGGAGCCCGTCTGGTGGAAGGCGAAGAGGGCATCTGCCTCCGCTGCAACATGGACATGCCCCGCACGAACTGGCATCTGTTGCCCGACAATCCGGTGGAGAAGGAGTTCTGGGGCAAGATACCGCTGGAGCGTGCCACTTCCTTTTTTCTGTATCACAAGGGCAGCGACTTCAGGCACGTGCTCCACCTGCTCAAGTACGGCGGGCGGAAGGACATCGGGCGTATTATGGGACGTTTCATGGCCCAGGAGCTGCAGGACAGCGGCTTCTTCGAGGGTATCGACCGCATTGTCCCCATCCCGCTGCATCCGCTCAAGCGCAAGGAGCGCGGCTATAACCAGAGTGAATGCCTGGCCCGGGGACTGTCGGCGGTGACGGGCATCCCGGTGGACACTTCGGGCGTGAAGCGGGTGGTGCATACGCAGAACCAGACCCGCAAGTCGGCCTACGAGCGGTGGGAGAACGTGGCGGGCATTTTCCGGGTGGAGCACCCCGAACACTATGCGGGGCAGCACATCCTGCTGGTGGACGATGTGCTGACTACCGGTTCCACCATCACGGCCTGTGCCGATGCCTTTGCCGGTGTCGAGGGCCTGCGCATCAGTGTGCTGACGCTGGCCAAGGCGGGGGTATGACCTGCTTCTTTCTTCCTTTCTGACGAAGTGCTTCCTTGCCTTCCGACACAGTGCTTCATGAGGTCGTCACACAGTGCTTCGTCAGGGTGTCATGCAGTGCTTCGTCAGGGGGTGACGCAGTGCTTCGTCAGGGAGCCATGGAATATAACATGAAGCAGAGTGGGAAAAGTTTGGCTCATGCTATATGGGATGGAAACGTACAAAAACAAAAAAGTCCGCTGTTGCGGACTTCTGCTCTTCGTCTTGGACTTGAACCAAGGACCCTCTGATTAACAGTCAGATGCTCTAACCGACTGAGCTAACGAAGAATGTTGCATTTGAAGGAGCTCTTCGTCTTGGACTTGAACCAAGGACCCTCTGATTAACAGTCAGATGCTCTAACCGACTGAGCTAACGAAGAGTGTTGTTTTTTCTCAAATGCGGTGCAAAATTAATAGGATATTTTGAAATATGCAATATCTTTGCAGAAAAAAATATCGAAATGGACAAAATAATAGGATTAGGCAACGCTTTGGTCGATGTTTTGGCTACTTTTGAGAGCGATGAGGTCCTTCAGCAGATGGGACTTCCGCGCGGCAGCATGACGCTCATCGACGAAGAACGCCTGCATCTCATTACAGCATATTTCAAGGACTTGAAGACGCACAAGGCGGCCGGAGGCTCGGCGGGCAATGCCATCGGGGCCCTGGCCAGTCTGGGCGCGAGTACGGGATTTGTCGGTAAAATCGGCAACGACGCCTACGGCGATTTCCTGAAGCGGACCCTGAAGCGGAAAGGCATACACGACTGTCTGCTGGTATCCCCTTCTCTGCCCACGGGGGTGGCTTCCACCTTCGTGTCGCGGAACGACGGCGAACGGACCTTTGCCACATATCTCGGGGCGGCCGCCTCGCTGAAGGCCGAAGACCTGTCGCTGGAAGTGTTCAAGGGATACTCCTACCTGTTTGTCGAAGGCTATCTGGTGCAGGACCACGACATGATTCTGCATGCCGTCGAGCTGGCCAAGGAAGCCGGCCTGCAGGTTTGTCTGGACATGGCCAGTTATAATATAGTGGAAGAAGACCGAGACTTCTTCACCTTGCTGCTGACCAAGTATGTGGACATCGTCTTTGCCAACGAAGAGGAGGCCCGTGCGTTCACAGGAAAGGAACCTGACGAAGCACTGGCGGAGTTGTCGCGCCTGTGCAGCATTGCCGTCGTCAAGCTGGGCGCACGGGGCTCGCTGGTGCGCAAGGGCACGCAGACGCTCTGTGTAGAGCCGGTGGCGGTGCGCAAGGTGGCCGACACGACGGGGGCAGGCGACTATTTTGCCGCCGGATTCCTGTACGGACTGGTGTCCGGCTGTTCGCTGGAGAAGTGTGCGCGCATCGCGTCCATCCTTTCCGCGGCAGTCATCCGCGTGGTGGGGGCCGAACTGTCGGCCGCCCGCTGGAAGCAGGTCAGGGAAGAGATAGAGAAATTATAAACCATGAATATTGAATGACAGATACAGATATGAAAAGATTGTGTAAAGTACGTTGGATAGCCCTGTTGCTGCTGGTGGTGGCCGGCGCGGCATTCGTGGGCTTCAAGAACAGTGACGACCGCAGCTTCCGGCTGGCCAAGAACATCGACATCTTCAGCTCGATTGTGAAGGAGCTGGACATGCTCTATGTCGATACCATCGATGCCGACAAGACCATCCGCGAGGGCATCGATGCCATGCTCTACTCGCTCGACCCCTATACGGCCTATTACCCCGAGGACGACCAGAGCGAGCTGGAGCAGATGCTCAAGAACTCGTATGGCGGCATCGGTTCCGTCATCACCTGGAACACGAAGCTGAAGCGCTCCATGATCGGCGAGCCCTACGAAGGCATGCCGGCTGCCAAGGCCGGACTGAAGGCGGGCGACATCCTGATGGCCATCGACGGACAGGACCTGGCCGGGAAGAACAACCAGGAGATCAGCGAGATGCTCCGCGGACAGGCGGGCACCAGCTTCAAGCTGACGGTGCAGCGTCCGGGCGTGGAGAAACCGCTCGACTTCGAGCTGGTGCGCCGTGCCATCGAGCTGCCCATCATACCTTATTATACGAAGCTGGAGAACAACGTGGGCTACATCAACCTCAGTACCTTCTCCGGCAAGCCGGCGCGCGAGTTCAAGCAGGCCTTCCTCGACCTGAAGAAGCAGGGCATCACCTCGCTCGTCATCGACCTGCGCAACAACGGCGGCGGTCTGCTGGACGAGGCAGTGGACATTGCCAACTACTTCCTGCCGCGCGGCAAGACGCTGGTCACCACGCGGGGAAAAATCGCGCAGACCAATCTCTCCTACAAGACCTTGCGCGAGCCCATCGACCTGGACATCCCGCTGGCCGTACTGGTGAACAGCTCGACGGCCTCGGCCTCGGAAATCCTGGCCGGATCGTTGCAGGACCTGGACCGGGCGGTGATTGTCGGTACCCGTACCTATGGCAAGGGACTGGTGCAGACCACCCGCGACCTGCCCTACGGCGGACAGATGAAGATCACAACCTCCAAATACTACATCCCCAGCGGCCGTTGCGTGCAGGCCATCGACTACAAGCACCGCAATGCGGACGGCAGTGTGGGCCGCATCCCCGACAGCCTGACGACCGTCTTCCATACGGCGGCCGGACGCGAGGTGCGCGACGGGGGCGGTGTGACGCCCGACGTGCAGGTGGAGCAGGAGAAGCTGCCCAACATCCTGTTCTATCTGGTGAACGACAACCTGATATTCGACTATGCCACCCAGTATTGCCTGAAGCACAAGACCATTGCCGACGCGCAGCACTTCGAGCTGACCGATGCCGACTATGCCGACTTCAAGGAGATGGTGCGGAAGGCCGACTTCAAGTACGACCAGCAGACGGAGAAGATGTTGAAGAGCCTGAAGGAGATGGCCGAGTTCGAAGGCTACCTGAAAGATGCCTCCGGCGAGTTCGAGGCCTTGGAGAAGAAGCTCCAGCATAACCTGGACCACGACCTGGATTATTTCTCGAAAGACATCAAGAACATGATATCCATCGAGATCCTGAAGCGTTACTATTACCAGAAAGGCAGCATCATCCAGCAGCTGAAGGACGACCCCGACCTGAAGGAAGCGCTGAAGGTGCTGGGCGATACGGACAAGTATCACGCCCTGCTCCGTCCGAAGGCTGCGGCCGACTCGGTGGCAGTGAAGTAGGATTGTACGTAGTCGGACTCCACATGTCGTTTGATGTTACGATCCCAGCATTCTACATAGTTTTCTATGGTACTTTAGTAGAAATCAGTTTTTCTTTTGGATGTGAAAAGATTACTTTTGTTAAAGCACTGTTTTGTTCATTGCAAAGCAGTGCTTTCTTTTGTCGAAAGCAGTGTTTCCCAACAATCGTTTGGGTAGGGGAGGATATACGAAGATGCTTGGTGTAAACATCTACTTGGTGATTGTAAAGAGGGACTTGGCGGATATAACTATGGACTTGGTGAGAGTGAAATGCATCTGTGACCAGAAAAATGGCTGAGGTATGCAACGTTCTCTTGCTTTAAAACGTCTAACCTGTATAATTGCTAACCCTAAAAAGACAACAACCATGAAACAAATGCTTTTCATTTTCAATTTATTATTCATTGCTTCGCAAACCTATGCACAAAACTGCATCACCGGCAAGGTTGTAGCATCGGATAATGAAGCCATTATTTATCGCATCGGAGTGTCCTACAACGATTCTATCCAAAACATGACAGGAAGTTTCTACGAATCCGACTTTGCTTTTGAAATAGATAGTTTATGCAAAGCATGGATAACGATTGAGTCCGACGGATATGAAAGTATAAAAATAGAAAAGGAACTGCAAGCCGGACAAAACGAAATCGGAGAAATCATTCTCTATAAGAAAGCTGTAGAGTTAGAGGAAGTTGTGGTAAAAGCCGAAGGACCGAGTATTTCACGTGACGGTGGCAACTACCTTATTCAAAACATACACAATTCACAAATAGGCCAAGCGGGTAATTTTTTGGACATGTTAAAGTTTACACCTGGTGTCTTGGTTACCAATGGTACAGACATCACTGTATTAGGGGAGGGAAAACCTGTGATATACATCAACGGACGTGAAGTGAAGAACTTGGAAGAACTTCGTGCTTATCAATCGACCAATGCAAGCAGCATTGAAGTAATACGTCAGCCTGACGCACAGTATGATGCCTCGGTCTCCTGTATCATTCGCATCACCTTACGCGAAACATACAAAGATTACATGGGGTTGAATGTATCAAACGCTACCGAGGTTAAGAACCGTATAAGCAATACAACCAATCTTAATTATCTGGTAAATAAAGGCATTTTTTCAGGTATGGCCTCACTGGGATACGGCCGTATCAATGAACATGCACAGGACTACTCAAAATCCATCATCACTCACACCGATGGAAGCATTTTCGAGAACAATGGCAATAGTGTGAGCCGGAATAAAGGCAATCTATATAATGTTTTTACAGGCATCAATCTTGACTTGAAACAGAAAGGCAACATAGGCGTACAATATGTAGGCAGTTTTGCCAAACTTGGCACAACCGGTCATAGCCTACAAGACATTTTGGAATCCGGTAATATACACAACAAAGAAAACAGTACAGACCACAGTTCGGACATCGGTCTGCATAGTCTGTCACTCTCTTACGTACATCGGTCAGAAGCCGGAAATACCTTTAGTTTGATTGCCGACTATGCCACCAAGCACACCCGCTCAGAACAACAAACTTCAGAAAACTACCTTTCAGTAGATAATAGAATAAATACTTCCATGAACAATGATGTACGTTACGATATTTATACGATAACCCCTACCTACAAATTCAAGTTTGCTAAAAACGACAATGAACAAATTGGTATCAACAGTGGCTATATCCGTAACACAGGGGACAACTATATTAACCAAATTCCACAACTAACTTCCCGTCAGGACTATTACTTTGCTCCTTATTACAGTTATAGTCAATCGTGGGATAAATGGTCTGTCAACATTGGATTACGCTATGAATATGAAAAAATTAAAACGACCTTAAAAGGAGAAAACGCATTAGATATGGAACGTACCTACTCTAACTTTTTTCCGAATGTTCGATTAAAATATAAAGCAAGTAAGCACATAAACTTAGATTTATATTACCGAAGAATAGCATCGCGCCCATCATTTAGCGACCTTGACCCTACCGTGAACTATGAAGACGAATATAATTATTCCATGGGAAATCCCAATTTGAAGCCCACGTTTAAAGATAACATAGAGTTGAACTTCAACCTATACAAAGTGGGGCTTTCTCTGCGTTACAGTCAAATAAAGAACATGACGCAATGGGTGACACAAACTCAAGACGGTCAGTCAAACATCTTATTCATGCAGCCTGTCAACATACGGCGCTCACACGAATGGAGATTTACAGCCGACTACTCGTGGAGTAAAAATTGGTTTCGCATGTATCTGGCTGGAGCATTAAAGAAACCATATATAAAGTTTCCTTATCTGGAAGAAACTAAAATCAACGACCGACTTTCTTGCGAATTACAGACACGATTTACCTTCAACCTTTATAAAAGTTTGTCATTCTACACTCATATATCCTATACCAGCCGTGAAGAAAGGGGCATTTCGCTATATGCGGCAAAAACCGTGATTGATGCAGGATTATCAGCTTCTTTTTTCAAAAACAGACTTTACGTAGCTGTTGACGGCAGTGACTTCTTACGGAAAAGTGTCAGTCCAGAGTGGGAAAAAAAGTATCTGAATACCTATCGCTGGCAAAAGAACGAATACGATACACGGGGCGTAAGATTCACTTTACGCTGGACGTTTAATAATATTCAATCCAAATTTATGCCACGCTCAGGAAATATGGAACAAATCTCAAGAACTATGTAGTAATAGACACAAATTCTATCCTTCATTCTTGCCATGTATGGATAAAAATCATGGACCTGACACAACGACACACCCCGGTTTGAGCATGCCTTTGTGTCAGGTCCGCAATGTTTACTGCCAGTCGCCATTCGCTTTGATGAGCTCGATGAGCTTCTCCACCGCCTCTTCTTCGGGAATGTTCTTCTCGATGCATTCCTTCTTCTTGTAGAGACTGATTTTGCCGCGTCCGGCACCTACGTAGCCGTAGTCGGCATCGGCCATCTCGCCCGGGCCGTTGACGATGCAGCCCATGATGCCTATCTTCAACCCCTTCAGGTGCGACGTGGCGGCCTTGATGCGGGCGATAGTGCTCTGCAGGTCGTAGAGCGTGCGTCCGCAGCCGGGGCAGGAGATGTATTCCGTCTTGCTGGTGCGCAGGCGGCCTGCCTGCAGGATGCCGAAGGCGGTGGCGTCCAGCGTGGTGGCGGGGATGCTGCCCTGGTTGTAGAGGAAGATGCCGTCCGTCAGGCCGTCGAAGACGAGGGCGCCCATGTCGGCTGCTGCCTTGATCTGCAGGTCTTCCTTCTCCTCTTCGGCATAGTGCTGGAAGAAGACAACGGGATTGGACAGACCTTCCTGCATCAGCTGGTGGACCAGCGCACGCTGTTCGCCCAGCCGGTTGGGATGGTTGCTCTGTACGATGAGCACAATTTCGGGGTGGTACTTCAAGCAGGCCAGCGCTTCGTCGTTCAGCCCCATGTAGGTGATGAAGAGGAACTTCAGCGCGGCGTTGCAACCGCTCACGAAGGGCAGCTGGTCGCCCTTGAAGGCGGGCCAGGTATCGGGTTTCCCTTCCCACACGTCGGCATCGACGATGTACTGCACGCCCTTTTGCGGGGTGGCGGGCAGTTGGCGGCCCGTATAGATATACTCGGGAACGAACTGTGGGTCGGTCGTCAGGTCACCGTCCAGACGGGCAGCAATGACGACGGGCACGTTGTCGCCGCCGATGTTGCGTACGGCCACGGTCTGCCGGCGCGAGGGAGCCAGGTAGTTGAAGGTCGGGACGTTCGGGCCGGGGATGTAGGGATGGTCCTTGCGGCGCGTCACGTAGTCCACCAGCTTGCGGGCCACAGGAATTTCGGCCTCGGGAGCCTCGCTCAGCGATACGCGGATGGTGTCGCCCAGTCCGTCGGCCAGCAGGGCACCGATGCCCAGGGCCGACTTGATGCGTCCGTCCTCGCCATCGCCTGCCTCGGTCACGCCCAGGTGCAGGGGGAAGTGCATGCCTTCCTTTTCCATGACAGCCACCAGCAGGCGGACCGTCCGCACCATGACGACCGTGTTCGAGGCCTTGATGGAGATGACCACGTCGGTGAAATGCTCGTCTACGCAGATGCGCAGGAACTCCATGCACGATTCTACCATGCCCTCGGGCGTATCACCATAGCGCGATAGGATGCGGTCGGACAGCGAACCGTGGTTCACGCCGATGCGGATGGCCGTATGGTTCTCCTTGCAGATGTTCAGGAAAGGCACGAAGCGGTCGCGTATCTTCTGCAGCTCCTGTGCATACTCCTCGTCGGTGTACTCCAGGTGCTTGAAGGTGCGGGCGGCATCCACGTAGTTGCCGGGGTTGATGCGTACCTTCTCGGCATAGAGGGCGGCCACGTCGGCCACGTGCGGATTGAAGTGTACGTCGGCCACCAGCGGCGTCAGGTAGCCGTCGCGACGCAGGGCAGCATTGATGTTGCGGAGGTTCTCGGCTTCCTTCACGCCTTGTGTCGTGAGCCGCACGTATTCTCCGCCCGCATCGGCTATGCGTTTGGCCTGTGCCACGCAGGCGTCCGTGTCCTGGGTGGCGGTGTTGGTCATGCTCTGTATGCGGATGGGGTTGTCGCCTCCCAGCGGAGTGTTTCCGATGTTGACTACAGATGTTTCCCTGCGGGAATAGTTGAATAAATCCATAATGAATGAAGAATTGAGAATGAAGAATTAAGAATGGGGATGCGGGGACCGGTTCTTCCTTCCTGATTCTTCATTCTTCGTTTTTTAGTTCGTCTTGTATTCGTATTTCACTTCCTTCAGGTCTTCGTTGGCCTTGGTGATTTTCTTCTTCAGGCCTTCCTTGTAGGCGGCGAAGGCTTGTGCCAGTTCGTCGTCGGCCAGTGCCAGCATCTGTACGGCCAGGATGGCGGCATTCATGGCACCGTTGATGGCTACGGTGGCTACGGGGATGCCAGGAGGCATCTGGATGATGGAGTAGAGAGCGTCTACGCCGTCGAGCACGGCACCCTTGACGGGTACGCCGATGACGGGCAGGGTGGTGTTGGCGGCAATGACACCCGGCAGGGCGGCAGCCATTCCTGCGGCGGCGATGATGACCTTGATGCCCCGCTTGCGGGCATTTTTGGCAAACTCTTCTACGGCCTCGGGCGTGCGGTGGGCCGAGAGTGCGTTGATTTCAAATGGAATGTGGAAGTCATTGAGCAGTTGGGCGGCCTTCTCCATAACGGGGAGGTCGGACGTGCTGCCCATGATGATGCTTACGATTGGAGTCATGATGATAAGTGGTTAGTAGTTAGTGGTTAGTGATAAGTGGTTAGTGGTGAACGGTTAGCGGTTAGTGATTGGTGTCCGTCCGCATGGAATACTAACCGCTCACCACTAACCGTTAACCGCTACGTATCATTCATTGACCAGTGCCTTGTAGGCTTCGGCGTCGAGCAGGCAGTCGAAGTCGGCATCGGCGGCAGGCTTGATCTTGATGAGCCAGCCTTTTCCGTAGGGATCCTGGTTCACCAGTTCGGGCTGGTCGGCCAGATCGGCATTCTGCTCCAGCACTTCGCCGGCTACGGGGATGAAGAGGTCGGAGATGGTCTTCACCACTTCGATGGTGCCGAACGTCTCGCCAGCCTCCAGTGTCTCGCCTTCGGTCTGGATGTCTACGAATACGATGTCGCCCAGCTGTTCCTGTGCATAGTCGGTAATGCCTACATAGGCTACGTCGCCTTCCTGGCGGATCCATTCATGGTCTTTGGTGTACTTTACGTTGCTTGGAAAGTTCATGATTCTTTAGTTTTAGAGGTTAATAATATGATTGTACATTGTATTTTAATAATTGAACAACAATTGTCTGAAGAAGAAGTACAGGCTGTTGGCAATGGGGTGGAGCACCATCAGCGAACAGACGAAGCCCACACCGAAGCCTCCCATGACTTCGCCCAGGGTATGATGCCCCAGGATGATGCGGGCCGTGCCCAGCACGCCGGCCACCAGGATGAAGAGGCAGAGCCACCACACGGGGTTGTAGCCGAACAGGGCACTGAAGGCCACCAGTCCGCCCACCACGGCACCGGCGCCGGCCATGTGTTCGCTCAGCTTCCACTTCAGGTTGACGACGACGCAGATGACCATCATGATGAGGGCGGCCAGGATGATGCCGCTCATGTACCAGGGGATGTTGAGGCGGTTCATCATCATCAGGCAGAAGACGTAGGAGATGATGGTGAGGAAGAAGGGAACGTACCGTTTCTTGCGCTCGCCCAGCTCCTGTGCGCTGAATCCGTTGATCTTCTTGAAGATGAAGATGGTGAGGACCGGCATCATGATGGTGAAGCAATAGACGATGCCCAGCACGATGAGCTTGTACTGGATGGGCATGATGCTCAGGTACGAGAACAGGAAGAGAATCAGAAAAGCCAGGAAGGGAATGGAGAACGGCGTGAATATGGCCGATACCAGGCGGGCTATCCGAATCAATGTCTTGTCTTCTATGAGGTGTACTTCCATCTTTCTTATTTATATAGGTATATTCAAGTTGTCTATTTCCGCAGGCGGGCCACGGGAATGTTCAGTTGCTGGCGGTATTTGGCCACGGTGCGGCGGGCTATCGGGTAGCCCTTGGCGGCCAGCATCTCGGTCAGCTCGTCGTCGGTATAGGGGTTCTTCTTGTCCTCGCTGTCGACACATTCCTTCAGGGCCTTCTTGATTTCGCGTACCGACATCTCTTCGCCGTTTTCCTTCGTATAGCCGTCGCTGAAGAAGAACTTCAGCGGGTAGATGCCGTAGTTGGTCTGCACGTACTTGCTGTTGCTCACGCGCGACACGGTCGAGATGTCGAGCTTGGCCCGCTCGGCCACGTCTTTCAGAATCATGGGGCGGAGCAGCGACTCGTCGCCCTCTTCGAAGAAGGGGCGTTGGAGGTCGATAATGGCCTGCATGGTGGTCAACAGGGTGTTCTGCCGTTGCTTTATGGCATCAATGAAGCCCTGTGCGGCATCCATCTTCTGCTTCAGGAAGAGCATGGCTTCCTTGGATTCCTTTGACTGGTTGGCCTTGTTCTTGGTGTGTTCCTCCACCATCTCCGTGAAGTCGCGGCTGATGCGCAGCTCGGGTACGTTGGGGTTGTTGAGCGAGAGGTGGATGGTGCCGTCGTCCTCGGTGTCGACGATGAAGTCGGGCACAATCTGCTGCATGCTGCGTCCCACGGCTTCGCCCAGCGAGGCACCTGGACGCGGGTTGAGCTTGCACAGCTCCTTGATGGCCAGGTTGAGCTTGTCCTCGTCGATGCCGAGCTTCTGCTGTATCTTGTCCCAATGCTTGCGGGTGAACTCTTCGTAGCATTCGTTGACGATGTCCGTCTCCAGCTTGAGCAGGCTGTCGTCGGCTTTGGGCGGCAGCTGCTCCTTCTTGTGGCGCAGCTGGATGAGGAGGCATTCGCGCAGGTCGCGGGCACCCAGTCCGGCGGGCTCGAAGTCCTGTATCACCCGCAGGGCTTCTTCCAGCTGTTGGGGAGTAGCCTCGATGCCCGAGTAGATGGCCAGTTCGTCACTGATGCTGTCCAGTGGCTTGCGCAGGAAGCCGTCGTCGTCGAGCGAGCCGATGAGGTATTCGGTCAGCTCGCGCTGGTGGGGGCTGAGGTTGCGTTCGCCCAGCTGCTCCTTCAGGGTCTCGTAGAAGGAGGTGGAGTCGGAGAAAGGGATTTCCTCCGCCCGTTCCTCGGGGCTGCGGTTGTTTTCCTGCAGCTTGTAGTCGGGGATATCGTCCTCGCTGAGGTAGTCGCTCAGCGAGTCATAGTCGGTGTTTCCGCCATCCTCTTCGCTGATGTTCGATTCCTCGGCCGTACGGACATCCTCATCCTCTGCATGGTTGTCCTCATGTCCTTCTTCGAGGGCTGGGTTCTCCAGCAGTTCGGCGCGGACGCGGTCTTCCAGCTCCACGGCGGGGAGCTCCAGCAGTTTTACTGCCAGAATCTGTTGGGGCGACAGCGTCTGTATCTGCTGTTGCGCCTGGGTTTGTATCTGTCGGGAGCTTTGTGCCATATCCTTTTCTTGAATGTCAGCGCAAAAATACGGAAAGGTGCGCGCATAGGCAAATGAAAAACGATGTTTTTCGTTTGTTGCTTCGCTCGCCTTTCACAATCTTTTCATAAGATAGGATGCGGCTCGGCATAGTCAAATTGAAAAACTTTGTTTTTCATTTGCCTCTGCTCTCGCCTTTCACTATCTTTGCAATCAATCAACCTTTAAAGCAAGATACGTCATGTTTGCGAAAGAAACTTATGTACAGCGCAGAGCCCAGCTGAAGAAAACTGTGGGCTCGGGTGTCCTGTTGTTCCTGGGGAACGACGAACAGGGACTGAACTACGAGGACAATACATTCCGCTATCGTCAGGATTCTACCTTCCTTTATTATTTCGGTCTTTCGTTTGCCGGCCTTTCGGCCATCATCGACATCGATGAGGATAAGGAAATCATTTTCGGCGACGAACTTTCCATAGATTACATCGTCTGGATGGGTACGCAGCCCACGCTTCGTGAGAAGGCGGCAGCCGTGGGCATTGCCGATACGCGTCCTGCGGCCGACATCGTCAGCTACCTGCACGGGGCCGTACAGCGCGGGCAGAACATCCATTACCTGCCGCCTTACCGTGCCGAGCACAAACTGAAGCTGATGGACTGGCTGGGCCTGCCGCCTGCACACCAGGAAGGTTCCATCCCCTTCATCCGTGCCGTGGTGGCGCAGCGCAACTACAAGACGGCGGAGGAAATCGAAGAAATCGAGAAGGCCTGCAACGTGACGGCCGACATGCACATCGCTGCCATGAAGTTCATCCGTCCCGGCATGTACGAGTACGAAGTGGTGGCCGAGATGAACCACGTGGCTGAGAGCCAGAACTGCGAGCTGTCTTTCTCCACCATCGCCACCATCAACGGGCAGACGTTGCACAACCACTATCACGGTAACAAAATCAAGTCGGGCGACCTCTTCCTCATCGATGCAGGTGCCGAACTGCCTTCGGGCTACTGCGGCGACATGTCGTCCACCATTCCTGTCGACAAGACCTTCACGCCCCGCCAGCGTGCTGTCTACGAGATTCAGAACGCCATGCACCTGGAGAGTGTCAAGGCTCTGCGCCCGGGCATTCCTTATATGGAAGTCTACGACCTGTCGGCCCGTGTCATGGTCGAGGGGCTGAAAGAACTGGGCCTGATGAAGGGCAACGCAGAAGATGCTGTCCGCGAAGGCGCCCACGCCCTGTTCTATCCGCATGGCCTGGGTCACATGATGGGGCTCGACGTACACGACATGGAGAGCCTCGGCGAGCAGTGGGTGGGCTACAACGGCCAGCCCAAGAGTACCCAGTTCGGTCGCAAGAGTCAGCGTCTGGCCATCCCCTTGGAGCCGGGCTTTGTGCATACTGTAGAGCCGGGTATCTACTTCATCCCCGAACTCATCGACCTGTGGCGCGGACAGAAGAAGTTCACGGACTTCATCAACTACGACAAGGTGGAGGAATACCGTCATTTCGGAGGTATTCGTAACGAAGAGGACTACCTTATTACCGCCGACGGTGCCCGTCGTTTGGGCAAGAAGATTCCCCTGACGCCCGACGAGGTGGAAGCCCTGCGTTGATATGTTCCGATAATCTTAAATATTAATTATGACTGCTGCATGAAGACAAACATCTACAGAAACCTGTGCATGGCTGCCCTGCTGGGTGCTTCGATGGCTGCCTACGGCCAGGCTGACGCTGCACGGACGAACCCTTTCCTCACCGAGTACACTACTCCCTACGGCGTGCCGCCCTTTGAGCAGATTACGGTGGCCGACTACCGCGAGGCCTTCCTCAAGGGGATGGAGGAACAGAAGCGGGAAATCGACGCCATCGTGCGCCAGCGTTCCGTGCCCGACTTCGACAATACCATCGCCGCTCTCGACCGTAGCGGCGCGCTGCTCACGCGCGTGTCCCTCGTTTTCGGTGGACAGAACAGTTGCAACACTTCGCCCGAGCTGCAGGCCTTGAGCAAGGAGCTGTCGCCCCTGCTTTCGGCTCACCGCGACGATATCTCGCTCAACGCCGGACTCTTTGCCCGCGTCAAGCAGGTGTACGACAACCGCGAACGCCTGGGGCTGGACAAGGAGCAGACGAAACTGCTCGAAGAAACCTACAAGGACTTTGTGCGCAGCGGAGCCAACCTCAGTGAGGCCGACCAACAGAAATTGCGCGAACTGAACAGCCGTATCGCCCTGCTTCAGCTCACCTTCGGGCAGAACATGCTGCAGGAAACGAATGCCTACAAGCTGGTCATCGACAACGAAGCCGATCTCTCCGGTCTGCCCGCCACGCTGGTGGCATCGGCCGCCGAGACAGCCCGCCAGCAGGGACTGGAGGGCAAGTGGGTGTTTACTCTGCAGAACCCCAGCGTGATGCCTTTCCTGCAATATGCCGACAACCGTGCCCTGCGCGAACAGATCTTCAAGGCGTACACCAACCGCGGCAACAACGGCAATGACGCCGACAACAAGGCCGTGGTGCGCGAACTGCTGGAGGCCCGCCTGGAGAAGGCCCGCCTGATGGGGTACGAAGACTATGCCTCGCTGGCACTGGAGACACGCATGGCCAAGACACCCGACAAGGTGTATGCCCTGCTCGACCAGATTTGGGAACCGGCGCTGGAGAAGGCCAAGGAAGAGCTGAAGGACATCCAGGCCGAAATCAAGAAGGACGGCAAGAAGTTCAAGGCCGAAGGCTGGGACTGGCGCTACTACTTCGAGAAAGCCAAGAAGGCCAAGTTTGACATCGACGAGAACGAGGTGCGCCCCTATCTGGAGCTGAACCACGTGCGCGAGGGAGCTTTCTATGTGGCTACCCGCCTGTATGGCATCCGTTTCCGCCCGCTCACCTATATGCCGCTACCCCATCCCGAGGCGCAGGTCTTCGAGTGCATCGACAAGGACGGCAAGACGCTGGGAATCATTTATTTCGACTTCTTCCCCCGTGCCAGCAAGCGCGGTGGAGCCTGGTGCGGCAGCTATCGTCCGCAGAGCTACGACCGGCATGGCAGCCGCATCATCCCTGTGGTGACCATTGTGTGCAACTTCACCAAGCCCACCGAAGGCCAGCCCGCCCTGCTCAGTGCCGACGAGGCTACGACCCTCTTCCATGAGTTCGGCCACGGGCTGCACAGCCTCTTCCGCGACGTACACTATGCCGGGGTCAGCGGCGTGCCCCGCGATTTCGTGGAGCTTCCTTCGCAGATCAACGAGCACTGGGCCTTCGAACCCGAAGTGCTGAAATACTATGCCCGTCACTATCAGACAGGTGAGATGATGCCCACCGAACTGGTCAAGAAGCTGGCCAAGAGCGGTAAGTACGGACAGGGCTTCGCCACGGTGGAATACCTGGCCGCCTCGTATCTCGACATGGACTTCCACACCTTGAAATCCATCCCCGATGATATGGACGTGATGGCCTTCGAAGCCAAGACACTGGGCAAGCGCAAGCTGCTGAAGCAGATTCCTTCGCGCTACCGCACCACCTACTTCAACCACACGATGGGCGGCGGCTATACGGCAGGTTACTACAGCTACATCTGGGCCGAGGTACTGGATTGTGATGCTTACGGTGCCTTTACCGAAAGCGGCAACATCTTCAACCCCGAACTGGCCGACTGCTTCCGCCGCTATATTCTGACGCCCGGCGGCATCGACGACGCCATGGACATGTACAAGAACTACCGAGGCCAGGAACCCGACGTGAAGTGGCTGCTGATCAACCGCGGTCTGTATCAGGCAAAGAAGTGAAAAGGTGAACGGAAAACAGTCTTTTATCCGAAACAAACCAATGGAACAACAGACGCAACAGATACAGAAACATGCGCGGGTCGATGTGGCCGACGTGCTGCGCGGATTGGCGGTGATGGGCATCATCCTGCTGCATTCGATCGAGCACTTCAACTTCTACTCCTTCCCCGACGAAGCCGGGCGAAGTGCCTGGCTGGCCTTCACGGACCGTGCCGTGTGGGACGGCCTCTTCTTCCTGCTGGGCGGCAAGGCATATGCCGTGTTTGCCCTGCTCTTCGGCTTCAGCTACTTCATCCAGTACGACAACCAGCGGCTGCGCGGGCGCGACTTCCGCCTGCGTTTCTGCTGGAGGCTGGTGCTGCTGTTCCTCATCGGCAACCTGAACGCTTCGTTCTTCACGGCCGAGGTACTGGTGCTTTATTCACTGGTGGGCTTCATTCTGCCGCTGGTGTGCCGCCTGCGCGACAAGTGGATTTTCGTTCTGGCCTGTGTGCTGCTCATCCAGCCGTTGCCGCTCTACTACGTTGTCCGTGCGGCCCTGGACCCGGCGTTCGTGACGCCTGCCTTGCCTACGGGCAGCCTGTGGGCCGCTACGTTCGAGGCGCAAAGTCATGGTACTTTCCTCGACACCCTGCGTGTCAACCTGTGGGAGGGGCAGTTGGTCAGTCTGGCTTGGGCATGGGACAACGGACGTGTGTTCCAGACGGCGGCCCTCTTCCTTTTCGGCTACCTGGTAGGCCGTCGGGGCTTGTTCCTGAAGGACAACTTGAAGTTCTGGAACAAGGTGCTGTGTGGTTCGCTGGTGGCTTTCTTCCCGCTTTACGGCCTGGGCAACATGCTGCCGGACTTTGTGGAGAATCCTTCGGTGCGCACGCCGCTGCTGCTTGTGGTATCCTCGCTCTATAAGTTTGCCTTCATGCTGCTGCTTGTATCCGCTGTGCTCAACGGCTACTACCGCACCCGCCTGCGTGAACGTCTGAACATCCTTATTCCCTATGGCCGCATGAGTCTGACCAATTACATCACGCAGAGCATCATCGGCTCCATGTTGTTCTACAACTGGGGGTTCGGCCTGCACGACAACCTGGGTATCACGGCCAGTGTGCTGGTCGGTGCCCTGATCTTCGTGGTACAGCTGGCCTTCTGCCGTTGGTGGATGCGCCGTCACAGCCACGGTCCGATGGAGTATCTGTGGAAGCGGGCCACGTGGTTGAAGTAGTGGCCCGCGTTATCTATGCGCTTATGCGTGCAGCTCCAGCACGAAGCGTGCGCCTTTCGTATAGCTTTCGTCCAGCGTCAGGTTGCCGTTCATGCGGATGGCAATGAGGGCACAGATGGGCAATCCCAGTCCGTCGCCTTGCGTCAGGTCCTTGATTTCACTGAAAGGCTTGAAGAGGTTCCCGCGTTGTTCCTCGGGGATGCCGCAGCCGGTATCCGTTACGATGAACTGGTGCGTGTGCGCGCCGCGTTTCTTGAAGTCGAGGGTGATTTTTCCACCTTCCGGCGTGTGGACAACGGCATTCTCCAGCAGATGCAGCAAGATCCGTTCCAGTTGCTCGGGACAGATTTTGATGCCCAGTTTCGGGGCATTGACCGTCAGCGTAAGGTCTTTCTTGTGGGTTTGCTGTATCTTGTCCATCACTCCTTCGCAGAAAGTGTTGACATTCTTTTCCTCAGTTTCATAGGGCTCGGACAGCGACTGCTCCAGGTCGGACAGTTCCTGAATGTGCTGGGCGAAGGTGCGCAGGGCTTGTACACCCGGCTGGCGGTCGTCCAGTGTGGCCAGTGTCGGCTCCATCTGTGCCGAGATGTTCTGGATGAACTGTGTCTTCAGTGCGTTATGCTCGTTGGCGATGTTGATCGCCTTCTTCTGCTTGCGTGTCAGCAGGATGAAGCGGAGCAGGATGACGACGGCGACTACCAGGGCAGCCGCTAAGATAACAGACAGGATGCAGAGACCGACAATGAGGCATTGCTTGGCAGAGATTGAGCTGTCTTTTTCGTCGATGGTCTGCAGGCTTGTGTCGTATTGCTGCTTCAGGGAGTCGTACTTGCTTTGCGCTTCGGCAGCCTGTATGCGGCTGCTCTCGCTGATGAGCTGGCGGACGGTGGCGTCTCCCTTGTCGTTTTGGCGTAGTGTGTAGAAGTAGGCGGCTTTGGTGTAGAGCAGGTCGGTACCCAGGGAGTCGCTGGCAGCTTTCTTGGCCGATTCTTCCAGCAGATCCAGTTGTGTTTTGGCGTTGCCGGTCTTGCCGATGTTCAGATACATGCGCATCCGTTCCTTAATGATGGGGTAGCGCAGGGCAGGCAGTTGTTTGCCGGCTTTCTTTTCACCGTCGGTCACGGTCTGGTCGGCACGTCCGAGCAGTTCGAAGGCCTCCTTGTAGTAGTTCTCGCGGTAGTAAAGGGCACAGGCTTTGACGTTGCAGGCAACGGCCTGTTCGTATTTGCCTTCGGAGGCAAAGGCGTTGTAGGCTTGCAGGAAGAGGTAGCGTGCCTTGATGTACGACTGGCTGTCCAGGCTTTCCTGGGCCTGTTTCATCAGGTCGGCCGCACGGTCTTGTGCATGGCTGTGGCCGCATAGACAAAAGACAGCCACAAGTCCAATCAGAAAATACTTTTTCATATTGATGTTGCTTTGTTTGGTGCAAAGGTAAGCAAAATCGTCTATTCTGTATAAAAATGTCGGGAAAAGATGAACTTCCCTTCTTCTTAATCTTTTAATATTTGAAGCTGCTTCCTCCCAGGAATTCCCTCAACAGCGAGGTGGGCGGAATTTCCTTGTCCTGTACAGGGGTGAAGTACTTGATGAACTTCAGGAGGCGGTAGGCTTCGGAATATTCGGGACAGTTGCGCGGCACGCTGTTCAGTATCGGTTCGACATGGCAGCGCAGTACGGCCAGTTCGAACAGCAGGGCTGAATTGAACATGACGTCGGCGTTCTCCTGGTAGGGGAAAATCCATTTCTCTTCGCCTGCCCGTACGCTGGGCCAGCGGGAGATGGTCTCCTGGGCCGAATAGCCGCGGTAGTTGAAGTCGCGGATGATGCGGCGTATCAGTCGGTTGTCTGTGGTAGGTATCCAGTTGTGGTCGTCCAGCGAAATGGTAGTGAGGGCCGAGACGTAAATCTTGTATTTGTTTTCGGCCGGAATCTGGGGTGTCAGTTCGGGGTTCAGGGCATGGATGCCTTCCAGGATGAGGATGGTATGCTCATCGATGCGCAGCTTGTCGCCCTTGAACTCTTTCCTGCCGGTGGTGAAGTTGAAACGGGGCAATTCCACCTCCTCGCCGTGCAGCAGGGCCTGGAGCTGTTCGTTGAACAGCTTGAGGTCGAGGGCGTAGAGCGATTCGTAGTCGTAGTTGCCCTTCTCGTCGCGTGGGGTCTGTTCGCGGTCCACGAAGTAGTTGTCCAGCGAGATGGGATAGGGGTGCAGCCCGTTGGTCATCAGTTGTACGCTGAGGCGTTTGCTGAAGGTGGTTTTGCCCGAGGACGACGGTCCCGAGATGAGCACCAGCTGTGCGCGGGTGCCGTTCTGTGTCCGCTGGAAGATGTCGTCGGCAATCTGTGCAATCTTCTTTTCCTGCAGGGCTTCGGCCACGTTGATGAGGTCGGTGGCATGTCCGTCCAGGCAGGCCTGGTTGAAGTCGCCCACGTTGCTCAGGCCCATGATGTGGTTCCAGCGCAGGTGCTCTTTGAAGACGTCGAGCATCTTTTCCTGCTTGACCACGTCTTCCAGCACGTTGGGGTTCTCCTTGTTGGGGATGCGCAGCAGCAGGCCGTCGTAGTATTTCACGATGTCGAACAGCTTGATGAAGCCGGTGCTGGGTAGCAGGTTGCCATAGTAGTAATCCACCGTGTCGCCCAGCGTATAATAATAGGTATAGAGCGAGCCCGATGTCTCCAGCAGCTTCACCTTGTCGTCCATGCCCCGTTCGCTGAACACGCGGACGGCTTCGGTCGTATGGCACTCGGTGCGGTGGAAGGGAATGTTCTCGTCGATGATTTCCTGCATGCGCTTCTTAATGGCCTGCACGTCTTCCAGTTCGATGGGGCGGCCGATGCGCAGGTTGCAGAAGTAACCCTTGGACACGGGGTGCTCCACGTAGAGCTTGCCTTGTGGAAACAGCTCGCTGACAGCCTTGTAGAGAATGAAGCAGAGCGAACGGACATAGGTGCGCATGCCCGACGGGTCGCGTACGTCAAGAAACTCGACATCCTTGTTGTTGTATACCAGAAAGCTGAGGCCTTCGGAACGGTTGTTGACCTTGGCGCTGACCACCTGATAAGGGAAATTGAGGTTAAGACCGGAATAAATATCCAAAAGTGAGCTTCCGATAGGGAAATCTTTATAAATATTATTATTTTTGCAACAGATTTGTAACATGTGTTTCATGAGCTTTCTTTTTTGGGTTTAGACGGCATTAAAGATAGTCGGAATAACAGATGGAGCAAAGAAACCCCTTAAATAATTAAAGATGGAGTATTCTTTTTATGATTTTTTAAAGCTACTCGGCTCCTTGGCTCTTTTCCTTTATGGAATGAAGGTGATGAGTGAAGGCCTTCAGAAGTTTGCCGGCGACCGGCTCAGGAAAATTCTGACAGCGATGACCACCAATCGGGTGACGGGCGTATTGACCGGTGTACTGATCACCGCCCTGGTGCAGTCCTCTTCCGCAACGACCGTCATGGTGGTGAGTTTCGTGAACGCGGGGCTGCTGACCCTCTCCCAATCCATCGGCGTCATCATGGGTGCCAATATCGGTACGACGGTCACGGCGTGGATTATCTCCGCTTTGGGCTTCAAGGTCGACATTGCCGCCTTTGCCCTTCCGCTGCTGGCCTTCGGCATTCCTCTCCTCTTCTCCCAGAAAAGTAACCGCAAGTCTCTCGGCGAGTTTATTTTCGGTTTCTCCTTCCTGTTCATGGGACTCTCCTACTTGAAAAACAACGCTCCCGACCTGAGCCAGAACCCCGACATGCTGGCCTTCGTACAGAACTATACGGACATGGGCTTCCTGTCCATCCTGCTTTTTGTCTTTATCGGTACCATCCTCACCATGATTGTGCAGGCTTCGGCCGCCACGATGGCCATCACGCTGATCATGTGTGCCAACGGCTGGATCAGCTTTGAGCTGGGTGCCGCTCTGGTGCTGGGCGAGAACATCGGTACCACGATTACGGCCAACCTGGCGGCACTGACGGGAAACACGCAGGCCCGACGGGCGGCGTTGGCCCACCTGGCCTTCAATGTCTTCGGTGTCATCTGGGTGCTCTGTCTGTTTGTGCCCTTCACGGAGGCTGTGTCCTGGTTTGTCGAGAACGTGATGGGCTCTACCGATCCGGCTGTGGCCGTTTCGTTCAAGCTTTCCGCCTTCCACACGGCTTTCAATATCTGCAACGTCTTGATTTTGATTTGGTTCGTACCCTTCATCGAGCGCACCGTCTGTGCCATCATCCCGCTCAAGGAGCAGGACGAGGAATATCGTCTGCGCTACATCTCGGGCGGTATGCTCTCTACGGCCGAGCTTTCCATCCTGCAGGCCAGTAAGGAAATCCATCTCTTTGCCGAGCGTACGCACCGCATGTTCGGCATGGTGCGCGACCTGCTCCACACGGAGAAGGACGATGACTTCAACCGCGTGTTCAGCCGGGTGGAGAAGTACGAGAATATCAGCGACAGCATGGAGCTGGAGATTGCCAACTACCTGAACAAGGTGTCCGAAGGCCGTCTGAGCTCGGAAAGTAAGCTGCAGATACGCGGCATGCTTCGCGAGGTGACCGAGATAGAGAGTATCGGTGACAGCTGTTACAACCTGGCGCGTACGATGAGCCGCAAGCGGCAGGCCAACGAGGACTTTACCGAGAAACAGTACGACCACATCCATTGCATGATGAAGCTGACGGACGAGGCGCTCTCGCAGATGATTTCGGTCGTGGAACGCATGGATCATCATCCGGAAGACGTGAACAAGTCCTATAACCTGGAGAACGAAATCAACAACTACCGCAACCAGCTGAAGAATCAGAACATCATCGATGTGAACAACAAGGAATACAGCTATCAGATGGGCGTCTACTACATGGACATCATCGCCGAATGCGAAAAGCTGGGCGACTACGTGGTGAATGTGGTGGAGGCCAGCTGCGACATCAAAGAAAAGAAGGCTTCGTAATCACGAAGCCTTCCCCTTGTCTCTTTGGATCAGTGAGTCACCTCAAAGTCCTCTTTGCCTACGCCACAGAGGGGGCATACCCAGTCGTCGGGCAGGTCTTCGAAGGCAGTGCCGGGCTGGATGCCGTTTTCGGGGTCGCCCAACTCGGGGTCGTAGATGTATTCACATACGGTGCAGATGTATTTGTCCATACTTTTTTCGTTTTTAAGGGTGGATGATTGTTTTCTGTTTCTCTCTGTAAAATAAACACGGATGAGGCCCGAATTGTTCATGCGGACCTGCCCCTTCTCTTTCCTAAAAAGATTTAATACTGCTTAACTGTCTGAATTATTGTTGTATTTTTGTGCTCAGTTAATTAAAACATGAACAATCTGCATGAGCGCAATGAAAGAAAATGCCAATCATGTCGGGCTGACCGACGAAGAGGTGCGCCGAAGTCGTGCCGAACATGGGGTGAACCTGTTGACTCCGCCCAAACGTCCCTCCCTTTTCAAACTCTATTTGGAGAAATTCCAGGACCCCGTGGTCAAGGTACTGCTGGTGGCCGCCCTGTTTTCACTGATTATTTCGATTGTCGAGAACGAATACGCCGAAACCATCGGCATCATCGCCGCCATCCTGCTGGCTACGGGTATCGGCTTCTTCTTTGAATACGATGCCAACAAGAAGTTCGACCTGCTGAATGCCGTCAATGAAGAGACGCTGGTCAAGGTAATCCGCAACGGGCATGTACAGGAAGTGCCCCGCAAGGATGTGGTGGTGGGCGATGTCGTTATTCTGGAGACGGGCGAGGAGATGCCGGCCGACGGCACGTTGCTCGAGGCTGTTTCGTTGCAGGTAAACGAGTCCAATCTGACCGGCGAACCGGTGGTTTCCAAAACGACCGTTGAGGCCGATTTCGACGAAGAGGCCACGTATGCCTCCAACCGTGTGTTGCGCGGCACGACCGTGGTCGACGGCCACGGCATGATGCGTGTCGAGGCTGTGGGCGATGCGACCGAGATTGGTAAGGTGGCCCGTCAGAGTACGGAGCAGACCACCGAGCCTACACCTCTTAATATACAGCTCACCAAGCTGGCCAACCTGATCGGAAAGATCGGCTTTACCGCTGCCGGACTGGCTTTCGTCATCTTCTTTGTGAAAGATGTCATCCTCTTCTACGACTTTTCTTCCTTCCATACCTTTGCCGACTGGCTGCCCGCCCTGCAGGCCACGCTGAAGTACTTCATGATGGCCGTCACGCTGATTGTGGTGGCTGTGCCCGAGGGACTGCCCATGAGCGTCACCCTGAGCCTGGCGCTGAACATGCGCCGCATGCTCTCCACCAACAACCTGGTGCGCAAGATGCATGCCTGCGAGACGATGGGTGCCATTACCGTCATCTGCACCGACAAGACTGGTACGCTGACACAGAACCAGATGCAGGTGTACGAGCCCAGCTTCTACGGACTGAAGAACCGGGGCGAGCTGGCCGACGACGAGCTGAGCCGCGTGGTGAAGGAAGGCATCAGTGCCAACTCTACCGCCTTCCTCGAAGAAGCCGCGCCCGACGGCAAGGTGAAGGGGGTGGGCAATCCCACCGAAGTGGCCCTGCTCCTGTGGCTCAACAAGCAGGGACAGGACTACCTGAAGCTGCGTGAGGCGGCGCAGGTGGTAGACCAGCTGACCTTCTCGACCGAACGCAAGTACATGGCTACGCTGGTGCAGTCTCCGTTGCTGAACAGGAAAGTGCTCTACGTGAAGGGTGCTCCCGAGATTGTGCTGGGCAAGTGCAAGGACGTGGTGCTGGACGGCAAGCGCACCGATGCCGCCGCCTACCGTTCCACGGTCGACGCCCAGCTGCTGGACTATCAGAACATGGCCATGCGTACCCTGGGCTTTGCCTATAAGGTGGTGGCCGACGACGATACGCGCGACTGCGCTTCGCTGGTGGCCGACGGCGACCTGTCGTTTGTGGGCGTGGTAGCCATCAGCGACCCCATCCGTCCCGATGTGCCTGCCGCCGTGCAGAAATGCCAGTCGGCCGGCATTGCCGTGAAGATCGTGACGGGCGACACGCCGGGTACCGCTACCGAGATTGCCCGCCAGATAGGCCTGTGGAAGCCCGAAGACACCGAACGCAACCGCATCACCGGTGCCGACTTTGCCGCCCTGACCGACGAGGAGGCTCTCGACCGGGTACTGGACCTGAAGATCATGTCGCGCGCCCGTCCCACGGACAAGCAGCGCCTCGTGCAGCTGCTCCAGCAGAAAGGGGCCGTCGTGGCCGTGACGGGCGACGGTACGAACGACGCACCTGCCCTGAACCACGCCCAGGTGGGCCTCTCCATGGGTACGGGTACGTCCGTGGCCAAGGAGGCCAGCGACATCACCCTGCTGGACGACTCGTTCAACAGCATCGGCACCGCCGTCATGTGGGGCCGTTCGCTCTACAAGAACATCCAGCGTTTCATCGTCTTCCAGCTCACCATCAACTTCGTGGCCCTGTTCATCGTGCTGCTGGGCTCGCTGGTAGGCACCGACCTGCCCCTCACCGTGACGCAGATGCTGTGGGTGAACCTCATCATGGACACCTTTGCCGCCCTGGCACTGGCCTCCATCCCGCCCAGCGAGAGCGTGATGAAGGAGAAGCCCCGCAAGCCGACCGACTTCATCATCACCCGGTCCATGCAGCGGATGATATTCGGCGTGGGCCTGGCCTTTGCCTGCGTACTGATGGGCATGCTGCTCTATTTCGAAGGGAACGGCATGACGGTGCGCGAGCTGACCATCTTCTTCACCTTCTTCGTGATGCTCCAGTTCTGGAACCTCTTCAACGCCCGTGTGTTCGGTACGACCGATTCGGCCTTCAAGGGCCTCTCCAAGTCCTACGGCATGGAGTTCATCGTGCTGGCCATCCTGGTGGGACAGTTCCTCATCGTGCAGTTTGGCGGGGCCGTGTTCCGCACCGAGCCGCTCGACGGACCGATGTGGCTGCTGATCGTGGCTTCCTCGTCGCTGGTGCTCTGGGTAGGCGAGCTGGTGCGTTGGGTGCAGCGTTTGCGGAAGAAATAAAGAACAACAAATGTAAGAATGATGGATTTACAAGGAATAGATACATTGATTGTAGACTTTGGCGGTGTGCTCATCGACCTCGACCGTCAGCGATGCCTCGACCGCTTCAACGCGCTGGGCATTCCCAACGTGCAGGCCATGCTCGACGTGTGCCACCAGCAGGGCTTCTTCCTGCTCCATGAGAAGGGACTGATTACCGATGCGGAGTTCCGCGACGAGATCCGGAAGATGGCGGGTGTCTCCGTGACCGACGCCCAGATAGACGATGCCTGGAACAGTTTCCTGGTGGGCATTCCTGAGTATAAGCTCGACCTGCTGCTGGAGCTTCGCCGCCGCTACAAGGTCTATCTGCTGAGCAACACCAACGATATCCACTGGCAGTGGTCGCTCCGCCATGCCTTCTCCTGTAACGGCCATCGGGTGGACGACTTCTTCGACCGCATCTTCCTTTCCTACCGGATGAAGCTGGCCAAGCCCGATGTGGCCATCTTCAGGCAGGTGTTGGCCGAGACGGGGGCCGATCCGTCCCTCTCGCTCTTCATCGACGATGCCGAAGCCAACTGCCGGGCCGCCGAAACGCTGGGCATACGCACCTATACCCCCAAGGCCCACGAAGACTGGAGCCACCTGTTCAAAAACTGAGAAAGAACGTGCAACAGATTTCCGATATACCCGCAGACCGGATTCGCCCCAGTGTGGCGACCATCGGTTTCTTCGACGGCGTGCACCGCGGCCACCGTTACCTGCTCAGTCAGGTACAGGCTGCGGCGGCGCAGCGTGGGCTGGCCTCGACGGTCATCACCTTTCCCGTTCCTCCGCGCAGCGTGATGCAGCCCGACTTCCGGGCCGAGCTGCTGACTACCTGCTCCGAGAAGCTGGCGTTGCTCGACGGGCTGGGGCTGGACTGTTGCCTGCTGCTCGACTTCACCCCTGCGCTGGCCGCCCTGTCCGCCCGTCAGTTCATGGAACTGTTGGCGGGGCGCTATAACATCCGGGTACTCTTCATTGGCTATGACCACCGCTTCGGCCACGACCGTCGCGAGGGATTCGGCGACTACGTGCGCTATGGCCGCGAACTGGGTATCGAAGTCCTCCCCGGTGAAGCCTGCCTGCCCTCGTCGCTGGGCGTTTCGGATGGAAGCAGCGAAGACCTCCGTGTCGGCTCGTCCAGCATCCGCCATCTGCTTCACGAGGGTGAGGTAGCCCGTGCGGCTGATTACCTGGGTTACCCTTACTTCCTGAACGGCACGGTGGTGAGCGGTTTTCAAGTAGGTCACAAACTGGGTTATCCGACGGCCAACCTCGAAGTGGACGACCCCTGCAAGCTCATTCCTGCCCGCGGCGTCTATGCCGTCGAGGTACTTGTGGACGGGCATTCTTACGGCGGCATGCTGAACATCGGCTGCCGTCCTACGCTGGACAACGGCACCAACCGCACCATCGAGGTGCATATCTTCGACTTCGATGCCGACATCTACCACCATCCCCTGCGCCTCACCTTCGTGCAGCGCATCCGTCCCGAACGCAAGTTCGACTCGCTCGACTCACTGGCCGCACAGCTTCACCGCGATGCCGCCGAGGCCCGTGCTTTGCTTTCCCTTTCCCGCTGACGTTTCAGAGCGTGTGTTGTGGCGCTGTCACACGGTGCTTCGTGAGGGTCTGACACAGTGCTTCGTCAGGTCGTCATGCAGTGCTTCCTGAGGGTGTCACGCAGTGCTTCGTCTCACCCTCATGCAGTGCTTCGTCGGAGTGGCAGAAATTGGATTTATCGTTTTTCGATAATTTTTTATCGTTTTATTTGGTAGTATCAGAAAAACATTCTTTCTTTGCATATCGAAAAACGATAAATGCTTATTGAAAAACAGAAATTGTATCATCTAAAAAAGGTTTGAGTTATGAAAGCAGTTAGCATGTGTATCACGGTCTTGGTTATGTTGTTCACCATTTTGGTAGCGTTTGTTAGCGGGCTGATAGCCGGCATTTAATAATGGATGGAGGAGAAATACGCCATGAAGACCGTTGTCAAATTAATCCTGATTTATTATCTGTTGCAGATATTGGGCTCGCTGGTGGCCGCGCCCTGCGTGATGATTTATGAGTTTGCCACGACGGGCACGCTCGATATGGCTGCGGCACAGGCTCAGGTGATGGCTCCGGCCATGCTGCTGGGCTTTGTGTTCATTGCCGTCTTCGTGTGGAAGGCGGGCTATCTGACGGACCTCGGCCGGATGTTCTCGCCCGTCTCTGCGGGCTGGACGGCAGGCGCCCTGCTGGCGGGCGTTTCGCTCATCGTGTGGGCCGACTTCCTGGTGGCACAGCTCACGTTCTTGCCCGACTGGATGGAGCAGACGTTCCAGACGCTTCAGACCGGTTGGTTGGGCGTGCTCTGCATGGCGGTGCTGGGACCGGTGGTCGAAGAAGTGTTCTTCCGCGGCGTACTGACCCGCGAATTATTGAAACGATATAAGCCCACGACGGCCATACTGGTTTCGGGCCTGGTGTTCGGCATCATCCACATCAATCCGGCACAGGTGGTGGGAGCCTGCATCTCGGGGTTCTTCTTCGCCTGGCTGTACGCCCGTACACGCAGCATTCTGCCGGGTATTCTCATTCATATCCTGAACAACGGCTTGTCGGTCTATCTGATGCGTGCGTATCCCGAAGTGGAGACGGCGGGCGAGCTGCTGGGCAGTACGGGTTATGCGGTGCTGCTGGCTGTGTCGGCAGTGGTACTGATACTTTCGATGGCCTGGCTGTTGCGCAGGCAGAATCATTTTAAACCGGAGGAATTATGAAAAGAAGATTGAACATACTCTGTGCCATCGTCCTGCTGGTGATGGGCTGGTCGGTAGGCGTGTCGGTCTATTACATGGGGCTGGGCATGACAAAGGGTGTCCAGATGGGGATGGACGCTGCGCGCGAGAAGCTGGAAGGCGGAAACAGCGTCCAGTTGGAGCGGGTGAGCAACCTGCAGACGGTCTCCGTGCTTCCCAAGTTTCTGGATGAATGGGAGGGAGACCTGTTCACCGACTCGGTACGCAACGAGAAGACGGGCTGCTACGTCCCGATGGCTTATACCAACCTGATGGTCAGCGTACCGGTTGAGACGCCTGTCTGGCAGAAGGTGGCATCCACGCTGATGGGTCTCCTGGTGCTGGTGGCGAATGTCTGGGCACTGGTACTGTTCATCCGTCTGGTGGTGTCGGTCAACCGTTCGGACATCTTCAACTGGCGCAACGTCCGTCGCCTGCGCCGTCTGGGCGTGCTGCTGATTGTGGGCTTTGTCTGCGTGCTGCTGCCCGAATATCTGTCGCTTTGCAGCCTGCGCGAGGCCTTCGCGCTGAAGTCTTATGACCTGATACTCTCCGACTCGGTCAAAGTCACGAACCTGTTGCTGGGACTGATAGCCCTCATCGTGGCGGAAGTCTTTGCCATCGGGCTGAAGATGAAGGAAGAGCAGGATTTAACAATTTAAGGAAGGAGGAGATAGGAATATGAAAGGTATATTCGGAATAAAGAAGAATTCGAAAGGAGAACTGGAGTTTGTGATGTACTGTCTGATGGTAGTGTGCATCAGCTGTCTGCTTTTCGTCTTTTTCCGCAATTTGAACTTATGCTATGATTTGGGGAAGGACGATACCGACAACCTGATTGTAAAGCTGCTGCCCGAGAATGTGACGTTGTTGGCGATGGCCATATGCAGCGTACTCATTTATCTGATGCTGCGCAACGTGCAGAAAGGGTTGGTCTTCACCAAACGGAATTCAAATCTGATTATGACCATCGGGGTAGTGCTGGAATGCAACGGCATCTTGCAGATGATATTCAATGCCTTTTTGTCCGATACGCAGGCTGGGAATACCATTCCGATGATTTATCTGTTGTTAGGCGTATTCTTCCTTTTCATCGCCTGCCTGTTCAAGGTCGGCATACGGATGAAGGAAGAACAGGACTTGACCATTTAAAGTAGGAGGCACGCATGAGCAGTATTTTTCATACAGACCGCAAATGGGTGGCAGGTATCTGCTACATCGGTTTTCTTCTGTTGACGTTGATGGTTGCGTCGTTCGTGTTTTTTCTGGTGATGAACCTGTGGGTAGATAAAGACGCCAGGTTTATCCGTATTTTCGGAGCGGTGGTCTGGATTTATGGTTGGTCGTATTTGTATCACCGCTGGGCGAGGCGCCACACCACGTGGTTGGCATAATAAAAAAGGAGAACTACAGTTATGAAGAGATTAAAGAGTTGGTATCAGCGTTACAAGGGCATGGGCACCCTGTTTTGGGTAGTATGTATTGTATTGTTTGCAATCGTTTTATTACTATCGGATATAATTGACCTGATACAGGCAGAGGGTGATGGACGGCTGCAGGGTTGGGCATATGTCTGCAACCTGCTGGCTTTGGTGGTGCTTTGCGTGAACATCCTGAGACTGGATTGCCGCAATCTGTTGAGCCATAAGACTGCCAATTCGTTGGATTTCAGTGGCTATTTCATCATTCTGATGATGCTGATACGCAACTTTATTGTTCGCAAGAGTGATGCTTTGAGCGACAGTTGGAACTATTCGTTGGACTGGATGACCATCCTGCTGTTCGGTTTCCTGTTGCAGTTTGTCGGCAAGATTGTCCGCCGTGCGGTGAAGCTGAAGGAAGAACAGGACCTGACCATTTAATTTCTCTTGCCTATGCCGATTGTAGTGAATTTGGATATTATGATGGCCCGCCGGAAAATCACGCTGGGCGAGCTGGCGGAGAAGATTGACATCACTCCCGCCAACCTTTCCATCCTGAAAACAGGCAAGGCGAAGGCCATCCGCTTCTCCACGCTCGAAGCCATCTGCAAGGTGCTCGACTGCCAGCCGGGAGATTTGTTGGAGTACAGGGAGGAGGAATAGGCAGCCTCGAAATAGAAAAGTGTTAGCATTTTGTCATTCGTAGTGAAGAATCTCGAAATCAGTTGTTTGTGTATTGAGATCCTTCACTACGTTCCCTTAGATTTGCGCAATAAAAGGAAATACGGTTGGAATGATTACTTTTGTTGTGTGAAAGAAACAGACCAGCCAACTGCAAGGTAAACCATGCTCGTTCCAGATAAAATCTATATTCTGTTTTGGACCTTGCAGTTAACAGTCAAAAAGCCACATAGAAAACTTTGCCTTTTTACCCTAAAGGTAATGGTAGTTAAGGGAGATGGCTCACGGCTGTTGTAGCTGACCTGTTTAAAAATTAAAGAATATGGCAAAGTTAATCATTGGAATTGATTTCAGCAAGGAAAAAATGAATTACTGCTGCATGGAAAGTGAAAGTATGTCTATCCTTCAGGAAGGCGAGGTAGAAAACAGCCGCAAGGGATGTGCCCAGATGACAGGCCGCCTACGTAGTCTGTACAAGGGGCTGAAAGCGGCCGATTTCCTGTTCTGCGGTGAAAATACCGGGATGTACAGCATGGAGGTCGTTGAATGCTTCACCCAAAGGAAATATTTGTTTTGGCTGGAGAATCCGCTTCAGATCAAGTTGAGCAGCGGCATACAGCGCAGCAAGACGGACAGACTTGATGCGCGCATGATTGCCGAATACGCCTGCCGGCACCGTGACAAGGCAAAGGGATGCACCCTTCCCGACAAAGGTCTGAAAAAATTGCGGGAACTCCATCTGACAAGAAGAATGCTGAAGGAATGTGAGGTCAAATTACGCAATTTCTCCGGCAGTACGTCAAAGGCCTCCTCCGAAGCATCCAAAGCCCTTCGGAAAGTGATGAAAGCCATTATGGAGTCCGTCAAGTCCTTGGAGAAAGAGATACGTGAAACTCTAATGGAAGAAGACGAGTTCAAGGAAAATACGGAACTGGCGCTCAGCGTCCCCGGCATATCGTGGGTAACAGCATCAGCCATCATTCTGGATACGAGAAACTTTACGAGATTCGATAGCGCCCGCCAGTATGCCAACCATACGGGATGTGTTCCCCATGAACATTCATCCGGCACAAGTATCAACAAGAAGCCCAGAGTGAGCAAGGCATCGAACCGTTATGTCAATTCCCTGCTCACACAAGGTGCACTCTCGTTGTTAACACATAATCCCCGGACAAAGGAGTATGCACAGAGAAAAAAAGCGGAAGGAAAACCCTTCGGATTCATAGTCAATAACATACGCAATAAAACAATACATCGACTGTTCGCTGTCATACGCAACAAAACACCTTTCTGTTGGGACTATGTGAAGGGAAGTCCTACAAGTTGTGTTAACTTATTGCAAAAAGATGTTGTTACATTTGCGTAAATCATAGAAAACAGGATGATATTGTGTTTTGTATGCCTTTCTATTTTGAGACAGTTTATTCCTCCTCCATTTGTCAGCTTTCCTTTGCCTTGAACGCCAGTGCGTACATGCGCATCTGCTTCACCATGGCCAGCAGGCCGTTGCTGCGGGTGGGCGAGAGGTGCTCCTGCAGTCCGATGCGGGGAATGAAGTAGAGGTCGGCTTCCAGTATTTCGTCGGGAGTGTGGCCCGAGAGCACCTTGATGAGCAGGGCGATGATGCCTTTCACAATCAGGGCGTCGCTTTCGGCCTGGAAGATGACTTTGCCGTCCTTTTCGTCGGCCTGCAGCCACACGCGGCTCTGGCAGCCTTCTATCAGGTTCTGGTCGGTCTTGTACTTTTCGTCCAAGGATGGCTGTTCGTTGCCCAGGTCGATGAGCAGCTGGTAGCGGTCCATCCAGTCGTCGAAGTCGCTGAACTCAGCGATGACTTCGTCTTGCATTTCGTTGATGGTCATATCTTTAGCTTTTAAAGTTTATTTCTCGTTGTAAATCACTTCCAGCACTGTCTGCCCCACGGCCGTCAGGGTACTTTTGTCTATCACGTCCATGTTGTCGTCCGTGGTGTGCCAGAAGTCGCCGAAGCCCGTGTCGCACTTCGGGTCGTAGTTGATGATGTCTACGCAGGGAATCTTGCGCAGGTTGTACACGTAGAGGTGGTCGTCCGTCACCTCCGTCCCGTCTTCCTTGGGGAAGAAGCTGCTGAAGCCCAGCCGGTGGGCGGCGTCCCAGATCTTCTTCACTTGTTTGCCGGCCGTGCGCTTGGAGAAGCCTTCCTGGTAGAAGGTGGCGTTCTTGCCGCCTACCATGTCCAGCAGGATGCCGAAGCGGGCGTTGTAGTTGTTCACGTGGGGCACGCGTCCCCAGTATTGCGAACCCAGGCACCAGGTATCCGGCTTGTAGCGGCCCTTGTAGAAGGTGGGTGTGCCGTAGTCTTCGGCGTCGAAGAAGATGATGTCGATGCCGATAGTCGGTGCCTGCTGTTGCAGCTGGCGGGCCACTTCGAGCAGCACGCCCACGCCGCTAGCCCCGTCGTTCACACCCAGGATGGGCGTCTGGTGCTTCGCCGGGTCCTTGTCCTCGTCGGCATAGGGACGGCTGTCCCAGTGGGCGCAGAGCAGCACGCGGCGGCGGCTGTCGGGGTTGTAGGCGCCGATGATGTTGCGGGCCTTCAGGATGGTGTTGTCGTAGGCCACGAGGTCGGCATACTGGTTGTAGACCTTGGCGCCGAACTGCTCCAGCTTGGCGGCCAGGTAGTCGCCGCAGGCCCGGTGGGCGTCGGTGTTGGGTACGCGGGGGCCGAAGTCGGCCTGTGCCTGTACGTAGGTGTAGGCGCTGTCGGCGTTGAAGTGGGGGACGTTGACGGTAGAGGTCTCGGCCGTATCTTCGTCCCGGCTGCCGGAGTTGCTCTTGTTGCCGCAGGCCACAGCGGCCACGACCATGAGCAGGAGCAGGGAGGCGAGGGTGCATTGTTTTCTTTTCATCTTGGGATATTCTTTTTTTCTGATTGGGGAAATCTTGTTGGCTGACTGGAGAAAAACGGGGGGCTACAGCTTGAAGGTGAGTTTCACTCCCTTCCTGTCGACGTCCAGCCGGACGGGCGCGCCGTTGATGAGGGGCAGGTTCATCGGGACGTGGCCCACGGGGAAGTTGAAGCAGACGGGATAGTCGTACTCCTTCACCAGCTCGGCCAGGGCGCCGTAGAGCTCCTTGCCCAGCTGTTTCTTCTCCTCGTATTCGGTGAACTGGCCGATGATGAGGCCCGACAGGCGTTCGAGCACGCCGCCCAGCTTCAGGTTGTACATCATGCGCTCGATGGCGTGCGGTCGTTCGCCCACATCTTCTATAAAGAGCACGGTGCCGTCGGCGGGGATGTCGTAGGGTGTGCCGCGCAGTCCGTTAAAGACGGCGAAGTTGCCTCCGCGCAAGGTGCCTTCGGCTGTACCGCGGCGGTTCAGCTTGTGGGCGTCGCAGGTATAACTGAAGCTTCCTTCAGGCGCGACGATGGCTCCGGTCAGTATGTCTCGCAGGGCCTGGGTGCAGAAATCATCTTCGGGTTCCACGGTGAGGTGGCGTGCCATGGGCGCATGCAGCGAGGCGAAGCCCTCCCGCTGCCACAGGTTGTGCAGGGCGGTGATGTCGCTGAAGCCGATGAGCCACTTGGGCGACTCCCGGAAGCGGCTGAAGTCCAGCTTGCCCACGAGGTGCACCGCTCCGTATCCGCCGCGGCTGCACAGGATGGCCCGCGTGTCCGGGTCGTCCATCGCTGCCTGCAGGTCCTCCAGCCGCTGGCCGACGGTGCCTGCATACGTGCCGTGGGAGCTGCCCGCGTGGCGTGCCAGTACGGGGCGCAGTCCCCACGAGGTCAGCCGCTTGACGGCTCCCTTCAGGAATGCCTTGTCTATCTTGCTGGAGGGCGACAGGATGACAACCTTGTCGCCTTCGTGCAGGTAAGGGGGAATAATCAGCTTGTCCATATACGTTCATCAATCTATGTCGCTGCAAAAATAGCGAAAGGCGAGCGGAGAGGCAAACGAAAAACATAGTTTTTCAGTTTGACTATCCCGAGCCGTATCCTATTTTATTTAAAAATAGCGAAAGGCGAGCGGAGAGGCCCGAAATGAAGGAGCACTGGCATATCGTCATCCCGCACCTGATGCGGGATCCAATACACACAAGCAAAAGCAAGGGCCTGGATCCCGGCTCAAGGCCGGGATGACGCTGTATCTGCTTCTTTTTTTGTGGTGACAGGCTCGAACTTTCTTCATAATCTGTGGTCACTCCTGGTGCAAATTCTGAGGTGAAAAAGAGAGGCTGTTGTCAAAATGTTATGTAGCAACTGCAAAAACAGGTGAACAGATGCTGGATTTCTCGACATTTTTTCAGATATTTGCTGAAAATCTAACGTCATGAAACCTATACGAAACTTTAACCAACTGACGGAACACCTGAAGACACTGAACCGCAGGAAGCGCGTTGCCGTGGTTTGCGCCAACGATCCCAATACCGAGTATGCCATCGCCCGGGCGCTGGAAGAGGGCATTGCCGAGTTTCTGATGATCGGCGATTCGGCCATTCTCGAGAAATATCCCTCGCTGAAGCGGTATCCCGACTACGTCCGCACCATCCACATCGAGGACTCCGACGAGGCGGCCCGCGAGGCGGTGCGCATCGTGCGTGCGGGAGGGGCCGACATCCTGATGAAGGGCATCATCAACACTGACAACCTGCTCCGGGCCATCCTCGACAAGGAGCACGGCCTGCTGCCCAAGGGCAAGGTGCTGACCCACCTGGCCGTGATGCAGATACCGACGTACGACAAACTGCTGTTCTTCTCGGACGCCGCCGTCATCCCGCGGCCCACGTTGCAGCAGCGCATCGAGATGATCTGGTATGCCATCCGCGCGTGCCACCATTTCGGCATTGAACAGCCCCGCATCGCCCTGATACACTGCACCGAGAAGGTCAGCGCCAAGTTCCCCCACTCGCTGGACTACGTGAACATCGTCGAGCTGGCCGAGGCGGGCGAGTTCGGCAACGTCATTATCGACGGTCCGCTGGACGTGAAGACAGCCTGCGAGAAGACCAGCGGCGACATCAAGGGCATTGTGTCACCCATCAACGGCGAGGCCGACGTGCTCATCTTCCCCAACATCGAGTCGGGCAACGCCTTTTACAAGGCCGTCTCCCTCTTCTCGCATGCCGACATGGCCGGACTACTCCAGGGCCCCGTCTGCCCCGTGGTGCTGCCCTCGCGCAGCGACAGCGGCCTGTCCAAGTATTACAGCCTTGCCATGGCATGCCTCACGAGCAGCGGACAGGACATGAATGAACCATAGGAAGTGACTCACGTTGCCGCATTTGTCATTCAACATTCACCATTCTTATGAAGATATTAGTCATCAACCCCGGCTCTACCTCGACCAAGATGGCCGTTTTCGAGGACGAAAAGCCTGTATTTGTCAAGACGCTGCGCCACTCCGTCGACGAGCTGGTGCACTTTCCGCGTGTCATCGACCAGTTTGAGTTCCGCAAGAACCTGGTGCTCGCCGAGCTGGAGCACGAGGGCATTCCCTTTGCCTTCGACGCCATCATCGGGCGGGGCGGCCTGCTGAAGCCCATCCCCGGCGGCGTCTACGAGGTGAACGATGCCATGATCAACGACTGCATGCACGCCATGCGTACCCATGCCTGCAACCTGGGCTGCCTGATAGCCTCCGAACTGGCCCATGCCCTGCCCGGCTGCCGGGCGTTCATCGCCGACCCCGGCGTGGTGGACGAGCTGGACGAGGTGGCCCGCGTCACGGGTTCGCCCCTCACGCCCCGCATCACCATCTGGCATGCCCTGAACCAGCGTGCCATTGCCCGCCGCTATGCCGCCGAGCGGACGGCGGAGCAGCCCGACAGGCCCGTGCGCTACGAAGACCTGAACCTGATTGTCTGCCACCTGGGTGGCGGCATTTCCGTGGCAGCCCACCGCAAGGGCCGCTGCGTGGACGTGAACAACGCCCTCGACGGCGAAGGTCCCTTCTCGCCCGAGCGGGCCGGTACCCTGCCTGCGGGCGACCTCATCGACCTCTGTTTCTCCGGTAAGCTCTCGCAGAGCGAGCTGAAGAAACGCATCTCGGGCCGTGCGGGTCTGGCGGCCCATCTGGGCACGACCGACGTGCAGGCCGTGGTGAAGCGCATCGAGGAGGGCGACGAGCATGCCCGGCTGGTGCTGGACGCCATGATCTATCAGATTGCGAAGAGTGTGGGGGCGGCGGCGGTCGTGCTCTACGGACAGGTGGACGCCATCCTGCTGACGGGCGGCATCGCCCATTCGGACTACATCACCTCGCGCCTCCAGGAGCGTGTGTCCTTCCTGGCGCCCGTCCGCGTCTATCCCGGCGAAGACGAGCTGGAAGCCCTGGCCCTGAATGCACTGGGCGCGTTGCGGGGCGAGCTGGAGGTGCAGGTGTATCAATAGAAGGAATTTTCCCAGCTTAAAGCGTCTGTTTGCCCAGCTTAAGTGAACCGTTTAAGCTGGGCAAACGGGTTGTTTGGGCTGGGCAAACGAATGGTTTGCGCAGGGTAAACAGATTGTTTCTTTTCATTTCACTACTAGCATCAGCCCCACGCCGCGGACGGTCTTGATTTCAATGTCGGCGTCAGCTTCGAAGAGCTTGCGCAGCTTGGAGACGAAGACGTCGAGGCTGCGCGAGGCGAAGTAGTCGTCCTCCGTGTTCCAGCAGCGGCTCAGGATGGCTTCGCGGCGCACGGTTTCGTTCTTGTTCTGGGCCAGGATGTGCAGGAGTTTGGCCTCGGTGACGGTCAGCGTCTGGCTGCGGCCGGTGCGGTCGTCGCGCAGGGTGTTGTGCTCGGTGTCGAGCGTGTAGGGGCCGAACTGGCAGAAACCGGTCTCGGGGCGCATGTGTGTGCCCTGCGTCATCTTCAGGAGGGCGTGGATGTGGGCATCCAGTTCGTCGGCGATGAAGGGCTTCTTCACGTAGTTGTTCACGCCCACCTGGTAACCGTACCTCACGTCTTTGGGCGAGGTGAGGGCCGAGGCGAACAGGATGGGTGTCTCGGTGTCGGTCTCGCGGATGCGGCGCACCATCTCGAAGCCGTCCATCACGGGCATGTCGATGTCGCTGATGATGATGTCGGGCTTGAAGGCGGCCCACACTTGCAGGCCCTCTTCGCCGTTGGTGGCTGTCTGTACGTCGTAGCCGCCGATGATGTCTACCAGTCCGCACTGCACCACGTAGCGCAGGTTGGGGTCGTTTTCTACCAGGAGTAGCTTGATCATGGTCTCTGTCTGTTTTTTTGGCAAAGATAATGAAAGTCGAAAGCAGAGGCAAATGAAAAGCGTGGTTTTTCAGTTTGACTATGCCGAGCCGCCTCCTGCAAGGGAGAAACGCTGACCTTTTGTCATCCCGCACTCGATGCGGGATCCAGCACACGCCAGCAAAAGAAAAACACGGGGGAATGTCACAAAATAGAGGTCTCTGCGACGAGGATGTGTCAAAATGAAGTGAGGCTATTCAACTCCCCTCCTTCCGGAAGGAGGGGTGCCCAAAGGGCGGGGTGGTAGGTTTTCTCGAAAGGTTATCAATCAACGCGTTATGTATTCACCTACCACCTCCCCTATCGGGTACTCCTCCTTCCGGAAGGAGGAGAGCCACAGATACCCCTATTTTGTCCCCCCCCCGTTGCAGAGACCTCTATTTTGAGACTCCCCGACGCTGTATCCGCTTTTGTTTTTGAGATACTGAAGCCGTGGCTTTCCTTGGACGGCAGCGGATATATATATATACCTATTATGTTTATTTAAATTACTTCCTGTTTCCAATGGTACGAGTGTGGAACTCCCCGACATCCCATTTTGTTTTTCAACAAGAGAAAATACTGTGATGATTTCGTATATATATGATTTACAGATTTATATCGTGGTATTGGAACGCTTTCTTCTAAAGGTTAGGGTTCAAATAGGTTCATGGGTTCACTTAAACCCTGTTTTTTGCGTAAAAAGTCTTCGGAAAATGATTTTGTGTAAAGAAAAATCTTTTTCTTTCTTGGGAGAAGCTGTTTGGCAGTAAGGAATGTTGTGGCAGGTCTGTACTCCGGTTGTCTTGAATCGGAGGGTGGATGAGAATGGGTAGCGAAAGATATGGGAGAAAGAAGGCTCCGTATGGGAGGTAGAGCGGAGGCGATATGAATATTTATTTACATTCATCGGCTGTTTCCATTGATTTTTTATAGGTTCATGCATACCCATGGCTATTGGGGATGGTATACGTGATGATATTTCTTAATCATCTGAATATTAGTATTTTAATCCTTTTCTGAATGGGCTTTTGCGCGCTCGGGAAGGCTTAAAAGAACCCTGGACCCAAAGTAGAACCCAAATACGCCTGTTTTCCTCCCTTGCGGGAGGTAAAAAATTGTAACTTCGAGAATCCGTGCGTCTGTTTCCTCGCTTTGTTGCGGCATAGTTTTGCCTGGGAAGCGGGCTTGTTCTTGGCAGGAAGCGGCCTTGTTCGGGGAAGGAACTATGCCGCTCTTGCAGTTTGGGGAACGTCATTTTAGGGGGAGTGTGTGGTCGTCTATCTCACAAATTCCCAAAAATGACCGGGGGTTATCACTTCGTAGGTGACATGCTGATAGGTTGCTGCAAACGATTTTGGCAGAGAACTTTTGGCATGGGCATTCCATTTGAATTCAAACGTGCGCAGCTTGCCGTCTTCTTCTTCGATCAGGTCGATTTCCTGTTGTTCGTGGGTACGCCAAAAATAAAGATTTGCAAAGTTGGAGGCGTATGAATTGTGCTTCACCCTTTCGCTGACCATCAGATTCTCCCACAGAGCTCCTGCGTCTGTTCTTAGCTCCAGCGGTGCGAAGTTGGAGATGACGGCATTTCTGATGCCATTGTCGTAGAAGTATATCTTCTTTCCTTTTTTGATTTCATTCCGCATGTTGCGGCTGAAGGAGTCGAGGCGGAATATGACGAAACATTTCTCGAGCAGGCTGATGTAATTCTCGACGGTTCCTTTGTCCACGCCCAGCAGGTTGCCCAGTTCGTTGTACGAGACTTCGCTGCCCAGTTGCAGGGCCAGTGCCCTTACCAGCTTTTGAATGACGTCCGGCTTTTTGATGCCTTTGTAGGCGAACAGGTCTTTGTAGAGGTAATTGTTGGCCAAAGTCACCAGTGTCCGCTTGGCGTCCGACGGTTCGTTCACCACCTCGGGATACAGACCATAAATCATGCGTTGCTCCAACAGTCGCTGTTCTTCTCTCTCCGAAGAACTCTGGGCTAATTCGGACAGAGAAAGAGGATAGAGGTTGTGCTCCAGCAATCTTCCGGTTGCGGGCTCGTTGATTTCATTGGCCATGTCTAACGACGAAGAGCCGGTTACGATGACTTGCGTATCCATTTTCAGATCACCGATTATTTTTAGGGTCAGTCCGATGTTTTTCACACGCTGGGCTTCGTCTATGAATACAATGTCGTATGCCGACAACAGCATTTTCAGTTCCGTTGAAGTTTTACCTTCAAGATCCATCACGTCGTCGATGTTGTCACAGTTCAGAAAGAGAACCTTTTGGCGTTCGTTGTGCAGTCGGGAAAGCAGCGTCGTTTTACCCACTTGTCTGGCTCCGAGTATGACAATGACCTTCTTCCGGCGGAAGTCCGCTATGATTTTGTCTTCAAGAATTCTTTGTATCATGGGCTGGCAATTTTTGCAAATATAGGTCTTTTTCGGATATAATCGCCAATTTTGGCCGAATTTGGTGATTGTAATCGCTAAATTCGGTTGAATTTGATGATTTCCCGGACTTGGGGATGCCGCGGACATTGCCTATACAAGAAGAGGGTGCTCCGCCGTAGCGGGCACCCTCTTGCGTTGGGTTATAGAAAAGGAATTCTATGGTTAGTTGTTGGATTTCTTTTCTCTTCTGGGTCTTTCGGGACGTTCCGTGTAGCCTTCGGGTTTCGGGATAAGCACCTTGTGCGACAGCTTGAACTTGCCCGTCTTCGGGTCGATGTCCAGCAGCTTCACGTCGATGTCGTCGCCTTCCTTGATACCGGCTTCCTCGACCGTCTCGAGGCGCTTCCAGTCGATTTCGGAAATGTGGAGCAGACCGTCCTTGCCCGGCAGGAATTCAACGAACGCACCGTAGGGCATGATGGACCGTACCTTGCCTTTGTAGACTTCGCCTACTTCGGGTACGGCAACGATGGCCTTGATCATGCGGATGGCATCGTCGATGCACTTCTTGTTGGTACCGGCAATCTCGATCTTGCCCACGTTGTCCTCTTCCTCGATGGTGATGGTGGCACCTGTCTCTTCCTGCATGCCCTGGATGATCTTTCCGCCCGGGCCGATGACAGCACCGATGAACTCCTTGGGGATGGTCATGGTCTCGATGCGCGGAGCGTGCGGCTTCAGGTCGGGACGCGGTTCGGCGATGCACTCGGTCAGTTTGCCCAGGATGTATTCGCGGCCTTCCTTGGCCTGCAGCAGGGCTTTCTCGAGGATGTCGTAGGACAGACCGTCCACCTTGATATCCATCTGGGTGGCGGTGATACCGTTCTTCGTACCGGTTACCTTGAAGTCCATGTCGCCCAGGTGGTCTTCATCGCCGAGGATGTCGGAGAGGACGGCATATTTCTCTTCGCCCGGGTTCTTGATGAGGCCCATGGCGATACCCGATACGGGGTTCTTGATCTTCACACCGGCGTCCATCAGGGACAGCGTGCCGGCGCATACGGTAGCCATGGAGGAAGAACCGTTGGATTCGAGGATATCGGAAACGACGCGTACCACGTACGGATAGTCGGCGGGAATCTGTCCCTTCAGCGCACGCCATGCCAGGTGGCCGTGGCCGATTTCACGACGGCCTACGCCGCGCTGTGCCTTGGCTTCGCCCGTAGAGAACGGGGGGAAGTTGTAGTGCAGCAGGAAGCGTTCCTTGCCGTGAACCAGTACGTCGTCGATAATCTTTTCGTCGAGCTTGGTGCCCAGGGTAGTGGTAGCCAGCGCCTGCGTCTCGCCGCGGGTGAAGATGGCCGAACCGTGAGGGCCGGGCAGGGGACTCACTTCGCACCAGATGGGGCGGATTTCCGTGGTCTTGCGGCCGTCCAGACGCTTGCCTTCGTCGAGGATGCAGCGGCGCATGGCCTCTTTCTCCACGTCGTGGTAGTAGCGGTCGATCATCGGGCCTTTTTCTTCGAGCTCCTCTTCGGTGAACTGAGCCTTGAACTCTTCGCAGATGGCGTTGAAGGCGTCTTCACGGGCGTGCTTGTCGCGGTTGCCTTCGCTGGCGATGGCGTAGGCCTTGGCGTAGCAGGCATCGTGTACGGCCTTGCGCAGGTCTTCGTCGTTCACCTCGTGGCAGTATTCGCGCTTTACGGTGGAACCTACCTCTTCGGCCAGTTCGATCTGTGCCTTGCACATGGGCTTGATGGCCTCGTGGGCAGCCTTCAGGGCAGCCAGCAGGTCCTGTTCGGACACTTCCTTCATCTCGCCTTCCACCATCATGATGTTCTCGTAAGTGGCGCCTACCATGAGGTCCATGTCGGCCTGTTCGAGCTGTTCGAAGGTGGGGTTGATGACGAACTCTCCGTTGATGCGCGCTACGCGTACCTCAGAGATGGGGCCGTTGAAGGGGATGTCCGATACGGCCAGTGCGGCCGAAGCAGCCAGACCGGCCAGTGCGTCGGGCATGTCTACGCCGTCGGCCGAGAAAAGTATAATGTTCACATATACTTCGGCGTGGAAATTGTCGGGGAAAAGGGGGCGGAGAGCACGGTCTACCAGGCGGCAGGTCAGGATTTCGTAGTCCGACGCGCGTCCTTCACGCTTGGTGAAGCCGCCGGGGAAACGTCCGAATGCGGAGAATTTTTCTTTGTACTCTACCTGAAGCGGCATGAAATCTGTTCCGGGAACTGCGTCTTTTGCGGCACAAACAGTAGCCAGCAGCATGGTGTTTCCCATGCGGAGCATTACAGAACCGTCTGCCTGTTTTGCCAGCTTTCCCGTTTCGAGCGTGATGGTTCTGCCATCAGGAAGCTCGATCGTCTTAACAATTGGGTTAATCATAAAAAAACTTTTATATCTATTTTCTTTCAAAATTCGCGCAAAGATAGTGAAATAATTCACTTAACGCGGTGGAAATGAGTATAAAAGTTTGCATTTCTACTTTTTTTTAAGGTTTTGGAGCGGAAGATGGGCCGAAAATGCTTTGACTAACGGCGAAAACAAGTATATTTGCACGTTCATTCTGAAAAATAAACGCACTGACTATATGAAGAAATTATTCGTGATGGCACTCGTGGCCGCTGCCCTGGGTGCATGTGATTCTGAACCGAAATTCAAAGTGGAAGGCGATGTGAAGGACGCCGACGGCAAAATGCTCTATCTGGAGGCTTCGGCCCTCGAAGGGATTGTTCCCCTCGACTCGGTGAAGCTGGGTTCGGCCGGTTCCTTCAGCTTCAAGGGAGCCCGTCCCGAGTCGCCCGAGTTCTACCGCCTGCGCATAGACGACAAGATCATCAACTTCTCCGTCGACTCGACCGAGATCATCCGCATCCACGCCGCCTATCCCGACTTCGCCACGGGCTACACCGTAGAGGGCTCGGCCAACAGCGAGAAAATCAAGGAACTGTCGCTCAAGCAGCTGGACCTGCAGAACAAGGTGGACGGACTGTACCAGGCCATGCAGAACCATACGCTGGGCGTGGACGTCTTCCAGGACAGCCTGACGTCGCTGATGAAACGCTACAAGGACGAGGTGAAGATAAACTATATCTTTGCGGCCCCCAACACGGCAGCCGCCTACTTTGCCCTGTTCCAGAAGGTGAACAACTACCTGATATTCGACCCGCTGAACAGCCGTGACGACATCAAGTGCTTCGCCGCCGTAGCCACGAGCCTGAACAACTTCTATCCGCACGCCGACCGCTCGAAGAACCTCTACAACATCGTCATCAAGGGCATGAAGAACACGCGCACGCCCCAGCAGCAGACGGTGGAACTGCCCGACGAGGTGCAGGTGACCGAGACCGGTGTGATCGACATCAACCTGCGCGACATGAAGGGCAACGCCCACAAGCTGACCGACCTCAAGGGCAAGGTGGTGATTCTGGACTTCACCGTCTACCAGAGCGCCGTGTCGGCCAGCCACAACTACATGCTGCGCGACCTCTATGACAAGTACGCTTCCCGCGGACTGGAAATCTACCAGGTGTCGCTCGATGCCGACGAACACTACTGGAAGACCACGGCCGACAACCTGCCCTGGATCTGCGTGCGCGACGCCAACGGCATCTACTCGTCCATCGCCACTTCCTACAACGTGCAGAACCTGCCCACGCTGTTCCTCATCAACCGCAACAACGAGCTCAGCGCCCGCGGCGAGACCATCAAGGACCTGGATGCGGCTGTACAGAAGCTGTTGTAATGTGTTATAAAATGGAGAGAACTCCATTAAATATGTTACAAAACAGCGTTTACGACTTGACGCATATTGTTTAAAGCACTATCTTTGCAAAGAAAATAGGAAAAGAGGGTTCCAGCATGGCAAACATGTTGGAATTCTTTTTTGTTTATATGATACCTAATAAAACCAAACTATCAATTTAGAATAATAAAAGGAGGAAAAAGTATGGCTTATATGTCAGAAGAAGGCTACAACAAGCTGTTGGCCGATTTGAAACAGTTGGAGACGGTAGAACGTCCGAAGGTGGTGGCAGCCATTGCCGAAGCACGCGACAAGGGCGACCTGTCCGAAAATGCCGAGTACGATGCCGCCAAGGAGGCGCAGGGACTGCTCGAAATGAAGATCAGCAAGCTGAAGGCTGTCATTGCCGACGCCAAGATCATCGACGAGTCCAAGCTGAAGACCGACTCCGTGCAGATTCTGAACAAGGTGGAACTGAAGAACGTGAAGAACGGCATGAAGATGACCTACACCATCGTGTCCGAGAGCGAAGCCAACCTGAAGGAAGGCAAGATTTCGGTGAACACCCCCATCGCACAGGGACTGCTCGGCAAGAAGGTGGGCGAGGTTGCCCAGATCAAGGTGCCGCAGGGCATGATCGAACTCGAAGTAGTGAACATATCATTTTAAACGGAAGGCAGGCCATGCAGATGGCTTGCCTTGTTTTTTATAAATAAGTATTGTTATGGCAAGTATATTCAGTAGAATTGTAGCGGGCGAGATACCCAGCTACAAAGTGGCCGAGGACGACCGCTTCTTCGCATTTTTGGATATCAATCCGCTGGTAAAGGGACACACGCTGGTCATCCCCAAGCGGGAGGTGGACTACATCTTCGACCTGCCCGACGAGGAGCTGGCCGCCCTGCATGTCTTCGCCAAGAAGGTGGCGCTGGCCATCGGCAAGGCGTTCCCCTGCAAGAAGGTGGGCATGGCCGTACTGGGACTGGAAGTGCCTCACGCACACATCCACCTCATCCCCATGCAGAGCGAGAAGGACATGCTCTTCTCCAACCCCAAGCTGACATTGACGGATGAAGAGTTCAAGGCTGTGGCCGAGGCCATCCGCACAGCGTTCTGAGACTCCTAACCTCCTTCGACGATAACCGAAAAAAGGGGCGGCCCGCATGAGGGCCGCCCCTTTCCTGTAGGTATCGGTTTGTTCTTTTTCCCTTAGATATAGTCTTCGCCCATCTTGATCTGGGCATCGTTCACGTACTTGCGGATGGCGTGCTCCTCGTCCTTCTTGCAAATCAGCAGGACGTTGTCCGACTCGGCGATGAGGTAGCCCTCCAGGCCTTCGACCACAGCCAGCTTGTTGGCGGGCAGGGCGACGATGTTGTCGTGGCTGTTGTAGAACAGCGAGTTGCACTTCAGCGTCACGTTTCCTTCCTCGTCCTTTTCAGAGAGGTCGTAGAGCGAGCCCCAGGTGCCGAGGTCCGACCATCCGAAGTCGCCCAGCGACACGTAGACATTGTCGGCCTTCTCCATGATGCCGAAGTCGATGGACACGTTGGGGCAGGCGGGGAAGTTCTCGTCGATGAAGCGTTTCTCGTCCGGCGTGCCGTAGACATCCTTTCCCGGCTCCAGCTTGGCGGCCAGTTCGGGCAGCAGCTCTTCACCGGCCTTGATGATGCTGTTGACGTTCCACATGAACAGGCCCGAGTTCCAGTAGAACTCACCGCTTTCCACAAACACCTTGGCCAGCTCCAGTTCGGGTTTCTCGGTGAAGGTCTTCACCTTGTAGAAGTTCTCTCCGGCCGGTTCGGCTATCTGTATGTAGCCGTATCCTGTTTCGGGGCGGTTGGGCTTGATGCCGAGGGTCAGCAGCTTGTTGTCTCCGGCCACGAAGTCCAGTCCCTTCTCGATGGCGGTCAGGAATTCCTCTTCCTTCAGGATGAGGTGGTCCGAGGGAGCCACCACGATGTTGGCGTTGGGGTTGATGGCGCGTATGTGGTACGAGGCCCAGGCGATGCAGGGAGCCGTGTTCCGGCGGGCCGGTTCCAGCAGAATCTGTTCCGCTTTCAGTTCGGGGAGCTGCTGCCGCACGAGGTCGGCGTAGAGGGCGTTGGTGACAACGATGATGTTCTCGGTCGGTATGATTTTTTTGAATCGGTCGAACGTCTGCTGGAGCAGCGAACGGCCTGTTCCGAAGAAGTCGAGGAACTGCTTGGGCAGCGTCTTGCGGCTGAACGGCCAGAAGCGGCTGCCGATTCCTCCACCCATGATGACGCAGAAGTTGTCTTTGTTTATTGCCATGATTGTTGTTGTTTTTAAAGTTTCCGCTAAAGTACACTATATTTTATAAACAACGAAGGTTTGCAGGATGTTTTCTGTTTTTTCTTGATTTTTTTCATCAAAGTATTGGCGGTAACGAAAAAACTCGTATCTTTGCACCGCAATTGAGAAATCAATGGCATGCCCAGATGGCGGAATCGGTAGACGCGCTGGTCTCAAACACCAGTGGATTCACTTCCATCCCGGTTCGACCCCGGGTCTGGGTACATAGAAAGGCTGATAATCGACTGATTATCAGCCTTATTTGTTTTCCCAGGGCGTACTAAAAGCGTACTTCCTGACGAAAAGAAAGGAAACGTGTACTTTCGTGGTTTTGGCACTCCTTATTTATGTTTTCTTAACGAATATGCTGCATATTTCTTCCTTTCTCCTGCTTTTGTTTGCGCTGAAAACGGTATTCAAGCCTTATCTTTGCGACCTGAACCGATTTTAATGCACAAATGAGTATGGAAGATATAAGAGAAGCCAATTTCAGAAAGATACAACAGATACTTGACCGATGTGTTGCGCATGAATATGGGATGAAAACCAGTGCGCTTGCCCTAAAACGCGAATACCTGACGGAAGAACAAATGAGAGACCACATCCGTCAGGAGATTTTCAATGCTACGGAAAGCATTGTGTCCCTATGTCAACAGAACCGGGCTTTGCACAATATCCGCTCCGACATTCAGATGCCCGATTTCCTGTGGGAAAGCGGATTCTTTGAAAACCTCCCCTTTGAAGGGCGGAAAAAGTACATATCCTTTCAATGCTCCTCTTTCAATATAGATGAATACCTGCAATCACCTACATGTTACGATGAACAGCTTCCGTTCTTTTCCTCCCTTGTGCGCTTTGTCGTGCAAACCCAATATTTGGAGTACCTCCAACAGTTAGAAAACAAGTATGCCGCAACATCCGTACCTTCGACCGAACAGGAAGGACAGCCTAAGGAAGAAGCACAGGCACAATCCGAGCCGATTAAAATAGTGGGGAAATCCAATCCTTTCAAATCCGTCCTCACCCCGAAACAAATCAAGCTGCTGGTCGAATGCGCCAACGAAGCGCATATATTCACGACAACTGTCACACAGAAAATCCTTTCAGACTTCTTCGCCTGCAAGCTGAACGGGGTCTTGAAGTCCAACAACAACCGCCTGCTGGCTTATCTGATGATGCAGCTTAGCTGCTACAACTACATCGCTTACGAATGGCAGTCCGTCATTGCCAACAACAGGCTGGTACTTGCCAAGATAAAGGACAAGCACCTCACACGCAGCGACTTGTCGAGCGCGACAGACAACGTGAAGTGCATCTACCCGAAAGGATACGAAATCATAGACAAGTACATCAAGCAACTGCAAAAAGGTTGAGCATAGTCTGAGCGGTCAAACAAAGCTCAATTAGTCTTCATTTCCAAGCCCTTAACTTTGCCCCCGTTAACAAAACGATGCGGTACGTCTGCATAGGTCAAAACAGAAAATATTTCACGTGAGTTACCCGTAACTTGTGTGTTGAAGTTTTGGAAGATGCCGATTTTTGCCCCATCAAAAAAGAAACGAGGGTGCGCACCTTCATATTGTATCACCGAAAAGTTAAAGACAATATGGAAAAGACTTTGGAAATGCGAGTGGAAGAACTCGAAAGAATGTTGTTTATGACCAAGAATGTGCTTAGCTTCGACGAAGCGAGCGCATTCCTCTGCCTGTCGAAAAGCTATCTCTACAAGCTGACTTCGGGCAACCTGATTCCCCACTACAAGCCGCAGGGGAAGATGCTCTATTTCGAGAAGTCCGAACTGGAGGCATGGCTACGCCAAAACCCGGTAAAGACCAAGGGGCAGATAGAACAGGAAGCGCAGAAGTATGTCCTTAACCGTCCATTAAAGAAATAACGGTTATGGAAGGTACAAGAAAGACAGAAGCCATGCAGCCCTCCGCCATGAAGAAGGAGGACTTCGCAGCCCTTTGGAAGAGCATCCACCTGAAAGTGACGGACACCTACGACGTGCCGCCCGAAATCCTTTGGGTGAATGGCTCCACCATTGGGACGCTGGGCAATTTCAGCGCGTCCACAGGCAAAGCCAAGAGCAAGAAGACGTTCAACATTTCCGCCATCGTAGCGGCGGCACTGACCAACGACGAGGTGCTGCACTACTCGGCGTGCCTGCCGCCGAACAAACGGAAGATACTCTACGTGGACACCGAGCAGAGCAAATACCACTGCCACAAGGTGATGGAACGCATCCTGCGGCTTGCCGGACTGCCTACCGACCAAGACCGGGACGATTTTGTATTCATCGTGCTCCGGGAACAGACACCCGACATGCGGAAGCGGATTATCGGCTACATGCTGGAGAACATGCCCGACGTGGGGCTGCTCATCATTGACGGCATCCGCGACCTGATGTACGACATCAACAGCCCGGGCGAATCGACCGACCTGATAAACCTGCTCATGCGCTGGTCAAGCGGGTACAACCTGCACATCCATACCGTGCTGCACCTGAACAAAGGGGATGATAATGTGAGAGGACATATCGGCACGGAACTGAACAACAAGGCGGAAACCGTCCTGCAAGTCACCAAGAGCGCACAGGACAGCAACATCAGCGAAGTGAAGGCGATGCACATCCGCGACCGTGACTTCGAGCCGTTTGCCTTCCGCATCAACGACAGCGCACTGCCCGAAGTCGTGGAGGGCTATGTGTTCCAGCAGTCCAAGCCGGACAAAACTTTCCCGCTAACGGAACTGACCGAGCAGCAGCACCGCACGGCGTTGGAGAACGCTTTCGGCAAACGCACCGTGCAGGGCTATGCCAATGTCATAGCGGCATTGAAGCAGGGTTACGCGAGCATCGGCTATGAGCGCGGGCGCAATGTCCTCGTGTCGCTGAACCAATTCCTTGTAAAAAAGCGCATGATTGTGAAGGAGGGCAAGGGCTACCGCTATAATCCCGACTTCCACTATTAAGCGCAGGTCCGGTTTAGTCCGGGCATATATATAAGCGGAACGGACTGCTTGTTTCCCGGTATCGGCAGCAGGCAGGTTTGGTATGGTACGGGCATATATATGACGGACTAAACGGGACTGCCACTTTTCAATGATTCCTTCAACGGACACTCTAAAAGACTATGGTATGAACATCGAAGAAGCAAAGAAAATATCCATTGCAGACTATCTGCACAGCTTAGGCTGTTCCCCCGTCAAGCGGCAGGGGGCAAACCTTTGGTACAAGTCACCGCTACGGGAGGAAACCGAAGCGTCCTTCAAGGTCAATACCGACCTTAATAAATGGTATGATTTCGGGCTGGGCAAGGGCGGCAACATCATTGCGCTGGCAGGGGAACTCTACGGCTCCGACCATGTGCCGTACCTCTTGGAACGGATGGGGGAACAGGCTCCGCTCGTCCGCCCGGTCAGTTTCTCTTTTCGGCAGCAAAGGTCAGAGCCGAGCTTCCGGCAGTTGGAAGTCCGCGACCTCACCCATCCGGCATTGCTCCGTTACTTGCAGGGGCGAGGCATCGACACCGAACTGGCGAAAAGAGAATGCAGGGAACTGCGCTTCACCCACAACGGCAAGCCCTACTTCGCCATCGGTTTCCCGAATGTGGCGGGTGGTTATGAGGTGCGCAACTCCTTCTTCAAGGGCTGCATCGCGCCGAAGGACATCACCCACATCCGGCAACAAGGGGAACAGAGGGAAAAATGCCTGGTGTTCGAGGGGTTCATGGACTACCTCTCGTTCCTCACGCTCCGGGTGAAGAACTGCCCCGTCATGCCCAACCTTGACAGGCAGGACTACATCATACTCAACTCCACCGCCAACGTGCCGAAAGCCATTGACGCATTGGGGCTGTATGAGCGCATCCACTGCCTGCTCGACAACGATGCGGCAGGCTTCCGGGCAACGCAAGCCATCGCTGCGGAATATACTTGGCGGGTGCGTGATTTCTCGCACAACTACCGGGGATATTCCGACTTGAACGACTACTTGTGCGGCAGGAAGCAGGAGCAGAAAAACGGACAGAATCCGGCGCGGGAGCGGAAGAAAGGCAGGGGAATCTAAGCCCTGCGGAGTGAGGCGAGGCTTCCGGCGGTGCATCGGTTTTCTGGGGAAGCAAGGTTATGTTTCGGTAGACCGAAACTGCCTTGCTTTGCCCCGGCAAAGGGGAAACCGCTCCCGTCGGTCGCAATTTTCAAGACAACTTCTAAAGACAAGAGTGTATGACAGATACAAGGAACAAACCGGGCGGTCGTCCGGCAAAGAGCCGGATAGACAAGCAGAGAAGGGTGGTCAGCACGAAGCTGACCGAATTGCAGTATTACGCTGTCAGGAAACGGGCGGGCGAAGCCGGGATGCGTGTCAGCGAATACGTGCGGCAGGCGGTCGTGGCGGCGCAGGTGACGCCCCGGCTGAACAGGCAGGACGCGGACACCC
>NZ_LT635839.1:62091-114464 GCF_900128475.1 Mediterranea massiliensis | reverse complement strand
CCGGGCGGTCGTCCGGCAAAGAGCCGGATAGACAAGCAGAGAAGGGTGGTCAGCACGAAGCTGACCGAATTGCAGTATTACGCTGTCAGGAAACGGGCGGGCGAAGCCGGGATGCGTGTCAGCGAATACGTGCGGCAGGCGGTCGTGGCGGCGCAGGTGACGCCCCGGCTGAACAGGCAGGACGCGGACACCCTCCGCAAGCTGGCGGGCGAAGCCAACAACATCAACCAACTGGCGCACCGGGCAAATACCGGGGGCTTCGCGCTGGTGGCGGTTGAACTGGTGAAGCTCAAGAACAAGATAGTAGAAATCATAAGCCATTTGTCGGATGATTGGAAAAATAAGGAAAGGAAGCGGGTTTAAGGGCTGTGTGGACTATGTGCTGGGCAAGCAGCAGGCGGTGCTGCTCCATGCGGACGGGGTGCTGGCGGAAAGCAGGCAGGACATCGTCCGCAGCTTCCTCGCGCAAGCCTCCATGAACCCGCGCTTGGGCAAACCCGTCGGGCATATCGCGCTGAGCTATTCGGCAGCGGACGCGCCCCGGCTGACGGACGAGAAGATGGTGCAACTGGCGCAGGAATACATGCGTGAGATGAAAATCACCGACACGCAGTACATCATCGTGCGCCACCAGGACAGGGAACATCCGCACGTGCATATCGTGTTCAACCGCGTAGGCAACGACGGCAAGACCATTTCTGACCGGAACGACATGTACCGTAACGAGCAGGTGTGCAAGAAGCTGAAAGCCAAACACGGGCTTTATTTCGCCAAGGGGAAAGAGCGGGTGAAGCAGCATAGGTTGAAGGAGCCGGACAAGTCGAAGTACGAGATTTACACGGCTGTGAAAAATGAAATCGGCAAATCCCGGAACTGGAAGCAGTTGCAGGAGCGGCTGGCGGAAAAGGGAATCACCATCCGGTTCAAATGCAAAGGGCAGACGGGCGAGATACAGGGCATTTCCTTTTCCAAAGGCGGATACACGTTCAAGGGTTCGGAGATAGACCGCAGCTTCAGCTTCTCCAAGCTGGATAAGCATTTCGGGAACGCAGGAATGGATACCACAGAAAATAGTCGGCAGCAGATATTTTCCGCACCTATTTTGGAGCCTGAGCAAACACCGCAAAGGAACGACAGCCCTTCAATGGGCGGCTTGTTCAGCCTGTTTGATGTTTCGCCGTCTGCTCCATCGGACGAAGAAATTGACTGGAATCTGAGAAAAAAGAAGAAGAAAAAGAAAAGACAACTTAAACTGTAAACGGATATGGAAGAAAATTTGATTTTAGAGGGGCTTCTCTCCATGGTCACGGAACTGAAGGAGAAGCAGGAAGCGCAGGTAACGCCAGCCAGTCGGGAAGAAACGCTCGAAAGGCTGGATGTCATCGAACGGACATTGTCGGAGTTACGCAGGAACCCGGCGATTCCCGAAAAAGAGTTACAGGCAGTCCAAAGCCGACTTGACAACATAAGGGACGAGATGCAAGGTCAGCAGAAGCACATTGAGGACACCAAGAGAATAGCGTTGGAAACCTACCGTTGCTTCAATGTAATGGTCAAGACCCTGAACGCTTACAGGACGGAGAGGGAGGAAGCCGCTCCTTTACCGTTTTACCGGCGGATTTACAACAGGGTCGCTTCGTGGGTACGTCCAAGACTGTTCCTCTTTTCGGCAGGTCTGATTGTCTGCGCCGCTTCCCTGTACCTGAATGTCCGTCTGGCAGAACGGATGGGACAGTTGCAGGACAACGACATGAAATACCGCTTCCTGCTAATGCAGGGGCAGGCAGACGGCACCACCCTTGAATGGCTGGAGAAAAAATTCAAGTGGCAGCGGGACGGGCGTTTCATCCGCAGCCTGACGGATTCGGTGTTAAACTTTGAAGAACGTTGCCGCAAGCAGGCGGAAGCCTTGGAACGGGCAAGGTTGCTCAATGAACAGGCAAAGCAATTGAAAAGGGAAGCTGACAAGATTGCTAATCCATAAAAATAAAAAGAGAAAAGTCGGAGTAAGAAGATTCAATTCATATTCCGACTTTTCATCCTTTTTTCTTATAGATTGCTCCATTATAACATCTAAAATGCAAATGAGATTGTCACGTAGCTACCGTGTATTTTCTCTGCTTTGGGATAAAAATACCCCAATAATGTATTGTCATATTTCATATTCCTGCGCATGGCAAAAACGTCTAAATTGGAAAATATGTAACCGACAGTTATCATTAGCGGATCGATTTTTATAGCAATGCCTACCCTAATATCATAAAAGCACCAATTCCCTCTCTTATTACTGATATACTTTTGCTCATAAGGAATGTAATACTCGTCTTTGCAAATGTCGATGCAAGCCTTATCATATGGAATATTCATTATCAATCCTGTTTCTGCAGTCATGTGGACTGAAAAATCTTCTTTTTTGATGATTGTAGGCGAAATCAAGAGTATCGACGGATGAAAGTATAAGTCTGAGAGTTCCTGATAATCTTCATTGACTTTCCAATATTTGCCACTTGGAACGCAAGCAGAACTGAATTGTTTCCAAAAGCCAATGCCACTACCAATTCCCACATAAGGTACAGGCAACCAGTGATAAGAAGCTTCAAGCTGCCACGTGTCACCGGAAGTCAAGGCTGCGGTCAAACCTACATTATGGTGCGGATTATCTTCTTGCGCTTTCGCCTTCACACAAAAGAAAGCGAAAATACATATACATAACACGCATCTGAAAAAGGAAAACAAGGAAAACTTTTCTACTAAAAAATCAGCCATGACAATTCAACGATTTTTATTCACCATTTGTTTGAGAAATGATTTCTTGCAGTACATATTGTGTTGTCTGACACCTTGTATCTTTAGGATGGGCTGAGAGGACTATTTTCTCTACTCGCAGCTCATAATCATATCCTTTTTCGTAAGTAAAACCTTCTATTTTATTGAACGGAACATTCGTCCATGCATCCTTTTCAGATTCACGTATTTTCATACAAGGTGCTTGAAGGTCACTGTTACCCCAATCATTCCAATCATATATTCCTTCTTTTGCCGATACAAACAGACTGATGGTGTCACGTGTACTTTCAGCCTCTTCTTTTGACAGTTCTTTCACCAGCTTATAAGTATATCCGCTGCCATCTGCCGGAGGATTTCCCAAGGTTGTCCGCTCTATCTGTAACTTATAGGCGTATCCACGGTCATACTTAAATCCGGCTATTTCGTTGAAGTCCATATATTCGAAATCAGCATTTCCAACCTTTACCCACATGCCTTCAATCGGGTAACTTGACATGACAGGACTGTCAATATAGGTCATGGGAGAAACCTCAGCATCCATCGTTTCCACTTTGTCTTTCGGCGTATCGTCATCCATACAACCTGCCATCAGGAAACAGATTGAACATAACAGTAAAAATAATACACCATTTCTTTTCATAATCGCACTTTTGTGGTTTTACTGCTGACAAAGGTATATAATTCCCCTTCTGATAGATATCTTACTATATGGAATTTATCCGTTTTAAGAATATTTAGCTCACTAAACTCCAGATTTTATTATCTATCTGCAATCTCAAAGCGCACCAGCATGGAATAGTTCTTCTTAATGGTACGGAAGTTGTCGAATGAAGCGGCATCGGATGCCAGAACGTTGCTTTGCGCAAATGGAAAAGCATTGCTGCTCCCTTCTTCCACAATGCGTATCACGTTGCCCAATTTCTTGCCTAATGCCTCCACCAAATAAGTAGCTTTCCGTTGGGCGGCTTTCAATGCTTCAATCTTCCCCTTTTGGTGATAGGCAAGCATATCTTTGTTCTCCAATTCGCCGATGCGCATGGTGTGGATGCCTTTCGTGTCGATGCGTTTGACGATTTCATTAATCTGATTGAAGTCTGTCAAGGTAATGTCGAATTTTTTAGAGACCAAAAAGTCTTGCCCTTGCTGCCGCCAATAGTCACCGATTTCTTGTGTCCGGATAGCATTTTGCGGAATACCTGCCTTATCAAGAGCTTCTCTCAATCCTTGCTCTATCTCTGACAAAGGCACTTTGGTATGGTATTCTTCGGGCTTCGATTTGCCGTCGAATTCTTCCTCGAAGTATTCACGGATTTCAATCAGATAATGGATTTTGTCGGGTACGATTTCTATTTCCGATGTACCCGTCACTTCGATGTAGCACTCATTTGTCTGTGCTTGTAACGAAATAGTGGTCAATAGGCTGATTGTCAATGCAAATAATTTTATTCTCATTTCTTCTGGTTTTATTTATTTGTTCTCAAATCCTTTTACAATGGAACAGGCATCAATATAGTCCAATGTGTTTATAATTGAGTCCTGTTTTTCTTGGCTTAACCGATTAAAAAAGAGCGTATCATTTTCCCATCCGTTGGCTTCGAACAAAGCATCCAAAGAATCCTTCTTTTCTTTTAACAAGCTTTTATATAAAGATAACATGTCATAATTATGTGGATTCGATATTTGGAAATTCCCACTTTCTAACCTCATGTTTATTCGTGGCGCGGTAATCACGGAATCATTGAATACAAATCCTATCCGCTTGCCTATGAGCTGTTCCGTCGAATCTGCCCATGCCTGCAATTTATGCTTGCTTACACTTCCTGTTATTACCGCTTTTCCGAAGAAGTCGTTGTCCAGCCGTAAGCTGGCAAATTCCTTTACAGTAACAATTGGTCGGGAAGCTATGCTGTCTTTTTGTCCGTCTATGATGCGGTACCAACCGTTCTCCCTATGCTTGGCTGACTTTATATATCCATTTGCATAAGTTGCGATTATTTCTTTGTTCTCATCATAGACATATCCGTTGGAATAATTCCCTTTGACTTTTCTTTCATTATCAAAAATGTATCCATTGGCATAATAGCCCACAACTTTTCCTTTTGCATCCACAATATAACCATTACGGTATGTGGTCATATTTGTCGTTCCGCAAGAAACAAAACAACAAATGATGACTGTTACAGTTACTGACAGAAATATGTGTACAAGTGCTATGTACTTAAAATGCATCCTCGCTTTCATTCCTCTTGTTTTTAGTGTTACTTCATTATGATTGATAGCCAATCACGGTCTATCTTGTCCACTGAAACATCTTTGTGCAATGTTACCAAGCCTTTGCTTTTTACATATTGCTTTTCCGTGAATAAAGGCGGTTGTTTGGAAGCCCTGAAAGTTTGGGTCAAAGCTGCTGTTTCCATAAAACGCCCGTCAATAAACTCAAAACGCTTATAGCAGTAAGATGCAGCCGAAATGCGTGATGAAGAAAATACGCATTGTTTCTCGTTGTTTATTTGTGGATTTTCTATCTGCTTAAAGCTCTCATCTTTACGATATTGCTTCTTCGTTTCGTCCCATACAAAGCAATCATAATACTGTATCATCTGATTACCATACCGACCAAGGTTGACAAGTATATCGTCCTTACCGTCAAAATTGACATCTTGTAAATTAACCCCAATATTAAGATTATCGGCAAACTCAATGTCGGACGGATAGGAATAAGATATTTCCTGGGCTGTTTTTCCCTGCTTATCAAATAGGGCGATTCGCAATCCTTTCAAGTTCGTACCGTTCCTGACAGCCGTATATCTCATCATTTTAGTTCCATTATGCCCAACGAGCTCCCATTCGTCAGATGCCCAAAAAGAATGTTCTCCGTCATCATGCGCTTTTCCGCTTGTTGTCGTTTGAGCTTTCCCGTTTTCAAACGGTGTGGCAAACTTGAATTGAGGCTTAATGACCACATTGCCCAATGAATCGGCAAAGCCAACCAGTCCGTTATCATCCATGATGCGGAAAAGTCCTTCACGGATATGGTCGGGACTGCTATCGCATTTGAACACATAAAACAATTCTTTGCCTTGATTGTCTATGCAAACAATCCGTGCGTCCTGCTTGTTCTCATACACAAAACCGATGTGCCGTATAGTATCTGTTTGGCAGAATTTATACTTACCGTATGGTACAATGGTATCACCACGTTCATTCAAGTAGCATACAGGGACACCGACTTCAAGATGTTTTTCTGTTGTATGGGCAATCAAGCTCTCGTTCCTCTTAAAAATTACGGGTATAGTCCACACAGATTTCTGAAATTCTCCTTTGCCGTAATAATTGATAGTGGGTGTCCAGCGGGGCATCTTTCTGATGATTTCCAATACTTGGTTGTCCCAATCTTCAATACCGCAGCTTTGCACCACTTTCGCATCATATACTTCTCCATACGAGTTAATCCGCACTGTATAGATGCCTCTCGCTTGTTGTTTATCACCCAATAAATTAGGTTCATACTTTAAGTGTTGGGTGATGTAATTTTGCGCAGACCACGGCTTCCCGTCTTGAAAATAAGAAACGGTTTCCCATTCAACGAAGCAATGCTTCAATTCTTCTTCCGTGATGCTATCCGCTTTCACCTTGTCCCTGTAATGTTGGGGCAAGAAAGGAACATATACCGCATAGAAACATTTCATCCGCTTGCCGTTCTTGTCCCTGCACGGCAGACAATGCGGCAATTCTTTTATCAGCCGGACAACTTCTTTGTCAAATTCTTTATGTTTGGATGTCAACACATTGATTCCGCGCGGTAGCCCCAATGTGTCGATAGAGAACATCACTACGGAATATCCTGCTTGGTTTTTCTTCAACAATTTTTCGGGATAAACCATTTGGGAAGCGAAATACTTTTCCAAGTCGTAATTCCATTTCGCCCATCGGGGCGGCTCTATGGCTGACAGGTCTTTGAAAGGTTTCCCTGACATATCCAAAGTACCCAAGTTCCAACTGATTTCCGCACGCCAAATGCTGTCCAAGCGATTTTCATTCTTCCGTTGTCCTTGTAAGCTATTATCTGTTGTACATATGACAGGACCGACACCAACAGTCAGCGTATCGGGCAGGTATTGAAAGACTAATATACTGTCAGTCAGCTCTTGGATAATGTAATTTTCCCTCGATTCAAAGGCTTTGATTGTATCTCCGTATAAAGAATAAGAATAAAAAGTTTCTTTCCTTTTTCCATCATACAAAAAGACGTTTCTCCACCCCGCATCACGAAATTCCATTTCCATAGCATATTGCTTGTTTGGGGGTAATTGCACTTTCCATACTTTGTTTTCCAGCAATGCGGACATATCTGCACATTTATTGTTTTGGGCAGAAAGTCCGCCTATTACAACCCATGCAAGCCATATGAACAGAAGTTTCTTCATAACCTATCATCTTAATAGCACTCAAAGATAGCGAAAAGGAATAATCTAATCAATTATTAGACAATTCCTTTCCCGTTAGGTTTAAGCAAATTAACTCTTATGGTGAAAATAGGCACCTTAAAAATATCTACAAGTTTAGTTTGTTCCTTTGTCTATATACCCAAACCAACCTAAACCTATTCTTGTAGGCAGTAATAAACGTGCTGGCGAAAAGAGAAAAGGATGGATATTTCTTCTCTTTTCGCCAGTAGTACTTTTATTGCTAATAGTTTGCAGCCGAGATAAACTTCTTGATTTCTTCCTCCGACGGCAGTTCTATCATATATTTCCGCACAAAGATGTTGGGGTCTAATCCGGCGGTGGCGTACTTCACCATCGTATCGCCCTTTTCGGTGCAGAGCAGGATGCCGACGGGCGGATTGTCGTCGGGCTGCATCACTTCCGCCTTGAAGTAGTTGAGGTACAGGTTCAGTTGTGAGGCATACTCGTGGCGGAACTTGTCTATCTTCAATTCTACGATGACGTGGCATTTCAGGATGCGGTGGTAGAACACGAGGTCGGCAAAGAAATAATCCCCGTCTATCAGGATTCGCTTTTGGCGGGCTTCGAAGCAGAAGCCGTGTCCCATTTCCAAGAGGAAGCGTTGCAGGTTGTCAAGTATGGATTGTTCCAAGTCGCTCTCCGTTACCAAAGCACGGTCGTTCAATCCCAAGAACTCCAATGTGACAGGCGTGTTGATAACGTCTTTGGGCTGCAACGGCGCGGCTTGCTGTTGCACCAAGGCGGATAGGGCTTCCTTGTTCCTTGACAATCCGCTGCGCTCGTAATAGAGGGAGTTGATTTGGCGTTCCAATTCCTTATACGACCAGCATCCACGAATGGTTTCCATTTCATAAAAGGCTCTTTTTACCGGGTTGTCAATCGTGGATATAAGCATCAGATTAGAATATGTGAGCCTGTTAAAGAGCCTGTCAGCCGAAATCATCCATCTTTTTGCGTCATTCAATTCGGCGGACGGCATCCGCCGAATGTTTGTCGCAGATTCGGCGGACGGCAACCGCCGAATTGGTTCCATGAATTCGGCACTCAGTGTGTGCCGAATTTGGCTTTGCGAAACAATGTATTGTGCAATAGGCTCTTTCAGTTGCGGGTAAACAAGGTACAATCGCCGGAACTCACGAAACCTGCGCTCGTTCAGCCCCTTGACGTTCAGCCGCTGTTCCAGCTTCTTCAACAGTTGTTCGCCGTATGCGGCACGGTCTTCCCCGTTCTGTTCAAACTCTACGATGTAGCAGCCCATGAGCCAGTTGCGGGCGGTCAGGGCAAGATTTACAGCGTGTGCGGCTTGCGCCTGCAACGTGCTTTGTATCGTGCTGATATGTTTTACTAATGCTTCAAAGTTCATAGTTGCAAAGATAAGTCTTTTGTGGTTAAAACTTTAATTCCGGCAGGCTGTTTATCGCTTCCTCCTTCAATTTATCCACCGCACGGGTGTATTTCTCCGTATGTTTCAGTCCGCTATGCCCTAAAAGGCTGGCAACCGTCTTGATGTTCGCACCATTGTTGAGGATGTTCACGGCAAACGAGTGGCGGGCGCAATGCCAGCTGATGTGCTTGTCTATCCCGGCTCTTTTCACCCAACGCTTGACCGATTTGCAGCAACTTTCATAAGAAGGCAAATTGAAAATGAGAGCGTCCTTGTTGCCATCTGGCGGTGTCCCCACAAGCGAAAGAATCCCGTCATTGAGCGGAATGACCACTCCGCTGTTGGCTGAATGTCCTTTGGTTTTGGTCTGCTCGAACTGCAACTTCTTGTTGGAATAGTCGATATTCCGGTAAGTAAGGTCTTTCACATCACAGAAGCGCAAACCGCAATACAGACAGAAGATGAACGCGCGTCTTACGTTGGGGGTCTCGTTCTCATAATGACACGCTATCAACCGTTGGATTTCCTCCGGCGAAAGCACGTCTTTGCGCAATATCTGGCTGTCCACCTTGCAGGTAACGCCCTTGCACGGGTCTTTCAACATCACATCATGGTCAATCGCATAATGGATTACCTTCTTGAAACGCTGGAAGATGCTTTTGGCTCCTTCGCCCACACTTCGCGATTGCAAATAAGCCACAAACTGCTCCATCATGTCCTTTGTGATAAGTTCGGGCTTGATGCTGAACTCATACATCGGATAATGCTCATGCAAAAAATCCTTGAATCGGCTGAGCGCGATTTGCACCATCCGAATGTCCTTCTTGGTGTAGTCATTGATATAGGCTTGAAAATAATCCAAGAAATTCACGTTCCGGTCTTTTTTCAGGCGATACCCCAACATGCTTTCCTTGAACTCCTGTTCACGTTCCGCGCGTATCCTTACGGCAAGCTCCAATGTTTCCTTGTTCTGCTGGCGTTCCGCAGGGGTACGGGGCTTGTCTATCAGATACAGGCTAAGGTTTTCTTTTCGCCTATGATGTTTGACTGCGAATTTTGGCTTTCCTTGCATCTTCCCGCTATCGTAGTACACCTGATTGCCGTTTTCGTCCAGCACAGGCTTTTCCTCCCTGCCCAAATAATACTCCAGATAAAGGCTGATTCTGCCATCCGAAAGTTTATTTTGCTCCAATTTGGGGTTTTCTTTCGTTTTATTTTCTAACTTTGCCATTGCTTAGAGGTTTTATCCCGATTCAGATACCATAACCGGGAGATTACACTAAATAATTGATTTCCTTTTGTTTTCCGATGTTGCAAAGGTACAAAAGAAATCGGAATTTCAAAGCGTACTAAAAGTGTACTGAATAACAGAAAATGGGCAAAATATGGCAAAAATGGAGAAAATAAGAAACACGCAAGTCATTGATAATAAGGAAGATAAATTCTTTTATTTTCCTATGGTTTCTATGGGCTGTACCGGGTCTGGGTACTAAGAAGAGCTAAGTATTTGATAATTCGATACTTGGCTCTTTTTATTTGTCTGATTTATCTCTTATCCTTCCTGCATTTGCAAAAAAATGGAGTTGTAAGTCTTTGTTTTCTTTGGTTACGCAAGACAAATGCAGTACCTTTGAGAGGAAAAATGCATATAATAAAAGTCTATGGAACAAGGTGTTTGGCAGGAGATTGAACAGTTGTACCAGAAGTTTCTGCAACTTGGTATCAGTGAAGCGGTGGACTATGAGAAGTACTACCTCTATTCTCTTATTACCCATTCTACAGCGATTGAAGGTTCAACACTCACCGAAGCAGAAGCACAAATGCTTTTCGATGAGGGGGTGACTGCCAAAGGAAAGCCATTGGTGTATCATTTGATGAACGAGGACTTGAAGAATGCATACGGCCTTGCGAAAGAGGAAGCCAAACGTAAAGAGCCCGTCACATCGGCATTTTTACAGCAATTGAATGCCATGTTGATGCGTACGACAGGCGGCGTACACAATGTAATGGGTGGCTCCTTTGATTCTTCCAAAGGTGAATTTCGTTTGTGCGGCGTGACGGCTGGTGTGGGCGGCCGTTCTTATATGAATTATCAGAAAGTTCCTGCCAAAGTAGAGGAGCTGTGCGCTTTATTGCAGGAAAAGCAAAAAGCTGTGGGAACGTTTCGGGAACAATACGAATTGAGTTTCAATGCTCACCTCAATTTGGTAACCATTCATCCGTGGGTAGATGGTAATGGTAGGACCGCCCGTCTGCTGATGAATTACATTCAGTTCTGCTACAACCTCTTCCCAACCAAGATATTCAAGGAGGACAGGGAAGAGTATATTTCTGCCTTGCGGCAGTCGCAGGAAGAAGAAGTTAATCAGCCATTCTTGGACTTCATGGCCGGGCAGTTGAGAAAAACGCTCTCTGTGGAGATTGAGCGGTTTGATGCTTCACAAAAGAAAGGATTTGGTTTTATGTTCTGATGCGGGGAAGCAGATTGTTCTCTCTGTTGAGGACGGAAAACCCGTCATTGAGATGGATTCTGTCAATGACGGGTCGCTTGCTGTTCTCCGATTTTTGTTTTACTCTGCCTCTCAGGCCGTCCGTCGTTACATGCCGGCGCTGTTCTTCTTCAGCCATTCCACCCGGCGCTGGTCGGGCAGGTGCTTGACGGTGAAATGTTCGAACCGGGCCTGGAAGCCGTTGCCGTCGGGGCAGGCGCCCATGATGCCCACCATGACCGGATGATTGTCCTGCAGCCAGGCGTTGCGCATCATCGTGTACTCCTTGTCGTCGAAAGAATAGAAAATCTCTACGGCATCCAGCCGTCTGACAGCCTTGATCCAGACAAACGGTACGGGCTTCTCCAGGGGGATGATGCTCCAGTCGCTCGTGTGGTGGGTGACGACGGTGCTGAGGTTATACTTCCCGTCCACAAACTCGATGCCGGCCTTGATGTAGTTTTCGTGGTCGATGCGCAGCATCAGGCCCGACTGGTCGAAGCGGGTCTTGTAGTCGCCCGAAATCTTGACCTTGACTTCGAACTCCCCTCCGCGCAAGGTGTACAGAAACGGGGCGTCGTCGACGGTAAACCCGTAGTGGGAGATGCGCCAGTAGTCGGTCTGGGACGTGACATCCATCGAAAGTGCGTTGTCTTTGATTTCCCAGTGTTCCGGTTCGTTGAACCACTGCATTTTCTCCAGCGATTGGGCCATGCAGGTCCAGCAGGAGGCGGCAAGCAGCAGTCCGCTCAATACGATTGATTTCTTCATGGTGATAAAATGTTTATTGTATGGATTTCTTTTCTGAGTCCGTCAGTTGCCGGACGACGCGGCAGGGGTTGCCTACGGCCAGCGTACCGGCCGGAATGTCTCTGTTGACAACGCTCCCGGCACCGATGACGCAATTGTCGCCGATGGTGACGCCGGGCAGGACGCAGACCTGTGCCCCGATCCATACGTTGTTGCCGACGGTGATGGGGCGGGCATATTCCAGCCCGCTGTTCCGCTGCCCGATGTCGAAAGGATGGCCGGCCGTATAGAAACCGCAGTTGGGCGCGATGAACACATGGTCGCCGAAGCGGACCTTGGCCTCGTCCAGGATGACGCAATTCATGTTGGCATAGAAGTGTTCGCCGATTTCGATGTTGTAGCCGTAGTCGCAGAAGAAGGGTTGCTCTATCAGGAAGTCTTCCCCCGTTTTCCCCAGCAGGGCTTTCAGCAGCTCCGTTCTCCGCCGGGTTTCCGAAGGCGGCAGTTGGTTGTATGCGTAGCATTGGTCCTTGCACAGCTGCCTTTCGGCTATCAGCTCCGGGTCGTGGTTGGCGTCGTATAATTTGCCCCGGAGGCACTTTTCCTTTTCGCTTGCCATGAGATAATGATCTTTTTTTGTTACTTTTGCAAAGATAGGCCTTTGCGGCCTCATGTACAATGATTATAAATAACCATTTTATGGCTGGCCGATGGATACCGTAGACCGATTGAACAGAGAATTTTCTGCACAGGACTTTGCGGAGAATCTTCCTGACAGCTCCGTGCTGGAACGTTACAGGGAGGTGGCCCGCAACTATGCGCGGATGGAAAATGCCGTGGCCGTGCTGAGCGACCTGCGTGCCCGCGTCAGCTACATCTACTATGGAGGGTTTGCGCGGATGCTGGGCATCGGGGAGGCTCAGAAGGACGACACGATCGCTTCCATCTGGGAGGAGAACCTTTTCCGGCTGGTCCATCCCGACGACCTGGCCGGGAAGCATCTGCACGAGCTTTGCTTTTTCCATTTTGTCCGTCAGCTGCCTCCGGGGAAGCGTGGCGACTATTATCTGCAGGGGCGGCTTCGCATGAAGACCGTCACGAACGGTTATGTGCCCGTGCTGCACCGGATGTTCTATATTCCGATTTCCTCCAGCGGCACGCTGTGGCTGGCCTTGTGCCTGTACAGCCCCCTGGTGTTCGATATGTCTGCCGGGGCGTTCATCGTTCATTCTGTGACGGGCCGTACGGAGGAGCTGGGCGAACGTCATGGCGCGATGATACTGTCTGCCCGCGAGAAGCAGATACTCTCCCTGATCGACAAAGGGCTGCCCAGCAAGGAGATTGCAGACCGCCTTTCGATCAGCGTCCATACCGTCAGCCGCCATCGGCAGGAAATCTTGAACAAGTTGGGAACCCGGAACTCCATAGAGGCCTGCCGGGTGGCCAGGGAACTGCACCTGCTTTGAGCGGACAGTTACAAAAAGTGGGGGCGGCAGATGGTTTTCAGACAGATTCTTTTATCTTTGCAAGTGTAAAAATATGTCAGGAGCATGAACCAGATATCTTTATTGTGCAGACGGCCTTTCGTGTGGCTGGCCCGTTTCCGCTATCGGCGGGGCTATGGGGTGCATTCGCCTTTTGCTTTCCATCTCATTACGGGCGTCGTCTACGAGGCTGCACCTTATTATAAATACGCATCCCTGCTGGAAGAGGAAAAACGGCAGGCGTCGCGGCAGCCCAGGGGCTGGCGGGGCGAATCGCTCAAGGTGAAGCGGCTGCTGTTCCGCCTGGTGAACTATGCCCAGCCGGAGACGGTGGTCGATGCCGGACGGCTCTCGGCCTCGGCCCTCTACCTGAAGGCCGCGCGGGAAGGAGCCGTCTATACGCCTGCGGCCGGGCTGGACGAGCTGTTCCTGGAGGCCGGTGTGCCGGTGGACTTCCTGTACCTGCACGACTGGCGCCGTCCCGACTTTGTGGAAGAGGTGTTCCGGCAGTGCGTGGGGCGCACGCGCGGCCGCTCGGTGTTCGTCATCGAGGGCATCCGCTACACGAAGGCCATGCACCGGCTGTGGGATGCGATGAGGCGGGACGAACGGTGCGGCATCTCCTTCGACCTCTACGACCTGGGCATCCTCTTCTTCGACCGGACGAAGATAAAACAACATTATTTGGTAAACTTTTAAGGCCTTCGGGCTGTTTAATGCTTAAAAAACAACGGATTTATGAAGAAAAGTCTGATATACACCCGCACGGGCGACGCAGGCAAGACGTCGCTGGTAGGAGGGACGCGCGTCCCCAAAACACATGCCCGCCTGGAGGCGTATGGCACGGTCGACGAACTGAATTCTTTCCTGGGGCTGCTGGCTGCACGCCTGACGGCCGACGACCTGGCCTTTGTCCAGTGGATACAGAACGAGCTGTTCGTGGTGGGCAGTTACCTGGCCACCGACAGCGAAAAAACAGAACTTCGGGCGGTAAGCATCATCACCCCCGAACACGTGGCGGAGGTGGAGGCGGAGATCGACCGTCTGGACAGCCTCGTGCCACCTCTGACAGCATTTGTCCTGCCGGGCGGCGACGAGGGAGCAGCCCTTTGCCACGTGTGCAGGACGGTGTGCAGGCGGGCCGAACGCCGCATCCTGGCCCTGGCGGAGGAAGTCGCCGTTTCGGCCGAATTGCTGGCTTTTATCAACCGTTTGTCCGATTATCTGTTCGTTTTGTCCCGGAAAATCAATCTGGACAATAAAAAAGACGAAATATTTTGGCAGAAAAGTTGCAAGTGATATTTTTTGTTATACATTTGCCGAAAAATTGAGAAAAAGAACTGATTGTTTACGAATAATTTTAACGCTTAAAGACTATGTATTGGACATTGGAATTGGCGTCTAAACTGGAAGATGCCCCTTGGCCGGCAACTAAGGATGAATTGATTGATTATGCCATGCGTTCGGGTGCTCCGCTTGAAGTGATAGAAAATCTTCAGGAGATGGAAGATGAAGGCGAAATATATGAAAGCATTGAGGATATTTGGCCTGATTATCCCAGCAAGGAAGATTTCTTCTTCAACGAAGAGGAGTATTGATGTACGTAGTAATCAGAAGAAGCCTGCTTACAGGCTGGATAGAGAATAAGAAGGGCAGTCTGACGGCTTGATCGAGAGCTGACAGACGGCCCTTTTCTGTCTTTAAAGGTTCCAGGAGGAATATCATGGATACACAGGAAAACGAAACATACCGTTTGCCCGGGCTGAAGGAACGCCGGGTGCCTGAAGCCTGCCGCGAGGAGATCGGCGCGCTGTTGGGCGAGATTTATGGCTACACCCAGTTTCGCGAGCTGGAGATATACGACGACCTGTTCAAGGGAAAGGAGACGACCACCCTCTCGCAGGGGCAACTCATCGAGCACGTGGCGCGCGAGGCCGAGAAAGGACTTGGGGAATCGGGCGGCAGTCCCGACAATCTCCTGCTGACGGCACCTACGGGATCGGGCAAGTCGCTGCTCTTCCAGTTGCCGGCCATCTATCTGGGCCGGCGCTACGGGACGCTCACGCTGGTAGTGTCGCCGCTGAAGGCGCTGATTGTGGACCAGGTGGAGAGCCTGCAGGATCAGGGCTACGGGCGTGTGGCCTATGCTTCGTCCGACCTGTCGCCCGAGCAGAAGGCCGAGGTGTACCGCCGGGTGCGCGAGGGGGAGGTGGACCTGTTCTACCTGTCGCCCGAGCTGTTGCTGTCGTATGACATCCGCCACTTTGTGGGCGACCGGCACATCGGGCTGGTGGTGGTCGACGAGGCCCATACCGTGACCACCTGGGGCAAGGAGTTCCGTGTGGACTACTGGTTCCTGGGACGCTATCTGGCCGGCTTGAAGCAGACGCTGGGCTATACCTTCCCGCTGTTTGCCCTGACGGCCACGGCGGTGTGGAATCCGGCGGGCGACAACGACATGGTCTTCGAGACGGTACGCTCGTTGCAGATGGAGCCCTGTGTGCTCTACATCGGTACGGTGAAGCGCAGCAACATCGGCTTTGACATCCGTCAGTTGCAGCTGCAGGAAGGGGAAACCTACGACAAGGCCAAGCAGCGTGCGGTCTCTGCCCGGGTGGACGACTATCTGGACGGACACAAGACGCTGCTCTACTATCCCTTTGCCGGTGGCATCGACATGCGCATCAAGTCGTGGGTGAAGCCCGCCGACTGGCCGCTGGTGGCCTCCTATTACGGCAAGAAGGACAAGGTGCAGAAGGCGGCCATCGTGGATGCCTTCAAGGACGGCAGCAAGCGGCTCATCGTGGCCACCAAGGCTTTCGGTATGGGCGTGGACATCAGTGACATCGACCGCGTCTACCACGTGGCCCCGTCGAGCACGTTTGTCGACTACGTGCAGGAAATCGGGCGTGCCGCCCGCGACGCGTCCGTGCAGGGCATTTCGGCGACCGACTTCCACGAGCGCGACTTCTACTACATGAACCGTCTGCACCAGACGGGAGCCATCGCGCAGGAGCAGCTGGCACTGATCCTGCAAAAGCTCGTCGAGGTGTACCACATGAAGGGCCGGAAGCCTGAGATGCTGGTGTCGCTCTCCGACTTCGAGTTTGTCGTGAAACTGCCCCGCACGAAGAACAAGCTGGAATACGAAACCGAGCTGGGGCAGTTTGTGAAGACCGCCCTGCTGTGGCTGGAGGAAGATATCCAGAAACGTTTCGGCGCGCGTCTGCTGGAAGTCAGTCCGCAGAATCTGCTGGTGGAGGGCTATGTGCAGGACAAGACGGGCGACGCCTTTGCCCGCGAGTATGCTGCCTACCTGACTCCGGTGGCAGGCGAGGAGAATGTCTACCTGGCCCGTCTCGATCGCCTGTGGGAAGAGCGTTTCCCCGAGTTGGGCTACAAGGAGTTCAAGCAGAAGCTGAACAACGGTACGCTGTGCGAGGGCGCGCGTCCTGTGGCTGTCGGCAAGCACGAGGTGCTGCTGAAGGAGGATGCCGACACGCTCCGCCGCCGCATGGACGAATTGTTCAAGAGCCTGGTCACGCTGCTGAAGACGGCTTTGTTGAAGACCAAGGGCCGCTTTGACGAAGAAGCCCTGCGTGCCGTCTTTGCCGAACATGCGATGGACGTCCGTTCGGCCAAGCGCTTCATTGGCTCCCTGCTCGAGAGCCGTACGGAAGAGGGACGCAGCGTCAGCTACATCAGCAGTCAGAAGAAGGAATCCAACGAGCTGTCGTTTACCGTGACCCGCGGTTTCGACTTGTTGCTGTCGCGCTACCAGAAACTGTTTGCCCAGCGCATCACGGGGCATAAGGGCGACCGGCTGGAATTCTATTGCACGCCTTTCTCCGACTTGAACATGCTGCTCAACCTGCTTTCCATGTTGGGAGGGCTGTCGTTCAGTGTGGCGGGAGGAGGCACGCCGTGTGTCCACGTGCGCTTCAACGATGTGGAAGCCTTGGAACAGCTGGCGGCTTCCGACGGTTATCGCAACCTGATTCTCGATGCCAACGAACGCATCTTCCAGGAGCAGATCGAGCTGTTCTCGATGTTTTTCGGTACCGACCGCCTGAGTGACGACCGTCGTTGGGACTTTATAGAAGACTATTTCACCGGTACCTCGGTGGAGGAACTGAAGAAGAGGTATTGTTGTTAGTGGTTAGCGGTTAGCAGGTATGTACTGACCGCTCACCACTCACCGCTCACCGCTAATCTTCTGGTACGCCAGTCGTTCGTCGCCGTTCATCAGATAGATGATGCCGCAGTAGCGGAAACCATGCTTTTGCAGAATGTGTTGCAGGATGTGGTTGTCGCGGTGGGTGTCGGCCCGCAGGTTCTGTATCTGCGTGTAGCACCACTCCAGGCAGGCGGCAGCCACGCCGTGGCTGTCTTCCGTGCTGGCCAGCCGGTGTATGGTGGCGTAGGGCTGTTCGTCGTCCAGCCACTGGCCGTCGTAGATGCGGGCGTATGTAGGGTCCTTGCCCGGAATGAAGGTGAAGGTGCCGATGATGTCCCCCTTTTCGTTCAGGCACACGTAGCTGTGCCCGGCTTCGATGTCTTTCGTTACCAGTTCGCGGCTGGGGTATCCGCCCGTCCATTGCTTCAGGTTGCCGCTTTTCCGCATGATGCGTTTGCCTTGTTCGAAGATGTCCATCAGGCGGTTCATGTCTTCCATCCGGGTTTTTCTGATTTGTATCATAAGCAGTCAGTTCATGGGAAGCCCTTGTCGTTTTCCTTGTTCTTTTTGAACATTGTCGGGGCGTAGAGTGTTCTTTAATAAAGAAAAGGATGCAAACCTATGGTAAGATTTACATCCTTTCTGAGCGGAAAGACAGGGATTCGAACCCTGGGAACAGTTGCCCGTTCACCGCATTTCGAGTGCGGCCCGATCGACCACTCCGGCATCTTTCCTTGTTCGGCGGTGCAAATGTAGCATGTTTTCTGCTAAATTGTGCGCTTTTTATGGAATATTTTACATATATTTGCCCAAAACTTAAAAAATGAAGATTATGAAAAAGGTTTTTAGTATTTTGTTGGTGGCCGTATGCTGCTTGGCATTGGCTACGCCTGCACAGGCCCAGCTCTTGAAGTGGGGTGTCAAAGGCGGTGTGAACATGTCCAAGATTGATTGGAAAGGCGGATATGAAGGAAACAAGGACAATAGCGCCGGTTTCTTCATCGGCCCGATGGCTGAAATAACGATTCCCGTAGCCGGATTGGGTGTGGATGCAGCAGTGATGTATTCGCAACGCGGCAAGAAATACGATGTGACGGACGGTTCCGACGGATTGTCGTTGGATGCCCGGCAACAGGGTATTGAAATTCCCATTAACCTGAAGTATACTATCGGTTTGGGAAGCCTTTTGGGTATTTATGTAGCCGCAGGTCCCGATTTCTTCTTTAATTTCAAGGACATGGACTTGAAAGGTTTCGGACAGTCTCTGAATGGTGATGACTTGATTGATTCAAAGAAAACGCAGGTCGGCATCAACGTCGGTGCCGGTGTCAAGCTGGTAAAACATCTGCAGGTAGGCTTTAACTATCAGATTCCGCTGGGCGACAGCTTCTCGGCAGGCAAGGCCCTGGAGGCCATCGGCGAGGATATTCTTGGCGGCAAGACCAAGACCTGGCAGATTTCTGTAGCATATATTTTCTGATAAAAGTTAGAGGGATTATTTTATCAGAGTGGTGCCGCTCGTCTTCGGATGGGCGGCGCTTTTTTTTGCACTGTCTTCAGATAAGTCGTATCTTTGCCGCATCTATGGAAAAGTTTGTCGACGTCATATTGCCCTTGCCTCTGCATGCCTGTTTCACGTATGCCCTGCCGTCCGGAATGGACGCGGAGGTGCAGATCGGCTGCCGGGTGGTGGTGCCCTTCGGCAAGAAGAAGTACTACACGGGCATCGTGCGCAACGTCCACTACCTGAAGCCGCAGGACTACGAGGTGAAGGAGGTGTCGGCTGTGCTCGACGGGCAGCCCATCCTGCTGCCCCTGCAGTTCCGGTTCTGGGAGTGGCTGGCCGACTATTACCTCTGCACGCAGGGCGACGTCTATAAGGCGGCCTTGCCTTCGGGGCTGAAGCTGGAGAGCGAAACGGTGGTGGAGTACAACCCCGACTTTGAAGCCACGGAGCCGCTGTCCGAACGCGAACAGAAGGTGCTCGACCTGCTGGCCGCCGAGCCCGAACAGACGGTGACCCGGCTGGAGAAGGACAGTGGGCTGAAGAACATCCTCGCCGTGGTGAAGTCACTGCTTGAGAAAGACGCCCTTTTTGTGAAGGAAGAGCTGAAGCGAACCTACAAGCCCAAGACCGAGACACGCGTGCGTCTTACCGAAGCGGCGCGCAGCGAACGGCGGCTGCACTTCTTCTTCGACGAACTGCAACGACGGGCGCCCAAGCAGCTGGACCTGCTGATGAAGTACATCGAACTCTCCGGCTGCCTGGGTGGGCAGACGGTCAGGGAAGTGTCCAAAGCCGAACTGCTGAAACGCTCGGGCGCCACACCTGCCGTGTTCGGCGGGCTGGTGGACCGGGGCGTGTTCGAGGTCTATCACCAGGAAGTGGGGCGGCTCGAGACCGTTTCGCAGGCCTTGCAGCCCCTCAATGAACTGAACGTCCACCAGCAGCGCGCCCTCGACGAAATCTGGGCATCGTTCCGCGAGAAGAATGTCTGCCTGCTCCACGGCGTCACGTCCAGCGGCAAGACCGAAATCTATATCCACCTCATTGATGAGGCCCTCCGGCAGGGCAGGCAGGTGCTCTATCTGCTGCCCGAAATCGCCCTGACCACCCAGATTACCGAACGCCTGAAGTGGGTCTTCGGCAGCCGGCTGGGCATCTACCATTCCAAGTTCCCCGACGCCGAGCGGGTGGAGGTGTGGCAGAAGCAGCTCTCCCAGGAACCCTATGACATTATCCTCGGCGTACGCTCGTCTCTCTTCCTGCCCTTCCGGAGGCTGGGACTGGTCATCGTCGACGAGGAGCACGAGAATACCTACAAGCAGCAGGACCCCGCTCCCCGTTACCACGCCCGCAACGCGGCCATCGTGCTGGCCTCCATGTGCGGGGCCAAGACTTTGCTGGGCACCGCTACGCCCAGCGTGGAGAGCTGGTACAATGCCACCGAGGGCGGCAAGTATGCCTTGGTGGAGCTGAAGGAACGGTACAAGGAAATCCAGCTGCCCGAAATCATTCCGGTCGACATCAAGGAGCTGCAGCGCAAGAAGCGAATGAACGGTCCCTTCTCGCCCCTGCTGCTGCAATACGTGCGCGAGGCGCTGGAGCAGAAGGAACAGGTCATTCTCTTCCAGAACCGCCGCGGCTTCGCGCCGATGATCGAGTGCCACACGTGCGGCTGGGTGCCGAAGTGCAAGAACTGCGACGTCAGCCTTACCTATCATAAGGGACTCAACCAGCTCACCTGCCATTACTGCGGCTACACGCAGCCCGTGCCCCGCCGGTGTCCCGCCTGCGAGGGGGTGGACCTGCGCAACCGTGGCTTCGGCACGGAGAAGATTGAAGACGATGTGAAGGCCATCTTCCCAGAGGCCCGCGTGGCCCGCATGGACCTGGACACCACCCGTACCCGGACGGCCTACGAACGCATCATCCACGACTTCCAGCAGGGACGGACGGATATCCTTATCGGCACGCAGATGGTATCCAAGGGGCTGGACTTCGACCACGTCAGCGTGGTGGGCATCCTCAATGCCGACACCATGATGAACTATCCCGACTTCCGCGCCTACGAGCGTGCCTTCCAGCTCATGGCACAGGTGGCCGGGCGGGCCGGGCGCAAGAACAAGCGCGGGCGGGTGGTGCTGCAGACCAAGAGCATCGACCATCCCATTATCCCGCAGGTGATGCACAACGATTTCGAGGGAATGGTATCCGGGCAGCTGGCCGAGCGGCAGCTGTTCCGCTATCCGCCCTACTACCGCTTGGTATATGTTTACCTAAAGCACCGCAACGAGCAGCTGCTCGACGTCATGGCGCAAACCATGGCCGCCAAGCTGCGTGCCGTCTTCGGCGCACGGGTGCTGGGCCCCGACAAACCGCCCGTGGCCCGCATACAGACGCTGTTCATCCGCAAGATTGTCCTCAAGATAGAAGTCAACGCTCCCATGGCCCGTGCCCGCCAGCTGCTGGTGCAGGTGCAGCGCGAGATGGTGGCCGAAGACCGTTTCAAGTCGCTCATCGTCTATTACGATGTCGACCCGATGTAGCATCATATATATACGAATACAAATATGAAAATAGCATTAGACGTACACACGCACACCCTGGCCAGCGGGCATGCCTTCAGCACCCTGCAGGAGATGGCGCAGGCCGCGGCCGACAAGGGACTGGAATTGCTGGGCATCACCGAGCATACGCCCGGCATCCCCGGCACCTGCGACCTGATTTACTTCCGCAACCTGCACGTCGTGCCCCGCCGCATGTATGGGATAGACCTGCTGCTGGGAGCGGAAATCAACATCCTTGATACGACGGGGCGGCTCGACCTTGACGAGAGTTATATGGAGAAGCTCGACCTGCGCATTGCCGGCATCCATTCGCTGTGCTACCAGCCGGGCACGCCCGAGGAGAACACACAGGGCCTGCTGCGCGTGATAGCCAACCCCTACATCCACATCATCAGCCATCCCGGCGACGGTACGGCCCGCCTGCTGTTCGAACCCCTTGTCCGGGCGGCGAAGGAGCACCACACACTGCTCGAAATCAACAACAGCTCTCTGAAGCCCTGTCGCCACAAGGAGGAGGCCCGCCCCAACAACCTGGAAATCCTCCGTCTGTGCAAGCAGTATGAAGTGCCCGTCATCCTGGGCAGCGACGCCCACATCTCGTTCGACATCGCCAACTACGAATACGTGCTCGAACTGGTTCGGGAGGCCGACTTCCCCGAGGCACTGATTCTGAATTCCGACGTGCGGCAGTTCGAGGAGTATGTGGGAATCGGGCTGACAAAGTGAGGCTCAAAAAAAGAAGAAGCGTTACCGTTTTTCGGGGATGTCTCCAAATAGAGGTATCTGCGGCTCTCCTCCTTCTGGAAGGAGGAGTACCCGATAGGGGGAGGTGGTAGGCGAAAACATAACACGTTGATTGATAGCATTTCGCGAAAACCTACCACCCTGCCCTTTGGGCAGAGGCTGTCTCAAAATAGAAATTCAAAAGTAATAATCTTACAGATTGAAACTTAGTAATAAAAAGCCTCCTGCTTTAGCCCTTATTTATTGCAATTATAGGACTAAAAGCAGGAGGTTTTTATGTTGTAGCTTATAAATTGTAAGTAAACTTATCTCTGTTTTTAATTTTGAGACAGCCTCAGTTAAATAGCCCCACCTCATTTTGAGACATCCTCCCCATAGTCTGCCGATTGTTCGTGTAGTTGTGGATTCCGGCTCAAGGTCGGGATGACGCAGTATTCGTCTTATTATTTTTTTTGACAGATATATCGAGAGGTTTTAACTGCGACCTCCTTAGGTTTCAACCCCGACCCCCTTATGATTGAAACATAGAGGCCGAATGTTTGAAACATAGGGGCCGAATATCTCAAACATTCCGATACCTCCGCCTGAGAGCGGTTCTGACGGCTGTCGGAGCCTTATCTGGGCGAATAATGATTTTATTTGACAATTATAAAACTATATGGAAAGTAAAGACCTGAAAACCCCGAAAAAGCATCGCATCCTGTTCGTCTGCCTGGGTAATATTTGCCGTTCTTCTTCGGCCGAAGGCGTGATGAAGCATCTGGTGGAGGAGGCCGGACTGGCCGATGAGTTCGTGATAGACTCCGCCGGTATCCTGAGTTACCATCAGGGCGAACTGCCCGACCCGCGGATGCGTGCCCATGCCGCCCGCCGCGGTTACGACCTCGTGCACCGTTCGCGCCCCGTCCGCACCAGCGATTTCGAGGACTTCGACCTCATCATCGGCATGGATGACCGCAACATCGAGGACCTGAAGGAACGTGCCCCCTCCGTGGAGGCCGAGCGGAAAATCCGGCGCATGACCGACTATTGCACCCGCTTTACCCATGCCGACCACGTGCCCGACCCCTATTACGGCGGTGCCGACGGCTTCGAGTATGTGCTCGACCTGCTGGAGGATGCTTGTGCAGGACTGCTGGGGGAATTGAGAATGGAAAATTGAAAATGGAAAATTATTCATAGAAGGGAAATTCTTTCTCATTATCCATTTTCCATTCTCAATTCTCCATTACCCATGGTACACGTCGTGATAGTGCCGCTTCTCGTCGTTGAGGCTGCACGTGGCGTCGATGCCCGCCTGCCGGAGGTGTTCGGCAATTTCCTGTAGCTTCGTGCGGGGTACGCGTCCGATGTAGTACAGGCGGTAGCGGTAGGTGTTGTCCAGCACTTCCATGACATGCGTGGCGTTCGGTTCGCGGGCAAAGTCGAAGTTCACCTTCAGCAGGTCGTCGTAGGCATAGTGGATTTCGCGTCCGGCACTGACGATGGTCAGGCGCTCGGCTTCCAGGCGGAGGTAGCAGAAGCGCACCTGCAGCAGGTAGATGCTGTAGAGGCTCATGCCGAAGAAGAGGACGGGCAGCACGATGCCCGCCCACGGCCCGGCGTTCAGGGTGTGGAAGGCCATGCTGAGGCAAAGGACAAACAGCACGAAGTACCAGAACTGGTAGAGCGACAGGCGGCGGTAGACCACCGGCTGGGCAGGCCCCCTGCCGCCGGCCGTGATGTCCGGGTGGTTGTCGAACGCAATGCCGCGGCCCACCAGCGTGCGCACCAGGGCCGTGGGATGGTTGCGCAGGTGGACGATGAGAATCTTCTCTCCGCCCGACTTCAGCCGCAGGGTCAGGATGCCGGGGCCGTAGACATTGGCCCGGCTGTGGCGGTCGGGTTCGGGCGTGTGGCGTTGCATGAAGCTGAAGCCGGCTATCTGCTCCGGCGTCAGCTGGTTGCGTTGCAGGAAGCGCAGGGCGCGCTGTTCTTCTTTGGGCGTTGGTTTCATGGCTTTATGGGGTTAGGTTTCACTTTTTCTCATCTTGTTTCTTCAGTTCGGGATAGCTGATGCGCGTGTGGTAGATGGTTTTAAGCTTCTCCTTGAACACCTCCTTCACGGTAGCGATGTCCTTGAAGGTGATGGGGCACTCCTTGAAGTAGCCCTCGGCCACCTGCGAGTCGATGATTTTATCCACCAGGTTGCTGATGCTTTCCTCGTCATACTGCGGCAGGCTGCGCGAGGCGGCTTCCACCGAGTCGGCCATCATCAGGATGGCCTGCTCCTTGGTGAAGGGATTCGGGCCGGGATAGGTGAACAGGGCCTCGTCGGGTTCCTGGCCGGGGTGTTCGTTCTTCCACGAGATGTAGAAGTATTTGGTCTTCCCCTTGCCGTGGTGGGTGGTGATGAAGTCCTTGATGACCTTGGGCAGGTTGTGCTTCTCGGCCAGCTTCACGCCGCCGGTGACGTGGCTGATGACCACTTGGGCGCTCTGTTCGTAGGTCAGGTTCTTGTGCGGATTGATGCCGCCCCGCTGGTTCTCGGTGAAGAACACGGGGTTCTCCATCTTGCCGATGTCGTGGTAGAGGGCACCGGTACGCACCAGCTGGCTCTTGGCCCCGATGCGGTTGGCCGCCTCGGCTGCCAGGTTGGCCACCTGCATGGAGTGCTGGAAGGTGCCCGGCACGGTCTCGGACATGCGGCGCAGCAGCGGGTTGTTGATGTTGGACAGCTCGACCAGCGTCACGTTCGAGGTGAAGCCGAAAGTCTTCTCCAGCACGAACAGCAGCGGGTAGGTGAAGAGCAGGAAGATGCCGTTGATGATGAAGTACATGTACATCCGTGCGTTCAGCTTGGACACGTCGTTCTCCGTAATCATCTCGAAGGCGAAGTAGAGGGCGGCATACGTCAGGATGACCAGTACAGCCGTCTTGAAGAGTTGCGAGCGTTGCGACAGCTCGCGCAGGCTGTAGATGGCCACCAGGCCTGCGGCTATCTGGAGCAGGATGAACTCGTGCGGGTAGCGCAGGCAGATGGAGCACACCAGGATGGTGATGACGTGCGTCAGGAAGGCCGTGCGCGAGTCGAGGAACACGCGGATGATGACCGGCAGCATGGCGTAGGGCAGAATGTAGACGTTGAACAGGTTCTCGGACACCATGACGGCCGTCACGACGGTATAGAACATCATCAGCGCGAACAGCAGCGACAGGCTGCCCTTGCGGTCGTAGTAGTCCTTGCGGAACAGGTCGAGGTAGAGCATGAAGCACAGCATGAAGATGCTGACGTAGAGTATCTGCCCGAGGAGCATCAGCCGCTGCTGTCCCACCGAGTCGCTGCGCTTGATGGACTCCTTGCGCAGGCTCTCCAGGATGTTGTAGGTCTCGGGGCTGACAATCTCGCCGCGGTCGATGATCTTCTGCCCGCTCAGTACGATGCCGCTGGCCCACGAATAGTTTTCCAGCATCTCCTTGCGGGCAGCCTCGGTGCGCAGGCTGTCGTAGGTCAGGTTGGAGGTCAGGTAGTTGTTCAGGGCACACTGGCGCAGGATGTAGGGACTGTAGCGCAGGGAGTCGGCCGTCAGGATGTAGTGGTAGGCCGACTTGACGGTGAACAGCTTGTCCGTGCCTTGCTGCCGGGCCGTCTTGTCGCTTACGGTCATGACGCTTTGGGTACTGTCACGGAGCAGCGTTTCCATGTCTTCGGACGAGAGGATGCCCGCCTGGTACACTTCCTTCAGTTTTTTTTCGATGTATTGCAGGTAATTGGAGTTCAGGCGCGTCATGAGGGTGTGGTTCTGGTAGTCGGTCCTCAGCTTCTTCAGGGCTTCTTCCTCCACGGCCTTGTCCTGCTGGTAGTAGGGCTGGAAGCGGGCCAGGATGCTGTCCTGCTCGTGTTTCACCACTTCGTCCGTCTTGTAGATGGGGAAGTCGAACGTGGCCATCAGCTGGCCGTATTTCCAGGGCTTGTTGATGTCAAACTGATAGTTAAACTTCCCGTCACGCGGCAGGAAGTAGACCATAACCAAGACACTGCCGATGAAAATGAGGGCTTTGTATAGCAAATCTCTATAACGCGTCGGCTTTTTCTCGTTGATTTTGTTCATATCGGTTGAAATTTTTGCGAAAAGTACAAAAAAAAACAATCATGTGGAAAAAAAGGCTTAATTTTGCCGTCTAAATATTCATAAAGTAAGGTAGATTATGACAGAAAGAAGAGTCAGAGTCCGTTTTGCTCCGAGTCCGACAGGAGCTCTGCACATCGGTGGTGTGCGCACCGCGTTGTACAATTACCTCTTTGCGCGCCAGCATGGAGGCGACCTCATTTTCCGTATTGAAGACACCGACAGCAACCGTTTCGTACCCGGTGCTGAAGAATATATCCTGGAGTCGTTCAAGTGGCTCGGCATCCCCTTCGACGAGGGTGTCAGCTTCGGCGGCGACCACGGTCCCTACCGCCAGTCCGAGCGCCGCGACATCTACAAGAAGTACGTCAAGGTGTTGCTCGATGCCGGAAAGGCCTACATCGCCTTCGACACGCCCGAGGAGCTCGAGGCCAAGCGCAAGGAAGTGGCCAACTTCCAGTATGACGCCTCCACCCGTCTGCAGATGCGCAACTCGCTGACACTCTCCAAGGAAGAAGTGGATGCGCTGATTGCCGAGGGCAAGCAGTACGTGGTGCGCTTCAAGATCGAGCCGAACGAAGACGTGCATGTGCACGACCTCATCCGCGGCGAAGTGGTCATCAACTCTTCCATCCTCGACGACAAGGTGCTCTACAAGTCGGCCGACGAACTGCCCACCTACCACCTGGCCAACATCGTGGACGACCACCTGATGGAGGTGTCCCACGTCATCCGCGGCGAGGAGTGGCTGCCGTCGGCTCCGCTGCATGTGCTGCTCTACCGCGCCTTCGGCTGGGAAGACACCATGCCCCAGTTTGCCCACCTGCCCCTGCTGCTGAAGCCCGAAGGTAACGGCAAGCTGAGCAAGCGCGACGGCGACCGTCTGGGCTTCCCCGTCTTCCCCCTGGAATGGCACGACCCCAAGACCGGCGAAGTGTCTTCGGGCTACCGCGAGGCCGGCTACCTGCCCGAGGCCGTCATCAATTTCCTCGCCCTGCTGGGATGGAACCCCGGCAACGACCAGGAGCTGATGTCGATGGACGAGCTGGTGAAGCTCTTCAACCTGAGCCACTGCAGCAAGGCCGGTGCCAAGTTCGACTATAAGAAAGGAATCTGGTTCAACCACGAATACATTCTCCGCAAGCCCGATGCCGAGATTGCCGGGCTGTTCAAGCCCGTACTGGCTGCTCACGGCGTGGACACGGCACAGTACAGCGACGAGTACCTGACCCGCGTGGTGTCGCTCGTCAAGGGCCGCGTCAACTTTGTGAAGGAACTTTGGGACCAGGCACGCTTCTTCTTCGTGGCTCCCGAGGCCTATGCCGAGAAGGACGTGAAGAAGCGCTGGTCCGAAGACACGCCCCGCATCATGGGCGAGCTGGTGGAAGTGCTGCGCGGCATTGCCGACTTCAGCTCGAAGCCGTCCGAAGACATCGTCATCGGCTGGATTACGGAGAAGGGCTACCACATGGGCAACGTGATGAACGCCTTCCGCCTGGCCGTCGTGGGCGAGTGCAAGGGCCCGCACATGTTCGACATCACCGAACTGCTGGGCAAGGAAGAGACCATCCGCCGCATCCAGCGTGCCGTGGAGGTACTGAAATGAAACGGAAATAACCCATAATCTTCGGAGGATATGCTGTTATACGATTTGGGAATAGGGCTCTACGATCTTGCGGTCCATCTGGCCGCGCCTTTCAGCCGCAAGCCTCGCAAGATGATGAAAGGCCATTGGGTGGTGTACGAGCTCCTGCGCCAGCAGCTGCAGAAGGACGTGCCCTACATCTGGTTTCACGCCGCCTCGCTGGGCGAGTTCGAGCAGGGCCGTCCGCTCATCGAGCGGATCCGTGCCAAGTATCCCCGCTACGGCATCCTGCTCACTTTCTTCTCGCCGTCGGGCTACGAGGTGCGCAAGAACTACCGTGGGGCCGACGTGGTGTGCTACCTGCCCTTCGACAAGCCGCGCAACGTCAGGAAGTTCCTCGACATCGTGAACCCCTGCATGGCCTTCTTCATCAAGTATGAGTTCTGGAAGAACTACCTCGACGAGCTCCACCGCCGCCGCATCCCCGTGTACAGCGTTTCTTCCATCTTCCGCCGCGGACAGATTTTCTTCAAGTGGTACGGAGGGCCTTATCGCAACGTGCTGCGCAACTTCGACTACCTCTTCGTGCAGAACGACCGCTCCAAACGCTACCTGGCCAAGATAGGCATCAACCGCGTCACCGTGGTGGGCGACACGCGCTTCGACCGTGTGCTCCAGATCCGCCGCGAGGCCAAGGACCTGCCGCTGGTCGAGGCCTTCAAGGGCGGGGCGCCGACCTTCGTGGCCGGCAGTTCGTGGCAGCCCGACGAAGACCTGTTCATCGACTACTTCAACGGCCATCCCGAGATGAAGCTCATCATTGCGCCCCACGTCATCGACGAGAGCCATCTGGTGGAAATCGTGCGCAAGCTGAAGCGTCCCTACGTGCGCTACACCCGTGCCGACGAACAGAACGTCCGCAAGGCCGACTGCCTCATCATCGACTGCTTCGGCCTGCTCTCTTCCATCTACCGCTACGGCGAGGTGGCCTACATCGGCGGCGGCTTCGGCGTCGGCATCCACAACACCCTCGAGGCGGCCGTCTATGGCATCCCCGTCATCTTCGGGCCCAAGTATCAGAAGTTTCAGGAGGCCGTGCAGCTCATCGAGGCTCAGGGTGCCTTCTCCATCCAGAACGGCGACGAGCTGAACCGTCTGCTCGACCGCCTCTTCTCCGACCATGCGTTCCTCGAAACAACCGGCCGCCGCGCGGGCGACTACGTCACCGGCCAGGCCGGTGCCACGGACAAGATTCTGGAGATGATCAACTTCTGACTTCAGTTCCCGCTGTCGATGCCGGGACTCTGTAGTTCCCATCCCGTACTTCCATACCTCCTCACGAAGCACTGCATGGGGGTGTGACGCAGTGCTTCGTGAGACATTGACGCCGTGCTCTGTCAAGTGGTGACGAAGCACGGCGTCAGCTTATCATGGTGTAGGCGTGGTCATTCCTTGTACCAGCCGGCGTACATCAGGTAGTTGTGCGCTATCTTCTGGTTCAGCTCCTTGGCCTGTTCGGGGTCTACTTTCTTGATGAACTTGGCAGGTACGCCGCCCCAAATGCTGCCCGGCTCGATGACCGTGTTGCTCAGCACCAGCGAACCGGCAGCCACGATGGCGCCTTCGCCCACCACGGCGTGGTCCAGCAACGTGGCACCCATGCCGATGAGGGCATAGTCCTTCACGGTGGCGCCGTGAATGGTGACGTTGTGGCCGATGGACACGTGGTCGCCTATCTCGATGGTCGATTTCTCGTAGAGCGTGTGCAGCACGCTGCCGTCCTGTATGTTCACACCGTTGCCGATGCGGATGGAGTTGACGTCGCCGCGCAATACGGCGTTGAACCATACGCTGCAGTCGCGGCCCATCTTCACGTCGCCCACGAGGGTGGCGTTGTCGGCCAGGAAGCAGTTTTCTCCTATTTCGGGCGTAAAGCCTCTTACTGATTTGATTAATGCCATTTCTTTTAGTGGTTAGCGGTTAGTGGTTAGCGGTGAGTGGTTAACGATGCTTACTAACCGCTTACCGTTAACCACTCACCGCTCTGTTTAAATCCTTTTGCAAGCCTTCTCCAGCCACAGCCGTTCGTCTTCGTCGAGGCTGGGCGAGAGTTGTTCGTACACCCTGCGGTGGTACTGGTTCAGCCAGTCGATTTCTGCCGGAGTCAGCAGCTCGCGGACGATGCCGCGGGTACAGATGGGGCAGAGGGTGACGGTCTCGAACTTCAGGTAGCGGCCAAACAGGCCTTCGCCTGCAGGGACGGTGAGCACGAGGTTCTCCGTGCGGATGCCGTGGCTGCCGGCCTTGTAGACGCCCGGCTCGTTGCTGGTGAGCATGCCCACGTGCAGGGTGACGGGGTTCTCGTTCATGCGGATGCTTTGCGGACCTTCGTGCACGTTGAGGAAGTGGCCCACGCCGTGCCCCGTGCCGTGCAGGAAGTTCATGCGGTGCTGCCAGATGGGCATGCGGGCCAGCACGTCGAGCTGTGCGCCGCGCGTGCCTTCGGGGAAGACAGCCATGGCCAGGTCGATGTGGCCCTTCAGTATCAGGGTGTAGTCGGTCTTCTCTTCCTCGGTCAGCGGGCCCAGGGCGATGGTGCGGGTGATGTCCGTAGTGCCGTCCAGGTATTGTGCGCCCGAGTCGAGCAGCAGGAAGCCGCGGGGCTCCAGCGGAATATCCGTTTCGGGTGTGGCTTCGTAGTGGACGATGGCTGCGTGGGCACCGTATCCGGCGATGGTGTCGAAGCTCTCGCCCATGTAGAGCGGCTGGGCGGCACGCAGTTCGTGCAGTTTCCGGTCGATGCTGATTTCCGTCTCATGGCCTTGGGGTACAGCCTCTTCCAGCCACTTCAGGAACTTGACCAGCGCCACGCCGTCGCGCTGCATGGCCTGTCGCAACCCGGCTATCTCCTGCTCGTTGCGCACCGCTTTCAGCAGAGCGACCGGCGAGGCGGTTTCGATGACGCGGCACTGCTGCGGTATGGCCGAGCGGACGGCATAGTTGGTCTTGCCCGGCTCCAGCATCAGACTGCCTGCGGGCAGCTCCTGCAGGTGGGCGAGGATGTCGGCGTAGGGCAGGCAGGCGACGCCGTTCTCCTCAAGGTAGGCGCGGACGGAGGACGTCAGCTTCTGCGGCTCGATGAAGTAGCAGGCTTCCTGTTCGCCAATCAGCAGGTAGCTGACGACTACGGGGTTGCAGTGTACGTCGCTGCCGCGCAGGTTCAGCGTCCAGGCTATCTCGTCGAGGGCGGAGAGCAGCAGGCACTGTGCCCCGGCCCGGCGCATCTCAGCGCGTACAGCCTCCAGTTTCTGGGCGCAGGTGCGCCCGGCATACTTCAATTCATGGATGAAGGCCGGTGCCTGCGGCAGGGGCGGACGGTCGGTCCAGATGTCGTCCATGGGGTCGGGCAGGCTCTTCACGGCGATGCGGGCGGCGGCCAGCTCTTCTTTCAGGCTGCGCGCCGCTTCGGTAGAGAAGACGGTGCCGTCGATGCCCACCGTCTGACCTTCCTGCAGCTCGGCACAGAGGAAGGCGGGGATGGAGGGTGTTTCGGGCAGCATCTCCTTGTACAGGTCGATGCCGGTGCCTTCCAGCTGGCTGGCAGCCTGTAGGAAGTAGCGGGAGTCGGTCCACAGCCCCGCTTTCTCCCGTGTCACCACGACGGTGCCCGCCGAGCCCGTGAAGCCCGATATCCATTCGCGGCTCTGCCAGTGGGGCGCCACGTATTCGCTCAGGTGCGGGTCGGTACTGGGGATGACGAAAGCCTCCACACCGGCCTGCTTCATCCAGGCGCGCAAGGCCCGGATGCGTTCTTGGATGGTAGTGTTCATAGTCGTTATATATATAATAATGTATCGTTTCCCGATTTCCACCACCGTCGGCGACGGCGGAAACACGTATCAAAAGTACGAAAAGGCCGCCGATTGCACAAACTTTCCGTCATGTTTTTGGAGCTTCATCCATGGAGCACAGGCCGGAAGAAGTGGCTTCGGAAGGCCGAATATCTGTCTGTCTGCTAATATTTTGCGGAAAGTTTTTTTGAGAATAAAGAAAATATGTGTACTTTTGCGGCTCGAATTAATCGTGAGATTTTATACATTAACTTTTTAATTAATTAATAACAATGATTGTAGTACCTGTAAAAGAAGGCGAAAACATTGAGAAGGCGCTGAAGAAATTCAAAAGAAAATTTGAAAAGACCGGCATTATCAAAGAATTGAGAAGCAGACAGCAGTTCGACAAACCGTCTGTAATCAAGAGACTTAAGAAAGAGCGTGCCGTTTACGTTCAAAAACTTCAGCAAGTAGAAGATTAATAATTCGTAAAATCCTTTGAATTATTGATTTCTTTTCATACATTCGTTGCACATTTAGTTATGTAGCGATATGTGGCTGACAGATTCTTTTTTGGACTATCTCCGTTACGAGCGGAACTATTCGGACGAGACCCTCAAGGCCTACGGCGAAGACATCCGCCAGTTTCAGAGCTTCGGCGAAGAAGAATCCGGCGTCCAGTCTCCTTCGGAAGTGGAGGCGGAACTGGTCCGTGAATGGGTAATCTCCCTGATGGACCGGGGATATACTTCGACTTCCATCAACCGGAAACTGAGTTCGCTCCGTTCTTATTACAAGTTCCTTCTGAAAAAGGGCGAGGTGAAGGCCGACCCCCTGCGCAAGGTGGTGGGGCCCAAGAACAAGAAACCTCTGCCGGTATTTCTGAGGGAAAGTGATATGAACCGGTTGCTGGACGATATCGATTTCGGCGACGGCTTCGAGGGGTGTCGTGACCACCTGATTATCGAAATGTTCTATGCCACGGGCATGCGGCTTTCCGAACTGATCGGGCTCGACGACAAGGATGTGGACTTTGCGGCTTCGGTCATCAAGGTGACCGGCAAGCGCAACAAGCAGCGTCTCATTCCCTTCGGTGACGAACTGAAGAACGGAATGCTGGAATATGTCAGGGTGAGGAATGAAAACGTGGATGTCAAGTCCGACGCTTTCTTCGTCCGCAAGACGGGCGAACGCCTCTATCGCAACATCGTGGAAAGAATTGTGAAGCGAAACCTTTCGAAAGTGGTGTCCGTGAAAAAACGGAGCCCGCACGTGCTGAGGCATACCTTTGCGACGAGCATGCTCAATCATGAAGCAGCGCTGGGAGCCATCAAGGAACTGCTGGGGCACGAAAGCCTGGCCACTACCGAGATTTATACGCACACGACTTTCGAGGAGCTTAAAAAAGTGTATAACCAGGCCCATCCTCGGGCTTAAAGAAAAGGAGGTATGTATGGAAATTAGAATTCAATCAATTCACTTTGACGCATCAGAGCAATTGCAGGCTTTTATCCAGAAGAAAGCTGCGAAGTTGGAGCGATTTTATGACGATATAAAGAAAGTAGAGGTGTCATTAAAGGTAGTTAAACCGGAAACAGCCGAAAACAAGGAAGCCGGGGTGAAAGTTTTGGTCCCCAACGGCGAATTGTATGCGAACAAGGTCTGTGATACGTTTGAAGAGGCCGTAGACTTGTGTCTGGACGCTTTGGAAAAACAGCTGGTTAAGTACAAGGAAAAGATTCGAAATAAATAAATATCGCAAAAAATTTTGCGGGAAAGAAATAAATGTCTAAATTTGCAGCCGTTTCGCACACGATACGGCGAAGCGGCTGCAAATAATGCCTCTTTAGCTCAGTTGGCCAGAGCACGTGATTTGTAATCTCGGGGTCGTTGGTTCGAATCCGACAAGAGGCTCTAAAAAAGTGATGGGCAAATACCAGAGTGGCCAAATGGGGCAGACTGTAAATCTGCTGGCTTACGCCTTCGGTGGTTCGAATCCATCTTTGCCCACTCCTTCACTTGCTGTTATAGCTCAGCGGTAGAGCACTTCCTTGGTAAGGAAGAGGTCCCGGGTTCAAGTCCCGGTAACAGCTCTTTCGGTAGTAAAAGCTGATTATTAATCAAATAAATAAAAGTAAAGCTATGGCTAAAGAGAAATTTGAACGCACCAAACCCCATGTGAACATTGGTACGATTGGTCACGTAGACCACGGTAAGACGACTTTGACTGCTGCTATTACGAAGGTATTGGCAGAAAGAGGTTTCACAAAAGCTGACGAAATCAAGTCTTTCGATCAGATCGATAACGCTCCCGAAGAGAAGGAACGTGGTATCACAATCAACACTTCTCACGTAGAGTATGAAACTGCCAACCGTCACTATGCACACGTTGACTGCCCGGGACACGCCGACTATGTAAAGAACATGGTAACTGGTGCTGCTCAGATGGATGGTGCTATCATCGTAGTTGCTGCAACTGATGGTCCGATGCCTCAGACTCGCGAGCACATCCTGTTGGCCCGTCAGGTAAACGTACCGAGACTGGTTGTATTCATGAACAAGTGCGATATGGTAGACGACCCCGAAATGTTGGAGCTCGTTGAAATGGAAATGCGCGAACTGCTGTCTGCTTACGACTTCGATGGCGACAACACTCCGTTTATCCAGGGTTCTGCACTGGGTGCATTGAACGGTGTTCCCAAATGGGAAGACAAGATCATGGAGCTGATGGATGCTTGCGACACTTGGATTCCTCTGCCTCCGCGTGACATCGACAAACCGTTCTTGATGCCTGTTGAAGACGTATTCTCTATCACGGGTCGTGGTACTGTAGCTACTGGTCGTATCGAGGCTGGTGTTGTTAAGGTAGGCGACGAAGTTGAAATCCTGGGTCTCGGTGAGGACAAGAAGTCGGTTGTAACTGGCGTTGAAATGTTCCGCAAACTGTTGGACGAAGGTGAAGCTGGTGATAACGTAGGTCTGTTGCTGCGTGGTATCGACAAGAACGAAATCAAGCGTGGTATGGTACTCTGCAAGCCGGGTCAGATTAAGCCCCACTCCAAATTCAAAGCTTCTATCTACGTTTTGAAGAAAGAAGAAGGTGGCCGTCACACTCCGTTCCACAACAAATACCGTCCTCAGTTCTATCTGCGTACTATGGACTGTACAGGTGAAATCACTCTGCCCGAAGGTGTAGAAATGGTAATGCCTGGTGATAACGTAGAAATCACTGTTACTCTGATCTATCCGGTAGCTTTGAACGTAGGTCTGCGCTTCGCTATCCGTGAAGGTGGTCGTACAGTAGGTTCTGGTCAGATTACTGAAATTCTTGACTAATAAATATTCTCTTAATCAGTTCTCGGCTCAGGTCGGGAACTGATTATGTTCAAACGGGAGTAGCTCAGTTGGTAGAGCACCGGTCTCCAAAACCGGGTGTCGGGAGTTCGAGCCTCTCCTCCCGTGCTAAGTATTATTGCAATGAAAAAGATTGTAACCTATTTGAAAGAAACCTACGACGAGCTTGTACATAAAGTGTCGTGGCCCACGTATTCTGAACTTACCAACAGTGCAGTAGTTGTTTTATATGCTTCCCTGCTCATTGCATTGGTGGTATTCGTGATGGACTTCTGCTTCCAGCATGTAATGGAGTTTATTTATCCTCATTAAAAAAGTTTGAAGAATGTCTGAGATTGAAAAAAAGTGGTACGTGTTGCGTGCTATTAGCGGAAAAGAAGCTAAGGTAAAGGAATATCTTGAAGCTGACATTAAGAACAGCGACCTTGGTGATTACGTATCTCAGGTGTTGATCCCTACTGAAAAGGTGTATCAGGTTCGCAACGGAAAGAAGATTGTGAAAGAAAGAAGTTATCTTCCCGGATATGTCTTGGTAGAGGCGGCTTTGGTTGGTGAGGTTGCTCATCACTTGAGAAATACTCCTAACGTGATTGGTTTCTTGGGCGGCATGGACAAACCGGTCCCCTTGAGACAGTCGGAAGTCAATCGCATACTTGGCACGGTCGACGAATTGCAGGATGCCGCAGACGATGTGAACATCCCGTATGTAGTCGGCGAGACCGTAAAAGTGAATTACGGTCCGTTCAGCGGATTCAGTGGAATCATTGAAGAAGTGAATGCCGAGAAGAAGAAACTGAAGGTCATGGTAAAGATATTCGGGCGGAAGACTCCGCTTGAATTGGGCTTTATGCAAGTGGAAAAAGAATGATGCAGGTGTTACGCTGTATCGTTTCGTCATTATTGTAATATATAAATCAATCAATTAAAATGGCTAAAGAAGTTGCTGGACTAATCAAGTTACAGATTAAAGGAGGCGCTGCAAATCCATCACCTCCCGTTGGACCTGCATTGGGTTCGAAGGGTATCAACATCATGGAATTTTGCAAGCAATTCAACGCCAGAACCCAGGACAAGGCAGGTAAGATACTTCCTGTTATCATTACTTACTACGCAGACAAGTCTTTCGATTTTGTTATCAAGACTCCGCCAGTAGCCATCCAGTTGCTGGAGCTGACCAAGCAAAAGAGCGGTTCTGCAGAACCCAATCGTAAGAAGATTGCAGAGATTACTTGGGATCAGGTTCGTACGATTGCTCAGGACAAGTTGGTCGACTTGAACTGCTTCACTGTAGAAGCCGCCATGAAGATGGTTGCCGGTACAGCGAGAAGTATGGGTATCACTGTAAAAGGGGAGTTCCCGGTTAATAACTAATAAACTTCAATTAGAATGGGTAAACTGACAAAAAATCAAAAGTTAGCTGCAGAGAAGATTGAAGCAGGGAAAGCATACTCTCTTAAAGAAGCTTCTGCTTTGGTAAAGGAACTCACTTTTACTAAGTTTGACGCTTCCATAGATATCGACGTACGTTTGGGCGTTGACCCGCGTAAGGCTAACCAGATGGTGAGAGGTGTCGTTTCACTTCCTCACGGTACTGGTAAGGTGACGCGTGTTTTGGTGCTTTGTACACCGGATGCTGAAGCTGCTGCAAAAGAAGCTGGCGCTGACTATGTTGGTCTTGACGAATATATTGAAAAGATCAAAGGTGGATGGACTGATATTGATGTAATCATCACTATGCCGTCTATCATGGGTAAGATTGGTGCCCTCGGTCGTATTCTCGGTCCTCGTGGATTGATGCCGAATCCGAAGAGTGGTACTGTAACTATGGATGTTGCTAAAGCTGTAAAGGAAGTAAAACAAGGTAAAATCGACTTCAAGGTTGACAAGAGCGGTATCGTTCATACTTCCATCGGTAAAGTTTCATTTACTGCGGACCAGATCCGTGACAATGCAAAGGAATTCATTTCTACATTGAATAAATTGAAACCGACTGCAGCCAAGGGTACATATATTAAGAGTATTTATCTTTCTAGTACAATGAGTGCGGGTATCAAGATCGACCCGAAATCAGTGGAAGAAATCTAATAAAACGGAGTAATAATGAGAAAGGAAGATAAAAGTACGATTATAGAGCAGATTGCTGCTACAGTAAAGGAATACGGACACTTCTACCTGGTTGATACAACTGCTATGAACGCAGCTGCTACCAGCGCGCTGAGAGCTGCTTGCTTCAAGGCCGACATCAAGCTGATGGTCGTTAAGAACTCGCTGCTTCACAAGGCTCTGGAAAGCCTGGAGGAAGATTATTCTCCGCTTTATGGTTGTCTGAAAGGTACAACAGCCGTGATGTTCTGCAACGTTGCAAATGCACCGGCCAAGTTGATCAAGGACAAGTCTAAAGACGGTATTCCCGGACTGAAAGGCGCATATGCTGAAGAAAGCTTCTATGTTGGTGCTGACCAGTTGGATGCTCTCGTAGCTATCAAGAGCAAGAACGAAGTTATTGCCGAAATCGTGGCATTGCTGCAATCTCCGGCCAAGAACGTTATCTCTGCTCTGCAATCAGGTGGTAACACCCTTCACGGAGTTCTCAAGACTCTTGGTGAAAGAACCGAGGCTTAAGCCTCGATTTATCAGGGCGGCCTGTTGAAGCAGGCAGCCGAAAACAACAATTTATCAATTTACATTAGTATTTAAACAATTAAATTCATACAAAAATGGCAGATTTGAAAGCTTTTGCAGAACAATTAGTTAACTTGACAGTAAAAGAAGTTAATGAACTTGCAACTATCCTGAAGGAAGAATATGGTATTGAACCTGCTGCTGCAGCTGTTGCTGTTGCTGCTGGCCCCGCAGCCGCTGGTGCTGCTGCCGCTGAAGAGAAGACCTCTTTCGATGTAGTTTTGAAGAGCGCTGGTGCAGCTAAACTTCAAGTAGTTAAGGCCGTTAAGGAAGCTTGTGGTCTTGGTTTGAAGGAAGCTAAGGACATGGTTGACGGTGCTCCTAGCGTAGTAAAAGAAGGTTTGGCTAAGGACGAAGCAGAATCATTGAAGAAAACACTGGAAGAAGCTGGAGCTGAAGTTGAACTTAAATAACATTAGCCTGTAAATCAGGTAATTCGGTTAGGAACCCTTCGTGAAAAGGGTTCTTAACCTTTTTGTGTATATATTTAAAATTCACTTCTACAAATCCATTATCAGATGTCTTCAAATACTGTAAATCAAAGAGTTAATTTTGCTTCGACTAAGAATCCGCTTGAATATCCGGATTTCCTGGAAGTACAATTGAAGTCATTCAAAGACTTTCTACAACTGGACACTCCTCCCGAAAAGCGTAAGAATGAGGGATTGTATAAAGTATTTGCTGAAAACTTCCCAATTGCCGATACAAGAAACAATTTTGTTCTCGAATTTCTGGACTACTATATTGATCCGCCGCGTTATACCATCGACGAATGTATAGAGCGAGGGCTTACTTATAGTGTGCCTTTGAAAGCAAAGTTGAAGCTGTATTGTACCGACCCTGACCATGAGGATTTCGATACGGTGATTCAGGATGTATTCCTGGGCCCCATCCCCTACATGACTGAGAAGGCTACGTTTGTCATCAACGGTGCAGAGCGTGTCGTTGTGTCCCAGTTGCACCGTTCGCCCGGCGTATTCTTCGGCCAGAGCGTACATGCCAACGGTACCAAGTTGTACTCGGCCCGCATCATTCCGTTCAAGGGTTCGTGGATTGAGTTTGCCACTGACATCAACAATGTCATGTACGCATACATCGACCGTAAGAAGAAATTGCCCGTTACGACATTGCTGAGAGCCATCGGCTTCGAGAACGACAAGGACATTCTCGAAATCTTTGATTTGGCTGAAGACGTGAAGGTCAACAAGGCCAATCTGAAGAAGATTGTAGGCCGCAAGCTCGCTGCCCGTGTCTTGAAGACATGGATCGAGGATTTTGTAGACGAAGACACCGGTGAAGTGGTTTCCATCGAGCGTAACGAAGTCGTTATCGACCGTGAGACCGTTATCGAGCCGGAACATATTGACATTATTCTGGAGTCAGGCGTTCAGAACATCCTGGTACACAAGGAAGAACCGAACCAGTCTGACTACTCCATCATATATAATACGCTGCAGAAGGACCCCAGTAACTCGGAAAAGGAAGCTGTGCTCTACATCTACCGCCAGTTGCGCAACGCCGACCCTGCAGACGACGCCAGTGCACGTGAAGTCATCAACAACCTGTTCTTCTCTGAAAAGAGATACGACCTGGGTGATGTAGGCCGTTACCGTATCAACAAGAAGTTGAACCTGACGACCGACATGGACGTGCGTGTGCTGACCAAAGAAGATATCATTGAAATCATCAAGTATCTGATCGAGCTGATCAACTCGAAGGCTGATGTCGACGATATCGACCACTTGAGCAACCGCCGTGTACGCACCGTGGGCGAGCAGCTGTCCAACCAGTTCGCTATCGGTCTGGCACGTATGTCGCGTACCATCCGCGAGCGTATGAACGTGCGCGACAATGAGGTGTTCACTCCGATCGATTTGATCAATGCGAAGACCATCTCTTCGGTCATCAATTCGTTCTTCGGTACCAATGCCCTGTCGCAGTTCATGGACCAGACGAACCCGCTGGCCGAAATCACCCACAAGCGCCGTATGTCGGCCCTGGGTCCTGGCGGTCTGTCGCGTGAGCGTGCCGGTTTCGAGGTGCGCGACGTACACTATACCCACTACGGCCGTCTGTGTCCGATCGAGACGCCTGAAGGTCCGAACATCGGTCTGATTTCTTCACTCTGTGTGTTCGCCAAAATCAACGACCTCGGCTTCATTGAGACTCCCTACCGCAAGGTAAGCAACGGCAAGGTCGACCTTTCGCCCGAAGGCCTGGTTTACCTGTCGGCCGAAGAAGAGGAAGGCAAGATCATCGCTCAGGGTAATGCTCCGCTGAACGACGACGGAACCTTCATCCGCGACAAGGTAAAGGCCCGTCAGGATGCCGATTATCCGGTTGTTCCGCCCAGCGAGGTAGAGCTGATGGACGTATCTCCGCAGCAGATTGCCTCTATCGCCGCTTCTTTGATTCCGTTCCTGGAGCACGACGATGCCAACCGTGCGTTGATGGGTTCGAACATGATGCGCCAGGCAGTACCTTTGTTGCGTAGCGAAGCGCCGATTGTCGGTACCGGTATCGAACGCCAGCTGGCCCGCGACTCGCGTACGCAGATTGCAGCCGAAGGCGAAGGTGTGGTAGAGTTTGTAGACGCTACGACCATCCGTATCCTTTATGACCGTACCGAGGAGGAAGAATTTGTAAGTTTCGAGCCCGCCTTGAAGGAATACAGCATTCCGAAATGGCGCCGCACGAACCAGAATATGACCATCGACCTGCGTCCCATTTGCGAGAAGGGACAGCGCGTGACGAAGGGACAGATCCTGACCGAAGGTTATTCGACCGAGAACGGCGAACTGGCCCTGGGCAAGAACCTGCTGGTAGCCTACATGCCGTGGAAGGGTTACAACTACGAGGATGCCATCGTGCTGAACGAACGTGTGGTTCGCGAGGACCTGCTGACGTCTGTACACGTGGAAGAGTTCTCGTTGGAAGTGCGCGAGACGAAGCGCGGTATGGAAGAGCTGACTTCCGATATCCCCAACGTGAGCGAAGAGGCCACCAAAGACCTGGACGACAACGGTATCGTCCGTGTAGGTGCCCGCATCGAGCCGGGTGACATCCTGATCGGTAAGATTACCCCGAAGGGTGAGTCCGATCCGTCGCCCGAGGAGAAGTTGCTTCGTGCCATCTTCGGTGACAAGGCCGGCGATGTGAAGGATGCTTCGTTGAAGGCTTCTCCTTCGTTGAAGGGTGTAGTTATCGGCAAGCGTCTGTTCTCGCGTGTCATCAAGACCCGCAGCTCCAAGCTGGCCGACAAGGCTCTGCTGCCGAAGATCGACGAAGAGTTCGAGGCTAAGGTGGCCGACCTGCGCAAGATATTGGTCAACAAACTGTTGAAACTGACAGAAAACTATACTTCAGAAGGCGTGAAGGACTACATGGGTACCGACGTCATTGCCAAGGGAGCTCCTTTCCACGCTTCCGATTTCAGCGACCTGGACTTCACCGCCATTCAGCTGAGCGGCTGGACCAAGGACGAGCATACCAACGGCCTGATCCGTGCGCTCATCATGAACTTCATCAAGAAATACAAGGAATTCGACGCCGAGCTGAAGCGTAAGAAATTCGCCATCACCATCGGCGACGAGCTGCCCGCCGGTATCATCCAGATGGCCAAGGTCTACATCGCCAAGAAGCGTAAGATCGGTGTAGGTGACAAGATGGCCGGTCGTCACGGTAACAAGGGTATCGTGTCGCGTGTGGTACGTCAGGAAGACATGCCGTTCCTGGCCGACGGTACACCGGTCGACATCGTGTTGAACCCGCTGGGTGTGCCTTCGCGTATGAACATCGGACAGATCTTCGAGGCCGTTTTGGGACGTGCCGGCAAGAAGCTGGGTGTCAAGTTTGCCACTCCGATCTTCGACGGTGCTTCGCTGGACGACCTGAACGAATGGACCGACAAGGCCGGTCTGCCCCGTTACGGCAAGACTACGCTGTACGACGGCGGTACCGGTGAAGCCTTCGAACAGCAGGCTACGGTCGGTGTGACCTACATGTTGAAGTTGGGCCACATGGTTGAAGACAAGATGCACGCCCGTTCCATCGGTCCGTACTCACTCATCACGCAGCAGCCGTTGGGTGGTAAGGCACAGTTCGGTGGCCAGCGTTTCGGAGAAATGGAGGTTTGGGCACTCGAAGCCTTCGGTGCCGCCCACATCCTGCAGGAGATTCTGACCATCAAGTCCGATGACGTGGTAGGCCGTTCCAAGGCATACGAAGCCATCGTGAAGGGTGAGCCGATGCCTACTCCGGGCATTCCCGAGTCTCTGAACGTGTTGCTCCACGAGTTGCAAGGACTGGGACTGAGCATCCACTTAGAGTAATTTTTCAATTATCCATTGTCAATTATCAATTACATCATAACGTATGGCTTTTAGAAAAGATAATAAGATAAAGAGTAATTTCTCGAAGATCTCCATCGGTTTGGCTTCCCCCGAAGAAATCCTGGAGAATTCGAGCGGTGAAGTGTTAAAGCCTGAAACGATCAACTACCGCACCTACAAGCCCGAGCGTGACGGTTTGTTCTGCGAGCGCATCTTCGGTCCGGTCAAGGACTACGAGTGCCATTGCGGTAAATACAAGCGCATCCGTTACAAAGGCATTGTCTGCGACCGATGCGGTGTGGAAGTGACCGAGAAGAAGGTACGCCGCGAGCGTATGGGCCACATTCAGCTGGTGGTTCCCGTTGCCCACATCTGGTACTTCCGTTCCCTGCCCAACAAGATTGGGTACCTGCTCGGACTGCCCACCAAGAAGCTGGATGCAGTCATCTATTACGAGCGTTACATTGTCATCCAGCCCGGTGTACTGAGCGACGAAGTGGCCAAGTACGACCTGCTGGAAGAAGGCGAATACCTCGACCTGCTGGAGAAGCTCCCCAAGGAGAACCAGTATCTCGAGGATACCGACCCCAATAAGTTCATCGCCAAGATGGGTGCCGAGGCCATTTACGACCTGCTGTGCAACATCGACCTGGACGCCCTGTCCTACGAACTGCGCCACCGCGCCAACAACGACGCTTCGCAGCAGCGCAAGAACGAAGCGCTGAAGCGTCTGCAGGTGGTCGAGTCGTTCCGTGCTTCTCGCGGCCGCAACAAGCCCGAGTGGATGATTGTCCGCATCGTGCCTGTCATCCCGCCCGAACTGCGTCCGTTGGTTCCGCTGGACGGCGGACGTTTCGCTACGTCCGACCTCAACGACCTCTACCGTCGTGTCATCATCCGCAACAACCGTCTGAAGAGACTCATTGAAATCAAGGCACCCGAAGTCATCCTCCGCAACGAGAAGCGTATGCTGCAGGAAGCTGTCGACTCGCTGTTCGACAACTCCCGCAAGTCCAGCGCCGTGAAGACCGATGCCAACCGTCCGTTGAAGTCACTCTCCGACAGCCTGAAAGGTAAGCAGGGACGCTTCCGTCAGAACCTGTTGGGTAAGCGTGTCGACTACTCGGCCCGTTCGGTAATCGTCGTAGGTCCCGAGCTGCGCATGGGCGAGTGCGGTATCCCCAAACTGATGGCTGCCGAACTCTACAAGCCGTTCATCATCCGCAAGCTCATCGAGCGCGGCATCGTGAAGACCGTGAAGAGTGCCAAGAAGATTGTAGACCGCAAGGAACCCGTCATCTGGGACATCCTGGAGCACGTCATGAAGGGACACCCCGTCCTGCTGAACCGTGCCCCGACACTGCACCGTCTGGGTATCCAGGCCTTCCAGCCCAAGATGATCGAGGGCAAGGCCATCCAGCTGCACCCGTTGGCATGTACGGCCTTCAACGCCGACTTCGACGGTGACCAGATGGCCGTCCACCTCCCGCTGAGCAACGAAGCCGTGCTCGAGGCACAGCTGCTGATGCTCCAGTCGCACAACATTCTGAACCCGGCCAACGGCGCACCTATCACCGTGCCTGCCCAGGATATGGTGCTCGGTCTGTACTACATCACCAAGCTCCGCAAGGGTGCCAAGGGTGAAGGCCTCACCTTCTACGGTCCCGAAGAAGCCCTCATCGCCTACAACGAAGGCAAGTGCGACATCCACGCTCCGGTCAGCGTCATCGTCAACGACGTCGACGAGAACGGCAACGTTGTCAAGAAGATGATGCACGACACCTCCGTGGGCCGTGTCATCGTCAACGAGCTGGTGCCCGACGAAGCCGGATACATCAATACCATCATCTCCAAGAAGTCACTGCGCGACATCATCAGCCACGTCATCAAGGTGTGCGGTGTGTCCAAGGCGGCCGACTTCCTCGACGGTATCAAGAACCTGGGATACTACATGGCCTTCAAGGGCGGTCTGTCGTTCAACTTGGGCGATATCATCATCCCCAAGGAGAAGGAAGCGCTCGTACAGAAGGGTTACGAAGAAGTGGAACAGGTCATCAACAACTACAACATGGGTATCATTACCAACAACGAACGTTACAATCAGGTAATTGATATCTGGACACACGTCAACTCCGAGTTGTCCAACATCCTGATGAAGACCATCTCGGCCGACGACCAGGGATTCAACTCCGTCTACATGATGCTGGATTCCGGTGCCCGTGGTTCGAAGGAGCAGATCCGTCAGCTCTCCGGTATGCGTGGTCTGATGGCCAAGCCGCAGAAAGCCGGTGCCGAAGGCGGTCAGATCATCGAGAACCCGATTCTTTCGAACTTCAAGGAAGGTCTGTCCGTGCTGGAGTACTTCATCTCTACCCACGGTGCCCGTAAGGGTTTGGCCGACACCGCCTTGAAGACGGCCGACGCCGGATACCTGACCCGTCGTCTGGTAGACGTGTCGCACGACGTCATCATCAACGAAGAAGACTGCGGTACGCTCCGCGGACTGGTTTGTACAGCCCTCAAGAACAACGACGAGACCATCGCCACGCTGTACGAACGTATCCTGGGACGTGTATCCGTACACGATATTGTACACCCCACGACCGGCGAACTCATCGTGGCCGGCGGCGAGGAAATTACCGAAGAGATTGCCCAGAAGATCGAAGACTCTCCCATCGAGAGCGTCGAAATCCGTTCCGTGCTCACCTGCGAGTCCAAGAAGGGAGTCTGCGCCAAGTGCTACGGCCGCAACCTGGCCACCAGCCGCATGGTACAGAAGGGCGAGGCTGTCGGCGTCATCGCGGCACAGTCTATCGGTGAGCCGGGTACCCAGCTGACTCTGCGTACCTTCCACGCCGGTGGTACGGCGGCCAACATCGCCGCCAACGCCAGCATCGTGGCCAAGAACGACGCCCGTCTGGAGTTCGAAGAGCTCCGCACTGTCGACGTGGTCGACGAGGCAGGCCAGCCCGCCAAGGTAGTGGTAGGCCGTCTGGCCGAGCTGCGCTTTGTCGATGTCAACACCGACATCGTCCTCTCCACCCACAACGTGCCCTACGGCTCTACGCTGTATGCGGCCGACGGCGAAGTGGTGGAGAAAGGCAAGCTCATCGCCCGTTGGGACCCCTTCAACGCGGTTATCATTACCGAAGCTACCGGTAAGATCGAGTTCGAGGACGTCATCGAGAACGTCACCTACAAGGTAGAGTCCGACGAATCGACCGGTCTGCGTGAAATCATCATCATCGAGTCCAAGGACAAGACCAAGGTGCCCACCGCGCACATCATGACCGAGGACGGCGAGCTTATCCGCACCTACAACCTCCCGGTGGGCGGCCACGTGGTAGTGGAAGACGGCCAGAAGGTGAAGGCCGGCGAAGTGATTGTGAAGATTCCGCGTGCCGTCGGCAAGGCCGGCGATATCACCGGTGGTCTTCCCCGTGTCACCGAGCTGTTCGAGGCCCGCAACCCGTCCAACCCCGCCATCGTTTCCGAAATCGACGGCGAGATCACCATGGGCAAGGTGAAACGCGGTAACCGTGAAATCATCGTCACCTCCAAGGGTGGTGAAGTCAAGAAATACCTCGTTCCGCTGTCCAAGCAGATCCTGGTACAGGAGAACGACTACGTGCGTGCCGGTACGCCGCTGTCCGACGGTGCCATCACGCCGGCCGACATCCTGGCCATCAAGGGTCCCACGGCCGTACAGGAATACATCGTCAACGAGGTGCAGGACGTATACCGCCTCCAGGGTGTGAAGATCAACGACAAGCACTTCGAGATCATTGTCCGCCAGATGATGCGCAAGGTCGAGATCAACGAGCCGGGCGATACCCGCTTCCTCGAGCAGCAGGTGGTCGACAAGATCGAGTTCATGGAAGAGAACGACCGCATCTGGGGCAAGAAGGTGGTTACCGACGCCGGTGACTCGCAGAACCTGCAGCCGGGTCAGATTGTCACCGCCCGCAAGCTGCGCGACGAGAACTCCATGCTGAAGCGCCGCGACCTCAAGCTGGTTCAGGTACGCGATGCCGTGCCCGCCACTTCGACGCAGATTCTCCAGGGTATCACGCGTGCCGCCCTGCAGACTTCGAGCTTCATGTCTGCCGCATCCTTCCAGGAAACCACGAAGGTGCTCAACGAGGCAGCCATCAACGGCAAGGTCGACAAGCTGGAAGGTATGAAGGAGAACGTCATCTGCGGTCACCTCATTCCGGCCGGTACCGGTCAGCGCGACTTCGACAAGATCATCGTCGGTTCGAAGGAAGAGTACGACCGCATGCTGGCCAACAAGAAGACCGTGCTCGACTACAATACGGTGGATGAAAAAGTAGAGGAATAATCACTTGTAATACATCAATTGTAATATTTTCCGGGGAGGATGTCCGCAAGGAGGTCCTCCCCCTTTTTTGGGCAAACTCCGGCTTCAGGATTTGGAAAATTCGGAAACTTGTCGTACCTTTGCACCCCGAAATCAAGAAGGAGAGGTGCTCGAGTGGTTGAAGAGGCGCGCCTGGAAAGCGTGTATACCCCTAAAGGGTATCACGAGTTCGAATCTCGTTCTCTCCGCAATTTTTCATACAAGTGAAGTTTTTTATCCGAGGGGATGTACCGGCCGCAACGGTACGTCCCCTTTTTCTTTCTGTCCCTGTTCCTCTTCCAGCCGCTTGCGGACGGCGGCGGGCAGCGGTGCCACACTTCGGGCGATGCGCATCCGCGAGTCGGCCAGGCGCCGGTATTCGTCGTCCATTTCCTCGGGGCCGAAGTACAGGCAGCACAGGGCGGTGAGGGTGCTGTAGATGCGGTCCACCGTCTCCAGCGTCAGCGACCCGTCGGGGTGGGCAGGGTTCAGCTTGGCCGTGGTACGCGGATTCATGGCCAGGGCCTCGGCGAACTGTCGGTTCGAGGTGAGGTGCCACCGTTTCCTGATTTCGTAAAGCTCCCTGGCGGCGGTCTGTATCCAGGTATTGTCCATCTTCCCGGGTTCGTCGGATTGTGAAGGGAGAAGATGGGGCATGGTTGTTCAAGGTGTTTTTCGTAGTACGGTACGAGGGGATAAAAAAAGATGAGGATGAAATCAAAAGTTTCATCCTCGTCTGTCGTTTAGTTAATTTCCAGTTCTGAACCATATTCAACGGTGAATGGGCCGTTTATCGTAACGGAGTTATCTATTTCAAACGTCAGTTTTGCTTGATTTTTAACTGTTATATTTTCTGTGATGATATCTGTTCCCGAAACCGTTTCATCAGTGGTGACCGTACGATTGGAGAAGGTTACGGTAGCTTCGCTGGCAGTTCGGGTCAGGGCTGGTTCATTATAAATATTTTCGGTTTCTTCACTGCAACTGTTCAGTGCGATGGTTGCTGTACAGATGACGGATAATATTGCTAACTTCCTTTTCATAATAGTGCCGGTTAAGTGGATTGATGATATCGGGTCAGGTAAAAGCAGGAGGTTGACAGAAAGTTTCTGATGTATCTGATCCGCGAAAGCGCGGCAGGCAGCTTCCGTGGCTTCAGGTGAAACTTCTGTTCGTAGTGCGGATTGACCAGCCACAGGCAGCGGTCCACGATGGATAGCCCGTGTGTCTCGGCCAGTTGCTCAAACCGTTCTGTCGTTACCCGGCTTTTCCTGATATCCAGCAGTTCGTTGATGCATCCGGTTGTTTCCTTGTTGGCTTTCAGCAAGTACTGGTACACAGGCACAGGGAGCAGGTGGATGAAGGGGAGGTGCGAGCACAGGCGGCTGCGGCAAATCTGCTGGTGTCCGCCAAAGGGCATCTGCCAGGCAGGAAATCCCCAGAATATCAGGCTGTCCTTGTGGACGAATCCTTTCAGATGTTCCAGGAAGCTGTCCTTGTCCGGAATGTGTTCGATGACATCGTGAATCAGTACAAGGTCATACTTCTCGTTCGTCTGCGGCTTGTATTTCAGGAAGTCGTCCGCGATGAAACGGCCGCTGTATCCCTTCTTCTGAAAATAGGCCTGAGCCTGCTCCACCCGTTCGGGAAAACGTTCTATGCCCGTCACCCGGCATCCCATTTCGGCAAAGGGCAGCAGATTGCCGCCTTCGCCACAGCCCACTTCGAGCACCTTTGTTGTCGGCGTAATGGGCTGGAATCGGCTGATGTAACCGATGTAGTGTTCGCGTGCCGTCTGGGCCAGTTCGTTGAAATATTGCTCCCTGTTCAAGTGTCTTTGTTGCATTACAGTCTGCTTTTTAATTCATTGATTTCCTTTTGTTGTTCATCTATAGCCTTGATTAATATGGGGATCAAGGAAATGTAGTCTACTAATTTTTTCCCTTCGTTGTCTGTAAATACCAGATTAGGCAAAACTTTTTCTACATCTTGTGCCAATAACCCTATTTCTTGATTAGCGTTTGAGGAAATATCATTCTTGAAGTTATAGGTTACAGGTTTCAATTTGCTGATAATGTCACAACCTGTATTTAGTGGCTTGATGTTGGTTTTGGCCAAGGCATCCGAGTAATTATATACTTTTCTGACTTGCAGGTCGTTGAATGTGCTGGTTTGGGTGTTGTAGAACACAACTTGATTCCCATGGCTCGCCAGACGCGTAGCTGCTGCACTTACATCAATTTGAAAGAAATTGTTAGTCGCACATTTCATGTACATTCCTGTTGTCACAAAAGTGTAATAATAAAAGCTGTATGGGGTGGTGTTACCTATCGTCAAGCGATTGTTGTCATAGAATTTGAGCTGTGCATAACTGTTACATCCCATCCCCAGAGGAGAACGATTAAAACTGTTTTGTAAATGAATGAAGTTTTCATACGCTTTGTTTTTTAGTTAATATTAGGTTTGGTAAAAAATAAGGTTCAATACTCATCGACCACAATCTCCCCTGTCAGCTCCAGGGCGGGCGACTCCACTTCCAGCAGATACGGATAGCCGGTGGGGGTATGTACATAGAGAGTCATCCCATCGTAGATAAGGGTGGGGCTTTCGTTGATGACGGTGTCGCCGTTCTTGTCCGTCAGGCGGATTTCGGCATCCGGCAGTGTGCCGGTGAAGACAATCTGAAGGGTGTTGTTCACTTCTTCGACGTGAACGTCGAAGGTGGAGGGGGTGCGGGTGACCATCTTTTCCTTTAGTGTCTTGTAGATAATCAATTTCTTGGTTTTACTTGTTGTTTCTGCACTCATCGGCAGAATCAACAGCAGCGACAGAAACAGCATACAATAATACTTTGCTCTCATAATGTGTGAATGTTTTTGGGGTTAATGATGGAGCAAAGTTACGCCTTTAGACCGCGAAGTCCAAGGAAAGCGAGTCACACTTTAAAAAGCTAACTGTCTGTAAATCAATGTGCATTTTTCGGCTGGAGTCACACTTTACGCTTTCGGGCCGATATATCGGGCCTTCAGCCGCAATTTTCGCTGGTTGATGGTGTGGGTGTCGGTGTAGCCGAAGCAGAGCGCGATGGTCTGTGTGTCGAGCCCCGCCGCAGCCAGGCAACAATACAGGCGGTCGTCCTCGGTCAGGGGGGAGTAGAGGGTTTGCAGATGCGCGATGTAGTCGGCATAAATCCCGTCGACGGTGCGGCGCAGTTCGGTCCGTTCGTCGGGAGACAGTACCTTCCATGCTTTCCGATCGGCTGTATCCTGCCGGGTCAGGGCATGTATCTTCTTGTAGATGCGGGTACCCCTGAACTGCTGGTGCTGCAGTTGCAGTTTTTCTGCTTTCAGCCGGTCGATGGTCTGCCTCAGGTGCTGTGTCTGTTGCACCTGGTCGGCTTGCCGGTCGGTCTTTTCCTGTTGCAGGCGGTCGAGGGCTTCCTGGTTGCGGTCTATTTCCTGCTGGAGGGTGTGCTGGCGTTGTTCCAGTTCCTGCAGGATGCTTTCGTAGACCAGCTTCTGCCGCCTTTTCTTCTGGTAGAGGTGCTGGCACAGCAGGGCCAGCAGGGCGCAGCACACCACAGCTGTCAGCACGATGCGGCTCCGGTGTTCGCGGTTCCGGGCTTCGGCCTCCTGTACGCGCAGGCGCGTCTTGTATTCGTAGATGGTCCGGTTGATACCTGAATTCCTTTCGGCGATGAACAGGGAGTCTATGATGTCTGCATGTTTTTCCAGGTAGTGCAGGGCTTGGGGACAGTTGCCCCGTTCCTTTTCCACTTCGTACAAGTCCAGATAGGCGGCGAGGTCCGGAAATGAGGTGCCTGTCAGGCTTTGCTGCAGGTAATGCAGGGCCGAGTCCGGATGGATGCCTTGCTCGGCATACAGGCTTCCCAACAGGCTGTAGCATTGGGCCGGGTCATGCCCGTGGGGCGTGTTTGCAAGGGAGCGACGGGCGTAGTGGATGGCCGAATCGATGTCGTCATTCGAATAAAACCGCAGGCTCAGGTTGTATTCCGACATGGCAATCACGCCCGAATCTCCGCTGGCCAGTGCGTAGCGGAGCGCGCGTCGCTGAATGTCTACGGCCGAGTCGCCGATCTCCTGGACCACCGGATAGTCCGAAAGGGCGTTCAGGGCGATGGCCTTGTCCTTGTCTGTGTGGCAGAGGGGCCACAGGGCGAGGTGCATCTTCCGGGCATCCTCGTAGTGGCTGTTCTCGAAGTAGAGGTTGCCCAGCGAACTGAGCGTATGGCGGCGTATCTCTTCGGCTTCCGGGAAGNGCGTGAGCGAGGCCGATGCCGAGGCATGGGCCCTCAGCGAGTTTGCCGACTACGACGCCGCCGAGCACTCCGTGGCGGCCACCGTGCGCAGCTGCTACGCCCTGACCGCCGAACATGCCACGTGCCGCCTCGCGCGCTATGTGCGGGCGCGTACCTCTACTACTAATGGAGGGACGCCGGGCAGCGGGCGTGCGCCCCGCGTGTCGGTAGGGCAGATGGAGGCCTTCATCGGCCGCTGGTGCCAGCTGCGCCGCAACCTCCTCATCCACCAGCTGGAGGTGCGGCTCACGGACGGGGCGGGGGAGGAGGAGCCCCGCTGGCAGCTGATGACCGACGCGCTGGAGAACTCCCTGTGGCGCGCCATGCAGCACGAGGGGCTGGACGCCGACCTCTTCCGCCTGCGCACGCTGCTGCAGAGCGACTTCGTGCCCACGTACCACCCCCTGCGCCGCTACCTGGACGCGCTGCCGCCCTGGGATGGCGTGTCCGACCCCATCGGCCGCCTGGCCCGGATGGTGGTGTGCCGCGGCACGTCGGCCGCCGAGTTCGACCACTACTTCCGCCGCTGGCTGGTGGGGCTGCTGGCCGCCGCGCTGGACGACGGCGTGGTGAACCACGAAATCCTCGTCCTCCTCGGTCCGCAAGGCTCGTTCAAGAGCTCCTTCCTGGAGAACCTGCTGCCGCCCTGCCTGCGCCGCTACTACACCACGAAGACCAACTCGCAGCGCCTCACCAAGGACGACCTCTTCACCATGACCGAGAACCTGCTCGTCAACTTCGAGGAGATCGACTCCATGCAGCGTCCCGAGCTGAACCAGCTGAAGGCCATGACCACCACGCTCTACATCAACGAGCGTCCGGCCTACGGGCGCAACAAGGTGCGGCTGCCCCACGTGGCNGAGGGCCCGTGCCAGCAGCAGGGCATAGCGGGCACACTCCCGTGTGGAACGCGGCGGCAGCCGGTCGGCATGCTGTTCCAGCAGGTGCAGGGCGCTGTCGGGGCGGGTAGCCAGCAGGGAGTCGGCCTGGTTCAGGATGCGGCCGGTCTGGCTGTCGTGCCGGCAGGCAGTGCTCAGAAATAAGGTCAGAAAAAAGAAGAGCAGGGAGAGATAGCGTGTTGTCATGCAGTAAGGGGTTTTGAGGCTGCAATGTTACGCAATTTCTCCGAAAAATCCATCGGTTTCCTCTCTTTTTTCCGTTCCGGCCTGTGATGATTCCGGTCGGCAGGGGCTGTTTACGGCCCCTGTTTGGTGAATAAATCATAAATTACACTGTGCTCCCTTAAAAATGATGCACCCATGTGTACATCACGGCCAAAAATGAAAGGGCTAACTTCGTCGCAAACTTTAAAAGAAACATGTTATGAAAACAACCGAACAGACCCTTTCCTTCCAGCCCCCGCGCTTCGCCTCCCTGCGCGACACTGTGCCCGTGCCCACCCCGTGGGATGCACTGGTGGAAGAAATCCGTGGAGGCCGTTACCTC
>NZ_LT635839.1:0-61836 GCF_900128475.1 Mediterranea massiliensis | reverse complement strand
CCGCAACCGCCGCTTCGAGGCGCCCAACCCCGCCCGCGAGCTCATCCTGGCCCACTACCGCCGCCCCTCGGCGCTGGAGAAGGGCCGCTACCTGACGGCCTCGCAGATCTGCGCCCGCTTCGCGTCGATGCGGCTCAGCCCCGTGCAGGTGGGGCGGGCGATGAAGGAGGTGGGGTTCGAACAGGTGGAGACTCACCACGGTCGGTTTTGGTTGGTCGTGGAGCGTTCTGTAGATGAAATGAACAGCGTTTTACCGGAGTCTTCTGCTGAAAAACAGAACCTTCTTGATGAAAGTGCCGGCGCAACCTCTTGATTATCAATGGTGCCACAGATGCCACAGTGAATTCCGTAAATATTACGCGAGAAAATAAATAAATGGTCTGCCTTTAAAGGCAGCCTATTTATTTAATGAAGTCCGAAAAGTTTATGAAAGTATCTGTGGCATCTGTGGCGGGGCTGAAAAAACATTGTCCCCCTGTAGGGACGCACCACGGTGCGTCCGCGAGATTCTCACCCGAATGCGGAGGACACGGACGCACCGTGGTGCGTCCCTACAGGGGTGGATGTTACATCCTCTTCATTATTCATTATTAATTCTCAATTCTCAATTTTCCATTATGAAAACCATCACCTACACCCGCCGTTCCCTGGCCTGCCAGTATTTCCCCGATGCCGAACCCGAGCAGGCCGTCCGCCGTCTCCCCTCCTGGATCCGCCGCTGCCGTCCGCTCTACGCCGAGCTGACGCGGGGCGGCACCCCCTTCGACAAGCGCCGCAACCTCACCGTCCGCGAGGCCCGTCTCATCCTGGAGTATCTGGGCGAGCCGTGACGCGAAAGCCGCCCTGTGTATAGTTGCCGAATAACCGAACGAATTTTTGCCGAATTACCGAAAAATATGATGTCAAATTACCGAATTTTAGGAATAATCTTTATATTTGCTGATGTAAATCAATGGAATATGGAAGGTTATAGATATCGGATAATGGACAGCCTGTTGGCCCGGAAGTTACGGACTAAGGGAGCAGTACTGATAGAAGGTCCCAAATGGTGCTGACTGCTACGGGCGAGTATGCCTACCGTCGGCCTGAAGATGGTGTCTTTGTGGTTCCTGTCGGCTGCTTGAAACCGTAGCGGGCGAGCCGTGACGCCGTGCTTCGTCGCCCCCTGACGCAGCACTTCCTCGGGGTGTCACGCCGTGCTTCGTCGGGTACTCAGGAAGTGCTGCGTTATCCCATAAGGCCGTACTTTCTTGGACTGTCAGGCCGTGCTTCGTCCGTGTCTCCTGTTCCCGGATGACGGGAGGGAGCATCGCGTGGGGCTTGGCGGACGGCACCTGCCTGCATCTTTCATCGGTTTGTAACATCCCTCTTTGCCTTTTTTAGTAATTTCGCGGCGAATTCAGAACATAAACAAATTTCTATTAAAAACAGAAACGCTATGGTAAAACAGATGCGATTATTCTTTTTTGCTGCCCTCCTGCTGGTTGTGGCGGCGACAGTGAACGCCCAGGTGACCACGTCGGCAATGGCCGGACACGTGGCCGACAAGCAGGGCGAGGACATCATCAGTGCCCTGGTACGGGTCGTTCACAAACCTTCGGGAACGACGTACAACGCCGTGACCAACGTGGACGGCCGCTGGGCCATCCAGGGTATGCGTGTGGGCGGACCCTACGAAGTGAAGATTACCTATGTCGGATTTGCCGACAGTGTTATCGAGGACATCACCCTCCAGCTGGGTGAGACCTACAACCTCAACGTCACTATGACGGAGGACATCACCGAGCTGGGCGAGGTAGTTGTGACGGGTACCCGTTCCAAGTTTGCCGCCGAAAAGACCGGTGCGACAACCAACATCTCGAACACGCAGCTGACGGCCCTGCCTACCGTGAGCCGCAGCATCTCAGACATCGTGCGCCTCTCGCCCTACGCCAACGGCATGGGCTTTGCCGGAGGTGACGGCCGCTCGACCAACTTCACGCTGGACGGCGCCAACCTGAACAATAACTTCGGACTTTCGTCCAGCCTGCCCGGCGGCGGCACGCCCATCTCGATGGACGCCATCGACGAGGTGCAGGTGGTGGTGACCCCGTTTGACGTGCGCCAGACCAACTTCATCGGCGGCGGTATCAACGCCGTGACCAAGTCCGGTACGAACACGTTCAAGGGAACGGCCTACGTCTACCACAACAACGAGAACATGCACGGTAACCGCGTGGACAACGCCGACCTGGGCGAGCGCGGCACGAACCGCAACACGACCTACGGTTTCACCCTGGGCGGACCGATTGTGAAGAACAAGCTCTTCTTCTTCGCCAACGCCGAGTATGTCAAGATCCCGTCGGTCATCAACCGCTGGCGCGCGTCGGAGGACGGTGTGGCCGATCCGGACAACTACATCTCCCGCACCACCGTGGCCGACATGCAGCGCGTGCGCGACTTCATGATGGAGCGCTACGGCTACGACACGGGCTCCTTCACGGACTTCCCCGCCGACGAGAGCAACCTGAAGCTGCTGGGCCGCATCGACTGGAACATCAACGACGACCATCGCCTGGCCGTGCGCTACAACTATACGAAGAACACGGCTTGGAACCCCGTGAACGGTAACTCCAGCGACACGGGCTATCGCCTGCGCGGTATGGACCGCCTGTCGCAGTACTCCATGGCTTTCGCCAACTCGATGTACTCCATAGACAACAAGGTGAGCACCATCTCGGCCGACCTGAACAGCCGCTTCGGCGACAAGATTTCCAACCAGCTGCTGTTCACCTACACGAACATCGACGACACGCGCGGCTCCAACTCCTCGCCTTTCCCCTTCATCGACATCATGGGCGGCTATGAGACGGCGGCCGACGGGACGGTGACCCAGAGCCTGACGCCCTACATGAGCTTGGGCTACGAGCTGTTCTCTCACAACAACCGCGTGCAGAACAAGGTGTTCACCGTGACCGACAACTTTACCTACTATGCCGGCGAGCACAAGATCACCGCGGGCTTCAGCTACGAGCACCAGCTGGCCAACAACGCCTACATGCGTGGCGGTACGGGTTATTACCGCTACCGTTCGCTGGACGACTTCCTGAACGGTGCGGCTCCCGAGACTGTAGGTCTGGCTTACGGCTACGGCGGCGAGACCAACCCGAACGCTGAAGTGGTGTTCAACCAGTACGGCCTTTATGCCCAGGACGAATGGAACATCCTGGAGAACCTGAAACTGACGGGCGGTATCCGCTTTGACATGATCTCCTTCAACAGCGACGACCTGATGCGCAACAACGCCATCTATGACCTCGACTTCGGCGGTCGCCACATCGACACCGGTGCCTGGCCCGACGGCAATGTACAGATTTCTCCGCGTATCGGCTTCACTTGGGACGTCTTCGGCGACAAGCGCCTGAAGGTGCGCGGCGGCACGGGACTCTTTGCCGGACGTCTGCCGCTGGTGTTCTTCACCAACATGCCGACCAACTCGGGTATGGTGCAGAACCTGGTACACGCCGACACCAATTACGAGAACGGTGTCGTGACGGCCTCAGACTCTCGTCTGCAGAACTTTGCCGGCGGACTGGTGACGGACGTCAACAAGATCCGCGAGCTGCTCGGCGCGCCGGAGAACATCACGCCCGACCAGGGAACGGTGCCTACCGAAGTGGCCGGCGTAGACAAGGACTTCAAGATGCCGCAGGTGTGGAAGTCTTCGCTGGCCGTGGACTATCAGCTCCCCGTGTCCTTCCCGCTGACCCTGACCGGTGAGTTCACCTACACGAAGAACGTGAACGCCGTGATCCTGGACAACTATAACATCAAGCCCATCGACGAAACTTGGGAGCGCCTGCAGGGTGCCGACAACCGCTACCTCTATCCGAGCGACTACCGCTACTACACGAAGGTGGGCGACAACAACTTCACCAACGCCTGCGTGCTGACCAACACCCACAAGGGCTACGGCTGGACCTTTAACCTGACGGCTACCGCCGAACCGGTGAAGAACCTCTACCTGATGGCCGCTTACACCCACACGGTGATGAAGGAAAGATCCGGCATGCCGGGCAGCAACGCCACTTCGGCTTGGTCGGGACTCTACACGGTGAACGGCCCGAACAACGTGGAGCTGCAGAACTCGCGCTACGTCATCCCCGACCGTGTGATCGCCTCCATCAGCTACAAATATCATAAGGATCACTTCAGCCTGTTCTACACCGGCTATCGCGGCGGGGGCTACAGCTTCGTCTATTCGAACGACATCAACCGCGACGGCAACGCCACCGACCTGATGTACATCCCCAAGGATGACAGCGAAATCCACTTCACCGACGAGAGCGACCGTCAGCTCTTCTGGGACTTCGTGAACCAGGACAGCTACCTGAAGAACCACAAGGGCGAGTATGCCGAGGCCTACAGCGCCTTCGCTCCCTGGGTACACCGCTTCGACTTCCGCTGGGCGCACGACTTCGACCTGAAGCTGGGCAAGACCACGAACAAGCTGCAGCTGAGCGTGGACATCATGAACGTGGGCAATCTCTTCAACTCCAAGTGGGGCGTAGAGAAGAACATGAGCAACTGCAACGGTGGCGCCATCCTGAAAGTGGACAAGGTGGAGAACGGCACGCCCTACTTCTCCATGTTCAAGAACAGCGACGGCACGCCGCTCACCAGCTGGACGTTCAACCGCAACTACGACCAGTGCTGGAAGATGCAGATTGGTGTGAAGTACTACTTCAATTAATTGAAAATTGAGAATTGAAAATAGAGAATTAAGAGAGGGCAGCAGAACCGCGCGCTTGAAGAAAAAGCGGTATCTTTGCTGCTCTCTTTCTTTTTTATATATTTGCGCCATGAGAAAGTTTGTACTGTTCCTGTTCCTGTTTGTGGCCCTCGGCCTGTGTGCCGCAGGGCATCCGACGGTCATCGTGTCGCTCGACGGCTTCCGCTGGGACTATCCGCAGATGTACGACACACCGTTCCTCGACATGCTGGGCCGCCAAGGCGTCCGCGCGGTGATGCGTCCCTCGTTCCCCTCGAAAACGTTCCCCAACCACTACACGCTGGCCACGGGCCTGGTGCCCGACCATCACGGCATCATCGCCAACCGCTTCTACGATGTGGCTTCGGGCCGCACCTTCAGCATCGGCGACAAGGTGACGGGCAAGGACGGCTCGTTCTACGGCGGCGAGCCTATCTGGCTGACGGCCCGCCGGCAAGGCGTCAAGGTGGGTGTGGTCTACTGGCCCGGTTCCGACGTGGCCATCCGGGGACAGTATCCCGACTACTACCACGACTATGCCAAGAAACCCCTGCTGACCTACGACGAGCGCCTCGACGAGGTGGAGCGGCNGCGTTCTTTTATACACATCTAGATGTGAAAAAGAGACAGCGGGAGCCCCGCCAGGCGGTGGAACGGCTGGACTTGCTGCTGGCCGACCTGTATGCCCGCCTGCGCGCCCTGCCCGGAGGGGAAGACATCAACTTCATCGTCACCTCGGACCATGGCATGGCGCCGACCTCGCCCCAACGCATCATCCGCCTCTCGGACTACCTGCAGCCCGACTGGTGCGAGCGCGTGCTGGCCGACCTGCCCACGCTGATCTTCCCCAAAGCCGGTCACGAGGACGACATCCTGAAAGCCCTGGAACGGGTGCCCCACCTGCGCGTGTGGCGGCGGGAGGACGTGCCTGCCTACCTGCGCTACGGATCCAATCCCAACGTGGCTCCCATCGTGGCCCTGCCCGACAACGGCTGGCTGGTGTCCGAAGACGGACGGGTGAACCTCGGTAACCACGGCTTCGACCCCACGGCTTCGGACCTCTGCGTGCCCTTCCGGGCCGAAGGTCCCGACTTCAAGCACGGATATGTGCGCACCGCGCTGTTCGACAACACCTGCATCTATCCGCTGCTGGCCCATCTGCTGGGCATCGAGCCTGCGCCCTGCGACGGCAGTGTCGGCCAGGTGTCCGACCTGCTGGAACCTTGACATGTTCCCTTTGTAATTTAATCCCTTCCTCATCCTCCCTTATCGACGCCAATCGCCCGCGGCCCCGGGCGCATGCGCTAACTTTGTAGCAGGAAAAGGGGAGAGGCGCCCTCCCCGGTTTTCAAGAGAGAAAAAACGGAATATCAACCTGCTAAAACAGAAAAACTATGCCAACTGCTTACAAAGTGATGAAGCGTGTCATCCAGTTGGGTGACCGCAGGGGCGAAACCGTCTATAATGTTGCCCCCGTGTGCTACGGCACCCTGACGACCGACGATGTGGCCCGCCAGATTGCCGCCGAATCGACCGCCAGCCCCGGCGACGTGAAGAACGTGCTCGACCGCTATGCCTACTACGTGGTGGAGAACCTCAAGAAGGGGTACGCCATCGAGCTGCTGGGCTTCGGCAAGCTGTACCTGCGGTTCATCAACGGCAAGAGCGTCAGCACCGAACAGGACGCTTCGGCCGCCCTGGTGAAGGCCCTCGTACCCGGTTTCCGCCCTTCGTTCACGATGGTGAACAACAGCCGCATCTACGACCTCATTCCCGACAAGATCAGCCTCGTGAAGTACAACGGCACTTCCGCCCCGGCCGGCGAAGACACCTCCGGCGGCGAAGATACCTCCGGCACCGGCGAGGACGGCAATCAGGAGGGAAGCCCGCTGTAAGGGAGCTACGAGCTACGAGTGATGAGCTACGAGCTACAAGTGACGAGTTACGAGTGATGAGTGGGGAGTGTCCGGCGTGCCAGCCACTCCCACCCATACCCGATCCCTTATTCTTCATTCTCAATTCTTCATTCTTCATTCTTCATTCTTCATTCTTCATTTCTATGTCTACTACCCAGAAAATCACCTGGACTTCCATCGTGAAGGCCATCATCCAGGCAGCCATCGCCGCCCTGACGGCGCTTGGCGTCACCAGTTGTTCACCCTTTATCCCCTTCCTGTCATGACCGACGACCGCTATCCGCTGACCGTAGGCGGCGAGGAGGTGCCCGACGAACGGGCCCTCCTCACCCGGATNGACCTGCCCGGCACCGCGCCCAAGGCCTGCCCCTGCCTCGACGCGGCGGCTATATTCGGCTGACGGGATGTCTCGTCTGTTAATGGATTTATATTTCTTTTAAAACGTGTTATAAAACATGCTTTTTTATTTGCATAATTTGCAAATTACCGAAACCTCCGTATCTTTGCAATGTGTTTTTCATAGTATTAGATTTAAGGTTAACAAAGGTTGGGCTCGGCGGAGCCCTTTTTTTATGTCCGTACGTTTTCTTACCTCAAATTTCCCCATTCAGGCATATATTTCCTCTTTTTGCATTGTAATTTTGAAAAACAGCATATTGGTTTCGCTGTTTTTTTATGCCGATACTTAAAAAGTATAGGCAAACAAGAAATTATTTTTATGAAAAATAGATTTAATTAAAATATATTTTATATGTTTGCACCGTGATGCATGAAACTTTGCTAACAAGCCACCCCGAAAGGGTTGGACGCTATATTAAATTTAATCTATAAAAAATCATGAACCGAAATTTTAGATCAGTTAGCCTTTGGCTGTTCTTGAGCCTTGTGGGTGCGGGAACGGCTTATGCGATACCCGGTCGTGCGGTATCAGAATCTAATGTAGTTCAGCAGGGATCTGTTTGTAAAGGTGTTGTAAAAGATGCCTTGGGTGAAACCGTTATTGGTGCTACTGTTGTAGTGAAAGGTACTACGAATGGCACTGTGACAGGTCTTGACGGTGACTTCCAGCTGTCTAATGTGGAGAAAGGATCTGTAATCCAGATCTCGTTTATTGGTTTCCAGACTACCGAGGTAGTTTGGGATGGAACTCCTCTGCAGGTGACTTTGAAGGATGACACACAAACGCTGGACGAAGTTGTGGTAGTGGGTTATGGAACCCAGAAAAAAGTCAATGTGACGGGTGCTGTTGGTATGGTAGACTCCAAGGTACTTGCCGCCCGTCCTGTAACAAATGTAGCCCAGGCACTGCAAGGTACAGTTCCGGGCTTGAACTTTACGGTAGGAAGCGAAGGTGGTGCGCTCGATGGTTCCATGAGCTTTAATATCCGTGGCGTCGGTACGATTGGTGATGGCTCGGGCTCTTCTCCGTTGGTTCTGATTGATGGTATCGAGGGTAGTCTTAATTCGCTGAACCCTAATGATATTGAATCGGTTTCTGTTCTGAAGGATGCTGCGTCTGCTTCTATTTACGGTGCACGTGCTGCATTCGGTGTAATTTTGGTGCAAACTAAGAAAGGAAAAGCAGGTAAGGCACGTGTGAATTATGGCGTGAATGTTCGTTTTAGTGATGCTGTTACGGTTCCTGAAATGATGGACTCCTATACCTTCGCACAATATTTTAATCGTGCAGCTGAAAATAGAGGTGATGCTGCTCCGTTCAGCGCAGAAGCTTTGCAGCGCATTAAAGATTATCAGGACGGAAAACTGACAACGGTATGTACCATTAATGAGACTACCAGACGCTGGAATAATTATACGGGTTCCAATGCCAATACGGACTGGTTTAAGGAATTTTATAATGACTGGGTGCCTTCGCAGGAGCATAATGTAAGTATCGCTGGTGGTACGGAGAAAATCCAGTATACATTGAGCGGTAGCTTTATGGATCAGAACGGTTTGTTGCGTCATGGCGATGACAATCTGCAGCGCTATACTGTGAACAGCAACATTACGGCTAGCGTGACCGATTGGTTCAAGGTGAGCTATTCTACCAAATGGACGCGCGAGAACTTTGAACGCCCGTCTTATTTGACCGGTTTGTTCTTCCATAATATTGCACGGCGCTGGCCGACTTGTCCTGCATACGATCCGAACGGCTATCCGATGGACGGTATGGAAATTATTCAGCTGGAAGACGGTGGTAAACAGCGCAATGAAAAGGATTTGAACACACAGCAGTTACAATTGATTTTCGAGCCGATCAAGAATTGGACGATTCATTTGGAGGGTGCTTTGAGAACTACTAACACGCGTCAACATTGGGAAGTATTGCCAGTTTATGCTCACGATGTAGATGGCAATCCGTATGCTGTTTCTTGGGATGGAGGTGGTTCCTATGCAGCAGGTGCTTCCAGAGTCAATGAATATTCGTATAAAGAAAATTATTACAGTACTAATATTTATACGGACTATTTCAAAGAATTCGATAGTGGCCATTATTTTAAAGTAATGGTTGGTTTCAATTCTGAATTGTATAAGACTGCAAATCTAACAGGGCAGAAGAATACTTTGATTTCTAATTCTGTTCCAACACTGAATACAGCTACAGAATCTCCGACGACTTCGGGTGGCTATGCCCACAATGGTGTAGCCGGTTTCTTCGGGCGTATCAACTATAGTTACAAAGACCGCTATATGGTGGAGGTGAACGGACGTTACGATGGTTCTTCCCGTTTTATTGGCGATAAGCGCTGGGGTTTCTTCCCTTCCTTCTCTTTGGGTTGGAACGTGGTGAATGAAGAATTCTTTGCTGGTATTGCTGAAAAGGCTAATATGAACATGCTGAAAGTACGTGGATCTTGGGGACAGTTGGGTAATACGAATACCAATGATGCCTGGTATCCGTTCTACCAGACAATGCCTCAGGGATCGAACTACAATTGGTTGGTTAACGGTGTACGTCCTAACTATGCTTCATTGCCGGGCATCGTATCTACATTGAAAACGTGGGAAACCATTGAAACGTGGGACATCGGTTTGGACTGGGCTTTCTTCAACAACCGATTGACCGGTTCGTTCGACTACTTCGTACGTTGGACGTATGACATGATTGGTCCGGCTCCTGAACTTCCATCGATTCTGGGTGCTACTCCTCCGAAAATCAACAATGCTGACATGAAGTCTTATGGTTTTGAGTTTGAATTGGGCTGGAGAGATCAGATTGGTGACTTCTCCTATGGCGCGAAATTTACATTGGCCGACGACCAGCAGAAGATTACGGACTATCCGAATGAAAATCTAAAGCTCTCGCAGCCTTATTATCCGGGCAAGAAGTTGGGTGAAATCTGGGGATATGAAACAGTAGGTATTGCTCAGACGCAAGAAGAAATGGACGCTCATCTGGCTAAGGTAGACCAGTCTTCGTTGGGTAGCAAGTGGGGGGCCGGTGATATCATGTATGCCGATCTCGACGGCAATGGTGTCATTTCGAATGCTGACAATACAGCTGATAATTCTGGTGACCGCAAGGTGATCGGTAACAGTACGCCGCGATTCAAATATGGTGTTACGCTGGATGCTGCCTGGAAAGGCATTGACTTCCGTGTTTTCTTCCAGGGCGTGGCTAAGCGCGACTATTTGATGAATGGTCCCTACTTCTGGGGCGCTAACGGTGTAGGTATGTGGCAAGCTACTGGTTTCAAGGAACATTGGGATTTCTGGCGTCCGGAAGGTGACCCCTTGGGTGCCAACACCGATGCTTACTATCCGCGTGTAATAAGGAATGATAGTAAAAATATGCGTGCACAGAGCCGTTATCTGCAGAATGCTGCCTATTGCCGTATCAAGAACTTGCAAGTAGGCTATACGTTGCCGAAGGCTTGGACTGATAAGGCTGGCATGTCTTCAGTACGTGTATACATTTCCGGTGATAACTTGTTCACATTCTCGCACATGTCCAAGATCTTTGACCCGGAAGCTTTGGAAAGTACCTATGATGCAAACAACGGTAAACTTTATCCGTTGCAGCGTACGATATCTGTAGGTTTGAATGTTAACTTCTAATTTGCTTACTTATGAAACTGAAAAATATATTTTTGAACACAATGGCGCTTGTCGGAGGACTGCTTGCGACTTCTTCGTGCAATGACTTTTTGGACATGAAACCGCTGGATCAGGTGACTCCAGGAGAATACTTCAGTACTGCTGACCAGGTTGGAGCATACTGTATTTCTCAGTATAACGGTTTGTTTTCTACGCATAGTGGGTTCGGTGCCGGTACTGTAAACAATGATAAGAACACCGATAATATGGTGGCTGGCGGATATAGTTCGGCTTATTTTGAGAAAGGGCAGTGGCGTGTGCCCAATACGGGCGGATGGGATTTTTCGCAGATCCGTTACTGTAACTACTTCTTCGAAACAGTGATTCCTAAGTATGAAGCCGGGCTGATAACCGGTGGCGATGACGTGATCCGTCATTATATCGGTGAAATGTATTTCATCCGTGCATGGGTTTACTACAGTAAACTCAAGACATTTGGTGATTTTCCTATCGTAACCAAGGTTCTGCCTGACGTAAAGGACGAATTGATAGCCCATTCGGCTCGTCGTCCGCGCAATGAGGTAGCCCGTTTCATTATCAGCCAGCTGGACTCTGCAGCCATGTACATGCAAGAGGATATTTCTGGAAACAAAACCCGTCTTACACGAGACTGTGCTTTGTTGGTGAAGTCACGCGTGGCTTTGTATGAGGCTACTTTTGAAAAGTATCATCGGGGTACGGGCCGTGTGCCGGGCGATGCCAACTGGCCGGGTAAGAAGGTGTATCCCAACTATTCGACCGACATCGATCAGGAAATCAATTGGTTCCTTGACCAGGCGATGGCTGCGGCAGAGCAGGTGGCCGATAAGATCCAACTGACTGAAAATACCGGTTTGACCAATCCGACCGGACCGAGTGCCATAACTAACTGGAATCCTTATTTCGAGATGTTCGCAGCAGAAGACATGAGCGTTTATCCGGAAGTGTTGTTCTGGAAGGACTATCTGATTTCGGGTGATGTGGCTATTTCGCACGGTACACCGGCTTATATCTATAGTGGTGGAAACAACGGTATGTTGAAAAGCTTTGTAGATTGTTTTGTAATGGAAGACGGTTTGCCTTACTATAAGTCTAATGATTATAAGGGAGACAAACGTATTATGGATGTGAAAGCTAACAGAGATCTACGTTTGCAACTTTTCTTGTTCGGTGAGGACGATATGTTGCCTTCCAAAAACACGGAAGACGGCACCTTCAAAGCCTTTGCGCAGCCGAACGTTATTAGTACTGAAGCACAGACAATAGACCAGACCGGATACCGCATCCGCAAATGTCTGACCTATGATAAAAATCAGATTGTTTCAGGTCAAAGCTCGTCTACAACGGGATGTATCATCTTCCGTGCGGTGGAAGCTTATCTGAATTATTTGGAAGCCTATTATGTTAAGAACGGTAAGGTAGACGGAAAGGCTGCTCAATATTGGAAAGCTGTCAGAACACGTGCCGGTATCAATCCGGATTATACTAACTCTATCAATAATACGGATTTGGCTCAGGAAACCGACCTGGCGGCTCATCCGGGCGGATATGAAGTAGATGCAACGTTGTATAATATCCGCCGTGAACGCCGTTGCGAGTTTATCGGCGAAGGAATGCGTTGGGATGACCTGATCAGGTGGAGAGCATGGGATGCCTTGCTGACCACTAAGTTTATTCCTGAGGGCTACAACTTCTGGGATGAGGCTTATAAGACCTATGAACTGCCTGAAGGTACGGACGAAATCAATGATGACCCGAACAGCCCGACGGCTAATATGTCATCAAGACTTGTTTCGAAATATGTCCGTCCGTTTGCTAAGGTGAAAGCCAACAATGCTGTTTATGACGGCTTTACATGGGCTAAAGCTAATTATCTTAGTCCGATAGCTGTTAACGAAATTAAATTGGCTTCTCCCGATAATTCTGTTGACAATTCGGTAATCTACCAGAATCCTTACTGGCCTACAGAGATTGATGGAACCGCAATAGAGTAAGGTAAGGATGGAAAGGTCGGATTTTTGACATCTGACTCTTTTGCAGGCACGAATCGCACGGATTTTTGAGTTATGGCAGTCTGTGTGGTTGGTGCCTGCTCTTGTATGATGCTATTTTGTTTTTTATATATGGAAAAGATGAATATCTTTGTAATGGGATTGTTATGTACGTTGTGTCTGGTATCCTGTTCGCATGATCCCTGCTGGAAACTTGTGTGGGAGGATAACTTTGATGGCGAAAGTCTTGATACGACCGTATGGAGCCGTATTCCCCGAGGACAGGCCGATTGGGCTAATACGCAGTCGTTGGATGAACGGTGTATGGAACTGAAGGATGGAATTCTCCATCTGAAGGGCATCGTGAATGACGACCGGTCGAAAGACACCGCTGCTTTTCTGACCGGCGGAATCTGGACGAAGGGAAAATATGCCTTTAAGGGAGGCAGGGTTGAGGTGCGGGCCAAGTTGCAGGCGGCACGCGGTGCATGGCCGGCTATTTGGATGCTACCTTTTGAACGGCGTGCCGGTTGGCCACATGATGGTGAGATTGATTTGATGGAACGATTGAATCATGATACGATTGTTTATCAGACGGTGCATTCCCATTATACGTATGATTTGGGAATAAAGGATTGTCCGGCTCATAGTACGACTGCAGGGATCGACCCTAACGACTTTAATACCTACGGTGTGGCTGTTTGGCCGGACAGTGTGGTGTTTTATGTGAATGGCATTCGCACCTTCTGTTATCCGAAGATTGAAACGGATAAAAAAGGTCAGTTCCCGTTCGATGTGTCTCAGTACCTGTTGATTGATATGCAGTTGGGAGGACAATGGGTCGGCGCTGTGGATGCGGACGATCTGCCTGTCGAAATGCTGGTGGATTGGGTCAGATATTACCAATGGAAATGATTTTTCAAGTTAGTCAAACTTAGATAAAATATGGAAAAGAAAAAAATCACCCGTCGGATGCTGGTGCTATGGGTATCGGCATGCCTGCTCACCGGCCCGTTGCGGGCCCAGGAACCGGCACCGGTACGCATTGTTCCCCGTCCGGTGGAGACAGCCGCAGTCGCGGGAACGTTCCGCATCACGCCGTCGACCGTCGTGTCGGTCGGCGACGAAGGACTGAAGCCGCTGGCCGAATACTTCAGTTCGCTTTTCGTCCGTCCCGCAGGCTTCCCGCTGAAGGTGACTGTGGGCGGTGACGGCGACATCCGGCTGGAACGGGCGGACGACCTGGCTGCCGAAGCCTACCGCCTGCAGGTGGACGCGGCCGGTGTGCGTATCGAGGCGGGCGGATATGCCGGCGCGTTCTATGCCCTGCAGACGCTGCGCCTGGCCCTGCCTGCCACCATCGAGTCGCTGGCGCCGGTAGCCGGGGCGGAATGGACCATCCCCGCCATGTACGTGACCGACAGTCCCCGCTTTGCTTACCGCGGGCTGATGCTGGACGTGGCGCGCTACTTCATTCCCAAGGAGGACGTGCTGCGGATCGTGGACTGCATGGCCCTGCTCAAGCTCAACAAACTTCACATGCATCTGACGGACGACAACGGCTGGCGGCTGGAAATCAAGCGCTACCCGCGGCTCACCGAGGTGGGCAGCTGGCGGGTGAACCGCAACGACGTGCCCTTCCCCGACCGTCGGAATCCGGAGCTCGGCGAACCGGCCTCGGTGGGCGGATACTACACCCAGGACGACATGCGCGACATCATCGCCTATGCCCGCCAACGCCAGGTGGAAATCATTCCCGAAATAGACATCCCCGCCCACTCGAACGCTGCGCTGGCCGCCTATCCCGAACTGGCCTGCCCCGTGGTGGACAAGCCTGTGGGGGTGCTGCCCGGACTGGGCGGCGACCATGCCGACATCATCTATTGCGCGGGCAATGAGCAGACGTTCCGCTTCCTGGAAGGAGTGATCGACGAAGTGGCCGAGCTGTTCCCTTCGAAATACATCCACCTGGGCGGTGACGAGGCCCGGAAAACATACTGGAAGAAATGTCCCCTGTGCCAGCAGCGGATGAAGGACGAGAACCTGCCCGACGAAGAAGAGCTGCAGAGTTACTTCATGCGTCGCATGAGCCGCTACGTGCAGGACAAGGGCAAGGAAGTGATGGGCTGGGACGAGCTGACCAACAGCACCCTGCCCGAGGGCGTGGTGGTCTTCGGCTGGCAGGGCTTCGGCAACGCGGCCCTCAAGGCGGCCGCGCAGGGACACCGCTTCGTCATGACGCCCGCCCGCCTGCTGTACCTCATCCGCTACCAGGGACCGCAGTGGTTCGAGCCGCTTACCTATTTCGGAAACAATACGCTGAAGGACATCTATGCCTACGAGCCGGTGCAGAAAAACTGGAAGCCGGAGTACGAACCGCTGCTGATGGGCGTGCAGGGCTCCCTGTGGACCGAGTTCTGCAACCATCCGTCCGATGTCACCTACCTGATATTCCCCCGTCTGGCAGCTGTGGCCGAAGTGGCCTGGTCGCCCAAGGGCAGCAAGGATTGGCCCTCGTTCGTTGCCGCGCTGGACGGCTACCTGGCACACCTGCAGGCCAAGGGTATCCTGTATGCCCGCTCCATGTACAACATCCAGCACGCGGTGACGCCTGCCGGCGGAGCGCTGAAGGTGGAACTGACGTGCGAGCGTCCCGATGTGGAGATACGCTATACGACCGACGGCATGGAGCCGGGGGCGGCTTCGGACCTGTACGAAGGTCCGCTGACGCTGGACGGAAACGCCGTGCTGAAGTGTGCCACCTTCCGCGACGGGCAGAAGGCGGGCCGGACGCTGGAACTGCCGCTGGAATGGAACCTGGCCACCGCGAAACCGCTGCTGGGACTGCCCCCGCAGGCGGGCATCCTGGTGAACGGCCTGCACGGCAGCCTGAAGCAGACCGACTTTGAGTGGTATACCGGGGAGATGTCCCGGCCGCTGACGTTCACGGTAGACCTGCTGGAACGGCGGGAAGTGGCGGAATGTGCGGTGGGCTGCATCACCAACTACGGCATGGGCTGCCACAAGCCGCGGACGCTGACGGTAGAGGTGTCGGACGACAACCGGACGTTCGTCCCGGCCGGCAGCCTGCACTTCACGGACGCCGACATCTTCAAGGAAGGCACCTTTGTGGAAGACCTGAAGGTGAAGGTCGGCACACGGGCCCGCTACGTGCGCTTCACGCTCGAGGTGCCCGGCAACTGCCCGCCCGACCACGTGCGCCCCGGACAGCCTTCGCGCATCTATGTGGACGAAGTCATCGTCCGCTGACATGGTATAACGAACTAACCCTAAAAACAGATAGAATCATGGACAAACCAGAAAACAACAACGGACAAGTACAGATAGAACTCAAGGAAGACGTGGCCCAGGGCACGTATGCCAACCTGGCCATCATCACCCACTCCAGCTCGGAGTTTGTGCTCGACTTCATCCGCATGCTGCCGGGCATGCCCAAGGCCGGCGTGCAGTCGCGCGTCATCCTCGTGCCCGAACATGCCAAGCGCCTGCTGCTTGCCCTCCAGGAAAACATCGACAAGTACGAACGTGTCTTCGGCCCCATCCGCATGCCCGACGACCGTCCCCTTCCTCCGCTGGGAAACGTGCAGGGCGAGGCCTGATGTCATCGTCCTGTAACAGCCCCGCGAGGGGCTATTCGGCTGAAAATCAAAAAAAATATTGTAGTGCATTGATAATTCAAATATTATTCGTATCTTTGCAGCCCGAAAAAGTGTATTGTCGAAAATTCATACAAATAATATAATAACTAAAAAACAATTAAAATGCCTACAATTCAGCAATTAGTAAGAAAAGGACGCCAAGTGCTGGTAGACAAGAGCAAGTCTCCTGCCTTGGATGCATGTCCCCAAAGACGTGGCGTTTGCGTGAGAGTGTATACAACCACTCCGAAGAAGCCGAATTCAGCTATGCGTAAAGTAGCTCGTGTACGTTTGACCAACGGTAAGGAAGTGAACTCCTACATCCCGGGTGAGGGTCACAACCTGCAGGAACACTCCATCGTACTGGTACGCGGCGGTCGTGTAAAGGACCTTCCGGGTGTACGTTACCACATCGTTCGCGGTACATTGGATACTGCCGGCGTAGCAGGCCGTACGCAAAGACGTTCCAAATACGGTGCAAAGCGTCCGAAACCGGGACAGGCTGCTCCTGCAAAGAAGAAATAAGGAACAATAACCGAAACAACAAAAAGTAAAGTAAAAATTACGTTTTAGTTTGCTTGGACAGATGCTAAAGGTTGAGTAAACCTGCCGGTGGGCGGGTTGAAGAAGACAGAAGTAGACAACCAAGAACGAAAAACATTATTCTTTCAAGAAAATGAGAAAAGCAAAACCCAAAAAACGCGTTATCCTGCCGGATCCCGTGTTCAACGATGTGAAAGTATCGAAGTTCGTCAACCACCTGATGTACGACGGCAAGAAGAACACTTCTTATGAAATCTTCTACGCTGCTCTGGAAACGGTGAAGAACAAAATGCAAAACGAAGAAAAGTCCGCTCTGGAGATCTGGAAGAAAGCTCTGGACAATGTGACTCCCCAGGTGGAAGTGAAGTCTCGCCGTGTAGGTGGTGCCACTTTCCAGGTTCCGACAGAAATCCGTCCCGACCGCAAAGAGTCCATCTCAATGAAAAATCTGATCATCTTCGCCCGCAAGCGTGGCGGCAAGTCTATGGCTGACAAGCTGGCTGCTGAAATCATGGACGCCTACAACGAACAGGGCGGTGCATTCAAGCGCAAGGAAGATATGCACAGAATGGCTGAAGCTAACCGTGCTTTTGCTCACTTCAGATTCTAATCAAGTATAACAATTAAGCAAGAAGGATTTAAAATGGCTAAACATGATTTGCATTTGACCCGTAACATCGGTATCATGGCTCACATCGATGCTGGTAAAACCACGACATCAGAACGTATTCTGTATTATACTGGTTTGACGCACAAGATCGGTGAAGTACACGACGGAGCTGCTACGATGGACTGGATGGAACAGGAGCAGGAACGTGGTATCACGATTACTTCCGCTGCTACGACCACTTATTGGAACTATGCAGGTAACAAGTATAAAATCAACTTGATTGATACTCCGGGACACGTGGACTTTACCGCTGAGGTAGAGCGTTCGCTGCGTGTGCTCGACGGTGCCGTTGCAACCTACTGTGCAGTAGGTGGCGTTGAACCGCAGTCTGAAACCGTATGGCGCCAGGCTGACAAGTACAACGTTCCCCGTATCGGCTATGTGAACAAGATGGACCGTTCGGGTGCCGACTTCTTCGAAGTGGTTCGCCAGATGAAGGACGTGCTGGGCGCCAATCCGTGTCCGGTAGTTATTCCTATCGGTGCCGAAGAAAACTTCAAGGGCGTTGTCGACCTGATCAAGATGAAAGCCATCTACTGGCACGACGAGACGCTGGGCGCCGACTATGAAATCGACGACATCCCCGCCAACCTGGTTGACGAAGCTCAGGAATGGCGCGACAAGATGCTCGAGAAGGTAGCTGAGTTCGACGAGTCACTGATGGAGAAATACTTCGACGATCCCACAACCATCACGGACGAGGAAATCCTGCGCGCCCTGCGTGCCGGAACCCTGAAGATGGAAATCGTTCCGATGCTGTGCGGTTCTTCGTTCAAGAACAAGGGTGTGCAGACACTGCTCGACTATGTTTGCGCCTTCCTGCCGTCTCCGCTGGATACTCCGAACATCATCGGTACGAACCCCACGACCGGTGCTGAGGAAGACCGCAAGCCGGATGAGGATGAGAAGACCGCTGCTCTGGCCTTCAAGATCGCTACCGACCCCTATGTAGGCCGTCTGACATTCTTCCGTGTATATTCCGGTAAGATCGAAGCAGGTTCCTACATCTACAACAGCCGTTCGGGCAAGAAGGAACGCGTTTCCCGTCTGTTCCAGATGCACTCCAACAAGCAGAACCCGGTAGACGTGATCAGCGCCGGTGATATCGGTGCCGGTGTAGGTTTCAAGGATATCCGCACGGGTGATACCCTCTGCGACGAAGATGCTCCGATCGTACTCGAGTCCATGGACTTCCCCGATCCCGTTATCGGTATCGCCGTTGAGCCCAAGACTCAGAAAGATATGGACAAGCTGGCCAACGGTCTGGCCAAGCTGGCTGAAGAAGACCCGACCTTCACGGTACGTACTGACGAGCAGACCGGTCAGACGGTTATCTCCGGTATGGGTGAGCTTCACCTGGATATCATCATCGACCGTCTGAAACGTGAGTTCAAGGTTGAATGTAACCAGGGTAAGCCCCAGGTGAACTACAAGGAAGCCATCACGAAGACTGTCAACCTCCGCGAGGTTTACAAGAAGCAGTCCGGTGGTCGTGGTAAGTTTGCCGACATCATCGTCAACGTAGGTCCGGTAGACGAAGACTTCAAGGAAGGCGGCCTGCAGTTCATCAACGAGGTGACTGGCGGTAACATTCCGAAGGAATTTATCCCCTCTGTACAGAAGGGCTTCCAGACTGCCATGAAGAACGGTGTACTGGCCGGCTTCCCGATGGACAGCCTGAAGGTGACACTGCTCGACGGTTCGTTCCACCCGGTAGACTCCGACCAGCTGTCATTCGAAATCTGCGCCATCCAGGCTTACAAGAACGCCTGCGCCAAGGCCGGTCCTGTGCTGATGGAGCCGATCATGAAGCTGGAGGTTGTAACTCCCGAAGAAAACATGGGTGATGTTATCGGCGACTTGAACAAGCGTCGTGGCCAGGTAGAAGGTATGGAATCGAGCCGCTCCGGTGCCCGCATCGTGAAGGCCATGGTTCCGCTGGCAGAAATGTTCGGTTATGTAACAGCTCTGCGTACCATCACTTCCGGCCGTGCCACTTCCTCCATGTCTTACGACCACCACGCACAGGTATCCACTTCCATCGCGAAGGCTGTGCTCGATGAGGTGAAGGGACACTCCGAACTCCTTTAATGAAATTCTGAAGCCCGCAGGTTAGCGTATGACTCTTAACCTGCGGTGCTTCTCCATTTAATAACAAGTTTAACAATAAACACTGATGAGTCAAAAAATTAGAATCAAATTGAAATCTTACGACCACAACTTGGTTGACAAGTCTGCCGAGAAGATTGTAAGAACAGTGAAGACGACGGGCGCCATTGTTAGCGGTCCCATTCCTCTTCCTACGCACAAGCGTATCTTTACTGTAAACCGTTCGACTTTCGTAAACAAGAAGTCGCGTGAACAATTCGAACTCTCTTCTTACAAGAGACTGATCGACATCTACAGCTCTACAGCCAAGACTGTCGATGCTCTGATGAAGCTGGAGTTGCCGAGTGGTGTGGAAGTAGAAATCAAAGTGTAAGTGTATTTTAAAAATTTAGTGAAATGCCAGGATTATTAGGAAAAAAAATCGGAATGACATCCGTTTTCAGTGCCGAGGGTAAAAACGTACCATGCACTGTTATCGAAGCAGGTCCTTGTGTTGTTACTCAAGTGAAGACCGTAGAAAAAGATGGCTATGCAGCTGTTCAGCTGGGCTTCCAGGACAAGAAGGAGAAGCATACCACGAAACCGCTGATGGGCCACTTCAAGAAGGCCGGAGTAACTCCCAAGAAACACTTGGCTGAGTTCAAAGAATTTGAGACAGAACTGAATCTCGGTGACACAGTGACCGTAGAACTGTTCAATGATGCTGACTTCGTCGACGTAGCCGGAACTTCCAAAGGTAAGGGCTTCCAGGGCGTCGTTAAGAGACACGGTTTTGGTGGTGTAGGCCAGACTACTCACGGTCAGCACAATCGTGCCCGCAAGCCGGGTTCTATTGGTGCTTGTTCTTACCCTGCAAAGGTCTTCAAAGGCATGCGCATGGGCGGACAGATGGGTGGTAACAGAGTGACTGTTCAAAACCTGCAAGTATTAAAGGTAATCGCGGAGCACAACCTCCTCTTGGTGAAGGGTTCTATCCCCGGTTGCAAAGGTTCAATCGTAATAATTGAAAAATAATGGAAGTTAGCGTATATAACATTAAAGGTGAAGACACCGGAAGAAAGGTTGCGTTGAACGAATCTATCTTCGGCATTGAGCCCAACGACCATGCCATCTACTTGGACGTAAAGCAGTTCATGGCTAACCAGCGTCAGGGTACTCACAAGTCTAAGGAAAGAAGTGAAATCAGCGGATCTACTCGTAAGATCGGCCGTCAGAAAGGCGGTGGCGGTGCACGTCGTGGTGACATGAACTCGCCTGTGCTGGTTGGTGGTGGTCGCGTTTTCGGTCCGAAACCCCGTGACTATTACTTCAAGCTGAACAAGAAAGTGAAGGCTCTGGCCCGTAAGTCTGCTTTGTCTTACAAAGCTCAGAACAATGCGATCATGGTTGTTGAAGACTTCGCATTCGAGGCTCCCAAGACGAAGAACTTTGTGGAAATGACAAAAAATCTTAAAGTTTCTGACAAAAAGCTGCTCATGGTTTTAGCAGAAGCAAATAAAAACGTATATTTGTCAGCTCGTAACATAAAGGGCGCTAATGTGCAGACTATCTCAGGGTTAAATACTTACAGAGTATTGGACGCTGGGACTGTCGTGTTTACTGAAAGTGCACTTTCTGCGATCAACAATATCTTAGCTTAATTTAAAAAAGGAGGCTTAAATAATGGGATTTATTATTAAACCGTTGGTGACAGAGAAGATGACCGCAATTACAGATAAGTCGAACAACCGTTTCGGCTTTATTGTGCGTCCTGATGCTAACAAGTTGGAAATTAAGAAGGAAGTTGAAGCCCTTTACAACGTTACGGTGGTTGATGTAAATACGATCAGATATGCCGGCAAGAACAAGAGCCGCTATACGAAGGCTGGTCTCATCAACGGACGTACCAATGCTTACAAGAAGGCAATCGTTACGTTGAAGGAAGGAGATACTATTGATTTTTATAGCAATATTTAATACAAATGGCAGTACGTAAATTTAAGCCCACAACACCGGGGCAAAGACATAAAATTATTGGTACTTTCGAAGAAATTACTGCACGGGTACCAGAAAAGTCTCTTGTATTTGGTAAGAAATCCTCAGGCGGTCGCAACAACGAAGGTAAGATGACCATGCGTTACATCGGTGGCGGCCACAAGAAGGTAATCCGTATCGTTGACTTCAAGAGAAATAAAGACGGTGTGCCTGCAGTGGTGAAGACAATCGAATACGATCCGAACCGTTCGGCCCGTATCGCTCTGTTGTTCTACGCTGACGGCGAAAAGAGATATATTATTGCTCCCAATGGATTGCAAGTTGGTGCGACTTTGATGTCAGGTGAAAATGCAGCTCCAGAGATTGGAAATGCACTTCCTCTTCAGAATATTCCGGTCGGTACTGTAATTCACAACATTGAATTGCGTCCGGGTCAGGGTGCCGCTCTGGTTCGTTCGGCCGGTAACTTCGCTCAGTTGACTTCAAGAGAAGGCAAGTACTGCGTTATCAAGTTGCCTTCAGGTGAGGTTCGTCAGATTCTCAGTACTTGTAAGGCTACTATCGGTAGCGTAGGTAACTCGGATCACGGGTTGGAGAGCTCAGGTAAGGCTGGTCGCTCTCGTTGGCTGGGACGTCGTCCTCGCAACCGTGGTGTGGTTATGAACCCGGTTGATCACCCGATGGGTGGTGGTGAAGGACGTGCTTCCGGAGGTCACCCGAGATCTCGCAAGGGATTGTATGCTAAGGGTCTTAAGACAAGAGCTCCGAAGAAACAATCGTCTAAGTATATTATTGAGAGAAGAAAGAAGTAACCTGATTAATTGAGAAAATTATGAGTCGTTCATTAAAAAAAGGTCCGTATATTAACGTCAAGCTTGAAAAGAAGGTGCTTGCCATGAATGAATCGGGCAAGAAAGTGGTAGTTAAGACCTGGGCCAGAGCTTCAATGATTTCGCCTGATTTTGTAGGCCATACTGTTGCAGTTCACAATGGAAATAAATTCATTCCTGTTTATGTTACCGAAAACATGGTGGGACACAAGCTGGGCGAATTCGCTCCGACCCGTACCTTCAGAGGTCATGCTGGTAACAAGAAAAAATAAGGCAGGATTCAATTGAAATAATAAAGTAATAATATAATGGGAGCAAGAAAAAAAATATCGGCTGAAAAAAGAAAAGAAGCCCTTAAGACCATGTATTTTGCGAAATTGCAAAATGTTCCTACTTCCCCCCGTAAGATGCGTCTCGTGGCTGACATGATTCGCGGGATGGAAGTGAACAGAGCGCTTGGCGTTTTGAAGTTCTCTTCGAAAGAGGCTGCAGCCAGAGTGGAAAAGTTGCTGCGCTCTGCAATCGCTAACTGGGAGCAGAAAAACGAACGTAAGGCTGAAAGCGGCGAACTGTTCGTAACCAAGATTTTTGTTGATGGTGGTGCTACGCTGAAAAGAATGCGTCCGGCTCCGCAGGGTAGAGGTTACAGAATCCGCAAGCGTTCTAATCATGTAACATTGTTCGTTGGTTCTAAAAGTAATAACGAAGATCAAAATTAAGGCAAATGGGACAAAAAGTTAATCCAATAAGCAACCGTTTGGGAATTATCAGAGGATGGGATTCCAATTGGTATGGTGGAAAGAATTACGGTGATTCTTTGCTGGAAGATAGCAAGATCCGCAAATATCTGAATGCTCGTCTTGCAAAAGCCAGCGTTTCAAGAATTGTCATCGAACGTACGCTGAAACTCGTGACGATTACCGTTTGTACTGCACGTCCGGGTATCATTATCGGTAAGGGTGGCCAGGAAGTTGACAAGCTGAAGGAAGAGTTGAAGAAGGTTACCGATAAGGATATTCAGATTAACATCTTCGAAGTGAAAAGACCTGAGCTCGATGCAGTTATCGTGGCTAATAACATCGCTCGCCAGGTAGAGGGCAAAATCGCTTATCGCCGCGCTATCAAGATGGCTATCGCCAACACGATGCGTATGGGCGCTGAGGGTATCAAAGTTTTGATTTCAGGACGTCTGAATGGTGCCGAAATGGCTCGTTCTGAAATGTATAAGGAAGGAAGAACTCCGTTGCACACTTTCAGAGCTGACATCGACTACTGTCACACGGAAGCGTTGACCAAGGTCGGTCTTCTCGGTATCAAAGTTTGGATCTGCAGAGGTGAAGTTTATGGCAAGAGAGAATTGGCTCCGAACTTTACACAAACCAAGGAAAGTGGCCGTGGAAGCAATAGCGGAAACAATGGCGGAAAGAACTTCAAAAGAAAGAAAAATAATCGCTAAACGAATTTGATTTTTTAGGAATTATGTTACAACCGAAAAAGACAAAATTCAGAAGACAGCAGAAGGGCCGCCAGAAAGGTAGTGCTCAGAGAGGCAACCAGCTGGCTTTCGGCTCTTTTGGTATTAAGGCTTTGGAAACGAAGTGGATCACAGGCCGTCAGATTGAAGCTGCGCGTAGTGCTGTGAGAAGATATATGCAACGTCAAGGACAGATTTGGATTCGTATCTTCCCGGACAAACCTATTACGAGAAAGCCTGCTGATGTACGTATGGGTAAAGGTAAAGGTAATCCCGAAGGATTCGTAGCACCTGTTACTCCGGGTAGAATCATTATCGAGGCAGAAGGCGTGTCTTACGAGATTGCAAAGGAAGCTTTGCGTCTGGCCGCCCAGAAGCTCCCTATCACAACGAAGTTTGTGGTTAGACGTGATTACGATATTCAAAATCAAAATGCGTAAGAGTTATGAAGATTGCAGAAATTAGAGAAATGTCTACCGCCGATTTGGCAGAAAGAGTAGAAGCCGAAGTGGCCAATTACAATCAGATGGTGTTGAACCATTCTATTTCTCCGTTGGATAATCCTGCTCAGATCAAACAATTACGCAGGACAATTGCGCGTATGAAAACAGAATTACGCCAAAGAGAACTTAACAATAAATGATGAGCTTGATGGAAGCAAGAAATTTAAGAAAAGAAAGAACAGGGGTTGTGTTGAGCAATAAGATGGACAAAACTATCACTGTTGCTGCCAAGTTTAAGGAGAAACACCCCATTTATGGTAAGTTCGTTAGCAAGACTAAGAAATACCATGCTCATGATGAAAAGAATGAGTGCAATGTAGGTGATACCGTACGTATCATGGAAACTCGTCCTTTGAGCAAGACCAAGAGATGGAGATTAGTAGAAATTGTTGAAAAAGCGAAGTAATTATGATACAAGCAGAATCCAGACTTACAGTATGTGACAACAGCGGAGCGAAGGAAGCTCTCTGTATCCGCGTTTTGGGCGGTACAGGTCGTCGCTATGCTTCTGTAGGAGACGTGATTGTCGTTTCTGTCAAGAGCGTCATCCCTTCAAGTGATATTAAAAAAGGTGCAGTGTCTAAGGCTTTGATTGTACGTACCAAGAAGGAAATCCGTCGTCCGGATGGCTCTTATATACGTTTTGATGACAACGCTTGCGTATTGCTGAACAATGCAGGTGAAATCAGAGGTAGTCGTATCTTCGGTCCCGTAGCTCGTGAACTGCGTGCTGCTAACATGAAAGTAGTGTCACTCGCTCCTGAAGTACTTTAATTTTTTCGTAAAAGATTTAAGTAATGAGTAAATTACATATTAAGAAAGGCGACACAGTTTACGTAAACGCTGGCGAAGACAAGGGCAAGACTGGTCGCGTATTGAAGGTTCTCGTTAAGAAGAATCGTGCGATCGTTGAGGGCATCAACATGGTTTCCAAGAGCACGAAGCCCAGCGCAAAGAACCCCCAAGGTGGTATCGTGAAGCAGGAAGCTTCCATTCACCTGTCGAACTTGAACCCGGTAGACCCCAAGACTGGCAAGGGTACTCGTATTGGTAGAAAATTGAGTGCGGACGGCACTTTAGTGCGTTATTCTAAAAAATCAGGAGAGGAGATTAAGTAATGAGCAATACTGCTAGCCTTAAGAAAGAATATGCAGAGCGCATTGCTCCTGCATTGAAGTCACAGTTCCAGTATTCTTCTTCCATGCAGATCCCTGTACTGAAGAAGATTGTAATCAACCAGGGTCTGGGTATGGCTGTGGCCGACAAGAAGATTATCGAAGTTGCAATCAACGAATTGACTGCCATCACCGGCCAGAAGGCTGTGGCAACGATTTCGCGCAAGGATATTGCCAACTTCAAGTTGCGTAAGAAAATGCCTATCGGCGTCATGGTGACATTGCGTCGTGAGAGAATGTACGAATTCCTCGAGAGATTGGTTCGTGTGGCTCTCCCCCGTATCCGTGACTTCAAGGGTATTGAAAGTAAGTTTGATGGTAAGGGTAACTACACGCTCGGTATTCAGGAACAGATTATCTTCCCTGAAATCAATATCGACAGCATTACCCGAATTCTGGGTATGAACATTACCTTCGTTACAACCGCCAAGACTGACGAAGAAGGTTATGCTCTGTTGAAGGAATTTGGTTTACCGTTTAAGAACGCTAAAAAAGATTGATAGATTATGGCAAAGGAATCAATGAAAGCACGCGAAGTAAGACGTGCCAAGTTAGTAGCCAGATATGCCGAGAAAAGAGCTGCTCTGAAGAAGATCGTTAGAACAGGTGAGCCTGCTGAAGCTTATGAAGCTGCACAGAAATTGCAGGACCTGCCGAAGAACGCTAACCCCATTCGTCTTCACAACCGTTGCAAGCTGACTGGTCGTCCCAAAGGATACATCCGTCAGTTCGGCATTTCGAGAATCCAGTTCCGTGAGATGGCTTCTAACGGTCTTATCCCGGGTGTTAAGAAAGCAAGCTGGTAATTGTTATTTTTAAATATTGTCAGGGTAGTCCTGATTAATTTAATTTATTTTTTATATGACTGATCCAATAGCAGATTATTTGACGAGGTTGCGGAACGCTATTCAAGCGAAGCACAGAGTTGTAGAAGTTCCGGCTTCAAATTTGAAAAAAGAAATCACCAAGATTCTTTTTGAGAAAGGCTACATTCTTAACTATAAGTTTGTAGAAGATGGTCCTCAAGGCACAATCAAGGTTGCTTTGAAGTATGATCCGGTAAACAAGGTAAACGCTATCAAGAAGTTGGAGAGAATTTCTTCTCCGGGTATGCGTAAATATACCGGTTACAAAGACATGCCGCGTGTTATTAATGGTTTGGGTATTGCTATAATATCTACTTCCAAGGGTGTAATGACCAACAAAGAGGCCGCTGAACTGAAAATCGGTGGTGAAGTTTTGTGTTATGTATATTAATAGGAGGAATTAGCAATGTCAAGAATAGGAAAATTACCCATTAGTATTCCCGCCGGAGTGACAGTCACTCTGAACGACAACGTGGTTACCGTAAAGGGACCCAAAGGTGAAATGAGCCAATACGTAAATCCTGCTATCAATGTTACTATCGAAGACGGTCATGTTGTGTTGGCTGAAAACGAATCTGCAATGCTGGACGATCCCAAGCAGAAGCATGCATTCCACGGCCTTTACCGTGCATTGGTTCACAACATGGTAGTCGGCGTATCTCAAGGATATAAGAAGGAACTCGAACTGGTCGGTGTAGGTTACCGTGCTTCCAATCAGGGCAACATCATTGAGCTGGCTTTGGGTTATACTCACAGTATCTTTATCCAGCTGCCTCCTGAAGTGAAAGTTGAGACGAAGTCTGAAAGAAACAAGAACCCTCTGATTATTCTGGAGTCTTGTGACAAACAGTTGCTGGGCTTAGTTTGCGCAAAAATCCGTTCTTTCCGTATGCCTGAACCGTACAAGGGTAAAGGTATTAAGTTTGTTGGCGAAGAAATTCGTAGAAAGTCTGGTAAATCAGCCGGTGCTAAATAATCATTTAAATTGATAGTATTATGACAACAAAAATAGAAAGACGAATTAAAATCAAATATAGAGTACGCAATAAGGTTTCCGGTACTGCTGAGTGCCCGCGTATGAGTGTATTTAGAAGTAACAAGCAAATCTATGTTCAGGTGATCGACGATTTGTCGGGCAAGACGTTGGCTTCCGCTTCTTCACTCGGTATGACTGAAAAGATGCCGAAGAAGGAACAGGCTGCCAAGGTTGGTGAACTGATTGCCAAGAAGGCTCAGGAAGCAGGTATTACGACTGTTGTTTTCGACCGTAATGGTTACTTGTATCATGGGAGAGTAAAAGAGGTGGCTGACGCTGCCCGTAACGGTGGACTTAAATTTTAATCATTATGGCAGGACTTAATAATAGAGTAAGAATCTCAAACGATATAGAACTGAAAGACAGATTGGTTGCTATCAATCGTGTGACTAAGGTAACCAAAGGTGGTAGAACTTTTAGTTTCTCTGCTATTGTTGTAGTTGGAAACGAAGAAGGCATCATCGGTTGGGGCCTTGGTAAGGCTGGTGAAGTGACTGCTGCCATTGCCAAAGGCGTTGAGTCTGCAAAGAAGAACCTGACGAAGGTACCCGTGCTGAAAGGTACTGTACCTCACGAACAGTCAGCTAAGTTCGGTGGTGCAGAGGTATTTATCAAGCCCGCTTCCCACGGTACCGGTGTGGTTGCCGGCGGTGCTATGCGTGCCGTATTGGAGAGTGTTGGTGTAACGGACGTTTTGGCTAAGTCCAAAGGTTCTTCTAACCCCCACAATCTGGTAAAGGCCACTATCCTGGCATTGAGCGAAATGCGTGATGCCCGTACCGTTGCCCAGAACAGAGGTATTAGTGTTGAAAAAGTATTTAGAGGATAAGGAGGAATATTATGTCGACTATAAAGATTAAACAGATTAAAAGTAGAATTGGTGCTCCGGCTGATCAGAAGAAGACTCTCGATGCACTGGGACTTCATAAGTTGAATCGTGTGGTTGAACACGAATGCACTCCTTCAATTCTTGGAATGGTAGATAAGGTAAAGCACTTGGTTACCATTGTGAAGTAATTATTTGTTGAATAATAAAACGAATTACAATATGAACTTAAGTAATTTAAAACCTGCCGTAGGTTCTACTAAAACTAGAAAGAGAATTGGACGTGGTCCGGGATCTGGTTTGGGAGGAACTTCTACCAGAGGTCATAAAGGTGCTAAGCAAAGATCTGGATACTCTAAGAAGATTGGTTTCGAAGGCGGTCAGATGCCTCTGCAGCGCCGTGTGCCCAAGTTCGGTTTCAAGAACATCAACCGTGTAGAGTACAAGGCCATCAATCTGGAAACGATTCAGAAACTTGCCGAAGCCAAGAACCTTCAGACTGTAGGTATCAACGACTTTGTAGCTGCTGGTTTCATCTCTGCTAACCAGTTGGTAAAAGTATTAGGTAACGGAACTTTGACTGCTAAGTTGGATGTACAGGCTCATGCATTCTCCAAGAGTGCTGCAGCTGCCATCGAAGCTGCTGGTGGACAAGTAGTAAAACTCTGATTCAATGAGAAAAGCTATTGAAACATTAAAGAATATATGGAAAATTGAGGATCTGAGACAACGGATCCTCATTACCATATTGTTTGTAGCGATTTACCGTTTCGGTTCGTATGTCGTATTGCCGGGTATCAACCCGTCGATGCTGACTCAATTGCATCAACAAACAAGCGAGGGCCTTTTAGCCTTGTTGAACATGTTTTCGGGAGGTGCGTTCTCGAATGCGTCTATTTTCGCATTGGGAATCATGCCTTATATCACTGCCTCCATCGTTATCCAGCTGCTGGGCATTGCGGTTCCGTATTTCCAGAAGCTGCAGCGTGAAGGTGAGAGTGGCAGAAGAAAGATGAACCAGTACACTCGTGTGCTGACTATCTTTATCCTGCTGGTACAGGCTCCTTCCTATTTGATTAACCTTAAGATGCAGGCCGGTCCTTCCTTAAATGCTTCATTAGATTGGACTCTGTTTATGATTACTTCTACCATCATATTGGCGGCCGGAAGTATGTTTATTTTGTGGCTTGGTGAGCGTATTACCGATAAAGGTATCGGTAACGGTATCTCGTTGATCATCATGATTGGTATCATTGCGCGTCTTCCCCAGTCGTTCGTTCAGGAACTGACTTCCCGTGTCACTGAAAAGGCCGGTGGTCTGGTGATGTTCCTGATTGAAATGGTGGTGCTGCTCATTGTTATCGCATTTGCCATTCTGCTGGTACAGGGAACTCGTAAGATTCCCGTACAGTATGCAAAGAAGATTGTCGGTAACAAGCAGTATGGCGGTGCACGTCAGTACATTCCCTTGAAGGTGAATGCCGCTAATGTGATGCCTATCATTTTTGCACAGGCTATCATGTTCATCCCCATTACCATCATCGGTTTGTCGAGCAAGGCTAATGAGATGAGCGGTTTCATGCGTGCGTTTACTGATCATACAAGCTTCTGGTATAACCTGGTATTTGCAGTGCTGATCATAGTATTTACTTATTTCTATACTGCAATTACTATCAATCCGACTCAAATGGCCGAAGATATGAAGAGAAACAACGGCTTCATTCCGGGTATCAAGCCGGGCAAGAGCACTGCCGAGTATATCGACGTTATCATGTCGCGTATCACTCTGCCGGGTTCCTTCTTCCTGGCGCTGGTTGCCATCATGCCTGCTTTTGCTGGTGTGTTCGGTGTGAAGGCCGAGTTTGCTCAGTTCTTTGGTGGAACATCTTTGTTGATTCTTGTTGGTGTAGTCCTCGATACGCTGCAGCAGGTTGAAAGTCATTTGTTGATGAGACATTATGACGGTTTGTTGAAGTCCGGACGTATCAAGGGCCGTAGCGGAAATATAGCTGCCTATTAATAGTTTTTTGAAGTGATATTTCTTAAGACAAATGATGAAATAGAGTTGCTGCGCGCCAGCAATCTGCTCGTGGGCCGAACCTTGGCTGAGATAGCCAAGGTTATCAAGCCCGGAGTCACAACACTCGAGCTGGACAAAGTGGCGGAGGAATTCATCAGAGATCATGGTGCCATCCCGACGTTCAAGGGTTTTCCCAATCCGTATGGTGGGCCGTTTCCGGCTTCTATCTGTACTTCGGTGAACGAGCAGGTGGTACATGGCATCCCGGGCAATGTGGTGTTGAAGGACGGTGATATTGTATCGGTCGACTGCGGTACGTACATGAACGGTTTCTGCGGTGATTCGGCTTATACGTTCTGTGTGGGTGAAGTCAGTGAGGAAGTCCGCAACCTGTTGAAGGTAACCAAGGAGGCGCTGTACATCGGCATTGAAAATGCAGTTCCCGGCAAACGCTTGGGTGACATCGGATATGCCATACAGGAGCATTGCGAGTCTCATTCCTACGGTGTGGTCCGCGAGTTTGTCGGACACGGCATCGGGAAGGAGATGCACGAAGATCCTCAGGTTCCCAATTATGGGCGTAGAGGTACGGGTACGATGCTCAAGCGCGGACTCTGCATTGCCATCGAACCGATGATTACGCTGGGCGACCGGCATGTAGTTATGGAGCCCGACCGCTGGACGGTCCGTACGCGCGACAGGAAGTGTGCCGCTCACTTTGAGCATACCATTGCGGTGCGCGAAGGAAAGGCAGACATCCTTTCATCATTCGAGTTTATAGAAGAAGTATTAGGAGACCAAGCAATTTAAAAGATTAATATGGCTAAGCAATCTGCAATAGAACAAGATGGAGTTATCGTTGAAGCATTGTCTAATGCAATGTTTCGCGTTGAATTAGAAAATGGACATGAGATTACTGCTCATATTTCCGGTAAGATGAGGATGCACTATATCAAGATTTTGCCGGGAGATAAGGTGAGAGTCGAAATGTCTCCTTACGATTTATCGAAAGGAAGAATTGTATTCAGATATAAATAAATTTAAGATATGAAAGTAAAAGCATCCTTAAAGAAACGTACGCCAGAGTGTAAGATCGTTAGACGTAATGGCCGTTTGTATGTTATTAACAAGAAAAATCCTAAGTATAAACAACGTCAAGGATAATTTATTATTTTTGCAAAAAAAATAATTTAGTATATGGCTATAAGAATAGTTGGTGTCGATTTGCCTCAGAATAAGAGAGGAGAAATTGCGTTGACCTATATCTACGGTATAGGTCGTAGTAGTTCAGCAAAAATTTTGGATAAAGCAGGTGTTGACAAGGACCTGAAAGTAAAAGACTGGACGGATGACCAGGCAGCCAAGATTCGTGAGATCATTGGTGCCGAGTACAAAGTAGAAGGTGATCTTCGTTCTGAAGTTCAACTGAACATCAAGCGCCTGATGGATATCGGTTGCTATCGTGGTGTCCGCCATCGTCTGGGCTTGCCTGTTAGAGGTCAGAGTACAAAGAACAACGCCCGTACTCGTAAGGGTAAGAAGAAAACCGTTGCTAATAAGAAAAAAGCTACTAAATAATAATTGTTGATATGGCAAAAAAAACAGTTGCAGCAAAAAAGAGAAATGTAAAGGTGGATGCCAACGGACAGTTGCACGTTCATTCATCCTTCAACAACATCATTGTTTCTCTGGCAAATAGCGAAGGTCAGATTATCTCCTGGTCTTCTGCCGGAAAGATGGGTTTTAGAGGTTCTAAGAAGAACACTCCGTATGCAGCACAGATGGCTGCCCAGGATTGCGCCAAAGTGGCTTACGATCTTGGCTTGAGAAAGGTAAAGGCTTATGTAAAGGGTCCGGGTAACGGTCGTGAGTCCGCTATCAGAACTATTCACGGAGCCGGTATCGAGGTTACCGAAATCATCGACGTAACTCCGCTGCCTCACAATGGATGTCGTCCTCCTAAAAGACGTAGAGTTTAAGATTTACCTTTATTACAAAGCATGAAACTTGATTTTGTTATTGGATTGTACTTTTCTTCTCTGCAATCGCGGCTGCAACAAATTGAGTTCATCAATTAAACAATTAAATATTTAAAAGAAAATGGCTAGATATACTGGACCAAAATCAAGAATCGCCCGTAAATTCGGTGAAGGTATCTTCGGAGCAGATAAAGTTTTGTCTAAGAAGAACTATCCTCCCGGACAGCACGGTAACTCCAGAAAGAGAAAAACTTCTGAATACGGTGTGCAACTTCGTGAGAAGCAGAAAGCAAAATATACTTACGGTGTATTGGAAAAACAATTCCGCAACCTGTTCGAGAAGGCAGCTACACTGAAAGGTATTACCGGTGAAATCCTGTTGCAGTTGCTGGAGTGCCGTCTGGACAACGTAGTATTCCGCTTGGGTATCGCTCCCACGCGTGCTGCTGCCCGCCAGCTGGTAAGCCACAAGCACATCACTGTTGACGGTGAGGTAGTGAACATTCCTTCCTACTCTCTGAAAGCCGGTCAGGTGGTTGGTGTTCGCGAGCGTTCGAAGTCTCTGGAAGTAGTTGCCAACTCGTTGGCTGGCTTCAACCACAGCAAGTATCCTTGGCTGGAGTGGGACGACAATGCAAAGGTAGGCAAGCTCCTGCACGTACCCGAAAGAGCTGACATTCCTGAGAACATTAAGGAACATTTGATCGTAGAATTGTACTCTAAATAATAATTGATTTCATGGCGATATTAGCATTTCAAAAACCTGATAAAGTTTTAATGTTGGAAGCGGACTCTAAATTCGGCAAGTTCGAGTTTCGTCCGTTGGAGCCCGGTTTCGGTATTACCGTGGGTAATGCACTGCGCCGCATCCTGCTTTCTTCATTGGAAGGTTTTGCCATCACCACCATCAAAATCGAGGGTGTTGAGCACGAATTTTCCAGTGTCCCCGGTGTAAAGGAGGATGTTACTAACATTATCTTGAACCTGAAGCAAGTACGGTTCAAGCAAGTAGTAGAAGAATTCGAGAGCGAAAAGGTAAGTATCACGATCGAGAATTCGAGTGAATTTAAGGCAGGTGACATAAGTAAGTATCTGACTGGATTTGAAGTGTTAAATCCTGAATTAGTTATTTGTCATTTAGATTCAAAAGCTACGATGCAGATAGACATTACAATCAACAAAGGCCGTGGTTATGTTCCCGCTGACGAGAACCGTGAATACTGCACTGATGTGAATGTAATTCCTATCGACTCCATTTATACTCCGATACGTAACGTCAAGTACCAGGTGGAAAACTACCGCGTAGAGCAGAAGACTGACTACGAGAAACTGGTGCTCGAGATTACTACCGACGGTTCCATTCACCCGAAAGAGGCGCTGAAGGAAGCTGCAAAAATCCTGATCTATCACTTCATGCTCTTCTCCGACGAGAAGATCACGCTCGAGAACAACGATGCCGACGGCAATGAAGAGTTTGATGAGGAAGTATTGCACATGCGTCAGTTGCTGAAGACCAAGCTCGTCGATATGGACCTCTCTGTTCGTGCCCTCAACTGCTTGAAGGCTGCCGACGTCGAGACCCTGGGCGATCTGGTACAGTTCAACAAGACCGACCTCCTGAAGTTCCGCAACTTCGGTAAGAAATCGCTGACCGAGCTTGATGATTTGCTGGACAGTCTGAATCTGTCGTTTGGAACCGATATTTCTAAATATAAATTAGATAAAGAATAAACAATGAGACATAACAAGAAATTCAACCATCTGGGTCGTACTGCTTCTCACAGAAACGCTATGTTGGCCAATATGGCGTGCTCTCTGATCAAGCACAAAAGAATCACTACGACCGTTGCAAAGGCTAAAGCTCTGAAGAAGTTTGTTGAGCCGCTGATCACCAAGTCAAAGAACGACACTACAAACTCCCGTCGTGTAGTATTTAGCAACTTGCAAGACAAGTATGCTGTAACTGAACTGTTCAAGGAAATCTCTGTAAAGATTGCCGACCGTCCGGGTGGCTACACTCGCATCATCAAGACTGGTAACCGTCTGGGTGACAACGCCGAGATGTGCTTCATCGAACTCGTTGACTACAACGAGAACATGGCTAAGGACAAGGTGGCCAAGAAGGCAACCCGTACGCGCCGTTCTTCCAAGAAGGCTGTCGCTACGGAAGCTGCTCCCGCTGCAGAGGCTCCTGCAACTGAAGCTCCTGCTGAAGAAGCAAAGGCTGAGTAATCCGACACTATTCTTATATGATATGAAAGCCGTCCCAGGGATTGGGGCGGCTTTTTTTATGCCCTGGCGGGTTCATGCCGTGCTCCGTGAGGGTACAAGGCAGTGCTCCGTTGCCCGCTGACGCAGTGCTTTGTGAGGGTGCCTGCCAGTGCTTCGTCGGGTGGTGTGGCAGTGCTTTGTGGGGACGGGTTGATGTATTTGCATGTCCGGCACCGATAATTCCCCGCTTTTTTATACCTTTGCCCGCGTATCAAGAACTTTTATGTGTTATCCGAACGTTATGGACAAGAAATACAACCGATTCTGGCTGGCGGTGGGCATCATTGTGCTCACCCTCTTTCTGGACCAGCTTATCAAGATCGAGGTGAAGACCCACATGTATTACGGGCAGAGCATCCGCATCACGGACTGGTTCTACATTGCTTTCATCGAGAACAACGGCATGGCCTTCGGCATGCAGGTGATGCCCAAGGCGGTGCAGACGCTGATGCGGCTGGTGTTCTCGGGTGTCATCCTGTGGTACATCTGGCGGCTGGCCAAGGCGCGCTTCAAGATGGGTTACATCGTGTGCATCGCACTGATTTTTGCAGGGGCGGTGGGCAATGTCATCGACAGCATCTTCTACGGCGCCATCTTCAGCGAGAGCACGCGGATGAGCATTGCCACGTTCGTGCCGGCGGGGCAGGGTTATGCTGACTGGCTGTACGGGCGTGTGGTGGACATGTTCTACTTCCCGCTGTTCGAGTTCGACTGGCCGTCGTGGATGCCTTTCGTGGCAGGCAAGCATTTCATTTTCTTCAGTCCCGTCTTCAACCTGGCCGATGCGGCTATCAGCTGCGGAACCATTGCCGTGCTGCTGTTCTATTCGCGTACGTTCGGCGAAAGTTTTGCGCTGTTCAAGAAGAAGGACTGATTTTTTTTGCACCACAGATTACACGGATTTACACAGATTATGTTTTTTATCAGTCGATAGCTGAGTAGGAGAAATCTGTGTAAATCCGTGTAGTCTGTGGTGTCTCTTTTTTATAGATCCATGGCAATCCCCATCTTCTTCATGAGGAAGCAGGCGTTCATGTTCTGCGCCACGCCGGGGCGGAGGCGGTAGGAGAAAGTCAGCTCGTCGCCGGTGATGTCGGCTTCGAAGCGGAAGTTGTCGATGCAGTCGGGGAAGCGGTCCTTCAGTGTACCCAGCAGCAGGTCGTGCGTGGCGATGATGCCGTTGGCCTGCAGACGCACCAGCTGTTGGACGAGGGCGAACGAACCCCGCTGTTTGTCGGCCGAGTTGGTGCCCTTCAGAATTTCGTCGAGGATGATGAAGAGCTGCTCGCCGCTTTGCAGGCGGTCGATGACGGACTTCAGCCGCTTCAGCTCGGCGAAGAAGTAGGACTCGTTGTCGCTGAGCGAGTCGGTAGTGCGCAGGCTCGTCATCAGTCGGGCGGGGTAGAGTGACATCTGCTTGGCACAGACGGGCGCGCCGATGCAGGCCAGCAGGTAGTTCACGCCGATGGTGCGCAGGTAGGTGCTCTTGCCCGCCATGTTGGCCCCCGTGATGATGATGAAGGCGGGGCGGCGGGTCATGCGGATGTCGTTGCACACGCAGCGGTCGCGCGGGATGAGCGGATGGCCCATCGTCTCGGCCACCAGCTGGAAAGGCGTTTCCGTGTTGTCCGTCCCCGTGTTTGTATCGCCCAGAATGTCGGGGTAGGAGTATCCCTCCGGATGGTTGTAGGCGAACGTGCCCAGCGAGCAGAGTGCGTCCATCTCGCCGATGGCCTCCAGCCAGTGCGGCAGTTCGCCCGCATGGACTTCCTTCCACGCCTCGATGCGCATAATCTGCCAAAGCTCCCAGAAAAAGCAGCCGTTCAGCACGGTGTACATCAGGTAATTGTTGCGCTGGTCCAGCTCGTTCATCAGTTTCACCAGCCGCCGGATGGCCTGCGAGGCCTGTCGGCGGTCACCTCCAATCTTGTCTTTGACGGCCCGCAGGAGCGGGGCTTCCATCGGCTCCTCGTCCATCGTCTGCAGCAGCTGGGCGTAGGTGCCCAGGATGCGGAGCTTCTGTCCGTAGACGCTCTGTACCTTGGTGATCTGCCGCGTGAAGGCGAAGCTGGCTACCACGATGCCGAACCACAAGACGCCCCATACGTTGCCCGGCAGCACGCCCGTCACGACACCCAGGAGGCAGAGGAGGTTGACCGCCGTCACCACGTGGGGCAGCCGTCGCAGCAGGCCGCGGTTGCGGTAGCGGACGGGGCTTTGTGCCCACTCCAGCAGCTCGGCACGGTCGGCCGCCTGCCCCTTGTTCAGCAGGCCCAGGATGCGGAAGTGCTGGCGGAATGACGGCTTGCCCGCCAGTTCCTGCACGGCCTCCTGCCGGCGGAGGATGGGTTCCCGCTTGTCTAGGTGGCAGGCCATCCACCCGGCCAGCTGTTCGCGTCCGAGGCGGGTGCACGTGCGGTTGACGTACTGGAAGAGCGAGCGGGGACCGAAGACGTCGAGGTCGTACGTATAGGGATGGGCCGGGTCGGCAAATTCCTTGCCGTCGTCGAAGGCCGAGGTATCCTGGTCGAGCGCGGCCAGCTCCTGTCGGTTCACCTCCTGCCGCTTCTCCTGATAGTCCTTCCGCAGGAACAGGCGGTTGTGGTACTTCACCAGCAGCAGGAAGGGCAGCAGGCAGGCGGCCGTCACGGCATACATCAGCGCGCCCTGGCCCCACAGGCCTATTACCGCCGCCACGGCTCCGCCGAAAAGCAGCAGGCGCAGGGTGCCGGTGCGGTAAATCAGTCGTTGCGTCTTTGTCACTTCGCCGGCCGCGCGTTCGGCATCCTGCCGGTAGGCGGCGCGTATTTCGTTTTCGCTCATCATAAGTTGTTCAGTGTTGGTTTGCGTGGCAAAGGTATGAAAAGTCGGCAGAAGTACGAAGTCCGCCGTCGCTTTTGTGGGCTTTCTCCAGCTTTCCTTCGACTTGTTCCGTACAATGCTGGTATTCAGCACAATCGTTTCCTTTGGTTTTCCCGGGCAGATTATAGCTGGTTTGATGGTTGTTCTGAGGAACGAGGCCGGCAGCAAACCGCAGCCAATGATACCCGACTATGCAGGCGGGGCGAAAACGGATGACAATCCGGTGCTGGTTGTCTGCCGTTTGAAACATTTTTAGCCGCAGGCTTGCAGGTTTTTCCAAAATGCCTTACCTTTAGCTCGCAAAACCAACGAACCGGAAAAAGGAGACTTTCAGATATGAAGAAATGGGTAGTGTTGCTGGCATTGTTAGGCGTCTCGGGGCTGTTCCTGCCTTGCGAGGCGCAGCAGATTATGTATGCCAACCTGCGCGAACTGGTGGAGTGCGACGGCGACACGGTGACGACGTTGCGGGTGGAGCGTCGCAGCAAGAACCAGATACTGCTGATGGGTGGAGGTGACTACCGCATCGAGGCGGTGGACAACCGTGGCCTGAGCCGTTATCTGAACCGTCGCTGCTATGCGGTGCGGATTGATACGGCCCTCTACGTCAACTGCCGCAAGATGCGCTACAAGCGCTACCGCTTCGGCAACTGCTATGCGGCCACCATGCACGTGGGCGACAAGTTCTACTTCTGTGCCCAGCCCGTCGGCCAGGCTGCCACGAGCACGGCCCAGTCGCCCGACGCCACGAAGCTGGGCGGCGAGGTGGGCGATGCCATTGCCGCGTCGGCGCTGGTGGCTGCCCGCGTGTTCTACGAAATCAATCCCGAGACCGGCCGTGCCGAGTTTGTGGGCAAGGACAAGATGATGTCCCTCCTCGAGGGCCTTCCCGAACTGCAGGAGAACCTCCGGCTGGAAACGAGCGAGTCGGCCGGCGTGATGGTACGCTACCTGCGGGCCCTGAAGCAGAGCCGCAGCGAAGACTGACGGGGGCTTTGCCATTTGCTTTTTGTTTTTAAGGGGTTATATCGCTGGCTGCGGGGCGGAATACAGCCTTCGCAATAAAAAAATTCTCTTTTTTCTTTCATTTCCTTCATTTTTCCCAATTCTTTCCAGAATGACTGCTTTCCTTTGCAGTACGAAAACGAGAAAAAAGACAGAAATCAAATTTAGTAATAACCCTTTAAAAACTTACGATTATGAAAAAATTGTTCCTCTTACTGGTAAGCGTGTTCACCATTCAGCTGGCATCGGCCGACAACGACAAACCCATCACCTTCGAGCAGCTCCCCGCCGCCGCACAGCAGTTTGTCAAGAAGCATTTCGCCTCGGAGAAAGTGGCCTTTGCCAAGGAAGACTCCGAACTGTTCGACACCTCCTACGAAGTGATGTTCACCAGCGGCAGCAAGGTGGAGTTCAACAAGAAAGGCGAATGGACCGACATCCAGTGCCGTATGTCGGAGGTGCCTGCTGCCGTTGTTCCGCAGCCCATCCAGAAGTTTGTGGCCGACCGCTATCCCGATGCTGAAATTGTCAAGCTGGAGAAGGACCGCTATTCCTACGAAGTACAGCTCAGCAACCGTTGGGAAATCAAGTTCGACACGAAGTTCAACGTCATCGACATGGACGCTGACGACTAAACCGCTCCCGAAACCTGTTTTTCTGACTATTTGATAAATAATCCCGGTATTTCATTGCAAATATCGGGATTGTTTTGTATATTGCGCCAAGTAAACTTCGTCTTGATTGACAATTTGTAACCTCTAATCTCCGTTTATTATGGAAATATCTCTGAGCAAGGTGCTTCCGCCTTACCCCTCGTTCGTCGAGGGCATCCGCCGTGCTCCCGACCGCGGCTACACGCTCGATGCGGCCCGGACGGCCGTGGCGCTGAAGAATGCCCTCCGTTACATCCCGCCCGAGCTGCATAGCCAGCTGGCCCCCGAATTTCTGGAAGAACTCCGCACGCGCGGCCGCATCTACGGCTACCGCTACCGTCCGCAGGGCGACCTCAAGGCCAAGCCCATCGACGAATACCGCGGCCGCTGCATCGAAGGCAAGGCCTTCCAGGTGATGATCGACAACAACCTGGCCTTCGACGTGGCCCTCTATCCCTACGAGCTCGTCACCTATGGCGAGACGGGACAGGTGTGCCAGAACTGGATGCAGTACCGCCTGCTGAAGATGTACCTCGAAGAGCTGACACAGGACCAGACGCTCGTGGTGGAGAGCGGCCATCCGCTAGGGTTGTTCCGCTCGAAGCCCGAAGCGCCGCGCGTCATCCTGACCAACGCCCTGATGGTGGGCCTCTATGACAACCAGGAAGACTGGCACACCGCCATGCAGATGGGCGTGGCCAACTACGGGCAGATGACCGCCGGCGGCTGGATGTACATCGGGCCGCAGGGCATCGTGCACGGCACGTTCAACACCCTACTCAACGCCGGACGACTGAAGCTGGGCATTCCGCAGGACGGCAATCTGGCCGGACGCCTATTCGTCTCCTCGGGCCTGGGCGGCATGAGCGGCGCACAGCCCAAGGCAGCCGTCATGGCCGGAGCGGCAGCCATCATTGCCGAGGTGGACGCGTCGCGCATCGCCACCCGCCACGATCAGGGCTGGGTGCAGGAGGTGACCGACTCCATCCCCCATGCCTTTGCCTTGGCCCAAAAGGCTATGAAGCACGGACAGCCCCTGTCCGTGGCCTATCACGGCAACATCGTCGACCTGCTGGAGTATGCCGTGCGCGAGGGCATCCGTCCCGACCTGCTTTCCGACCAGACTTCGTGCCATGCCGTCTACGACGGCGGCTACTGCCCCGCAGGGCTGACCTTCGAGGAACGTACCCGCCTGCTGCACGAAGACACCGCCCGCTTCCACGAGCTGGTGGACGCTTCGCTGCGCCGCCACTATCAGGCCATCCGTCAGCTGGTGGAGTGGGGCACCTACTTCTTCGACTATGGCAACTCCTTCCTGAAGGCCGTCTACGATGCCGGTGTCCGCGAGATAGCCCGCGACGGCAGTGACAAGAACGGCTTCATCTTTCCCAGCTACGTGGAGGACATCATGGGGCCCGAACTCTTCGACTACGGCTACGGCCCCTTCCGCTGGGTGTGCCTGAGCGGACGGCACGAGGACCTGGTGAAGACCGACCGTGCCGCCATGGAGTGCATCGACCCCACGCGCCGCGGCCAGGACCTGGACAACTACAACTGGATACGCGACGCCGAGAAGAACAACCTCGTGGTGGGCACGCAGGCCCGCATCCTCTACCAGGATGCCGAGGGACGGCTGAAGATAGCCCTGCGCTTCAACGAAATGGTGCGCCGCGGCGAAGTGGGGCCCATCATGCTGGGGCGCGACCACCACGACGTGAGCGGTACGGACTCCCCCTTCCGCGAGACGGCTAACATCAAGGACGGCAGCAACGTCATGGCAGACATGGCCGTGCAGTGCTTTGCGGGCAACTGCGCCCGTGGCATGAGCCTCGTAGCCCTGCACAACGGGGGCGGCGTCGGTATCGGCAAGGCCATCAACGGCGGCTTCGGCATGGTGTGCGACGGCTCCGAGCGGGTAGACCGGATCCTGCGCTCGGCCATGCTGTGGGACGTGATGGGCGGTGTGGCCCGCCGTTCGTGGGCCCGCAATCCGCATGCCATGGAGACCAGTGCCGAGTTCAACCGCACGCATGCCGACGGATACCACATCACGATGCCCTACCTGGCCGACGACCGGCTGATACAGGAACTCATTCAATAGACCTTTAACGCTGACCTTATGAACAGAATCATGGAATGCGTCCCCAACTTCAGCGAGGGACGCGACTTGCAGAAGATAGACAAGATTGTGGCCCCCTTCCGTGCGCGGGCCGGAGTGAAACTGCTGGACTACAGCAACGATGAAGACCACAACCGCCTGGTGGTGACCGTGGTGGGCGAACCCGAACCCCTGCGCGACGCCGTGCTCGAAGCCATCGGCGTGGCGGTGGAGCTGATTGACCTCAACCACCACCAGGGCCAGCATCCCCGCATGGGAGCTGTCGACGTGGTGCCCTTCATCCCCATCCGGGGCGTGACGATGGACGATGCCATTACCCTGTCGCGGGAAGTGGGCGAAGAAGCAGCCCGGCGGTACGGCCTGCCCGTGTTCCTCTACGAAAAGTCGGCCACGGCTCCCCACCGGGAAAACCTGGCCGCCATCCGCAAGGGTGAATTCGAAGGCATGGCCGAGAAGATACACCAGCCCGAGTGGAAGCCCGACTTCGGCCCTGCTGAACGCCATCCGACGGCCGGCACCGTGGCCATCGGAGCCCGCATGCCGCTGGTGGCCTACAACATCAACCTCTCGACACCCAGCCTGGAGATAGCCCACGACATCGCCAAGAAGATCCGCTTCATCGGCGGCGGCCTGCGCTACTGCAAGGCCATGGGCGTGGAACTGAAGGACCGCGGCATCACGCAGGTGTCCATCAACATGACCGACTATACCCGCACGGCCCTCTACCGTGCCTTTGAGCTGGTGCGCATCGAGGCCCGCCGCTACGGCGTGAGCATTGTGGGCAGCGAAATCATCGGCCTGGTGCCGATGGAGGCACTGATAGACACCGCTTCCTATTACCTCGGACTGGAGAACTTCTCCCTGCGCCAGGTGCTGGAAGCCCGGATCATGGAAGAATGACGGAGGAAGGCTATGGCAGAAAACCTGATTATATTCAATGCCCGTGTGGTCACCCCGACTGGTTTCTCGGCCCGGAAAGGCCGGGAGATGGCGGAAGTGCAGGTGCTGGAGAATGCGACGGTCGAAGTGACGGACGGCCTCATCACCTACGTGGGGCCCAACCGTGGCGAGAGCCGTGACGGCTATTACCAGCACTACTGGCACTACAACGCCCGCGGACGGTGTGTGCTGCCCGGCTTTGTGGATTCGCACACCCACTTTGTGTTCGGCGGCGAGCGGGCCGAGGAATTCTCCTGGCGGCTCAGGGGCGAGAGCTACATGAGCATCATGCGGCGGGGCGGCGGCATCGTCAGTACCGTGAAGGCTACCCGCGCCAGCAACTTCATCCGCCTGCGTGCCCGTGCCGAGGATTTCCTGAAGCGCATGTTGGCCATGGGTGTCACCACCGTCGAGGGGAAGAGCGGCTACGGGCTCGACAAGTCCACCGAACTGCTCCAGCTGAAGGTGATGCAGAGCCTGGCCTGTGACGAGCACCGGCGGGTGGACGTGGTGCCCACCTTCCTGGGCGCCCATGCCGTGCCTGCGGAGTATGTGGGGCGGACGGACAACTATGTGGACTTCCTGATACGCGAGGTCCTGCCCTGTGTGGTGAAGAACGGGCTGGCCGAGTTCTGCGACGTGTTCTGCGAGGAGGGCGTCTTCTCCCTCGAACAGTCGCGCCGCCTGCTGCTGGCCGCCCGCGAACAGGGCCTGGCTCTGAAGCTGCATGCCGACGAGATTGTTTCCCTGGGCGGAGCCGGTCTGGCTGCCGAGCTGGGAGCCGTTTCGGCCGACCACCTGCTCCATGCCTCCGACGCCGACATCGACGCGATGGCCTCGCGGGGTGTGGTGGCCACGCTGCTGCCGCTGACGGCTTTCGCCCTGCGCGAGCCCTATGCCCGTGCCCGGCAGATGATTGACGCCGGTTGCGCCGTGGCCCTGGCCACCGACCTGAATCCCGGCAGCTGCTTCTCCGGCTCCATCCCGCTGACCTTTGCCCTGGCCTGCATCTACATGCAGATGTCCGTGGAGGAGGCCATCACTGCCCTGACGCTGAACGGCGCGGCGGCACTGAACCGGGCCGACCGCATCGGCAGCATCGAGGTGGGCAAGAAGGGCGACTTTGCCGTGCTCGATACGGACAACTATCACTTCCTGCCCTACTATGTGGGCATGAACTGCGTCTATACCACCATCAAGGAAGGGGTCATTTGGCCTATTGCCTGACGGATGGAACTGATTTTATGATTGTATCACCCCTAATAAAAATGTAATACCATGTTGACAGAACTGAAAGTAACCGATTTTTTGGATAAAGTGGCGGGCAGCGACCCCGTCCCCGGGGGCGGCAGTGTGGCCGCCTTGAGTGGCGCGTTGGCCTCGGCCTTGGGAGCCATGGTGGCCCGGCTCACCGTGGGCAAGAAGAACTACGAAGTCAGCTGGGCCGAGATGGAGCGTGTGGCGGCCGACCTCTCTGCCGCCCGTGAAGGCTTTACGGCCGACATCGACCGCGACTCCGAGGCCTACGACCGCGTATTTGCCTGCTTCAAGATGCCCAAGGCCACCGATGAAGAAAAGGCGGCCCGCAGTGCGGCCATTCAGGAGGCTACCCGACAGGCGGCCCTGGTGCCGATGGAAGTGGCCCGCAAGGCCTTTGCCCTGATGCCAGCCCTGGCCTACGTGGCCCGTAACGGCAACCGCAACGCCGTGACCGATGCCTGCGTGGCCATGATGTCTGCCCGCAATGCGGTGCTGGGCGCGTTGCTCAACGTCCGCATCAATCTGGGCTCGCTGAAAGACAAGGAGTTTGTGGCTGCCCTGCAGGCCGAGGCCGACGACCTCGAGCGGAAAGCCTGCGACGAAGAAGCCCGTTTGCTGGAATCCATCACCCAAGAATTACGCGTATGAGCAGGAATGTCTATCAGATAGGTTCGGGTGAGCTGACCTTCGACCTCCTCGAACGCATCATCAACGAAAACATCAAGCTGGAGCTGGCCCCCGAGGCCCGCGAACGCATCCAGCGCTGCCGCGACTATCTGGACCGGAAGATTGCCGAGTCCGATGTCCCTCTGTATGGCATCACCACCGGCTTCGGTTCGTTGTGCAACAAGAACATCTCGCCCGACGAACTCGAAACCCTGCAGGAAAACCTCATCAAGAGCCATGCCTGCAGTGTGGGCGAGGAAATCAAGCCCGTCATTGTCAAGCTGATGATGCTCCTCAAGGCCCATGCCCTGTCGCTGGGTCACAGCGGTGTGCAGGTCATCACTGTGCAGCGCATCCTCGACTTCTTCAACAACGATGTCCTCCCCATTGTCTACGATCGCGGCTCGCTGGGCGCTTCGGGCGACCTCGCTCCGCTGGCCAATCTCTTCCTGCCCCTCATCGGCGTGGGTGACGTCTACTACAAGGGAAAGAAGTGCGAGGCCATCAGTGTGCTCGACGAGTTCGGCTGGGAGCCGGTCAAGCTGAAGAGCAAGGAAGGACTGGCCCTGCTCAACGGCACCCAATTCATGAGCGCCAACGGCGTGTTTGCCATCCTCAAGGCACAGCGCCTCTCGCGGCGGGCCGACCTGATTGCCGCCCTGTCGCTCGAAGCCTTTGACGGCCGCATCGACCCCTTCATGGACTGCATCCAGCAGATACGTCCCCACCAGGGACAGATCGAGACGGGTGCCGCTTTCCGCAAACTGCTGGAAGGCAGTGAGCTGATAGCTCGTCCCAAGCAGCACGTGCAGGATCCTTATTCCTTCCGCTGCATTCCGCAGGTGCATGGAGCTACGAAAGATGCCATCCGCTACGTGGCATCGGTGCTGCTCACCGAAATCAATTCCGTCACCGACAACCCCACCATCTTCCCCGACGAAGACCTCATCATATCGGGCGGAAACTTCCACGGACAGCCGTTGGCCATTGCCTACGACTTCCTGTGCATCGCCCTGGCCGAACTGGGCAACATCTCCGAACGGCGTGTGGCGCAGCTCATCATGGGCCTGCGCGGTCTGCCCGAATTTCTGGTGGCCAATCCGGGACTGAACTCGGGCTTCATGATACCGCAGTATGCCGCCGCTTCGATGGTGAGCCAGAACAAGATGTACTGCTATGCCGCCAGTAGCGACTCCATCGTGTCGAGCAACGGACAGGAAGACCACGTCAGTATGGGGGCCAATGCTGCCACCAAGCTCTACCGCGTGATGGACAACTTGGAACACATCCTGGCCATCGAGCTGATGAACGCTGCCCAGGGCATCGACTTCCGTCGTCCGGCCAAGACTTCGCCTGTGCTCGAACGCTTCCTGCATGCCTATCGGAAAGAAGTGCCTTTCGTGCGGGAAGACATCGTGATGTACAAGGAAATCCACAAGACGGTGGCTTTTCTCAACCGCATGAAGTTCGATTATTAACGGAGAATTGTAATTTTTATTAAAACCTGATGAAAAGAAAGGAAACTCGATGCGGAAATTGAGTTTCCTTTTTTTATATTTGTAGCGAATTTAGGCCTCAGGCAGGTGAGTCGAATGATAATCTATTGAGAATGAGTGAGAATACAAAGCGTTCAACCTCGCGTGTTGAACTGAAAGAACGGATTATAGAGAGAGCGATGCAGGCATTCAAGACCCACGGCATCAAATGCATCACGATGGACGACATTGCCGCATCGATGGGTATCTCCAAGCGTACGCTCTACGAAGTGTTTGCCAACAAGGAGATGTTGCTGGAAGACTGCATCCGCAAGGAACGGCAGGAGACGAACGAGTATATCCGTACCATTCTTGGGCAGTCGGCCCATGTGCTCGAAGTGCTGCTCAAGCTCTATCTGCGCAGCATCGAGAAGTTTCATACCACCCACAAGAGTTTTTTCGAAGACATCAAGAAGTATCCCAAGGCCTACGAACTGCTCAAGAACGACAAGAACCGCGACTCGGCAGAGGTGGTCAACTTCTTCAAGGAGGGGGTGAAGCAGGGTATCTTCCGTGACGACATCAACTTTGCCATTGTCAATCTGCTGGTCCATGAACAGCTTGACTTGCTGATAAATAGCAATATTTGCGAGAAATATTCCTTTCTGGACGTTTACGAATCCATTATGTTTACTTATCTTCGTGGCATTTCTACCGAAAAGGGAGCACAGGAGTTGGAAAACTTCATCCGTGAGTACCGCGCTTCGGTGAGGAAGTGAGCTGCGATATGGAGAAAAATGCATTGAAGAGGGTGGGCTGGCACAATGTTCTGTCAGCCGGAAGAAACAGGGAAGGCCGTCCCAATTGCATTTTGTGACGGCCTTCAGATAATTCTCGTGCAGAGCGTTATTTGCTTATGTGCTTGATGAATAATTCTTTGAGCAGGTCGCTGTCTACCGTATTTCCAGCTTTCTTTAATTCATCACTTAATATGCGGATATAAGTATCTATATTGATTTCCATAACGATATAGTTCGCATATTGTCCGGTTTCTTCATCCTTGGTCCATTGGTCGCAAACAATTTTGGCACCTTTGACCACTCTGTTGCTTGTGGTGATTGTCTTCTGCTGCAAGAGCTCTTTGGAGGCAGCTTGTTTGCCTTCGGACAATGTGGTGGCATACTCCTCGATCATTTCGCCTACAGTCTTTTCCAGCATACCGGCCAACTCCGAATATGCCATAGTCGTGGCTTTCTTTCTTGCGGTCGTTTCGGAGTCCGATCGGCCCATGGCCCAAGCTCTCAGATTTGTATCCGACTGGACCAGATCGGAGCAGGGCTGGACAAAAGTCTTTATGGGTGATTTTTTGGCTGTATTTTTTGAAGATTTACATGATGCAGCCAATAATAGTACAGACAAAGCTGTTATCAGGTAATAAATACATTGTTTCATGACGTTCACTATAATCAGTTATTGGAGATTCTTTTTCTTGGTTAATTTAACACCAGATTTTTGATCTGTTTGGGCAATTCACGTTTAACCCTTTTCATTAATTCCCGGACACACATCATTTCTGTTTGTTCAGGACTTTTGTTGACAGGCGCAAGTACACGAAGACGGTCTACCACATAGTTGAGCAGGAGCGTTGTGCTTTGGTTGTCATAGATCTTCAGTACAAGTCCGCACAAACATTCGTTGAGGTCATACAGATCTCCGGCAACGACTCCTCCTAATTCCAGCGATGTAGACAAGTCGATGAAGAGGGTGGCATTGTCCGGATCTTCAGTCATGGTGAAGTGTTGGTTGGCCAGTATGGCTGTTATCTGCTTTTCACAGGATGACAGATCACTGTTGCTTACGTTCAGATAGGCCGTCACTTGCTGTGGAGCCAACGTAATGGTTATTTTGGCGGATGGCCACGACTGGTTCTTTATCAATTGCCGGTAGGATACAGGTAAATCTGCGATGAAGGAATCATCGATGGAAATATGTATTTCTTGTACCGATGCTTTTGATGTAATGTTGGTAACATAAAACTCGGAGGTCCCGTTATAGTCTGTTGCTACGGGTGGAGTAATTTGGCCTGAACCGACAACAAATTCCGCCTTTAACTTAACATTCTGTACGACAGCCCCGTTCTTTGAAAGGCAGCCGGCAATCGGTGTCTTTATCGGCTTGAAGGCCTCTCCCTCAATGTTCAGCTGATTGGTGGTTATCGTCAGTCCGTCGAATACCTGTATATAGGCATTGTACAATTCGGCAGGGACGTCAAAACGATTTCCATCGACCGTCGTGGAGAGGTCCATGAACAGCCACGGAGAAACTGCATCAAGGCCTTTCCCAAGCAATTGGACTGCCGTAACCAGACTGTTGGCATCCAGCGCTTGTTGGGCTTTGTTGTAGTAGTCCAACCCTGTGTTGATAGCTGTACGCTTGTGCTTCTGTATGCATTGTTCATAAGCGGCTTTGTCCAATGAATAGTAGACGTAGTAGTTACGGTCATCCTGGTAGCTGTCCATCAGTTTTTGTCCTTCCAGGTACGACACGACGGAACTCTTTATTTTGTCTTCGAACAATTCCCTGGATTTTCCGTCTATGTCCACCGTATGCATGAAGGAGTTTGACTCTATTCTCGTGGCAATTTGCAGTGCAATGTCATTCAGTGCATTTTGGGTTGCTTTCTGGATATAGTCCGGTTCCTTCAGTGCGGCGAAGCCTATACCGATATAGGCATTGTCGTCTGTCGGATGTGCAGCAACCCATGCCGGTTGCTGGGCGAGCAGAGCGAGGCTTCCCAACAACCATAAATTAAGGGCTATAATCAATTTTCTCATACGGTTGAAATCATTAGTAGATTGTAAACAAGATAATGTTTCCATCAATCCGGCTGGAACAATCAATTCCGATTTCTTCCTTGAGATAGGATTCTATCAGGAATGCGAACTGGGCGGCATCCATCGACAAACCATCCGCATCGGTAGGAGGCATGGTCACGGAATCGAAGATGATACTTTCAGCCATGATGCCTTTCAGATGGTATTGTCCCTTGTAGCAGTTCTTTCTTACCCATTGCCTGATGATGTTGGATAGAGAATAGTTGTTTGGACCAGCGGGATCGTTGAAAGTCGTTGCAGAACTGCCGTCGATAGCAAACTGCAGGACAACTCTGGTGCCGTTCGAACCTTTTGTCCCCTTGCCGGAGCCGTCCCAATGGGAGCAGATGTCGTCAAGAAAAGGTTGCAGATGATCCTGAACAGCATACTTGGCCAACAAGTCACTGCCGGCGTTGGGGTATCTTTTGGTAAAGCCATCCTTGCTGGCAAGCAGGGCGCCTGTCGCTGTTTCATAGGCTCTCATTACCAAGGATACGCGTGTTCCTTGGTTGTTTTTGTCTTTAATCATATCCACTTCCACATAAACATCCGCACCCGACGACAGGAGTAACTGCTTGTCATTGGAGTCGGCGGCATTGCTGTTGTTCTCGTATTCGGAACGTCTCTGTGTCGAGCGGATTACTGCAGCCAGGTCATAGGTAGTAACCTTTCGTGAACGGAATCCGTCCTGTACATTGGCGACAGCTACGCGCCGGTCGAAATCATTTTCCAGAATGGACTGATAAGTTTCGCCGGTTTTCTTATAAGGTACCACTATGATTGTAGGCATGACGGGACCTCCTTCTTCACCAAAGACCGGTGTAGTGCTTTCCATCAAACCTGCGTCAGCCAAGAACTTCTTTAGAAGCTTGATGCTTACGGTTATGGTGCAAGTGGCCCGATGCTTTTTGTTTACCTTTTGGGTCTCATCGGCTCCTTCCGTGTCTAGGATATACGATTCATATCTTTGTGCGTCGTTGAAGAAAGGATCTGTATAGCTTGCATTGTCCTTTGTAATCAAAGGTTGGGTATCGTTGAATCCGATGACCCCTTTATAGAACAAGGCATAGAACAGACGGCGTTTTGCGTCTTTGCCAACTTCATCTTTTTTAGACGCTTCTCCCTCGGATGTGAACACAGCAATGTTCTCATCACTGGATATACATCTGACTTTCTGCCAGTCGCTTCCAAGTTGTGCATATATCAAAATATGGCAGAGAGACAGAATACTTAAAAGAATGCTTATTCGTTTCATCATTTGAATATGTGGATTATGTCTTTGAAGAGGTTTCCTGTGTCACATCGTGAACTTACCAGCAGAGGCTTGGCATCTGCCTCATTGATTGTTTTCTGTTTCAGATATTCTTTGACAGCTTCCAATAATTCTTTTCCCTTGCTGACAACAGAGCATTCGGACAAGTCTTCGGCCAATACTTTTTCAATTTTGAGCACTCCAACTTCTTCATACACCGTTCGGCCTGCAATGTTTGTAACGCTTTTTGCATCCAGAAACATTCCTTCTTCCACTCCGTGCAGGCTGCCCAGGCTGACATAGCAGGTCTTCATTTTGCCCTTTTTTTCCGTATAGTCCACTTCAATCAAAGTACCGTTCAAGGGGAACACACTCTCAATCAGGTCGCAATTAACGCCGGCTTTTTTCAAGGCCTCTGTTTTTGCTTCCGCTTCTGTCTTGCGTGAGCCGACTGAGGCCGTATAATTGTTGGAGAATGCTACGGTTCCGTCTTCGGTAGAAACTATCTTAATTGTGTAAGCCATGGAGCCGTCATACGTAATATTCCCTTTGGAATCTTTTTCACGTTGTGTTCCCAGTTTGGAAATGTGGCCTTCCAAGATATAATCAGCTCCCAGTTGTTTCATCTGTCCGCTACGGGCAAGTTCATCGGCCAATGCGGCTTCTTTCAGTCTGCGTTTGGTCTCTTCATCGATGGATGATTCTGTTTCCACGTCGACTACCCTTAATCTTGGGTATTTTGACAAGGATGCCAAAACGGCGTTTCTGGCCAGCTCACAGTCGCCGCTGCTGATTTCTGAGGATTTATTGAAATAATTGACAACCACAACAGGTTTTCTGTATTTGCTATCTTGTGCATTGACAAATAATGCGAAAAACAATAAGAAAAGGACATTCACTCCAATTCGTTTCATTCCAATTCGTTTCATATTCATAAGGTATTTAATTGATTAATAATTCTTGCAACTGGGTGGAATTATAGCTTGGCTTTGGCAGCTTCGCTGCCCATTTTGGCTGCTGTCTTGAAGTATTTCCGGGCCATCATGGCGTTGGCTGCTACATTCCCACATCCTTGCTCATAAATGACGCCTAGCATGTAGTTCGATTCGGCGCTACCTGAGGATTTGAAACATTTGATAGCCTCCAAAGCATCACCGGATTTGTATGCTTCCATTCCTTTTTCGTAGTTGGAATCGGTGGCTTTTTCTACAGAGGCCTTTGTCTGCTTCTTGGTTGCAGCCGGTTCGTTTACTTCAGGGGAAGCCTCGGTGGAAATCGACGGTTGCTCGGCTGCAGAACTCTCTGTATCACTGCTTCCTGTGGCTTTCTCGACAGATTCCGGAATCGCATTTTCATCTTGGGGGATACTGTTATCTTCCGGAGTCTTTATAATGAAGAACAAGCCGATGACAACAACCAGTCCGATACAGGCAGCAATGATTGTCTTCATATTGCCGTTTGTATTGTTTCCGGTTTTAGGCTTATTCCCCTGGCCGCCTGCTATTGCGCCGATTCCTTTCGAAGCATTTGAGTCGGAAACTGCTTGCGGGGTGGGATTGGGTTGGAAGGGTTGGCCGGGGTTAAAGTCGGGTATGCCTGGACCCTGATTCGGCTGTTGGGCAGCTCCTTGTCCGGTATTCTGATAGATAATGTTATAGGTGACATTGTTGGTGTTAGAGTTGACCACTTTCTGTGAATTGTCCACATGTGATGTACTGACACTGTTTGTAGTGTTAGCTTCCACGTGCGTATTCGTATTCTCAATCATCGATTGTGTTTCAATCTTACGCCCTGTGACATCACCTACAATATTGTTTCTGCTTCCCAACTGAATGCCGTCCTTGTCCGCTTCTGTTTCTTCCGATAGGGTCTGGGCCTTTTTCAGGCCGTCGTTCCCATTTGTTTGAGGAAGGGTGTCGTCCACAAGATTTTCACCGCAATTGGGGCAAGATTTCATGTCGGGGGTAACAGGTTCTCCACACGACGGACAAAATTTATTCGTATTCATCTTTTTCTCCTTTTTAAGTTATTGTTGCTTTTCTTCTTTTTTTTCAATAGGAGTGTCGGCTTGTTTTTTGTCGGCACTTTCTTTTCGTTTATGCAGCAGGTCTTCCCTTCTGATTTTTCTGCCGGTTGGAAAACCAAATCCGTTGGGAGCAAAGGTTGATCCGGTACTTGAACAAGCTTCCCTTCGGAAGTCCTGACGGAAGTGACGCATATAAATCCCGTATTCTCCAATTCACCTTTGACTTCAACTTCCTGTTGGTCGAACTGTTTAAAGAAACTGTCATTGATGTCAAAGGCTCCTTTCCGATATAATCTGTATGATTCTCCGGCCGGAGTAATCAGACAGGCCATAAAACCTTCTGATTTTGATTTTTGACCAGCCAGCTTATATTCAATATGACCTGTATAGGTATCCATTTATTTTTTATTTAGTGAACGAGTTATTTAAATTGGTTGACCGCATTCGGGGCAGGTTTTGGCATCTTTACTGATGGAAGCACCACATTCCGGACAATAAATCTTTTCGTCTGCTGTGGTTTTCTGTATGCTTCTTTGGTCGGGGATGTTGCCATGCGTTGCAGATGGAGCCTGTTCCTGTTGTGCAGGTCTGTTTACAGGTTCATTAGGTGCGTATCCTTGCCTTGTCGTGTAGCTTAGAGATTGGTTGTAGGCATTGTCGGCCCTTTGTTGCTGATAAAATGTCTGTTGTGTCTGGAGATTGGCTTGGTTTGCTTGATTGTCCAGCATGCGGTTCATCAACTGATACATCATCTCTTGATTTCTGCGCTGCTCTTCATTTAGGCGTTCGCTGGCGGCTCGTTCCACGTCGGCATTGCTGCGGGCTGTATAGGATCGGGCAAATTCCAAAGCGACATCTCCACCGCTCATGGCTAATATTTGTTCGGGAGTCAGATTGCTTTGGATGTTGGCCATATTTTCATTATGGGCAAATTGTTGCGCCTGCATGTCGGCTTGGTGTTTCCGCTCGTTTTCTTTGCTTGCTTCTTGTGCTTGAAGAATTTGCATGAGTCTTTCCTGCTGCTGCTTGTCTTCTTCCATCTCCAGATCGTGTTCTCGCTTACGTTGCTCGAACTGCAGGTCTGCATCCCGTTTACGTTGCTGATAATCAAAATCAGCATTCCGTTGCTTGTTTGCAGCGTTCTGATCTTCAATCATCTGCTGGATATGGAGTTCAGTTTTGGCTTTTTCCACCATCAGTTCATTGGCGCCCTCCATGCGTATCCGCTCAAACTCAATACTGTCTTTAAGTTGTGACAATCTCAGAGCCATGCCCCGTTGATAGGCATGCTGTTCGCTTAGTGCTCTGATTTCTGCCAGATCGTCCTCACGTATGAGTCTGGTCCTTTCGATTTCAGCCAGGGCTGCTTCCCGCTCTTCGGTGGTACGTGCTTCGCGGAGCAAACGTTCGTTCTCGAGTAGTAGGACGAATTTGTTCATTTCGTCTTCTGACAGTAGCTGGTCTCTGTTGATTTCATTAAGCCTTTGCTGCAATTCTACAGCCGTACGTGCCGTGTGGATTTGTTGGCTGTTGTTTACGTCGGTAAGGCGATTCTTAAAGTCATTCGTGCGGCGGAGGTAGTCCAGTTCCTGTTCCGAAAGATACATTTCATGGCTTAAGGTATTGAACCTCTGTATGTCCTCATTATCTGCTGAGATTTCAACAATGCGCACAATCTCCAATCCCCAAAAGGCTTCTTCGGCCACCTTGTTCAAATTCTCTTTGATGATGGGGAATAATTCACCCGGTATCCGATTGGAGATGACGGGTTGGTCGTACAGAACTTCCTGAATGGTGGTTCTTACTGTTTCGGCAATTTCATCAATCAGTATTGCTGTGTTCAGATATTGCTTGTCTACGAGATAATGTAAGATAAACTCTTCCTGCTTCTTTATCCGGAAATAAGCGTTCAGGCCCACATTCATGTCATGGTGGCGGGTATGGATGAGCATCGGCTTGAAGTTCTTGTAATCATCCGGATGTTCCTGCTTGGCTCCAACGAGCATAGGGAAGGCTCTGTCCAACAGGATAACTATTGAGAAAGAAGCTCCTGCTTTGGCTTGTGCAAAGATTTCTCTCTGCTGCTTGGCGTGCATTTCAATCTTTGCTTCTTGTTCGGATTGGCCTTCCAGTAACTTCCGTCGGCTTTTGAACAGATTGATAATGATTTGCCATGCATTGTTGATGGATGTCGAAACGACCTCACCGACTGTACCCCTTCTGGGTTGGAAGTCATAGGAGCCTCCACTGATGGTTGCTATTGTTGTGCCATTGGCGCGGATAAAGGCGGTTGTTCCCTCGGCTATAATAATGCCTTCGGCATCCTTGTAGGTTGCCATCTCCTGTTCAGTGATGATACGTGCAATCTGGCCGGGCGTGATATTCCAGTGGATGCGCTGGTTCGTCACAATCAAGTCTCCTTGGTTATCTTTGCCAATTTGTTGGCTTTCATTCGGCTGATTCTGAGGCTGCGCTGTTTCAGGTACATTCCCGGAAACTTTAGTTCCGCACTTTACGCAGAACTTGGCATTTGGTTTTAGCGGGGCACCGCATTTAGAGCAATTCATATATGGTGATTTTTTAGATTAAACATTATTTGGTTACTCTGACACTTCTTATTTTCCCATTCAAGTCGGAAGATACGCTCAGTAGATTGTAAAAGCCCTCCGGCGCTTTTTTATGGTCATCCAAATCGTATTGGATTTCATAACCCTTTTGTCCGCCCAAGGATGTTGTCCTACTCATGCTGATAGGCTTTCTGGGGCTGATGCCCCATTGTTTGTAAAGCTGGTCGTTTATTTTCGATTGAATTTCTGCGATATTTGCGTCTACCTGTGCTCTGACCTGGGCCAGCAAAGACACAGGCTTTGCTTCTTCTTCCATTGAAACGGGAACATTTTCCAATTTGCTTGAGGCCGCTGTTGGAGTGAACAATGTTCCGATTTTAGCATCTATAGTAGGAGCTGGTGCTTTGTTCATCTTTGAATTCATTATGAACAATGTCGGGTCTCCGAACAAATTGAACTCTACAAGGGTAGTCGATTCTATTGGACCGATTTCAGATACTTGATGCAAATATCTTCTGGCTTCGAAAAAGGCTGCACCGGCCGGAAGGCCATCCAGCATGTTGTTTACAAATGCTCCTGTAATGACATCGGCATTACTCATTTGGACAGGATTGCTTGGGTCATGTGGGTCCGGCTGTCCGTACGCAACACGCGATGCACCCAAATAGATTAATGTATTAGCGGACATGGCTGTCAAGAGCATGCTGTGTGCTTTGTCAAAACCTATGAAACGGGCTCCATAGCATGCCTCGGATACAACAACATTTGGATGTTTGCATGCAGCAAGCACCCCCGGATAGATGGCGACTCTCCAGTCTGAGGAGTCTTTCGTCGATTGCCCCAAAAAGTAAAATGTTTCTTTGGCTGCACTGCCATGTAAATTAAAGAAAAACAATTGGGCATTCGTATTGAATACCTGTCCGATATTTGTATGGTCTACCTCCGGGGTCAGGAACAGCTGGTCATATAGAATGTCTTTCGGCAATGGGTTGTACTTTGGAAACAATTGTTCTTTGTTTATTCTGTTCGTTACTTTGGCGGTTACTTTCATCCAGTGTGGATCGCATTGCCCATAGCCTGCATGGATGTCAATGACAGGATTTTCTATTGTCCTTCGCAGGTAGTTTGCAAGGTCCTGGAATACAGCATCTGTTGCCAACGGCAGTCTGCCGATATAAAATAGTGCGTCATAAAAGAACAACTGTCCGGAACAGATGGCTTCATTCATCTGGGCGCCATACGGGTAGGCATATAATATATCCGTATCAATTTTCTTGTCAGCATCACTTGCCTCATTGCCTAAATAATGTGGTATCGCCGGCATGGGGATGATGTCGTCTCCACCGATAATGAACAGAAAAGTCGACGGCTCTTCGTGATTTCGCGTTTCTTGGTCGTGAATTTGTTTGAGCAAATCGGCATATTCATACCACGGAGAGTCTGGGGTGAGGCTCTTTCTTTTGTTGAAGAAGCCTTTTGACTCAACTCCCGCATCTGCCAGTCTGTAGAGAACTCCCTGCTCTGCCTTAAGTCGGATAAAGGTCTCCAACAGGTTGGTGATCTCTTGTGGACTGACGGCTAATTTTTGGGCCAGATTGGGTATATGTGTAAACAAGATGCCTTTCATTACCGAATCTTCAGAATCCTTCGCGGACGGTTTTTCTACTTTCGTTCCGCATTCGGGGCAGAAAAGCATGTCATTATCTAATTGGCTTCCACATTCAGGACAATACATAGGCATTCTTTTGTTAGGTGTTAGCGCTGTTATTTGATGTATTTTTCTCTTTTCTTTGTTACGCCTTTCACGTAGTTGCGGGCTTCGTCTGTACTCAAATGTTTGGTCAGATGTTGATAGAGCCGCTTGTAGTCAAACTTGTTGATCTCGTTATAAGCATTGCTCAGTTGCGTCGTCCCAATGAATGCCCGGCTCACATTGCCTGCTCCGGTATTATAACCGGCTATAACGCATAGTCTTCTGCAATGTACATCCTTGACGCTCTCGAACCAGTTGTATAAAATGCGCAGATAGGCAGTGCCTAGTTCGATATTCTGGTCGGGATCAAACAGGTAGCTTTTTGTGGGCACTTTCTCCACGCCATACACAAAACGATAGGCGTCGATTCCGCCTGATGTAGGAACTAATTGCATGAGGCCATAGGCCGGTATGTGACTGGTAGCCTGCGGATTGAAGCAGGATTCCTGTTCTATGACAGCATAAATCAAGGGCTGCTCAATCTGGAAACGTTCACTGTATTTTTTTACGATGTCTTTATATAAAGCTGCCGACTTTGATATGTTGTCGCGCACCAAAGGCATATTGATACAGATTACCTTACGTCTGCTTCCGTCTTTTCCCGTTATGTTGGTAGTACTCTTTTTACTTTGTTGTGCAACTTGGTATGCGACAGCCTCTTTGGATTCTTCATTGGCATCCTGTAATTCCTTTTCTCGGATCTCCGCAGCTTCTTTTTCTTCTTTCAGCTTTTCTTGCTCATCCAGTCGGGTCCTTGCCAAGGTCTTTTGTCTTTTCGTTTGTTTCTTTGTCTGTTTTGGGGAAGGAATTTTCAGCTCGCTTCCTCTGACTACCGGCTGGGGAGGTACTTTCTTTTTGTTAGAGGCCTGAACCTTTTTGCTTATACCGGTATCTACCGTATTGTCTAACTGATATTTGGATAAATCTAACAATCCGTCAAGAACAGGATTTTGAGTGATTGGTTTTGATTGGTCAACTTGGGAGCGATAGGGACATGTGCTTCCTCTACTGGCCATCAGCCGGTAGATTGCTTCGGTAAGTTTTTCATTGATTTCATTTTCGTTGGCATCTACATCTACGGCAACTTCGACCATGGCATTACCTTTTTCAAAATTGACCACAGACCGCGAGAGGAAATCGTCGCCGTATTCGACCCATTCGTATTTCGAGTCGAGGATAACCGAGTCTCCTCCCCAAACATTTTGAATGTTGCTCTTGTATGCGTTGAATTCCGCTGTCGCTTTTTCTACATAAGCTTTATAGGCATTTTTAACGGAATCGGCATATTGTTCAAAGGAACTTTTTTCTTCAAAGATGCGGGTGTTGAAGTCTTTGACCAGTGCATCCAGCTCCTCTTTTGTCGTTTGTGCTTGGATGGATGTATGGCCAACAAATAGTAGCACAAGTATACATACTCCTGAGAATAATTTTACTTTTATGTAATTATAGCATTTCATCATCCAATTGTGTTCCCATAAGTTAATCAAACGTAATTTTGCTTTCTAAATTACGAAGTTAACGATTCGCGTTGTAATCTCAAAATAAAGGATGAATAAAAATACCAATACTTCGGTAAATTTTTACCGATAAATTTAATTAAATAATAGAATCGGTGTTAGCCAGTTCAATATTATTAAAGAGATCATTGAAATACTGTCAAGAATGAATCGTTAAGGGGTAAGAAAAGTGATGAAAAATATATGATAAATAGCTGAAAATAAAGCATGAAAGTATTGCATAATTTGTTGATTATTAGTAAATTAGAAGTATCTCACCACTTTTAATTATGACCAAAGAATCACTCCTTATGCAATACCAATCCGAGTGCAGGAATGCTCTCGAATCAGTTGTAAATATAAGCAAATCTTTCCAGAAAGTATTCATGGATGCAATAAAATTGTTCATGGCCATACCTGACCGCATCAATTTCCTACAAATGGGACGATATGGATGTTTCTCAGAACAGACATACCGAAACAATTTTGAGAATGATGGCTTTGACTGGTTTTCCTTCAATGAAGCCATCATTAGAGAACACCTTAAAGGTGGTCGTAAGGCGATAGCCGTTGATCCGTCTTTCATTCCAAAATCAGGCAGCAAAACGCCATGGATTGGCTATTTCTGGTCCGGTTGTGCCGGTGAATACAAACGCGGACTGGAAATAACCGGTATTGGAGTTATAGACGTTGACAACCATGAATGTATGACTTTGGGTTCTGTACAGACACCTGACAACGCAACGCTGGAAAGCTGTGAGAAGAATCTTGTTGACTGGTACAGCTCTTACCTTATCAGCATACAGGAACAGCTGAAACGTATTTCTGGCACAGTCGTATGTGATGCGTTCTTTTCAAAGGCAACTTTCATCAAACCATTGTACGATAACGGTTTCCACGTAATAAGCCGTTTCAGGAATGATGCCGTATTGTTTTATCCCACCTTAGAAAATAGGACAGGAAAACGCGGACGTCCAAAATTACATGACGAGAAAATTGACTTTGAAAATCTGGACATCACAAGATGTACCGAGTACAAAGTGAACAAGGGTAAACTTTACGGACTGAAAGCATACTCCAAAGCGCTCAAACGCTTTGTGAGCCTGGCTGTATGGTATCCTATGGATGGAACGGACAAATGGCAGCTGTATTTCTCTACGGACGAAACACAGAACGCACAGGATGTTCTGGACTTTTACAGGACACGTTTCCAACTCGAATTTTGCTTTCGTGATGCCAAGCAATATGCCGGAATAACAAACTGTCAGTCTACAGACTTCAGGAAACTGGCATTTCACTTTAATGCATCACTTGCAGCGATAAACCTTGCCAAGGCTGCCTGTAAGAGGATGGGAATAAAATATTCCATATCATCATGCAAGTCAGTCATACACAATGCTTACATGCTTGAACGATTTATTCACGTGTCTGGGATTGAACCAGACACGCATTTAATTGACAGACTTTTCAAAGAACTCATTTTATTTACTGCCAAAGCCGCTTAGGCTAGGCTAATGGTTAACGAACTATTGAAAATACTATAAATGCTTTATAACATTTTTGATGTATGTTTTACAATAGGTATGCACTTGAAAAAGACACGTCGTTAAGATATTGTCAGACAAACTGTAGCGGGGTTTGTATGTCTCTGCCACTCTTTCCTCAGCTCATTGTAGGCTATTGGGAAGTGTTTGCTCTGATGGGGCTGGGGTATGTGCTCCATTTTGTGCCCGACAGCTGGGAGAGGGGATGCACAAAAACAATAATCCGCCTTCCCCTGATGGGAAAGGCGGTATTGCTGGTCGCCCTCATTTACCTGGTCATTCAGATGAAGAGTGCCGATGTGCAGCCTTTCATCTATTTCCAGTTCTGAGATTATTGGGCTTGTACGGAGTCGGCAGGAGCGGTGAATACGTGCTTGGCGTAGTTCAGTCCGTCGCGGTCGTAGATTTTGGCCAGTGAGTTGAGGCGTTGCAGGAAGTTGTTGTATTCTTTCTTGCTCGGCTCGGTCCATTGTACTTCAGCCAATGCGGCCATACGCGGCAGAATCATGTATTCCACCTGTTGGGTCGAGGTCATGTATTCGGTCCATACGTTGGCCTGTGCGCCCAGGATGTATTTGGCTTGTTCTTCGTTGAGGCCTTCGGTGGGGTTGAGGCTATAAACCTGTTCTACAGGTAGGTAACCGCCGATGGCGTCATACGGTTCGTTTTCCTTGTCCTTGCTCTGGAAGTAGTCGAAGTAACAGTAGGTGTTGGGTGTCATGATGACATCGTGTCCCATCTGTGCAGCCTTGATGCCTCCGGCCGATCCGCGCCATGACATGACGGTGGCGTTGGGGGCGAGGTCGCCTTCCAATATTTCGTCCCATCCGATGATCTGTCGTCCGTGGGCGTTGAGGAATTTCTCGATTTGTGCCGTGCAATAGCTTTGCAGGCGGTCTTCGGCCGTGTGGTTCTTGTCGGCCTTCAACCCTTCCTTCTTGATGAGGGCCTGGCACTTCGGGCATTTCTGCCAGCGGGTACGCGGCGCTTCGTCACCTCCGATGTGGATGTACTTCGAGGGGAAGATGTCCATGATTTCGGTCATGATGTCTTCGAGGAACGGGATTGTTTTTTCGTTGCCGATGCAAAGTACGTCTTCGAATACGCCCCACTCCGGGCAGACTTCATATGGGCCGCCCGTACAACCCAGTTCGGGATAGGCAGCCAGCGCGGCGAGCATGTGGCCGGGCAGGTCGATTTCGGGAATGACGGTGATGTAGCGTTCCTGTGCATATTTCACGATTTCGCGGGCCTCGTCTTGTGTATAGAAGCCGCCATAAGGCGTGTTGTCATATTCGCCCGAGTTGTGGCCGATCACTGTACGCTGGCGGATGGAGCCGATTTCAGTCAGTTTCGGATATTTCTTGATTTCGATTCTCCAGCCCTGGTCTTCAGTCAGATGCCAGTGGAAGGTGTTCATGTTGTGCAGGGCCAGCAGATCGATGTATTCCTTGATGAATTCTACAGGGAAGAAGTGGCGTCCTACGTCGAGGTGCATGCCTCGGTAGCTGAAGCGTGGCTGGTCTTCTACCTGACCGGCGGGCAGCAGGATGGCTGCGTCTTGTGCCTGGGCGGGGATGGACTTGCGGAGCGTCTGGATGCCGTAGAATACGCCGTTGGCCGTCTGTCCGCAGATGCTGATACCGTCTGCTTGGGTCGTCAGGCGGTAGCCTTCAGCATTGGCGATGCCTGAGTCGAGTCCGAGGACGATGGCCTTACTTGGTTTTTCGCCGTTTTCGATGGCCTTGGTTTTCAGCGTGTAGCCTGTAGCCTCTGCGATGTATTCGGCGAGGAATTCAGCATTGCGCTTCAGCAGGTCATTGTCTTTGGGGTAGGCGATGACGGTGCTTTTGCTTAGTTTGAACGGACTCTCTTGCGAGAGGGTGATTTCTTGCGGCAGCGGAATGACGTCATACGACGTGGCCTGCTGTTCGTTAGAGCTACATGCGGCAAGAACGCATGCCACGAATGGTACGAATAGCTTTTTCATGGTGTTTAAAAGATAAAAAATAAAAGTTTGGTGGACAAAGATACGAAATCCAAAACCTTCTGGAAAATATTCTGTTAGCTTTTGCTTTATAGAATGAACATTTCTTTTCTTTAGGATGGATTTTGATGTCATTTTCTACTTTTCGTGTTTTGCTGGGGGCTTGTGCACATTCTCTTTCCTTCCTGTGCATATCCTGCTTTTTTCTTGTGCACATTCTCTCTGTAGTTCTTGCACGTTGTTTTCCCCTTTTCAAATCATTGCTTTCTTGATTGTAAGTCACCGTTTTCTTTTCCGTAACTGTAACTGTAATTGTCATGCGCGCGCGTATTGCGCCCGCGTGAAATATTATAATGTGTGCCTTCTTTTCCCTGCCTTCGCAAGCGTGGGAAAAACATGTTTTGTAACATGCCTGTAATCCAGCATTTTACGCGGAATCCTGCAAAAAAGTTCAGAAAAAACCTTTGATGTATTTTGCGTGAACGGAAATAACCCGTACTTTTGCACCCGCTTTCGGAAAGGAAGCGGCGATACTTGACAGAATGTTGCGGAGACGTTTGGCGCAGGGTGCTCCGGACGGTTTGCGGCTCAGGTCCCGCCTTTCGCAAGAGAGGCCCAAGCGGACGGCCCTTCCCCGGCAGCCTTCGGAAAAGAAACTTCGAAAAAACTTCGCAAAACGTTTGGCGG
>NZ_LT635838.1:312535-816971 GCF_900128475.1 Mediterranea massiliensis | reverse complement strand
TGGCTATAGCACCGGGGTTCCACCTCTTCCCATTCCGAACAGAGAAGTTAAGCCCGGTCACGCCGATGGTACTGCGCAACAGTGGGAGAGTAGGTAGCCGCCGTCTTCAGTGGAAGTCCTCCGTGACGAACGTGTCACGGGGGACTTTTCGTTTTTGCACGTCACGCTTCCCCGCGGCCGGCCCTCCCGTGCCGCGCTTCCCCGCCTCCCCACGCAGTGCTGCGTCACCTCTTCAGGAAGTGCTTCCTCATGTCCTCATGAAGTGCTTCCTCACGCCCTCATGAAGCACTTCCTCAGAACCTCAGGAAGTGCTGCGTTGCACTTAAACGATAAGGTTATGGGGTTGAAAGCCTGTTTCCTATTATAAAATCTGATAAAAACATTATATTTTTTATGCTTGCCTATGCAATGAGGATATTTTTTCGTATCTTTGTCGCCCGAATTATATCTGCGAGTATTTTGCAGTAACTGAAAGATATAGCTGTGGGTAAGTTTGATAAATATAAGATAGACTTGAAAGGCATGCAGGCTGACTCTTGCCAATATGAGTTTGTGTTGGACAATCAATTCTTTGCCGATATTGATGGCCCTGAAGTTCAGAAGGGTAAAGTAAAGGTGGTTTTGGTTGTAAAGCGGACTTCCCGAGCCTTTGAGTTGGATTTCCAGACGGAGGGTATCGTTTGGGTACCATGTGACCGATGCTTGGATGACATGGAGCAACCGATTGCTTCGACCGACAAGCTTTTCGTCAAGTTTGGAACCGAATATGCGGAAGAAGGCGACAATTTGATTGTCATACCCGAAGATGAAGGCGTGATTAACGTGGCATGGTTTATGTATGAGTTCGTTGCGCTGGCTATACCGATGAAGCATGTGCATGCGCCCGGTAAATGCAATAAGGAAATGAGCAGAAAGCTGAGCAAGCATCTGCGGACTACTCCCGATGATGAAGATGCGTTCGCGGAGGATGATGTGGAGGAAGAATCAGGAGAAAGAGTGGAAACGCCGATTGATCCGCGTTGGAATGAATTAAAGAAAATATTAGATAACAATTAAAGTTTTAAGAAAATGGCACATCCTAAGAGAAGACAGTCAAAGACAAGAACTGCAAAGAGAAGAACTCATGATAAAGCTGTAGCTCCTACATTGGCTATTTGCCCGAACTGCGGTGAATGGCATGTATATCACACTGTATGTAGCGCTTGTGGCTATTATAGAGGTAAACTTGCTGTAGAAAAAGAGGCTGCCGTTTGATACGGTCGGTCTGACTTGAATAGAGGTATCTGAAAAGCCTGTATGACTTTTCAGATTACCTTTTTAGGTGTTTTTTAGCGAAGAAATTGAATGGAAAAAATAAATGCTGTAATTACAGGAGTCGGGGGATACGTTCCGGATTACGTCTTGACCAATGACGAAATATCCAGAATGGTAGATACCAATGACGAATGGATTATGACCCGCATCGGTGTCAAGGAGAGACGTATCCTCAACGAGGAAGGGTTGGGTAGTTCATATATGGCTCGCAAAGCTGCCAAGCAATTGATGCAGCGCACGGGTTCCAATCCTGATGACATTGATCTGGTGATTGTCGCTACGACGACTCCTGACTATCATTTCCCGTCGACGGCTTCTATTTTGTGCGACAAGCTTCGCTTGAAGAATGCTTTTGCATTCGATTTGCAGGCAGCTTGTAGCGGTTTCCTGTATGCAATGGAAACTGCGGCCAACTTTGTTCGTTCCGGAAGATATAAGAAAGTGATTATTGTCGGTGCCGATAAGATGTCGTCGATGGTAGACTATACCGACCGTGCTACATGTCCGATTTTCGGTGACGGTGCGGCAGCCTTCATGATAGAGCCTACCACTGAAGATTATGGTATCATGGACGCTATCCTGAGAACGGATGGCAAAGGCCTTCCTTTCCTGCATATGAAGGCAGGTGGTTCGGTTTGTCCTCCTTCCTATTTTACGGTGGATAATCACATGCATTATATTTATCAGGAGGGTCGTACGGTGTTCAAATATGCCGTGTCGAACATGTCTGATGTGAGTGCTGAGATTGCAGCCAAGAATGGTTTGACGAAGGATACCATTGATTGGGTCGTTCCACACCAGGCCAATCTTCGTATTATCGATGCAGTGGCTCATCGCCTGGAAGTTCCTCACGAGAAGGTGTTGATTAACATCGAGCGTTATGGCAATACCAGTGCCGGTACACTTCCGCTTTGCATCTGGGATTTCGAGGACAAGCTTAAGAAAGGCGATAACATTATCTTTACGGCATTCGGCGCCGGATTTACATGGGGTGCCGTTTATGTGAAGTGGGGATATGATGGTAAGAAAGAACAGTAACCGATACTGATATACAAAATTTAAACGCATCCTATTTCTTGAATTCGATGCGTTTTTTTTTCATAGTTTCAAAAGAAAGAGGACTTATGCATAAGGCTGGTTTTGTGAACATTGTAGGAAATCCTAACGTCGGGAAGTCTACTCTGATGAATGCTTTGGTGGGCGAACGCATATCGATTGCCACGTTCAAGGCACAGACAACCCGTCATCGTATTATGGGTATATATAATACGGATGATATGCAGATTGTTTTTTCAGATACGCCCGGCGTATTGAAACCCTCCTACAAGTTGCAGGAATCCATGCTGAACTTTTCGACTTCGGCTTTGACCGATGCCGACGTGCTGCTTTATGTGACCGATGTGGTGGAGACTCCCGACAAACACAGTGAGTTTGTGGAGAAGGTGTCGAAGATGGATGTTCCTGTCCTTCTTCTTATCAATAAGATAGACCTCAGCAATCAGGAGAAACTGGTAGAGTTGGTGGATGCTTGGAAGGAATTGCTCCCGAAGGCTGAAATCATACCCATTTCAGCGACTACCAAGTTCAATGTCGATTATGTGATGCGGAGGGTGAAGGATTTGCTTCCCGATTCGCCGCCCTATTTTGACAAAGACCAGTGGACGGACAAGCCGGCTCGTTTCTTTGTCAATGAAATTATCCGGGAGAAGATATTGCTTTACTATGACAAGGAAATCCCTTATTCGGTGGAGGTCGTGGTGGAGCAATTCAAGGAAGAAGCCAAGAAGATACATATCAATGCGGTCATTTATGTGGAACGTGAGTCGCAAAAGGGAATTATCATCGGGAAGCAAGGCCGTGCTTTGAAAAAAGTGGCTTCTGAAGCGCGTCGCGACCTGGAGAAATTCTTCGGGAAGACCATCTTTCTGGAAACATTTGTAAAGGTAGACAAGGATTGGCGCAATTCGGATAAGGAATTGCGGAACTTTGGCTATCAGCTGGATTAGTGAATATGAATGACGACCGTGAGGGTCGATAAATAAAACCTTTGTGTATGGGAAATTTAGTAGCGATAGTGGGGCGCCCCAATGTGGGCAAGTCGACCCTGTTCAACCGCCTGACCAAGACCCGCCAGGCGATTGTAAACGAAGAAGCGGGTACGACACGCGACCGGCAGTATGGCAAGGCCGAATGGCTGGGCCGTGAATTCTCGGTGGTTGACACCGGAGGGTGGGTCGTGAATTCGGATGATGTCTTCGAAGAAGAAATCCGCAAGCAGGTATTGATGGCAGTCGAAGAAGCCGATGTCATCCTTTTTGTCGTCGATGTGATGAACGGTGTCACCGATTTGGATATGGCTGTTGCTTCTATCTTGCGCAGAGCTAAGAAACCGGTGCTGCTCATTGCCAACAAGACGGACAACAACGAGCTTCAATACAATGCCCCTGAATTCTATAGCCTTGGCTTGGGCGACCCTTATTGCATCTCGGCCATGACGGGAAGCGGTACCGGCGACATGATGGACCTCATTGTGAGCAAGTTCCGCAAAGAGGCGGATGAACTGCTGGATGAGGACATCCCCCGTTTTGCCGTTGTAGGACGTCCGAATGCGGGCAAGTCTTCCATCGTGAATGCCTTCATCGGTGAAGAACGCAACATCGTTACCGAAATAGCAGGTACTACCCGTGACTCCATTTATACCCGTTACAACAAGTTTGGCTTTGACTTTTATCTGGTCGATACGGCCGGCATACGAAAGAAGAATAAGGTGAACGAGGACTTGGAATATTATTCTGTAGTCCGCTCTATCCGTTCGATTGAAAACTCCGATGTCTGCATCCTGATGCTGGATGCCACCCGTGGCATTGAGAGTCAGGATCTGAATATCTTTTCTTTGATACAGAAGAACCAGAAAGGGCTGGTTGTGGTAGTCAACAAGTGGGATCTGGTAGAAGAGAAGACGGTCAAGGTGATGAAAACCTTTGAGGATGCTATCCGTAACCGTTTCGCTCCTTTTACGGATTTCCCCATTATTTTTGCTTCTGCATTGACCAAACAGCGTATTCTGAAAGTTCTTGAAGAGGCGCGGGATGTCTACAACAACCGGATGACCCGTATCCCTACAGCCCGCCTGAACGAAGAAATGCTTCCTTTGATCGAGGCTTATCCGCCTCCTTCGAACAAAGGCAAGTATATCAAGATTAAATATATCACGCAGCTTCCCAATACAAAAGTTCCGTCTTTTGTCTACTTTGCCAACCTGCCGCAGTATGTCAAGGAGCCTTACCGCCGCTTCCTTGAAAACAAGATGCGTGAAAAATGGAGCTTGCACGGAACTCCTATCAATATCTATATCCGTCAGAAATGACAGGATGTGCCCTGTAACAGAAGAGGGTGTATCAAAATAAAGTATCTTTAGTTCTTCTCCTTTCAGAGGGAAAAGAATTGAATAACATTACTTGATTTTGACACATCCTCTTTTTTATGTATGGATAAGGTTGAAAATGATGTTTTACTATGGAAATGTTCTTCAATAATTGTTGGATTTAATATAGAATAATTATATTTGCCTCCATAACCAACAAAGACCAGGGAAAAAGGCTTATGAGGAGGATAGGAAGAATGTTGTGCCTGCTATTGTTTATGCTTTGGCAGGGAGGGGAGAGTGTTGCTGCAGAAGAGGAGGGCACATTGGAAGACCTGCTCCGTCGTGCAGCGGCAACTCCTGCCGTAGATACTTATTCCGCCGTTTGCCGGTTCTGTTATGCCGACGGGACCCATCCTGCTGTTCTCTCCGCTTATGCCGATTCTTTGCGCCAGTTGGGAGTGCGCACACGTTCGGCTCGCTGTTTTCTGGAATACTATGCCTGGAAGAGTGAGGCCTGTTTCCAGCAGGCGGATTACCAAAAGGGATATGCCTTGAAACGGAGTGCCATCGCTCTGGCCGAGCGGATGGGAGACCGTCACTGGTTGGTGGAGTCGGCTTCCGACATGGCTTATTATTTCAATATTGATGCTCAGTATGATTCAGCCCGCCATTATTTGAACAAGGGGTTGGCCGCAGCCCGTGGAGTGCCAGATTTGGGTGAAACCTATCGGACGATGCTGACCAATTATGCCAGTTCCTTCCTCTTTGAAGGTCAGTCGGATTCTGCTCTTGTATATACCGACCGGGCCCGTCAAGCTTCCGAGGCGGCTGCCGATACAGCCATGCTTATCGAGAATCTCAACCAGTTGGGGACGTTGTACCGTCGTCAGCGGAAGCTGGAAGAGTGCCTGGCACATTTTGAGCAGGCGCTCCGTTTGTGTGAGGCGCAGGACAATTTTCAGACGGCTGCCTATATCTATGGCAATCTGTCAACGGTGTATGCCGAATGGAAACAGCCCGATATGGCAGTCGTGATGTCACGGAAGGCACTTGACTATGCACGTCGTCTGGGCAACGAACATGTCATCGGTACGTGCATGACGAATTTGGGTATTGTCTTGTGTCGGATGCCTGGTCATGAACAGGAAGGTATCCAGCAACTGCTCCAGGCTGTGGAATTGTTGGAGAAAATCAACAATCGCCGCCGTTTGTGTGAGGCTTACAGTTTTTTAGCCAATATCTATGTGCAGGTAGGAGAAGCGGAAAAGGCAGCTGTCTATCTGGACAAGATGGAACACCTTGCCTCCGAAATGCAGACCGATGTCGAGTTCTATCGTTACTACCGTGTAAAGGGAGTGGTCTTGCAGAGCCAGGGGCATTACGCAGAAGCAACAGCCTGCTATAAGAAGTTGACCGACATGCTGCGTAACGGCTATCGCGATACGCAGGATTTCAAGTTGTACGCTGACCTGTCCGACTGTTATATAGCCTTGCACCGTCCGGCAGATGCCTTGCAGGCGCTCCAGACGGCGTATGCCTTGCGCGACTCCATGTTCCGTCACGAAAATACCAGTCAGTTGTCTTATTTTTCGGTCAAGTATGACATGAAAGAGAAGGAATTGAAAATATCACGTTTGGAGCAGGCCCGAGCGGAAGAACATGCCCAAGCTTTGGAACGTCGCATCTTTTTCGGGGCAGTGATCAGTCTGTTACTGATAGTTCTCATTCTGTTGCTATATGCACGTCAACGCCAGCGCACCCGGATGGCACGTCTGGCTCAGGCTGTCGGGCAGAAAGAGCAACAATTCCTCACGCTGCAGAAAGAAACGGAGCAGCGCCTTACCCGTCGTTACATTGAAGGCTTGGAAAGTGAACGTACCCGCATAGCTACGGAGCTGCACGACGATGTTTGCAACAGCCTGCTGGCTCTCAGTATGGATGTGCGTTCGTCCCATGCGGTTACTTCAGGAACTTTTGACCGTCAGTTGAAGATGCTCGAAGAAACTCGCCAACGCTTGCGTTCCATTTCCCACGAACTGATGCCGCCTGTTTTTCAGTATGCCACGCTACATGAAATGCTGGACGACTATGTACACCATCTCCAATTGCCGGATACGTTGTCCGTTTCCTATACGGCAACCGATGGCGTCGATTGGTCGCAGTTGCCCCAACCTCTTAGTTTTGAATATTACCGCATCGTGCAGGAGGCCGTGGGCAATGCCGTGAAGTATGCGTCCGCTTCCCTCATTCGGGTAAATCTGACGTGGAAGGAGGGAGTGGTAACCATTGAGATAGCCGACGACGGTTGCGGTTTCGATGCTTCGCGCCGCAGCAAGGGCATAGGCCTTCGGACCATTGCCCAGCGTGTCCAAGCTATTGGCGGACATCTGACACTGGATACTGCTCTGGGAGCAGGTACCGTTATTCGGGTATCTGCCCGTTTGCATAACACAGAAAAATGACCTTTATGGAAGAAGACAAAACATTAGCCGAAGTATTGGTGGTCGATGACCACAGCCTGATTCTCGAAGGCATCTGCCGGGTATTGAACCGCATTCCCTGTGTACGTGTGGCCGATGCGGTCACTTCGGGGACGCAGGCTTCCGCCTTGATTTCCCGTCGTGACTATGACTTGTACATTTTGGATGTCAGCCTGCCTGATATGTCCGGGTTCGACCTCATTACTCTGATCAGGCGGGTGAATCCCGATGCCCGTATCATCATCAATACCATGCACGAAGAAATTTGGATGGTCAACCGTTTGGCTCAAAGTGGCGTGAACGCCATTCTGCTGAAAAGTGCCGACACCAGTGAGATGGAGGCGGCTGTCCCTTGTGTGCTGGCCGGTGACACATATACTTGTCCCCGTTTTGAATCCATCCGGCAGAAACTTCACCGCAGTTCGTCCCGACTGTCTGCCAAGGACAAGCCTACCAATCGTGAGCTGGAGGTATTGCGGGCCATTGCGCGCGGCATGAGTACCTTGGAAATAGCTGCCGCCATGAATATAACGGAAAATACGGTAGAAACTTTCCGGCGTCGTCTCATCAACAAGTTTGATGCAAAGAATAGTATTGATTTGATAATGAAAGCAATAGCCGGTGGATGGATTGATGTCGAGTGACTCTCGCGAACTTCCCCTGACGTCCGTCATGGTTTTCCGTGATTTTTTTATTGGGGATAAATTGTTATATTTGTTGCGGATTGAAGCATTGCTTCTCTTCGGAGGACAATGGCAAATATGTCGAGATGATATAAGGTCAATTCTATTAACTGGTTTTAGTTGGAATAAGCGCCCGGAATTTTCCGGGCGCTTTTTTTATCCTTCTATGTTCTGTATCTCCACTTCCTTGACCTTTCGGAAGAGGTCCGAAGCAAAGATGAAGCTGTTCAGACGTTCGTTGGTCGATGTAAAGATGTCGTCCTTGCTGCCTTCCCATTCCTTGTGGCCCTGATAGATAAAGATGATTTTCTCGCCGATGCCCATGACGGAGTTCATGTCGTGGGTGTTGATGAGGGTGGTCATGTTGTATTCGCGGGTGATGTCCTGAATCAGGCCGTCGATGACGATCGAGGTCTTGGGGTCGAGTCCCGAGTTGGGTTCGTCGCAGAAGAGGTATTGCGGGTTCAGGGCGATGGCGCGGGCGATGGCCACACGCTTCTGCATACCGCCGCTGATTTCGCCGGGATATTTGTCTTTGGCTTCGGTCAGGTTCACACGGTCCAGGCAGAACATGGCACGGCGTGTGCGGTCGCGCAGGGTGTCGTTGCTGAACATGTTCAGAGGAAACATCACGTTGTCGAGCACCGTCATCGAGTCGAAAAGGGCGGCACTTTGGAAAATCATTCCCATCTCCCTGCGCAGGGCTTTTTTCTCCTTTTTGCCCATTATCAGGAAGTTGCGGTTGTCGTAGAGCAGTTCGCCCCGCTCGGGTGTCAGCAGTCCTACGATGCATTTCATCAGTACCGTTTTTCCCGAACCGCTCTGTCCGATAATCAGGTTGGTCTTGCCGTTGTCAAAGGTCGAGCTGATGTCTGTCAGCACCTCTTTCCCTTCAAACGATTTGCAGAGTCCTTTCAGTTCTATCATGATTTCCGTTGTTTTTTTAATTCACATTCACTTTATCCCATCAGCAGTTGCGTCAGCACCAGGTCGGCAAACAGAATCAGCACGCTGCTGGTCACTACCGAGTTGGTCGATGCCTTGCCCACTTCGATGGAGCCGCCTTCCACCGTATAGCCGAAGAAGGCCGATACGCTGGCAATGATGAAGGCAAAGAACAGAGACTTGATGATGCCGCACCAGATGAACCATTCCACAAACATGTATTGTAGACCGTATTCCAGATCTGTGGCTGTCATGATACCGCCGAACCAGCAGGTGCCGAAAGCACCGATGATACCGGCAAAGATGCTGAATATCACCAGCAGCGGAATCATGGTGACCATGGCCGCTATTTTGGGCAGAATCAGGTAGCTGGCCGAATTGATACCCATAATCTCCAGGGCGTCAATCTGCTGGGTGACGCGCATGGTGCCCAGCTCCGAGGCGATGTTCGAGCCGACCTTGCCTGCCAAAATGAGGCACATGATGGACGACGAGAACTCCAGCAGCAGGATTTCGCGGGTCACGTAGCCCACGGTCCAGCGGGGCATCCACGGACTTTCGATATTCAGTTTGATTTGGATGGTGATGACGGCGCCGATGAAGAACGATATCAGCAGTACGATGCCGATGGAGTTCACGCCGAGCTTCTCTATTTCGCTGAGGTATTGGCGGAAGAACATACGCATGCGTTCGGGGCGCGAGAATGTCCGTCCCATCAGCATGAAGTATCTTCCCACTGTTCTGAGTGCCTTAATCATATTCAGTCAAGTATTTGTGTGCAAATGTACGGCTTTATCTTTTATTTTTGCTACATTTGCGGCAAATTAACGCAAGTATGGAAGACAAGAAAATGGTGCTCCGCACGGAAGATTTGGTGAAGAAATACGGCAAACGTACCGTAGTGAGTCATGTGTCGTTCGACGTCAAGCAGGGTGAAATCGTCGGACTGCTAGGCCCGAACGGCGCCGGCAAGACCACCTCTTTCTACATGACCGTGGGCCTGATTACACCCAACGAAGGCCGTATTTTCCTCGATGACCTCGACATCACCAACTATCCGGTATACAAACGTGCCCAGACGGGCATCGGCTATCTGGCACAGGAGGCATCGGTCTTCCGTCAGATGAGCGTGGAGGACAACATCGCTTCCGTGCTCGAGATGACCAACAAACCTCTCGATTATCAGAAGGACAAGCTGGAAAGTTTGATTGCCGAGTTCCGCCTCCAGAAGGTGCGCAAGAACAAGGGTAACCAGCTTTCGGGTGGTGAGCGCCGCCGTACGGAGATTGCCCGCTGTCTGGCCATCGACCCCAAGTTCATCATGCTCGACGAGCCTTTTGCCGGTGTAGATCCCATTGCCGTGGAAGATATTCAGCAGATTGTCTGGAAGCTGAAGGACAAGAACATCGGCATTCTCATCACCGACCACAATGTGCAGGAGACGCTGAGCATCACCAGCCGTGCCTACCTGCTCTTCGAAGGTAAAATCCTGTTTCAGGGTACGCCCGAAGAACTGGCCGAGAATCAGATTGTCCGTGAAAAATACCTGAGCAACAGTTTCGTGCTGCGCCGCAAGGACTTCATGGTCTGACTTTTCCCCTATTGGAAACTTATTTTTGCCCACTTGGAGAATAATTCGGGTGGCATTCTAATACAAGATTAAAAATCGCATGAAAAGTAAATTTCTCCTATCCGCTTTGGTCGGATGCCTGTCGCTCGGAACACTTTCCGCGCAGGACTTCCATCTGCAACCAACTCCACAAGTGTATGAAACCCTTCAGGACAGCATTGCCCTGCCTGTCGCCTACAGCCTTTCGGCCGATGCCGACGGAGCGGCTGCCAGTGCCGTCCGTCTGCTGGGCACGCTGCTGCCCGACCGTCAGTCCAAGGCGGCCTTTCGGATAACGGTAGGCGTCAAGGGCGACAAGGCAGTACGCAAGTATGCCCGCCGGATACCAGCCAAGGCCGAAGGCTATTACCTGAAGGTGGACAAGAATGAGATTGTCATCGCCGGTGCCGATGTGCGCGGTGTCTACTACGGTGTGCAGACGCTGGCACAGCTGCTGACACTTCCCAAGTTGCCGTTGGCCGAGATTACCGACTACCCTGACGTGCCCTACCGTGGCGTGGTTGAGGGTTTCTACGGCACCCCCTGGAGTCATGAAGCCCGCCTGCGCCAACTGGACTTTTACGGTCGCAACAAGATGAATGTCTATCTGTACGGTCCCAAGAACGACCCCTATCACAGCACTCCGAACTGGCGCAAGCCCTATCCCGAATGCGAGGCGGCCCAGCTGAAGGAGTTGGTAGACAAGGCCCGCGAGAACAATGTCATCTTCTATTGGGCCATCCATCCGGGGCAGGACATCAAGTGGAACGACGAAGACCGCCAGAATCTGCTGGACAAGTTCGAGAAGATGTATCAGCTGGGGGTACGTGGCTTTGCCGTGTTCTTCGACGACATTTCGGGCGAAGGTACCAAGGCCGACAAGCAGGCCGACCTGCTGAACTACCTGGACGACCATTTCGTGAAAGTGAAGGGCGACGTGGAGCCGCTCATCATGTGCCCCACGGAGTACAACAAGGCCTGGTCCAATGTAGAAGGCGGTTACCTGACCACGCTGGGTGAGAAGTTGAACAAGGATATCCAGATCATGTGGACAGGCAATAGCGTCATTGCCACCATCGACCGCGAGACGATGGACTTCATCAACCCGCTCCTGCAGCGCAAGGCCTACATCTGGTGGAACTTTCCCGTATCCGACTATGTGCGCGACCATCTGCTCATGGGGCCTGTCTATGGCAACGCCCTCGACATCCAGGATGAGATGGAAGGCTTTGTCTCCAATCCGATGGAACGTGCCGAAGCCTCGAAGATCTCTTTGTACAGCGTGGCCGACTATGCCTGGAACCTTGCCGATTACGACAGCGACGCGTCCTGGAAGCGGGCCATCAAGGACCTGATGCCCCGTCATGCCGCCTATCTGGAAACCTTTGCCGCCCACAATTCCGACTTGGGTCCCAACGGGCATCGTTTCCGCCGCGACGAGTCCGTTGCCCTGCAGCCGGCCTTGGAGGCTCTGCGTTCCACTTACGAGAAGCAGCATGCCATTGATGAAGCAGCCTGCCGACAGGTCAGTGAGGAGTGCCGGAAAATCATTACGGCTGCCGATGTTCTGTCTGCCTCGCAGGAGAACCGTCCGCTCATCGACGAGATACAACCCTGGCTCATGCAGTTCAAGCTGGTGGGTCAGTATGGCGAGGCCGTTCTTCGGATGATGCACGCCGAGCCCGATGACCGGGCGGCCTTCGGCGAAGCCTATGCCCATGCCAAAGCCCTTCAGGTGCTGATGTATCAGGTGGATACCACTTACAACCGGAATCCTTACCAGCCGGGCGTAAAGTGTGCTACCAAGGTCCTGCTTCCCACATTCTATGCCTTGTTCGAGGCAAGCACCCGGCAATATAATCAACGTTATTTGGCCGATCTGGATGCCCGTGCCGTCTATATGCCTTATGCCTGGAGCAGCGATGTGCCCCAGTTGGCCGCTCTGCCGGTGACGCGTAAGGGGAAGATGGGCAACGTTTCCCCGTCCAATGAAGTCATCCGCTGGCAGGCGGGTGGCGAAGCCCTGCTGACGATGGACCAGCTCCGCACGCTGAAGAGTCTCACGGTGGATCTGGGTACAGTCGATGCTCCGAAGCTCATCCGCCTGGAGGTGACCGCTGACGGAAGTCAGTGGGAAGAAATCCCCCTTCAGCTTGTGCCCCGCCAGAAAACCCGTTTCAAGGCCGATGTGGCAGGTCGCCAGGTGCTGAAGATTCGTCTGTCCAATGCGTCCGACCAGGAGCAGAAAGTCTATTTCAAACAGTTTGGATTTGAGGAACAATAAGGCTGAATGGCCGTCGGGTCGTTTCTGTATATTTTTAATGGTCGAAAAGGGTGTGTCAAAATGAAGTGAGGCTATTCAACTCCCCTCCTTCGGGAAGGAGGGGTGCCCAAAGGGCGGGGTGGTAGGTTTTCTCGAAAGGTTATCAATCAACGCGTCATGTTTTCACCTACCACCTCCCCCTGGCGGGTACTCCTCCTTCCCGAAGGAGGAGAGCCACAGATACCTCTATTTTGACACACCCTCTTTCTGTTTTTTCAGGGTTTACAGCATCTCTTTCCGTCGGACGTACACCCGATGCGAGCCCCTCCCCGAGGCTTCGATGCCCGTGTCGGGTTGTTTGGCCCATCGCCTCAGCTCTTCCGTGGCCGCGGTGCGCAGCAGGCCCGTCAGCCGCTGGTAGTCGGCCACGCTGAGGTAGGGCTGTTCCTCCAGGTAGTGCAGGGCCAGGGCCAGACGCTCTTCCTCCGTATATTTCTGCGAAGAGCGGCGTGCCTTCCAGGGCGCGCGCACCGGTCGGCAGTGCAGGTTCACCTCCTGCACCAGCCTCTTCTCGGCGCGGAAGTTCACGTTGCCCACCAGGATGCTGCGGGCATTGCGGTGCCCTCCCTCTCCGTCGGGTTCTTCGCGCTCCTTGCCCGGCTGCAGGGCCAGCGACGGGGTGAAGGTGCCGATGCCGTCCAGCTTGACGGAGTGTCCCTGCGCCAGTTCGTGCACCATTTCCTGGGCTATCATTCGGATGAGGCCCTCGATTTCCCCCTCCGAGTAGGTCGACTTCCCGCGGATGCTTTCCGCCAGCTGGTGGGTAGTAATCTGCTCTATCTGTGCGAATTGCGGATAGAGAACGCGTTCGCCCGTACCGTTCAGGTCGGGCATTTCTTTCATGACATAATAGCTTCCCATAGGCTTCTTTATTCTGTTTCTTGTACTTGAAAACTTTTCCTCTACGGCTTTTTTCTTGAACCGCAGTCTTCGTTCTTATAACCGTAGATTTCGGTTATACGGCCGAAGTCTTTGTTTTTATAACCGCAGTCTCCGGTTGAAGATTATGTACTACAAAGATAAACTTTATATTAGGGTTTACAAAGGTTTTTGGGGGGAATAACGGACATTGGAAGACAAAGAAAAGAAAAATGAGTCAAGCCGAAAAATGGAGAAATGCTTTTCGGTACGGGCTTATATCTTTGGGGCAGTGGGCTTCAAAAAAATAAAATCTCGGCGGTTTTTTTGATAATTGAAAGAATAACGCTAATTTTGCGCACTCATTTTGAGATTTTGGAATATAGTATAAATCAAATAAATAATTTGTCACGATGAACGTTTCATTGCAAAACATTGACAAGGTGAGCGCGCTGCTCACCGTAAAGCTTGAGAAAGCTGACTACCAGGAGAAGGTAGACAAGGCCCTGAAGTCTTTCCGCCAGAAAGCTCAGATGCCCGGTTTCCGTAAGGGTATGGTTCCGATGAGCCTCGTTAAGAAGATGTATGGCAAGTCGGCTTTGGCAGAGGAAGTGAACAAGTTGCTCTCTGAAACTGTATACAAGTATATACAAGACAATAAGCTGAACATCCTGGGCGAGCCGCTGCCCAACGAGGACAAGCAGCCGACTATCGACTTCGACACGCAGGAAGAGTTCGAGTTCCTGTTCGACATCGCCCTGGCTCCCGAATTCAAGGCGGAGGTGAGCGCTGCCGACAAGGTGGACTACTATGATATCGAGGTGACCGACGAGATGGTAGACAACCAGGTGAAGGCCTATACCCAGCGCAACGGCAAATACGAGAAGGTAGATGCCTATGCCGACAACGACATGCTGAAGGGTCTGCTGGCCGAGCTCGACGAGCAGGGCAACACGAAGGAAGGCGGCATCCAGGTAGAAGGTGCCGTGATGATGCCTTCTTATATGAAGAACGACGAGCAGAAGGCTATCTTCGCCAACGCCAAGGTGAACGATGTGCTGGTGTTCAACCCCCATACTGCCTGGGACGGCAATCCGGCCGAACTGGCTTCGCTGCTGAAGATCGACAAGGAAGCCGCTGCCGAAGTGAAGTCCAACTTCAGCTTCCAGGTAGAGGAAATCACCCGTTTCGTTCCCGGCGATCTGAACCAGGAAATCTTCGACCAGGTGTTCGGTAAGGACGTGGTAAAGACGGAAGAAGAGTTCCGCGCCAAGGTGAAAGAGGCCATCGCCAAGCAGTTTGTGGCCGACAGCGACTATAAGTTCCTCATCGACCTGCGCAAGGTGATGATGGAGAAGGTGGGCAAGCTGGAGTTCCCCGACGCCCTGCTGAAACGCATCATGCTGGCTAACAACGCCGACAAGGGCGAGAAGTTCGTGGAAGAAAACTACGACAAGAGCATCGAAGAGCTGACCTGGCACCTGATCAAGGAGCAGTTGGTGAAGGCCAACGATATCAAGGTCGAGCAGGAAGACATCACCAACATGGCCAAGGAATCGACCCGCGCACAGTTTGCCATGTATGGCATGCTGAACGTGCCCGACGAACTGCTCGACAACTACGCCAAGGAAATGCTGAAGAAGAAAGAGAGCGTCGAAGGCCTCGTGAACCGCGTGGTAGAGTCGAAGCTGGCTGCTGCCGTGAAGCCTCAGGTAACGCTGGAGCACAAGAGCATTTCGGCTGCCGACTTCAACAAGATGTTCGAATAAAATATTGCGGGTGGTGCGCTGCGGATAGCTACCGGTTGTGGGGAAGAATGGGAAATTCTCCTCCTGCTTGTAGCTCGTAGCTTGTCACTTGTCACTAAAAAACGGGGATGTCTGAAAAACTTTTCAAACATCCCCGTTTTTTTTGTGTCTCTCTATTCTTTTTTGTTTCTTTGCACCCGCAATTTAAATACGTAGGATTATGGACGATTTTAGAAAGTATGCCACCAAGCATTTGGGGATGAACAGCCTGGTACTGGACGATGTCATCAAGTCGCAGGCCGGTTATCTGAACCCCTATATTCTGGAAGAGCGCCAGCTCAACGTCACCCAGCTTGATGTGTTTTCCCGTCTGATGATGGACCGTATCATCTTCTTGGGTACACAGATTGACGATTATACGGCCAATACCCTCCAGGCACAGTTGCTCTACCTGGATTCGGTAGACCCGGGCAAGGACATCTCTATCTATATCAATTCGCCGGGCGGCTCGGTATATGCCGGCCTGGGCATCTATGACACGATGCAGTTCATCACCAGCGATGTGGCTACTATCTGTACAGGCATGGCAGCCAGTATGGCAGCTGTACTGCTGGTAGCCGGAACCGAAGGCAAACGTTCGGCCCTGACTCATTCGCGCGTCATGATCCATCAGCCGATGGGAGGTGCACAGGGACAGGCTTCGGATATCGAAATCACGGCCCGTGAGATTCAGAAGTTGAAAAAGGAACTCTATACCATCATTGCCGACCATTCGCATACGCCTTTCGATAAAGTGTGGGCCGACTCCGACCGCGACTATTGGATGACCGCGCAGGAGGCGAAGGAATATGGTATGGTAGACGAAGTGTTGATTAGGAAATAAGTATGGCTGATTCAAGAAGAACAAAGAACAGATGCAGCTTTTGCGGGCGGTCTGAAGATGAAGTGGGACTCCTGATTACGGGAATGAACGGCTTCATCTGCGACAGCTGTGCCATGCAGGCTTACGAGATAACGCAGGAGGCCCTGGAGAACAAACGCAAGGACGGTACCAGCAAACTGAACCTGAAGGAACTGCCCAAGCCGATGGAAATCAAGGCTTTCCTCGACCAGTATGTCATCGGGCAGGACGATGCCAAGCGCTTCTTGTCTGTTTCGGTGTACAATCACTACAAACGTCTGTTGCAGAAAGACAGCGGCGATGATGTGGAGATTGAAAAGTCGAACATCATCATGGTGGGCAGTACGGGTACGGGAAAAACCCTGTTGGCGCGTACTATCGCCAAGCTGCTGCATGTGCCTTTTACCATTGTAGACGCTACGGTGCTTACGGAGGCCGGTTATGTGGGCGAGGACATTGAAAGCATCCTGACCCGCCTGCTTCAGGTAGCCGACTACAATGTGCCCGAGGCTGAACGGGGCATTGTGTTCATCGACGAAATCGACAAGATTGCCCGCAAGGGTGACAATCCCTCCATCACGCGCGATGTGAGTGGAGAGGGTGTGCAGCAGGGATTGCTGAAGCTGCTCGAAGGGTCGGTGGTCAACGTTCCTCCCCAGGGCGGACGCAAGCATCCCGAGCAGAAGATGATACCGGTCAACACCAAGAATATCCTCTTCATTTGCGGCGGAGCGTTCGACGGTATCGAGAAGAAGATTGCCCAGCGCTTGAATACGCATGTCGTGGGATATAGCGCTGTGCGCAATACGGCTACTGTCGACAAGAACAACCTGATGCAGTACATCGCTCCTCAGGATTTGAAGTCTTTCGGTCTGATTCCTGAAATTATCGGCCGTCTGCCGGTGCTCACCTATCTGAACCCGTTGGACCGCACGGCTCTGCGATCCATCCTGACTGAACCCAAGAACTCCATCATCAAGCAGTATGTCAAACTCTTTGAGATGGACGGCGTGAAGCTGGAGTTTGAGGATGCCGTATTCGAGTATATCGTAGACAAGGCAGTCGAGTACAAGCTCGGCGCGCGCGGCCTGCGTTCTATCGTCGAAACCATCATGATGGACGCCATGTACGAGATTCCTTCCGAACAGAAGGATTCTTTCCTCGTGACGCTCGACTATGCCAAGCATCAGCTGGAGAAAGCCAATATAGCCCGGTTGCAGAATGCCTGACCCTGGAAAAGGGCAGGCAGGGCTGTTTTTCGTGTTTTTCTGAAAAATATTCAGTGTTTTTTGCTTGAAATTTGAGAAGTTGTTTATAACTTTGTTAGGCTCTCGGGAAAATAGTCCCTTTCCGAGGGGGAGAGATTGATACAAGAACGTTTAATAAACAACATTCTAATAGAAGGACATGGCTGAGAAGAAGATTAATTTGCAGGAACAACTGAAGAAGTACTTCGGGTTCGACACATTTAAGGGGAATCAAGAGGCAATCATCCAGAATCTGTTGGATGGAAATGACACATTTGTGCTGATGCCTACGGGCGGAGGCAAGTCCTTGTGCTATCAGCTGCCTTCGCTGCTGATGGATGGGACCGCTATTGTCATTTCGCCGCTGATAGCCTTGATGAAGAACCAGGTAGACGCCATGCGCAACTTCAGCGAGGAAGACGGAGTGGCCCACTTCATCAACTCGTCCCTGAACAAGACAGCCATCGACCAAGTGAAATCCGATATATTGAGCGGAAAGACCAAGCTGCTCTACGTCGCTCCCGAATCGCTGACGAAGGAAGAATACGTGGAATTCCTGAAAACGGTGAAGATTTCCTTCTACGCCGTAGACGAGGCCCATTGTATCTCCGAGTGGGGACACGATTTCCGTCCGGAGTACCGTCGCATCCGTCCCATCATTAACGAAATAGGAAAAGCGCCGCTGATTGCGTTGACCGCTACCGCCACCCCCAAGGTACAGCACGACATTCAGAAGAATCTGGGGATGGTGGACGCCAAAGTCTTCAAGTCGTCGTTCAACCGCCCGAACCTTTATTACGAGGTACGTCCCAAGACGGCCAATGTGGACAAGGATATCATCAAGTTCATCAAGAACAACCCGGAAAAGTCGGGCATCATCTATTGCCTGAGCCGGAAGAAGGTGGAGGAATTGGCCGAAGTGTTGCAGGCCAACGGCATCAATGCCCGCCCGTATCATGCCGGTATGGATTCGGCTACCCGCTCGCAGAACCAGGACGACTTCCTGATGGAGAAGATTGACGTCATCGTGGCCACGATTGCCTTCGGTATGGGCATCGACAAGCCGGATGTGCGTTTTGTCATCCATTACGACATTCCCAAGAGTCTGGAAGGATATTATCAGGAGACCGGACGTGCCGGACGCGACGGAGGCGAAGGACAGTGCATCACGTTCTATTCGAACAAAGACCTGCAGAAACTGGAAAAGTTCATGCAGGGAAAACCTGTTGCAGAACAGGAGATTGGCAAGCAGCTTCTGCAGGAAACGGCTGCCTATGCCGAGTCTTCCGTGTGCCGCCGCAAGACGCTGCTGCACTATTTCGGCGAAGAGTATACGGAGGATAATTGTGGTAATTGTGACAATTGTTTAAATCCGAAAAAACAAGTGGAAGCTCAAGACTTATTGTGTACTGTGATTGAAACCATTCTCGCAGTCAAGGAGAACTTCAAATCCGATTATATTGTAGATGTCATTCAGGGCCGTGAGACGTCCGAAGTGCAGGCCCACCTGCACGAGGATCTGGAAGTGTTCGGCTCCGGAATGGGTGAGGAAGACAAGACTTGGAATGCGGTGATCCGCCAGGCGTTGATTGCCGGCTATCTGAGCAAGGATGTCGAAAACTATGGCCTGCTGAAGGTGACGGAGGCCGGAAAGAAATTCCTCAAGCACCCCAAGTCGTTCAAGATTACGGAAGACAACGATTTCGACGAGGTGGAGGAAGAGGCACCGGCCCGCGGCGGTGGAGCCTGTGCGGTCGACCCCGTGCTCTACTCCATGCTGAAGGACTTGCGGAAGAAGCTGTCCAAGCATCTGGAAGTACCTCCCTACGTCATCTTCCAGGATCCGTCGCTCGAAGCCATGGCCACCATTTACCCCATCACGCTCGAAGAACTGCAGAACATTCCGGGCGTAGGCGCAGGTAAGGCCAAGCGCTATGGCGAGGAATTCTGCAAGCTCATCAAGCGCCATTGCGAGGAGAATGAAATCGAACGTCCTGAAGACCTGCGCGTCCGTACCGTGGCCAACAAGTCGAAGCTGAAGGTTTCCATCATTCAGGCCATCGACCGGAAGGTGGCGTTGGACGACATCGCCGTGTCGAAGGGCATTGAGTTCGACGAACTGCTCGACGAGATTGAAGCGATTGTCTACTCGGGTACCAAGCTGAACATCGACTACTTCCTGGACGAAATCATGGACGAAGACCACATGCTGGATATCTATGACTATTTCAAGGAGTCAACCACGGACAACATCGATGATGCGCTCGAGGAGTTGGGCGACGACTATACGGAAGAAGAAGTCCGCCTGGTTCGCATTAAGTTCATCTCCGAAATGGCGAATTAACCCCGGCATTTGAGTTTAAAAAAAGAAAATTTATTGCGTGCAGATATGCGAAAATGGAATAAAAAACGTATATTTGCACGCAATAAATTTTTTACGCCCTATGTCATTTATTGCAGATAAAATTGTTATGGACGGATTGACGTACGACGACGTACTGTTGATTCCCGCTTATTCCGAAGTACTCCCTAAGACTGTCGAACTCACGACAAAGTTTTCAAGAAACATTGAGTTGAAAATTCCTTTTGTAACGGCTGCAATGGATACGGTTACAGAAGCGAAGATGGCCATTGCCATTGCCCGTGAAGGCGGCATCGGTGTCATTCACAAGAACATGTCCATCGAGGAGCAGGCCCGTCAGGTAGCCATCGTAAAGCGTGCCGAAAACGGTATGATTTACGACCCCGTGACCATCAAAAGAGGCTCTACGGTTTCTGACGCGTTGGCCCTGATGGCCGAATACAAGATCGGTGGTATCCCTGTAGTGGACGATGAAGGCCATCTGGTAGGCATCGTGACCAACCGTGACCTGCGTTTCGAAAAAGATCACAGCAAGCGCATCGACGAGGTGATGACAAAGGAGAACATTGTGACGACCAACCAGACAACCGACCTGGAGGCTGCCGCACAGATTCTGCAGGAGCACAAGATCGAGAAGCTGCCGGTGGTAGACAAGGACAACAAGCTGGTCGGTCTGATTACTTATAAGGACATAACCAAGGCCAAGGACAAACCGATGGCCTGCAAGGACGCCAAGGGCCGCTTGCGTGTGGCTGCCGGTGTCGGCGTGACGGTCGACACCCTGGACCGTATGAAGGCGCTGGTAGAGGCAGGTGCCGATGCCATTGTCATCGACACGGCTCATGGTCACTCCATGTATGTCATTGAAAAACTGAAAGAGGCCAAGAAGGCATTTCCAAATATTGATATTGTAGTGGGTAATGTCGCTACGGGCGAAGCTGCCAAGATGCTGGTTGAGGCAGGTGCCGATGCCGTAAAGGTAGGTATCGGTCCGGGCTCCATCTGTACTACCCGTGTGGTAGCCGGTGTCGGTGTTCCCCAGCTGACAGCCGTCTACGACGTGGCCAAGGCACTGGAAGGAACGGGTGTTCCCTTGATTGCCGATGGTGGTCTGCGCTATTCGGGTGATGTCGTGAAGGCATTGGCTGCCGGCGGCTACTGCGTCATGATCGGTTCGCTGGTTGCCGGAACGGAAGAGTCTCCCGGCGACACGATTATTTTCAATGGCCGTAAGTTCAAGTCCTATCGTGGTATGGGTTCGCTGGAAGCCATGGAAAACGGTTCGAAGGACCGCTATTTCCAGAGCAGCACCACAGACGTGAAGAAGCTGGTTCCCGAAGGCATCGCTGCCCGTGTTCCCTATAAAGGTACCCTGTACGAGGTGATCTATCAGCTGGTCGGCGGTTTGCGTGCCGGTATGGGGTATTGTGGCGCTGCCAACATCGAGCAGTTGCACAATGCCAAGTTTACGCGCATCACCAATGCCGGTGTGCTCGAGAGCCATCCGCACGATGTGGCCATTACCAGTGAGGCTCCCAACTATAGCCGTCCGGAGTAAAGGCTGGCAAGGCCGGAAGGGGCGGATGAGGCTCCTGCCGGCAGCATAAATTATACAAGGCATGGATGATACGTTTTTTGTAGGGTTTTCATGGTCGTGAATCTGTAGAGTTGTATCATCCGTGCCTTTTTTGTGGATTTATCAGTGAATGTTTCAATCGGGAGAATAGAAAGATGAAAAAGTGGGGTTGGTTATGCATGCTCCTGCTGGGAGTGGCGGTTTGGGCGGAAGCGCAGACGGGGGTATGTGTCCGTGTGGGCGATGAGGCGGTAGACGTAGCCGAGTTCAGGCTTTTCTGTCACCGCCAGAACGATGCCCGGCCCGATGTCCGTCGTTTCGTGGATTTCAAGCTGAAGGCGTTGGCTGCCCGTCAGGCCGAACTGGATACCTTGCCTCAGATTCGTCGGGCTGTAGACCGGTTCCGGAATCGTTGGCTCAAGGCTTGTCTGACGGATAGCGCGAAAGCCGATTCGGCCGCATGGACCTATTACCAGGGATTTCAGGCCCGGAAGTACGCGGGGCGGGTTCTGGTCAGTCATATTTTCCAGTCCGTTCCCCAGAATGTGACGGCAGCCGCTCTGGCCCGTGTAGAGCAGCGGATGGATTCCCTTTATCAGGTTTTGGAGGCTGGAGAGGCCGATTTTACGGCTTGTGTGGAGGCTTGCTCCGAGGAAAAGACACCTTTCTGGGTGGATTATCTGCAGATGCCGGTTGAGTTCGAGGACGTCGTGTTTTCGTTGCCGGTGGGCCAGCTTTCCCGTCCGTTCTTTACTCCGCAGGGCATTCACATCGTGAAGGTGCTCGACCGGAAGGAGCTTCCCTCTTTTGATGTCCTGAAGGAACGTCTGGAGAGGCGGTTGGTGCGTGGCGAGTGGAGCGAAGCGGTCAGCGCAAGGGTCGTCCGTCTGAAGACGGAGTATGGATACCGTCCCGACAAGGCAGGTATGAACGAACTGCTGCGTCGTGGCAAGACCGACAAGACGTTGTTCCTGTTGGGAGGATGTCCGTATTCGGGGGATGATTTTGCCCGATTTGCCGCGGCCCATCCGGCTGCGCTGAAGCGTCAGCTGGAATTGTTTGTGGTCAAGACGGTACTGGACCATGAAAGCCGTAGCCTGGGGGAGCAGTCACCGGAGTTTGCCACCCATTTGAGCCTCTTCCGCGACAGCCTCCTGGCTGCCGAAATGGAGCATCGGGCCATCGGTTGCCTGATACCGGCCGACACGGTCGGCGTGGCGCAATACTTTGAGGCCAACCGGAAGCACTATCAGTGGCCCCAGCCCCGCTACGAGGGCATCGTCCTGCATTGTCGGACAAAGCGCATCGCCCGTCGCACCCGCAAATTCCTGAAGAAACTGCCGGTTGAAGAGTGGCAGGAAGCCATCCGGCTGGGAGTGAATGCCGGAGGCGTTGTAAATGTCAGAGCCGAACAGGGATTGTTTGCTGCCGGCGACAATCCTTATGTAGACGAACATCTGTTCGGGAAGGGAGAGGCGCGGCCGTTGGCCGATTTCCCTTATACGGCCTGGCTGGGACGGAAAGTCAAGGGACCGGAGTGTTGGCAGGAAGTGGGCAGGCGGTTGTGGACCGACTATTACCGCCATTTGGAAGCCGGCTGGCTGGACGAACTTCACCGAAAGTTTAAGGTTGAAATTAACCAAGAGGTTTTAAAAACCGTTAATAATCACTGATGCAACCGATTAAACCGCTATCTTCGTACCTTAAATGAAGGAAAAAATATTGTCCATGCGAAATATCTGTCTGTTGGGACTTATGATGCTCCTGGTCGGAGCCTGTGGGAAGCCGCAGTACGACCATAAGGGCCGCACGCCCTTGGTGGAACTGGACGGCAACTTCCTCTATCAGGAGGACTTGGCGGCCGTACAGCCTGTGGGGCAGTCGAAGGACGACAGCCTGCTGTTTGCTGAACATTATATCCGTAATTGGGCGGAAGACATCCTGTTGTACGAGAAGGCGCAGAACAATATTCCGGACAATGCCGAGATTGAACAACTGGTGAAGAACTACCGGAAAGCGTTGATCATGCATGTCTATCAGCAGTCATTGATTCAGGAAAAATTGGCCGAAGAGATTACGGAGGCCGATTTGCAGACCTATTATGACACGAACAAGGATGTGTTCAAGGCCGAAGCTCCGTTGATGAAGGGACTGTTCATCAAGGTACCGCTCACCTCGCCGGGCATTGGCCGCGTGCGTCAGTGGTACAAGGACGAGCGGCAGAGTGCGGTGGAGCATCTGGAAAAATACAGTTTGCAGAATGCCGTCAAGTATGAGTACTTCTATGACAAGTGGATTCCGGCGTCCGAAATCCTTTCCCTGATGCCGCTTAGGGAAGAGAAGGTGGATGCCTATTTCGCGAAAAACCGGCATGTCGAGCTCAAGGATACGGCCTATTGGTATTTCCTGAACGTAAGCGATTATATCCCTACGGGAGGACAGGAGCCCTATGAGGCAGCCCGAAGTGCCGTCAGCGAGATGGTTGTGAACCGGAAACAGGTTGAATTCTTGAATCAGGTGAAGGGCGACCTTTATAAGGAAGCCGTGGAAGATGGAAAATTAAAATATTGTGTGAATTAAGATAGCAGAATGAAAAAGTGTATGAACGTTAAGTTTATAGTGGGATTGGCCGCTATGCTGTTGGCCTGCCTCCCGACGTGGGGACAGGACAATGTCATCGATGAAGTGGTATGGGTCGTGGGTGATGAGGCCATCCTGAAATCGGAAGTGGAAGAAATGCGTCTGGACGCCGTGTACAACGGACGCCAGTTCGACGGTGATCCTTATTGCGTGATACCCGAGGAAATCGCTGTCCAGAAGTTGTTCCTGCATCAGGCGGAGCTCGACAGTATCGAAGTGTCCGAGGGCGAAGTGGTCAGCCAGGTAGACTACATGATTGGCCAGTATGTCAGCCGCATCGGATCCATGGAGAAGATGGAGGAATACTGGAACAAGAGTGCCACGCAGATTCGTGAAACCCTGCGCGAGAATGCCCGTGAGGGGTTGACGGTGCAGCGCATGCAGCAGAAGCTGGTAGGCGATATCAAGATTACGCCGGCCGAGGTGCGCCGCTATTTCCAGAACCTTCCGCCGGACAGCGTTCCTTACATCCCGACTCAGGTCGAGGTGCAGATTATTACACAGAAACCCCGCATTCCGGTCGAGGAAGTGGAAGACGTGAAGCGGCGTCTGCGCGACTTTACCGACCGTATCAACAAGGGCGAGACCAGTTTCTCCACGTTGGCCCGTATGTATTCGGAAGACCGTGCTTCGGCCAAGGATGGCGGTGAGATGCCGTTCTATGGCCGTGGGCAGCTCGACCCCGCTTTTGCCAATGTGGCGTTCAACCTGCAGGACCCTACCAAGGTGTCCAAGGTGGTGGAGTCGGAATACGGTTTCCACATCATCCAGCTCATCGAGAAGCGTGGCGACCGCATCAAGGTGCGTCACATCCTGTTGCGTCCGCATGTTCCTGAAAGTGCGTTGGAAGCCGGTATGGCTCGTCTGGACTCCGTTGCCGATGCCATCCGAAACAACAAGTTTACGTTCGAGGAGGCCGCTGCCGTCATTTCTCAGGACAAGGATACGCGCAACAACCACGGCTTGCTGCCCAACCCGATGACCAACACGTCCAAATTTGAGATGCAGGAGCTGCCCCCCGAGATAGCCAAGGTGGTGGACAAGATGCAGGTGGGCGAGATTTCCGAGGCCTTCACCATGATTCCCGAGAAAACCGGTAAGGAAGAGTGCGTCATCGTCAAGCTGAAGAGCCGCATCAACGGCCACAAGGCCACCATTACCGACGACTACCAGAACTTGAAGAACCTGGTTCTGGAGAAGCGCCGGGCCGAGGTATTGGACGAGTGGATCCGCGAGAAACAGAAGCATACCTACGTCCGCATCAAGGAAGGGTGGAACAATTGTGAGTTCAAGTACCCCGGCTGGATCAAGGACTGAGCCTGTCCGGGCTTCTGGAGAGAGAACATTTAAGAGACATTTATGCAGAAAAGATATTCGATTTCCCATTTTCTGAACAGGCATAGATACCTTCTGACAGGTATTCTATGCCTGTTTGGCATCTGTCTGCTCAGTGCGCAGGACCGGAAGAAGGAGCCTGAAAAGAAGAAAACCCGGGTCGATTTGCTTTACGCCGACGAGGCACGGGCCGACGACCGTATCCGCCCCGATGTCCAGATTCTGGTCGGTTCCGTCAAGCTGCGGCACGACAGCATGTACATCTATTGCGACAGTGCCTTGATTTATAAGGCCATCAATTCGGTGGAGGCCTTCGGCAATGTGCACATGGAACAGGGAGATACGTTGTTCGTGTATGGCGATTACCTCTACTACGACGGCATGACGCAGCTGGCCATGCTGCGCGAGCATGTGCGGATGATCAACCGCAATACCGAGCTCACGACCGACAGCCTGAACTACGACCGCCTCTACAACCTGGGCTACTACTTCGAGGGCGGTACGCTGACCGACGAACAGAACGTGCTGACCTCCGTCTGGGGCGAATACAGTCCGGCAACCAAGATTGCCGTGTTCAACCACGACGTGACGCTCACCAATCCCCGTTTCGTGCTGACTTCCGATACGCTGAAGTATCACACGGAAACCAAGATAGCCACCATCCTCGGCCCGTCGGACATCGTGAGCGACAACAACCACATCTATTCCGAGCGGGGCGTCTACAACACGGCCTCCGAGCAGGCCGAACTGCTCGACCGTTCGGTGCTGACCAACCAGGGGAAGCGGCTGACGGGCGACAGCCTGTTCTACGACCGCAAGCTGGGGTATGGCGAGGCTTTCGATCATGTGGTGATGAACGACACCGTGAACCGCAATATGCTGATGGGGGATTACTGCTTCTACAATGAGCTGACCGACAGCGCGCTGGCTACCAGGCGGGCGGTGGCTGTAGACTATTCGCAGGGCGACAGCCTGTTCATGCACGGCGACACGTTGCAGATGGTGACCTATCACCTCAATACCGACTCCATGTACCGCGAGATGCGCGTCTACCACAAGGTGCGTGCCTACCGTTCGGACATACAGGCCGTATGCGACTCCCTGGTCTACAATTCCAAGGACTCCTGCATGACCATGTACACCGACCCCGTCATGTGGTACGGGCAGGAGCAGCTGTTGGGCGAGCAGATCAAGGTCTACATGAACGACAGTACCATCGACTGGGCCCACATCATCAACCAGGCATTGGCCATCGAGCAGAAAGACTCCCTGCACTACAACCAGGTGGCCGGTAAGGAGATGATGGGATACTTCAGGGAGGGCGAGATGCGTCAGGTCGATGTGAACGGCAATGTGCTGGTGGTGTTCTATCCGGTCGAAGAGCGCGACAGCTCCCTCATCCTGATGAACTATTCCGAAGGCGGTTTCCTGAGGATGATGCTGAAGGACCGCCGCATGGAGCGGGGAGCTTTCATCGGAAAAGCCAGTGGAACGGCCTATCCCATGGACCAGATTCCGGCCGACAAGTACCGGTTGCCGTCGTTCGTCTGGCTCGACTACATCCGGCCGCTAAACAAGGAAGACATTTTTAACTGGCGCGGCAAGAAGGCCGACGCCGTGCTGAAGCAGAGCTCGCGACGGCCCACGGTTTCGCCGCGCGACATGCATATCGAACGAACTAAAAAATAGGAGAGTGCTTTATGGGTATGTTTACAATGAGAAAACCGCGTGGGTTCCACCATTCTTATATTTATGTGGACGAGCGGAAGGAGAAGCTGGAAAAAATGAAGGAGAACGCCAAGCGCGAACTGGGCATGCTTCCTCCCAAGGAGTTCAATCCCGAAGACATCCGCGGCAAGTTCGTGGAGGCCACTACGCATCTGAAGCGCCGCAAGGAGAGTGGCAAGCGTCCGCTGCACTTCATTGTCATCCTGTTTTTCATAGGCCTGCTGGCTTACCTCTGGTATGCCATCAGCAACGGCATCATTTAATTAACGAGTTTGTTTCATGAGCGATATCATTCATTTGTTGCCCGACTCGGTGGCCAATCAGATTGCGGCCGGTGAGGTCATCCAGCGCCCGGCGTCCGTCATCAAGGAGCTGGTCGAAAACGCCATCGACGCCGAGGCCAAGGAGGTCCATGTGCTGGTGACCGATGCCGGAAAGACTTCCATTCAGGTGATTGACGATGGCAAGGGGATGTCCGAGACTGATGCCCGCCTGGCCTTCGAGCGGCATGCCACTTCCAAGATACGCGAGGCGTCCGACCTGTTCGCCCTCCGCACCATGGGTTTCCGGGGCGAGGCGCTGGCCTCCATTGCTGCGGTGGCCGAGGTAGAACTGAAGACGCGTCTGGCCGACGAGGAGCTGGGTACGCGTCTGGTCATTGCCGGTTCGAAGGTCGAGAGTCAGGAGGCCGTTTCCTGTCCCAAGGGAAGCAATTTCTCTGTGAAAAACCTCTTCTTCAATGTACCGGCCCGCCGCAAATTTCTGAAGGCCAACTCCACGGAGCTGAGCAATATCCTGGCCGAGTTCGAACGCATCGTGCTGGTGCATCCCGACGTGGCTTTCTATCTGTACAGCAACGACAGCGAGCTGTTCAATCTCCCCGTCATGCCCTTGCGTCAGCGCATCATGGCCGTGTTCGGCAAGAAACTGAACCAGCAGCTGCTCTCGGTCGAGGTGGATACGACGCTGGTACGCATTTCCGGCTACGTGGCCAAGCCTGAAACGGCCCGCAAGAAAGGCGCGCACCAGTATTTCTTTGTCAACGGCCGCTACATGCGCCATCCTTATTTCCACAAGGCGGTGATGGATGCGTTCGAGCACCTGATACCTGTCGGCGAGCAGATTTCCTATTTCATCTATTTTGAGGTCGATCCGGCCAATATCGACGTGAACATTCATCCCACGAAGACTGAAATCAAGTTCGAGAACGAGCAGGCCATCTGGCAGATTCTGTCGGCGGCGGTCAAGGAGTCGCTGGGCAAGTTCAGTGCCGTGCCGTCCATCGATTTCGATACCGATGGACTGCCCGACATTCCCGCCTTCGAGCAGGTGCGTCCTGTCGAGCCTCCCCAGGTGCACTACAACGCCGACTTCAATCCCTTCAAGTCGTCTTCTTCCTCTTACAGCAGCGGAAGCAGCTATTCCCGCAAGCCGGTGGAGTGGGAAGGACTCTATGCCGGTCTGGAGAAGGCCAGCCGCATGAACGATGACGTGACGGAACCGGCGCCGGCTATCGAGGAAGAAGTCCAGGCTGTTGTTGTCCCGGCTTCTCCGGATGCCGGAGCATCGTTGCCGGTCACTGCGGGCGGACAGCACTGGCAGTTCAAGGGACGTTACATCCTGACGTCTGTCAAGTCCGGACTGATGTTGATCGACCAGCACCGGGCCCATGTCCGGGTTCTGTTCGACCGCTACATGGAGCAGATCCGGCAGAAGCAGGGTGTGGCCCAGGGTGTGCTTTTCCCCGAAATCGTACAGTTCCCCGCTTCCGAAGTGGCCATGCTCGACAGCATTCAGGACGACCTGTCTGCCGTGGGCTTCGAGCTGACTTCGTTGGGCGGAGGCAGCTATGCCATCAACGGCGTACCCGCCGGCATCGAGGGCCTCAATCCGGTGGAGCTGGTCCGCAACATGGTGCATACGGCCTTGGAGAAGGGCAGCGATGTCAAGGAAGAGGTGCAGACCCAGCTGGCGCTGACGCTGGCCCGTGCGGCTGCCATCGTCTACGGCCAGGTGCTGAGCAACGAAGAAATGTCGGCCCTGGTCGACAGTCTGTTCGCTTGTGCCACTCCCGGTTACACGCCCGACGGACGTACCGTGCTGACCACGCTGAAGGACGAGGATCTTGAGAAACTCTTTGCCAAAGGATGATTTAAGTCAAATATCGGTTCTTTTCTGAAACTTTTTGAAATGTAGGGTGTTTATTATGCAGGCCGGCAAGACGAAAGGTCCGGCAAAGAATTTTAAACCTAAACATTTTTAAGTATGAAAAAGAATTTGATGTTATTGGCTTTGTCCGGATTGTCTGTTGCAGCCGTTGCGCAGACCCCGGCAGGTGCCTTGGAGGAAAAGGAAGCGGCAGAAGCGCTTCAAGACAAGTATGCGGTCGTTACCAACCGCTTTTGGGACAACTGGTTTGTCTCGTTGGGTGGTGGTGCCACGGTGATGTTCGGCGATTACGACGCTGCCGGCAGTTTCGGCAAGCGCATCAGCCCCACGCTGAATGTGGCGGTGGGCAAGTGGTTCACCCCCGGCTTGGGAGGCCGTTTGCAGTATAGCGGTCTGCAGGCGCGCGGTTTTGTTCCTTCGGCCGGATCAGATTATGCGGTCGGTGCCATGCAGGACGGCGGCTATTACAAACAGCGCTTCAACTACATGAACCTGCATGCCGATGTAATGTTCAACCTGAACGCTCTGTTCGGCGGTTACAATCCTTCACGCGTTTATGAGGTGATTCCTTATGTAGGTGCCGGTTTCACACACAACTATTCCACTCCCCATCGCGAGGCCTTGTCGGTCAATGCCGGTATCATCAACCGTTTCCGCGTATCCGATGCGCTCGACATTAATCTGGAGCTCAGTGCGGTGGCTGCCGAGGACAAGTTTGACGGCGGTATCGGCGGCAAGGGCTACGACGGCCTTTTCAGTGCGACGGTCGGTCTGACCTATCGTTTCCCCAAGCGCGGTTTCAACCGTCCGAAAGCTCCGGCCATTTCCGAAGAACGACTGGCCGCGATGCGCGACAAGATGAACCGTATGGCTGCCGAGAATGCTCAGATGGCCGAGGCGTTGAAGGCTGCCGAGAGTCGCCAACCTGTTGTCGAGAAGCAGGAGGTTGTAGTGGACAAACCGGTCATCGCGCCGCGTACCGTATTTTTCAATATCGGTTCTTCCGACGTTTCTTCGCGTGAGACCATGAATTTGTCCTACCTGGCCGAATCCATGAAGCAGTCTCCCCGGTCCACCTTCGTTGTCAACGGTTATGCCGATGCGGCTACCGGGACCAAGGAATTCAATGAGAAGCTGGCCCGCCAGCGTGCCGAGGCTGTTATCAACGTGCTGGTCGAAAAGTATGGTGTAGACCGCAGTCAGCTTTCCGTAGGCGCTGCCGAGGCGGTTGACTCCTTCGGCGAACCCATCCTGAACCGTGTGGTAGTTGTTGAAACTGCCCGGTAAGCCTAGGCTTATAGGTTATCGATAAAAAATGAGGCTGAATTCCTTTGGGGAGTTCAGCCTCTGTTTTTTTTGTATATTCTATCCTTATTCTCCGCGGAAGCGTTTCGCCTGTTCGGCAATGAGTTCGGCATCGTCGAAGTAGTTGATCTTCATGGCGCGGCGTACTTCGTCCAGAGTGGTGGCAGCCGTTTCGCGGGCCGTCTCGCAGCCTTTCTTCAGCATGTCGTAGATGGCGGGAATGTCTTTCTCGAACTCCTTGCGGCGGTTGCGGATGGGTTCCAGCGTCTCCTGCATGATGGCGTTCAGGAAGTTCTTCACCTTCACGTCGCCCAGTCCGCCACGGCGGTAGTGGGCCTTCAGCTCGTCCAGGTTGGGATAGTCCGGCAGGTAGCGTTCGAAGTGCTCGGGACGGCAGAAGGCATCGAGGTAGGTGAATACCGTGTTGCCTTCGATCTTGCCCGGATCCTGCACGCGCAGGTGGTCGGGGTCGGTGTACATGCTGCGTATCTTCTTCTGTACCTCGTCGGCCGGGTCGCTCAGGTAGATGCAGTTGCCTAGGCTCTTGCTCATCTTGGCCTTGCCGTCGGTGCCGGGCAGGCGCAGGCAGGCCGCGTTGTCGGGCAGCAGGATTTCAGGCTCAACCAGTGTTTCGCCGTAGATGTTGTTGAAGCGGCGGACTATTTCGCGCGCCTGCTCCAGCATCGGTTCCTGGTCCTCGCCCACGGGTACGGTGGTAGCCTTGAAGGCGGTGATGTCGGCAGCCTGGCTGATGGGGTAGGTGAAGAAGCCTACGGGGATGCTGGCTTCGAAGTTGCGCATCTGTATTTCAGTTTTCACGGTGGGGTTGCGCTGCAGGCGGCTCACGGTCACCAGGTCCATGTAGTAGAACGACAGTTCGCACAGTTCCGGTATCTGCGACTGGATGAAGATGGTGCTCTTCGCGGGGTCCAGTCCGCAGGCCAGGTAGTCCAGTGCCACCTCGATGACGTTCTGGCGCACCTTCTCGGGGTTGTCCATGTTGTCGGTCAGTGCCTGTGCGTCGGCGATGAAGACAAACATGTCCTTGTATCCACCGGCATTCTGGAGTTCCACGCGTCGGCGCAGCGAGCCCACGTAGTGGCCTATGTGCAGGCGTCCCGTGGGGCGGTCGCCTGTGAGGATGATTTTTTCTTTTGCCATATCTTCTGATTACTATTTGTTTTCATAAATGTCTATTTGGGCTGTAAAGTTAGCTTTTTTTCAGATATTTCTGGCTGTATGGCAAGAAAAAACGATAGATTTGTTTCTTGAGAGTTTCTTATGTGTTTTTTATATTTGATGATTCCTTTGAATAATTATGATTGTTCCTGTTTCGATATTTAATTAAACGCTTTTCTTTTTCTTAACATGAGCTTTTCTTGATCTTTCGAAATTGAGCGTGAAGTTAGGCGTGATAAATTAGAGAAAACAGCTTGATGTATAGTGTATTTTGAATAATGATAAACAATTGGATTCATATGAATACGTGAGTTCGATATAAGGATAAATATAATTTATTGAAAAATAGGAACATAGCAGTAAAAGTGTTAAATTATAGTGTCCAATTATAACATTTAAACGATTACCACTATGTTCACAGAGTCTAAAATTACAGAGATTTATTGTATGGCAGATGATTTTTGCAAGGAATTTGCGTTACAACAGGAGAAATATGTGATTGAGGATAAGAATACCAAGCATCGAAACAAACCAAACCGCATGAGCGATGCTGAGATTATAGTTATTCTAATCCTGTTTCATTCCGGTGGTTTTCGTTGCTTCAAGCATTATTACAAGGAGTATATCTGCAAACATCTGAAACACCTGTTTCCGCGTCAGGTATCCTACAACCGTTTTGTTGAACTGGAAAAGGAAATACTGCTTCCCCTGACCATTTTCATCAAGAAAGTCCTGCTGGGAACCTGTACCGGCATCAGCTTTGTTGATTCCACTCCCTTACGTGTTTGTCGTAATCAGAGGATATTGATTCATAAGACATTTGAAGGACTTGCCGAACGTGGAAAATGTTCTATAGGATGGTTTTTCGGATTTAAGATTCATCTGATTATTAATGACAAAGGTGAAATCCTCAATTTCATGTTTACTCCCGGGAATGTGGATGATCGGGAATCGTTGAAAGGAGGAAAGTTTCTGGAAAACATCAAGGGAAAACTATGTGCAGACAAGGGATATATCGGTCAGGCTCTATTCGAAAACCTTTTTCTTAACGACATACAGCTTGTCACTAAAGTGAAAAATAACATGAAGAATTCCCTAATGAGTATTGCCGACAAGATTTTGCTTAGAAAAAGAGCTTTGATTGAAACTGTCAATGATGAATTGAATAACATAGCACAGATAGAACACTCCAGACACCGTTCCTTCAACAATTTCATTGCTAACTCTTTGTCGGCTATTGCAGCATACTGTTTCTTTGAAAAAAAACCGCCATTGATGTTAATTTTATCAATGACGGGCAACTTACTATCTTTTGATTTTATATCGAACTCACGTTATGAATAATAGTTTTCTATATCTTGTTTTGGAAGGTATCCTCTACGAATGTACCATAGATGAATGTAAATGTAAAACGGCGTGAGTTCGATATAAAATCAAAAGAGCCCATTAAGGAATAGGTCCTCAAACAGGGCTTGGCCAATATATCCCTTGTCTGAACATGGTACCCTTTAATGCTCTTCGGGAACTTACCCTGCTTCAAGGGATTTCGGTTATTCATGTTTCTAGGAGTGAACATGAAATTGAGAATCTCCTCTTTGATTTGCAAATAGAGATAAGATTTTGCATAATACTAATGAAAAATGTAAATATTGATTGCTTGTTTGTCTTTCTTGTATATGATATGCGTAAATTGAGAAATATCTGCCGTATACTTTTATTGCCCTTAATATTTTTGATATAAAATGTGCATAATAGTAGTTTTATTTGCCTACATAGTATTCTTATTTCTATTTATAGTTGAATTTTTGATATTTCCCCGGTTTTGTTTTTTGCAACTTTTTATAACTTTACTAAAAATTAATCTTGCTGTTAAATTGAATGTTTTTTATGATGTATAATATTTTTAAAATTATTACTATGAAAGTTGTTAAGGTGTTGATGGCTGTTGCCATCGTTTTATCGGTATTTGGTTGTGGTAGTTCAAAACAGACGGTAACTCCGGGTGGAAGTACTAAAGGAACGTCCCAAACACCATGGGGAACGGAATTGAAATTAAATGAATGTCAGATTTTGGCAGAGGAGAGTCCTGCTACCCGTGCCTATGGTGAAGCAACAAATCACAGGCTTTCATTTGCTAAGGCTTATGCCGAAGGACAAGCAAGAGCTGCTTTGGCTCGTGCTGTGAGTGCTATTGTTCGGACAGCAACAAATGAATCCGATTTGCAATGGGAAAAATTTGCGGCTAATGCAGTAGAAGGCCAAAGTGTTGTAGATGAAGGAGCGAAGGGTGATGGTATGGTATTGCAAATTGCAGAAGAAGTCATTGGGAATACGGTTGTGATTAAGACTAATCAATACATGCAGCCCAATAGGCAATATCATGTGTTTGTATGTGTGGAATATCAGGGTGATGCAAGTGAAATGTACGGGGCACAGAACGAAGCGTATAAAACGATATATTGAATAAAACGACACATCGCTTTATAATACAATAGGTTACGGGGAAAGATAGAAGGAACTCCCGCAAAACGAAACGTTTACGCAGGTTTAATTTCTGTTTACGTGGAGGGCTGTTTCGGCTGCATAGGTTTGGCGATTGCTTTAAATGAGCTTACATGAGGTTTACATGGTGTGTAAGTAGGATAGGAAGATAGCGGTTATATGCCGCTTTTTTTATGCCTTGTTTTGGATTATATGTTTCTAAAATATTCCATATAATGATTATTTGGTATATTTGCTCCGCAAAATATATTGATATGGCAAAGGTTATACATGTGCATTTGACGCACGGAATAGACGGAACAAAGCGAAGAGATTGGTATTTTAGTAGTATTTCGGCTGTTTATACGGTTTTGACGGCAGAACAGGTGGGTGCGACCAAGAATTATTTGTTACATGCCGGTCTGTCCGGTAATGGTACAGTATGCACTAAAAGGGCTATAATCAAGCAATCTACGCTTATTTCAGGGAGTAGGAGGGGAGAGTAGGTGAATAGATTAGAATGGCATTAGAACGAAAGAAAATCACCATTCGGCAGTTATTCTTGTAGAGGAGACTTATGGTCTCCTTTTTTGTGTCTCAAAGTGGCGAGTGAAGTGATGATTGTCCTAACACTTGGAGTGGCAATTTTGGAGGTGGGGATAGTACTGGGGTTAGAAAGTGGGGTTAGTTTTTATAAGAACTGGGGTTAGTAAACACGGTTTTGAGAGGGGGTAGTTGGAAGTATGGTAAAATATGGTTTTTTGAATGATAGGTGTAAAATATGCCTTGATACACCCACCCTAAAAACCATCACCTATAAAAAGTATACATTATTATATAACGGATTATCAGTCCTTTTGGGGCGATTATATGGGGTGGATGGAGGGGGAATACCGAGAGAGGGGAGTCTGAAGGTATAATCGGGGGTACCCACAGGGTAACGTTTCATGTTCTCCGGATGGTAAAAGTACGCTCTACCCTACATTTGCATTCCCAGAAGTGTACGCATCCGATGCAGGTTTCCCTTTTTCAAGATTCATTTGGCGAATTTGTTCTTTGAGACGGCCTATTTCAGCTGCTTGTTCTGTGATACGGTTGAGAAGCTCTGTGAGCATATCTGGAGATAAATTGGCAGAAGCTACCTGGCTTTTGGTGGTAACAGAACTGTCTTGTGGGGATGTGTAAAGCATCTTTCCCCTATTCATTAATAACCAATCAGGTGAAATGTTCGCATTTGCGCATATTTTTTCAAGTACATCAAATGAAGGCTTTCCTTGACGGCTACCAACTACATTTTCAATGACAGTAGGTGTTACTCCTATCGCCATAGAAAAGGCTCTTTTATTGCCATTATATTGTTCTTCGATAATGGTCTTTAAACGTTCGTTTATACTCATCATTGAATTTATTTTTCGCAAATGCGAATAATTTAACTCTTAAAACTTTGTTTATTCGCAAATGCGTATTATATTTGCATCGAGTTAAGAAATTAACGAGCGACCAAAGATACAAAAAAAGGTCGAGAATAACGAATTTTAGCACTTAAAGAAAATGAGCGAAGAAATCAAAGAATGGCAGACACAAAGCGTGAAGCACAAAGTAGCTTACGTGTTGATGATGGACGGTATCAGTTTCAGATACACTGAAGAGACCGGGATTGTGTTTTCCGCTCCCGATTTTTATGTAAAGAATCTCATCCGGCGCTTGATGAGCTGCTACGGCGTGAGTTTGAAACCGATTATAAACGAATTTAAATAAGTGAGATTATGGAAAATAAGAAAATGGATTGCTGGGATTTTGTATTCAGTTTTGTGAAGAACCATATAGACGCTTTGGTACAACAAGCTGACAAGTACACCAAAGAGATGAACGAGGACTATGAACACTTCTTTTGCTGGTATGCTGAAGAGATGTACAAAACACAACGAGAGCTTGCTTGTTACCGCGCTTTGAAAACGGTTTTATCCGTTGGCAGTCATGAGGAAGCAAAGTTGTTTATAGAAAACAAGATAAGCAGTTTGACTGACAGTCTTCTTTCCGGAAGCATTCGCAGGAACAGTACCAGTGCAGCTTCAAATCTGGCGCATACATTAGAACTGGAGATGAAGCAGTCTGTACGTGAGAAGTTTATAATGCTTCTTGAAGTTATAGAGAAAGGTGAAAGTGTTGAAGGATAACGGAAAACCGAGCGTGACAACCCGGAAGGCGTTAAGAGACGGGTGGCGGTGTGGAAAGACACACGGGAGTGTATGGTTCTTGCGCCAGGGTTCGATTCCCTGGACTCCCTCTGATATAGACACTAAAATGAGTGACTTATGAAAAGAACAATCAATTCCATGGAGAAGGGTAAAGATGTCGGTATTTCTCCGGCAGAAGAAACACCCATACCGGGCTTCCCAACTGACTATGAGCAAAGAGTCCGCGAACGGCTTTCTCGAACACCTTTTGCGTCATTAGTGAATGCTTTGAGAAGTGGAACCAGACAAGATCAGCTGTCGTGTATGCTCCAAGTCGAGCGCCGGCTTCTGCAATATCGTCAGGTAGCGTTATGTTGTCGATACACACGCAGTCAATTTCTTGAAGAGATGCAATCGCTGTCAGGGCTGTTTGGATTAGAGGTCTGCTCTTCGCTGATGAGAGAGTATCAGCGTAAGATACCAAGAAAGGCAGTGATGTCGGATTTTGAGGCATAAGTCGGTTATTTTTTTTAAACGCAACAAATATAACGAATTAGGATATTAAAATCAAGTGAGATATGAAGAAGTATATTCATGTAACAAGTGAGGATCGCCAGTTTTTGGCCAAGGCTTTCAACGTAAGCAGCGTGACGGTTTGGAAAGCCCTGCGTTTTGAACAGGATACGGATACCATCCGTAGGATCCAGAAGGCCGCCCGTGAGCGTGGTGGTATTGTAATGGCGGTGGCTCCGGTTATGGAGACACTACACGACCATGATAACGTGATACGCCAATATTTTCCGAACGGCGCATTGTTAGAGATCAGTAAAAACGACAGCACGGGTGTGGTGACTTATAAAGGGGAAGAGGTGAGACATTATGATAATGTGACATTTTCCAATATAGACAGCATCCAAAATTTTGCGGCCGCATTGAAATAAGGAGGTGTGAGTATGGAATTTTTCGATAACAAACTTTGCATATCGTTTCGTGAACTTGTTGATGGCGGAATAATGACTGTTCCGAATTACAAGTATATGGCATCCAGTGGCCGGATAAAGGTAGCACGTCGTGGTGGTGGAGCGAAAGGAAATGGAGCTTTGATTGTTATTGATAGTCTGCCTACCTCTTACAAAGAAAAAGTCGAGGAGAAATATCCTGGTGGCAATGCCGTGCTTTTGCGTGGCTGGATAATATCGAATTACGAGCTTGATCAGGCTGCCGTCGCTTTCTTTATGGATTGGGCTGCCCGGCAGTCCAGCGATAAGGCTTCTGACGAGCTTGCCAGAAAGTATGCGATAAATGCTTCAGTACTGAATACTTGTATCAAGTTGTACAATCGTAGTCGTGATTATCGAAAGTTAATGGGAGAGAAGTATGATTGGAGCATGATGGCTACTACCATTGAGACGCTGCGCGAAGAGTTCGGGCATGATCTGCCGGCGAGTACCTTGCGTTTCCGAAAGAAGGTGAACGAGTACAAGCAGTACGGTTATGAGTGCCTTATCAGTGGAAAGTTCGGTAACCAGTGTGCGAGGAAAGTGGATTACAAGACCGAGCGTCTCGTGCTGAGCATCACGGTGCTGCCGAACCAGCCTTATGGCAGTGACGTACACGAGATGTATATCTCCTTTGTGTGCGGTGAGTTGGAGGTATGGGATTTGGAAACCGGGGAAATATTCAACCATAACGATTTTACGGATAAGAACGGTGATCCGAAAGAACTGAGCGAAAGTACCATTCGCAACATCTTGAACAAGCCGGCCAACCAGGTACTCATAGAGAAAAAACGTCGTGGGTGGTCGGAATTCTACCACGAGCAAATGCCACACATGCACCGCCACAGTGGAGAGTTCTCCTTGTCCCAGATTACGATGGATGACGTGGATCTTCCGCGTCGCATGAAGGGTGGTGAATACGTACATGCTTATTATGCCTACGATGTGGTAAGCCAGTGCCGTGTGGGGCTTGCTTACGGCCGTGATAAAGACGAAGCCCTTGTGGTTGCCTGTTTCCGGGATATGTTCCGCCTGATTGAGCGTAACGGGTGGGGGATGCCTGCCGGTATCGAGGTGGAGCAGCATTTGATGAGCAAGTACAAGGAGGGCTTCCTGAAAGCCGGTGAGGTGTTCAAGTTTGTGCGTTTTTGTGCACCGTTGAACTCTCAGGACAAATATGCTGAGCCGTTGAACGGTGCGTTCAAGACTACCATCGCCCATAAGAACCATGAAGGGGTGGGTCGTTGGTACGGTAAAGGGGCACGGCGTGTGGATCAGAAGAAAATCAGCGACAGTGGGAACCATACCTACGAGGATAGGAAATATTATACGTTTGAGGAACTTGTGGCAGATGACCGCAGGGATTGTGCTGAATGGAACAACACGCTGCACCCCAACCAGAAGAAATATCCGGGCATGACCCGCTGGGACGTGCTTGTGGCGAGGATCAACCCGACTCTGCGCCCGCTTGACAAACTGACCCTGAGCCGTTATATCGGCGAGAGGGTGGAAACAAGCGTGAGACGGAACAGTACGGTACGTGTGGCGTACGCTGACTGGTGGCTGAGCGGTCCGGAGGTTCTTGAGAAGTTGGAGCCTAATAACCGCAAGGTGACGGCTTTCTATTTGCCGGATGAGGAAGGCAAACCGACCGATGTGTTCCTGTATCAGAATGACCGCTACATCGACAAGGTGCGCCCGGTTGTGACTTATAGCCGTGTAATGGCGGAACAGACCGAAGAAGATAAGGCAGCTTATACGGAACAGGCAAAGATAATGAGTCACTTTGACAAATGGGTACGTGATAACGCTATCGGTCAGGTAGGTGTGGCACCGGTCCAACGTGAGGAAGAAGATGAGGAAACGGAAAGCCTTGTATTACCTACGGCACCTGTTCCTGAAGAACCCGATGAAGCTTACGAATGGCAGCCGACCAATATGGCGGCAATGGCTATTGGAGATATGTAAGAATACGATTAGAATAACATTATAACAGCGTTTGAATTATGATTACAGAAGCGCAAAAACAGAAGATTTTGGGAGCGGTAGCCGCCAACCGTGCGAACTATCCGAGTGACGCCAAACACGCCGCTTCCCTTGGCATCAGCACATCGGTGTACAGTGCCATTAAGAACGGACAGACGGACAAGGCTCTTAGTGATGCCAACTGGATAAGTATAGCCCGTCGTTTGGGTGTGAGCCTCCGTGCCGATATGGAGTGGAAGGTTGCCAAGACCGCCACGTTCGAGTATATAACCGCCCAGCTGGAGTTCTCCCAGCAGTCGAGCCTGTCGGCTATCCTATGCGACATTCCAAACATCGGAAAAACTTTTACCGCAAGGTATTATGTGCAGAACCACAAGAATGCCGTGTATATCGACTGCTCGCAGGTGAAGACCAAGCTGAAGCTGGTGCGTAAGATAGCTGCGGAGTTCGGAGTGGATGCCAAAGGTAAATATAGCGATGTATACGAGGATTTGACTTATTACCTCCGTTCCATTGAGAATCCGCTTATTATTTTGGACGAGGCCGGGGATTTGCAGTATGAGGCGTTCCTTGAGCTGAAGGCTTTGTGGAATGCCACCGAACGCAGTTGTGCCTGGTATATGATGGGTGCGGATGGTTTGAAAGAAAAGATCAACCGTTCGATAGAATGTAAGAAAGTGGGCTATACCGAGATGTTGAGCCGTTATGGAGACCGTTACAGCAAGGTGACACCTGATGACGGCAAGGAGCGTGAGGCGTTTTTGAATGCCCAAGCTCGGACGGTGGCTAAAGTAAATGCCCCGGCAGGTGCGGATATAGCGCAGATTGTACGCAAGACACGTGGAGGTCTGAGGCGAGTATATACCGAGATAGAGAAACTTAAAATGGCATAGGAAATGGTTAAGATAGTTTTAGAGGACAAAGGCCAAGACCTGTTATGGCTCAAAGTAAATGAAGGTGGTCTTGTGGAGGAAGCCGGACCATTTCAAAATGAAATATGGAAAGATGCTTATGTCCCGTATTGGGGGCTTTACGTAGGGCAATTCTGCCCGATACACCATCCTCCGCATATCATCAAAGGGTTTCTGAAATATAGGATTGAATCAATAGAAAAAGAGTCATGAAACGAGCATATAGTCCGAAAGACATAGCCGCCAAGAAATGGGTGACGTTGCCGTGGGGCGAGAAATGGAACAAGCCTTTCGGGTTCCCTGCGGAGAATGCCTCCTGGTTCATCAGCGGTGCCAGTGCCAGCGGAAAGAGCAGCTTTGTGATGCAGCTTGGCAAGGAACTGTGCAAATACGGCCTTGTGTTGTACTTGAGTTATGAAGAGGGCGTGAACCAGACATTCCAACGCCGTATGGAATATTTGAAGATGAACGAGGTGCAAGGTAAGTTCCGTGTGGTTGTGGACGAGACCTATGAGGAACTGATAGACCGATTAAAGAAGCCGAAATCCCCGAAGTTTATCATCGTGGATTCGTATCAGGTGTCGGAATGGGAGTATCCGGATGCGGTAGCCTTGATGAAGCGTTTTCCGAAAAAGTGCTTCATCTGGATCAGCCAGGAAAAGAAGAGCCAGCCGATGGGAGGCGGTGCGATCCGTTTGCGTTATATCTGCGACATGAAGATCCGGGTGGTCGGTTATAAGGCGTATTGTCAAGGCCGTGCCATCGGTGAGGCCGGCAGCTATTATGTGGTGTGGGAAGAAGGAATCATTCAAACGAGTAATAATTTGTGATATGGAAAAAGACAAGGTTTACATCAGCGGGGCAATAGCCCACTATAACATTGACGAGCGCAAGGGTGCGTTTGCCAATGCGGAACAGAATTTGAGAAATATGGGCTTTTCCCCGGTCAATCCTTTTAAGAACGGGCTGCCGGATGAGGCCCATTGGAGAGAGCACATGCGGGCGGATATCGCCCTGCTTCTGGATTGTGAGTATATCTATATGCTGAAGGACTGGGAACTGAGTAAAGGCGCGAAGCTGGAACTTGACGTGGCGAGTTCATGCGGCATTAAAGTATTGTTTGAATAACAGTTTAAAATATAGAATTATGAATGACATTGAAAAAGCATTTCGAGGATTGGGTAGAACCAAGAAGGTGGAGTTTATCTCTGAAAAAATTGATTATGCATCGGCACATGCCGTTGCAGGGTATGTGTCAAGTTATCTTTTTGATGTGCTGAATGACCTTGGCAATGATGATTATGTGGCAACGTATCTTAAAGAAAAAGGATATGAAGTAACGAAGAAAGAAAACAATAAATGATAGGAACTATGGAAGAAAAACAGAAAGTTCAGGTCGTATTTGAGTTTGATCGTTCCGAGTATGATGCGTATCTCTTTTTGATGAACCAAAAGAAGACGGAAGAGGTAGAGCAAGTATGGAATGCCATGAGCGGTGAGCCTGTGGTTGCGGATATTGATTTGCTTGAGGAGGACAGTCAGTCTGTAAAACTTATGATGATAAGTCTGGCTATCCTTTCGGTGGAGAAAAAAGTGAAAGGATGATATGGCACAGGAAGTAACCAATTTCGCCCGGTTTTACGCTTTGTTCAACAAGCTGCCGTTCAACGGAGACCGGGAAGAGTTCAAGAAGTCCATCGTGTTGCAGTATACATGGAACCGGACAGACAGTCTTCGTGATATGACGAGGCTTGAATATAAGACCTGTTGTGAGGGATTGGAGAAATTGGCCGGTGTGGACGAGCGTCGTCAGAAGATGCAGGAGGAACTTAAATATTGGCGCAGCGTGTGTTTGAGACTCATGCAAAAAATGGGAATCGACACTTCGGACTGGGCGCGTGTCAATGACTTCTGCCGGAATCCCCGGATTGCGGGAAAGGCGTTCAGTCAAATCTCTTCGGACGAACTGGAACAACTGGCTGTAAAGCTGCGCTCTATCCGGCGCAAGGGCGGGCTCAAGGAAAAAAAGAAAGAGGAAGTAAAACAACCGGCGGCGGTGACCTATATGCTCATAGACACCAAAGCCCCTAAAAATTGACGGATATGGATAAGAGATTTAATGAACTGCTTGAGAATGTCAAGAACCAGATACTTGACGTGTTCCCGGAAATGGACCGGGATGATCGGGAAGAGTTTTTCAACAGGCTGAACGAGTGGTCTTATGAGAAATATGAGGAAGCCCTGTTGGAAAGCGAGTTGGAAACGCCAGATTATGGTGAGGAGTATGAGAATTGATGGATTAACAACAAAAACGATTTGAATTATGGAAGAGAAGAACCAGACCGTCGTAATGACGGAAACCGAGAAGGCGGAGTTTGATGCCTTCCGTCAGGCGAAAGCCAAGAAAGTCGCGGAAGAGAAGGCGAGAGCCGACCGCGAGATGTATAAGCAGATGGTGGACGAGGAGATCGAACGCTCTATTCCGGTGTTGCTGGGTATCAGCGAGCGCATCAAGGAGAGCAAGCGGACGGTGATGGAGAATTTCAAGACCATCCTTGAAATGAAGTCCGACCTGTTCAAGACGAAAGCAAAGGACGATCAGCGCAGTCACACATTCACCAACAGCGAGGGAAGCAAGCGTATCACGTTGGGCGTGTATGTGACAGACGGTTACCGCGATACGGTGGAGGACGGAATTGCCATTGTGAAGGAGTATATCGAAAGCCTCGCCAAGGACGAAAAGACCAAGGCGCTGGTGAGCATGGTTCTCCGCCTGTTGGCACGTGATGCCAAAGGTACGTTGAAAGCCTCGCGCATCGTTCAATTGCGCAAGGTAGCGATGGAAACCGGTGACGAGCGTTTCATGGAAGGCGTGCGCATCATCGAGGAGAGTTACCAGCCGGAGGTGAGCAAGCAGTTCATCAGAGCTGAGATAAGAGACAATAACGGGATGTGGAAGCCCATCCCGTTGGGTATGACAGAATCCTAAAAATGAAGAGTATGATACAGAATGTAGAGAAGAGCCCCAAAGTAGCCTTGTGCCGTGCTTGTCGCGGCACGGGTGTCGTACAGAGAACGACCGAACTTCCTTCCCGGATTTTCAGAAAAAAGAAAGTGAATATTACCGAGGAGGCTTGTCCCCAGTGTGGCGGCAGCGGCCGGGTGATAGTGAGCGCGAAGATGGAACTGGATATTCAACCATATAATCCAAAGAAGGAGTAAGCGATGGCAAAGCGACGCGGAGTAAGTTATGAGAAACGTGTGGAGGAGATAAACAGGATATACGACCAATATGCCAAACGCGGTGTACCGAACCGCGAGATCTGGCGGCGGTACGTATATCCTGTATATGCCGTTACCGAACGTACATTCTACAATATACTCAACGCGAGCGCGGATGCGAGCAAGAAGATAGCTGACGAGGAGACCCGCCAGCTTTTACTCTTTAATGACGATGACTATGAACAAGGACGTGCAGAAGATAATCGCCCGGATCCTGCAGGATATCCGGGTGGAGATGACAGATGAGTTCGACCGTAATTTTGAGCGTCAGGCTTTTTTCTCCGAGGCATGGCAGCGGCGTAAAAGCCCGACACGTCCCGGAGGTTCTATTTTGATAGATACCGGCCGGCTCAGGCGGAGCGTTTCCAGCCGGACCACGGAGAACAGCATCACGTTTTACACCGACCTTTCGTATGCGGCCATTCACAATGACGGCGGGGAGATAAGGGTGACAAAAAAGATGAAGCGTTACTTTTGGCATAAATACTACGAGGCGACCGGTTCTTTCGGACGCAGGAAGAATGGAGAGAAACGCAAGGACAAACGTACCGTGCAGCTGACCGGCGAGGCGGAGTTCTGGAAGTTCATGGCCTTGAAAAAGGAGGGCAGCATGATCAAGATTCCCCGAAGGCGTTTCTTGGGGGTTTCTCCCGAAGTGGAGAAGGCTGTCCGTGAAATCATAGAGGAAAATATAACGGAATATTTCAATGTTGAATTTGACATAAGACGGAAATGAGAAAGGAACTTTATAATATGCTCTGCAAGGAGCTGAAGGAGGTGGGCGGAGGCTTGATAAAACACATCGACCTGTGGAACCACAATGTGGAGTTTATCGAGCAGGAGGAGAATTGGGAACGCCCTGCCGTGTTCGTGGAGTTCTGCCCGATACGCTGGAACGCGATTGTGGACGGGGTGGAATATCGGGCCGAACCGGAAGTGAAACTGCATATCGTGACGGACTGGGCCGGTGCAGCCAACGAGGGCAGTCCGTTCAAGGAAGAGGCGTTGGAGGTGTTTGACCTGCCGGAACTGATACATGAGCGGCTCTCGTGCATGGATGGCGATACTTTCATGGCATTTGACCTTGTGGAGAGCCAGACGAACCACAACCACGAGGAGATCGTGGAAAATATCGAGGTGTATTCGTGCGTGGCCTTCAAACGGCTTCGATAAACGGCCATGTTCGGACAGTAAAGCCTCCGGCGGACAAATTACCGCCGGAGGCTTTCTATTTCAACAGGGGGCAAAGAAACGCCGTCAGGCAGCCTCTTTTTTGAACAGCATCATGTCCGTGTAGGATGAGCTGTAGTTTATGTGGGCGTTGAACTCCATCCGGGTACATCCCTCGAACGGGTTGCCGATGTTTTTGTTTTTCCCGATCCATTCGCACAGCTCCAGGATGGAGGATTTGTTTGAGGTGAAATAGACGAACGGATGCCCGGATAGCACGTTCAGCACGTCGAGGTAATCCGACATACGCCAACTCATATTGTAAGTACCCACGTCGGTGGAAAGGTACGGCGGGTCCACCAGGAACACCACGCCCGGCGTGTCTTTGTACCGGTTGAACAGCTCCTTGTAATCGCAGGAGACGATTTCCAGCCCCTCCAGATAATCCGTGCACTCCGGATAGTCCGCTTTCCGGATGTTGTTATAAAGGGCTTCCTTCCGCATCTCCGGTACGTTCAGTTTATATTTCATGGAGAACATCAAAGAGGAGGACAGGGTGATGAAGTCCACGTAACCGGTCTCGTGCTCCTCCTGGAGGATACGGCTGAAGATGCGCTCACGCAGTTCTCCGGTTATGGTCTTGTGCCGTGGAACGGAATTCCCTACCATGGCACGCAGGTCGGCGATCAGCCGGTTTGTCCTTGGGATGTTTTCCAACCGCTTGTGGTAATTGTCGAAATCGTTGTATATGACCGTGGCTTCCGGCTTGCATCGTTTGGTGATGTGTGATAACAGGCCGGAACCGCCGAAAAGGTCAACGAATACCGTGCTTTCCGGATATTGTTCCAATACTTTCATAAACTTGCGTGCGAACATGCGCTTTTGGCCCACGAATGGCAGCGGGGCTGACAGATACGTCTTTTTCATACGTTCAATTCGAATTTTACGTTAGGATTTCCGGCAAGCAGTTCTTGTGTGCGTGTGACGTTGTTCTCGTAAATATGCACGTTGCCGAGGTTGATTGTGATGGATTTCAGGGGTAGTTCTATTTGCCGGGATATAAGGTACAGGTGATAGATGTCCGCCGGTAATCCGAGGTTGGCGTCCGAGCTACGCTGGTAGGCCGTCAGGACCAGTTCGCCTTGTTCGATCTGGAACTGTACGAGGCTGAGGCATGGTGCCTGGTTGCTTTCCGTGCCGGTCGAACCGAGGAACAGCACGTAGTTCTTGCTGCTTCGTTTTTCCCGGTTGATTTTGCCAATCAGAGGTGGCAGCTTCTCGAAATAGGTAGGGTAGGAGTTCACGAGGATGGAGCCGCAGTAGTCCCACCAGTTTATCCCGGCTTCCCGGTATTTCTCAACCTGTCTTTCCCCGCTCATGAAGAGCGACAGTTCGCTTCTGAGCTTTTTCCGTGCGATATTGTGTCCCTCGAAAATATCGAGCAGTTCCGCAGGGGACAGCGTTACCGTCTCGTTCAGTAGGTAACGGCTTTCGCCTTTTCTGCCTTTTTGTGTCTTGCCGTCGGCAAGTACCTTTTTCAGGATTTGATAATACTTGTTCATGGTGTGTCGTTTTGATACCCTGCAAAGGTACCGCGCCGTTATCCCTCTTCAATGGGGAGGCTGTCCCATTACACTGCAAACGGGTTACAGTCGCTTTGCAGCCGTTTGATGAGCGTGTATACCTTTCGCTCGCAAACATTATAACGTTCGGCCAGTACTGCCACGATGTAGGAAACCTTTTCGCCTTCGTCCAACAGCCTGTTGTAGTCATTGTATAGTTCGATATACTGTACGTCTTCCATCCGGATTCCCACTTTCCGGCATGTTTTCAGCATTCCTTTATTCAATTTCAGTATCTCAATTACTTTCATATTCAACAAAAATTAGTACTTTTGCACTGTCTCACTTATTAAACAACAACGAAAACACCCAAATGGGGTGGCATGAGGGCATTGCCCCCGGCCGCGCTCCATTTGGGTGCGTTGTGTTTAATAGTAAGTGAGACGACTGTTTTAACAGGCCGGGGGCTTTTTTTACAGCCTTACCCCCGAAGGCTTTTTTTAATCTACCGCATATAGCGACAAATCAAATACATCTTTCTTTTTCCATCCGTCGGCCAGCGTGTTTTGGATATGCTGCATGGCTTTCGTATAGAAGTCTGTCAGGTCTTCCAGTGTAGCAAACTCGCGATAGACCGGTTCGGTGTCCGTCCCGAATTTGAACACGACCGGAAGAGTCGCCCCTGCTGTTTGCACGGCAAGGTCGTAGGCTGCCTTGTAGTTGAACTGGTTCTCGCTTGACAACCATACCGGGACATTCTCGTAGGTGAAACCTGATAGGATATCCTTGTCGGTTTCCCGGTTGTGCCATGTTATGACCGTGGAGCGTATCTCGTCTTCGGTGGGTCGATGGTCGAACTCCTCTTCCATGTAGGTGGCCGATCCGTTCTCTCCCGGCTGCACGTCCCATCGGACACGCCATTTGTTTTTAATGGGGTTTATGCATTCAAGCAACCGTACCCCGGTGTTTCCTTCCACTTTTTTCATCAGCTGAATACATACTTGGTTCTACCTTTGCCGAAAGTTTCCGTCCGGATGATGGTCTCAAACGGAAATCCGTCCGGCATTTCACTCACTTGCGCGAGGATGTTCTTCATCTCTTCCGAGTTGGTGAAGAACTTCTTGGCCTCGCCATTCATCTCGATGGCTACGATACAGCGGTCTTCGCCCTGTTCGGTGCGGATGCCGGTCTCGAAGTCCTTCACGATGATGGGTAAGTTCACTAATTCCCGGATGCTTACCACGGAGCCGGGAAAACGTTTCTTGCCGTCTTCCGGCTTGTAGGAAACGTTCAAGTCTTTAAATGATCTCATTTTTTTGCCTGTTAATTTATTAAACAACATATTGCAGTCGGCGTGCTTGGCCATCCCATAGAAGGAAGCGACCAGTTCACGCCTTCTTTTCCTCGATTTGACCTCGTGCATTTTTCGGGCGAACTTCTGTTTGATGCGCTTGCGTAGGCGCACATGGTCGGGGTATATGACATATCCCAAGAAGTCTATGCCCTCGTCCACCGGGAATACACGTTCATCAGGCTTTACGGTAAGCCCGATTTGTGTGACCTGGAAGTGGACGGCATCACGAATCTTCCACAATTCTGATTTCGCGTCACCGAGTACCACGCCGTCATCGCAATAGCGGTAGAAATGGCGGACGCCGTACTTGTCCTTCAAATAATGGTCTAAAAAAACAGACAGGAGCAGGTTGCCCAACCCTTGCGACGACCTCAGCCCGATGCTGATTCCTTGCGGCATGAGCCTTACGAAGTTGTCAAGCATGGCGATGAGTTTCTTGTCCTTGAATACCCTCCGGACACAATACATTACGAAATCCTGCCCCACGCTCTCATAGAACTTGGAGATGTCGAATTTGTAGCAGTAGCGTGTTCCTTCCGGGTCTTCTTTCATGTCGCGGCGTATGTACTCCATGAGGTCGTGCATGCCGCGGTTCTTGATGCTGGCTGAGGTGGTACGGATGAACCGTTTCTTCAGGTGCCTGTCCACTACGGCCATGATTGCGTGGACGGCGATGCGGTCCTTCATGGTGAGTATCTGGATACGTCGCATTTTTCCACCCTCCACGATTTCCCTCTCCCGGTAATCCTTGACGGTGAATGTACCCGTCTTGATTTTTCCGGTAAGTTCCTGAAGCACCTCTTCCCTGTGCGCAAGCAGGTAACGTCCCTGGCGGCTTTTTTTTCGTTTGGAGCCACGGAGGACCTGGTTGAACGATTCCGCCATATTGGAATAATCGGCAATCTCTTCCACTATATATCCTTGCCTGTGCATTATAGCATCGTTTTTTTTGATTGTTTTACAAACGGAAGATAAGGGCCTTCCTTTCCCCGGGTCTGACTTCTTCGAGCTGACTTGAGCCTACCAAACTCCACCCGACGCGTGATTTTTCAGCTTTCCGCACCTGTGCGCTTTTGCTGTGGCTTGCTTCCCTCGGCACCACGGTAGGGGACACGTCCCCGGTGTTGTACGCCGATTGTTAGATTTCCAGACGGGAGCCGACATTCGTGTTCGAGTTCGATGCATCGTTATTCGCATTCGCATTCGACACGCCGCCATTCGCATTCGCATTGTTGTACCCGCGATAGACCACACGGACTATCAGGAAGCTCCACCGGGGTGCAAAGGTACGGATAAAAGCCAGTCCCCTTGTTAGATAACGAGGAAAATCAATGCGGCGATTGCTCCTCCGGTCACGGTGAGTGTCCAGTCCGTCCAGTCCCAACGACCGCCCCGGAGCTTGTCTTTGAGCTCCAGCGAGGAGGCTGCGATGGCGGCTGCGTATAAGGCCGCGTACGGTGTCAGGGCTGGCAGCCCCACGATAAAACCGCCTACCAGGTGTTTGTAGCGGTTACTTTGTTTCAAAAATGAAAGAATCTTGTTCATAAGCAATTGGATTAAAAAATGTTTTGTATATTTGCAAACACAGAAGCATTGAGGGAATGACGAGCAGGCGTTTTAGTCCAAAGTGTCGCCCTTGGTGCTTTTGTTTTTTTTTATTCTACTATTATATCATTTACTGAGTATAAAAAGTATTTTATGCGGATATAACCGTTATCCCTTCTTGTTACTTCTTTGGCAACATTAAGCCTTACCCATTTTCCATTGATTTTAACTTTGAAGTAGAAGAAGTGTTCCACATTGTCCGTCCTTGGGTGAGTCAATGCGGAATCATCCACATATTCGGCACGTTCAAGGTGTGAATCCAGGTTCTTCAAGTCCTCCTTGGAAACGATGCGTGTCCGTCCGAATGTGTCGGAGAACAAGTGCTTGTTGCCCTCTTTGGTAAAGCCGATATTCAAGTCCTTGCCATTTATGTTCTTTTCCACTTTCTTTTGAAGTAGAGGCTCCATTTCATGCAGATAATGGATACGTTCGATAGCTCGTGCGGACTTTTCCCGGTCTCCGGCGCATTTTTGCAGTATTTTGCAGGCGGCGCACAGCTCGTTGTCCGGAACGAAGGCCAGTTTAAGTTTCCCTTTGGCCATATCACAATCCCTGCACCTTTTGATGGTGTATGGGTTGTAATCCGGCATGGTCTTCTGTTCTTTTCCCGGGTTGAACCGGAAGATGCCTTTGGTGTCCCTTTGAAGGGCTGACTCGCCCAATGCCATTGCCTCATCGTAGGGCGTTTCCGGATATTTGGATTTTCGTACCTGGACTACGGTGCACCTGCAGTTCCATCCATTTGGCGGGAAATACTCTTCCCAAAAGGGGTCTGCCATAGGTCGTGTTACCCCATGCAGTTCGGCATGTTCCGGGCGAACCTTGCCATCCCCGGCCGTCCGGTACTGGAGGTTGTAGCGGTCCCCGTCTTCTGCGAACCGTTCCCACTTGGCGGCCATAGTCGCCGAAGCCTGCACAAAGTTGTACTCTGCCCGGAGGTAGCCCCGATTATAGGTTTCGTCTATCTTCCGGACATCGTTCAAAAAGCGTTCGAACGTTTTTCGATTGCCGTTCTCATCCAGCAGGGAGGGGAAGGCTTCGTTCAGTTCATGGAACGTCTTTAGGCCTGAGAATATATAATCCGACCTCTGCAGGCGCCCTCGCATGGCCTCGGACATCTCCACCTGCCGGAATGAAGAGTCCAGGACGGAGGCGTGCGTCTCTATAAAGTCCTGCGCCTCTTCTGAAGCCAGTATGTTGATTTCAAGGTTTGCCCCCTGCTCCCGGAACAGGGCTTTCATCATGCGGTCGAACATCTCTGTAAGCTTGTCACGCATCAATTTTGCCTCGTCCTCTTTTGAGAGTTGGAGGGTATGATTGCCAAGCAATGAACTGTAGCGTAGATGCAGCCCCGAATAATCCTCGGGGCTCAGTCGAAAAAACGGGATAGCGTTCCAGCCTGTTTGTCGTCTTTCTTCTTTTTCGGATCTGCCGGGTCCGGCTCTTCCTTCGGTTCCTTCTCCTCGCACGGAATGCCGTATTTTTCCTCAAAGTACTGTGGCTTCACCTTGTAGTGCTGCAGTACCATTTCTTCGTAGGCTTTCTGCTGTTCGGGAGTGTAGTCAATGGAGTAGTCCCAATCAAAACGCAGTCCCTTGACAGGAAAACCGTGACGAACCATGCGCGGAATGAGTTGGTTGTTCACTATATCCCGCAGCATGTCGCAGTCACTTTCCACGAGGTTCTGGAACACTTCAAGGTGCGTTTCAGACTGTGAGAGGCTGCTTCCGTCCTCAATGGTCATCGTTTGTCCGATGATAAGCTTTGACAGTTCGGAATTGGCCCGATCGATGCGCTTGTCATAGACATTGAATGCATCTCCCTTGCCGCTTTCCACAAATTCGATTTCGGTTTCCATTCCTGCCACCATGGAGAGAGCGGTTCCGGCTTCACGCAGCATCTTGTCAATGCGGTCGATTTCTTTCTGGTCGCGCGAGGTGGTGCGTGCTATACGCATGGGCATTCCGAATATTTCCCCGAAGGTATCCCAAAAAGCCAGCATATTCTTTTTGGGGATAGTCTGTGAAGCTGCCTTGAGATACAGCCCGAGGTCGTCAGGTCTGCCGGCCTCAATGAGCCAGTCCGAAAAAGGCGGCTGGCGGTAGTCTATACCTGTAGTCCAGTCCTGTCCGAGGTCGGTTATGACACGCCCATATTCAGGAATGACATGCTTACGCGGAATAAGCTTCACATCCGAATAACAGATGCAGCCGTCGCCGTCAGTGCAAAGGTCGCCCAATTCGATGAGCGAATGTCCCCAGTAGATGGAATCGAGCGCATATCGCATGAGCTGTTTGAACCAGGATTGGTCGAAGAAGTGTACCGCCTCCTCGTTCTCATCCCCTTTCACGTCTACGATTTTGAAAGAGCGTGCCATGACAAACCCTCTGCGCTGCTCCACGCATCCGGAGAGGTGAAGATCTATTTCCGCGTCCCGGTAGATGTCGTACAGGCGCTGGCGGCTGGGGCTGTCCACATTGATGGCCGACTGCCAGGCATCGCGCCAGTTCTTGATGTCCTTCCGGGTGAGTGCATCGGTGGTGCGCTGCAGGTCGATGACCATTTTCTGCACCCGCTTGATGTCTTTCCCCTTGGCCAGATTAAAATTGCCGTATGGCGTTTGCAGTACGTTTTTCGGTTTACTGGAAAACATACCGCTGAAAAAGTCTTTAATATCCATAGTCCTACCAGTTATGATGAAGCTGCTTCTGACAGCTGTAAACAAGTGAATTTCCGGACGGAAGCCCATCTTCTCCGACAGCCAGGGGCAAATCAGGGACAATTTTTCCGGCCTGTACGCCTTCAAGCCACTTGATGGCCCGTTCATATCGTTCCTTGCGTATCTCGCTTCCCATCTTTTGTGGCATGGCTGCGCTCATGTGGTAAAGTGAAATGTCGCAGGTGTACATGACAATGAGCCGGTTCCGGTGTTCATCCTGTGCAGAGAAAATGGCCGTACAGTCGTATTTCGGCCGTAGATAACCGGCAATTTCTTCCCGGGCTTCCGCTTCTGCATTGGTACGGTTTTCCGGGCTTACCTGGGAGATGACCTTCAATGCGTTGTCGCCGATGACAACTTTGTAATCTTCTTCTGTAATGAACATGACCTTATTATTTAGTGATGAATAATGCCATTTTTTCTATATCCCGGATAGTGGTTCCCTTGCGGAAACGGTGGCGGTGAATCAGTTCGCAGATATTCCTTTTGGGGACAACTTTCAGTTTGCCGCCCATATACAGGACGTAGTATTTTCTTCCGTAGAGCTTGGCATACTTGCAAGCACGGGCAACGGCACGTTTATAGCGCCATGCAAAAATCATTCTTTTAATCAGTTGTATCATGTTACCATATATTTTTGGCGGTCGGCCTTTTGCCGAACACCGGTTGAAAACTCTCCTGTCTTGAATTGCGCTGCAGCATCCAGATGGCTCCCTCGTCGGCATCCGGTGCATCATCGTGAATACGGCTGCCACGCTCCAGAGCCAAGGTCTGTTCGATTCCGGTCTGCATATCCGGCGATTCTTTCAACTTCTCATTGTAGAATACGAAACCGCGTTCCCATAATGGTGACACCGCTTCGATGCGCTGGAGCTTGTCCGGCTTCTTTCGTTTGTCCGGCATGATGGGCAGTTGGTATCCACGCAGATTTCCTTCTGCCTCAAACTCATCCAGAATGACATCCTGCATGAAGTTCGCTTCCATAAAGAACTGGACGGCTGCCGTATCGCGTGTACGCTCGTAGAGGTCGTAAAGCCACCGTACCATTCCGGAAACGGTATCCTGCCGGACGTAACAGTCTATAAGGTGCAGTTCCTTCCCAATCTTGCCCCAAAGGCGGCAAGCCTTGTAGTCGTTTGAAGTGGTCGATTTGAAAGAGGGGTCGGTATAGCAGACCAGCATTTCATACTTGGACAGTCTGGGCAGTTTCTTGTAACGAATCCAGTCTGCCCGGAAGATAGTGCCGTCCACGATGGGGTTGTGCATCATCTCCTTTTCCCATGCCCGGTAGCCTACGAAATCCCTGTATTCCTGCGCCTCCTCTTTTGTCCATTTTTCGCGCCATACCGGTTCTCCGTTCTTGTCTATTGCCTTGATGACGGATACATGTACCCCTTTTGTCTTGGTGAGATTGGCCAGCACCGAGTTTTTAGAAATGAGGTTCCCGACCATGATAAAGCGTCCCCGGCCCACATCCAGTGCACCAAAAAGGGCTTCTTTCACCCAGTCTGTAATGTCATGCACCCGTTTCTCATTGCGGCACAGTTCGTCGTCATCCAAGTCATCGATGACGATGTAGTCCGGGCGTGCTTCCCGGTCGCGCAGACCACGCGGAGACTGTCCGCGTCCGCAAGCCAGGAATTTCACCCCGTTGGCAGCCTTGAACTCCCCATCCTGCCAGGAGGCATTCCCCTGCTGCTTGCCGAAGTCGGCAATGATGCGCTGGTTGTGTTCCAGTTCCGCCTGAATATCGCCCAGCAGACGTGTGGCAGAGTCTTCGCTTTTGCCGACCACCACCATGAAATTGATGAGCCGCTTTGGTTGGAACATGAGCCATAATGGGACGAAGATGTCCATGTGAGTGGACTTGGCATGACCGCGCGGCCACATGAATACCGCCTTCAGGTTGGGCGTACCCCTTACTTTGGCCGCTGCGGCATTGTGGAACGGTGCATTGTGAATGGTGCGTATGGCTTCCCCGGTAGTCTTGTCACGCAAGGTGAGGAAGTGGGGAAAGTAATATTCGCAGAATGCGGCATAGTTACCCTGCAGCCGCAGAATGCGCCTGTCCCTTTGTGCCGGTGTCTCGCCTGCGAGCAGCGCCGTATCCGTAATGGACTGTACCCTTTTGCAGTGTTCTTTCCACTGTTCGTATGCCTGTTTCTTTTCCGCTGCTGTTGCCATGCCCTTGTTATTTTATGCCCATCTGTTCGGTTATGTACAGGTCCTGGTACTTGTTGATGGCCTTTACCAATTCCGGGGTCACATCCGGGTCGATCGTCGAGCGGTATTCGATCCATTTGGAAAATGCCATGAACACTTCGATGGCATCCACCACATTGGCCTTCTTGTCGAGCTTCTCGATGACCGCCGACAGTTTTGCCAGCTTGTCGCCCAGCCCGGCTATCAATGTGGGGTCATCCGACGAGTTCACTTGTGTGATAAGCGTGTCGATGGTGAGCAGAAGCTTGTTCACCAGTTCCGGCCGGGTGACGTTCTTTGCCGCCCTTGCTTCTTTCCACCCTTCGGAGGTACACCATTTGGATATGGTGACACGAGACACGTCCACCTTTTCCGCTATTTCCGTTTGCTCCATTCCGGAGAGGAATAGTGAGCGTGCGAGCGATTTCTTCTTTTCGATTTCTGCCTTTGTCATATTATAAAGAATATAGGTTTGAACGGCAGGTATTGGAATGACTGTACACCTGCCCGATTTGTTCGCAAAGTTGTCCGCTTATCGGTTTGCCGCCAAAATAATGTGTAACGGTTTCATAGAAGTGTGCAACCGTTGCACACATTTTTGGCGGCCCTGCGAGTGCTCCGTAATATTGCAAAGCCAACGCACAAAGGCGTGGCATGGAAAAATGAGTAAACGTGTAAGAATTTCAAATGACAGCCTGAACAGTTACGGAAGCCGCGTGCTGACATCGGGCATGAGTGTGGAGCAGTACTGTCGGAATCCGGTACTGCTGTACATGCACCAGCGCGGTAGCGTGATCGGTTATGTGAAGGATATCCGGGTGGAAGACGGCGAGGTGACCGGTGAACCCGTGTTTGACGAGGCGACCGACCTCAGTAAGAGGTGTAAGAAACAATTTGAGTTCGGCAGCCTGAGAATGGTAAGTGCCGGCATAGATATCCTGGAACTGAGCGAACAGCCCGAACATCTACTGCCGGGACAGACTTGTCCGACCGTGACCAAGAGTAAACTGTACGAGGTCTCTCTGGTGGACGTTGGTTCTAACGATGATGCCATCATATTGATGAAAGACGGTAAACAAATCACTTTGGGAAGGGACGGGGAATGTCCCTTGCCATCAATCAATAATCAAAAAACAGAAGAAGAAATGGAACTGAAACTTTTGGCCCTTCAATTGGGGCTGCCGGAAACGGCGACGGAGGCTGATGTAACCCGGGCATTGAATGACCTGAAAGCGGCCAAGGCTGAGAATGACTCTCTGAAAGATGAAAACGGGAAGCTGACCCTGGCCCGCATTACCGGTCTTGTGGAAAAGGCCGTAGCGGAGAAACGACTGGGGGAAGACAAGAAGGCACAGTTTATCGAACTGGGCAAGAAGGTTGGATCCGACGAGCTGAAGAATGTGCTTGATGCCATGCAACCCCAGGTGAAGATCTCCACCGTGCTGAGTTACCAGGGTGGCAAGCAGCAGGCACAGCCGTCCACCTATGCCAAGCTGAGCGATGTCCCGAGTGACGCACTGCTTGAAATGCGTGAGCAGAACCCGGAGGAGTACAAGCGTCTGTACAAGGCCGAATATGGAATGACCTGTGAAATTTGAAAACCTTTAAAATGAAGACAATGGGAAAAATTGTAATGCTTTTGACGGCACTCCTGTTCAATACGCTGACAGGTGCCGTGTGTGCTTCCGTGCTGGGATTCTCTCCTGCAGCCGGAGCTGTGGGAATGAATGCGGTGGCAGCCTTCATGGGCATGGCTCCGCAGAGCGCTTCAATACTCCGTGAAGGGGTTTATACGGAAATCTGGACGGGCGAGCTTGTCAAGGTACTCCGTGCCGGGCTGGAAGGCACGTGGCTGTCAGGAATTCCCGACCAAAGCAGTATCGTGAACAACGATGTGATTCATCTGGTAGAGGTAGGGGTGGATCCGGACGTCTTGATTAACAACAAGACCTACCCGATTGACGTACAGGCTTTGGAAGACAAGGACATCGCCATCAAGCTTGACAAATTCCAGACCAAGGCCACGCCGATTACGGATGACGAACTTTATGCCATCAGCTATGACAAGACCGCCCGTGTAAAGGAAGGTCATGCCAACAGTATCAATGATGCGAAGTTCACCAAGGCGGCCCATGCCCTTTGCGCGAACAAGAATACGGCAACGACCCCGGTGCTTAAGACTACCGGCGAGAAAGATCCGGCCACAAACCGTCTGCGCCTTACCGTGAATGACCTTGTGGAAATGAAGCGTGCCCTTGACAACCTGCGCGTGCCGTCAGACGGCCGCAGACTGGTGCTTTGCCCCGACCATGTGAATGACCTGCTGCTGACCAGCCAGGCATTCCGCGAGCAGTACAACATTGACCGCAACAGCGGCAAGGTAGGCAACCTGTACGGCTTTGAAATCTATGAGTACGGCAACAATCCGCTTTATACTACAGCCGGAGTGAAAAAGGCATTGGGTGCAACGGCAGAAGCCGGTGAATTCCCGTGTTCGTTTGCCTTCTACAAACAGCGGGTTTTCAAGGCAACAGGCTCTACCAAGATGTATTATTCCGAGTCAAAGAACGACCCGTTGAACCAGCGTAACCTGATTAACTTCCGCCATTACTTCATCTGCATGCCCAAGAAAGAGGATGCCGGAGTGGTAATGATGAGCGGCTATCAAGCATGATGATTATGGCAAAGTTGAAATATCTGGTAATACACTGTACGGCAACTCCGGAGGGACGTGAGGTTTCATCTGCGGACATCCGCAAATGGCATACATCTCCGGTTGCCCAGGGAGGAAGAGGATGGAAGCAGGTTGGCTATACCGACCTGTTCCACCTGAACGGAGGCGTGGAACGTCTGGTAGAAAACAATGAGGATGCACAGGTGGACCCTTGGGAAGTGACCAACGGAGCCAAGGGATATAACAGTGTGAGCCGTCACATCGTGTATGCCGGAGGCGTGGAAAAAGACGGTAAGACCCCGAAAGACACCCGCACCGGCTGTCAGAAAAAGGCACTGGAGAAGTATGTGAAGGATTTTCACCGGAAATTTCCTGATGTACGCATTGTAGGACACAACGAACTGGCAGCGAAAGCCTGTCCGAGTTTCGATGTGCAGGAATGGTTGAAAGAAATAGGTATTAATCAATAATAAAACCGGGTGGTATGGACTTGAGCGAATTTATGAACATTATCCTTGGCGGCGGCCTGGTTGGTACGGTGGCGACCATTGGCTCCTTGCGGGCTACTGTGAGAAAAGCGAAAGCGGAAGCGATGAAGGCCGAGGCCGGTGCAGAGGCTATGCGCATAGATAACGCCGAACATGCCACCCGCATTTTGATGGAGAATATTGTAAAACCTCTGAAAGATGAATTTTGTGAAACAAAGAAAGAACTGGCCCGCAATACACGTGAGATGGCCCGTCTTAGAAAAGCTATTGATACAGCCGGGAACTGTCCTCATCGTGACGATTGCCCTGTGCTTGACAGGTTGCGCGAGTCACCGAAAGAGCATGAACCGGGAAGTCCGGACGGAAACGGCAAGCGCCGACAGCGCGAGCGGAAGTCGACGGGCGGGACTGGTGATGGCGGGGGTACCGGCGAGTTCGGTGAAGCTGACTATACCGGCGGACAGCCTCCGTAAACTTCCTGAAGGGGCGGTGTATCGCGGGAAGAGTGGACAGGCGAATCTGACCGTAGGCAGCGATGACAGCGGGAACATCGTGGCCGAAGCCTCGTGTGACAGTCTGCAGCAGCTGGTGCTATGGTATGAAGAAGAGCTGGCGCGCATCCGTAGCGAGACCAAGAACGAAATTTTAAATGACGTTCAAACGGAGGAAAAACGTCCTCCGAACCCGGTGCGGGTGTTTACTTGGGGAATGGTTGCCGGCTTGCTTGTCGGTATGTTATTAACAATGAAACTGAAAAAAAGATGAACAAGAATTTTATGTACGGCATAGGAGCCGTAAAGTATAAGGATTTCACAATCGGGTATATTGAAAAGAACTCGTTTGACCTGGGCGGCAAGAAACCCGAGGCCGCGAAGATCGAGGCCGAACAGGTGCAGGGTGCCCCGGTGCTGGTCATCCCACAGAGTAACGGCGGCATCGCCCCGACATTTAACGTTATCCAGATGAACTATTCGAACCTGCACAAACTGCTTGGCGGCAGCCTGCATTATAAGAAAGAAGATTCGGAAAAGAAAACTCCGATCGGCTGGACAGCCCCGTCGGAGGTGCTTGTCATGCAGGGACCATGGGAACTCTCCCTCGTGTCCGGACAGAGCGTACTGATTCCCAACGCCACGCTGCTTTCCAATCCTGCAGGCAAGCTGACCCTTACAGAAACCTCCAAGATAGAGGTTACGCTCGAAGTGGCGATGCCGGAGGACGGTTCGCAGCCTTACGGCGTGTTCGATACGGAAGCAATACCGGACGAGTGGGGGCAGTACAAGCTGCCGCCGGCGGAAGCCGCGGCTGCAGCATCGCTCCAAAGCGAGGAGGGCTAACGTATGGCTGACCGGCTGGAACAACTGATAGAGATGGAGTGTGCGGACGCGCTGCTTGACAGTGGCGTGTCCGTTCCTCTTAAAAGGTGGAAGTTTCCGTGGCTGAAACGCCCGGTGGAGGTACGTGTGACGATGAAGCGTCCGAGACTGCGGGGTCAGATATTGTTGGCCAGGGAATATCTGAAGATGGGTATCAAACCCGACTGGCAACCGAAGGACAAGGCCGAGGAACTGGCCTTTGTGGCGGAGCATGGCAAGGCCGTGAGCCGTCTGCTGGCCTATACGGTATGCCGGGGCTACGTGTCGCGGCACGTGGGTATCGGGGTGACGGCATGGGTGCTGCGGAACTTTGTGGAGTGGCGCTATCTGAAGGCTATGTTCCGGACATTCGAGCGTCTGATGGGCACGAAGGATTTTATGCGTATTATCAGCTCGACAGCGCGGGCGAACCCGATGACTCCGAGACTGAGCCAGGCAAGGAAGGGGAGTTAAGAACCCGGTATGAGGGTTCCCATAGCCCTTTCGGCTTCGTGTGGCAGATAGCGAGTGCAACGGGCTGGAGTGTGGACTACATTCTGGACGGTGTGAATTACCAGACGCTGATCATGATGCTGAACGACGCACCGCGGTATGTGCGGAAAAAGCAAGGCGGCGGAAACGGTGCTCCCGGACCGGAACACAGCGCCGAGGATGAAGCGAACGATATAGTAGGATTTTTTCAAAGCAAACTGGAATGAGCAAACCTGTAGAAGTTGAATTTTTGATGAAGGACAAACTCACGCCCGGCATGAACAAGGCCGAGCGTGAGGCGCTGGAACTGCGTAATACCGTCAGACTGCTGGAGGCTGAACTGGAAAGGCTGCGCCTTGCCGGGGAGACGGCTGCCCCCAATCTGGACCAGAGTGCCAATATCGCGCAGATCCATGCACTGGAGAAGCAGCTTGAGGAATTGCGTGGCAAACTGAAACTGCTGCAGGAGGAATCGGAATCCGTGCAGGTCACCCCTGCAGACATGCCCAATGCACAGCGCCAGTTCAACGGGCTTCACAACAGCATCCAGCAGATGGCACGTGAAATGCCTTCTTTGGCCATGGGACCGCAGATGTTCTTTCTGGCCATATCCAACAACCTGCCGATTTTTACGGACGAACTGGCCCGTGCCCGTAAGGAATATGATGAGCTGCAGAAGTCAGGCAAGAAAGGCACACCGGTATGGAAACAGGTCCTGTCCTCGCTCTTTTCCTGGCAGACGGCCATGACCACCGGCATCATGCTGCTGGTAATGTACGGTGATGAAATCTGGGATTGGACGAAAAACCTGTTCAGTGCCAAAAAAGGCGTGGATGAATTCAACATATCACTCAAGGAAATGACCGAGATAGAGAAGGACGGCCGTGCCCAGATGGTGCGTACCCGCTTCGAACTGAAATCGGTCATCGATGAAATAAAGAACTTCACCGGCAGCAAGGAACAGGAAAAGGCGAAGGTAGAGGAACTGAACCGCAAGTACGGGGAATCTTTCGGGTATTATAAAACACTTTCCGAATGGTATGATACCCTTATCCAAAAGAGCGAGGACTATGTACAGGTCCTGCTGCACCAGGCCAATGTCCAGAACCTTGTAAAAAAAGCTGCAGAAGCCGATGAAGAGGTGAATAAAATCAAGGCGCAGAAACCGGAAGAGGCGGAAAGCGCCATGGGTTTTTTCGGGAAATGGGGACAATATATCATGCAGTCAAGCATGGCAGAATCCGGGCAGTTCTATGACGCACAGGCTGCCATTAAGAAACATGATCAGGAAGCTTATGACATACTGTTGAAAAATGCCGAAAACAAACGCGACGGTTATCTGAAAAAAGCGGAGGAAGAGGTAAAGAAAGCGGCAGAAGCAGCCAAAAAAGGAAATATCGGCGGACATACCGACCCCGAACAGTCCGGGAAGAATCCGGAAGCGGAAGCCAAGCAACGGCTTGCCACAGAGCGCAGGCTGGCGCAGGATCTTGCCGCCCTGCAGGCCGAGAACCGGAAGGAAGAGATAGACCGTATGCAAGCCGGTACCGAAAAGAAACTGGCACAAATCGAATATGACTATAACGCCCGGAAAGAAGAGATAAACCGGCAGGAAGCCGACTGGAAGCGTGAGAACAAGGAAGCCGGTCTTTCCACCGGAGATAACGGACTTACCCGGGAGCAACAGGATGAACTTGAAAAAGCCCGTGCCTCAAACACCGCGTCCCGGAAAAAAGCGGAGGCGGACGTGTACAGGGAAGAGGCGGAAGCCATGCGTGACTATCTGAAGGAATACGGGACCTTCCAGCAACAGAAACTGGCCATCGCTGAAGAATATGCCGAGAAAATCCGCAAGGCACAGTCCCAGGGTGAAAGGCTGACTTTGGAGAAACAGCGTGATGCGGCTGTGCATAAAGTGGATATGGAAGCTCTGACCCAAAAGATAGACTGGGGAGCAGCATTCGGGGATTTGACAGGCCTGCTTGCAGACCAGATGAAGAACCTGCTTGGCGAGCTTAAACAGTATGTCAAGACGGATGAGTTCAAAAAAACGGGAGCCGCAGACCAGCAGGTCGTCTACGATGCCATTGAACGTATTCAAAGCATGCTTCCCGGTGGTAACGGCACATTGGATTTTGCCCGGTTACAAACGCAGATGCACGCTTTGGGGGATGCCGTAACACGTGTGCAAAATGCGGAACTGCAGCAGGAAGCGGCATTCGCCCGGTTAAAAGCGGCGCAGACCGATTACAACAAGGCTCTTGAAAGCGGTAACCAGGCAGAAATAGAACGTACCAAAATCGCTCTTCAAACGGCCCAATCGTCCAGTGCTTCAGCTGACGAAGAATACCTGAACGCCACCTCTGAAATGAAGGTGCTTGCCGGGGAGGTGAAAAGTGCCTCCCGGGACACGGTTGACGGGTTGAACATGGTATCCAACGGATTGCACGGCTTTGCAAGCGGAACCTTGCAGGGATCATTTGAAGGAATCCAGAATATGCTTACCGGTCTGTCAAAACTGAATATCGGAGGCAAGGTCGGTGATGCCATCAGTCAGATGTCCGAGACCCTGTCAAGTGCCGGAGTCATCGGGCAGATCATATCGGCCATTCTCTCCATACTGGATTTGCTGAAAGACGGTATTGGCCCGATTATCTCATCATTGATAGACACCATTTTCAATGCGATAACCGGAATACTCGACAATATCCTCAGCGGAGACCTGTTCAAACAGATAGGCGGTTCCCTTGTGAAAGGTATCGGGGGATTGCTGAACACGGTGTCTTTCGGAGGTTTCAACAAACTGTTCGGCATCGACGGAAACGCCAGGGAAGTGCAGGCGGCTATAGACCGCCTTACAGACCGGAACGAGAAACTGCAGACCTCCATTGAGGACCTGACCGATACCATCAAGGCAAGCAAGGGGACTAAATCGGTGGAAGCTTACCGGGATGCTTACAAATACCAGAAAGAGACGAATGCAAACTATCTGCAGATAGCGCAGGAACAGGCACGCTACAGCAAAAGCCACCACTCGTGGAACTACTACTGGGGTGGTTTCAGCCAGGCACAGATAGACAAACTGAGCGGACAGATCGGCCGCCGGTGGGACGGGAACCTGTGGAGCCTGAGCCCGGAGGAGATGAAGGCGCTGCGCAGCAATGTGGACATGTGGACGCAGATACAGAATACCGGTAAGGGCGGCTATGGCGGGCGACTGACCGAGAAGCTGGATGACTACATAGACCAGGCCGGCAAGCTGGAGGAACTGACCGACCAGCTGTATGAAGGGCTGACGGGCATTTCATTCGATGGTATGTACAGCAGCTTCATCGACAACCTGATGAACATGAAGTACGGTGCCAAGGATGCGGCGGAGGATATATCCGAGTACTTTATGAAAGCCATGCTGAGTAACAAGATAGGCGAGCTGTATAGCGAGAAATTGAAAGGCTGGTGGGAGAAGTTCGGCAAGGCCATGGAGGACAACGAACTGACCGAGGCGGAACGGAACGCGCTGATGGAAGAGTACATGCAGTATATGGATGAAGCCCTTGCCCTGCGTGACAACCTGGCGGCGGCCACGGGCTACGACAAGACCGAAGCCGGCGGCACCAGTCAAAGCGCGAAAGCGGGCGGCTACACGGCCATGACGTATGACCAGGGCACGAAGCTGGAGGGGATGTTTACCGGCGGTTTGCAACATTGGTCGAGCATGGACGACCGGCTGGAAAGCGTGGTGGAGAAGATGGACACGGCCGAGGGCCACCTGGCCCGCATCGCTGAGAACACGGGTGTAAGTGCCGGCCACCTGGGCGAGATAAAGGATGAGATAAAGAAAATGATACGTGACGGACTAAAAGTGAAATGACATGGCAGATATATTGGGCGGGCTGGTGCTGGTGAACGGCACGGACATCTGGACGGAATACGGCGTGTTCCTGGTGGAGGACCGGCGCGGTGGCATGGATAACCTCTCGGCGATCCTGACCCCGAGCAAGACGAAGAAGGAGACGGCCGTGGACATACGGGAGGAGGACGGGGAGAAATACAGCGCGGTCCTTACCCCGAGGAACGAGGCGCGTGACGTGACGCTGCACTTTGCCCTGTATAACAAGACAAAGGAGGGATGGCTGCGGAAATACTTCGCGTTCATCAATTTCCTGAAGAAAGGGAAGGACGGGTGGCTCGACATCGCGTTTCCCCAGCTCGATCTGACCCTGCACGTGAAATACACGGACAGTCCGAAGTTCACTCCGCTGACCTATTTGTGGAAGGAAGGGGTCCACGCCGGGAAATTCAAGGTGAAGTTCCGCGAGCCGGTACCGATTATATAACCATTCAAAGACGATTCGAATATGCTTCTAACGATATACGATAAATCCGGGGCCAAGCGTGCGGATGTGGCTGCAAGTGACAGTTCGACGCAGAGCAAGGAGGTGCAGGGCGACAACGTGCTGGCGCTCTCCTTCACGCATTATGCCCATATTCCCCTTGATGTAGGCGACTTCACGGACTACATGGGCGAGCGGTACTGGCTGACGGAGCGGTACACCCCGAAAGAGAAAAGCGGGAGCGAGTGGGAGTATAACCTGAAGCTGTACGGTATCGAGAGCCTGATCAGGCGTTTTCTCGTGCTGGAGACAACGGACGGCGACACCAATCCCCTGTTTACATTGACGGCCACGCCGCGGGACCATGTGGCGATGGTGGTGAAGGCCATCAACAACGGCATGGGTAACATTACCGACTGGAAGGTGGGGCAGGTGGACGGTACCGATCTTATCGTGATCGACTATGAGGGCATGTACTGCGACCAGGCTTTGAAGGAGATCGCCGGCAAGGTGGGAGGCAAGGCCGAGTGGTGGATCGAGGGGCAGACGGTGAACGTGTGCCGCTGCGAGAGCGGGGAAGAGATCACGCTGGGCTACGGCAAGGGGCTGACCTCCCTGGAGCGGGATACGAGTAATACGGCGAAGTTCTACACGCGCCTTTTCCCGATCGGGAGCAGCCGGAACATCGACGCCGGGAAGTACGGCAGCCCCCGTCTGATGCTTCCCGGAAAAAAGAAGTACGTGGAGGTGGGCGTGGACGAGTACGGTATCTATGACCACTACGAACAGGCCGCCTTCAGCGATATCTATCCCCGGCGGGTGGGCACGGTAAGCAGTGTCCGCAGTGAGGAGGTGACGAATGAGGAGGGTAAGACCTTTACCGTCTATTACTTCAAGGATGGCGGGATGGATTTCGATCCTAACGATTATGAACTGGCCGGTGAGACGAAACGCGTCTCCTTCCAGAGCGGTGACCTTTCCGGGCTGGGAGAGGGGGACGATCATTATTTCGAGGTGAACTTCGATAGCGCCACCCGCGAGTTTGAGATCATCACGATCTGGCCTTACGGCGATGACACGCAGCTTCCGGGCGGCAAGCTCGTCCCGAAGGCCGGGGACACCTATGTCCTTTGGAACATCCGGATGCCGGACAAATATTACCGGCTGGCAGAGGAGGAGTTCCAGAAAGCCGTCGATGACTATAACAAGGACCACTGGCTGGATATCGCCGCTTACAAGGCTCCGACCGATCATGTGTGGATCGAGCAGCAGGAGGCCGATCTGTTTGTCGGCCGGCGCGTAAAATTGGAGAGCTCGGAGTATTTCCCGAAAGACGGTTACCGCAGGAGCCGCATTACGAAGATCACCCGCAGGGTAAACCTTCCCGGAGAGATGGACCTGGAGATCAGCGACGCCCTGCAGGTATCGAAATTCGACAGGGTAAACGACAGTATCGGGGAATTGAAAAGCTATACGAAAGCCAAGGCCGAAAGTTCCGGGCTTCCTGATATTATCCGGAGCTTCGACAACACTCTGCCCACGGACAACAACCTTTTCTCTGCGAAAAGAAGCCAGAGGGAGTTCCTAAGCAAACGCCATCGGGATACCGCAGCCGAGGTGATCGGTTTTTTGAAAGGGGTTTATTTTGGCAATTACAAAGCCGGTGAATCCGGGGGCAATGTTGACGGCGACGGGAACGCCGAGTTTCTGACGGCTGTTATCCGGGAATTGCTCCGCAGTACCCGTTTCGTGGACGGTATGTTCGGCGAGGGCTGGCAGTTATGGATAGATAAAATAACGGGACTCAGCAACCTTACGATTGACAAGATCACCGTCCGCCAGACGCTGGTCGCTATGGAACTGCTGATCGAGAAGGTGCGTAGCGTGGGTGGTCAGTTAGTCGTTTCCGCTGCTAATGGAAAGATTAAGACCGTGACCAAGGAGGGCAACAATTACCGCATCACCTTTGAGCAAGAGAACACGTTCGTGGCGCATGACCTGATGCGCTGTGCCGTTTTTACGGGGGCGGAGATTCGGGGTTACTGGGTGGAAGTGTCGGAAGGCGACGCGGAAGGGATAACGGTACCCCAGAGGGAGTTTGGCGGGACGGAACCGAAGGCGGGTGATGAGTGCGTGTTGATGGGCAACACGGAAAACCCGCTCCGGCAGAACCTGATCAGCATATCGGCCACCGAGGACGGCCAGCCGCGTGTTGACATACTGGATGGCGTGATGGCGAAAAACTTCAACGGCTGTTTGAGATGCCGGGTGGGTAATCTTGACGGTATCAAGGACAGCGCTTTTCCGGCGAATAACCAGCCGCACGGGAACGGTCTCTATGGCGACAACGTATATCTGAAAGGTACGTTCATCCTTATGACCGGCGAGGATATCCTGACGAAATTTGAAATTACGGAGGGTAAGATACAGTCCGCCGTAGAAGGTCTGCGTGACGAGGTGAGGGAGGAGCAGAGCTTTTTCGATAACACCACGTTTACCGAGGGGATGAGTAAATGGATAAGCGGGTACAAGGCCGCGTTCCTGACTTTCGGCGGCAAGTGGATTCTTGCCGGTAACAAACTGTTAGCATCGAGCGAGAACGGAAACGTGGAGGTCGTAAAGACCGGCAAGGTCCCTTACGTCAGGATAACGAACAGCTATATCATGCAGAAGAACGGGGATTTTCGCACGATCCCCGATTTTAAGGAGTTGAACGGGGACGGGCTTCGTATCCCGGGCTATGTCTACCTGTCCTTCCATTACAAGGTGATCGAAGCCGGGCACCTGCGTATCGAGTTTGTCAAATCCAACAAGAGCGGATACGAGAATTTCAACATGTTCGCTTACGACGGTGATTTGCCGGTCGGTGGGGAAAAGGTATTCAACCATTCCGGGCTGTGGAACGGGACCGGCGACTTCAAGCTGTCGTTCACGGGTGTTATCCAAGTGTCCTTGTTGGTGTTCTCGACCGACCGGACGGATGCCTTGGCGTACAAGTATGCCACGTTCTTTGACCAGTCGGATAAGATGATCAAGATCGCGGCGGCGAATTTCGATAAGGACGGCAATGTGCTGGAGGCATCCTCCATTATCACGACGGCCAAATATAACAGGCTGATTTCTGTCCATTTCGATGAGAACGGGGAATTGCGGAATAAATCCGGGTTGGTGACTACCGCCAATTTTTCCAAGCTGTTCGCTGAGGGCGTTACAAGCAACGGGCTTGTAAAGAAGGCGGAACTGAATGTCTATGTCAAGCGTGACGAGTTCGGCAATCTTGTTTCCGGTGTTACCATTAAAGCCGACCAAATCAAACTGGAGGGGCTTGTTACGGCTAACGGCTATTTCAAGGTCCTCACGGACGGGAGTATCGAGACCCGGAATGCGAACATCAGCGGTACTGTCAAGGCGAGCGGCGGTAAGATTGGCGGCTTTACCATCGATTCCGGCCGTCTGTATTGGAAGAGCCGCGATTATTTCGGAAACGATTCCCGGAGTTTGAAACTGGGAGTCTCGAGTTCCTCGACGGAGGGGATCGTGGACGTGGCCTTCAATGGCGCTACCAGTGGGCGGTTTGGCGTAAAATCAGTCGGGGCGACATCCGGTGGGGCCGCTATATACGCATCGATAGGCTCCTTAACCTACCCGGCCAGCGGTATGACCTATGCCGGGTTCTTTGTGGGTCCGGTAGATGTAAGGGATACCGGTAGCGGATTGACAAGTGATGTTTGTGCGTCGAAAGGGTTCCGGTACATCAAGAGCCGCAATTCCGACGGTACATACGTGTATAACGAGGGTGTGAACTGGGGGGATGGTGCCGCCCAGAATCCCGACCTTGACAAAATAAGACTTATCGTGAGGGGCGGCATCATAGTCGGCTATACAGGGGAATAAACATTTAAAACCAAAGAGATATGAAAGTTGACTTAAACAGGAGATTCAGGGGCTTTGACGGGAACGAGCTTGGCGGTGACAACATCGCCACCGCCGTGGCGGAGGCCCTGTTCAATTACGGGAAGGACAAACCGGTAGGCCGTGATGAGAAGTTCAAGGCTTACGTCCTGTGCCAGCGTATCATCCAGGGCGGTGGAATCCTGGAGATCACCACCGAGGAGGGTACGCTTATCAAGGAGGTATGCGGCGAGAGCCTGACGGCCGGCGGTTACGGCCAGGTTTATGAACTGATAGAGGGAGGGGTTTGATATGGCACTGACAGAATCGGATATCGCCCAGGTTTTGGAGGCGGTCAAGGCGGAATCGAAGAGTGTCGAATCCCTTGAGACGGTCGGCTCGCTGAGCGGGGTCAAATCCCTGCCTGCGCAGAAAGGTGACAAACTGGTGAACGTCCCGATCACCTTATTGAGCAAGCCTGCCGATGACGCGGCGGCCCGGGCGATCAAGGCCGCTGAAAGGGTGGAGGGATTGGCTCCCGAAATGGAAGCGGCCACCCAGGAGACAAAAAAGGCCATTCAAACGGCGGGTGAATCGGCGGCAAAGGCGGAGGCGGCCGCGAAGAAGGCCGAGGATGCGATAGCCCAAGGCTACAAACATAAGGAGATGAGTGAGGAGGAGTTTGAAAGTCTCCCGGAAAAGGACGGCAAGACCATTTACCTGATTTACGAGGAGGAATAGGTATGATAAGTGTTGGAAACAAAGAGGTGACAGCCATCCGTGTAGGCGAACGGGTGGTGGCGACGGTCTATATAGGGGCCAGGCTGGTTTGGCAAGCCATCCGGAGCTGTTTCGGCGCGGGCTTTTGGCGCGGTGACAAACCCTGGAGCCGAACGGATGGCTGGAAACGGATGAAATAACTTTTAAAGAATAACGATATGGCGAAAAAAGTGTATGACGAGGACGGTCTGGATATGCAGAAGACCGATTGGTCCGGTGACGAATCCACGGGTAATCTTCCGGTGAGCGGCCGGTTGGTGGAGAACTATATCAAAAGTATTGATGACAAGGCCACCCCTACGGAGGAGCTGGCCGCCGGTGAGACGAAAGCCCCCACGAGCGGCGCGGTGTTCGCCTCGCTGGTGGGTACCGTGACGAATATCGACGTGACGGACAGCGAGGACGGCACTCAGTACGTGATGACAGTCACGCAGAAGGATGGCGAAGGCGGGGAAAGCGACAGGGAGGTGCGCTTTTCCAAGTATAGCGACGATGACAAGGTGGTGGTGAATATAGACCTGACCGATGCTTCGGGTTCCTCCTTGCCCGCTTCCCAGTATTTGTCGTTGGGTACCGGTTTCGTGGTGAGATATGCCGTTGGCGTGGGCACGGCCGGTGGCGGCGAGGTGAGTGGCTACAGCGACCTGAAGGCCAAGGTGGTCGTAAAACGTGGCTCCACGGTCCTTTCGGAATTCCAGGATGCGGAGTTTGTCGGCGTTACGGCCGGTCAGAGCTATACTTTTGACGCGTCGCCTTACCTGAAGGATGCCACGACCTACACCGTGCAGGTGGAGGCGCAGGCCGGTTATGATGGCGGTACGCTGATGAAAACCGCTACCGCCAGGGTGACGATGGTGGCTATGGAACTAAGTACCACTTATTCGGTTGGGAACGGACTGGCTGACGGGGGATACCGGAACGACGTGAACATCCCATTTACAGCTAAGGGAACGAGTGGCGAGAAGAACATCTACTACCGTATCAACGGCGGGCAGCCCTATACGCTTGGCCTGTCAGCCGGTTCCGGTGTCCAGCAGAAGAACGTCACCGTTGCGCTGAGTGAAATGCGGGAGGGCATGAACGTGGTGGAAGCCTATGCGCTGCACGAGAACTCCGGCGTGGTGAGCGAGATACACTACCTGACCCTGCTGAAAGCCGAGGAAGGTGTGACGGCCTATGCCGGCATGATGTTCAACCACCGGGCGGCAGGGTTCCAGCGTGACTGGAAGCACCCCGTACTGGAGGCCGAGCAGTTCACGGCGTGGAACTTCACGTATGCCGGCTATGACAGGGATGCGTACACGGCCCGTGTGAAAGTGACCAGCCGGGGCAGTGTGGTGAAGGAAGACCTGCTGCAGCGCGGTGAGACCGGCAGCTACGGGCGTACGAACGTGAACGTGGAACCGCTGGATTACCGTGTGTCGTGCGGTGATGCCGTGCTTGAGGTGCAGGTGAACACCACATCGCACCCCGACATTGAAGCCACGCTGGCACCGGATGCCGTGTGCACGTTCGATGCCTTCGGGCGAAGCAACACGGAAAACAACCCGGAAAGCTGGGTGAGCGGGGACAAACGGATGGAATTCCGTGATGTGCTGTGGAGCGTGAACGAATACGGCGCAGGAAGCGGCTGGCACAAGGACCGCCTGCTGCTGGCCGGCGGTGCGGGCATGACACTGACGGCAGACGGCGGTTATCGCCCGTTCAACGAGGCGGACAAGCCCGAGGGTTTTGCCATCCGCGACGTGGGCATGACGTTGGAGATAGAATACAGCACGGCCAACGTGACTGACACCGACGCGGAGCTGATCACCTGTCTGGGCACCCTGCAAAACGGCAACCGTTACGGGCTGGTGGTGACCCCGGAGGAGGCGAAGTTCCTTACCGGCGTGGTGACGGAGGCGATGGATGCCGGTCAGGTCCTGCGCTATGAGGACTCGGTGGGTACGAAGTTTGAACCCGGTAAGAATATCCGTATCACTTACGTGTTCTACCCGGACGTGGAGACCAACGAGCAGCGGACGCTGATCGGCTTCTATGTGAACGGGGAGGAGTCGGCCGCCTCGAAGTGGCTGGACAAGGTGAGCTTCGACATCCGGAGCCAGCTGGAGTTTAAATCGGAGGGGGCTGACCTGAACGTGAAGAGCGTGCGCATCTATAACAAGGCGCTGACCTCGGACGAGGTGCTTAACAACTACATCGTGGACCGCAATCATCTGGAGGATGCCGACGGGGAACCGGGCGTGCGCTCGCTGGATGAGGACAACCGCGTGCTGAACGAGGGGGACACGGTGAGCATGGAGAAGCTGATGGGACTGATGAAGAAGCGGCGGAACTCGATCCTGGTACTGATAGGCACGGGCAGCGTGGGCAGTGAGGTGCCAAGCGAGAGCGACACGCTGAACGTGATGGACGCGCTGGCCCAGCTGAACAACAAGAAGGCCAACAAGCTGTGCCGGGAAGTTAGATTCTACAACGGTGAGAACCGGGCGCTGGACTGGATAGCCCGTGACATTTATCTGCGTATCCAGGGTACCAGTTCAGTGAACTATGCCCGCAAGAACCTGCGCTTCTACTTCCAGAAGACAGCCAGCGGTTACACGGCACGGATGAGCTACGGCGAGATAGACGGTAACGGGCAGCAGAGCAACCCGACAGCTACGGAGGGTAAGAAGAACCTGTTCCGACTGCGGGACAACTCGGTGGGGGCAAAACTCGCCTGTGCGAAGTGTGACTTTTCGGACTCCTCCATGACCACCAACACCGGTGGCGCGAAGTTCATCCATGACGGCATGAAGGAAATGGGTATCCTGACCCCTGCCCAGCAGTATGCCGCCGACCATGTGGATACGTGCAAGGAAGACATACGCTCGGCCATTGACGGCTTGCCCTGTGACCTGTTTGTGGCAAAGAGTGTGGATGAGGATCTGACCTACTACGGCCAGTACAACATGAACAACGAGAAGAGCGACAGCTACCCGATATTCGGCCAGGACAAGACCATCGGCGAAGAACAGTGGGGGACCGGTGATACGCTGAACTACCTGCAGGCGAACGGCGACCGGCCGAAGGAATACCTGCCCATCTGCATCGAGACGTTGAACAACTCGAACGACCTGTGCCTGTTCCGCTGGCTGCCGTCCACGGAGCCCGACCATACGGACTTCATGGATTTCAACTTTGACGGCGGTTTCGAGTTCAACCATCCGAAAGACGTGTTCTGGAACGATGGCGGAGGCGATGCCGAAGAAGAACCGAACATCAAGGAACACCTGGGCACCGGTGACAAGTACGACAAGATGTACAAGGCGCTTGACCGCATGATGAGTTTCCTCTATAAATGCGTGAGGGAAACGCCTGCCGGCAAGAATCTGGCCTATAACAAGGAGACGCACACCTTTGACGGGGTGGACTATGAGGATGACGGCAACAAGTTCCCGACGGCCAAATGGGTGAGCCCGACCTTCAAGGCGGAAGCCGGGAAGTATTTCAACCTTCCCAACCTGGCCGCCTACTACCTGTATGTACAGTTCAACCTGGGTGTGGACCAGCTGGCGAAAAATATGCTGGTGCGGACATGGGACGGCGTGATGTGGTGGATAACCTATTACGACGGTGACTGCCAGCTGGGTTCGGACAACAAGTCGTTCCTGACCGGGAAGTATGACGACAACCGGCAGACGAAGCGGGACGGGGCCTATGTGATGCAGGGACACAACAGCTGGCTGTGGAACCTGATACTGGGCAATATGGGCAATCTGCTGGAGGAAGTGATGACCAGGGGTGTGAACGGCGGTACCAGCTTCATGAGTGCCTTCAGCATCCAGAAGGCCGTTGACCATTTCGACACCGAGCAGATGAAGAAGTGGTGCAGCCGGCTGTACAACAAATCAGGCATCTTCAAGTATGTGTATCCGTTCCTGAACGAGATGCCGGTGGGGGCTGACGGTGCCAAACAGACGTATCCGCAGATCTACGGTCTGAAGGGTTCGTTGAAAGCTCACCGTAACTATTTCATCCAGCGCAGGTATGACCTGAAGCAGGTGGAGTACGGTTATGTCTCTACGCTGGGCGCCCAGTTCTACCAGAGTACGGCATCGCTGGACAAGGCATACAAACTGAAGCTGATGCAGTACCGGCTGACCATCCCGTACCGCGTGCAGCTTTCCACTAGCAACGGCGTTCAGGCCGACAGCGGCGTGGTGGATGCGGACGTGCTCCACTCCCTGCAGCTGGCCCGTGCCTTCGGTGAGAACGACCCGCTGAAGATTATCGGCGCGGCCAAAATCAAGGAGCTGGTGTGGCATGAGGACGCGTTCGCCATCGGATTCAATTTCGGCTTGCTTACCTCATTGGTTAAACTTGACATGAGCGTGGAGAAAGCCAGCGGTTATCGTAACGGTTCATTCATGGCCTCTACGAACGGCATGCTTCTTCTGGAAGAGCTTAATATGCGCAACAACCTGCTGGCACGGAATGGCGATAACGGCAACGTGACGACCTTGGACTTGAGCTGGCAGGGACGGTTGAAGAAGCTGGACGTGAGAGGCACGGGGCTTACCCGCGTGAAACTTGCCACCGGTGCGCCTGTTGTGCAGTTATGCTTGCCGGAAACGATAGAGGAACTGTTTCTGGAATATCTTCCCAGGTTGGCAGAGAGCGGATTGGTACTGGATGGCATCGGTAACGTGCGAGGCTACCGGTTCATGGGTTGTCCGGGCATTGACGGGTTTGCCATGCTGGAACGTCTTCATCAGGCCAAGTTGAACGGTAGCGGTAAACTGGAGCGTTTTGTCCTTGACATCGATATGGAGGATGACGGCAGGCTGCTCGGGAAATACTACGATTATGGTACTTATACCTCCACCGGAGCGATAGACAACCGTCATTCCGGATTGCGTGGCAGGCTCTGCCTGACAAAGTACATGGATGACGAACAGGCCGACCGGTATCGTGAGCGGTATCCGGAACTGGAGATCGTACAACCGGCCTACAGCATCATCGAGTCGGACGAAAGCGCTCCGGACGATGCCAACATTTCCAACCCGGACAACGAGACCGGTTATAAGTATGGCAATACTTACGTCATGAATGCCCACGTGGCGGCGATCCTCAAGAAGCGCCACCGTGTGCTTGCCAAGGTGACGAAAAAGCCCACGAGCCGTAAAGTGGAGATGGCGGGCCAGACGGTTGACGTGAACAATCCGGACGGCGAGATGACCTATTGTCCGTTGGATGATACCAGCAGTAATAAATACTACGATGGCAGCGCAGCCAAACTTGACAGCAGCGAGGGCGACTGGATGATGTACGAACCGTTCTTTTGGTCGAAAGGTGTCAATGACTACCTGAACGAGAAATATTACAGCTGTTACAGTTCCAACGGCCCTGACGATATGCCTCCTGTTCCGGATGTGACGGTGCTGACGTTGGACGACATCAAAGACACGCAGGGCGGTTTCCTTACAGAGCGCAAACTTTTGAGTGGCAAACCCACGTTGAAGGATTCTTATAGCACGGACAAGACCTATTCAGTCTGCAAGGTGGATGTACAAGGCTATAAGCGTGTACGTTTTCCGAGTGTTCCCGGTACGGGTTTGGTCGGCAGTCTATTTGTTGACGGCTCCGGAAACGTGGTCAAAACCATCGTGGTCCCTACGATCGGTCTGAAGTTCGAGGCCGGCATGTACTTGATATCGGATGTTCCGGAGGACGCCACGGCCTTGCACTTCTCGATCCTGAACACGGCCGAGTTTGACAAGGTGGTTCTTTCCAACTCCGACAAGATCGAGGATATGGAGCCCGATTGGGTGGCCAACGAGGAACATCTTTGTGCGGTAGTAGGCAGTAGCGTGGTAGGTAGCAAGTTGCGTTCATGCATAACGGGTAATTCCACGACGGCCAGCATGAACTGGATCGACTTTCATTATTACTCGGTTCAGCGCGGTATGCAACAGATAGACGCGTTGATGCACTCCCGTATAGCGAACTTGTTTTACGCAAGATATGGCCGTCGTGACAGCCAGGAACAGTGCGGAGGCGGTCAGCATACGAACAATCGTATCACGGGCGGTACAGCCGGTTATGGTATGCAGGATACGATCGGTTATGACGAAGCGTATAAAATAAACGACAAGATCACGAATTCCATCGTGGACGGTTCTATCCACCAGTACGCTTGGTATCGTGGGCAGGACGAGTATGGTTCTCCGACCGTGACTCAGGTAAACAATATCAGTTGTCTGGGCTATGAGGACATCTACGGCCATAAGTACGAGATGATGGACGGTGTTGATTTACCCAACGATAGTGGCAACCAAGGTAAATGGCGTATTTGGATGCCGGACGGCACGGTGCGTTGGGTGAAGGGTAAAACGACCAGTGACCAGTGGATAACAGGTGTTGCCCATGGTAAATACATGGATATCGTACCGGTAGGAACAGCTAACGGCTCGTCCAGTACATATTATTGCGATAAATACTGGATAAGTACCGCAGCCAGCCGTGTGGTCTCTCGCGGGTACAGCGATGCGTATGCGAATGGCGGTGTGTCGTATGCGAATGCGAATAACGATGCTTCGCATTCGAATGCGGGTGTCGGCTCGCGTCTGGCCTTCCGCGGCAAACTCGTTCGGGCGGAAAGCGTGGAAGCGTATAAAGCGATTCGCGAAGTGTTGTAAGCGCAAAGCGCCAAAGCGTGGAGCGAAGCGACTAAAACGAAAGAACGGTGTTCGGATGGTTTCCGAACACCGTTCGTGTTATTATAAATACCGGCGTAAGCCGGTCGAAAATGTTTTAAGAAAATGAAATTTGATAGTGCTTTAGTATGTGTGAGAGAGTGCACAACACACCAATTTATACTATACAAATGTAGCGATTTTTGGCGAGATTACCAAATTTCTTAGTAATAATTAGAAGTGAGAAATTAAGCGGAAAAGGGCAGGGTAGGGGTGCGAAAAAAAGAACGTTTCGTTTTGGGAAAAAGAACGTTTCGTTCCCAAAAGTCGAAACATTTCGTTTTGCGGATTATAAATGGCTAATAAAATTGTGGATAAAATAAGACAGCAAATTCCTGATGAAGAGCGGATTAAGATGGAATATCAATTCCAGCAGTTTGAGAAAAAAATTCAAGAAGAACTTGCTAAACAATCTAAGGGTAAATGATATGAATGCAGGCAGGATTGTTATGCTAATCTGTGTTTATCTACTTGTGCATGTTTACGGACATGCACAAGTAGATATTCAACAAATTAAATCTAGTTCTAATTATTGGTATGCTGAAGGGCAGGGAGCTACAATTGATGATGCTAGTCGGGATGCTTTATCGCAGATTATTAACCAGATTTCAGTAAGTGTATCATCCAAAACTCAGGAAGTAGATAATAGCGGACAGACAGCAGATGGCGTGAGTTATTCCAGTTATACCCAGGAGGGGAGTGTTAAGTCGTTTTCATTTGCTTCTTTGCAAAATGTGCATATGATGGTGCTGCATCCTGAACCTGGTGCCAGGGTGTTCCGTTGGGTAGAAAAAAATGAAGTTGACAAAATGTTCGAAAGACGTAAGAACAAAATCTTGGATTTTGTGGAAACTGGTAAATTGGCAGAACGAGATTTGCAAATAGATGATGCTCTTCGTAATTATTATTGGGCGTTGATGCTGGCCAGATCAAATCGCGATGCAGTATATGCCGATTTTAATGGTGAAAGTGTAAATTGTCTTGTTTTCTTACCAATAAAAATCAAATCGGTTTTATCACATTTGAAGGTAAAAATAGAAGATTGTATAGAACGGGACAATCGCTATTATTTACAAGGAACTTTTATTTATGATGGTAAAGCTGTTTCAAGCCTTCAGTTGGATTATTTTGATGGGCAATCTTTCGTGGGGCCTTTGACTGTAAGAGATGGAGTGGCGGAGTTGGAATTATTGTCGTTGCCTGTAAATGAGAAAGTACAGGTTCGCTATGAATACAGTTTTCGTAAGCAAGGCGAGAATCTCGATACAGAGTTAAGAACTATTTTTTCTGAAATGAGTGCTCCTGTAATAGAAAATGCTTTTGTTGAGATTCCTGTGAAAGTAAATGCCCGGAAGGGTACTGTGAAGATGGCTAAGAAGTATGAGAAGGAGGGATTTACCTCTTCAATGGCTTTGGAACCCTCTGTTGCAGCTGTAGCAACGGAGACTATTCAGGTAAAAAAACGGATTGAGGTTGAAGGCGTAGAGGATGATGCTTCTTTCCAAGCGGCTATGAAGGCTGTGGAATCTGCTATTAAACAATGTAATCCAGAATGTGCATTTGCTTATTTTACGTCGGAAGGTTATAAACTTTTTGAACAACTTTTGAAGTATACGGGGCGAATTACATTAGTTGGATCCAATCAGCAATATCATTTTGTACGGGCAAACGGGCAGGTCCTGGGGAAAGATTGTAAAGTGAAAATTCGCTTTAGTAATGGGCGGTCGTTTATGGAGAAACTTACGTTTCGATTTGATGAGAAAACTAAAAAAATTCAATCGCTGGCACTGGCGCTGACAAAAAAGGCCGAAGATGATATCTTCAATGCGGCTTCTACGTGGCCTGAAGTGTCTCGGTATACTATTTTGCAGTTTATGGAGGATTATCAGACTGCTTATTTATTGCAGCGTATAGATTATCTTGACAAGATATTTTCAGATGATGCTATCATCATAACCGGAACTATGCTGAAAACGGCACCTAAGGCACAGGTTGAAGGTTTGCCAGTTGATTTTGGAAAAAATGATATTCGTTATACGCGGTTGAACAAGAAGCAGTTTATAGAAAAGCTGCGTACGCATTTTAATGAACGAGAATATGTTCATCTGACTTTTGAAGATAATGTGACGCAGGTAATTAATGCTCCTAGTTTACCACCCGCAACAGCGTTTGTAATACAAATTCGTCAAATTTATAATTCTCCTGTATATTCAGATCAGGGATATTTGACACTTGTATTGGATGCATCCAAGGAACTGCCCATTATTCATGTCAGGATGTGGCAACCTGACAAATCAGATATGATGAGCATTGAAGAATTTATGAGTAAATTTAAGTTTTAAAAAAAGATGTATGGCATGAAAAGAAATATTTTGTTTTTCATAGTTGTGCTTATGGCCAATGTCATAGTTGGTCAGGAGGCTAATACGACTCAACTGGTGTTGCATTCTTTTAATGAATCAAGGTCTTTTGGTGGAATGGATAATTTGAGCGCTCATTTTATTGATGACTGGCCTAAAGATGTTAATGGAGATAAGGATTGTGCTTTGGTGAGAATTTCTTTTGAAAATATGCCGAAGGCTGATGCACAAATGGTAAACTTTGATTTTGGCTATAATGCTCCAATTCGTTCTCGGGTAAATCGGTTGGATGAGCAGAAAAGTGAAATTTGGGTTTTTGTAACTCCATCAAATGCTGCTTCCATGGAAGCTTCGCTGGAAGGATATGGGAAAAGTAATCGCTTGTCTGATTTGCGCTTGGAGCCCAAGCGTATTTATGATGTAGTGATGAAAAATAATAAAACTTTACCTATAACTATCATTACTCAGCCAGACAATGCAACTGTGTCTTTAGTTGATTTGAAAAAAAGTGCTACTACGCCTGCAACGATCAGTGGGGTTCCTTTAGGTACTCATAAACTCGTTATTAGTATTGATGGTCAAATGATTGCAGATACACTCATAGAGGTGTCTGATTATAGTACGATGTTTAAGTATGATTTTCGTAAAGATAAAGAAATTGAATTTGTAAGTGATCCGAGTGGTGCTGATTTGTATTTGAATGATGAATATGTCGGTAAAACTCCAATGAAACTTACTTTGAAATATGCTTCGTATCGCGTGGAAGCTCGGTTAAATGCAGATGAAACGGATGCAAGAGATTTTACTGTAAATGAACTGGTGGAGGATCGTATTGTATTGGAACCTATTGAGAAAAAAACATTTGAGGTTTTCGCAACCTATAATGGCAGTAAGGTTGATGCTGATTTGTATATTGATGGAGAATTGGAAAGACCCAGGCAATCATCATATCAATTGACCAAACCTGTAGGGAAAAAATATATCATGAATATGACGTATGGAGGAAACGGCAAGAAACGAACAATCCGCGTTTCGAGAAATATGGATGTTGAGCAAGAATTTAAGATTCCTGCAAGAAACTCGTTCGTATGGCCTTGGCAGAGAGAATATGATGCTTCCCCTGTGGGATTTTCTATGGGATATGTAACTAAGCAATGGGTGACAAGCGGTGAGGGAGCCAGATTGAAAGAAGATGTGTGGGGAAGAGAAAATAAGAGGTTGCATGGCCTTCAGGTGGGATTGCACTTTCAACCTTGTTTCAGTTGGGGATTGGGACTCTACTCTGGTTTGTTTTATGAATATTATATGTCTTGGAACGAAGAAATGAAAGAACAAGGATATATGGATCATTTCCAAGAACATTGTTTGTATATGCCAATCCATGCTTACTATCGCTTACCTTTTGCCAATAAGGTGGCTTTGGCTATTCATGGCGGTATTGGCCTTGATTATGGACTTTATGCTAGTTTCAGCTCTACTGAATATGAAAACTCTGAACCTTCAACTGAATATTATGGCTTGGATGGCTGGCCCAATCGTTTTAACGCATCGGCAGAAATTGGGGTTGGTTTTCGAGTAGGTAAAATTCAGGTGAATGCACAGTATTCAAAGGGATTAAGTGATCACAAGTTTTATTCTGATCAGGGAGAGTTTAAAACTATTCAAAACAAATTGTCACTAACTATTTCTTGGATGTTTAGTGGTAGTTCCTATTAAGCGAAGATGAAAAATATTATTTTTATATTGTTACTTGTCCTATCTTTCATTGAAGGAAGGGCACAAGGAAGCTTTGAGGAGTTTAAGAGCAAATTGAATAGTGAATATTCTGCGTTCAAGAGTGCTCATGAACAGGATTTCGAAAATTTTCGAAAACGCATAAATGAAGAATATGCTGCATTGCTGGAAAAAAGCTGGCGTGAGTTTAATGCGTTAAAGGGTGTACCTATTCCTGAAGAAGATGAATTGGTCCCTCCTGTCGTTTATCCTGAAGAGGATAAGGATGAAAATTTAGAAGACCGTCCATTGCCGTTTGATGAGGTGATACCTGTTGTTGAACCAGATCCCCAACCCACTCCAATTACTCCGATAGAGGAAAAACCGGAACCGATGGATACATGGTTTGATTTTACGTTTTTTAATACAAAGTTAAAGGTCCGGTTGGATAATAAGGGACAATTTGTTTTGCAACGCTGTGAAGAACGTGATATCGCTAAAGTATGGAATTATTTGGCTTCGGGTGTATATGATAATACTTTGTATGATTGTTTGGAAATTCGTTCACGCTATGAATTGTGTGATTGGGCTTATTTGTTAATGTTGAATGAATTGTCTCAATCTTGTTTTAAGGGTAGGCATAATGAAGCTGTTTTATTGACTGCTTTTTTGTATTGTCAGTCCGGGTACAAAATGAGGCTTGCCAGTGCCGGTGAACAATTATTTTTATTGTATGCTAGTAAACATATGATTTATGATAAACCATATTGGACGATTGACGGAGAAATGTTCTATCCTTTTAATTGTACTTTGGAACAGCTTTATATTTGTGATGCGGCTTTCCCAGAAGAAAAACCTCTTTCTTTGCAGATTCAGACAGAACAAAAATTCGGCGTTAAGAGCTCTGCTGTTAGGAAGTTGCAATCGGAGAAGTATGGCGATATGAAGGCTAACGTCGTAACTAATGAGAATTTATTGGCTTTTTTAAATTCTTATCCAACTTCAATTATTAATAATGATTTTGGAACGCGTTGGGCTATGTATGCCAATACTCCTTTGAGTAATCAGGCAAAGTCTACTTTATATCCATCATTGCAGAAGGCGATTCAAGGTAAGGGACAATTGGAAGCTGTAAATAGATTGCTGAACTTTGTTCAGACTGCTTTCGTTTATGAGTATGATGATAAAGTATGGGGGTACGATCGAGCTTTTTTTGCAGACGAAACCCTTTATTATCCATATTGTGATTGCGAAGACCGTTCAATTTTGTTTTCACGTTTAGTGAGAGATCTGTTGGAACTTGAAGTTGTATTAATCTATTATCCTGGTCATCTTGCAACTGCTGTACATTTTGATGATGTTGTGACAGGAGATTATGTGACTATAAATGGTAAGCGTTATGTGATATGTGATCCTACTTATATAGGGGCTCCTGTTGGGGCAACGATGCCTAAGATGGATAATACGAAAGCTAAAATTATTTTATTATCATGACTTGTTTTTTATATAATTTAAGCATGGAATAGTATATTCTTCTTGATTGCCGGAATATTTGTTAGTCGTTCGTATTGTGTTTAAAAACAGCTATGGATTATTTGCTCGTTTCCCGAATAAATCGTTTCTTTGTAGAAATATCCATACGTTTATGCAAGGAAGGGAAACGGAAACCGGTTTTTATCATTGTTCAGACGAATTTTATTCGCCGGCCGAAAGCTTTTCCCTCTCCGGAAAGATATTTAGTCCTTTGGAAAATGCGTTGTCCGTTGTCGGGTGGCGCATTTTTTTTATTCAGACAGCTTTCAAAAGCGATTTAAAGACGATTTAAAACAACTTATAAAGAGAAACAATGAAGAACGATTTGAAGAAAGTGCTTGTCTTGGGTTCTGGTGCGCTCAAGATCGGCCAGGCCGGAGAGTTCGACTACTCCGGTTCGCAGGCGCTGAAAGCCTTGCGCGAAGAAGGCATCAGCTCCGTGCTGGTGAACCCCAACATCGCCACCATCCAGACTTCCGAAGGCATCGCCGACCAGGTGTACTTCCTGCCGGTGACCCCCTATTTTGTGGAACAGATTATCAAGAAGGAGCGCCCCGACGGCATCCTGCTGGCCTTCGGCGGACAGACGGCGCTCAACTGCGGCACGGAACTCTATCAGAAAGGCGTACTCCAGCAGTATGGCGTGCGCGTCCTGGGTACCTCCGTGGAGGCCATCATGAACACCGAAGACCGCGACCTCTTCGTGAAGAAGCTCGACGAAATCCCGATGAAGACCCCCAAGAGCCATGCCGTGGAGAGTATGAAGGCTGCCCTCGAGGCTGCCCGCGAGATAGGCTATCCCGTCATGGTGCGTTCGGCCTATGCCCTGGGCGGGCAGGGCAGCGGCATCTGTCCCGACGAGGAATCGTTCCTGAAGCTGGCCGAGAGCTCGTTCACCTTCTCCAAGCAGATTCTGGTGGAAGAGTCGCTCAAGGGCTGGAAGGAGATTGAGTTCGAGGTGATCCGCGACGCCAACGACCACTGCTTCACCGTGGCCAGCATGGAGAACTTCGACCCCCTGGGCATCCACACGGGCGAGAGCATCGTGGTGGCGCCCACCTGTTCGCTCACCGACGAGCAGGTAGAGACACTGAAGGCCCTGTCGCGTCAGTGTGTCCGCCACCTGAACATCGTGGGCGAGTGCAACATCCAGTATGCCTTCAACGCCGAAACCAACGACTACCGCGTCATCGAGGTCAACGCCCGCCTGAGCCGTTCGTCGGCCTTGGCGTCCAAGGCCACCGGTTATCCGCTGGCTTTCGTGGCCGCCAAGATTGCCCTGGGCTACACGCTCGACCAGATCGGCGAGATGGGCACGCCCAACTCCGCCTACGTCGCTCCGCAGCTCGACTACCTCATCTGCAAGATACCCCGCTGGGACCTGACGAAGTTTGTCGGCGTGAGCCGCGAGATCGGTTCCAGCATGAAGTCCGTGGGCGAAATCATGTCCATCGGCCGCTCCTTCGAGGAGATTATCCAGAAGGGCCTGCGCATGATCGGGCAGGGCATGCACGGCTTCGTGGGCAACGAAGGCACCCGCTTCGACGACCTCGACCACGAGCTGTCCCATCCGACCGACCTGCGCATCTTTGCCATCGCCCAGGCGTTGGAGGAAGGCTACACCATCGACCGCATCTACGAGCTGACCAAGATCGATCCCTGGTTCCTGGGCAAGCTGAAGAACATCGTCGACTACAAGCACACGCTTTCCCAATATAATAAGGTGGAAGACATCCCCGCCGACGTGCTGCGCCAAGCCAAGGTGCTGGGCTTCTCCGACTTCCAGATAGCCCGCTTCGTGCTCCATCCCACGGGCAACATGGAGAAGGAAAACCTCCAGGTGCGCGCCCGGCGCAAGGAGCTGGGCATCCTGCCGGCCGTGAAGCGCATCAACACCGTGGCCAGCGAGCATCCCGAGCTCACCAACTACCTCTACATGACCTACGCTGTCGAGGGATACGACGTGAACTACTACAAGAACGAGAAGTCCGTCGTCGTGCTCGGCTCGGGCGCCTACCGCATCGGCTCCAGCGTGGAGTTCGACTGGTGCTCGGTCAACGCCATCCAGACGGCCCGCAAGCTGGGCTACAAGTCCATCATGATCAACTACAACCCCGAGACTGTGTCCACCGACTACGACATGTGCGACCGCCTCTACTTCGACGAGCTGTCGTTCGAGCGCGTGCTCGACGTCATCGACCTCGAGCAGCCGCGCGGCGTCATTGTTTCCGTGGGCGGCCAGATACCGAACAACCTGGCCATGAAGCTCTACCGCCAGTCGGTGCCCGTGCTGGGTACGTCGCCCGTCTCCATCGACCGTGCCGAGAACCGCAACAAGTTCTCCCACATGCTCGACCAGCTGGGCATCGACCAGCCCGCCTGGCAGGAGCTGACCAGCCTTGAAGACGTCAAGGGCTTTGTCGCCAAGGTGGGCTATCCCGTCCTGGTGCGTCCGTCCTACGTCCTCTCGGGAGCGGCCATGAATGTCTGCTACGATGAAGACGAACTGCAGGAGTTCCTCAAGATGGCCGCCGAGGTGTCCAAAGAATACCCCGTCGTCGTGTCGCAGTTCCTGCAGAACACCAAGGAAATCGAGTTCGACGCCGTGGCACAGAACGGTGAGATTGTCGAATACGCCATCTCCGAGCACGTCGAGTTTGCCGGCGTACACTCCGGCGACGCCACGCTGGTGTTCCCCGCCCAGAAGATCTACTTCGCCACGGCCCGCCGCATCAAGAAGATCAGCCGCCAGATAGCTAAGGAGCTGAACATCTCCGGTCCGTTCAACATCCAGTACCTGGCCCGCAACAACGAGGTCAAGGTCATCGAGTGCAACCTCCGCGCCTCGCGTTCGTTCCCCTTCGTCAGCAAGGTGCTGAAGCGCAACTTCATCGAGACCGCCACCCGCATCATGCTCGACGCTCCCTATACCAAGCCCGACAAGTCGGCCTATGACATCGACTGGATCGGCGTGAAGGCCTCGCAGTTCTCCTTCTCGCGCCTGCACAAGGCCGACCCCGTGCTGGGTGTCGACATGTCGTCTACCGGCGAGGTGGGCTGTCTGGGCGATGACTTCTCCGAGGCCCTGCTCAACGCCATGATTGCCACCGGCTTCAAGATTCCTTCTCCCGAGAAGGGCGTGATGTTCTCCAGCGGCGCCATGAAGTCCAAGGTCGACCTGCTCGACGCCAGCCGCATGCTCTACTCCAAGGGCTACAAGATTTATGCCACGGCCGGTACGGCAGCCTTCCTCAACGCCCATGGGGTAGACACCATTCCGGTGTTCTGGCCCGACGAGCGTCCGCATGCCGAGAACAACGTGATGAAGATGATTTCCGAACACAAGTTCGACCTCATCGTCAACATCCCCAAGAACCACACCAAGCGCGAGCTGACCAACGGCTACCGGATCCGTCGCGGGGCCATCGACCACAACATCCCGTTGATCACCAACGCCCGCCTGGCCAGTGCCTTCATCGAGGCCTTCTGCACCATGAAGCTGGAGGATATCCAGATCAAGAGCTGGCAGGAGTATAAGTAAATGATGAACTTTCTGTAGGGACGTACCATGGTGCGTCCCTATTTTTTATGTCTTGGGGCATTGCGGACGCACCGTGGTGCGTCCCTACAGGCGGGTGTAACTCCGTGAATCATGTTTTTTCAGAAAAAAGTTCTTCGAATGTTTGCAGGTATCAAAAATAGTCGTACCTTTGCAGCGCTTTTGAAACGAAAGTGACGGGCGTTTAGCTCAGCTGGTTCAGAGCATCTGCCTTACAAGCAGAGGGTCGGCGGTTCGAATCCGTCAACGCCCACACAAATCGATTCTTCACTTTCGTTGTTCAAAACGGGCGTTTAGCTCAGCTGGTTCAGAGCATCTGCCTTACAAGCAGAGGGTCGGCGGTTCGAATCCGTCAACGCCCACTTTTTCATATATCTTCATTTTTTGTTTGAGAGGGCGTTTAGCTCAGCTGGTTCAGAGCATCTGCCTTACAAGCAGAGGGTCGGCGGTTCGAATCCGTCAACGCCCACGCCCTCAGAAGCCGCATTCCTTACGAGGTTTGCGGCTTTTTTTGTTTTCTCCGTACCTTCGGCTGCAGCCGGGCGGGCAAACCGTGGATCAACGTAAAAACGTTCGTTTAAGCTGGACAAACAGTTCGTTTAAGCTGGGTAAATCTTTCATTTAAGCCGGACAAATCCTGTGATATCTGTTTTTCTGTCAGAGTGTAAACTGCTTTCTTGTACATATTGTTGAATTCTACCGTTATTTGTTCTGATTTGTGAGATGAATTCCGCCCGGTTTCTCCCCGTTTTGTGGGCTCAAATGTGCTGGAAATGTGCTTTTCGGTTAATTTAACAAATCTGTTTGTTAATATAACGTGAGTTCGATATAAAATTAGAAAATGGACAGTTGTCCGTCATTGACAAAGTTTACATCAATGGCGGGCTTCTTTTCAAAAAAGCAATATGCTGCTATAGCCGACAAAGAGTTGGCTATAAAGTTATTGAACGAACGATGTCTAGAGTGTTCTATCTGTGCAATGTTCTTCAGCTCGTCATTAACCGTTTCAATCAAGGCCCTTTTTCTGAGCAGGATCTTGTCGGCAATGCTCATCAGCGAGTTCTTCATATTGTTTTTAACTTTAGTGACAGGCTGAATGCCATTAAGGAAAAGGTTCTCGAACAGAGCCTGGCCAATATATCCCTTGTCGGCACATAGTTTTCCTTTGATGTTTTCCAGAAACTTACCCTGCTGGTCATCCACGTTTCCAGGAGTAAACATAAAATTGAGAATTTCCCCTTTGTCATTGATTATCAGATGTAGTTTGAATCCGAAGAACCATTCCATAGAACATTTTCCACGCTCGGCAAGTCCTTCAAATGTTTTATGAATAAGGATTCTTTGGTTACGGCAGACACGTAAAGGAGTGGAGTCGACAAAACTGATGCCGGTACAGGTTCCCAGCAGGACTTTCTTGATGAAAATGGTCAGGGGAAGCAGTATTTCCTTCTCCAGTTCAACAAAACGGTTGTAGGACACCTGACGCGGAAAAAGGTGTTTCAGATGTTTACAGACATATTCCTTGTAGTAATGCTTGAAACAGCGGAAACCACCGGAGTGAAACAGGATTAGAATAACCATAATCTCAGCATCATTCATACGGTTAGGTTTGTTACGATGCCTGGTTTTCTTATCCTCAATCATATATTTTTCCTGTTGCAATGTAAATTCCTTGCAAAAATCATCAGCCATACAATAAATCTCTGTAACTTTAGACTCTGGAAACATAGTGGTAATCGTTTAAATCTTATAATTCAGCACTATAAATTTAATACTTTTATCGCTATGTTTCTAATTATCACTGAAATATATTTATTTTTATTTCGAACTCACGTTAATATAGTTAATAAACTTGAATGAGTGCGTTGAATTAATATTTTATCATAAAAAATATATACCTTTGCACGCTCAAAAATAATATTGGGCGGTTGATGCGGGGTATAGGTGACCTTTGCGAATTAGAATGCCATGTGGCAGGCTCCGGGGAAGGCAACCTTCAATATTCCTGTATGAACGTCAGTGAGTGGGCAATAAACAAATCCGGTGACGGGTTTTGCAAACAAAACAAGTTAAGCTAAGCTATAATTTGACTATGGATGAATTGAAAGTACTTCTCTGTTGGAGTATTTGTTCTTTTTTGTTGTGTGGTGGCGTGCTGTAGGCCCGGCGCCGGAGCGGTGACCGCTCCAGGCTCTGTCTGTCGTGGGTGTGGATTGTGGCCGGGTTGCTGTTTCTGGTCCGCCTGCTGATGGTGGAGGCCGGAGAGCCTATCGCGGACCGCATCCTTCCTGCAGTAAATTTGGCGGGTGGCCTGTGGGCCATCATGCTGCTCTACTTGTATCCCATGGAAGCCGTCTGCAGCGGATGGCTCACGTGGAAGCGGGGGTTGTTGTTTTTCCTCCCCGGCCTGTTGCTCAGCACCGTGCAGTTCCTGCTGGTCCCCTATTCGCGCGAACTCTATTCCTTTATGGATGTATGGCGGTATTTTGGCGAGTTCAACGTCTGGTACCGGTTCTGCATCCTGTTTGTCGTCATCCTGTTCTATGCGCTTCTGCTGCTCTACATTCCCTATAACAGGAAGAAAAGCCGTGTGTGTCACCGGTGGATCTATACGTACATCCTCAAGGTGATGCTGATCAGCGTCTGTTTCTTCCTGTTCATGCTGACGGGTTCTCCGCTGGCCAGCTGTGTTCATTTGGTGGTGTGCATGGCGGTCGCGGTTTCAGTCACCTATCAGGAGCTGTTTGTCCGTTTCGAGTCACCGCGTGAAGTGTCGGAGTCTGTGGCGGCCGATGTCCCCGAGGTGCTGCCGGCACCGTCGGAAGAGCCTGCTTCCAGTCCGCTTCTCGGACGCCTGACGTCATTGTTGGATAGCGAACCCATCTGGCGGGACCCCGACCTGGACCTCTCCGACCTGGCCCTGCGGCTGAACACGAACCGCAGCTACTTGTCCAAGGCCATCCAGGAATGCGGATACAAGAATTTTTCGGACATGATGAATCGCCGCCGCATTGCCGACTTCCTGAAAGAGGCCGATGCGGGCCAGGTAGCCAGCGTGCAGGACGCCTTCTTCCGCGTCGGTTTCCGCTCGCGCGAGACGGCCCTGCGGTGTTTCAAGAAATACGTCGGGCTTTCGCCCACAGACTATATACGCAGTCGCATGATGCCCGCAGAGACGGGTAGTGATTGATTTTGCGTTTTTGGCGCATCCCTTTTTTGAAAATGACGCGAGTCGTAAATGTCTAATTCATTATTTTGCAATCTGGGCGGAGAATGCCCTGGGATAATTTAGAAAAATCTTTTGTCTTATAGAAAAATAATTTGACGGAATGAACGACGGAAACATCCTGATAAATCGTTTCGGCTTCTGCCTGCTCGCTGTCATGTGGTGGCTGCTGGGCGGTGGTGTGCTGTTTGCCCAGCAGTTGGCAGGCAGGCAGTCCGTCAAGTCATATACCCATCCTTCGGAATCGGACAGCATAAGGACGATGGACCTGGAAGCCGCGCGGGACAGGCATTACCTGCCTACGCCCTGGTACATCAAGTCCAATCTCCTGTACGACGTCCTGCTCATGCCCTCGCTCGAGGTGGAATACCGCTTCAACGAACGCTGGTCGGCCGCCATCGAGGGCAACATGGCCTGGTGGCACAACAACGGCAGGCACCGCTACTACCAGCTGGCCACCATCGTGCCCGAAGTGCGCTGGTGGTTCCGCCCGCAGGGTCCCCGCCGGGGCCACTACTTCGGCCTCTTCGGCGGAGCGGGCTGGTACGACCTGGAGGACGGCGGACGTGGCTACCGTGGCGAGGGTGGCATGGTGGGCCTCAGCTACGGCTACATGTTCCCTGTGGGCAAATACTTCGCCTTCGAGGCGGGCGTCGGCCTGGGCTATGCCCACCTGAAGTACGCGGAATACCTGCCACTGGACGGGCACTACGTCTACCAGCAGACCGACCGTACCCATTACTTCGGCCCGCTGAAACTGAAATTTGCTTTCGTTTGGAACATTGGCCGCTGGACGGAGAAAGGAGGCAGGAAATGAAGAACTATCAGCTGAAAATATGGAATTGGGCCTACCCCTCACTCCTGGCCATGCTCCTGCTGACTGCTGCTGGCTGTCGCAAGGACCTGTGCTACAACCACGATGAACATTCCTACAGCGTCAAGATAGATCTTGTTGCCGAATGGGAACTGGAGTGGGAACGTACTTACAACTTCGACTGGGAGGAGTTGTGGCTCGAGGAGTGGGAACGCTTATACGAAGAGTTTCGTCCCGAAGCGGCCGAGGGCATCCGTGCAGTGGTCTACCACACCGATGGTACCTACAGCGAAAGCAACCTGCCTGCCGAAGGAGGCCGTCTTTCCATGGCCGAAGGCACCCACGACATATTGCTCTACAATAACGATACCGAATATATCGTCTTCGACCAGCTCACCACTTCGGCTACAGCACAGGCCACCACGCGCAGTGTCACCCGTGCCAGCCTGCAGGAGCTGCATGCCGGCGAACGCACCGTCAACCAGCCCGACCAGCTGTACGGCTGCTACGATGAGGCCTATACGGCCGAACGCACGCTCGACCCCGTGAACTATCCTATCACCATGCACCCGCTGACCTATACTTACTACATCCGTTATGAATTTACTCACGGACTGCAATACGTGGCCTTGGTCCGTGGTGCCCTGGCCGGTATGGCTGAAAGTGTCTATCTGAGTGACGGGCATACGGGCGATGCAGCTGCTACCGTTCTCTTCGACGGTACGCTCACTTCCTGGGGCGCCGAAGCACAGATGCAGAGTTTCGGGGTACCCAACTATCCGGGCGACCACTATACGCGTGCCGACGGCTCGGCGGCCCACTACCTGCTGAACCTTGAGGTGCGCCTGCTCAACGGTAAGATGCTCAGCTATGAGTTCGACGTCACCGACCAGGTGAACGGACAGCCTCGCGGCGGTGTCATCACCGTGGACGGCATCGAGGTTTCCGATGAAGACGGTGGCGGTGGTAGCGGTGGTTTCGACGTCAGTGTGGACGGCTGGGGCGACTACATCGACATCCCGCTGCCGCTGAATTAGCGGTCTGTCATGTCGGATGTAGTTGGTTTGTTATGCCGAGTACAGCCAGTTTGTCATGCTGAGCATAGTCGAGGCATCTCATAAATAGAATTGTTTGTCATGCTGAGCGCAGTCGAAGCATCTCGTGCATTGAATGAATATGAAATGAATTAGTTTTATTAAATAATTGTTTTACTTAAAATTATTAGAGTATGAGAAAAAGTTTGCTTTTGCTTGGAGTAGCTGTAGCAGCACTCGCAAGCTGTACACAGAATGAAGTGTTGGAGGTGGCTGAAGGCCGCTCTATTCAGTTTAACACATTTGTGAATAACAACACAAAAGCGGTAACTGAAGTGCCTTCGGGAAGTTTGGCTTCATCAGAATTCTATGTGTTCGGAAATTTTGGTACTGATGGAAACTCTTGGACAGGCACGGCTTATAAGAATGAAACAGGAGACTCTAAGTATTATTGGCAGGATGGTAACTACTATCGTTTTGGTGCTTATGCAAATGGTACTGGCGGCAAGATTGATAATGTCAGTTTTGATGCTGTAAACCAAACGTTGACCTTCCCGGCTTATACGCCAGTAGATACGTATGATCTAATAGCTTGTGTTCCTGCTCAAGTAGGTCCTGTTTCTGATGCTACTGCTCAGGGAGCAGTAGAGCTTAACTTCAAACACATGCTGGCGCAAGTGGCTTTTGAGTTTACCACTGATGCCGCTGATGCTTATGAGTTGAAGATATCTAATGTTAATATAAACGGAGCTATCAACAAAACAGAAGGTTCAATCAATACTGCTGGAGCAATTACTTGGAAAACTGATGGAGCAACCAAAGGTGGTTATATATATGAAGATTTTAAAGATGGTGTTGATATCGCTGATGGTGATTTGACTCCTGCTAGAACAAAGATGCAGTCCAAGCTTGTTATTCCTCAGGATCTTCCGACTACTTCTGATTATATTACCGTTACGTTTACGGCAACTTTGAAAGATGGCAACAATCCTGATAGCCAGCCAAAGAGCCAGAATTTTACAGCCAATCTGTCGTTCACAAAACAAACTGGCGATGGTATAAACGATCCTGAATCAAACAAATGGACAGCAGGATATCGTTACAAATATTCCACAAAAATTACAGCGGATATGATTGATGATACACTTACAAATAAAGAAATTGAGTTTACTGCTACAGTAGAAGATTGGAAGGATGCAAGTGATATTGACAATCCTGTAACTACTGTTGTTCCTTAATAACCTCTTTCTCACAGCCCGTGCGTGCTTGGCCGCCCGCACGGGCACTACACAGCTTTGTTCTTTCGGACAAAAGCTAAAAATTGAAACCAAAACCAAGACAACGATATGAAACGCATTCCAGTAACGTTTGGGGCTTTGTCCCTCCTCCTGCTCTTGACGGTAGCCTCGTGCACCAGCACCCTCAGCGATGAGCCTATGACAGACGCCCCCGCCATCAGCTTCATGCCTGCGGCGGAGACGCGCGCGGCGGTCACCGGTACGTCGCTGCCCGATGGAAGCAGTTTCAGCGTATGGGGAGGATACGGTGACAACGCATCATCGATAAACGCTACTAATGTATTTGATGGTGAGACAGTGACCGAAAGCAATGGCGCATGGAACTATACTGGCGGTACGCGTTACTGGTCGGCTGGAAAAACTTATAACTTTTATGCAGTATATCCGACAGACGTAAAGGCAGATGTAAGTTCTTACGGTACCATCACCGTCACAAACTTCGACTGCTCCAAGACGGGATCGGAGGCTGTGGACCTGATGACGGCTACGGCGACTGGAAACGGCAGTAATCCTGCACCTGTAGCGTTGACGTTTAATCACGAACTGGCGCGGGTGAACATCATAGTTACATCCGAAGGTGACGCCGTAAACATCAGCAATGCCCAGTTATACGGAATTAGTCATATAGGAAGCCTCAACGGAAATGAATGGGATTTTGGGGGTATTAGCGATGTAAATGCTCCCTCTTTTGAAACAGAAAGTCTCTCTATCCCGGCCAATGATACTCAAGACTATTTTCTTTTTGGAGGCGACCTATTGTTGCCCCCACACAAGTCGCTCAGCGATAATGCGACCCTCGATTTTTCTTACCAATACACTATAGGCGACACTACATCCAAGTCCGCCTCTATCAAGCTAAAAACAAGCTCCGTCACTGCATGGGAGAAAGGAAAACGCTACAACTATCGCATCAACATTTCCCGCAATGCGACAAATGTTACACTGGTGGTAGAAGTAACCAATTGGATCGAAAAGAATTACACGGTAGAATGGTAAGTTTCAACCAGCCAATCAAGAATATTAAAAGCATACTGAAGCTATGAACAAAATAATTCAATCCATTCCGTTGCTATTGTGTATCGCTGTTTTTGTGGCATGTCAGCAGGAAGAAAGCCTGCCGGGCGGCAACGACAAGATGGTGACGCTGACACTGAACATCGGTACACAGACTATCGGTGTATCAACACGGGAAGACGACCCTAACGTGCTACCCTACGAAGGAATACGTACGTTGCGCGCACTTGTCATCTCGGATGCTGCTGCCCCAGAGGATAGGAAAATACTTTATAACCAAAAGCATGTAATAGATGGGAACACCTCTCCCACATCTGCCACATTATCCCCCAGTCTAACTTTGGAGAATATTCCTGTAGGGAAAGCCAGCATCTACCTTATTGCCAATGAGGAAAGTATCGGCATCGAATATACTAATGATATTTTGATGACTCCGGCGTATATCAACGACAGCAAACTGTTATTGCTTGACGAAGGTTGGACGCATTTTCCTAAAAGATACGAAGAGATAGCCGAACATGGCCTACCCATGAGCGGTAAAGCTGAAGGTATTGAGATTACTTCGGATATGCAAGCCATATCCATTAAACTGGAGCGTACCGTAGTGAAGCTACACCTCACAATAGAAAATGCAACCAGCGATAATTTGACACTGAGGTGGGTAAAATTCGGTTCTTTTATCAGTGACCGTGTATTCTTGTTCCGTCAATCTCAGCTTGACATTCCGGAATCGACTATATACACGGATTTGCGATATCCCAAAGATGAAATAGAAACATTGGATGTCGTATTGGCAGTTGGTGCAGCAACCGATTGGCAGCCTGTCTATATCTATCCTAATTTCGCCTATAAAAATCCTACAGGTCCGAATCCCTATACATTGTCACTTGCTACAAGTTATAAAGAGTATTCTCCTTCTCTGATAGGCTCGGACATAAACTCCATGGTACGTAATACACAATTTAATATTTTGGCACGTATTACAGCCAGTGCCACAATCAATATTTTGTATAGTTTCGTGCCTTGGGAAGAAAATGAGGTTAATGTTCCATCGTTCAATTAATATACGGAATCGTTATGAAAACAATGGGTAAATCTGGCAGGCATCTCGCTGCATCTCTTATGGTCATGGCTTTGATTCTAATCGGATGTCAGGATGAAATACTTTTTCATTCCAACCGACCTGTAGAAGAAGGTATTCCCACTAGGGTCTCTTTAGGGTACGTATCGCAGGAGAGTATTATTTTAACCCGTACCGAGCAAACATCAGAATATGAAAACAGAATCGAAAATATATACCTTTTCGTGTTTAATTCGGCTGGGCAACGGCAACCGCTGCTTCGAAATATGGAAGGTACACCACGTACCAGTAATTTGTTTACATTTAATGACGGATTGAATCCCGAAGGAGATAATCTTTCTAATGGAAAAGGTACATTGGATTTTGTCTGCGGTTCGCTTCAAGGGGCTTCCATTGTAGCCATTGCCAATATTACTACTAACAGTACTGGTACGGCTTACAATGTGACCAGTGCCCAATTGGATGAAATAAACGATTTGAACACTCTGAAACAGTTTGTCATGACCATGAACAGCCAGTCAGTTTATCGGGGTGCTCTTTTTATGATGACCGGGTATGCCGAAGATAATGAGAGCGGAAGTACTTCCATAGACATTGTTGGCAGTGAACAAGGGGAAGAGTTGAATTATACGATCCAGCTCAAACGTACCGATGCTAAGGTGAAATTCATTGTAAAGACGGATCCTCCTTCGGAGAAAAATTGGAGTAATTTTTCGTTTTTACCTAAAGAATGGACAGTGAAGCGGGTACCGCTTCAATCGTATATCCTGGAAGCTGAAACTGGTGATTACGAGAGCGATGATGCCATCTACTTCAACACCTCGGCTACACCGTTCGAAGAAATCACCCCCAACGCGACCGATGCCAACTTGTACGACGGCGGCAGCTTCGTGTTCTACATGCCCGAAAACAAGAAAACACCACTCCAATCCGTTTCAGACTATGCACAGCGTGATGCGTGGGACACCGGAAAAGGCTTGGACGACAACGGCAACCGCACCTTCGCCAATGCTAATGCCAACTCCACCTACGTGGAAATGACGGGAACACTTTCTTACGTAGACAATGATAACATGTTGGTCAACGCCGACGTGCGCTTTATCATACATCTGGGTTACATGACATCCTATAAAGACAAAGACGGACAAACCATCAACGTGCCTCTCAATCCTAATGATTACGACACCAAACGCAACAGCTTCTATACCTATAACGTAACAATACGTGGTGTCAACGACATTATCGTGGAGGTTACGAATGGAACGGATGGACGACCCGGCTACGAGGGCGACGTGGTGTACAGTACCACCGACATCTTCGAGTTTGACTCCCATTACGACCGCCGCCTCATCAAGCTGAACAAGAAAGCCATCGGTACGGACATGAAGTGGAGCGTGAACACTCCCTTCAGCCGCGGCATACACGATGCCACTGACGATGATAAGAATATTGAAGAAAGCATGCGTGACTACCGCTGGGTAAAGTTTGCTATCAATGCCGACTATGGCGTGGACAATGAACACTTCGTGAAATACCCGGGCGACCAGAACTACAACGACCCGTTCCCGATGACTGGAACTGCTAATAACGAGTCTGCACCCTATTATACCTCTTACCCCAATGCACGCCTGCTCGACGTGAACCAGCTGATCCGCCGCCTGCAGGCAGAGGCCGAAGACCCGAATTCAACCATTTTCTACACCGACACGGAGGACAAAGAGACGAAAGTGGCCATCACCGTCTTCGTCGACGAGCACCTCTACTTCAACCATCCCATAGATAATACACCGGGAGAAGACAACCGCTCGTTGTGGAAACTCACCACCGATAAGGAAGACCGCCAGTTGCACATCATTGCACAAGGGTCACAAATGAGTCCAGATGGTAATTCCAGAGTCGTGAACTCCACCTTCACCTTCAAGCAACGCTCCATCAGCACCATCTTCAACGTGGACAAAACTGAATTGACAACCGCTTGGGGATTGGAGTCGGTGATGGAGACGGGACGCATGCAATGTGGTCTCGATAATCGTAATATTCAAATTGAAACCGACAGTAGAAACGGACGATTGAACACGCTGAACATCATTCTTGGACCCAATCACACGAACACATTACACTGGACAGACGTACTGAACACGGATGACCACTACGCATTGAACAGTAACTACAACAATGCACTATACGCTTGTATGCTGCGCAACCGTGACCTGAACGGCGACAACATCATACAAGCCAATGAAATCCGCTGGTATCTCGCGGCGATAGACCAACTCACGGATATTTATCTGGGTGAATACGCACTCGACGACAAATCACGTCTCTATCCCAGCAACCCGGCAGACCGTGATAATACTGTACGTTGGCACTATACGTCTAGCTCACTTACTGCGACTTGGCACTGGGGAGGAATATGGGGTGAGGATTATTATTCTTACGACTCATGGGTATTATGGGCAGAAGAAGGTGCTTCCCGTGGTATGCAATCAAGTTCAAAGACTTACAATGGTGAACTTTATTCCTACCGTTGCGTGCGTAATTTGGGATTATCCCTTGATGACCCAGATGAGGTCCCGACAGATTTGATATCTTACAAAGATGAAGGAAGCGGCTTCTATTTAATTGATGCCACTAACCTGAACATCAAAGCACGCCGCACCAACTACGAGGTAAGTCCCTTACCCTTACACAACGAACGTGAAGCGAATAACTTGCCGTACGGAAAGTTCAGAATGCACTCTAGCCTATTCCCGACACCAGAGTCTAGTTGGGGAAGGAAAAATTATCACGAATGGCAGTGGTATCAAACATTTGATGGTTATCCAGCTGGGTATCGTATTCCCAATCAACGAGAACTGCTTATTTTGTCTTCAAGGTTACCTGAGGATGTATGGAATGATGAACTTCATATGTGTCAGACGGCTTTCTCTATGGACGGACAGAATCCATACAACGAAAACCGTGATGGTTTCATTTGGAAGCCGTCTACTAAAGAATTTTTCCTGCAAAATAATCCTAATACAGAAAAAGGTTACGTTCGTCCGGTACAGGATGTGCAAGAATGACTTTATATCCCCGCCGTGAGGTGGTCCCCGTCCTCCTCCGCTTGGCGAAGCGGGAGGACACGTGCTTGTTAATGCAACGAGCATTTGTTTGTTTTGTTTGTCAAGCCATGCGGCCTTCGGGCCGTGTGGCTTGTTTTTTCCCAAGTGCCACATTCCGCCGGCTAACTATGGACTTTGGCGCGCTAACTATGGACTTTAGCGCGCTAACTACCTACTTGGTGGGGCGTCGTTGGCCGCTTCGTCATCCCGCACTTTCCCCTCTTTGTCATCCCGCACTTGATGCGGGATCCAGAGAAGACGCACGTATCGGGGTGCTGGATCCCGGCTCGGAGGCCGGGATGACGGAGGAAGAAGTGTGAGGCCGGGATGACGGCGGAAGGGGGCAGAAGAGAGGAGCGGGGCAGGGAAGGCCGCGGGCCCCGAACCGTGAAAATCCGTGAAATCCGCGGTATCCGTGCCCCCAAGCGGCAAAAGGAAAGCGGCGGGTAATATAAAAAATGTTTCCGGGATGGAAAACTCAGAAAAAAGACGTAATTTTGCGGCCTGATAATTATCATTTTATAGAAATACGACGTATGAAACTGGATTTACTTACCGCAATCTCGCCGATTGACGGTCGTTATAGGGGCAAGACGGATGCCTTGGCCGCCTATTTCTCGGAATTCGCACTGATGAGATACCGCGTACGGGTGGAAGTGGAGTACTTCATCGCCCTCTGCGAACTGCCGCTGCCCCAGCTGAAGGGCGTGGACAAAGGTATCTTCGAAACCTTGAGAAACATCTACCGCAACTTCTCGGAAGCCGACGCACAGCGCATCAAGGACATCGAAAGCGTGACCAACCACGACGTGAAGGCCGTGGAATACTTCCTGAAGGAACAGTTTGACAAGCTGGGCGGACTGGAGGAGTACAAGGAATTCATCCACTTCGGACTGACTTCGCAGGACATCAACAATACCTCGGTGCCCCTCTCCGTGAAGGAGGCGCTGGAGCAGGTGTACTACCCGCAACTGGAGGAACTCATCGGACAGCTGCGCACGTATGCCGAAGAGTGGGCCGACATCCCCATGCTGGCCAAGACACACGGACAACCCGCTTCGCCTACCCGCCTGGGCAAGGAAATCAACGTCTTCGTCTACCGCCTGGAACGCCAGCTGGCCACGCTGAAGGCGTGCCCCATGACGGCCAAGTTTGGCGGCGCCACGGGCAACTACAACGCCCACCACGTGGCCTATCCCGACTACGACTGGAAGGCCTTCGGCAACCGTTTCGTGGCCGAGAAGCTGGGACTGGAGCGCGAGGAATATACCACGCAGATATCGAACTACGACAACCTGTCGGCCGTGTTCGACGCCATGAAGCGCATCAACACCATCATGATCGACATGAACCGCGACTTCTGGCAATACATCTCCATGGAATACTTCAAGCAGAAGATCAAAGCCGGCGAGGTGGGCTCGAGCGCCATGCCCCACAAGGTGAACCCCATCGACTTCGAGAACGCCGAAGGCAACCTGGGCATGGCCAACGCCATCCTGGAACACCTGGCCGTGAAGCTGCCGGTGTCGCGCCTGCAGCGCGACCTGACGGACTCGACGGTGCTGAGAAACATCGGCGTGCCCTTCGGACACACAGTCATCGCCATCCAGAGCTCGCTGAAGGGCCTGCGCAAGCTGCTGCTCAACGAGCCGGCCATCTACCGCGACCTGGACAACTGCTGGAGCGTGGTGGCCGAGGCGATACAGACCATCCTGCGCCGCGAGGCATATCCGCATCCGTACGAGGCACTGAAGGCGCTGACACGCACCAACCAGGCCATTACGGAAGCGTCCATCAAGAACTTTATCGAGGAGCTGAACGTGAGCGAAGACATCAAGAAGGAGCTTCGCGCCATCACTCCGCACAATTATACGGGAATGTAAATAATGGAAAATGGAAAATGGAAAGTTGAAAATGAACAGTTACTGAAATTCCCAATTCTCAATTTCCCATTTTCAATTCTCCATTAAAATAAGGCCGTGAGGCCAACAGGTTTAATTTTATTCGAATAAAAAAGAAAATGAGTACAGAAAATGACAACTGGCGCGAAGCGTCGGGTACAGACAGAAATGAAGGTGCTGACCGTGATGGCAATCAGTACAAAGGGGCCGGTTTCGGCCGTTCTTCCTACAACCGTGACAACAACGACCGTCCCTACCGTCCACGCTTCAACAGCAGCGAGAACGGCGGACGTGCACAGAAGGCTTATAGCAGCGACCGCTCCTACCGTCCGCGCTTCAGCAGTGGCGACAACCAGGGCGACCGCCCGCAGCGTGCGTATGGCAGCAGCTATCGCCCGCGCTTCAACAGCGGCGATGAAGGTGGCGAACGTCCGCAGCGTTCGTACGGCGGCAGCGAGCGTCCCTTCCGTCCGCGTTTCAATCCGAACGCCGAGGGCGGTGAGCGTCCGCAGCGTCCGCGCTTCAACCCCAACAGCGAACGGGGTGGCTACAGTCCGCGTCCGCGCTATAACGCCGAGGGTGGTGATCGCCCGCAGCGTCCGCGTTTCAATCCGAACGCCGAGGGCGGTGAACGTCCGCAGCGTCCGCGCTTCAATCCGAACGGCGGACGGAGCAGCTACGGACAGGGCAACAGCTACGGTCAGGGATACGGGCGTCCGCAGCGTCCGCGTACGGCAGACTATAACCCGAATGCCAAGTACAGCAAGAAGAAACAGATAGAATACAAGGAACAGTTTGTGGATCCGAACGAGCCGATTCGTCTGAACAAGTTCCTGGCCAATGCCGGTGTATGCTCGCGCCGTGAGGCAGACGAGTTTATCACGGCCGGAGTGGTATCGGTGAACGGACAGGTGGTGACCGAGCTGGGTACGAAGATCAAGCGTGGAGACGAAGTGAAGTTCCACGACCAGGTGGTGAGCATCGAGCGCAAGATCTACGTGCTGCTGAACAAGCCGAAAGATACGGTGACGACATCGGACGACCCGCAGGCACGCCGCACGGTGATGGACCTGGTGAAGGGCGCATGCGAGGAACGAATCTATCCCGTAGGCCGACTGGACCGCAACACGACGGGCGTGCTGCTGCTGACCAACGACGGCGACCTGGCTTCGAAGCTGACGCATCCCAAGTATCTGAAGAAGAAAATCTATCATGTCCATCTGGACAAGAACCTGACAAAGGCCGACATGGAGCAGATTGCCGCCGGCATACAGCTGGACGACGGTGAAATCCACGCAGATGCTATCAGCTATACCGACGAGAACAAGAAGAACGATGTGGGTATCGAAATCCACTCGGGAAAGAACCGCATTGTGCGCCGTATCTTCGAATCGTTGGGATATAAGGTGGTGAAACTGGACCGTGTTTATTTCGCAGGGCTGACGAAGAAAGGACTGCGTCGCGGCGACTGGCGTTACCTGACCGAGCAGGAGGTGAACTACCTGCGAATGGGGTCGTTTGAATAAATTATATAGTATATATATAAATGTATAGTTATGGAAAAGATCAGTAGAACAAAGATTGTGGACCTGCTGAAGCGTGAAGACTTCGGCGCTATGGTCAACGTGAAAGGATGGGTACGCACCCGTAGAGGTAGCAAACAGGTAAACTTTATCGCGCTGAACGACGGTTCTACAATAAATAATGTACAGATTGTGGTCGACCTGGCCAACTTCGACGAGGCTGTGCTGAAGGACATCACCACGGGCGCCTGCCTGAGTGTGAACGGCGTGCTGACGGAGTCGGTGGGCGCCGGACAGAAGGCGGAAATCCAGGCCCGTGAAATCGAGGTGCTGGGCACCTGCGACAACACGTATCCGCTGCAGAAGAAGGGACACTCCATGGAGTTCCTGCGCGAGATTGCCCACCTGCGTCCGCGTACCAATACCTTCGGCGCCGTGTTCCGCATCCGCCACAACATGGCCATCGCCATCCACACCTTCTTCCATCAGAAGGGCTTCTTCTACTTCCACACGCCCATCATCACGGCGTCGGACTGCGAAGGAGCCGGCCAGATGTTTCAGGTGACCACGAAGAACCTCTACGACCTGAAGAAGGACGAGAACGGTTCCATCATCTACGACGACGACTTCTTCGGCAAGCAGACCAGCCTGACGGTATCCGGTCAGCTGGAAGGCGAGCTGGCTGCTACGGCCCTGGGCGCCATCTATACCTTCGGCCCCACGTTCCGTGCGGAGAACTCGAACACGCCGCGCCACCTGGCCGAGTTCTGGATGGTAGAGCCCGAGGTGGCCTTTGCCGACCTGGCCGAACTGATGGACCTGGAAGAGGAATTCATCAAGTTCTGTGTGAAATGGGCGCTGGACAACTGCCGTGACGACCTGGAGTTCCTCAACAAGATGGTGGACAAGGGACTGATAGAGCGCCTGCAGAAGGTGGTCGACACCGAGTTTGTGCGCCTGCCCTATACGGAAGGCATTCAGATTCTGGAAGACGCCGTGGCCAAAGGGCACAAGTTCGAGTTCCCCGTGTACTGGGGCTGCGACCTGGCCAGCGAGCACGAACGCTACCTGGTAGAGGAGCACTTCCAGAAGCCGGTCATCATGATAGACTATCCGAAGGAAATCAAGGCTTTCTACATGAAGCAGAACGAGGACGGCAAGACCGTGCAGGGCACCGACGTGCTGTTCCCGCAGATTGGCGAAATCATCGGCGGAAGTGTGCGTGAGGAGAACTACGACAAGCTGATGGCCCGCATCAACGAGCTCCACATCCCGATGAAGGACATGTGGTGGTATCTGGACACCCGCAAGTATGGCACGTGTCCGCATGCCGGTTTCGGTCTGGGCTTCGAACGCCTGCTGCTGTTCGTGACGGGTATGGCCAACATCCGCGATGTAATCCCCTTCCCGCGTACGCCGCGCAACGCCGAGTTCTGATTGAAACGGCATTCCGCATAGACTTCACCACAGATTACGCGGATTTTCACAGATTGGATGCAGTGCCGGTCTGTGGAAATCGGTGTAATCTGTGGTGATTGTTTTTAGTGGAAGTATGGTTTCTGCTCTGACTGTCAGACAAAAAAATGACTAAATCGTTTGTCAGTTAGCAGAAAAACCGTACCTTTGCAAGCCGATTATTATCTAAAAAGGATAAGCAATTAATTCATAGCGAGTTAATCGACCTTTGTCCGGGGCGGTTGGCTGGTGGTGAAGAAAAACATTTAGTAGTAACATTTTAAAAAACATTTAAGAGTGGATACTTTAAGTTACAAGACCATTTCTGCAAACAAAGCTACGGTGACGAAAGAATGGGTCATCGTTGACGCTACAGACCAGGTATTGGGCCGTCTGGGCGCAAAAGTTGCGAAACTGTTGAGAGGAAAGTATAAACCCAACTTTACCCCTCACGTAGATTGTGGCGATAATGTAATCATTATCAATGCCGACAAAGTGAAAATGACTGGCAACAAGTGGACCGACAAGATTTATCTGTCCTATACCGGCTATCCCGGTGGCCAGAGAGAGATGACCCCCGCCCGCCTGAAGGCCAAACCGAACGGCGAGGACAAGCTGCTGAGAAAGGTAGTGAAGGGCATGCTCCCCAAGAACAAGCTGGGCGCCAAACTGCTGGGCAACATGTATGTATATGCCGGCAGCGAACACAAGCATGAGGCTCAGAACCCCAAAATGATAGATATTAACGCACTTAAATAAGAGATGATGGAAGTAGTAAATGCATTAGGCAGACGTAAAAGTGCTATTGCACGTATTTTCGTAAGCGAAGGTACTGGAAAAATTACCATTAACAAGAGAGACCTTGCTGTGTATTTCCCTTCAAGCATTCTCCAGTACGTGGTTAAGCAGCCGCTGAACAAGCTCGGCGTAGCTGAAAAGTATGACATCAAAGTAAACCTCTGCGGTGGTGGTTTCACCGGCCAGTCTCAGGCCCTGCGTCTGGCTATCGCCCGTGCACTGGTGAAGATCAATCCGGAAGACAAGGCTGCCCTGCGTGCCGAAGGCTTCATGACTCGTGACCCGCGTGCTGTTGAACGTAAGAAACCGGGTCGTCCCAAAGCACGTCGCAGATTCCAGTTCAGCAAACGTTAAGAGTTGCAGATTGGTTGGGGCGGACAAGTTGCATGATTTTCAACTTTCAACTCTCAACTCTCAACTGAAAAAGCGTTTAGCATCTAAACTACCGGGACTCTTCTCCCTACGGACCAGGCTACCCGGCGGTTGGTTTAGAAAAACAAAAAAGAAAGTAAACGATTTAAGATTAAAAAGACAATGTCAAGAACAAATTTTGATACATTACTGGAGGCCGGTTGCCACTTCGGTCACCTGAAAAGAAAGTGGAACCCCGCAATGGCTCCCTATATCTTCATGGAGCGCAATGGTATTCATATCATTGACCTCAACAAGACGGTTGCTAAAATTGACGAAGCTGCCGAAGCTTTGAAGCAAATCGCCAAATCAGGAAAGAAAGTCCTGTTTGTTGCTACTAAGAAACAAGCTAAGCAGGTGGTTGCCGACAAGGCTGCCTCTGTAAACATGCCTTATGTAATCGAGCGCTGGCCGGGTGGTATGTTGACCAACTTCCCGACTATCCGTAAGGCCGTTAAGAAGATGGCTACCATCGACAAGCTGACTAACGACGGTACTTACTCGAACCTCTCCAAGAGAGAAATCCTGCAGATTTCCCGTCAGCGTGCCAAGTTGGACAAGACTCTGGGTTCCATCGCTGACCTGACCCGTCTGCCGTCTGCTCTGTTCGTGGTAGACGTAATGAAGGAAAACATCGCCGTTCGCGAAGCCAACCGTCTGGGTATCCCCGTATTCGGTATCGTGGACACGAACTCCGATCCTACGAATGTAGACTTCGTAATCCCCGCCAACGACGACGCTACCAAGTCTGTTGAGGTCATCCTGGACGCTTGCTGCGCTGCAATGCAGGAAGGTCTGGAAGAACGCAAGGCCGAGAAGATTGACATGGAAGCTGCCGGTGAGGCTCCTGCCAACAAGGGTGGCAAGAAGAAAGCTGCCAAGGCTCGTCTGGACAAGTCGGACGAAGAAGCTATCAACGCTTCCAAGGCTGCTGCCTTCATGAAGGAAGACGAAGAGGCTTAAAACATATTGTTGAGAGTTGAGAATTGAAAGTTGAGAGTTACTTTAAACGGCAATTCTCAATTCTCTGTTCTCAACTCTCAACTGCTTTCTGAACAAGAGTATTATTAACTTTAAAACGATAGAAGAAATTATGGCTGTAACAATGGCTGATATAACCAAGCTCCGCAAAATGACCGGTGCTGGTATGATGGACTGCAAGAACGCCTTGACCACTGCAGAAGGCGACTTCGACAAGGCAATGAAGATTATCCGCGAAAAGGGACAGGCCGTAGCTGCCAAGCGTTCGGACCGCGAGGCTTCCGAAGGCTGCGTGCTGGCTAAGACAACCGGCGACTTTGCCGTAATCATCGCCCTGAAGTGCGAAACTGACTTCGTGGCTCAGAACGCTGATTTCGTGAAACTGACTCAGGACATCCTGGACCTGGCCGTTGCCAACAAGTGCAAGACGCTGGACGAAGTGAAGGCGCTGCAGCTGGGCGACGTAACGGTGGCTCAGGCTGTGACAGACCGCAGCGGTATCACGGGCGAGAAGATGGAACTCGACGGTTATCTGACTGTTCAGGGTGCCGACACAGTGGTTTACAACCACATGAACCGCAACGGCCTCTGCACCATCGTAGCCTTCAACAAGAAGGTGGACGAGCAGCTGGGCAAGCAGGTAGCTATGCAGATTGCTGCCATGAACCCCATCGCCATCGACGAAGACGGTGTGCCCGAGGACGTAAAGCAGAAAGAAATTGAAGTGGCTATCGAGAAGACCAAGGCCGAGCAGGTACAGAAGGCTGTAGAGGCTGCCCTGAAGAAAGCCGGCATCAATCCTGCCCACGTGGACAGCGAAGAGCACATGGAAAGCAACATGGCCAAGGGCTGGATCACGGCTGAGGATGTAGCCAAGGCAAAGGAAATCATCGCTACGGTTTCTGCCGAAAAGGCTGCCCACCTGCCCGAACAGATGATCCAGAACATTGCCAAGGGTCGTCTGGGCAAGTTCCTGAAGGAAGTCTGCCTGCTGAACCAGGAAGACGTGATGGACGCCAAGAAGACGGTAAGAGAAGTGCTGAAGGAAGCTGATCCCGAACTGAAGGTGGTAGACTTCAAGCGTTTCACTCTGCGTGCCGAATAATATCCGGTCCGGATGTCGAAATAAACGAAGAGAGCGTATCTGCGGATGCGCTCTCTTTTTTTGCGGGTTTATCCCACCGGCTTGGTCTGTGTGTAGCCGGCCTGCTTCAGCAGGTCCAGCACTTTCTGCTTGAAGTCGCCCTGGACGATGATCTCGCCGTCCTTGGCCGTGCCGCCTACGCCGCACTTGCTCTTCAGCAGCCGCCCTAGTTCCTTCAGGTCGTCGTCGCTGCCGGTGAAGCCGGTGACGAGGGTCACTACCTTGCCGCCGCGGTTCTTGCGGTCGAGCTGCACGCGCAGCTTCTGCTGGGAAGGGGGCAGGGTGGAGGTTTCCTCTTCGTCCCTAATCTCATAACGGAAGTCGGGATTGGTGGAATAGACCACGTTCAGGCGGTCTTTCCAGTCGTTGTTTCTCATTTTTTTTCTTGTTTGGGGTTACTTTTTGTTCTTTTTGTCTGAACAAATATAGCATTTTGTGGGCTATTTTGCAATGGTGTTGCTTTTTTTCTGATGTGCCCTTTCCCTGTCAGACTTCTGTCTTGATATTTGTTTTTGTATGTTTCCTTTTTCGATACAGGAGGAATTTTATCTTATTGGTTAAAATTTGATATTTTCAAGATGATATTGGTGGTTATTAACAATACTTCGGTAAATTTTTACCGATAAATTTAATTAAATAATAGAATCGGTGTTAGCCAGTTCAATATTATTAAAGAGATCATTGAAATACTGTCAAGAATGAATCGTTAAGGGGTAAGAAAAGTGATGAAAAATATATGATAAATAGCTGAAAATAAAGCATGAAAGTATTGCATAATTTGTTGATTATTAGTAAATTAGAAGTATCTCACCACTTTTAATTATGACCAAAGAATCACTCCTTATGCAATACCAATCCGAGTGCAGGAATGCTCTCGAATCAGTTGTAAATATAAGCAAATCTTTCCAGAAAGTATTCATGGATGCAATAAAATTGTTCATGGCCATACCTGACCGCATCAATTTCCTACAAATGGGACGATATGGATGTTTCTCAGAACAGACATACCGAAACAATTTTGAGAATGATGGCTTTGACTGGTTTTCCTTCAATGAAGCCATCATTAGAGAACACCTTAAAGGTGGTCGTAAGGCGATAGCCGTTGATCCGTCTTTCATTCCAAAATCAGGCAGCAAAACGCCATGGATTGGCTATTTCTGGTCCGGTTGTGCCGGTGAATACAAACGCGGACTGGAAATAACCGGTATTGGAGTTATAGACGTTGACAACCATGAATGTATGACTTTGGGTTCTGTACAGACACCTGACAACGCAACGCTGGAAAGCTGTGAGAAGAATCTTGTTGACTGGTACAGCTCTTACCTTATCAGCATACAGGAACAGCTGAAACGTATTTCTGGCACAGTCGTATGTGATGCGTTCTTTTCAAAGGCAACTTTCATCAAACCATTGTACGATAACGGTTTCCACGTAATAAGCCGTTTCAGGAATGATGCCGTATTGTTTTATCCCACCTTAGAAAATAGGACAGGAAAACGCGGACGTCCAAAATTACATGACGAGAAAATTGACTTTGAAAATCTGGACATCACAAGATGTACCGAGTACAAAGTGAACAAGGGTAAACTTTACGGACTGAAAGCATACTCCAAAGCGCTCAAACGCTTTGTGAGCCTGGCTGTATGGTATCCTATGGATGGAACGGACAAATGGCAGCTGTATTTCTCTACGGACGAAACACAGAACGCACAGGATGTTCTGGACTTTTACAGGACACGTTTCCAACTCGAATTTTGCTTTCGTGATGCCAAGCAATATGCCGGAATAACAAACTGTCAGTCTACAGACTTCAGGAAACTGGCATTTCACTTTAATGCATCACTTGCAGCGATAAACCTTGCCAAGGCTGCCTGTAAGAGGATGGGAATAAAATATTCCATATCATCATGCAAGTCAGTCATACACAATGCTTACATGCTTGAACGATTTATTCACGTGTCTGGGATTGAACCAGACACGCATTTAATTGACAGACTTTTCAAAGAACTCATTTTATTTACTGCCAAAGCCGCTTAGGCTAGGCTAATGGTTAACGAACTATTGTATTAAACAAAATTAGAATAAATGGAAATGGCTATAAACGGCCTCTTTTGAATATAAAGTTTGAAAAAAACTTGTGAAAATAGTAGTAGTGTAAAAATAATTATATATATTTGCAAAAATGAATGCTTTTTCAGCTGAAAGGTGCTATTCGGTTCTGGCTGAAGGATTGTTTGTTGACCTTATTAATTTTTAAAGATAAGTATATGGTTAAAATCACGAAATCAGTAGGTATGCTGCTTTTCCTAAGCTCTATGACTACGGGCATGGTAAGTGCAATACCTGATTATGGCACTAAGTCTGCCATTGTTCAGCAACAGGACAAAATGTGTAAGGGTGTTGTGTTGGATGCTGCCGGTTTGAGTGTGATCGGTGCATCTGTAGTTGTGAAAGGTACCACCAATGGTTCTATAACAGGATTGGATGGTGACTTTTCATTGTCAGGTGTGGAAGTGGGTGCTACACTTCAAATCTCTTTTGTGGGTTATGTCTCTCAGGAAATTGTGTGGAACGGACAACCTTTGAAAATTACTCTGTTGGAAGATGCTCAGATGCTGGATGAAGTAGTAGTGGTAGGTTATGGTACTCAGAAAAAGGTGAATTTGACGGGTGCTGTTTCTATGGTTGACTCTGAGGTGTTGCAGTCTCGTCCGGTGGCTAACGTTTCTCAAGCTCTGCAAGGCCAGATTCCCGGTCTGAATATGTCCGTAAGTAATAATGGAGGTTCACTGGATGGTACAATGAGTTTCAACATTCGTGGTGCCGGTACAATCGGTTCTGGCTCGAGTGCTTCTCCGCTGGTCTTGATAGATGGTGTTGAGGGTGATATGAATGCTCTGAACCCCAATGACATTGAAAACATTTCGGTATTGAAAGACGCCTCTTCTTCTTCTATTTATGGTGCAAGAGCGGCTTTTGGTGTTATCCTTATTACCACCAAAAACGGTAAAGCTGGCAAGACCCGTGTGAACTATTCGGGTAATGTCCGTTTCAATGACGGTATCGGTGTGCCTGATGTGGCTGATTCATACAGCTTTGCCCAAATGTTCAACGCAGCTAATGTAAATGACGGTGGAACTCCTATCTTCAATGATGCTTATATGCAGAATATCAAGGATTATTTGGACGGTAAGTTGAAACAGTCTACTGTGGCAAACGGCAATGTTTGGGCCAAGTGGAACGAAGGTGCCTATGACAATGTCAACTGGTTTGATGAGTTCTATAAAAGCTGGGTGCCTTCTCAGGAGCACAACCTTAGCATCAGTGGTGGCAATGAGAAGGTGCAATACATGATTAGCGGTAATTTCTTGGGACAAAACGGTCTGAGCCGTCATGGTGAAGACAAAATGAACCGTTACACGATGAATGGTAAAATTACTGCCGAACTCGCAAGCTGGGCCAAGGTGACGTATACTACCCGCTGGACCCGTGAAGATTTTAGCCGTCCGACTTACATGACTGGTCTGTTCTTCCACAATGTTGCCAGAAAATGGCCCATTCAGCCGGCATATGATCCGAATGGCTATCCTATGAACGAAAGTGAAATCGAACAGATGGAGAACGGTGGACGTCACAAGAATCAGAAAGATTATTATACCAACCAGTTGGCATTTGTGTTCGAACCCATCAAGGATTGGCATATCAATGTGGACGGTACCATGCGCACACAAACTACCTACCAACATTGGGAAGTACTTCCGGTCTACTATTGGGACGTGAATGGAAACCAACAACCGATGGCATGGGGCATGGGTGACGGAACTTATTCACCGGGACAGAGTCGTGTTCAGGAATATACTTATAAAGAGAACTATTTCGCAACCAATATTTATACGGACTACTCGAAAACTTTTGACAGCGGGCATTACTTTAAAGTATTGTTGGGATTTAACGCCGAGAAATATACTACCCGTAACATTACAGCACAGCGTGACGGTCTGATTTCATCGGATGTTCCTACATTGGACACCGCTACGGATGCTGATATCGCCAGTGGTGGCTATGCCCATAATGCGGTAGCCGGTTTCTTTGGCCGTATCAACTATAGTTACAAGGACCGTTATATGGTCGAAGCGAACGGTCGTTATGACGGCTCTTCCAGATTTATAGGCAACAAACGATGAGGCTTCTTCCCTTCATTCTCTGCCGGATGGAATATTGCACGCGAAAGCTTCTTTGAGGACTTTGGAGAAAAGACGACGATTTCTACCTTGAAGCTGAGAGCTTCGTGGGGTGAACTTGGCAATACAAACATCGACAACTGGTATCCTTTCTATCAGTCTCTGCCTCAAGGTACAAACTATTCATGGATTATCAACGGAACTTTGCCCAGTTATGCCAGCAACCCAGGTATCGTCAGTGCGTCTATGACGTGGGAAACCATCCGCTCTTGGGATGTCGGTCTTGATTTTGCCTTGTTGAACAATCGTTTGACTGGTAGCATCGGTTATTTCCAGCGTAAAACATTGGATATGGTTGGTCCTGCTCCCGAACTTTCTTCTTTGCTGGGATCATCGGTTCCTGATGTGAACAATTGTGATATGAAGTCCTACGGTTTTGAATTAGAGGTTGGCTGGCGTGACCAGATAGGTGATTTCTCCTATGGTGTGAACTTCAATCTGTCTGATGCACAACAGAAGGTTACACGCTACCCGAATCCTTCCAAGTCCCTTAATCAGGCTTATTATGAAGGTAAGATGCTGAACGAGATTTGGGGTTATACGACAATCGGCATAGCCCAGAGCGATGCAGAAATGCAGGCGCATCTGGCTAACACAGACCAGAGCTCGTTGGGCAGCGGATGGGGTGCCGGTGATATCATGTACGCTGATTTGGACGGCGACGGAAGAGTTAACTCGGGTTCTAATACTGTAGACGATCCGGGTGACAGACGAGTAATCGGAAACTCAACTCCCAGATACAATTACGGTATCACTCTGGATGGTGCGTGGAAAGGATTTGATTTGCGCTTGTTCTTCCAGGGTACAGCCAAGCGTGATCTGTGGTTGGGCGGTACCTATTTCTGGGGTACGAATGGTGGCATGTGGCAGTCTAATGTGTTCACTGAACACTTGGATTATTGGACACCCGAAAATACTGATGCGTATTATGCACGTCCGTCCTGGACTGGCCGTAACCATCAGACACAGACCGGCTATCTGCAGAACGGTGCTTATTGCCGTCTGAAGAATATTACATTGGGTTATACGTTGCCTCAGACTCTGACCAGAAAGGCTGGTATTGAGAACGTCAGAGTATATGTATCCGGCGATAACCTGCTTACGTTCACTCAGATGAGTAAGATTTTCGACCCTGAAAACATCGGCTCGTTGTATGGCGATTCTGGTAAAACTTATCCTTTGCAGCGCGTCATTTCTGTGGGTGTAAATATTAACTTCTAAAAAAAAGACAAATGATAAAAAAATATAAAGGCATTTTTGCAGCATATATGCTGGCAGGTGCAGGTCTGTTTGCTACCTCTTGCAACGACTTTTTGGACTTGGCTCCGTTGGATCAGGTGACACCGGAAGTATATTTCGAGACATCAGACCAATTAGGTTCGTATGCAATATCCCAATATAACAATCTGTTTACTTATCCGACAGGATGGAGCCAGGGTAGTGTTCTGAATGGTGACGCCAATACTGATAATATGGTGGCTGGAGCGGCCAACCAGTCGCGCTTTACCAAAGACTATTGGAAAGTTTCTCAGAGTGGCGACTTGGGTATGTCTTTGATCCGTTATTGTAACTATTTCTTTGAGACCGTTCTTCCTAAATACGAGGCCGGTGTATATGCGGCAAGCAATGAGGCTGATGCCAGACATTATATTGGTGAGATGTATTTTATCAGAGCTTGGATCTATTTTTCTCGCTTGAAGACCTACGGTGACTACCCTATTGTAACTGATGTACTGACGGACAATAAAGAGGACCTGATTGCTCATGGTAAACGTATGCCCCGTAATGAAGTGGCTGATTTTATTCTTTCCGATTTGGATAAAGCAATCAGTATGTTGCATGAAAAAGGTTTTGAAGCAAACAACAGAATCAACAAGCAGGTGGCATTGCTCGTTAAGTCGCGTGTGGCGTTGTACGAAGCCTCCTATGAGAAATATCACAAGGGAACCGGACGAGTACCGGGTGATGAAGGATGGCCGGGCGAAAAAGTACATCCGGGATATCAGCTGGATGTAAATGCGCATGTCAATTCCTTGCTGACGCAGGCTATGGAGGCAGCCAAGGCGGTGGCCGATGCTACAACCTTGACTACCAATACTATGGTGCTGGACCAGAATCCTCTGTCTCCTTCTACCGGTTGGAATCCCTATTTCGAGATGTTCTCTTCCCAGGATCTTTCAGGGATTGACGAAGTCTTGATGTGGAAAGCCTATGGTTCGGTTGGTACGGCTACTATTGCCAGTGGTGTGTCGGCCTATATTGTTACCGGTTCCTATAATGGCTTGCTCAAGGGCTACATTGAGAGCTTCTTGATGGAGGACGGTTTGCCTATTTATGCTGCTTCTGATGAGAAACCCTATATGGGCGATGAAACACTCGACAATGTGAAAGCAAACAGAGACGGACGTCTGCAGTTGTTCGTGTTTGGTGAAAGTAATAACTTGCCTATCCTTTCTACTGGCAATGATGAGGTGCATAAGTTCTTGCCGGTACTGGTTCCGCAACGTGTCAACGAAATGGGTGATATGACCGGTTACCGTATGCGTAAGGGCGAAAGCTTTGACAAGACCCAAAACGTATATGGTAAGGCAGAGGGGACCATCGGCCAGATCTTGTTCCGTGGTGTAGAGGCTTATCTGAACTACATCGAAGCTCAGTACATGAAAGATGGAAGATTGGATGCTACGTCAGAACTTTACTGGAAAGCTGTCCGTACACGTGCCGGAGTGGATGCCGATTTTAATAAGACCATCAACGCTACTGACATGGCCCAGGAGGCCAAGGGCGACTGGGGAGCCTATTCACAAGGACAGTTGGTTGATGCTACTTTGTACAACATTCGTCGTGAACGTCGTTGTGAGTTTATTGGTGAGGCCATGCGTTGGGATGATCTTGTTCGCTGGTCGGCTATGGATCAATTGGTTGGTTCCTACTTTATTCCCGAAGGATGTAACTTTTGGACAAGTATGTACCGGACAGCAATCTATGACGGCGAAGGTTATGATGAAAAGAATATTGTAACATTTGTTGAAGGACCAGAGAATGAGAAAGCCAACATCTCTTCCAGTGCCGAGAGCAAGTATGTTCGTCCTTATCGCATCCAGAGCAGCAATCCTGTCTTCAATGGTTATACTTGGATGAACGCTCACTATAATTCTCCGATGCCGATTCGTGAAATCGAACTATTGTCGCCAGATGAGTCGATTGATACGTCTGTCCTTTACCAGACTTGGGGATGGCCTACCAAACCTAATATGGAAGCAGAGAAATAAAGACGGCATGACTGCCTGAATTCATAACTGCCTGTACATCCTTTGAGGAGGGTGTGCGGGCAGTTTTTGTTAGATAAGGTACGGCTCCTATCGGAAACTGTAAAAAGTAAAGGGACCTTGTGATCGGATAACCTGTTTCAAAGTGGAAATTATGTTAACTGTCATCCGCCTTTTGCGGAAAAAGAACTACTTTTGCCAAACTATTAACGATATTATAATGAATAGAATGACCACGAACTTGGCAATTCAACTTAAGAATCGTATGACAGTGCCCGAGCCTACCTTGCGCCGTCTTCCGTGGTATCTTTCCAATATCAAGTTGCTGAAACAGAAGGGAGAACGCTATGTGTCTTCCACCCAGATATCCAAGGAAATCAATGTAGACGCCTCGCAGATAGCCAAGGACCTTTCGTATGTCAATATTTCGGGACGTACGCGGGTGGGCTATGAGGTGGATACCCTGATTGCCGTGCTCGAGGATTTCCTGGGCTTCACCAACCTGCACAAGGCGTTCCTGTTCGGTGTGGGAAGTCTGGGAGGCGCCTTGCTCCACGACTCCGGTCTGCGGCACTTCGGCCTGGAGATTGTGGCGGCTTTTGACGTCAATCCCGCTTTGGTCGGCACGAAGCTGAACGGCATTCCCATTTTTCATACCGATGAATTCCCCCGGAAGATGAAGGAGTACGACGTGCATATCGGCGTGCTGACCGTACCCATCGAGATTGCCCAGCAGATTACGGACTACATGGTGGAGGGCGGCATCAAGGCCGTGTGGAACTTTACCCCCTTCCGCATCCGGGTGCCCGAGAACATCGTCGTACAGAACACGTCGCTGTATGCCCATCTGGCCGTGATGTTCAACCGTCTGAACTTTAATGAAATCAAATAATGAAGATTATAGCTGTAGGAATGAACTATGCCCTGCACAACCAGGAGCTGGGGCATCGGCAGGAAAACAAGGAACCGGTCATCTTCATGAAGCCCGACTCGGCCATTCTGAAGGATGGCAAGCCGTTTTTCCTTCCCGACTTCTCGAACGAGGTCCATTATGAGACCGAGGTGGTGGTGCGCATCTGCCGCCTGGGCAAGCACATCGCGCCGCGCTTTGCGCACCGGTATTACGATGCGGTGACGGTGGGCATCGACTTTACGGCCCGTGACCTGCAGCGACGCTTTCGCGAGGCGGGCAATCCGTGGGAACTCTGCAAGGGCTTCGACAACTCGGCGGCCATCGGCACTTTTGTACCGCTGGAGCAGGTGGGGGGCGACGTGCAGCGGCTGGACTTCCACCTGGATATCGACGGACAGACGGTGCAGCGCGGCTGTACGGCAGACATGCTGTTTCGCGTGGACGACATCATCGCCTACGTCAGCCGCTTCATGACGCTGAAGATAGGCGACCTGCTCTTTACCGGTACGCCGGTCGGTGTGGGGCCGGTGAGCATCGGCCAGCATCTGCAGGGGTATTTGGGCGACGAGAAGCTGCTCGACTTCCATATCCGATGAAGAATTTTCAATGATCCATTCTCCATTTTCCATTATGAAAATACGTGTAGGTTTCGGCTTCGATGTCCACCAGCTGGTGGAAGGCCGTGAGTTGTGGTTGGGCGGCATACGCCTGGAGCACGAGAAAGGATTGCTGGGACACAGCGATGCCGACGTGCTGATACATGCCATCTGTGATGCCCTGTTGGGGGCGGCCAATATGCGTGACATCGGTTACCATTTCCCCGATACGGCCGGTGAGTTCAAGAACATCGACAGCAAGATTCTGCTGAAGAAGACCGTGGAACTGATTGCCACCAAGGGCTACACGGTGGGAAACATCGACGCTACCGTCTGTGCCGAACGCCCCAAGCTGAAGGCACGCATCCCCGAGATGCAGCAGACGCTGGCCCGCGTGATGGGGGTCGACGAGGACGACGTGTCCATCAAGGCCACCACGACCGAGAAGCTGGGCTTCACAGGCCGCGAGGAAGGCATTTCGGCGTATGCGACGGTGCTGGTGGTGAAAGAATAGGTTTGAGGTATCGGCGTTTATTGTTCACGATTCATAATTTATTTCTTTGGTTTCTTTTCCCATGAAACGTATTTTGTCTTTCCTGTTTCTGCTGGGGATGGGGTGGGTCACCCTGTATGCCCAGAGCGCTACCTTGAAGTTCAACCAGGCGGGTGAGTTCAAGATTGTCCAGTTTACCGACGTGCATTTCAAGTATGGCAATCCGGCCTCGGACATCGCGTTGGAGCGTATCGATGAAGTGCTGGAGGCGGAGCGTCCCGACTTGGTGGTGCTGACGGGCGACGTCATCTATGCCGCACCTGCCGACAAGGGGATGCGGACGGTGCTCGAACGGGTATCGGCCCATCAGGTGCCGTTTGTTGTAACGTTCGGGAATCATGACGACGAGCAGGGCATGACCCGTACACAGCTGTACGACCTCATCCGCTCCGTACCGGGCTGCCTGATGCCCGACCGTGCCGGGCAGGCTTCGCCGGATTATACGCTGACGGTGCAGTCGTCCGACGGGAAAGGCGGTCATGCTGCCGTGCTCTATTTCTTCGATTCCCATTCGTATTCCAAGTTGGAGGATGTGAAGGGGTACGACTGGCTGACGTTCGACCAGGTGGAGAACTACCGCCGCCAGAGTGCTGCGTTTACGGAGGCCAACGGGGGACAGCCGTTGCCAGCCCTGTCTTTCTTTCACATTCCGCTACCCGAATTCAACCGGGCTGCTTCCGATGAAGGGGCCATTCTGGTGGGTACACGCATGGAGAAAGCTTGTGCACCCGCTTTGAATACGGGCATGTTCACTGCCATGAAGGAGGCGGGCGATGTGATGGGCGTCTTCGTGGGGCACGACCATGACAACGACTATGCCGTGATGTGGCATGGCATCCTGCTGGCCTACGGACGCTATACGGGCGGAAACACCGTTTACAACCACCTGTCCAACGGCGCACGTGTCATCGTGCTGAAGGAAGGCCGGCGTACGTTTGATACGTGGATTGACCTGGCTGGCGGGCGGCAGGTGAACCGTGCGACTTATCCCGACAGCTTCGTGAAGAAATAGGATGTTACAGCAGTCGGACGTAGTGCAGCCTTGTGTACGGTGTACGTCCCACCATGTAGGTGCGGGCCACCCGTGCCGAGGCTATTTTCAGGGTTTCGCCCACCTGGTAGGCGTGCTCCGTGGCAGGTAGTGTACACGAGTGGCGGCTGGCGGTGCGGGCGTTGACGGTGAGGGCGACGCAGTTGCCCTCCGCGTCCTTCAGCCGGAGCTGCTGGCGGACGTAGAAGAAGGGAGTTCCGTTGCGTACGCAGGTCCGGTAGGGATTGTCTTCTATCCGTACGGCGGTCACCGTCAGTGTCAGGTTTTCCAGCCTGTCCCCCTCTTTTCCGAGGAAGCTGCCTGTAGGTTTCTGATACATTCTCCTGCGTTGGATGTCCTGATAGGCCGTGTAGTAGATGCGGGCAATAAGGGCGAGGCGAGCCTGCTTGGGGATGCGGGGTTCGAACTTGTAGGCTATCCAGCCGATGTAGGCCGGGTCGATGTTCAGAATCTCGTGCAGGAAGTGGCCGCGGTATTTGCCGAAGGGTATCAGGTCTTCGCCTTTGCTTTGCATGCGTTTGGCGTTGTATTCCATGAGAAACAGGCAGCGGGTGGAGTAGAAGCAGAGGGTGCTGGCCATGCGCAGGGCTTCGTGGATGTTGGCCGAGAGGTCGCAGAGGTAGAAGATGGACTGCCGGCTGGGCAGGGGCGCATAAATCCAAAGGGTGTACAGGGGTTTGCCTTCGCGCGGAAGCACGAGCAGGTAGGCACCGGCCTCTTTGTAGGAGGCTCTTCCCCGGTTGTACTGGTTGAGTTTCTGGTACAGCAGGGCTTGTTCGTTGTCGGAGAGATGCGGAAGTTTCAGTTGTGCCATGGCCGTCGGTTTATCTGTTGTCCAAGATAGTGATTTCGGACGAGAAAAGCAAATCTTTCAAGGAAAATCGTGAGTGCCGGTGATGGCTTGTACCGGCTGTCTTCTGTCATGCTTGATGGGAGGAACAGCTTGTGCCCTTTGTGCTTCCCGAAAATATTTTCTACTCTTTTATACTTATTAACGCTCTGCTTATTGCTATATTACGATTTAATCGTAGCTTTGTGGCGAATTCAATTTTAGAACTTTATTCCATGGAAAAATTAACGAAACAAGAAGAAGATGTGATGTTGTACATCTGGAAACTGGAGAATTGTTGCATCAAAGACATTCTGGCTGAGATGTCCGAACCGAAACCTCCCTATACGACGGTGGCTTCGGTAGTGAAGAACCTGGAGCGGAAACAGTATGTGAAGCCGTCGCATGTGGGAAATGCCTACTACTACAAACCGCTGATTCCGGAAAGTGAGTACAAGCGGACGTTCATGAGCGGCTTTGTGCGCAACTATTTTGCCAATTCATACAAGGAAATGGTGTCGTTCTTCGCCAAAGATCAGAAGATCTCGGCCGGGGAACTGAAAGATATTATTGAGATGATAGAGAAAGGCAAGGAGAAGTGATGGGCGGTGAACGGTGGGCGGCGCGCATTGCAAACCGCCAGCCTGCTTTCCATCTCTCGTCATTAACCATTATTCATTAACCATTTACCACTGATACGATGGTCTATTTTCTGAAAATCAATGTAGCGATTGCCTTGTTCTATGCCTTCTACCGGCTGTTTTTCTACAAGGATACGTTCTTCGTCTGGAGACGGACGGCCCTGCTGTGCTTCTTTGCCGTGTCGGCTGTGGTACCGCTGTTCAACATCCAGACCTGGGTCGAGCGGCAGGAACCGATGGTGGCCGTGGCCGACCTCTATGCAACCGTGGTCTTGCCGGAAATCACTCCCACGGTGCAGACGGAAACCGACAGGAAGCTGCTGATGGCCGACGGTATCGGCATGGCCTACTGGGCTGTGGCAGTCCTGCTGGCCGTGCGTTGTCTTGTACAGCTGGCAGGCATCGTCCGCTTGGCACGTCGTTGCCCTACGCAGAAAATAGACGGGACTACCGTACACCTGCTTCCGCGACCGGAAGGCCCGTTCTCGTTCTTCCACTGGATATTTGTCTGTCCCGGTACGCATACTGCCGAAGAATTGCACGAGATATTGACTCATGAGTGTACTCATGCCCGCCAATGGCATTCCATCGACGTGCTGATAGGAGAGCTGGCGTGCATCGTCTGCTGGTTCAATCCCTTTGCCTGGCTCATGAAGCGGGAGATACGGACCAACCTGGAGTATCTGGCCGATGAAAAGGTTCTGGAGACCGGCCACGACTCGCGTACCTACCAATATCACCTGTTGGGTTTGTCACATCATAAGGCTGCAGCAACCATATATAATAGTTTCAATGTCTTACCCTTAAAAAAGCGTATCATGATGATGAACAAACGAAGAACCCGAGCAATAGGGAGAACCAAGTACCTGATGTTTCTCCCGCTGGCCGCCCTGCTGATGATTGTCAGCAACATCGAGGCCGTGGCACGTGCCACACAGAGAATTACAGCTGAAGTTTTCGAGACCGTCACGCCTGCCGAAACGCCTGAAGCACAGCTTTGGGCCCCATCGACACAACAGGAGAAAACTGAGCTGGTGACCTATAAAGGAAAGATTGTAGACGAAGCGGGCAATCCGATTGGAAAGGTTAGAATTATCATCGACCAGAAGTTCCAGTCTGTTACCACAAGTACGGTTAACGCTCAAGGAGAGTTTCATATAGTGACTTCACCTCAAGCGAGTATTCTGTTTGAACATGCCAAAGGTGACGGCAGTATGTTGATGCGGTGGTGTACACCTGAATTTTTGGCTCAAATGGATTCCAAGAAGATGGTCATTGAGTTGATTCCGGCAAACATTACGCATTCTACTGCCGATGATGAAATCTACGAAGTCGTGGAAAACATGCCCCGCTTCCCCAACGGAGGTATGCAGGCGTTGATGCAGTATCTGAACGAAAACATCCGCTATCCCGAAGCTGCCATCAAGGCCGGAGTGCAGGGACGCGTCACCCTGCAGTTTATTGTCGATAAGGACGGAAGCATCGATGACGTAAAAATACTGAGAAGTGTCAATCCCGACCTGGATGCTGAAGCCATCCGCGTTATCAAGATGATGCCCCGATGGGAACCGGGTACCCATAAAGGCAAGCCGGTCAGAGTGAAATATACGGTCCCCGTGATGTTCCGCATCCCCTCCGAACCGGTGGAGAAGATAGACGAGATGATAGTAGTGGGCTACCGAACCCCCGACGCCCCCGTGACGGGCGAAGTATATGAAGTCGCGGACAAGATGCCCGAATTTCCCGGCGGCATGACAGGCCTGATGCAATACCTCAGCAAAAACGTCAAGTATCCGGCTGACGCCCGCGCGAAGGGTATACAGGGAAGAGTCGTCGTATCGGTGATTGTCAACACCAAAGGAAAAGCGACCAACGCCACAATTGTCCAAAGCGTCAGCCCCAGTCTGGATGCGGAAGCCCTGCGCGTGGCCGGTACCATGCCCGACTGGACACCCGGTACCAAGGACGGCACGCCGGTAAACGTGAAGTACTCCTTCCCGATCACGTTCCGTCTGCAATAGTAAATTCTCTCTTATACATAATTGATTCACCACAGAGGACAGGGTGCTCCCGAAAATATTCACCACGGATTATCCGAATTATCACAGATGAACAAAATATCTGCGTCAATCTGGGTAATCTGTGGTGAAACAGAAACGCCCTCGTTGCTCTGTGGTGATTTTTTTATTTCTTTACCTGCACAATCCGTGTCGGCTCCATCTCCACGTTGCGCTTGTCTACCTGGCGCACCACGGCGGCAGCCAGCTGGAGGAAGGCGCGGCCGGTGACGGTGTCCGAGTCAAGAGCTACGGGTGTACCCTTGTCGCCGCTCTCGCAGATGCTCTGCACGATGGGAATCTGTCCCAGCAGCGGCACGTGCAATTCTTCGGCCAGCTGCTTGCAGCCGTCCTTGCCGAAGATGTAATACTTGTTCTCCGGCAGTTCGGCGGGAGTGAACCACGCCATGTTCTCCACCAGTCCCAGGATGGGTACGTTCACCTTTTCGTTGGTGTACATGTCCACGCCCTTGCGTGCGTCGGCCAGGGCTACCTGCTGCGGCGTGCTGACGATGACGGCGCCCGTAATGGCAAGTGTCTGGAGCAGCGTCAGGTGGATATCACTCGTGCCCGGAGGGGTGTCAAGGATGAAGTAGTCCAGGTCGCCCCAGTCGGCATCGCCCACAAGTTGTTTCAGGGCGTTGCTGGCCATGCCGCCACGCCACAGGGTAGCCTGTTCGGGGTTGACGAAGAAACCGATGGAGAGCAGCTTCAGCCCGTACTTCTCGATGGGGACGATGAGGTCGCGACCATCGATGCGTTCGGCGTAGGGACGGGCGTCTTCCACCTGGAACATCTTGGGAACGGAGGGACCGAAGATGTCAGCGTCGAGCAGGCCCACCTTGTAGCCCAGCTTCACCAAGGCCACGGCTAGGTTGGCGGCCACGGTGCTCTTGCCCACGCCGCCCTTGCCGCTCGATACGGCGATGACGTTCTTCACGCCCGGCAACATTTTGCCCGGCTCGGGGCGGGCGGCCTGCCGGCTTTCGGTGGTGATGGTCACCTCCACGTCGGGGGACACGTAGGTGTGGATGGCCGTCTCGGCCGATTTCAGCATGGACTTCATGAAGGGATCGGTGGGTTTCTCGAAGATGAGCGAGAAACTGACCTTCATGCCGTTGATGTGCAGGTTGTCGGCCACCATTTCGGCTTCGACAAGGTTCTTGCCGTTGCCCGGATAGCGCACGGTGGCCAGTGCGTCGAGAATGAGTTTCGGATAGAGAGTCATAATATATCTGTTTTTTATTTGCTTGTCTGAAGTCCGCTCCGCTTGCTGCGGTTGTAGCTCCGGTAGTCGTCCAGCTCGATTTCCACATCGGGTTCCGTGAGGATGCCCTCGTGCGGCAGTCGGAAGCGGAGGTACTTGATGTTGAGGCCGCGGTCCAGCCATTGCTGCTCGTAGTAGGTGCGGATGCCAAGTATCTCGTCGGCCAGGCCGGAGTGGTAGAGGTCTTCGGTCATCACTTCGACGGGCAGGTGGTTGTGCTCCACCATGTACTTGGTGTAGGTGAACATGAAGTTGCTGTCCGTCTTGAGGTGCACCAGTCCGCCGTCCACGAGGAAGCGGCGGTAGCGTTCCATGAAGTAGGTGGACGTCAGCCGCTTGGTGCCCTTCTTCATCTGCGGGTCAGAGAAGGTGAGCCATATCTCGCTCACCTCGCCCGGGGCAAAGAAGCGGTCGATGATTTCGATGTTGGTGCGCAGGAAGGCCACGTTGGTCATGCCCGCCTGCAGCGACTCGGTAGCTCCCGTCCACATGCGAGCCCCCTTGATATCCACTCCGATGAAATTCTTCTCGGGGAAGAGTCGGCCCAGGCCCACGGTGTATTCGCCGCGGCCGCAACCCAATTCCAGCACAATGGGGCGGTCGTTCTTGAAGAACGCCTCGCCCCACCGGCCTTTCATGTCGAATGGCACGTCGTCCACCGCCGAGTAGGGATACTCGAACACGTGTGGATAACGTGCCATATCTGCAAATTTCGCTAATTTTCCTTTTCCCATAAATCAGTTTGTCATTCCACAATCGTTACCCAGCCGTGAACATCGGGCTCGTCGCCATACTGGATGGCACGCAGCTTGTGATAGAGTTTGGTACTGATTTCGCCCGGCTTGCCGTCCTTCGAGATGACGTAGGATCGGTTGTTCTCGGGGTCGTCGATGCGCTGGATGGGGCTGATGACGGCGGCCGTACCGCAGGCACCCGCCTCTTCGAACGTAGCCAGTTCTTCCTCGGGGATAGGACGACGCTCTACCTTCAAGCCCATGTCCTCGGCCAGCTGCATCAGGCTCTTGTTGGTGATGCTGGGCAGGATAGAGGTGGACAACGGCGTGATGTAGGTGTTGTTCTTGATGCCGAAGAAGTTGGCGGCACCACATTCGTCCATGTATTTCTTTTCCTTGGCGTCGAGGTAGAACTCAGCAGAGTAGCCGCCCTCGTGGGCTTCCTTGCTGGCGCGGAGGCTGGCCGCATAGTTGCCGCCCACCTTGAACGTACCGGTACCGAGCGGAGCCGCACGGTCGTACTTGCGCGTGATGACGTAGGGAGTGGTGGCAAATCCGCCCTTGAAGTACGGGCCTACGGGCGTGACGAAAATCAGGAACAGATACTCATTGGCGGGTTTGACGCCTACCTGTGCCCCTGTGCCCACCAGCAACGGACGGATGTAGAGCGACGCACCGCTCTCGTAGGGCGGGATGAAGCGTTCGTTCAGCTTCACGACCTTGAGCACGGCCTCGCGGAAACGTTCGGTCGAGAGTTCGGGCATCAGGATGCCGCGGCAGGTGGATTGCAGGCGGGCGGCGTTCTCCTCCAGGCGGAAGATGCGCACCTTGCCGTCCTTGCCCTTGAAGGCCTTCAGGCCCTCGAAGGCTTCTTGTCCGTAGTGCAGACAGGTAGCTGCCATGTGCATGGGGATGGTTTCCTCGCTGCATACTTCCAGCTCGCCCCACTGACCGTTACGATGGTAAATTCTCACGTTGTAGTCTGTCTTCATGTATCCGAAGGACAGATTTGACCAATCAATTTCTTTCATAATTTTATGATGTTATATGTTGTTTTCCAAATTATTCCTCTTGAAGCTCATTGTCCAATCCCGAAGGGTCCTGACGGCAATCCCATACGGATATGACAATCACCTTGTCATCCTCCACACGATAGATGACCTTATAATGCGGATGTGCGACGATGGATCGGTATGTGAACGGCAAATCTGCATAATCTGACAAAATGCCCCCTATATGGGGATGAACGGTCAGCAGATCAATTGTTTCACTGATCTTAGAAACAATCTTCTTGGCAACTTTGCGGTTTGCTACTGTACGATAATAATCGAATATCTCACGGATTTGCCTCTTCGCTCCGTTTCGCACGATAACTACCATGCCTGCATCTCCTCTTTAAAGGTTTCCCATGGAGTGACTTCTCCTTCCACAATCTCCTTTTCGGCCTGTATCAGGTCTTCCCTCCGTTCCTCCTCCGTATAAGGCAATCCCGGGATACGTCCGTCTTTCTCCCTTTCCTTCAAATCTTGCAGAAAGGCTTGAAGCACATCCATAGCCCAGTCCTTGTCCATCAGGGAAATGACATCCTGCAACACCTGTTGCCTCAGCTTCATTGTACTCATAACTTGCTTACGTTTTTGTTCTCAGGCAAAAATACTCTTTATTCTTCACTTTCTTGCTTTTCGGCCAGTATTTTTTCGATTTCCCGGTCGGCTTTCGTCAGTTTGCTCTCGCAGAAGGCGATGATTTCGTTGGCTTCCTTGATTTTCTCGGCCAGCTGGTCAATCTCCAGTTCGTTGTTGTCAATCTGGTTGACAATCTTTTCCAGGCGGGCCATGGCCTGCGAGTAGGTTTCTTTTTTCTTGGGTACGGGCATATCTTGATTACTATTTGATGTTTTTTACGATTGAAGTGAATGTTCCCTTATGAACCTGCGTCACCAGCACGTCGCCCTCGCACAGCCGGGAGGCGTCCTTCACGGCCCGCCCGTCCTTCAGCGTCAGGCTGTAGCCACGGGCCAGAAGCTTCTCGGGCGAAGCGTCGGCCAGGCGTTGGCGGAGCAGTTCCAGCCGATGACGGTGACGTGCCAGCAGCGTCTCCACCGAGCGGTGCAGGTCCTTGCGGGCGGTGAGCAGCTCCAGCTTGGCGGACGACACGCGGCGGACGGCCGACGCGGGGATGCGGTTGCGGCATTGGTACAGACGCCGGCGCTCCTGCTCCAGGCGGGCGGTCACGCCTTCGTGCAGACGGACGGCCAGTTCGTTCAGGTGGTCGGCCGCCTCGTCCATACGGGCGATGAGGTATTCGGCGGCGGCGGTCGGGGTCTTCACGCGGACGTGGGCCACGGAGTCGAGCACGGTGTCGTCGCGTTCGTGCCCGATGCCGGTGATGATGGGCAGGGGGAACTGGGCACAGGCAGCGGCCAGCAGGTATGTGTCGAAGCACGAGAGGTCAGACGTGGCGCCTCCGCCCCGGATGATGACCACCACGTCGAACCGGTCGGCCCGGTTGTTGATGGCGTCCAGCGCCTCGAGAATGGATGCCTCCACACGGTCGCCCTGCATGGCGGCGGCAAAGAGGGTCACCTGGAAGGCATAGCCACGCGGATTGTGCTCCAGCTGATGGCGGAAATCGCCATAACCTGCCGCCGTGGGCGAAGAGATGACGGCCACCCGCTGGGGCAGCACAGGCATGGGCAGCTCCTTGTTCAGCGTCAGTACGCCTTCCTCTTCGAGCTGTTTCAGAATCTCACGGCGGCGGCGCGCCATGTCGCCCAGGGTATAGGTGGGGTCGATGTCGTGCACGGTGAGGCTGTAGCCGTAGAGCTCGTGGAAGGAGACGCTGACCTGCACCAGCACCTTGATACCCGCCTCGAAAGCCTGCCCCGTGCTCTCCTCGAAGTAGGGACGGAGCAGGCGGAAGACGTTGCTCCAGATGACGCCGCGCGCCTTGGCCACGAGGTTGTTGCCCCGCGGGTTCTTCTGCACGAACTCCACGTAGCAATGCCCCGTAGCGGGATGCATGCGCACCTCGCTCAGCTCGGCCTGTACCCAATATTCATCGGGCAGACACTGCTCCAGGCTTCGACGCACCAGGGCGTTGAGGTCGTATAGGGATAAAGCGTCCATGGTCAGCGGGATTGGGACAGGTATTCCTGATAGGCCTGCCACAGGTCGGGCACGCCATAGCCATAAATATTGTCAGGATAAGCGGCGCGGTCGCCCGAACGACGTACCAGTTCGATTACCTCCTTGGCCGTCAGCTTGGGGCAGGCCTGCCACAGGCAGGTCACCATGCCACACATAATGGGCGAGGCAAAGGAAGTGCCGTTGGCCTGCGTCAGGTTACCGTCGGTACCCATCACGTCGGCCTTGTAGCCCACGGCCACCACATCGGGCTTGATGCGTCCGTCCGCCGTATTGCCGATGGACGAGAAAGTGGCCAGCACGCCGTCCTTTCCCACCGCTCCCACGGTCAGCACATTGTCGGCATCGGCCGGAGGGGTAATCTTTTTCCACGGCCCTGCACCCGCATTGCCCGCGCTGCACACCAGCACCATGCCCTTGTCGGCCACGTGCGAAGCCTGGCGCGACATCAGTGCGTACCGGCCGTCCAGCTGACGGAACTCATAGTTCTTCGAAGGGTCATCGAAGGTGTAATAACCGAGAGACGTATTGATGACGTCCACCCCCACGCTGTCCGCAAACTCGACGGCGGCCGACCAGTAGTCCTGCTCCACCAGGTTCTCGGAGTAGTCGTCCTCGCTACGCAGCAACCAGTAGGAAGCCTCGGGAGCGGTGCCCACCATCACCTCCGGACGGTTCAACCCCATGCACGACCACACGGCCATGCCGTGGCTCTGCTCGGCAAAGATATCGGCACGAGGATTGACGAAGTCCTTCACGCCCAGCACGCGGTTCATGTCGAAGGCCGTGATGCGGTCGGCGTTGTGATAACCCGCGTCGATGACGGCAATGGTCATCCCCTGCCCGCGGAAGCCCGCCTCGTGCAGCTTGTCGCCGCGGCTCAGCTGTATCTGTGCGGCGCCTGCACCGTAGTATCTCTCAGGATGTTTCTCGGGGCGGTTCACCAGCGAGTCGCGTTGGGGCGTCACCACCTCCTTGGCAGGGCGCATCCACACCCGTTCGGCGGAGCGCACGAAAGGCAGGGCGGCGATGCGGCCGATGGCCGACGAGTCGTTGCACGACACCGTCACGAAGTTCTCCCATTTGCCCGTCACCACGATGTTCACTCCCTGCCGCTGTATCTCGTCCACATAGCTTCGACATACAGGCAGGTCGGTAGAGTCCACCTCCAACCCCTGGCGGTGGCGGCGCTCCAAAGCCTTCGCGGACAGGAATTCTTCCGGACGCTGCAAGGAGTACTCCGTAGCCGCCTTGTCCTTCAGGCAGATGCGATACTTCAGCGTGTCCTGTTGTGCACCCGCCGACAGGACGGTCAGGATGCCAACCAATAACCCAATCATTCGTTTCATATCATTTCCAATTTTCCATTATCCATTTTCAACAAACATTCCAATTCCCCGTTGCGAAGCGATGAACGCTCCGCCCACCACGCGACGGCCGATGTAGAACACCGCCGACTGGCCGGGTGCGATGGCCGATGCCTCTTCCTGGAAGTGCACCAGCAGGCGTCCGTCCTCCAGGCGGCTCACCGTGCAGGGAATGGGACGGCTGCGGTAGCGTATGCGCACCGTCAGGCAGTCGCTTCCGAACACCTCCGCCTCGTCCGTCAGGCAGTCCTGCTCGGCCAGCATGTAGCGCGTCTTCAGCTGTTCGGCATCGCCCAGCATCACGGTGTTCTTCTGCGGATTGATTTTCAGCACGTAGGCCGGCTTGCCCAAGGCTATCTCCAGCCCCTTGCGTTGCCCGATGGTGTAGTACGGGAAGCCCTTGTGCTCGCCCAGCTTCACGCCCTCGGCGTTCACAAACCATCCCTTGCCCACCTCCGTATCTATCTCGGGGCTGTGCTCGCGCAGGAAGTCGCGGTAGTCGCCCTTGATGAAGCACACCTCCATGCTCTCGCCCTCGTCGGCCTTCAGCGTGTAGCCCTTGTCGCGCAGGTAGTCGCGCACCTTCAGCTTGGTGTATTCGCCCAGGGGGAAGAGGCAGCGGAGCAACACGTCCTGCCCCAGCCGCCACAGGAAGTACGACTGATCCTTCTTGTCGTCGTCGCCTGCCACGATGTAGCGTTTGCCGTTCCTGTCTTCCAGCCGCGTATAGTGGCCCGTGGCGATGTAGGCACAACCCAGGCGGTCGGCCCACTCCGTCAGGATGCGGAACTTGAACAGCGGGTTGCACATCACACAGGGGTTGGGCGTGCGTCCCGCGCGGTATTCGTCGATGAAATATTGTACAATGGTGCGGCGGAAGCCCTCGCGCTCGTCGGCCACGTGGTGCTCGATGCCCATGCTCTCGGCCAGGCGGCGTGCCTCCACCGGCTCGTCGCCCCACACCCACATGGTGAGCCCCACAATCTCGTAGCCCTGCTCGCGCAGCATCAGGCACGTGGCGGTGCTGTCTATGCCGCCGCTCATGCCCACCAAAACTCTCTTTTCAGGTCCGTTCATAAGCAGTAATTTCTATTAAATGGATGAAAGTCTATATAACAAAATCTTTCGGCATGCGGTTCATCCCCCTCTTCTCACAGGATGGCCAGGGCGATGCAGGCACAGGCCTCGGCATCGGCCAGGGCATGATGGTGGTGCGTCAGGTCGTAGCCGCAGCGGGCAGCCACCGTCTGCAGCTGGTGGTTGGGCAGCTGCTTCCCGAAGGTGCGCCGTGAGGCACGGCAGGTGCAATAGAAGGCATAGTCGGGATAGCCCATGTCGAAAGCCTGGAACGCCGCCCGCAGGCACCCTTCGTCGAAGGGACTGTTGTGGGCCACCAGCGGCAGTCCTTCCAGCCGCGGGGCCACTTCCTGCCAAACCGTCGGAAACTCCGGTGCAGCGTCCGTGTCGCGGCGGGTCAGTCCGTGTACCTGCGTGTTCCAGTAGCTGTAGTAGTTGGGGTAGGGGCGTATCAGGCGGTAGATCTTTTCTTTGATTACCCCGTCGCGCACGATGACGATACCCACGCTGCACACGCTGCTCCGTTCGCCGTTGGCCGTCTCAAAATCGATGGCTGCAAAGTCTTTCATCCTTGTTCTTCTTTAACTTCGGGCGAAAATAGTGAAAGTAGGGCGGATAGTCAAACGAAATACGGAGTTTTTTCTTTGGGCTGTCCCGGGCCGCCTTCCGCCGCTGTAACACAAACGAAACACGTATGACACATTCCCATAACGCATATTTCCGAGCTTTGCGGCCGAAAAACGAGTGAACAACCCATTTCAAGACAAGATCAAAATATGATGAAGAAGAGCATTCTCCTGCTGACGGCTGCCCTGCTGGCCGCAACCACTCTCTCCGCGCAAAGTGCGGGAAACGATGAAGACGGAAAGAAAATCGACAAGGAACGTCTGGAAGGCAAGGACTACCTGCCGAAAGTGAACGGAACCATCCGTGCCAAGTACGAATATCAGACGGGGATGGGAGCCGGACGCTTCGAGGTACGCAACGCGCGCGTCAGCCTCACGGGCAACATTCTTCCCATCGTGGCCTACAAGGCCGAGATAGACCTATCCGACGAAGGACAGATCAAGATGCTCGACGCCTACGCCCGCGTGTTCCCCGCCAAGGGCCTGACGGTGACGGCCGGACAGATGCGTGTGCCCTTTACCATCGATGCCCACCGTTCGCCCCACGAGCAGTACTTCGCCAACCGTTCGTTCATCGCCAAGCAGGTGGGCAACGTGCGCGATGTCGGCGTCACGCTGGGTTATCAGCTGCCCGTCAGCCTGCCGGTCACGCTGGAGGGCGGACTCTACAACGGTACGGGTCTTACCAACCAGAAAGTGTGGCACAAGGAGGTGAACTACTCCGCCAAGGCGGTGGTATTGCCTGCTGACGGATGGAACTTCACCCTCAGTGTCCAAGGCATCAAGCCCGAAGAGGTGTGGATGCGCTCCTACGACATCGGTACCTATTACGAAGCGGGCCGTTTCCACATCGAGGGTGAATACCTCTACAAGCAATATTCTGATAACGCTTTTCAGGACGTCCATTCGGTCGACGCCTTCATCAACTACGACTTGCCCCTAAAGAAAGTTTTCCAGAAGATGTCTTTCCTGGCCCGCTACGACATGATGACCGACCAAAGCGATGCCCAGACCCGCGACGAGGCCACCGGCGCCCTGACCGTCACCGACTACAAGCGCCACCGCCTGACGGGAGGCATCACCTTCAGTCTCAGCAAGGCTTTCCGTACGGACCTCCGCCTGAACTATGAGAAGTATTTCTATCCCGCGGGCAGCATCGCCAAGGAGTCCGAGCAGGACAAGGTGGTGCTCGAACTGATGGTCCGCTTCTGATTCAGCACAGTCTTTCTATTTGCCGGCCGCTTCCCTCATAGCCTTGTACCGCCTGTAGGCTTCGATTACGTGCCTGCGGCTGCGGATAATCTGCCAGCGGTACACCAGGCAGGTGGTCAGGAAGTAGATGCCGGTCTGCAGCCACAGGGCCTGATATTCCCACTGCACTTCGTTCAGCGTGGCGCCCATGCTGTTGATGCGTACATATCCGTTGATGCCGAAGGTCGACGGGAACAGGTACGAGAAGTAGCGCCAGAAGGGCGGGATGGCCGAAGCCGGCCACGAGATGCCCGACAGAAACAGCAGCGGCACCGAGGTGAAGACAAAGAGCAGCATGCACGTCTCGCGGTTGCGGATGGCGATGGAGGCCGTCATGGCAAAGAAGATGCAGGCGCTCAGGTAGGGCAGAATGAACAGAATCAGTTCGCCCGGCAGGGCTATCTGGTTGAGGCTGAACAGCCAGGGCACCACGCACAGCACGTAGGCCGACACCAGTGTGTACACCAGGAAGTAGCTCAGTCCCTTGCCCATGACGATGCGCAGCGTGCCGTTGTAGTGGCGGTTGATGGGCACCAGGTCTCGAAACTGGTTCTTCTCGCGGGCCGTTCCTGCCGACAGGCCGATGCCCAGCAGCAGCGTCTGCTGGATGATCAGTATCAGCACGGCCGGTATCAGGAAGGCGGCAAATCCGTTGGTGGGGTTGTACAGCGCCACGTCCTTGTATTCGATGGGGTAGGCTGTAATCTCGTCCTGCCGGTCGGTGGTGTTTCCGGCCCGGGCTATCTTGATTTCCGCGTTCATCTCCAGCGACACTTCCGTGTTGGCGCTCAGCATGGCCTTGTAGTACATCAGTCCGCTCATGTCGCAGAAGATGCTCACCTGCGTCTGCCGTCCGGCGGCGATGTCGTCGCTGAAGGTCTCGGGCAGGTAGACGATGCCGTAGGCGTCACGTTCGCGCAAGGCCAGCTTGGCTTCCTCCATGTCGGCACACTGTGCCACCACGCGGATGTCGGGGCTGGCGTCGAGCATGCGCACGTACTGGCGGCTCAGCGAGCTGCGCGAGCAGTCCACTACCACGGCGGGCACGTCGCGCAGCGTCTCGTTGGTGTAGATGAACGAGTAGATTAGCGGGTAGACCAGCGGCACCAGGATGAAGAAGATCAGTACCCCCTGGTCGCGCAGGGTGGTGCGGAACTCCTGTCTCCATATATAGAACAAGTCGTAGATGCCTTGTACGACTCTTTGTCTGAAGGTCATTCTTTTCATCACGGTACGTATTTATAGTAAATGAGGGCCGCCTTCAGCCGGTGGGCGATGAGGAACGGCAGCATCATGAACAGCAGCAGGGCCACGTAGTTGGTCCACGAGTAGATCATCGGATACCCGTTCAACGCCTGGTCCACGTAGATCAGGAAGTAGTGGCGCAGCGGGAAGAGGTTGGCCAGTGCCTGCAGCGTGGGGTGCATGCCCATGGCCGGGAACGACAGGCCGCACATCGAGAACGACAGCACGCCCCACAGCGAGGCGAAGCTCAGCCCCAGGCGCAGGGTGGGCAGGACGCCGATCATCAGGATGCCCATGCCCTGCGATGCCAGTACGAGGCACAGGGTGGCAAAGAGCATCGGCCCGATGCCGCTATTGCAGGGGAAGTGCAGGAACCCGTACAGATAGACATTGTACAGGATGCCCATCAGGAAGAACACGGCGGTGTGGGGCAGCAGCTTGCCGGCCAGCGATATCCAGATGGAGTTGTTGCCGGTACGCAGCCACTGGCGGGCGGTGCGGTCCTTGATTTCCACACCGATGGAAAACACCGTCACCATAAAGATGAGCAGCATCAGTACGCCCGGTGCAAACGTATTGTTCAGGTAGACCGAATAGTTGATCCACGGATTGTTCAGCGGGTGCGTGTCGATGACGATGGGCTGCAGGAATCCCATGGCCTGGTCTTCCGTCGCTCCCTTGGCGTAGAGCACCGAGCGGGTAGCGGCTCCCGAGGCCAGTTCGCTCATCATCTTCATGTCCTTGTAGAGCAGCGAGCCGGCAATGAGCAGTGTGTTGTTGGTGTAGAACGACACTTTGGGCTGCCGCTGGGCCTGCGCCTTGGCAGTGGTGCCGTCGGGAATGTAGTAGAAACCGTAGATGTCGCCCCGCTGCATGGCCTGCCGGGCCTCGGTCACGTTGGGATAGTGGGCCACGACGGCCGTCTGCTCGAAGGCGTCGAGGTTGCGCGCCAGTTGTCGCGAGGTGGTCGTCATGTCTTCGTCCACTACGCCCACCGGCATGTTCTGCGGCAGCCCCGAGTCCATCAGGGTGGTGAAGAACACGTAGCAGAACAGTGGAGCCACCACCATGCAGAACAGGTACAGCGGCCGCGACACGAGGCGCTTTCCCTCGCGCTTCATCACGTTCCACAAGGCTTTGTATTTTGTTGCGTTCATTTATTTAATTGAAAATTGATAATTGAAAATTGAGAATTGTGAATTGAAAATGAAAGTATTGGTCATCCTGAACGTAGTGAAGGATCTCCATCACAGCATTCTTCATTCCTCATTCTTCATTCTTCATTCTTCATTTTCCCCATTCTTCATTTCTCCAGCACCACGCTCATTCCCGGCCGCAGTCCCTCGACCTTCTCCAGCGGACTGGCCTTCACTTCGAACGTCTTCAGGTCAAACTGGCCGGTGGTCTTCGTGGCTTTCCAGGCGGCATAGGTGCCCAGATCCTTCATATAATATACCTTCAGCCGGATGTTGCGGTCCAGGGCCGGCACATAGGCTTCGAACTCCGTACCCACGGTCAGTCCCTTCAGCAGGTCTTCGCGCACGTTGAAGCTCACCCACATGTCTTCCATCACGGCGATGTTCATGATGGGAGCTCCCGTTCCCACCAGCTCGCCCACCTTGGGAAAGATTTCCGATACCTCTCCCGCCGTCTGGGCGATGAGGTACGTTTCCTGGATGTACGACTGTACTTCGGCCACGGCTCCGCGCGCACGCTGCACCAGGGCTGCGGCAGCCTCCTTGTCCTCGCGTTCGGCACCGTTCCGGGCCATGTCATACTGCGACTTGGCCGCCTTTTCCGTCGCGATGGCCGCCTCACGCTGCGCCGTCACTTCGTCCAGCTTCTGCGCCGACATCACGCCCTGGTCGTACAGGTTCTTCACTCGTTTGTACGACTTCTCGGCGATGGTTACCCCCGCACGTGCCTTCTGCCATATCTCGTAGGCGCCCTGTATCTGCTCCTGGCGTGCTCCCTTGATGGCCTTCTCGTTCTGTGCCTGTGCGGCGGCTTCGGCGGCCCGTGCCTGTTCCAGCTTGGCCTGTACGTCCGGTGCCTCCAGCAGGGCCAGGGTGTCGCCCGCCTTCACCTGTTGTCCCTCCTTCACGCGGAACTCCAGGATGCGTCCCGGCACCTTGCTCGATACGCGGTATTCGTTGACGTCTGCTTGTCCTTGAACGATTTCCGGCCCTTTGTGCAGCATGAAGAAGCCTGCCAGGGCCACTACTGCGATGACGCCCACCAGTGTCAGGAAGGCCAGCAGCATGTTACTGTTTTGCGATTTTGTATCCATTTCTATAATTGAAAATTAATTCTTCATTCTTCATTTATAAGTTCTCCCGTTGCCCTCTTCAGGTAGAGGTCTGTCAGCTTCACGTCTATCTGGGCGTCGATCTTCTCCGACTGGGCCGACAGCCAGGCCGTGTGGGCTTCCAGCACGTTGCTGGCCGGTATCACCCCTTCCTCGAAGCCCAGGGTGGCGTAGCGCAGGTTCTCGTCCGCCTTCTCCAGGTTCTTCTCGGCCATCACCAGTTTCTTGGCCGCCTCGTTCACCTTGAAGGCCGACTGGTTCACCTGCAGCTGTATTTTTTCCTTGGCTTCCGCCAGTTGGAAGCGGGCGATGTTGGCTTCCGCCTTGGCCGCCTTCACCTTATTGATGCCTTCGCCCCAGTGCCACAGAGGTACCGATACCATCACGCCCACGTTCCACATGCCTTTGAACTTCTTCTCAAAGCTGTTCAGCACCGACGGACTGGTGGCGATATAGCTTCCCATCAGGGCGATGGAGGGCAGCATTTCCGAGCGGGTCACGTTCACCTTCTGGTCGTAGATCTTGGAGGCCAGCTCCAGGCTGCGCACTTCGGGGCGCGTGGCATATACACTTTCCATGTTGAACTCCTTGCCGGCCGCTCCGGCTTCTGCCAGGCTCTCTTCCCGCTCGTCCTCCAGCACGATGTCCGTCGTCAGGTCCAGTCCGCACAGCTGGCACAGCAGCATGCGCGACAGGCTCAGGCCGTCGTCCACCTTGGTCAGCGTCATTTCGGCCTCGTTCACCTTCACCTTTACCGACAGGCCGTCGGCCTTGGTGGCCACGCCTTCGTTGATCATCTTGTCCACATCACTTTCCAGCTTTTTCAGCAGCTCCAGGTAGCCTTCGGCCAGCTTCTTCTTGTGTACCAGCGACACCACCTGCCAGTAGGCCTGGTCGGTGTTCAGTATCACTTCCTGCATGCCCGTGCTGTGTTGCTGGCGGGCCAGTTCTTCCGCATATTTGGTGATTTTGTTGTAGGCTCTGATTTTTCCGCCCATGTACAGCGGTTGCGTCAGGGTGACGGCTCCGGCAAAGATGTTGCGCGTGTCGGTGCGCAGGGCGTCCACCAGCGAGTTGCCCACCTGGTTCAGCGGTCCGGCCAGGTCTATGCTCCCGAAGGCCTGTACCAGTTGCACGAACTGCGGGTTCTGCAGCAGGCCCGGGTTCTGGGCTATCAGGTTCTGCACGCCGCTCTGCAGGGCGCCGCTCAGGTTGGTGCCCAGGTTGGACAGCGCCTCTTTCTGCGAGTCGCTCAGCAGCGACAGTTCTTTCTGGTTGCGGATGTAGGTGCCCGTTGCGTCCAGCTTGGGCAGGTAGTTGGCAAAGGCCGCCTTCTTCTGGTAGTGTGCGGCGTTGATTTTCTCCTGGCTTATCAGCAGCTCCTTGTTGTTGGCCATGGCCAATGCACGACAACTATCCAGGCTCAGTACCTGTTGGGCGCCCGCCGCATAGGCCGTCAGGGCTAATAAGGTGGAACATAAGAACTTTTTCATTGCATTCATTGTAATTTACGTTTCTGTTGATTGCCTCCAAGCATCGGCAATGATTGCATAAACAACAATGCAAAGGTAGAAAAGTTCTCGATACTCCAAGCAAATTTTTATGGAAAATTTGATTAGCGGTGAGTGGTTAGTGGTGAGCGGTTAGTGGTGAGTGGTTAGTATCCGCCCGCATGGCTGCTCACCGCTCACCACTAACCACTCACCGCTGTTGTCATTTCAACTGGAACGTCCCCGACCCGATCAGGGCTCCGTCGGCAAAGATGTCCACGCGGTATTGGCCGGCGTAGAGGTATTCCTCCACGTTCCAGTACATGGTGACGGCCTGTTCTTCGCCCGTGTATTCAATGTATTTCCGGATGGAGTAGGTCAGCTGGCGGTTTTCGTAGTCGAAGGTGCCGCTGTCGCTCTTGCTCAGGATGCTGTTGTCCGGCTTGGCGATGCGCACGTAGATGGTCTTTTCGCCAGTCTGTGCAGTGATGTTCTTCACGATGCTGAAGTCAATCTTGAATTTCACCACGTTCTTCACCTTGTCCGTCTGCTTTCCGCGTTTGTTCTGGGTGGTGATGCGGATGTTCGTCACGTCCAGCTGGGCGGCCAGGGCCACTTTCTCGTTGAGGCTCTTCTTCTCTTCGGACAGGCTGCTGATCTGGCGTGAGGCTGCGTTGTATTTCCGCGTGACGTCCTTGATCACTTCCTGTTGGTGGGCTGTCAGCTGGTTCAGCGAGTCTATCTGATTGATGTAACTGATCATCACCTTGCGCAGGCTGGCCAGCTCCTTCTTCAGTCGTCTGATTTCCGAGGCGTTGCTGCTCTTCACCGTCCGCAGTTCTTCCAGCAGGCGTTGCGTCTTCAGCTGCTCCTGTTCCAGCAGTACCGAGAGCGAGTCGTTCGATACGGTCAGCTTCAGTTCGTCATACTGCTGGGCGAAGCGGGTATATTCGTTTTCCAGGTCTTCCTTTTCCAGTTCGAACTCCTGTACCAGTTCCTTGTTCGTTGTTTTTTCCATCACCAGCAGCACGGTTACGCCTATCAGCAGTACCACCAGCGCGGCTCCTATGATTATCAGTGATTTGTTCTTGTTCATAAAAAGTTCGTTCAAATTTGGTCGCAAAATTAGTGATAATCTGTCAGATTTCAGCTACTTCTCGTTGCCTTAATAACATATTTTTTTAAGATGTGCTTGAAATATCTCTGCTTCCCCTTGGATTTTGCTGTGTTGAAGTTGTTTTTATTTGTTTGAATATTTTATTTAATCCCGCAGACTTTATGATTCTCAATCTCCCATAATGTTAAGATGAGGGGCGTTTTTAACGTAAAATGTTTTGTCAGTCCGAAAAACTCTCTTAACTTTGCAAATCTGTAGGCACTATATTATTGTAGTTGCTCGTGAAAATAATGGTTCGGAAGGCATCCTTCTGGGATAGTGGATACTTTTTGAATAGAAATGAGTGCATAGACTTACGCTTTACTATTCGCATTTCATGGTTTGACCGGAAGGTGCTTGGCCACCCCGGTGTCCTTGAAGAATGTCTTTTTGAAAAATATTTGTTGTTGAAAAAAAGAATTGATTTGGACTTGGATAAAGTGGTTGCACCCGTGCATTGGTATGCCTTGCGGGTTACCTATTGCCGTGAGCTGGTCTTGAAGTCCTGGTTGGATGAGCAAGGAACAGTCAATTTTGTCCCCATGCGGTACGAACTGATAGAGAAGGAGGGGCGTAAGTTGCGTAAATTGGTTCCGGCTGTTCACAATCTGGTTTTTGTCCATACCAGCCGCCGGGGACTTGAGTCTCTTTGCAGTCATCCGGAACTGCCTGTACCGGTGCGTCACTTTTATAACCGCGAGACCCGCCGTCCGCTTGTCATCCCTGACAGTCAGATGCAGAATTTTATTGCCGTGGCAGGCAATTACGAGGAGAGTGTTCTGTATTTGGATCCGGTTGATCTTCAGTTGTCGAAAGGTACTCGTGTCCGCATCACCGGAGGCGTTTTCGAGGGCGTGGAAGGCGTTTTTATCCGTGTACGCCACGATCGTCGGGTGGTGGTGTGCATCGAAGGAATTACGGCGGTAGCCACTACCTTTGTTCCTCCTTCTCTCGTAGAGCCTCTATGAACATGGCCTCCATGAAATGGGTGACGTGGCATTTGTTTGATATTGATTATTTGGATATTATACTAAACTATACTTTATATGGATTTTGAAAAAATCGAAAAGGACGATCATTACATCCCCGATGGGATGAACGGATTTGAACGGAATGTCAAACGTATAGCAGATTGTTTGACCGCTCTGGTTGCATTGATCGTATTTTCACCTTTGTTCCTTATTTGTTACATTGCCGTGAAGCGCGAAGACGGCGGTCCTGCCATCTTCAAGCAGGAACGCATCGGGCGTTTCGGTCGTCCTTTCTATATTTATAAGTTCCGCAGCATGAAGGTAGATGCTGAAAAGGATGGACCGGCACTTTATGCGGGTGAGAATGATGACCGCATGACGAAAGTGGGCAGGTTCCTGCGTGACCATCATTTGGATGAATTGCCGCAGTTGTGGAATGTGTTCTGCGGGCAGATGGCCTTTATCGGTCCCCGTCCCGAACGTGAGTATTACATCAAGCAGATTATGGAACATGACCCCCGCTATCGCTATCTGTTCCAGATTCGTCCGGGGGTCACGTCCTATGCCACGCTTTATAACGGCTATACCGATACCATCGAGAAGATGCTCCGTCGTTTGCGCTACGACCTCTTCTATCTGGAGCACCGTTCCTGGTGGTTCGACTTTAAAATTTTGGCTAAAACATTTATCTATATCGTTTTTGGCAAGAAATTTTAGTTTTAAGTATGAGTTTTGAGGCCCGTTCTTTCTGTCATCCTGTCGTTCTTTCTGTCATCCTGAACGAAGTGAAGGATCTCATATAATGGTTGATGTTGAATGATTGATGAATCATCTGCCAAACCTAAAACCGATATTCCTTCGCCGCTTCAAAACATGGACACGCCTTCATCGGGTCCAGGTCGTGGTGCCCCACGACGAGCGCTTTCGGAAACCGGCGTTTCAGTTCGCGCACCAGCGCCAGCAGGCTGCCTTTCTGTGCCAGGGTACGCGTATCCTTCGGACGGCCCAGGCGGTCCAGTCCGCCTTCGTAGCACACTCCGATGCTGTGCCGGTTGTGGTTGCGGCAGTGCGCTCCCACCTGTTCCATCGGCCGTCCGCGGTGTATTTCGCCGTCGCGGGTGATGTAGAAGTGGTAGCCGATGTCGCGGAAGCGGCGGTGGCGCACATGGTCCGTGCGGCAAGCTTCAAAGCCAAAGCTCTGCCCCTCAGGGGTGGCAGAGCAATGGACAATAATCAGGGTGATGGTTCTCATCGGCCGATGCACGATGAGATACCGAATACTCCGGCCAAGGCAGTAGCCACGGCCACAATAGCTTTGAGCACAATGCTCCATACGTTTCTCTTGGTTTGAGCCATTTTTAAGTTAATTGAAAATTGAGAATTGAAAGTTGAAAATTAATAGAGTGGTGCGTGGTTAACGGTTAGCGGTGAGCATTTCATCCGAATGGATACTCACCACTCACCCCTGACCGTTTACCGCTATCTTACAGCGGACTTCCTTCCTGGTCGTCTTCGCCGGTGCCGCCGCTATTGCCGCCGGGCGTGCCGGACGTGCTGCTGCCCTCGACGGAGTACTCGTTCTGTTCGCGCAGCGTGCCTTCCAGGTTGATTTTGGCGTTGCTCAGTTCGCCGGTGGCGCGGGCGCGGAGCTTCAGGCCCGCCACGTTCTCGCTCACCTTGAACTCGGCTGCGCTGGCGGCGCCGTGGTCGCTGACGATGCCCACCGAGAAGATGGCCAGGTCGTCCAGTTTCACGTTCTTGCCGTCCAGAATCAGCTCCTTGATGCAGGCCACCATTTCGGCCAGCACCCCTTTGATGACGCCGGGCGAGAAAGGCGTGTTGTGTTTCGACATGTGCTTGGACAGCGCTTCGAGGTCCAGCGTTTCGTTGATGACGGGGCGGGCATACCACAATCCGTTGCACGGATGGTTCTCGCCGGTGATTTGAACTTTTCTGTAGAGAATCATAGTGAATTGATAATTGAAAGTTAATAAATAAAATTACTGCTCACCACAGAGTACACAGAGTTTCACAGCGTATTTTCTGAACCGCAGATTACGCAGATTTACACAGATTGTGTTAAGCAATCAACTGATGATATTTGAGCAAATCTGTGTGATCAGTGTAATCTGTGGTGAAAGCTCAGTTTCCTTCGTGGTGAACGTTACAAAGATACAACCTCCTCCCCCTGGGAAGTCCGTAACGGTCGGTAAGGGTAGGTTAGGATGGATTAAAGTTGATTATCGTTGATTATAGTTGCTCCGGTGTATGGTATTCTGCCTGATTTTCAGTATCTTTACGTCAGTAAAGACAAAATCAGAATTCATCCTATGGAAGCATTTACCATCCGTGCCTATGGCCGCACCGAGCTGGCCCAGTGTTACTTTCCCACGCTCAATCCGCAAGTGGCCCATCGCAAGCTGCAGAGCTGGATTGACTATTATCCCCACCTGCGCGAACGCCTTCGGGCCGCCGGCTGCAATCCGCATGCCCGCGTCTACATGCCCGTGCATGTCCGCATGATTGTCGAGGCGATTGGGGAACCTTAGTTTTGTAAATAAACAGATAAATAATTGATACTTTACTTCATGAAGATTTTTTTTCGTATTTTAGGATTGACATTCCTCCTTTTTAGTTTGTCGGCATCTTTGTATGCCCAGCAGATCAGTGACGATCAGGTGATAGCTTTGGTAAAAGAACAAAAGACCGCAGGAAAAAGTGATGAGGAAATTGGTAAGATGCTTGTTTCCAGAGGCGTTACCCGTGAGCAGTTGCAGCGTATAAAGGAAAACTACGACAAAAGCCAGCAGGCCAATCCCAATGATCCTACTCCCCGTGTGAACAGCCGTTTAAGGGAGCGCCGTCTGGTAGAGAATTTCATGACAACGGCAGCAGAGGATAGCACGGATACCTGGATGCAAATTTTTGCTGATTCAACCCAAGTGCAAGAACAGCTTCCTCCCGAGCGTCGTATTTATGGACATAATTTGTTTACCAATCGTCAACTTACTTTCGAGCCTAACGAAAATATGGCGACTCCTGTCAATTATCGTTTGGGCCCTGGTGATGAGGTGATTGTTGATATCTGGGGTGCCAATGAAACTACTATTCGTCAGGAAATTACTCCAGAGGGTAATATCATGATCAGTCAGATAGGACCTGTTTATCTGAGTGGTCTTACGATATCCCAGGCTGCCGATAAGATTCGTGAGGTCCTTTCCCGTAAATATGCCGGCATTTCCGGTGAAAATCCTGAATCGCAGGTTCGGGTTACGTTGGGACAGATTCGTACCATTCAAGTCAATGTCATGGGTGAAGTTACCGTGCCCGGCACTTATCGTCTGTCTTCCTTTTCAACCGTTTTCCATGCTCTTTACCGGGCAGGTGGTGTATCCGACATTGGTTCGTTGCGTGGCATCCGTGTGATGCGTGCCGGCCGGCAGGTAGCTACCGTCGATATTTATGCTTATCTGATGAAGGGGGCCCTCAATGACGACGTCCGTCTGGAAGAAGGGGATGTCATTTTAGTACCGCCTTATGATCAGTTGGTGCAGATTCAGGGGAAAGTCAAGCGCCCCATGTTCTATGAGATGAAGCAGGATGAGCCTTTGGCCGCCTTAATTGGTTATGCCGGTGGTTTTGCCGGCGATGCTTATCGCAAGGAAGTTACAGTCGTGCGTCGCAGTGGGCGCGAAAACAGCATTTATAGTGTGGTAGACACTTCTTATCCTACCTGGATGCTGGCCGATGGCGATTCGGTGTCTGTCGGTGCTGTTCTGGACCGTTTTGCCAATCGTGTCGAGATTGAGGGAGCCGTTTACCGCCCTGGAATGTATGAGTTGGGTGGAACCCTCCAAACCGTCAAAGATCTGGTTACCCGGGCCGAGGGGCTGACGGGCGATGCCTTTTGTTCACGCGTTATTCTTACGCGCGAACGCGAGGATCTTACGCATGAAGTGATAGCCGTCGATCTGGCTGGCGTGATGAGCGGCCGTTTGCCGGATATCCCTTTGCAGCGCGAAGACGTGCTCAGTATCCCCAGTATTCAGGAACTTCAGGCTCAGGGTGCTTTAACCATTGAAGGCGAGGTGACTCGCCCGGGCATTTACCCCTTTGCTGAAAACACGACCCTGGAAGATTTGTTGGTACAGGCCGGAGGTCTGCTCGAGAGTGCTTCTACGGTACGTGTAGACATCTCCCGTCGTCTTCGAGACCCCAAGAGTTTGCAAGTGGGTAAGGAGACAGCTCAAGTTTTCACCTTCGCTGTCAAGGAAGGATTTGTCATCGACGGTACCCCCGGTTTTGTGCTGGAGCCTTATGATGTTGTTGAAGTGCGCCGCAGTCCCGGTTATCAGATACAGCGTCGTGTTACCATTGCCGGTGAGGCGGTTTTTGCCGGAGGCTATACGCTGACGCGTAAGAATGAGCGGCTTTCCGATTTGGTAAAGCGTGCGGGAGGGCTTACTTCTGAAGCCTACGTACGGGGCGGTCGTCTCATCCGGAAGATGAACGAAGAGGAACGTGTTCAGCGTCAGGCAGCCCTCGATATGGCTTTGATGAATGCCGGCAGCGATTCCGTGTCTGTAGCAAAACTTCGTCTGAGTGATTTGTATACGGTGGGTATCGAATTGGACAAGGCGTTGGCCAATCCCGGTTCCGATTACGATGTGGTGCTGCGCGAAGGAGACTATTTATATATTCCCGAATATGTCAGTACGGTCAAGATTACGGGAGAAGTCCAGTTCCCCAATACGGTCACGTACATAGCCGGCAAGCCCAAGTCCTATTACATCGACCAGGCCGGCGGTTATGGCAGAATGGCCAAAAAGCGAAGTGCCTATGTGGTTCGTATGAACGGTACTGTCACCCGTATCAAGCGGTTCAAGAGCGGGCAGATAGAACCCGGATGCCAAATTATTGTGCCCACCAAGAAGGAACGCAAGGGCATGAGCATTGCCGAGATTGTATCTCTTACCACTTCGGCCGCTTCCTTGGGTACGATGGCCGCCACTATTTCCAGTTTGTTGAAGTAGAAAGTCCCATTATTCATTTGATATTTGTTTGACAACATATGGAAACCAATCAAGGACAGAATCCTGTCACTCCGAAATCAGGGGAACAGGAAATTGATTTGCTGGCATTGATCGCCCGGGTATGGGCCGGTCGTAAATTGATCTTTAAGTCTTGCGGCATTGCCGTACTGGTAGCTCTTGTCGTAGCCTTCAGCATTCCCAAAGAATATACGGCTACCGTCACGCTGGCTCCGGAGTTCTCCAGAGGAAGTTCTTCACTCGGTAGCCTGAGTAGTTTGGCCAGTATTGCTGGCATCAATTTGCAGACCAACAATACACGCGATGCGATCAATCCTAATTTTTACCCGGACATCGTCTCTTCGGTGAGATTTTCCACGAGTCTGTTTTCCGTTCCTCTTCGCAGAATGGACGATTCGCTGCAAATAAGTTTGTATGAATATCTGAAGGATTATCAACGCGCCCCCTGGTGGCGTGCTGTTATCGGTTTCCCTTCCAGATGTTTGGGCTGGGGGCTTTCGCTTTTCCGTGAGGAAAAGGCTGATACGCTGTCTGCTGCTGCGGTCAATCCTTTTCATCTGACCCATGAGGAGGCGGGCATTGTCGGGGCTTTGGGACGGCGTATTGTCGTATCCGTAGACAAGAAAACCTATATGATAACCTTGTCGGTCACCATGCAGGACCCTCTCATCGCTGCTACGTTGACAGATACGGTGATGGACCGTCTTCAGCAATATATTACGGACTATCGCACCAGCAAGGCACGGGGCGATTTGGAATTCGCCCAGCAATTGTACGATGAGGCTCGTCAGAAGTATTATGAGGCTCAGCAGGCTTACGCCGATTTTGTGGACATGAACCAGAATTTGTCTTTTCTCAGTGTACAGACCCGTCAGGAACGTCTCCAGAACGAGATGAATCTGGCTTATAATCTGTATAACCAGACAGCCCAGCAACTTCAGTTGGCCAAAGCCAAGGTGCAGGAGAGTACCCCTGTTTATGCCGTGGTGCAGGAGGCTACAGTTCCTCTTCGTGCCTCCAAGCCCTCCAAGCCCATGATTCTCATTGGCTTCGTCTTCCTGGCCGGTGTCGGTTCCGTAGGCTGGATACTCTTTGCCCGTGATTTGCTGGCCGGATTCCGGAAAAAGAAAGAAGAGGAGTAAAGTCCGATATCAGCTACTTTCGTGTGCTAACTACCTACTTTCGTGCGCTAACTACCTACTTTAGCGCGCTAACTATGTACATTAGCGCACTAACTATGGACTTTAGGAACATGATAATGGATCATGGGAAATTGAAAATGAAGTACCTGTCATCCTGAACATCGTGAAGGATCCCGTTTTTAGAATTCTCCATTCTTCGTTCTTCATTCTTCATTAAGCAAACCTCCCCATCGCCTGCTGGTTCCGGTAGATTTCGTCGCCCGTCAGCTCGACGACGCGGTAGCCCCGCTTGCCGCTGACGCGGATCTGCTGGAAGCCTTCCTGCGTCATCACCATCCCGATTTTCACGGGACTCAGCTTGTGGCGCAGGCCCGCGTTGATGCGCGCCAGTATCTGCGCGTTCGTCACGAAGAGGCAGGTCTCGCCCTCCATCGGGCGGCGGTAGTGCGTCAGGATGAGCTCCTGTTCCAGGCAGGGCACTTCGAAGTGGCGGTTGTGCTGGTTCAGTGCCCGTATCTCGTCGTCGTCCAGCCAGTAGGGAAAGTCGCGGCGGATCAGGGCATATGCCTGGGCATAGACGTGCCGGTAGTCCACCGGATGGTCGTAGGGGCTGTCGATGCTCTCCACCTCGAAAGGCATCCAGCGGCGGTTGCCACTCAGGTCGTTCAGGAACTGGCGGTTGTTGCTCGTGCCGCAGAAGCTGGCAATGTGGGGCCGCACCTCCTTGTAGCGGGCATAGGCCGCCCGTTCGCTCACGTGGCGCATGGTGGTGAGCGCCTTCAGCTGGTTCAGCTCCTTGCTCTCCATCTCGTCCAGCTCCTCGAGGCACACCAGGGCAAACTCCGAGAGCGTCAGCAGGTCGTCGCGCGTGATGTTGCGGCTGTTGGACTTCAGGTAGAAGTAGCGGCGCAGCTCGGGCGGCAGCAGGTTGTTCAGCCAGGTGGTCTTGTAGATGCCCTGGCGGCCGATGAGCACCAGTATCTCGTGGTTCACTGTCTCCTCGTCGAGCAGCGAGGCCAGCATTGCCACGAGCCATTTCTTGAAGAAGCGGACAAAGAGGTCGCCGTCCTCCCTGACGTGTACGGCGGCAGCCAGCCGGCCGATGTAGTCGGTGGTGCCGTCCCAGGCGGGCAGGGCGTCCACATATTCGCGGAAGGGGTTGTACAGCTCCACGAAGTCCGATTCGATGACGGTCTGCACGTCCTGTTTGCGGGCGGGGGCTTCCTCCTTGCACAGGCGTCGCCACAGCGAGTTCACCTCGCGGTCCGTCAGGTCACAGAAATCCTCCGTTCCCTCGGGAGCGAACTCATATTTTCCCGTCACCGTGTTCTTGCGGAAGCGTCCCTGCCGGGTCAGGAAGGCTTCGATGACGTCCACGGTGGCTTTTCCCGGGCTGTCGGCCGTCCGCTTGCGGCGGTTGTCCGTTTCGGGAGCGCGCGTGCCGTGTTCGTCGGTGCGCTGGTAGCACGAGCGCAGTATGGCGGCCACGTCGCCGTCGTAGTCGGCAAAGTGCTTCACCGCCCAGTCGGTAGCCGCCTCCCGGTCGGCCCCGTAGGCATTGAGCAGGTAGCCCATGCGCATGATGTATTCGTTGTGGTGGTGGGCCGTGTAGGCCACGCCCTCGTCGGCCAGCACCCGTTCCGCCGCCTCCACCAGGCGGCGCAGCTTCATCCGCTGCGCCTTCAGCCGGGCCGGATGTTCTTCCGGCCGTGGCTTTGCGATGATGAACGGCGTAGCTGCCGGTTGGAAGTACGCCTCCGGGTCGTGCGCCAGTCCGCTCAGCCGGGTGCAGTTCTTGCACTTCTCGTCATAGGGCAGTCCCGTCAGGCGGGCGTAATGCTCGTTCATCTGCCGGAAGGCCAGCACGTGCAGCTCCTGTTCCGAGCGTGGCGTGTAGTCCCCGGCCGCTTCATAGGCCGCGATGATGCGCAGCCCCTCCCCGCTGATGGTGGTATAGGCCAGCAGCGTATGCGGGTCCTCGCGCACCCGTCGCAGGCAGTCCGCCAGGCTGCCGGTGCCGATATGGTCAAAGTCCGCCAGGCACAGGTGCGTCCAGCCGTCGATGTGCTCCTTGCGCTTTCCGCCGTCGAAGTGCACCGACACGGCGAAGCAGGGGCAGGTCGCCTTGATGCTTGCGGCCGCTTTGGCCTGTTCCTGGTTCAGGTAGTACCGGTGTTTGTCCGTATAGGCCTTCAGCTGTTCGTCCGTACGGATTTGTTCGGCCAGGTTGGACAGGGTAGTGTTTGTCGGACGCAGGTCCGTGTAGCCTTGAAACAGGCTGAGAATTTGATTTTTCATCCTATCAGATTTTAAAGTGAATAATTTTGTATCATAACACATTGAGGCCTTTTCCCGATGTGTCATTCCGCACCGGATGCATGTTGGTTGTCATCCCGCGCTTGATGCATTCAGGTTGTCATCCCGCACTTGATGCGGGATCCATACTGTTCCTCTCTGTAAAGGAGCGAATTTTGTGTGAATCGGCCAAGTCTGTCGGTCCGCACGTGTGAACTGATTCCGTTAAAAATTAACTTACTTAACATCCGTTAGCAGAGCTGTTGCGTACAAAATCCAATTGAACTCAAAATTTAAAAGAGATTTTGTATGAATAAAAAAACTGAAATTCACGTCCATCTGGGCGAATACATTCAGCTGTTGCAACGTCTGGTCCCTGTGGACGGGCGTACGCTGACTAACGAAGAGGTTGCCACGCAGACAGGGCTTTCGCTGTCGACCTATAAACGGGTAAAAAAAGGGTCGAAACCCGCCTCATGCCCTACTATGTCGTGTTGCGGCTCTACGTACCGGTGTGTGCCGGCAGTCGTGAGCTGCCCCTCGGTCAGTTCCTCCGCGAGCTTTACCGCAGTCTGGAGGCTGATTGCCGGTCCCGTTGTGACTGATGCTGTCCATGCAAGGCAGGAACGGTGCGAACCGTTCCTGTTCTCCGCCCGGCCTTGACACCCTGGCATGCTGAAAACCGGACATTTTATATAGAACGTATATATCCACCTGAGTGTTAACGCATTTAACACTGTCTCTCCCCCGCGCGCGTGAGAAAGTGTGTAGAGAGGGGTGGCAGGGTGGCAACTTGTGATGTAATTCCCTTAGTGGTACGAAGTGTAGCCCGAGTTTTTTTCTCGTGGGGCATTAATCATTCATTATTAACTATTAATCATCAATTTCTTTTGAATCGAAACAATAACTATTTATTATGGCATCCTTAAAAGCGAACGTAGTTTTTAATTTTTTGAATACGATAACTGGAATTGTCTTTCCAGTTATTACGTTCCCATATGCCGCACGTGTATTGTTGCCGGACGGTATCGGTGCTGTAAACTTTCTTCAGTCGATTGTTGCCTACATTGTGTTACTTACCAGTCTGGGTATTCCGATGTATGCAGTCCGTGAAGTGGCGAAATACCGTGATGATATTGTCAAACGAAACACGGTTACAGTAGAGATAACCCTGCTCAGCCTTATTTTATGTTTAGGTGGGTATGTCATTGTCTGGATATTGGGGGAATTTATTCCTCAAATTCATTCCCAACTGGCCTTGTTCTATGTGTTGAGCTTGACTATACTATTTACGAGTCTGGGTGTAAACTGGTTTTTTCAGGCGATAGAAGATTTCAAATTTATTACTGTACGGGCAGTAATATTCCGTCTTTTGGCGGCTATGGCCTTATTCCTATTTGTCAAGACGAAAGATGATTTGTTGATATATGCTTTCGTTATAGTAGGATCTACGGTGGGTAATAACATCATCAATTTCATCCATCTTCGTAAATATATTGCTTTAGAACAAATCCCATGGAATCGTTTGCAGGTATGGAGACATCTAAAGCCCTCGCTTCATATTTTTGTATTCAATCTGGTTACGAGTATATATTTGAATTTGAATACAGTAATGCTTGGTTTTATGAAGGGTGACAGTGCTGTAGGCTATTATACGGCAGGTAATAAAATTTCCCACATCGTGTTGACTGTTGTGGCGTCATTAGGTGTGGTGTTGCTTCCTCGCTGTTCTAATTTGGTTGAAAATGGGCGCATGGATGAATTTGCGGCTGTTACTCGTAAGTCATATCGTCTGGTGCTGGCTCTTTCCTTTCCCTCTACATTTGGTTTGATTCTATTGGCATCACCGATTGTAATTCTTTTTGGAGGTCCGGAATTTGCGAATGCTGCATCGGTTCTTGCATGGACAGCTCCGATTATCATATTTATAGGTTTGAGTAATGTGTTTGGTATCCAAATTCTTTATCCATTGGGCAAAGAAAATTTGGTTATTTGGAGTACAGTAGGTGGAGCTGTTATTAATCTGATACTTAATTTATTACTTATTCCATATTGGTCATATACGGGAGCAGCTATTTCTACTTTCATAGCAGAATTAACTGTACTGTTGATACAGATTTGGTGGGGATACCGTTATATTCCTTTTTCACTTTTCGAAAGGGGCAATGCAAATTATTTGATAGCTTCGTTTGTGATGGCAATTGTGGTATTTCCTCTGACTTTGTTGCTAAATAACGTTCTGTTGTTACTAATTCTTTCTACGCTTGTTGGAGGATGTGTTTATGTAGGCGTATTGTGGATAATGAAAGATTCGTTGTTCGGTGAAGTATTACAATACGTTTTTAAGTTGATAAAACACTAATTTTTTATGAAACAATACGATTTTCTGATAGTTGGTTCTGGGCTGTACGGGGCCACTTTTGCCCATCTTGCCCATAAAGAAGGTAAGAAGTGCTTGGTGATAGACAAACGTTCGCATTTAGGCGGTAATATCTATTGTGAGAACATAGAAGGGATTAATGTACATAAGTATGGCGCGCATATTTTCCATACCTCCAATAAGCAAGTTTGGGATTTTGTCAATTCCATAGTGGAATTCAATCGCTATACCAATTCTCCTGTCGCTAACTATCAAGGTAAGCTTTACAATCTGCCTTTTAATATGAATACTTTCTATCAGATGTGGGGTGTCACTACACCAGCTGAAGCGATGGCAAAGATTGAAGGGCAGAAAGCTGCAATAGTGGCAAAGATGAAGGCTGATGGGGTAACAGAGCCCCGCAATCTGGAGGAACAGGCCCAAATGCTAATTGGCGAAGATATTTATGAACAATTGATTAAAGGTTATACGGAAAAGCAGTGGGGACGAAAATGTACCGAACTGCCTGCTTTTATTATTAAACGTCTGCCTGTTAGATTGGTTTTTGATAATAACTATTTCAATGATAAATACCAAGGTATTCCTATCGGTGGATATAACAAATTGATTGATGGATTACTGGAAGGTATTGAAGCTAAGACTGGAGTAGATTTTTTTTCAAATCGTACCTATTGGGAAAATATTACTGAAAAAATTGTTTTTACAGGTAAGATAGATGAATATTACGACTACCGTTTTGGCAAACTGGAATATCGAACTGTACGATTTGAGGAAGAAATACTTGATATACCAAATTATCAAGGGAACGCGGTCGTAAACTATACTGAACGTAAAGTACCTTATACACGTATTATTGAGCACAAACATTTTGAGATGTTTGGACAGGAAGTTTATGATTATCAAAAAACAGTTATTTCCAAAGAATATTCTACAGAATGGGTAGAAGGTATGGAGCCGTACTATCCTGTTAATGATGAACGGAATAACTGTTTGTATCAGCAATATAAACAGTTGGCTGATAAGGAGGAGAAGGTAATATTCGGTGGCCGATTGGCGGAGTATAGATATTATGATATGGCACCGATAGTGGAGAAAGTGATGAATGCATTTCGGCTAGTTTAAGAATCTATCTTTTTTAAATAGGTGTTGTTATGGATTATACAAAAAAAGTAGCTGTCGTAGTTGTTACATACAATAGATTATCTTTATTGAAAGAATGCATTACTTCTTTACGGAAACAAACTTATACAAATTTTGATATTATAGTTGTAAATAATGGCTCAACTGACAATACTCTTTCTTGGTTAAATGAGCAAAGTGATATAATAACTATTACGCAAGAGAACTTGGGAGGTGCAGGAGGTTTTTTTACCGGAATGAAATATGTGGCAGAGCAGCATTATGACTATTGTTGGGTAATGGATGATGACGTAATCTGCTCACCAGAAGCACTGGCTGAGCTTTTAGAGGCTTATTATAGGAAGGAAAAGATTGGTTTTGTATGCAGTAGAGTTAAGGGAATAGATGGAGAACCGATGAATGTCCCGACCGTGGACAATCGCCCGTCATCTAACGGATATCCTTGTTATCATGAGTTAGCTGATTACGGTATGATTAAGATTGTAGATGCTACTTTTGTATCAGTTTTGTTTAGTATTGCAACAATAAAAGAAATGGGTTTACCATACAAAGAATATTTCATTTGGGGTGACGATACCGAATATACTTCACGAATTTCATCCAAGTATGATTGTTTTATGGCCTGTCGTAGTGTAGTGGTACATAAGAGAAAGATTCAATGCTCCTTGTCCTTTTATACAGAAACTGATCCCAATAGATTGAATTTCTATTTTTATCAGATCAGAAATAACGGTCACATTGCTTTAATTTATAAAAATTGGAAAGAAAAATTCAAATGGATAGTATCATCTTTTTTAATGTTTGCAAAGCTGATAGTGCATTTTGATGTAAAACGTTTAAGAATTTTCTTCAAGGCAATATTCTCTCTTGTGAATTTTCATCCTGTTGTTGTTTATCCTGAAAAGGATTGATGTTTTTTGTTATTGATTAATTAAGAAATAGTTATAATATGAATTCAATTAAAATTTGTGTGATAGGGCTTGGCTATGTAGGCCTTCCTTTGGCCCGTCTTTTTTCAACAAAATTTCAAACAATCGGTTTTGATCTGAATCAGAGTCGGGTTGATGCACTGAATGCAGGACATGATGCGACTCTGGAAGTGGATGATAATTTGTTACAAGAGGCAATTGACAAGCATGGCTTCCGTTGCACAACTAATCTGGACGAGATAAAAGATTACAATTTTTATGTGGTTGCTGTTCCCACACCGGTAGACGAGAATAATCGTCCTGACCTTCGTCCACTTTGGGGGGCCAGTGAGACGGTTGGTAAAGTTATATCAAAAGGAGATATTGTTGTGTATGAATCAACTGTATATCCGGGTGTAACAGAGGAAGAATGCTTACCTGTAGTGGAGAGGGTAAGCGGTTTAAAGTTTAATGTAGATTTTTATGCTGGTTACTCGCCAGAACGTATTAACCCGGGTGATAAGGAACATACAGTTGAGAAAATCAAAAAGGTTACTTCTGGATCTACACCTGAGATTGCGGATGTTGTGGATTGTGTGTACAATACTGTTCTTGTAAATGGAACGCATAAAGCCCCATCCATTAAAGTGGCAGAGGCTTCCAAAATCATAGAAAATTCGCAGCGTGATGTGAATATTGCTTTTATGAATGAATTGGCTAAGATATTCAATGCAATGGGAATTGATACCAATGACGTTATTGAAGCGGCTTCCTCCAAATGGAATTTCATTAAACTAAAACCGGGTCTTGTTGGTGGGCATTGTATTTCTGTTGACCCTTATTATTTGATTCAGAAGGCACAAGTGTATGGGGTATTGCCGCGCGTAATGTTTGCTGCTCGTCGATTGAACGATGGAATGGGGGAATATGTAGCACACCAGGTCATCAAACTAATGAACAAGAAAGGGGTGCTTGTGAAAGACGCACATATTCTGCTTTTAGGCATTACCTTCAAGGAAAATTGTCCTGACATACGTAATACGAAAATTGTAGATATCTATTCAACCTTACACGAGTATACTAATAACATAACTATATATGATCCCTGGGCCGACGTAGCTCACGTGAAACATGAATACAACTTAGATCTTACCAATCATAAACTTTCCGAGCTGAAAGGCCAGTTCGATGCCGTGGTATTATGTGTGGCTCATAATGAATTTAAGGAAATAGAGATTCGTGAGTTTTTGAAGGACAAGAACGGTGTAGTGTATGATGTGAAAGAAGTGTTAGATCGGGAGACGGTTGATGGGAGGTTGTGAAAATATGAAAATTTTATATGTGACCCATTATAGTGAGTTATTAGGTGCTAATCGTTCTTTGTTAGGTCTGCTCAAATATGTTAGGGCACATACAAATCATACACCTATTGTCTTGGTACCTCGACATCAAGGCGATTTTAACTCTGAGCTTGATGCTTTGGGCATTGAGTATCATAGATGTTTCATATATTCAACCATGTATGTAGGAAAGGGATGGTTGAGCAAAATAAAGAATCTTATAAAAGCCGCTATTAATTGTTTCGTATCATTCTATCTTTTTTTGAAATTCAAAAAGAAAGGCATAAATTTGATCCATACCAATTCAAGTGTTATCAATATTGGCGCCTATCTTTCTTGTTTAATGAAGGTCCCTCATGTTTGGCATTTTAGGGAATTTGCAAAAGAACACTATAAATGTTCATTTAATTTAGGGGACGCATATCAATATTACGTATGGAATAATTGTGCAACAGTTATTATCGCAGTATCTAATTCATTAAGGGATTACTTTTCTAAGTTTTTAACTAAACCTAGGATTGTCACTATATATAATGGCGTATCTACAAGTAATAAGATGATAGTTGAGAAGGGGAAAAATATGTTCCATCTTGCGGTAATAGGTCTTGTTTATGAAGGGAAACATCCTGACGTTATATTGAAGGCTTTGAATAGAGTAGTGTATGTTGATCATATAGACAATGTTCATTTACATGTATTTGGAGGCTTTTCCGACAAACGGTATGAGGCTACTATATTATCTATGGTTGACGATTTGAAATTGAAAGATTATGTTAGCTTTTATGGATACATTTCCAATGTGGTGGAAAAATCTCAATTCTGTCATATTGGAATATTAGCTTCGGAAAATGAAGCCTTCGGTAGAGTTACAATAGAGTACATGGGGAATGGGATGATTCCTATAGTGAGTAATTCGGGGGCTAATACCGAACTGATCGTAAACAAGCAAAATGGTTTAGTTTTTGAAGTTAATAATGTGGTAGATTTGGCAAACTGCATAGATGAAGTTGTAAAGAATTATGAATCATATAGTTGTATGATTGATAACGCAGTAAAAACGAGTAAGAAATTTACAATAGAGGCTAATGCAGAAGAAATTTGTGCATTATATGATGAAATAACAAATGGTAGAGAATAGTATGGTTAAATCAGCTGAGATTGCTCTACTATTTTTCTCCTTGATACGCATTGCCTTCAGGCATACCTCTGCGATGATTGTTGTTAAAAATCGTAGATTATCAGGAGGTGTCTATCTTACAAATTATGCAGTTAGAGCATGGGCTTTTGTGAGTTTTATGTTACTTATTGAGTTAAACACCACAGGTTCATGGAATGGCGGTTCCACCAATGTGGAGCGAGAAATTAGGTAAGATTATTCAGTTCGAACAACCAAGGTTGTCAACATCCAAATAATAGGGAATCACATGTTACAATCTTACTGTAAAGATGAAAACATATCGATACGAAGGAAACAGATTTCGAAGGTGTAGATTATGTTTGGAGTGACCTTTTGCTTGAGAAATACCACTATTATATCTGGGTTGAAGAGAGTAGAATTTAATCAAGAGATTTTTCAGAGATTGTCTGATGTAGTAAAATTCTCTAGGATGTTTTATAGGAGTCATGTTCAGTGTACGACATACGGATTGTAGTATTCTGACGGAAAAGAATTAGAGGTGTTTCATCTAGGTTGATGAGTTGCTTCTGAAAACTGTGGATAGACGCCCTCCTATATAATAGATTTTATAGACGATATTGGTACAATGAGGTCTTGTGATGCGTAGTATCAGGTAGGTAGGGGGTAAGCGTCCAATTTTGACGTCTTGCCCTAAAGTATAAAAAAGTCGATCTTCGCTGCTGTAATCAAAAACCAGTAAGCATGTATAGCAGCAGCGATTTTGAGCATCTGTTCATCCGTTACAAAGCGGAGGCGATGCCGCAAGGTGAGTCCATCCAGGACTTCTGTTTGAAAAACAAAGTACCCTACAATCTGTTTCACAAATGGTACAAGGATACCCGACATCACATTGTCCCGGTACAGGTAGAAGGACAACAGGTGGAGCAAGAACCGGAAAAGGATCTTTCAGCTTCCGCCCCATTGATGGGAGGTGCCTTGTCATCCCCTCCGTTGAGATTCATGATAGACATCCGTATAACGGGTGGAATGCGCATCCAGCAACGGAATTTAAGCTACAAGGGTTTGAAGGACCTGGTAGAGAAGTTGGAGGGACTATGCTGAATGTTACAGGCATGAACAGGTTTTATTACCTGAGAAACTTCCATGACATGCGCTGCAAATATGAACGTGTGCTTTCCGTGATCCATCAGCAGTTGAACCGCGAGCCGGAAGAAGATGAAGTCTTCATTGTGATGTCCAGGGACCGTCGGAAAGTCAGGCTGTTTTCTTACGACCGCCGTTCCTTCAGTCTGTATGAGAAGCGTTTCTCTTCGGGTTATAAGTTTATGCAGGTATGCAGGCAGGGTGAAGAAACGGTATATAGCATCCAATGGAAAGATGTGGTTGTGCTGTTACAGGATCCTGTGATCAACTCGTTGAATATCAGATAAATAAATGTGAAATAATTTGTTTATGTCACTGGAAATGAGTATCTTTATGGTATAAAAAAGAGTGACATGGACGATCGTGAATTTGAAAAGATATTGGCTTCGGCCGAACAACTGAGGTTCCGTGAAAAAGAGACGGAACCTTGGGCTGACCGTTATTCCGATATGAATTCCATGGAAAAATCAATGTTGCTTGACGAACTTTTTGCCTTACGCAAGGCTGACAAGGCAGAAAGGGAGCGGCTTCTGGCGAAGCTCGACCGTATGACCGAACAGCTGCTGACTCTGAATGAAAGCTCACAAGCACAAACCAGGATGATTGATGAGCTGAAACGTATGCTGTCGGATCGTGACGCGCTGATAGAAAAGCTCCGGAAGGAGAATGCCGCCTTGAAGGAACAGAAGAAGCTTTCAGACAAGAACCGCTTCGACGGCAAGACCCAGAAGGTTTCGTCCAAGAACCGTGGCTCCGATTCCCGCGAAGCTGACAAGGAAGATTTTGACGGCAGTTCCACTCCCAACCTTCCTTCGGAGGAGAGGGGAACGGACATTCCGTCATCTGCCGGTAGTAAACAGGAACGGCCATACCGCCAGGGAATGTCTTACAAACGTATGAAGGCAGATAAGTCCGTGTGCCATGATTTCGATTTCTGCCGTTTGCCGAAAGAAGCAGTTATTATCAAGACATTCCACAAGTATTCTTACGAGCAAGTGAGCTATATTCTGGAGCACAGGTATCAGGTTGTCCGTTACAAGCTGCCGGACGGTAGAATCTGCGAAGGCTACCTTTCCAAAGACGGAGGCCCCGATTACATGGATGTGGTTCCGGGAACCCATGCATCCGCTGATTTCCTGGCCCATCTGGCCTTCAACCATTTTGTGCTGGATGTGCCTTATTACCGTGAGATGTACCGTCTGAACGACCATGGTATGTTCCTGAGCCGCATGACCTTGACCAACTGGCTTGAGAAAGGTGCAGGGTTTACCAGGGGACTGGTTGAAACGCTCAAGAATATGGCCATGGAGAAAGATGCCATCGTGAACTGCGACGAGACCTGGTGCAAGGTGAAGGTACAGGACCGTTATCGTAAAAGATATATCTGGTGTCTGGTCAACCGTGAAGAGAAGATTGTCATCTATTGTTATGAGGAAGGTTCCCGCAGCCGTGATGCCCTGAAGAACATTTTGGGCGACCGGCAGATCAGGGCGCTGCAGTCGGACGGCTACAATGTGTACATGTATCTGGAAGACAGGCTGTACGACACGGAACATCTCTGCTGCCTGGCCCATGCGCGTGCCAAGTTCGTGTATGCCTACGAGCAGGGCGGTGACCTGAATGCGAAACAGATGCTGGAATACATCGGCTGGTTGTACGGTCAGGAAGACAGTTACCGCCAGTCCGGTCTGACAGCTGAAGAGATAACCCGACAACGGAACTCCCTGCGGACAAAGGAAGTCATCGGCCGCATGCGCAGTTTTCTGAATGTGCTGACTTCGGAGGGTCATCCTCCCCGTGGAGATCTGATGGAAAAGGCGGTCAATTACCTGAAGAACTTCTGGAATCAGCTGTTCGCCTACTTGAAAGACGGCCGCTACAGCATCGACAATACCATTGCGGAGCGTTTCATCCGTCCCTTGGCGGGTGAGCGGAAGAACTCGTTGTTCTTTGGCAGCAACCGTATGGCGAATGTGTCAGCCGCCTATCATACTTTGATATCTACTTGCCGGGCCAACGGTATCTCCGCCCTGGCTTATTTAAAGAAATTTTTCCGTGAGGTGGTCAAAGGGCGTAGGGATTATGAGAATCTGCTACCGATGACCATCGGAATCAATACTAACAAACTTTAAAAATCAAGTCCGGTTTTTGAAAACTTTAAGAGGAAAGCTTCCCAAAGGGGCTTTCCCTGTAGGGTACGTCAAAATTGGACGCTTACCAGTAAGTGAAGATTTTTAGATTTGAACTATTGAGAAAGACTGTTAACGTTGTGATTAATTAGTGAAGTTTTTTGAACGTCATCCTGAAAAGTTGAATATCTGTGCGAACAGAGAATGAAGTCTGTAAAACTATGATGCATTATTGGTTACGATGGGGGAGATATCGTGAAAACCTATTCCCCCGAATGGCACACCGTATACATAGTTGGACGTAAACCAAAACGAAAGTCCTGGATTTAGAAAGTTTTGGTGAGTTTGAACGAAGGCGTTGGTTTGGTTTATAAAGATTTTGTAAACAATTTGGTGTGAGGAAAACGATAATAATTATTTGATATATTCTGTAATGGTAAAGATTTCTATTATAACAGTATGCTATAATGCAGTTTCAACACTTGAAGAAACGATATTGTCAGTCTTGAATCAAACTTATCCCAATATTGAATACATTATTATAGATGGAGGCAGTATAGACGGGTCGGTAGATATAATAAAAAAATATGCAGATCGGTTGGCTTATTGGATCAGTGAGCCTGATAATGGAATCTATGATGCTATGAATAAAGGGGTATCTGTTGCTTCTGGTAATTGGATAAATTTTATGAATGCGGGTGATTCCTTTTATTGTAATGAAACTATTTCTGCACTTTTTGTAGAGTCTATAGCTGAAAATGTTGCTAGTGTGTTTGGAAATACAATTTTTCGATATCCAGCAAAAGATGTGTTAATTGAATATAAAAGTAGTTCTATGCATAGTGTTATGCCTGCTTGCCATCAATCAATTTTTTGTAGGCGTCAAGTGCTGTTGGATTTTCCATTTAATCTTAAATATAAAATAGCTGCTGATTATGATTTTTTTTATAGGGTCAAAAAAGCAGGTTGGCAATATAAATTTGTAAATTGTATCGTTGCGATATATGATGCAACGGGAGGAATTTCTTCGAGGTCAACTTTGAGAACACAAAAAGAAATTTTTAGAATTAAGTATTCTATATGGTTAGGCTCCGTTTTATATCTTCTGTTTTGTGTAATTTATTTAATAAAGAAACTGTTTAAGTAATAGAAATGAAAAAAATTTTACTTGTCTTCGGTACTCGTCCCGAAGCTATAAAAATGGCTCCTTTAGTGAAGGAATTTCAGAAATATCCTGAACGATTCGATACTATCGTATGTGTGACTGGTCAGCATCGTGAAATGCTCGACCAGGTTCTGCATATTTTTGCAATAAAACCCGATTATGACCTGAACATCATGAAGCAGGGGCAGGACCTCTACGATGTGACGGCCCGTGTCCTGACCGGCATGCGTGATGTGCTGAAGGAAGCCCAACCGGATGTGGTACTGGTACATGGTGACACGACAACCTCTACGGCAGCGGCTTTGGCTGCTTTCTATCAGCAGATTCCTGTAGGACATGTGGAGGCCGGGCTTCGCACCCATAACATTTACAGTCCGTGGCCCGAAGAAATGAACCGCCAGATAACAGGACGCATTGCGACGTATCACTTTGCTCCCACTCCGTTGAGCCGCCAGAACCTGTTGGCTGAAGGTGTCAAGGAAGATCAGATTGCCGTGACCGGCAATACGGTGATTGACGCGCTTTATATGGTAGTGGATAAGATAAAGCGAGACAAGGCCTTAGATGCAGAGCTGGAAGCTTTGCTGAAGAATGCCGGTTATGATGTCAATCGTTTGGCTAATGGAAAGAAACTCGTTCTGATAACCGGGCATCGCCGGGAAAACTTTGGAGACGGTTTTATCCACATGTGTACGGCTATCAAGGATCTGACGAAGAAACATCCGGATGTCGACTTCGTTTATCCGATGCATCTGAATCCCAATGTCCGTAAGCCGATTCATGAGGTCTTTGGCGAGGATTTGTCCAACTTAGGTAACATGTTCTTTATCGAACCATTGGAATATTTGAGTTTTGTTTATTTAATGGAAAAATCGACTATCGTACTGACGGATAGTGGAGGAATTCAGGAGGAGGCACCTGGATTAGGAAAGCCTGTTTTGGTAATGCGCGATACTACTGAACGCCCAGAAGCTCTGGAGGCAGGAACTGTAAAATTGGTAGGAACTGACTATGATAAAATCGTTCAAGAGGTGTCTGAATTGCTTGATAATCAAAATTGTTATGATCAGATGAGTAAGGCAATAAATCCTTATGGGGATGGATTGGCGTGTAGTCGAATTGTAACAATGATTTGATTGCTGTAGGTTTGTTAGTATTCATGTCGTTTTGAATGTTCTATCTACGCTGCTAGTCAGAATATTTAGAAATATTTATTCCATGTACCAGAGTAAGGAATTGCTTTAGAATCCTTTTATCCTTTTTGTGAGGAATAAGATTTTGCCTAATTTATAAGTTCAATGAGGGAGGTGTCGGCCTGGGTTGACGAGAATTTAAAGCCAATGGATAACGTATGACAAACATAAGTATGCATTTCGAATGATATCAAGGAATGATAGAAGATAAGAGATAGCTGTTATTCATCATAATGTCATATGTGTGGTGGTTGTATAAAATATTTATATTGGATAGAATTTTAATGGATACTTGGCTCATTGATATAATTATAGGACGATTTTTTTACTACAGATTTATGCTAATTGCAAAACTGATTATTTTATATAACCTGATTGTGGTTTCTTATATTAAGGGGCGAGTATCTTGATTAAGTGTTTACTGATAATAGGTAAAAATGCTGATATATTATTTTGTTTGGGGAATAGTCTCCTTATTTGCAATAATTGAGGTTTATATTTGGCAACGAGTAGAGCCAATTTGTCAAAAGATAAGGGGATTTGGCGTTTGGATTATATGGAGTATTTTAATTGGATTGGTATGTTTTAAGGGATCGGTGGGAACTGATTATTATTCATATCAGCACATGTTTGAAAAACCTTCAAGTATAAATGAAGATTTTGTAGAACCTTTATTTCTACTGTGGATGAAGGTTATTCTTGTTTTCACTTCATCTTTTCCCATATTCTGGATGATAACTGGGTTCCTGAACATCTCACTAAAGTTCTATGTAATAAAATATTTATCTCCTTTTGTTTCAGTTTCTGTATTGATATATTTGGTTGGGCTATTCTTTGAACGTGATTTTGATGGTATTCGTCAAGGTATTTCAATCGGATTATCTTATTGGGCTTGTGTGTTGTATTTACAGGGACAAAAGTGGTATAAATATATTTTTGTTATAATATGTGCCGGGCTATTTCATTATACTTCATTTTTATTTATGTTTATCCCTGTTTTGGGAAGAGTTCGGCTAAGTGAAAAATGGATTTATATTTCATTGGGCTTGGGCCTATTATGTGTTGTTACAGGATTTGATTTGTTGGAGTTAATATTTACCATTATAGGATATGACAACTACTTATATGATAAACTGTATAATTATTTAAGGTCTGATGTCTATTCAAGAAGCGTAGGACTTAATTTAGGGCTTATCTTTCGAATTATTATTTTAATCTTATTCTTGAAATTCAGGGCATTGATAAATATGCCAGAAAAAAAGTATAATTTGTTGTTAAACGGATTTTTCTTTGCAATATTTATTTCTCTGATATTTAATAATATAGAGATTTTATCTCATCGATTGGCTTATGGCTTTCGTGAATTTCAAATTTTTATAATACCCTATTTGATCCTTGCATTTAAAGGACAACGTAATAGATTGTTGGTTACGGCTGTAATATGTTTATATAGTTTGATTTTGTTACATCGATTATTAACAACTCCTCATCTAGTGGAATTCTATTACTATAAAACTATTTTTTAAAGGTTATGGCTTCACTTCCTTTTTTGATTTTGGACTCTTCATATCCAATAAATACGAGAAATAAACGCATTGTGCAAACCTTGCGAACTTATTATGGAGATAACGCAGTGAATTATGTGGCTTGGAATAGGGATGATAGGGAGATTGTTGATACTGATGCAGGTATGATGATATATTGTGCGAAGTCTGCTTATGGAAATCTGTTCAGTAAGCTTACGCATTTGGTGGGATATTATTCTTTCTTGAAGGAATGTAATCGGCTAAAGGATCCAAAAATTGTTATAGCCTCGCATTGGGATATGCTGTTCTTAGCCGCATTGATGAAAAAGAAAGGGCAGTATTTAATTTATGAGAATTTGGACATCCCTACAGCTGCTTGTCGGGGGGTACGGAAAATATTAGAGCAAATTGAACGATGGGCTTTGAAACGGACAGATGCTATTGTGTTCGCTTCTCGTTTTTTTGAGCCTTTATATACCTTTTTCCCAGGGAAAAAGTTCGTGTTGGAGAACAAGCCTTTGCAGATATTCCCTTCTTCACCCATCGCTAAGAATACGGAGAGTTTCGTCATTTCGTATATAGGCCTGGTAAGGTATGCAGATATCTTGAAAAATCTGATAGATGCAATACGGGAACGTAAGAATGTATTCCTGTTTTTGCATGGTGAAGGACAGGACTTGGCTGATTTGAAAAAGTATGCGGAAAATTGTTCCAATGTGGCGTTTACCGGTCGATATGAAGGTAAAGATTTACCTCGCTTGTATGCTGGAGCAGATTTAGTGTGGGCGGCTTACCCAAACAAGGATTATAATGTGAAGTATGCCATTTCCAACAAGTTTCATGAATCTATTGCATATCATGTACCTTGTGTATATGCTAAAGAAACGAAATTGGGCGATTTTGTATCGGAGAAGAATATCGGTTATGTTGTAGATCCTTATAATGTGGCAGATATAAATCGAATTATAGATTACGTTTTGGAGCATAGAGAAGATTTGTCAGTGAAAAAGCAGGCTCTGGAACGGTATGAAGGAGAGGAGTCCGGGTGGAACGAACAGTTTCAACCCATTGTTGAATTTTTAGATGTCTTGAAGTAAGGGTATGTTTTCGGTTATAATGCCTTGTTATAATTCTGGTACTTTTATACGTCAAGCGATAGAGTCTGTAAGGCAACAAACGTATCGGGACTGGGAATTGGTGGTCGTGGATGATGGCTCTACAGATGATTCTGCTGATATAATAAAGGGAATGGAACGTATAGATGGGAGGATAAAATATTTTAAGAATGATACTCCATCCGGTTCTCCTATTTTCCCCAGAAATATCGGGGTGAAACATGCTCATGGTAGGTATATTGCATTCTTGGATAGTGATGATATCTGGTTGCCCAATAAACTGGAAAGACAGTTGAAGATGTTTGAGCAATATGAAGATATGGCGATTTGCTTTTCCAACTATGAGAAAATGACAGAACAGGGAGAACGGAATAATCGTCTTATAAAAGCTCCTTCTATGGCAACTTATAAACAATTACTGTTGGGCAATGTGATAGGTTGCTTGACTGCGGTTTATGACACGGACAAGGTGGGAAAGGTGTTTTTCAAAAATCATTCGCACGAGGATTACATCTTATGGCTGGAAATCCTAAAACGAGGGTATGTAGCCCGAAATACGAATACGGTGGAGGCTTTGTATCGAGTTCGCGGGAATTCTGTGTCATCCAATAAACTGAAAACCCTGTCCTGGCAATGGGATATTTATCGGAATGTGGAGAAGATAGGACTGTTTCGTTCCTGCTATTATTTTTTGAATTATGCCTATCGGGGGATTAAAAAGGCGCTGATTTGATTGTCTTTGTGGATAGATTTCAAATATTAGGTATCAGATATTAAATGTGAGAAATCGGGCGGAGTGGCTGAGAGGCGGCTTCGCCCGTTTTTTGTTGGAAATTTACCTCTTATGATTGGAATAGATTGGACAGGGCGTATAGGGGGAGGATGTCTATCTTATCCAATTTGCCGAAGTTTTCCAAAGAAGTACGGATGCCGTATCCGAGGTTTTTGTCGGTCATGAACTGGTACATGCTTTTCATGGAACCGCTGGTGCCGGCCTTGACTTCTATCGGTACAATATTCATGTCCTTGACAATGACATAATCGACTTCCGCCTGTGCTCCGCGTGAAAGGTTCTGCCAATAGTACAGGTCGTGACGCTGGGTAGGAGTATTGTATTTGAGCATTTCCAATCCAGCTACCATTTCGGTAACATGTCCTTTGTTGACTAAGTCGGATGCGGTGCTGACCAGAATGAATCGGGACATCTCGGACGGGCCGCTTGTGTTTTCCAGTCCTAACAGACGTAACAAGAGCCCGCTGTCCAAAAACAGATACTTTACAAACTTTTCGTTTGTCTCGACGCCCAAGGGAACACCGTTGGCTGCCGTATGGATGACTGGTCTGATGAGTCCGGCATCTTTTAGCAACTCCAGGGCGGCTTTGATTTTCTCGCTGCGATAGTTGCCCTGCACTTGACTGAAAACGAACTTGCTGCCTATCTGCAAGGTGACGCTGCGGAGGGTCTGGCGGAGCAACATTGGGTCTGCCTTGGTCTCGTATTTGGAGAAATCGTCTTCGTAGGCGAGCATGATGTCGTCTTGTACCTGCTGGCATTTCAGATAGTCTCCCGTTTCTACCCACTGGGTGACGGCTTCGGGCATCCCGCCTACCATCAGGTAGCTGCGGAATGTTTCCACCAGTTTGCCATGCAAGGCTTCGAACAAGGGATTGTCGGGCGAAGCACTTTGTTTGGCATTCGCCCAGCCTGTATGGCCTGTCGCTACCAGGAATTCGTCGAAGGACATGGGATACATGAACAGCGAACGTACCCGGCCTACTCCGAAAGAGGACATTTTTTTCAGGGCAAACTCGAGTAATGAACCGGCGGCTATCACATGGAGTTCCGGATAGTCTTCATAAAAAAACCACAAACTATGTATAGCCTCGGGGCACGCCTGAATCTCGTCCAAAAATAACAGGGTTTTTCCGGGAATGATGGGAGTGCCATAAAAGGCGGACAGACGGGAAGCAATGTCTTGCGGCTTGAGGTTGCCTGCAAATATGGACATGATTTCCCGATCTCTCTCGAAGTTTACCTCGACAAAATGGGTGAAGGCTTTCCCCAGTTGGCGTACGGCGGAGGACTTTCCTACTTGTCTTGCTCCACGAAGCAGCAAGGGCTTATGCCTTTTTTCGTTTTTCCATTCTAACAGGTACTTGTCAATGGCTCTTGGATAATATTCTTTCTTCATACAGTATCTTCCCTTTTTGGGGCAAAGATAATGCTTTTTGTAAAAAGTCAGACATGAAACGGACTGTTTTCTGTAAAAAGTCAGATATAATATAACTGTAAATTTGTGAAAAGTCGGAGATGGAAGTATTGAATATTAAGTATCAAGTATTGTGAAAAGTCGGGCGAAGCAGCGACAGGGCGGCTTCGTCCGATTTTTTGTTTGCGGAGGTTTGGGTATGTCGGGGGGATTGCCTAACTTTGTATAAATAACGCAAATGGAGAACCTTAAGAACGATTAGATATGAAGGGTATTGTATTGGCGGGAGGAACAGGTACGCGCCTGTATCCCATCACCAAGGGTATCAGCAAGCAGCTGATTCCCATTTTTGACAAACCGATGGTCTATTATCCCATCTCGGTGCTGATGCTGGCGGGTATCCGTGAGATTCTGATTATCTCGACTCCGCAGGACTTGCCGGGCTTCCGGCGGCTGCTGGGCGACGGTTCGGACTTCGGCGTACGCTTTGAATACGCGGAACAACCGAGTCCGGACGGGCTGGCACAGGCGTTCATCATCGGGGCGGACTTCATCGGCGACGATGCGGCGTGCCTGGTGCTGGGCGACAACATCTTCCACGGCAACGGACTGAGCGCGATGCTGAAGGAGGCGGTGCGCACGGCGGAAGAGGAGAAAAAGGCGACGGTGTTCGGCTACTGGGTGAGCGACCCGGAACGATACGGCGTGGCGGAGTTTGACAAGCAGGGAAACTGCCTCTCTATCGAGGAGAAACCGAAACAGCCGAAATCGAACTATGCGGTGGTGGGGCTGTATTTCTATCCGAACAAGGTGGTGGACGTGGCCAAACACATCAAGCCCTCGGCCCGCGGGGAGCTGGAGATTACGACCGTGAACCAGCGTTTCCTGGAGGACGGGGAGCTGAAGGTGCAGACCTTGGGCCGTGGCTTTGCCTGGCTGGACACGGGTACGCACGACTCGCTGAGCGAGGCTTCGACGTTCATTGAGGTCATCGAGAAACGCCAGGGCTTGAAAGTTGCCTGTTTGGAGGGCATCGCTTTCCGCAAGGGATGGATTACCGAAGAGAAGTTGCGCGAACTGGCTCAGCCGATGCTGAAGAACCAGTACGGACAGTATCTGCTGCAGGTAATCGGCGAGGTGGAACGAACGGGGGAGGAGAACCTTTGAAAATGAAGAATTAAGAATGAAGAATTAATTTTCAATTATCAATTCTCAATTATCAATTAATAAAGTGAACGTAATCAAGACAAGTATAGAGGGCGTGGTGATCATCGAGCCACGCGTTTTCAGGGATGCGAGGGGGTATTTCTTCGAGTCGTTCTCGCAGCGGGAGTTTGATGAGAAGGTGGGGCCTGTCACCTTTGTGCAGGACAACGAGAGCATGTCGAGCTATGGCGTGATGCGCGGTCTGCACTTCCAGCGGCCACCGTACACGCAGAGCAAGCTGGTGCGGTGTGTGAAGGGGGCGGTGCTGGACGTGGCGGTGGACATCCGCAAGGGAAGTCCCACGTACGGGCTGCATGTGGCCGTGGAATTGACGGAGGACAACCACCGGCAGTTCTTCATCCCGCAGGGATTCGCGCATGGATTTGCGGTGCTGAGCGAGACGGCGGTGTTCCAGTACAAGTGCGACAACTTCTACCATCCGGAAGCGGACGGGGGTATCAGCATCCTGGACGAGAGTCTGGGCATCGACTGGCGGATACCGACGGAGAAGGCGATACTGAGTGAGAAGGATACAAAACATCCGTTGCTGAAGGACTTTGAAACACCGTTTATCAAATATTAAATATAAAATATTAAGTATTGTCTATGATGGAGTAGACTTGTCATGTTGAGCGGAACGGAGAAGGACTCATTATAAATTTGCAGTGTCATCCCGCACTTGATGCGGGAACCATTTTCGGCTTTGTGTATGTTGGATCCCGGCTCAAGGCCGGGATGACAGGAGCGGATGAGATCCTTCGACAGGCTCAGGATGACAGTTACTATCAATTTCAATTTGCGACTTTCAATTTTCAATTAAACGAAATGAAGATATTAGTGACCGGTGCCAACGGTCAGTTGGGCCGGGAAATGCGCATTGTCAGCCAAAACACGGACTGGCATTGTATCTTTACAGATGTGGTGGAGGCGGAAGGCTTGGAAACGACGCTGCTCGACATCACCAATCTGGAGGCTGTGCGTCGCATCGTACGGGAACAGGGCGTGCAGTGCATCGTGAACTGCGCGGCCTATACCAACGTGGACAAGGCGGAGAGCGACGAGGCTTTCTGCCGCGTGCTGAACGCAGACGCTCCCCGCAACCTGGCGCAGGCCATGAAGGAAGTGGGCGGACTGCTGGTACATGTCTCTACGGACTACGTGTTCGGCGGAGATCCCTATAACACTCCCTGCAAGGAGGACCAGAAAGGTACGCCGACCGGCGCTTACGGACGCACCAAACTGGAGGGGGAACAGAATATCCTGGCTGCGGGATGTGACTACGTCATCCTCCGCACGGCCTGGCTGTACAGCGAGTTCGGAAAAAATTTCGTGAAGACGATGCTGAACCTGACGGCCACCAAGCCCGAACTGAAGGTGGTGTTCGACCAGGCGGGCACGCCGACGTATGCCTACGACCTGGCGCTGGCCATCCGTACCATACTGGAGGACTATACCCGGGAACAGCCGAAGCAGGGCTACAGCAAGAACGGCATTTACCACTTCAGTAACGAAGGGGTATGCTCGTGGTATGACTTTACGAAGGTGATTGCCTCCCTGTCGGGACATACGGCATGCAACATCCAGCCCTGTCACAGCAACGAGTTTCCCAGCCCGGTTAACCGTCCGGCCTATTCGGTACTGGACAAGACCAAGATCAAGGAGACCTTCGGCATCCGCATCCCTTACTGGATGGATTCGCTGAAGGTGTGTCTGCGAAACATGCAGGCGCTCTGCCATTGACCATCAAAGGATGAGATCCTTCACTGCGTTCAGGATGACAGTTAGTTTCATTTTCAATTTTCAACTTTCAATTTTCCATTAAAATGTTAACATTTCAACGCACTATAGTAATCACCGGCGGAGCCGGTTTCATCGGTTCACACGTCGTAAGACTGTTTGTGAACAAGTATCCGGAGTATCGCATCATCAATCTGGACAAGCTGACGTATGCGGGCAATCTGGCCAATCTGAAAGATGTGGAAAACAAACCGAACTACAAGTTCGTGAAGATGGACATCTGCGACTTCGACGCCTTCTACCGCCTGATGCAGGAGGAGAAGGTGGACGGCATCATCCACTTGGCGGCGGAGAGCCACGTGGACCGAAGTATCAAGGATCCCTTCACCTTCGCACGGACGAACGTGATGGGCACGCTGAGCCTGCTGCAGGCGGCGAAGCTGTACTGGGAGAGCCTGCCGGAGAAGTATGAAGGCAAGCGGTTCTACCACATCTCAACGGACGAGGTGTATGGCGCGCTGGAGATGACGCATCCCGAAGGCATTGAGCCGCCGTTCACCACGAAGGCGTCGTCGGGCAAACATCACCTGGCCTACGGCAAGGAGTTCTTCTACGAGACGACGAAGTACAATCCGCACAGCCCATACAGCGCCAGCAAGGCGAGCAGCGACCACTTCGTGCGTGCCTTCCACGACACGTACGGCATGCCGACCATCGTGACGAACTGCTCGAACAACTACGGTCCGTACCAGTTCCCGGAGAAGCTGATTCCGCTCTTCATCAACAACATCCGCCACCGCAAGCCGCTGCCGGTGTACGGCAAGGGCGAGAACGTGCGCGACTGGCTGTATGTGGAAGACCATGCACGGGCCATCGACGTCATCTTCCACCACGGCAAGGTGGCCGAGACGTACAACATCGGCGGGTTCAACGAGTGGAAGAACATCGACATCATCAAGGTGGTGATCAACACGGTGGACCGTCTGCTGGGCCGCAAGGAAGGGGAGGACATGAACCTGATCACCTACGTGACGGACCGCCCGGGCCACGACATGCGCTACGCCATCGACTCGACGAAGCTCCAGAAGGAGCTGGGCTGGGAGCCGAGCCTGCAGTTTGAGGAAGGCATCGAGAAGACGGTGCGCTGGTATCTGGACAACCAGGAGTGGATGGACAATGTGACGAGCGGGGATTATCAGAAGTTCTATGAAACGATGTATGGGAGATGACAGGTGTCAAATATCAAATATCAAATATAGAGGGGTAATATTCAATTATCAATTCTCAATGAATCGGGCGGGGCGGCTGAGAGGCGGCTTCGCCCGATTCATTGAGAATAGGAAGGTTGTGTGATAGAAATTTGCTTTTCTGAGAGGAATTGTATACCTTTGTTATACAAAGGAAAACAGGAAAGGAAAACGGATATGAAGACGACTGAGGAATATGATAGGCAGCAGGCATGCAGGCAGGAGGTAAATGAGCCGATTGCCGGGTATGGAGGCATAGATGCTCTGAAAGTGAGGCTGGTGAAACAGATTATGGGAATGGAGTCGTTGGAAGACGTGCAGTCCGTACTGAACTTCGTGGAACGGCAGAAGGTATCGGATACTTTTGCGCAGGAATGGGAACGGGGTGTGACGCTTGAGCAATTTAGGAATGCCTGCAAAGAGAAACTGAAGGAAATCTATGCAGACATGTGAAATCCGAATTTTACCGGAAGCGGAGGGCTTTCTGAGTATTCTGCCCCAAACACTGGTGGCGGAGGGCTATCTGTCTACTTACGAAGCTGCGGAAAGGAAAGAGCAGAATCAAGGACGTATTTTGGTGAAGCATATTACGAATAATTGAGTTGAAGGACAATATATCAGATAAAGAACAGGATACGGAAAATCGGGCGGGGCGGCTGGGAGGCGGCTTCGCCCGATTTTTGTTTTACCGGATGTCGGCTCCCCACATCATCTTGTTGCGCAGGGTATTGAAGAAGATGTGGCCGAAACGTTTGACGACCTTGATGGTGTAGGGCGCCCGGGAGATGGTGAGGCGGGTGGTCTCGCGGCACGACTCGCTGCGGCCGTCGATGGCCACGAGGAAATTGTGGCTGCGGCTCTCGACGTCGAGGGTGATGGTCCAGTCGTCGCAGATGACGATGGGGCGCATGTTGAGGCTGTGGGGGGCGACGGGAGTGATGGCGATGGTCTTGCTGTGGGGCACGATGATGGGGCCGCCCACACTGAGCGAGTAGGCCGTGGAGCCGGTGGGCGTGGCCACGATGAGGCCGTCGGCCTGGTAGGTGGTGAGCGGAGCGCCGTTGATGGCGGTGTGGATGCTGATCATGGACGAGCTGTCGCGCTTGAGCACGGCTATCTCGTTGAGGGCATAGGGGCAACGCATGAGGTTGCGGTCGTTGCACGTGAGCTGGAGCACGCTGCGCTCTTCGATCTTGTAGTGACGGTCGTAGACTTCGTTGAGGGTGGTCTCCATCTCGTCGGGCGACACGTCGGCCAGGAAGCCGAGACGGCCGGTATTGATGCCGAGGATGGGGATGTTCTTGGCCCCGACACGGCTGGCGGCCTGGAGAAACGTGCCGTCGCCGCCCAGGCTGATGACCATGTCGGCCTCGAAACGGTCGCCGTCGAACAGCTCGACGGAAGCGGGGAGCTGGAGATGCAGTTCTTCCGTCAGGAAGCGGTAGAACTCCCTGCAGATGCAGATTCCGGCTCCGTGGCGGGTCAAAATACTGAACAGACGCTCGGCGTACGAGGACTTTTTGGCCTGATACGTGTTTCCGAAGATGGCAAATTTCATACGGCTTCTTTTGTTATTAGCTTTGCAAAGATGCTATTTTTTTATAATATTCCTGTTAACTTATGACTATTATTTGTACTTTTGCCCGGAACAAACGGTTGAATTATGACTAAACTGAGCGTAAACATAAACAAGGTAGCAACGCTGCGCAATGCGCGCGGCGGTAATGTGCCGGATGTGCTGAAGGTGGCGCTGGACTGCGAACGTTTCGGGGCAGACGGCATCACGGTACATCCGCGGCCCGACGAACGGCATATACGGAGGCAGGATGTATACGACCTGCGTCCGCTGCTGCATACGGAATTTAACATCGAAGGTTATCCGGCTCCGGAGTTCATCGACCTGGTGCTGAAGGTGAAACCGCATCAGGTGACACTGGTGCCCGACAGCCCCACTCAGCTGACTTCGAACGCGGGATGGGACACCAAGAAGAACCTGGCTTTCCTGAGCGAGGTGCTCGAGGAGTTCAAAAAAGCGGGCATCCGTACGTCGGTGTTCGTGTCGACGGACGTGGAGATGATCGAATATGCGGCCAAGGCGGGTACCGACCGGGTGGAACTGTACACGGAACCCTATGCTTCGGGCTACGTGAAGAATCCGGAGGCGGCGGTAGCTCCGTTTGTGACGGCTGCCAAGGCGGTCAGGAGCCTGGGACTGGGACTGAATGCCGGTCACGACCTGAGCCTGGTGAATCTGAATTACTTTTATAAGAACATCCCCTGGCTGGACGAGGTGTCGATAGGGCATGCGCTGATCTGTGACGCGCTGTACCTGGGACTGGAACGTACCATCCGGGAATATAAAAACTGTCTTTGTCAATGAATGCAATGATGATGCTATGGGCCCAAGTGGCTCCGGCGATGGCCGACTCGATTGCGGGTGCCAATCCGGTTCTGACTCCGGTGGCCGGCGCTGAAGAAATGAACTTGTGGAGTATGGCCGTGAAGGGCGGCTGGATTATGGTGGTGCTGGGCTTGCTCTCGGTGCTCTGCTTCTATATTCTGTTCGAACGGAACTATGTCATCCGCAAGGCGGGAAAGGAAGACCCCATGTTCATGGATAAGATCAAGGACTACATTCTGGGAGGAGAAATCAAGTCGGCACTGGCCTACTGCCGCAGTGTGAACACGCCTTCGGCACGTATGATAGAGAAAGGTATCAGCCGGTTGGGACGTCCCGTGAGCGACGTGCAGGCTGCCATCGAGAACGTGGGAAACATTGAAGTGGCCAAGCTGGAGAAGGGACTGACCATCATGGCAACCATTGCCGGCGGCGCACCGATGATTGGCTTTCTGGGGACGGTGACGGGTATGGTGCGTGCCTTCTTCGAAATGGCGAATGCCGGTAACAACATCGACATTACACTGCTGTCCGGCGGTATCTACGAGGCTATGATTACGACGGTCGGCGGCCTGATTGTGGGCATCATCGCCATGTTTGCCTACAACTATCTGGTGACGCTGGTCGACGGAGTGGTGAACAAGATGGAAGCCAAGACCATGGCCTTCATGGATTTACTGAACGAGCCATGTTGAAACGCAGAGCCAAAATATCGCCCAACTTCAGTATGGCGTCCATGACGGACGTGATATTCCTGCTGCTGATATTCTTCATGATCACGTCGACGGTGGTATCGCCCAACGCCATCAAGGTGCTGCTGCCACAAGGCAAACAGCAGACGTCGGCCAAACCGCTGACGAGGGTCATCATCGACAAGGATCTGAACTTTTATGCGGCTTTCGGCAATGACCGTGAACAGGCGATCACGCTGGAGGAACTGACACCGTTCCTGCAGTCGTGTGCCGAGAAGGAACCGGAAATGTATGTGGCGCTCTATGCCGACGAGTCGGTGCCCTATCGTGAAATCGTGAAAGTGCTGAACATCGCCAACGAGAACCATTTCAAGATGGTGCTTGCCACGCGTCCGCCGGAGGGGCGTTGACTGGCGGTGGAAGGTATGTGTCAATATAACAGGAAAGGAAACGTGCGGTGACTCAAAAGGAGAAAGGTAAATATATAGGGATGGCAGGGGCCGTGCTGGTGCATGTGCTCCTCATCGTCTTTCTGATATGGGCGGGCTTTGTGGTCCCGGCACCTGCGGAGGAGGGCGGTATGCCTGTGATGTTGGGAGAAGTGCCCGACGCATGGGGGCAGGCCGACCCGTCGCTGGTGGATGTGGACGTGATGCCCGAGGAAACAACTCCCCAACCGCAGGAGGCTACCGAACAGGACCTGATGACGCAGGACCTGGAAGAAACGGTGGCCCTGAAACCGGAAACGAAGACTCCCGAAAAGAAGGAAGTGAAGAAGCCGGAGAAGACAGAGGCCGAAAAGGCGGAGGAAGCCCGCAAGCTGGCCGAAGCCAAGGCGGAACGCGAACGCCGGGAAGCGGAAGAAGCGGCCCGCCGCAAGGTGGCCGGAGCCTTCGGCAAGGGAGCCCAGATGGGCAGTAAGGGAAATACGACCGGTACCGGCATTCAGGGAAGTCCCGATGGCAATGCTGCCGAAGGGGCGACGACGGGTGTCGGCGGTTACGGTACGTTCAGCCTGGGCGGACGTTCGATCGGACCCGGCGGACTGCCCAAGCCGGTGTACAACGTACAGGACGAAGGAAAGGTGGTGGTGAACATCACGGTCAACCCGGCCGGACAGGTGATAGCCACCAGCATCAACCGCCAGACCAATACCGTCAACCCGGCCTTGCGCAAGGCGGCGGAGGACGCGGCCAAGAAGGCACGGTTCAACGCGGTGAGCGGCCTGAACAACCAGGCGGGAACAATTACGTATTATTTTAATCTGAAATAAATAAAAAATAGGAGAACTTGACTATGGGAACTGTTTATGTATTCTTTGCAGACGGTTTTGAAGAAATGGAAGCCTTTGCGGCTGTTGACATCATGAAACGCGCCGGACTGAACGTGGCAATGGTGTCTGTAACCCCCGATGAAATTGTGAAAGGCTCGCACGGCATCTCGGTGTTGTGTGACAAGAACATCGTAAACTGTGACTTCTTTGACGCAGACATGATGGTATTGCCCGGCGGACTGCCCGGAGCCACGACCTTGAACGAATGCGAGGACCTGCGCCGCCAGTTGCAGAGACAGGCTGCCGAGGGCAAGGCGATTGCCGCCATCTGTGCCGCTCCCATGGTGCTGGGCAACCTGGGCCTGCTGAAGGGTAAGAAGGCTACTTGCTATCCGGGTTTTGACAAGTATCTGGAGGGTGCCGAATATACGGGTGCCATGGTAGAGAAGGACGGAAACTTCATCACCGGCAAAGGTCCGGGTGCTGCCATCGAATTCGGTCTGGCACTGGTGGAACACCTCTGCGGCAGAGAGAAGACGAAGGAACTGAAGAATGTGATGTGTCTGACCAAATAAGGATATGACACACTATGCTCTGATTGTGGCCGGTGGCAAGGGACTGCGTATGGGTACGGAGTTGCCCAAGCAGTTTCTGCCCATAGGGGGCAGGCCGGTACTGATGCGTACGCTGGAAGCCTTTTATGCCTGCAATCCGGAGATAAAAATCATTTTGGTGCTTCCGCACAGCCAGCAGGATTTCTGGTTGGAACTGTGTAGGAAGCACTGTTTTAATATTCCCCACCGGATAGCGGACGGGGGCGAGACGCGCTTCCATTCGGTGAAGAACGGATTGGCGCTGGTCGAAACGCCGGCGCTGGTGGGAGTGCACGACGGTGTACGTCCGTTCGTTTCGTCCGAAGTGATCGAACGCTGTTATGCCGAGGCACAGATCCGGAGGGCGGTAGTGCCATGCATCGGCGTGGTGGAGACCGTGAGGCACCTACAGGCGGCAGGTGGAAGTGTCACGGTGCCGCGCGACGAATACCGGCTGGTGCAGACGCCGCAGGTGTTTGACGCTGCTTTGCTGAAGGAGGCTTACGAACAGCCTTATACCCCCCTGTTTACAGACGATGCATCGGTGGTCGAGGCGATGGGAGTGCCTGTCGCGCTGACGGAAGGCAACCGAGAGAATATCAAGATTACGACACCTTTTGACCTGAAAGTGGCTTCGGCTTTGTTGGAAAAATGACAGACCTGGCTGCTTGTGACATCAAATATCTGCCGGGCGTAGGACCGCAACGGGCCGCTACGCTCAACAAGGAAGCGGGTATCTGTACCCTGCACGACCTGCTGTATTATTTCCCCTATAAATACGTGGACCGCAGCCGCATCTACTCCATCCGTGAGCTGGACGGCAGCATGCCCTACATTCAGCTGAAGGGCGAAATACGGAGTTTCGAGGTGGCGGGAGAAGGACGCCATCGGCGGCTGATTGCCCACTTTACCGACGGAACGGGCTTTGTGGACCTGGTGTGGTTCCAGGGCATCAAGTACCTGACAGGTAAGTATAAGGTGCATCAGGAGTACATCGTGTTCGGGAGGCCGACGGCTTACAACGGCCGTATCAACATTGCCCATCCCGACATCGACTTGGTTTCGGAGGTACAGATGTCCAGCATGGGATTGCGCCCCTATTACAATACCACGGAGAAGATGAAACGGTCGTTCCTGAACTCGAACGCTATTGAGAAGCTGGTGGCGACGCTGGTCCAGCAGATTAAGGAACCGTTGTCCGAGACGCTGTCGCCCGCGCTGGTCGCGGAGCATCATCTGATGCCGCTGACGGAGGCGCTGATCAATATCCATTTCCCCGGCAATGCCGACTTGCTCCGCAAGGCCCAGTACCGCCTGAAGTTTGAAGAACTGTTCTACGTGCAGCTGAATATCCTGCGCTATGCGCACGACCGCCAGTGCAAATATCGGGGCTATGTGTTCAGCCGGGTGGGGGAAATCTTCCATACTTTCTATACGCGTAACTTGCCGTTCGAGTTGACGGGCGCCCAGAAACGGGTGCTGAAGGAAATCCGTCACGACCTGGGCTCGGGACGCCAGATGAACCGTCTGCTCCAGGGCGACGTGGGAAGTGGAAAGACGCTGGTGGCCCTGATGAGCATGCTCATTGCGCTGGACAACGGCTTTCAGGCCTGCCTGATGGCTCCCACTGAAATCCTGGCCAACCAGCATTTCGAGACGATACGTGAATTGTTGTGCGGCATGGACATACACGTGGAGCTGCTGACGGGGTCTATCCGCGGCAAGCGGCGGGAAGCTATTCTGGAGGGCTTGCTGAAGGGAGAGGTGAAGATCCTGATCGGTACGCATGCAGTGATCGAAGATTCGGTGAATTTCGCCTCGTTGGGGCTGGTGGTCATTGATGAGCAGCACCGTTTTGGCGTGGCGCAGCGGGCCCGGCTGTGGACCAAGAGCGTGCAGCCGCCCCATGTGCTGGTGATGACGGCCACGCCCATTCCCCGCACACTGGCCATGACGCTTTACGGCGATCTGGACGTGTCGGTCATCGACGAGCTGCCTCCCGGTCGCAAACCGATAGCCACCATCCACCAGTTTGACAACCGGCGCGAGAGCCTGTACCGCTCGGTGCGCAAGCAGATTGAAGAGGGGCGGCAGGTGTACATCGTCTATCCGCTCATCAAGGAGAGCGAGAAGATTGACCTGAAGAATCTGGAGGAAGGGTATCTGCATGTCTGCGAGGCCTTCCCCGACTGCCGCGTGTGCAAGGTGCACGGACAGATGAAGCCCGCCGAGAAGGATGCGCAGATGCAGCTGTTCGTTTCGGGCGAGGCACAGATTATGGTGGCGACGACGGTTATCGAGGTCGGTGTGAATGTGCCCAATGCCTCGGTGATGATCATCGAGAATGCCGAACGCTTCGGATTGTCGCAGCTCCACCAGTTGCGCGGAAGGGTGGGACGTGGAGCCGACCAGTCGTACTGCATCCTGGTGACCGGCTACAAGCTGGCCGAAGATACCCGCAAGCGGCTGGAAATCATGGTGCGTACCAACGACGGTTTTGAGATAGCCGAGGCCGATCTGAAACTCCGCGGACCGGGCGACCTGGAAGGTACGCAGCAGAGCGGGGTGGCCTTTGACCTGAAGATTGCCGACCTGGCCCGTGACGGCCAGTTGCTGCAATATGTGCGCGGGGTGGCCCAGAAGATTGTAGAAACGGATCCGCAGGGAGTCTTGCCTGAAAATGAAATCTTGTGGAAGCAGTTGAAGGCCTTACGCAAGAGCAATGTCAACTGGGCGGCCATCAGCTGACAAAAAACGTTGCTGCCTGTTACAGAATGATGAATATGTTGCAAAACATGTTTTATTGTATCTTGCTGATATATAGCTTGTTTTATAGCACTGTATCTGCGTGGTACGGTTTGCGAAAGAAAAAAATGTTTAAGGGGGATACACCTTTTCAAATATAAATGCTACCTTTGAGAGAATTTTTTGAAAAACGGATATTTCACTCGTGCGGATGAGGTCGGATGACGCGAAACTCGGGCGGATATCGACTAAAAAGACAAAGGACGAATACGGAATGAATTTAAGTGGAATTAAACTGATTTTTTGTGCTGCCGCAGCAATGGTGAGCCTGAATTCTTTCTCGCAGGACCTCATTGCCCGCCAGGCACCCATCGATAGAAAACTGAAAAGTGTAGACTCATTGGCATTGCAGAAGCAGATTCGCGTGGAGCAGTCCATGTATCCTGCTTTCGATATTTACCCCTCCTGGAATACAAAGTCCGTTCATGTATACGGCGATGCCATTGTCCCCGACAAATATACCATTGACCTGACCGGTTTCTGCATGCCGACCGACCATACACGCATTACAGACGTGTTCGGTTATCGTCCGCGTCGCCGCAGAGCCCACTACGGTCTCGACATCAAGGTCTATATCGGCGATACCATCCGTGCCGCTTTTGACGGCCGTGTGCGTATCGTGGCCAATGAAGGACGGCGCAAGGGATATGGCAAGTATGTGGTGATCCGTCACGACAACGGGCTGGAAACCATTTATGGACACTTGTCCAAGCAACTGGTAGATGTAGACCAGCTGGTCAAGGCCGGTGAACCGATTGCCTTGGGTGGAAATACGGGACGCTCCACGGGTTCGCACCTGCATTTCGAGACCCGCTTCCTGGGCGTGGCGCTCGACCCCGCCAAGATGTTCGACTTCGAGAAGCAGGACATCGTGGCCGATACCTATACATTTGAAAAGACGAAGAAAGCCTCGGGAAGCAAGTCTTCGGGAGGCAACTTGTTCTATAAGGTCAAGAAGGGTGATACCCTGTCGAAGATTGCGGCCCGTCAAGGGACGACCGTCCAGAAGCTGTGTCAGCTGAACCGCATTTCAAAGAAAACGACACTGCGTCCCGGACAGGTGCTTCGCTGCTCGTAAAAAACGTAAACAATCTGATAAGGTCGGAGGGTGCTTTAATATAATTTAGAGTGCCCTCTTTTCTTTATTCCTTAATTATTCCTAACTTTGCAGTCTATTTGTAAGGAAATGAAAGATACCAAACAACAATTCGAACATGTCATCGCCCTCTGTCGTGACCTGTTTGCGAAGAAACTTCACGACTATGGGCCGGCGTGGCGCATCCTGCGTCCGTCTTCGGTGACCGACCAGCTGTTCATCAAGGCCAACCGCATCCGCAGCATCGAGACCAAGGGGGTGGCGCTGGTGGACGAAGGTATCCGTTCGGAATTCATAGCCATCGTGAATTACGGTATTGTGGGACTCATCCAGCTGGAACTGGGATATGCCGAGCAGGCTGATATTACCAACGAAGAGGCTTTGGCCTTGTATGACAAATATGCCAAGGCTTCGCTGGAATTGATGCTGGCCAAGAACCATGATTACGATGAGGCCTGGCGCAGCATGCGCATCAGTTCGTACACGGACCTGATTCTGATGAAGATTTACCGCACCAAGCAGATAGAAAGCCTGGCCGGACAGACGCTGGTGTCCGAAGGTGTGGATGCCAATTATATGGATATGATAAACTACTCGGTTTTCGGGTTGATAAAGATTGAATTTGGAGAGTGAAAGAATACATAAGGTCAAGAAGGTGTGGGTGAACGTCTGCCGCTTCCTGTTGGGAGGTACGTTCATCTTTTCCGGTTTTGTCAAGGCTGTCGATCCGTTCGGCACATTCTATAAGCTGCAGGACTACCTGACGGCGTTCGGCATCATCGGCTGGTTCCCTTCTGCCTTGCTGTTCTTTGTGGGCATCCTGCTGGCGGCCGTGGAATTTTGCGTCGGCGTGTACATGTTTCTGGGCATCCGGAAGACGGTAAGCGCCTGGCTGGCATTGCTACTGATGATCTTCATGACTCCCCTGACGTTGTATCTGGCCATTGCCGATCCGGTGTCGGACTGCGGCTGTTTCGGCGATGCGGTGGTGCTGACCAACTGGCAGACGTTCGGCAAGAACGTCGTTCTGCTTCTGGCCGCTGTGTCGGTGTTTCGCTGGCACAGGGAGGTGGTCCGCTTCATCAGCCGTAAGACGGAGTGGGTGTTTTCGGTGTATACCATTTTGTTTGTCTTTGCCTTGGCGGTCTATTGCCAGCACAACCTGCCCGTGATTGATTTCCGTCCTTACCGGATAGGAGTGAACATCAAGCAGGCGATGGAGGTGCCCGGAGGTGAGAAACTGCCTGTCTACGATACGCGTTTCATCCTGGAGAAAAATGGAGAACGACGGGAGTTTTCGCTGGACAACTATCCGGACAGTACGTGGACCTTTGTTGAAGCCCGTACGGTGCTGAAGGAGAAGGGGTACGAACCTCCCATCCACGACTTCTCGATGCAGAGCCTGGAGACGGGCGAGGATATTACGGACAGCGTTCTGTCGCGCAAGGGCTATACGTTCCTGCTGGTGGCACACCGCATCGAGGAGGCCGACGACAGCAACATCGACCTCATCAACGAGATATATGACTACAGCGTGGAGCATGGCTACGGCTTTTATGCCTTGACCTCTTCGGAAGAAGACGCAATCCAGTTGTGGGCCGACCGTACGGGAGCCGAATATCCCTTCTGCCTGTCCGACGACATTGCGCTGAAGACCATGATCCGCTCCAATCCGGGCATGTTCCTCCTGAAGGACGGCACCATCCTGCACAAGTGGAGTGACGGCAATCTGCCCGATGAATATGTGTTGGTCGATGCCCTGGAGAAGATTCCGTTGGGACAGCCGGAAACGGTCAGCCTGTGGCAGACCATGGGGCGTATCTTGCTGTGGTTCGTCGTTCCGCTCTGTCTGGTTCTGGCCCTGGATATCCTGATTGTCAGGCGGAGGGAGAAAATGAAGCTCGTGCCGATTGAGGGAGAAGCCCTCATAGAGGAGCGTACAGAAGAAGAAAAGTAAAAATGAAATATATGTGGTATTAACCCCTTAATGTAAAAACAAAATGAGAAAAAACATTGTTGCAGGAAACTGGAAAATGAACAAGACCCTCCAGGAGGGCATTGCTCTTGCAAAAGAATTGAACGAAGTGTTGGCTGACGAAAAGCCTAACTGTGATGTAATCATCTGCACGCCGTTTATCCACCTGGCATCGGTTACTCCGTTGGTTGACCCCGCCAAGATCGGTGTAGGTGCAGAAAACTGCGCCGACAAGGAATCGGGTGCCTATACAGGTGAAGTTTCGGCCGCTATGGTTGCTTCTACCGGTGCCAAGTATGTCATCCTGGGTCACTCCGAGCGTCGTGCCTACTATCACGAGACAGTGGAAATCCTGGAAGAGAAGGTGAAACTGGCTCTGGCTCACGGTCTGACTCCGATCTTCTGCATCGGTGAGGTACTGGAAGAGCGCGAAGCCGGTAAGCAGAACGAAGTGGTTGCCGCACAGCTGGCTTCCGTATTCTCTCTGTCTGCCGAGGACTTTTCCAAGATTATTCTGGCTTACGAACCGGTTTGGGCCATCGGTACCGGCAAGACTGCCACTCCCGAGCAGGCTGAAGAAATCCATGCTTTCATCCGTTCGCAGGTAGCCGAGAAGTATGGCAAGGAAATCGCTGACAACTGCTCCATCCTCTACGGTGGCAGCTGCAAGCCCTCCAATGCCAAGGAACTGTTTGCAAAACCCGATGTTGACGGTGGTCTGATTGGCGGCGCTGCATTGAAAGCTGCCGACTTCAAGGGCATCATCGACGCTTTTAATTAATACACAGGAGTCGGCATGCCGACCTGTTTGGGGAAGTGCTGCGCCGGTGGCCATGCAGCCGGCGGGGCACTTCCTTCTTCTCTTTTTTATCATTCAATCCATTCATTCAGATACCGAATCACATGAAACGTTTGCTTTTGGCGCTTGCCGGCCTTTCTTTCCTCCTGTCTGCCGCGGCACAGGACAATATCGTGAAGAGTCTGGAACGGAACGTTCCCGGTCAGGGAAAGGTGACCATCCATCAGGACGAACGTATTGAGGCTTTGTTGGGACGGGGAGCCGTTCCGTCGTCTACCGGCGAACGCAAGACCCTTCGTGCCGCCGGATACCGCGTGCAGGTGTATGCAGGCAGCAATACCCGTCAGGCCAAGAACGAGGCCCATTCGGTAGCGGCGTCTGTCAAGGAGCTGTTCCCCGACCTGCCGGTCTATTCCTTCTTTTCCCCTCCACGGTGGCTGTGCCGCGTGGGCGACTATCGGAGTGTCGAGGAGGCCGATGCCATGATGCGCAAGTTGCGGGCTACCGGCGAGTTCAAGGAAGTTTCCATTGTCCGCGACCAGATTCAGATACCCTTATGACGCCTGGCGGACGGCTTGCGTGTCGTCCCGGTAGCGTCTGTTTATGTAAAACCAGTCAATCATTATTATAGAAATCATGTTGGAAAAAGAAATCATCACCTCTCCTGCGTTGGACGAACTGAAAGAACACTATGCACGCATCCTGACCCTGCTGGGCGAGGACCCCGGGCGTGAAGGGCTGCTCAAGACTCCCGAACGTGTGGCCAAGGCCATGCTGACCCTGACCAAGGGCTATACGATGGACCCGCACGAAGTGCTCCGTTCGGCCAAGTTCAAGGAAGAATACAGCCAGATGGTGATTGTGAAGGACATCGATTTCTTCTCGTTGTGCGAGCACCACATGCTGCCCTTCTACGGCAAGGCGCACGTGGCTTATATCCCCAACGGCTACATCACCGGTCTGAGCAAGATAGCCCGTGTGGTCGACATCTTCTCCCACCGCCTGCAGGTGCAGGAGCGCATGACGCTCCAGATCAAGGAGTGCATCCAGGAGACGCTCAATCCGCTGGGCGTGATGGTGGTGGTCGAGGCCAAGCACATGTGCATGCAGATGCGGGGCGTGGAGAAGCAGAATGCCATTACCACGACTTCCGACTTTACCGGTGCCTTCAACCAGGCCAAGACCCGCGAGGAGTTCATGAACCTCATCAAGCATCACTCCACCGCCTTGTAGTCCATACAAAGATACATTCACCAATATCCATAGTTGGCGACGTAAAGTCCATAGTTAGCACTGTAATGTTCATAGTTAGACCGCTAATTATGGACTTTGTTTTATGTATTCTGTAAGTATTGCTTCCGTTGAGGCTCAATCATGCTTGAATTAATCGGATGAGAATTGCTTAAATGTAAAAAAACATTACTTTTGTGGCTGGGCCATGTTCGGCCTGCTTAATTAATATCTTGGGAACAATGAAATACATCAGCAGAAAAGTTTGGAAAGCTGCCCTTGGGGCAGTATGTTTGGGCGGATTGTGTGCAGCCTGCACCTCCCGTCCGGAGATTCACATTACAGGGTCCGTGCGTCATGCGGACGGGGCACTTCTGGTTTGTCAGCGGTCGGTTGGCGGAATGTTCAATTCGCAGACGTTTGATACGTTGAAGTTGCAGGCGGACAGCACGTTCACGCTGACGCTGCCCGGAGGAGAATACGAACGGGTTCGGTTCTATTTGTATGGAAAGAAGAACATGGGTTCACTTCTTGCCAAGGAAGGAACGATGCGGATTGAATTGGACGGATGGGCCGAAAAGCCGATGACCATTACCGAAGGGCAGGATGACAAGACGGTCCGTGTGGCGGAACTGCTGGACCAGCTGTACGAGGATGTGTTCGCCATCCGTGCACGGAGAGGCGACCGTTGGCAGATTGCCCGCGACACCGTGGCTACATCGGTATGCCGCAAGCTGACGGACTATGCCCTGTCGTTGGACAAGGAGGTGGAAGGTGTGGACGAGGACCTGCGTGCCAAGGCCCGTCAGGACATACGCATGCAGTTGCTGCTGGCTTTCCAGAACCAGGTGCTGGCTACTGTCTTCCGCTCGTCCGAGGCCACGAAGCAGGAATGGCTGGCCCAGCTGGACAGCATGACGGCCTTCTGCTCCATCAATCATCCTGGCAGCCCTTTCTCCCTTTCGTTCTACGACGCGGCAAGTTATGATACCGGTATCCGTTACTATACCAAGGGCGATCCGAAGCCGGAAGGAGTGGAGAAAGGCGTGCAGCTGGCTTTCTACGATTTTACGCACCGGCTGACGGGCAAGGCGCAGGAAGCTGCTCTGGCCCAGCTCTTCCTCGAAGACGAGTCGCAGCAGCGTTATGACCCGCAACTGCTTCCGCTGGCCGACGAGTTCCGCCGCCTCTATCCCGAAAGCGGATGGATGCCGTGGGTGGACCGTGCCGTGGCCAAGAACCGTGCCTTCAACGAAACAACAATCCCTGCCGATATTCATTTCCCCGATGTCAGCTCGGCCAAGACGATTAAGGACGTGACCGACCTATACAAAGGGAAAGTCATCTTCATGGATATCTGGGCCACGTGGTGTGGTCCCTGCCGTGCGTCGTTTGCCCACGTCGGTCCGTTGCAGGAGTATGCTGCGGCCAACGATGTGGTGTTGCTCTACCTCTCCATCGACCGTCCGGAGGACGATGAAAAGTGGCGGAAGATGGCCGCGCACTACAATCTGAAAGGCGAACACGTCCGTGATCAGGAGGCCTTCCATCAGGAAATCTATGATACCTTCGGCCATAAGGGGGCCCTGAGCATTCCGCGCTGCGTCATCTTCGACAAGCAGGGGAACATCCGTTTCAGCACGGCCGCCTCGCCCGAGCAGTGGGACAAGCTGAAAGAACAGTTGCAGGAAGCGGCTAAGTAAAGGAGACTGTACGATGAACAGGTATGGGATAATGGGACTGCTGCTGTGGGGGTTCTTCCCTCTGGCAGCGTTGGCACAGATTCCGGATAGCATAGCCGGGCCGCTGACGGCGCTGGCCCGCCGCGTGGAGCAGTTCGGCAAGGCGCTGCCGCAGGAAAAGGTGGCCCTGCACCTCGACAACACCAGCTATTATCAGGGCGACGACATCTGGTTCCAGTGCTACGTGGTGGGCTCCGGACTGAACCGTCCCACGGAGTGGAGCAAGACGCTGTATGTGGAGCTGCTCAACCCCGGAGGCGAGATTGTGTCCAAGCAGATTCTCCCTGTCAGGAACGGCCGTTGTCACGGCCACTTCGCCCTGACGCAGCTACCGTTCTATTCCGGCTTCTACGAGGTGCGGGCCTATACCAAATACATGCTGAATTTCGATGAGGCTTCGGTCTTTTCGCGCATCATCCCCGTCTTCGACAAGCCGGAGGTGCCGGGCCACTATGTGGAAAAGGAAATCAGTCCGCGGGTAGGCAAGTATCCGCAGGAACGCAAGCGGCCGCGGAAGGAGAAGAAACTGAACCTCCGCTTCTACCCCGAAGGCGGCTATCTGGTGAAGGATGTGCCGGTGCGTGTGGCCTTCGAGGCGACGGATGCCTATGGCAATCCGGTGGACGTGTCGGGGCGCGTGGTGGACAAGGAGGGCCGCGAATGCCTTACCTTTGCCACGGGTCACGAAGGGAAAGGCAGCTTTACCTATACGGCTGGTGAGGAAGAAAGTCAGGCCGAAGTCATCTGGAATGAAAAGCGATACCGTTTCGACCTGCCGGAAGCCAGAGAGCAGGGCTTTGCCTGCTCGGTGAACAACCTCAGCTCGCCGGACAGCCTGCTGGTGACGGTACAGAAGAACGCCCGCACGCCAGGCAGTGTGCTGGGGATGGCAGTCATCGGCGGAGGGCAGCTCTACCACTTCAGCATGCTGACGGTCACCCGTAGCCGTCCCGTCCGTTTCGGGCTGGACAAGCGGGACCTGCCCGTAGGCGTGGCGCAGGTCGTGTGGTTCGAACCTTCCGGCCGGCTGGTGGCCGATCGCCTGATTTTTGCCGGACAGCCCGACACCCTGTCGGTGGCGGTCCGTTTGGACAAGGCTGCCTATCAGCCCTACGACTCCATCCGTCTGGACGTTGAGGTCCGGGATGCGGAAGGTCGCCCCGTGCAGGCGCCTCTCTCGGTTTCAGTGCGCGACGGCTGGCAGGAGGTGGAGAACCGCCACAGCCTGCTGACCGACCTGCTGCTGATGTCGGACATCAAGGGGTACGTCCACCGTCCCGCCTGGTATTTCGAATCCGATGACCTGGCGCACCGCCGTGCGCTGGACGAGCTGCTGATGGTGCAGGGCTGGAGGAGGTACGACTGGGAGAGCATGGCCGGTGTACGCCCCTTCGACCTGAAATACCTGCCCGAGCAGGGCATCGAGCTGCACGGCACGGTGGTGTCGATGGTGCGCAGCAAACCGCGTGCCGGGGTGGAAGTGTCTTCCTTCCTGAGCAGTCCCGGCGAAGACCCGGAGGCGGGCAGGCAGCAGTCCTTCGGCCTCTTTACCACCGACAGCCTAGGGCGTTTCTCCTTCGTTTCGCAGATAGAGGGGAAGTGGAACCTGATACTGGCCGTGACTGAGAAAGGGAAGAAGAAAGACCACCGCATCGTGCTGGACCGTGTGTTTGCTCCCGCGCCCCGCATGTATCCGCTGGCCGAGATGCAGGTACGGGTACCCGGCGGGGAACAGAAAGTCGGGCCGTCGGCCGACGAACCGGCCGATACGGTGCAGGTGGAGGAAGACTACAATCTGTTCCTTCAGGCCTACGAAGACTCGTTGCGACGCCTGGGCATCGACGAGAAGATACACCACCTGGACGAGGTGGAGGTGAAAGCCCGCAAGCGCGACAAGGCCAGCGATGTCTATCAGGCCCGCACCAAGTCCATAGCCTACTACGACGTGGCCTCGGAGATAGACGACATTCAGGACCGGAACGGCTTTGTGGGCGACGACATCCACGAGCTGATGATCAATATGAATCCGGCTTTTTCTCGTGTGCATAGTCCGTCGGGTGAGGAATACTTGTTCTACAAAGGCCGGTTTGCCCTGTTTGTCATCAACTATGAGCGTACCCGCCACGAGGAAATGGACTTCAACAAATATCGTAGTCTGACGCTGGAGTCCATCAAGTCCATCTATGTCAGCGAAGATGTGATGACCATGTGCCGCTATGCTGACCCGCGGTTCACGCCGATGAACATCGACAAACTGTATGGTTGTGTCGTATTGATTGAAACGAAACCGGAGGGAGAAATACCTGCCAAGGGGGCGAAAGGTGTGCGCAAGACGTGGCTTGAGGGCTATAGCAAGGTTAAAGAGTTCTATTCGCCGGATTATCGGGTACTGCCCCGTGAGGAAGATTACCGCCGGACACTGTACTGGCAGCCGGAACTGATGACCGACGGACAGGGACGTGCCACGGTGCGTCTTTTCAACAACAGCCGTTGCCGCCGTCCGCGCGTTACGGTCCATGTGCTGGATGACGGCGGGCGCATAGGAAGCCTGGACTGGTGAGGGGTAGGGAGGAAAACTTCGGGGGCGTCTGCGCGGCATTTTCCCCGATAATCCGTACCTTTGCATCCGAAAGAAATACATTAATCATGAAACAAGACCCCAGACATATCCGTATCAGCGAATTCAACTATCCGCTGCCCGACGAACGCATTGCCAAGTTCCCACTGCCCGTACGCGACCAGTCCAAATTGCTGGTTTACCGCCACGGCGCGGTGACCGAAGACCGCTTCACTTCTCTGCCCGACTATCTGCCGGCAGGCAGCCTGATGGTGTTCAACAATACGAAGGTTATCCAGGCCCGCCTGCATTTCCGCAAGGAGACGGGAGCACTAATCGAGGTGTTCTGCCTGGAACCCATCGAGCCGAACGACTATGCGCTGAACTTCCAGCAGACGGAGCATGCCGCCTGGCTCTGCATGATAGGCAACCTGAAGAAATGGAAAGAAGGCCCCCTGCGCCGCGAGATGACGGTGAAGGGACGTCCGTTGACACTGACTGCCGAGCGGGGCGAGTGCCGTGGCACCAGTCACTGGGTGGATTTCCGTTGGGACAATCCCGAGGTTACCTTTGCCGATATCCTCGAAGTGTTCGGCGAGTTGCCCATCCCGCCCTACTTGAACCGCGAGACGCAGGAGAGCGACAAGACGACCTATCAGACGGTCTATTCCAAGATAAAGGGATCCGTGGCCGCACCTACCGCCGGCCTACACTTCACGCCCCGCGTGCTCGATGCTTTGCGGACAAAGGGTGTGGACCTGGAGGAACTGACGCTGCACGTGGGAGCCGGTACCTTCAAACCCGTGAAGAGTGAGGAAATTGAGGGACACGAGATGCACACGGAATACATCTCCGTGTCGCGCGGCACGATTGACAAGCTGATAGCCCACGGCGGGCAGGCCGTGGCCGTAGGTACCACCTCGGTACGCACGCTCGAAAGTCTCTACCACATCGGCGTCACCCTGCTGCGGAACCCCGACGCCACAGAAGATGAACTGCACGTCCGTCAGTGGCAGCCCTACGACCTGGAGGGTGAGGCCCCTGCATCGGTTGCCGCCCTGACTGCTGTCCGCGACTATCTGGACCGCCATGGCATGGAAGCCCTGCACACCAGTACGCAGATTATCATTGCTCCGGGTTATGACTACCGCATCGTCCGGGCAATGGTGACCAACTTCCACCAGCCGCAAAGTACGCTGCTGCTGCTCGTATCGGCCTTTGTACACGGTGATTGGCGCACTATCTACGACTATGCCCTGGCCCATGACTTCCGCTTCCTGAGCTATGGTGACTCGTCGCTGCTGATACCGTAAGATTATATCAGGCCAGTGTTTGTATAAAAGGGAGAAATTCCTATATTTGTATTGTGCAATCCATAAAAGCTTTAGGATATGTTACAGTTAGAAGAATGCAAACAGAAACTGAAGGGTTTCAAGCAAACCTCCGGTCAGAAATTCGGCATTATCAATATCGGTATATTTGGTTCTGTTGCCCGTCAGGAGAATACGGAAGACAGTGATATTGATATTGTTGTGGAAGTGGAGAAGCCTTCCCTGTCTCTGATGTATGAGCTTAAAGAAGCCTTGAAAACCCTTTTCGGCTGCAACGTGGATTTGGTCCGCTTCAGAAACTCCCTACGTCCTTTGTTGAAGGATAACATCTTAAATGACATCGTTTATGTATAAGAAATATACGATATACGACCGTCTGCAACAGATATTGGAAGCGATAGATATCATTGAAGAACGTTGCAAGGACATTCATTGTGCCGATGAGTTTCTGCTTACTCCCGGCGGCATGATGATTTTTGACTCATGTGTTATGCGGTTGCAAGCCATCGGAGAACAGGTCGGCAAACTACTGAAGGAACCTGAAGCTCCTTTCAGCGGTTATGAAACCATCCCTTGGAGAGCCATTTACGACATGCGAAATCTTATTTCGCACGAATATATGAACATTGACGAAGAGATAGTCTTTTCTACTATTAAAGAAGACTTGCCCTCCATACGGCCTGTCATCATCGAGCTGATACAGAAATTTTCTACTGAATAACTGTTTATGAACCAAGACAACAATCAGGAAATGTTTCCCCTCGTCGATGAGGAAGGAAACATTATCGGTGCCGCCACGCGCGGCGAATGCCACAACGGCAGCAGGCTGCTGCATCCCGTGGTCCATCTGCATGTGTTCAACTCGCGCGGCGAACTCTATCTGCAAAAGCGTCCCGAATGGAAGGACATTCAGCCCGGCAAGTGGGATACAGCCGTAGGCGGCCATGTGGACTTGGGTGAGAGCGTGGAACAGGCTCTACGTCGCGAGGTGCGCGAGGAACTGGGCATAACAGACTTCACTCCCGAACGGGTGACACACTATGTCTTCGAGTCGGCTCGCGAGCGCGAACTGGTCTTTACTTACAAGACGGTGTACGACGGTCCGGTCTGTCCCAGTGACGAACTGGACGGCGGCTGCTTCTGGCCTGTGGAGGAAATCCGTGCCAATCTGGGCAAGGGTATCTTCACACCCAACTTCGAGGGGGAAGTGGAGAAAGTTCTTTTAATGAAAAATGAGGAATAAGACATAAAAAAAGAATGAAGAATTCCTCGAAAGGCAATTCTTCATTCTTCATTATCAGTTCTTAATTTATTTTGCCAGTTCGGCAATCACCTTCATGATCTGCTGGCCGATTTCTTCGGCTTCTTCCTGCGTGTGGGCTTCGCTATATACGCGGATAATGGGTTCCGTGTTGCTCTTGCGCAGGTGTACCCACTTCTCGGGGAAGTCAATCTTCACGCCGTCGATGTCGTTGATCTCTTCGTTCTTGTAGAGTTCCTTCACCTTGGCCAGGATGGCGTCCACGTCGGTGTCGGGCGTCAGGTCCACACGGTTCTTGGCCATGAAATAAGCAGGATAGGTGGCACGCAGTTCGCTCACCTTCTTGCCTTCGTGTGCCAGGTGGCTCAGGAAGAGGGCGATACCTACCAGAGCGTCGCGTCCGTAGTGGCTGGCCGGATAGATGACACCGCCGTTGCCTTCACCGCCGATAACGGCACCTACTTCCTTCATCTTCGTGGTGACGTTCACTTCGCCCACAGCCGAAGCGTAGTATTGTTGTCCGTACTTGCGGGTTACGTCGCGCAGGGCGCGGGTAGAGCTCAGGTTCGACACGGTGCTGCCCGGTGTGTGCTTCAGGATGTAGTCGGCCACGCTGACCAGCGTATATTCTTCGCCGTACATGCGTCCGTCTTCGCAGATGATGGCCAGACGGTCTACGTCGGGATCAACCACGAAGGCCACGTCGTTCTTGCCGGCCTTCATCAAGTTCATGATGTCGCCCAGGTTCTTCTCCAGCGGTTCGGGGTTGTGCTGGAAGTTGCCGGTGGGCTCGCAGTAGAGCTTCTCTACATGCTTCACACCCAGTGCTTCGAACAGCTGGGGCAGGATGATGCCGCCCACGGAGTTCACGCAGTCGATGGCTACGTGGAAGTCGGCCTTGCGGATGGCTTCTACGTCAACGAGATCGAGCGCCAGAACGCTGTCGATATGCTTTTGATTGTAGGTCAGGTCCTTGCGGTAAGTACCCAGCTTATCTACTTCGGCGTATTCGAAGGCTTCGGCTTCAGCGATGCGCAGCACTTCGTTGCCTTCTTCCTTGTTCAGGAACTCGCCTTTTTCGTTCAGCAGCTTCAGGGCATTCCACTGCTTGGGGTTGTGCGAAGCGGTGAGGATGATACCGCCGCTGGCACCTTCCATGGTGACGGCCAGTTCGGTAGTCGGTGTGGAGGCCAGGTCGATGTCAACCACGTCCCATCCCATACCCATCAGGGTACCTACCACTACGTTCTTCACCATTTCGCCGGAGAGGCGGGCGTCGCGGCCCACTACAATCTTGTTGCTTTTTACGGTACACGTTTTGCGGATCAGGGTTGCATACGCAGAAGTGAATTTCACGATGTCGAGCGGATTGAGTCCCTCGCCTGTGCTGCCGCCAATGGTTCCGCGGATTCCAGAGATAGATTTGATTAGAGTCATAGGTTATAATTTATAATTTTAAAGGGTTAGTTGAATATTCCTTACCGGTAAAATTGGTATTTTTTTATGTCATAATAAAAGGGATAGACATTCTGCATGGCTGCCTGATGTCCCATTTTAGAAGGGACAATGAGACGCACATGAGCTCTGTCGCGGATGTAAGGCATAGGAACCAGCCATCCGGCAGGTACTGCAGTATAACCATACCATGAATACATGAGGCTACTATTTTGGCTGAAAATACCTGCAATGGATGATGAGGTTGCTGTGTATCGGAATTCTTCAACCAAATAGGGAAGTGATAGATTGCTTATGGTGGTATCCTTGTCCAGTAAACTGTATTCCATAAAGCGAACCAATATAACTTCATTGTCTTTGACGGTATCGGCCGGATTGTCCGAACCTTTGTCTACAATCTGCATATATACGCCACTTGCCAATTGGACAAACTCGTTCTTCTCGACATCCGTCACAGAGTCGTTATCAAAGAATTCGGTCTGGCTAATGACCTTAATACCTTCCTTGTTGATGAAATCGGCGATGGCATCGTCTTCTTCTTCCAACATTTCGGCATAGGTCTTTGTGTCGTCGCAAGCCTGGAAGGCAAAGCTGGCGCTTAGCAATATAAAAAGGAATAATATGAGTTTCTTCATCTGACAATCAGTAATTAATAGAAATTTCGTGCAAAAGTATCTGATTTCCTTGAATATTGAAAGATACGGAAGTAAAGTTCGTATCTTTTAACCTTTACTCTTGGCTTTTTATCCTTTGGCGTTGAGCAGGGGTTTGTATTTCTCCAATGCCTGTTCGAATACCTGGCGGGCTTCTTCCATAGTGCCATAGAATTCGCCACCCGAGGCGTTCAGATGTCCGCCTCCGCCGAAGAATTCGGCTGCCAGCTGGTTGCAGGGGAACTTGCCCACCGAGCGCAGGGATACCTTGATCATCGGCTTCTCGGTGTCTTCACGCAGGAAGCAGGAGAAGATGACGTTCTTGATGCTGAGCGGGATGTTGACAAATCCTTCGCTGTCGCCCCGGATGTAATTGAACTGCTTCTGCTCCTTGCCGGTAAGTGATATCAGGGCGGCATGGTATTCGGGATAGACCTTCATCTGGGTCAGTACATGTCCCATCAGGCGCAGGCGGCTTTCCGAATAGGTGTTGAACACCTTGCGGTAGATGGCGTCCTTGTCGATGCCCTTGGAGAGCAGTTCGCTGATGATGAAGTAGATTTCGCGGTTGTTGGAGTTGTAGGTAAATCCGCCCGTGTCGGTCATCATGCCGGTGTAGATGCATTCGGCCGCTTCCTTGGTGATGTCGCTGAAGTATCCCATGCGGCAGATCAGGCGGAAGATGAGTTCCGACGTGGACGATATCTCGGGATGGGAGATGACGATGCTGCAGAAGTCTTCGGGGTGGAGGTGATGGTCAATCAGAATCTTGCGTGCAGACGAGTTCCTGACAGCTTCGGCCATGGCGTCGATGCGGCTCAGGGCGTTGAAGTCGAGGCAGCAGATGACGTCGGCTTCGACGATGAGCTGGTTGGCAAACTCCTTGTAGCGGTCGTATTGCAGGATGTCCTTGTTGCCCGGCATCCATTTCAGGAAGTCGGGGAAGGCGTTGGGCACAATGATATTGGCCGTCTTGTCCTGTGAGTTGAGGAAATGCCACAATCCCAGGGAGGACCCGATGGCGTCGCCGTCCGGGCTTACGTGTGTGACGATAACCATCCGCTCCGCGCGGTCCAGCCATTTGGCGAAGTGGTCAATGTTGGCTTGGGCGATAACTTTGCTTAACATGTGTACCTTTTTGTCTTTTAAGTGAATAATGCGACGGCAAAAGTACGAAAAAGTTTGTTTCCGAGCGAAGGAGCGGATGGTTTTATTTGGGAAGGCCGTGCGTGGCTGGTCGGATCAGCGTTTCTTTAGGACGCTGTTGACTACGCGTACCGACGACACCAGCTTGTTGGTCGAGGTGAACACGTCGACGTTCCACACGTGCGACGAGCGTCCCTTGTGGACAATGGTGCCTACGGCACGCACCGTGTCGCCCTCGTGGGCCGAGGAAATGTGATTGCCGCTCACCTGCATGCCCACGACAAACTCGTCGGGTTGGCAGAGTATCATCGAACCCAGTCCGGCTACGGTTTCGGCCAGGGCCAGGGTGGCTCCGCCGTGCAGGATGCCGAAAGGCTGGCGGGTGCGGTGGTCCACTGGCATAGTGGCTTCCACCCGGTCCTGCGAGACGTAGGTGTACTGGATGCCCAGGTTGCCCATCAGGGCATGTTCGGCCTGCGCGTTCAGCTGGTCGAGTGGAATCTTGGTGGCGCGTATCTCGGTCAGGATGAGTTTCTCTACCGCTTGGGCCACGCCGTCGTTGGCGTTGGTGTCTGTTGTATAGTCGGCACAGATCTTGACCGATTCCACCGAGTTGCCCATTGCCACGCCCGTGCCGGCCATTTGGATCATGGTCACGTCGCATACGCCGTCGCCGATGGCCATGACTTCGTCGCGCTGGATGCCCAGGTATTCCAGCAGGACAGCCAGCGTGTTGGCCTTGTCTACCGAACAGGGCACCACTTCCAGGAAATAGGGCTCCGAGCGGAAGACGTCGAGCACACCGTCGAGCCGTTTCTTCCAGTGGATCTCCAGGCCGGTGAGCGCCTCTTCGTCGTCGCTCACCAGCATGCATTTGCAGGGGGCGAAGTCGATGGCGGTGGAGAACTCTTCTTCCGTAATGATTTTCAGGTTGTTCAGTGCCGCTTCCTCCTGGACATGCACGTTGTCGGGGCTGTTGGTCAGAAGCGTGTCGTCGTGATAGGTGAACAGAGCAAAATTGTTCTTGACAGCCTTCTTTTCGATATAAGGTATCATTTCGGGATTGATACGCCGTTCGAACAGGATTTCGCCGTTCTTGGCATTGATGATCTGGGAGCCGTTATAGGACAGGATGAAACCTCCGTATAGCCCCAGTTCCAGTGACTTGGCGATGGGGAGCAGCCCATAGGTGGGGCGCCCAGAAGCCAGTGCGATGCGCACGCCCGTCTGCTGTACTTTCAGCAGGGCGGAAAGGGTACGTTTGCTGATGACTTTCTCTTCATTGAGCAGAGTTCCGTCTACATCGAGAACCAAAAGCTTGTATTTCATATCCGTAAAGTTTGATGTTCTTCAAAGATAACCCAATTGTCCGACTTTTCCGAGTTCTTTACATTAAAAAATGTCAATGTAGCAGAAGGCCTTCCGCTCGTTGGCCTTGTCAGAGCGGGATGCGGATGATTCCTTCCTTCTCCAGATAGCGGCAGGGAATGTCCAGCCGGAGGCAGTCGTCGGCGATGCGCTGTCGGTAGTAGGACGACAGAGAGCCGTCGACGATGACGGTACCGATGCGGAAGAGGGAGGTGAGTTCGTGGATGCCGCCCTGATAGCCGCGCGACAGGTAGAGGTAGTCCACGGGCAGGGGACGGGGCGAGCGGCGGTCGCGCCAGCGGTTGTCGTTCAGCAGGCAGATGCGGCTGCCGGCGTAGGTCACGATGTTGTCGTGCAGGCTGAGGCCGTCAGCCTGGTAGCGTCCTGTCACCACCTGCGGGGGAAGCAGGCGCTGGTGGTTCCAGTGGGGGGCCAGCGAGCGTTGGAGCCATTCCGTGCGGGGAAGGCTGTCGGCACAGACCAGCCACGAATGCTTCCCGCCGGTCAGGCAATGGACGGCAGGAGTATCTTTTACGTTGTAGAAAGCGATGCTTTGGGAGGGTCTGCTGGTTGTGATGTTCAGTGTATGGTAGCCAGCCCATATCAATAGGGTGAAAAGCAGGGTGTAGGCGTGGCCCGCCGTCCGTCGGCGCAGGTACCGGCAGGCGGTGAGCAGGGTGGCATAGATGAGGAGGACTTCGGCAGTGTCCAGCCAGAGGTGGTCGATGGAGGCAAAGGGCAGTTGCTCGATCCGTTGCAGGACGTAGTTCTGTCCCTGAATCAGTTTCTCGATGCAGGGAGTGAGGGCCGCCTGTAAGGTTGCGAAGGGACTGAGTGCCAGCCAGGCCACGGCGGCATAGAGGATGATGGAGACCATCGGGATGACCCACAGGTTGGTGAGCAGAAAATGGGTGGAGAAGCGTGCGAAGTAGTGCGCCACCAGCGGAGCGGTACCCAGCTGGGCGGCTATGGAGACACTCATCAGGCTCCACACCTTGCCGATGAACCGGTTCTTTCCCCGGTACAGGCTGTTCAGGCGGGGATAGAACAACAGGATGGCCGCTACCGCACAGAATGACAACTGGAAGCCGACGTTGAACAGCCAGGTGGGGCGGACGAGCAGCATCAGGAAGGCGGTGGCCGCCACGGTGTTGGCCGTCAGTGGCTTTTCGACCTGCAGGTAGGACAAGGCCAGGATGCTGAACATGGTGACGGAGCGGACTACCGAAGGCGAGAGTCCCGTCAGGAAGGCAAAGCCCCACAGCAGGACCACGAGCAATAGCAGCAGGGGAAGTTTCAGCAGGCGCCAGCGCTTCCACAGCGGGGCGGCCAGGAACCAGAACAGGGCATAGAGGAAACCGATGTGCAAGCCCGACAGGGCCAGCACGTGGCTGGCTCCCGTCACGGAGTATGTCTCGACGATGTCTTCGCTCAGGTCGTCCTTGTCGCCTACGGTCAGGGCGGAGAGGATGGCCAGTTCGTCGCCTTCGAAGCCCTGGCGGCGGTATTGCTCCACGATGCGGGCCTGGCGGTCGGCAGCCCGTTGGCGCAGGGTGCGGGTGAAGTCGTGTCCGGCTTTCTGCCATTGGCCGGCAGGCACGTAGGCCGTGCCGCATACCCCCCGCAGGCGCAGGAAGCGGGCGTAGTCGAACTCATCGGGGAGCCCTTGGTTGGCGGGCGGTGCCAGACGGGCGTGTATCCACAGAATGTCTCCCCGCTGCAGGGAGCGGGCGGCGGAGTCGGGCGGCAGGTAGAGCAGGAACTGCTTGTTGGACGCGGCAGGTGTGAGGACGGTGTCGTTCTTTCCGCATTCCAGCACGAGGGAGGGGCAGAGCAGGCTGCGCGCCTTGGCTTCCGGCTGGCTGTGGATGACGACCTTGTAGAAGCCCGCCTTTCCGGTAAAGGGAAAGTCGGCCTGCGCCAGCTGGCGTTGCAGCAGCAGGCAGCCGGTGATGGCCAGCAAGGCATGCAGGGAAACACCGAACAGGCGTTGGCGGCTCAGCCAGTGGCTGATGACAAGCATGCCTGCAGCCAGGGCGGCCAGACTCAGGAGCAGCCCCGTCGGTAAGGCGTGCAGAAGTGCGTCTCCGCACACGATTCCTGCGGCCAGCGGCAGCAGAAGCCTCAGAAAGGGATGCTGTTGTAGTCCCTGGAGAAACAACTGGTGGAAGATTTACAGATTCTTCAAGGCGTGGATGACCTCTTCGGGATTGGGGGCCGAGAAAACGGCATTACCCGCCACGAGGGCATCGGCACCGGCTTCCATCAGCCGGGCACCGGTCTCAAGGTTGACACCGCCGTCCACTTCAATCAGGGCTTTCGAGCCGGTACGGGCAATGAGTTCGCGCAGCTGGCGCACCTTCTCCACGGTATTCTCGATGAACTTCTGCCCGCCGAAGCCGGGGTTGACGCCCATGACGAGCACCATGTCCACTTCGCGGACAATGTCCTGCAGCAGCAGGACGGGGGTGGCCGGGTTGATGGTGACGGCCGGTTTCATGCCCGCTTCGCGTATCTGCTGCACCACGCGGTGCAGGTGGGGGCAGGTCTCGTAGTGCACGTTCATGATTTCCGTGCCCAGCGCCTTGATTTCGGGGATGAACTTTTCGGGCTGCACAATCATCAGGTGTACGTCGAGCGGTTTCTGTGCCAGCTTGGCCACATGTTTCAGGACGGGGAAACCGAACGAAATGTTGGGCACAAAGACACCGTCCATGATGTCGATGTGCAGCCAGTCGGCTTCGCTGCGGTTCAGCATCTCGATGTCATGGGCCAGGTTACTGAAATTGGCAGACAGGATGGAAGGGGATATAATGGGTTTCATAGGCTGTTTATATACGTTTTGAATGCTGTATTATTGTACGTTGAAAGTCTCGTCCAGGTGGAAGCCGCGGAGCAGTTCGTCGGTCTTCAGCCGCTTCTTGCCCGGCAGTTGCAGGGAGCGGATGCCGATGAGGCCGTCGGCTGCAGCCACGCGCAGGTAGGTCTTGCCGTCGGTCAGCAGGGTGCCCGGCTTCAGGTTATGCGCCTGGGAAATCTTTTCTGTGTCGAACACTTTCAGTACCACCGTCGTTCCGTCGGGCTGTACCAGCTCGGTCCAGGCCGAGGGGTAGGGTGAGAGGCCGCGCACGAAGTCGTAGATGCGCTTCACGGGCTGGTTCCAGTCGATGCGGCACGTTTCCTTGAAAATTTTGGGAGCCGGTTTCAGTTCGCCCGTCACGCCCATCTCCTCTTGCGGGATGCTGTGGATGCTGCCGTCCAGAATGGCGTCCACGGTTTCGGTTACCAGCTTGCCGCCCAGCATCATCAGTTTGTCGTGGACGATGCCCACGTCGTCCGTGTCGGCAATGGGGACGCGTACCTGCTGGATGACCTCGCCCGTATCAATCTCATGCTTCAGGAAGAAGGTGGTGATGCCCGTCTCCGTCTCGCCGTTGATGACGGCCCAGTTGATGGGCGCAGCTCCGCGGTATTGGGGCAGCAGGGAGGCGTGCAGGTTGAAGGTGCCCAGGCGGGGCATGTTCCACACCACTTCGGGCAGCATGCGGAAGGCCACGACAATCTGCAGGTCGGCCTGCCAGGCACGCAGGGCGTCCAGAAACTCCTCGTTCTTCAGTTTCTCGGGCTGGAGCAGGGGCAGGTTGTGTTCCAGCGCATACTGCTTGACGGGCGAGTATTGCAGCTTGTGTCCGCGTCCGGCCGGTTTGTCGGGCATGGTGATGACGCCCACCACGTTGTAGCCACCTTCCACGAGGCAGCGCAGGGCCTCCACGGCAAAGTCGGGCGTGCCCATATATACGATTCTCAAGTCTTCTTTCTTCATGTTGTTCATTTATCGTTTGGGAATATCTCTTCAGTGGTCACTCGTCCGAGAAGTGTACCAGTACCTCGCGGTACGAATTGAATATCTTCGATTTCGAGACGAAGCCCAGGTACTTGCCTTCCTGGTCGACGACGGGCAGATTCCAGGCCTGGGTGTCGTCGAAGGTCTGCATCACCTGCTCCATGTTGTCCGTGTCGTAGAGGCGGCCGGGGGCTGAGGTCATGAACTTGCTCACTGTGAAGCGGTGGTACAGTTCCTGGCGGAACATGATGTTGCGGATGTCGTCCAGCCGGACAATGCCCAACAGCTTGCCTTCCTGGTCGGTGACGGGGAAGATGTTGCGTTTCGACTTCGAGATGGCCCGCACCATTTCACCCAAGTCCATTTCGGGATGGACCACGACAAAGTCTTTCTCCACTACGTTCTCCACCTTCATCAGGGTCAGTACGGCCTTGTCCTTGTGGTGGGTCAGCAGTTCGCCCTTCTTGGCCAGACGCATGGAGTAGATGCTGTGGGGCTCGAAGACGATGATGGTGAGGTATGCGCTGACAGATACAATCATCAGCGGCAGGAACAGGTCGTAGCCACCCGTGAGTTCGGCGATGAGGAAGACACCTGTCAGCGGGGCGTGCATCACGCCGCTCATCACGCCTGCCATGCCCATCAGAGCGAAGTTCTTCTCGGGCAGGTAGGCCGTCACGTCGAACTCGTTGCTGAAGTGGGAGAAGACGAAGCCTGCGATACAGCCCAGATAAAGTGAGGGGGCGAAGATACCGCCGCAACCGCCGCCGCCGTTGGTGGCGCTCGAGGCAAATACCTTGAAGAGGATGATGAGCATCAGGTAGACGAGCAGCAGGTCGCCGTGACCGTAGAAGAAGGAGTTGTTCATCACCGTGTCCCATTCGGCATTGGTCGTGCCGTTGAGCAGCAGTTCGATGGTGTCGTAGCCTTCGCCGTAAAGCGGAGGGAAGAGAAAGATGAGGATGCTCAGCATGGCACCGCCCACCATCAGTTTCTTATAAGGCTTCTTGAGCCGGCCGAAAACGCCTTCCACCGAGTTCATGGCACGGGTGAAGTACAGTGAAATGAGTCCGCAGAAGATGCCCAGCATGATGACGTAGGGAATGCGACTCAGTTCGAAGGGCTGGTCCAGGTGGAACTGGAACATGGCCTCCTGTCCCGTCACGACGTAGGACACCGTGGCGGCCGTCACGGCCGATATCAGCAGGGGGAGCAGCGACGACATGGTGAGGTCTATCATCAGCACTTCCAGCGTGAAGACCAGTCCGGCGATGGGCGCCTTGAAGATGCCGGCCACCGCACCTGCCGCGCCACAGCCCACGAGCAGCATCAGTGTGCGGTGCTCCATCTTGAAGATACTGCCCAGGTTGGAACCGATGGCCGAGCCGGTCAGCACGATGGGGGCCTCGGCTCCTACCGAACCGCCGAATCCGATGGTGATGGAGCTGGCGATGATGGACGACCACGTGTTGTGCCGCTTGATACGTCCCTGACGGCGCGAGATGGCATACAGAATCTTGGTGACTCCGTGGCTGATATCGTCCTTCACCACATAGCGGACAAACAGCCCGGCCAGGAAAATACCCACTACGGGGTAGACCAGGTACAGGTAGTTGGCCTCGGTCGTGTTGAAGTTTTCCGTCAGGAAGGTCTGTATCCAGTGTATCAGCATCTTCAGTATCAGGGCGGCCAGGGCCGTGAAGATACCAACCAGGAAGCTGAGTATCAGGATGAACCGTTTTTCCTTGATGTTCTTCTCGCGCCAGACGAGGAGCCGCTGCAGCAGATTTTTCCGTTCTCCCTTCATGCTTTTTATTGTCTGATGATTTTTATGACACCGCCTTTGTCCAACTTGATGATGCTCGACGGTTTGGCTTTGCCGGTCTCTTCGCGGCGGTAGTCTACGATATAGTCAACGGCCGACTTGATTTCTTCGCTGATTTCACTGAAGTTCTGTGGCGAAGGCTGTCCGCTGACATTGGCTGACGTAGAAACGATGGCCTTGCGGAACTGCTGGCACAGGCGCTTGGAGAATTCCTCACCTGTGACGCGGATGCCCACGCTACCGTCTTCGGCCAGGAGGTTGGGGGCCAGGTTGCGGGCGCCCGAGTAGATGATGGTCAGCGGCTTGTCGGCCAGTTCGATGAGGTCCCAGGCCACTTCGGGTACATCCTGTACGTAGAAGTCTACCTTGACGGCCGAATCGACCAGCACCAGCATGGCCTTGCTGTCGGCCCTGTGCTTGATTTCGTACACGCGGCGCACGGCCTCCTCGTTGGTGGCGTCGCATCCGATGCCCCAGATGGTGTCCGTGGGGTAGAGTATCACTCCGCCCTCGCGCATCACCTGGCAGGCTTTCTTTATCTCTTCGTTCATCTTGTAAAGTCCGTTTAAAGTGATTCTTACGCAAAAGTAGGCATTTTATTCCATTAAAGGAAGTCCGTCCCTGCTTTTTTGGTTTTGGCGTGGACATTTGGCCGTTTGGCGGATTCTTCTTATCTTGGCAACGTCCCAATCTTCTGTTTATGGGTTTTCGTTGCTATCCGGATGAGTTTTTACAGGTTACAGGTATAAGATTATTCTTTCCTTTTTGCCGTTATTGTTGGAAAAGGGTTACTTTTGCAATAGTTTTTTGACAAGAGCACTTGATAAAACAAAATATGAAAAGGCGGTTGAGAACGATATTTTATTTCTGCTGGCTGCTGGTTGCGATAGGCTTCCTTTCGTGTACACAGCAGGACAGAGGGAACAGCCAGTCGGAGTTGGAAGCCTTCGAGCAGTTCTTTGCCCGACATGCCGACTCCATTTCGACAGCTCCCCGCTGGATGAGGTCCGAAGCTCTGAAGCGGATGGAAGAGGCACACGACAGCCTGGTGAAGTATGACTATCTGTCGCTGACACTGAAGACCTATCTGATGACATCGCAGATGGATTCGGCCTGGCTGGTGGCCCGCAAAATAGACGATTTTGTGGCACATCGGCCTTTCTCGCCTGCTTTGGCCGACTTGAAGTCGGAATGCCTGAACATGAAGGGTAATCTTTGGGGGCGGACAGGTTATATGGACTCGGCCAAGCTGGCTTTCCAGCAGGCTTACGAATGGCGGATGAAAGGAACGCGTACCGACGGGGTCCCGGATATCCTGATGAATCTGGCCGACGCCTGCAACCGTTTGGGGCGTCTGGACGAGGGAGCCATGTGGTACAGAAGGGCTTTATTGCTCTGCGACTCCTTGCAGTTGCCTTCGGAGCGGCGTACTCCCATCTACTATGGTCTGGCCCAGGTCTATGTGGCTTTGCGTGATTTTGACCAGTGTGACCATTACTATAATCTGGCAGGTAAGGAGTATGACCACATGCTTCCGTATGAAAAATACATCTATCTGAACAACCGGGGTACCTCATATTATTATCGGGGAGACAACCGGACAGCCATGACTTACTTCCGAAAACTCATCCATCTGGCTGGAAGCTATCCCGACATGATTTTCGAGCTGAACCTGGGGCGTCTGAATTTGAGCGATTGTTTCCTGCAACTGGCGATGCCCGATTCTGCGGCCCGGTACATGAACGAATGCCGTCCCTTCTTCGAACGCATCGGCCATACGACCGCTCTTTACTATCTCGATACGCAGACCGTCGAAATGGCTTTGCTACGAAAGGACTTCCCGCGTGCATACGAGGTGCTGGCGCATGGAGTGACGCCTGCCGACATCGATCCGGACATGGTACATATCCGCAACCGTTATCTGCAGCAATATTACGAAGAAACGGGCGACTTCCGCCAGGCATACCTTTACCAGAAGAACAACCTGCGCTTGGACGACTCCATCCGTAGCGAACGGGTGCGTATGCATACGGCCGACTTGGCTCTGCGCTATCAGCAGGATTCTACGCTGTTGAGCCATCGGATCATGATACGTGAGGCCGAGAACCAGGTGTTGCAGCTTCGTCAGACACAATTGATTGTGGCCATGGTAGCCGTTGTCTGCCTGCTGCTGGCGGTTTTCCTTTATCTGTACAATAAAAAGAAAAGGGCACTGATGCAGGCCGAGAACCGGCGCATGGTGTCGTCGCTGAGGTTGGAAAATATCCGTAACCGTCTGTCTCCACACTTCATTTTCAATGTACTGAACCAGGAGATGCTGTCGCGCAAGCAGGAGGCGGAAAAGACGGAACTGGCTTCACTGGTCAAGTTGATGAGGCGTAATTTGGAATTGGCAGAACAGGTGTGTGTAACCCTGGAAGAGGAGCTTGATTTCGTGAAAACCTACATTGAACTGGAACGCCGCTCGTTGGGAGCTTTGTTCCATCCGACCATCCGAGTGGCCGATGACGTGTCTCCTTCGCAGGTGCTGCTGCCTTCCATGCTCATCCAGATACCGGTAGAGAATGCCGTGAAGCATGCCCTGAGCGGGAAGGACGGTGACCGTAACCTCTGGATAGACATTGACCGCCATCCGTCGGGCGGTGTGGCTATCCGTATCACCGATAATGGCGGAGGCTATCGTCTCAGCAGTCGGAATCGGGGAACGGGTACGGGCATGAAGGTCATCATGCAGACCATCCAGATATTGAATGCCAAGAATCGTCAGGAAATCGATGTGTCGGTGCACAATGTAAATTTGCCGGATGGCAGTGTGGGCTGTCGGGTCTCGTTCCTCTTGCCGCCGGATTATGATTATCGCCTGTAAAAAAAGAATGTAAGGATAATCCTGTTTTTTGATAGAATAATATAGGATTTTTGACGGATAGTACGAAGCCGGTGTTTTAAATTTTGTTTATCCGTAATAAAATTCTTATATTCGCTTCGAAAACAAGTAGATATTACATGTATACATATAAGGTAGTTATAGTGGACGACGACGAAATTGCTGCGGACAATCTGGCGCTCGAATTGAAGGCGAAGCCTGAATTCTCGGTGGAGGGTGTGGCCCGGAATGCGCGTCTGGCCAAGCGGTTGATAGACAAGGTCCATCCTGAATTGTTATTCTTGGATGTTGAAATGCCTGATATGACCGGTATGGAACTTTTGCAGGACATCCGCGACAGCATTGTCTGGAACATGAGGGTCGTGTTCTATACAGCGTATGACAAATACATGATACAAGCCATCCGTGAGTCGGCCTTCGACTATCTGCTGAAACCATTCCAGCACCAGGACTTGGAGGATATCCTGAAGCGTTTTCTGCAACAGATGCAGATGGGACAGCGGACAATCTCGACTCCTGTCACTCCTTCGGTCAGTGAGACGTTTATGGTCTATACCCCCACTAACGATATGCGGGTGTTGCGGACTGGTGAAATTGGTTTTTTCCGCTATTCGTCAGAGCGTAAATTGTGGGAAGTGATTCTGAATAACGAGCCGCCTTTGACTTTGCGTCGGGGCATGACGGCCGAGCAGATTGTGCATAGTCTTCCCAGGTTTGTTCAGATTCATCAATCTTACATCATCAACATAGATTATCTGATGCTCATTAAGGATAATCACTGCCTGCTGTATCCGCCTTTTGATCGGGTAACGGAGTTGCAGGTCTCCAAAAAATACAAGAAAGAATTGCAGGAACGTTTTTGCTTGTGAAAGTAGGACGGCCAATTATCTATATATTGGTTAGGGAGTCCGCATCGTTGCTTTGATGACGGTGCTTGACGAAAAAAAAGCGTTGGAGAAATGCCTCCAACGCTTTCTTTTTATGTGAGTTTATATCATATCCTCAAAGGGAACGGATATTTACTTGATGTCAATACCTTTGTTGCGCAAAGTTACATTCAGTACTTTGGTGTAGTCAGCATACTGCTTTTCATCCAAAGTCTTTTTCATCAGCTTCAGGTTACCATATACAGCGTTGCGCAACAATTGTTCGCGGTTTTTCTTGGAAGATGTTGCACGCGACATTTCGGCGTTGAAGAATTCGCAGATGTTGGCCACTTCTTCGTGTTGCTTGCTGTCCAGGTTCAAGTACTTGCTCAGCTTGGATACATTGATGTTGCCATCCCACTTGGCTGATTCAACTACCGGTTGGTTACCTGCTGCAAAAGTTGCAGCTGTCAGGCAGAATGCTGCCGCTAATGTTAATCCTAAACGTTTCATAATGCTTTGTTGTTAATCCTAAAAAACTAATCTTTAAATGCTAATACCTATTGAAACTTGACTTTGTGTCAGGTCTCTTTCTTTTTACCGATGCAAATATACGGGCATGTTTTATAACATAAAAACAAATAAGGGGAAAAGTGCTGTTGGGAATGTCATTTCTTGATATAAATCAAAATTAAGGTGTGAAAATGGATGGTTATTCTTTATTTTGTAGCATAATTGTAATAAAATAGGGTGCGCTTGTGTCATATTGTTATAATAACGTGAATTCGATATAAGTAAATAAATATCTCATTGAAAATTAGAAACATAGCGATAAAAGTATTAAATTTATAGTACTCAATTATAACATTTAAACGATTACCGCTATGTTCTCAGAGTCTAAAATTACGGAAATTTATTGTATGGCCGATGATTTTTGCAAGGAATTTGCGTTGCAACAAGAAAAATATATGATTGAAGACAAGAAGGCTAGACATCGTAACAAGCCTAACCGTATGAGCGATGCAGAGATTATGGTGATTCTTATCCTGTTTCACTCGGGCGGTTTCCGCTGCTTCAAGCATTATTACAAGGAATATGTCTGCAAACATCTGAAGCACCTTTTCCCGAGACAGGTTTCCTATAACCGTTTTGTGGAACTGGAGAAGGAATTACTGCTCCCCCTGACCATTTTCATCAAGAAAGTCCTGTTGGGGACATGTACCGGCATCAGTTTTGTCGATTCTACAGTCCTGCGTGTCTGTCGCAACCAACGTATATTGATTCACAAAACATTTGAGGGGCTTGCCGAGCGTGGGAGAAGTTCCATGGGTTGGTTCTTCGGATTCAAATTGCACCTGATAATCAATGACAAGGGCGAAATCCTGAATTTCACGCTCACTCCCGGAAACGTGGATGACCGCGAGCCTCTGAAGCAAGGCCGGTTCCTGGAAAACATAAAGGGGAAATTATGTGCCGACAAAGGATATATTGGCCAGGCTCTGTTCGAGAATCTTTTCCTTAACGGCATACAACTTGTCACCAAGGTCAAAAACAATATGAAAAATTCACTGATGAGCATCGCCGACAAGATCCTGCTCAGAAAAAGAGCCTTGATTGAAACGGTCAATGACGAACTGAAGAACATTGCGCAGATAGAGCATTCCAGACACCGTTCATTCAATAACTTCATTGCAAATACGCTGTCTGCTATCGCGGCATACTGTTTTTTTGAGAAGAAGCCCGCCATTGATGTGAACTTTATCAATGACGGGCAACTGGCTATCTTCTGATTCTTATTTCGAACTCACGTTATAATAAGTAAATGCATGTGAAGAGGAATGTAATCATCAAAAAAGCTGTGCCAAGCGTGGAAGCGGATAGGCTTCTACGTTGTGGCACAGCTTCGTGCAGGTGGATGTGGCCTGCAATTTTTGTGGTCAAGGGCAGGGCTTATCCATGCAGTTGATGGTGCATGGCTGCCGCTGCACGGCGTCCGTCGCCCATAGCCAGAATGACGGTGGCACCTCCGCGCACAATGTCGCCGCCGGCATAGATGGTGGGGATGGATGATTGCATGTCATCGTTGACGGCGATGGTGTTCTTACGGCCCAGTTCCAATCCTTTGACGGACTTGGGTACGATGGGGTTCGGCGATACGCCTACGGCCACTACGGCCATATCGATGTCAAGCGTAACGGTGGCACCAGGAATGGGGACAGGGCTGCGTCGGCCGCTGGCATCGGGCTCGCCCAAAGTCATCTGTTGGAGGATGACCTGCTTTACGGCCCCTTTCTCGTCGGCAATGTATTCGATGGGATTGTGGAGAGTGAGGAATTCGATGCCTTCTTCTTTGGCGTGTTTCACCTCTTCCAAACGGGCGGGCATTTCGGCCTCACTGCGGCGGTAGACGATGTATACCTTTTCAGCCCCCAGGCGTTTGGCTGTGCGGCAGGAGTCCATAGCCGTGTTGCCGCCACCTACCACCATGACACGTTTGGCAGGGTTGATGGGGGTGTCGGTTTCGGGATTGGAGGCGTCCATCAGGTTGACGCGCGTCAGGTACTCGTTGCTCGACATGATGTTCACACTGTTCTCGCCGGGGATGTTCATAAAGTTAGGCAGGCCGGCGCCCGAGGCGATGAATACGCCTTTGTAGCCTTCTTTCTGGAGTTCTTCCACACTTTCGGTCTTGCCGATGATGCAGTCCTTGACGAACTTCACGCCCATCTTCTCGAGGTTGTTGATTTCCACGTCCACGATCTTGTTGGGCAGGCGGAACTCGGGGATACCATATTTCAATACGCCGCCAATCTCGTGCAGGGCTTCGAAGACGGTGACGTCGTAGCCATACTTCACCATGTCGCCTGCAAAGCTCAGTCCGGCAGGACCCGAACCCACGACGGCCACCTTGATGTCGTTCTTGGGGGCCAGTTCGGGCAGGATGATGTTGCCGCTCTCGCGCTCATAATCGGCTACGAAACGCTCCAAGTTGCCGATGGCTACGGCGGGTTCGTTCATCTTCAGGTGGATGCACTGGCTTTCGCACTGCTTCTCCTGCGGGCAGACGCGTCCGCAGACGGCGGGCAGCGAAGAGGTGTGCTTCAGCACGCGGGCCGCCTCGAGAAACTCGCCGCGCTCTACGTTCTTGATGAACGAGGGGATGTTGATGCTGACGGGGCAGCCTTGCATACACGTGGGGTTGGCACAGTCCAGACAACGTTTGGCCTCGGTCATGGCCTGTTCCTTGGTGTAGCCTGTGTTTACTTCTTCCGTGCGGGTGGTAGCGCGGTAGACGGGGTCGAGTTCGTTCATCGGGCAGCGGGCGATGGCGGTGCGTTCCTTCGGCTTCATGCTCTTGCGCAGGGCCTCACGCCAGGGAGCTTTGCGGTCGAGAAGTTCTTCCATCGGGGTGTCGTCCGTCATGGGCCGTGCAGCCGGCGTTACGGCTGGAGAGGCTTCAGCGGGGACGGCATGGCAGACAGATGCCTCCAGATGGCTCATTTCTTCACGTTCCACGTCTTTGAACGATCCCATGCGCTTGAACATCTCGTCCCATTCCACCTGGTGACCGTCGAATTCAGGACCGTCCACACAGACAAATTTGGTCTTTCCGCCCACGGTGATGCGGCAGGCACCACACATTCCTGTTCCGTCGACCATGATGGTGTTCAGTGACACGTCTGTGGGGATGTCGTATTTCTTAGTCAGCAAACAACAGAATTTCATCATGATAGCAGGGCCTATGGCAAAGCATTTGTCCACCTTCTCGCGCTTGATGACGCTTTCGATGCCTTCAGTCACAAGTCCTTTGTTGCCATACGAGCCGTCATCGGTCATGATGATGACCTCGTCCGATGACTTCCTTACTTCATTTTCGAGAATTATCAGTTCTTTGGTGCGTCCGGCCAGGACAGAGATGACGCGGTTGCCCGCCTCTTTCAGGGCCTGGATGATGGGTAGCATCGGGGCTACACCCACACCGCCGCCGGCACATACCACGGTGCCGAACTTTTCGATGTGTGTGGCTTGTCCCAGTGGACCTACTACGTCGAGGATGTAGTCGCCTTCGTTCAACTGGCACAACTTGGTGGACGAGAGGCCCACTTCCTGTACGACCAGCGTGATGGTACCCTTCTGCACGTCGGCGCCGGCGATGGTCAGCGGCATGCGTTCGCCTTTGGTGTCCACACGGACAATGACGAAGTGGCCGGCCTTGCGCGAGCGGGCTATGAGCGGAGCCTCCACTTCGAACTTGAACACTTTCGCTGAAAATTGTTCTTTGCTGATGATTTTATTCATTTCGTTGTTTTTTTGTTGGTATAATTACGTAATTGCTTTCAGATTGATAGATTATACAAAGATACGGCTTATTTGTTAAAATCAAAGAAAGAAGAGGAAGAAAGTTAGGATAAGAGGAGCTGGGAAAGGGTTAAGAAGGGGTTCAGAAGTCAAAAGTAAAGGAGCTAAGCCAATGCCAGGGTGTGCGAAACCCCAGCGTTTGGCTTAACTCCTTTATTCTAAAATCAGAATTCTGAATTCTAAAATGTGAAATCTGAAATCTGTATCTTACTTCGTGCGGATCTTATATCCCGACACACCATAATAGAGGATGAACAGGAAGCACGGCAGGCAGAGCCAGTAGGCTTGCTGGGGGCTGGTCACGTCCTTCAACCATCCGTAGAGGGTGGGGATAACGGCACCGCCGAACATGGCCATGATGAGCAGCGACGAACCGGCTTTGGTGAACTTGCCCAGGTCGGCCATGGCCAGCGGCCATAGGGCAGGCCACATTAGCGAGCAGCCCAGCGCCATGAACGAGATAAAGTAGATGGAGATGTCCTGCGGCGTGAGCACGACGAGCAGCGAGCCGATGACAGCCAGAATGGAGCACACCTTCAGCGCGGCGGCCTGGCTGATGTATTTCGGAATGAAGATGATGCCGCAGATGTAGCCGATGACGATGCCGATGGGGGCAATCCAAGCGTAGTTGGCCGCACCCGGCAGGCCCAGCGAGTTGGCATAATCGACGAGTGTTCCAAGCGAAACGGTTTCAACGCCCACGTAGAGGAACAGGGCGAGACAGCCCAGCAACAGGTGGGGGAACTGGAAGACGGACGTCTTGCCGGCAGCGTAACTCGATGCACTGGAAGTGGTGTCGTCCTCGTCTTCACCTTCAGCCTTCACTTCGGGCAGGGGCGCGAAGAAAGCCATGATGCCCAGGGCAATGAAGGCGCAAATGATGATGATGAAGGGTTTGTTCAGGTCTTCAATGCCGATGAGGTTCACGTCTTTGCCCAGCAACCACACGATGAAGATGGACGGAATGGGCCAAGCCAGCTTGTTGCAGATACCCATGATGCTGATGCGCTTGGCGGCACTCTCCAGCGGACCCAGGATGGTGATGTAGGGGTTGACGGAGGCCTGCAGGTAGGCGTTGGCAGCACCGCTGATGAACGAAGCCAGCAGGAAGAGGCTGAAGCTCTTGTAGTCGGCCGAGAGGATGAACAGGTAGAAGGCTACGGCAAAGATGATGAACGAGAGTGACATCGTGCGTTTGTAGCCGATGGCCTTGATGGTGAGTCCGGCAGGGTAGCCGAAAATAAGGAAGGGGATGAACGTCGCGGCGATAATCAGATAGGAAGCAGCGTTCGAGATGCCCAGCGAACCTTGCAGGACGGGTACGAGCAGTGAGTTGATGCCCAGCGCGAAGCCGATGGCGAAGAACATGATGCCGACGAATGTCAGCGGCAATGCGAAACTTTTGTTTTTTGCATTCATGATGAATAGATTATGGGGTTAGAATTATTTAATTGATGATTGAGAATTGAAAATGAAGAATGAATGCCATCCTTCCATTTTCAATTCTCAATTCTTTATTTTCAATCAATGATGTCGAAGCCGCAGTAGGGAACCAGTGCTTTCGGGATGCGGATGCCCTCGGGTGTCTGGTTGTTTTCCAACAGGGCGGCCACGATGCGCGGCAGGGCCAGGGCAGAGCCGTTCAGCGTGTGGCACAGCTCGGTCTTCTTGTCGGCCGTGCGGTAGCGGCATTTCAGGCGATTGGCCTGGTAGGTGTCGAAGTTGGACACGGAGCTTACTTCCAGCCAGCGCTTCTGTGCTTCGCTATACACTTCGAAGTCGTAGCAGATGGCCGATGTGAAGCTCATGTCGCCGCCGCAGAGGCGCAGGATGCGGTAGGGCAGTTCCAGCTTCTGGAGCAGGCCTTCCACATGGTCGAGCATTTCCTGATGGCTCTGGCGACTGTGTTCGGGGGTGTCGATGCGCACCAGCTCTACTTTCGAGAATTCGTGCAGGCGGTTCAGGCCACGCACGTCCTTGCCGTAGGAGCCTGCCTCGCGGCGGAAGCACTCGGTGTAGGCGCAGTTCTTGATGGGGAGCTGCTTCTCGTCGAGGATGACGTCGCGGTAGATGTTTGTCACGGGCACTTCGGCCGTGGGGATGAGGTAGAGGTCGTCCACCTCGCAATGGTACATCTGTCCTTCCTTGTCGGGCAGCTGGCCGGTGCCGTAGCCCGAAGCGGCGTTCACCACTGTGGGGGGCATCACTTCCGTGTAGCCCGAAGCGCGTGCCTCGTCGAGGAAGAAGTTGATGAGGGCGCGTTGCAGGCGGGCACCCTTGCCTTTGTATACGGGGAAGCCTGCGCCGGTAATCTTCACACCCAGGTCGAAGTCGATGATGTCATACTTCTTGGCCAGTTCCCAGTGGGGCAGGGCGTCTTTGGGCAGTTCGGTCTCCATGCCGCCCATCTTTACCACGAGGTTGTCTTCGGCCGTAGCGCCTTCGGGCACTTCGTCGTAGGGAACGTTGGGGATGGTGTAGAGCAGCTGTTGCAGGTCGTGTGCGGCCTGGTCCATGTCGGCCTGCAGGGTCTTGTTGGCTTCCTTCAGTTCGGCCACACGGCTCTTGGCGGTTTCGGCCTCGTCCTTCTTGCCTTCCTTCATCAGCTGGCCGATGGACTTGGACAGGGAGTTGACTTCGGCGAGGTTGTTATCGAGTAAAGTCTGTGTACTTCTACGTTTGTTGTTCAGGGCCAATACCTGTTCGATGGCCTCCTTGGCATTCTTGAAATGCTTCTTCTCCAGTCCGCGGACTACCGCGTCTGTATTTTCAGTGATTTGTTTGATGGTAAGCATATCTTGTTGGATTAAGAATTGTTTTTTTCGTTTTTTACCCGGCAAAGGTAACTCATTCTTTCCTAAAAAGAAAGGGATGCAACCGTTTTTTGATTGCATCCCTTGTGCCTTTTGTTATATGAGGCAAAAACTTATGCTTCTGCGCTTTCTGCCGGAATGACAGATACGTAACGTCTGTCTTCACGGGTAACCTTGAACTGTACAGTTCCGTCTACCAAGGCGTAGAGAGTGTGGTCGCTGCCCATACCGATGTTCTTGCCCGGATGGAATTCTGTACCTCTCTGACGAACGATGATGTTGCCTGCCTTGCAAGCTTCGCCACCGAATATCTTAACGCCTAATCTCTTACTTGCTGATTCACGGCCGTTCTTAGAACTACCAACACCTTTTTTATGTGCCATTTCTTCTTACTGTTTTAAATTGATTAAGCTACTACTTCTTTGATGTTCAACTCTGTAAACTGCTGACGATGTCCGTTCAGCTTGCGGAAGCCTTTTCTTCTCTTCTTGTGGAAAACGAGGACCTTCTCGCCTTTTACCAGCGGAGATACTACTTCGCAAACTACCTTGGCGCCTTCTACGGTGGGCAGGCCTACGGTTACGTTGCCGTCTTTGTCTACCAGGAGTACTTTTTCAAATTCTACTGTTGCACCTGCTTCTGCATTCTGGATGTGGTGTACAAACAGTTTCTTGCCAGCTTCTGCCTTGAACTGCTGGCCGTTGATTTCTACAATTGCGTACATTTCTTATATATAATGTATAAGTTAGCTCCGTCGGGTGGTCTCCAATCACTTGGAAAGCTCTTTGTCGGACCCGTTTCGGAATAATCGGGCACAAAAGTACGGCTTTTATCCGAGATGTGCAAATGTTTGCCCGATATTTTCGCTTCTTTTTCAACGTGATAGCGGGGCTGGGATGGAGAGGGGCGGAGGGGACGTGCCGCGCTTCGGAATCGGGGAGTGGAAATCTGTGTTTTCCGCTTGGCGTTTCTCGTAGTTTATGTTATCTTTGCAAGGCTTAACTTTTGATTGTAATTTTGGGCTTTATGGAAGAATTTGCTTTGCTCGTGCCTTTGTTGCTGGCTATCGGAGGTCTGGTGGTCGGCGCTTTGCTGAAGTCGTTGTTGCGCCGTTCGCGCGTACCTTATACGGTGGCGTTGTTTGCCGTCGGATTGCTGGTGGGGCTGGCCGACCGATACGGCCTGTTTCGTGCCGTGCCCGAGGTGGGGGAGGCGTTGACGGGGGTGGCCAACATCAATCCCGACTTCATCCTTTACATCTTCCTGCCTGTGCTGATATTCGATGCGGCCTATGAGCTGAATCTGCATATTTTCAAGAAGACCTTGGCCAACGCCACGCTGCTGGCCGTGCCGGGGTTGGTCATCTGCATGCTCCTGACGGCTGTTCTGCTGATGGTCATCAGTCTTGCAGTGCCCGGTTACGGGCAATGGACGTGGCCCTTTGCGCTGATGTTCGGCGCCCTGATCAGTGCTACCGACCCTGTGGCCGTCGTGGCCCTGCTCCATGAGCTGAAGACGAGCAAGCGCTTTTCCACGCTGGTTGATGCCGAATCGTTGCTCAACGACGGCACGGGTATCGTCTGCTTCATGCTGTTCTTCGGTGTCTATACGGCGGCGGGGCAGAGCGAGGTGTCGCCCGTCATGCAATTCGTGCAGGTGGTGGCCGGCGGTGTGCTGCTGGGCTATATGGCTGCCCGTGTGGTCATCTGGTTCATCACCCGCATCAACTCGGAGGCGCTCATCCAGAACAGTGTCATCATCTTTTCGGCCTATCTGGTGTTCATCCTGTCGCAATATTACCTGGGCCTGTCGGGCGTCATCGCCTTGGTGGCTTTCGGACTGACCATTGCCTATGTGGGGAAGCCGCGCCTCAAGCCGCAGGTCAACGAGTTCATGGAGAGCTTCTGGGACTTGCTGACCTACATGGCCAATACGCTGGTGTTCATCATCGTGGGCGTGGTGATTGCCGTCAAGGTGGACTTCACGTGGTCGCACTTCGGCGTACTGCTGCTCATCTATGTAGGCCTGAACGTGTTCCGCTTCCTTATGATCATGATGCTCTATCCGCTGATGAAGCGGCTGGGCTATGGATTGAGTAAGCGCGAATCGGTCATCCTCACCTGGGGCGGCCTGCGTGGTGCCCTGGGCCTGACGCTGGCGCTGATGGTGTCCTATACGCCTGCCATCCCCGAGGACATTCGCAGCCAGGTGCTGTTCTTCACGGCGGGCATCGTGACGCTGACCCTCTGCATCAACGCCACTACCACGCGCTGGCTGCTGGGTAAGCTGGGGCTTATCCATGTGCCCTCGGCTCGGATACTGATGGAGCGCCGCGTGCAGGAACGTATCCGCGAGAGCGGGGAGAAATATTTCGAACGCCTGAAGACCCGCGAACCGCTGGCGGGAGCCAACTGGAAGAAGGTGGCTGGTTACGTGGCTCCGCTTCCCGACAAGGCTCCTCTGTCTGCTGCCCGTTCGCAGGACGTGCTGGCCGAACTGCGTCTGCGGGTGCTCGACCGTGAGAAGGCTTTCAGCCGTGAAATCTACGACGAAGGCATCATTTCGCAGACGGCCTTCCGCCGGCTGATGAACTCGCTCGACGAACTATATGATCACGACGGCACCTATCCGCTGGACCTCCGTCGCTCCATTTTCGACTTCTGCAGCCGCACGCAGGCGCTCTACCGCATGCAGAAGCTGCCCTACTTCAGCCGTTGGACGGGCTTCTACTTCCGCGAGCGCATCATGATCATCTACGACCTGGGCCGCGGTTTCATCATTCTGCAGCGCGAAGACCTGAAGCTGCTCGACGACCTGGCTTCGTCGGGCTTGGTACAACCGTCGCAGACGGGCCTCCTGCAGGCGCTTCGTCGGGAAGTGGAGCACAACATCGAAGGCATGAACCATGTCATCGGGCGCTTGGCTGCCGACTTCCCCAAGGCCTACAACCACGCTCTGACACAAAAAGCCATCCGTATGGTGCTGAGCAACGAACGGCGCACCATCCGTCAGATGCAGGCCGACGGGGTGCTCTCCGACAAGGACGCCGCCCAGTATTTTGCCCGTGTCGACGAGCGGAGCGACGAAGTCAACTCCTTTACTCACACCATTCCTGCCTCCATCCTCCGCTGGTTCTTCCAGCATCGTGGTCGGAAGTAAGTCGTGTCCCATCGCTTTCTTTAGGGGAAAACATCGTTTTTCTTTGGGGAAAGCAGTGCTTTGTCGTGCACTTGTCGGGTTGGTAGAGAAAGGGTTGGCGGATTCGCTTGACAAGCCTGAATCTAAATCTTGCCTAAAATGTGGGTCAAGGGGTGTTTCTTCAACCCGAATTTTGTACATTTGCAATCTGTAATCATGATAACCTTTGAAACGGATGAAAAGATTTTTTTCTATCATAACGCTTTGTACATGCCTGGTGGCGGGTGTTGCCGCGCAGGCACGCTTCACGTCGAGCACGCAGATGCAACACTTGGGGCAAATTGAGTGGAAGCGTCCCGTTACGGTGCAGTATACCGTCACCAACACGGGCAATGAACCGCTGGTTCTCAGTGAGGTGGAGCCCGATTGTGCCTGTACCGATGTCCGATGGACCAAGACACCCATTGCGCCTGGCGAAAAGGGAACGGTGGACGTAACCTTCGACGCCGAAGCCTTGGGACATTTTCAGAAGTCGGTCGCCATCTTTACCAATGCGGCTCCCCACCTGGTCTACCTGAAGTTCGACGGGGAAGTGGTGACCGAAATCAGTGACTTTACCCGTACACATCCCTATCAGATCGGTCAGATACGCATCGATCGGAATGAGATAGACTTCCCCGATGTACAGCGCGGAGAGCATCCAGTGATGTACCTCAGTGTCGTAAATCTCTCGGACAAGCCCTACGAGCCCGTGCTGATGCATCTCCCTTCCTATCTGACGATGGAAAGCAATCCGGAAGTATTGCAACAGGGCGAGCGTGGCACGGTGAAGTTGACGCTGAACTCCGAGAAGCTGACAGACTTGGGGTTGACCCAGTCATCTGTCTATCTGTCCCGCTTCCTGGGCGACAAGGTCGGTGAGGAGAACGAAATATCGGTTTCCGCCGTTCTGCTTCCCGACTTCTCCAACCTGACTGAAGCCGAACGTCTCAATGCGCCTGTCATCAGCCTTTTGGCCGACAGCATCGACTTGAGCCAGACACTGGCACGGAAGAAACGGGCCCATCAGGACATCACCTTGACCAATACCGGTCGTTCTCCCCTGCAGATCAGCAAATTGCAGGTGTTCCATCCGGCTGTGAATGTCCGTTTGAAGAAAACGGTGCTGGCTCCGGGCGAGTCTACCCGCCTGCGGGTATCTGTCACCAAACGGAACATCGGCAAACATCGCCGTCACCTGCGTCTGTTGCTGATCACCAATGACCCGATCCATCCGAAAGTAACCATCAACATTAAAGCCAAATAACTATGGAACATCCCGAAAACAACGAAGCATACAAGGGCTTGACCGTCAATGCCGGCGTGGAGCAGCCTGCATCTGTGAACCCCTATCTGAAGAATCGTCCGCGGCGCAAGAAGCGTGAATTGTCGGTAGCCGAATACGTGGACGGCATCGTCAAGGGTGATGTGACTGTTTTGAGTCAGGCTGTCACGTTGGTCGAAAGCGTGCGCTCCGAGCATCAGACCATCGCTCAGGAGGTCATCGAAAAGTGCCTTCCTTATTCAGGAAGTTCCATCCGAGTGGGCATCAGTGGCGTGCCGGGTGCCGGCAAGAGTACGTCCATCGATGTCTTCGGCCTCCATGTACTCGAACAATATGGCGGCAAGCTGGCCGTGCTGGCCATCGACCCCAGCAGCGAACGCAGCAAGGGCAGCATCTTGGGCGACAAGACCCGTATGGAGAAGCTGTCGGTTCATCCCAAGTCGTTCATCCGTCCCAGCCCGTCAGCCGGTTCACTGGGTGGCGTAGCCCGCAAGACGCGTGAAACAATCATCCTCTGCGAGGCGGCCGGTTTTGACAAGATTTTTGTGGAAACGGTCGGTGTCGGTCAGAGCGAGACTGCTGTCCACTCCATGGTCGATTTCTTCCTGCTCATCCAGTTGGCGGGAACGGGCGACGAACTGCAGGGCATCAAGCGTGGCATCATGGAGATGGCCGACGGCATTGTCATCAACAAAGCCGACGGCGACAATGTGGAGCGTGCCCGTCTGGCAGCTGCCCAGTTCCGCAATGCCCTCCACCTGTTTCCGGCTCCCGAAAGTGGCTGGACGCCCCAGGTTCTTATCTATTCCGGCTTCTATAATTTAGGAGTAAAAGAAATTTGGAACATGGTGTACCAATACATAGATTTTGTAAAAGCCAACGGCTATTTCGATTATCGTCGCAACGAGCAAAGCAAATACTGGATGTACGAGAGCATCAACGAACATTTGAAGGACAGCTTTTACCACAATCCCAAAATCCAGTCGATGCTGGCCGACCGTGAGCAGCAGGTCCTGCAAGGAAACCTGACGTCGTTTGTAGCCGCCAAGTCGTTGCTTGATACCTATTTTGAGGATATGAAGGGAAAATAATGTATAGTATTTTGCTTAAAAGGCGCCTTTCTATTCTTAATTAATAGTTATTAACGTATCATTGGGCGATATTCGTTGAAAAAATTGTGTTATATTAAAAAAAACTATATATTTGTCTCAATATACTTGTGAAGTTTAACCTTTGGTACCTTATTAATATAAATAAGTTGCAAAGATATTTCGCGGGTAAGGTTTGTGAGCGAATATGTTTATATTAATTTTAAAATGCTGAGATTATGAAAAAGATTTTAATGTTATTGGCAATGTCGGGTGTTGCTTTGGGTTCCATGGCACAGTCGGAGGCAAAACCGTCCGTTGATGCAGATCAGGACAAGTATGCAGTGGTTACCAATAAGTTTTGGGACAATTGGTTTATTTCTGCCGGTGTGGGTGGAAGTGTGTTGATGGGTGACTTTGATACCAATGTAGGTAATTTTGGTCAGCGGATAAGTCCGACAATCAACATCGCTGTTGGTAAGTGGTTCACTCCGGGTATCGGAGGGCGTTTGCAGTATAGCGGTTTGCAGGCCAGAGGTTTTGCTCCGTCTGCGTTGACAGATTATACTACGGGTGATATGGTGGACGGCGGTTACAAGCAGCGCTTTAATTACATGAATCTGCATGCCGACGCCATGTTCAATCTGAATGCCTTGTTTGGCGGTTACAATCCTAATCGTGTATATGAGATTATCCCTTATGTAGGTTTCGGCTTTACTCATAGCTATACGGAGGCTCATCGTCAGTGCATGTCTGCCAATGCAGGTTTGCTCAACCGTTTCCGTATCTCAGATGCTTGGGACATTAATTTGGAACTGAGCATTGTTGGTATGGAAGACAAATTTGATGCCGGTTTGGGTGGTAAGGGTTATGATGGTGTAGTCAGTGCTACGGTCGGCGTAACTTATCGTTTTGCAAAACGTGGATTTGACAAACCCAAACCACAGCTCATTTCGGAATCCGAGCTGGACCATATGCGTAATAAAATCAAGGAAATGGCAGCAGAAAACCAGCAATTGACTTCTGCTTTGGACCAAGCCAAGAAAGAGGCTGCTCAGAAGCCAGAACCTCAAGTAATCGTAAAACAGGATGTTACTCCTCGTACCGTATTCTTCACGATTGGTTCTGCCAAGGTGTCCAAGCGTGAGTCCATGAACCTCTCCTACATGGCTGAAACGATGAAGAACAACCCCGAAAGCACGTATGTAGTCAACGGATATGCTGATTCGGCTACGGGTACGCCTGAATTCAACCAGCAATTGGCCAAGAAGCGTGCCGAAGCTGTCATTAAAGTCTTGGTAGACGAATACGGAGTAGACGCTTCCCGTCTGTCTGTGGGCAAGACCGAGGCTGTTGATTCGTTTGGTGAGCCGATTTTGAACCGAGTTGTATTGGTGGAATCTTCCAAATAAATTGAGAACAGTTTCTTATAGATGATACCTCCTTTCGCGAAGAAAGGGGGCATCTCTTGTCTGATAATGGAATGGCGTGTGTTTGTCACACGCCATTTTTATTGGATGTAAGTTCGTACAATAAAAAAGCCATCTGAAAAGATGGCTTTTTGCTGATGGAATGGAAAAGGGGGGAATTATTCGGCAATCACGCCACATCCAACCAGACGCTCTACCCACGAACGGGCATCGGCCTCGGCACGGTCATGGTCTATGCCAAAGTGAGTCGTCAAAACAGCAGCAGCATCGGCTATTGTAAAGTCGCGTCCCTGTAACTCGTTCCAAAGCAGCAATGCTGTAGAATTGAGAGAAATCACTTTGGTCATGTCGGCATGCATAGCGCCTTGCCCCACAATGATATGTTCGCCAGCAATTTGACGAACTTTATACATATCTTTAATGTGCATAATTCGATAATCATTAATGGATATTCCAGCGACAAAAATAACAATTATTTTTAAGATTATGGTAGGATTGTGGGGAAAAAATTGATTAAAATATCACTTTATGCTATATTTGCACTCGTTTTGACCATCTGGATTCTATTTTATGACGACATTACAGGAACAATTCTTTGAACTGATAAGGGCCGGTTTGTGGGGGAAGCAGGCAAATCCCCAGTTGTTTGACAATCAGACCGATTGGAAAGAAATCTATCGGTCGGCTCGCGCGCAGGCTTTGCTGGGAGTCGTGTTCGACGGCGTGCAGTCTCTGCCAAAGGACAAGCTGCCTCCTCGGGCCCTTTACCTGCAATGGTGCAATGTCGTGTTGCAGATGGAGGAAAACAACCGCCTGTTGAACCGCGAACTGGGAAATCTGTATGCGCTCTTGCGCAAGGAGGGCATCGAGCCGGTACTGATGAAAGGTCAGGGGCTGGCGCAGAATTATCGGGAGCCTTTGCACCGCCAATGCGGTGACATCGACCTCTTTACAGGGTTGGACTATTATGAACGGGCTAACGAACTGTTGAGGCTGGAGGCCTCTTCCGAGGAAGAGGAATTGTACAAGCATGCCAGTTTCACCTGGCATGGTGTCATTGTCGAGAACCACCGGATCATGACACAGCTTAGCGCCCCCGGCGCCAACCGCAGGCTGCAGCGTGAAATCAGGCGCTGGTATACCGGTGGCGACTGCCGCAAGCGGACGATAGGGGCCGCTGAGGTGACGTTGCCGCCGTTGCCGTTTGACACGGTTTTCGTCTTGCTGCATGCCGTCCAGCATTTTCTGGACGAGGGGATCGGGCTTCGTCAGATCTGCGATTGGGCTTGCATGCTGTATGCCCAGCGCGACCTGCCGGGCAAGGAGGAGACAGCCGCCCTGCTGAAGAGCCTGGGCCTGGAAAAGGCAGCCAGGGTATTTGGCGTCATCGTCGTCCGCTATCTGGGACTTTCTGCGGAACATCTGCTTGTTCCATTCCAGGCGGCGGACATCCCTACTGCCGAGTGGCTGTTGACTGACATTTGGGCAGGCGGTAACTTCGGCAAGCACAATGCCGCCCAGTCCAAGCGCCCTGAGGGCTACTGGAGCGGCAAGTGGCATACGTTCGTCCGCGTGCTGAAGCGTAGCAGGGAGTGGGGGGCCATCGTACCGCAGGAAGCCCGCTGGCATCCGTTGGCGCTGGCGCTGCACTCGGCATCCATGCAATGGAAGAAGCGGATGCGTTAAGAATCCCGCTTCTTAAGGTTTCCGGAACCGTTTCAATACAAACAGCAACCCTCTTCTGAAAGGCCGCAGCTGGTACCACAGGGCCCCGCGCCGGAGCCACTTCCGGTCCGTGCAGTCCTGTACGCTGCCGTCAGCGTGGTAGATGTAGCGCAACAGGCCCAGCACGTCCTTTCGCTTTACACGTTCAAGGCGCATCAGGTTGCCGTCGCCCTGCATCAGGCATTCGTCTCCCGCGCTGCCCACGTACCGGTGCACCATGTACCGGCCTTCCCATTGGTAGAAGGGGCAACACCAGGCATGCATTTCCTCGTCGACGCTCAGGGGCACAATTTCCACCACGTCTTTTCCTCCGACGATAAACGGATACATGCTTTGTCCGTCGATGCGCACCTTCACGGCCTTCCCCTGGCGCAAGGCTTCGGCCGCCTCGGCCAGGAAGTCGTTCTCTACCACAATCTTTCTCATACTCCGAAGATAGTTTTGCAGGACAGGTGTGCCGCTTCCGCATTGGGCAGGCAGGCCAGGTGGTAGACAGGCACTTGGGTCAGGATGTCGTTCAGGACCTCGCTGATGGAGTCGTACAGCTTTTCATCATAGGCGAAGTCGGGAGGGCACGACGGGTGTAGGGCGGCGTATGCCTGCATCACGTTCAGCTTCCTGATTTCGTTGTAGGGAGCTTGCGACAGGCGCACACAGCCTACGAGCTCATGCATCTCCGTCTTGTAGCACGGCGTTTTTCCGCTCCAGGGGCTGCCATATACGTAGGGAATGCCGTTGTGTATGCGGACGATGGGGCTGTCGTCGTTCAGCAGGGTGGCTTCCGAAATATTCTCCCGCCACAGGCGGGTGTGGGTGCTTTTGCCGGTACCGCTTTCGCCCAGGAAAAGCACCGCCTTGTCGCGGAACACGATGGCGCTCGTATGGATAGCCACTGCCTTATGGGGGGCTATCAGGATGCCGAAGGCAATCCAGCAGGCAAAGCGCAGCAGGTTGTGGTCCAGATTCCCGTGGACATAGGCCTTGTTCGCTCCTTGCGGTACCCATATCTGGAGGGGATGGTCGTCGTATGCGTGGTAGCGTGTGGCAAACAAGTAACCTTTTTCGTAACGTCCGAAGCAGTTCTTTGTCAGTTCCTGTTCTGTTTGATAGAGTTTGGTTGTGAAGTCGGGAGCCGTTTCTTCGGTCCATGCGAGGTGGATTTGGGCTTCTCCGGTAGCTTCGGCTGCAAAAGGTTTGAAGCCTTCGATGGCTTCTACGGCCCTTACCAGCGGATCGCCTTCCATGCGGAGGCGGAATCCTGCAATCAGATAGTCTTGTATCATACTCTCATTTCTTATTTTAGCTTAAGTCAAATATGCGGTCGCACACCTTCAGCGAGCTCTCGCGGTGGGCGATGATGATCAGGGTCAGTTCGTGGTATTGCTCGGACAGTTCCTCCAGCGCCTGGTTGATTTCGCTTTCCGTCCGGCTGTCCAGTGCCGAGGTCGCCTCGTCGAAGAACAGCACCTCGGCCTTCTTGTAGAGCGCGCGTGCGATGCCGATGCGTTGCTTCTGCCCGCCGGACAGGCGGCTGCCGTATTCGCCCAGCGGGGTGTCCAGCCCTTGGGGAAGTTCTGCTGTCCAGTCCTTCAGGCTCACTTGTGTCAGCACCTCCATGACGCGTTGGCGGTCCGGGTGCGCGTCGCCTAGGGCCACGTTGTCCAGCAGCGAGCCCTCGATGATGAAGATTTCCTGCGGCACGTAGCCCACCAGTCGGTGCCACCCGTGGCGGTTGGCTGGGGTCAGCTTCCGGCCGTCCACCCGTATCTCTCCTTCTGTAGGCTCCAGGAACCCCAGCAGCAGGTTGAACAGGGTCGACTTGCCCGAGCCGCTGGGCCCTCTCACGCCGATGCGTTCGCCCCGGCGGATGGTGAGGTTCACGCCGCTGAACAGCAACTTGCCGTCGGGGAAGGCGAAGCCCAGGTTGTGCAGCGTCAGCTCGTGTTCGAAGGTGAACGGCTCTTCCTCTCCCTCTTCGGGCGCGCTGGCTTCGTTCAGTCCGTCCCGGACAATCTCGATGGAGTGGGAGGCGTTCTGCAGCGTCACCCAACTGTTCAGGATGCTGCGCATGGCTGGTATCAGGCGGAAGGCGGCGATGGCAAACACGCCGCTCACGATGCTCAGGTCGCCGCGACCGGCTCCTATCAGCAGGGCGATGCCTGCCACGATGGCCGCTTCGCTCAGGAACTGGGGGAACAGCTGGTAGCGTTCCATGCGCAGGCGGCTGCGCACGATGCTCTGCATGCCCTGGTCGAACGCCGTCAGCGAGGTGCCGAAGGCCTGGGCTATCTCCAGCTCGGCATAGCCGCGGAAGGCCTCGACCACCGTGCGGCTCTGCCTGCGTCTGGCCTCCAGCTCTTCCTGGCCATACAGGCGCAGCTTGCGTCTCACCACAGCGGTGTAGATCAGGGCCAGCGGCAGGAAGGCCGCGCACAGCAGCAGGCCGGCCACGGGCTCCCACACCACCAGGGTCACCATCATGAAGAGGATGAGGATGGCGTCGCCCGCTATGCGGAAGAGGGGCGAGAGCACGCAGAGGCAGAACAGGTAACATACATAGTTCACCTCGTGTCCCAGCTGCACGCTGCTCTTGCTCTTGAGGAACAGCAGGCCCCGGCGGTAGTAGTTGACGAACATCCTCCGGCTGAAGTCGCGGTACACCTCCAGCTGGAAGCTGCTCTCCACCCTTGCCAGGGCCACGACCAGGGCGTTCTTCAGCACCACGAAGCCCATCACCGCCAGGCAGAGCAGCAGCATCTGCGTCCGGCTGCCCTCGGGGCGCAGCACAGCCAGCAGTAGCGGTATCAGTGCCGCCACGCCCGCAAAGTCGAGCACGGCGCGTACCAGTACCGCCACGGCCACCTGCCAGCTGCGCCGGCGGGCTTTGGGAGGAAGCAGGGCAAGGATTTCTTTTATCATAACAGGTCGCAAAGTTACTCGCTTGCCGTGGTTTATGCAAATTTGGGGAGGAGAAAAAAGTTTCAGCTTTTCTTCGTCCTTCTGCTTTCCCCAGTCGTCCCCGATCGCTTATGCTACTCCTGCACTGGATGTGGGGTCTACAAGGTATTATGTGGGTAAAAACATTTTTTTGAACTATATTTTTGCATCCGATTATTTCCTAAGGGAAAAATTGGAGGAAGCATGAATGAGGTCTGACGGTTTCTGTTTCTGTATTATACAAAGAAAGGGGATAAACCAGATTAACACAATTCTGACTTATCCCCTTAATCCTATACAGGACTATTCAAGAGAATCTTATTTTGAGTTCTTAGTCCATGTTCCGTAAACTTCTACATTTCCTGTTGCAAGTTTATCAATTCCACACAGGATTTCAGCGCCTGCCTGAATAATCAGTTTGGCAGAATTATTAACTTCAACTGTACCTGTTCCCAAACCTAATTTTGCACCGCTTTCCAATATAGTAGTACCACTTTCTACAATAAATTTAGGTTGGTTTGTAGCACCCTTGAACCATACTTTGTTACCGTCTTCTCCCTTGATGTTCAAGTTTCCATCAACTATTACTGACAAGTCAGCTTCTTCACCAATAATTGCAACTTCTGTTTCATTTTCGGCCGGATCAATGGTCAATGTACCTGAAATATACAATATCTTAGCATTACTTTGTTTAACGAGATTTGCTACTTCTGAAGCTTTCTTTTCACCAGAAACATCTACATAGATTGATTCTTTAGTGGATTTCTGTACATACGGGCTACGAACTGTGTTGTCAACCAATCCCTCGCTATCAGGGTTGGATTGCAGACGGGCATCAGCGTCTTCCATTATAATAAATGAATTGTTGGTAATATTGTTGATGACACCGCTGTTCTCAATCATAGCATCGTATGTATATACCTTAGAACCAATGTTATAAGGGAAGGAACCCGTGTTGTTGTAGGCAGCACCACTTGGAACTACTATTGTACCAGTCTTGGCAACTACAATCTTACCGTTATTTTTACCCAGAATGCCAACCAAAGTCCAACTACCATTTACATAAATTTTACCATCTACATAACCACCGGTAACACTTATGGCATTATTGTCAATCTTACCTTTCAAGGTAGTCTTTTCATTGATTGTCACTTCGCCCCAGTTTTCAATACCATTTTCGGTATAAGTTGCATTTGATGCAAATACAACTTTACCAGTCACATCATTTGTGAAATCATCTGCCTTAGTTATAGTAAGGGTAATTGCTTTATCATTTGCACTATCGAATGTAATAGTACCCTTATTAACCAAATTGTTCGCAGTAAATGCATTACCTGCTACAACAATGCTGGCACCTTCTTCGTTGGTCAGAGAAGCAGGAGCAACTGCTGCAAAGTTGGCGCTCAGAGTCAGGTTGGCTTCATTAATAACAGCAAGCTTATTACCATCTACAAACTGAACGCGGTTCAGGGCATTGGCCGGAGCATCAGTCGGAATCGTTACTTTTGCTGTACCTTCGAGTTGCAGATTCAGTTTGCTGTTGGCAGCCAATACATCGTAAACGGCCTTGCTCAAGGTTACATCGTTGGCGATATTGGCTTTAATGGTACCCTGTGTATTCTTGTTCCAAGTAACCAAGTCTTCCAGGTCACGAGTAGAAGAGACTTCCATTGAATTAGGAGTAGCAAAAGCTTTTTCATCCAATGTGATGTAAGTGATATGGCCATCGTTGTATTCATACGTCGTCAGAGGATTCTGAACCTTGATATCATCTTTATTAGTATCATTTGGATCATTTGAATTCAATGCAACTGTAACCAGTCCCTTGTCTGTGTAGAGTTCCAATTTGAGGCCGTCCAATTTACCATCAGTACCATTATCCAGCATGCTTGCAGGAGGAAGCATGATGTATGAAGTGAATTTATCTCCGTTGTTCAGCGTCTGACCCTTTTCGCCGAATACCAAGCAAACTTTAGAGGTAACATCGTCGTCATTCTTGCTGACAATTTTCATGATTTCTGCTCTTTGAGTATCTGCATTCATGCTTGCAAATTTGTAGTTTTCAAAACCACCAGTTGCCGGTTTCACTTCCAGTACAGTAGGGAAATTTATAGGATTTGCTCCTTCGTCTGTACCAGTAATTGCAATTCTGTATACAGTGAACGGGTTACCCGTATTATTGGTAATGTTGAAAGCTGGGAAAGCCAGCAACGGTTCCATCGTCAGGTTGGTGATAACCTCATGATCGCCTTTTGTTGGGTCGGCTACAATCGGTGCATATGCTGCAAACAGCTGGTTATCCAGTACACTTGAAGTGGCAGCGCCGTCTTCCAATACCTGGTTTGTAGGAACGATAATGCGGATAGGAGTACGCTTGCCACCCAGGTTGCTGTTGTACGGATAGTAGAAGAAGTAGTTACCTTCCTGCATTACAGCTTCCGTATTTGTCCAGTTACCGCCTTCCTGACGTGTGAAAGGATAGTTACTTTGGATATAGTCTTGCAATTCAAATTGAGAGAACCAAGTAGGATTTTCGCCCAAAAATTCATCCATCAGACAGGCTCCGAACTTGTCTCCGTTTTCCCACTTGTATTTGCCATCAAAGGCCAGACGTGTAGTAGGTTCATCGAATCTGATGGTCACATTTTCCACTACCTTGCGGTTACTCAAGGAAGTGTTTTCATTGCTGTTCAGCAGTTCTTCCTGCGAACAGGCTACCAAAAGCAATGGCATTGCCATCGCAGCCAAATGTCTTGTCTTCATTTTCTTTATAAATAATTTGTTTACGTTTCTTTTCGATTTGCTTCAAATAGTGAAACTCACCTTAAACTCTCATAAAAGAACAGACTTTCGCCTCTTCTTATTCCGGCAGATTTACATCACCACCACCGAAACTAGGATCTGATGCTGATGCAGAATAACCTTTTTCAACCATTACCTCCAGAATTTCCACTTCCGGAGCTACATAAAACTTTTCCATTTCCATAATTTTTTTAGCTTTAAATTGTTAATAATTAATAAATAATTGTTTAATGTTCGACAAAATGTTTTTTGATATCTCCTTTCTACTTATATCTATTCTCTTCTCTACCGGTGAATGAAACTTTTTCATCTTCCGATGTCCAGCTTCAGCCGCGGCGCTTATACCTTATTATATATATGGACATTCACGCCTTCCCGCTTCTTTCACCACCCCCCTTCCACAGCACACTACAGGGCATATTTCTGGCTGCAAAGTAACGAACAAATTTCCTAAATAGATTTCAGATATATGTAGCTGATTATCAGACGTTACGAAAACTGAGAAATGTGAAAATACTACTGAAATGACAATCTTGAAGAATCTGCTTTCCTGTCCTTATCCTCCTTGCTGACAACCGGTTATGGAAACGGGAGACAGAGAATGATATTATACTTCTACGGGATTGACACCAGATTCCGGCACCAGTCATGAAATCGATAAACAGCTGTGTGCGAGGGATAAGGAGAGGAAACAGAGGTAAAGAAGAGGACGGTCTGACACCACAACACGACACCACTACCCAAACGGATGTCAGGATAACGGACAAAAAAATCCCCGCCCGTCAACGGTTGCGACGGGCGGGGTACATACACTCTATAAAACTACAAATGGGGGCTGATAGAGAAATATTCTTTTACACCACCTCTTCCGCCTCCAGTTTCCAGCCGCGGAACAGCAGGATGAGGAGGCGCAGGGTGGTGTGCCCCTTGCTCTTCTGCACCTTCTCGTCCGCGGCATAGCGGTGCAACTGACTGGCAGCCTGCTCCTTCAGGGCAGCCAAATCGGCGGGGGTGGCGTCGCGGCGGGCGTACTTCACCTCCACCAGGTAGCTGTAGGCGATGTCGGGCTGGCGCTGCAGGTCGGGCATCATGTAGAAGTCGGCATAGCCTTTTGAGGATTCGTGCTCGGGCAGGATCGTGTAGCCCCTGGTCAGGCCCAGGTAGGCCAGCAGGAAGCCTTTTACGTGCGCTTCGCCCTCGATGAATTCGCGCACCGCGCTCTGACGTTCCAGCTCCGCGGCAAAGTAGCGGAACACCGGTTCCCACTCGCCGTGCAGAGCCATGCCCTTGACCAGGTCGGAGAGGACGGACAAGTCGAGCGCGAAAAGCGAGGCGTCCCGGTACGCCTCCACCAGATAGGTGTACAGCTGCTCGCGGACCGTCAGGTTGGGGATGCCCAGGATGGTGTCCCCGAAGTCCGTGCCCTGTATGGACAGCATTCCGAAGTAGAACAGCAGGCTCTTGAAGTTGTCCGTCTCCACCATCCGCTCGGCGGGGAAGGAGGTTGCGATGGAGGCGGTGACGCGCCCCTCGGACACCAGCTGCTGGATGACGGAGGTGTTCTTGCCCAACCGCCTGTCCACCTGCACCAGGTGGCGCAGCTTGCCGTAGTCCGTGCGGATGTTGTTGTCCACCATCGCCTCGGGCGGCATCTGCTGCTGGATATAGTTGTTGAGGTAGTAGAGTGCCATGTCCGAATTGAACATGTGTTCGTCCGCTTTCCGTGAGGAGAAGCAGTAATTGTCGTACCACGGCTTCATCTCCTCCAGCAGGCCGTCCACCGTCACGTCTGCGGGCAGCGCACCTTCCGGCTGGTAATAGCCGACCATCCGGCGCACTTCTTCCGTACTGAAACCGATGATGCCGTTGAACTGCGGCAGCAGGCTGATGTTCGTCCCGATGTTGAAGCCGCTGGTCACGTCGTCCATCGTCACGGGGCTGACGCCCGTGATGAACAGGCGGTCGATGGCCGCGCCCGGTCCGGTCGTGGCGGCCTTGATGGTGTTGAAGAACTCCCGGATGAAGCCTTCGCCATGGGTCGTCCGGCGGTAGCGTTCCGTGCCGTACGTGGCCAGGAGCGTGTTGGTGAAGTTGTCGTACTCGTCAATCAGCAGATAGATGTGCGGGCAGCCCGTACGCGAGATATGGCGGTTCAGAGCCGAGAGCATGGCGCTGGGATCGGTGTCGTCCGCCTTCACCACCTTCCACACGTCACTGCCCAGCAGGGCCTCGTGCCCGATGATGAAATCCTTGATCACCATGCAGCAGTAGGCCTTGAACGACCGCTCCACCTCATCGGGGTTGGAGGTCACTTCCGAGAAGTTGAACCGGAGCGCCAGATACTTGTTGCGCAACGGCGTGGGGTGCTGCCCGATGTACAGCCCGCTGAACAGTTCGTCGAACCTCTCCCGGTAGTCGATGCTGTAGTAAGTCTCCAGCATGGCCATAAACAAGGACTTGCCGAAGCGGCGGGGGCGCAGCAGGAACAGAAAGTTCGGCTGGTTCTCCAGCAGCTCGATGTAGCGGGTCTTGTCCACGTAGTAGTAGTCCTCCGAGATGAGTCGGGGGAAGTCCGAAAGTCCGTAGGGTAGTTTCTTCATGGCGGTGATGTTTAATCCTAAAAGCAAAGATAGTGCAAACCGAGAGAAGTACAAAGCAAAAGCCGTGTTTTTGCTTTTACTTCCGAGGTGCAGCCTGTCTTATCGAAAGATAGTGCAAACCGAGAAATAGAATAGAGTAGCCTTTTCCATTGCCAATTCAAAACCATTTCCTGTGTGTAATACAATCATTTCTCTATTGGCGGCTTGAACTAATCATTTCATCATTCCTTTAACACGCAAAGTGTATATTTGCGGGGAATTGATACGCACCCGTACACTTTTATCAAAATAGCCGGATTGGCTGCCATTCCCATCAAAAGTAACGATAATTTTCCCATTTTCTCTGGGATGTACAATTTCTTGTGAATATTCCGCGGAGATGCATTTGCACGACGGTTCCACATGGAGGATAACTACCGGTACCGTTCCTGTATTTTTGAAGCTAAATTCACACGTTTGAATGGGATTAGCTATAGAAAACAGTCCCAACTGTCGGATTGTGTCTTTAAAGACGATTTTCCCTTCATAAATGTCTTTTTTCTCTTTATTAACTTGTTGATTGCAGGAAACCACCATTACAGTTGCTAATGCAATACTTATCAATCGAGTAATCTGCATAATGGATATATGTTTTATATTAAAAACAAACAGGCCTCCGGATAACCACCGGAGGCCTGTCCTGTTATTTATCGCTTTCTTCTGTTAAGGAAGAAAGGTTTGTTCTCATTCCACTACAATCGGTTTACCGCTGAACTTACCGCCTTCAACCAACTTCGTACAAGTCACGTAAGCGATGTTCATACCAACTGCTTTTTCTACGATTGTGAAAGAACCGTCCTTTTGGACTTCAATGGTTCCGCTGACTTCCAGAGTCTTGTCTTGAGATTTATCACGATTATAGAACTTAGCATGACCACCGTTCACAACGGTCAGATTCTTGGCTGTCATGTTACGAACATCAGTTCCTATATTAAACACGTCAGCAATAGTTACGTCACCATTAATCTGCAAATCACGAACGTTAGCTGCTACAGCCAATTTAGCTTTGGCATCAAGATTCCCGTTCACTATAATTGTTGCATATCCAACAAGTACATTTTTACCATCCTTTAATTCGTAAATAGCATCTGATTCTTCTATTCTCAAATCACCACTATTGACAGTCAACTTACCGATAGTAATGGCTTTAGCCGGGTCAAATATTGTTGATGCTGCAGAAACGATGATGTTCACATCCTTACCATTGTGTTGTTGAGCCTTTGCAAAGTAGAAAGTACCGCCACTAATGATTTCAATAGTACTACAAGCTGTCTTGTTCTCGTAAGCTTCGTTCATACGGTTTTCACCGTCAACCTTACAGATATAGTCTCCGTTTTCGCCGAAAGTCATGTACTGGGTAGCACCGCCTACCTTAGAACCAACATTGTCGATGAATGTACCGTTGTTCTTGAAGTTCTTACCCGCAGAAGCAACAGTCGTACCTTGGGCATCCAGCATACTGAAGTCACCCTTCACTTCGAAAGTACCGTTGTTGTTGACTGTACCACCTTTTACGGCGACTTCAGCTTTATCTGCAACCGTGGCCGTCGCACCCTTATCCAATGTCAACGTACCGTATATTGCAACTTTTGAATTATCTGCGAAGCTAACAGTTCCTTCTGATTCGATAACAGCATTGGCGTCGACAACAGCGCCAGTAGCAGTAAATTCGATCGTACCAGGCTTGGCAGGAGTAGCCTCACCGACAGTCGTTGTAACATTGCCATAGATGGTAGCACCAGCTACAGAAAGCTTACCGCCAGCGGTTCCTGAACAGCAGCTCTTACCTTCTACTACAACAGCAGACTTGATAGCTGAATTGATGTCCAAGGACAAAGTCTTATCTTCCGGAACAATCAATTTGTCTCCCTCAATGGTCACCCATGCCGGAACAGTAGTTGTAGCCTCTGTTAAAGTGATATCACCCAAAACTTTGATGATAGTTGCCTTGTCTTCAGTTAAGGAACCGCAAGCTGAAATAGCAGCGTTTAAAGTTGCCTGGTCGACAGCATAATAAACTTTCTTGAAATCTTTTGCAGAATATGTAGCTACCAGTTCTCTACCTTCGCCGGCTGCAATCTCAAAATCACCGATTTTACACTCAGCCCATGTATCATCATCAGCTTGTACCATCACGGTCAGATCAGAAATCTTGGCAGGAAGAGCAGTCAGATAAACCTTGGAATCATTTCCACCATCTTTAGTGATTGTTAATTTATTAGCAGAAGGTTCCATGTTAACCAAGATAGTTTTGCTGGTAGCAACCACCTTTGAGTAAAGTGCTGTACCTGTTGCACCGGCAGCAATTTTGGCGGGACTCAGCAACGCTTCCTTTACGAAAGAACTGGCGGGACTGTAAAGCATCACTGTTTTAATACTCTTAGTCAAATCACCATCGTCGGCACTCTTCAGAACGACGCGAACAACGCCCGACAGATTCTTGAAGCCAAAGCCTTCTGCCTGTTGTCCGCCCGTGATGGTAGCCACATTTGTGTAACGGAAAGTGTTGTCAGACAGCTGAAAATCTGTTGCATCGTTCTTCATCATTTCATTGAACTCAACAACTGAAGTGGCAGGAATGGCACCGGCATCCTTAAAATCTGCGTTGTACGGATAATAGGCGATGTATTGTCCGCCAAAGATAGCCTTGTTACAAGTCTTGTAAACACCAGAGTTGAGATTCATCCCATCAATCGTCAAGGCTGTTGTACCATCGGCTCCCAACTTACTATCACCAATAACACCACTAGAAGACAACATAGCCTTTGTTACAGCTTCTTTACCGTCAGTAGCAGCAGCGGAAAGTTTCAAATCCGAGTACAACCAGCCATTAGTCAAGTCACTTTCGTCACAAGGATTGAAAACTGCACTTTCCTGAGCCTTACCCAACCAACCGTTGTGGAAGAATTCATAGTTCGTATAAACCTGCTCTCCTGCTCCGCTATTTCCAATCCAGCAAAGACCGATAGATGGAGCATCTACCAACTCCATTTATAGGAATAGAGTTATTTCCACCTACACTCTTTGCGATAGGAGAAAAAACATTAGTCAGCACGTCGTCGTTTAACTCCCAGTGAGTACGTGTAGAGGCATTGTCTACACCCACTGCGCCAATCATAAAGTTTTCGCTCAGTTCAATCATGCCAGACTGCTCGATTGCGCCGTTTTCAGTAACAAAATCCTCATTGTTACATGCTACAAACATAGAGCCTGTAGCAGCGGCCAAAGCGAATGATGTCAAAACTACTTTTGTTTTCATTTGATTTGTTTTTATTATTAATAATAAATATATTTCTCAGAAAAATAGCAGCTTAGCCGAAAGTAATGTCTTCAGAGCCACCATTTTCCAGACTTCCTGCGAAGCCCTTCTCCACAGCTACCTCCAGAACTTCCACTTCCGGAGCTACATAAAACTTTTCCATTTCCATAATTTTTAGTTTTTAAATGTTAGTAATAAAATAAATATCTGTTTCAGTCAATAGTCAGTTGCTTTTCTGTTGCGGTTTCCGCCGGGCATTTCCGCCGCGCGTCTACACCTTATTATATATATAGGCTTCCACGCCTCCCCGCTTCTCTTACCACCCCCTTCCACAGCACACTACAGGGCACATTTCTGGCTGCAAAGTAACGAACAAATTTCCTAAATACAAAATAAAAAGTCTTTTTTTTGTATTTATGAACCCGGATGAACCGTATTTTAACGTTTCCCTCTTCCATTTCTCCAGAAGGTTGCCCGTTGTTGAGTAATTTGCTTCTATCTGTTTTTTTTTCATCATTTACTCTTTTTTCACTTGTTCAGCCTTATTTTTTGTGCTTATTTCAGGGTCAAAGATATAGCTTTTCTCTGTAATAGCAAACAATTTTGTGCATTTTTCTTAGATTATTCTTAAAAATGTTTTCAAATCTTTCCCCAAGGCATCAGTGAAGGGGCGGCTTCTTCCTGGTTCATTGGCAGTAGATATGGGTGTCTTTTCTTTTTCGGACCTTGCTTTCAGCTGTTTTTATTATTTCTTGTGCGGGCGTTCATGTCTGTACGAATTCCGGTTTCCATGCAGGGTGTGTGGCCCATCCGCTTCTTTCCCGTCCCTTCCCCAGCCCTGCCGACCTACGGAGCTTTTTGTGCCTTGTGCCGGCGGAAAACGGATGAAGACAGCGGCAGTCCATATCTTTGCAGGTCCATTAATCTAACACTTTAAATTATGAAAAGAAGTATGTCGTATTCGAAGTGCGGTTCTGAACTGAAGGTGCACTTCAATCTGAAACAAATGTGTGACGCGGAGAAGCTGACACAAGTCATGCTGGTGATGACCCTGTCCGGACGGCGGGTGAGGCTCTACACGGGGCTGCGGGTGAAACCGCGCTTCTGGGACAAGGCCGCCTACCGCTGCAGGCCCGACGGGAGGGTCAGCAGAAGGGATCGCGAAATGCTGGAACACATCAACCGCCAGCTAGACCGCATGGAGCAGGCGGTGGACGATACCGACGAACGCCTGGCAGCCCGCGGCGACTTTCTGACCGAGAGCGTACTGAGGCATGTCGTGGGTGAGACACGGAGCCTGGCCGACCGGAGCGGACATCCGCTGCTCTACCTCCGGCAGCTGGCGCAGGACTATGTGAAGGAGGTGAACCGCCGGGGCAGACGCGGCAACGAGAATTCGAGGAACACCTACCTGACTGCCCTGGGACGGCTGGAAGACTATGACCGGACACGCAAGGTACCCATCGGCTCGTTCGAGGACTTCGATCGCAGATTCTTTGCGGATTTCACTAATTATCTTTACAAATACCGGTTCGGGAAGCACCTGGAGAAAAACTACACGCAGAACACGGTGGTCAACACGCTGAAAGTCATAAAAAATCTGCTGCACCGCGCTTATGACAACGAGATGACAAGCAACGACTACTTCAGGCGGGTGCAGACGTCGCTGCCGGCCGACGTGAGCGAGCCGGTGTATCTGCGCGAGGAGGAAATCAGCAAGCTGGCGGCCGTCGAAACCCGCGACGGGGCGGAGCGTGAGGTGAGGGACATGTTTGTCATCGCCTGCTATACGGCCCTCCGCTTCAGCGATCTGAGGCGGCTGAACGAAGCAGAGATCGACAAGGGAGTCATCTCGCTCTACCAGACCAAGACCAAAGAAAAGGTGACGATACCCATCCTGAAGGAGATTGCTCCGCTCGTCGGCCGTTACCGACGGGAGGGCTTTCCCGTGATAGACAAGGCGAAGGCCAACCGCATCATCCGCCTGCTGGCCGAACGCAGCCGCCTGGACGAGACGGTGAGCTATCGGGAAGTGAGAGGCGGCAGGGCCACGCTGCACACCGCCCCCAAATACAGGCTGATCAGCTTCCACACGGCCCGGCGCAGCTGCGTGACCAATCTTTACAAGCGGGGCTATCCGGCCAACTACATCATGACGCTTTCGGGCCACCGCTCCATGCAGGCGTTCCAGCGCTACATGCGGGCCTCGTCGAAGGAGATGATGTCGAGCTTCTTCCTGCTGCTGAAGAAAGACAAGGCCATCGCAGTATAACCGAGGCGAGGCGACTGAAAAAGAAGACGCGCTGACATCGGGTTATCCCGCCCTTGACGCGGAATCCACGATCCACTCTCTGTGCGACCCTGGATCCCGGCTCAAGGCCGGGATGACATTGTATTTGCTCCCATTTTATTGTTGAGCCTCCTTGGAGGAATTCTCATTTGGCCCGGCACCGTAGTCCGGCCAGGGCATGCAGGAGTTTTAAGCGGGGCAAACGGTTGCTTCAAGCTGGGCAAACGACTGCTTTAAGCTGGGCAAGCCGTTGCTTTAAGCTGGGTAAATGACCGCTTTAAGCCGAGCAAACGATTGCCCCAGACCGGACATGGCATTGAGAGCATTATTTTTCTATTTCCATTGTCGTCTTTTTTAGCCATGCATGAATGATGGGGCTTTTTCTCTCGGGAGAGACTTTCCGGCTCCACCGTGTTAGGATTCTTTGTAAGCCGACGTTTCCCAGGGACGGCAGGTTGGTACGTCCGTCCAATCGGTCTGTCGGCGGCTCCACTGTGCTTATGAAGGGGAGCGCGACACTGCGGCAGGTGTCACAAGGTAGTGTCATTTCTGCTGCATCGTCCTCCGTAAATCGAGACAATCGACATTGTATCAACAGGTTGGCAACACGCTGGATGGTGTCGGAATCTGGTGTCAATCCTGTAGAAGTGTAACATCGTTCTCCGTTCTCCGTTTCCATAACCGGCTGGCTGCAAGGAAGATAAAGACAGGAAGGCGGATTCTTATTCATTGTCATTTCTGTATCATTCTTATATTTTCCAGTCTTTTTAATGGCTGATAATCAGATACATACATCTGAAATCTATTTAGGAAATTTGTTCGTTACTTTGCAGCCAGAAATGTGCCCTGTAGTGTGCTGTGGAAGGGGGTGGTGAGAGAAGCGGGGAGGCGTGAATGTCTATATATATAATAAGGTGTAGACGCGCGGCGGAAATGCCCGGCGGAAACCGCAACAGAAAAGCAACTGACTATTGACTGAAACAGATATTTATTTTATTACTAACATTTAAAAACTAAAAATTATGGAAATGGAAAAGTTTTATGTAGCTCCGGAAGTAGAAGTTCTGGAAGTAGAAGTTGAGAAGGGTTTCGCAGGAAGCTTGGAAGGTACAGGTCCTGAAGAGGATTTCTAACGGTGGAATTTCTGTCTTGATTTTGTAAACAAAGTATTAATTTAAACGAATAAAAAATGAAAAGTAGGTATTATTTAGCATTAATGGTGCTTCCTGCCCTGTTTGCAGCTTGTACCAATGATGACTTTGAAACAGTACAGAACAACTCGTTGGTGGATTCTGTGCTGAAAAATCGTGCAAAGGGAGAGCTGATCCTGAACGCCAGCAAGGCCGGTGAGGAAGATGCCCAGACCCGTATCGTGGGTACGACCAACGGTACTGCCATCGACTGGCTGTGGGAAAGCGCCGATGATAAGATTGGTGGTGTGGTTGTTGACTACAAGGCTGATGCTGGAAGTGATGATATAAAATTCATCGCTACAGCTGATGATAATTACACCATCACCAATTATCCGTTTGCTCCCAATATCAACGCTCCTTCCGCATCGGCCGAGTTCTCTACTCCGACAACGGTGGTACAAGGTGCATATATGTTCTACAACCTGTATGACGGCAACAATACCAAAAGAGGTCAGATTAAGGCTGAAATCGACCGCATCCAGAAGGTTAACGCCGGTGAAGAAGCCGGTCTCAAGCAGGTAGGTACCACGTCGAACGGCGGACAGAACTTCTTCGTGTCTCCTATTATGGACATGGCCATTGCCGACGGCGAACCCATTGAGACGCCCGTTACCCTGACCAGTGCACACAGCGTGCTGAAATTCACGTTCAAGGCTGACCTCGAAGACAAATATTGGGGCAACTTTACGGTGAACAAGGTTGTCATCAAAGGTAGTGACGACAAAAAACAAAAGTTTGCCCGCGCGCTGACTATCGACCCACAGGAAATCGCTAAAATTCAGTATAGCATTAAAGTCGCAAAGGACGATAATGGGAAACAGCCTTATTTGAATTGGTTCAAGAATAATGGTGCCATCATAACAAGAAATGCAGACGGAACGATGGTCAGCGATGAGCAGATCAAGGCAGCCTTGAAGCTGGTGACAGATGCCATTTCTCTGAAAGATGACAACGGTGACCTAAAAACAATAGGTAAAACCGATGCCGACGATTACTGCAACGACCTTCAGTTCCAGCTGGAAACTCCGTACGTCTTCAATAGCAAGGACGATGTAATGGAGTTGATGGTAGTGGTTCCTGCAGGCACGTACACACGTGAGGATTTTAAAGAAAAGCTGAATAAGGAAGATGACACATGGGGCCTTTTTGAGCTGGACGTTTACACCAGCGAGGGTATTTACAAGACTTATCTGAATTCGTATGACGAAGACGGCAAAGTAGTTGAAAAACGTACGCTGGAGCGTGGCAAGAAGTATGGCATGCCTGAACAGACCCTGATCATCGGTGGCGGTAAAACCAACATCACCCTGTTCGATCAGAACGATGAGTTTACAGTAGAAACTACGGAAGACTGGAACTATACCATCGACTACATCAATGCCCACTATCGTGACTTTGGTAATGAAAACGCATGGAAGACTCCGTTGGTGAAGATTGCAAAGGACAGCAAGATTACAGTTGATGCTGACCACTACTTCCCCGCATTCCCGGTTAAGTATGAAGGTGATGCTGATTTGTATCTGGTTGGTCAGAATGAATACAAGTTCAACCCGACTTGCGCTATCCTCGACTATGAAGACCGTCCGGAATTGTATGTGGTTGACCAGAAGAATGCTTCTGTTGTATTTGATATGGATGTTGAAAACACGATTAAGGATTTCTATGGTGAACAAGGCAATCCTGTAGAAAATAAAGACGTAGATGGAGTTCAGCAGACCATTACCGGTGCCATCAGACTGATTTCTGATGCTCAGGTTGTCATCAAGAAAGGTACGGAAGTACAGTTCGAGGAATTGGTAAACCGTGGTACGATGACCATTGAGGAAGATGTCAAGGTTGAAGTACTTGATGATAATAGTGATAAGACACAGGCTATCCTGTTGGCTGACGCAACCAACGAAGGTGTGATGAACATTTACGGACGTCTGTCTGGAGAGTTTAAGCTTACCAATGCTGCTGCAGCTACCATCAACGTAAAGGGCTTCGAGAATAGCATGAACAATAAGATTCGCGGTATTGTTGATTTGAAACAACTTGATAACTACGGTATCATCAATATCGAATCCGGTGTTCAGTACAAGGGTACGTATGGTGGTAAGGTAGATGTTACGATATTGAATAATACCTTTACTACCGGTACTAAGGGTGAAATCAACAACAACGGCGAGCTGATTGTGAATAGAATTAATAGTAATGGTACCATCACCGTTGGTGAAGATCCCTATGCGCTGATTCAGTTGACACGCGGTTCTGTAACTGATAACGATGGTAATGGTAGTGTCGTATTGGCAGATGCAACCCAATATGAAGTCTATAATAACTACTATTCAGAAAGTAGCTCAATTAAGCCTAATGTAACAGGTACGATTGAAACGACTCTGACTTCACAGGAAGAATATGATGAGATCGTGAAGAACCATGAACAATACAGCTTAGCTGCTCCGAAACTGCAGACAGCTTTGACAGTTTTGAATAAGGTGACCGTAAATGGTGTAGTATTGGAATTGGCTGATGTAGCAAAAGATTTGTATAACAAGATCAATTTTGTTTTGGGCAACAATGCCGGTTTGGACATCAAGAAAGTAGAGGGCATTACCTTGAGCTCTATTACTGCTAATGGTACCAACACATCGATTATTGCTTCAACCAATAAAAAAGAAGATAGAAGAACTGTAAATGTAACCACTATCAAATCATCGAAGAATGCAGAGTTGACAATCGACCCGAAGGTGAATGTGATGGTTAGTAAGGGCAACAATGAAATTGTTGTAGCCGGTAAGCTGACCAACAATGGCTGGATTGACACTGAAGCAAGCAGCACCTTTGGTAGTCCTAACTATATCTACGCACTCATCAACGAAGGTGGTAGCCTCATCAATAACGGTCAGTTGAGCCAACCTGCAGAGGATGTTTACTCTATGGGTGATGAAGAATATGCTAAGTTATCTAACTTTATTAGCACATACTTCAAGAAGAATGCGGATGGCAAATGGCAAGGTAAAAAAGGTACATCTGGAATAAGAATCGAGTTCTTTGAAGGTAAAAGAATGAATAATGTTCAAAATGCAGAAAGTTGGCCACAAACAAACTTGGCAGTAACTCCTGAAATCTTTGCCCAGTTATTATATTCTGGTACGAAGAAAACAATTGATAGTTATAATGGTTATTGTGTTGCTGTACAAGGTGGTGTATATGCATTATATTACGGAAATGAGGATATAGAAGAATGTCGCGTCCATCAAGCCGATTCATCTGTAGCTTCTGCAGCTGAAGTTTTGGCTGGGGCCAAGGATATGCCTACAAACGCCAAGACATGGTTCTACGTAAAAGCAAATTATGGTACCATAGACTTGAGAGAAGGTCATGCTTGGGGTGAAATTGCAGAAACGATGAACAAAGGCGCTAAATATGGTGACTTTGAGAATGACAAGTGATTCTGAGTAATCCCTTTTGACTAACATAAAAGAGGCCGGAACTTGCAAAGATTCCGGCCTTTTTTGTGTATGATTGTCATGCAGTGCTTTGTGAGGTTCTCATGCAGTGCTTTGTCTGGGTGCCATGCAGTGCTTCGTCAGACCCTCATGCAGTGCTTCATCAGGGTATCAGGAAGCACTTCGTCAGAAGCTCATGCAGTGCTTCGTGGATCACGCATCGAGTGCGGGATGCCGGGACGGGAGAAATGAAGTACAGGCTGTGGGGAAAGCGCGTCAGGCGCACACCCAGTCGCTGATGGTTCCCGTCTCGGACGAGAACACGGCACCGATGCGGAACAGCCGGCGGTTGTCGGCGGTATACTCGCGGGCATAGCCCTTCTCCCCGATCTGCCGCAGGGCGTCGGCGGCCGTACCGTCCAGCTTGAACTCGAAGATGTAAACGTAGGCGGGGGTCTCTACGACACAATCCACCCGTCCCTGACTCTGGGCCTTCTCCGTATAGACGGTATAGACACTGATGAGACGCAGGATGAGATAGAAAGTGTAGTGGAAGTAGCGTTCCTTTTCCCGCTCGTCCGCCTTGCGCCGCATGGTGTAGGGGATGCTGGCCAGGAAGGAGGTCAGCCCGGCGCGGAAGTCCTCCACTTGCCCTTTCTGCAGCTGCGAACAGGCCTTCCTGATCCAGGAGTCCACATGCTCACGGGTATTGAAATAGTTGGCCGCCGCCATCGACAGGAACCCTTCCTTCACCTCCTTGTTCGGGAAATCGAGAAGGAACGTCCCGTAATCCCTGTCAAACTCCTTGATGGTCAGATATCCGCTCTGATAGATCATGGGCAGGGGACGCTCCACATCGGCCTTGTAGTCGACAAACTCCTTCGGGGCGTAGTATTTGCCGGTTATCTCGTTCAGGTTCTCGTTGGTGTGCGACAGCAGGCGGATGAGGTACGTCGGCGTGCCGCTCTTGAACCAGTAGTCGGAGATGCGCTGCGCATCGAAAGCGTTGAGCAGGCTGAAGGGATTGTATATGTCGGTCATCCGGTCGCTGAAGTGATAGCCGTCGTACTGGGCCTTGAGCCTGCCCAGCATTTCTTCGTATGTACACTGGTAGAACTCCGCCATGCCGCCGATGGGCTCGCGGAAGTGGGCCTCGAGCTCCTCCTGCGTGATGCCGCACAACGTTTCATACTTGCCGTGCATGCTGATGTCGAAAGGCTGGTTGAAGCCGCTGAACACGCTCACCTGCGAGAACTTGGTCACTCCCGTCAGGAATACAAACTGCAGATGCTCGTCGGCCCCCTTGAACACGGAGTAGAAGCCTTTCAGTATGTTGCGGTGTTCCTCCTCGAGGTTTCTGTCGGTATCCAGCACATCGAGTATGGGCTTGTCGTATTCGTCCACCAGCACTACCGCACGGAGCCCGCTCCGCTGATGGGCATATTTCAGCAGCTCAATGAAGCGCAGTCCCAAAGGAAGCTCCCCGTTGGGCTTGTAGCCCATTTCATGCTCCCACATGTCGAGGCAGCCGCCCAGCCACTTCTCCAGCACGCCCTGTTCGGCAAAGTTTCCACCGTTGAAATCGATATGGAACACCGGATAGACCTTCCATTCCGTTTCCAGGCGGTCTATCTTCAAACCCTTGAACAGATCCTTCCTTCCCAGAAAATAGTTCTTCAGCGTGGAGACTAGCAGGCTCTTGCCGAAGCGGCGCGGACGGCTCAGGAAATAGATGCTGCCTTCATGCGCCAGGCGGTAGACCAGCTCCGTCTTGTCTACGTACACATAACCGTCTTCAATAATCCGGTCGAAGCTCTGTATTCCTATGGGGTATTTCATACGGGTAGCAATTTGTGTTACACTATGGCAAAGATACGCAAAGGTGTGAGGAGAAGCAAATGAAAATGCAATTTTCAGTTTGATTCTTCCGAGCCGCATCCCATTGTATTTTAATAATCCTGACATCCATTTTTGTCGTGGTGTCAGATATTGGTGTCACCGCCACGTCTGCACCTCCCTGCTCCGTTCCCTAATCTGTTTGCAGACAGTGGTTTGCCGGAACGGGCTGTGGTGTCAGGATGGGGTGTCAGTCAGGATGCGTTTGTTCCGCCAACATTCCGTTAGCAGCAGACAATCGGTTGAAATCAAGCCCAATATATCGCGAACTGCAAATTCCTGATAGCACTCATTTCCCGTTCCATTACAATCTTTATCAAATGCATTTGATTAATTATCAGCCACATACCATCAAAATCTATTTAGGAAATTTGTTCGTTACTTTGCAGCCAGAAATGTGCCCTGTAGTGTGCTGTGGAAGGGGGTGGTGAAAGAAGCGGGGAGGCGTGGAAGCCTATATATATAATAAGGTGTAGACGCCAGGCGGAAGCCGCGAAAGAAAAAGCAACTGACTATTGTGAAACAGATATTTATTTTATTACTAACATTTAAAAACTAAAAATTATGGAAATGGAAAAGTTTTATGTAGCTCCCGAGGTAGAAATCTTGGAAGTGGAAGTAGAAAAAGGATTTGAAGGAAGCGTAGACTTCAGCGAAGATGTCCCTGCTTAACTTTATTGGATGTATGTATTAACATTAAATTTTTAAAAAATGAAAACAAAGTATTTGTTAATGACGGCTGCACTGTCCGGACTCTTTGCAGCTTGTACGCAAGAAGATTTTCTTGATGCGCCCGCTACTCCAGCAACAGATCCGCTGGCTGGACGTCCTGTTGTGGGAGTTGTGGACTTTAAGACGGATGAGCCTACAACCCGTTACAATGCGGAAACTGCCACACCTGATGTGGGCGATGCCCTCGGCCTCTATCTGATGGATGAATTCCGTGGTGATATCGAAATAGTAAACGGTTACCCGGACGGTGAATGGCCTGATGCCAATAAAACACCGTTCACATACCAGTCCAATTGGTGGGAGATGTATAAGCCCGTCAATTACATCCAATCCAATTATGGTTATGTTCTTCAGGAAGATGGCAAATGGATTAACCGCGCATCCCAATTGGTTGAAGGAAACTACATTGTTATGTACCGGAAGAACGACGAGGCAACCAATCGTCGCGACTTGTGGCAATACATCAATCCGAATGTAGAACTGAAGCATCATTCTACCAGAACGGACAAGTACTATGTCAATCGCGACAACCAGTTCATGCTGGACTACAAGCAGATTTATCGCGACCAGAAAGCCGATGAAACTGGAAAGCTGACTATCGATGTGAAGTTTAAGCCGATTTTGACCTATGCCAAATTTGTTATCGAGAACCAGGCTGCCAATGACTTTGTCGCAGAGAAGATTGTCTTCAAGGCACCCGGCGATAAGCCGCTTCCTACAGTAGCTTATGTAAAACCTGATGGAGTTTTACCGACTTTTATCTATAATAAATATAACGAAATTGAAAAAGCAGGTGGAAAAATCGACGTATTGAAGGATGAATGCGACAATACGATTGCTGAAGGACTTTATTACGACGAATACTTCACCCAGAAGGTTGCCCGTTCGATGGTACAGTATGCAACCACCGAAAAGCAGGTTCCGTATGGTCTGGAAGATACAAATACTGCATTCGAGTATGTTTTCAATTTCCCGGATGAAGAAGAAGGCGGTGTCCTGCTGAAAGCCAACAATACAGGTGATCCCAGTGACAGAGTTCTGGGCGTATCTATCGCTTTACCGGCATTCGAAATGCCAGACTTTGACTGGACGGATATGCAAGTTGTTGTTTACGGTAAAATGTGGGATCAGGGTTCAAACGACATGAAGGGTTCATGGAGACCCGGTATCTTGATCAACCTGCGCGGAACGGCTGACAACCAGGTATTTGATCTGGACAAATTTAAGCTGTGGGAAAGCGGCATGGAAATTCCTACCGCCCAACTTAAATTCGATGACCAGTCATTCGTACAGGGAGAAGAAATCCGTGTTCAAACAACTGCCGACCTGATCAACCTGATCAACTCTCGTTTGTCCAGCATCACAACAACTCAAGATGTTGACTTTGAGGTTTATCCTTACGGCAATGGCCTGGAAATCACAGATGAAGTTGTCAGTCTGATCGATACCTACAAGAAAGAACATGGCGTAAACGTAACGTTGATATTTAAGCATACTCTTGGCGACCATAACAATACTCCGGTTATTCTGAAGGCAGAAAACAGTATCAACAAGTTCGAATATAAGGGGGTAAATGTTGTAGTCGAGGCAGACCAGGTTTCTGAAGAAAAAGTATCTGGAATCAAAGACCTGCACATCTTCAAGTCCTTGACTCTTGCAAAGGATGCTGATCTGAACGCTTCTTACATCCACGTAGAACTGGGTGGCAGCCTGAATGCTGGAGCTTGCAAGGTAAATGCATATACCATTGAAAACAGCGGTACATTTGTTCTTGAGGGTAGCACAGTAGAAGCCAAGGTAGAAAATAAAGCCCAAATGAATGTAACAAAAGATGCTACTATCACAGGCAATATTACCAATGACAATGATTGCATTAACTGCGGTAAGGATGATGCTGTAGTGACAATTGAGGAAGCTGCTACATTGACTGTTAATGGCGACATCGAGAATAAGGATAAGTTCGACAATAACGGTGTTCTTAATGTAGAAAAGAATGTATTCACCAATACTGGTAGATTTGAAACGGCCGATGCCTTTATTGGGAGAATAGAGAACGGTGAATACAACTATGACACCAATGAAGGTTCTAGCATTTATATCAATGGTACAGTTATCCTGATAAGCAATGAACCATGGAGTGAAAACAAGGGGTATATCTATATTTATCCTGAAGCTAAGTTGATTGGTGTCAATACTTCTGATACATTTATTAAGAATGAAGAAGAAGGATTTATCGCAAACGATGGTATGTTGCATCAAGTATCAAATGATGGAAGCATCGTAACTGGTGAGGGATCTTATACAAGAGAAATGAGTGGTACTGGTACAATTAACAACAGCAACATGGCTGATGTTGTTTATGGTCCTGCTCAAACATGTCAGTATGCAGTAGAAGATGTTACCGGAATGACTATCAAAGAGTTGCAAGACAATGTAACAAAAGCTAAGGCTAATCAATTGTGGATTCAGTCAGGAACTCTGAAACCTTATACAGACAATACTCTTGCAGGTGTAGACGGCTCTTTCACTAATGGAGTTATCTTTGGTGCTGTAACATTTGAGGGAGGCAAGAGACTTGAAATTAAAACAAACCAATTGAGCTTCGGCCAACCTTCTACTATAAAGGACGGTGAACTGGTAATATACAATTGGAAAGTTGGTTCTAAATCAAATGCTGTACTTATTGTTGCTGAACCTGCCAAACTGACTATCGAGCAAGGTGCTACATTGCGTGGTTCGTCGGAAGCTGAATTGATAATAACAAATTATGGTACTATCCACAATGTCGGTACAGTATCATATATTGCTAATGCAGACGATTGCAAAGAAGATAATTCTAATGGATACCATTGGAGTGGCAATCCCGCCAATTAATACATTCACTGGAATGTAATCATATGAAAAGAGGGTGTGCCTTTACTGGCACACCCTTTTTTGATTGTTTTAAAACCCTACTGCCCTGCGCCTCCTCACCCAGGTGTTCCGCGGCTGGGAACTGGAAGCGAAAGAGGTGGTGTAAAAGAATGTTCCCATATCAGCCCCATTTGTAGTTTTATTATAGTGTATGATCCCTGCCTGTCACAACCGTTGACAGGCGGGGATTTTTTTGTGTGTTATCCAGACATCCGTTTCGGCAGTGGTGTCGTATTGTGGTGTCACTGTCACCTCTGCACCCGTCCACTTCGTTCCCTAATCCGTTTGCAGGCAGCAGTTTGCATGAACGGACTGTAGTGTCAGGATGTGGTGTCAGCCAGACAATGTCAGTCCCACTGATATTCCATCAACAGCAGATAATCTGTTGATAACAAGCCCAATATATTGCGAACTGCAAATTCCTGATAGCGCTCATTTCCCCGTTCCATTACAATCTTCATCAAATGCATTTGATTAATTATCAGTCACATACCATCAAAATCTATTTAGGAAATTTGTTCGTTACTTTGCAGCCAGAAATGTGCCCTGTAGTGTGCTGTGGAAGGGGGTGGTGAGAGAAGCGGGGAGGCGTGGAAGCCTATATATATAATAAGGTGTAGACGTGCGGCGGAAACGCCCGATGGAAACCGCAAAAGAAGAAGCAACTGACTATTGACTGAAACAGATATTTATTTTATTACTAACATTTAAAAACTGAAAATTATGGAAATGGAAAAGTTTTATGTAGCTCCGGAAGTGGAAGTTCTGGAGGTAGCTGTGGAGAAGGGCTTCGAAGGAAGCAATGATCCGACTATTGATGAAAGCGGTACAGGAGGATTCCCCTTCTAAGCAAAAAGAGATTGAAGTTTAATATTAATATTAAAAACAGTTTAATGACAATGAAAACAAAAAATTTACTGACGGCAATGGTGCTTCCCGCACTGTTTGCTGCTTGTACTCAGGACGAGTTTGAAAGCATGAGTCAACAGACTCCGATGCTGAACGGCCGTCAATTGGTGGAGAACGTGACGCTGAACGTGGAAGGTGCAGCTGAAACACGTTTGGCATACGGAACGGACGGATATTCTTGGGGAGAAGGTGACCAAATCGGTGCTTGCCTGATGGATGAAATTACCTCTTATTATCGGGGTGAAAACACAGTGTGGCACCAATGGTTCACACTGACTGACTACATCCAGACGAACTACAAGTTCACGCGCGATGCAGAAGGCGTTTGGAGCACAGAGGCTAAGTTGTGTGAGGGTAACTACTTCTTTGCTTATCCGTACAATGCCAATATGGGCTTACGCGATGCATATACGTTCACAGCCGGAGAACAGGTATTGGAAGGCACAGATAAGGAATCTTTGATGAAGGCTTACACGGAGAATAACTCGTTCGTGGGTTATGGCAAGGTAGAGGCCGGTGACAAAGAAGGTGAAGCAGTTGCCGTTACCATGATTCCTGTATTTGGTTCAACAGGTATTACAATCACCAATACTGGTACAAATACCTACACGATTGAACGTGTTGTTTTGCGTGGTGCAAGGGTGTTTGATAAAGCTACGGTAAATCCTACTACTTGTACATCGACTATTCAATACAACGGAGTTTCTCCGACAAATGATGAACATTTCAACGTAGCACAGTATGTACAAGACCCTGCTGAGGATACAAGAGTAAATGCAGGTGGTTACTATGTAGCTAGCTGGGGAACTTATGACAAGGAAGCTGCTTTGCGTGACGTATTGGATTATGACCAAGCCGAAACAAGCAATGGTAAGGTGGAAGTAACTATCAATGGAAACGGTACCATCCAACCCCAAGGTTCTATCAATGTTCTCGCGATGGTGGCCCCGCAGACAGGAATTGTAGAAACTACTTTGTCTGATGGTAACAAAGACCAAATCGTATTGGATATTTATACCGACAAAGGTATTATCAGTGACATACAGTTGAATCACTGGTATACTGCCAACGATGCGAATACTTCGACTACTACGAATGTGCTGACCAATGACAATTTAACTTCTATCGGTACAGGAAATAAAGTGGAAGTGACTTTTGATGATACCAGCCTCGACAAACCTGCAACGATGGACGTTTACAATGAAGCAGACTTGGCTAACTTGATTCATTGGAATGCTGATCAGGCTAAAGCTATCACGGCTATACTGAAAGCTGACGTGAACATCACCAAGGAAATGTACGATGAGTTGGCAGGTAGCGCTATCACTGAGGCTAAAATTGAGGGTAGTACTTATAGTGTAACCATCGAAGGCGATGTTGCCGATGGTGCTTTGGATGCATTCAAGTTCAACACTGTAAAAGAAGTACTTGTAAATGGTACGCAGTCTATGAAGAAATCTTGCGCTTCTCCAATTAAAGTAATGAGCGATGCAACTTTGAACATTGCCGGCAACTTGAAATTGGCCAAAGATATCGAGAACTATGGTACGTTGAATGTAAATGCTAAAGTAAGTGTCAGCAACGGCCTGTACCTGTATATTAAGAACTACAGCCAGATGAATGTAGCTGCCGGTAAGGAAATCGTTGAGAATGTAAAGGTTATGAATGGTGATTCAAACATTGCTTTCGGTACAATCACCAATGCCGGTATGATCCGTAGGTTGGTTAATCCTGTGGGTAACGCTGCCTGTGGTTATGTTATCAACACCGGTATTATCGGTACAGAAGCTTCTGTTGGTGACTTGGCGACAAACGAAAATTCTGTAAACCATGGTCGCATCGATAACAATGAAAGCGGTCGTGTATTCTTGAATACTAATACAGGTGATGTTTACGCTAACGCCACTTCAACCACTCGTATCAATAACAACTCAACTGGTAACATCATCATCACTGAGTTGGACTTCAATGACGGTAACTTCCTGACTGCATCGGAGGACAAGATGGGTAACATCGTTCAGGAAATCGCAGAAAACGCCAGCACAAGTACAGTGGATGTACGTGCCAATACCCTCTGGCTGTCTGCTACACTGACTGTAGATGAAACAAATGCTGATGGCGAATATACAAGTGTAGATTTGACCGGAAGCCGCATGCGTAATGGCGCTGTGACCGTGGTTGCTACAGGTGCTAATGCAAGAATCAGTGGTAACTACAGCACGGCAACCGATCAGCGGTTCAAGATCGATGCTATCAAAGTGGCTGCTAACGCTACATTAGTTCTGAACAATGTATTTGCAACGATTAAGGCAGCCAATAATGTAACAATGAGCGGTGCAGTTAACCGTCCTGCAACATTGACTATTAATAGCAATGCTGTGTTAAGAGTTACTGGAGATGGTGATGGAACAACTACAATCAATGTACAAGGAAGTTCTACTAATAACGTATTGGATAACAACAGCAACGGTACAAAAATTGCTTTCCAATAAAATATTAAGAACTGAATATCAAGAGGGCGTATCCAAAAAGGGTACGCCCTTTTTATGTGTTCGCCCATCATGTCATACTCTGACTCCAGGCTTTATCCTCAAACAAGTCAAGTTTAACTTGGATGAATCCAACCTTTTTGCCATGAGCTACGTCCGGCATTATGCCGTCGGCTATCTACTTTAGTCTGCTAACTATCTTTGGGGGCGGCGTAACCTTCCTGATAATGTATCGGATCAAACAGTGCTTCGTGGATCCCGCATCGAGTGCGGGATGACGGGGGCAGGTGGTCGCTCGGTATGGGGGGCTGATGCAGTGCTTCGTGGAACCCGCATGGCGTGCGGGATGCCGGGCGGAGCAAGGAAATTCCTCAGAATCCCGCCACAAACTCGTCGAAACTGATGTCGGTGATGCCGATTTTTTCTTTGAGGCGCATCTTCTTGCGCGAGATGCTTCCCTTGGCGATGTGGTAGATTTCTGCCAGCACGGCCAGGGGAAGTTCCATTTTTACCAGGCAGCAGAAGTCAATCTCTTCGTCGTTCAGCTGGGGCCAGGCGGCCTTGAGGCGGCGGGTGAAGCCGTCGAAGCAGGTGTCGGTGTTGTTGCGCAGGGTCTGCCAGTCGTCGGCCGAGAGGTGGAGGGCACCCGTGGCCGTGCGGCTGCGCATCAGTAGGGGGATGGTGATTTCGTTCAGCTGCTTGAAGTATTCCACCTTCTGGACCAGCCGGTTTTTTTCGAGCTGTTCCTTGGCTTCCTGCTCGCGCAGGCAGCGTATCTCGGCTTCCTGTCGGGACAGCCGGGCTTGCATCAGGTCGCGCTGAAGCCGTGCCTGCCGGCGGCGGGTGAAGATGTAGTGGGCTCCCCATAGGATGATGAGCACGAAGACCACGGCGGCCAGGCGGTAGACTTGCAGCAGGCGGTGCGTCAGCTGGCGTTCGCCTTCTTCGATCTGTTGCTGCTGCTGGCGGTATTCGCGGATGGCGTGCATCTTGTCCAGCAGCTCGGCCCGCTTGTCGGCCTCGAGCGAGTCGCGGTAGCGCACATGTTCGCGCAGAAAGTCGAACGCTTTCTGCGGGTTGCCACGGTGGTGGAGGGTCTCGGACATGTAGCGGTAGGCTTCTGCCTTGCGGCGCAAGGGGAACATTTCGGCTATCGTGCGGAAATAGTAGAGGGCCGAATCGTGGTGGGCCAGGTGGAAGCGGATGCCCTTGTCCAGTGCCCGGTAGTAGCTCTGACGGCCCGCTCCGAGGGCAACGGCCTGCCCGATGTCGGCCAGGGCGGAGTCAGGTTGTTCCATATAAAGATGTACGACGGCCATCTCGGCCAGCAGTTCGGCCTTGTGCGGGGGAGGGGCGGCGCCGACAAAACGCCCGGCCCGGTGGAGTTCGTCCATCGCTCGCGTAAATTCCTTCCGGGTCTTGAAGTGGCGGTTGCGGATGAGGCCGATGCGTACCAGCATCAGGCTGTCCTGCTCTTCCAGTGCCAGCGCAAGGGCGTGGTCCAGCAGGGACGTTTCCCGTTCGGCGAAGTGGTTGAAGCGGCAGAGATCGGCCTGGGCGATGTCCAGTTCCATGCGCAGGCGGGGACGGGCACCGGCGGGCAGGTATTGGCGGCTCTTCTCGTAGCACTCCTGTGCCCGCAGCAGGAAGTAGTCCTGATGTAGCTTGCGCCCCTGGAGAAAATAGAGGAGGCTCGTGTGGAACGAATCGTCGGCGGCGATGGCCTGGTGGAGCCCCTGTTGGAGGAGGCTGTCGGGCAACAGGATGGAATCGTGCAGGGCGATGCTGTCCCAAAAGTCTTTTGGGAAGTCGTCGTGGCGATGGGTGCACGCGCCGAACCACGAGGCAAGCAGAAGGAATAGCAAAGGATACTTCATATAAAATGCAAATATATGCAGAACTTTCGGATTACCTACACTTTCCTGACTTTTTTGTTTTTCTACCCTTCTTTTTGCTCTTTTTGAGGGTTGGAAAGTGGATTGTACATCGGTTGTACAGCTGGTGAACCATCTATCTTGCTGAAATTCAAATATATGTGTCGTTGCTTGATGTACATCAGGTTTTCTTGTGCGCCTGCTGTATATCCTCTAATTTTGCCGCCGAAAGTCATCTCCGCAAGGGATGCATGGAAAACGAACAGAAGAGAAACAACCTATATAATACGCTATTTGAGTTTTTTATGAAAGAGAGAGTTTTGTTATTGATTGTGTCCTTGTGCCTGGCCGCGGGAGTGCTCCAGGCACAGACGAAGCAAGTGGAAGGAATCGTCACTTCCGCTGAAGACGGCCAACCCGTCATCGGAGCTTCGGTGTTGGTGAAAGGTGCCTCACAAGGCACCATCACCGACGTTGACGGTAAGTTTGTATTGAACGGCGTGCCGGCTTCGGCCAAGATGCTGGTCATTTCGTTTGTAGGCATGAAGTCGCGCGAAGTAGCCATTGCGCCGCGTGTGGAAGTGGTACTCGAAAGCGACCAGCAGGTACTGGACGAAGTGCTCGTGACGGTGGCCTACGGCACGGCCAAGCGTTCGTCGCTCACGGGTGCCATCTCATCGGTAGACCAGTCGAAGATTGAGCTGAGGCCCACGTCGAGCGTCACTTCCGCCCTGGAGGGCAGCACTTCGGGCGTACAGATTAACAACACGTATGGAGCTCCGGGCAGTGCTCCCGATATCCGCATCCGCGGTATCGGCACGGTGAACGGCTCCAGTTCGCCCCTTTATGTGGTGGACGGCGTACCCTTCAGCGGAAGCATCGCCGACATCAATCCGGCCGACATCGAGAGCCTGTCGGTGCTGAAGGATGCCGCTTCGTGCGCCCTCTACGGCAACCGTGCTTCGAACGGTGTCATCCTCATCACCACCAAGAAAGGTACGGCCGGCAAACTGAGCTTCGACCTCAAGGTGAACCAGGGCGTCTACACGCGCGGCATCAAGGAATATGCCCGCACCGACGCGCGCCAGTTCATGGAAGCCAGCTGGCAGAACCTGCGTAACGCCCGCATCTCGGCCGGCGACGCTCCCGACGTGGCGGCACGCTATGCCAGCGAAAACCTCATCAGCGAGCAGCTCTATCTGAACATCTTCAACAAGCCCGACAAGGATTTGTTCGATGCCAACGGCCGTTTGGCTGCGGGCGTGGAGATGCTGCCCGGCTATGCCGACGACCTCGACTGGTACAAGGCGGCCATCCGCAACGGTTACCGCCAGGAATACCTTTTCAGCGGCAATGCGGCCAACGAGAAGAGCGACTATTACTTCTCGCTGGGCTATCTCAGCGAGGACGGCTACGTGCGCAACTCCAGTTTCGACCGTCTGTCGGCCCGTGTATCGGTCAACCTCACACCGGTGAAGTGGCTGAAGGCCGGTGTCAACCTGTCGGGCACTCACCAGAATTCGCAGATTACGGCGGGTGACGAAGGGGCCTCGTTTACGAACGCCTTCATGTACTGCCGCCAGATTGCCCCCATCTATCCGGTGCATCTGCACAACGCCGACGGCTCTTATCGTCTGACGGCCGATGGCCAGCGCCAGTACGACCCCGGTTACTACACCGACGACAAGGGAGTGGAGATAGCCACACGCAACCAGTATCAGGACCGCCACGTGGTGTGGGAGAACGAGCTGGACAAGAACCAGACCGTACGCAACACCCTGCAGGGCATCGCATACATGGATGTCAAGTTCCTGAAGGACTTCACCTTTACCGTGAAGGGCGACATGAACCTGAGCCAGTCCGACAACACGGCCTACGACAACGCCGTCATCGGCAACGGAAAAGGCAGTAACGGACGAGGGCTGCGTGTGATAGGCCGCTATAAGAGCTACACCTTCCAGCAGCAGCTGAAGTGGACGCACCTGTTCGGCGCTCATCTGCTGGACGTGCTGATGGCCCACGAAAACTATTCGTACAACTACGATTACCTGTACGGCTTCAAGACGTCGCAGATCTTCCCCGACCGTCCCAACTTCAACAACTTTACCGAAATCACCAGTCTGGACGGTTACGAAAGCAATTACCGGACGGAGAGCTATCTGGGCCGCGTCCGCTACAACTACCGCGACCGCTACAACCTGGAAGTGTCTTTCCGCCGCGACGGTTCGTCGCGCTTCCACCGCAACAACCGTTGGGGTAACTTCGGCAGTGTGGGTGCCAACTGGATCATCAGCGAGGAAGCCTTCATGAAGGATGTCCGCTGGGTGAACGACCTGAAGCTGCGCGCCAACTACGGACAGGTGGGCAACGATGCCGGAGCCGGATTCTATGGCTACATGAGCCTCTACGGCGTGGAGCAGAACGCCCACAAGGGTGCGCTCTACCTGACGCAGAACGATTCGTATGACCTGAAGTGGGAGACGGGCGAGGCTTATGGCGTGGCCGTCGAGGCACGCCTCTTCAACCGCTGGAACCTGAGCGTGGAGTACTTTGACAAGCGCAACAAGGACCTGCTGTTCGACATCTACCTGCCCCTGTCGGCGGGAGGAACGTCCTCCGGATCGGCCGAGGCTACGGTGACCCGCAACCTGGGTACCATCTCCAACCGAGGCATCGAGGTCAATACCGACATCGACGTGTTCCGCAACCGCAACTGGACTTTCAACATAGCAGCCAATGCCACTTATCTGAAAAACAAGATTGTGAAGCTGCCCGACCAGAACAAGGACGGTATCATCTCCGGTGCCTACAAGATTGTAGAGGGAAGAAGCCGTTACGAATTCTACACCTACACCTTCGAGGGTGTGGACCAGCTGACGGGCAACTCGCTCTACAAGGCCAATCTGGACGACTATTTCGTCACCCTGCCCGACGGCACCACGCTGGGCAACAAGCAGAGCGGCATTGACATCACCAAAAAGGCGACGGTTATAGGCGGAGTGCCTTACGTCACCAACACCACCTACGGCCAGCGGGAGTTCCACGGGTCGGCCCTGCCCACGGTCTATGGCAGTTTGACGGGGACCATCGGCTACAAGTCGTTCACTCTCTCTGCTCTCTTCACGTATTCGTTGGGCGGCAAGACGATGGACGGTGTCTACCAGTCGCTGATGTCGACCGGCACCAGCCCCGGCAACTACCATGCCGACATCATGCAGTCGTGGATGCAGGCTCCCGCGGGGATGGACGAGAATTCGCCCAACCGCATCAAGAAGGACGGCATACCGCAAATCAACAGTACGCTGAGTTCGGACAACAATGCCGTTTCTTCCCGCTGGCTCACTTCGGCCGACTACCTCGTGGTGAAGAACCTGACCCTGGCCTACCGCCTGCCGCAGGCGTGGGTAGAGCACATGGGGCTGCAGAGCGTGGGCCTGAACGTCAGCTGCGAGAACCTCTGGACCTTCGCCGCCCGTCTGGGCATGAATCCCCAGCAGTCGTTTGCCGGCGGTCAGGGCAACTACCTGGTGACACCGCGCATCTTCTCCGTGGGAGTGAGTGTGAAATTGTAAACCATATCCGATTAAAACGAAACGTATGAAACTGAAGAATCTACTCTACATATCCGTCGGCGCGGCTCTGCTTACTGCCTGCTCGGCCGACTACCTCGACACCCTGCCTCAGGCGTCCACCGACACGGGAACCGTCTTCGAGACAACCGAAAATGCCCGCCTGGCCGTCAATGGACTCTGCCTGATGATGACCCAGCAGTACCTGGGGCAGCAGGGCTTCAACGGCGAAGGCACCATCAAGACCCTGTATGGCAACTATACGGGCAACGACTTCCAGAAGTGCAACCTGACGGGGTGGACCCCCATCATCAACCCCACCACGTATCTGGAGCGCAACTCGGTGCTCTACTGCTACTACCCCTGGTTCTACTATTACAAGCTGATAGGCAATGCCAACCGCATCGTGGTCAACATCGACCATGCCGCAGGCACGGAGGCCGAGCGCCTCTTCATCCGCGCGCAGGCGCTCACCGTCCGTGCCTATGCCTATCTGATGCTCAGCCAGCTCTACTGCCATCGCTGGACGGACAGCCGTCAGGGAGCTTCGCGCGGCCTGCCGCTGAGGCTTGACACTTCGGACGGCGATCTGCCCGCCTCGACGCTGGCCCAGGTCTATACACAGATCTATACCGACCTCGACGCGGCCGTCGACGCCTATACCCGCAGCGGTCTGTTACGCGACCGTGGCGACAACTACAGCCCTGACCTGGCCGTAGCCTATGCCACCTATGCCCGCGCTGCCCTGACGCGTGAAGACTGGGCTACTGCTGCCAAGTATGCCGCCCTGGCCCGCAAGGACTATCCGCTGATGAGCAACGCCGATTACGTGGACGGCGGCTTCAGCACTCCCAACAGTGAATGGATCTGGAGCAGCTACAGCGCCCCCGACCAGACGCTCTACTACTTCTCCTTCTTCGCCTATCAGGGCAGCAACTCCAGTGCCAGCATCTGCCGCACCTATCCCTGTGCCATCAGCAAGGAGCTTTACGACCGCATTCCCGCGACCGACGTGCGCCGCCGGATGTTCCTGGCCCCGGTTGAAGGCGATGCCTATAATACCACCAACGGCCGTGTCACCGCCGGTCCTCTGCTGGAGCGTGCGCGCCGCGACTATGCCGACAAGCTGTATGGCACGAGTCTCATCTATGCCTACATGCAGTTCAAGTTCCTCTGCACCGGCCAGCCCGGCATCGGCCAGCTCAACCATTTCCGCTCGTCGGAGATGTACCTCATCGAGGCTGAGGCCGACTGCCACCTCGACGGCAAGGACACTGAGGTACAGGCTCTGCTGAAGGCGCTGGTGAAGGACAGCGGGCGCGACCCGCAGTACACCTGCACCAAGACGGGCGCCGACCTCCTGGACGAGGTGAAGCTCTACCGCCGCATCGAGCTTTGGGGCGAAGGCTTCGACTGGTTCGACCTGAAGCGCTGGCGTGAGCCGCTGGTCCGCCACGCCCATCCCCAGGGCAGCTTCCATCCCCAGTTTGCCGTCAGCGTTCAGCCCGAGGAGGCCAACCAGTGGACGTGGGTCTATCCCGCCAAGGAAGTGGACTACAACGGCGCGTTGGACAGCTACATCGAGTGAGAATCTCTTTACCCTAACCAATTTCATATTTTTCTTCATCTATTCTCTCTGATGTCAGGTCGGGAGGCCCGGTTTCTGTGGAAGCCGGCGCTTCCCGGCCTTCCTTTATATGTGGCGGCTATCCTAACATCTCTTCCCGATCAGGCTGGGCCGAACACTTGGGAACAACGCCTCTGCAAGGTACATTCCCGAGTGTATGGACACGATTTCCAGTAAAATCCTTGCAGATTCCAGGGATTATTATGATTTTTGCGATGAAGTTGTGCATCAACAGGCAGATAGCCATCAATGACTTGCCTGCAACCAGTTTGCTGGAAAGCCAATGATGCGTACAATTTGCTTATTTGCTGATAGTTGAAAGTTTAAATCAAACAATGGTTCATACAATAAAACAAATCGCACCATGAAGCTGTATAAATTAACTTTAGGTCACATCATGGCCGTATTATTTTCACTGACAAGCATCACAATGCTGGCACAATCACGGGTGCAGTCCGTATCCTTTGCAGGGAATGCTTATGTTACCCAACGTGCCGATAAGGTCCGTATATCGGATAACGGCGTGGAAAACTGGAGTAGTCCCCAGACCACTGTCAGCGCATACTTTCATATCGACAAGCCGCAGATCATTACTTTGTCGCTTCAAGGCAAGGGGCACGCCACGATGCGCATGATATGCAACGGTAAGGAACAGGATGTCAGGTTCGATAACGATGAACCGACCATTGCCGGCAATATGAAAGTCAAGATCAGTGAGCCAGGTTATGTCCAGGTGGACCTCAAAGGAAAGAAACGTGATGGCGGGAACTTTGCCAACATTACCGACCTGATGGTTGCATACGCAGATGGCAAAGTGACCTGTGTACACGATTTCTCTAATTACTGGGGGCGCCGCGGCCCGTCTGTACACTTGGGTTATACGCTGCCGCAGGGGAATGATTATGAATGGTTCTATAACGAAGTGACCGTTCCGCAGGATGGTGAAGTGATGCATAGCTACTATATGGTGGCAGGCTTTGGCGAAGGATATTTTGGCATGCAATATAACTCAAAGGCAGAGCGGCGCATCCTCTTTTCCGTGTGGAGCCCGTTTGACACACAAGACCCGCGCAATATTCCCGAAGACCAGCGCATCCGCATGCTGCGCCGTGGCGATGGAGTGCGAATCGGAGAGTTTGGCAATGAGGGCTCGGGCGGCCAAAGTTTTATGAATTATCCCTGGAAAGCTGGTACGACATACCCGTTCCTGATGCATGTACGTCCCGATGGAAAGGGAAACACGATATACACGGCCTACTTTTATGCCACAGAGGAGGGACAGTGGCGTCTCATTGCTGAGTTCCTGCGTCCACAAACCGACACCTGGTACACCCATCCCCATTCTTTCCTGGAAAGTTTCAATCCGGAGCAAGGCTATCTGACGCGCAAGGTGCAGTTTCAGAACCAATGGGCACGTACGACGGACGGCCGTTGGGTGCGTCCCTTGCATGCGACCTTTACCAACGACGGCACTGCACAGGCCGGTGTGCGTCTGGACTATGCAGGTGGACAAACTGCTGACGGAAAGGCGCTGTTCCTGAAAATGGGTGGCTTCTTCAACGGGAATGTCCAGGCAGGTACGCACTTCCCTCTACCTGCTTACGACAACACACAGCCCCCACAGATTGATTGGGAGGCTTTGGATAAACTTGGAAAAACGGAGTAAATGCATCGTTGCGCTCACTGAGAAATTGGGTGAATGATACAGCCTTTAGTGCCTTTTCATTTTGATGCATTCCTTTAAATTCAATAGACAGGTGATGCATACTTGATTATTGAATGGAGCCGAGTCGATAGATTTCAAGCGAACCTTCCTAATTCCCGCTTCAGCCACACGGCCATTATCGGATCGGGAATCACCACTTGGCGTTTCTCGATTTCGATAAGCTCTTTCTTGACCAAAGCCCGCTTGACGATACTGACATTGGCCGACGAACCGAGCTGATATTTATGCAGAATTTCCTGGGTGGTAAACTCGCTGTGAATGCCGTCTATCACAGCTCGCAGGAAATTCATCTGATAGGTGGTCAGACTTTCGGTTTGCTTTTCGAACAACGGAGTGTTTTGGTCGATGATATCCTGATATGCAGCCTCAAAATCTTGGTCTGTTGCGGTTTTATCCGTATGAATCCATACCAGCCATGCCAACTGCTGCACATACGAAGAGTGATTGTCCACTTTCTGACAAATCTTCTCGGCCAATTCTTCTGAAATATGTTTTCCGGTCACCTCAAACCGTCTGCAAATATACTCTATCCAATCCTGTGTCCCGATCTTTGACAGATAAATCGCATCCCCGAATTTATAGAACGGGTAGCTCTTTTTCTCGAACAGTTCATTCATCAGATGTTTTTTGCTTCCGAAAAGGCAATAGGATACGGATTTCTGCAACTGCCACACCGAGCGCAAACGCTTTTGGAATATCTTGGAATCTTTGAACTCTGCTATCTGTTGGAATTCATCAATGCAAACAACGATATTGCATCCTTTCTTTTGGGCTATTTTCTCAGGAAGCTGCAGGATTTCATCAATATCGTTGCTTTGGGGATTTATTTCAAGCGATATGGAAAAATCCGTCATGGGATCGGGCCCGATGGAGATTTTGGGCGTAATCCTCGACAGGAACAATTTGGCGTTTTCTACCCATTCCTCCCATTTTGAAGATGTTTGCTTGAGGATGGCAGAAGCGAATGCGTCATAGAAATCCCCGTCACTGCGGCAAGAAAAAATATCAAGATACACAATCTTCAACTTGTCGGATTGTGCCAGCCGGCATACTTTCTGCACTAATGAGGTCTTTCCCCAACGGCGGGGTGAAATCAGTATTGTGTTTACCCCATGGCGAAAGTTCTGCAACAAACGTTCCGTCTCTTTTTCCCGATCGGTAAAGTTGTCTCCCGACGTTGCAACACCGAATATGAAAGGCTTGTTCTCCATGTGCGTGCAATTTTTATTCTGATGAAACAAAAGTAAGCAATAATATGTTTACTAACAACTTTATTACTAATAAAAATATTACAGCCTTTTCAAGGAAGCTTTCTGTCGGGTTATTCGACCCTGGGATAACACTATCTGGACAATTCCAAGGTTTTTCCAAACTTTTTCCGTAAATCTGTATAAGGAATATACCTCTTTGAAATCAAGAGAGTTAGAAGAATTACCTCGTTTTCGGGTAATGAGTTGGTAACCGTTCTAATTGCCGTGGTCTGCATCGCTTTGCTTGTTCGGGAAACTCTTACGGTACAAAGGTATGAAAAATATTCAGACTGAAAGGATCATTCCAAAAATTATTTTAGTCAGAATATTGAGCATTCATCCTTATGCAGTCTTGGTTGGAAGCAATTAACGAACAAGGAAGCCACGGTAAAGGCAACTCCTACTCCTACCACGCCTGCCCATCCGTAATGTTGCCAAAACAGACCTGAAACGAACGTACCAGCAGAACCGCCCAGAAAGTAGATGGTCATATAAACGGTATTGACTCGGTTGATGGCGGATGCGTCAAGGGAGACCACGCTGGTCTGATTTGACAAATGGATGCATTGCATTCCTGCATCAATCAAAAGGATGGCGATTATCATCCACAAGTAGCTGTCATTTCCAAAAAATGCCAACAACCATGCAGCCAAGATAACACATCCCCCGACAATGGAGAAGAACCTTACGCCGTACTTCTGGATATAGCCGCTAATGAATACAACCGTAGACGCACCTGCCAATCCGCACAAACCGAGTGCCCCGATAATATCGTCATCCGCAAAGAATGGCTCTTGCTTCATCCGGAAAGCAAGGCAACTCCACAACGCAAAGAACGAGCCATAAGCCAATGCCGCCCTCAACGAAGCGATACGCAAGTACGGGTATTTGGCAAGCAGACGCAACAAGGATTTCATCAGACCCGCATAATTTTCACGTGAACGAGCAGGCAGAACGGGAAGCATCTTGTAAATCATAAGAAAGCATCCGAGCATAAACACACAAGCCACAAAATAGACGGAACGCCATCCCCACATATCAGCCAGGAAACCACTTAACACCCGTGAGCCAAGAATGCCTATGAGCAGACAGGACTGTATAATCCCCACGTTGCGTACCTTGTGTGCTGGTGCTGAATGGAAAGACACCAACGGGATGAAGAACTGCGGCATAACCGAAGATGCTCCGGCAAGCAAGGATGCGCCCCACACCCAATAGATGTTAGGGGCAAGTGCTATGGCAAGCAATGCGCACGATGAAATGATATAATTGGTCAATATCAGCTGCTTTCGTGAAACCAAATCGCCAAGCGGAATGACAAACACAAGTCCGACTACATAACCTATCTGGGTCAATGTCGCAACCATGCTGGCAGAAAAGTCGCTTACCCCAAAATCCTTTGCCATGCTGCCCAACAAAGGCTGGTTGTAGTAGCAGTTGGCAACGGAAAGCCCGGTAGCGACTGCCAGCAGAGCCAGCAGAGGTGCCGGAATGCCGTGGTTTTCTCTCAATTCATATTTCATCATTTATTCCTCCTTTCAGTATGACACAACTTTCAATCCAATCAAGGAGGCAATGAGCGTGAACAGGAAGAAAAGCCGTATGGGAGTGGCCGGCTCTTTGAAAACGAATATCCCAATCAAGACCGTGCCGACCGCTCCGATACCCGTCCAAATGGCGTATGCCGTGCCCAAAGGCAAAGTCTGAACCGCTTTGGCAAGTAATGCCATACTCAATACCGTGGAAGCCAAGAAACCGCTTCCCCACAGATAAAAACCAATACCTGATGCCTCTCTCGTTTTTCCCAAGCAGAATGTAAGGCTTACCTCAAACAATCCTGCCAAAAATAAAATTATCCAATTCATACCTATGATTTATTAAATTCGGGTGCAAAAGTAAGCAAGTAATTTCTAACCGTTTTTTACATTTGGTAAAAACGGATTTTGCATTTGACAAAAAAACAGCCGTTAGCAGCTGTTTCTGTGCGCTATTTTATAATTTTGTACCACAACAAAATGACTTATGGATATAAAGGAAATCATCAACCAGAGATATGCCATGCCGGATGCGTCTTTGGACAAGTTGCGGCAATGCCTGACGGAAGTCTCATACCCAAAAGGATTCCAAGTGTTGGAATATGGCAAGATCGAAAAAGACATCTTTTTCATCAAGAAAGGCATTGTCCGCGCCTATACTTCGGTAGAGGGGAAAGAAATTACCTTTTGGGTCGGCAAGGAAGGGGCGACTATTGTTTCCATGAAAGGATATGTGAATGACGAACCGGGGTATGAAACAATGGAGCTGATGGAAAATTCTGTCTTATATGTATTGGAAAGGAAAAAACTGAAAGAGCTATTCTTGAAGGATTTGCACATAGCCAATTGGGGACGGCGTTATGCGGAAATGGAACTGCTTGCTGCCGAGGAACGGCTGATTTCCATGTTGTCAGCCGTCGCCTCGGAACGGTATCACGAGTTGTTGGAGAAAGAGCCTGATTTGTTACAGCGGTTGCCGTTAGGAAGTATCGCCACCTATTTAGGCATCACACAGGCAAGTTTGAGTAGGATTCGGGCACAAATAAAATGACGTTTCAACCAACTGAGGATAGCAAGCGGTTTTGGTCTGCCCCAAACACAAACTTGCTATTCTTCCGTTGGTATTGTTTATAATCCCATGCCCTTGCCTCTCCTAAGCGGTTCAACCGTCCTTTTAACGGATGAGAACAGCCTGCCAAACTGCTCCTTGAACCACTCTCCAATCACTTGCCCGTTGATGGCAAGTGCAAGCTTGGACTTGTCTTTCGGGTCTTTTACCACTTGGAAGCCTGCTTCCTCGGTTGTGAACTTCCGCCTGTGCTCTTCCGAATAGAGCTCGCCCACGTAGAACAGCGGTTTGCCGCTGATGAGCGTGGCAGTCTGCCTTTCGTTGAAGCCGACTTTAAGGCAGAACTTCTCCATATACACCAGCTCTTGAAACGGCGGAAACCATTTCTTGGCTTTTTGGATAATGGATTTTAGGAATGACACTTCCTCTTGGTGTGCCGCTTCCTTGTCCGCCATTTCCCTGCGGTACTTGGCTTGCAGTTCCATCAATTGGTGGCTGTGTTCCTCCTGCTGCCGCTCCATCTGCTTTTGCAATAATTCGATACTCTCGTCACGGGCGGCAACCTCGCCTTGCAAGGTTCGGTTGTCGGCTTCCAACTCTTTCAGTCTGCCGCTACCCAAAAGAGAACCTACTTTTGCCACGAGTGCCGCTTTCGCCTCGGTCTTGGTGGCTTCCAGCTTCTCCGACTTGATTTGCGAGCAGACGAGCAACGGGATAATATCATTGAGGCAAAAAGAAACAGAACTGACGCCCACGCTTGCCATGATGTCGAGCAGGAGTTCCGTCATTTCTATCTCCAAACGGTTGCGGTTGCTTCGGATAATCTTCCGCAGGGCTTCCGTCTCCAGCAGCTTCGGGTTGAACCACATTCGGCTTTCTTTTTCGGTGGATAGCTGCCGGTGTTGCAGGAAATGAAGAAAAGCGGGTATCTCCGCTTTCAGTTTTTGCAGGAAGTCGGTATCATCATTCCGTAGCGGCACAATCTTCCGCACCCAATAGCGTGTTTCACCTGCGTCAATGATAACGGGCAGATGCTCGTTGTTGGAGCACAACACGAACTTGGCGAAGAAGCCTATCTCGTCACGGTCTTTGCCTTTCGCCTCCACCTTGTAGGATAGTGTGGTGCTGAGGTTCTTTAACCGTTCGCTGTCCTCACGGCGGTTGAGCAGCACCTCGTCCACCATGATGAGCAGCTTGCCCGCCCAGTCGGAATTGAACTGGCTGCGGAAGTCCTCGTTGGTGTTGAACGTCACGTTGTTCTGGAATACGGCTTTCAGGAAGTTCAGGAACGTGCTTTTGCCCGTATTCCTCTCTTCGGACACGAGCAACAGGATGGGCAGCTTCTGAACGGGATACAGATACAGCAGTTGCAGGTAGTCCATGCCCAACCCGTACTGTTCGCCGAAGATGTGTTCCACCAACGAGCGAATGCAGGGGAAATCGCCCGGCACGGGAACATGGCTTATCGGCTCGTAGAGGTTGAGGAACTTGCCGACTACGGGCTGGTAGCCTACATGGTCGGGTACGGTGCAGAAGCCGTCATACTTCGGGATGCCCGCCATGTAGTCCTTGCCGTAGTCCTGTCGCAGGGTCTCGGCGTTCCATGCGATTCGTCTCCTCACATAGCCGCTGTCAATGCGGGGCTGGTTCACAATCTTGTAGAGCGTGGTGCCTACACGGATAAATTCTTCTTTCTTTTCCATGTTTCAAATATAGGTTTTAGTGCCGCCGACACCTTGTCGTCAGGTGGATTAAACATGGTTGCAAAGCTACGGCAGGACGGCTAAAACCTTGATATGTAAAACTATGCAGAACGGCGCAAAAGAAACCGACGGATAAGAAAATGCAGTAAGATGGACAATATCAGTCATCAAAAGGCGAAAAGAAAAAGCCCGAAGAAGCGGAAAATGGTACTTCTTCGGGCAGACTTGGATTGTGTGAGTGCATGGGCGTAGTGACACGCAACCGCACTCGCTAACACTTACACGATATGCTGTTACCTAACGAAAGCCAAAGCATTTGTCTGTCTTTTCGCAAGCACAGCCTTTCCAGCAAGACATTACGCACTCTTGCGGCATTGGATGTGTTGATACGGAAAGCCAGTGCCATTACCATTGGCAGCGCATACACTTCCAAATAATAACCGTTTGGCAGCCTGATGCGCCTTTCCACTTCGCAAGATTGCAACACTCCGCTCCTATACACGGCTCGGACAGCGGCACGGAGTGTCGGGGCGATTACATCAAACAGCGTTACCAACTCCATTTCGCTCATCCACACATTGGCTATATCGGACGGTACGGCAACCCTGCCGCTTCCGTCCATCGTGATTGTTGCCCGTTTCATATCCCTGCCACCTTGATGTTACCGAATGACTTGCTCAACTTGTCGCCCAGCATCGTGAGGTCGTTATCCAGCTTCTCCACGGTTATCTTCGCATAGATTTGGGTCGTTTCGATGTTCGTATGTCCCAAAATGCGCTCAACGCTATGGGTAGAATCGGTCAACGCTACCGCATGAGATGACCAACGCTTGCGGTAGCGTTTTGAGGGGGATGAGCGTAGACGATATCCCATTGGAAATGAATCAAAAGCAAAATACTCATGTTTAGGTATTGCGCCTGCCCGAAATCACCTTTTAATACCTAAAAGTGGGTATTGCCGCAGCTGTGGGCGATTCGTACTTTTGTAAACCAAATAAAGGATGAGATGGTTTGCAAAAGTATATACGTACTTCTTTGGTTCATAACATTGGGTAATGTATCTTTTTTATGGGGGCAGACATTTGCGTTTAGAGGTGTTGTGTTAGATAAACAGACCCATCAAACGTTAGATTATGCAACGGTTCAGCTATTTGTTGGGAAACAAATAGCTTATGGAGGCATTACAGATGCGAACGGGCGTTTTGAACTCCCCCACATCCGGCCCGAAACTTATCGGGTGGTTGTTTCGTATTTAGGATATGATACCGTAGAAAAAGAAGTAAAGGTTGTTCAGGATATTTCAGAAACGTTTTATTTAAAGTCTTCGGCAACGGCGCTGAACGAGGTTGTTGTAACCGCTTCCGAGTCGAAGTACGCCGCCAGTGCATCCATAATCGACCGCACGGCGATGAAACACCTTCAGCCCAGCAGTTTCAGCGACTTGATGGAATTGGTACCCGGAGGTAAGTCGGCCGACCCCCAGATGGGGCAGGCAAACCTGATTCGTATCCGCGAAACCGGTCAGACATCGGCGCTTTCTTCGTTGGGCGTGGGGTTTTTCGTCGACGGTGTGTCCCTGAATACAGATGCCAACCTGCAATACATGCCGGGCAGCACCTCCAGCGTAAACGCCACCAGCACGATGGCGAAAGGAGTGGATATGCGTACCCTTTCCACCGACAATATCGAGAAGGTGGAGATTATCCGAGGTATTCCTTCTGTGGCGTACGGAAACGTGTCGAACGGCGCAGTGATTATCCAGCGCAAAACCAGCGAAAGTCCCTTGTCTGCACGCTTCAAAGCCGATAAAACCAGCAAACTGTTTTCGGTAGGTAAAGGAATCAGGCTGGACGGCAACGGACGTTATATTTTAAATGCCGATGTCAATTATCTGGATGCAAAGATTGACCCGCGCAACAGTGTGAAAAACTATACGCGCTTCACGGCGTCTGCCCGTCTGGATAGCAAGTGGCTGTGGAACGAGCGTAACATCCACTGGAATATCAGTACCGATTATACCGGTTCGTTCGACGATGCAAAACGTGACAAGGATGCCACCGTAAAAGAAGACGCTTACAAGTCGGATTTCAACAGCCTGAAGGTGGCAGGCAAATGGAATATGAAGTTTCCCGACCGTTCATGGATTCGGGAGATAAACCTGACCACCTCTGTCAGCCAGCAATGGGAGAAAATGCGTGAAACGAAATCGGTCTCCCTCAACCGTCCGGCAGCCATATCCATTCAGAAAGAAGAAGGAGAATCTGACGGTATCTATTTACCATACAATTACGTGGCACAAATGGAAATCGACGGTAAGCCCTTATACGTTACGGCTGCGGCACGCACCCGCTTGGCTTTTCCTGTCGGCATGTTGCGTAACGAGACGAACATGGGCGTGGAGTGGAATTATCAGAAGAATTTGGGCGAAGGACAAGTGTTCGACGTCACGCGCCCCATCAGTGAAAGCATGAGTACCCGTCCGCGTCGTTTTAAAGACGTGCCGGGGATGCAACCTTTTGCCTTCTATGCCGAAGAGGTTTTACATCTTCCCGTACAAAGCCATAAACTGTCTCTTACGGCGGGTGTCCGCTTGCAGTCGCTGTTGGGGCTTGACAACCAATACGAGATGAAAGGCAAGGTATATCCCGACCTCCGTCTGGATTTGCAATGGCGTTTGCCTGCATTCAATGGATGGAATATCACTTTTTCCGGCGGTTTGGGATGGATAAGCCGTATGCCTACTATTTCGCAGCTTTACCCCGACTTGAAGTATGTCGATTTGATTCAGTTGAATTATTATCATACCAATCCCGATTACCGTCGCATCAACATGATGACGTATAAGTGGGACAATACCAATTATCAGTTAGAGCCGGCACGTAACCGGAAGTGGGAGGTTCGCGCCGATATAGGCTATAAAGGGAATCGCTTGTCTGTTACTTACTTCCGCGAGCGGATGAACAACGGTTTCGGCGACCTGACATATTACAAATCGCTGGCTTATAAACTCTATGACCCGTCGAGTATTGACGGCTCTACGCTGACTGCTCCTCCTGAACTGTCGGAACTGGCTTATACCGACGAATATAATCTTGACGTATATTCTACCGTGGGCAACGTGATGAAAATAGAGAAAGAAGGCGTGGAGTTTCAATTCTCATCCAAACGAATCGAACTGCTGAAAACCCGCGTTACGGTGTATGGGGCGTGGATAAAAAACATTTATAGCTCAGACGTTCCGAAATATAAGGCTTCCTCCATTTTGCTGGATAATAAGCAGTTGGAATACGTTGGATTATACGAGGGCGAAGAAGGAACAGAAAGTCAGGCGTTTAATACCAACTTTATGTTTGACACCTATCTCCAGCGTTTGGGCTTGACCTTTTCAACTTCACTGCAATGTACATGGTACACTAATCGCCGTAATCTGTGGAACGATGGTATGCCGGTAAGTTACATCGACCAGTCGGGCGAAACCTATCCTTTCCGTGCCGAAGATGCAGAAAACATCCAGTTGCAGCATCTGGTAGAAAAGTATTCGGCTACCTATTTCGAACGTACCACCGTGCCTTTCTACATGGATGTCAACTTAAAGGCAAGCAAGCGAATCGGTAAATACCTGAATCTGTCGTTTTACGTAAACCGCATCTTGGGCATTTATCCCGATTACACCTTGAGGGGAGTATTGCAACGCCGGACACCGGAATCGCCTTATTTCGGCATGGAAATGAACTTGACTTTTTAATAATCTAAAATAAAAAAGTAATGAATATGAAAAAAAATCAATTAGCTCTGGCGGTTCTCTTTGCGGCAGCATTGGGATTCAGCGCATGTAGTGACGACGAAGGAGTAAGCATGTCCGACGTAAGTATTTCTGCCACTGTAAATACAACAATCGAGGGGTTGCAGATAACCTCCGGTACTTATACATTCGAGAACGTGAATACATCTGCTAAGACCGATGTAAGTTACCCTACCAGCCTTATTCAGTTAGCGGATGGATTATATAACGTTACTTTCATCGGGAAGGGGACATATTCGCAGAACGGAACTTCGGTAGAGGTAAACGTGCAGGGAGTACAGCAGAACGTGACAGTTTCGGGCGGTTCGTGCAAGCTGGACTTGACGGCACACGTGGTGAATACAGGCGATGCCGACTTCGTGATTGCCGAAATATTCCTCCCCGGAACTTATAACGAGGCCGGAAAGCAGTATAACGGAGACCAATACGTGCGCATCTACAACAACTCGGATACGGTTCTGTATGCAGACGGACTGGTATTCATGGAATCGCAATTCACCACCACACAGAAATATCAGTCGGTAGACCCGGATATCATGAACGAAGCGATTGCGGTAGGTTCTGTGGTCGTAGTACCGGGCAACGGAACAGATTATCCGATACAACCGGGAGAGTCTTTTATTATCTGCGATAACGCCATCAACCACAAAGAGGCTAACCCGAACTCCATCGACCTGAGCAATGCCAACTTTGAATGGTACATCGAATCGAAACAAGACGTAGACAATCCGGCTGTTCCCAATATGGATATCTATTATTGCTATACCAAGACCATTTGGATACTGAACAAGCAGGGTAACCGTGCTTATGCCATCGGCAGACTGCCCGAAGGAATGACGAAAGAACAGTATATCGCAGATTATACTTACGACTACACGTATGTATTGCAAAGCGGAACGGTAAGCAAGCCTCAGAGCAAATATAAATTCCCTAACGAATGGGTGATAGACGCTGTGAATATCGGTGCTACCAATGAATGGCAGTGGAATGTTACGGCTACCGAACTGGATATGGGGCATACCTATATCGGCGTAAATAACACCGTGGCAGAAAACATCGGCAAGTGTGTAATGCGTAAGGTGGCTTATACGGACAATGACCGCGAGGTACTGCAAGACACGAACAACTCTACCGTTGATTTCACGCCGGCTGCCACTCCGAGTTTGTTTGCCGAATAATCAGAAACGTTTTTGTTGACATAATAAATCTTTGTTGTTTGTTTTATGATACGAATCCGGATGCGAATAGTTATAACGTTATTGGTTGCTTTCATTGGGACGAATGTGCAGAAAACCGTCGGACAAACGGTTGCCGATACGCTTTCATTGCCTGATAAGGTAATCCGTATGGGCTCGTTCGCAACCGGATTTCGCGGTGAAGTATGGCAGAATCCGGCACTGTATTATTATTACACTCCGTATACGTGGACAAGTGTGGATGTAAACGCCGTCCGTCATGATAAGGGCAGGGCAGCTTTGAAGCAAGAAGGCGATAACGATGCTCACGTCGGAGTAGATGTACATTCGTTTGTTATTCTGTCGGAGCATAATCGGGTGTTTGGGTCTGCCGGATACCGAAGCCGGAAACAAGACAATGTATTGTGGAACGAGAACATCGACTGGGAGTTGGTGGCTCCTTATGTAACAGGCGATTCAATAGGTGGTTTCCTGAAGGGAGAGACTTATTATTTCAATGGTGGATATGCCGATGAATCGGGGCGTTGGACATGGGGGCTGACCGGAGGTTACAGAGCTTCTCATAATTATCGGGATAAAGACCCACGTCCGCGCAATACGGCTTCCGATCTTTCTTTCTCCGCAGGAGGAGGCTATCGTTTGGGTACGTATCGTATAGGAGTATCCGCCGATTTCCGGTACTACCAGCAGAACAGTGAGATTTCGTTTCTTGCCGACAAAGGTTCTACTTCGGTATACCATGTATTGGGGCTGGGGATGGATTATGCGCGTTTTGCAGGGAATCAGACCGGAACAAAATATCAAGGTATGCAGTGGAAAGGAAGTGTGGGCATCCTGCCGGCAGATGCGGAACAGGGAATATCTGCCGTGGTTTCAATGGACCACATGGCTCTGGATAAGAAACTGAGCAGTGCCAATAATCTCACATTGCTGGAGCTGGGTACTACAAACTTGGATGGGAATGTGAGTTGGCTGCGGACTTCTTGGAAGGGAAATACTTTCGGTGTAAAGCTGAAAACGAAATATACAGTCCGTAAGGGAACGGAAAATCTCTACGGTGAGGCTGGCGGGAGTTCGTACGGAACACTGATTAGTACCTCGCCGGGGATAAAGATTGCCGACAGCAGGATTTCGGTAGAGGGACTGTGGGAGAAACTCCCGTATGGTGAACGGACATGGGGTGGAGCAATCATCCCTAACGTTACTTGTCATCGGTGGAGGGCCGATTACAACACGGTGTCTCGTTTCGTCCATCTGTCGGCATTGTCCGGTTCGTTGCGTGCCCGTTTGCACTATCAGATAAACCGTTTGCAGTTGGCGGCAGAAGCCAACGGCGGTTATTACGCCAACCTCTCGGCTGAATATGCTTTGCCGGGATTGGATACTTCGAAATCATCGGCACAAACCTTGTTGGCGAATATCACTTACTTGTCCGACAGTTACGGCTGGGCAGGAGTCCGCTTGCAGGGAAACTATCCGATAAAGAAATACAGTTTGTCGTTGTCATTCCAATGGCAGGGCACTTATTATAAAAAATGCGGAACGGCCCGGTATGCCGCTTGTTCACTGGGCGTCTTTTTCTAAAACTAAAAATGATAATGTATGAAAACTAAATTGATGGTTGCTGCCGCTTTTATGGCAGCTATGGTAATGATTACTTCTTGTGGAAACAGTAATAAGCAAAGTCAGTCTGAACAAACGGAACAGGCTGCTCCGTCGGCGTTAAGCATTGATGATTTGCTCTCGGATGCCGACTCGCTGGTAAACAAGGAGGTAACGATTGAGGGGATTTGTACACACACCTGCAAGCATGGCGCTACGAAAATGTTTTTGATGGGCAGCGACGATACTAAGACGATCCGGGTAGAAGCCGGTCCGTTAGGCTCGTTTGATACCCGTTGCGTCAATGCCATTGTCACGGTTGCCGGAACATTGAAAGAGCAGCGCGTTGATGAGGCTTATCTGCAAAACTGGGAAAGCCGGCTGAAAGCGCAGACCGAAAAATCTCATGGCGAAACGGCTGCCGGATGTGATTCGGAGAAGAAAGCACGCGGCGAAACAGCGAATACTCCCGAAGCACGCATTGCCGATTTCCGTGCGAAGATAGCTGAAAGAAAAACAGCTACCGGAAAAGATTACCTGTCGTTCTATTACTTGGAAGCAAGTTCTTATGAAATTCAAGAGTAAAGGAGCGGCGTTTCGCAAATGGACTAGGACGGTTCATCGCGAACTCTCATTCTTCTTTGCCGGAATGATTCTGATTTATGCTGTCTCAGGTCTCGTAATGAACCATCGGGATAGCATAAATCCTCATTATACGGTTACGCGGAAAGAGTATAAGGTAACAGCGGACTTGTCTGACAAAAACAAGGTGAATGACAAGGTGATTCTGGCATTGCTGGAACCGTTGGACGAAGCGGAGAATTTCACCAAATATTATTACCCGAAACCGGATAGGATAAAAGTTTTCCTGAAAGGAGGCTCCAGCTTGGTGATTGACACCCGGACGAACGATGCGGTGTATGAAGGATTGAAGCGCCGTCCGCTCATCTCCCCGATGGTGCAGCTTCATTTTAATCCCGGCAAATGGTGGACTTGGTTTGCCGATGCTTTTGCTGTCTGCCTGATTTTAATCACCCTCAGCGGCATTGTGATGATTAAAGGGCCGAAGGGATTATGGGGCAGGGGAGGTATAGAACTGGTCATCGGTATTCTAATACCGGTCATCTTCCTTGCGTGTTTTTAAAACTTGTTGATAATCAGGGAGGAATCAGTGACGGTTAGTCCTGTAAAATTCATGCGGTAGAATTGGTCGGTTCTATGGGTAGAATTCATCAGTTCTATGGTTAGAGTTGGTTCGTCCTATGGGTAGAATTTTTCAAGGTATCAAAAAACGGAAAAAGATATAAAGAATGAGTGCAATAATAGAATGTAAAAACCTGACTCATTATTACGGCAAACGTAAAATTTATGAGAACCTGAGCTTCGATGTACCTCAGGGACGTATTTTAGGACTGCTGGGTAAGAATGGTACAGGGAAAACAACAACTATCAATATTTTGAGCGGTTATCTTCAACCGCGTTCAGGGGTGTGCCGCATATTCGGAGAGAATATTCAAACCATGAATCCCGCCCTGCGCCGGAACATCGGCTTGCTGCTGGAAGGGCATGTTCAGTATCAGTTTATGAACATTACACAGATAGAGAAGTTTTATGCTTCTTTCTATCCGGGGCAATGGAAAAAGGAGGCATATTACGACTTGATGAATAAGCTGAAAGTGGCTCCGGGGCAGCGCATCTCGCGCATGTCGAACGGGCAGCGTTCGCAAGTGGCGTTGGGGCTGATTCTTGCCCAAGACCCCGAACTTTTGATTTTAGACGATTTCTCTTTAGGGCTTGACCCCGGCTATCGTCGGCTTTTTGTCGACTATCTGCGCGATTATGCCCGCTCTGAAAATAAAACCGTTTTCCTGACTTCTCATATTATTCAGGATATGGAGCGGCTGATTGATGACTGTATCATTATGGACTACGGTTCTATTCTTATCCAGCAGCCTGTTGAAACATTGATGAAGAACCTCCGACGATATACTTGTACCGTACCCGAAGGCTATCAGCCTCACTTGCCGGAGAGCTGTTATCATCCGGCGGTGATTCGGCAGACACTGGAAACCCATTCTTTCCTTCCGCCTGCCGAAATGGAGGGACTTTTGAAACAGTCGCAAGTCCCCTATACCGATTTGCGGTACGAACACGTAAGTCTGGAGGACGCCTTCATCGGGCTTACCGGAAAGTATTAACATTAAACAGAAAAAGAGAAACGTATGATACAAGCCATATTTTATAAAGAGTGGATAAAAACACGCTGGTATTTGCTGTTGGCCACCCTGTTCATGATAGGAATCACGGGATACTCCATGCTTCGCGTCAGTCGCGTGATAGCCATGCAGGGAATCGACCATCTGTGGGTGGTTATGGTTCAGAAAGATGCCATATTTGTAGATTTGTTGCAATATGTTCCGCTGCTTACCGGTATCCTGCTGGCAGCCGTACAGTTTTTTCCCGAAATGCAACGCAAGTGCTTGAAGCTGACTTTGCATCTGCCTTACTCGCAGAAGAAGATGATTCTGGCTATTCTGGCTTTCGGGCTGCTTGCGCTGGCTGCATGTTTCGCCACGAGTTTCATCATCATGGGCATTTACCTGCCCCAGCACTTTACGGGCGAGTTGGTTCGGCATATTCTGCTGTCGGCAGTTCCGTGGTTTCTGGCAGGTGGTGCAGGCTATTTGTTCGTGGCGTGGATTTGTCTGGAACCCACATGGAAACGCCGGGTGCTGAATCTGATTATTGCCGCATTGATTTGCCGCATCTACTTCTTGGCTCCGGCACCCGAGGCCTATAACAGCTTCCTGCCCGTGCTGACCCTGTACACGCTGCTCATCGCTTCGCTTTCATGGATTTCCGTGGTGCGGTTTAAAGCCGGTAAACAAGACTGATTAATGATTAAAAAATGAAACAAAGATGATTCGATTCAGTAAAATATTTCTTTATCTCACCGTGGCGGTTCTGCTGGTATGGCAGTTGCCGTGGTGTTACGCATTCTTTACAGCCAAACCGGTGAAAACCCCGTTTACGATGTACAGCTCGGTTTTGGGCGACTTCATATTCATTCAGACGGACGCGAACAAGCAAATCCGACGCAGCGATACAAAGGGAAACACCTATACGCAGCAACAGGTAGACAGCCTGCTTCCTTCGTTTTATGTGCGTCAGCTTACGGCAGACGAGCGTTTTCCCGATACCATTTGCGGCAAAGCAGTCAGCCCGAAAGACATTCAAATGACAAACTTTACCTTTAAAAGTGTGCCTTCGGCAATCAACGCTCCCCAAACGGGAATTTATTTCCTGATGGAATCGATGTCCAAGCGGGTGGAGCTGAAGATGCCCGATGACGCTTTCCGTTTTACCGGTAAAGGCATTGAGTTTATCTGCATGGAGACAAACCGGATAGACGAACCGAAAAGCAAGCTGTTTACCGACATGTTGCTCCAAAAAGGTTTTGTTTTTCCCGCCAGCTATGCTTCGGGCAATCCTACCACCCGTAAAGATTACGACGAAGGATACTTGGTGCTGGACGCTAACCACCAACTGTTTCACTTGAAATGTACGAAAGGCTGTCCGTATGTAAAAGCCATTCGGCTGCCCGACAATGTGCGTCCGGAATACGTCTTCATCACCGAATTCCGCAGCCGTCAGACGTTAGGATACATGGTAGACAGCCGACATCATTTCTATGTGATTCAGAGCGACGGGAGTGTCATCAAATCTGCCATTCCCGCTTTTGACCCCACAAAAGATGAATTGACCATTTTCGGAAACATGTTTGATTGGACTGTGAAACGTTCGACAGACAAAGATGATTACTACTATGCCTTAGATGCCACCGACTATTCGCTGATAAAAGAATATGCTTATAAAGACATACGTCGTTCGGTTCCGGGGCTGTCGTTTACATCTCCTGATGATAAGTTCGTAAAACCCCGGTTTTGACAGGCATACTTCTGTTTCTACGGTTTGTTTTTTAGTCGGAGAGTCAGTAGCACTATTTTCTGCTGCTGACTTTCTTTGTTTATGTGAATTTGATTTTATTTGATTTACGGACATAAAAAAAGGAGTACCGCTGTACTCCAACCTTTGTTAACCTTAAAATCTAATACTATGAAAAACACGATGCAAAGATACGGACTTTTGGGTAATAGGTGGCAAACTCCTTGATGAAGTCGGGCGTAAGCTCCAGCATCGACATGTCGCTGCGCTTGTAGAACGACTTGATGAACGCCGCCACATAGTTCCTTGCCACTACCCTTGACTGGTAAGTCGCCAGTTTCCTGTCCTTGCCGACACGCTTCTTGAACACCTCGTTCTCACGGTCGAAGGCTTTGAGCTGCGTTTCATACTCGCCGCCTATGCCCTGATAGGCGTTGCGCACCATCTCTGCCGTCACAAACGCCTCACGGTCGGATATGCGCTGGTAGTGCTTGATGATTTGCGCCTTGATGTTGTCAAGCGCAAGGTTCGTTTCCCTTGCCTCCAAACTCTTGCCTTTGGCACGGTTGCCCTTTGCATCCCAAAGTTCTTTTGAGATGCTCCGCTTGCAACTGAACTGCGCCACCGTTCCGTTGATTGTAACCCGTCCCATGATGGGGACAGTTCCATTCTTCTCCTTGCTGCCGTTCGCATAGAACAGCACGCGAAATGTGCTCCTTGTCATACTCGTTCTTTTTTGGTTGAAAAACTATAAATCAACGAGTTAAACCTTGACAAGCAAACCTACGCAGAGCGGCGCAAACGGAACGGTGACTGTTAAATCTGCATTTCTGACGGGTAACGATTAGGAAACCGTTCTCTTTCTCCAATCCGCTTTGAAACGCTATTCAGCCCTCTATCCAACTTCCGCGATTTTCTCCTAACTACTTAATTCACAGATTACATTGCGTTAATCTGCCGAATTTTGGAGGTTTTTCCATAGATTTTGCGTAAGTTTGCTTGTCTAAACTTCAAACGATATGGAAATACAAGCCAACTATATCCGCCGCATCGAGATTGACGGCCTGTGGCACCGCTACGACGTGGCGTGGGACCTGCGCCCCGACGTCAACATCCTCTCGGGTATCAACGGGGTGGGAAAGACAACCATCCTGAACCGCTCCGTCGGCTACCTGGAACACCGCACCTCGGGTGAGATGAAGAACGGCGAGGTGGCCGGCGTGCGCCTCTTCTTCGACCCGGCCGAAGCTACGTGCATCCCCTACGACGTCATCCGCTCGTACGACCGCCCGCTCGTCATGGGCGACTTCACCGCCCGAATGGCCGATCCCAATGTCCACACTGAACTGGACTGGCAGCTCTACCTGCTGCAACGCCGCTATCTGGACTATCAGGTGAACGTAGGCAACCGCATGATCGAGCTCCTCAACGGCGACGAGCAGCAGCGTGCCCAGGCTCCGCAGCTCTCCCGTCCCAAGCGGCTCTTCCAGGACCTGGTGGACGAGCTCTTCAGCTATACGCGCAAGACCATCGACCGCCGCAGCAACGACATCGCCTTCTATCAGGACGGCGAACGCCTGCTGCCCTACAAGCTCTCTTCGGGCGAGAAACAGATGCTGGTCATCCTGCTCACCGTCCTTGTGCGCGAGGGTACGCACAGCGTGCTCTTCATGGACGAGCCCGAAGCTTCGCTCCACATCGAGTGGCAGCAGAAGCTCATCGGCATGATACGACGCCTGAACCCGCAGATGCAGCTCATCCTGAGTACCCACTCGCCCGCCGTCATCATGGAAGGCTGGCTCGACGCGGTGACGGAGGTGAGCGAGATAACGAAGGAAATGGAGAATGGAAAATTGAAAATGGAAAGTTGATTCGCCGCCTCTATTTTCTTAATTTTTAATTCTTAATTTTCAATTCTTCATTCTTCATTTTTATGTCTCTCACTCTCCGCCATAACCTCACCTCCGCCTACCTGGACGCGGCCCGCCGCCTGTCGCCGCGGAAGAAGCGCCGCCGCATCGTGGCCTATGTGGAAAGCTACGACGACGTGGCCTTCTGGCGCACGCTGCTCTCCGAGTTCGAAACCGACGAATGCTACTTCCAGGTGATGCTGCCTTCGCAGACCTCCCTGTCCAAAGGGAAGAAGACCGTGCTGCTCAACACGCTCAATGCCGACGAGCTGGGGCGCAGCCTCATTGCCTGTGTGGACAGCGACTACGACTTCCTGATGCAGGGCGGCACGGTCTTGTCGCGCCGCATCAACGAGAACCCCTTCGTGCTGCAGACCTATGCCTATGCCATCGAGAACTACCTGTGCTATGCCGAGAGCCTGCACGAGGTCTGTGTACAGGCCACGCTCAACGACCGCCAGCTGGTAGACTTCCCCGAGTTCATGCGCCGCTATTCGCGCGTGGCCTATCCGCTCTTCCTCTGGCACGTGTGGTTCTACCGCCAGCACGACACCAATACGTTTCCCATGTACGACTTCAACCAGTGCGTACGCTTGCAGGACGTCAGCCTGAACCACCTCTACCGCTGCCAGGACGACATGAAGCAACGGGTGGACGCCAAACTCTCGGAACTGCGCACCCGTTTTCCGCAGACCATCGAGCACATCGATGCCCTGGGTGAGGAGCTGACGCAGCTGGGCCTGACTCCCGACACAACCTACCTCTACATCCAGGGGCATCACATCATGGACGGCGTGGTGATGAAGCTGCTCAACCCCGTCTGCACCCAGCTCCGCCGCGAACGCGAGAAGGAAATCAAGCGCCTGGCCATCCACGACGAGCAGTTCCACAACGAACTGACCAGCTACGAGAACAGCCAGGCGGCCGTCCAGCTGATGCTGAAGAAGAATGACGGCTACAAGGGCCTCTACCTCTACCAGTGGATGCGCGAGTCGGTGGAGAGGATTCTGGCGATGAAAGAAGAATGAACCTCTAACAAAAAGAAACTTATTTATGGAACTGCTGAACAATATCGACGAAATTCTGATAGCCTGGGGCATGAATCCCCAGACAGCCGGGTGGGCCGACCAGTTCATTGCCTTTGCCCTGGTGCTGGTGCTGGCCTTTGCCGCCGACTTCATCTGCCGCAAGGTGCTGCTCCGGGCCATTGCCCGCCTGGTGCAGAAGACGAAAGCGACGTGGGACGACATCCTCTTCGACCGTCGCGTAATGGTCTACCTGAGCCACATGGTGGCGCCCGTGGTCATCTACCTGCTTCTGCCGGTGGCCTTTGCGCAGACCGACTCGGTGACGCTGAACTTCATCCGCCGCCTGTGTTTCATCTACATCATCTTCTCCTTCCTGTTCTTCATCAATGCGTTTCTGAAGGCGGCCTATACCGTCTACAGTGCGAAGGAGTCCATGCGCGACCGTCCGCTGAAGGGGCTGCTCCAGACGTTGCAGGTGTCGCTGTGGCTGATAGGCATCATCGTGATTGTGGCCGAGCTGTTGGGCAAGTCGCCCTACTCGCTGCTGGCCGGTCTGGGTGCTTCGGCCGCCGTGCTGATGCTGGTGTTCAAGGACAGCATCATGGGCTTCGTCAGCGGCGTGCAGCTTTCGGCCAACGACATGCTGAAGGTGGGCGACTGGATTACGATGCCCAAATATGGGGCCGACGGTACGGTCATCGAGGTGACGCTGAACACGGTGAAGGTGCGCAACTGGGACAACACCATCACCACCATACCGCCCTACCTGCTGGTGAGCGACTCCTTCCAGAACTGGCGCGGCATGCGCGAGAGCGGTGGCCGCCGCGTGAAGCGCAGCATCAACATCGACATGACCAGCGTGCGTTTCTGTACGCCCGAGATGCTGGAGAAGTACCGCAAGATACAGCTGTTGAAGGATTACATCGATCGGACGGAAGCCGTCGTCGAGGCTTATAATGAAGAAAACGGCATCGACAACGAGGTGCTGGTGAACGGCCGCCGGCAGACGAACCTGGGCGTGTTCCGTGCCTATCTCACCGCCTACCTCAAGAGCCTGCCTGTGGTGAACAAGGAGCTGAACTGCATGGTGCGCCACCTGCAGCCTACGGACCACGGCCTGCCCGTCGAACTGTATTTCTTTTCCACCATCAAGGACTGGATACCCTATGAGGGCGTGCAGGCCGATGTCTTCGACCACGTGCTGGCCATCATTCCCGAGTTCGGACTGCGGGTCTTTCAGTCGCCGTCGGGGGCCGACCTCCAGAGATTGGCTGAGAAATAAGAAAAGAAGAAGGAGGCACACCGCATGGCATGCCTCCTTCAGGAAAAAGTGTGTGTTATTTCAAAGAGTGAGTCGCGTTATTCTACCCAGCTTCCGGCCATCCAGCTGCAGGCAGCCTTGATGTCGTCCAGCGAAGCATAGTTCAGGTTGGTGTCGACCTTGTTGCCGGTACCGGCTGTGAACACATCGTTGGTGTAGATGCCCTTTTCGCTGTCCACGTTGTTGCTGATGGTGGTGTTGGTGATGCTCGAAGTGCCGTCGGTCAGCGCTGTTTCGGTTTCGGTGCTTTCTACGGTCAATGCCTTGCCTTTGCCGCAGATTTGGGCATTGTCCAGGGTTACCTGTGTACCACGACGCAGGCGTACGCCCTGCTTGGAACCGCCGTTACCCACGAGGATGAGGTTCTTCAGTGTCGGGTGGGCTATCGGAGTGGCCTGGTAGTTGTTTTCGTTGTTGTCGGCCTCGATCAGGCAGTCGCAGTCGTAACCCAGGGTAGACTCAGCTTCCTGGTAGGCTACGAGGTTGGTGCCCGTACCGTTCCATCCTTCGGTCCAGTCGAACGAGTCGTCGCTGCAGCTGATGACTACCATGTTGCTGACGTTGACCGAGCCGCCGAAGAACTCAAAGCCGTCGTCCGAACCTTTGTAGGCTACACAATGGTCTACCGTCGTACCGCTGCCTACACCGTAGAAGCTGATGCCGTTGGCTTCGTGCTCCTCGTCGAAGGCATAGCCGGTGTACTCCAGGCGGACGTATTGCAGGGTACCCGAGTTGTCTTTGTCATCGTTGCCGCCATATTCGGCACCGCCGATTTCCGAACTGCCCTTGCCGCCTTCAGCGTTGGTATGGGCGCGTCCGCAGATGTGGATGCCGCCCCAGGCTCCGGCTTCTTTTTTCTCGGAAGTCATGATGATGGGAGCGTCGGCCGTACCTTTGGCATTGATTTTGGCCCCCTGCTTGATGAGGATATAGTCCACGTTGTCGTCATAGACAGCAATCAGTTTCACGCCCGGTTCGATGTTCAGCGTAGCGCCTTCTTCAACGGTATAGGCACCGCTCAGTTTGTAGGTGTTGCCCGATTTCAGGGTCACGTCTTCGGTAACGGTGCCGCTCAGGGTCGTACCGTCGGCAATGCCGTTGTCACCGTTGTTGCTTGTTTCGTCGTTGCTGCAGGCAGCAAAGAGGGTCATCCCGGCCAGAAGGGCCATTGAAAACAATTTTCTGTTCATAATTGAAAGTTTTAAATGGTTAAGTTTTTAAGTTTTATACTTACTGATAGTGTTACATTCAAGTGGCTGAAGGACAGTAGTATACCAGTTTATTTTTGGTTTGACCGGAATAAACTCTCAGTTTATCAGCATTAAACTGTCAGTTTATCCGTATTAAACTCTTGGTTTATCCGTATTAAACTGTCGGTTTATCCGTAGTAAACTACTGCTACAGTCATTGTTTCATTAAAAGTTGTAGCTGACTCCCACTTCGAAGCTGGTGCCTTCCTTGAAGCGTTCCACTTCGATGTATTCGCCGGTCTTGGGCACTTCCTGCTTGAAGACGATGGCGCGGTTCAGCAGGTCGTTCACCTGTACCTTGGCACTGAAGTGGCGGTTGAAGCTGTAGCTGGCGTTGAAGTTCAGCGTGTGGACGGGCATCTGGTCGATGTCGCCCAGTTGCGATACGCCGACGGCATGGATGCGCTTGCCCTGCAGGTTGTAGAGGAGCGACAGGTTGAGCTGCCGGTCTTCGCCGAAGCGGGGCGAGTAGGTGAGGTCGGCATTCATCAGGATGGGCGAGGCACCTTGCAAGGAGCGGTCCTTGTTGGTGTAGGCACCGCCTTCGGGCAGCTTCACGTTGGTGTACATGTAGGAAACGTTGGCTCCCAGTCGCAGGTCGGGCAGGAGCTGCTTGCGCAGTTCCACTTCCACGCCGGCTGCCATACCCTGGTCGGCATTCTGGAAGGAGTGCATCGTGGCACCGCCCTGCAGCTTCTGGATGCGTTCGATGGGCTTGTCGAGGAACTTGTAGTAGACCGTGGCCGACAGCATGTCGCCGTTCTGGTTGAAGTGTTCGTAGCGCAGGTCGAAGTTATAGTTGTATCCGTTCTGCAGCTCTTCGTTACCGCGGATCTGGGCCGAACCGTAGGATTCCTGGTAAAGGAAGGGGGCCATCTCGATGAACGAGGGGCGTGTCACGGTGCGCGACAGCGACATGCGCAGGTTGTTCTTGTCGTTGACGGTGTATTTCAGGTTCACCGTAGGGAAGAGGTCGTTCTTGTTCAGGTCGCGGCGGCGCTGGTACTTCTGGTCGCCTTCGATGGCATATTCCACCCATTGCTTGGTCATTTCGTAGCGCAGGCCCACGTTGACGAGCAACGAGCTGAGCGGATAGAAGTCGGTCTGGATGTAGCCCGCATAGATGTCCATGCCGGCACGGTAGGTGTCGTGGGGCTGCATCTTGCGTTCGATGACGATGTTGCCGTTCTCCACGTTCTCCTGGTTGAGGAAGCTGTCGGTGTCGTAGATGTTGTCGATGGTGGGGTTGAGCTTGTTGACGTTGTAGTAGAAGCGGGTGCCCATGTAGTCGCGGTCCTTGTTCTTGTAGGCCACGCCCATCTTGACAAAGTTCTGTTCGGTCCAGTTGTACTTCAGGTCGACGTTTCCTACCCACTCTTCTTCGTTCAGGTCGCCGTAGTAGCGCATGGTTTCCTGGCGGTTCAGCTTGAAGAGCTGCAGGTTGCCTGCATTGTCCTTGGTGAACATCACCTGGCGGCGGTCGGGTTCTTCGCTGCCCGTCTTGCCATAGGAGCCGGCCCAGTTCAGCTGCCACTGGGTGCCGAACTCATGATGTCCGTTCAGCTGGTGGTTCTGCAGGGTGTAGATGTGGGTGATGTCGTTGCTGCCCCACAGGTTGTGCCCTTCGGCATCCACACCCGCGCGGCTCTGGTAGGAGTCACTGGCATTGCGGGCATAGAAGAAGGTATAGCCGATGCGGTCGTGCTGGCGCAGGGTGTAGCCTACGGAGGCCAGAGCAGCCATCTTCAGCGTGGAGGTATATTCGTCGTAGGTGAAGTCGTTCTGTACGTTGCCGGTAGCTTCGAGGGTCTTGTAGAAGGCATCGTCCAGCTTCTGTGTCTCGTTGCTGAGGCTGAATGAGGCCAGCAGGCTGAGTGTCTGTCCGCCCACGGCAAAGTTGCGTCCGAAGCCCAGGTTGCCTCCGAACTCGGGCAGTGCTGTTTTTTTGTCGACATCGAACGTCGTGCGGAAGATGTTGTTTTGGGTGACGTACTCGTCGAAGTCGAGCAGCGGCATGTCGTATATCTTTTCGTCGAGCGAGGGTGTCTTGAACAGCGTGCCGTCGCGATCCATCTGATAGAAGTCGCGTCCCAGTGTGTTGAACTTGCCCCCGACGTTGAAGCTGACGTTCAGAAATTCGTCCGTCACGTTCTCCTTGGTGCTGATGTCGATGTGTGCGCCGCTGTAGTCGGCAAAGGCGCTGGCGTCGTACACCTTGCTGACGGTGATGTTCTGCACCGTACTCGAGGGAAAGAGGTCGAGCGGAATGAGTTTGTTGTCGGGATTGGGCGAGGCGATGGGCAGTCCGTTCAAGGTCGTGGTGCTGTAGCGGTCGCCCAGCCCGCGTACGATGAGCTGGCCCGACTCGGCGATGGAGATGCCCGTTATCTGCTTCACGCCTTCCTGCACGTTGCTGATGCCCTTGATGCCCATTTCCTTGGCACCCAGATTCTCGATGGCCAGGGTGGCTTTCTGGCGTTCCACTTGCAGGGCACGTTCGCCTTCCAGATTCTTTTTGGCTACGACAGAAACTTCGCCCAAGGTCTGTGCGTCGGTTTCCATTTCGAAGTTCAGCACCGTTTCGCCGTTCACTTTCACTTGTCGGGCGGTGATGTCCACATAGCCTACGTAGCGCACGGCGAGGTCATACACTCCGTCGGGCACTTGCAGGCTGTAGTTGCCGTCGATGTCGGCTACGGCTCCCGTCGTGCTGCCCGCCACCTGGATGGTAGCGCCCGTCAGCGGTTCTTTCGTCTGTTTGTCTGTGATGGTTCCCCGGATGGTTCCTGCCATGACCGTCATGGCCGACAGGGTGAGGAACAAAATAAGGAAGAGAATTTTTCCTAAATCAGCTTTCATACTCATCTTTGTTATGCGTTTCTTTTTCCGCTGCAAAGATGGGGAGAGCAAGTTACAGGGCCGTTACACGGCAGGTACATGTCTGTTTCGGAAGCGTTACAAGAATATGACAGGCGCTGGTATAGGAACGGTTCGCGCCCGCAAATCAGGTTCTTGATTTCAGAAGCCGGACTTGCGGGCGCGAAGCCTTGAATGATAGGGGGATGACGTTTACATGCCGAAGGCGTAGTGGCCGATGCTCTCGTAGGAAGCGCTGACGATGCTCAGCAGCGTGATGCCCAGGGTGCAGATGAGCAGGGCGGCACGCGTGTAGTTGTCGCTGCGGAAGGCGGCAATGGGCTCGTCGCTCTTGTTGATGTACATGGCCTTGACAATGCGCAGGTAGTAGTAGAGCGAGATAACCGTGTTGGCCAGGGCGATGAACACCAGCAGATGGAATCCGCTCTCGAAGGCTGCCGCGAAGATAAAGAACTTCGAGAAGAAACCTGCGAACGGCGGGATACCGGCCAGGGAGAACAGGCAGAGCGTCATGAGGAATGCCAGACGCGGATTGGTGGTGTAGAGCCCGTTATACTCTTCGAGCGTGAACTTATGGGCACGCAGGGCCACGATGGTGATGACGGTAAACACGCCCAGGTTGGCGAAGAGGTAGATGAGCACGTAGTAGACCAGTGACGTCATACCCTGCGCACTGCCTGCGATGACACCCAGCATGATGTAACCGGCCTGTGAGATACTGGAGAAGGCCATCAGACGCTTCAAGTTCTCCTGACGCAGGGCAAAGAGGTTGGCCAGCGTAATGGAGGCGATGATGAGCCAGTAGAGGGCTTCCTGCCATTGGGCAGCCATCGGAGCGAACACCTTGATAAGTATGGTCATCAGCACGAAGGCGGCCGAACCTTTGGATACGACACTCAGGTAGGCCGTCACGGTAGAGGGGGCACCCTGATAGACATCGGCCGTCCAGAGGTGGAAGGGCACGAGTGAAATCTTGAAGCCCATGCCGGCCAGGAAGAACACGATGGCCATCACTTGCAAGGGGCTGCCGTCCAGGTGTGCAGGTACGTCGTTGAAATAAAGGGTGCCTACCGTGCCATAGATGAGCGAGATGCCATAGAGCAGCAGGCCGCTGGCAAAGAGAGCCGTCAGGATATACTTGGCACCGGCTTCAGCCGAGTGGTGGCGGTATTTGTCGAAGGCTACCAGGGCGGCCATCGGCACGCTGGCCGTCTCCAGGCCGATGAAGAACATCAGGAAGTGGCCGGCGGATATCATCAGATACATGCCCAGCAGGGTAGAGAGGGTGAGGAAGTAGAATTCACCCTGCTTGAGAACCGTGTCGGGGCGGCGCATCCATTCGTGGGCCATAAGGAAAACGATAAGGGTACCGATGCTCAGGATGGACTTCACGATGTGCTGGATGGGTGAATTGTGGTACATGCCTCCGAATGCGTCGGCCACGGGGCCGGGGACGATGGTCACCAGCGTGTGCAGCGCCAGCAGGACCACGGGGAGCATGGTGTTCAGTACAGGCCGTCCGTCACGCTTGTGGGCATCGGGGCTCATGAACAGGTCGGCTATGAAGAGGATGAGGATGACGGCTATCAGCGACAGCTCTTCTTTCATCACGAGAAATTGACTGTAATCCATTTTGTTAACTGAGAATTGAAATTTGAAAATTGAGAATTATTGAATGGAGAACTGAAAATGGATTGTTAATTTTCAATTCTCCATTTTCAATTATCCATTAATAACATTTACGATGGGCAGTACACTGTCGCCTATCATACCGCTGATCCACCACGGAGCCATACCCAGGGCAGCTACGCAGACAATGAGGATGATGACCGCCGTGCGTTCGTCCCACGTGGCATCGGTCAGTGTCAGATGATGCTGGTTGGTGCAGGTGCCGTAGAGTATCTTGCCCACCAGGCGCAGGATGTAGACGGCGGTGATGACGATGCTGCAGCAGGCAATCACCGTCCATGTGCGGTGGAAGACATCGACGTGCTGGAAGGCACCGTTGAAGATGGTCATCTCAGCGATGAAGCCGCTCAAGCCCGGCAAGCCCAGGTTGGCCAAACCGGCAATGACGTAGCACACGGAGAGGAAAGGCATGATTTTCATCAGGCCCGACAGCTCGCGGATGTCGCGGGTGTGTGTACGACCGTAGATCATACCGATGAGGGCAAAGAAGAGGGCCGTCATCAGACCGTGGCTCAACATCTGCAGCACCGCACCCGTGCAGGCCGTCTGGTTCATCATCAGGATGGCAAAGAGCACCAGGCCGCAGTGGCTTACGGAGGAGTAGGCGTTGATGTATTTCAAGTCGGTCTGTACGCAGGCCGAGAAGGCACCGTAGACAACCGAGATGCCGGTCAGTATCAGGAAGATCCATCCCAGTTCGTTGGCGGCTTCGGGCATCAGGTACATGGCGATGCGGAAGCAGCCGTAGCCTCCCAGTTTCATCAGTACACCGGCGTGGAGCATGGATACGGCTGTGGGGGCCGATGCATGACCGTCGGGGCTCCAGGTGTGGAAGGGGAAGAGAGCTCCCAGTACGCCGAAGCCCAGGAAGGTGAGCGGGAACCAGATGCGCTGCTGCTCGACGGGAATGTTGTGCAGGGCAGCTATTTCGTTGAGGTTCATCGTTGTGGCACCGCTGCCATAGTAGATGCCCAGGATGCCTATCAGCAGGAAGGCCGAACCACCCATCAGCATCAGCGTCAGCTTCATGGCGGAGTATTCCTTGCGTCCCGAACCCCATACGCCGATAAGCAGGTACATCGGTATCAGGGCCACTTCATAGAACATGAACATGGTGAAGAGGTCGGTCGAAATGAAGAAGCCGAATACGCCCAGCGACAGGAAGGTGAACCACAGGAAGTATTCCTTGGTGAGCGGCTGGAGTCTCCACGAGGCGAAGGTACCTGTAAAGACGATGATGGACGAAAGCAGCAGCATGGCCACCGATATGCCGTCCACGCCCACGGAGTAGTGGATGTTGAGGGCGGGATACCAGGCGACGTCGGCACAAAACAGCATTTCGTCTGTAGCGCCGCCATGGCGGGCGTTGAGATACATCACGGTGAGCACGCCTGCCAGTACGAGCAGGGCCGAAGCTCCCGTCACCATCACGGTGCGTATCTGGTTGATGCCTCGTGCCAGCCACAGGCCGAGCAGCATCAGCAGGGGAATCAGAACGAATAAGGATAAGAAATTCATTTTATTAATTGAAAATTGATAATTGACAATTGAAAATGAAAAGTTGAAAATGGACGCTTAGTTCCATTCTCCATTTTCCATTATATAATTAAAATAAGTATCAATGCCAGTGCTCCCAGCAGGAAGACCAGGGCATATTGCTGAACGCGTCCGCTTTGCAGGCCACGGATCTCGTCGCTCGTAGCGTCGGCGCTCCAGGCCAGGAAGTTGAAGAAGCCGTCCACCACGTGACGGTCCCACCAGGCGATGGGGCGGCTGATGCATCCGAAGATGATCTTGTGCGTGATGAACTGATAAATCTCGTCAATGTAGAAGCGGTGGTAGGCAGCTGTCCACAAGCCACGGAAGCGGCGTTGCAGGGCGTCGGCCACAGGCTGCTTGCTGCGGGCATAGATGCTGACGGCCAGTGCGATGGCTATCACTGCGATGATGATGCTGGTCAGCATGACCTGCGTATCCAGATGGATGTCGTAGGAGTGTCCGTTGGACGAAACGAAATGTCCGAAAGGAATGAAGCCGGCCACTACCGTAATGGCGGCCAGGACAACCAGCGGGAAGGTCATGCTCAACGGGCTTTCGTGCGGCGTGTGTTCGGCATGCAGCTCCTTGTTCTCCTTACCCCAGAAGATGCCGCAATAGAGGCGGAACATATAGAAGGCCGTCATGGCGGCGATAATCGTCATGATCCATCCCATGGCCGGGCTGAACTGGAAGCAGGCAGTCAGAATCTCGTCCTTCGAGAAGAAGCCCGAGAAGGGAGGAATACCCGCTATGGCCAGACAGGCGATGAGGAACGTCCAGTGTGTGACAGGCATATACTTGCGCAGGCCTCCCATGGCCGACATCTCGTTGCTGTGGACGGCATGGATGATGCTGCCCGCGCCGAGGAAGAGCAGGGCCTTGAACATGGCGTGTGTGAAGAGGTGGAACATGCCGGCCATGTAACCCAAGCCGCCTTCGTGAGGGTCGGCCGAGGTGCATACGCCGAGGGCCACCATCATGAAGCCGATCTGCGAAATGGTGGAGAAGGCCAGCACACGCTTGATGTCGCTCTGCACGCAGGCTACCGAGGCCGCATAGAAGGCGGTGAAGGCACCCACGTAGGCCACGATGTGAAGCGTGTCGGGCGCATAGGCGATGAACAGCGGGAACATGCGGGCCACCAGATAGACACCCGCTACCACCATCGTGGCGGCATGGATGAGGGCGCTGACGGGTGTCGGACCCTCCATGGCGTCGGGCAGCCAGATGTGCAGGGGGAACATGGCACTTTTGCCCGCACCGCCGATGAACATCAGCCCCAAGGCCAGCGGAAGCATCATGCCGCCTTTGGCCAGAGCCATTTCAGTGGGTGTGAAGGTATACGTGCCTACGTAGTAGCCATACACCAGGATACCGATGAGGAAGCCCAGGTCGGCGAAGCGCGTCACGATGAACGCTTTCTTCGAAGCGGCGATGGCGGCCGGCTTGGTATAGTAGAAACCGATGAGCAGGTACGACGATACGCCCACCAGCTCCCAGAAGAGGTACATCTGGAAGATGTTCGTGGCCACTACCAGGCCCAGCATGGACATGGTGAAGAGCGACAGGAAGGCGTAGTAGCGCTGGAAGCCCCGTTCACCCTTCATGTAGCCGAAGGAGTAGATGTGTACCATCAGGCTGACGGTCGAGATGACGATGAGCATCACCACCGAGATGGGGTCGAGCAGGATACCCAAGTCGATGCTCAGGTTCTCGGTGAAGGGCAGCCAGCGGAAGTTGTAGGGCATCAGCGTGGCATACGTGCCGTCGGCCAGGCGGGGAGCCGTGAAATACATTCCTGCCGTGAGGTACGACAGTACGGCAACGACGCCCAGCACCACCGTGCCGATGAGTCCCGCCGTGCGGTGTGACATCCATTTGCCCCCGATTCCCAGCGTGAGGAAAGAGAGGAATGGAAGAAGGAGGATAAGAATTGTATATTCCATACTAATGGATCATTGAATTTTTAAAATTAAAACCTAATACCTAAAACCTAATACATCAAAATCACCACTTCAGCTCGTCCAGCTTGTTCACCTGAATGCTGCGTATGTTGCGGTAGATATTGATCATGATGGCAATGGCGATGGCCGTTTCTGCCGCCGAGATGGCGATGGAGAACAGGGCGAAGAAGTAGCCCTCCAGGCTGCCGGGAAACAGGAAACGGTTGAACACGGCGAAGTTGATGTCCGTGGCGTTCAGTATCAGCTCGATGGAGATCAGGATGGCCAGGGTGTTGCGTCGGGTAAAGAATCCGTAGATGCCTGCGAAGAACATGATGGCCGACACGATCAGGTAATATTCCATGTGTATCATAAGTCGTTGTCTTTTTAAGTATTGTTATCTCTTTCGTGCAATGAGCAGGCCGCCTACGATGCAGGCCAGCAACAGGAGGCTGACAGCCTCGAAGGGCAGCAGGTAGCCGTATTTGTCACTGCTGAACATCTGCTGGCCGATGGTGTCGAAGCTGACCTCGATGGGTTGCAGGTCGGTGGTGGCCAGGAACTTGTGCTTCAGGGTGATGAAGAGTACGATGACGGCACCCGCGAGCGTGGTGCCCAGTCCGGCCAGAAACTTGCTCCGGCTCAGCTTGATGGCCTTGTCGCCCTCGCCGCTGGTGAGCAGGATGGAGAAGACGTAGAGCACGACGATGCCGCCTGCGTACACCATGATCTGTACCGACCCCAGGAAGGTGTATCCCAGGAGGAAGTAGATGCCGGCCGTGCCGAAGAGCACGAACAGCAGGTAGGTGGCCGAGCGCACCATGCGGGTGGTGGTCACCGTCAGCAGGGAGAACACGGTGATGAAGGCCGCCAGGAAGTAGAATACTACTGTTTCAAGAGTTATTTCCATTTTCTTTCTGAAGGGTTAATGGTTAGTTTTTTTTCTCTTCCACGTGGCTGCCCGGGTGGTTGAGGGTAAGGATGAGTTTCGAACGGTCGAACACGGCATGCTCGAAGTTTTGGTCGAAGGTGATGGCGCCGTGGGGGCACGCGTTGACGCAGAGCTGGCAGAACATGCACGAGCCGAGGTTGTACTCATACTTGGCCAGCACTTTCTTCTTTTTGCCGTCTTCCGTCTCGACGGTTTCGCTGGTCACGTGGATGGTGCCGTTGGGGCAGGCCATCTGGCACAGGCCGCACGCCACGCAATGGTGCTCGTTGCGTTCGTTGTGGGGCATGACGAGCGTGCCGCGGAAACGGTCGAACATCTTGAGCTCCTTGCGGTTTTCAGGGTACTGTTCGGTCACCTTGGGCGTGAAGAACTCGCGCATGGTGGTCTTCAGGCCGACAGAGAGGCTTTTGATGCCCTTGAAGAAGCTGCTGAAATAAGTGTTGTTATTTTCCATTATTGCTGAATGATAATTTTTTATACCTAATACCTGGTTATCTTTAGAAGTGCAGCCCGTAAGCCACGAGTACGCTCATGAGCAGCAGGTTGAGCATGGAGAGGGGGATGAGGTATTTCCACTCCAGCGTCAGTATCTGGTCGATGCGCAGACGGGGGAAGGTCCATCGCATCCACATCATGAGGAAGACGACGAAGAAGGCCTTGGCAAAGAACCACACGAAGCCGGGGATGTAGTCCATCACCGCGTTGAAGCCGTCCAGCCCTGCGATGTGGAAGGGCATCCATCCGCCCAGGAAGACGGTGGCGGCCACGGCGGCTACGATGAAGAGGTTCAGATACTCGGCCAGGTAGTAGAAGCCGAAGTGCATGCCGCTATACTCCGTGTGGTAGCCGGCGGTCAGCTCGCTTTCGGCCTCGGGCAGGTCGAAGGGGCCGCGGTTACACTCGGCATTGCCGGCGATGAGGTAGATGAGGAAGGCGATGGCGGCGGGGATGTGGCCCTTGAAGATGAGCCAGCCGTCGGCCTGTCCGCCCACGATTTCCGAGATCTGCAAGGTGCCCGTCAGCACGACCATGGTGAGGATGCTCATGCCCACGGACAGCTCGTAGCTCACGATCTGCGCGCCGCTTCGCATGGCGCCGATGAGCGAGAACTTGTTGTTGGAACTCCAGCCGGCCAGCAGGATGCCCACCACGCCGATGCTCGAGGCTGAGAGCAGGAAGAAGATGCCTACGTTGAAGTCGAGCACCTCCAGCCCCTTGTTCATGGGCAGGCAGGCGAAGGTGAGGAACGAGGCCAGTATCACCATGTAGGGGGCCAGGTTGTAGAGGAAGCGGTCGGCGCCCTTGGGGGTGAAGATTTCCTTGGTGAGCATCTTGAACACGTCGCAGAACACCTGCAGGGAGCCATATTTGCCCACGCGGTTCGGGCCGATGCGGCACTGGAAGAAGGCGCACACCTTGCGCTCCATGTAGATCAGGACGATGGCGAGGATGGCATACATCAGCACGATGCACACGCCTATGACGACACACTCGATGAAGACCGCCAGCCCTTCGGGCATCAGGGAGGTCAGCATTTGGTGTATCCAGCTTGTTACAATACTAAAGTCAAACATTTATTGAATTGATAATTGATAATTGATAATTGAGAATGGGCGGCTGGCAAGCCATTTCCCATTCTCCATTTTCCATTCTCCATTGATTATCTGTCGATGTCGGGCACCACATAGTCCAGCGTACCTCCGATGGCGATGAGGTCGGCAATCTTCGCGCCGCGGCAGATGGTGTTCACTGTACCCACCAGCGGCAGGCCTGTGGCACGGTAGTGCAGACGGTAGGGAGTCTTGTCGCCACGGCTCTCGAGGTAGACGCCAAACTCGCCGCGGCTACCTTCGACGGCGGCATACCAGCTGCCTTCGGGCACGCGGATGATGGGTTTCATCTTTTCCTGATAGGGACCTTCGGGGATGTTGTCGATGAGCTGCTCGATGATGTGGAGGCTCTCTTCGATTTCGTCCATGCGCACCATGTAGCGGGCGAAGCAGTCGCCTTCGGTGCGGACAATCTGCTTGAACTCTACCTGGTCGTAGACGCCGTAGGGCATGCGCTTGCGTACGTCGCACGCCCATCCGCTGGCACGGCCCGTACCCCCTGTCGCTCCGAAGGAGATGGCGTCTTCGCGGCTCAGCACGCCGATGCCTTTGAGGCGCTGCTGGGCGATGATGTTGCCCGTGAAGATGTCGTGGTATTCCTGCAGGTTGTGGCGCATGTAGGGGATGAACTCCTTGACGCGCTTCACGAAGTTGGGATGGAGGTCGGCCTGCACGCCGCCGATGGTGTTGTAGTTCAGGATGAGGCGTCCGCCGCAGGTCTCCTCGAAGATGTCGAGCACCTTCTCGCGGTCGCGGAAGCCATAGAGGAAGGCTGTCGTGGCGCCCAGGTCCTGGCAGAGGCAGGAGAAGAACAGGATGTGCGAGTCGATGCGCTGCAGCTCGTCCATGATGGTGCGGATGTATTGTACGCGGGGACTCACTTCCACGCCCATGGCCTTCTCGATGCACATGCACAGGGCGTGGCGGTTCTGCATGGCGCCCAGGTAGTCCAGACGGTCGGTCAGGGCCAGTGTCTGGGGGTAGGTCAGGCTCTCGTTCATCTTCTCGATGCCGCGGTGGATGTATCCGCAGTTCACGTCAATCTTGTGGATGTTCTCGCCCTCGAGCGACACGCGGAAGCGGAGCACGCCGTGCGTGGCGGGGTGTTGGGGGCCGATGTTCACCACGTATTCGTCGTCGCCGAAGAGCACCGTTTCCTCTTCGGTCAGCTCGCCGTCCTGGGTGGTCTTGATTTCGTAGGTGGTGTCGACGGTTTCCTCGTTGGTCATGCGCAGGGGGTTCTCCTTCTGCGGGTCGTTGTCCTTGCGCAGGGGGTAGCCCACCCAGTCGTTGCGCAGGAAGAGGCGTCGCATGTCGGGGTGTCCCACAAAGAGGATGCCGAAGAAGTCGTACACCTCGCGTTCGGGCAGCTCGGCGCCTTTCCACAGGTCGGTCATGGAGGGCAGTTCGGGGTGCAGGCGGTCGAGGGTCGACGTCTTCACAACGACCCGTTTCCCGCTCCCGGTCGACTCCAGGTGGTAGACTACGCCCAGGCCTCTGAGGGTACCTTCCGCGTCTTTTTCGTCAGGTACTCCCCAGTCCATGCCCGTCAGGCTTTCCAGGAAGTCCATCTTTTCTTCGTCGCGCAACCGGCGCATCTCTTCGTGCAGCTGTTGCGGCTTGATGTATAGTGTCTTTTCTTCCATATTATTCTTCATTCTTCATTTCCTCTTTCTTCATTTTTCTGTTCACTCCGCCGAAGAATTTCTCGATTTTCACCTTGCGCTGGAGCTGCATCATGCCGTAGAGGAAGGCCTCGGGGCGTGGCGGGCAGCCGGGTACGTAGACGTCGACGGGCAGTATCTGGTCGACGCCCTGCACCACGTGGTAGGACTTGCGGAAGGGACCTCCGCTGACGGCGCATCCGCCTACGGCCACCACGTATTTTGGGTCGGCCATCTGGTCGTAGAGGCGTCGGAGTACGGGGGCCATCTTGTAGGTGATGGTACCGCTCACGAGGATGACGTCGGCCTGTCGGGGGCTGTTTCGGGTCACTTCGAAGCCGAAGCGGGCGATGTCATAGCGGGCGGCGCACACGGCCATGAACTCGATGCCACAACAGCTGGTGGCGAAGGTGAGCGGCCACAGGGAGTTGCTGCGTCCCCAGTCGATGAGCTGGTCGAGGGCGCCCACCACCACGTTGACGCCGCCGGCGTTCAGTTCCTGAATGATTTTCTCGAGTGTTTCGTTGTCCTGAAATTCCTCGTAGGGGATGGACTTGATGACGGGTTTCTTCATTACTTCCATTCCAACGCTCCTTTCCGCCAGGCGTATGCCAGGCCCAGCACCAATACGAAGAAAAAGAAAAGAATGCCTGTCAGGGCTTGCGGACCCAGCTGGCGGACGGTGACGGCCCAGGGGAAGAGGAAGACCGTTTCGACCTCGAACATCAGAAACAGGATGGCGAAGAGGTAGTAGCCCACACGGAACTGCATCCACGAACGGCCTCGCGTGGGGATACCGCATTCGTAGGGTTCCATCTTTTGCGGATTGTACGAGCGGGGCGCTATCGCATGGGAAATGGCGATGACTAAGCCCACGAAAATAACGGCCGTCAACACGACGGTAACTAAGAAGGTAAAGTTCATAAATCTGACAAGATTTTAGTGTTTGTTATGGGGAGACGTTTCTCCCCGTTCCTTTTTCGGCGTGCAAAATTACAAATAAGAATTTATCTATTTGTAACCTCCGTATGACAAAAAATGGCTATTTTTACACTTTTTATCCTATGTCAAACTTAACAAACGTGTCGGCGGGCGGCTTTTTTAGGCGTTTCCGGCTCAGTTGAAGTAGTGCTCTATCTTCTTGATCATCATGCTCAAACAGAACACCACGACATGGTCGCCGGGCTGTATCTGCGTGTTACCCATTACCACCACGCCCTCGCCCTGGCGGATGAGGCCGCCGATGGTCACTCCCTTGGGCAGGCCCAGGTCCTTGACGGGGTGTCGGGTGATTTTCGAGCCGGCCTTGACGGTAAATTCGGCCACGTCGGCGTTGGCCACGGTGAGGCATTTCACGTTGCTCACGTCGGCGTCGAGCATCATCTGGTAGATGTGGCTGGCGGCAATCATCTTCTTGTTGATGACGGTGCCGATGTCCAGGCTTTCGGCCATGCCGATGTAGTCGATGTTCTCCACCTCGGCCACGGTCTTGCGCACGCCCATGCGCTTGGCGGCCAGGCAGGCCAGGATGTTGGTTTCGGAGTTGCCCGTCAGCGCCACGAAGGCTTCGGTGTTGTGCAGGCCCTCTTCGGTGAGGAGGTCCAGGTCGCGGCCGTCGCCGTTGATGACCATGATGCGGTCGTCCAGCACCTCGGTCAGGCGGTTGCATCGGTTCAGGTCGTTGTCGATGATCTTGAGCTGCATGTAGTCGGGCACGTACTGGGCGGTCCTGACGGCGATGCGGCTTCCGCCCATGACCATGACGTTGCGCACGTCGGGGTAGTCTTCCTTGCCCACCACCTTGCGCACGTAGGGGATGTACTTGCGGGTGGTGGTGAAGTAGACGATGTCGTGCAGCTTGAGGACGTCGTCGCCGCGGGGGATGAGCGTCTCGTTGCCGCGCTTGATGGCCACGATGTGGTAGGGCAGGCCGGGTCCGCCCAGCTGGTGCAGGGGGATGTTCAGTATCTCGGCCTTCTCGCGCATCTTGGTGCCTATCAGGATGAGGGCGCCGCCGCAGAATTCCCACCACTGGCGCACCCAGCTCATGCGGATGGAGGCCACGATCTCCTTGGCGGCCAGCATTTCGGGGTAGATGAGCGAGTGCACGCCCAGCTTCTGGAAGAATTCCTTGTTCTTGGGCAGCAGGTATTCGTAGTTGTCGATGCGGGCCACGGTCTTCTGCGCGCCCAGGTTGGCGGCCAGCAGGCAGGCCGTCACGTTGCGGCTTTCGTCGGGGGTGACGGCGATGAAGAGGTCGGCGTCTTCCACGCCCACTTCCTTCAGCCCCGATATCGACGTGGGCGAGACGTTGACGGCCATCAGGTCGAAGTTCGACCCGAAGGCGTTGAGCTTGTCCTCGTTTTCGTCCATGAGGATGATGTCCTGCTTCTCGCGCGAGAGCAGCTTGGCCAGATGTGTGCCTACTGCGCCGGCACCGGCAATGATAATTTTCACTTCTGTAACGGATAATTGATGTTTGACAATTGATGATAGATGCCTTCCTCGTCCATGCCACACAGGTGGTAGAGCTGGGCCACGGTGCCGTGTTCGATGAAGCGGTCGGGCACGCCGATGCGGCGTACGTCGGGCTTGTAGCCGTGGTCGGCCATGAACTCGAGCACGGCGCTGCCCATGCCTCCGCGCACCACGCCGTCTTCCACGGTGACGATGTGCCGGAAGCGGCGCCCTATCTCGTGGAGCATCTCCTCGTCCAGCGGCTTGAGGAAGCGCAGGTCGTAGTGGGCGATGGAGAGGCCCAGCTCCTGCTCGGCCCGCGTGATGGCGCGTGCGGCCACGTGGCCGATGGGACCCAGCGTGACGACGGCTGCGTCCGTGCCGTCCTTCAGGCGGCGTCCCTTGCCCACGGGCACCTCTTCCAGCGGGCAGCGCCAGTCGAGCAGCACGCCCCGTCCGCGCGGGTAGCGGATCACGAAGGGCCCCTTGCCGGGCAGCTGGGCGGTGTACATCAGGCGGCGCAGCTCGTGCTCGTCCAGCGGCGAGGCGATGGTCAGGTTGGGGATGGGGCGGAAGTAGGCCAGGTCGAACACACCGTGGTGTGTGGGGCCGTCTTCGCCCACCAGGCCGGCACGGTCCAGGCAGAGCACCACGGGCAGGCGCAGCAGGGCGATGTCGTGTATCACGTTGTCGTAGGCGCGCTGCATGAAGCTCGAGTAGATGTTGCAGAAGGGTTGCAGCCCTTCCTTGGCCATGCCGCCCGAGAAGGTGGCCGCGTGTCCCTCGGCGATGCCCACGTCGAAGGCGCGGTCGGGCATGGCTTCCATGAGCTTGTTCATGGAGCAGCCGGTGGGCATGGCGGGCGTCACGCCCACGATGCGCGGGTTCTGCCGTGCCAGCTCCACGAGCGTCTCGCCGAAGACGTCCTGGTAGAGGGGCGGCAGGTGGCTGGTGTCGGCCAGGATGCGTTCGCCCGTGTCTGGGCTGAACTTGCCGGGCGCGTGCCACACGCCGGGGTCCTTTTCGGCCGGCTCGAAGCCTTTGCCCTTGGTGGTGTGCAGGTGCAGTATCTTGGGTCCCTTCAGGTCCTTGATGTCGTGGAGCACGCGGGCCAGATTCTTCACGTCGTGTCCGTCGATGGGCCCGAAGTATCGGATGTTCATGCCCTCGAAGATGTTCTGCTGCTGGGCGGCCATCGACTTCAGGCTGTTGGCAAAGCGGATGAGGGCCTTGCGGCGCTCCTCGTTGAGGATGCCCATCTTGAAGAGGATGCGCGACATCTTGAAGCGCAGCTGGTTGTAGCGGTTGCTCGTGGTGAGGTTGAAGAGGTACTGCTTCATGCCGCCCACGCTGCGGTCGATGGACATGTCGTTGTCGTTGAGGATGATGAGCAGGTCGTTGGGCGTAGACGAGGTGTTGTTCAGTCCCTCGAAGGCCAGTCCGCCGCTCATGCTGCCGTCGCCGATGACGGCCACCACGTGGCGGTCTTTCTCCCCCTTCTGCCGGGCGGCCACGCACATGCCCAGGGCGGCCGAGATGGAGTTGGACGCGTGTCCGCAGGCGAAGGTGTCATATTCGCTCTCTTCGGGCGAGGGGAAGGGTCGGATGCCCTTGAAGCGTCGGTTGGTCGAGAAGGCCTCGCGGCGTCCTGTCAGTATCTTGTGGCCGTAGGCCTGATGGCCCACGTCCCAGACGATGCGGTCGTAGGGTGTGCGGTAGACGTAGTGCAGGGCTACGGTCAGCTCCACTGTGCCCAGGCTGGCGGCAAAGTGTCCGGGGTTGCGCGACACCTCTTCGATGATGTCCTGCCGGAGCTCGCGGCACACCTCGGGCAGTTGGTCCACCGGCAGGCGGCGCAGGTCGTCGGGCGTGGCGATGCGGTTCAGCAGGTTGTATGTAGTCAGATTCGTATCCATCTTTTTCTGTGTTATAGCTTGCAAAAATAACAAAAAGAAATCAGATGCAGGCAATATTTCGGATAAAAAGCTGAACGGGGCGTTGGTTAGCGGTTAGCGAATACTCACCGCTAACCGCTAATTTTTACATACAGCTGGTGACGCCCAGCGTGGTTCCAATGGCGGTCAGGATGGTGACCAGCGTCTGGATGATGGTTTTCCAAATAGTTTTCTTGTCCATTTCTTTAATTGAGAATTGAAAATCTTCGTTAATGGATAATTGAGAATTGAAAATTGAAAATTAAGTTCGGCCGCATTCTTCATTTTCCATTTTCAATTAGCTTCGCTCAAAACCTCCTTTAATATTTACACTAAGGAATAGTCTCCATTTTCAATTTACAGCGGGCTTCCTTCCTGGTCGTCGCCGTCACTGCCGCTACCGCCGGGCTCGGGTTCCGTGCCGTCGTCGGTCAGCGTGCCGCCGGCGGTGTAGACGGTGAGCTCGGCGACGCGGGTGCTCTTGCGCAGCTCGGTGTTGCTCCAGGTCTTGGTGTTGCGCACGTTCAGGTGGACGCCCGTGATGAGGCTCGTGTCCCAGGCGTCGGCCGTGTCGGCACCCTTCGAGGAGATGCCCACGGAGAACAGGCCCAGGTCGCCCAGGCGGACGCTCTTGCCGTCGAGCACCAGCTCCTTGAGGCAGGCCAGCATGTCGATGAGCACGCCGTGGATGACGCCGCGGGAGTAGGGCGAGTTGTGTTCCGAAATGTGGGTGACGAAGTCTTCGAATTCCACCGTGCGGTCCTGCACGGCGCGGGCGTACCACTTGGCGGGTGCGTCGGGGTTCTGAGGCGACTTGGCCTGATAACGTCTGTACTTTAATGTTCCGATGGTTGACATAGCTTTGTTGTTTTAGTTTGTGATTAATTAATTGAGAATTGAGAATTGAGAATTGAGAATGATCTTGCTCCGGCCGCAGGCAAATTCTTCATTCTTCATTCTTCGTTCTTCATTACGAAGGCAAAGATAATCGCTTCCCCACGTGCGTCCAAAAACAGGGTATCGGTTTTATGCAAAAATCTGTTAACGAAAACGGAAAATTGTGTTAATAAAACTAATAGGCTGATTTACAGGTTGTAATACGGTGTTTTCGTACTTGGAAAGCGGTGCTTTTCGGTTTTCGGCGCGGCGCGCGCATGCGATGTCTTTTTTGCGTGCTGCCGCTTCCGGTTATTGTTTTTTGTCTGCACCGATGGATGTCTGTGTTTCAGGGGAGGCGTTACGCGTTACAATTGTTACAAATTACAATTAGTAAAATCTGTAACAGGAAACTTGGAAAAGGAAATTAATACTATATATATTATATATATATAATATATATATAGTATTAAAATATTTAACATTTCTCTTCGTTCGGAGTGGAAAAATTGAAAAAAAATAATTGTAACGCTGTAACAATTGTAACGCTGTAACGGGTTGGTGGGTGTCAAGTGTCTGATAAACAATTGTCTATGAAGATTCAAACAACGAGGCAGGAAACATCACTTACGTAAATTGCATAGGCAAAAAGAGTAAGCAGGCTACCTCGCGAAAAGCTGCTTTTTTTGCGGCGAAAATGGTGAAAATGGCCTGAATTTTTCCCATCGGTGGGCAGAAATCTGAAAAAAGGAGTATATTTGTCGTTTGATTATTAAAGTATCCATTTATGCTTATACTGAAGCAACCATATAATTCAAAGAAAGCAAAGGCAAAACCTTTTATCAAATGGGTGGGGGGAAAAGGACAACTCATTTCTACATTTGAAGAGCTTTTACCCAAAAAGTTCATGTTGATAGAGGATGTGACCTATATAGAGCCCTTTATTGGAGGAGGTGCCATGCTTTTCTATATGCTTCAACGTTTCAATAATATCAAGCGGGCAGTCATTAATGATGTTAATCCAGACTTAATAAAAGCGTATAAGACGATTAAGAAAGCTCCAGAAGCATTAATACAAAGCTTGTCCCTGATTGAACGCGAATATTTAGGCATTCAAGAGGAAGAAAAAAGAAAAGAGTTTTTCTTGTCTGTGCGTAAAAGATTCAATCAGGGAGAAATGTCGGACGTTGACAATACTGTGTTGCTTATGTTTTTGAACCGTACTTGCTTCAACGGGCTTTATCGGGTAAACTCAAAAGGTGAATTTAATGTACCTTTCGGCAGATATAAGAATCCTACGATTTGTGATGCGGAAACGATATATGCAGATAGTGAATTATTGCAAAAAGTTGACATCATCAGCGGTGATTTTGAACAGACGGAACAATATGTGTCAAAAGATACTTTTGTTTATTTTGACCCGCCTTATCGCCCGCTGGATGCAACATCGAGTTTTAATTCTTATGCGAAGGAAGCTTTCAATGACGATGAACAGATACGTTTGAAAAAATATTTCGATAGATTGTCCGGCAAAAATTGTTTGATGATGCTCAGCAATTCCGATTGCAGGGGACGCAATCCGGAAGATACTTTCTTTGACGATTTGTATAAAGACTATTTCATTGAACGTGTATATGCTTCGCGTTCGGTTAATGCGAATCCCGAAAAGCGTGGTAAGTTGACGGAATTGCTTATACGGAATTACTCTGAAACGATGGCATCACGCCCAAAATTACCGAACAATGTTGATTTAAAATTGAATGAATATGAGCAAGGCACATACAGAAGAAGAATTTAAGGTGTTTATGTCGCAACTCATCGAGACAAACGCTCCGTTGAGTTTCTTTTCTGATTTTGAGAAGATTACCGCCAATGTTGATGCCATTTCCATCAAGCTCAACCAGTTGAATTATCTGGTGGGTAAGGATAATATGGAGGAGGCGGTGCGTCGTCTTTGGGATGAAAATCCTAAAGTGTTCAGTGTGCTTGACATCTTGATCGCTGTTCGGGCAAGCGACAAGAAAAAAGCGATTGCCCGTAGTGGACAGATACAACTGATTGAGAATTTTTTCAAGACTCCCGAAGGAGTTATCGAATATTTGGAAGATACAGGCTTGAAGCAGGTACTTCAAGACAAACATGTTACCAATTTGGTTGATTATGTTTTTGGGGTAGAAACAGGACTTGACACCAACGCACGTAAGAACCGAAGCGGCGATATAATGGGAAATAAGGTAGCCGAAATCTTCCAAGAAAAAGGCATTAAGTTTCGCCGGGAAGTTTACTCTACTGAATTTGAAGAAATGAAATGTTTGGGTGAAGATCGCAAACGTTTTGATTTTGTATAGAGACTGAAGCCAAAACTTATCTGATTGAAGTAAACTTTTATAGTGGCGGTGGTTCAAAACTTAATGAAGTGGCACGTGCATATTCTGAACTCGCTCCTAAAATCAATCAATTTGATAATTATGAGTTCGTTTGGATTACCGACGGGGTAGGTTGGAATTCGGCACGTAGCAAGCTGGAAGAAGCTTTTTACGCAATACCGAGTGTGTATAACCTTACGACAATAAATGACTTTTTAAATGCTATAAAATGAAAAAAGACGGCACCGGGGGTGGAAATACCATTACAGGGTTGATCTATGAAGGAAAGGTTGACTTAGCTACTTTTCTGGCTTCGCAAGAAGGATATACAGTTATGGATTCTTATGTGTATTATGAGGGGAATTTAGTGGCCCGAATATTTAAGAAACATGGATTCTATAATTTCTTGTCAGAAAATGGCGTTGACTGGACAAAACATATCTCTTCCAAGCTATTGCCTGACAATTGCATTTATGTAATTGTCAATAATACTCTTTTTATCATTGAGGTAAAAACTCAGAATGTAGGCGGAAGTGTAGACGAGAAGTTGCAAACTTGCGATTTCAAGAAAAAACAATATCAAAAATTATTGTCACAATTGAATATAGAGGTGGAATATGTTTATATTTTGGATGAATGGTTTAAAGCTCCCAAGTATAAAGATGTTTTAGACTATATTATTAGTGTGAGATGCCAATACTATTTTAATTATATTCTTTTGGCCAAATTAGGGTTGCCTGTACCAGAAAAACAATGATTACCCCTTTCTTCCGTTCCCCCGACCGCGCCTTTACCCTCCTGCATGGTGATTGTGTCGAACTTCTGAAACAGTTTGAGTTCAAGTTCGACATGATATTTGCCGACCCGCCCTATTTCCTGTCCAATGGCGGCATCAGCGTGCAGAGCGGCAAAGTGGTGTGTGTGGACAAAGGTGACTGGGACAAGGGAGGCACGCCCGAAAGTATCGACGCCTTCAACCGCACCTGGCTGGCCGCCTGCCGCGACAAGCTGAAGAAGGACGGCACCATCTGGGTGAGCGGAACGTATCACAACATCTTTTCCGTGGCCAGCCGCCTGACGGAGCTGGGATTCAAAATTCTGAACGTTGTTACGTGGGCCAAGACCAACCCGCCGCCCAACATTTCTTGCCGTTACTTTACCTATTCGGCCGAATACATCGTTTGGGCAAGGAAATCGGCCAAGGTACCCCATTACTACAATTATGAGCTGATGAAGCGCATCAACGACGGCAAGCAGATGGGCGACGTGTGGCGCCTGCCTGCCATTGCGCCGTGGGAGAAATCGTGCGGCAAGCATCCCTGCCAAAAGCCGCTGGCCGTCTTGTCGCGCATCATTCTGGCTTCTACACGCCCTGGTGCGTGGGTGCTCGACCCCTTTACGGGGAGCAGTACGACGGGCATCGCCGCCAACCTGCTGGGACGCCGTTTCCTGGGTATCGACCAGGAAGAGGAATATCTTGTCATGAGCCGTAGTCGCAGGCAGGAAATAGAAAATATAAAGACCTTTGCCAAATATCGTGGCAAAATAAAGGATATCGCTTTTGTGGAGACAAATCTCGTTCATCCGGGCGAGGATGAAGGTCTGGCCTATGATTTGCCTTTCTGAAGAAGTGGAGATGTGTATATTCTTTCTCTTCTCGGCTCTTGGACTGTTTGAAAAAGATGTTATCTTTGCAAACGTAAAACACGCGCTTGGTGCACGGACAAAGACGTGCGCTGCCAGAGGCGTAGACAATCTGCAATGAAAACAAAACAGGTGAAAAGAATATGAAATTCACAATTTACAAATACGAGCTTGTGAAGACGGGCGAACAGTCGCTTTTCAAGCAGGAAAATATGAACGGGACAATCGGACAGGACTATCTGGACAAACTGCTTTCTGTTAAGCAACTCAACCTTTTCCATACATCGGCCAAGACGGGCGAACCGACTCTCTATCCAAATGCGGTACTGAAGACGCGGGGCGGAGTGACGTTGATGCGTGTGTGCAACGTGAAGCACCTCACGCTGGTGCAAGACTACAAGGAACACAAATTGGAGTCGAATCCGTATTGCCACGTGTTGATAGACAATCGACCCGGTGTGGGGCAGATGGCCATCGAACAGTCGGGAGCCTTTGACGGAGAACCGGACAAGGTACGTGACATCCTGCAAGAATCGCTCCATGCCCAGCTGGCCGATGCGGGGCTGACTATCGAAATTCGGGCCAAGATGCTCGTCATGGATTTTTGGGAGGCGGTAGAGTATCGGATGCGCCGCAAAGATGAATGCATCACGCGAGTCGTGTTCGAGTTTTCCGACCTGCAAAAGTCGGGACCCATTGATGCGCCTGCTCCAATGATAGAACTCCTGAAATACCTGAACAACCTCTCCCGGCTGATGGGTGCGGCGAAGAGCCAGTATCAACTGGATGCGACAAGCCAAGGTACACTGAAACTGGATCGCACACAGGAGGACTTGGCGCAGATGGTGGGACTCTGTTGCAACAATGGCTATCAGATAGTCGTTCACTTCAAACATGGGAAAGCCTTCCGTAACGGCGATTGCCAACTGGCAACGTTCGACATTGAGGAAGAGCCCTTGAACCACTTTGTCAACGGGCAATGTGTCATTGGAAGCAGTGCCGACGACGAACCGGCCTATGCGCTGGTGAGTTGGCTGGACGATGTACGCGAATATACAAAAGATTATAACGATGCAACGCAGATTGAACGTAAAAGAAAGAGAAAGTATAAGAGAGTGGTTTGATGGTGATATGCTATACAGGCTGGTGGCGGACGTCGCCCGTCACTGTGCAAGCCGTGCGCATGTGTTGCGTCTGACTCCCGAAGAAGTGCTGCTGGAGCTATCCGACGTGTTGGATGGCATGAAGGAGACCCCCGACCGGAAACATTACTTGTGCCAGACGACATGGGACATGCTGGCTTATGAAATCCGTGGCGCGGGCATTGATGTGCCCGATGACGAAATGGAAATGTACGTGCAAGGAGTGATGATGACGCTCATTGTATGCCTGGCGCTGGTGGATGCGGCTGCATGCCGTACTCTGGCGATGGGGCTGATGATGGAGTTGGACAATCATGCCCGGCAGTCGGAAATCGCTTCATGGCAACAGTGGATCGGTACGCTGGTTTGCCGTATGGGCGAAGATGGGCTTCGGACGCGAATGAACCGCTACTGGAGTGGAGATTCATATTTGACCGATGAAATCCATGAGGTGCTGGAGGCGGCTGTTTGCAAGGAGGAACCTGGCCGTGGTATGATGCCGGTTATAAAAAATATTATCAATACAGGCGGAGGACCAGCCATCATGGGAGGCAGCTTTTCAGAAACGGAATTCAACTAATTGAAAAACAGATCGGAGTATGTGTGACAACAAAATTGAAATCAACACCGAAGGTGGTGCGGTCATCACGGGAGGGACGTTTATCGGTACAGAATTTGTGGGACAGAAGCACGTGCATGCACACGAGCCGCAAAAAAGGCCGTTGGCGGATAGCGAACAGAGAGACAAGAACGTGCTGGAGCGGCTGCTTGCTGCTACGGATGTGGACGGTAATCGCATTTTCACCACACAGACGCAATGGTATGCGGTGTATCGGGTATTCAGTGAGCTGAGAGGTTATCCAAAAGAAATGAAAGCTTTTTGCAGAGCCATGGAAGACTTGGGGATGAAAGAAGTCAGACCCGCTGTGAACTATGATTCGTTGAAGAAAGCTGGTGTGCCCGCCATGCTGGAAACCACCAAGGTGACACAATGGAAGAGTTGCCTTTCGTCTGCCCAGGGTGCTCCGCGCAAACAGATTGTGACGGCCATGAAACTGATGGAGTCGCTGGAAGAAGAACGGTAAACTGCCCCTCAACCATCCCCTGAACTTTCCCTTATTCCCTCAAACTATCCCCTGCCGGGCTTTTTCTCGGCAGGGGCTTTTTTATCCCCTAATTTTGCTCCTGCAATCATCGGAAAAACAGATGGTTGCAGGAGTTTTTGTTTAATTAAAAATTTTAGAAGATGAAACGAATTATGAAAGTAGTGATGCAGGGCGAACCCTTCGCGGTGCAGAGCCAGAAGGCCGAAAACGGACAGGTGATGAAGTGCAACATCGTGTTGCAGGAGGTGGGCGGCAAGTACGAGGACACGTACGTGGCAGCCATGCTGGGGCAGCTGGCCTCGTGCAAGTTTTATGCGGGCGAGCTGGTGTATGCCGTCCTCCGCTTCCAGACACGCGAATACAACGGACAGATGTTTCAGGACATTCTGGCGGTGGAACTTATTAAAATGAAGAACTAATAAAATGAAGAATGAAGAATGATGAATGAAGAATTTTAATTCTCAATTCTCAATTTACTAACTGAGTGGAGCGAGGTGAAGGAATCTCCTGGAGAGCAATGCGGCCGCGTTTCTCGCTTCTTCCCCTCCAAAACATTCAGTAAGATGAAGAAGGAATATTTTTTACAAGACGTCCGTATGGACACACAGACGGCCTTCCTGGCCAACGGCAACATCAACATTTATCCCTGCGCCTGGGAAGTGGAGAAAGCACCCATCACGCCCGACGGACGGGCCTCCTACAAGGGACGCATCACGGTGGAGGAGGACGGACGCACACGCGTAAGCCCCTACAACATGGGGACAGGACCACGTTACATCGACCTCTTTGCCACAGAGCATTGCCGGGTGATGATGACCCAGCGCGGCCAGATCATCGAGAAATGGAGCTTCCGACCCTCGCTGACCTCCGACGACATCCGCGCCCTGCGCGCCCTGGAGGGGCGGCGCATCGACGCCTACTATGCCAGCCGCAAACTGGAGACGAGATGGTGAAACAATGGAGAATGGAAAATGGAAAATGGAGAATGAAGCAATGATTATCCATTCTCAATTATCAATTATCAATTAGAAAAACATGAACATTTTTACTTGTATCGGACGGGGGCATGGTGCTCCCGCCCTTCCGGCCACCCGCCAGGAGTGGGAGGCCATGCGCCGCGAGCCTTGGCTGGCGGAGATGTGTCGCCGCATCGAGGCGGGCGACGAGAAACTGAAACGGCGGCTGCCCATCTGGACACCTCATTGCGCTGCCTTCCGAGACAACCACCGCGCGGCGGCGGACGCCCTGAAGCCCCTGCCGCGGCTGATGCTGGACTTCGACGAAAAGGGTCATTCGGCCGAGATACTGGAGCGGTCGCTGGCCTTGCAGAAAGAGGGCAAGTGGCAGGTGCTGCTGGTGGAAGAGTCGGTGAGGCGCGGCACGCACGTGCTCATCGTCCTGCCCGACGGCATGACGCCGCAGGAGGCGCAGAAGCGCTTCTCGGCCGACGTGGGCTTTCAGGCGGACGGCGCGCTGAAGGACGTGAGCCGCTGCATCTACATGGTGCCCGAGGACCATACGCTGTATGTGGACGAGGAGAGGCTGTTTGGAAATGAAGAATTAAGAATGAAGAATGAAGAATTGCCCCCTGCCAACCCCTCCGTAGGGACGCACCATGGTGCGTCCGATGATGCGTCCGATGCCAACGATGATGCCGCCAATGCGCCCCACACGGACGATGCCGCCAATGCGCCCAAAGCGGACGCACCGTGGTGCGTCCCTACATTTAAGGGCATTCCTTATTCAGAAATAATCCAACAATGGTTCCGCCTGGCGGGTGGCGAACCTGTGCAGGGCGAGCGCAACGACAAGCTCCACCGCCTGGCTTCGCACCTGCGCTACATTGCCGACAACGACGAGGCGCTGCTCCTGCAAGTGATGCCCCGCTACGGCCTCTCCGAAGAGGAGATGAAGGGGCTGATACACTCCGCCTGCTCGGCGAAATGGTACTCCATGCCGAAGATGATGCGGGAGGCCCTTGAAAATGAAGAACGAAGAATGAAGAATGAAGAATCGACCGCGGAGGATGAAAATTCTTCATTCGGAGGCGAAGCCGACATTCTTCATTCTTCATTACCAAAGCGCTTGCCTGCCCTGATAAAGCTCCTGGTCAGCCGCACCCCCGACGTCTACAAGCCCGCCGTGGCGCACGCCGTCTTTCCTTCGCTGGCCGCGCATCTGCACAAAGTACGATTCCGATATATTGACAACGTGGAGCACGAAGCCACCTTGATGAACGTCCTTATGGCAGGCACGGGCGCGGGCAAGGACTGCATCTCCGAACCTATCAACCGCATCATGGCCGACATCCGCCGCCGCGACGAGGACAACCTGCGCCGCGAGCGTGAATGGAAGAACGAAGTCACCTCGAAGGGAGCCAACAAGGACAAACGCCAACGACCCGAAGGGCTTATCATCCAAGAGATTGACGCCGACATGACCAACCCCGCCTTCGTGATGCGCATGGCCGAGGCGGACGGGCACTTCCTCTACACGAAGCTGAACGAGATTGACCAGTTCGATGCCTTGCGTGGAAGCGGACGGGGCGGCCAGCAATTCCAAATCATGTGCCTGGCCTTCGACCCCGGCAACCGCTACGGACAGACGCGCGTGGGCGTGCAGAGCGTCACGGAGAAGGTGACCATCCGCTTCAACTGGAATGCCTCGACCACCATCCAGAAAGGCAAGCGCTACTTCAGCCGCGTGCTGACGGACGGGCCGATAAGCCGCATCAACTTCTGCACCATCCCCGAACGCGAAATCGGCGCGGACATGCCCGTCTATGGCACGTATGATGCCGCCTTCGACGAGGAGCTTCGCCCCTACATCGAGAACCTTGTGAAGGCGCAGGGCTTGATAGATTGCCCGCAGGCCTACAAACTGGCCAAGACGTTGAAGGAGGAGTGTGCCGAGTTCGCCCGCCTCTCGCAAAGCCGCGTGTACGAAAACCTCTCCTTCCGCGCCAACGTCATCGCCTGGTTGAAGGCGTGCGTGCTCTTCGTGGCCAACGGCTGCCAGTGGGACAAGACCTTCGAGGACTTCATCCGCTGGTCGCTCCAGTACGACCTGGCCTGCAAGATGGAGTTCTTCGGGGCGGACATCGAGGAGGCCAACCGGCAGGGGATGGGAAGGGGCAGGCAGGTGCCCGGACGGCGTAATCTGCTGGAGCTGCTGCCCGATGAATTTTCCTTTGAGGATGCCGTACGGGTTCGCCAGTGGGAAGGATTGGATGCCAAAGGCACTTCTAATATGCTACGCCAATGGAAATATAGACGTTACGTTACAATTGTTACAAATGACAATTACCAAAAATTAAAATTCAGAAGAGATGGAAATGACATTGACAAGAATCGCCAAGCGTAAGACCTACACCATAGGCCGCCTGGAGATAGACGGAACATACGTGTGCGACACGCTGGAGCCTGCGTGGCGCGACCTGAAGAAGAAGCACAAGGTGAAGGGGCGTACGGCCATCCCCGAAGGGCGCTATCCGGTGGTCATCACCTGGAGCCCCAAGTTCTGCCGGTGGCTGCCCCTGCTGCTCCACGTGCCCCTGTTCGAGGGCATCCGCATCCATGCCGGCAACACGCCCGCGGACACGGCGGGCTGCATCCTCCCGGGCGAGAACCGCAAGGCTGGCCATGTGGTCGACTCCACCCGCTACGTCCGCCTGCTGAAGCGGCGCATCGTCGAAGCCAAAGAGCGCGGCGAGGGTGTGTGGATCACGGTGAAATGAGGATGGCGCGAGGGGCTGGAAAAGGATGCCTCGTGAGCATTTAACAAACATAAACACGCCGCACTTTTCAACACGCAATGCGCTGATAGCCAGCTGATAGGCGATGAAAAAGTGCGGCGTTCAAAAACTCTCGGCATGCGATAAATGGCTGTCATTTCTGGCGCTGGAAACCGGGGCGCCGTCGTTTTGAATGCCCTGATCGGGCGCCGTGCGTGGAAGGCTTTTATCGCTCTGTCACCGATATTTAAACCTGTATGTTGATTCTTATATTCGCGTTATATCAGTTTTTTCTTACCTTTGTCCTTATGAACCGATTTTATACTTCCGTTGAGATGCCCGAAGGGTTGCCGCGCTTTTCGCAACGCGACCGCCTGCTGCTGATGGGCTCCTGCTTCGCCACGAATATCGGCGCGAGGCTGGTAGAGGCAAAGTTTGCCTGCGACGTCAACCCCTACGGGGTGCTCTATAACCCGCTTTCCCTCTCGGCCGCCCTGCGCGAGGCGATGGACGGGAAGGTGTATGCCGAGGGCGATCTGTACGCGTACGGCGGATTGTGGCACAGCCCGATGCACCACGGCGACTTCTCCGCACCGACGGCCGGCGAGGCGCTGGCACGCATCCGGGCGCGGCTGGAGGCTTTGCAGGCAGAGCTGGCAGGGCTGGACGCGCTGGTGCTGACGTGGGGAACGGCCTGGGTGTACGAGGACGCGCAGACGGGGCGCATCGTGGGCAACTGCCACAAGCGGCCCGAGCGTTGCTTCCGCCGCCGGCGACTGACGGTGGAGGAGGTGACGGCCGACTGGCTCGACCTGATCGGCGCGTTGAGGGCCCGCAATCCGCGCCTCCGGGTGCTGGTTACCGTGAGCCCCATCCGCCACATCCGCGACGGCCTGCATGCCAACCAGCTGAGCAAGGCTACTCTGCTGCTGGCAGCCGACGCGCTGGTGGAGGCTCTGCCCGATGTCGTGGGCTACTTCCCCGCCTACGAACTGCTGACGGACGAGCTGCGCGACTACCGCTTCTATGCGGCCGACATGGTGCATCCGGCCGACGTGGCGGTGGACTACGTGTGGGAGCGCTTCTGCGACGTCTGTCTGACGGACGAGGCACGGCGGGTGATTGGCGAATGTGACGCCATCCGTAAGGCCTTAGCGCACAAACCTTTCCGTCCGGACTCGGAAGCGTATAAGAATTTTTTAGAACAAATATTGTTAAAAATAGACCGACTTAACGAAAAATACCCGTACTTAGACTTCGAAAAAGAGAGAACAACATGTCGTATTCGATTGAAAAAATAGCAGAACTGATCGGAGCCCGACGCATCGGCGAGGCTCCGGCTACCATCGACTGGCTGTTGACCGACAGCCGTTCGTTGAATTTTCCTGAGGAAACTTTGTTTTTCGCCCTCCCTGCCAAGCGCAACACGGGAGCCAACTATATACCTGAACTCATCGAGCGGGGCGTACGCTGCTTTGTGGTGAGCGAGGAAGAGTACCAGAAAAATGAAGAATTAAGAATGAAGAATGAAGAATTAAGAATGAAGAATGAAGAATTGGCTGTAAAGGATGAAAATTCTTCATTCGGAAGCAAGGCTTCCATTCTTCATTCTTCATTGAATTTCCTGCTTGTTCCTTCGCCCCTGAAGGCCCTGCAGAAGTTGGCCGAGCAGCACAGGGCGCAGTTCAGCATCCCTGTAGTGGGCATTACGGGCAGCAACGGCAAGACGGTGGTGAAGGAGTGGCTCCACCAGCTGTTGGGCGACGACCGGCGCATCGTCCGCTCGCCGCGCAGCTACAACTCGCAGATCGGCGTGCCCCTGTCCGTGTGGCAGATGAGCGAAGACGACGAGCTGGCCATCTTTGAGGCAGGCATTTCCCAGCCGGGCGAAATGCGGGCGCTGGAGGCCATCATCAAGCCTACCATCGGCATCCTGACCAACATCGGAGGGGCGCATCAGGAAAACTTCTTCTCGTTGCAGGAGAAGTGCATGGAGAAGCTGACGTTCTTCAAGAACTGCGACGTGCTGATATACAACGGCGACGACGAATTCATCTGCAACTGTGTGGCCAAGTCGTTGCTCTCGGCCCGTGAGATAGCCTGGAGCCGCAAGGACCCCGAGCGGCCGCTCTTCATTTCGAAGGTCGAGAAGGGGGACAACTGTACGCTGATAGCCTACCGCTATCTGGATATGGACAACCAGTTTACCTTGCCCTTCATCGACGACGCCTCCATCGAAAACTCCCTGAACTGCCTGGCCGCCTGCCTCTACCTGATGCTGCCGCCGCAGAAGATATCGGAGCGGATGGCACGGCTGGAGCCGGTGGCCATGCGCCTGGAGGTGAAGGAAGGCAAGAACGGCTGCCTGCTCATCAACGACAGCTACAACAGCGACCTCGGCTCGCTGGACATCGCCCTCGACTTTCAGTACCGCCGTTCGCAAGACAAGGGGCTGAAGCGTACGCTCATCCTGTCGGACATCCTGGAGACGGGGCAGAATGCCCCCACGCTGTATCGCCGTGTGGCCCAGCTGGCAAGCAGCCGCGGCGTGGAGCGCATCATCGGCGTGGGGCCGAACATCTCTTCCTGTGCCGACTGCTTCTCCATCGAGAAGTCTTTCTATCCCGATACGAAGGCGTTGTTGCAGGCCATTGCCCGCAAGGAGCTGACGTTGGAGAAGGAGCTGATACTCATCAAGGGGGCGCGCAAGTTCGGCTTCGACGCTCTGAGCGAGGCCCTTGAAAAGAAGGTGCACGAAACCATCCTGGAAGTGAACCTCGGGGCGATGGTGGCCAATCTGAACTACTACCGCAGCAAGTTGAAGCCCGAGACGAAAATGGTGTGCATGGTGAAGGCCTCGGCCTATGGGGCGGGTTCTTACGAGATAGCCAAGACGTTGCAGGAGCATCACGTGGATTATCTGGCCGTGGCCGTGGCCGATGAAGGTTCGGACTTGAGAAAGGCGGGCATCACGTCCAACATCCTCATCATGAACCCCGAAATGACAGCCTTCAAGACCATGTTCGACTACCAGCTGGAGCCCGAAGTGTACAGCTTCCACCTGCTGGAAGCCCTCATAAAGGAGGCGGAGAAAGAAGGAATCACGCATTTCCCCATCCACATCAAGCTGGATACGGGCATGCATCGCCTGGGCTTTGCGCCCGAGGACATACCGGAGCTGGTCAAGCGCCTGCGCGGACAGAATGCGGTGCTGGTGCGTTCGGTCTTCTCGCACCTGGTGGGGAGCGATTCGCCTGTGTTCGACAGCTTTACGCGGCGGCAGATCGAGACGTTCGAAGCGGCGGCCAAGGTGCTGCAGGATGCCTTCCCGCACAAGATATTGCGCCACATCTGCAACTCGGCGGGCATCGAACGCTTCCCCGGCGCGCAGTTCGACATGGTGCGGCTCGGCATCGGCCTGTATGGCATCAACCCGATAGACAACTCGATATTGCACAACGTAAGCACGCTGAAGACAACCATCCTGCAGATACACGACGTGCCGCAGGAAGATACCGTGGGCTACAGCCGCAAGGGGCATCTGGAGCGCCCGTCGCGCATCGCCGCCTTGCCCATCGGATATGCCGACGGCCTCAACCGCCGTCTGGGCAACGGGCATGCCTATTGCCTGGTGAACGGACATCGGGCACCCTACGTGGGCAACATCTGCATGGACGTGTGTATGATAGATGTGACGGACATCGATTGCAAGGAGGGCGACCCGGTGGAGATCTTTGGCGACCATCTGCCTGTGACCGTTCTCTCCGATGTGCTCGAAACCATTCCTTACGAAGTGTTGACGAGCGTATCGACGCGTGTCAAGCGGGTGTATTTTCAAGACTGACAGTCCTTGGATAATTGGGCAATGAATTTTGTATTTTTCGCGGTTTACATTATCTTTGTCCCACACAAATCATATAAAAAGTAAAAGAAATAACCATGACTAATTTACTCTTATTGGGATTTTTGCCCAGCGGCTCGGAATGGATTATTATCGCAGTGATTATCCTGCTGCTCTTCGGCGGCAAGAAGATACCCGAACTGATGAAAGGGCTGGGCAAAGGCGTGAAGAGTTTCAAGGAAGGCGTGAACGAAGCCAAGGAAGAAATCAACAAGGCCAAGGACGACATCGACGCACCTGCCGACAAGGACAAGAAATGACCTGAAGCATGTCGGACGGCAAGGAACTGACCTTTTGGGAACATCTGGACGAACTGCGCAAGGTGCTTATCAGGGTGCTTTGCGTGTGGTTCGTGTTGGCTGTGGTCTATTTTGCGGCCATGCCCTATCTGTTCGACAAGGTAGTGTTGGCTCCCTGCAACAACGATTTCGTCTTCTATCACTTGTTGCGCTCCATCGGAGAGTATTTCCACCTGAAGGACGAGTTCTTTACGCAGGAGTTTCATGTAAAGTTGGTCAACATCAATCTGGCGGCTCCTTTTCTGATCCACATGTCCACCGCCTTCTGGATGTCGGTCGTGACGGCGGCTCCCTACCTGTTTTATGAAATATGGCGTTTTGTCAGTCCTGCCCTCTATCCCAATGAAATGCGTGGCGTGCGCAAGGCGTTGGGCATTGGGACGGTGATGTTCTTTGTGGGTGTCCTGCTGGGCTATTTCATGGTCTATCCGCTGACGTTGCGTTTCCTTTCCACCTATCAGCTCAGCGCGCTTGTCGAGAACCAGATTTCGCTGAACTCCTACATCGACAACTTTATGATGCTGATACTCTGCATGGGGGCGGCGTTCGAATTGCCGTTGGTGACGTGGTTGTTGTCCCTGCTGGGCATCGTGCACAAGCGGTTGTTGCGCAAGTATCGCCGTCATGCGGTGGTGCTGATCGTCATTGTGGCAGCGGTCATTACCCCTACGGGCGACCCCTTTACGCTGGCCGTCGTATCCATCCCCCTCTATTTGCTTTACGAGTTGAGCATCCTGATGATCAAGGACAAACCTGCTGATGAGGAAGCAGAAAAGGAAGAATAGACAGGTTTTATCTAATTTAACGGACAACGGGGAGGATTGGCATATTCTTTGCTTGGGGGTAGGCAGAATTGAATTTGATTGTTTAACCCTTAAAAAATGGAGGATTGCCTTATGGGAGCCGCAGGAAACAAAAAGCCAAAGAAACCCAAAGATAAGCATCATGTACCCGCTTACGAGAAGGAAGAAGCTCTGAGCGAAGCCAGCAAGAAGCCGAGAAATCAGAAGAAATGAGCATTGAACCCATTTCGGTCGTCCGTTTAGGGGAATAAAGGCGTAAAACCGCTTATTTATTTTTTATTCCTTTCGGTTTGCATTATCTTTGCTTTCATGAAGAATGAAGTGAAGGAATATTACGACCGACTGCTGGACGCTTGCAGGGACGATGTGCCCCTGGAAGTGTCTTATCGACAATTACGTGAACTGCTGGAGCAATTGTGCCATGCACAGATGGCAGACGGCAGTTTGCAGATGACCGACCTCTCCGCACGCATCAGCTACGTCGCGGCGAAAGTCGGCCTTTCTGTCAGGGAGCAGAACCGTCTGCACACCTTCCGCTTGACCTCCAACCGCGTACTCAATCATGAACAGGTGCCCCTGCGCGAGGATTTGCTTCGCGATGTGAAGACGCTGGCTTTCTTCATCAGGCTCCTGACGCAGGAGGACATCCCTTCCTCACTTTATCAGCTCCTTCCGCGAGCCGACGCTACGTATGTGGCGATGCCCTTGGGGCATCGGGTGAAGCGCATGCGTGTGTGTTTCCAATATTCAGACGAAACCTTTCTCTATGTACAGCCTCTTGACACCCTTTCGGACGAGTGGCTCAAGGTGCGCTACAACGTGCCCGATGTCAACGATGAGTTCAGCGAGACCTGTGCCTTGCTGTGGCGTCATGCGCAGGTCAATCTGCTGGATGTGGTAGTCGACGAGGAGGGCATACTGACTCCTTCGTTCATCATTCTCGAACCCGACTACCTGATCGATATCAGTTCGCTGGCCGAATGTTTCAAGGAGTATGGCCATCATCCCGCCAATTACGTCCTGGCCCGCCTTCAGCCATCGGACAATACGCGGCCGTTGCTGCTGGGTAACATTGCTAACCTTTTCCTGGACGAATGGATTCATGCCGAGGACGAGCCCGATTATTTGGCATGCATGAAGAAGGCTTTCCGCACCTATCCGCTGGAGTTGGCGGCTTGTGCGGAGTTGCGTGATGCGGCGAAGGAAAGGCAGTTCTTTGCCGACTGCCGCCTGCATTTCGACAATATCTGTCGGACGGTGAAGGATACCTTTCCTGCACCTGGGTATGGACTCGACCGAAAGGATGCCGTGCTGGAGCCTTCGTACGTTTGTGAAGCGTTGGGGTTGCAGGGCCGCCTCGACTACATGCAGCGCGACATGACGTCGTTCATCGAGATGAAGTCGGGCAAGGCCGACGAATATGCCATCCGCGGTAAGGTAGAACCCAAGGAAAACAATCGTGTGCAGATGTTGCTCTACCAGGCCATACTGGAGTATTCCATGGGGATGGATCACCGTCGGGTGAAGGCTTACCTGCTTTACACACGTTATCCGCTGCTCTATCCGGCCCGCCCCTCGTGGGCGATGGTGCGCAGGGTCATGAATGTGCGCAACCGCATTGTCGAGGCCGAGTATGCCGTCCAGTTGCGCAACAGCATGGAGTATACAGCAAACAAGTTCAAAGACTTGCGGCCCGATGTCTTGAACGAACGCAAGCTGGATGGCAAATTTTGGCGGGATTACCTGTGTCCGCCCATCCAGCACCTGTCTGAACGGTTGTCTGCCCTGTCGCCGTTGGAAAAAAAATATTTCTATACGCTCTACAATTTCATCACGAAGGAACTTTATACGTCGAAGTCGGGCGATGTGGAGGGATTGAGCCGCACGGGAGCCGCTTCTCTGTGGCTGGCGACGCTCGACGAGAAGTGCGAGGCGGGCGAAATCCTTTACGACCTGACCATTCAGGACAATCATGCCGCCGATGCCCATAAACCCTACCTACAGTTGGCGAGGAAGACGGGTAGGGAGGAGGTGCCTGCCAATTTTCGTGCGGGAGATGCTGTCGTCCTTTACGAGCGTAACGCCGAACAGGACAACGTGGCCAATAAAATGGTGTTCAAGGGGAATATAGAATACATATCCGAGCAGACCCTCCGCCTGCGCCTGCGTGCTTCGCAACAGAATGCGGGAGTGTTGCCGATGGACAGCCGCTATGCGGTGGAGCACGATTTTATGGATACCTCTTTCCGCAGCATGTATCAGGGGCTTTCGGCATTTCTTTCGGCACCCAAGCGGCGGCGTGACCTTTTGTTGGGTCAGCGTCCGCCCGCGTTCGATGCGGTGTCTGACGAGGCGATACGGGCTTGTCCCGATGATTTTGCACGTATTATTCTCAAGGCAAAGGCTGCCCGCGATGTCTTTTTGTTGATAGGTCCTCCTGGTACGGGGAAAACTTCACGTGCCTTGCGGGGCATGGTAGAGGCTTTCTACGGAGAGGGGAAGCAGATTTTGCTCATGTCCTATACCAATCGGGCGGTAGACGAAATCTGCAAGACGCTTTCGGCCATCGGACCTTCCGTCGACTACATCCGCATCGGCAGCGAACTGGCTTGTGAGGAGGCCTATCGTCCGCATCTGATAGAGAATGTGTTGGAAGTGTGTGCCAACCGTCGTGAAGTACAGGCGCGCATCGCCCGTTGCCGGATCTTTGTAGGGACGGTAGCCACTCTTTCGGCCAAGCCGGACCTTTTCCGTCTGAAGCATTTCGATGTAGCCATCGTGGACGAGGCCACACAGATTTTGGAACCCCAACTGCTGGGGCTTCTCTGTACTTGTGGTGAGGAGGGGCGGGAGGCCATCGACAAATTTATCCTGATAGGCGACCATAAACAATTGCCTGCCGTCGTGCAGCAACCTTCCGACCAGTCGGAGGTCTGTGATGAAGAATTGAGAAGCGTGGGGGTGTACAATCTGAAGGACTCCTTGTTCGAACGTCTGTACCGCCACCTGTCTGCCCATCATAAGGCTGAGGGACGCGATGCCTTTCTTTTCGAGCCGGCTTACGACATGCTTTGCCGTCAGGGGCGCATGAACGAGGAGGTGGCTTTGTTTCCCAGTCGGGCTTTCTATGGTGGATTGCTGGAGCCGATTGGCCTGCCTCACCAGCATGGGTGTCTGGCGTTGGCGCCTGGTTTGGAGCATCATCCGCTGGCATCTGTGCTGACCCGCCGGGTGGCTTTTTTGCCTTCGGTGGCAGGGCCTGCCAGCCAGTCGGTAAAAATGAATCAGTCGGAAGCCTGTATTGTCGCCCGTCTGGCGGATGCCGTCTACAGGCAATACACGGCTTTGGGCGATTTCTCTCCGCAAACTACCTTGGGGGTCATTACGCCCTATCGGAGTCAGATTGCCCTCATTCGGAAAGAAATTGAAGCATTGGGAATCGCTGAGCTGGACGACATCCTGGTCGATACAGTGGAGCGCTTTCAGGGCAGTGAACGCGATGTCATCATTTATTCTTTTTGTGTGAACCGTCCCTATCAATTGAAGTTCCTGGCTAATCTGACCGAAGACAATGGGGTACTGGTCGACCGTAAACTGAACGTGGCTCTCACCCGTGCCCGAAAACAAATGTTCATTGTGGGAGTGCCCGAATTGTTGGAATTGAATCCAATCTATGCTGATTTGCTTCGTTTTTGCAAAAATTAAAGCCGAAATGTTATGGGCTTATAAGAATATTTACTATTTTTGCGACACGTTTTTTTCATAGAGATTTAGATTTAAGGTTAGAAGAATTGTGGAAGTCGTGAGACTTCCCTTTTTTTTGCCCTTTCCCTTCTTGGGGATGTTTTTTAATCCATATGAATCAAAGAGGCTGCATCAGGAGTCGGACGTCTTTTTGTCGTCCTCTGCTGATGCAGCCTCTTTTTTATTGGGGGACAAGGATCGTTGCTTAGTCGAGTACGATGGGTTTGTACTTCGGTACCAGTATCTTCATGATACACCAGCCGATGAGATAGGCGACGGCGCAGATGCAGAAGATGATGAAGTAACCGGCCGGCTTGCCTTCGAATCCCATGAACTGCATGGCCGGCTGGACGTATTCAGCGCCTTGGGCCAGCAGGGCTTTCGTCATTTCCACTTCCTGTCCGTCCACCATGGTCGTACCGGCAGCATAGGTAAACAGCATACCCGAACCTTTGTTGATGAGGTAGGAACCGATACCGCCCGCCATTCCTCCCAAGCCGATGATGGTAGCCACGGCACTGTTGGGGAACATGTCGCTGCCCACTGAATAGATATTGGCCGACCAGGACTGATGGGCTGCACCCGCTATACCGATGATGATGATGGGGAACCAGTAGGAGTATTCGCCCAAGGGCTGTGCAAACAGGGCCAGCAGCGGGAACAGAGCGAAGATGAACATGGCGCGCATGCGGGCAGCGTATGGGTTTAGGCCTGTCTTGTTGATGATGATGGTAGGCAGCTTGCCGCCGTAGATGGACAACATGGTGATGGCATAGAGCACGAATATCAGCAGCTGGGCTGTCCCGCTGTCGGACGAGAAGCCATAGACGTCCGAGATATAGGCGGGAGTCCAGAAGAGGAAGAACCACCACACACCATCGGTCATGAACTTACCTATGGCTACGGCCCATGCCTGCGGGTACTTCAGACATTCCCAAAGGCTCATTTTCCGTTCTTCTTTCGGAGAAGCGGCAGTTTCCTGTTTTTCGACCTGTTTGTCCTGATGGATGTAAGCCAGCTCGGCAGCATTGACACGCGGATTGCCTTCGGGCTTCTTGTACAGGAATACCCACATCCCCATCCAGATGAAGCCCAATCCACCGATGACGATAAAGGCCATTTCCCAGCCGTTGCCGATGCCGATGCCTTGGAAGTAGCGGGCCAGCGAGGGGATGCTGACAGGAGCTACCAGTGCTCCGATGGTAGAGCCGGCATTGAAGATGGAAGTTGCGAAAGCGCGGTCTTTCTTGGGGAAGTATTCAGCCGTCACTTTAATGGCGGCGGGGAAGTTGCCTGCCTCACCGATACTCAGCACGATACGTGCGGCGATGAAGAAGTAGACACTCGTGATGGCAATGGTGGAGGCTACCGCGCCGGTGGCTGAAATCATTTCGGCTGCATCGTGGATGCCTACCACGTGTTCGGTGGCCCAGCCGCAGACGGCATGGAGGCAGGCGCCGAGCGACCAGATGAAGATGGCCCAGAGGTAGCCTTTCTTGGTGCCCATCCAGTCGATGAAACGGCCGGCAAACAGGTTGGCGATGGCATAAACCAGGGAGAATATGGCGGTAATGTCACCGTAATGGGCGTCCGTCCAGTGAAATTCGGGGGCGATGAAGTCTTTCCAGGTCAGTGACAGCACCTGGCGGTCCAGATAGTTGACCGTTGTTGCAAAAAATAACATGGCGCAGATGGTCCAGCGGTAGTTGGTCATCTTGCCCACAGCTTGTTGGAATGTACTCATGATAATAGATTTAGTTTTTATTTTGTGCAAAAATAGCAGTTCTGAAAACAAGTCTTTGTGCAAAAATTGGTTGAATCTTTGCACAAAGTGATACAAACAAGCATGAGCCGGAGCCCATGCTTGTTTATAGAGTGTCAGGAGAGGGTTATCTCATTTCCTGATAAGTGATCTTGTCCATGTCGCCATAGTCCAGATTTTCTCCGGCCATACCCCAGATGAACATGTAGTTGCTGGTGCCGGCTGCGGCGTGGATTGACCATTCGGGTGACATGACGGCCTGTTCGTTCTGCATCCAGATGAGGCGGTTCTCCTGCGGTTCACCCATGAGGTGGCAGATGGAGTTGCCTGCCGGTACGTTGAAGTAGAAGTAGGCTTCGATGCGGCGGCTGTGTGTGTGGGCCGGCATGGTGTTCCATACGCTGCCCGGCTTCAGTTCGGTCAGACCCATCTGCAACTGGCAGGGACCTTCTTCCAACACATTGTTGACAATCAGCTGGTTGATGACGCGGTCGTTGCTTTCTTCCATCTTGCCTGCGGGGAAGGAGTTGGCCTTCAGCGAGCCCTTGCGGCCGTCGATGGTGATGAGCTGCGTCTTGTATTCCTTATGGGCTGTAGCCGAGTTGATGTAGAACTTGGCCGGGTTGGAAGCGTCCTTGCTCTTGAAGGTCACTTTCTGCTTGCCTCTTCCCACGTAGAGGGCTTCCTTGAAGTTCAGGGTATATTCCTTGCCGTCTACGGTTACGATGCCTTCACCGCCGATGTTGATGACACCCAGCTCTCTTCTTTCCAGGAAGTATTTGGCTTTCAGCGGGTCGATGGTCTCGAGCACCAGTTCCTTCTGTACAGGCATGGCGCCGCCGAAGATGAAGCGGTCGTACATGGAGTAGGTGACGTTGATTTCGTCGGGTACCATTACTTTTTCCATCAGGAAACTGCTGCGCAGACGATTGGTGTCGTACGTCTTGACATCTTGGGGGTTGCAGGCTACCTGCATTTTGTAGTTCACTTGGGAATTGGCCGATAAGGCTGCTGCACTTAACATCATTGCAATTGCTAATTTTTTCATATTCGATTTTATAATAATTGATTAATATCCTGTTTTTCCTGATTTCATCAGGCTGCCTGCTTGGCTTCTTTCTCGCTGCGGATGATGGTGCGGCGGTTGACCAGCATCAGCACGATGGCTATCAGCGTGAGCAGGCCGGCACCTACATACGAGAGTTTGACGCCCCGGTAGATGGTCCATCCGAAGAAGGAGGAAGCGAAGTCGAGGGCACCGCCCGAGAATCCGTCGGGAATGTGTGCGGCGGGGTCATGGGTTTCGGCATATACCTGGTTGGCGGCCATCGTGAAGTCGGGTGCCATGTCGGTCACGAAGTAGAGGCCGATGATGAGCGTCACCAGGCCGACGATCAGTGTCTTCAGTACGTTACCCTTTGTGAAGGGAAGCACCATGGGGAAGAGGTAGAACATACCTGCCAGTGAGGCCAGCGGAAGGAACTGGTTGCCGGGGAGGAAGACGGCCAGCGCGAGGATGACCGGTATCAGGATGACGGATGCCACCAGCGTGGTGGGGTGTCCGATAACGAGGGCCGGACTCATGCCGATGTGCACCTTCTTGCCGTTGAACTTGTTCTTCACCAGTTCGGAAGTCTTTTCGGAGATGGGCTTCAGACCTTCGATGAAAAGGGAGGTGATGCGCGGGATGAGCTCCATTACGGCACCCATCGTGATGCCCAGGAAGAGAATCTTCTTGATGTCCAGCTGGGCGGCCCATCCAATGAGCATACCTACGATGACACCCAGCACGAGCGGCTCGCCTATCACGCCGAACTTCTTCTTCAGGCCGTCGGCGTCGATGTCCAGCTTGGAGAAGCCGGGTATCTTGTCCAGCGCCTTATTGATGAGGATGGCGAATGGAGTGAAGCTCTGGCAGAACGGCTGGGGAATGGAGATGCCGTCCAGGTCGTAGTATTTCTGGAACTTGTCTGCCGTGAGGTCGGCGCACACCAGCGTGATGACGTAGCAGACGATGGCGGCGAAGTAGCCCCAAGCCAGGCTCTCACCGGTCACGAAGTAGGCCACGGCACCGATGAAGGCGAAGTGCCAGTAGTTCCACAAGTCGATGTTCACCGTCCGTGTGGTCTTGGTGATGAGCATCAGCAGGTTCACGCCCAGGCAGATGGGGATGATCAAAGCACCGACGGCCGTGTTGTAGGCTACGGCGGCAGCGGCGGGCCAGCCCATGTCGAATACGTTCAGTTGCAGGTGGTAGAGGTCGGAAATGGCTTTCAGGGGATTGTCGAAGTTGTTGGTCAGCAGGGCGGTGACTACACCCAAACCCACGAAACCGACACCCACGCAGAGGCCCGATTTCAGTGCCTTTCCGAATTTCATCCCGATACACAAACCGATAATTGTAAAGATAATGGGCATCATGACCGATGCTCCCAGGCCGATGATATAGCCGAATACTTGTTCCATTCTTTTTTGTTTTTGATATGATTACATTGATGTTTTACGATGGTATGAATTAAATTGCGGTGTCAAATTTAGCTCTTTTCTTGATTAATCAAAAGAGAAAGCCTTTAATTATTGGAAAAAAGGACGATTTTGCACATTTTTTGTCGTTTGCGTGCACGAAATTGCTCGTTCTCGCACACGAAAACCAAATAATGCACCATCTCTACCGAAAAAATACACAAGTCTTTGGAGGGAAACCGTTACTTTTGTTTCTTGAAATGAAACATGTCTGATACCCGTAAAGATTGAACGCATGAAACAAAAGTCTCTTTGCCGGCGAAGCAAGGCCGGTTTGTCCTGTTTTTATCCTTGGATGTGGATGTTGCTCCTGTGGTTGGGAGGAAGTCTGCCGTCTGTGGCTGCCGGGCAGTGGAAAGATACGATTGTGGTGGCGCGCGACGGTTCGGGCGACTACCGGACGCTGACGGAGGCCATGGAAGGTATCCGTGCCTTCATGGACTATCGGGTGACGGTGCTCGTCAGGAACGGGTTCTACAAGGAGAAGGTGGTCGTGCCCTCGTGGTTGCAGAATGTGGACTTTGTGGGCGAGAGCTGCGAAGGTACCGTCATCTCCTACGACGACCATGCTAACATCGATGCGATGGGCACTTTCCGCACCTATACGCTGAAGGTGGAAGGCAACGGCATCACCTTCCGGAACCTGACCATCGAGAACAATGCGGCTCCCCTGGGGCAGGCGGTGGCCCTCCATACCGAGGGCGACAGGCTGGTGTTTGTCCGTTGCCGCCTGTTGGGCAATCAGGACACGGTCTATACGGGGGTAGCGGGCACGCGCCTCTACTTCAAGGACTGCTATATCGAAGGCACTACCGACTTCATCTTCGGCCCCTCGACGGCCTTGTTCGAAGACTGCGTGCTGCACAGCAAACGCAATTCCTACATCACGGCTGCCTCTACTCCATCCGACGTGGCGGTGGGCTATGTGTTCAGGAATTGCCGTCTGACGGCGGCCGAAGGGGTCGACAAGGTTTATTTGGGCCGCCCCTGGCGACCCTATGCGGCTACGGTCTTCATCGGTTGCGAGCTGGGGAAGCACATCTGCTCTGCCGGTTGGGACAACTGGCGCAACGCCGCCAACGAGAAGACGGCCCGCTATGCCGAATATGGCAATCGTGGCGAGGGAGCGGCGCTGGACGGCCGTGTGAAGTGGGCGCACCTCCTCAGTGCCGAAGAGGCGGCCCGATATACTGACTGGAAGTACATCTTCGGGCGTTGCAGCGACTGGCTTCCCGAGGATGTCCCGGCCGGCCGTTGATTTTTTTCCAGTTGCGGAAAACTTTCTCGCCAACTGGGGAATCTTATTTTGCTGACTGACTAACAATGATAAACGTATGAAAAACAAACTGACCATTCTGCTGGGCCTGCTTCTGCTGCTCTCGGCTTTCACGACGGAGAAGCGGGTCATCACCATTTTCACCATCGGCGACTCTACCATGGCCAACAAGCCCCTCGAGGGCGGCAATCCGGAAAGGGGCTGGGGACAGATGCTGCCGCGCTACTTCACGGAGGACGTCGTGATAGACAACCGGGCCGTGAACGGGCGCAGCACGAAGAGCTTCATCGACGAAGGCCGCTGGGACCAGGTACTGGCGCAACTGAAGAAGGGCGACTATGTCTTCATCCAGTTCGGACACAACGACGAGAAGTCCGACCCCAAACGGCATACCGAGCCGGGCGGCACCTTCGACGCCAACCTGAAACGCTTCGTCCTCGAGGCGCGTGCCAAGGGGGCCATCCCTGTCCTGTTCAACTCCATCGTCCGCCGCAACTTCGGTGAAGCCAATGCCGAGGCAGTGGCCTTGGCCGTCGCTCAGGACGATGTCCGCGAGGGTGTCTGGGAGAATCGAGCCGCCCGTAGCGGGCAGGAGGGTGTCTGGCTCAGAGACACGCACGGAGCCTACCTGGATTCTCCCCGCAACGTGGCTCGCGAGCTCGACGTGCCTTTTGTGGACCTAAACCGCGCCACGCACCGGCTGGTGGAGGAGATGGGCCCCGAAGACTCGAAGCAGCTCTTCGTCTGGGTGGCACCCCGCACGGTGCCCGCCCTGCCCGACGGTCGCCAGGACAACACCCATCTGAATGTACGGGGTGCCTCCATCGTGGCTCGTATGGCTGCCGACGAGGTGGTGAAGGTGGTGCCTGAGCTGGCCAAATACCGTCGTCAGTACGACTTTGTGGTGGCGAAGGACGGTTCGGGCGACTTCTTTACCATCCAGGAGGCCATCGATGCCGTGCCCGACTTCCGCAAGAATGTCCGCACTACCATCCTGGTGCGCAAGGGCGTTTATAAGGAAAAGCTGGTGGTACCGCCCAGCAAGATCAATCTTTCGCTGGTGGGCGAGGAGGGAGCTGTCCTCACCTGCGACGACTATGCCGACAAGCCGAACTGTTTCGGTGAGAAGACGGGTACCTCCGGCTCCGCTACCTGCTACCTTTATGCGCCCGACTGCTACGTCGAGAACCTGACGTTCGAGAACTCCTCGGGCCCCGTGGGGCAGGCGGTGGCGTGCTTCGTCAGTGCCGACCGCGTCTACTTCAAGCACTGCCGCTTCCTGGGTTTCCAAGATACACTCTATACCTATGGCAAGGGTTGCCGCCAATATTACGAGGATTGCTACATCGAAGGGACGGTGGACTTCATCTTCGGATGGTCTACGGCGGTCTTCGACCGTTGCCACATCCATAGCAAGGGCAACGGCTACGTCACCGCTCCTTCCACCGACCAGGGACAACGCTATGGCTACGTCTTCTACGATTGCCGGCTGACGGCCGACGAAGGAGTGGACCGCGTCTACTTGTCGCGTCCGTGGCGGCCCTATGCGCAGGCGGTGTTCGTGCGTTGCGACTTGGGCGCACATATCCTGCCCGAAGGATGGAACGACTGGGACAAGAAAGATGTGGACAAAACCGTCTTCTATGCCGAATACCAGAGTCGGGGCGCGGGAGCTTGTCCGGAGAAACGTGCCTCCTTCTCCCGCCAGTTGGAGACTTTGGACGGCTACTCCATCGAAGAAGTCCTGGCGGGTGAAGACGGATGGAACCCCGTGAAGAACGGCAATGCCCTGCTGGACATTCGTCGATGAGGCCGGCAACCGACGGAAATCAGATTGTCACCGACGGCCTCATTCGATGGGCAAAAAGAAAGGAAACGTCCCTTTTGGCTGACCCGCCCTTTCTTCGGAAACGGCCAACGGGAAGGAAAATCGGGAGAAAAACGGCTTCCGAGGTTCCGGAAAGCAGGCTTTCTATCGTCAGAAGGTATGTTTTCTGTCATCAGAACGTAGGTTTTGGCACATGAAAAAGTATGTTTTAGGTAAAATAATAGTATGTTTTCAGGGTATAAAGTGGCACATTTCGTTCGTAAAGTGCCACTTTAGCTTTGTAAAGTGGACTTTTCCCGTGGCAAGACCTGGGAAAGGGCTTGGTTGGACATCTGCTTTATTTGTCAAGATTTCGCTATCTGCCTGTGCAGTAGCTAGTAAGCCCCGTTGGCCTTCGTCCGTTGACATCGGCCTTGCCTTGCGGCCGAAAGAAGCGATTCTCAGGCGGTTGGAAAATCAAAGTGTCATTTTGTAAAAGTGCAATATTCGTGAATCCTTAAAGATAAAAGTAAAGATGAAGAAGAGATGGTTGTTTTTTGTAGCATGGGCCTGCACCCTTCTGCCCTTGCTGGCCGAGAATTATCCGTATCGGAGTGACGTGTTGTGGGTCACCGTGCCCGATCATGCCGACTGGACCTACCGGACGGGCGAGAAGGCCCGTGTAGAGGTGCAGCTCTACCGGTATGGCATTCCGCAGGACGGCGTGACGGTGAGTTATGAACTTGGAGGCGACCTGATGCCGCCCGATGCGAAGGGCAGTGTGGTGTTGAAGGACGGCAGGGCCGTTGTCGACGTGGGTACGATGGATACGCCCGGCTTCCGTGATTGCCGTCTGACGGCCCGTGTGGGCGGCAAGACCTATCGCCACCACGTGAAGGTGGGCTTCTCGCCCGAGGATATCCGTCCCTACACGCAGATGCCTGCCGACTTCCAGGCGTTTTGGGAGAAGCAGAAGGCCGAGGCGGCCGCTTTCCCCCTGACCTATACCAAGGAGCTGGCTCCGGAATATTGTACGGACAAGGTGGATTGCTACCTGGTGAAGCTTCGGTTGAACTCCCGCGGGCAGGCGGTCTACGGCTACCTGTTCTACCCCAAGGACGCCCGTGCGGGCAGTTGCCCCGTGGTGCTATGTCCGCCGGGTGCGGGTATCAAGACCATCAAGGATCCGCTCCGCCACAAATACTACGCCGAGCAGGGCTGCATCCGTCTCGAAATGGAGATACACGGGCTGAACCCGACGATGTCCGACGAAGAGTTTCAGGAAATCAGCAACGCCTTCAACGGCCGCGAGAACGGCTATCTGATGAACGGGCTGGACAACAGGGATCATTATTACATGAAGCGGGTCTATCTGGCGTGCGTGCGCTGCATCGACCTGCTGACCTCCCTGCCCGAGTGGGACGGCCGGAACGTGATTGTGCAGGGTGGAAGCCAGGGCGGGGCCTTGGCGCTGGTTACGGCGGGGCTCGATGCCCGTGTGACGGCCTGTGTGGCCAATCATCCCGCCCTGAGCGACATGGCCGGCTATAAGGCAGGGCGTGCGGACGGCTATCCGCACTTCTCCCGTGTGAAAGGGATGGATACGCCCGAAAAGGTGCAGACGATGGCCTATTACGATGTGGTGAACTTTGCCCGCCTGGTCAAGGCCGACACCTTCCTGACGTGGGGATTCAACGACGACACCTGTCCTCCCACCACCAGCTATGCCGTCTACAACGTCCTGACGTGTCCGAAGGAAGCGCTGGTAACGCCCATCAACGAGCATTGGACGTCGGACGACACCGAACGCGGGCATCTGGAGTGGATCTTGAAGCACCTGAAGTAGTTCAGGGCTTCAGCCAGCGGTCGAAGAACGCGAGCACGGCCTGCTGCATCTCCCGGTTGAAAAAATGTGTCTCGTCCCACAGGCGGGTGACGAGGCGGTCGGAGGCGCCTTGGCTTTTCCACACACTCTGCATTTCCCGATAGGCATCGTTCACGCCCTCTACGGGGAACAGCTTGTCGCTCGTGCCGTTGAAGAGCAAGGTCGGTTTGGGGCAGGCGATGCTTGCCACGTGCGGATAGTCCAGGTAGCGGCGCAGGCCGGGTACCAGCATGGCGTAGGCCGAGCCGCCTTTGTTCTGGTTGTTGGTCGGTGTCATGAGGTATTCGGTGGTGTTCATCCAGCATACCGAGGCCGATGCGCGGACGGCATCGGTCAGTGCCCCGAGCATCCACGAGCGGTAGGCTCCCATCGAGAAGCCCAGGCAGCCCACGCGCTCCTTGTCCACGAAGGGCAGGGAGGCCAGGAACTCGGCGCTCCGCACGTCGTCCATGTGGATGAAGGCGCCCCACGAAGTCCCCATTTGCAGAAAGTTGGACGCCAGCGCCTGTTGGGCGTCGTAGCTGGCCCCCTCTTTCCGCCCGCGTTCTCCCCAGAGCAGGGCGTCGACGGCCAGCACCACATAGCCGTGGCGGGCCAGGTAGTCGCCCGTGTACTGGCCGTCATAGTATCGGTCGACCCACTGGTCGGCGTCTTTCATGACTTCGGGAGCGACGTGAAAGGGGCGTACCATCTTTTCCTTGCCGATGGAGAAGTGGGCGCCGTGGTCGTGAAGCAGGACGATGGCGGGGAAAGGTCCCTCGCCGTCGGGTATCAGCAGATAGGCCGGCACGCGGCACCATCCGGAGAGGTTGAACACAATCTTGCGCGCTTCGTAGCCCTCGCGGCGTTCGCGGTCGGTCACTTCCAGACCGTATGCCTCCGGTGCCGACGGGATGTTCTCCATGCATTCCATCAGCCGGTTGCGGGCGCGGACTTTCCACGCATCGAAGTCCGTTTCTTCCGCCTTTCCCCAGGCGAGGGGGAAGGTAAGCTGTTGTTTCATCTGGCGGTAGAAGACGGGCATGTTGCCGGTCACTTCGTAGGCGGTGCTGTCCGTCTGTGCGGAAGCGGTCAGCCAGGCGGAGAGAAGCAGGAGGAACGTGCTGAGGTATTTCATGATTTGACGGTTTTTCTGATGTTTTTTCTGACAGACAAATATAGGGCTTTTCCACGAAATGGTTATATTTGCGTCCTAATTATTGTGTCATACTATGAAGCAGAGATGGTTATTGTGGATGCTGGCCGTGCTGACGGCTGCTGTTCTGAAAGCCCAGCCGGAGGGTTCCTTCACGCATTATTCGTCGGACGACGGCTTGTCCGAGAACACCGTCATGGACATGTTGCAGGACAGCCGGGGAAACATGTGGTTCTCTACCTGGAACGGCATCAACAAGTTTGACGGCTATACCTTCAAGACATTCAAGGCCCGTCAGGACAATCAGATAGCCCTGACCAGCAACCGGGTGGACAACATGAAGCTGGACCGTTACGGATTCATCTGGCTGCAGACGTATGACGACCGTGCCTTCCGTTTCGATCCGCGTACGGAAGTGTTCGAGTCGGTGCCTGCCGAGGGAGAGCCGGGCAGCCAGACGGCCATATCGTCCATCAAGGTACTGCCGGACGGCACGGTGTGGCTGCTCACCCGTCGGGAAGGGGCCGTGCGGATTACGACCGATTCGACGGATTATCGGCTGACGTCGGTGTGGTACTCTCCGGCATCGGAGCGCTTGAGGGTGTCCCGTGTCTTCGATGTCTGCCAGGCAGACGGGGCGGAGTGGGTCTTGTCGGACAACGGGCTGGTTTGTTTCACTCCCGACGGGGCCGAACCGGTCATCTATTTCGAGAATGCGGAGGAGGGAAAGGACTCGTTCAAGAAACGCCAGAGCTTCTACGTGATGGAAGATTGCGGCGACTGCCTGCTCTTCGGCTCCGGCAACGGGACGGTCTGGGTCTATCGGAAGAAGGACCGGACCTTCCGGCCGGTTCAGCTCGATGCAGCCTCGCGCATCAGTGGCATCAAGCATCTGAAGAAACTTTCGCAGGTCGTGGTGGCCACCGTGTCCGACGGCTTCTTTGTCTACGACCTGCCGACCGGCCGGACGGAGCACTATGCAGCCTCCCGGTTGCCGGCCGAAAAGGTCAAGAGTATCTATCGGGACTTGTCCGACGAAATATGGTTCGAACAGGACGTTGTGGGCGAGGTGGCCCATTTCAATCCCTATACCCGGAAGCTGAAGTGCGAGAAGGTCTATGCCGAGCCCACCAATACCGACCGTTCCCGTCCGGCTTTCCACATCCACGAGGACATCTTCGGCACCTTGTGGGTGCATCCCTATGGCGGCGGCTTCTCCTATTTCGACCGGAAGAACAATTGCCTGCGTCCGTTCTACAACAGCATGACGGGCGAGAACTGGCGTTTCTCCAACAAGATACATTCCGCTTTTTCCGACCGTCAGGGCAATCTGTGGATGTGTACCCACTCCAAAGGACTGGAGAAGGTGACGTTCCGCACCGATCGCTTCCGGCTGAAGGTGCCGGTCAATCATTCGTATGAGTCGTTGAGCAACGAGGTACGGGCCCTCTGCGAGGACAAGGACGGCAACATGTGGGTGGGGCTGAAGGACGGCATGCTGCGTGTGTACAACCGTCATCGCGAAGAAATCGGTTACCTGACGGAGGCCGGAACCGTGTCCCATAGTGGGAAGCCCCTCTTCGGCAACACTTATTTCGTGATGCAGGACAGCCATGACAACCTGTGGATCGCGACCAAGGGAGCAGGAGTGGTGAAGGCCGAACCCCTGCCCGGCACGCTTCGTTACCGGCTGACCCGCTACCGCTACAGCGCCGATGATGTCTACAGCTTGTCCGACGACAATGTCTATTGCCTTTACGAAGACCGTCGCGGACGCATCTGGGTGGCTACGTTTGCCAACGGCATCAGCTATCTGACACGCAATGCCGACGGCAAGGAGGTTTTCATCAGCCATCGGAACAATCTGAAGGGCTTCCCCATCAAATATTGCAGCAAGGTGCGCTGCATTACCGGCGATGCGGACGGACATATCTGGATAGGTACCACCGTGGGACTGCTGATGGTGGACGACGGCTTCGACCGGCCCGAAGACGCCCGGTTCTACCATTACCTCCGTGCTCCCGAAAAAGCCAACGCGCTGAGCAATAATGATATCCATTGGGTCAAACCGACGCGGGAAGGGGAGCTGTATGTGGCAACCTTCGGCGGCGGACTGAACCAACTGGTCGACCTGAATGCCGAAGGACAAGCACGCTTCAAGGCCTATACCGTACGCGACGGTCTGCCGTCGGACATCCTGCTGTCCATTCAGGAAGACAAGAAAGGCCAGTTGTGGATCAGTACGGAAAACGGATTGAGCAAGTTTACACCTGGGTTGGGGCGTTTCGAGAACTTCCAGAACAAGTACAGCAATTCCAGCATCCGTTTCAGTGAGGCGGCTTCGGCCTATGCGTCGGACGGCAACATCCTGTTCGGAACCAATCATGGCATTTTCTATTTCAATCCCGATTCCATCCAGAAGAGCGTCTACGTGCCTCCCATTGTCCTGACGCAACTGCTGCTGGCCAACGAGAGCGTGAAGCCGGGTCCGCATTCCGTGTTGAAGTACACGCTGGACGACACCCGTGAACTGACGCTTTCCCATCAGGAGAATATCTTTTCCATCCAGTATGCGGCCCTCGACTATACCAATCCTTCCGACATCCAGTATGCCTATATGCTGGACGGGTTCGAGAAGAACTGGAACTACGTGGGCAAGCAGCGCACGGCCACCTATACCAACCTGCCCAAGGGACACTATGTGTTCAAGGTGCGTTCGACCAACGCCGACGGCGTCTGGTCCGACAATGTGCGTACGCTGGACATCGAAGTGCTGCCTTCCTTCTGGGAGACACCTTTGGCCTATTTCCTGTATGTGTTGTTCTTCCTGCTGATTATCGTGACGGCGGTCTATATCCTGTTCACCATCTATCGGCTGAAGCATCGGGTGGCCATGGAGCAGCAGCTGACTCACATGAAGTTGCGCTTCTTCACCGACATCTCCCACGAGCTGCGTACGCCCCTGACGTTGATAACCGGTCCCTTGGAATATGTGCTTCAGAATACGAAGCTGCCTGCCGAAGCCAGGGAGCAGTTGCAGGTCGTGGAGCGGAACTCCAATCGGATGTTGCGGCTGGTCAACCAGATATTGGACTTCCGTAAGATCCAGAACAAGAAAATGAAGATGCAGGTACAACGGCTGGAAATTGTTGCCTTTGTCCGTAAGATTATGGACAACTTTGAGGCCGTGGCCGAGGAACACCACATCGACTTCGTTTTCGAGACGGAGAAGGAGGCCGTCTATCTGTGGGTGGATGCCGACAAGTTCGAGAAGATTGTCTACAATCTGTTGTCCAACGCCTTCAAGTACACTCCCGAAGGGAAGATGATTACGGTTTTCGTCCATGACAACGGGCAGACCGTGTCGGTCGGTGTGCAAGACCAGGGTATCGGCATTGCCGAGAACAAGAAGAAATCGCTGTTCGTCCGTTTCGAAAATCTGGTGGACAGCAGCCTGTTCAATCAGTCGAGTTCAGGCATCGGCCTGTCTTTGGTGAAGGAGCTGGTGGAGATGCACAAGGCTTCCATCACGGTAGACAGCAAGTTGGGTGAAGGCAGCTGTTTCAAGGTCGATTTCCAGAAAGGGAAGGAACATTACGACGAAACGGTGGAATTTTTGCAGAACGACGTGGAGCAGGGTGGTGCAAAGCAGGAACAACAGACTGCTGTGGAGGACAACGGGGCTTCGGAAGGAAACAAGGGAGAAGAAGGAACAGAAAATACGGATGTCCGGAGTACGATGTTGCTGGTCGAAGACAATACCGAACTCCGTACCTTCCTGCGCAGCATCTTTGCGTCGGAATTCAGGGTGGTCGAGGCGGCCAACGGAGCGGAGGGGCTGGAAAAGGCTCTCAGCCTGGTACCCGACATCATCATCAGCGATGTGATGATGCCCGAGAAGGATGGTCTGCAGATGATGCGCGAGCTTCACGACAACATGACGACCAGTCACATTCCGATGGTACTCCTTACGGCCAAGACCGCCATTGAGAGCATGTTGGAGGGGTTGGAGTATGGAGCGGACGATTACATTACCAAGCCCTTCAGCGCCACCTATCTGAAGGCGCGTGTAAGGAATATCCTGGAACGCAGGAAGAAGCTTCAGGAAATGTACCGTGAGAAGCTGATGAACATGGCAACCTCGCCTGACGAGCCGACGGTGGAAGAGAGCAAGGCCCCCGAGATGTCGCCCAACGACCGGAAGTTTATGGACAAGCTGATGGCGTTGATGGAGAAGAACCTGGACAACGGCGATTTGATTGTGGACGATCTGGTGAAGGACATGGCAGTGAGCCGTTCGGTATTCTTCAAGAAGCTGAAGTCGCTCACGGGGTTGGCCCCTGTTGAATTCATCAAGGAAATGCGCATCAACCGTGCCGTCCAGCTCATAGAGACCGGTGAATACTCCATGACGCAGATTGCCTATATGGTGGGTATCAACGACCCGCGCTATTTCAGCAAGTGCTTCAAGCAAAAGATGGGCATGACGCCTACGGAATACCGAGACAGGAAGGCTGGGAAGAACTGATGTTTTTCCCAGCTCAAACGGTTGCTTTTCCCAGCCTAAACCATCGTTTTCCCCAGCTTAAACTTGTCGTTTGCCCAGCTGAAAGTACGTATTTTTTATAAGTGATTGAGAATGAGACAAGTTTTTACCTCATAAAAAGAAGAGGTTACGAATTAGAAATAAACAGAATGTAGCATCCTGCTGTGATTTGCATAACCATCCAAAGAACTCTTTCGGTTGCAAAGGTACGATATTTAATCGGGGATAAAGAATGTTTTAAGATTTTTTATCCTCGATTTTTTGCTTGGATAAATCTGTTTTTATTAACCATACTCTTCTCTATTCTTTGCTATTTCCATTTCAATCCATTCAAACATATGTGGCAAGGGTTCCTGTTTTGAATGGTCTATTTCGTTTGCATATTCTCATCCTTTCGTGTGTTTTGTATAAAAGTCAGCCGTCGTCGCAGAAAGACAGTCTTCGTACCTCAGACTAACTTCCTCCGACTATGGCACGGCAAGAAAAATCCTTGGCGGTATGCCTTGAAATACGTTCCCTGACCGTCATTTTCAAGAAAGCGTATCATTACAGCCGAGTTGAGTTCACCATTATTATATATACCCATGATTCCTGTATAGAATCCACGGTCATAGCCTTCCGCTTCGTGGATTATTTCCATAGTCTTGTCCTTTGGCGCACCTGTTATGGAACCTGCGGGCAACATTGCATCCAATATGTTTCCGATGTGCTTTTGATAGTCGGTTGGTAACTTGCCGCTTATTTCAGAACTGGCCTGGAGAATATTCCCCTTATTGGTATGGAGCACATCAATATAACGGTATTTATCCACCCTTACATGCTCCGCCACACGGCTAAGGTCATTGCGGATCAGATCCACAATGGTAGCATGTTCGGCAGCTTCTTTTTTATCGCTCATCTGCTTATCACATCATATAAAAAAAGGAGAATGGTTAAGTCTGCTTCATAAACCATTCTCCCATTATCTAATTCGAAGTACATTAACTACAGATTCTGTCGCAAGAGCAATAAAACAATGTCACGACCATGAACCTTTGTAATTTATACTTTTATGTATAAAGATTCTATTCAAATCGTTAATTTTTCATCCTCTTTACATGGCTCCTCATTTTGTTCCAATATTCTTATTGGCGTTTTGTACCTGTTGATATGGAACTTTATCTGTTGCAGTTCGACTTTTAGTCTGTTCCTTGTAACTTGAAAAGAAAAAGTTTTTCCCATATCCATTTCCAAATATCACATCGCAAGGTTCGCCCGTATCTTTCCAAATACGAACTTTTGCAGAAAAATCAAACTCCAAAGTTTCTTTTGACTTGTCGTAAGGATATTTTATTTCATAATATTTGCGACCAATATTCTTTTTTATTTTTGCTCTGCCATCATTACTTTTAAACACACCTTCACTAATCGTTGGATGTGTGTTTCTATAATAACCAGGCCCCATTGTTTTTATGACTTCAGAACTTAAATCGATAAGATACTTATTTCTCTGAACTGAGTCCATTTTTTCAAGATTTTGAGCTGAAATACTCAAAAGTGGAAACATGGACATTAAAAATAAAACCAAATACTTCATGTCTTTATGTTTTTATTTGATAACATCATTATATTGAATATCAGGTCTTTTTGTCGGACCAAACGTTATATCCTTATAGGATTCATTGATATTATGCCCTCCTGTTATTTCTGGACCTTCATAATCACGTAAAATTCCAGGCAAATTATATGACTGTGCTAAATCTAAATCATTTTGGGATGGACCTGTTCTTCGTGAAGTTGTTTTAGGACAATAATGGAGTGTTGTATGGCAATGAAAAAAAGCACAAACATCAATGTTTGAAGTTGGTACTCCCAACGATATACTTGCGTTAGTACCTGCACATCCCGTAATGGCAGGACCTTTTACCATTTTTCCTACATAATATTTTCCGCTTGTCTGACTTTTATAAATATAAAATCCGTACTCGGAGCGAGAAGCAGAACTTGCGGTTTTCTTCATCAAATTCCAAGCTTCATTCATTTGCTTTTTTACTACGTCTTGTTTCAATATCTCAGAAACATCAGGATAAGTATAAGCTCCATTTACAGCTCTTGTTGAAATTTGATTCTCGTTAATAAAAATGTCGTCACTATCGTCTGTACAGGCACAGAACCCCATACTTATAATAATTGACAAAAAAAACAAAATTCTATATTTCATATGATAATTCCTTATATTTAATATCAAATACTACAGATATAATGTTCTATCCTACTTTTCCACCACCAAATGTTTCTGATCCAGCAAGGCTTTTACCATTCATTTTTTCAAAATTTGAGTTTAATACTTTATACGTTAATGCCATTTTTATTTGTGTTTAAGTCCCTTTTAATCCATGCGGCTTAGCCGGGACTGTTGGCTGAGTCGTATCATTCAAAAATCATATATATACATTACAAAAATCATGCCTATTTTATTTTGAGGATTTTATGATGTCAGAGTGTCAGTCCAAACAACTTTAAGCTATAAATACGGTATGCAACTTCTATATAAAACTCAGCCGTCGTCGAAGAAAGACAGTCCTCGTACCTCAGACTAACTTCCTCCGACTATGGCACGGCAAGAAAGATCCTTGGCGGTATGCCTTGAAATAATTCAAGACTATACTGCCAAGGACTTTTCTTTGTTTGCCGTGCTGACAACGGCTGACTTTTATAGCCACAACTCGCAGTTCCATTTTTTATCGCACAATCCAAACGACATGAAACAGTGGCACGCCACCTTTTCATGTCTCAGTAGTACGGCATGAGGAAAAGTGTTTCTTTTTGTCGGTTGCAGGCTAACCGATCAAAATAAACACCATTCCTTGATTTGCCGTACAATTTTGTTTGCATACTCCACCGCAAGAAAGAAGTCATTGATGTAAACCCCAACGACCACTTTCATGCTTGGCTGCACAGCCTTGGAGAAAACCCGATGCAAGAAGCATGGACAAGCCATACTCTTCTTTCATCGGAATTTCTCTGAAGGCTGTGCCATTATTGTATGCGATTTCCATTTTCCTAAAAACATATGCAAAACAGTATTTATATCCATTTCTCAGAAATGAGTATGCGATAATCGTGCTGTCCAAAACTTCCGTGAAGTTTCTATTTTCATTTGCCGCTCTGATTTTCTTTCCTCCACAAGGTCTTTCCTTTTGGCATCAACCGTTATCGTGCAGGTGCAAAGGTATGGCAGCGGGCTTTGGAAATAAAAGGTCGAGCCTTCGGTTTTCGAAAAAATCTCCACACCGTTGGGTAGTATTTTTCCGAAAAACCTTGTATTTCCAGCCTCGCCGCCCTTGAAAGGCACCTGAAACGAAACGACCGATGCGACAGGAAGACGCAAAAAAAAATGTCGGAAAAGGGAGCGACAAAAGGTGAAGAAACGAGAACTTCCCTTCAGTTCCTGGAACCGCAAATAAATTTAATTCAAGGCTATATGACAACAAACATCAACATAACACAGACTTGGTGGAGATTACTCTCCGCAGTCGGCTCAACCCTCATCACTTTGGTGGCTTGGTTGGGATATATGGCTCTCTGCATGGTCGGTGAAGTCATATTGGGAATTGTGAAGTTCATCTTCGGTATCATCATTTCCATTCTTTCTATGGTGGTACTGATTGGAACATTCATTTGGTTATTAACACTTTAAAGTACAAGCGATATGAACAGAAGCATTGAAGCGATACCTACATGGTCACTCTGCTACATCATCAATGGCGATGCAAGCGGACTGACGGACGAGGAAATCCGTATGGTGGACGAAGCCATACGCAAGAACAATATTGAGATAGTAAGTCCGAGATACAACGATGACATGTGCACAGGACCTTACTTCAGCCATTATCCGTTCTTCGGACTGCCTACAGAAGTTGAGGACTGCGACATCATCTATCATGAGTAACAACCCCTTTAACAACATCAGATATGAACACTACAGAATATTTCAAGAGAACCATACAAGCCTATTTGGAGGAGCGTGCTATGGAGGACGAACTCTTTGCAGCCAAGTATGACAACCCCGACAAGAACATAGACGATTGCGTCACCTATATCCTTAATTGGGTACAGAAGAGCGGTTGCAACGGCTTTTGCGATGACGAGATATATGGGCAAGCCATCCACTACTACGAGGAGAAGGACATCGAGGTAGAAAAACCATTGAACTGCCAAGTGTCTGTTAACCACCACATTGAACTCACAGAGGAGGAGAAGGCACAAGCAAGACAGGAAGCTATCCGCCAATATCAGCAAGAGCAGATGAACAAGATGCGTAACAGAGATACCGCCAAGCGCATCTCACAGAGAACGGAAACAGAAGTACACCAACCATCATTATTCGACACGTTATGAAACCAAGAACGAAATATCAGAAGCAAGTCGTAACCTCAAACAAGGGGTTACGACCTATCAAGGGAGCGCAAATGCAATGGGCATTCCGTGAATGTCTTGACCACTATGCCTTTCAGTTGAAGCACGGACAGACCACCTGCATGGACTGCGGACACACTTGGACTACGGACGAGGATGCGGACAAATGTGTCTGCCCGAAGTGTAAGGCAAAGTTGGAAGTGCAGCGCACCAAGCGACAGAAGGCAATGTCTTCTACCTATTTCTGCGTACTCACCGAGCGCAAGGGACTACAACTTATGCGAGCATATCAGATGAAAGCCTATTACCGCAAGGGACAAAAGGCAGACATTTATTGTTGGGAGGTGGCACGCTATTGGATGAACGAGAAAGGCAAGGTGGAGGTTATGGCACGTAAGCGCACAATGGGTATCTATATGGACACGTTCTGCTACGACTCCGACATTGAACTGCGCAAGGACAACACCACCTATCAGCATATTGCCTCATTTCCGGTCTGCCCCGATATGAAAGTCATTCCTCAGATATGGCGCAACGGCTTTGACGGAGCGTTTCACGGCATCGAACCGCTTACATTGTTCAAGGCGATGCTGACAGACCACCGCATCGAAACGATGATGAAACAATGTCGTTACGGACACGTCCGCCACTTCATAGACCATCCACGGCACTTGGAAACTTGTTGGAATGCCTACAAGATAGCCAACCGCAACCATTACCTTATTACAGACATCGGCAAATGGGCGGACTACATCTGTATGTTGGTAGAAATGGGCAAGGACATCAGAAGTCCACATTACATTTGCCCCGACAACCTTGAAGCCGAGCACGACAGAATATCCGAGAAAATCAGAGCCAAGAAAGAAAAGGAGCGCACCGAGGAGGAGATACGCAAGGCATTGAAGAACGAGGACAAGTTCAAGGAAATGAAGAGCCGTTTCTTCGGTTTAATGTTCACGGACGGCAATATCGTGGTGAGAATGCTTGAAAGCGTCAGGGAGCACGTTCTTGAGGGCAAGGCGATGCATCATTGCGTAGGCAGCGGTACAAACTATTCACTCAATCCCGACTGCATCATCTTCTCAGCAAGAATAGCCGAACAAAGGGTTGAGACCGTGGAGTTTTCACTCGAACAGATGAAAGTCGTACAATGCCACGGACTACAGAACAAGGATACCGAACATCATGCCGACATCATCAACTTGGTGAACAGCAATGCAAGACTTATAGAGCAACGAATGGTTGCAACGACATGAAATCTATATCGGCGGAGCGATGAAAATTCGTTCCGCCACTTTCTTTCATGAGCCGAGGAGCGGAAAAGAAAGTGGCAAAGAAACCGTCTTTTCCTTATCTGCGATGCTTGCAAAGAACAAAGGACAGCCCCCAATCAAAAGGACTGTCCTAGTTTATAAAACCTTATTCTATGGAGTAAACAAGAGCAGATACTCCATTTTTCTTCTTCGCTCGATGGAAGGCACTATCTTTCCGTTCCACCTTTTGAAGTCCACATAGTCACGATAGATGTTTCTGTTGCCACTTCGCATCTTGGCATACATCCGGCTTTTCATCACCTTTCCACACCCCACATTGTAGGCAAGTGTAGCCAAGAGCAGCGAGTCACGACCGAAACCACGAAACATGGCGCAGAGCTTTCTGAGGTCAGAGCGCAGCAATGCATCGGCTTGCCGTTCCGTCATTATTGGAGAAAACTTCTCGCCAGGCAACAGCTTGTGTCCATATCCGACATAAGGATGGTGCTTCGGTCCGTGCAGACCCTCGTACTTCTTGATGCAGGCGACAGCCAACTCAAAACGTGGCACATGACAAACTCGCTTTATCGCCCCTTGCGTCTGGGCAGACAAGCTGCCCGACACAAGAAGCAAGGCTAACAATATCATCAACCTCATACGCTACCGAGTTTGTTGGCACTTCTCGCAAACTCTTCCTCCTCATCAGTATCGTTGAAACTGAACTCCATTTCGTATGACTTGCCGAAGTTGTCCTCCACCACCACTGTCAGCGTCTGTGTCTCCGTACTTGCCGAAGTATAGTAAAGACGGAACTTCTCGTTCTCCAACAGATAGCGGTCGTTTGGCTGGAACACCGTTCCGTTCTCCATTCTCAACGAACCTTTTCCGTCATGCTGAAAATAGCGGATGGTATAGATGGTGCCGTCAAACTTTCCCTCCGCCTTCAACTCGCAGCGGATTTCAACAGTCTGTCCACGCACAATGTCCTTTGGCACAGGCATCGTCTCCACCTTGAAAGGATACGACTGCTGAATGTCCAGCTCATCGCTGCACGATGAAAGGATTACCGACACGGCACACACGAAAAGGAATGCCAACACGCTCACTGATTTCTTGATTTTATTGTTCTTCTTCATTGTCTTGTTGCTTTTTGAATGATTGTTACTTTCTTGTCTTATGGCTCATCAGGTACTCGTTCAAGTCCTTGTAGCCAGTGTATAGATGCGAATGGTCAATGACCTTATCGCCATATCGCTTTTGTAGTTCGACATGGGCATTCTCGCCAGCTTCGTCATTGTCCAAATGACAGTACACTTGTGCATAGCCATCTAAAAGATGATGCACCTTTTGCATATTAGTCACCGAATTGAGAATAATATGATCCTCACCACGACCTATGTCAAGAATTACGGCAGAGAGAAAATCCATAAAACCCTCGTACAGATGGCAGACGTTGCTGTTCCTGCCAATGAGAGTGACGTCCTTTGGCGACACGCAACCTTTGAAGAAACGGTTGCGTATCTCGTAGCCACCGCTGTTGTTCTTGAAGCCGACAGCAAAAAACTGTTTGCCATTGTATCGGTATTCCACCTGACAGCAGAAACGGCTCGCCACGTCAGCTGATATGCCACGCTCACGCAAGTACTGCCGAAGTGCAGGATGACTCAAAGGCTTTTCCACAATATCACTAAAGGGATTGCCTTTCGCCTTCACAGCCTTTTCCGCTATTCTTTTATGATGCGGAAACGATGTCGGGAAGCTGCCACCAAGTGTTTCAGATATGAACTTGGCTTGCGCCACAAACTCATTGCTGTTGATGAACTCCCCTGCGAGGTTGAAGATGTCACCACCTCTGGCGATGCCATAGTCATACCAGACATTCTTGTCCGTTGATACCCGAAGCGAAGGATTGCGGTCGTTGCGGTATGGCGCATGATACCAAAGTCCCGAAGCCTTGTGCTTGACAGGCTCAATGCCGAGAACATAGAGAAAGTCCACAATAGGCACTTGTTTGATTTCATTGATGTCCATAGGCTCACTGTTTTAGTTGATGATGAACTTCATGCCGATGCCAAACTGCGTGTGGAAATGTCCCGTGCTGTTGCCCCAAACAAGCCTTTCCTTAACGGAAGCGGTCAAAGCTATAGCATCCGACAGGTATATTTCCGTTTCCAATGCCACGGCACCACCATAGATAAACGCTCCCTTGTTCTGCAAGGTCGCTCCGTCCGACATGGTTCTCTTGCCCCAGTTTACGGACTCATAGCCAGCCAGTGCCGTACCTCCGATATAGAACAGCACCGTCTTACTGTTGTCGGAAAGGAAGTTGTAGGAATAACCGAACTCGCCCGTAATTTGTGCTATTGGAACGGAAGTGTTACGGTAAGGCTGATTCACTTGCAGGTATTCCGCCCCATATATCCACTTGTCACCACCCTTGGTATAGCTTGAAAGTCCGAAACCTGCGTAATAGCCAGCCTTGCAGGACTTCTTGCCGTTATACACTCCGTCAGCCATGCCGACCTTCACCTCAATGCCTTTCATCTGAGGAAGACATCTTTGGGCGAATGCCTGCCCTGCGGTGAGGGCAAGCATCGCCATGATTGCAATGTTTCTTCTATTCATCCGTTACTTCACGCTAAGTTCGTTGATTGTCAAAGCTCGCACCAAGTCGCTGTTCTCCACGACAAACGACTGATGGCGACCGCCTTCCTTCTCGTTCATCTCCACGACAAGCTCCTTGTCGTCAGGAATGGTAAATTTCGGTAAGCAGAACACCGTCTGCTCCGTTTTCTTGCCAGCCACACGCACCACATAGTTGTAGGCACGGACAGGAAGAAGCACCTGCTCCTGAATGGCGGTTCGCTTCGCCACCTTCTTGTCCACCACCTTGAACGTGATATAGTCCACGTCAAACGGCACGTTGCTCTGGTTCTTGATTTCTGTGTGGAAATACAGCAAGTCGCTGTGTACATAGATGCCCTTCAAAAGATACTGGATCCCGAAACGCTTGCTGCCGATATGCTTCACCTTGCGTTTGTTCTCCTTGTGGATGGACTTCATGATGAGGTGTACCAGCATGGGACTTTCCTTGCCCAACTCCTTGAGATAAATCTCCTGCGCATTGTTCGGGCGGTTCACCGCCTCACCGTCATGGATGAAGTCCGCCATCTCGATATTGAGCATGAGCGGTTCCTTGGCATACTTCACATTGAAGGTGTAGAATGAGCCATCCTCCGTGATGACGCTCATATTGGTCTCTTTCTTGAAGTTCTTCACGGCAGCTTTTACACGGATAACATTCTCCGCACCGTCCGCCTTGCCAGCAATAAGGTCCTCTGAACCCAAGTCAACGTACTTGACAGAGGCAGGAAAGAGAATATGAACCGTCTTGTCATAAGTCACTTCCAAACCATGAGGTGGAATCATGCGGTCGAAGGTCAGCTTCTTGGTCAAGCCATGATAGAGGTTGCTGTTCTCTTCCTTCTGCGGATACACCTCCTTGGTCAAGGTCAGTTTCTCTTCCTGGTCGGAAGAAACAGTGCTTACTTGCTCAGTCTTTACAGACTTCTGCGCTTTTTTCTTGCCTGTCTTCTGCGCTGATGCAGTGCAGGCTACGCCCAGCATAAGGGCGAACATGATTGTTGTCTTCTTCATTTTAGTTTGCTTTTAATTAAACTTTTGGATTAAGTGGTATAAATGTTGTTGCCTTTCGGCTAATCTTCCTCTTGGTAGAGCATGACCCTGTAGCCAGCCTTCAGGTGTATCTTGACGGTACGCATCTTCTTGGAGATATACTGCGACACGCCTTGTATGACACCTTTTCCCAAGTCGGAGGCAAGCTGTGCCCCGGCATTGGAGGAAATGTTGATGCTGCTGTTCAGCGAGCTTCCCATGTTGGCACCGACTTCCTTGGCTGCGTCAACCTCCATCGACTTCGGGATGAAGATGCCCTCCTGACCGTCATTGTCATAGACTGCAAGCTCAATCGGGATAATCATGCCGTTGTGCTCAATGGACTTCAAGGCTATGGAAAGCCTTTCGCCTTGCAATCGTGCCACTCCGACAATGACAGAATTTCGTGGTATCTCCCTATTGCCGACACGCATAGATTCCAACAATCTCAACCTTACTGCCTGTCCGTCCGTTATGGTCTGGTTGCCGTGGATGCAGGCAGAAATCGTGTTTTTGTCGGAAACACCACCTCTTCCGATGGCGGTATTGAATATTGCCGAAGCCTTTTCCGAGTAAGAGGCGACAAACTCCTCGTTACTCATGGAGCGGGTCAAAGACGAGACCACATGCCTTTGCACTTGCCTTACAGGGGAAACCTTGGCTTTCTTGCCCTTGGTGACAGCTTCCTTGTTTTCCTCTGTTGCAGTTTCTGCCGATGAAGGACTTGCCGCATTGGCATTTCCACCAGGCATGTACTTTGCCGCAAGTTGGTAGGACTTCTCCATAAGGGCGACTTGCTCGTCCATATTGGAACGCTTGTTTTCCTGCTGCATCATGCTTGCCTCCAGCTCGTCAAGACGTTTCCTCAACTCAGCATCTTCGCTGCTTCCCCCTTGCTGTGGCTGTTCATAGAAACCGCCCAAGGTCGTGTTCAAGGTTTGGTATGCCTCGGCAGACGAGCGGATGGCATCCGCCTCCTGTCTTTCCGCTTTTGTTGGCTGCTGCCCAGACTGCATCAGGTCAAAGTCCTTTTCTTGCCGTGTAGCAGTCGAATCAATGCCTGGCATGTACTCACCAAGAGTGTTCATTACTCTGCTTTTTTCCTTTTGCTTATTGGCAAGATTCTCCTTGGAGTATGCCTTGCGCTTGTCTGCCTCCACATCTGTCTTCTCCGCATCAGGCATTTCCATGTTGAATCCCTTGCTGCCTTTCTCACCCTCTGATGCAGACGGCTTGAAGATAAGCCATAGCACCAGACCGCAGACGAGGCACATGCATGGTATGGCAATCATCTTGTTACGCTTGATACGCTGTTCCTCTGTCAAAGGCTTCTTTTCCTTTGGAGCCTTATCCGGCTCCACCTTGTCATTCTTCTCCTTCTCCATGTGTCAATTCATCTTGGTTGGTCACTTGCTGCCCCTTGTCGGTAGGCAACTTTACACTCTCAATGTGCTCAACCTCTATATTAGAGGTCTTGCCGTTTCCAAAGTTGATGATGGCTGAACCTATCATGTAAAGGCTACAGAGGGCAAACAAGCTGAACATGACGAGCACGACTTTCAGTCTCACCCTTGGCGGAAGGGAATCCAGCCTGTCACGCAGTCTTCCCTTCATACCATTCACCTTTTCTTGGATTGTCTTAATCGGATTTTCCATTCTTGCTATTTTTATCGTTCTACTGTACTGATGTCCCTGTTCTCCACAATGGTGAAACCTTCAATTGTAAAACCATTCGGGTTGTCGTCGGAGCGTGTGGCATTCACCAACCTGCATACGGTGACAAGACTTCTCTCCGTCACGTTGCTCTCTCGGAGTATCACCTGCCGTGCGTAGGTCTTGGCTTGATAAGGGTAGTTATCAAAGTTACAGACCACGCTGTCAACTTGCAGCGACTGGTTGATGTTTCCCGCAATAAGTCGGTTATAAAAACCTTTCTCCGCAAAGTCCTGGTAATAGTTGTATGCGCTCTTGTCTGCCAGCAGCAAGGCTCGTTTCACGTTGTGCTCGATGGCGCTCTTTTCGGGAGATAGCGTAAAGAACAGCTCATGAAAGCGTCTCACGTGTTCCCTTGCCTCGGCAGGTCTGTTCTGTGAGAGGTCTTGCGAGAGGGCGAGCATCAGCGACTTGCCTCCGTCAAGGACGTATATCTTCTCGCGTTGCTTCTCCGCAAATCTGAATGCGAACACCACCGAACATATTGCAACAACAGCGCAACCGATGACGAGGACGATGCAGAACAGGCGTATCTGCCTGAACGAGGTCTCGATATTCTTCAATGACTTGAATTCCATTTTTCTTTTCGTTGTATTGTTCATGAATGACTATATTTTCTTAAATCCGCTCTTGATGAGCCTTCCAGCACGTCCTGCCACATTTCCAGCCGTTGCTCCTGCGATGCTTCCGCCCAGTGAGCCTGCCGTGTTCACGTTCCGGTTGTAGTTGCCGATGCCGCCACCTGCCTGTATGATCCAGCCTGCCACGGTCGGTATGGTGAAGTAACCGATGATTCCGATGATGAGGAAAACGATGTAAACACCGTTGCTTGCCTCAATGGAAAAGTTCGGGTCGTTCTGCAATGCCTCGATGTCGTTTTGCAGCATCAGCACCTGTATCTTGGCAAGGATGGTACTGAACAAGTCCGAAACGGGTAGCCAGAGATAAATCTGTATGTACCTGCAGAACCATTGTGTCAGCGTGGACTGGAATCCGTCCCATACCGATATGGCGAAACAAAGCGGACCGAGGATAGAGAGGACAATGAGGAAGAATGTCCTCAGCACGTCTATGACCAGTGCGGCGGCTTGGAACAGCAGTTCCAGCAGTTCACGGAAGAAATCACGTATGCTCTTCTTCATGCTGTACATGCCACGCTCCACATACATTCCTGCCATTGTCACCACGTCGCCGGGTGACCAGCCGAGTTCGTCAAGCTGCTTGTCAAACTCCTCGTTGCTCACAAGGTATGCAGTTTCGGGATTGCGTTTCATCGCCTCATATTCCAACTTGTCTTTCTGCGCCCGGTATTCATTCATGTCGAAGGTCTGTGTCTCCAGCATGGAATGTGTACCTTGCACGATGGGACTCATCACGCTGTTGAGCGTACCGAGCACGATGGTCGGGAAGAACATGATGGCAAGTCCGATGGCAAACGGACGGAGCAACGGAAATACGTCTATCGGCTCTGCCCTTGACAGTGACTGCCAAACCCTCAGGGCGACATAGAACAGCGCCCCAAGTCCTGCAAGTCCCTTGGCGATGTCCGTCATGTCGGAGCACAGCGGCATCATCTCGTCATACAGGGAACGCAGTATCTGGTGAAGATTCTCGAAATCCATAGGCTACCAGTATTTCTCGTTAGACTTGCCGTAGAGTCCCATGATGCGGTCGAGGTCGTTTTTCTTCTTGGCACGCAGATAACTCACGGAAATGTTCTTGTTGGTGTAGTAGCTTACGAGATTGCGGTAACGCTTCATCTTCGAGTAGCAGCGTTCCACCACGTCCATTCGCTCCTTGTCCGTCATGGAAAGGGTCGTGATGTTCACCACGTTCTTCAACTCAGTCAGCACATCGTTGCTTTCCTCCAACAGTTTGGTATAACCGAAGCCGATGGCGGAGAGTTCCTCCACGGAGAAATTGTCATCGTGCATCATCTTCTGGTAGTTGTTGATGTAGATGTCCGTGATGTCACCCACCATGAGGATGGTCTGCTGCACCTTGCGTGCGTCCTTGACGAGGTTGTTCACCGACTTCAGCGCATCGTAGTACTTCTTGCCCTGCTCGTAAATCTTCACGGTCTCCTTGAAGTTGTTGATCATGTTCTGAGCCGTCGAAGACGTGTGGACAATGTTGTTGGACGAGTTGATGATACTCTGCGCAATGTTGGTAGGATCTATGACAGACCACTGTGCGCTTGCCTTTCCCGCCATCAGCAGGAACAGGCAGATTGTCATGATTACTTTTGTTCTCATTTTTACTTTTGGATTAAGTGGATAATGAATTTCATTTGTTCTCTTGTTTGTCCTCTGCAAGCTGCCGGATGGCGGCTTCCATGTCACCACCGAGTTTCTCCGCCAATGCCCTCACCTCCAGTTTCTCACTTTCCTCAGTCGTATAGGCGAGATATTCCTGCGTGGACACTTCTGTGGCATATACTGCCGACTGCGTTCCTCCGAGTCCTATCCATACTTCCTTGTAGAGACGTGACGGGTCGTTGGACTGGTTGATGGAGAGAATCTGCGACTTCTCCTTTTCCGTCAATCCGAGCAATGCCTGTATCTGCTCGAACTTGTTCATGAACTTCCTCTGGTCAAGGAGTATCTTGCAGTCTGAGTTGTTGATGATACTGTCCTTCACGATAGCGGAGGATATGATGTCCTCTACTTCCTGGGTTACCACAACCGCCTCACCGAAGAACTTTCTGACCGTCTTATAGAGATACTTGATATAGGACGCCATGTTTGCCGAAGCTATCGCTTTCCATGCTTCTTCTATCACTATCATCTTGCGGATGCCTTTCAGGCGGCGCATCTTGTTGATGAACAGCTCCATGATGATGATGGTCGTGACCGGGAACAGGATTGGATGGTCCTGATGGAATCAATCTCGAAAACGATGAACCGCTTGTGCAGCAGGTCAAGCTCCTTGTCGGAGTTAAGCAGATAGTCGTACTCACCACCCTTGTAGTAAGGTTCCAGCACGTTGAGAAATCCGTCTATATCAAAATCTTTCTCACGGACTTTCTTTTCTTCCAGTACCTTGCGGTATTCCGTTCCCACAAACTCATAGAAGGTATTGAAGCACGGCACGATGTCGCTTTCCTCTTTCAGTTTACCGATGTAGAGCGACACGGCATTTGACAAGGCAACCTCTTCCGCTCGTGTGGCAGGCTCGTTGTCCTTCTTCCAAAGTGTCAGGAGCAAAGTCTTGATGCTCTCACGCTTCTCGATGTCAAAGACCTTATCCTCGGTGAAGAACGGATTGAATGAGATGGGACTCTCATCCGTATAGGTATAGTAGATACCATCCTTTCCACCTGTCTTTCTGTTGATTATCTCGCAGAGTCCCTGGTAGGAATTTCCCGTATCCACCAAGACCACATGCGTGCCTTGCTCGTAATACTGTCTGACGAGGTGGTTCATGAAGAACGACTTTCCACTTCCCGATGGTCCGAGCACGAACTTGTTGCGGTTGGTTGTCACGCCTTTTCTCATCGGCAGGTCAGAGATGTCAATGTGCAGCGGCTTACCACTGATGCGGTCTGCCATCTTGATGCCGAACGGTGAGGGAGAATCCATATAGTTGGTTTCCTCCGTGAAGAGGCACACTGACTGCTCAATGAAGGTATGGAAACTCTCCTCTGACGGGAAATCCCCCTCGTTGCCGGGTATCGCTGCCCAGAAAAGTGTCGGACAATCCACCGTATTGTGGCGTGGCACACATTCCATGCTTGCCAACTGACTGCCTACGTCGTTGCGAAGATGCTTCAACTCTTCCATATCCTCGCCCCATGCCATAACATTGAAATGGGCACGGACAGACTGCAAGCCTTGTGAGTGAGCCTCGTTCAGATACTCGTCAATCCATTCCTTGTTGATGGCGTTCTGTCGGCTGTACCTTGACAGCGAGTGCATGTTACGTGCGGTCTTCTCGAACTTCTGCAAGGTCTCGTCACTGTTGTCTATGAAGACATACTGGTTATAGATATGATTGCAGGACAACAGCAAGCCAACTGGAGCGGCAAAAGATAGTCGGCAGTCACTTCGATCAGTGGACAATCGCTCAAAGCGGTTGTCCGTAGATACTTCCGTTGGCAAGTCTTCCGTTTGCGACAAGGTATGAAGGCATAGGTGTTTGTTTCCGATACGCATACCACTTGCAGACAATTCCATATCCTCCAAACATTGCACGTTCTCCGTGGAGAGCGATAGGTACTTGCCTACAAGTCCCGTTGTCCGTTCCGTGCCTGTGATTTCATCATCAGCCAACTTTCGCAATGATATATAACCACTGTCGTTGATGATTCTTGCGAACTGCTCCACGGCATCGAGGAATCTTGCTACCGTTTCCTTGTCCTTGATTTCCTTGGGGATGATATGCCCACGGCACAAGGTGGAAAAATTGCTTTGGTGTGCCATACGCTCCTTGGTGGTCTTGGTGAGGAACAGGTAACACTGGTGATGCAGGTAAGGACGCTCATTGAAGTGTCTCTCGTAGCTTCTTGACAGAAAGCTCATATCGCTATTCTGCAAGTCCGGCGCATAGTTCTCTTTCACGAACCAGTCCTGCTTGTGTACGATGCTGTAGTCTGGCAGCACCTTGATAGCCTTGCACCATGCGGCATGTACCGACTCATACTCCTGCGATGTTACCGTGAAGATTTCGGGGAGCGTCACCTCGTAGGCGACCGTGATGTCGCCATTCTTGGAGATAATGCAGCCTTGCTCCACGGCAAGCAACGGGAACTTGCTTTCAAGGGTGCTTGATTTTCTGATATTTCTCATTCTTCTTTCTTTTTATGTTTGAACATTCGGTTTGTTTTCCTTCGGTTGAGGATATAGCGTGGATGGCTCTTGGCGGCAAGGAGCTTCATCAGTCCATGCTCACCGTACTTGTTGTTCAGATGGAATATTCCCCATACTAGCAATGATCCGAGCGTGAGACCCAAGCCGATGCAGACCAATTGATCCGCACCAGCCATATAGAGGACTACCACAAGGAAGAAGACGGCAAGCAGTCCACCTGCGAAGATGAAGAGGTACTGTGCCTTCAGTCCCTTGAACTCAACCGAATGACCGATGCCCTTGTTGATTGGGTAGTCAGCCATAAGTCTTATACCTTATTATATTATAGGAAGAACGAGCGGAGGATGGTTGCACTCACGATGAGGAAGATGCAGGCTCCGAACCAGCTTGCGGCAGTCTTGCTCGTGTCCGGGTCGCCTGACGAGAACTTGCCATACACCTTGATGCCTCCGATGAGACCCACCACGGCACCGATGGCGTAGATGAGCTTCGTGCCCGGGTCGAAGTAGGAGGTCACCATACTTGTTGCCTCGTTGATACCTGCAAGTCCGTTGCCTTGCGCGAATGTCTGTGATACGGCTGCGAAAATCATCGCAGCAAGAAGAATGATTCTGTTTTTCTTGTTCATAAATCGTTTTTTTCTGTGCCTTGGGGATTGGATGATCCCGGCTGGCGGTTGATACTTTTGTTTACTCATGCGGCATGATGCCGACTTGTGGATTCAGTGGCGAGCTGAGATTTTAGCCGTAGTCTTTCTTTTTCATTGGTGTACTGTCTTGTTGTTAGATGCGATATGCCTTGAGTCCTTCATCAAACGCAGCCTTTATTTCGGCATTGTGGATGTTGAAGTGCTCGTTGATGATATTCTCGATGAAACTTGCCATGGAAACCTGTCCTTTGCCTACGACACTGACAAACTTCATTACTCGCTCATGAGTTTCCTCACTGATGCTTACCTGTCTGCCAAGTCTTGCAGTAAAGCCTGCATCCGTCATGAACTTGCCGATGTACCCATTTCTGTTGTTGGTACTTGACGACATGGTTACATTCACTATGGACTGAACACAGATGTGCTCCTTAGTCCCGTTGTTCTTTCTTGCTTTTTTCATAATTCTCATTTTTATTGTTATACAAAATCTCTGATATTGAAATCCTTGAAGTCTTCTGGTACAACAAGTTTCTTCTTTTTGATAGCTTTTGTTGCTTTTTCTGATGTAGGCTTGATGGTGGAAACGCTCGACATGTGCAATTCCATCAACGCATTCATTCTGCGTTTGATCTGCTTGGAACGTTCCGCTATCATGTTGAAAAGTTCATTGCCTTCCATTTCAATAAACACCTTGCCAGCATGAGCACATTCTTCGTTTGTGGCATTCGGCTTGCTTGCTGTTTCAACAGCCTTGTCTATCTCCTCAAAGCTATTGCCACTTGCTTGTTCAACAACAGGCTCTTCTTCTGATTCATCGTATTTCACGTCAACATCCTCAATACGTGTATCTGTGAAAACTTCATCCAACTTATTGTCAGGAATACGGGCGGACTTCACCAAAGATTGATCATCCTCGAATGTAACCTCATTTTCCCTTATTGTTTCACCATCATCCTCCCGTTTAATTTGCACAGGTTCGCTTGGGACTTTTTTCGGTGAGACAGTATAGGTGTGTCTGACAATGAAGTCATCAGCAGGAATAGGCGGACTTTCCTTAGGTGCCACATTAGTCTTTTCTATTCTCAACTTGCTTCTAAGCCAGATGTCGGCATCAAATACCAAGACTGCTATACTCCACATAAAATACAGGAGTACAATTATCAATAACATTATTTCCATATTACCACATGATTATATCCTTGTTATTCTTCTTATACACCTCTTTGATAACTTCCCCATACTTTTGGAAATGTTCTGTCAGCACATGGTCTATATAGCCCGACAAAGACATATCCTCACGGTTAATGACAGACACGAGGCGCATGATGGTTTCATGATACTCCTTTCGGATGTATGTCATCTTGCCAGAACGAGCTGGATTCTCAGACCTGCGAATATACCTTTCTTGGTATTCATCCATGAGAGATGAAGTACCCTTGGAAGGCATTGCTTCTTTTTGTTTACTTACCTCGCTCTTTAGTGCCTCCTTCTGTATAGGTTCTTCCGTTGAAGCCCTGCTTGGTGGCATGTGTGGGCGGAATGAGTTTCTGAACTCTTCCGAGTCAATGTTTACTTTTAAATTCTTTGCCATACACATTACTTCTTGATAATGGATAATATTTCGTCAGCCAATTTCTCTATGTTGCTGCCCTTTATCAGTTGCTTGTCGGGAGGTAGAATCGTAGAGCGAAAGACAACCTTGTTACCATCCTCTGCACATTCCTTTCTGAAACGCTTACTGTCTGGGATGTAGGTGTTCAACACAGACAATCCCAATCCGTCCATCACACAACCAGCTTTCTCGTAGAGGTTTGTTTTCTCTCTTGCATCAACCATGTTCCAAAGCATATTCAGTTCCTTGATATTTGTCTTGCCGACGCTGATGAACATATCGTTCAACTGACTGGCGAACATGATGGAACTTCTTAACACAACATTGTCTGCTGTAATCGGACAAAAGATGTAGTCCATCGTGGCAATGGTCTCTATGACACCGAGGTTGTCAATCGTTCCTGCGAGGTCAAAGAAGATGAAGTCTGGCGGTGTGTCCATTTCCAAGAAAGGCTTTACTGTTTCCACAGCCTCGTCGGGACGACTCTCCACGATTGGATAGGCAGGCTTGCCTGTTCTTCTCATCATCTCATGCGTCTGTCTCAACAGATACTCATTACTCTCGATGTTCTGCATGTCACGCTCTCTCATGTCCTTGATGCTGAACTGTGGAAAATCACAGTCAACCACCACGACATCGTAACCTCTGACATAATAAAGGTAACTTGCCATCAACACCGTTAGTGTTGTCTTGCCAGCTCCTCCCTTTTGGGTGGAGAAGGCGATGAATGTTGGTTCTTTCTTCATGTTTGTCTTTTTATGAGTTATACATCTTGTTTGTTATAATGCGGTATTGCATTTTTATTTGCGATACATCCTACATGCTATGGTGCAAATCTATGAGCCATGAGGCTTGCAAGTGATATTATATGTTATGCAACTTTCGTATCAGTTATATTGTTTTTATGCTTGCTATATGGCTTTTATATATGTCATGCTTCATAACTGTTCTATAGCCAGTCTGTATGTCATGCCACATTTGTGCATACTTATATTACATTTTACATATCAAGCATTTTGCATGTCAAACGTTTTATCATATTACATGTAATACGTTTTATATGACTGCATTGGAGCATCTGAATATGCCGTCTGTTTTGCATCATTCAAGACATGTATGTCTGTCATTCACGCTGCAAAGTAACAACGAAAAATCCGAAAAACAATGGTTTTCAAATCCTGTGGCAGCATGTTGCCGATAGTTGCAGTGGTTGTCTGGGGTGCATCTGTTCCAAGGGTGCTATTTTAGCCGTAATTTTGCACCCGAAAGGCAAAGCGATGGATAGCGCATCCATATCGTTCCGAGAAGAACAAGGCTTGATATTCCGCAAAGGACTGGATTTCCCGAACAGCTTCCATTCGGGATGGGGACAGCTTCTTACGAAGGCTAACTTCAATCCACCCTAAGCGGATTTTTATGTCCTCAAAGACATAGCAAGGTATGTTTTGAGTTACTCAAAACCTTTGGAGTTACTCTCCAAAGACCTTGCCCTGCCGGGTTGGTAGCCTCTCCGAAGTCGGGCTCCCCATGTTCCAATCTGACGATAGTTTGTGCAATTCCATTATTGCCGCATATACCACTTAATCCATTTTAATATGAACACAGAAAGAAAACGAGGGGGACGAATCCCCAAGCTGAACCCGAAGTCGCACCATGTGATGCTTCGGTTCGACGATGACGAGTGGATGAAATTCCTCGTCATGTATGAGCAGACTGATGTGAAGGCAAAGGCTGTTTTTGCCAAGGCACGCATCTTCGGCGAGCCGTTCAAGGTGCTGCGCGAGGACAAGACATTGGTGGAATACTACACCAAGCTTTCTTCTTTTCACTCGCAGTACCGAATGATTGGCAACAACTACAACCAGATTGTCAAGGAACTCCGTTGTCATTTCTCAGAGAAAAAGGCGATGGCTTTGCTCTATAAGCTGGAGAATTGCACCAGGGAACTGGTCTCTCTTACCCGTGAGATTGTTGAACTAACCCGTAAGTTTGAGGAAAGATGGTCGCAAAGATAAGTTTCGGAAGTTCATTGTATGGCGCACTGGCATACAATGGTGAAAAGATTAACAAGGAAGAGGGAAAGCTCTTAGCAACGAACAAGATCTTCGATGATTGTTCGGGAAAGACGAGCATCGCCAATGCCTTGCGTGATTTCCAGCGATACCTTTCTCCGCACATCAAAACAGAGAAGCCTGTCGTGCATATATCCTTGAATCCGCATCCCGATGATGTGCTGACGGATATGGACATGGAGAACATCGCCCGTGAATACTTGGAGCGCATGGGATATGGCAACCAGCCATACATGGTTTACAAGCATGAGGACATCGACCGTCATCACATGCACATCGTGACTATCCGAGTGGATGAAAACGGCAAGTGTTTGGATAGCCGATACAACTACCATAGGAGCAAGGCTATCACCCGTGACTTGGAGGAGAAGTACAATCTCCACAAGGCAGACCGCAAGCAACGCCAGGCAGACAATCCACTCCGCAAGGTGGATGTAAGCCAAGGCAATGTGAAGAAGCAGGTTGCCAATACCGTAAAATCTCTCTGCGCTACCTACAGGTTCCAGTCCTTGGGCGAGTACCGTGCACTTCTCTCCTTATATAATATATCCTTGGAGGAAGTCAGAGGCGAAGTTGGCGGTCGTGAGTATCATGGTTTTGTCTATTCTGCCACGGACGGACCGGGCAACAAGGTGGGAAATCCTTTCAAGGCTTCCAAGATTGACAAATCTGTCGGTGTGGAGGCGATAGAAAAGCGGTTCGCTTATTCTGCCAAGAAGTTCAAGGAGGACAAGAAACTATCCGAGATGACCCGTCATAGCGTAGAAGCAGTCTTGAAACAGACGTACCATAAGGATAAGTTCGTTGAACTGCTGAAAGCAAAGGGCATTGATGTTGTTTTTCGACATACAGCTGACGGCCGTATCTACGGAGCAACATTCATTGACCACCGCACTCAAAGCGTTTTCAATGGTTCAAGGCTTGGAACGAATCTTTCTGCCAATGCCCTGCAGGAGCACTTCACCTTACCTTACGAGAATGAGCAGCCGATACCGCTTACCATCCCGAAGGAAGATGTCACAATGCCGGAACAGGAATATCATGGTTCTAGCTTGTTCGATGAGTACGGCAGCGGTCTTGGACTTATGGCTGGAGGCGGTCCTTCAAATGAGGCGCAGGAAGCTGCATTTGACAGAGAGTTGCGTAGAAAGAAGAAGAAACGAAAAGGGCGAAGTCTTTAATCGTGTTATCAAGGTTGGCTTTCTTATACAATGGAGAAAGCCTACCTTCAATCAAAAACAATTTGTATAACTTCAAAACTGAAAAACAATGGCACAAGAAGACGATTTGAGAGCACTGGGGAAAATTATGGATTTTCTCCGTGCCGTGAGTATAATACTCGCAATTATGAATGTATATTGGTATTGCTACGAGGCAATGCACATATGGGGAGTGACAATCGGAGTTGTTGACAGAATCCTTATCAACTTCAACCGTACAGGTGGCTTGTTTCATTCTATCCTCTACACAAAGTTGTTCTCGCTTTTACTCTTGGCACTCTCATGTCTTGGAACCAAGGGCGTAAAGGCAGAGAAGATGAGTTGGAGCAAGATTTGGACGGTTCTTGCCGTAGGCTTCTGTCTGTTCTTCCTCAACTGGTGGATATTATTGTTGCCTATATCTCATTTGGGCAATGCCACGCTGTACATCTTTACAATGACAGCGGGTTATATCTGCCTGTTGATGGGAGGACTCTGGATGAGCAGGCTCTTGAAACACAACCTCATGGAGGATGTTTTCAATAATGAGAACGAGAGTTTCATGCAGGAGACCAAACTCATGGAGAACGAGTATTCTGTCAATCTGCCCATTCGCTTCTACTACAAGAAGAAATGGCAGAGAGGATGGATCAACGTGGTCAATCCGTTCCGAGCGACCATCGTGTTAGGTACACCGGGTAGTGGCAAGTCTTTTGCTGTAGTGAACAACTACATCAAACAGCAGATAGAGAAGGGGTATTCAATGTATATCTATGATTTCAAGTTTCCCGACCTTTCGACGATTGCCTACAACCACATGATGAACCATCAGAATGGATATAAGGTCAAGCCCCAGTTCTATGTCATCAACTTTGACGATCCTCGCAGAAGTCATCGCTGCAATCCCATTCACCCGGATTTCATGAGTGACATTTCCGATGCTTATGAGAGTGCATACACCATCATGCTCAACCTCAACAAGACGTGGGTTCAGAAGCAGGGCGACTTCTTCGTGGAGAGTCCGATTATCCTCTTTGCAGCCATCATTTGGTACCTAAGAATCTACAAGAACGGGAAGTATTGTACCTTTCCTCATGCCATAGAATTGCTCAACCGCAGATACGAGGATGTTTTTCCGATACTGACGAGCTATCCCGAACTTGAGAACTATCTTTCTCCATTCATGGATGCATGGCAAGGTGGGGCAATGGAGCAGTTGGCGGGGCAGATTGCAAGCGCAAAGATTCCGCTGTCACGAATGATTTCACCACAACTCTACTGGGTGATGTCCGCAAGCGAGTTTACACTCGACATCAACAATCCCGAAGAACCGAAAATTCTATGTGTCGGCAACAATCCCGACCGTCAGAACATTTATGGTGCTGCACTCGGCTTGTACAACAGCCGCATCGTGAAACTCATCAACAAGAAGGGACAACTCAAATCATCCGTTATCATTGACGAGTTGCCGACCATCTATTTCAAAGGCTTGGATAACCTGATTGCCACGGCACGAAGCAACAAAGTTGCCGTCTGCTTGGGCTTCCAGGACTTCTCGCAGTTGGTCCGTGATTATGGAGACAAGGAGGCTAAGGTGGTTATCAATACCGTTGGTAATATCTTCAGCGGACAGGTCGTTGGCGAGACCGCCAAGACTTTATCCGAGCGTTTTGGAAAAGTGCTCCAAAAGCGCCAGTCCATTTCCATCAACCGTCAGGATGTCTCTACATCTATCAATACCCAGATGGACAGTCTCATTCCGCCAAGCAAGATAAGTGGTCTTACCCAAGGTATGTTTGTCGGCTCTGTTTCCGACAACTTCACCGAGCGCATAGAGCAGAAGATCTTCCATGCCGAGATTGTCGTTGACACCGATAAGGTAAAGCGAGAGGAAAGCCATTATCAGCCTATCCCCATCATCAACGACTTCAAGGATGCCGATGGCAACGACTGCATGAAGCAAGCTATTCTGGACAATTACAACCAAATCAAGGAGGATGTCAAGCTGATTGTCAAGGACGAGCTGGAGCGCATCGCTGGTGACGAGAGCTTAAAGCATCTCATACAGAAATAAACAATAAGGCGAGTAACTTTTAGGAATTGTCCTTTCAGTTACTCGACCCTGCATACATATATGGGATTTATCGTTTTTTATCGTCTCATTCTTTCCAATTCATCATCCTTTCGCATTTTGTCGTTCAACTTCTCCTGCATCTTGTCCAAAAAATAGGTGCGACTATAGTTCTTGCGTCTTCTGATGTCGGTATAGAAACGATAGCAGTCCTTGGCTTTGATACCAAAGAACTGGTACATGGCATGCGCCAAGTCCTTGAACTTCACATCGCCATCATTCACGCTTCCCATGACGCAGATGCCATATACCATTTCTACAAGGTCAACGGCATTGCCAGTCCATTTTACTAATGGCTTTGATTCTGATGATACTGGCGGAGAGGCTTCTGAAGTGGATGTGGTCACATGAAGATGATATGTTGCTGCCACATGCTCTTGCATTCTGCGGACAAATGCAATTGCTTTGCGCACATACAAGCCTACGGTTCCCAAACAATCCTTTATATGGGGCATTGACAGATGAAAGTCAAGCTCGGTTTCTACGTATGACAGTGCAAAGACCGCTTGCTTCACGTTAGTGCTGCATAAATCAACCACAACCTTGATAAACTCACGATATGAGTTCTCTAAAGCGTTACCACTTTTGTTCTTATGACCTGCATTCAGCAAGTTGAAAAAATCAGTCTCTAACAATATGTTGTATTCCATGTTGCTGTCTCTTTTATGGGTTTGTACTAATTTGATGTATTCGTGCGCACACCATTTATTAGTCCAATACATATGCCATTCCAAGACAGACTAAACAATAGGATGATGATATTTCCTGATAATCAGCAACTTTATCAAGAGAATAAGATTTTCACAAGGGAATTGCAAGCAGAAATAGTGTAAGGAAAACCGGACACTTGTCCAATCTTCCTTACACGGTTCTTATACCATTACAACTTGTTAGTTGGAATACCATACTCTTTCATGCGGGCATAGAATGTAGTATGGCTCATTTCCAACATTTTTGCCGCATCACGCTTGATGCCATTACATTGCTTCAAAGCCCACAAGATACGCTCTCGATTGATCTTGCGTTCTTGTTCATCAAAGTCCAAAGCCTCTTCTGTCAATGCCGATTGTGACAACTGCAAGTCCTCGACATCTATTATCTCATTCTCGCATAACAGCATAGCTCGCATGATACATGATTTCAACTCACGCACATTACCTGGCCATGTATGGCTTACAAGTGCCCTTTGCGCTTCCTTACTGATACATTTTATTTCTTTGTCCGTATGCCTATCATATAGTTTCAGGAAGAAGTTAGCTAATGGCATAATATCTTCCTTACAATCCCGCAACCGTGGAATCTCAATAACCGCTTCGTGAAGTCGATAATACAGGTCGCTTCTGAATCGTCCTTCCCGAACTGCCTCTTGCAGGTTTTCGTTGGTGGCGGCAATAATGCGCACATCAGCCACTTTGTCTTTTATAGCTCCCAATGGTCGGTAGCTCTTGGATTGCAACACACGCAGCAGCATCGCCTGTACATCTTTCGGCAGGTTGCCTATCTCGTCCAAGAACAGCGTACCTCCAGCAGCCAATTCAAAGTAACCTTTTCTTGCTGCCTCCGCACTTGTGAATGCCCCTTTCTCATGCCCGAAGAGAGCGGAAACGGCAAGTTCCGCAGAAAGCGTACCGCAATCTACTACTTCAAAAGGCTTGTCGGCTCTTTTGCTTTGCAGATGTATCTTTTCCGCTATATGTTCTTTGCCAGTTCCGTTGTCGCCCAATATCATAACAGCCATGTCGCTTTTGGCAAACAATTCTGCCATTTTGTATATACGGCGAAACTTCTCACTTTTGCGGTAAACAATCTTGTTATTCAACTCTACGAGTCGTTTCTGCTTGTCTATGATTTCTTCCAAACGTTCATAAACTACATCAAGCAACAATTTCTTCGGTATATAGTCTTCCGCTCCCAATTTCATAGTCTTCACGGCACTCATGCTTTCATCGTAAGATGTCATGATAATAAATGGATTCTGGTAGCCGTTACTACGCAACCATTCCAACAGGTCGATGCCGTTATCATTCCCCAAGCGCATATCCGAAATGACAACATTCCATTCTGAGGATTCCTTAACAGCTTTCAGACCATCTCTGTAATTGTAGCATAAGATTGTTTTCCATCCCTTCGCCTCCAACTTCTTGCCCAACATATTGCAAAATGTCGGACTGTCTTCAATGATTATTACTTTCTTCATACTGTTACCTCCTCAATTTTCTTTTGTGCGGCTTTGATGATTGCCTCACCATGTGCGAAAACATCCTCAACCGCTTGGTTGATAACGTCGTCTGATGATGTAGAATCTTCAATCAGGTCAAAAAGATAGTTCAAAGACTCGTCAGATTGTACCATCATCCACGAGCTTCTTGCGTGGTGAATGGCATCGGACATTTTCTTGCGGTTCTCCTCTTTGGCTGCATTACGGATACTGCCCAATGTATCAGTCATTTCCTTTACGAAATTCTCCAAAGTCTCTTTTTCATTGCCGTAGGTCAGCAACATAGAGAAGTCTATTTGTTTTTCTGCTATCTTGCCATTCACACACTTTCTTGCAGTGTTTATCAAATCCTTGTCAGACATCGGCTTGAACAGACAAGCGACAAATCCTGCGTCAAGCAGTTCTTGCTCACTCACATTTGGTGCTGCTGTCATAACAACAACAGGAATAGTCTTAGAGTTACGCACGTTCACCATACGCATCATTTCCAGAATCTCGATACCATTCACTTCAGCCATCTTCAAATCCGTTATCAGCAGATCATAAGATTTTTTGCGCATCATATCCAATAAATCCGTGGCATTATTACAAGTGTCACATACAATGCCGTTTGATGCAAACGCCTCACGAATGGTACTCAGTTGCACATGGCTATCATCAATGGCAATGACAGTAAACGAATCTTGTCGTTTCGTTCTATACTGAGTTGGTTCCACATTCTGCTTTTCGGCTGTAGCCATAGGAAGACTAATGGTAAATATACTTCCCAGCCCTTGGTGACTGGACACATCGATTTTTCCTTTCATAAGTGAAACGAGGTTCTTGACAATGGAAAGTCCCAAGCCAAATCCCGGTTGGGTGACCGCATTTCCCAATCTTGCAAATTCCTTAAAGATTTGTTTTTGTTGCTTGTCGTCCAATCCTGTTCCTGTATCCTTAACCATTAGCATGAATACACCATTTTTATAGGTTGTGGACAATACTATCTCACCCTTTCCCGTATATTTGATGGCATTGGAAAGCAGATTGCGTCCTATTGTAAGCACCTTTTCCTTGTCTCCATTGACAACACCATCTGCCTTATTGTTGACGCTCAATTCAAGTTGTTTCTTCGCAGCAAAGGGCTCATACTCCATCTTTAATTGCTCGGCAATGTCCATCATACGGAAAGGGCGTTCCTTGACGGTCGCCTTTCCATTCGCTAATTTGGAGTAAACCAGGAAACTGTCTATCATAGAAGTCAAGCCTTTCGATGTGTCAACAATCAAGTCGGCATACCGTTTGCTTTCATCCGTAGCATCTTCAAGTCCGCTAATCTTGCGGGCATAATCCTTGATGGCAGACAAAGGACTGCGCATCTCATGTGTTACTGTCAGCATCACCTTTCTTGTTTCTTCCTTGCTCTTACGTGTCTTGAATGCGAATCGCCACACCAATAGGAATAATACGAAAAACACCAATATCAACAATCCTATCATCCCTATATAATAATAGGTATAATTGCCTTCCAAGTCTGCGATTTGTCGCTCACGAACTTTGATGCCTTTATCCACATTCTCATCAGCTATGCTGATTACTCTTTGCAACTGCTTATTGATACCTTCATTTCTATTTCCAAGACTATCCAATATCTCCACTACCTTACGGCTTTGCTGGTGATGTTTAGCAACAACCGTTTGGTTTAGGTTGGTGAGCATCTTTTCAGTTTGGGTTAAACGGTTGCCTGTTGTTACTGCATTTTCTTTCTTGCCGAACAATCTGCTGAAGAAACCTCGCTTCTTTGGCTTTGCCTGCTGTGGCATAGCTGAAAGTCTTTTGCTTTCAGTCTTATTCTGCTCTACAATTCTTGGAACTTCTGCGGTCAGCTTTTCTTGAGTGGCATTCAATTCCTGCATAGCATCCTTTATATCTAGAAGGAGCTGTTCCTTTTCTGCAAGAAGACGGCAGATCGTATCAGAATCTTCTTTCGGACAGATACCTGCGATGCCTTCAAGCATACTGTCCACTTCCAATCGAAGCGAATGATACTCATTTACATCTGTTGAGTCCCAATCCGCAACCATTTCACCAAGCAGTGACAATTCCGTTATGTGCAAGTTTAAGTCATGCACATTCTTTCGCCACTGATGCAGTTCTGCATTTCTACACTCAATCTCCTTTCTGTCGCGCCATTCAAATAGGCCGATTACAATGGTACATCCTACGATGACGATGGCAGTCATGATGCCTAAAGCCATCCATCTACAGATATGCCCGGTCTGTTCTTTGCGTTCCATGTTGTTTACTTTTTACGTTTCTATTACTTCATTATTGCTTTGCACTAACATTTTAATCGGCAAAGATAATGGCAGGAAGTATCAAAGACGAATATTTATATATATTATATGACGATAGCGCTGTATCGGTACCAAGCGTAGCGGTGTAATCGGTACCATGCTATCACTGCAATCGGTACCGCTTGTATCGCTGCAAGCGGTACCAAGATTTCAGTTCTGCTTTTCAATTTGCAAAGGTAATTTATTTTTTCAATTTCTGGCGCATAGAATCGCCTTTTAACTCTATTTTACTTGCATTTGCCACCAAACGGTCCATAATGGCATCTGCCAAGGTAGGATCACCTATATAATCATACCATTTGGCAATAGGAAGCTGTGAGGCGATAATGACGGACTTTCTCTCGTATCTCTCTTCTAGGATTTGGAGCATTGCGAGTCTGGTCTTGTCATCCATTGGCTGCAACCCGAAGTCATCCCATATGAGCAAGTCATACTTTTCTAGATTGGTTATCATCTTTAGGTACGACCCATCCAGCTTGCTGAGTGCAACTTTCTCCACAAAGCTGTTCATGTTGAGATAGAGAGTTCTATAGCCTAGCATGCAAGCCTGTCTTCCAAGGGCACAGGCAAGAAAGGATTTTCCGCAGCCGCACTTTCCTTGTATGAGCAAGTTCTCATGCCTGCGTATAAAGGCACAGTCGGCAATGGCGGTAAGGTCATCCTTGGTGAAGTTGCGGTCTGTTCCACAGATGACATCCTCTAAGAGTGCCGTATATCTAAGCTTGCTGATTTTTAGATACATGGCGGTCTTTCGATCTCGTCTGTCCTGCACCTCTGCATCCACCATCTTGGAGATGGCGACTTCCAGGGATGGGCGGTTCTGTACAGGAAGGCTGGTCATGGCCTCGAAGGAGGATGACATACCTCTGAGCTTCAACTCGTTGAGTTGTATGATGGTTTCTTGTAAGTTCATGTTACTATATATATGTTTAAATGTTCATAAATGCCTCCGCGCCTCTCACATAGTCGTTCTGTGGCACATTTGAGACTGTTTCTTCCCCGTCAACTTGATCAAGGTTCTTCTCCAACACATTGCGGATGGTCGTGTAGGTGATGGATGAACAACCTGCCAGACGCTTGCAGGCCTTCTCCAGACGCTCCTTGCCATACTTGCGCTTGAGAGACAGGACTCCTTGGCAGGACTTGTACGACTGCTCGACATGCTTCGTGCGATTGAGGATGGATTGGACTGCAGCAGTGGTGTTGCTGCCGACCAATGCCGCCTCCTCCAGGAAATAGGCGGCATTATATCCCTGTCCGTGCTTGTAGGCAAGATGTTTGTCTGGCATATGCTCGTCAAGCGTGCTGTATCCAGATCCTTGGCGACGCTGATGGATGGCTATGCGAGAACTCCCGGAGTAAACCTCCACGGTATCCAAGTCCCACAGTACGCTCACCTTTTGCCCGACATACTGGTATGGCACGCTATAGTTGTGCTTGTCAACCATGACGTGATAGGTACCGGACAGTTTCACCTCCTTGCGATATCTGAAGCGGTATGGAGTCATGGGCAGTTTGCCCAACGTAGGTTGCTCTTCCGCCTCGAAGATGTCACGTCTGCTTCTCCCTGTCGTTCTGGACGGCTTTTCATTGAAGCCGTCCATCAACTCATAGATACGGGCATTCATACTCGGTAGATTGTAAAACACCTCGTCATGTAGCAGAGCGTAGACGGCATTGTAGGTCTTTTGGACGAGTCCCTCGACTGGACCTTTGTCCCTGGGAGTGCGAACCCTGCAGGTTTGGAGGGTTGTATCGTAGTAGGCGGCCCATTCCACGGCTGCATCATTGAACGCTGGCTCGTAGCGGTCGTATTTCTTCACCCACTGCTTCATGTTGTCACTCTTGGCTATGCGAGTTGTTCCGCCGAAGTAAGAGAAGGCATCGGATATACCGCCGAAGAAGTTCTCCATGGAAGCGTTGTACATAGCCTTGGCAAATCCCAAGCCGCTGTATGGCAGGATACAGACCAGGACGACAACCTTGGTTAGCTCACCTGTCTTCGGGTCGGTAAGCCACAGGGTATCGCCGGCGAAGTCAATCTGCATCTCTTCCCCAGGAATATAGGTGTTATGGAAGCTGAGGTTGTGTGAGTACTGATACTTACGGATTGACTTCTTGAACTGGGTGTATCCATATCCGTCGGGATGCTCCTTCTTGTATGACTCGTGCAGGGCTTGAATGGTGAGGTAGCGGTTATGCGACAAGTCTGACACATATTCAGGCAACAGCCCGTCCAGCACCTGACGTTGGGAAGATGGGGCTGCTGTGGGTTTGGACAACTGGAGGAAAGATTCTATTTCCCCGTCACTCATGCGGCCTATCACGCCATAGGACAAACCTTGGGAATCCGCCAAGGTCTTGTAACGGTTCAGTACGCCACGTCCCATGTGTAGTTGCTCGCAAATGGTGCGTTGCGGTATTTTTGCCGCTAGCATTTGAAATGAACGTTTTAATTTGCTCATGTTTACATTACTTTGTGCCATATCTATACAGATTTAAAAATTCTTCTGCAAAGATAGGCGGTTATTATTATACATGAGCAGAACTTTACATCTTTTTGGTACCGATTGGGGCGCTATGATGGTACCGATTCATGCGCTACAGTGGTACCGATTCGCCGATACTGTCATATTATAACAACTTTTATGTAAATTCTTGGTAAAAACAGCATATCGTTAGAGAAAGAACCATTATTGAATAATAACAATGGACAATAAAGCCAAAAGCTGACAAAGTGTAGATTGTGAGACTTAATCGAAAAAGGATGGCAAGAGTTTCAATCCTACCATCCTTTTGAATCTTATTGAAAAGTCTTTTGCATTGTCAGCTTTATCAATGAGTAAATGAGAGAGTCGTTTACTTAACTCTTACACCTTTACCATTCAGAACTTCACCTCTAATATCATCAGTTTTACATATATTCAAAATAGCATCAACAGAAAGGTGTTGTATATTGCTAATTGCTGTTGTGTTTTAATTTAATATCCCGTAAGGAAATTCGGTAGAATCAACATTAAAATAGTAAACGTTATTTGTGTCTAAATCAAAAGCAGTCATAACGACAGGTGATATATCTCGTGCATTAGTAGTTGTAAGACCTTCATTCGTCCATAAAAACCCTAAATAAGTAGGAATGGCTCCCCATAAAAAAGCATGTGAACTGTTTGAAATATTATAAAAACAAACCTTATCTGAAAAGACTAAAGAAAGAAAATAATTTGAGTTTTTCACAAACAGTTTGTAATTGCCAGTAGCTTTTAAATTAAAAGATTTATCATATAAATAAAATGATTTACTTTTATTATTTACTAAATAAAGTCTGTCATCTTCGTTATAAACAGAATAGTTCGGAATTGGTTTGCCTAATTGCAAACCTAAGTAACTATCCACGACCTTAACCCTAATAGTAACGCTAGTATTCTCCGTCTTATCCTTTACAACAAGATAAACAATCCCATTCTTTTTTGTCTTTATTTTTATTTTTCCAGCATCAATAGTGGCTTCCAAAACATTATCATCTGACACTTCGACTGAAAGATTGTTGCTTCCACCACTAAACATAATTTCCGATGGGTTTTCTAATAATGGCTTTTCGTAATACTCTTTTTCAAAACACAATGATGAAACATCAGTACCATTACTACAGCCATATACTATAGAAAACACAAAAAAAAGAAAAAAGTATTGAATTATTTTCATATTTGCCAATAGAATAAAGCATTTGATGTACATAACTTTGTACACCAAATGCAATTAAAACTAATTATTTCTTATGAATTTCTGTTATTTCCCAAAAATTTATATTATAAGTGCCTAATGTTGTCTCAAAATCAGTCGAAGCATCTGCATTTACCTTATAAAAGCCATTGTCAGGTCCACCCCATCCCATATTAGCATGAAAGTACAAATCGTTATTTCGTAAAATTTCTCTGCTTGTCTTAGTGCAAATTGCATATCCATCTATAACCCAAGCATGAGAACCTTTTTCTGCCTGTTCATTTGCAGTATGTGTTCCACCCATTATTGCAACGCAAGGCATCTGGCGGTTTGCATTTATCGTATTTAACAATGGATCTGGGGCATATTTATTATAATAAGTGCCACAAGAAACATACTTCTTTAAATAATCCAATAAATTAGAAACTGAAGTTGTACTACTTTTTACACGAGGTATATTCGGATCATCATAAGGCCCATACTTAAAATCCTCATCAATATTTGGTGTTGTATTTGTTCCTTCATACATATGCTTAACTACTTTGGAAATCATCATAGCCTCCTCATAATCTCCGCCAAAATACGAATCATACTTCAATTTCGGTTTTTTAGTAACAAATGCCCAGTCTATGACTGTTCCATCAATCGTCATGCTCGGAGCGATAGCTGCTAAAGTTTGAACTCCTGCTGTAATAGCACACCCCATAGGGTAATTTGTTTCCGTATGATATTCATTATAAGTTTTAGGCAACAACAAGTTATAAGGATTGTCTTGATCCCACTCGGTCTTTAAAACAGCTCCACCATTTTGAGGCATTAACGATATAATCTGGCTCAAAGGTTTGTCATAAGCTGTAGAACGGGAAGTTGTTTCATGGCTTTTTACACCATTAACCTCAATCAAATCTTTTATTTCTTCATATGTTACTGTAGATTTACCCAAACAAGAAGCTACTTTCTTCAAGGTTTTCTCTCGTAACTCAACTTTGAGCCTTTCTATTTTATTTATCTCTGAAACAGTTGAAGCTTCTGCCAATTTTAACATCAAACATGCCCCAGTACTATCTTTTTTCTCAAAATTACCATTTTCTATATATGCCAAAACACCAGCACTTCGAGAGTCGGCAGAAACTAAAGCATACCCACTCTTTTCTCCAGACTGTAAACACACCTCATAAACAGGAATACTATCAGTCGTAGTCCCTCTTGTTGTCTTGCTTGATATAATTCCGCCAATGCGATATGAGCCCACAATAGACATTCTTGGATTGGCAGCACTTCTTGTTTTTGAGCCCAACGAAGTGGAAAAATCATTTACCATTGCCAGAATCTCATCCTCTGATAAATTTGTAGGATTATCATTTGCAATACTCATTGCCTCATCCATAGACAAATTAACATTCACGTTCTCAATAACAGGATTACTGTCATTAAGAATTTCATCTTGGCACGATGATACAATCACTGCCAATAATATTAAAACTAAATACTTTTTCATATTTATACAGTACTATTGATTAAATTATGCAAATTTACGAAATTTATTTTAAATCGATATATAACGAATGCGTTATTTATGTATTATTAACAATTTTCATTATTAAGGCGTTAAAATATATTGCATTTGGGCATTTTTTACTTTATTAATATATAAGAACTAACATCCTTTGCTTTTTAGCCATGAACCTTCTCAAGCTGACCGCCGAGATTGTAAGAGAAGTAATCTTCTCCTCGTCTGGACAATCATCTCTAACAGGCGGTTGTGGCTGTCATAAGTCCATTACGTCACATAAGTTGCGATCACTTGATTAGGCACAATCATCGTGCGGCGGGTCTTGGTGACTTCGCCCATCTTGCCATAGAAGTATTCGATGGCACCTGTTCCGTCCTCACGGAGCATCAACCTACCGATACGGTTCTGAGAGGCATTGCGACCACCGTAGTAATACTTTACGTTGTTCTCCGGGTGGTCTGGGTAGTTGATACCCGTCAGACGCTGATAGTCGTAATCGTAGGTGATGAACTTGCCTTCCTTTGCAAGGTTGGCAGTCTGCTTGGTCAGCACATTGCCGAGCGCATCATAAGTGAAACTTGTGATGCCGCTTGCAGGATGGTTCACCTCAGTACGGCGGTCACCCATGTCGTAAGTAGAGGTCGTTACATTACCCTCCGTGTCGGTAACACGAACAAGACGCTGTATGCCATCATACTCAAACGAAGTGGTAATCTCACCGTCAGGACCGCTCTTCTGGATGGTCTTCAAGGTCTTGCCACTGCCATTGGTATGGGTAGCCTGAACATTATGGAGTGCATCGGTCACGGTAGTGGAGCAGATTCTGCAAAAGGAAATAAGTCAAAGATTCAAAGGAAAAAATCCTCTGATATTCCCTGCTGATTTTTAAGGCGGTTTGAAGCCTTGTCTTAATGTTATTTTCATCTCGCCAACTTTTTGTGTTATAGTTGAAAGACGATTGTAATTTGCATTTATTGCATAGATTTGTTCTATTTTGCAAAATAGATAGCAAAAAAGGGTATGACGAAACAAGCGGCACCTTTCAAGTGCTTGACAACAATGTCTTGATGCTTGTGCGCTCTTCAAGTGGCGAGCATACCTTCTATAAAGTGAAGGATGCCAACAATGTTGTCTTGACAGATTCACTGGGTAATGAACCGAAAGGTGAGACTGCTAAGCTATATGTATTGAAGAAAAAATAAGTGCATATAGGTCGTGTAAATTAAATCGTCTTGTAGTGCAGATACATAAGGTCTGTAAAAAATTCCAGCATTTTGAAGCACCACTCTGTTTTGATGTCACTTTTTTTCAAGGTGGCTCAAAGATAAAACGTAAATAAACTGTGTTTACCAATTGTAGTATGACACAGTTTATTTTACATTTCTATTCTGAAAATCCTATTTTTTGTGTTGCTTTTTTTGCAATAATTTCAACAGCTTTATCATCATACTCTTTCAACAAATCTACAACATTTAAGATATAATACTTTTGATTTGCTGAATGAACCTTGTGTATTTCAACAAAAGAAACAATATCGTTTCTTATTGTCATAGACTTATTTGCTGTACATTCATTCATTATCAGATCTAACTGTTCATCCCAATTATCAAAAAACAAATACTTTCCTTGTTTAGGGAACAAAACTGTAGATAAATCACAATTGTCACTAAATGTCACATCATGTAATATTGCATCCTCAAAAGATACATTTAGCATTTTATTCTGCTTAGCATTTCCAAACTCTTTTTTAAAAGATTCTGTAGGAAATCCTCCTCTAAACCACACGTTATCTAAATTGCCGATGAACTCACAATTTTCAAAATTTGAAGCTTGAAAATCCACATCGTAAAAATCACAATTTATAAATTTGCAATCTCTAAATTGTGGTTTTATAAATGCACCGAATTTGACTTTCTTAAAAGTACAATAGGTATAGCACGATGAATCGTATCCTATAATTGCATTTTTGAAATTTATATTTTCAAACATACAGCTATAAAATTCATTTCCATGTTCTGCTAATGCTCTAAAAATTGTTTTATAAAATATTGAATTTATAAATATTCTGTTTTCTATCCAATATATTCTATTGGAATGAGCAAACGACGATTTAGAAAAATCGCATTTTTCGTATTTGTTTGCCAAATCGGAACTATCTATAAATTGGTTCTTTAAATCCACATATCCATGTTCATTTAAGGAATATTCTTTCCTATTACTTGGAGATAATTCTCTTTTTTTATTGAAATAATGGAGTAAATTCATTTCATCTTATTTTATTATAGAGCCAGAAACTGAATGTCTCTGGCTCTAATTACAGTTATTAACGTTTAGGAGCGGTGTTTAATAAAGTGCCATTTTTCCCATATTTATTTACATGTTTCTGCCATTGGGCATGAGTTGTCATATCCCACCATTTGTTTCCTCTGGTAAAATCTGGTCCATTAGTATAATTGCTTTTTATATCAAACCATTTTAGAAACTTGTCATTTCCAACTTTTTGTCTGGTACGCACATCTATTCTGTTACCCCTATATGCTGGATATAATCTCGAATTCTTTTGGACTGCTCTAAGTTGTTTCTGAGTCAATGCCTTTAGTCCTTCTGAATCAACTTCCTTGACAGCTTGATTAACATGTTTTTGAAGTCTCCCAGTGACAAATCTATTGCTTTTGTATAGTCCAGAGCCTCCTCCGACAAAACTTGTTCCAACATCTACTGTTGTTGCTATTTTGTCAGCTGTCTCCTCACTGGCCCCCAATTTTTGAGATGCATATTTAGTGCCAGCATATGTACATGTAGTTTGGCTTTTTCCAGTCCACATTTGCTTTGCACCTGCATAAGCATTGTCGGCACCATGTAACAACAGAGCGACACCACCAGCAAGACCTACACCTGTTTCTGCAGTAAGAATTCCACCGATTCCTCCACCAACAGCCTCAATAGAACCGCCAACCATTTGGACACCTCCTAACAATCTGGTTCCAACATTGTTTTGTTTCCACCAATCAGACAGCCATCCTTCCATTCCTGTTGGATCTACATATCGTATTGGATTGTTATAAGCATAGCAATAAGTAGAGATGTCGTAGTATTTTTCTTGCAAAGGATCTGTAGTTATCCATAGTCCTAATCTTGGGTCATAGTACCTCGCTCCATAGTAATACAATCCCGTCTCTTCATCGAATTCCTTCGCATTGAAAAGATAAGGTGTATTCCAAATGTTGTTGCGCTCCTCAACGAAAACCTCACCGAAAGGAACATACTCGATATGCTGCACCACTTCGCCTTCAAGGTTGGTGATGTAACTACTGCTACCCAAATGGTCTGGGTGATAGTAGAACTGCATCTTCTCGTATGAGTCACCCTCTTGGAAATTGTTCTTCATTGCTCTTGCCATAACACGTGCCTGCGCAGCCTCCAAGCTGCCGTCATTGCAGCAGAAGCCCTTGCCATCGACATAGTCGTTGTTGTCCTCGCCATTGTACGGCACTGCAAAGGTTGCATAATTATCCTTAATGACCTGCAACTGTTGAGTATATTTAACCTTATAATCAACAGACAAGCCATCAGTCTCACTACCTGCATACTGGATGCGGCGTGGGTCTGAGCCGTAAGAGTCGAAGTCACCAATCTTGGAAACGACACGCTGACTACCGATGTAGATATGCTTGGTGTAACGTCCGCCTTGGTTGGCAACCAAATATGGACTTACATACAACGAGAACTTGGCTGTGTTCGTGCGACCTCCAGCAAACTCGGAGTTCACATAAACCTGGTCACTCTCGCCAGAAGTTTTCACTGTGCGCTCACCATCTGCATCATACCAATAATTGGTAACAAAGCCGTTATCATCAGAAGCGAGGAGACGGTTCTCCTCATCCCATTTGAGTTTGCGCTCTGCGGTCTTCTCGTCAGCCATGCCATCCTTCTTGGTACGGCTTGTGTTGACATAAACAAGATTACCGTTAGCATCATACTCATAGGCGTGATTGTTGTTCACATTCTCGCTCTCTGACGGATTTTCTTCCGTGCGATAATTCACATCCTTCACATTGGCAAGCTGGAATTTCTTGCCTGTGTCTGTTCCATAAGTGTACGACAAATCATAGCCAGCATTCAACGTACCGTTGAACTGCACATTGTTCTGCGTGAGAATCTGACGCTTTGATGTGATACGGTGCATGTTATCGTAGCCCATCGCAAGAGTGTAGCTTGCTGTCTTGTTGTCCGCACCTGTATAAGTACCTGTTGCGCTTACAAGACGATAGAGTGCATCGTATGTATAGGTATGCGCCATTTGTCCGCCAGCCTTGCCACTCTGTGGGACTGACGCACCGTTTACAACACTGAGCACATTACTTACTGCATCGTATGTATAAGCGTTATCCATAATGGTGTTGCCACCACTATTCACAGTGAGGTTCTGCAATCTGCGACGCTGTGGGGCGTAGGTGTAGAATGTCTCTGCACCGTTGCAATACTTCAAGTATGTGCGCTGCTCGAACTTGTCATAGCCAATCTTGCTTACATAATCGTAGCCGTATGACTTGTAGCCATGAACCTTTTCAAGCTGACCTCCGAGGTTGTAAGAGTAGGTGATTTTCTCCTCATCAGGATAAATCATCTCCAACAGACGGTTGTGGCTGTCATAAGTCCATTGCGTCACGTAGGTTGCTATCGCCTGGTTAGGCACAATCATCGTGCGGCGGGTCTTGGTGACTTCGCCCATCTTGCCATAGAAGTATTCGATGGCACCTGTTCCGTCCTCACGGAGCATCAACCTACCGATACGGTTCTGAGAGGCATTGCGACCACCGTAGTAATACTTTACGTTGTTCTCCGGGTGGTCTGGGTAGTTGATACCCGTCAGACGCTGATAGTCGTAATCGTAGGTGATGAACTTGCCTTCCTTTGCAAGGTTGGCAGTCTGCTTGGTCAGCACATTGCCGAGCGCATCATAAGTGAAACTTGTGATGCCGCTTGCAGGATGGTTCACCTCAGTACGGCGGTCACCCATGTCGTAAGTAGAGGTCGTTACATTACCCTCCGTGTCGGTAACACGAACAAGACGCTGTATGCCATCATACTCAAACGAAGTGGTAATCTCACCGTCAGGACCGCTCTTCTGGATGGTCTTCAAGGTCTTGCCACTGCCGTTGGTATGGGTTGCCTGCACATTATGAAGTGCATCCGTTACGGTTGTAACGAGAGTATGACTGCTATTGTCAACTGTATATGCCGTAGTTGTCGTAGAGTTGTCCGGCAATGTCACAGAGGTAACACGGTCGAGCACGTCATAAACAGTAACCGTTGGAGATACATTGTCAAATGACTTGCTGAACGTTGAGTTCGATCCAGTTCCTTCCGTTGTAGGATAGAAAGCCTTTGCCACACGTCCGAAAGCATCATACACGTTTCTGCCGCTGACAATCATCACGTTCTCGTCCTTGGCAGAGCTTCCCTTGGATGCACTTGTCACAACACCGTCCTTCTTCACCTGCACGGCTCTTCCGAAACCGTCAACGAATGTAACGGTCTCCAAGTCGTCGTTAGGGTGCTGGATGTCGTAGTGCTTGGTCACTGCGTAAGCAGGAGCGGTAATGCCACTCTCATTGAATGTAGCCAAAGGCTGATATTCAAAGGCGATGGCATAAGGCACGCCCGTAGCCAACTCATTTGGACCACGTACGCCAGTAATGCGACCGAGGTCGTCAACATCAGTCTCATAGTAGAAGTTGTTGAGGTCACGATGCTCCTTGGCGATACCATAGCGATAGTCGAAGTTGCCTTGCTCGCTGCGGTAACCCCACGCATCGTCAATACGCTCAACATACATGTTCATTTCCGGCTCATAGCGGTATTTGTACCACATACGCTGTCCCTTGCCGTTGGCAGGGAGGGTCTTCTGGATGATGTTGCCGTAAGAGTCGTACTTGTAATCAGTAACTGCCGCACCGTCATTCAACTGCTGTGTAATCTGAGTGATATGGTTGGCGTAGTTGGTATTATACTTCGCCGTCACATGGTGATAGAGTGAGCCGTCACCGCCTGTAACAGTCACATCAACAGGAAGTCCGAGGATGTGCTTGCTTGCATTGTCGGTATATTTGATAGCAGTCGCATAATCGAACTTGCCGTTTCCGTCCTCGCCAAGACTGCCCTTGTCGCTGTACTTGTAGGACTTCAACTCACCATGATAGCCATTGAGGTAATACTCGTTCCATGCCTCGGATGTAACCACACCGTTTGCCGCTCCCTCATACTGCAAGTTTGCCGTATAGCGGAGAGGAACGAATGCAGAAGCACGGTCGCTCCAAAGGTTCACGTCACGCTTTGCGAACGTGTACTTGTCACCGTCGGCAGTCAGATAGTAGCTGTCGTAACGGTTCTTTGTCTCGGTGTACTTGTTGCCGTTGGCATCCTCCACGGAAGTAGCGGTAACATTGCCCTGCGTGTAGTAGTTGGCTACATCGTAGTTCTCAACAGCCTGTCTGTAAACAGAATTGCCATTCTCCGTATCGAGGTTCTTGGTGATAACCTCACCGAAACCGAGGAACTCACGTTCATGGCGGTCACGCTTTCCGTCCTTGTACTCAAAGGCGGTTGTCATGACTGGACCATCGTCATGGATTCCGTCGTCAACGGTAAGGGCAGACATTACCCACTTGCCACCAGGAAGACCGTAGGTCGGAGTGGTGTGGGCATAGTCCAATGTGAAAGTTCCGCCCAAGGAATTGGTGACTGACTTCAACATGTTGGTTCTGCCAATGGCAGAGCGTGTAACCTTCAACTCGCTTTCCTTCTCAGACTCAACGATGTCAAGATAGCCGTCACCATCCACATCCTGCAAAGAATATGTAGGGCGGTTGATGCTATGTGAGGTGGAAGCACCAGGGTTGGTTGAAATCTTGATGCTTATGACAGGAATGTTGATGGTCAAAGTGAACGCTGCATTTGCAGACTCTGATGTAGAGGCTGATTCACTAAGCGCACTTGCACCCTTCCAACTGATAGGCTCGTCAAAGCCATTGCCTGTATTAAGGGCAACAATGATACCATCACCATTCTTCCAGACCTTATCTGGGAGACCGTCAGAGTTGATGTCGATAAGGTTGTATTCCTCTTCGCTTTCAGAAGTCACGATGCCAAATCCTGCGGAGAAACTGCCGGAGGCCTTATTGATTTGTTTTTCCTTAATTTCGCCAAATCCTTGGTTAGCGCCACCACTTGCACCTATATCATAAGAGAGACTCTTACCACCTTGAATACGATCAAGTTCCCAATCAATAGGTTCAGTAAAGGCATAACCAAGATTTAATCTTACTTTCTTGTCGGAAAGAATCTTGTCTGGAAGTCCATCACCATTGATGTCAATGAATGACTCTACGGCTTCATCTGTGTTCTTTGGCGCACTGCCAGTGATAGAGAATTGAGCTTGCCATTCTGTCTGTACATTGCTCAAAGACTGCTTTACACCTTTCGCCAAATTCGTAATCTGTGATACGGAAGCCACAGGATTGCCGCCATATCCCCATGCCTCAGAAGCATTGTCAGAGTTATTAGCTCCGATACCCTTGTAGATTTCTCCACTCAATCCGCCTTGTGAATTGGTGTATTGGATACTACCACCAGCAATGATGTCAGGGAATCCGTCACCATTCATATCCATCATGGCAACTTCCGTCTTGGAGCTACCATTTGCATTGTTGTGGGTAATGCCCAGCGCACCGCCTTGCACAACGGTACTCTTGCTTGATACAACTTGGTTTACCGCCGCTGCGCCAGTGCCTTGCAAGTATTCACCTGCAAGTCCTGCCACCTCCGCATTGTTATCCAAAGGATTGGTAAGGAGTACATCCTGCTCGGTCAATCGGGCTGTGCTTGCCTCGGTCGCAGTAAGATAGATGTCCTGTCGCTGACCGACCCACTTGTCCATAGAGGTCTGGTCTGTGCCCAATGGAGTGAATGCCATTGTGAGAGGATCAACCTTGTCGTTCTCGTTTTCCGGCAATTTCAGCAATGACTCGTCAATAGGCTTTGCATATCTGCCTTCTGCAGAGTTATAGACAAAACCTCCCCAGCCACGGTAAAGCATACCGAAGCCAAGATTATCGCTTTCTGCATAGAATCCAGCAAGGACATTCTCTGTCACAAGACCTGCCGCATCTTTCTGAATGGAAACAGAGGCAGAAGTAACAGTTTCATCCGAGATAGTTGCAGGATAGCTGTATTCAAACCATAACTTCTTTCCTGCGGTTGTTGCAAATCGCAGAGTATCGGCTTTCAAAATGCCATTCTCGATAGTGAAAGACTTCTTGCCAACAAGTGCATCCTCTGTCTTGGCAGTCAAAGTAATCTGGCCATTGATGGAATTGTCAGAAAGGATAAGCACTGGTGACACAACCATAATTGTATCAGTCGCTGTGGTCAAGTATGGCTTGCCCTCTGCCAAGGCATTTGCAAATGTATTGTAGTGTGCAGGAACGGCTACCGTCTGTTCGATATTGGCAGAGTCCTTATAAGTCACAGACGCTTGCCAACCGATATTCTTCCAATCAACATTTGAGGTGGATGAAATCTCAAAGCTGAAGTTGGTCAGCTTTTCTGTATTCTCCAGACTGATGTTGAGTGAATCGCCATTGAAAGTCTCATTAGCCTTCAGTGTACGAGCAAAGACCGTCTTCTCGATATAGTTCGGGTTGTCGTTTCCGTCACTGTCTTTCTTGTCGTTGCTGCCGATGATGCTGAGAACAACATCGTCGGTTGTTACAGGCTTGTGGAAGACACTGTGAACTTCAACACTTGAACCATTCTCCACATTGGCAGAGGTGTTCACATCATAGATGGCACCATCCTCAGGCTTGTACTCTGTTGAAGAAAGCCCGTTAGGCAAAACATTAGATTCGCCAGCGTATATAATGGTAGGCGACCAGTTCACCTTGTCAAATGAGCCGTTGCTTGTTTCCTCGGAACCCGACTGCACACGGAAATAGATTCTGTCACCTCGCTTGACGGCAACAGAAGAGACTGCAGCGGCATAAGAACTGCCGTCGCCCTTTGCAATAGTCTTGTTCCAAAGCTCATTGCCACCCTTTTGAATGGCAACCCTCACACCGTCCGCTTTTTGGTATTCGTCAGCGTCATAGTCTCCAGTAGGAGCGACAAGGCTTACTTGACCTGCCACGCTTACTGTTCCATCCTTTGGCGCTTGCCATACACGCACAATATCCTCCATAGGGGAGTTCTTGATGGCTTCTGCCTGCTCATCCTCGCTAACCTCCATAACGGATGTGTCAACCTTGCCGCCATAGATGATAGGACTTGGCGTATCGGCACTGCTCAAAGTGAATGTAGGCACGGCATTGCCTGCCTCGTCAAACTCCAAGTGGTTGAAATAAACCTTGCCATTTGAAACGAGGTCAACAAGTCCGTCACCGTTGATGTCGCTGAAATACTGGGTGGTCTTGGTCTTAGTGGTTGACTTGTCCGTTCCGACAACGGCAGTCAGGACATTCCAACCGACAACGGCATTCGCACCGAAAGAGTTCGTAGAACTTTTGGTTGTCGAGAAGTTACTGATGCCCTTTACCTTGACAGGCTCACCATATACGACTTCTCCGTTGTCAGTCTTGACCTGTGGACGATAATATACGGAACCACCGGACTTATAAACCTTGTCTGGAAGTCCGTCACCGTTCAAGTCAACGAATGCGGAAAGTCCCTTGCTGGTATCGCTGGAGTAACTGTAAGAACCTCCTATTGTATTGCCTTTCCATTTGCTTCCGTCCCAAGGTCCCACACCTGCATAGAACGAACCGCTTACAGAAGAACTTGTTGTTCCGCCAAGTGCAGTAGGCTTGTCGCTGAAACGCTTGCTGACAGTCTTTAAAGGATTGACGAAACCAGCGTCAAGTCCGTCATCGTGCGTGTTCCATTTCTCGGAATCGTCCTTGAACGGAACATATCCCTTTTCAGCCTGCACATCATCATAATAGTCGAAGTTCTGGAAAGCCACTTCCTTTCCGGTGTTGTCGTACTGTCTGACACCTGTGAGCATTTCCTTGTGGAATGCACCTTCCTTGTAGTCAAAGGCATAGCTGCGCAATGTCTCGCCCTGGAAATTCACGGTCACTTTCTCCAGCAGCTTGTTGGAGGAGGCGAGGAATCCATAGCGGGCATTGTTGGTCTTTACCTGCTTTACCTTGTTGCCTTCAAAGAGTACAACGGTGTGCGGTTCCTGTCCTGCATTACCTGCGTGAACCTCTTTCAGATATGCAGCCTTGGCCTTCAAGCCGCCACGCACATCCTCATCCACGATGTCATACACATATTCTATATAGTCACCGTGGAGTTCCTCGACACGTTTCAGCTTCCATTCGGCAATCACCTCACGGGTATTGCCCGAAGCATCAGTGACATTGCCCTTTACAACAGCTCCGTCACCACCATAGATGTACTTGACACCCTGCTTGTCTGTAACCTCCCAATAATAGTTGGCAGGACTGTCACCCTTGCGGATGATACGGCTGAAATCACCGCCTTGGCGGGTGTAGAACTGGCGGTCAGCCTTTCTGTTCATCTTCTCGCCACGGTGTGCGACTCCCATCTGTCCGTTGTCATCCATAGTGGAGAGCATTGAACCGGACAAAAGATAAGTCTCCGTCTCTTTTGACTGGTCATAACGAGGCACGCCCCACCGGGTGTCAAGCGTAATGCTTGGCACGCTGACGTTCCAACCCTCGCCAAGCCAACCGCTACCGCCCTCGCTGCTGTACTGCAAGCCAAGGCTTGGCTGCATACCGTTTCGTGCTGGCGGCATCTCGAACGGATACTGCAAGTTGGCAGAGCCACGGTTGTTTGCGCTTGGAGGCGCAATGACATTTATCTTCGCCGTCGGGTCAGCCGCCTTGATGTCGTTCATCATCGTCGGGGCAAAGCCTTCTGTCTGCGGTGACTCCGGTGCCTGTATCACACCGTTGATCATGTCGGTGAAGTGGGTCGTCTTTGAAACGACACACTCTTCCTTCTTGTCCACACGCACACGCTCCAACGCAACCCAATGCTTCTCGGCCGGGTCGTAGTAATAGGTACGGATGTCGTCCTCGGTATAGCCGCTTGGTATTCTCGTGCGGTCATACTTTATCTTGACAGTCGCACCCTCGCCTGTGAAGTGTGTTCCGTGAGGGAGAAAACGGTAGCCCTGTCCTCCTGCCGTGACGTTGGTCATGGCAAAGTCAAGCTCAGGAACATTCTCCTCTCCGATAGAGTTCACGGAAAGGCTTCTGTTCCGAATGAGGTCTTTCTGAAGAACGACCAGTTTGCTACCTCCTACGGAGATACTGTCAGAGACACCCTTCTTGAAGAGTTTTCTCACGGCTGTCCCGTCCTTTGCCGAAAGGGACAGTGTGGCGGCAAGCAGTAAAACCAATGCCCACGCCACCTTCTGTATATAATTCTTCATGCGTATCTTCCTTTAAGTTACTTTACTGAGATTTTCCTTGTATGCTCCCCATTCTCGGAGATTGCCTTCACGACATACACACCCGATGCGGGAACCTTGAAGTCGGCTTGCTTGACGCTTTCGCCTGTCATTTGGCGTGACACCACCAGTTTGCCTGATACGTCAAACACCATCAATGTGGCTGCAGAAGGCTTGTCCTGTGTGAGTTTAGCCTCGTAGATGCCTGTCGTAGAACCGTTGCCCTTGACAGTGAAATCCTCGTCTTCTCCAGAAATGAAGGTATTGTCAGCCTGTCTGTCCGAGCTGCCCACATGGTTCTCCCTTGCCTGTGTTCCGTTAGGCATACTTGCATCACACTCGCTGCCGACATAGACGGTCATCGTTGTCGTACACTTCTTGGGTGTTTCTATCTGCACGTTGCCCCTTGTGGTGAATGAGGTTACAGGCGTACCGTTTACGGTAAGGTCTGTGATATGTGTCTCGCCCTTTCCGTACTTGATGCAGAACCGCCATGCACGAAGTGACCAGACATATTCATGATGCACGGTCTGTCCGTTCAACTTGTATGTGACCTGCATATTGCGGACTGTAACACTGAGCACATCGCCAGGCTTGATGGTGACATATTTGGTTAGGCTTGTATATCCACCGGTTATGATATGCGCCTTGTCGCCCCGCATGTCGAAGCCATATTGGGTGATCTCGTCCGTGAGGCTTGGCTCCAATCCCACACGGTAGTTTGATTTTGTATCGTTCACCGTCCATGAGATGTCGCCAGACAGATAGGTCCTGGTGTCATGTGAGTATGAGGTGTAGAGTGCATTGCCAGTGGCATAAATCTCGTTGCCTCCACCTTGTGATACGGACAGCGCATAGGCGCCGGGGGCAAGATTCGTGATTCTATGCGTGTCACCGAAGAATGTTCCTCTGGCAATGGTTTCTCCTTTTACTTTTCCTGCAACGGTGTCAACGCTGAGCACATAGGAATAGACTGGTGTACCGATGTTGATGCCGATGTCGATATACCCGTCATTGCGTGGAACTCCATTCTCGCAACTTGACGGCGTAGGAGTGGCATCATAGGAAATGCCGTCATAATAGGCGAATGTGAACACATCGCTTCCGCTTCCGTCTGCATCCCATAGGATATTGCGGAATATGGTCTTGCCCCTTGTCATATCAGGCTTGGAGCATCTTATGTTACTATTGCTGTTGATGTCGAAATCACCTTCACCGCTTGGATCTATGAGCATGACGGTACGCTTGCGGCAATAGTCTGAGAATTCCCTGTCCGGTGTGAGGTCATAGCTCAACTCTGCCATATAACCGACATCATCTATTCCTCCTGTCCTCAAGCCTGCCATGTTCAAGGCGGACTCTGCTCCTTCCGTTCGGATAATGCCCACATTTGTGTCTGTGTCAGTTGCATCCGAAAGGGATATGGTTCTTGCCGCACTTCCTGTTCCGTCAACACGCAGATAGATGTTTTTGCCTTCCTTGCGGATGGAAATGTCCGTTCCGTCAACATCCGTGGCGATGTATGAATTTGAGACCGCTCCGTTGATGATCGGATAAACAACTCCAGCATTGGTGAACCGGAATCCATACTTGCATGTGCTGCCACCGATACTTCCGAAGCCAACGTCAAAAGTCGGGTGACTTGTCGGACAGGTGAACTCAAAAGCACCGCCACCTCCAACAAGGGCTGGGGTCGTGGCATAAGCTCCGGAAGCGGCTTTCTCTTGGATGATATTGTCTGTAAAGCCATTCCTTGACACTTCAAGTCCTTGCGCAGTCCATCTTGCCACTGTACTGTCGGGCTTTGACGGCACGTTGGTCTTGACCATCCATGTACGTTTCATGACATGCCACAGGGAATCTGTAGGTGAGGTATATGTTGCAAGTGCCACATCATCGTCGCCCCAGAAAGTAAAGCCTCTGTCCGGCATCGGATTGCCGTTTTCACGTCCCATGACAAGCAGACGGGAAGCGGATGAAGGGTTGTATGGATTTGCGTCATGATAAGTTCCGTTCTCCTTCAAGGCCGCATACACCGGACTTTCCTCATATGATGTTGCGGAAAGCGGCTGGGAGAGACTTCCTGCCATGTCGGTTCCAACAGCTGTGACCCTATGGTGGTAGGCTTGGTTCTCCGCCATATCCCAAGTCAGGTTTCCGTCGCTGTCAAGATACGAGCCTTTGAGGGTGATGCCGTACTTTACCGCCAGATAGCTCTCCACTTTTCTGCGCTCATCGGGTGTAAGCATCCTGCTGAACACAATAAGCTCAGGGGCATATCCACGGATGGAAGCATTACCGAAGAGCGAGGTCGGGAAATCCGTACCGAAACTGCCAGAGGTGGAAGGGGTTCCGATGAATAATGTGGTGTTGGAGTTGTCTCCCCACAATGTTGTTGAAGGATTGCTTACCTTGAAGTAGGACACAACTCGCAGAGCGCTTTCCTTAAAACCGTTCTCGGACAAAGAATCACTTGATTGATAAAGCAGGTCTTCACCCGATGCTGAACCATAGTCCAGTGGTTCAACACCTCTACCCCTTACGGCTTTGTCCTTGCTCAGAATGGCTCCGTCGCCCTTTCGGCCGTCAAGAGCATAGACAACCATATCCTTGCCGATGGTTGCCAGTTCCGGTGCAAAGACACCGATGACGGTAGCCTGCGAGAGGTTGCCGTGTTTGAGTTTGGCACTCAGACTACGAAATCCGTCTGCGAGCCAGAGACTCGGATTAAAGTTGAAGTAATGGACTGAACTGTTCGGAAGAGTAAGTTCAGACTTGACGCCACGGCTGTCCAATAGCATCAGCCGTATGGAATCCCCAGAGAAATCCTGCCAACGGTAATAACCTTGCAGGTCTGAGTTCAAAGGCGCAGTCTTGAACCACAGTTCGCTTCCGCTGACTCCTCAGGGCGTTTGCGCGAAACTGCCGATAGCGAAGCCTAACAGTAAAAAAGAAGTAAACTTTCTCATGCGCTGTCAATTTGGAGTGTTTGAAAAATATAAAAACGTATGCCTCTGCCGCGCAGGGAGAGACCAGTGAGAGAGAACGGACTGTTGCTACGGAGAAGAATTGTGATATAGGCTTGCTCCGTAAGGTCCTATTGTCACGTGGCAGGCCAATAGGCTTTACCACCAAACTAATGCTGCAAATATACAAAAATAATCTTAAGAAACGGATATAATCTTTAAGAAATTTGCTGATTTGGTGTTTTTTCTTATGATTTCGGTCAATTTTGCAGAAATCTTTTACATCTGTTGTATGTACTGGAGTTAGTTTGGCAAAAATTCACAAATGGTCACGGCTTCAGTTTCTTATGTTAAAATGTAAATCATGGTTTGAAACTGTACACATTCGGGGTACAAATGAAAACACTATATGCTTGTGTCGGAAAGGTATATATGAGCTGATGGTAGAGTCGTCATCAACAACAATGGACCTGATTTGATAAACTCAGCAGGAATACTTGCTATTCATTTTTTATGATGGGGTTATGTTTACAAATTTGAGATTTCATGTAAAAAACAGGGGTATCTTATTATGATAAAAACATCAAGATACCCCTATATATAATTAGGTGTCATAACCGACAGACGGAGCGTGCTTGTTTTCCAACTATGCTTTGTTCTGTTTCTATATTCTTTGTTTCGTGTTTTTCTGCAGTATCTTGCTCCTGTGGTGGTGCCAATTCCAACTGTATTTTTCTATCCAACGCCGCCAGTTCCGCTTTAAGACCTTTCAGTTCTTCCTCTTTCTTCCAAGTCTTGCCAGCTATCTCTTCCAGTTGCGGTATTTCCTTTTCCAAAGCCTTGCATCTTGAATCATACTGCTCAATGTAGCTTGGTATCTTCTGTAAGGCATTCAGAAAGTTGTTTGCCGCTGCTATCGGGTCCGACTTGGCAATGTGACCGTAGTTGTACTGGTACTTGTAATTGCCCTCGACAAAAAAGCGGTTGTCAACAAATGGAAGACCATTCTCGAAACTTGTCTTGCTGACAATCTTGACAGGGAATCCGTAGATTTCTCCAATCCGCTTGTATTGTCCGCCAGTTGTCTCTTTCTCCGCCAACATTTGCAGATGCTTTCCTATAACCTCTAAGTTCGTGGACTCCACACCATCAAGAGTGATGAGGTTGAGGATGTTGCCGTCCTTGTCTTTCTTGGCTTTGCCCATAAACTTGCCGTAGTCCTCGGTCATTCCCTTGAGAGAGGCTTTGTTGTTGCCCAGCTCTGCCATCTTTGACTGCAATTTTGTTTCTGAGTCACGCTTGCCCCTGTTGAACGATTTGCGCTCACCCTCCAGAGAAGCAACCTTCTTCTCCAGCTTCGCCTTGTCAAGCAAGTCGGTATTTCCGGAGAGAATAGCCATATACTCTGAAAAATTCATGCCCGATTTCTCGTCCATCGCTCCCTCGTCAATGGTTCTCGCTCCCAAGGCTCCGCTTTTCAACTGTGAAATGAATGTCTGCTTGCAGTGCAGGAGGTTGAACTTGTACGAGTCAAGCGACTTTTCCACCGCATAGATGATGACATCAACCTTATTGTCGGCATACAGTTTGGCAATCTCGTTGCCTGCACGCACCCCTCGACCGTCACGCTGTGCCAAGTCTGACGGCCGCCACGGTGTATCCAAATGATGGATAGCCACACACCGTTTTTGTGCGTTTACACCTGTACCCAACATGGATGTGGAGCCGAACAATACTCGTACCGATCCCTCGTTCATAGCTGCTATCACCGCCTTTCTTGCCCTCTCGTTCTTGCACTCCTGAATGAAGCGGATTTCAGACGACGGTATGCCGTAATCCTCTATCAGCTTGCGCTTGATTTCTGAATACACGTTCCATTCGCCCGGTCGGTATGTTCCCAGATCTGAGAATACGAACTGTGTGCCCTTGTAATTGTCATAGCGTTTGTAATAGTCGGCTATCATCTTCGCACAATGGCTCGCCTTGTTGTCGGGATGGTCCTCACAAGTCGGGTCTATCATGCGCATATCGAGAGCCATCTTTCGGGCATAGTCCGTAGCAATGAGCATCTTTGCCTTCTCTTCCGTTTCCGACAGAGGCAGTCTTCCGAGGATGGTGGCATCACCCGTCTTGGCAAACTCCATCAGCTTTTGGATGAAGTCCTCCTGCTCGGGTGTCGGTGGTATGTTATGAAGGATCTCGTTCTTCTTTGGTCTGTCCACACCAACCGCCTCCGCCGTGCGATAGTCGGTTATCTCGTTGTAGAAAGCAGCAAGCTCCGGTACCTTGATGAAGTATCTGAAACGTTCCTTCTGTACGATGTTGTTGGTGACGTTAAACTCGAAGTCGGTAGTCTTCTTGGCGAAGATTGCCGCCCACGCATCGAAACAGCGGATGTCCTGACGCTCCAGTTCTTTTGGGCGCAGGTACTTGAAAAGCAGATACAACTCTGTCAGTGAGTTGCTGATAGTTGTTCCCGACAGGAATGTCGCTCCCAGATCTCTGCCTGTCCGCTCCTGTATGGTTCGGATGGCAAAGAGCATATTGAGTGCCTTCTGGCTCCCCTCGCTGTTGCCGAGTCCTGCCACACGGTCGTGACGGGTATTGAACATGAGGTTCTTGAACTGGTGGCTCTCGTCCACAAACAAGTGGTCGATGCCCATCATGCGGAAATCCACCACATCATCGGTGCGCTGCTCGATGCTGTAGGCTATCTTCTGCAACTTCACCTCCAAGTTGAACTTCCGTTTTTCCAAGCCTTTGAGCATTCCCCTCGACACGTCTTTGCCCTGCGTGCGTATCACTTCCAAGTTTTCCTCCACGGTATCAAGCTCCGCCTGCAATATCTGCCGTTGGAGTTCTGGCGATTGAGGTATCTTCCCGAACTGGTCGTGCGACATGATTACACAGTCATAGTCGTTGTTCTTGATGTTGTTGAAGAAACTGACACGGTTCTTGGTGGAAAAATCCTTCTCCGAGGCATAGAGTATCCTCGCATGGGGATAAGCTGTCTGATAGGTGGCAGCTATCTCCGCGACATTGGCTTTCAGTCCGATAATCATCGGCTTGTGAGCCATACCGAGACGTTTCATCTCATGCGCAGCCATGCACATGATGAGGGTTTTGCCAGTACCGACCTCGTGATCACATATCCCGCCGCCGTTCTGCAAAAGCATCCATACACAGTCCTTCTGACTTGGGTACACACTCTTGACACCATACTTTCCGCCAAGGGCTTTCAAGTCCAAGCCGGGGAAGGTCTGGTGAGAACCGTCATACTTCGGACGCACGAAGCAGTTGAACTTCCGGTTGTACATTGTGGTCAAGCGTTCCTTAAAGGAGTCTGACTGCTCTTCCAGCCATTCAGTGAACCCGTTGCGGATTTCGTCAATCTTGGCATTGGCAAGCTGTATGCCCTCGCTGTCACGCACCTTGATGTCGTTGCCGTGTTCATCCTCGCCGATGCTCTTCATCATGTCGGGACAGGTGTTGTGCAGGGCATGTTTCAGAAGACTCATGCCGTCATAGTGGCGGTAATATCCCTTCACCATATACTCATCCGTGATGGCCATGGTCTTCATACTGCATTTTGCCGAATATTCGTCCATGCTGTCGGAATAGACGATGCTGACCTGTGTATTGAAGAGGTGGCTCATGTAAGCGGAATACACACCTGTAGGTATCCAACGTTCACCGAAGTTGAAGTCCAGGTCCTCAAAGGCTATCGGTTCGGGAATGCTTGCCTTCAAGGCATCCAACGACTCCCTCACGATTGCATGGTCGGGATTTTCCTTCAGCCATTCTTCTATACGCTCCGCTTTCTCTATGACATTGCCAGCAATGAAGCGGTCGGCTATCTCGTAGCCGTCTATGAGCGGATTGTAATAGATGCGCCCTTTAAGCGCTTCCGTCAGTTCCTGTTCCGGCATATCCGATAATTCAGTCATATACGGCAAGTCGATACGGCCGAACTTGTTGAGCGAGGCGGTGAGCGCTTCCTCTGGAGAATCGACATGACTGACCTCGTCAAGCGAAAAAGAGACCGGGTGGTCGAAGATGTCTGACTTTGTGAAATGTCCGTTTTCCACCCGTTCCAACGACAGCATGTCGCGCCCTGAGGCATCCATGAGGATGAACTTCACGTTCTGCTTGGCATTGAGGTTGCCGAAGCGGATGAAGAAAGCGTCATAATAGACATTCAGACTCTCACGCATCTGCTTGTTTTCCGTCTGTTCTTCCGCTTCATAGGTGTAAAGTTTCTGATAGGCATCACGGAGGGCGATATACAGGACAGCCTTTTCTTTCTGCTCCATATTCAGATCCAACGGCATGAAGGTAGCACCATACTTGGTAAGGTCTTTCAATACACCGATGTTTCCGGCAGAGTCGAGCACCATAGAACCCTCACGATGAAAACTTTCCAGTTTCTCATCAAATGGACGGGGCTTCATAACATTCTCTTTCTTCTTTGCCAGCTCTTCCCGCTTTCTTTCTTGCTCTTTTTGCTGTTCCCGCTCATGATTTGTTTCTTTCAATGTGCTCTGAGTCTTGGAATCTTCTTTTGCCTCATTCCCTTTCGAATGTCCATGCCCGATTTGAACTTTGAGAACTTCTATCGGTTCCATCGGAGGTTTGAACTTCGGATCAAGCGTATCTTCAACGCCCAAAGCCTTGAGTTGTTCCTGACGGTGCTGTTCCGCCTTTTGGCGCAGCAGCACCCTGTCTTCGGGAGCCATGGTCATCATCATCTCGTAAAAGCCGTTGATTGGCGGATTCTCTTCCCAAGAGATGCTTGCGTATGGCTCATCCCCAGGCAGGATTGGTTTTGTCTCCTGTGCTGTTTCCTGCTCTTTTGCATCTGTCAACGAAGGCTTTTCTTCTTTTTCCACAGGCTTTGTCACAACTTCAAAAGTCGGATTGACGCTTTTTACCAACGGACTTGCTTTCTTCCTTGACACTTTCTTGGCGACAGCACCCACTGTTATCTCTGCTTTCTTCTTTGTAGCATGGACAGTCAGACGGTTTTCTTCTTCCATTCCCCAAAGGTCAAACAGCGTCATTTGCACTGGTGGCTGCTGATGATTGGATTTTTGGGATAGCTCTGCATCATCAGTAGGCTTTTCCTGCTTTTGCAAGGATACTACCGTATCGTTCTGCTTTTCCTCAATGGAAGGCTTCATCTTCTCTGTTTTTTCTATCTTTTCTGTTTCTTCAACCTCCTTAACTTCCTCAGACATTGTTCCCTCAATCCCCAAGTATCGGTTCAAATTGAGATTCTTCTTAAAGTCTTCATGGAGCATCTTTCGTAAATCCTCTGCACTGCCTTCCACACCATCCTCATGCGTGTATATCATTGCAGGTTTGCCGAATGGGTCGGTATCCAACTTTGCTGTTGTATGGATAATGCGTTCCGGATGCTCCAGAAAGTAGTTGTTAGTCGGAATGCGGTTCTCGTCATTATAGACAGTATCAAGCAGGTTGTCGTCTCCTCGCAGCGACTCCTTTTGGGTATTTTTCTGCAGAATGATGAGGTCACTGCCCACTTCCGTATTGGCATTTTCCGTGAACAGGTTGTTGGGAAGACGAATCGCTGATACGAGATCTGCATGATAGAGCATCATAAAACGCGCGGCACTGTTGTTTTTGGCATTCAATACGCCTTGTGAGGTGATGAAGGCAACCAACCCACCATCCCTTACCGTATCAAGAGCCTTGACAAAGAAGTAGTTGTGTATGCGTCTGGTGACAAGTGCCCTCATGCCTTTCATGGCTGTATAGGACGGATCAAACACGGCAACATCGCCAAAGGGAATATTTGAGATGGCGAGGTCGAAGTAGTCATTGAAAGGCTTTTCTATCTTCTCGAATCCCTCTATGCGCACTTTCTGCTCCGGGTGCAGATGGTGGAGTATCTTTCCTGTAAGCAGATCTTTTTCAAACGCCATAATGTCTGCCTTGGGATTGTTATCCAAGACGGAATCGACAAAGGCTCCGATGCCTGCCGAGGGCTCAAGCACCTTTTCGGGGATGATCTGATGCTCTTTCAACACATCCGTCAGAGCCTCTGTAACGGCTGACGGCGTGTAGAATGCCGTAAGGACGGACTGTTTCAGACTGTCCATCAACTGTTTGTACTCGCTTTCATTCTTGCTGTTTTCACGGATAAGTCTATGCAGCTCCACTGTTGGAGCAAACAATTCAAGGTCTGACTTTGCCCAATGGACGGCATCCGCCAGTTCCCTGGCAGGGTTCAGGATGCACTTCAATCCACCGAATCCGCAATAACGCTCCAGAAGGAGACGCTCACGGGCGGTCGGCGTGCGCTGTTCCCTGTCAAGGATGAATGCTGTCTCTATCGCCTTGATGTTGTCGTTCAGCCGTTGTTTTCTATTGTACGCCATTTGACTCTATGAAAAGGGCAACGGCTCCCGTCAGCTCTGTATAGAGCCGGTCGTAGTCCGGTGACTGGGCAAAATCGTCATCGGTGAGGTCGTAAATGGAATACACGTTGTCAACCAAAGGCAGGAGGTGCTTGACAAACGCTTCCTGGTCTTCTACTGCTACCTCCAGGGGAAACTCACTGTCAACAACATCATACAGGATGCTGTACTTGGAAAAGCGGAGACCTTTCAGCAATGCTGACATGGCAAGCTCTTGTGCCGCATCGGCAAAGAGGGCATCACGCCGTGCCTGCTCATATACTTCTGCAGCATGGTCTGCACGTTCGCGGATAAAGTCCGCATCGCTGGCTTGTGGAAAACGGTTCTCTCTGAGGTGGTTCAAGAGGTACAGTCCGTAATAGGACAGCTCTGTCTGTGCCTGTTTCTTTCTGTTCATTTGTCCGTTGAATGGATTAAGTGGTGAATAATAAACCGTGGATGGCGGTTGGTGTTTGTGTGAAAGCAAGAAAAGGCACTCGGTATCCCTCCGAGTGCCGCCACTTAATCCACAGTAAATAAAAGCATCCTGAATCAAGACACCATTTATGAACCATGTTTCGGTGGCAAAGGTACAAACTATTTCTTGTATCTCTTCACATTTCCTCGCTTTTCTGCTGTTTTGCGCTCTGCAAAGACGAATTTCGTGTTGAAATTCTCGTCAAAGGCAATGGCTGCGGAGAATGGTTTGCCTTGCTTGCTGGTGAAACCATTGAGCGTTCTGGTCTTGCCCTTGGTGAGCAAGTCGGTGATGTCGGCATCAGTGAGCAACTTTCCTGCTACCTGCTTGAACACTGGCATACCGCACTCCTTGTTGCTGCATCTTACTACCTTTCCGAAGAACTGCATGGTACCTTGCTTGCATTTAGGACACTGGCAGCCGGAATCCTTGTGGCTGAAAAGTCTGTCACAACCTAACAATTCCGCAGTGATTTCACGGGTATAGCCTTCGATACTATGGGTGAACCCGTCTGCACTTGCTTCACCTCGTTCAATCTTGGCAAGTTCCGCCTCCCATTTGCCCGTCATCTCCACATTGGCAATCGCCATGTTCTTCACCACGGAATGCAGGGCGAGTCCCTTTTCTGTCGGCACAAGTTTCTTCTGCTGGCGCACCATATACTCTCGTTTGAGCAGGGTTTCGATGATGGCGGCACGTGTGGCAGGTGTGCCAATACCGCTGTCCTTCATTGCCTGGCGCATCGTATCATCTTCTATCTCTTTGCCTGCGGTCTCCATTGCTGCAAGCAATGTGGATTCCGTATGCAATGGCTTTGGTTTGGTCTTGCCCTCCGTGATGGTGCAGCCAGAAAGAGTGATATGCTGTCCTTCTTGCCAGTTGGGAATGACTTGCTCCCTGACCTCATTGTCGGTTGCGTCTGCATCCTTGTCCTGCCTTTTGTTCTTTTCCTTGAGCGACAACGCTCGCCAGCCAGTCTGTCGGATGATGGAGCCACTGATGCCAAACTCAACTTCATGATCCACTTGCGCCGATACTGATGTGATGTCCTTGATGCAGTCTGCCGAGAACGCTTCAATCATCCGGCACAATATCATGTCATAAACGATCTTCTCGTCCTTGAAAAGACCAATGGCTGCATTTTCTGTGATGAGCAGGGCATGGTGATCGGTCACCTTGGCGGCATTCACGCTGTTCTTGCTGTAGTCCTCACTGCCAGGCAAGAGTTTCACTTTTTCTCCATATTCCGAATGATTCTCCAGATTCTTGAAGAGTTTGGGAAGGGTGGCAAATACATCATCCGAGATATAGCGGCTTGATGTTCTTGGATAGGTGATGAACTTTGCCTCGTAGAGTTTCTGGGCGATGGAGAGTGTATGCTCTGCCGTGAAGCCATGCTGGGAGTTGGCTTCTTTCTGCAAGGTGGTGAGGTCGTAAAGGAGCGGTGCCTTCTCCACCTTTCGCTTGGTTACTACCTTTGTGATGATGGTAGAACCGGTATCTTTCACCTTATTATATATATCGGTTGCGGTGCCTTTGTCTGTCCATCGGTTGGCAGATGTGAACTTCAGTATATTGCCACTGTCTGCATCAACCACACCGAAGTGTACCTGCCAGAACGGTTTCGACTCGAAACGCTTGTGTTCCCAATAGCGTTCGCACACCATGCCAAGGGTCGGAGTCTGCACACGACCTACGGAATAGGTGCCACGTCCTGCGGCTATCGTCAGGGCTTGTGTGCCGTTGATGCCGACGAGCCAGTCTGCCTCACTTCGTGCCTTGGCTGCATGATAGAGATTGTCATACTCCTTGCCATCCCTGAGGTTCAGAAGTCCCTCACGGATGGCGGTGTCCGTAAGCGAACTGATCCAGAGACGGTCGAAAGGTTTCTGGCAACCGAGATACACATAGAGGTATCGGAAAATCAACTCTCCCTCACGTCCGGCATCGGTTGCTACGATAATGCGCTCACTGCTGTCAAACAGCTTGCCGATAATTTTAATCTGGGCAAGCACACCTGCATCTGGTTTGTAGCCGTTCTCAGTCTTGACTTGTCGGGGAACAAGAACGAACGGGTCGGGAATCACAGGCAGATTCTCTGCATGGAATCCCTTCATACCGTAGGTTTCCGGCATGGCAGGCTGCACTAAATGTCCGAATGCCCATGTCACATAATAGCCATTGCCCTGCATATAGCCTTCCTCACGCTTGTCAGCTCCCACAATGTGGGCGATTTCCTTGGCTACGCTTGGTTTCTCTGCGATGATTGTCTTCATTGTCTGTTGTTTTTGTGACATCCGCAACCGTGGGATAGACGGCCGAAGATGTCGGTTGTTATGATGGATGATTAACTCTGTGGATCAAGTGGCGGCAACTACATCTTCACGCTTCTTGCCTTTCTCTTTGGCTTCTGTTCCTCTGCGTTCTGTTCCTTCTGCTGCTTTTCGTTCTTTGGCGCAGACTGTCCCGGACTCAGCGGATCCTTGGTGTGCTTGGTCGCCTCATGGGTCTTGCCCTGCTCGTTGACGGCGACTTGTACCTTGTTCTCATTGGTCGGAATCTGTTCCTTCGCCTGTTTGAGGTCTGGATTGTTGCGGTAGGAACGTGGCTGCATCTTGTCGAAGTCGAACTTTACGTAGGCGGTATAGGTACCGCTGCCGTTCTTGTTCGGCACTTCCTTGATCTCGATGGTCTTGCCTGCCACATAGTCGTCCTTCTGCTGCTCGGTCAGTTCCTTCTTGAAATAGGTGTTGAGTCGGCGGATGGTTCCGTCCTCATTGAGCCAGTGGTTGGGATCTTGCTGCTTCTTCTGACCGCCCGCATCACCTTCTGCCTTCTGCTCCTGCTTGTCAGCGGTTTGCTTCTTGTCTCCATTCTGTTTCTGACCTTGCGCCTGTCTTGTGCTGCCAGGCACGAACTCCACGCCACGCTGTTCCACATTCACCTGCAGCAGCGGTGTAAACTTGCGCCCGTTGGCAAGCTCAATCTCCTTGCGAAGCGGAATACCTGAGTAGAGCACTCTCTTATCGTCCTTGGTAATAGGTGTCTTGCCGATGGTATCGGGGATGCGCACCTTGTTGGTCGGGATGTCAACAATCTCATTGGTGAGACGGTCGATACTGATGAAATGAGGACGCAGCTCACCTGTATTCTTGTCGGGGAAATCCACTACCTTTCCGAGGTTGCCGTTCTGCAACAGGTTCTTCTTGTCCTCTGGAGTGAAGGTATAGCCTTTGTAAGCGACATCGAGTTTAGGCTCGTTGCGCACGAAATGCGGCACGAGTTGCAACTGGTCGTTATCGTCCTTGCGGAATGACAGACGGGCCTGTATCTCTATCTGTTCACCGCCGAAGGTCGGCTTCACAATCACAAGCCCTGTCTTGCCGTAGTTGAGCAGGGCTTTCATATCCTTCTCATTCATACTGTTGAAGTCTATGCCATATTTGGCACCAAGTTCCTGCAGGTTCACATCGTTACCACTAATGAGGTTCTGCTTTACACCCGGAGCGGTCTGTGCCTGCTGTTCGGTTGCGGTCTGTTCTGGTTTCTGTTCCATGTCGTTCTCTTTTTCGTTGGTTTGTTCAGATGGTACATTCTCTTTTTCTGTGTTAGCTTGCGTCTTGGACGCATCGTCCGATGATGCGGTTTCTTTCGCCTGACCTTCCGATTGCTTTGCCTCTTTCTCATAATTGGAGGTGTCAACCTTGTGGGCGGAAAGAATCTCCTTGTTAGCCTCCGGATCTTTCAGTAACTCCTTCATCACTCCAAGCAGGTTTCCCACCTGGTCTGCCGCTATGCGGTAGAATCCGAATCGGCTTGGCTCCTTGCACTGGCGGTAGAAGTTTCTAAAGAAACTGTCCATCAAGTCACTGTTGCGGTCAAAACGCAGGAAGTCGGACGTGTTCTCCGCCTTGGCGGGTGCTCGCTTCGGTGTGCCGTCTCTGCTGAGTCCGGCGACGACGCTGATCTCGCCCGTCTTCTCGTCACGGACTACCAGCACGTCCTGTTCATCACTCTTTTTCTTTTGTACCATAATTGTAAATGTTTAATGGTGAATACTTTTGTTATTTGAATTTTTGGTGAATGCGAGTCAAATAATGCTCCACATTCTCTTGATTGAAATCCTTCACGTTGTTCTTGATAAATTGCTTCACGTCTTCCTCCGTATAGTAGGTCTTCTGTCCCAGCCGCTTGTAGGGAAGCACTCCCAGACTGCGGTAGCGTTGCAGGGAACGGGGAGAGATTTGAAACAGAAGACAGAGATCCTGGTTGTCGAGCAATCTCTCGTTGATGCAAGAGCATCCCTTGTCCTCTCCGCTTCGCTCATGTCTCAACATCAGCATGTCATAGATGCCGTCAATCTTCTTGTGCAGGTCATGCAGATATAATTCCAATCGTCTCAATGTTCCATCTTCCATACTCATGTCTCCTTGGCAATGGTTCGTTCCTCAATCAATTTCTGTACAGCGTTGATGCTGTATCTGCATTGTCCGCGCACCATGAAGTACTCGATGCTGTTGGTAGAGCGCAAGCGCTGCAGGGTTCGCTTGCTTATCCCAAGTATTCTTGCTGCATCACTGCTTGTCAGCACAAGTTCCATACTTCTTCTTTTGGTATTTTCTCTCGCATTGGAATATATGAGAGCTACCAACTTTGCCACGTCGGCAATCTGTTCTGTCAGCATCTTAAAGGCTGAACTTTCCATTGTTATTACTTCCATTTTGATTCCGTTTTAAATGTTACAAACTTTGCTGTTTTGATTTCTCGGTGGCAAAATTAATCATTTGCGAAATATCCGTTTAACAACTCATTAATGACCCACGTATAATTTTCTTGATTTTTCTTGCCAAGCGGTCGGCAAACCCCAGAAAAGCACTGCCACAGTTATTCATTTTCATTGTTTTTCTACATACACACATTAACTTTGCACCCGAATTTGTTGAACCAATAAAACAGAGAATATGGAAGTAGTAACAATGGAAAAGAAGGCATTCGACTTGATGATGGCAAGATACGATGCCTTGGTAAAGAAAGTTGAGTTGCTGAAGCATAAGGCTAACGGCAAGCGTCTGAACAAATGGCTTACAGGTCATGAGGTCTGCCAGCAACTTCGCATCAGCCAGCGCACCTTACAAAAACTTCGTGACCGCCGTTTCTTGGGGCATACCCAGATAGGTCGCCAATTCTATTACTGCCCCGAAGAGGTCAAAGCCATCGTTCCGCTTATCGCCAGAATCAAATCGGTATAGCATAAGACCAAACTCGTCCAAGGCAAAGCCAAAAACTTTACCATGGGCGAGCCAACACATTTTATATTCACCACTTAATCCAAATTGTAAACAATGAACATGAACCAACTTCTTACGCATGAGAGCAAGTCGATAGACACCGCCATGCAATCCTTGAAGAAAGCCAACAACTGGCTATCCTCATTCATCGAGTCCTACAACCCACCTTTGGACGGGGAGCGATACCTCACCGACAAGGAACTCTCCGAGTTCCTGAAGCTTAGTCGCCGCACCTTGCAGGAATATCGCAAACAAGGCATCTTGCCCTACATTATATTATGTGGCAAAACCCTCTATCCGGAATCCGAGATACAAGCACTTCTCACTGGTAATTACCGCAAGCCGATAATCGACGGCACTGTTTCACAAGGGGAGGGTACTGCTTCATAATAGCGAAACAAAAATAGCGTACAGGGTACAACGACAAAAATCGTTCCCCCTGTACGCTATTATATTATAAAGGTGTAGGAATCTTATTAAAAGATGAGAAATTCTAACTTGCACCTCTTGGCATCGTTCCGTTCATCACAATAATCATCGGATACTCGTGTTTTACTTGCTCTGCTTGGCAATCCTTGCGGTTCACAACCTTACTTATAAACCATTGTCTGAACAACAAGGCTTGGTATGTATCCATTTGAAGTGCTATGGCGATAATCACTTCCATATCATAGACATGCGCAGAATATTCATTTTCAAGTTTGATGTATTGAGAATGCTGGAAGTCTTTCAGCACACTTTGTTTCCAAATGCGCTTGATGGTATTCTTCACTGCTGTCCCCGTTACATTCAACAGTTCGGCAATCTCCCAAACTGTCATCCACACCTCACCATGATGTGGGGCGTAGATGACCATATCTTCTTGTATTGTTATCACTTGTCGTTTCATACTCTGCCATTTATAGTGTTAGTATTGTCGTTGCAAACATTTCCAAACGTGAATTCCTCAATGTTATTAATCTGCTGAGACAACTTTTCCACGTCTTTGCTCAATTTTTCTTTGGTAATCTTGGCATACACCTGGGTTGTCTTTATGTTCTTGTGACCAAGCATTGAACTCACGGTTTCTATTGGAACTCCGTTGGAGAGGCAAACCGAGGTTGCGAACGAATGACGGGATAGGTGCCAGGACAGCGGCTTGGTGATGCCGCATCTCTTGCCCAGTCTTTTGAGCGAATCCATACAACTTTTGTAGTTGGGTACTGGAAATACCCTACCGTCTTCACACAATCCACGGTATTTTTCCATAATCTGCTTGGGATAGTCAAGCAACTTGATGTCGGCTTCAGTTCCCGTCTTCTGTCGATGGATTATTATCCACTCGCCATCGTCAAAGAACGTTTTGATGTTCTCTTCCTTCAGGTTATAAAGATCTATGAAGGCGAGACCAGTGAAACAACAGAACAGAAACAAATCACGTACCATGCTCATCTTCTTTCGGGTGATTGGTATTTCCATGAGCAAGCGAATCTCTTCTTTTGTCAAGAACTCCCTTGTCGTCTCTTCTTCCTTGTACTCATATCGTCTGAAAGGGTCTTTTACAAGCCACTCATTATCTATGGCGCGGAATACCATTGCACGGAGATTGCGGACAAACACCATCGCAGAGTTTATCTTCAAGTGCTTTTCGGTTCTGAGAAAAGTCTCGTAGTCCGTGATAAAAGGCAGCGACAACTCTTTCAAAGCAATATCCTTGACATGATAATGCGATTGCAAGAACTCACCGACATAGGCACATCCTATTCTGTATCTTGTGAATGAGCTCAAAGACTTTATGCCAGCCTTATATTGCTTTTCCATTTCATCACGGCTTTGGAAATAGACTTTCATCAGTGTATGGCAACGATACTCCAAACCAAGAAAGGCGTTCTTCACCTTGTCGGCAGTGACGAAGTTGTCCCTGTCCATAATCTCCTGATAATGCTTACTGATACTCACACGCATCTTGTCCAATTTGCGGTTCACTTCCAAAGCCTGCATACTCTTACCTATCATGCGTCCGCCCTTGGTATCCCACAAATCTGGATTGGCAGTTGTCTTGCAACTGAACTGCGCCTGTGTTCCGTCCACTGTGATACGTCCCATAACTGGAACTGTACCATCTTTCTTTACTACCTGTCTTTTGAGGTAGAAGATAATTGAAAATGTACTCTTCATAACGTCATTCATTTTTGCGTTCAAAATTAATACATGAAGAGTCTTTTCTTGCTACGCATTTCACGGCAGAACACGGCAAATTTGGTTCGTAACCAAAAATCTTACGTTACTCATCAGTAACTCACTATAAATCAGAGCGTTCAAATTCAATTCGTAACCTTCCTTATTCTTCCGAACCTCAACATTCACCATTTGGGGTATAGGTTACGGATAGGTAACGTTCCTCTGTCTCATCTTGTCGTATTCCCGTCTTCGTCTGTCCTCGCCACTTTTAACCAAAATGAGGAAAGTAACTGATAACCAGTAAACTTTCCTCATTCTTCTCTCAAACACTTTTTATATGTACTTTCCTATAGCTAAACTGATGGTTTGTCCAGCTTGAACAGATGTCTTTCTCCGTTCAGGAGTTGATGGGGCCGATGAATGGCTTTCCCAGATTAAGCCGGACCGTCTTTTTGATTTATAACTATACAGCATTTTCTTTGGCAAGCAGTGTCCGGCAGCAGTTGGCAGGCAGTCTTAACATGAAAAGAGAGGCAGTCCCAGGACGAACCTGGAACTGCCTCTCTTATTTGGATGGATGATCTGTTCTGATTAATACCAGCGCGGGTCTCCTACCTGATAGTAGATCATGTCTTCGTTGCTGATGGTGAAATCACCGTTGGCAGCATCGGCAAAGCCAGGATCGGCTTCGGTGGCAACTGCAGAGTGGTCGTCTTTGTACAGACTTGCCCACAGGTTCGGACAGTTGTAGTAATAGTTGTTGCTGTATTTTGCACTGGCCTTGAACTTGGAGCTTCTACCCCATGAGCCCGATTCTGTAGCGCTCGGATTGGCGGTACCTATTCCATAGAACAGGCAGTTCTTGACGGTGAGCAGACTGCTTTCGTCGGTCTTGTCCATCTGGAAGAGTCCATTGTTGTTGGAGTTGTCCAGCGTACAGATGTTATAGAAGGTACAATTCTGGAAGATAACGTTCGTTGTGCTGGCTACCTGGCAGCGGAGCAGGGTTCTGACACCGTTGCTGATGGTGGTATTGCTGACCGTAAGCGACTGCAAAGCACCTCCACGAAGGTCGAAGCCGTCGCCTCCTCCGTTATCGATACCATCGATGATACAGTTGTTGATGACGATATTTCCAAACGTTCCCTTGGCATTGTTGTACATGATGTGTTTGCCCATATTGCGTATCTCGCATCCTTCGATGGTCAGTGTACCCAGATTGGCATCAGCACTTTTCAGCTCGAGTATGTTGTCTGTATCACCCTGGCCGTCAAAGATGAGGTTGGTCAATGTCAACGAACCGATAGCCGATCCGATTACGAAACGACCGTGGATGGAGGGCTTGTTGGTCGGAGCCGCTGCAATGGCAATGGCTTTCGTCAAGGTGTAATTGCCCATTTCATAGGTGCTGCCTGTCAGGAAGAGGCCTGCTCCTTGGTCTGCTTCGATGGCTGCAACCAGGTCGTCGCCTTCTGCTACCAGCGTCATGCCGCCGGTATCGATGGAAGTAGTGAATTCGATGGTACCACGTGTGCGATTGTCCAATTTCAATACAGCTTCATAATCAGTTTCAGGGGTCAATCCTACGATGGTGGCATATCCGTTGGCGATGTCTTCGGCCGTTACCGTATAGGTGACAGAAGCCGCTGTACTGCCTTCCTGGGTCGGCGTTACCGTAATGGTGCTGGCTTCCTCACCGGCAACCCAACGCAAGGTGACGGATGTCGCTGTAATGTCTGCGTCGCTGACGGACTGGAAGATTTGTTCAGCTTCGGTTGTGAATACGGTTGTGGTCCAGTTGGATTCTTTGCTCTCGCCTACAGCCTTTATGCGGAAAGAGTAAGTGGTCTCGCCAGCCAGTCCGGTGATGACGTACGGATTTTCCTTGATGTCTGTATAAGTCTCTGTTGCCGTGCCTTCGCAAGCCATGTTGGGGTCGTCGGCAAACAGCTCAATGGTGTACGACTGGGCATTGGCGTCCGACAGACATCCCCAGCTGGCACGGATATTGGTACGGTCCTGGATGCGTATCTCCAATTCTGTCGGTGCAAACAGACGGTCGTATTCTACGCTCGTCAGTTCTTCGGCTTCGTCATCGCAGGAGACGGCAGTGAACGCCAAAGCGCACATGCCCAATGTATAACTGATTCGTTTTAATATCTTGTTCATAATGTTTCGCTATTAAATATAGAGTGAATGATTAATAACCGTAGTAGTTTACCAGCTGGCCGTTGCTGCCATCGATAAATACCTTCCAGATAGGCCAGAACATCTTTTCGTTGGGATCGTTGACATAGAGATAGTCAATGTAGCGCTGGATGCGCGTATTGTTCTCTTGGATGTTTTTGTTGGCTTCGTCGTCACTGCCGCTTCCCTCTTCACGGAAAGTGAACCAGTAGGAGCTTTCAGTGAAATTCTCTTTCCCGTAGTCATCTGTATCGCCGGCTTCCAGGCCATAGACTGTATATCCGTCTGCGTCTGTAGGAGCGGCATCCAGTCCTTCATTGTAGTAAATCTTGGCGGGATAGCCGGAATATTCTCCAGTACGCTTGGCCAGACGTTCTATCTTGGCTTTTGTTTCAGCTAAAGCGTTGCTCAACTGTCCCCAGCGCATCAGGTCTACTTTGCGGATGGCTTCTCCGGCAAACTCGAATTTACGCTGGTCCATAATTTCCTGTTGGAAAGCTTCCTGGCTGGCTTTGGCATTGCTGAGGATGGTCGAAACCTTGTCGGAAGGATATGCACGGTTCAAGACAGGCTGCATGTACTGGCCGGCGTTGCTGGGACCGTTCAGCATGTTTTCGGCTTCGGCTGCCATCAGGTAGATGTCTGCATAGCGCATTACCTGGAAGTTGATGCCGTCGTCGTTGGTTGATGTCACGATGCGCTTCATCCATTCGAAACGGAGCTTGCCAAAACTCCAACCGCCACCGGAAGTTCCGCTGATGGTTTTGTTGGAGGTTGTCTTGTCACCGTCCCAGGTATAAGGCAGGCAAGTGATGTCGCGGCGTACATCGTCCTTGTCGTAGTCATACCACAGCGTGGGAGTCGGGCCGTTGACACCACCTTTGGCCAGCTTGGTCCATTGGTCTACCTCGGCGTGCTTGCCGCCCCAGGTGTAGAGCACACGGCCACGGCCGCTGGCGAAAGGAATTTCGTAAATGGATTCCTGTCCGGCAGAAACATTTTCCTCACACAGGTTGCGGAAGTTCTGCTCGAACGAACCTAACTGGTTGCAGCCCTGGTTGATGACGCTTGCACATTCGTCCAGTGCGATCTTGTACATCTCGCGGCGTTCTGTTTCGTCTTGGATGTTGTAGCGCAAACCCTCGTTGGGCCATTGGGAGTAGCCTGCCAGGAAGAGGGCTACACGGGCACGCAGACCTTTGGCAAAGGCCTTGCTGCAACGCTCTACAGAAGTGGTATAGCTGTTCTCGTTCGGCCATCCCAAATAATTTTCTGCTTCCAGCAGGTCGTCCAACACCTTCTTCAATACGGTCACACGGTCTGTACGGGGCAGGTAGATGGTCTCTGACGTATTGGACTCAAAGCGGTAGGGCACGTCTCCCCAGGCTTTTACCAGATCGAAGTAGATGAAGCTACGAAGTGTCAGCAGCTCGCCGTAGAGTTGGGCCAGATTGGCATTGGTCAGGTCGGCGTTTTCTTTCATGCCTTCAAGAGCCTTGTTGGCGCGTTCAATGCCTTCATACATATAGTTCCACGCATTGTTGGTGGTGTTCATATAGGTGTTGTCCGCACTGGCGGAATAAACGGCCAGGGATATTTCCTTGTCTGTGTACGGGTCCTTGGAGTCGTCCGCGTAATTGTTGTATATTTCGCAATCGGTGTTGATGCCGAAATAGGGGATAAAACGACCGCGGTAGGAGTTGGTCTGGCCAAATGATTCGTGGATGGCCATGACTGCTGCGTCTGCCAAACCTTCTGTTGAGAAGATCAAGTCGGTACTCAAGGTTGACTTGGCCGGCGCCTCCAAGTCGCAGGATGTAACGGTGAGCATGCCGCCGGCAAACAAGCTGAGAATATATGCTAATTTTTTCATTATCAGATGTGAATTGAATGGTTATTAGAAATTGATGTTTACACCGATGACCCACTGGCGGCTCTTGGGATAAGCCGAATAGTCTACACCCGGAGTCAGGTTCGTGCGGCGCATGGTCGATACTTCCGGATCGAAGCCTGAATAGTTCGTGAGGCAGAACAGGTTATAGGCGGTGGCGTAGAAGCGCAGGTTGCTGATGTGTATCTTCTTCAACAGGCTTTGGGGCAGGGTGTAACCCAAGGTCAAGGTGTTGAGGCGCAGGAACGAGCCGTCTTCTACGTAGTAGTCGGTCAGGACGTACTTGCTGGTATAAGGAGACCACATGGTGGTGTTGGCGTTCAGAGCGGCCAGTGCCTCTGCATTGTTCCAATCCAGGAAGTTGCCGTTGGCGTCGACGTTAGTCCAACGTGAGCCGGAGGCCATGGTGGAAATCAGGTTACGGTACTGGTATTTGGACGTCTGGGTATATTCGATGGCGTTGGCATTGTACACGTCGTTGCCGATGCTGAAGTTGAAGTTGGCGCTCAGGTCGAAACCGTACAGGCGTGCGTTGATGTTGAAACCGCCGATGGCGTCGGGGTTGGTGTCGCCGATAATCTGACGGTCAGCCGTCGTGATGGAACCGGTCTTTTCGGCTTTGGTCTCTTTCAGCTTCATGGAGCCGGGACGAACGGCACCGATGATACCGCTGGCGTCTGCCACTCCTTCTTTCAGTACCCAGGTACCGGCTGCTTGGGAAGCGGCGATGTCGAAGTCGGATACTTCATAGCGTCCGTCGCTGACGTATCCCCAAATCTGTCCGATGGGTTCGCCGGTCTTGATGACGAAGTCCTGGTCGATTTCTGTAGAAGCCCATTGGGTAGCGATGTTGTCGATGGACTGGAGGTCGCCCAACGATACTACCTTGTTCTTGTTGATGGAGATGTTGGCACCCAGACTCAGGCCAAAGTTCTTCTTGTTGACGGCTGTATAGTTGACGGTGAACTCGAAACCGCGGTTTTGGGTTTCACCCATGTTGCGATACTGGTAGGTGTATCCGGTTCCTGATACAGGATATTCGATCAAGAGGTTCTTGGTATTGTTCCAGTAGCCTTCGATGGTACCATTGATGCGGCCACCCAGGAAGCTGTAGTCCAAACCGAGGTTGCGTGTATAGGTGGTTTCCCACTTCAGGTCGGGATTGGCCATTGTAGCCGTAGCGGCCAGGATGTTGTCGTAGCCATTGATCCAGGCGGTTGTCTTGAACTGGTAGCTCTGGTTGATTACGTCGGCGGGAATATTGTTGTTACCGGCGGTACCGTAGCTGAAACGCAATTTCAAGTCGTCCAGCCAGCTGCGTGTCCCTTCCATGAACGGTTCGGAAGAAATACGCCATGCTAAGGCTGCCGAGGGGAAGAAGCCCCAGCGGTTGCCGTCGGCGAACTTGGAAGAACCATCGGCGCGGAAGGTAGCGCTCACCAGATATTTGCTGTCATAGTCATAGTTGACACGGCCGAAATAAGAAAGAAGGATGTCGTCCGGATCGTAGAAGTTTTCAATCTCTTGCGGGGAGGTACCTGCCATGTTGGTCAGTTTCCAAGCGTCGCTGGAAGTAACCCAGTCGGGGAAACCTACAACTACGTTGGTCAGCACTTCGTTCTTCTCCAATACGTATTCGTGACCTACCAGGGCATTGAGGTGATGCAGGCTGCCTTTCGCGAACAACTTTTCGAAGTCGTAGTTCAAGGTATTGGTATTGCGGATCTTGGTACGATACTGTTTGGTCAGTTCGATGGCGGGCTTGCCTTGGGCGTCTGCCGGTACGTTGTTGCGTACGTAGTAGGTGGTAGTTCCGTAGAAGCGGTCTCTGTCATATTTATAGGTGTCGTAGCCCAGTTCGGTCTTGAACTTCAGGTTGTCGATGATTTCCCAGGTAACGGCGCCTGCCATGTTCAGCTGGGTGCGGAAGCGGCGTTCGTCGTTGTCGCGCAGGGCGGTCAGTGGATTGTAGAAGGAAGAGTTGGTTCCGTCATCGTCTCCCGCGTCGGATACACCTTCTACAGGGAACGGAGTGTACTGTACGGCATAACGCAGACGTTTGTCGGTGTTGAGCGTACTGCTTGTCTCGTTGGCGCCGGCACCGTTGATTTTGGTCTTCGACCAGCGGGCCTGCAGGTCTACCGAGATGCGCTTGTTGATTTTGCCGTTCAGCTTCAGGCTCAGGTTGTCGCGCTTGAAGTTGGACATCTGCATGATGGCCTTGTCGTCCATGTGGGCGTAGTTGAAGGCATATTTTATTCGGTCGCTACCGCCGTTGATGCTGACGTTGTGGTTGAACGTGTGTCCAGTGCGGCCGAAGGTGAGGTCCTGCCAGTCGTTCGTGGCTACATTGTCGTACAGGTCGATGTCGTTGTAGCTGCCGAAGTGTTCTTCATAGGTGGTTACATCACCCAGGATGTTGGCCAGTTCGTACTGCCATTCGGCATAGTCGCGTGCGCTGAGCACGTCCAGCGTCTTGGCCACTTTCTTCCAGCTGTAGTAGGCGTTGTAGCTGACGTTCACCTTGCCTTCCTTACCCGACTTGGTGGTGACGAGGATAACGCCGTTGGCACCACGCGAACCGTAGATGGCGGTGGAGGAGGCGTCTTTCAGGACGGTGATGTCTTCGATTTCGGAGGCGGGGATGTCGGAGATGGATTCAACGGGGAAGCCGTCCACGATGTACAGAGGTTCGTTGCTCTGCGTGATGGAGCCGCCACCACGTACGCGAATGGTCATTTCTGCATCGGGCGAACCTTCGGTGGTGGTAATCTGCACACCGGCCATCTTACCCGTGAGGGCCTCTGTGGCGTTGGCTACCGGCACGGCGGCCAGTACGTCCGAGTTGACCGTAGCGACCGATCCCGTCAGGTCTTTTTTCTTCACGGAGCCATAGCCGATGACTACGACTTCTTCCAATGCCTGCGCATCGTCTTCCATGGTGATGTCAATTCTGGTTTTCCCTTTGACGGCCACTTCCTGGGTTGCCATACCTACGTACGAGAAGACGATGGTGGCATGAGCGGGAACACTCAGGGTGTAGTTCCCGTCGATGTCGGTGATGGTACCGTTGCCGGTATTCCCTTTTTCAACTACGGAAGCGCCGATGACGGTTTCTCCCGTTTTGTCTTTCACGGTACCCTTTACGGTTACGTTTTGCGCGGATACGCTGAGCGATATCAAGGCTACCAAGAAGGATAGTAGCGCGGCGCGCGTGGTTTTCATTTTGTTAGACATTCTTTGCATGTTATTAAATAAAAAGTTAATTTTCGATTAAGTGTGTTCGACCACACTGTTAATTCCTCGGTGCAAATGTATATGATTGTAAACGAGAGAATGTGGAATATTTGTTCTTAGGGTGGGAATTTTTGTTATGTGTGCAGACTTTCAGAACAATCGGCCTAGAAACATGCTATATAGCATAAATATCCGTCTGAGTGTCTTCATAGTGAGGTTGTCGGCGTTCGGGCGGGCGTTTCCGGACAGGGGAGCCGGGTGTATTTTTTGATGCGGCGGGCGGACGGAAAACACCGTCCGGGGCTTAACCCAGGACGATGTCGGCTATTTCTTCCGTTTTTCCAACAATGTATCTCGGACAGAGGGCTTCGAGTTCGGTGCGCGGACGGAACCCCCAGGTGACGCCGCAGGCGGTGACGCGGGCGTTGAGTGCCGTCTGCATGTCGACGGCCGAGTCGCCTACATAGAGGGTGTCGGCGGCGGCGACGCCTGTGTCCTTGAGGATGTCGAAGACGACGGTCGGGTCGGGCTTGGGACTGACGCCGTCGCGCTGGCCGTAGACGGCGGCGAAGCGGATGGCGGGGAAGTAGTGGGCGATGAGCTTGCGGGTGGCCGACTGGTATTTGTTCGAGGCCACGGCCAGCTGGATGTGTTGCTCCTGGAGCTGGGCAAGGAGTTCGGGGATGCCCGGATAGGGACGGCTCTTGTCGGCGTTGTGCAGGTCGTAGTGGGGGACGAATTGGGCGCGTACCTTCAGAACGTTGGCTTCGGTCTTTTGGCCTTCGGGCAGGGCGCGTTCGAAGAGCTTGTTGATGCCGTTGCCCACCATGAACTTGTAGGCCGATTCGTCGTGTGTGGGATAGCCCAGTGTGCTGAGGGCGTAGTTGGTGCTTTGTGCCAGGTCGGCAATGGTGTTCAGCAGGGTGCCGTCGAGGTCGAATATAACCAGTTTTTTCATTTTTATGGGTCCTCCTTGATTTCTTCTGATTTTGGCGCAAAAGTAGCATTTATTTCGATAGGACGGCATGGTGCGGGAGGAAAAGCATTGCTTTGCGGGGAAGAAAACGGCCTTTTCCTGCCCGTAAAGCAATGTTGGGCGGGAAAAGGCTGATGGCCTTTCCGAAGGAGGCCGAAGTTATTCTCTTTAGGGAGTGATGCGGAACCAGTCTATGTCTACCCATCCGCCGTCGTTGGCCTTGATGGCGGGACGGGTGCAGAAGGTTCCTATTTTGGCTCCAATCCATTTGCCTTCCCTGGCCTGGAAGGGCCTGCCCAGCTGCTTGAAGTCCTTTCCGTTGAGGCTATAGCTGAACTGGCACATCACCACAAGGTCGTGCCCGCCCTCGCTTTGGGCTATCCTACGACCGTCGCAACTGAAGCGGACGCGCAAGTAGACGGTCGGATGGTTCAACGACGTGGAGGCATTTACCTGCTCGGGTGTCCCGTTTTCGGCATCGGGACACTCTGCCTGTGAGAGTACCACTCCTTTGCCCGTATTTTCAAGCATGAGGCCGGCATAGTCGAGGCCCATCACGACGAGCCCTGTGCGTTCGCCCTGATATCGGTTGGTGGGCCTGAAGGTGAGCTTCATCGTGGCCGTGAAGTTGGGGGCAGGTGTCTTTTGCAGGAGCAGGTTGGCCACGTCCCAGAGGTTTCTGTAGTCTTCCACGACGGGATAGGAATAAAGGCGGACAATGCTCTGGTCGCCGGCATAGTAGGCCCATTTTTCGTTGATGTTGGCGTGCCATTGCCATTGGGGCGAGAGGGTGAAGCCGTCGAATTCATCGTTCTCTTGCGGGGTGCAGACGGGATAGGCTTTGCCTACATGAGGCTTTCTGTAAGTCAGCACGGGCTGGCCGCATCCGTCGCCGTCCTTGTCCTCTCCGATGACGGGCCAATTGTCCACCCACTTCATGGGTTGCAGGTGGACCAGGCGGCCATAGGCTCCTACATCCTGGAAGTGGAGGAACCAGTCTTCGCCCGTCGGTGTGTCCACCCAAGCGCCCTGATGGGGGCCGTTGATGGGAGTATCGCCCTGTGCCAGTACCGTTTTCCACTCATAGGGGCCATAGATGTGCTTCGAGCGGAGTACGACCTGCCAGCCTGTGGGTACTCCTCCGGCCGGATGAAAGATGTAGTAATAATCTCCCTTTTTATAGAATTTGGGGCCTTCGCACGTTTTGTGTGCTTCATGTCCGTCGAAGACGATGCGTGAAGGAGTGATGGCCTGCGTAGCTTCAGCATTGAGCTCGCAGACGGCAATGACGCTCTTGAGCCCGGCCCGACTTCCTGCATAGGCATGTGTCAGATAGACGCGTCCGTCTTCGTCCCAGAAAGGACAGGGGTCGATGATGCCCTTGCCTGCCTTTATGAGTACTGGCTCGGTCCAAGGACCTTGCGGGGCTTGGGCCTTCACCATGAAGATACCTTGGTCGGGGTCTCCCCAAAAAATGTAGAACAGCCCGTTGTGGTGGCGGATGGCAGGTGCCCATACGCGGTTACCATGTTCAGGCCGTTCGGGAGTGGTCGCGGGAGTCAGTTTGTTGGGGATGGCGGCTCCGATGAGGCTCCAGTTCACCAGATCCTTGGAGTGGAGGATGGGCAGGCCTGGGAGGCAGTTGAAGCTGGAAGCCGTCAGATAGAAGTCATCGCCTACGCGGCAGACGTCGGGGTCGGAATAGTCGGCATAGAGGACGGGGTTTTGGTATGTGCCGTCGCCTTGGTCGGACACCCACACTTTCGATACGTAGTTTCCTTGTTGGGCGGTCGCAGGCAAAGTGACCAGCAGACAGAGCCCCAAAAGTATTTTGGTGATGTTCATGGCAGATTCTTTTTGATGTCTGATTGTATAACAATACTTCGGTAAATTTTTACCGATAAATTTAATTAAATAATAGAATCGGTGTTAGCCAGTTCAATATTATTAAAGAGATCATTGAAATACTGTCAAGAATGAATCGTTAAGGGGTAAGAAAAGTGATGAAAAATATATGATAAATAGCTGAAAATAAAGCATGAAAGTATTGCATAATTTGTTGATTATTAGTAAATTAGAAGTATCTCACCACTTTTAATTATGACCAAAGAATCACTCCTTATGCAATACCAATCCGAGTGCAGGAATGCTCTCGAATCAGTTGTAAATATAAGCAAATCTTTCCAGAAAGTATTCATGGATGCAATAAAATTGTTCATGGCCATACCTGACCGCATCAATTTCCTACAAATGGGACGATATGGATGTTTCTCAGAACAGACATACCGAAACAATTTTGAGAATGATGGCTTTGACTGGTTTTCCTTCAATGAAGCCATCATTAGAGAACACCTTAAAGGTGGTCGTAAGGCGATAGCCGTTGATCCGTCTTTCATTCCAAAATCAGGCAGCAAAACGCCATGGATTGGCTATTTCTGGTCCGGTTGTGCCGGTGAATACAAACGCGGACTGGAAATAACCGGTATTGGAGTTATAGACGTTGACAACCATGAATGTATGACTTTGGGTTCTGTACAGACACCTGACAACGCAACGCTGGAAAGCTGTGAGAAGAATCTTGTTGACTGGTACAGCTCTTACCTTATCAGCATACAGGAACAGCTGAAACGTATTTCTGGCACAGTCGTATGTGATGCGTTCTTTTCAAAGGCAACTTTCATCAAACCATTGTACGATAACGGTTTCCACGTAATAAGCCGTTTCAGGAATGATGCCGTATTGTTTTATCCCACCTTAGAAAATAGGACAGGAAAACGCGGACGTCCAAAATTACATGACGAGAAAATTGACTTTGAAAATCTGGACATCACAAGATGTACCGAGTACAAAGTGAACAAGGGTAAACTTTACGGACTGAAAGCATACTCCAAAGCGCTCAAACGCTTTGTGAGCCTGGCTGTATGGTATCCTATGGATGGAACGGACAAATGGCAGCTGTATTTCTCTACGGACGAAACACAGAACGCACAGGATGTTCTGGACTTTTACAGGACACGTTTCCAACTCGAATTTTGCTTTCGTGATGCCAAGCAATATGCCGGAATAACAAACTGTCAGTCTACAGACTTCAGGAAACTGGCATTTCACTTTAATGCATCACTTGCAGCGATAAACCTTGCCAAGGCTGCCTGTAAGAGGATGGGAATAAAATATTCCATATCATCATGCAAGTCAGTCATACACAATGCTTACATGCTTGAACGATTTATTCACGTGTCTGGGATTGAACCAGACACGCATTTAATTGACAGACTTTTCAAAGAACTCATTTTATTTACTGCCAAAGCCGCTTAGGCTAGGCTAATGGTTAACGAACTATTGTATAATGGATACGTGTGAAAGTGTGTTTTTACTCAAGGCAGGATGTTGATTTCTACGGGATGCTCCAGCTCGTCTTTCCATTCCTGCAGATAGGCGAACCACTCTTCGGCGGTGGAATAGCCGAAGGTCTCCTTGCGCGAGGTGAACATGGTGTAGTGGTGGAAGCCTGTCTGGCCGGGAGCCGAGAGGGTGTACAGATAGTTGTCGGCGTCCTTCACCTCCTGGAGGACGTACTTCCGGGGGATGTAGGTGGCGATGCCGATGGTTTCCTTGGCATACTTCACCGTGTCTGTCACGGGCCAATGCCTGCCCCAGCTGCCTGCCAGGCCCTGATGGTCGGAGTAGGCCACGGTTTCGTTGCCCATGATGTCCTGTACACCTGTACAGAAGACTTCATTCCGGAGGGGACGGGCAAAGGTCGTCTCGATGCGCAGGTCGCGGTGGCCGGCATAGAGGAGGTAGCGTTGCGTCATCGAGAGTTCGCTTCCCTGATAGGCCCATCCCTTCACTTCCACCTCGACGACGGTGCGTATGGGGCCACTTGCCAGGATGCGTTCGGTGCGGCTGGCTATCGGCTTCACGTGCGTGGCCTTCTGTCCGTCCCAGCCCTTGAGAGTGCCTACGCCGCAACTGTTGCCCACGAGGAGCACGTCGTCGCCGAAGCCTTGTGCCAGCTGGGCATCGTTGGGATAGAATTGGCTTTTCTCCAGCTCCAGTCCCTTGTTGAATTTGCCATAGGGGTCAATGGTCTGTTTCTCATTGAAATAGATGCGGTAGCCCACCAGCTCCGATTCGAACATGGGGCCGTGGCCGTAGAGCATGTTGTAGAAGTTTGTGGTGCCGGGTACGGTGATGGATTGCACAGGGGCATGTTTGCCTTTCTTGGCGTCGCGCACCAGCATTTGGGCGAACACACGGGGCGGATAGGTCTTCTGAGTCTTGGTGGCCGAGAGGGTGACCGTCACTTGGCGGATGCCGCGGGCGGGCAGGTCGATGACGAATGCCAGTTCGTCGGGCAGGAGGTCTCCGTCCAAGTCGTCCAGTTGCGAGGGTATTTCCTGGCGGGCGTCCCTGACGACGGCCGAGCGTATCGGGAAACCTGCCTGCAGGTCGGCCAGGCGGATGACGGCAGGAGCGTCCTGGCGGGCCTTGTCCCATGTATTCTTCAGTTCGACCGTGAGGGTCAAATCCTCCTGGGCCGAGGCACAGAGGGCCGCGAGCCACAGGAGGCTTGTCAGAAGGAAGGTGTATCTTTTCATCATGTCCGGGTGGAGGTTATTGGTCGTGATAGGTTTCTCCGTTGACTTTCACGTCTTTGGAGTCCTTGACTTGCAGGACTTTCCCTTGGGTCTCGACCTGGGCGTTGTCGATGGTCACGTTCTGGGCCTGGCTGATGACGATGCCTTGGCGGGCGCCGTTGATGACCACGTCCTTGATGCCGATGTTGCGGATGGGCATTTCGGGCAGCCCGTTGAAGAACATGGCTCGGCCCACGTTGCTGGCGGTGATGTTCGAGATGTAGATGTCACGGAAGGCAGGCGTCTCCTCGGTGACGGGAGGTACGGAAGCCTTCATGCGGTTGGCCAGTTCCTCTTCGCTCTCTTCGCCGGCTCCCTTGCCACCATAGAAGAGGTCGAACAACAGGGCTTCGTGGGGGATGTCAATCATGTTGATGCGGTCGATGTGGATGTTTTCCACCACGCCGCCGCGTCCGCGGGTACTCTTGAAGCGGAGACCTACGTCGGTGCCCAGGAAGGTACAGTCGGACACGTAGATGTTCTTGACGCCGCCCGACATCTCACTGCCCACCACAAAGCCGCCGTGGCCGTGGAGCACGATGTTGTTCTTCACGATGACATTCTGGCAGGGCTCTCCGCGTCTGCGTCCGTCTTCGTCCTTGCCCGACTTGATGCAGATGGCATCGTCGCCCGCATCGAAGGTGTTGTTCACAATCAGGGCGTTGGTGCACGACTCCAGGTCGAGCGCGTCGCCGTTTTGCGAGTACCAGGGGTTGAACACCTTGACGTTGTCGATGGTGATGTGTTCGCAGGACAGGGGATGCAGACACCAGCTGGGCGAATTCTTGAACGTAACTCCCTGGAGCAGAACTTTCTTGCTCTTGACGATGTTCAGCAGTACGGGGCGGAGCCACGGGCGTATTTCGTTCCATTCTTCATCGGTCTCGATGCCCACGGGATTGTTGAACTCCTTGCAGGCCTTGGCACCCTTGAGCGAGCCTTCGGTGGGATACCAGACGTCGTCCTCCACTACGCCGCCCGTAGCAAGGAGGGCTTTCCATTGCGAGGACGTCATCTTGCCTTTCTTCACGGGACGCCAGCTGTCGCCCGAGCCGTCGAACACTCCGTAGCCGGTGATGGCGATGTTCTCAGCATTGCGGGCCGAGATGGGCGACTGGCAACGGCGGGTGTCAAGCCCTTCGAACGAGGTCTTGATGATGGGGTAGGCGTTGAAGTCGTCGGTGAAGAGCACCAGCGCGTTCTTCTCCGTATAGAGGTTGACGTTGCTCAGCAGCTCGATGGGGCCGGTGAGCCACAATCCTTCGGGGATGACCACCTTGCCTCCGCCCTTCTCGTTGACGGCTTTGATGGCCTCGTTGATGGCCTTGGTATTCAGAGTCTTGCCGTCGGCCTTGGCGCCGAAGGCGGTGATGTTGACGCTATAGTCGGGGAAGGTGGGTTGCACCACTTGTGGCATGTCGAAAGGCACGCCCTGGTAGAGGGCGTCGTACGTGCCGCTTGAGTCGGGGCGGGTGTCAGCTTGCTGGGCGCAGGCCATGGAGAGCCAGGCGCATGCAAGCACCAATAATTTCTTGAGAGGTGTGTTCATTCGTGATATCATTTAAAATTTTACCAGGGCAAAAGTATCGTTATGACCCTATTTTGTTGTGTACAATTTGTTGATTTTGGTGGATTTTTTGTCAATCGGACACTTTCTTTCCCCGTTTTTCAAGAAACTTACGGGGAAACTTCCTATCTTTGCGGCGTGAATTTTATTAAATAGGTATGAGTTACAATTTATTGAAAGGAAAAAGAGGCATCATTTTCGGTGCTCTGAACGAGCAGTCCATTGCCTGGAAGGTTGCAGAAAAAGCTGTTGAAGAGGGTGCAACCATTACATTGTCCAACACCCCCGTAGCTGTCCGCATGGGCGAAGTTTCTGCCCTGGCCGAGAAGCTGCATTGCGAGGTGATTCCCGCCGACGCCACCAGCGTGGAAGACCTGGAGAACGTGTTCAAACGCTCCATGGAAGTGCTGGGCGGACAGATTGACTTTGTGCTTCACTCCATCGGAATGTCTCCCAACGTGCGCAAGAAACGTACGTACGATGACTTGGATTACGATATGCTGAACAAGACACTGGACATCTCGGCCGTGTCTTTCCACAAGATGATACAGACGGCCAAGAAGCTGGGCGCCATTGCCGATTACGGCTCCATCCTGGCCCTGAGTTACGTTGCCGCCCAGCGTACTTTCTACGGCTACAACGACATGGCTGATGCCAAGGCCCTGCTCGAGTCCATCGCGCGCAGCTTCGGCTACATCTACGGACGTGAGCACCACGTGCGTGTCAACACCATCTCCCAGTCGCCCACGATGACCACCGCCGGTTCGGGCGTGAAGGGCATGGACAAGCTGTTCGACTTTGCCAACCGCATGTCGCCGCTGGGCAACGCTTCGGCCGACGAGTGTGCCGACTATTGCATCGTGATGTTCTCCGACCTCACCCGCAAGGTCACCATGCAGAACCTCTACCACGACGGCGGTTTCTCCAGCGTGGGTATGAGCCTCCGTGCCATGGCTACGTATGAGAAGGGTCTCGACGAGTACAAGGATGCCAACGGCAACATCATCTACGGATAAACTTTTTTAATTGAGAATTGAAAATTGAGAATGGAGAATGAAATGGAGAATGATTTTTTCATTTTCAATTTTCAACTCTCCATTCTCAATTCACTTAATGGAAACCGCACTCTATCTCCTGCCCGTCACCCTGGGCGACACTCCGTGGGAAAAAGTCCTACCTATATATAATAAGGAAATCATAGCGGGCATCCGCCATTTCATTGTGGAGGACGTCCGTTCGGCCCGTCGCTTCCTGAAGAAAGTGGATAGGGAGATGGACATTGACGCCCTGACTTTCTATCCGCTCAACAAGCATACGTCGCCCGAAGACATCTCCGGCTACCTGAAGCCGCTCGAGGGAGGTTTGTCCATGGGAGTCATTTCGGAAGCAGGTTGTCCGGCCGTGGCCGATCCGGGTGCCGATGTAGTGGCCATCGCCCAGCGTAAGGGCTTGAAGGTGGTGCCGCTGGTGGGCCCTTCGTCCATCATTCTTTCCGTGATGGGTTCGGGCTTCAACGGACAGAGCTTTGCCTTCAACGGCTACCTGCCCATCGAACCGGCCGAGCGGGCCAAGAAACTGAAACAGCTCGAGCAACGCGCCTATGCCGAGCACCAGACGCAGCTCTTCATCGAGACGCCTTATCGCAACAACAAGATGCTGGAGGATATCCTTCAGAACTGCCGCCCGCAGACGCGCCTGTGCATCGCGGCCAACATCACGTGCGAGGGCGAGTTTATCCGCACACGCACCGTTAAGGACTGGAAGGGACATACGCCCGACCTGACCAAGATTCCCTGCATCTTCCTGCTCTATCCGTGATTTTCGGGGGCGGGCGTCCGCTTGCCGCCGCATTCGTCGATGAACGAGAATACGCGGTTGTATTCGTCCTCGAAGCATCGGGCGAAGAAGTTCTGCCCCAAGTTTTGTTCAATCTGCTGGATGGTCCATAGTTTGCCGCTCTGTGCGGCCTGCCGTCCCAGCTGGCTTTCGTGGTCGAGGGTCAGGGTGAAGACATACACCAGGCGGTGGGTCACTTCGTTTTCCAAGGTATATTTGAAGTTGAACTTGAGTTCCTGTAGAGGTACTTCGGGGAGTATCTGCCTGACCAGCCGGCAGATGCCCTGCTTCAGTGTTTCGCCGTAGTGGAGGCATCCCTCGACGGGCAGGTCGGTCTTGCCCTTTTCGAAAGCGGTGTCCTGGGAGCGCGGGCAGAGGTAGAGCATGCCGTTCAGCGTGACGGCCACGCGTACGAAGGGCACCATGTAGGGCTGGCGTCTGGACAGGGCGTCGGTGGCCAGGGCTTTGCCCGTCACGTCGCCCCGGTCGTTGACGATGGGTACAAAGACCGTCTGCTTCATCAGGCGGTTGAAGTAGCTGATGCCCAACTGGTTGAACAGGATGCTGAGCACGAATACCATCGGCGGCGCCACGTGGTGGAGGAGGAAGTCCGACTCTCCACGAAAAGGTGTCCGCGTGACGAGAAGAACCAGCAGGTGGAGGGCTCCGAACAGGAGCACGATGCGGGCCGACACGACGGTAGCCTCGATGCTTGCGGCGGGCGAACGGTTGCTCCCGCGGGCCGCTGAGGTGTAGTGGGCCACGAGGGCGCGGCGGTTCAGGTAGAAGGCCAGTATCAGCAGGAGGGTGCCGGCTTCGAGGGTGAAGGGATACCATTGCGGCAGGCAGCTTTCGGCGTACAGCAGGTGGGTGGCGCTGAGCAGCACCAGCATGGCGGTGTTGCCATAGAGCAATATCTGGGGCAGGTGTTCCCCTTTCTGCAGGAAGGTGTAGACCGAAAGGGCCACGCCCAGCAGGGCGCCCGTATAGATGGCCGTGCCCAGCGGGGCCACTTCGGACAGAAGCATGGAAAGCAGAACGGGTATGAAGCCCCACGCCATGTTGTACTTGAACGATAGGATACTTTGTCGGCTCATGGTTGTCTCTCTTCTTTCCTTTTTAAACAAAAAAGAGGCGGAGTTGTTCACCCGCCTCTTTCTGCTTGTTTCCGGTCATTTCTTGAGGTAGCGGAGCGATTTCTCCGCGTGGTAGGACGAGCGCACCAGCGGTCCGCTCTCTACCTGCGTGAAGCCTTTGGCCAGGCCCGTTTCTTCGTAGCGCTTGAACTGGGCGGGGGTGACGTACTCGGCCACGGGGTAGTGGCGGTGCGAGGGTTGCAGGTACTGGCCGATGGTCATGATCTGGCAGCCGGCAGCCCGCAGGTCGTCCATCACTTCCTCCACTTCGGCGGGCGTTTCACCCAGGCCTACCATGATGCCCGACTTGGCCGTGATGCCGCTGGCGGCTATCTGGCGGATGACGTCGAGGCTCGTGTCGTAGCGGGCGGCGCTGCGCACCAGGGGGCTGAGGCGGCGCACGGTCTCCATATTGTGGCTGATGATGTCGGGCCGCGCTTCGATGACCTGCTCCACCAGCTCCCCGCGCCCCTGGAAGTCGGGTATCAGCACCTCGAGGGTGGTGTCGGGGTTCAGGCGGCGTATCTCACGGATGGTCTGTGCCCAGTGGGAGGCGCCCAGGTCGGGCAGGTCGTCGCGGTCGACGGAGGTGACCACGGCATGCGAGAGCTTCATCAGCCTCACTGACTCGGCCACGTGCGTGGGTTCCTGCGGGTCGAGGGGCAGGGGGCGTCCCGTGGGCGTGTTGCAGAACTTGCAACTACGGGTGCAGATGTTGCCGCCTATCATGAAGGTGGCCGTGCCCCGTCCCCAGCATTCGCCCATGTTGGGGCATCGGCCGCTGCTACAGATGGTGTGCAGGCAGTGCGACTCGACGATGCGTTTCGTCTCGGTGTAGCGTTCGTTGGCGCCGATGCTTATCTTGAGCCATTCCGGCTTGCGTACTCGTTCCATTTCAAGAATTGAGAATTATTTTCCCATTAACCATTGATTAAAGAATTCCGTCAGCCGCGTGTACAGGTGCATGCGGGTGTTGCCGCCGAAGATGCTGTGGTTGCGGTTGGTGTAGACCTGCATATCGAACTGCTTGCCCAGCTGGACCAGGTGTTCGGCATACTCGGCACAGTTTTGGTAGTGCACGTTGTCGTCGGCCAGGCCGTGTACCAGCAGGAGGCGTCCGTGCAGCTTGTCGGCGCGGGTGAAGGCCGACGATGCCTTGTAGCCCTCGGCGTTCTCCTGCGGTGTGCGCATGAAGCGTTCGCCATAGACGGTGTCGTAGTAGTTCCAGTCGGTCACGGCCGCCACGGCCACGCCTGCCTTGAATACGGGGGTACCCTCGCTCATGCTCATGATAGTCATGTAGCCGCCGAAGCTCCAGCCCCAGATGCCGATGCGGTTCTTGTCCACGTACGGCAGGCTGCCCAGGTAGAGGGCCGTCTCCACCTGGTCGCGGGCTTCCTTGACGCCCAGGTTCAGGTAGGTGCACTTCTCGAAGTCGGCACCGCGTCCGCCCGTGCCGCGTCCGTCCACGCACACTACAACGTAGCCTTGCGAGGCCATGAACGTCTCCCAGCTGATGCCGAAGGCGTCGGTCACTTCCTGCGAGCCGGGGCCGCTGTACTGGTATTGCAGGGCGGGATATTTCTTGGAAGGCGAGAAGTCGGTGGGCTTCATCATCCAGCCGTTCAGCCGGGTGCCGTCGGTGGTGGTGAAGCTGAAGAATTCCTTCTTCGGCAGGTTGTATTCGGCCAGCAGGTTGCGGAGCTTCTGGTTGTCCACCAGGGTGGTGAGCACCTGTCCGCGGTTGTTGTTCAGCGTGATGACCATCGGCGTGTCGAGGCTGGTGTAGCGGTTGAGGTAGTACTTCATGTCGGTGCTGAACTGGGCCGAGTTGGTGCCCTGCTGCGTGGAGAGCTTCAGCTTCTTGCCCTTGCGGTCGGTCTTGTAGACGGCGGTGCGCAGGGGGCTTTCCTCGTTGCTGGTGTAGTAGAAGGAGCCTTCCTGCGGGTCATAGCCCAGGAATTCCTTCACCTCGAACGGGCCCGAAGTGACCTGCTTCACCAGGCTGCCCGACAGGCTGTACCAGTACAGGTGGTTGTAGCCGCTGCGCTCGCTGACGAAGCTGAAGTGGTCGTCGTAGAAGCGTATCTGGTCGAAGACGTTCTCCTTGATGTACTTGTCGCTCTCGTCGCGGAGCACCAGCTTGCAGACGGTGCTGCGCGGGTTGGCCATGTACAGGTCGAGGCGGTTCTGGTGGCGGTTCAGGGTCATGATGGCCAGCTTCTCGGGGTCGCGGGTGAAGCGGATGCGGGGGATGTATCCGTCCTCGTCCACGGGCACGTCGATCTTGCGGATGACGCGGCTCTTGATGTCGAACGTGTGGACGCTGACCTTCGAGTTGGCTTCGCCCGTCTTGGGGTACTTGTATTCATACGTGCCGGGATACTTCTCGTAGGCCGCAATGTGGGGCTTGTCGCCGGCAAAGACGGGGAAGGAATAGGACTTCACCTGGCTCTCGTCCCAGCGCACGAAGGCCAGCATCTTGCTGTCGGCGCTGAACTCCAGGGCGCGGTTGTAGGAGAACTCCTCTTCGTACACCCAGTCGGGCGTGCCGTAGATGACCTTGTTGCGTTCGCCGTCCTTGGTCACCTGGCTCTCGCTGTTGCCGAAGTAGCGCTTCACCAGGAAGATGTTGTTGTCGCGTACGAAGGCAATCATCGAGCCGTCCGGCGAGAAAACGGGCACCTGTTGCGGTCCGCCGTCCGAGAGCTTCTCCACCACGTTGTTGATTTTGCCCTCAAGGTTGCGCTTCAGGCTGTACAGGTAGTGCACGGCCGTGTACGAGCGGCGGTAGATGGGCGTCGTCTCGGTGGCGATGAGCAGCATCGAGCCGTCGGGCGAGAAGCTGTAGCTGTCGAAGTGCTTGAAGGGGCACTCGCGGGCGGTGGTGGCGTCGAACAGCACTTCCACCTGCTGTCCGGTCTTGAACGAGTATTTGATGATCTGCGTCCCTTCGGCGTTCATCTGCGAGTAGTGCTCGCCGTCGCCGGGGATGGGGATGACTCCGTAGATGTTCTCCGCGCGGAACGTGCCCGTCACGACGTCTTTCAGTGTGAGCGGCTTTCCGCCTTGAGCGTAGGCTGCCAGCGTCAGGAGGCAGCAGAGCAGGGTGATGAGGATTTGCTTCATGTCTCTTTTTGTTTTTTTTTGCAAAGATAAGCCACATTCGGCCGAAAGCCAAAAAAGAGCCTCCGTTAAGGTTTAAAAATCTGTTAACAAAACGAGGATTGCGTGTTAATAAAACTAACATGCTGGTTTTCAGTCGGCTGCACGGTGCTTTCGTGCGGACAAAGCGGTGTTTTCTTTTCCGGAGGGAGGAGACACCGGATTCTCGTCATATTGTCTGCTGAATTCAGGAAAAGACACAGTGCACACCCTTACATTACAAAACTTACAATTGACAATTAGTAAATTTGGGTAATTGGAAAAGAGTGAGTATAGAACTTATTATATATATTATATATATAATATATAATATATATAATAAAATATATTTACATCTTTTTTCTCCGGCTAAAAGCCAAAATGGATAATTTTCAATTGTAAGTTTTGTAATGTAAGGGAATTGATGATTGTTGTTGCTGATTTCCTGCGTTTTGTCTGTTTTCTTCTACAGGGCGTGGCTGTCTTGTCATCGAACCCGGGGCGGAAAAGAGGGCTGTTGCAGTTCATTTTTAGCTTGCGGAACGTTGTTTTTTGCCCCGATTTGCTGGAAACTTCTGATAAAATACCGTAACTTTGTGGCTCGATTTTGAAATGTAACTGATACGAATATGGCAGCAAAACCTTGTATTCCGAAAGGAACCCGCGACTTTTCGCCCGTAGAAATGGCGAAGCGCAACTATATATTCAACACCATCCGCGACGTGTACCACCTCTACGGCTTTCAGCAGATAGAGACGCCCGCCATGGAAATGCTTTCTACCCTGATGGGCAAGTATGGCGAAGAGGGTGACAAGCTCCTGTTCAAGATACAGAACTCGGGCGACTACTTCTCCGGCCTGACCGATGAGGAACTGCTCAGCCGCAATGCCTCCCGTCTGGCTTGCAAGTTCTGCGAGAAGGGCTTGCGCTACGACTTGACCGTACCCTTTGCGCGCTACGTGGTGATGCATCGCGACGAGCTGACGTTCCCCTTCAAGCGCTACCAGATACAGCCCGTGTGGCGTGCCGACCGTCCGCAGAAGGGACGCTACCGTGAGTTCTACCAGTGCGACGCCGACGTGGTGGGCAGCGACTCCCTGCTCAACGAGGTGGAGCTGATGCAGATTGTGGACACAGTCTTCAGCCGCTTCGGCATCCGCGTGTGCATCAAGATCAACAACCGCAAGATATTGACCGGCATCGCCGAAATCATCGGTGAGGCCGACAAGATAGTGGACATCACCGTGGCCATCGACAAGCTGGACAAGATAGGCCTGGACAACGTGAACGCCGAGCTGCGCGAGAAGGGCATCGGCGACGAGGCCATCGCCAAGCTGCAACCCATCATCCTGCTCAGCGGCTCGAACGAGGCGAAGCTGGCCACCCTGAAAGAGGTGCTGGCCGCCAGCGAAACGGGCCTCAAGGGCGTGGCCGAGACGGAGTTCATCCTGACCACCCTGAAGGCGCTGGGACTGAAGAACGAGCTGGAACTGGACCTGACGCTGGCCCGCGGACTGAACTACTACACGGGTGCCATCTTCGAGGTGAAGGCGCTCGACGTGCAGATAGGCAGCATCACCGGCGGCGGACGCTATGACAACTTGACAGGCGTCTTCGGCCTGGCAGGCGTGAGCGGCGTGGGCATCTCGTTCGGTGCCGACCGCATCTTCGACGTGCTCAACCAGCTCGACCTCTATCCGAAGGAAGCTGTCAACGGCACGCAGCTCCTCTTCATCAACTTTGGCGAAAAGGAAGCGGCTTTCTCCATGCAGGTACTGGCGCAGGTACGTGCGGCAGGCATCCGCGCCGAGATTTTCCCCGACGCCAGCAAGATGAAGAAACAGATGAGTTATGCCAACGCCAAGGGCGTCCCCTTCGTGGTGCTGGTGGGCGAAAACGAAATGAACGAAGGCAAGGTGACGCTGAAAAACATGGAAAGCGGCGAACAATGCCTGCTGACACCCGCCGAACTGGTGGCCGCTGTACGTCGGTGAGCGGAAAAAAACAAAAATACTATTAAAAAGGAGCGGAATACGCTCCTTTTTTCGTATATTTGTCATGCACGTGTAAGGGGAATGTAACATCGTGGCACTACCTTTGCACCGGTATAACCAAAGAGAGAAGGAGGTAAGTATGGTTTCCATCCAGTTGAACGAAAACAAGCACAATCTGCTGATTGGCGTCATTATGGCTGTTGTGGCCGTCCTGTTCCTATTATATATGGGCAGTTCGATGGTCAGGTCCACCAAGGCCTTCTGGGAAGAAAGTGGTATAGAACGTCTGCTCCAGTAATCGGGGCGGACGTTTTTTTCGGACGTCGGCGGACGGACTACCGCCATTTTGGCAGTACTGCCCTGCCAAAAATGGTTTGGCACACTTTTCGTATATACTCTTTCGCTTGCCACAAGCAGGCGGATAAACGAAAAATAAAAGTATAACATATAAAACGAAAAGAACTATGAACATTAGACCATTGGCAGACAGAGTTCTGATACTCCCTGCACCCGCAGAAGAGAAAACAATCGGTGGTATCATCATTCCTGATACAGCCAAAGAGAAACCCTTGAGAGGCGAAGTGATTGCAGCCGGCAACGGTACGAAAGACGAAGAAATGGTATTGAAGGCAGGCGATCACGTACTCTATGGCAAATATGCCGGTACGGAAATCGAACTCGACGGCACGAAGTACCTGATTATGCGTCAGAGCGACGTACTCGCCATTCTGGGATAAATCATCAATTTTTTCAATCATCAATTTTAAAATCTGAATTAGAATTATGGCTAAAGAAATATTATTCAACATTGATGCCCGCGACCAGTTGAAGAAGGGCATCGATACACTGGCAAATGCCGTAAAGGTAACCCTGGGCCCGAAAGGCCGTAACGTCATCATCGAAAAGAAGTTCGGTGCTCCCCACATCACCAAGGACGGTGTGACCGTAGCCAAGGAAGTGGAGCTGGCCGACGCTTATCAGAATACCGGCGCACAGCTGGTGAAGGAAGTCGCTTCGAAGACTGGCGACGACGCAGGTGACGGTACAACAACCGCTACCGTACTGGCTCAGGCCATCGTAGCCGAAGGCTTGAAGAACGTGACGGCCGGTGCCAGCCCGATGGACATCAAGCGCGGTATCGACAAGGCCGTTGCCAAGGTCGTTGAATCCATCAAGTCGCAGGCCGAAATGGTAGGCGACAACTACGACAAGATCGAGCAGGTAGGTACCGTGTCGGCCAACAACGACCCGGTTATCGGTAAGCTCATCGCTGACGCCATGCGCAAGGTTTCCAAGGACGGTGTCATCACCATCGAGGAGGCCAAGGGTACCGACACTACCATCGGCGTGGTAGAAGGTATGCAGTTCGACCGTGGTTATCTGTCGGCCTACTTCGTAACCAATACCGAGAAGATGGAGTGCGAGATGGAGAAACCCTACATCCTGATCTACGACAAGAAGATTTCCAACCTGAAAGATTTCTTGCCCATCCTCGAACCCGCCGTACAGACAGGCCGTCCGTTGCTGGTCATCGCCGAAGATGTAGACAGCGAAGCGTTGACTACCCTGGTAGTGAACCGTCTGCGCAGCCAGCTGAAGATTTGCGCCGTCAAGGCTCCGGGCTTCGGCGACCGTCGTAAGGAAATGCTGGAAGATATCGCCGTACTGACCGGCGGTGTAGTCATCAGCGAAGAGAAGGGCTTGAAGCTGGAACAGGCTACCATCGAAATGCTGGGTAGCGCCGAGAAGGTAACCATCACGAAGGACAACACGACCATCGTGAACGGTGCCGGTGCCAAGGAAAACATCAAGGAGCGTTGCGAGCAGATCAAGGCTCAGATTGCCGCCACGAAGAGCGACTACGACCGCGAGAAGCTCCAGGAACGTCTGGCCAAGTTGTCGGGCGGTGTGGCAGTGCTCTATGTAGGTGCCGCATCCGAGGTTGAAATGAAGGAAAAGAAAGACCGTGTAGACGATGCCCTGCGTGCCACACGTGCCGCCATCGAAGAAGGTATCGTGCCGGGCGGTGGTGTAGCCTACATCCGTGCCCTCGACGCCCTCGAAGGTCTGGAAGGCGACAACGCCGACGAAACGACCGGTATCCACATCATCAAGCGTGCCATCGAAGAGCCGCTCCGCCAGATCTGCGCCAACGCAGGCAAGGAAGGCGCCGTGGTTGTTCAGAAGGTTCGCGAAGGCAAGGGTGACTTCGGCTACAACGCACGTACTGACGTGTACGAGAACCTGCATGCCGCAGGCGTAGTAGACCCCGCCAAGGTTACTCGTGTAGCCCTGGAGAACGCCGCCTCCATCGCAGGCATGTTCCTCACCACCGAATGTGTCATCGTCGAGAAGAAGGAAGACAAACCCGAAATGCCGATGAACGCCGGTATGGGTGGCATGGGCGGAATGATGTAATCAGCCGATTCCCCTGATTGGTCGAAATATATTTTCAGCCGCGGTGTCTTGTCGCAAAGATGCCGCGGCTTTTTTATTTTATTTAATCATGCGTGAGCCGTTTTGGCTCGTAGTTTGTTATAGGTATATCAGAAACAAAAAACTCATAGACTATGGCTTTTATTGATTATTATCAGGTGTTGGGAGTGGACAAAACGGCATCGCAGGACGACATCAAGAAGGCGTACCGCAAGCTGGCGCGCAAGTTTCATCCTGACCTGAACCCGAACGACCCCACGGCCAAGGAAAAGTTTCAGGCCATCAACGAGGCAAACGAGGTGCTGAGCGACCCCGAGAAGCGTAAGAAGTACGACGAGTACGGCGAGCACTGGAAGCATGCCGACGAGTTCGAGGCGCAGAAGCAGGCCCGCCAGCAGGCAGGCGGCTTCGGAGGCTTCGGCGGCGGACAGGGCTTCCACACCGACGGCAACGGCACCTATTGGTATTCGTCCGACGGGCAGGAGTTCACGGGCAGCCATGCCGGCGGATTCTCCGACTTCTTCGAGGAACTCTTCGGACATCGCGGTAGGAGCGGAAGGAGCGCGCAGGGAGGCTTCCGCGGCCAGGATTACCAGGCCGAACTCGACCTCTCGCTCCGCGACGCCGCGCAGACCCACAAGCAGGTGCTCACCGTAGGCGACAAGCAGGTGCGCATCACCATCCCCGCCGGCGTGGCCAACGGGCAGGTCATCAAGCTCAAGGGCTATGGTGCCCCCGGCATGAACGGAGGACCTGCGGGCGACCTCTACATCACCTTTGTCATCCCCGACGACCCCGTGTTCAAGCGGCTGGGCGACGACCTCTATGTCGACGTCAACACCGACCTCTATACGGCCCTGCTGGGCGGCGACCTGCTGGTCAATACCCTGGACGGGCAAGTCAAACTGAAGGTAAAGCCGGGTACGCAGAGCGGCACCAAGGTACGCCTCAAGGGCAAAGGATTCCCTGTCTACAAGAAGGAAGGCCAGTTCGGCGACTTGATAGTGACCTACCACGTCCAGTTGCCTACCAACCTGACAGAGGAGCAGAAGGAAATGTTCCGTAAAATTCAGCGTATGAACTAATTAAAAAACACTACCGTTATGCAGAACGAATTGATAGTTGTCAGCGATTATTGTGACAAGTGCCACATAGAGCCGTCGTTCATCGACCTCCTGCAGGAAAACGGGCTCATCGACCTCCTGTTCGACGAGGGCCGTCCCTGCCTCACCTTCTCCCAGCTGCCCGACGTAGAGCGCTACAGCCGCATGTACTACGACCTCTCCATCAACATGGAGGGTATCGATGCCATCCATCACCTGCTGGAGCGCATGGAGGACATGCAGCGCGAGATACGCGACCTGCGCACCCGTCTGCGGATGTTCGAGTAAGGCAGAGGGCGGGGGCACGCATCAGAGTGCGCATGCGTTGCCTCCGCAATACTCCTGGCTGGGCTTTCCGTTGTATTCGGGGTGGCGCTCCAGCCAGCGCACGGCATACGAGCATGTAGCTACGCAGGCATATCCCTGCTGGCGGGCATAGTCGTAGGCAGCCTTGACAAGCGCCGAGGCGATACCCCGCCCTTCGAGCGGTTTGGGGACGATGGTGTGGCGGATGTCGAGCGCGCCGTTTTCGATGCGGTAGGCCACATGGGCCGTTTCGCCCTCCTGTGTCAGGGTGAAGCGATGCTGCTGGGGTTGGTGCTGGATGTCCATGATGCTTTGATTTTTATTGGATATATATAGATGCAGGCAAAGATAAGGTTTCTTCCCGGAAAAGCGAGGCGGAAGCCTGAAAAAAGAAAGTGCCTGGATGGTAAAGTGGAAGAGAACAGAAGTCACGCGAAGGTGGCTTGTGTTCTCTTTTTTTGTTGTCCGGACACTTCTTTTCTTGCCCCATGTTGAAGCCATTTCTTTCTTTGTATGAATTCGAAAACGTTTGCTGATGTGCATCGGGGCAGTTTGGTAGGGTGGATAATGGTTGTTTGGAAGATTTTGTCTATCATTGCAAAAGGAAAAAAGAAAACAAACTATCATAAGCTATGAAACATCGTTATCTTACCCTCTTGGCCGTTCCCGTGCTGATGTCGTGCGGGGCGGCAGACAAGACAACTTCCATCCCGGCACTGACGGTTGACGAGCTGGGTGTGGAGGTCGCTCCCGAAGCAAACCGTGAATATTCCTACACCGACAAGAAGGCGGGCTACTGGTACGGACGCACGCATCAGGACGAGCCCACGGACTGGTATGCCGGCTGGAACCAGGCCAAGCGCCGCATCCTGTCGGACTATGCGCTGACGGTGGACGGTGCGCCCCTGTTGCGCCGCGATGCGCAGGTCTGCGTTTATCCCGACCGACTGGAGCGCCGCTGGGCGAATGCCGTCGAGACGCTGGCGATGGTGGACGACCGCGCCATTCTGAGCATCGCCGTAGACTCTGTGCAGGGCGACAGCATCGGTATCACCCTGAACGAAACGTTGCTGAAGGACGCCGAGCGTCGGGCCGATGCCCTCTGCTACACACCGCAGGAGGCGGATAGCAACCGTCTGAAGGTTGTTCCTTTGAATTCTGTTGCCATTAGTTTCAAGGGTAACCGCATGCAGGCACCCGCTTCGGCCGGAGGTTTCCTCATCGCCTACGGTACGGAGGCACATTGCGACTCGCTCATCGCCGGCTATCGGAAGGAGGGGGCGGACTGGCTGGCCCAGCGAAAGGCACGCATGAACCGCCTGGTGACCGAGAACAACCCGCTACACACCAACTTGCCCGAGCTGGACAAGGCTTTGGCTTGGATTACCCTGACCATGGACGAGCTCATCACCGAGCAGCAGGGTAAGGGCATCTATGCCGGCCTGCCGTGGTTCAACGAATATTGGGGCCGCGACATGTTCATCGCCATGCCGGGCGCCACGCTCGTCACGGGTCAGTTTGAAGTGACCAAGGACATCCTGAAGGACTTCGCCAAGTTGCAGGACCGCGACACGACTTCCGTCACCTGTGGCCGCATCCCCAACCGTGCCAACCTGGAGGGCATCCTCTACAACACCGCCGACGGCACGCCGCGCTACGTCATCGAGGCCGAGGAGTTGCTCCGCTACTCGGGCGACCGAAGCTTCCTGCGCGACATCTATCCCTCCGTCGTCCTCAGCATCGACCAGAGCCTACGCCACCACACCGACGAGAAGGGTTACCTGCTGCACGCTGATGCCGACACGTGGATGGACGTGAAGCGCAATGGCATTCCCGGCTCGCCCCGCGGCAACCGTGCCAACGACATCCAGTATCTGTGGTACAAGCAGCTGGAAGCGGGCGCTCACCTGGCCCGTCTGATGGACGACGCGCCCCACGCCGAAGTCTGGCACGAGGCCGCCGTACGCCTGGCCCGCAACTTCGAGGCTGACTATTGCAACAAGGACAGTCTTCTCATCTACGACCACCTGAATGCCGACGGCACCCCCGACCTCCAGTACCGCCCCAACCAGTTCTATTGCTTCGAGCTGATAGCCGACGATGATTTCAAGCAGCGCGTCACCTGCCGCGTGTGGGAGGAGCTGGTCTATCCGTGGGGTGTCGCCTCATTGGCGCAATGGGACCTCCAGTTCCATCCGCAGCACGAGAACTGGCACTACTATCATAAGGACGACGCCTATCACAACGGTACCGTCTGGTTGTGGAACAACGGCATCGCCATGCAGCGCATGATTGAGTACGGCCAGCAGGAGACGGCGTGGAAGCTCTTCCAGAACATGAACCACCAGGCCCTGCACGAAGGCGCCGTGGGTAGCCTCAGCGAGAATGCCGATGCCCATCCGCGCGAAGGGAAAACGTGGGCAGGCCGTTCGGGCACGTTCCTGCAAGCGTGGAGCAACTCCGAGCAGCTGCGCGTGTGGTACCAGTATTTCCTCGGCATCCGCCCCGACCTGATGAGCGGCACGGTGACCGTCGAACCCAAGCTGCCCGCCGAAATCACCGAACTGCAGACTTCGGTCAAGATAGGCCGCGGCACGCTCTACTATACGTATAAGGACGGCAAGTTTGATGTCCGCCTCGAAGGCGAAGATGCCCAGGTCAACCTCATCCTGCCACAGACCACCGCATCCAATCCGATATTTGACGGCGTAGACTTCTGCCAGCCCCGTCCGCTGGAGCACTACCCGTGTTTCGACACATACCACGAGGAGGCGTTGACGTACTGATTAATTTGACTCCTTTCCCCTGCTTAAACGATTGCTTTAGACTGGACAAAAGATACGTTTAAGCTGGGGAAAGGAGGAACTTCTTCAGACCTAACTACCTACTTGAGCGACGTAACTATGGACTTGACGGAGCTAACTATCTACTTTCTTTAATGATATATTTCAGTTTCGCCTGGCTGTAATTTGTAGTGGTTAATTATGTTTACATTCAAGGTGATGCTTTTTATATCCTATCAAAACCGCTTCGAATCCCGGTTTCAACCCTAACCCGCCTATGTTTCAAACATAAGGGTCGAATGTTTAAAACATAGCCCCCTTTGGTTTGAAACATTCTATAGTTGAGTTGTAGGAGTTTTTAGATAGAGGTTAGACAAAGTAAACTCGCTTTTGGTTAGATTACTTTATATTTTGGGCGATGAAGTGATTTTATACTCTCCTTTTGCTAACATCAGTAGGATAATCTTCAGTTCCAACAGGTAACCGTCATTAAAGCGATGGGCAATAGGGCGGGGCATGCGGCTGTAGACGAAGGTGTGGAGGAGTTCTTCGTCGTTTGTATTTTTACAAGGTATCTGTAATGTCAATATTTGATTCTACAGTTATATTGCACTAATGTCTTTTCGGCTATAATAGTAAATTCTCCCATTTGCTTTTTTCGTTTATTATATTCTCCCTGGCATGTTATTTGTATCAAACCGTTCCATGCGTCAAACCAGCAATGGGTAATGATAGCCTTGTTTTCCAACAATTTCACTTGTGGAAGTGAGAAATTGTTTCTGCATGCTTCTGTCAGTTCCTCTAAAATGTCGCTAGTTTCGCAGCACGCAACATTATGTATATCCTTTATCCTTTCTATATCGCTGGGCAGATTGATGAATAGTCGTGCTGCATATCCTCCATGCCATCTCATACCGATGATGTGATAGGTCTGTTGAAGCAGGTAAGCTTGCCATACTGCTTCCTCGTTGAATGGCAGCTGGATATGTAGAAACGGTTTTATGGGTTTTAATCTTTTTCTGAATTTGAATATAGGAATACCTGCTATCTTGACAGACTTTGTTACATAGCATTTGTTCCAGTTTAGTCCAAATACATAGAAGTGATTCTTCTCTTTGTTTTTATAGTTTTCGTCTTGAGGACGTTCTGAATTCTTGTTTCTGACATATAACCATAATACCGAGTTGGTCTGTTCGCGAGGACGGAAATCTTCAAGAACGTATTTGCTGTCCAATTTCAAATCGGGTAAATAGTCCAATAGCGGAGTCAAGTCTCTTGGCTCCGTTTTATAGTAGAATTGTTCGGCAAACTTTATATAGGTGTCTCCGATGTGGCTTAAAGAGAGGTTCTGGGAAGGCATATTAGTCTTTTTTATTATTATGGGTACGTAAAATGATTAAAAATAACGCAATGGCCACAATAATATCCACAATATTCCACATCGTTCTTCCTAAAGGGATTTTTATGAGAGGTTGAAACAGTACTGCTAAAGCTCCCCATGTCAATGCAAGATTTTCTTTCTTTTCCAAATAATATTGATAGGCCATTATACCAAAAACAATAGCACTACCATAACGGATTAAAACGTAATACCCATAAGGCATAGGTGCCAGGCATACCAGTAATGCAATGGCCAGGATGAATTGTATTTTTTGCATAATCATTCATTTTTTACTTATTAAACCAGCTAAGACAGCACAAATCAATGACCAAATATCACATATAATGCTACTTGAAATCCCCCAAACAAACATGAATTTTATTGCAGTCTAGAAACTGTGTGGGTCTATCCAATTCCACTACCATATTCCTGTTGCAATTACACATGCTACATAACCAATAATTGATAAACGGTCTCATTAGTGTCCAATAAAAATGGACGAGTTAAAAAATTAATCAAATAGTCCTTCAAAAAGGGGATAATCGAGTTCTTTGATATCGTTGAAATCAGTCTTATCGAACAGGTCACGTAAGTTCGTTTTGTCCGTTAGAGAGATGCTTAGAATCTGCAAAACTTCATAAGTTGAGCGTTTCAATTGCATATCGTGTTGGACAATAGCTACAAGACAGTATGTGATAATAGCTACACTGATTTGAATGCGGACAGCGTTTTCCGTTGTGCCCCAGAATCTTTTTATTTTAAGGTGCTGCTTTAGCCATTTGAAGAATAGCTCGATCAACCATCTTTTCTTATAGAGATTAGCAACGTCCAATGCAGAAATATGTGTTGCGTTTGTCAGGAAAGTGAACTCACGGTCACCCTCTTCATCGTAGTAACGAATGAATCGGAATGACTCGGTATATTTCTTCTCTGAGAGATATCCGGTCAGTTTCACTTCAGCATCTGTAAGTACATACTTAGGCATCCTACGCTTCCATTTAACCATTGTGTATTTCAAGTTCGTTTTAGCTCTGACAACGAAAAAGGAACCTGTCAGGTGTATCCTATATAGTTCCTTAAAAAAAGTCATAAGCCCTATCGAACATATAATAAGCATTTGGTTCATAATGGATTGAACACATCTCTGTAGAGTCGTGCTTCGATGCTGTGGTTACAGTATAGAAGGCAGGAACTTGTGCTTCAATGTCATATAAGACATGAGCTTTCACTCCTCCTTTCTTTCTTCGGAACTTCGCCCATGGAAATGTGGCTAGACACAACGGAATGGTTGTTGAATCAAAAGCGTACTTATTTCCTGGGATTTCCAAGATATTGGTCCCTCGCTTTTCGCAAGCTTCCTTCATTATATAGAATGCGAAGTCTTCAAAGATTCTGTAGTCACGATTCTGATTAGCATAAGCGAGAGTGGCTTTGGCTATTGGATGGCGTCCCAAACCAAGATGATACTGCTTAGCTCGGTGTGCTTCAAAAGCCACAATTAGGTCGCGAAGACTCTCACGATTGCTCAGTTGTCCGAACATCATAGCAAGCAGCTGATTCCAGCAGGTGAATTGCTTCACGTAGCGATTGCCATCATACTTGCGAACGAAGTTGTTGAACTGGGTTCTGTTCAGAAAAGCGGTAAGTTGAGCGAATACGTATTTATCTTGGTTCATAAGCGGCCTTCAATTTGACCGCTAAGCTACGAATTCAAATCCGTTTCATTCTAAAGGACTGCTTAAAAGACTGTATTTCAATAATTTCAAAGACCGATTAGCTAACTTTTATTGGACAGTAGTGAAACGGTCTATTAATCCTTGCATATCTTTTTACTCCTATAATTATTTTTCCAAATATATATTATCACAAATAAACCAATTAATGTCAGCAGGCTTTCTTGTAAGAATGTTAAATGTTGGAATCTTTCCGAAACAACCTTGTCTCCATTCGTTTCTAGAAACCAAACATATGAAATGTATTGCTTGATAAAGGCGTAAATAAGACCTAATATGTTTATAATCAAATAGTAATATCTGTTAATCTTTAGAGGCTTTAATATTTTCCAGAAAGTTCCATATTGTAGGAATAACCATACAATTATAGGAGGAATTATTGCAAATAATAAAGGTAATAGACTAGCAAAGAATCCCCATATGAAATTGGTAATAATGTAAAATATCCAATACATATTTATTGCTACAATAAATGCTACAATGTACCGTAGAACGTTTATTATAATATTCTTCATTTTTATAGCTGTAATAAATTATACAATATAAGCCAATATAAACAATACGATTCCTATCATTGCTGTGATTATCATATTGGTACTAAATCTTTCAGTTCTTCATTGTATCTTGACATTATTTCGTGGATTCTCATTCGTAAAAAAAGAAAGCTCTACATCAGGATATAGTTCTATCGCATTACAAATTTCATTCAAAGCGAGTTGGAATTGATTATTATCCCAATACTTTAACGCTTTTTCTTTTGATGCTTGATGTTGTTATGACTAATATAAGTTTAATTATGAGCCTTTCCACCACCAAAAATAATGCCTAATAATATCCAAATAAGCATAATCCACCACCAAATATTATAACCCGTAGTGTAGTTGTTGGCTTTACAAAGCACATCACTATCAAAAAAAGATCTAATCCAATTGGGTATGCAAAATAAACCATGCCATATCCCAGAATACCAAGTATAGGTTTTATCAGGTTCAATATCACATAGCCAAGCTGCTAAAGCACAGGCTATAGCTACAGGAATAGCTAAACAAATAACAATAGATAAGCATCCAAGTAAAAATTTCATAATTAACCGTAGTAACTTTCTAGTTCCTTGAAAGTAATTATTATAAAACATGAAGCGTGGAACTGCAATGCCCACATCTAAAGTTGAGGTCCTGAGAAAACCCTGATACAAGTGTGGATAATAGCAGCCCACGCTATAGCGTGAGAACCACTATGCCGTCTTCTTGTATCAATTCGAAATTTCTCAGGTTTCAACTTTACAAGATAAGCATAACGCTTCTTCTATTTATTCTAAAATGTATTGGAGAAGGACACTTCCTTTTTCCGTTTGCAAAGATAAATATTTATTTTTATTACTTGTATTGTTTAAGCGAAATATTGTATGTCAGAGATTTAAATCAAACAAGAAGAGGCGGCCCAACTCTAATCAGTGAATCGCCTCTTTCATTCCTGTTGTATGGTCTTTGAGTAAAGTATCCAATACTTCGGGGTAAAGATTGAATATCTCCGTTTCGTTTATATCAACATTTATGTCTACCATGTCGTCAACGATTATTTTCCCACTTCAATGTTCTAAATCTGTCTTGCAAATTCTGCAATCGCTTCATAATCTCATCGAAAGAAGGCGCATCGGTATAGATGAAGCCGATTTGCATCTGCTTATAGTCGTCACGCAAAACATCTTCGATGCTTTCAGGAGGCAGGAACGATATTGTGTGTGGAAGATGACTCGTATAGTCCAATCCACTCCAGGCCGTGAACTTTTTACGATGAGTCACAATGTCCTCGTATAATTGTACATTCTGCATTGCTTCCATAGCAAACGGTTTATCCATCATCTTTACAATGTCATACATGTGTCGTGTGATACGTTCGATATGCGTACAGCCATTGGGACGGTTAAACTCTTCATGCAAAAGAAAAACCTTTTCCAGGAATGTTCGTCCCGGCACTACGGTAGGAACAGTGAATATAGGTAATGAAAATTCTTCATCTGGATAAGCCTCTTCTATCATAGAACGCATTTCCACATCTTCTGACGGCTCCATGAGTGAACGGCAACTTATCTCAACTTTGACTCGCTCGGGTATATATTGCATTTTCGTTTGCAGCACTGAATTATATTCGACAAACAGGACTACAGGGTCAAGGTCACTGACAGATGTCTCCAGAACTATGACCTTACAGCTCTCTGATAGCCCAAACTCTTTTAATCTGTTCTCAACATCGAGCGCAAAAATGCCATCTATGAATTTCTTGGAGTCTTTCCGTAACTTAGTCCGTTGACTTTTAGTCTCAATATTTGTGAAGCCGAGATATTGGGGATCTATTGCAAGGTCAATATCTTCTGAAAACCGTTCTATTAATCCCCAACCTTTGCTAAGGCTTGTTCCTCCCTTGAAAACAAAAGCTGCTGCATACGGCAAAGAAAATATGGCACGTAACACCATACTGACCCAATAGTCCTTTTCTACGGCATTGTCCACAATACCTTTATCTTCGGCTACATTAGCCAAAATGGTAAGTTGTTCTTCTTTTGTAAGCTTAGTAAAATTCATAATGCAAGCCTTTGTTTAATCCATTGCGGGGCAATGCTGTAATCGTATTTGATCTCATCAGGACTACCATATTTTTCAATGGCTTGTTTTATGATGGCAACCTGTTCATCTGTTACGTTATCTTTCCCTAATTCTTTCATGGCAGCGACTATAAGTGGGAACAAGTCTGTCTTGTAGGCAAAATTGCGAGGTGCGCTGCGCTTGAATATGATTTTACGGTTTCCGATAGTAAGTTCCCTTGCTGTGGCATCTGTCAAATAGACTGCATTCATCGTGACCTGTGTGGAAAGTCCCAATTTGTTCAATGCTGTCAATCCACTAGGTATAATACGAGCCTTATCCTTTTCCGCTATGGCGTATGCGATATCTTCTATAGAGGGACGAAGTACACCGAACTTATTCCGTAATGGATATAAATATAGACCTTGAGAAAGACGAATGAGCACACTCTCTTTCTCTAATCGGGAAAGCGCACGAGTGACTAGCCCATCATTATTCAGATGGGCAAAATCACTCACCATATAAAGTCTGTTCGGTCCGTTTCGGTCTATGATGTTTCGTATTTCCTTTGTCAGTATCATCTTTATATCCACAATGATTCTAGTTGCAAAGATACGATATAGCTCTTGATGTAGCAATAAAATGTCCGAAATTCTTGAAGAATATCGGACATTGTAGAGCGCTTTGCGGCTTGATATCTCAATTTGTGCAGATGTTATCTGCACAAATTCTGCATTCAGATGTAGGTGTTTAAAATCAAACAAGAAGAGGCGGTTCAACTCTAATCAGTGAACCGCCTCTTTCCATTATTTACGTAAAGTCAATTACTTGCGATAGCTTTCCAGCTCTTCGGCCTTGAACTTGCGGATGAAGTTGAAGTGCTTCTCCACTTCGGCTTCAGCGTAGTTGACATAAACTTGTGCTGACTGGGCGAAGAGTTCGGGAGCCTTGGTAGCGTCCTGGATGATGAGCTGTGACATCACGCAGTCGGCAGCCATCTCGTAGAGGCGGCGTGCGGTGAAGTCGAGCAGTTCCTGATTCTGGGCTTCCTTCACGGCGTTGGTGCAGGCTTCCAGCTTGTTGGTCATCTCTTTAACGCGGTCCATCAGCGGCTGCATGGCTTCGCTGCACGGGATTTGTTCGTACTCGCGCAGGATGGAAGCATAAGTGCCGTTCGTCACGTAGCGGATGGCGGCCACCGTCTGCAGCTGGGTAGTACCTTCGTAGATGCTGGTGATGCGGGCGTCGCGGTAGATGCGCTGGCAGGCATACTCCATCATGAAGCCCGAACCGCCGTGAATCTGGATACAGTCGTAGGCGTTCTGGTTGGCATATTCGGAGTTCATACCCTTGGCCAGCGGTGTGAAGGCGTCGGCCATCTTGGCGAAGCGTTTCTGCTCCTGACGTTCTTCGGGCGTCAGCTTGCGTTCGCGGGCGATGTCGTCCAGTGCCTTGTAGATGTCGACGTAGCGCGAAGTCTGGTAGAGCAGCGAGCGGCCGGCGTCGAGCTTGGCCTTCATCGTAGCCAGCATGTCGTAAACGGCGGGGAACTCGATGATGGCCTTGCCGAACTGCTTGCGGTCTTTGGCATAGGCCAGACCTTCGTTGTAGGCTGCCTGGCTGAGGCCGACAGACTGGGCGGCGATACCCAGACGGGCACCGTTCATCAGTGCCATCACATATTTGATCAGACCCAGCTTGCGGTCACCGCAAAGTTCGGCCTTGGCGTTCTTGTAAACCAATTCGCAGGTGGGTGAACCGTGGATACCGAGCTTGTTCTCGATGCGGCGTACGTCCACACCGCCGTCGCGCTTGTCGTAGATGAACATGGAGAGGCCGCGGCCGTCGTGTGTGCCTTCTTCGGAGCGGGCCAGTACGAGGTGCAGGTCGGCGTCGCCGTTGGTGATGAATCGCTTCACACCGTTCAGGCGCCAGCACTGGTTGGCTTCGTCGTAGGTAGCTTTCAGCATGACGCTCTGCAGGTCGGAGCCGGCATCGGGCTCGGTCAGGTCCATAGACATGGTTTCACCGGCGCAGATGCGGGGAATGAAACGGCTGTGCTGGTCTTCGTTGCCGAATTCATACAGCGTCTCGATACAGTCCTGCAACGACCAGATGTTGCCGAAGCCGGCATCGGCCTGGGCCACAATCTCCGCACACATGGTGTAGGGAGTGATGGGGAAGTTGAGGCCACCGTAGCGGCGGGGCATGGTCATGCCGTTCAGGCCTGCCTTCACCATGGCGTCGAGGTTCTGCTTTGTGCCGCTGGCATATTCCACACGGCCGCCTCCGCAGTGCGGGCCTTCCTGGTCCACGCCTTCGGCATTGGCGGCAATCACTTCACCGGTAATCTCGCCGGTGATTTCCAATACTTTGTCGTATGAGTCCATGGCGTCGGCATAGTCCTGCGGCGCGTAATCATACTGGTCTTTGTCTGCATATCCGCGTTCCTTGAGCTCGCAGATACGCTCCATCAGCGGGTTGTTCAAGTGATACTTGAGTTCCGGATGTTCGCTATAAAAGTTTGCCATAATTGCTAAAATTTTGGTGTATATCTTGCAGGTGAAATGGAACACATTATGTCCTTGATAAAGAAAAGGGTCTGTGCAGGCTTTCCGTCTATCATGCCAGGATTGAAAGACTGGCTTTTCAAGACTGGCAAAACTTGTTCAAAACATTCTTCGTTAAATTTGGGATCATCTGTACGAAGAATATAAAGGCCTTTTACTTTCCCTTCATTATCAATCCAAATTCCGATATCGGCAGTTAACTTATATAATTTATTGTCAACCATATACTCCATCAGACCTTTAGAGAGCTTCATGTTGCGACTGATAACTTGAATCAATCCATTGATTCCGTCAGCATATTCAGCCCGCTTGTAGAAAGGTACAAATTCGAGCGGAGTACCTTCGGCAGACAAATAAGTACCACCTTGGGAAACATCATCCTTATAGATTTCTTGACGTTTGGTTTTTCCGTTCGGGTAGAATTGTTGCAATAGTCCGTTCAACATGCCATCCTTATATTGTCCTTGCGCCATTACACTGCCGTTTGGATAATAAAATATTGCTGCTCCATTCCGACGATTATTAGTGTAAAACACAAACAGGCTGTCCTGCGTACTGTTAGAAAACTTGTAGTGGGTTTCTCCATGCAATATGCGGGAAGAGGCTTGTTTCTTGAATCTATTGTATACGCTGCTTTGTGTAAGTATTCCGTCAACAGTATAAAAATATACTGTAGTTTTTCCCTTCCCTTCTTCGTGTACCAATGCGCATGAGGAGGCCTTGGCCTTTTTCTTGATAACATTCTGTTGTGCATCAAGGTAAAGGGTGTCCTGTTGTGCCTGTACCTGCATCGAAATACTTGCCAATGCGAAAGAAGATAGAAAGAAAAAACGTTTCATAACTGCAAGATGTATAATGGTTATTTACTATTCTTCTTATAATACTTAATCATTTTAGGAATTACCTCTTCCACCGTTCCATTGATGACATAGTCGGCGATGGCGTTGATGGGGGCATTCTCGTCGTTGTTGATGGAGATGATGATACCCGCATCCTGCATGCCGGCGATGTGCTGGATCTGGCCGGAGATACCGCAGGCGATGTACAGCTTGGGGTGAACCGTTACACCGGTCTGACCAATCTGACGGTCGTGGTCGGCAAAGCCGGCGTCGACGGCGGCACGGCTGGCACCTACCTCGGCGTGCAGTTCCTTGGCCAGTTCGAACAGCATGTCGAAGCCTTCCTTCGAGCCCATGCCATAACCGCCGGCCACTACGATGGGAGCGCCCTTCAGGTTGTGTTTGGCTTTCTCTACGTGGCGGTCGATGACCTTCACTACATAATCCGTTTCGGGCACGTACTTGGCCACGTCGTGACGGATTACTTCGCCCTGATAGTCGGGGTCGAGGATTTCTTTCTTCATCACGCCTTCGCGGACGGTAGCCATCTGCGGACGGTGTTCGGGATTGACGATGGTGGCCACAATGTTTCCGCCGAATGCGGGACGGATCTGGTAGAGCAGGTTCTCGTACGTCTTGCCGGCTTTCTTATCCTCGTGGCTGCCGATTTCCAGCTGCGTACAGTCGGCGGTCAGTCCACTGGTCAGGGCGGAAGATACGCGCGGGCCGAGGTCGCGGCCGATGACGGTGGCACCCATCAGACAGATCTGAGGCTTCTCTTCCTTGAACAGGTTGACAAGGATGGAAGTGTGGGGCAGGGAAGTATAGGGGAAGAGGCCCGGAGCGTCGAACACGTGTACTCGGTCTACGCCGAAGGGCAATACTTGTTCTTCTACACCTTTGAGGCCGGTGCCGGCGCAGATGGCTTCCAGCTGGCAGCCCAGTTCGTTGGCTAACTTGCGGCCTTTGGTCAAAAGTTCGAGACTGACGTCGGCAACATGGCAGCCGTCCATCTCACAATATACAAATACGTTGTTCATAATTCTTTATCCGATAGTGTGGTTAGCCAAAAGTTCTACAATCAGGTTCTCTACATCGGCATCGCTGCCTGTCAGGGTCTTGCTCTCCTTGGCCTGGAAGACGATGTTCTCAATCTTCTTCACCTTCGTGGGCGAGCCGCTGAGGCCGCATTGCTTGGTGTCGCCGTTGACGTCGGCCACGCTCCACTCCGTGATGTTCAGGTAGGGGCGTTGCTCGTAGAGTGAGGCATAGGGCAGGGGGGCACCGTCTTTGGTCAGGGCTGCTTTCTCCTGTCCGCCCATGGCGCGTTTGTACTTCTGCACCAGTTTGGCGTTGCGCGGGCGGCAGGGAGCGGCACTGCCGTTTACGGTGAGCACGATGGGCAGCGGGCCTTCTACGGTTTCTACGCCGCCGTCGATGTGGCGTTTCACGCGGATGCGGCCGTCCTTCACTTCTTCGATTTCTTCGACATAGGTCACTTGCGGCAGACCCAGCTTCTCGGCCACCTGCGGACCTACCTGTGCCGTGTCACCGTCGATGGCCTGGCGGCCGCCGATGATGATGTCATACTCGCCGATCTTGCGGATGGCCGTGGCCAGGGCATACGAGGTGGCCAGTGTGTCGGCACCGGCAAAGGCGCGGTCGGTCAGCAGATAGCCGCCGTCGGCTCCGCGATAAAGTCCTTCACGAATGATTTCGGCTGCGCGTCCCGGTCCCATGGTAAGCATGGTGACGGTAGAGCCCGGATGGGCGTCTTTCAGGCGGAGAGCCTGTTCCAGCGCGTTGAGGTCTTCCGGGTTGAAGATGGCCGGAAGGGCCGCACGGTTGATGGTACCGTCGGCGTTCATGGCATCCTTGCCCACACAGCGGGTGTCGGGCACTTGTTTTGCCAATACTACGATTTTCAAACTCATGATATTAAAAATTAGTATAAGTAATCTTTTTGATTAAGGTCAGCCGGATGGTCGGGCACGTGTTGTTGCCGTTAATATTCGGTTGGCTATCAGCGTGCAAATTTACGGAAAGTGTCGGTTTTGACAAGAAATCGAGGCAGAAAATGCACAAACTGAAAGAAAATGAGCAAACTGGGGCGTTCCTTTCAGGCAATAAATAAGCCCGTAGTCCCCTGTGACGGAGGGGTTGCGGGCCAAGGTCAAAAGAATAATTTATAACTGGTTTTGGATTTGTCCGGCATTAGATGGAGCGTCCCTTGAACACGCTGCTCTTCTGGAGCGGCACGATGACACCGTTGAGCGTCATGCGGTTGGAGTTGAAGTTAGGCGTGATGTAGACGGTCGCGTTGTTTCCGCCTTCGTAAAGTGTGATGTCCACGCGGGCCGAGATACCTGTGCCCAAGACGTTCATGGAAAGAGAGAGGTTACCTTTCTTGTCCTTCTTCAGGTCATATCCTGTAAACGTACCTTCTACCGTGACACCTCCCAGACCGTTGGGGCCACTAATGGGAATGTTGAAGGCTACCTGTACGACTGCGTGGTTGTCTTTCACCGATACGAAGTTGGTGTTGGAGTTTACGTAGGCCATTTGCCCGTATTTGAAGAGTACCTGGTCGGCTTCCAGCGTGAAGGCCCGGTCGTTGAGGGCTTGTACGGCTTCGGCATATTGCAGGCTGTCGATACGTTCCTGCAAGGCTTTTCTTTCTGCTTTGGTCAGTTCTTGTTCTTGTGCTGCGGCGCTTCCTGCCAGCATGAGCAGGAACATCGTCATCATGAATGCAATTTTTTTCATTGTTCGAATATTTAGTTTCCGACAGGCGGTATTGTCTGTCATCTGTAAATATAACAAAATTCGTGCCCTTTTATTGCTTCTTGCTTGATTAATAATGCTTAATGCCCTGATCATTTATAGATTATTAATACAAATGTTCCGAAACAAGAAAGCCAGCTGCCACTTTATGCATGGTGGCAGCCGGCTTTCAACCGGTATCCTTATGTTTTCTCTTTTTTATTTGATGCCCAGCTTGGCCTTGATTTCAGCAGGCACGGCATCCTTGTGTACCAGGATGTTCATCGTCTTGTAGGCAACGAAAGCTTTCGATGCATACCAGATGCCTTTGTACTTGCCGCTCAGGCCCCAGGAGTTCTTCACCATGAAGTATTCCTTGCCGTTCTGGTCTTTGGCGATGCCGTAGATCACCATGCCGTGGTCGTCGGTCGTCTCCCAGTTGTCGAAGGCCGTCTGGCGCATTTCCTGCGTCACTTCCACTTCGGGCAGGGGGCGTGAAGTCAGCTCCTTGCGCTTGTCCGTAGCGGTCAGACCTGTCCAGCGGGCCATGTCGCTGCCCGTCAGTTCGGCACCGCGGGCTGCGTCGGGCATCACGGCGATACCGTCGCGGGTGAAGCCCTGCTCGCTCACGTCGCTACCCCAGGCGAAGGTGTAGCCGGTGCGGATGGCGTTGTCCATTACGGCCATCAGTTCGTCGATGGGCAGGTTGTAGGACAGGCCGTTGCGCCAGTTGTCCTGGATTTCGAGAGCAAACTGGGTGTAGAACGGATGGTGTGTGTACGAAGTCAGCGAAACATAGTCGTCGGGGTTGATGCCCAGGCTTTCGGCGAAGCTCTTCGGCGTATATTCCTTGCCCTGGTAGGTGAAGGTTTCGGGGCATTTGCCCAAATAGGTGTCATAGATGGCACTGACGCCGTTCTTCCATACGGGGGTTAGCTTGCTGAAGTTGCTCTTGCCGATGGCTTTCACGTAGGCGCCGGCTACGGCGTCCAGTTCGTTGTGTACGGGCAGGGTGTCGCCGTACATGATGCCCGGCATGGCTTCCTGCGGTACGAGGCCGTAGTTCTTCATGCAGTACATGATGTCGTAGAAGCTTCCGCCCGGTGAGAAGGAAGCGTCGCCGTGGTAGCGCACGTAGTTGACGGCGCGGTCTACCATCGTGTGGTGTACGACGAACATCTCGGACAGGTCGTAAGTGCCTTTGCCCAGACGCAGCAGTTCACTCTCGAGGAAGCCGAGGCTGGAGAAGCTCCAGCACGTGCTCGAGCGGTTCTGGTTCTTGATACTGGTGATGGGGTTCTCCTTAACGGTTGTGAACACGAAACCCTCTTCCTTGGGTTCGGTCTTCTTCTTGGCCGACATGTCGAGGGCCAGCAGGGCCAATGCGGCGATGAGGATGGTTTTTTTCATCATGATTAAATTATTAAGAATATTCTATTGCTGGCGGCAAAGATAATGTTTTTCTTCTGAAACGCATCCTGTCTCCCTGAAAAGATAGTGGGAATATGGAGAAGAAAAGCTATCTTTGGGCTTCAAATCGAGGTGGAATATGGAGAAAAAGATACAGATTGACGCCCGGACGGCCCTCGTGCTCGAGGGCGGAGGCATGCGGGGTGTGTTTACCTGCGGCGTGCTGGACAGCTTTATGGACCGCGGCATCCGCTTTCCTTACGTCATCGGGGTGAGCGCCGGGGCCTGCAACGGTCTGTCCTACATGTCGGGGCAGCGCGGGAGGGCCCGCTACAGCAACATCGAGATGTTGGAAAAATACCACTACATAGGCTTGAAATATCTGTGGACGCAGCACAACATCATGGATTTCGACCTGCTCTTCCATGAGTTCCCCGAGCATCTGGTACCTTACGACTACGAGGCCTATTTCAACAATCCGGCCCGCTACGTCATGGTGACGACCAACTGCCTGACGGGCGAGGCCAACTACCTGGAGGAGAAGCGCAGCAAGGAGCGGGTGGTGGGCATTGCGCGTGCGTCGAGCAGCTTGCCTTTCGTGTGCCCCATCGCGCGAGTGGACGGCGTACCGATGCTGGACGGCGGCATTGTGGACAGCATTCCGCTGGCGCATGCGCTGGCCGACGGCTGTACGAAGGCTGTCGTGGTGCTGACCCGCAACCTGGGCTATCGCAAGAAAATCCAGGGAACGCGCGTCCCTGCCTTTGTCTACAGGAAGTACCCCCTCCTGCAGCAGGCCATCAACCGTCGCAGCGTGGTTTATAACGGGCAGCTGGACCTGGTGGAGCGGCTCGAGGCGGAGGGGCAGGCGGTCGTCATCCGTCCCCAACAGCCCGTGCAGGTGGACCGCATCGAGCGCGATGTGCACAAGCTGACGGCGCTTTACGACGAAGGTTACCGTTGTGGCATGGAGCTGGAGTGCCTCTGAACGCGGCAGGGCTCATTTGTCATTTTGACACTTTGTCTTTTCTGTCGCCTGAGAATCGCTTGTTTCGGGCCGAAGGCGGGTGTGGGCGGAAAGAACGGAGTGATTTTCTGCAATCCGCTCATGGATAGTGTGATAGCGAAATCTTGACAGTTGAAATAGAAGAAAAAGAAGGGAAAAACTGGTTCATCAGACGTCTTTTCTGATAAATAACGGAGGTGGAGCGGCAGGAATTGCACTTTCTGACGACAGAATGCCTTGTTTTTGGCGGGAAGATGCCCACATTTTGCCTGTTGCATGCCTGCTTCTGGATGCAGGAAAGCAATGTTTTAGGGCAGAAAAAGCAATGTTTTCTTCCGCAAGATAGGATGTTGGGACGCTGGAGCGGCGCTGCTTGCCGCTTTCTGGTGGGAGGGCGTGTAAGCGGAAACTGCTGATTTCAGTATGTTTTGTAAGCGGGGCAGGGAGAACGGTGTCATTCTGTCCGTGTGCAAACGGCGTTCTTCCTGCCCCGCTGAGGGTTACTTCCGCTGCATTACCCGTCGGAAGTCCTTGACTATCTGCTCGCCCATGTTGACGATGGTGCTGTCTACCTTGCGTATCTCGACCGGCGTGACGGCGTCCTTGTACTTCGCTTTGCCCATGCCGAACTTCATCTTGTCCAGATTGCCCCGTATGTTCAGTCCCAGTTTGAAGGGGATGGGCGACTTCAGGATGGAGATGTGGTAGTCGAAATTCATGTCGAGGTCCTGCGTGCCTCCCACGGCCGCGCGGTAGCGGTCCATCTCGATGACGAAAGGATAAACGGTGACATTGCCGTCCTTCACGCTGATATTCACCGAGATGCTGTCTATCATGTTCTTTTCCTTGTTCTTGAAGAAGAATTTCTTGGAGATTTCCGCAAAGGTTTCTCCGTCCATCAGCACGAGGCTGTCGCCCTTGATGTGGATGGCCGAACGCAGCGACGGGATCTTGATGTTGAGGCAGGAGTCGAGGCGCGTTTCTGCCGTCACGTTGAAGTCTACCCTCCCCTGGAAGGAGCGGAGCATGGGCACGATGCTGTCCAGCGAGGGGGCAAAGTCTACCAGCTTGGCGATGTTGATGTTGTGCAGGCGGAAGTCGAAGCCGGCATATCCGCGGCTGCGCTGGCTGGCCTGGTAGATGAGGGTGGTGCGCATCTCGGCATCCATCCCGCGCATGGACAGCTCCTTGAGGTGCACGGCCTGGTTGCGCACGTCTATGTCGCCGCGTACGTCCTCGAACAGCATCTTGCCGTAGCACACGCGGCGCAGGCGGGTGGTCAGTTCGAAGTCCACGTTCTTGGGGACGACGAACAGCTGCAGGTTGGTGGAGGTCGTGTCTGCCTCGGCCTGCAAGGTGTCGGTGGGGAACGAGAGCGAGCGGATCAGTTGGTTGCAGTTCAGGTTGTTCGACGTCAGCTCCAGCTTGGCCCGAAGGGGCTTGTGACGGTGCATGGCGCCGTAGAGGTCGTAGACGGCTCCCGTGGCCGTCAGGTCTGAACGTCCGATGCGCATCGTGGCGTTGCGCAGGCTAATGGTGCGGTTGCCCACGGTGAGCGACGTTTTCTGCAGGCGGATGGGCAGGGCACACATTGGCGTGGACACTCTCATGCGGTTAAAGCCTACGATGCCTTTGGGGATCCAGAAGGAGTCGCGCATCTGTTCGGCCGTCACGGCGATGCCGGCCTTATCCATTCCCAGCTTGGTGTCGCCCATGCGGCAGAACAGGGTGTCGGCTTTCAGTGCTAGGCCCACCTTGGGACGGGCCGGATTGCGGTCACCCGGCTCCAGCTTGATCGTGCCGGTCGACCGTCCGCAGAAGATGCCCAGCGAGTCGGCCAGCCGTGCTTTCAGCCGGTTCATCTCCAGCTTGCACTCCACGTTGGCGATGCGGGTAGTGTCCTGCGGATTGGTACTCTTGATGGTGGCATTGAAGCTTTGGAGGGCCGACTCCAGTCCGGGGGCGCGCAGGTTCATGTCCTTTATCTGGATGCGGGCGCCCAGTCTGTCATTGCCGATAAAGGCCAGCGAGGTGTTGCTGGTAAATTCGAAGTTGCGGAGGCTGTTTTTCAGCATCAGCCCGTCGGTCGAGAGTTTTCCGCCTATCTTGATGCGTCCCAAATCTTTGTTCTTCAACGATGACAGGCGGCAGCGCAAGCGGACGTCGGCATCCATTTTGCCCTGTATGCTGATGCCTTTTTGCAAGGGGAAGGCTTGTGCCAGTGTGGTCAGGTCGACGGTGGAACGGGTGTGGAAGCTGATGTCGGGGTCGCCCAGCAGGTCGTCCACGCGGGCGTCGGCCAGGATGTCGGTATGGGCGCCCTTGAAGTGCAAGATTTTCAGGTCGGCGTAGGAGGGCTGTTTTTTCATCAGGTCGACCTGCCCGAAGAAATCGGCGGTTATTTCATCGATGCCGTAAGGCATTCCCTTGTAGTGGGCCGAGGCCTGGTTGATGTTCACCGTCAGCGTGGCCAGGGGCATGCGTCGTTTGCCGTAAAGGCCTTTCAGCGTACCGTTGACGGTGACCTCGCCCTGGGCGTCGAGGCTTTCTTTCTTGAGGATGCTCTTGGGGATGAGGCCGATGACCGTCTCCAGTGAGGGAGCGTGCAGGCTGTATTGTAGGTCGATGTCGGCCGCGCGCTCTACGGTGTCGCGTCGCAGGGTGCCTTTCAGGTCAAGTTCCAGTCCGTTGACGTCCAGCAGGGCGTTGTTCAGGGTCAGGGTTCGTTTGCGGCGGTCCAGTTCCAGGTCGGTCTGCAGGCGGGTGGATACACGGTTCACGAGCAGTTCGCCATCTTGCCAGAAGAGGATGTTGCGGTTGCTGAAATCCACTTTCAGCAGGGAGTGTCCCCGTTGCAGGCGGGCTTGCAGGCCGAGGTTGGCATCCCATAGGTTGGCGAAGACACGTGCCTGGCGGTCGTCGAAGGTGACGATGGCATGGCGGAGGGCCACACGCCGGATGTCTATTCCGCCGGGAGCCAGACGGGTGGTGTCAGTGGTGGCCGTATCGGCCGGGGTAGTCGTTGTAGTGTTGGGCAGGATGTCCCAGTTGGCACGGCCCTCCTTGTCGATGTGGGCGTAGACACGTGCGCTGTCCACCGTCAGTCGGTAGACGGTTATTTTCTTTTGGGTCAGATAGTCGATAGGGTTGACTACCAATACAGCCTTTTTGAAGGATACCAACGTGTCGCGGCGTTGCCACAGGGTGTCGCGCAGGGCTTTCGAAACCAGGGTACCGTCCTTCACTCTCAGCCCGAAGCGGGGGAAGGTGGAGAAGAATGTCAAGTCTACGCTGCCCAGCTCCACGCGGGCATTGAGGCTGCGGTTGGCGGTTTGTACCACGACGGGCGTCAGCTTTTCGGGCGTAAACACAAAGTGTATGGCCAGTGCAATGGCAGCTGCCAGGAGGATGATGAGGCAGCCGAGGCTGATGCCGGTTATCTTCAGTGTTTTTTTGACTTTCTTGTTCATGTTGTACTCCTTTATTTGCAGGTAAAGGTACTAAGAAAATTTTTACTTGTGCTTCACGCAGCCCTCTTTTTCATTCGTTATGATATGAAAAAGCCCCTGTTCAGGAGTGTGTCTCCTGACAGGGGCTTTCTTATAGAACGGGAATTTCTTGCTTATTCAGCAACCTCGGCTCCCCAGTTTTCGCGGGCCAGACGCTTGTAGCTGTTGTAACGCCACTTAGCATTGTCCTCGGCAGCCTGGAAGAGCTGTTCGGCTTCAGCAGGATATTGCTTCATTACCGATGCATAACGAACCTCACCCTTCAGGAAGTCCTTGAAGCCTTCCCATTCGGGTTCCTTGCTGTCCAACGTGAACGGGTTCTTGCCTTCAGCTTCCAAAGCCGGGTTGTAACGCCACAAGTGCCAGTAACCACACTTAACGGCTTTTTCTTCCTCAGCTTGGCTCTTACCCATACCAGCCTTCAGACCGTGGTTGATACACGGAGCGTAAGCGATGATGAGTGACGGACCGGGATAAGCTTCAGCTTCGCGCAGGGCCTTCAATGTCTGAGCCTGGTCAGCGCCCATGGCGATTTGAGCCACGTAAACGTAACCGTAAGTAGTGGCCATCAAACCGAGGTCTTTCTTACGTACGCGCTTGCCGGCTGCGGCAAACTTGGCGATAGCACCCATCGGAGTAGCCTTGGAAGACTGACCGCCGGTGTTGGAGTAAACCTCCGTATCGAGCACGAGGATGTTGACATCCTTGCCGCTGGCGATTACATGGTCGAGGCCACCGTAACCGATATCGTAAGAAGCACCGTCGCCACCAATGATCCACTGGCTGCGCTTAACGATGTATTGCTTCAGACCATAAATGCCGTTGCAGATCGGACACTTGTCCTTGGCAGCTTCGAGCATCGGAACGATGCGTTCGTAGATGTCTTTTGTCTTGTCAGCATCGAGGCTGTTGTCCAACCATTCCTGGAAGATTGCCTTGTATTCGGCCGGAGTAGATTCGCTTTCGATACCTTCCTTCATCAGTTTGGCAATGCGTTCGCGCATCTTCTCGTTGGCCAGTTCCATACCCAGACCGAATTCGCAGAAGTCCTCGAACAGGGAGTTAGCCCAAGCAGGACCGTGACCCTTCTCGTTCTTGGTGTAAGGAGTAGAAGGAACAGAACCGGAGTAGATGGACGAACATCCAGTTGCGTTGGCTACCATTTCGCGGTCGCCGAAGAGCTGAGAAATCAGTTTCACGTACGGAGTTTCGCCGCAACCCGAGCAAGCGCCCGAGAACTCGAACAACGGAGTAGCGAACTGAGAGTTCTTCACGTTGGCCTTGATGTCTACCAGGTGCTGTTTGCTCTTTACGTTTTCTACGCAGTAAGTCCAGTTGGCAGCTTCGCCCATCTGGCTTTCCAGGTGAACCATCGACAGAGCCTTGCCACCCTTCTTCGGGTTGCCCGGACATACGTCAACGCAGTTGCCGCAACCCAGACAGTCGAGTACGTCTACCTGCATGCGGAAGGTCATGCCGTCGAATACCTTTCCTACGGCCTTCAGCTGAGTGAAGTTGGCACCCTTCTGCTCCTCGGCGTCGAGAATAAACGGACGGATGGCAGCGTGAGGACAAACGTAAGCACACTTGTTACACTGGATACAGTTCTCGGCATTCCAAGTCGGAACGAAGGCAGCTACGCCACGTTTCTCATACTTGGCAGTACCTTGTTCCCAAGTACCGTCTTCGATACCCTTGAAGGCAGATACCGGCAGCAGGTCGCCGTCCTGAGCGTTGATGGGACGAACCACTTCGTTGATGAAAGCGGGGTCGTTGTTGGCCACCTTTTCGTCGTCGGGCAGGTTGGCCCATGCGGGATCAACGGTGAGCTGCTTGTATTCGCCACCGCGGTCAACGGCAGCATAGTTCTTGTTCACTACGTCTTCACCCTTCTTACCATAAGACTTCACGATGAACTTCTTCATCTGCTCTACAGCCAGGTCAACGGGGATAACGCCCGTGATGCGGAAGAAGGCCGACTGCAGGATGGTGTTGGTGCGGTTGCCCAGACCGATTTCCTGTGCAATTTGAGTAGCATTGATGTAGTAAACGGTGATGTTGTTCTGTGCGAAATATTTCTTCACCTTGTTCGGCAGGTTCTTTGCCAGTTCTTCGCCTTCCCAGATGGTGTTGAGCAGGAACGAACCGTTCTTGCGCAGACCGCGGGTTACATCGTACATGTGCAGGTAAGCCTGTACGTGGCAAGCTACGAAGTTAGGTGTATTTACCAAGTAAGTGGAGCGGATAGGTGTGTCACCGAAACGCAGGTGAGAACAAGTGAAACCGCCCGACTTCTTGGAGTCGTAAGAGAAGTATGCCTGGCAGTGCTTGTCGGTATTGTCACCGATAATCTTCACGGAGTTCTTGTTGGCACCAACTGTACCATCGGCACCCAGACCGTAGAACTTGGCCTCGAACATGCCTTCGCCACCTACGGCGATTTCGGGCTCCTGAGGCAGAGAAGTGAAGGTAACGTCGTCTACGATACCGATAGTGAAGTGGTTCTTCGGAGTCGGCAGTGACAGGTTGTCATATACGGCAAAGATTTGTGCCGGAGTGGTGTCTTTCGAACCCAGACCGTAGCGGCCGCCAACGATGAGCGGGGCATTTTCCTGTCCGTAGAAGCAGTCCTTGACGTCCATGTAGAGCGGTTCGCCATTGGCACCCGGTTCCTTGGTACGGTCGAGTACGGCAATGCGCTTGGCTGTCTTGGGCACAGCTGCCAGGAAGTGCTTGGCAGAGAACGGACGGTAGAGGTGAACAGCTACCAGACCGACCTTTTCGCCCTTGGCGCGCAGGTAGTCGATCACTTCGCGGATGGCTTCTGTTACAGAGCCCATAGCGATGATGACGCGTTCTGCTTCGGGGTCGCCGTAGTAGTCGAACAGACCGTAGTTGCGGCCGGTGATTTCGCTGATCTTCTTCATGTAGTCTTCCACGATTTCAGGAACGGCGTCATAGAAGCGGTTGCAGGATTCGCGGTGCTGGAAGAAGTGGTCAGGGTTTTCGGCCATACCACGTGCAACCGGAGTCATGGGGTTCATGGCGCGGCTGCGGAATTCGGCCAGAGCTTCCTGGTCGATCAGCGGAGCGAGGTCTTCGTTGTCCAGCTTCTCAATCTTCTGGATTTCGTGAGAGGTGCGGAAGCCGTCGAAGAAGTTGATGAACGGCACGCGTGCCTTCAGGGTAGCCAGGTGGGCAACACCGGCGAGGTCCATCACTTCCTGTACAGAGCCTTCGGCCAGCATGGCGAAGCCTGTCTGGCGGCAGGACATTACATCCTGATGGTCGCCGAAGATACACAGGGCGTGGCTGGCCAGTGTACGTGCGGATACGTGGAATACGCAGGGCAGGTTTTCACCGGCAATCTTGTACATGTTGGGGATCATCAGCAGCAGACCCTGAGAAGCAGTGTAGGTGGTAGTCAGCGCACCTGCCTGCAGAGAGCCGTGTACGGCACCGGCGGCACCGGCTTCCGACTGCATTTCCTGAACCAATACTGTTTCGCCGAAGATGTTCTTGCGACCTGCGGCAGCCCATTCGTCCACGTGTTCAGCCATCGTAGACGACGGGGTGATGGGGTAGATGGCTGCCACCTCGGAGAACATGTACGAGATGTGGGCAGCGGCTTCGTTACCATCACAAGTGATGAATTTTTTCTGTTTAGTCATAACTAAATGAGTTTATAAAGTAAAAAATCTTTTGTTTATATTGTATCCTTTCGTTTCATTGTCTTCGTGCCCCGCCTTTCTCAGTACAGGAAACCGAACAGCCACAGGGGAATCTGATTGTCGCGTCCGATATCCATCTTGTGCATGGCGTAGGTCATGCCAATACTGTTCTTCACCTTGGTGCCTTCGGGGCAGATGCGGAAGGCGCGGTGTCCGTCTACCATGAACGGGATGTTCTTGTCGCCCCGGCTCACCTTGTGGTCCTTCCACAGGGTGTTGACGAAGAAGGTGTCGAGCACGTCCTGCTCTTCGACCTTGACGGGGTAGATGGAGTACATCAGGTTGGGGTTGTGCATCATGATCTTGGCCGGCTTCTTGGGAAATTCTTCCCCTACCGGATAGACCATGTTGATGAGGCGGGCGTCGGCCAGGTACTTGATGTAGTTCATCACCGTGGCGCGCGAGGTTTCTATATCATGGGCCAGCTGGCTGACGTTGGGGGCCTTGGGGCCGTCTACCGCCAGCAGGTAGAGCAGTTTCTTGATTTTCGAGAGGTATTTCAGTTCGATCTGCTTGATGAGGAGGATGTCCACTTCCACCATCATGTTCATGGTCTTGAGCAGGTTTTCGGAAAAGTTGCGTTTTTCGAGGAAGAAGGGATAGAAGCCATGGTGGATGTAGTCCTGGAAGTAGTCCAGCGGATGCACCTTGGCCAGTATGCCTTTGGCTATCTGTTCGTGGTTGTGGAGGATTTCGTCCAGCGTGTAGGCATGGAACTTCATGCCCGTCTGCAGGTTGAGGAATTCGCGGAAGGAGAAGCCGCGGAGGTTGTAGCTCTTCACGATGTCGCGCAGCTCGAGGTTTTCTTCCTTCAGCCGCATGACCGACGAGCCGGTGAAGACTATTTTCAGATTGGGGAAGCGGTCGTAGCACATGCGCAGCTCCTGGCTCCAGTTGGGGAACTTGAACACCTGGTCGATGAGCAGCACTTTGCCGCCGCGGCGCTGGAATTCGTTGGCAAACTCGACGATGCCGTGCCCCGAGAAGTAGAAGTTGTTCATGTTGATGAAGAGGCAGGAGCGGTCGGTGCCGAATTTTTCCTTGGCATATTGGAGCAGGAAGGTTGTCTTGCCCACGCCACGGGTGCCCTTGATGCCGATGAGCCGGTCGCTCCAGTCAATCTCGTCCATGAGGTCGCGGCGTACCGGGGCATTGGTATGCTCCACAAGATAGGCGTGTGTGCGGTAGAATGCTTCCATGTTATAGTCTCCTTATCAGGGCACAAAGATATATCTTTTTTATACAATTGCAAAGTAGACATTACAAAATTTGTGTAAGTTTGCATTCAAAACGATAAAAAGTATGAAGCTGCATCTTTTTAATCCCGATACGGATTTGGCCTTGGCTTGCGACGACGGCCATTACATTGCTCCAGTGCAGGTGAGGGACATGGCGCGCGACTTGTCGCTGCTCCCCCTGTGGTATGCCGGGGCGGGAGGAAAAGTATGGGTTACGGACAGGAAAACAATGGATTACGCCTCGCAAATGTGCCTTTTGTTCGGCTTGGATGCCGAGGCGGTGGCCGATGCCGGCGCGATAGGGGGCGGGCCGGTGGAGGCGGCGCCTTGGGGATGGAACCGTACCGTCCGCCAGTCGTTCCTGAAGCTGGGTGTCCATGGGGAGGACTTGCCTTCGGACGGCTGGTTGGATGTGTACCGTCGGCTGGCTTCCCGGCGGACATCGGCCGCCTTGTTGCGCCGCTGGCCGCTGGAGGGACCCTATGGAGGGGAGTCCGAGGTGCTGTACACCCTGGACGAGTGCCGGGCCTATGCCGATGGGCATGGGGCGGTGGTATTCAAGGCGCCGTGGTCGAGCAGCGGCAAGGGCTTGTGCTGGTGCCGGGCCGACTTCTCCCTGTCGGCCGGCTGGTGCGGCAGGACGCTTCGCGAGCAGGGAGCGGTGGTGGCGTCTCCTATATATAATAAGGTGGAAGACCTGGCCTTGGAGTTTATGGCAGGCGAGGACGGGCGGATGGATTTCTTGGGCTATTCCTCGTTCTTGACCGACGGTTACGGGCGTTATCAGGGCAATCGGGTGTGGTCGGCCGATGTGTTCGAGGCGTATATGACCCGCTACGTGGCGCGGGAGGAATGGGAGCGTTTGCGGAAGGGGCTGATACCTCTGCTGGCCGTCTATGGGGAGGCGGGCTATCGTGGTCCTCTGGGGGTAGACATGATGGTGTGCCGCAGAGAAGATGGAGGCTTCTTCCTGCATCCGATGGTCGAGGTCAACCTGCGCATGAACATGGGCATCGTGGCCCTGCGGCTGGCGGAGCGGGTATTGGGGAGCGGCCTCTCAGGGCGGTTTGACATCGTTCGCTACCCGTCAGTCGGGGCGTTGCGCGAGGCTGCCGGCAGGATGTTGCACGAGGCCCCTCCACAAGTGCGTGAGGGACGGCTGGTGGGCGGCACCTTACCGTTGGTGCCTGTGACCTCAGAAAGCCGTTTTCTGGCGGTGCTGACCGTTATTTCGGGTCAATCTGAGTCCCGGCCGACGGTGGCTGAGGGGGCGCTTTCGTTGCCATAGCGGTCGATGGCTGTCACGGCAAAGTAGCGGCGGCTGGTCCACGGCAGGATGGGGGCATAGATGTACTCCGTGCCGCGTATGCCGATGGCAACGATGTTGGCAGGATTCTCCGTGTCGACGGGGCTGGTGTCCGAGGCATAGACGATGTAGGTGGGAGTGTTTCTGCCGTCGTTGTCCGTCGACGCTTCCCATTGCAGGCGGGTGTAGCCTTCGGCTATCTGGTGGAGGGAGAGCCGGGCGGGAGGAGTGGGCGCGATGCTGTCGGCCCATGTCATGGGCGGTTGCAGGGCCGGGCAGGCATAGAAGTCGTTCAGCAGGGCGTCGTAGAGGTTTTGTGTATTGTCCGTCACAAACTTCACCCGATAGTGGGCTTCGCCGGCCAGGTGGTGGTGGCGTACGAAGTTGATTTGCCGCTCAATCTCGTCGAGCTCCCAGTTGCCTTCGCTGGGGTGGAGGAAGTAGACACCCAGGCCGGGAACCACGTGGCGGCCGTTGCTCTGCTCCTGCCAGTCGAGCGCAAAGGGGTAGAAGGCATTGCCGCGGAAGTACATCATGGGATAAATCTGGTCCTGGATGCCTTCACCCAGCCATCCCTGCACATCCTGGTAGACTACATGGAAGGCATTCCATCCCTTGGACGAGTAGCGGCTCGTGTCGCGGTACTTGCCTACGGGGCAGGTGCTCACCTTGACCCACGGTTTCAGCTGTTTTACACCTTTGTATATATAGCGCACGATTTCGGTGATATTGTCCCTGCGCCATTGGTCGAGGCTCCGCCCCTTGCCATATTTGCGGTAGTCGTAACTGTCGGGGAAGCGCAAGGCACGTTCGGGGTAGCGCAGGTAGTCGAAGTGTACGCCGTCCACATCGTAGCGCTCCACAACCTCTTTGACGAGGCTCATGAGGTATTCCTTGGTCTTCGGGTGGCCGGGGTTCAGGAAGTATTCGTTCTTGTAGCGCAGGCAGATGTCGGGCTGGCGGCGGGTGACGGACTGATTGCCCAGCGAGGCCACATGCTTGCGTCCGCCCAGGGGGATGGACACCATCCAGGCATGGCACTCCATGCCGCGCTTGTGGCACTCCTCGACGGCAAAGGCCAGCGGGTCGTAGCCGGGGTCCTGTCCCACCTTGCCCGTCAGGATGGAGTTGAAGGGTTCGATGTCCGAGCGGTAGAGGACGTCGCCCCTCGTGCGCGTCTGGAAGAGGATGGTGTTGAAGTTGGCCGCCTTCAGCTTGTCCAGTATCTCGACCAGCTCTTCCTGCTGCTTGCGGATGCCGGCGGCCGAGGTGGCTTTGGCGCGCGGCCAGTCGAGGCCGTAGACGGCGGTAATCCACGCGGCCCGCACCTCGTACTTGGGCGGAGTCTGGGCGGAGGGGGGGAGAAGCGTTGCCAGCAGGCAGACTATGGTGAGCAGAAACGAACGAATCATAAGTAAAACGGTTTGTTATTTTTCGGCGGCGAATTTACAAAAACTGCCGTTAAATTGTGCAGATTGTTAGGAAACAATTACATTTGCAGGCATAAAAGTAAACGGAAAAACATACGCCATGATTACATTTACAATTTGTCTGCTGGCTTTGATAGCCGGCTATCTGCTTTACGGACGGGTGGTGGAGCGTATTTTCGGACCCGATGACCGCCGGACACCCGCCCTGACGAAGGCCGACGGCGTGGACTATATCCCCCTGCCTACCTGGAAAATCTTCATGATACAATTTCTCAACATCGCGGGTGTAGGCCCCATTTTCGGTGCCATCATGGGTGCCATGTTCGGCACGGCGTCCTACTTGTGGATTGTGTTGGGAAGCATCTTTGCGGGTGCGGTGCACGACTATCTGTCGGGCATGCTGTCCCTGCGCAACGGCGGCGAGAGCCTTCCCGAAATCATCGGCCGCTACCTGGGGCTGACTACCAAGCAGGTGATGCGGGCCTTCACCGTGGTGCTGATGATGCTCGTAGGGGCGGTCTTTGTGGCTTCACCCGCGGGACTGCTGGCCCGCCTGACGCCGGAGTCGCTCGACGTCACCTTTTGGATTATCGTCATCTTCATCTATTACATCCTGGCTACCCTGCTGCCGGTCGACAAGATTATCGGCAAGATTTACCCGCTTTTCGCCGTGGCCCTTATCTTCATGGCGGTGGGTATCCTGGTGATGCTCTATGTACACCACCCGGCGCTGCCCGAATTGTGGGACGGACTGGAGAATACCCATCCGCAGGCGGAGACGAGCCCCATCTTCCCGATGATGTTCATCACCATCGCCTGCGGGGCCATTTCGGGTTTCCATGCCACGCAGAGCCCGCTTATGGCCCGTTGCATCACCAGTGAACGGCACGGTCGCCCCGTGTTCTACGGTGCCATGATTACCGAGGGTGTCGTGGCTCTGGTATGGGCAACGGTGGCCACGTACTTCTTCCATGAGAACGGAATGGGACTGAGCGACGCGTCTGTTGTGGTGTTCGACATCAGCAAGGGATGGTTGGGCGAAGTGGGAGGCGTGCTGGCCATCCTCGGCGTGGTGGCTGCGCCCATCACCAGCGGCGACACGGCGTTCCGCTCGGCGCGGCTCATTGTGGCCGATTTCCTCCATCTGGAGCAGAAGTCCATGCGGCGGCGCCTGTACATCTGCATCCCCATGTTCGTGGCCGCCGCGGCGCTGCTGGTCTACAGCCTGCGCGATGCGGAGGGCTTCCAGCGCATCTGGCGCTACTTTGCGTGGGCCAACCAGACGCTGTCCGTCTTTACGCTGTGGGCCGTCACCATATGGCTGGTGCGCGAAAGGGGGCGTTTCAGCTACCTGGTGACGCTGCTGCCTGCCCTGCTGATGACGGCGGTGTGCACCTCTTATATCTGTGTAGAACCCAAGGGAGGCCTTGGCCTGGGACTTCAGTATGCCGGTCCGATAGCCGTTGGAGCGGCGGTGGTGGGCCTGGTGTGGTTCGCCTTGTGGAAGCGGAAGTATGAACAGACGGGGCGCATCCGTGCCTGAGAGGGAGGTGGCTTATGAAGAAAAGACTCAAGAAATCGACGGCGCTGCCTCTGGCGCTGCTCGTCTACATCACGGCGACGGCGGCCTATTTCCTGCCGCGCAATACGGAAATCAGTGTGACGGAGAAGTATATCACCGTTGCAGCCTCGTATGTCATCGTCTTTCTGCTGTGGCTGGTGCTGCGCCGCAGGGAGCGGAAGGAGGGGGAAAAGTAAAGATTTCCCTACCCGAAGGGGCGGATAAGGCTTTAATATCGTATATTTGCAGAATGTTTCATTAATACGACTGAAAGATGAAAAAACTGATGTTCATGTTCAGCCTGCTGCTGGTGACGCTGGCGGCTCAGGCACAATTCGAGAAAGGAAAGTGGTTTGTGAACCCCTCGGTCACGGGGCTGAACCTGTCTTACAATACCGGTACGGAGAAGGCGCACTTCGGCCTTGAGGCCAACGGAGGTGCCTTCCTGGCCGACAACGTGGTGCTGCTTGTACACCTGGGCGCCGACTGGCAGGGCGGAGGTGCCGACGATTACAAGGTAGGCGTGGGCGGAAGATACTACTTCGACGCCATCGGCATCTACCTGGGGGCGAACGTCAACCTCAATCACCGCGTGTGGACGGGCGACCATCGCACGCGCGTTGGCTTCGGTGCCGAGGCGGGATATGCCTTTTTCCTCTCGCGCACGGTGACCATCGAGCCGGCCGTTTATTGGGACATCAATAAAGACCGCTCCGAACTGGGCCTGAAAGTGGGCTTCGGATTCTACTTCTAAACGGTGCACGCTCCGTAGTAAAAAATCTGTATACGCGTGTTTTCTCATAGCAAAAGGCAGGCTTTTGCCGACCAAAAGCCGTACTTTTGCTTAGCAAAAGCCGTACTTTTGGTCACCAAAAGTACGGCTTTTGGTATACCCCCTCCAGGAGTATCTGTAGGGCCGATTTGGGGTTTGAGAAAAAAAAGGACAATTCTTGCCCTCCAAAGCCCCCGTCTGCCTCCCTCGGACACCGGCCTTCTCCGCACCGCCCGCCGTGAAAAATCACCCAAAAGCCTTGCAATTCCCGATTTTTATTCCGTTATTTGTCGCAGATTTCAGAAAAGGGGGTGCCTTGCGAAAGCGTGGGGCTGAGATTATACCCATAGAACCTGATACGGGTCATGCCGTCGGAGGGATTTTCTTGAGTATGCTTCTTGCATCCGCTGCCCGCGGAGCACACCACGCACGGTTCCCTTTCTGTCATCCCATAACCCGACGTCAAACCACAGAAAGGAGCGATATGTTTCAAGTACAGTTCATCACCCATTACACCGAAACCATCAGTTATCCCCAGTCTGCCCGTATCGCGCTCGAGGGGGGATGCCGCTGGATACAGCTGCGAATGAAGGACGCCACGGACGAAGAAGTGGAACCCGTAGCCCGCGAAGTGCAGGCTTTGTGCCGCGACTTCAACGCCTATTTCGTGCTGGACGACCGTGTGGAGCTCGCGAAACGCCTGCATACCGACGGCGTACACCTGGGCCGTCTCGACATGCCCGTCGACGAAGCCCGCGCTTACCTCGGCCCCGAGTTCATCATAGGCGGTACGGCCAACACGTTTGAAGACATTCTCCGCCTCCATCGGGCCGGGGCCGACTACATCGGATGCGGGCCTTTCCGATACACTACAACGAAGAAAAACCTCGCACCCATCCTCGGCCTGGAGGGCTACACCCGCATTCTGGACCGGATGGACGGGGCGGGAATCCGCCTTCCCGTCGTGGGCATCGGGGGCATCGGGGCGGACGACATACCCGCTCTCCGTGCCACAGGCCTCAACGGCATTGCCCTCAGCGGCAGCATCCTGCGGGCCGAAGACCCCGTCCGCGAGATGGAACGCATCATCAGACTAACCCAACAATAACGCAATAAGTATATGGAAGACAACATTCGAATCACCTATCCAGACTCTGAAAAGGTCTATCTGCGGGGCGAAATCCACCCCGACGTACGGGTAGGCATGCGGCGCGTCAGCCTGACGCCCACCGTCAGCATCGAGGAAGGCCGCCGCGTCACGCGGCAGAACCCGCCTGTCTATGTCTACGACACCAGCGGGCCCTACAGCGACCCCGCCGTTTCCATCGACCTCCGCAAGGGGCTTCCCCGCCTGCGCGAGCAGTGGATACGCAGCCGCGAGGTTGAGCAGCTCAAGGAAATCTCGTCGGAATACGGCCGTCAGCGACTGGCTGACCGCAGCCTGGACCACCTGCGCTTCGAGCACATCTGCCTGCCTTACCGGGCAAAAGCCGGCTGTCAGGTGTCTCAGATGTACTACGCCAAGCAGGGAATCGTTACTCCCGAGATGGAATACGTGGCCATTCGTGAGAACATGAACAACCGCGAACTGGGCATCGAGTCCTACATTACGCCCGAGTTCGTGCGGCAGGAGATAGCCGCCGGCCGTGCCGTTCTGCCTGCAAACGTCAACCATCCCGAGGCCGAACCCATGATTATCGGCTCGCGCTTCCTGGTGAAAATCAATACGAACATCGGCAATTCCGCCACAACCTCCACCATCGAGGACGAAGTGGAGAAGGCCATCTGGAGCTGCAAGTGGGGAGGAGACACGCTGATGGACCTCTCTACGGGCGAGAATATCCACGAGACGCGCGAGTGGATCATACGCAACTGCCCCGTTCCCGTAGGCACCGTGCCCATGTATCAGGCCATGGAGAAGGTCAACGGTCGTGCCGAAGACCTCACTTGGGAACTGTTCCGCGACACCCTTGTCGAGCAGTGCGAGCAGGGCGTGGACTACTTCACCATCCATTGCGGCATCCGTCTGAAGAACATCCACTACGCTGGCGACCGCCTTTGCGGCATGGTGAGCCGCGGCGGAAGCATCATTTCCCAGTGGTGCAAGGTACACCAGCGGGAGAGTTTCCTCTATGAACACTTCGACGACATCTGCGATATCTGTGCCCGATACGACGTGGCCCTCTCCCTTGGCGACGGCCTGCGCCCCGGTGCCATCTACGATGCCAACGACAAAGCCCAGTTTGCCGAGCTCGACACCATGGGAGAACTCGTGCAGCGGGCCTGGGCCAAGAACGTACAGGCCTTTATCGAAGGTCCCGGCCACGTGCCGATGCACAAGATAAAAGAGAACATGGAGCGGCAGATAGAGAAGTGTCATGGGGCACCTTTCTATACGCTTGGCCCCATCGTGACCGACATTGCGCCCGGCTACGACCACATCACCAGTGCCATCGGAGCCGCCCAGATAGGCTGGCTGGGCACGGCCATGCTCTGCTACGTCACGCCCAAGGAGCACCTGGCCCTGCCTCAGAAGGAAGACGTGCGCGTGGGTGTGGTCACCTACAAGATAGCCGCCCATGCCGCCGACCTTGCCAAAGGCCATCCCGGAGCCGAGGTTCGCGACAACGCCCTCAGTAAGGCACGCTACGAATTCCGCTGGAAAGACCAGTTCAACCTCAGCCTCGACCCCGAGCGCGCGTTGCAGTATTACCGGGAAGCCAACCACTTGAACGGCAAGTACTGTACGATGTGTGGCCCCCATTTCTGCGCCATGCGCATCAGTCAGCGCCTGACCGACTGCGACTATACCGGCGGCGAAACGGTGCCCGAGGACGGAGACCGCTGAGAAAAGAAACCAGATTACACATTATTATATTATATGAAAATGATAGAAACTAAAGTATCACAGGGTATCATCAGTACCTATTTCGAGAAGTTGGAGAAGAACCTTGACCTCGATGTAGCCATTGTAGGCGGCGGTCCTTCGGGTATTGTGGCAGCCTACTACCTGGCCAAGGCGGGATTGAAGGTAGCCCAGTTCGACCGTAAACTGGCACCCGGTGGTGGCATGTGGGGTGGCGCCATGATGTTCAATCAGATTGTCATCCAGGAAGAAGCTATGGACATCGTGCGCGAATTCGAAATCAATCATGCGCCTTTCGGCGACGGGCTGTACGTAATGGACTCGGTTGAGAGCACCTCTTCGCTGCTCTATCATGCCGTTCATGCTGGAGCCACCATCTTCAACTGCTACTCGGTGGAGGATGTCATCTTCAAGAACAATCAGGTAAGCGGTGTGGTAGTCAACTGGACGCCCGTGCTTCGTGAGGGCTTGCACGTAGACCCGCTGAACATTCTGGCCAAGGTAGTCATTGACGGAACCGGCCACGACAGCGAGATTGCCGCTACCGTAGCCCGCAAGAACGGTATCTGCCTGGCCACCGAGACCGGCGCCGTCATCGGCGAACGCTCGCTCGATGTTGCCACAGGTGAGGAAGAAGTGGTGAACGGCACCAAGGAAATCTATCCCGGCCTCTACGTGTGTGGCATGGCTGCATCGGCCGTATCGGGTACGCCGCGTATGGGGCCCATCTTCGGCGGCATGTTGATGTCCGGCAAGAAGGTAGCCGATGAAATCATCGCCCGCCTGAAGAAGTAAGGACAGAAGGCTGCCCGGCAGCAACAGAAAAGGCAGGAAACGCACCGCCGCGAGCGGAGTGTTTCCTGCCTTTTTTATGTCCGGAGGGGAGGGAAGATGACGAAGTGCTTCGTGGCAGTGTGACACGGTGCTTCGTGAGGGTGCGACACAGTGCTTCGTGAGGGTGCGACACAGTGCTTCGTGAGAGGGTGACAAAGCACTTCATGAGGGCATGACGAAGCACTGCGTGAGCAGGTCACACAGCACTTCGTCATAAAGTCTTGGAACAGATGGTTGCGGGGCGGGATGGCCGTCGTGCGTCGTCATGCCTTTTCCACCTCCCGGGCAATGTGCGCCAGTTCGCCGAAGCGGGCGAGCAGGGCGGGGAGGTCGGCGGCCGAGCGGTAGTCCTTCCAGATGTCGCCCAGCAGGGCGGCGCCTCCGAAACCGAGGTCGTGGAGCAGGGAAAGTTTGTCGGCCGTCACGCCGCCCAGGGCGATGGTCCTGCGGGTCAGGATGCCTTCGCGGGCGGCCTGTCGGAGCTGCTCCGGGTCGAAGCCCGCGCGGTAGCCCTGCTTGGAGATGCTGTCGAAGATGGGGCTCAGGAAGTAATAGTCGGTCAGCGGACCGAATCGGGCCACCTCCTCCAGCGAGTGGCACGAACGGCTCAGCAGTCCCTTGAACCCTTCGGGTGCATGGGGATTGCGTCCGTTCAGATGGATGCCTCCCAGGCGGTAGCGGGCCTGCAGGGCGAAATGGTCGTGCAGGCTGATGCGCCCGTAGTGCTCCGCCGGCAGAAGGCGGATGAGGGCTTCAAGCTCCTCCTCCGTACAGCCGGGCTTGCGCAGGTGCAGGCGGTCGAGGCCGGCGTCCAGGAGCTGTGTCAGGGCTTGGGCCTCGTCGGGCAGGAAGTCGGGGGCGGTGATGACTACGAGCTTCATGCCTCTACGGGAAACTGGTCCGCCATGTGCCACAGGGGGCCGTTGCCGTGGCCGATGCGCAGCTGGCTTCCGGCCTGGAGGGCACGGTTGAGGTATTCCTTGGCTTGGGCAATGGCTTCGGGCAGCTCGCATCCCCGTCCGATGAAGGTGGCGATGGCCGACGAAAGGGTGCAGCCGGTGCCGTGCAGGTTGGGCGTGTCGATGCGGGGTGAAGTGAAGAAGTGGAAGTCGCCGTCGTAGAGCACGTCCACCATCTCTTCGCCTTCCATGTGGCCGCCCTTGATGAGGAAGGCACACTGGTGGCGTCCGTACAGGGCGCGGGCGGCCTGCTTCATCTCGTCCACGGTGTGTATCCGGGCTCCCAGCAGGGTCGATGCCTCGTGCAGGTTGGGGGTGGCCACGCGGCTCAGAGGCAGCAGGAAGAGGGGCAGGGCACGGAGGGCCTTGTCGTCCGTCAGGCGGCGTCCGCTGGTCGAGACCATGACGGGGTCGAGCACGACGGGCAGGTCGCGCCGCTTCAGCAGCAGGCTGCTGATGGCCTTGATGGTGTCATACTGGCCGGTCATGCCTATCTTGACGGCCTTGACGTCGAGGTCGTCGAGTACGGCCTTGATCTGGTCTCTCACCAGCACGGCGGGCAGGTATTGCACGAGCGATACCGTCTGCGTGTTTTGTACGGTGATGGACGTGATGGCGGCGGCGGCATAGCTGCCGAGAGCCGAGATGGTCTTGATGTCGGCCTGTATGCCTGCTCCGCCCGAGGGGTCGGAACCGGCTATGGTGAGTATTACGTCTGGATTTTTCATGATGTATATCGTTATTATGGTTGTACGTTCAATTTTTCTTTCAGGAACTGCCCCGTGTAGCTGGCGGCACAGGCGGCCACTTCTTCGGGCGTGCCTGCCACGACCAGGTTGCCGCCGCGGTCGCCTCCTTCGGGGCCGAGGTCTATCACGTAGTCGGCACACTTGATGACGTCCAGGTTGTGCTCGATGATGACGATGCTGTGTCCGCGGCGGATGAGGGCGTCGAAGGCTTCGAGCAGCTTGCGGATGTCGTGGAAGTGGAGGCCGGTGGTGGGCTCGTCGAAGATGAAGAGCGTCGGGTCGGCCTTCTCCAGGCTCAGGTAGTAGGCCAGCTTGACGCGCTGGTTCTCGCCGCCCGAGAGGGTGGACGACGACTGCCCCAGCTTGATGTAGCCTAGGCCCACGTCCTGTAGCGGGATGAGCTTCTTGACGATTTTCTTCTGGCCGTACTGGCTGAAGAATTCGATGGCCTGGTCAACGGTCATCTCGAGCACGTCGTAGATGTTGGCGTCGTGGAAGCGCACCTCCAGCGTGTCGGGCTTGAAGCGCTTGCCGTGGCACGACTCGCACTCCAGCACCAGGTCGGCCATGAACTGCATCTCCACGGTGATGGTGCCTTCGCCCTTGCACTCCTCGCAACGGCCGCCTTCGCTATTGAAGCTGAAGTAGCCGGCGGTGTAGCCCATCTGCTTGGACAGCGGCTGGTCGGCATAGAGCTTGCGTATCTCGTCGTAGGCCTTGAGGTAGGTCACGGGGTTGCTTCGCGACGACTTGCCGATGGGGTTCTGGTCGACGAACTCCACGTTGCGCAGGTTGCGCAGGTCGCCGCCGATGCTTACGAACTCGCCCGGCCGTTCGCTGCACTCGTCCAGCTCGCGCTTCAGGGCGCGGTAGAAGATGTCGCGCACCAGCGTACTCTTGCCCGAGCCGCTGACGCCCGTCACCACCGTCATCACGTTCAGGGGGAAGCGCACGTCGATACCCTTGAGGTTGTTCTCGCGAGCACCCTTTATCTCGATATAGTTGTTCCACGGGCGGTGTTGCGCAGGCACGGGGATGGTCTCCTCGCCCAGCAGGTAGCGCACGGTGTAGCTGTTGCTATGCTTCTGTAGGTCCTTCATGTCGCCCTGGTACACCACCTCGCCTCCCAGGCGTCCGGCCTTGGGGCCGATGTCGATGATGTAGTCGGCGGCGCGGATGATTTCTTCGTCGTGTTCTACGACGACCACCGTGTTACCCAACTGCTGGAGTTGGCGCAAGACACGTATCAGCTTGTCCGTGTCGCGGCTATGGAGGCCGATGCTGGGTTCGTCCAGTATGTAGAGACTCCCCACAAGGCTGCTGCCCAGCGAGGTGGCCAGGTTGATGCGCTGGCTCTCGCCGCCCGACAGGGAGTTGCTCAGACGGTTCAGTGTCAGATAGCCCAGGCCCACGTCGACAAGGAAGCGGATGCGGCTGTTTATCTCCGTCAGGATGCGGCTGGCCACCTGTGTTTCGTGTTCGGTGAGCTTCAGGTGGTCGAAGAATGCCTTCAGCTCGGTGATGGGCAAGTCTACCAGCTCCGAGATGTTGCGTCCGCCCACCCGTACGTAACCTGCTTCGGGCTTCAGGCGGCTGCCATGGCAACGCGGACAGATGGTCTTCCCGCGGTAGCGGGCCAGCATCACGCGGTATTGTATCTTGTATTGGTTCTCCTGCAACATGCGGAAGAAAGCGTTGATGCCTTCGAAGTAGGGCGTACCCTCCCACAACATGCGGCGCTGCTCGTCGGTCAGCTGGTAGTAGGGGGTGAAGATGGGGAAGCCAGCCTTCTCGGCTCCGCGGATGACCATGTCGCGCCATTCGCCCATCTTCTCGCCGCGCCAGCACATCACGGCTCCGTCGTAGACGGACAGGGCGCGGTTGGGCACTACCAGATGCTCGTCGATGCCGATGACGCGGCCGAAGCCTTCGCACTCGGGGCAGGCGCCCATGGGCGAGTTGAAGGAGAACATCTGGTCGTTGGGCTCCTCGAAGGTGATGCCGTCGGCCTCGAACTTGGTGCTGAAGCGGTAGAGGCGGGTAGTGCCGTCGGGTTGGTAGAAGCGCAGGAGGCAGGCACCGTCGCCCTCGTACATGGCCGTCTCCACGGAGTCGGTCAGGCGGCTCACGGTGTCCTTCTCGGCCGAAGCCGTCAGGCGGTCTATCAGGAGGAAGAGGGTGTCGCCCTCGTGGGGTTCATATTCGTCGATGCGGACGGCCTGCCCGTTCACTTCCAGGCGGGTGAAGCCCTGCTTCAGGTCGATGTCGAGCTGCTCCTTCAGGGTGCGTCCCTGGGGGACGAGCAGGGGAGTGAGGACGGTGAAGCGGGTGCCTTCGGGATACTCCAGCATGCACTGGACGATGTCTTCGGCCGAATGCTTCTTCACCTCCTGCCCGCTGACGGGGCTGAAGGTGCGGCCGATGCGGGCGTAGAGCAGGCGCAGGTATTCGTAGATTTCGGTCGAGGTGCCCACGGTGGAGCGCGGATTGCGGCTGTTCACCTTCTGCTCGATGGCGATGGCGGGGGGGATGCCCTTGATATAGTCGCACTCGGGCTTGCTCATGCGTCCCAGGAACTGGCGGGCATAGCTGCTGAGGCTTTCCACATAGCGGCGCTGCCCCTCGGCGTAGAGGGTGTCGAAGGCCAGCGACGACTTGCCCGAGCCCGACAGGCCGGTGATGACTACCAGCCGGCCTCGCGGTATCTCGACGTCGATGTTCTTCAGGTTGTTGACGCGGGCGCCTTTTATGATGATGGAATTTGTTTCGCTCATGTTGTGTCTTCGCTTATGACCTGCGAAGTTACGGAAAAACAAATCAACCCGCAATATTTGACCGTATTTTGTCAAATTTGTCCGGCCTCTTTTTTGTGGTGCATGTCTCTCCGGGGGAAAAGCATTGCTTTTTATGGTGAAAAACATTGCTTTTTGGGGAGGAAAACATTGCTTCTTTCAGGGCAAAACATTGCCGGTCGTGGAGCAAAACCGAGCTTGTTTTGGGGCGGAGGCTTGGCACTTCTCCCGCTTTGCACTATCTTTGCGTCCGTTATGTATAAACGGATGAAAACAATGAAACTGAAAAACTTATTCGTGTGGGTGCTGCTGCTGGCCTCGTGTGCCGCCTGGGCGCAGGAGCTGGGGCAACCCCGCTATCCCAAACGTGAATTCCGCGCCGCCTGGATACAGACGGTGAACGGGCAGTTCAAGGGTATGACGGCCTCGCAGATGCAGGCCACCCTCATCAGTCAGCTCAACTCCCTGCAAGGGGCGGGCATCAATGCCATCATCTTCCAGGTGCGCCCCGAGGCCGACGCCCTCTATGCCTCGAAGCTGGAGCCCTGGAGCCGCTTCCTGACGGGCGTGCAGGGGCAGGCTCCGCAACCCTATTGGGACCCCATGCAGTTCATGATAGACGAGTGCCACAAGCGCGGCATGGAGTTTCATGCCTGGATCAACCCCTATCGCGTGAAGACGTCGCTCGACCATCCGCTGGCTCCCCAGCACGTCTACAACCGCCATCCCGAGTGGTTCCTGACGTACGGCAACCAGCTCTTCTTCGACCCCGCCCTGCCGCAGAGCCGCGACTACATCTGCCAGGTGGTGAGCGACATCGTGTCGCGCTACGACGTCGATGCCATCCACATGGACGACTATTTCTATCCCTATCCCGTCAAGGGGGTGGAGTTCCCCGATACGGCCAGCTTTGCCCGCTATGGCGGCGGATTCGACAACATCGGCGACTGGCGGCGGAGCAACGTCAACCTGCTCATCCGCAAGATTCACGAGACGGTGCGCGCCCTGAAGCCGTGGGTCAAGTTCGGCGTGTCGCCCTTCGGCATCTACCGCAACGAGTCGAGCGACCCGCTGGGAAGCAAGACCCGCGGCCTGCAGAACTACGACGACCTCTATGCCGACGTGTTGCTTTGGGCGCGCGAGGGGTGGATAGACTACAACATTCCCCAGCTGTATTGGCAGATAGGCCATCCGGTGGCCGACTATGCCGTGCTGGTCGACTGGTGGGCCAAGCATAGCGGCGGGCGTCCGCTCTTCATCGGCCAGTCGGTGATGAACACCGTCCAGCATGCCGACCCCAAGAACCCCAACATCAACCAGCTGCCCGCCAAGATGGCCCTGCAACGTGCCTACCAGACGATTGGCGGAAGTTGCCAGTGGTATGCCGGTGCGGTGGTGGAGAATGCGGGCAAGTACCGCGACGCGCTGGTGGCCGAGTATCACAAGTATCCCGCCCTGCCGCCTGTGTTCGACTTCATGGACGACAAGGCGCCCGGCAAGGTGCGCAAGCTGAAGCCCGTGTGGACGGCCGACGGCTACATCCTCTTCTGGACGGCTCCGAAGTATAAGGACGAGATGGACCGTGCCGTGCGTTACGTGGTCTACCGCTTTGCCGACAAGGAGAAGGTGAACATCGACGACCCGTCGCACATTGTGGCCATCACCAACCAGCCGTGGTACAAGTTGCCCTACGAAGACGGCAAGACGAAGTACCGCTACGTGGTGACCGCCCTCGACCGTCTGCACAACGAGTCGAAGTCGGTGAAGAAGAAAATCAAGCTTTAATAAAGTATCAGTCCCGCCACCCCGCAGGCCACAATCATGCCGATGGGGTTCAGCTTGTACTTCTTGGTACCCACGAAGGCCACGAGGAAGATGATGCAGCTGATGACGAACGAGCGGGTGTCCTCGGTGGGCGAGCCGAAGTTTTCGGCATTCATCAGCACCAGGGCGGCCGAGGCGAGCAAGCCCACCACCGCAGGACGCAGGCCGGCAAAGACGGCCTCTACGGCCGGATGCTTCTGATATTTGAGGAAGAACTTGCTGATGGTGAGCATCAGGATGAACGAGGGGAGCACGACCGCAAGGGTGGCTACGACCGAGCCCCACACGCTGCCCGTGGCTGTGAAGCCCACGTAGGTGGCCGAGTTGATGCCGATGGGGCCGGGCGTCATCTGGCTGATGGCCACGATGTCCGTAAACTCCTGCGGCGTCAGCCAGTCGTAGCGCGTCACGACCTCGCCCTGTATCATGGAGAGCATGGCATAGCCGCCTCCGAAGCCGAACAATCCTATCTTGAAGAACGTGTAAAATAATTGCAGGTATATCATATTTCTTGAAATTTCAGGGGGTTATGGTTATACATTTTCTTCTTTCTCCGCTTTCTCCGCGTGTCTTGATTTCCACTTTCCGTAGAAGAATCCGCCTACGCCCGCGGCGATGATAATCCAGATGGGCGAGAAGCCCAGGAGCCAGATGAGCAAGGCCGACACGACGGGTATCCACAGGTTGTAGCGGTTGATGCGGGCCGACTTGCCCATGCTGAACGTGGGCGCGGCGATGAGGGCCACCACGGCCGGACGGATGCCCTTGAAGATGCGCTCCACCACGGTGTTCTCCTTGAAGTTGTGGAAGAAGAGGGCGATGGCCAGGATGATGAGAAACGAAGGCAGGATGGTGCCCAGCGCCGTGACAAGGCTTCCGCGGATGCCCCGCAGGCGGTAGCCGATGAAGATGGAGATGTTGACGGCCAGGATGCCGGGCGACGACTGGGCGATGGCCAGCAGGTCGATGAAGTCGTCCTTGGCAATCCAGTTGCGTTTCGTTACTATTTCGTTCTCGATGAGGGGCACCATGGCATAGCCTCCCCCGATGGTAAAGGCTCCTATCTTGAAGAAGATGGAGAATGCTTCCAGATAAATGTTCATGTCTGTTTGTCTCTATTTTTTTGCTTGGTCAGCCGGTTCGCCCTCTCCCTTCGCATATTGGCTGGGGCTCACCTTGTAATACTTCTTGAATACTTCGCGGAAATACTTCACGTCGTTGAAGCCGGTCAGTTCCGCTATCTCGGTGATGTTGTGCTGCTTCTCACGGAGCAGCTTGGCGGCCCGCTTCAGGCGGATGATGCGGATGTAGTCGGCGGGTGCCTGGTCGGTCAGGGCCTTCAGCTTGTTGTAGAAGCTGGTGCGGCTCATGTTCATCAGGGCACAGAGGGAGTCGACGTTGAAGTCGCTCTTCTCGAGGTTTTCTTCCACATAGCGCGTCACGGAGGCGATGAACTTCCAGTCGAGGTTGTCCGTGCAATTGTTGCATCCCGATTCCGTCTCGGGTTTCTCGTCGTTCAGGGCCAGCTTGGTGTATTTGTTGAGCAGCAGGCGGCGGTTTTGCAGGAGGTTGGCGATGGTGGCCCGCAGGATGCCCACGTTGAAGGGCTTCACGATGTATTCGTCGGCACCCGTCTGCAGGCCTTCGATGATGCTTTGCTCGTTGTTGAGCGCGGTGAGCAGCACGATGGGGATGTGCGAGGTATTGATGTCCTGCTTCAGGATGCGGCAGAGCTCGTCGCCCCGCATCTCAGGCATCATGATGTCCGAGATGATAAGGTCGGGCGCATAGTCCCTCACCACTTCGAGCGCCTGCTTGCCGTTGTTGTAGGCCTGTATGGTGTATTCGGCCGCGAGGGTATTCTTCAGGTAGTTCCTCAGCTCGTCGTTGTCTTCCACGACCAGTATCTTCGGCAGGGACGTCGGGGTGACGGCAGGGGCGGCCCGATGGGGCGCTTGAGCTCCATCGGCCGGTTGTTGCCGCAGGGCGGTGTCGGGCGTGGAGTCGGCCGGCATGCCTCCCGTGATGGCCGCAAAGGCTTTCTGGTAGTGCTTCTTGTTCCTGGGGAAGGCTATCTTCACGACAGAGCCCTTGCCCTCGGTGCTGCTGAAGTTGAGGCGTCCCTTGTGCAGACGCACGAGCTTGCGCACGAGCAGCAGGCCGATGCCGCTTCCCGCAATCTTGGAATTGACGGCGTTGCTGCCCCGGAAGTGCATCTTGAAGAGCTTCTTCTGCTCGTCGGCCGGCACGCCGATGCCCGTATCCCTCACTTCCACGCTCCATTGTTCGGCCGTCTCCGTCGCTACAACGGTCACACGTCCGCCGTCGGGCGTATACTTCAGCGCGTTGGAGAGGATGTTCTTCAGGATGGAGTCCATCTTGTCCTTGTCCATCCACACGTTGAGGTACTCGAAGTTCTTCTCGTAGGTCAGGCTGATGCGTCTCACCTTGGCGTATTCGCGGAAGATGTTGACGGTTTCTTCCAGGTAGGCACCCAGTTCGTATTCGGCCACGCGGAGCTTGCCTCCGTACGTGTCCGCACGTTCGAAGTTGATGAGGTTGGTGGTGAGGCGCAGGAGCACGTGGACGTTGCGCAGGGCGGTGTTGATGTTGTTTCGTCCGCTTTCGCTCAGGTGTTCATGGTTGGCCAGGTCCTCGAGCGGCGCCTTGATGAGGGTCAGCGGGGTGCGGATGTCGTGGGCGGTGTTGATGAAGAAGCGTATCTTCTCGTTCGACTCGCGCTTCTGCTTGCGCAGGAGGTAGATGCGCAGGGCCGTGGTCAGGGCACCCAGCGTGAAGAGAACGTAGACAAGCCACGCCCACCAGCTGAACCATACGGGCTGGGCGATGACGATGGGGAGGCTCCGCTCTTCGAGCACCGTATCGTGGTTCTCGTTGGAGATGGCCCTTACCCGCAGGACATATTCGCCGGGGCTCAGGTTGGTGAAGCTGATGATGTTGTTGCGGCCCGGCTGGCTCCACTTGTCGTAGAAGCCTTCCAGCTTCCAGGAGTAGAGCACCAGCGAGGGATAGTCGTAGTTGATGGACGACACCTGCAGGGAGAAGATGTTCTGGTTGTACTTCAGGCGGAGCAGGTGGGTGTCGTCGATGTCGGTAGTCAGCGGGGAGTGCTTGTCGCCGGGATAGACGGTCTCGTAGAGCACCTTGAAGTCGCTGAACACCATCTTGGTGGTGTAGTGGTCGGGCAAGACCATGTTCTTGTCGAACTCGATGGCTCCGTCGGTACTGCCGAAGATGAGCTGGCCGTTGCGCCGCAGGGTGCCTGCCGAGGGGTTGAAGTGCTCGGCCTTGAGGCCCTGTTCCTTCGTCCAGTTGTGGAAGGTCTTGCTATGGGGGGCGAAGGTGGTCAGTGCGTTCTCGGTGCTCAGGAAGATGCCTCCCTCGCCGTCGGGCAGGATGCAGTAGACGTTGTTGGAGAGGAGCGAGCTGTTGTCCTTGTTGAAGTGGAAGAACTGCTTCTCGTCGAGGTCGTAGACCAGGAGGCCCGTGTTGTTGGTTCCGATGTAGAGCCGGCGGTCGGCCGACTGGTAGAGGGCGTAGACGTAGTGCGACTCCACGGGAAGCTCGATGTATTCGGCCTTCCCGCTTTTCTTTTCGAGGCGGTAGAGGCCGTTGACGGTGCCCACCCACAGGTGGGCGGAGTCGTTTTCGGCCAGGGCGGTGATGTCCGAGAGGCCTTCGACGAGGCGCACCTGCCGTTGCCGGTAGTCTATCTCCTTGAGGTTGTAGTAGCCGCCTGCCCATATCTTTCCGTCGCCGGTCTTCAGGATGGCACGGATGTACTTGTCGGCGCGGATGCTGGCATTGCCCATCGAGCCGGGGGTGAAGAACTGCACCGTGCGGCTACGTTTGTCTATCTGGTAGATGCCCGAGGAGTATCCGCCCGCCCAGATGATGCCCGGCTCCACCTCGCAGAGCGAAATGTAGGAGTGGCTTTTGTTGGGGTTGGCGGGGTCGAACATGCTCAGGAAGGAGGTCCATTGCTCCTGCCGGTCGTTGTAGAGGCTGATGCCGTTGTCGGTGGCAAACCACAGGTCGCCGTCGCGGTCCTCGATGATGGCGTTCACGCGGTTGTTGACGAGCGACTGGCGGTTGCCGATGGAGTGCTTGATCCATTGGAAGTCGGCATAGCGGTTGTCGCGCACGGTGATGCCGATGGGGAAGTTGGCCATCCAGATGCGCCGTTCGTCGTCGATGTAGAGGTCGGTGATGCTATTGCCGTTCATGGCGTTGTAGCGGTTGTAGTCGGCGGTGATGTAGGGTTCGCATTCGTAGGTGTCGGTGTTCAGGCGGTAGACGCCAGCGCCGTCGGTGGCGATGAGGAGGGTGTTCAGGCCGAAGTCGCGGATGCAGTTGATGGTGATGTCGGTCAGCTCCGTCTGTAGCTGGTCGAGGCGGTGCCGGTTCAGGTCGTACACGAAGATGCCTTTCAGGAACGTGCCGATGAACACTTTCCGCGTGGCCTTGTCCAGGTAGAGCTCGTTGACCTGGAGGTTCAGTGCGTCGAGCTTGTCGCAAGGCTCCAGTTGCAGGATGCCGTCCTTCAGCGTGGCGTAATGCACTCCGTGGTCGGTGCCGATGAAGTAGTGGGTGTCGTCGGTCTGCAGGATGCTGGTGATGTTCTCGTCCACCCGGTTGCGGATGTACGTCACCTGGCCGTTGCGACTGTTGTAGAGGTATATCAGGTGGCGGGTGCAGAGCCATATCTGCCCCCGGTTGTCCACATAGCCGTAGCTGACGGGGGTATTGTGCTCCTTGTCGGCCTGCTGGGGAAGCTTGTAGGCCAGGCGGAAGCGGTCGTGCCGGGCGTCGTAGCGGAAGACGCGTCCCTTCTTGCCGATTTCCCACAACACTCCTTCCGAGTCCAGGTAGAGCCAGTTCAGGTTGATGGCCGAGTTGAGTTCTTCCTCTCCGTCCATCAGCTTGTAGTGCTTGAAGTCTTTTCCGTTGTAGCGGTCGAGGCCTTCGGGCGTCAGGAACCACATGTAGCCTTTCCGGTCCTTCTCGATGGCATACACCTGCCGGTTGCTCAATCCGTCTTCCACACCTATATATTTATAGGTCTGTGCGCGGACGACGGCGGGCAGCAGATACAGGACAACAATCAGCAGGATATACTTCTTCATGATGGACAGGCGGCGAACGGAATGGTTTCTAAATGGGACAAGTGTCCCTTGCAGGGAAAAACAGAGGTAAAGAGGATGTATCAAAAAAATGAGAAAGTATCCATGTCTTGTCATTGCATGCTGATGAACTTTTTCATTTTGATACACCCTCTTTCCTGATTATTCTCAGTTATCGGGTCTTCTCTTCCACCCACTTGCGGGCGTTGACGAAGGCTTCTATCCACGGCGTCACCTCGTCGTGATGCAGGCGGTCGGCGGGATAGTAGGCGTTCTGCCACGGGAAGATGGCACGCTCCAGGTGGGGCATGATGGCCAGGTGGCGTCCGTCGGGGCTGGCGATACCTGCCACGGAGTAGTCGGAACCGTTGGGGTTGCCGGGATACTCGTCATACGTATATTTAGCCACGATGTTGTAATGGTCTTCGTCGTAGGGCAGGGAGAACTTGCCTTCGCCGTGGGCCACCCAGATGCCCAGCTTGCTACCGCTCAACGAACCGAACATCACGCTACGGTTGGTCGGGATAGTCAGACCCAGGAAGCGGCTCTCGAACTTGTGAGAGTCGTTGTGGAGCATGCGTCCGCGCTTCTCGTCGGTGGGGTTGATGAGGTTGAGCTCCATCATCAGCTGGCAACCGTTGCACACGCCCAATGAAAGAGTATCTTCACGGGCATAGAACTTGTCGAGCGCTTCTTTCGCCTTGGGGTTGAAGAGGAAGGCGCCTGCCCAGCCCTTGGCCGAGCCGAGTACGTCGGAGTTGGAGAAACCACCGCAGAAGACAATCATGTTGACGTCTTCCAGCGTTTCGCGTCCGCTCACGAGGTCGGTCATCGTGACGTCCTTCACGTCGAAGCCGGCCAGGTAGAGCGAGTAGGCCATTTCGCGTTCGCCGTTCGTACCCTTCTCGCGGATGATGGCGGCGCGGATGCCGCTCGGCGTACGGCGGTCGGGGCTGATGCCGTATTGCGAGAGCTTACCTGTGAAGCCCGGCATGAAGGCCAGGTCCATGGGTTGCATCTTGTAGTTCTCGAAGCGTTTCTTGGCGCAACCGTTCATCGACTGGCGACGGTCGAGCAGGTAGGAAGTGGAGTACCACACGTCGCGCATGTAGTCGATGCCGAACTGGTAGGTGGCACCGTCCTTCTCCACGAGGATGTGGCGTTCGTCGGTCGGCTTGCCAATCTTCACGAAGCCCACGCCGGCGTCTTCGAGTATCTTCTTCACCTCGTCCTTGTGCTTGTCGGCCACCTGGATGACGATACCCGGGTTTTCGGCAAAGAGTATCTTGATGAGGTCGTCTTCCTTGATCTTGTCGAGGCTGATTTCCATACCGCCCTCCACGTTCGAGAAGCACATCTCGAGCAGGGTGGTGATGAGACCGCCGGCCGAGATGTCGTGTCCGGCCAGGATGAGGCCCTTGTTCACCAGCTCCTGAACGGCCAGGAAGGCGTCGCGGAAGTATTCGGGGTTCTGCACGGTAGGCACGTCGTCGCCCACCTTGCCCAGCGACTGGGCGAAGGCTGAACCGCCCAAGCGCAACTTGTCGAAGCTGAAGTCGATGTGGTAGAGCGTCGTCTTGTGATCGTTCACCAGCACGGGCGAAACCACTTTCTTCACGTCGCTCACCTCGCCGCCGGCCGATACGATGACCGTACCCGGAGCGATGACCTTGCTACCGTCGGGGTATTTCTGCGTCATGGAGAGGGAGTCCTTGCCCGTAGGCACGTTGATTTGCAGGGCACAACAGAAGTCGCTCAATGCCTTGACGGCCGTGTAGAGGCGTGCGTCCTCACCCTCCTGCGAGCGGCAGGGCCACATCCAGTTGGCCGAGAGCGATACACTGTCGAGCCCTTCGGCCAGCGGTGCCCATACGAGGTTGGTCAGCGCCTCGCTCACGGAGAGCACGGAGCCTGCGGCCGGATTGGCCAGTGCGGCTTGCGGAGCATGACCCAGTGAAGTGGCGATACCTGCCTTGCCGCGGTAGTCGAGGGCCACGACGCCGCAATCGCTCAACGGCAACTGGAGCTCGCCCACGCATTGCTGGCGGGCAATCTTGCCCGTCACGGAGCGGTCCACTTTGTTGGTCAGCCAGTCCTTGCAGGCCACGGCTTCCAGCTGGAGCACGTTGGCCAGGTATTCATGGAGCTTGGACAGCTCGTAGGTCGGCATGTCGTAGTGACGCTCCACGGTCTTGTCCACCATGTATGTCTTGGGTGAGGAGCCGAACATCTGGTCAACGGCCAGGTCGAAGGGACGTACGCCGTCGGCCTGCTCGAAGCAGAAGCGGTGGTCGCCGGTCGTTTCACCCACAACGTACATCGGGGCGCGTTCGCGTTCGGCAATCTTGCGCACGTGTTCGATGGCTTCCTCCTTGATGAGCAATCCCATGCGCTCCTGGCTCTCGTTGGCAATGATTTCCTTGGCCGAGAGGGTCTTGTCGCCGATGGGCAGCTTGCTCATGTCGATGTGTCCGCCACACTCTTCCACCAGCTCGCTGAGGCAGTTCACGTGTCCGGCCGAGCCGTGGTCGTGGATGGAAACTACGGGGTTCACCTCTTCCTCGCAAAGGGCGCGCACCACGTTGTAGGCACGCTTCTGCATCTCGGCGTTGGCACGCTGGACGGCGTTCAGCTCGATGCCGCTACTGTATCTTCCCGTATCGACAGAAGATACAGATCCGCCGCCCAAACCGATGCGATAGTTGTCGCCACCCATTACGACGACCTTGTTGCCTGCTTCGGGTTTGCCCTTGAGGCAATCGCGCTGGGTACCGTAACCTACACCTCCGGCCAGCATGATGACCTTGTCGTAGCCGTAAACTTCTTCTTTTTCTTTATGCTCGAAGGTCAGCACCGAACCGCAGATGAGCGGCTGGCCGAACTTGTTGCCGAAGTCGCTGGCGCCGTTCGACGCCTTGATGAGGATTTGCTCGGGCGTCTGGTACAGCCATTTGCGCACGGGCAGGATTTCTTCCCACTCGCGTCCTTCCTCCGTGCGGGGGTAGGAGGTCATGTAGACGGCCGTACCTGCGATGGGCCAGGAACCCTTTCCACCGCCCATACGGTCGCGGATTTCACCGCCCGTACCCGTCGATGCGCCGTTGAAGGGTTCCACGGTGGTGGGGAAGTTGTGCGTCTCGGCCTTCAGGGAGATGACGCTCTTGATGTCCTTCACCTCGAAGTAGTCGGGCTTGGAGTGGTCGGCGGGAGCGAACTGCTCGATGACGGGACCTTCGGCAAAGGCCACGTTGTCCTTGTAGGCCGATATGATTTTGTTGGGGTTTTCCTGTGTGGTCTTCTTGATCATCTGGAAGAGCGAGGATTCCTGCTCCACGCCATCGATGATGAACGTACCGCCGAAGATCTTGTGGCGGCAGTGTTCGGAGTTGATCTGGGCAAAGCCGAACACTTCGGAGTCGGTCAGCGGGCGGCCGAGGTCTTTCTCCACCTTCTTCAGGTAGTCCATTTCCTCCTTGGAGAGGGCCAGGCCTTCCTGTTCGTTGTAGGCTTCGAGGTCTTCGATGTGGATGATGGGTTCGGGCTTGCGGTTGGTGGTGAACACCTGCTGGTCGAGGCCCTTGTACATGCGTTGGAGCATGGGGTCGTGCTCGGCGTTCTCGTCGGCCACGGGGAAGTATTCCTCGATGCGCGTGATGCCCGTCAGGCCCATGTTCTGGGTGATTTCTACGGCGTTCGTACTCCAGGGAGTAATCATTTCGCGGCGGGGGCCCACGAAACAGCCTTTCAGGTTTTCTTCACTTTCAGGGGTGGCTTCTCCAAAAAGCCAGCAGAGCTTGTCGCTGTCTGCCTGCGAGAGGGCGTGTTCGCATTCTACGGCAATCACGCTTTTCTGAGGAGTTCTGTAGAAAGAAATCATATTTTTATAGCGCTATAAATGATGATAATAATCGTTGTCGTCGCAGGCCTGGAGGTGAATGCGTTTCCTCCGGCCTTTCGTATTGCAAAGATAGTATAATCGGGGGGAAGTACAAAATGAAAACGAAGTTTTTGATTTTATACATCAGGGGCGGCGGGGATGTGTCAAAATGAGATGAGGTTATTTAACTCCCCTCCTTCCAGAAGGAGGGGTGCCCAAAGGGCGGGGTGGTAGGTTTTCGCGGAAGTATGTCGGTCAACGCGTTATGTATTCACCTACCACCTCCCCCTATCGGGTACTCCTCCTTCCAGAAGGAGGAGAGTTTCAGAGACTCCTTTTTTTGACACGCCCTCCTTCCGATATCTCTATTTTTGATATAACCTGCACTCTATTTTTGATAAGACAGGCTGCACCTCGGGCGTAAAAGCAAAATCATGGCTTTTGCTTTGTACTTCCCTCGGTTTGCACTATCTTTGCGGCATGATTCAGTTGGAGACCATATTCAATATATTGTGGAAGGGCTTCATTATCGGCGTCATCGTGTCGGCGCCGCTGGGCCCTGTGGGGGTGCTTTGCATCCAGCGCACCCTGAACAAAGGCCGTTGGTATGGGTTTGTCACGGGCGTAGGCGCCTCGCTGAGCGACATCTGCTATGCCCTGATCACGGGCTACGGCATGAGCTTCGTGTTCGACTATGTCAACAAGAATATCTTCTACCTCCAGCTTTTCGGTAGCATCCTGCTGCTGGCCTTCGGCATCTATACCTTCCGTAGCAACCCCGTCCAGTCGTTGCGGCCGGTTTCCACCAGCAAGGGCACGTATTTCCACAACTTCATCACGGCGTTCTTCGTCACCTTGTCCAATCCGCTCATCATCCTCCTGTTCGTGGGCCTCTTCGCGCGGTTCGCGTTCATCAGCCCGGGCGTGCTGCTCTTCGAGGCCGTCACGGGCTATCTGGCCATTGCCCTGGGAGCCTTGTCGTGGTGGTTTGGCATCACCTATTTTGTCAACAAAGTGCGCACGCGCTTCAATCTGCGCGGCATCTGGATATTGAACCGTGTCATCGGCACCATCGTGGCCGTCGTGGCCGTCCTGGGGCTGGTGTTCACGCTGATGGGCGAATCGCTCTATTAGTGTAACTGTCTGACAACATGTATATTTCCAAACAACTGAAAGAGAAGAACATTGCCGAATATCTGCTGTACATGTGGCAGGTGGAGGACCTGATACGCGCCAACGGGTGCGACATCGACCGCCTGCGCACGCAGGTCATCGACCGCTATCCCGAAGACCAGCGGCCGGCGCTCGAGGAGTGGTACGGCAACCTGTGCGACATGATGCGCGCCGAGGGGGTGGTCGAGAAGGGACACCTGCAGATCAACCGCAACGTCATCCAGAACCTCACGGAGCTGCACGGCGCCCTGCTGGCCTCCACGAAATATCCCTTCTACAACGCGGCCTACTTCAAGGCTCTGCCCTTCATCGTGGAGCTGCGCCAGAAGAACGGCCACAAGGAGGAACCCGAGCTGGAAACCTGCTTCGAGGCCCTCTACGGCGTGTTGTTGCTGAGGCTTCAGAAGAAGGAAATCACCCCCGGCACCGCCAAGGCGATGGAGGCCGTGAGCGCCTTCATCTCGATGCTGGCCAACTATTACGACAAGGACAGGAAGGGAGAACTGGATTTCGGTTCTTGAGTTTTTTCAGTTGGCAGGTTTGTGGATGGCATGCCATCCCATGGGCTTGTCAATGGAGGAGAATTTTATAAAAGAAAATATATGGCAACAAATCAGGAAATAGAAAGAAGACGAACGTTTGCAATCATCGCGCACCCCGATGCCGGTAAGACCTCGCTCACCGAGAAGCTCCTGCTCTTCGGCGGACAGATACAGGTGGCCGGCGCCGTGAAGAGCAACAAAATCAAGAAGACCGCCACGTCCGACTGGATGGACATCGAGAAGCAGCGCGGCATCTCCGTCACCACCTCCGTCATGGAGTTCGACTACCGCGACTACAAGGTCAACATCCTTGACACTCCCGGTCACCAGGACTTCGCCGAAGACACCTACCGCACGCTGACCGCCGTCGATAGCGTTATCATCGTGGTGGACGGTGCCAAGGGTGTGGAGACGCAGACGCGCAAGCTCATGGAAGTGTGCCGCATGCGCAACACCCCCGTCATCATCTTCGTCAACAAGATGGACCGCGAGGCCAAGGACCCCTTCGACCTGCTGGACGAGCTCGAAGAAGAGCTCCACATCCACGTGCGTCCCCTGACGTGGCCCATCGAGAGCGGCATCCGCTTCAAGGGTGTCTATAACATCTACGAGCAGAACCTCAACCTCTTCCAGCCCTCCAAACAGGTAGTGACGGAGAAGGTGGCCGTGGACATCCATACCGAGGAGCTGGACCAGCGCATCGGTGCCGACCTGGCCGACCGCCTGCGCGGCGAGCTGGAGCTCATCGAGGGCGTCTATCCCGAGTTCAATGTTGACGACTATCTGAAGGGCGAGGTGGCCCCTGTCTTCTTCGGTTCGGCCCTGAACAACTTCGGCGTCGAGGAGCTGCTCAACTGCTTCGTCGAGATAGCCCCCAGCCCCCGTCCCGTCAAGGCCGAGGAGCGCGTCGTGCAGCCCGACGAGCCCAAGTTCACCGGCTTCGTCTTCAAGATCACGGCCAACATCGACCCCAACCACCGCTCGTGCATCGCCTTCTGCAAGGTGTGCTCGGGCAAGTTCTCGCGCAACACGCCCTACTACCACGTGCGCCACGACAAGATGATGCGCTTCTCCAGCCCCACCCAGTTCATGGCCCAGCGCAAGACCACCGTCGACGAGGCCTGGGCGGGCGACATCATCGGCCTGCCGGACAACGGCACCTTCAAGATAGGCGACACGCTGACCGAGGGCGAGAAACTCCACTTCCGCGGTCTGCCCAGCTTCTCGCCGGAGATGTTCAAGTACATCGAGAACGCCGACCCCATGAAGCAGAAACAGCTGGCCAAGGGTATTGACCAGCTGATGGACGAAGGTGTGGCCCAGCTCTTCGTCAACCAGTTCAACGGGCGCAAGATTATCGGCACCGTGGGCCAGCTCCAGTTCGAAGTCATCCAGTACCGCCTGGAGAACGAGTACAACGCCAAGTGCCGCTGGGAGCCCGTGAGCCTCTACAAGGCCTGCTGGATCGAGAGCGACGACCCTGCCGAGCTCGAAGCCTTCAAGAAGCGCAAGTACCAGTATATGGCCAAGGACCGCGAGGGGCGCGATGTCTTCCTGGCCGATTCGGGCTACGTGCTCCAGATGGCGCAGATGGACTTCAAGCACATCAAGTTCCACTTTACGAGCGAGTTCTGACGCCGGGATGATGTTGATGTACGTCTGTTTCCTTTGGGCGATAGAATGGAATGACCATTTCCCCTTTACGTTGCTCACCAGAGATCAGTGGCAGGATTTTCTGGTGGGCATTTTGTCCATTACCCTTTTTGCTGCCATGTGGACCTTGGAGAACCTGCTTCTGAAGGCGTGGCAGAATCGCCGGCGTTCGCGTGTGGCCGTCGCATGGAGTGAAAACGAACGCGAACTCTACAGCAGCGAGCGCGGCCTGTCCGGCTTGAAGGGGTTGCTCAAGGACCTTCCGGTCGACGACGAGGCGCGTGAAGACATGGAGCGGGCGGTGTCTATGCTCGAGGAGCGCAGCGAACAGTTGCGTCAGGAAAATGCCGAACTGAGCCGTCGGGTCGGGGAGTATGAGAGCCGTCCCATGCCCCGCGAACTGGAACTGGTGAAGGAGCTGACCGACCGCAACCGTCAGCTGGAAGACCGGGTGCATCAGCTGGTGACGGTGCAGATAGACCGTGACGAGCGCATATCGCGCCTGCGCACCCAACCCAAATACCTGTCCGAGGCCGACTGGCAGTATCTGGAAACGCTGGTCAACCAGGTCTATGCCGGTTTCACCTCCCGCCTGTCCGCCCGTTTCCCGAAACTTACTCCCACCGATGTCTGCCTCTGCCTGTTGCTCCAGCTCCGTTTCGGCAATGCCCAGCTGGCCCTGCTTCTCGGCATCTCTCCCTCCTCCGTTTCCCAGCAGAAATTCCGTTTGAAAAGCAAGCTGATGCAGGCCGACGACACCCTCTTCAAGAATGGTGAGACACTGGAAACCTGGATTTGGGAGTTCGGCGGATAAGCAAAGGCCTTTTTTCTTGTTTCTTGACTTCCTTTTTTGTTTCCAGAGGCCTGCTACAATGCCTTCTGGAGCCTGGTACCATGAGTATACGACTGATGTAGGATGAGTCGTATACTCATGGTACATCAGTCGTATACTCATGGTGGATGTGTTTATGGCCGATGTTCATTTCATTTCTTTGTAGTTCTTTTTATTTTACATTCTGATTGCTCGCCGTTGCATTGTTTAAAATAAAACAGTTTTTATTACACTTTCCCATTTTGCCCCCTTGATAACTCCCTCTAACTTTTGTAAGTTGCGGTGAAACCGGAACTTGAGAATTTTTATAAGAAGAGTGCAGCTTTGCTGTACAATAAATTTGTATCTTTGACAAATATTAAAATAACAGACATTATGAGTGGAGAAGACTTGCAAAGACAGACCTCTATAAATATACAGGAAAAGGCAAACCTCATTTGGGTTATTGCCGATAAGCTGGTAGGGTTGTACAAACCGCATGTATACGGGAAAGTAATCTTTGTGGGCGACCATGAACAGGAAATGGAGGATGAAGGCATCGTGGCATCCATCTACGATATGGCCATGGGAACCTGCCAGATGCTGGCCTGTCTTGACGAACGATTCCGCAAGATGGACCCCGAGGCCGAAATCACTTGCTATGGTCAGGAACTCAATCCACAGACGTATGGCATTGCCAAAGCCGATATGCTTATCAAGGGCGGGAATGCCGACAATATGCGTTTGGGCGATACGCTGGGCGATGACCAGTTCAAGGATTATCAATTCGACTACATCATATCAAACCCACCTTTCGGTATCGACAGGGAAGCATCCGAAATGCGTGTGAAAGCCGAACACAAGATGGGTGAAGCCGGGTGCTTTGCTCCGGGGCTGCCGGCTAAGGGCGACGGACAGATGCTGTTTATGCTCAACGGCGTGGCGGAACTGAAGGACAGTGAGATTATCCCCTGGAAAGAGGATATAGCCGAGTACCTCGACAAGAACGTACGCCCGTATGCTCCCGACTTCTGGTACAACGAGGCAGAAAGCAAAATCGGTTATGAAATACCTTTCACCCGCGAGTTCTACAAATACACTCCGCTCACACCGAGTTCTGTAATATTTGATGGACTGAAAAAGCTGGAAGAAAGAGAATCGGAACTGATGTCCAAGATATTAGGGTAATTATGACCAAGATAAACAAAATATCCATCCGTTTCTTTGACGACAGAGAAGTGCGTGCCATTTGGGATGACGGGAATTCCAAATGGTGGTTTTCTGTACTCGATATTGTAGGTGTGCTCAATGCGCAGGATGATTATGCCAAGAACCGGAACTACTGGAAGTATCTGAAAAACAAACTGAAGAACGAAAACAATGAAGTGGTTAGTGTCACTAACCAGTTGAAACTAACTGCGCCTGACGGCAAGAAAAGACTTACAGATGTCCTTGATAACACAGGAGTTCTTTCTCTTGCGGCATGTTTCCCTAATACCAAAGCTGCGCGGTTTGTGGAATGGTTTACCAACAGCGATGAGACGATAGACGGACGAAGCAAGTCGAAGGCTTACGCTTTGTTTGAAAGCAGTCTGATTGACAGCATTGAGGTAGGAACTATAAAAGGTTTGCAGCAGATTCATGCCTATCTGTTTGGCGGACTATACGACTTTGCAGGGCAGATACGCACGGTGAATATTGCCAAAGGCGGCTTTCAGTTTGCCATGGTTCCATATCTTCAGGCTACATTGGAACAGATAGAACGTATGCCCGAAACCCGTTTCGACGAGATAATAGACAAGTATGTGGAGATGAACATAGCCCATCCGTTCCGTGAAGGCAACGGGCGTGCCACCCGTATCTGGCTTGACCTGATGCTGAAGAAAAACCTTAAAGTTTGTGTGGACTGGAGCAATGTAAACAAGAAATCTTATCTGGATGCCATGACGCACAGTGTGGCAAATGCCGATGAACTGAAAGCGCTTCTGCGCCCTGCACTTACCGACAAGATTAACGACCGGGAAACCTTTATGAAAGGTATTGATTACTCATATTATTACGAACAGGAAGATTGACGGGTATGGAAGAAACATCTCGGAAGCCAAATTTCCGTTGTATTTTGCTTCGGACTTGTATAACATGCTGGTTGTTGCGGACAAGTATCAGATCGGGTTCGACGAGCTCCTGCTGCATATCCTGTTTGTTGACAAGAAACTGAAGAACGTAAAGGCTGTTCAGACGCTTTCGCGCCTGAACAGGTGGCAGAAGGACAAGAAAGATACATATGTGCTTGACTTCTGCAACAAGCCGGAGGATATCAAGAAATCGTTCGAACCTCTCTATAAAGGAACAGAGCTGATAAAGCCTGTTGATGTGAACTATGTATATACATTCAGAAAGGATATATAGATGTTCCAGCTTTGGACAGAGGGCGACGAACAGAATTTCTATGATTTGTTGAAAAATATCAGCAAACAGAAAGACCGCCTGGGAGCTTTGTCGAATGTGTTCAAGCATACGATTGACAGATATGGACCATTGGACGAAGAGAAACAGTTTGAGGTAAGGTCGAAAATCAAGAACTTTGTCCGTTTCTACTCTTACATGGCACAGATAGCAAGAACATACGACAAGGAACTGTACAAGGCCTATGTCTATGCCGACTATCTGTACAGGCTGTTGCCTAAGAACGCTAAGGAAAGAATCGATCTGAACAAACAGATTATGCTGGTAAACTCCAAAATATCGGAAGGGGAAACTGTTTCCATCCGTTTGGGTTTAACAGGCTTTACTGTTTGGAAGGAATGAAACTGGTTGACAAAAGAAGGCATTTCAATACCATTGTGACAAAATATGAAGTGTTCCTGAAAAAAGTATATTACCTGCAGAACGGAAAAGAAATGGTCAATGACAAGGATGAGAACAGTATGCCTACATTTATCAATTGCATATGGTCATTCAGCTGCTTGAGGGGGCTGAAAAATAATCCGGACGAAAGATATCATAAGTTTTACAATTATCTTGAAATGGTGAAGCAGTGGAGAAACAGCGAGTCGCACAACGCTCCCGATGTTTCGATGAAAGAACTTGATTCGGCAATCCACATCGTTTCTACAATGTATCTTTGGGTCGTTTCACAGAATATGAAGAGCCTGAGTCTTGTGACAGGTAAATAATGGTTTGTATATCATTCAGCCTTTTATCGCGCATGCACCTCGTATTTGCACGTGCGTCGGAAGATGATGCTTTATAGCTGCCTTTGTCGATGGTGTGAAACTGTAATTCACATAAAATCAGGGAAGTACAAGTCGCTTTGGTAGAGATGTGAAAACATTTGTAGTGGAGTGGATGATTCCTCTTTTGGGCATTTGTAGAGACGTGTGTGCTCGTAATAATTTAATAATCAGTTTGTTGTGAGAAGTCTGTTGTAGAGGCCAATTCCTTGTCTTGGGGCGGTTGATGTGCTAACTTTGCAACATCGGATTTGGAGAGACAAAGGAATGTCCGTTGAGGCCTCGCGGGTACTATTCTGATATCTCAAAGAGTCCGTATGAGACAACAACCTTATTTTATTAATCTTAAAACATTGAGTATTATGGCATTTTTTAAAAGAGTACAGAAGAAGGTAAACGCATTGTGGTATCCTCAGTCCGTAACAGTGGGAAAACCGGTAACAACAGACGAAATAGCGGATGAATTGGCCATCCGTTCCACCGTGACGCGTGGCGATACGTATGCGGTCATGAAGAATTTGGGAGCTGTGTTGGGCAACTATATGGCACAGGGCCGTAGTGTAAAGATTGAGGGAGTAGGCACTTTCTATTATACGGCTGCAACCAACAAGCAGGGAGTGGAAACGTCACAGGAGGTTAGTGCCTCGCAGATTACCGGTGTCCGGGTACGTTTCCTCCCGGAAGTCGGACGTAATAGCAGCGGCCAGATTATGACCCGGTCGATGGTGAACACCAAGATTTTTTGGGAAGAATGGGGTGGTACTTCCACTTCCACAGGATCGGGCAGTCAGACTGGTTCGGATGGTGAAAATCAGGAAGAAAGTCCGTTGTTGTGATGAGTGTAGACAATACATGGATTTGCGAATCCCAATAAATTGATTTTACTTGTTGTCGCGTTAAAGTAGTATCTGTTTGCCTGTCACCGGTGTCCGTTGCATCGGTGGCGGGCAATTTTCTTTTTGGGCTTCGCCCGCAGATTTCCGCTAAAAAACATCCGAGGTACGCCGAATATCCGTATCTTTAGGCTCTGAAATTTTAAAGGTAACGGTTGATGGTGAGAATCTGAAGTTATGGATATGGTGTCGTTGCCACTAAACCCCTATGATTCAGGGGGGCTAATGTTTTTTTAAGATAGCATTGTTTATGTTGAAAGACGAACGTACACTGATAATTGGACTGAGATTTGGGTCGGAAGAGTGTTATAAGGCTCTCTACGATCTATGGTTTTCTCGTCTTTACCAATTTGTGTTGCGTTATGTGAAGTCTGAGTCGGTTACCGATGATATAGTGCAAGATACGTTTCTTAAAATATGGGTTCATCGGGAAAGCATCGATGATGGCATGTCATTTAAATCTTATTTGTTTACCATTGCTTATCATTTTCTGATAAAGGAATTGCGGAGGCAGTTGAATACCCCATTAATGGAGGAGTATGTGGCTTTTTGTAGTGAATTGTCTACCTCTGGTAATGAACTGATTGATAATCTGAACTTAGAGCAGTTTCAGGATAGTCTTAATAGAGCTAAAATTAAGCTGTCTCCCAGGCAGCGTAAAATATTTGAGTTGAACAAGGAAGAAAATATGTCCGTGTCTGAAATAGCTTCTCGTTTATCAATCACTGAACAGGTCGTACGTAACCAACTCTCTGCTGCCTTGAAAATCTTGCGTAAGGAGTTGCAGCCATATCCTTTTCTGCTGTTACTCTTTCTTAGTCTTTGATCCTTTTTTATGTTTTTAAACATAAGGAATGACATGTTATATTTCTTGTGTTTGCAGATATTATAATAAACCGTTAGAATTTGTATGGAAAATCAAACAGACAATCTGAATGATTTGCTGATTAAATACAGTGAAGGAACCATGTCATCGGATGATTACGAACATTTGCTTGATGTTTTGAATCATTCTTCCGATGAGGATGTGTTCAATGTGTTGGGTATGCATTGGGATTCTTTTTCTTGTGGCGAAAACAAGGATTTCTATCATGAAAAGAGAGTCCAATTGTATGAGTCGTTGAGTCGCAAAATACGCCGTCATAAAAGTCCTGAGAACAAAGCTGCTGTGGAGACATTTGTAATTCGGAAATGGTTTTGGATAGCGGCTTCGTTTGTTCTGTTGGCAATCGGATCATGGTTCGTCAGTAACTATATGGATAATGTTAGGGCAAGTGATTGGGACGGACAGAATGTTGTTGTTCAATCGGGGACTATAGGAAATTCTTCGGTCTTGTTGCCAGACGGATCTAAAGTGACGTTGAATGCCAAATCTCGCTTGTCCTATGGTACTGATTTTGGAAAGAATGGTCGTCGGGTCTTGTTGGACGGGCAAGGTTTTTTCGAAGTCTTACATCATGATGACAATAAATTTGTCGTTGAAACGAAATTTATGGATATAACCGTTTATGGTACGGTATTTAATGTTTATGCATATGAAGACAATGGAATTGTGGAAATGTCCTTGTTGGATGGTAATGTAAGGGTTGAGACGAAGGGAGCTTCTTCACAGTGTTTTAATGTGCAACCGAATGAAAAGGTTACTTACAATAAGGCTACGGGTGAGGCATTTTTGGAACCGACGGATAATGTGTTGGAAACGGCATGGATGAAAGATTATTTAGTTTTTAGGGAAGAAAAGTTGGGGACCGTTTTCTCCAAATTGGAACGTCGGTTTGGAATTATGATAAAGGTGGATGATAATGCAATGTTGAGTGATGTTTATACCGGAACTTTTGACGATGAAAGGTTGGGAGGCATTATGAAAGTGCTGCAAATGCATTATAAGTTCCGATATGAATTTGAAGATGATACAGTGTATGTATATTTTGATAAAAAATAATTTTTGTATAATTTAAATTAAGTATTTATGAAAACATGATTTGTATGAAAACTCCGGATAATTGGCAGATTATCCGGAGGAGGAAAGGGCTAGTCCCATCGTAAACTATGTTATGGCATAGTTAAGATAATTGAGCTAACAACCTAACTTAATTCTATTATGAGAATAAAAAGACACATTCATTTAATTGCATGCAAAGGTAATGAAAACAATGGAATGTTCCGTACGATAATGTTATCTTTGTGTTTGTTTGCATTTTTTTGCGTATATGCACAGACGGGAACAGTTACTGTCAATCTGAAAAACGCCACTGTTAAAGATCTTTTTGATGTCATTGAAAAACAGACAACTTATCGGTTCTCCTATCGTGATGTAGAAGTGCAGGGTAAGAATAATGTTTCTGTTAATGTAAAGAATGAAGAGTTGAAAACTCTTCTTACCCGCGAACTTACTAAAAATGAATTAGCTTATACGGTATCGGGGAATAAAATTGTCGTTACTCCATTGCGCCAGCGAAAAGCTGAATCGGGAACAGTGTCTGGACGAGTTTTAGATGCGAATGGGGAGCCTATTATTGGAGCAACGATTATAGAAAAAGGGACGTCAAACGGTACAGTGACAGATTTTAACGGTAATTTTACGTTGAATGTTGCAGAAAATGCTACTTTGGAGGTTTCGTACATCGGCTATGAATCACAACAATGTCAGGCTGTTGCAGGCGTACCGCTGAATCTCACTTTAAAAGAGGATACGGAAATGTTGGATGAAGTTGTCGTCGTTGGCTATGGTTCGCAAAAGAAGGTGAACGTAATTGGGTCTATATCGACGATTGACAGTAAATCTTTGGAATCGCGTTCCGTACCCGATGTCTCCAATCTGCTGACAGGACAAATGTCTGGCGTAACCATTACACAATCCAGTGGAAATCCTGGTCAAGATGCAGGTACCATTCGCATTCGAGGTGTAGGTTCGTTTGGCGCTACTCCCGATCCTTTGGTATTGGTTGATGGAATGCCGGGTTCACTTAGTGATTTGACTCCTGCCGACATTGATAATATATCGGTATTGAAAGATGCTTCCTCTGCTGCAATTTATGGCTCGCGTGCTGCTAATGGTGTTATTTTGGTTACAACAAAAAAAGGACGTGAGGGAAAGACCAATGTAATTTATAATGGTTCTGTCGGCATCAGTCAAGCTACCGAATTGCCGGATTTTGCACACTCCTATGAATATGCCGAATATTATAATATGGCTATGGGAACAGAAACATATACTCCCGAGATGATACAAAAATATCGAGATGGTTCTGATCCTGACAACTATGCTGATGAAATGTATTTAGAGGAACTTTTAGGAGGTCATGCTTTTCAAACCAAACATGAGTTGAATGTAAGCGGTGGTAACAATCGTTTGCAATATATGGCTTCGATGGGGTACTTGAGACAGAATGGCTTGATGGACAATAATTATTATAATCGCTATAGTGGACGTCTTAATTTAAATGCGCAATTGTCTAAAAAACTGTCACTTAATGTACGGGTTAGTGGTATGACATCGGATCGTCATGAGCCTTCTTCTCCCGGAGCTGTAGACAGCGGGGGATATAAGGCTCTGATTTCAGCTGCAGTACGTTTTCCGGGATTGACTCCCAGTTATTTGCAAAATGGAGAAGCGGGTCCGGGACCTAAGTTGAATGGAACACCTGTTGCCTGGATGAATTGCGCATCATTCTATAGAGAAGATTATGATAAATTCAAAGGAAATGCAGAATTGGTATGGAATCCTGTTAAGGGTCTGAATCTGAAAGCGATAGGCGGTTATAATTATTCATTGAACCACATCCGTAACTATCGGGCGGATATGCCGATAGCTAATGGAGGAACCAGTGGACCTTCCAGCTTGACAGAACAAATGTTGCGTACGGTCTATAAAACTTTTCAAGCTGTGGCCGATTATTCAACGACAATTGCTGATAAACATCAACTTTCGGCATTGGTAGGATATACATGGGAGGATGAATCTCAAAGGACTTTGTCCGGCAGTCGTAACAATTTCCCTTCAGACGATGTACCTTATCTGACAGCAGGTGGCGCAGATGGACAAACCAATAGTGGTGGCGGTTATGATTGGGCCATTAAATCCGTTTTCGGAAGATTGACATATAACTATGATGAACGCTATCTATTTGAAACGACAATGAGATATGATGGTTCCTCTCGTTTCCCGACAGATTCTAAGTTCGGATTCTTCCCGTCTGTTGCAGTTGGTTGGCGTGTTTCTGAAGAAAAATTCTGGAAAGAAAAAGAAAATTTGTCTTCTTGGTTTAATAATTTGAAAGTGAAGGCGTCTTTAGGTGTATTGGGTAATAATAACATTGGTAATTATCCGTATCAGTCTGTATATACTTTAGGGCAGGCACAGAACTATGTGTTTGGAGGAGTTTATACACAAGGTGCCGCAATTACCACGTATGTAGATCCTAATCTGAAATGGGAACGTACTCGCACTACAGATGTTGGTATTGAAACCGGATTCTTTGATAATAGATTGACGTTCAATGCTTCCTATTTTTATAGAAAGACAACAGATGTCTTATACACACCTTCCGCCAGTTATTCTTCTATTTTTGGATTGAGTGTATCTCAAGTTAATACGGGTGCTGTAGAAAACAAAGGATGGGAATTTGAATTGGGATATAATGGACAGGTCAGAGACTTTAAATATCACATCAACGGTAATTTCTCGATCATTAAAAATAAGATACTTACCTTAGGTATGGGAAATGTTACCCAAGAAAATGGGATGGTAGGTAATGGCAGTAACTTGTTTATAGGTTATCCTATGCAGATGTTCTATGGATATAAGACAGACGGCGTGTTCCTTACAGATGAAGAAGTAGCCGACTGGTATGACCAAAGTGAAATAGCACCTGGTGGGCAAGCGGGAGATATTCGGTATGTGGATTTAACAGGAGATGGTAAGGTGACTTCTGCAGACCGTACATTCTTGGGATCTCGCATTCCTAAATATACTTTCGGCCTGAATTTGGGCGCAGAATATAAGGGAGTCGACTTTAGTATGCTCATTCAAGGCGTAGCGGATGTTTATGGAACGTTGTCTGTTTATGCAGGACATGCTTTTTATCAAGAGGGTAATATCCAACGCTGGCAGATGGAGAATTGTTGGAATGTACAACCCGATAATCGCTATCCTGAATATCCACGTTTGGAAGTTATGTCTAATGCAGGAAGTAACAATACGTTAACTTCTGATTTTTGGGTGATCAATGCGTCTTATTTGAAAGTAAGAAACATTCAATTAGGTTATACCCTTCCTTCAAAAATTACCAGAAAGATTGGTTCTGACGGATTGCGTTTCTATGTGTCTATGGACAATCCGTTTACCATAAAGAAATATCGTCAAGGATGGGATCCTGAAAATACAAGTAACAATGGACAATACTATCCTGTAATGTCTACTTATACATTTGGTTTAACGTTGAAATTTTGATTACAGATGAAAAAATATACATTATTTGCATGTGCGATTTTGGCAATCAATTTGTCTTTTTCTTCATGTGATTTGGAACGTTTTCCTCTGACGGATTTATCTGAGGAAAACTTTTGGAATGATGAAAGCAATGCAGAATTGGCATTGACGTCATTGTATAGAGGAGGTATTACCAATGGGTTGGAATATAGTGTTTCTGATTTTTGGTCATATCACGGATTGTTGTTTATGGAACATCTGACTGATAATGCTTTTGACCGTAGAGGAGAAAATAATCCATTTTTCCAAATATCCAGTGGTAAACTAGTCAATACCAATAGTTTTATTTCTAATTATTGGAAGTCAGCATACTCTCGGATTGGGAAATGCAATCGCTTTATCGAGGGAATACAATCAGCTTCGGATTCTGAAACAAAAGATCGAATGATTGCTGAAGCTCGCTTTTTGAGAGCTACACAATATCATTATCTGGCAAGTTATTTTAAAGATGTTCCCTTAGTAGTGAATTCTTTAAGTGGTGAAGAGGCTAATTCGGTAACAAAGACAAGCCAAGCGGATATCTTGACATGGTGTACGAAGGAATTTCGGGAGGCCGCTGATGATTTACCTCGTTTTAAGGATATATCATCGGCTGAAACTGGACGAGTTTGTAAACAAGCTGCTTTGGCTTTTTTAGGTAGAACATATATGTTGCAGAAGGACTGGAAGAATGCCGCGGATGTTTACCGTGAAATTATTGAATATGGAGATAATAGCATTCATTCGTCTTATTCAGAATTATTCTGGCCTGGAACCGGTGTAGGCAATAAGGAAAATATATTTTACATCTCGTATTTGGAAAATTATTTTGGATGTGGAATGCCCCAACAAGGGTTGTCGGCGAAAGATGGAGGATGGAGCTTGTCTAATCCCACTTCCGGCTTGTTTGAGGCTTATGAGTTTACAGATGGAACTCCTTTTAGTTATGATGACCCGCGTTATAATCCCAACAATCTTGGAGAAAACAGGGATCCTCGCTTGGATTATACGTTGTATTATAACGGGAGTATTTTCATGGGAACGGAGTATCGTATGAGTCCGGATTATGATGCTTCTGTGAAGGAGCGTGTGGATTACTCCTCGGAAGCGTCCAAAACAGGTTTTATGTGGAGGAAATATTATGATGAGAATCCTATTTCTGATTTAACGAGTTATAGTGCAGTGACTCCTATTATTCGATATGCAGAGGTGCTGTTAAGTTATTTGGAATGTTTGATAGAAGATGGGCAAGCAATAGATCAAAATATATTGGATGCTACTATCAATCAAGTTCGAAGACGTGCTGATGTGAATATGCCTCCCATTACGGAGACCGATCCGACTTTGTTATTAAATAAAGTACGAAATGAGCGACGTATAGAGCTTGCGTATGAAGGTATTCGTTATTGGGATTTATTAAGATGGGGAATTGCACATGAGGTTTTGACAGGTGAGATATGGGGAGCTCCTTATCCAAATTCTTCATTATATTCAACTTCTACCAAACATATTGATCCGACGGGAAATTGTCGCTGGTATGTAGGGCGTCGTGATTTTAGAAATCCACAAGATTATACATGGCCTATACCATTGTCTGAACAAAATATTAATCCAAATTTGCGTGAATAAATTCTAAAGTTGCATGAATGTTTGTGGAGCAATTTGAAAAAATAGAGAATGCTCCTCAAACATTCTTGTTTTATGTTGATATTAAAAATTTATATATATGAGAAAAGTTTTGATTACCGCCTGTCTGCCCGCCGTTGTGGTTCCTGCGGCCTGGGGGCAGGGGCTTGCCGAAGAGGCCGGCGGCCGGGAAAGGCCCAACGTCATCATCATCTATGCCGACGACCTGGGGTACGGCGACTTGCAATGTTATGGAGCCAAAAATGTGCGGACACCCCATGTGGACGCCCTGGCGGAGCAGGGCATCCGCTTCACGAACGTCCACGCCACGGCGGCCACCAGCACTCCCTCGAGGTATTCGTTGCTGACGGGCGAATATGCCTGGCGACGGCCCGACACGGACGTGGCGGCGGGCAATGCGGGGATGATTGTCCGCCCCGAGCAGTTCACCCTGGCCGACGTGTTCCAGGCGGCCGGATATGCCACGGCGGCCGTCGGCAAGTGGCACCTGGGCCTGGGCGACAAGACGGGCGGGCAGGACTGGAACGCTCCCCTGCCGGCGGCGCTCGGCGACCTGGGTTTCGATTATCATTATATCATGGCGGCCACGGCCGACAGGGTCCCCTGCGTGTTCATCGAGAACGGGCAGGTGGCCAACTATGACCCCGAGGCGCCCATCGAGGTGAGCTACCGGCAGAACTTCCCCGGCGAACCCACCGGCAGGGACAACCCCGAACTGCTGTACAACCTGAAGCCGAGCCACGGACACGACATGTCCATCGTCAACGGCATCAGCCGCATCGGCTACATGAAGGGCGGCGGAAAGGCTCTGTGGAAGGACGAGAACATCGCTGACTCCATCACGACCCACGCGGTGGACTTCATCAGGGAGCATCGGGACGGGCCGTTCTTCCTGTACTTTGCCACCAACGACGTCCATGTGCCCCGCTTCCCCCATCCGCGCTTCAGGGGGCAGAGCACGATGGGCCTGCGCGGGGACGCCATCGTGCAGTTCGACTGGAGCGTGGGGCGCATTGTGGAGACGCTCCGCGAACTGGGAATCATGGAGAACACGCTGATAGTCCTGTCGAGCGACAACGGCCCTGTGGTGGACGACGGGTACGACGACCGGGCGGAGGAACTGCTGGGCGGACACAAGCCCGCAGGCCCCTGGAGGGGGAACAAGTACAGCGCCTTCGAGGGAGGCACGGCGGTACCGGCCATCGTCTGCTGGCCGGGGCGGGTCAAGGCGTCCGGCGTGTCCGACGTGCTGATGTCGCAGGTAGACTGGATGGCCTCGCTGGCGGCCCTCGTCCAGGTGCGCCTGCCCCAGGGGAGCGCGCCCGACAGCCGCGAATGCCTGGGCAACCTGCTCGGCACGACGGAGGTGGACCGCCCGTGGGTCATCGAGCAGGCGTCCAACCATGTGCTCTCGGTACGCACCCGCCAGTGGAAGTACATCGAGCCCAACGACGGCCCGAAGATGATCACCTGGGGGCCGAAAATCGAGACGGGCAACTGTCCGACGCCCCAGCTGTACGACATGGAGCGGGCGTATGAATCGGAAAACGTGGCCCTTCAGCACCCCGATATCGTGTTCGAGATGCAAAATATTTTGCGCCGCGTGCGGAGCGGAAAGTAAGAGAATTTGAAGAAAGATGCCTGCCTGCCCCGCGGGAAAAAGCATTCCGGAGAAGAGGGGATGGACAAAGCCGTTTGCGATACCGGTTTTGTTCACCCTTTTCTTATTATTTAGCATCTTTTATCACATTCGTCCGCTATTTTCTAAGCAAAAAGCAGTAATTTCGGGCGATTTTTTACCGATTCTTTGAAAACACTAATAAATTATCAATATGGAAAACTTGAATATTGCACTTCTGCTGATGGTGGTGGGCATGGCGACGGTTTTTGCTATCCTGCTGATTGTCATCTACTTAGGCAAGGCGATGATTGCGCTTGTCAACAAATACGCTCCCGAGGAGACTCCGGCGGCCAAGAAAGAGGGTCCGGCCGCGATACCGGCCAACATCCTGGCGGCCATCAACGCCGCGGTGGCGGTGGTAACCCATGACAAGGGAAGAGTGACGAAAGTGGAAAAAATGAGATAAAAACATTATATTATAACAGAATACAACAACGATGAAAAGAGAAATTAAATTCAGCTTGGTCTTCAGGGACATGTGGCAGAGTGCCGGAAAGTATGTTCCCCGTGTGGACCAGCTGGTGAAAGTGGCTCCCGCCATTGTAGAGATGGGCTGTTTTGCCCGCGTGGAGACCAATGGCGGAGGCTTCGAACAAGTGAACCTGCTGTTTGGCGAAAACCCCAATAAGGCCGTGCGTGCCTGGACGAAACCTTTCCATGAAGCCGGCATACAGACACACATGCTGGACCGTGCGCTGAACGGCCTCCGCATGAGCCCCGTGCCTGCCGACGTGCGCAAGCTCTTCTATAAGGTGAAGAAGGCGCAGGGGACGGACATCACCCGTACCTTCTGCGGCCTGAACGACGTGCGCAACATCATCCCCTCTATCGGCTACGCCCACGAGGCCGGCATGATTTCGCAATGCTCGCTCTGCATCACCCACTCGCCCATACACACGGTGGAATACTACGTCAACATGGCCAAGCAGCTCATCGAGGCCGGTGCCGACGAAATCTGCATCAAGGACATGGCGGGCATCGGACGCCCCGTGACGCTGGGCAAGATTGTGGCCGGCATCAAGCAGATCAAGGACATCCCCATCCAGTACCACAGCCATGCGGGCCCCGGCTTCAACATGGCCAGCATCCTGGCCGTCTGCGAAGCCGGATGCGACTACATCGACGTGGGCATGGAGCCGTTGTCGTGGGGTACGGGTCACGCCGACCTGCTCAGCGTGCAGGCCATGCTGAAGGACGCCGGCTATCAGGTGCCCGAAATCAACATGGAGGCCTACATGAAGGTGCGCGCCCTTATCCAGGAGTTCATGGACGACTTCCTGGGCCTGTACATCTCGCCGCGCAACCGTCTGATGAACTCCCTGCTCATCGGTCCGGGCCTGCCGGGCGGCATGATGGGCTCGCTGATGGCCGACCTGGAGACGAACCTCGAAAGCATCAACAAATACAAGGCCAAACGCAACCTGCCCTTCATGAAGCAGGACGAGCTGCTCATCAAGCTCTTCAACGAAGTGGCCTACGTGTGGCCGCGCGTGGGTTATCCTCCACTGGTAACCCCCTTCAGCCAGTACGTCAAGAACCTGGCCATGATGAACGTCATCGCCATGGAGAAGGGCAAGGAGCGCTGGGGCATGATTGCCGACGACATCTGGGACATGATTCTGGGCAAGGCCGGAAAGCTGCCGGGCGAGCTGGCTCCCGAAATCGTGGAGAAGGCCGAACGCGAGGGACGCAAGTTCTTCACCGGCAACCCGCAGGACAACTATCCCGACTGCCTGGACAAGTACCGCAAGATGATGAAGGAGAAGAAATGGGATACGGGCGAGGACGACGAAGAACTCTTCGAATATGCCATGCACCCCGCCCAGTACGAGGCCTACAAGAGCGGTAAGGCCAAGGAAGACTTCCTGGCCGATGTGGAGAAGCGCCGCGCCGAGCAGAACAACGCTCCGGCCGACGACGCCAAACCCAAGACCCTGACCGTACAGGTGGACGGGCAGTCCTATCGCGTGACGGTGGCCTACGGCGACATCGACCTGCCCGCATCGGCTACCGAGAAGGTGGCTCCCTCGGGCGAAGGCGAGCCGGTGGTGGCTCCGCTGGAAGGCAAGTTCTTCCTGACCAAGAACACGCAGGAGACACCGCTCAAGGTGGGCGACCGCGTGAAGAAGGGTGACCTGCTGTGCTACATCGAGGCCATGAAGACCTACAACGCCATCCGTAGCGACGTGGAGGGCACCGTGACCGCCATCTGCCAGAATCCGGGTGACTCAGTATCAGAAGACGACGTATTAATGAAGATAGGATAATGGAAGATATATTTGGAAAACTCTATGACATGACGGCGTTCAGCAACATCATTGCCGACCCGTCGTTCCTCGTGATGTATGCCATTGCCTTCATCCTGCTCTACCTGGGCATCAAGAAGCACTACGAACCGTTGCTGCTGGTGCCCATCGCCTTCGGTGTGCTCATCGCCAACTTCCCCGGCGGCGAGATGGGTGTCATCCAGGCCGACGAGAACGGTATGGTGATGGTGAACGGGGTGATGAAGAACATCTGGGAGATGCCTCTCCACGAGATTGCCCACGAGCTGGGACTGATGAACTTCATCTACTACATGCTGATCAAGACCGGTTTCCTGCCGCCCGTCATCTTCATGGGTGTGGGTGCGCTGACCGACTTCGGCCCCATGCTCCGCAACCTGCGCCTGTCCATCTTCGGCGCGGCCGCCCAGCTGGGTATCTTTATGGTGCTGCTCTGCGCCGTGCTGATGGGCTTCACACCTAAGGAAGCCGCCGCCTTGGGTATCATCGGCGGTGCCGACGGCCCGACGGCCATATTCACCACCATCAAGCTGGCTCCCCACCTGCTGGGCCCCATCGCCATCGCGGCCTATTCGTACATGGCCCTGGTGCCGGTCATCATTCCGCTCGTGGTGAAGCTGCTCTGCACCAAGAAGGAGCTGATGATCAACATGAAGGAGCAGGAGAAGCTCTACCCGTCGAAGACTGAAATCAAGAACCTGCGCGTGCTGAAGATTATCTTCCCGATTGCCGTGACGACCATCGTGGCTCTGTTTGTGCCTACGGCCGTGCCTCTGATCGGTATGCTGATGTTCGGTAACCTCATCAAGGAAATCGGTTCGGACACGAGCCGCTTGTTCGACGCCGCCGCCAACAGCATCATGAACGCCGCCACCATCTTCCTGGGCCTCAGTGTGGGCGCCACGATGACGAGCGAGGCTTTCCTGAACTGGACGACCATCGGCATCGTAGCCGGAGGTTTCCTGGCCTTTGCCCTGTCCATCTCGGGCGGTATCCTCTTCGTGAAGGTTGTCAATCTGTTCTCGAAGAAGAAGATCAATCCGCTGATCGGTGCGACGGGCTTGAGCGCCGTGCCTATGGCAAGCCGCGTGTGCAACGAGATTGCCACGAAGTACGACCCGAAGAACCACGTGCTGAACTACTGTATGTCCAGCAACATCTCGGGTGTCATCGGTTCGGCCGTGGCTGCCGGTGTGCTCATCTCGTTCCTGGGATAAGATAAAGACATCCGATAAAGAAGGGTGTATCAATGAAGAGAGCGAACTCTCATTATTGATACACCCTTTTTTGTGCTGTCTTGTAGCAGAGCCCGCTTACTTGCAGGGCACGCAGAGGGGCTGACTGGGGGTGAGGGTATACGGAGTGTCGTACACCTGAATGGCCAGCGGTTCGCCCGCAAGGAGGGTAATCCGCACCTCGCCGGTCACTTCTACGCCCAGCTTCCTTCCCTGAAAGTTTACCTTGAAGGCATATTTCGTCCAATGCGAAGACCGCACGGGCGAGAAGTTCAGTATCTTGTGGTACACCTGCAGGTTGGCGAATCCGCGGACGAGGGCCAGCCACGAACCCGGCATGCTGGTGATGTGCAGGCCCTGGTCGGTCTCGTTGTTGTAGTCGTCCAGGTCGAGGCGGGTGGCGTGCAGGAAGAGGCGGTAGGCCTTCTCCGTCTCGCCGATGCGTGCGGCCAGGATAGCGTGTACGTGGGGCGAGAGCGACGACTCGTGTACGGTCATGGGTTCGTAGAAGTGGAAGTTGCGGCGGATGGTCTCCGTGTCGAACTTGTAGTAATACAGGTAGAGGCCCAGCAGGACATCGCTCTGCTTGATGTAGCAGGAGCGCAGGATGCGGTCCCACGACCAGTGCTGGTTGATGGGGCGTTCGTCGGCGGGGATGGCGTCGGTGGTTTGCAGGGTCTTGTCCATGAAGCCGTCGTTCTGCACGAAGATGCCCTGCTCCTTGTCTTCGGGCAGGTACATCCGGCGGGCAATGTCGCGCCAGAGGGGCGTTTCGCCTTCGTAGTCTAGGCCGGTGAGGCGGCAGATGCGGGCGTAGTCGTCGGGATGCTTCTCGGCGGCCAGGTCGAGGTAATATAGGGTGATTTTGAGGCAGCTGGTGCAGGAGAGGTTGGTGTACCAGTTGTTGTCCACGTTGCTCTGATATTCGTCGGGGCCGGTGACGCCCAGAATGACGTATTGCTGTTTGGGGCGTGAGAAAGTGACCCGCTGGCTCCAGAAGCGGCAGACGGCTATCATCACCTCCAGCCCGTACTTCAGGATGTAGTCGTCGGAGCCGGTGACGGTGGCATATTGCAGGATGGCATAGATGATGATGTTGTTGCGGTGTATCTCTTCGAAGGTGATTTCCCATTCGCTATGGCATTCTTCGCCGTTGTTGGTCACCTGCGGAAAGAGGGCCGCCCCGTTCTTGAATCCCAGCTTTTCGGCATTTTCGATGGCCTTGGGCAGCTGGTTGTAGCGGTACATCAGCAGGTTCTTCGCAATGCTTCGCGGGGTGGAAAACAGGAAGAAGGGCACACAGCACAGCTCGGTATTCCAATAGGTGTTGCCGCCATACTTCTCGCCCGTGAAGCCTTTGGGCGCGATGTTCAGGCGGGGGTCGTCGCCACGATACGTCTGGTAGAGCTGGAAAATGTTGTAGCGGATGCCCTGCTGGGCTTCGGGGTCGCCCTCGATGGTGACGTCGGCTTCTTCCCAGATGGCGTGCCAGGCCTGCCGGTGGTCTTCCGTCAGGGCTTCCCAGCCGTCGGCTTTGGCCTGTCGGGCCAGGCGGATGGAGGTCTCTATCAGGTGGGGCCTCTCGTAGTAGAGGGAAGAGGCCACGACGACATACTTCACCAGCGTCACCGTGTCGCCCGGCTTGACGTCGGCCCCCAAGCTGAAGCCGGTCACCTTGCCCTTCTCGATGCGGATGGGGTTGTGAGCGGCTTCCTTATTGTTTTTATAGAAGTGGTAGGACAGGGTATAGCACACCTGTGCGTCTTCCCGTCGGGTCTGTGTCCACAGGTAGGCGCAATCCAGGTTAATGCCCGAATCGAGTACATTCCATATCTTTTCTTCCGTATACTCGGCGTGGTCGTTCAGGTTGGCCTCGAGCAGGGGGAGCAGCGACAGGCGGCCGGTATAGTTGAGCGAGGTGACGCTATAGCGGATGAGGCAGAGGTCGGGGTGGGCCATGTTGACCAGATGCTCGACATGCACCTGCAGGCTGTTGCCGCGCGGAGAAGTGGCCTTGACATCGCGGTAGGAGATGCCGTCGTACATGTCGAGCCGGCGGTTGAAGCTGTTCACGTCCCATAGCGCCAGATCCAGCTCCTCGTCGATGAGACGCAGGTGGATGCTGCTCCAGTTGGCGGCATTGGGGATGCGGGTGTAGAAGCGGGGGAAGCCGTTCTTCCACCACGCTACACGGGTCTTGTCGAGGAAGGGGATGCCTGCTACGAACGAACCCGGGTAGCTGTCGCTGCTATAGGGCTCCTCGAAGTTGCCCCGCTGGCCGAAACGTCCGTTGCCCAGGCTGAATATGCTTTCGGACATGCGGAGGTCGTCGGCATGAAACTCGTCTTCAATGATATTCCACTCGTCGGTCTTCAGATATCTTCTCATGGCGATAGTCTTTGTATAAGGGTTACGCCGTAAAGATAGACATTTTTTTCTTATTCCGATCGTCCTTCCTTGATAATATACACGCAGACGGCTCCTATCAGCAGCATGACGCCGGCGGTGACAAGCATGTTGATTTCGGGCGGCAGGCAGCCTTCGGGGGTGAACAGGGCGAGGATGCTTCCGCCCAGGGCGGCCGCTACAATCTGCGGGATGCAGATGGTGCCGTTGAACAGGCCCAGGTAGGTACCCATGTGGCTACCGCTCAGCGAGTTGGTGAGGATGGTGAACGGCAGGGCCAGCATGGCTGCCCAGGCGCAACCGATGAGCACGAACGAGAAGAACAGGGTGTAGGGGTCGTGGATGAAGTAGGTGGAGATGAACCCGATGCCGCCCAGCACGAGGCTGAGCGAATAGACCAGCCGGCGGTTCTTGAACAGGGGGATGCAGATGGCCCAGAGGACGGAACCGATGGCCTGCACGGCAAAGAGAACGCCCACCCAGTTGGCCGCCTCCTGATAGGGCTGGCTGGTGGTGTCGAGCACCACTTTCGTAACCCCGTTGACTACCGTCTCTACCGTAGGCGCGCCGAACACGTTGGCGGCGATGCTGCCGTTGGTGTAGGTCCACATGAACATGAAGGCAAACCAGCAGAAGAACTGTACCAGTCCCACCGTCCAGAAGGTCTTGGGCGCCTTGACGAGCAGCTTCAGCATGTTGGTCTTCTCCTTCTCCTGCTCCTCGCTGATGCCGTGATATTCGGCATACTCCTTGGGAGGCATCTCCTTGACCTTGACGCTGGTGTAGATGACGCACGCGATGAGGATGGCCGCACCGATGTAGAAGGAGTAGATGACGGAGTCGGGGATGACGCCCTGCGGAGCGGTGTTCTTGATGCCTATCCAGGCGAAGAAGAAGGGGAACAGATAACCCATGAGACTTCCGGCATTGCACAGGAAGCTCTGGATGGAGTAGGCCAGGCCTTTCTGTTTCTCGTTCACCATGTCGCCCACCATCATCTTGAACGGCTGCATGGCCATGTTGATGGACGTGTCGAGGAACATCAGGGCGAAGAGGCCGAATATCATGGCGGTGCCCACACTCATGCCGAAGCTGCCCGCGTTGGGCAGGAGGCACATAACCAGCACGGCGATGAGCGAGCCGATGAACAGGTAGGGGATGCGGCGTCCGAAGCGTGTCCAGGTGCGGTCGCTGGCCGCCCCCACAATGGGTTGGACGATGATGCCCGCCAGCGGAGGCAGAATCCAGAAGTAGCTCAGGGTATGCGGGTCGGCGCCCAGCGTGGCAAAGATGCGGCTGATGTTGGCGCTCTGAAGGGCGTAGGCTATCTGTACGCCGAAAAAGCCGAAGCTGATGTTCCACAGCTTCCAGAAACTCAAGTCAGGTTTTACTTTCATGGTCGTTCTTTATGTTATTTCATTTCTTACGTTTCTCATTTGGTTGTGCCCCGCACCACCAGGTTGGTACGCACGATTTTGTTCGGGCTTTTCTCCTCGCCCTCCAGCTTCTCGCAGAGGATGTTGAAGGCGCTCTTTCCCACCTCCTCGCCATGCTGCTCGACGGTGGTCAGCTTGGGGTCGGTGTTCTGGGCGATGACGCCGTTGGTGAATCCGCAGATGGAAACCTCGTCGGGTACCTTGACGCCCACCAGCTTGCACGCATAGAGGATGCCGGCCGCCGTCTCGTCGTTGATGGCGAAGAAGCCGTCGGGGCGGTTGGCGCTCTCCAGCAGGTCGGGCGTGAGGGCGATGGCTTGTTCGCGCGTGTCACAAAGGAGCATCATGCCCTTGTCTACGGGCATGTGGTACTTCTTCATGGCGTCCAGATAGCCGTTGCGGCGGTTCTTGGTGATTTCGAGGTGGGGCGACGAGCCGTAGAAGCAGATGCGCTTGCACCCCGTCTGTATCATGTATTCCACCGCGGCAAACGAGCCGGCATAGTCGTCCACCACCACCCGCTCGGTCTTGATGCCGGTGCAGATGCGGTCGTAGAAGACGATGGGTATGTTGTTGTCCAGCAATTCCTGGTAGTGTTCGTAGTGTGATGTCCCTTTGGCCAGCGAAGCGATGACGCCGCACACGCGTGCGGCCAGAAACGAATGGACAATCTTCACCTCTTGTTCGTAGGACTCGTTGCTTTGGGCCACGAGGATGTTGTAGCCGGCTTCGGAGGCTGCCTGCTCGATGCCGCTCAGTACGCACGAGAAGAAGTGGTGCACCATCTGGGGGACGATGACGCCGATGGTATTGGTTCGTCCGGCCCGCAGGTTCACTGCCTGTACGTTGGGCTTGTAGTTGTGCTCGCGGGCATAGGCGTGTATCAGGTCGCGTGTTTCCTGGCTGATGTCCGGGTTGTCCTTCAGTGCCCGCGACACGGTCGAGGGAGATACGTTCAGTGCACGTGCGATGTCTTTGATGGTGATTTGAGGTTTGTTCATACGTATCGGTTTTTTCCAGCCAAAGGTAGGCAATATTTGCCATCCGCCCAAGGGTCGGAGCTGCTTGCCGTTGCTTTTTTGTTGCAAAAATAGGCGATTTGGGCGGATTGGCGTTCTGTCTTGAAAATTATCGGGTTATCTGCTTTTGCAAACGATTGCATATAGGGGCTTCTGTTGCGTTCCTTCGGCAGGGCGGAGGAGGCGGAAGTACAGGAAGTCCGGCTTTTTCCCCCTGCATCTCACGCCGTGGGAAAACCTTTCTCTTTAAAGGAGAAAGCCTTTCCCTTTTAAAGGGAAGACCTTTCCCCCGGTGAGGGAAAGCTTTTCCCCGGTTTTGAGAAAGGGGTAGAAAGTCTATGTGCTGATAATCAGCATGGTTTATAGGGGGTACCAGGAGTTTTTTTTCATAAAATAGGGGCTATGTTTTCATCATCAGGATATATTGTTTATCTTTGAGTAAAATTATCCTTTTATGTTTTATTCAGTACATGTGATTATGAGACATTTTACTTTTTCCAGCCTCTTGCTGGCCCTCGTCCTCTTCTTCGGGGCCTGCAGCTCTTCTGCCAAGGAAGGCGAGGAGGGAGGCGAAACGCCCTCGGGCACGACAGACTTCGCCCTCGGGGCCGACATCAGCTGGGTGACCCAGATGGAGAGCCAGGGACATAAGTTCTACAATGCGGCCGGGCAGGAGCGCGAGTGCACCGCCCTGATGAAGGAATGCGGCCTCAATGCCATCCGCCTGCGCGTGTGGGTCGATCCTTCGAAGTACGGCGGATGGTGCGACGTGGAAGATATGGTAGTGAAGGCCGTGCGGGCCAAGGACTTGGGCATGGACGTGATGGTGGACTTCCACTATAGCGACTTTTGGGCCGACCCCAGCAAGCAGGTGAAGCCCGCGGCCTGGAAGGACATGGACCTCGGCCAGCTGAAGGAAGCCATCAGGAACCATACCATCGAAGCCTTGCAGGCCCTGAAGGCCAAAGGCGTGACACCCAAGTGGGTGCAGGTGGGCAACGAGATACGCCCGGGCATGTTGTGGGACGAAGACGCCTCGCTCAGCGGTGCCTCGTGGAGCGGCGAAAGCACCATCGACTATGACGGTAACCGCAAGGTGAGCTTCAAGGAAAACTGGGCCAATCTGGCCGCCTTCATCAATGCGGGCTATGATGCCGTGAAGAGCGTCTTCCCTCAGGCTGTCGCCATCGTCCATCTGGACAACGGCTTCGACAAGAGCCTCTACACCTGGTTCTTCGACGAGCTGAAGAAGAACGGCGGCAAGTGGGACATGATCGGCATGTCGCTCTATCCCTACTGGTGCATCAACTGGGACAACAAGGATGCCGACGGCAATCAATATACCGACCCCAATAAGGTGATTACCGACTGCATCGCCAACATCAAGGCCGTCAGTGCCCGCTACGGTTGCGACGTGATGGTGGTGGAGACGGGCATGGAGTGTGCCGACGACAAGGGCAATCTGGCCAGCGACGCCGTCCTCCAGCAGGGCAGGGAGCAGCTGGCGCGCATCATCAAGGAATGCCGCGAGAATACCGGTGGCAAGTGCAAGGGCGTGTTCTACTGGGAGCCCGAGTGCAAGCCAGGCCAATACCGCCTGGGAGCCTTCACCGCAGACGGAAAACCTACCGTAATTATGAACGCCTTTAAAGACTGACAAGCCTATGAACCGAAGAATGTTGGCAACCTTGTGTTGCCTGTTGTTGGCCTGGATGGTGGCCGCCCAGCAACGCACGGAGACGTTGTTGGAGAAGAACTGGAGATTTACGAAGGGTGACGTGGCCGAAGCCATGAAGCCGGAGTTTGACGACACGAAGTGGGAGACGGTCACCGTACCCCACGACTGGGCCATCTACGGTCCCTTCGACCGTAGCAACGACTTGCAGAATGTGGCCGTGACGCAGAACCTCGAGACGGCTGCTTCGGTGAAAACAGGCCGCACGGGCGGCTTACCTTATGTGGGAGTGGGGTGGTATCGCACCACGTTCGACACTCCTGCGGGCAAGCAGGTGTCGCTCGTCTTCGACGGCGCCATGAGCGAGGCCCGTGTTTACGTCAACGGGCAGGAAGCCTGCTTCTGGCCTTGCGGCTACAATTCCTTCCATTGCGACGTTACACCTTATATATATAAAGATGGTCAGCCGAACGTATTGGCCGTACGGTTGGAGAACCGCCCCCAGTCTTCCCGCTGGTATCCGGGTGCGGGCTTGTACAGAAACGTGCGTGTCGTGGCCACGGAGGCGGTGCATGTGCCCGTATGGGGTACCCAGCTCACCACGCCTCACGTAGCCGCCGACTATGCCTCCGTCTGCCTGAAGACCACCGTCGAGGGTGCCGGCCGGCAGGATGTGCGCATCGTTACCGAAATCCTTTCGCCCGAGGGACAGGTGGTGGCCGTGAAGGACAATACAATGAAAATCAACCACGGCAAGCCCTTCGAGCAGAACTTCCTCGTGGACAAGCCTCAGTTGTGGAGCCCCGAGACACCTTATTTATATAAGGCTTCTTCGAAGATATACGTGGACGGACGTCAGGTGGACGAATACGTCACCCGCTTCGGTATCCGAAGCATCGAACTTGTGGCCGACAAGGGCTTCTTCCTCAACGGCAAGCATCGCAAGTTTCAGGGAGTATGTAATCATCACGACCTCGGCCCGCTGGGTGCCGCCATCAATGTGGCCGCCCTTCGCCGCCAGCTGACGTTGCTCAAGGATATGGGCTGCGACGCTATCCGCACCGCCCACAACATGCCTGCGCCTGAGCTGGTACAGCTCTGCGATGAGATGGGCTTCATGATGATGCTCGAGCCTTTCGACGAATGGGATATCGCCAAGTGTGAGAACGGTTACCACCGCTTCTTCAACGAGTGGGCAGAGAAGGACATGGTGAACATGCTCCGCCAGTATCGCAACAACCCCAGCGTGGTGATGTGGAGCATTGGCAACGAAGTGCCTACCCAGTGCAGCCCCGAAGGCTACAAGGTGGCCTCGTTCCTGCAGGACATCTGCCATCGCGAAGACCCCACACGCCCCGTCACCTGCGGCATGGATCAGGTATCCTGCGTCTTGGGCAATGGCTTTGCCGCCATGCTCGATGTGCCTGGCTTCAACTACCGCACGCATCGCTATGTGGAGGCTTACGGCCAGTTGCCCCAGAACCTGGTACTGGGTTCCGAGACGGCTTCTACCGTCAGCTCGCGTGGCGTCTATAAGTTTCCCGCCGAGCTGAAGAAGCAGGCCATGTACGACGACCATCAGTGCTCCGGCTACGACCTGGAGGCCTGCTCGTGGTCGAATGTGCCCGATGAGGACTTTGCTTTGGCCGATGACTACGACTGGACGCTCGGCCAGTTCGTGTGGACAGGCTTCGACTACCTGGGCGAACCCTCGCCCTACGACACCGACGCATGGCCCAGCCATAGCTCCGTGTTCGGCATCATCGACCTGGCCAGTCTGCCCAAAGACCGTTACTATCTTTATCGCAGCCTTTGGAACAAGCGCGATAACACCCTTCATGTATTGCCCCACTGGACCTGGCCCGGCAGGGAAGGGGAGAACACGCCCGTCTTTGTCTACACCAGCTACCCCGAAGCTGAACTCTTCGTCAACGGGAAGAGCTACGGAAAGCAGCGTAAACTGGATGCGAAAACAGCGCTTTCGTTGAAGGAAAAGGATGCTTTGTGGTTGCAACGCCGCTACCGCCTGATGTGGATGGATGTGCCCTACGAAGCCGGTGAACTGAAAGTTGTGGCTTACGACAAGGACGGCCGCCCCGCCGAAGAGAAGATTGTGCGCACGGCCGGCAAGTCCCATCACCTGGAAGTGGTGGCCGACCGCATGCAGCTCACGGCCGACGGCAAGGACCTGGCTTACATCACTGTTCGCGTGGTGGACAAGGAGGGTAACCTCTGCCCGGCCGACAACCGTCTGGTAACTTTCTCCGTCAAGGGAGCGGGTACCTATCGTGCGGCCGCCAATGGTGATGCCACCTGCCTGGACCTTTTCCACCTGCCGCGCATGCACGCCTTCAGTGGCCAGCTGACGGCCATCGTGCAGACGGGTACCGAATCCGGCCAGCTGGTGTTTGAGGCAAAGGCCAAAGGTTTGAAGTCTGCCAAGCTCACGTTGAACGTGACGCGCTGACGAAGTGCTTTCTGACCCTCTGACGAAGCACTTCCTTACCTCCTGACGAAGCACTGCATGACACCCTGACAAAGCACTTCGTCACACCTTCAGAAAGCACTTCGTCAGAGTGCCATGCAGTGCTTCGTCGGAAAGCCCCGGCGGAGAAGCCCTCAGTCAGATCGGTTTTCCGGATTTTTATAGGATTTTGAAGTTAAGTCGGGTATGCCTACGTTGTGTAGGGATACCCGATTTTTTTTTCATGGTATGTCGGCTATGCACATCATGATGCAATCGTTTGCATGGTTTCATCGACATCTTTTCTTCTTTCGTTGAACCAAGATAAACGCTAAACTTATACTTTTGTTGCGGTGCGCCATGCGCACTGAGTATGTCGGCGTCTGACGACGTCCAATGATTTAGAAGAGATAATTTTATTGTTAACTTTAATTTTTAAGTGCATGAAGCAAGTTAATCTTAGAATCTACCAAATGATTCTTACCCTTTTTTTAGGGATGTTCTTGTGTGTAGGCGCTTATGCACAGACGGTCACCGTGAAAGGTTTTGTGAAGGACGCCACGGGGCTTGAAGTGATAGGCGCGAATGTAGTGGAAAAAGGTAATACGTCGAACGGTACGATTACCGACCTGAACGGTAACTTTACACTGACGGTTCCTCAGGGAGCCACTTTGCAAGTCTCCTTCATAGGTTACAAGACGGCCGAGGTGGCTGCTGCAGCTTCGGTAGTCGTTACGTTAGAGGATGATGCCGAACTTCTGAGTGAAGTAGTGGTCATCGGTTACGGTTCTGTAAAAAAGAACGACTTGACCGGTTCTGTAACAGCTATCAAACCCGATGAAATGAACAGAGGTTTGGTAACTAATGCTCAGGACATGATGCAGGGTAAGATTGCCGGTGTAAATGTACAGACCAATGGTGGTCAGCCGGGTGGTGGAGCTACCATCCGCATTCGTGGTGGTTCCTCCTTGAACGCCTCGAACGATCCGTTGATTGTAATCGATGGTTTGGCTATGGACAGTTATGGTGTTCAGGGTTTGTCCAATCCGCTTTCTATGGTAAATCCGAATGATATCGAAAGCTTTACCGTCCTGAAGGATGCTTCGGCAACCGCTATTTATGGTTCTCGAGCATCAAACGGTGTTATTCTGATTACGACAAAGAAGGGCTCCAAAGGTTCAAAACCCAAAGTTGCCTACAATGGAAATGTATCGTTTAGTAAAGTAAAGAATACGGTAGATGTTCTGGACGGACCTGCTTATATGGACTATGTCCAGAACTTGTTCGGCTATTCGGACGAAGACTTCTTGAACAGTGCCGAATATCAGTCTTTGGGATATTATGATGCAAACGGCAACCACTTGTTCGCCAATACCGATTGGCAGGACGAAATCTATCGTACGGCTATCAGCACGGACCATAACATCACGGTCTCTGGAGGCTTGAAAAACATGCCCTACCGCGTGTCTTTCGGCTATACCAATCAGAACGGTATCTTGAAAACCTCCAATTTTGAGCGTTATACGGCAAGCTTTAACATCGCTCCCTCATTCTTTGACAATCACTTGAATGTCAACCTGAATGCCAAGGGAATGTATTCGAATACCGATTATGCAGATGAAGGCGCTATCGGTGCTGCCGCTTCGATGGACCCGACAAAGCCCGTGTATGACAATACGGAAGTCGGTCAGAAGAATTATGGAGGATACTGGCAGTGGCCGTATGCTTCAGATTATGATCCTGTCTGGCAATATGGCGTGAACAACCTGGCGGTCGGTAATCCTGTGGCCATCTTGAATCTGCATACCAATACGGGTAAGTCCAAGGTATTGATGGGTAATGCGGAGTTGGACTACAAGGTACATGGATTGGAAGATTTGCGTCTGCATGTCAATGGTGGTATGAACCTGTCTTCGGGAGAAACCAATCAAAGCTATTCTCCCTATTTCTATAATACGGGCAACTATTATTATGGCAACTATGGTTGGAATACGATGGATACTTATAATCTTTCATTGAACGCCTATGCGCAATATACGAAAGATTTTACGGAAGACCACCATTTCGATATCATGGCTGGTTACGAATGGCAGCACTTCCATAAAGAAACTGATTATTTCTATTGTGGATACTATCAAGACTCTCACGAAGAATTCCCGGGTCAACAGTATAATCCATCGGAGAATACATTGTATAAGACTGAAAACTATCTGGTTTCTTTCTTTGGACGTTTGAACTATTCTTATAAAGACAAGTATCTGTTGACGGCAACTTTGCGTGGTGACGGTTCTTCACGTTTCTCCCCGGATAATCGTTGGGGTATATTCCCGTCAGTTGCTTTGGCCTGGCGTTTGAAGGAAGAAGCATTCTTGAAAGATGTGGATGTACTGTCTGACATGAAACTTCGTTTGGGCTATGGTATTACCGGACAGCAGGAAGGTATTGGCGATTATACATATTTCGCATCTTATACTCCTAACTCTCAAGGCGCCTATTATCCGATTGTCGGCAATGGAATAACCTATCGTCCCGATGCATATAATTCGGATCTGACCTGGGAAAAAACAACAACCTATAATGCCGGTATTGACTTGGGCTTCTGGAATAACCGTTTGACGGCCAATATCGATTATTATTATCGTAAAACAACGGACTTGATCAATACCGTGTTTATTGCCGCAGGTTCAAATTTCTCCAATAAGCTGACAAGCAACATCGGTTCCTTGCATAATCAAGGTGTGGAACTGGCATTGACATGGCGTGCAATCCAGATGAAGGACTGGAGTTGGGAACTTGGGTATAATGTAACCTGGAACTCCAATGAAATCGATGAACTGGTAGCCAGTCAGGGCGATGACTATGTTGTACAATACGGTGGCAGTGCCGTAGGTGCAGGAAGCTCGGATGGTATTAAGGGTTGGACAGTAGGCCAGCCGTCTACTGCTTATTACACTTATCAGCAGGTTTACGATGAGAATGGCCAGCCCATTGAAGGCGAATTTGTAGACCGCGACGGTAATGGTGTAATCAACGGTGACGACCGTTATTTCTATAAGAAAGCAGATCCCGATGTACTAATGGGACTCACATCTAAGTTGATTTATAAGAATTGGGATTTAAGTTTTTCTTTGCGCGCAAGTTTGGGCAACTACAATTACAATGCGGTTGAGTGCAGCAATTCTAATCTTTCTTCTTCCAGTACTTATTCTGGGTCTACGTGGCATAATGTATTGGATATGACAAGGCCTAAGAATTGGCAACAAGTTTCTTCAACTGATGCCCTGTCTGACTACTTTATTCAAAATGCTTCGTATTTGAAGTGTGACAACATTACTTTGGGTTATTCTTTTGACAAGATAGGAAAGCTTGCTTTAGGTGGACGAATCTATTTTACAGCTCAGAATGTATTTACTGTTACGAAGTATAAAGGATTGGATCCCGAAGTCAACGGTGGATATGACAGCAACATTTATCCCCGTCCTTTTATGGGTATTTTGGGAGTTAGTCTTAATTTCTAATCATTTAAAATTTGTGGAATATGAAATTTAATAAAATAAAAGCATTTATTTTTGCGGCAAGCCTGGCACTGTTGATGGGGAATACATCTTGTGTCGGTGATTTGGATGTCACTCCAATCAATCCGCAACAAACAATGGAGGCAGACAATGATGCTTTATTCAATAAAGTATATGCCAGTTTTGCTTTGACAGGTCAGACAGGTCCTGCCGGTAGCGGTGACGTGACAGACATTGATGAAGGTCAGTCCGATTTCTATCGTATGTCTTGGTATCTGAATGAATTTACAACGGACGAAGCTCATTGGGTTTGGGCAACAGATGCCGGTGTACCCGATTTGCTTCATAATTCTTATGGTGCTAGTAACGTATTTTCAGTAGGCTTTTACTATCGTTTATATTTTACGATTACATTATGTAACTTTTATTTGGAGCAAGTTCCAGAAGATGGTACTCCTGAGACAGCCATGAGGCGGGCTGAAGTGCGATTTATCCGTGCCTTACAATATTATTATGTGATGGATATGTATGCCAATGCTGCATTTGTGACAACTGTCACTTCGGATTTGGCTGAACGCTATACCCGTTCGCAGTTTTTTGAGTTCGTTGAATCTGAATTATTGGATTGTGTAAATGCTATGGCTGATGCCGGGCAGAACACTTATGGTCGGGTAGATAAAGTTGCAGTATGGAATCTGTTGTCCAGACTTTATTTGAATGCGGAAGTATACACAGGTACCGCCCGCTGGGAGGATGCCATGAATTATGCAGACAAGGTAATCAATAATGGTTATTATCATCTGTGTACAGTGGGGGCAACCAATCCTTCGACAGGTGAAGTTTACTCTCCATATCAGATGTTGTTCCTTGCCGATAATAATGAGACAGAAGCTCGTTATGAGATGATTTTCCCAGTTTTGTTTGATGGTGTAACCACTAAAAGCTATGGTGGAATGAACTTCCTGATACTTGCTGCCTATAGTTCGGACATGAGTGTCAATGTTCCTTCCGGAACGAATAACAGTTGGAACCGGTGTACAAGAGTACGTCAGCAGTTGCTGGATAAGTTCTTCCCAACCAGTGCAGCACCGGCTGCCAACTCTGTAGCTGCAATGACTGCTGCTGCTAACGATGACCGTGCTTTGTTCTACGGTGAAGGATTTACCCCGTCTATTGATGACGAAAGCGAACAGGCTGCCGGTTATGGTTGTGTTAAGTTTAGAAATGTACGTTCGGATGGTCAGCCCAATCAAGTCATTGATTATGTGAATACCGATTTGCCATTGTTCCGTATTGCAGAAGCCTATCTTACTTATGCCGAGGCCTCTACTCGCTTGAACGGTGCCAATACAGATGCTTCAGAAAAGATTAATGATTTGCGCAGACGTGCAAATGCGGCTACTCAGAATGTTTATACATTGGACAATATTTTGGACGAATGGTCAAAAGAATTCTGGTTTGAGGGACGTCGTCGTATGGATCTTATTCGTTTCGGCCGTTTCGGTGGACAGGCTTCCTATAAATGGGAATGGATGGGTGGTACTTATGATGGTGCCCAGTTTGGCAGCTATATGAATATTTTTGCTATTCCTGAAAATGATTTGACCAATAATAGCAACCTGACCCAAAATCCTGGTTATTAATTTATTAAAATGAATAAAGTATGAAAAAGTTTAATATATTGGCTGGATTGTTTCTGGGGATAGGCTTGAGTCTGTTCACAGCCTGTGAAGACGATAATGATTCCAATCCCATTGTCCAGCAGCCTGATACATTTGAATTGAATACACCTGCATTGAGTGGTAATGTATATGATCTGGAGAAATCCTCGTATATACAATTGACTTATAAACAACCTGATTATGGTTATACTGCAGCTGTCACTTATTATGCACAGGTATCAATGACCGATAAATGGAATGACGCGACGGAAGAGTCGGAGGCTACTTATGTAGAGCTGAATGGTAATTCGTCTACTTGTGAATTTGGTGTGGAAACTTCGCAGATTGATCGGGCGATTATGCAGCTGGGTGGATATGATGAAGAAACTGTCCCCAAAGAAGCAGTGAAGATTTACATTCGTTTAAGAGCCACATTGACTTCTGGTTACCAGTGTTATTCGAACTCCATTGCGTTGTCTGTGTTCCCCTATTATATGCCTGTTGTGAATGCTGAGCCAGAGATTTGGTATCTGGTTGGCGATTGCATCGGTGACGGTACGTGGGGAAATGATGGTCCCGGAAATATTGGCGTATCATTGATACCGATGTCTATCGTGGACGGATATGAATATAATGCAACTACCGGTCAGGGAGAAATTATCTTTACCGGTTACTTCCTGGCAGGCAAAGGCTTTAAATTGATCAAGACCCCGGGCAGCTGGGATAATCAATGGGGTAATTCTTCTGCTGCAGGTATTGACAGTCCTGTGAAGAATGATGGTGGTTCTTCGAACTTGCAGGTGGCAACAAGTGGCTATTATTCAATCAAGTTGAATACAGCTACAGATGTATTGACAATTGAGGCGGTGGAGGCTCCAGACGTTTATCATATCATGATGCAAGGTGATTTTAACGGATGGACTGATGTTGCAATGTCTCCGGTAAATACCGTGGAAGGCATGAACAATCATGTTTGGAAGTATGAATTGGATGCAACTTCTGGAGATACAACCGCTAAATTCAAAGTAGGTCCTGGCGAAGGTGGTAGTGCTGACGGTTGGGGTGTTAACTGGGGAGGAACAAGTTTCCCGTATGGTATCGGATCCAATGGTGGTGCCAATATCTCCATTCCAGCCGGCCGGTATAATGTTATTTTCAATGATATTAATGGCTTCTATTACTTTTATTCCTTAGATTGATGTGAGATGGTGGGATGTGCCGAAGTTGATGGCACATCCCTCCACTCGGAAAATATAATTTTTTTAGTATTATGAAAAAGAAAGCTTTATATTGTTTGTTCCTCTTGGTCCTTACTTTTGTGGGATGTAAGGGTGATTATACAGATTGGGCTGCGCCACAAGGTTTTGAACAGGAAGAAGGCAGAAACGTTTCTTTGTCTGCCGTGGCTGTTGATCCTATAAATATGGCGGATGTCACTGCTGATTCTATTGTATTGTTTACACCGTCTGTAACCATGGGAGAATCTGATGTGGTTTCTTCCTATGAATTACTGTTGGAGGGGACTTATAATTTGCCTGTAAGTTTGGAAGGTAAGGCAAACGTTTCAGAATTGACGGATGCGGTGGTTTCATTGTTTGGTCAGGCTCCTGTCGAACGTACCATCTCGAGTTCGTTGAGTGCCTTTATTTCTGCGGGAGAATCTGTTATGAAAGCTACAACGTCTATAGAGTTAAAGGTGACATTATCCGTTGATTTCACAGAATTCATTTATTTGCCTGGTAATCATCAAGGATGGAATACTTCTAATGCTCCGGCATTGCGTTCTCTCAATTTCGATGGATTGTATACGGGCTTTAGTTATCTGGATGGTGACTTTAAGTTCAATAAGAGCCGCGATGCAAGTTGGGCAGATGGTGAATATAACTATAATGATTTCTCTACTTATAGTCCCGAAATAACTCTTGGCGAAGGAACCAACTTTAATGTAGCTACTCCTGCATTTTATTATATTGTTGCCGATGTAGCAACGGGAGCACTTAAGGTAACTGCTACCACTTGGGGAATCATTGGTGATGCAACTGTTGGTGGATGGAATACTGATACACCATTGGTGTATAATGCAACAGATGCTACTTGGAGTGTGACTACCAACTTGGGTGCTGGAAAGTTTAAATTCCGAGCTAACGGTGATTGGAATATCAATTTAGGTGGTGATGTCAGCAATCTGGCTCAAGATGGATCTGATATTGCAGTAGAAGAAGCAGGAAACTACACGATTACTGTATATATGACTCGAAGTGCTTCTGATAATATTTATTGTACTCTGACCAAGAATTGACAAATTATGTCTGGATTTTGATGTAATTTGGTAGAATCCACTGGGGAAAGGATATTCTGCAAGAATCTTTGTCTTTCTTGAGGATATGTCTTTGTCCAGTGGATTTTCTGTTTTACTTTGGATTTTTTTATTTACCTAATAACCCAATGGAGTAGATTGTCATGCATTATTTGTTGAGATTTAGCGATAGATTTTTTATTCTCTCTTTAATAAGTTTACTGGTATTAGGATTTGTATCTTGTTCGGACAGCAATAATCCCATTCCTGAACCAACTCCCGAACCCGACCCTGAACCGACACCGACCGAATGGTCTTCTGTCATCGCAACTCCCGACACCTGGGACAACCAGAAGCGGGCTGATATCTCATATCAGCTCTTGGTATATTCTTTTGCGGATAGTGACGGAGACGGATTTGGCGACTTCAATGGGGTCACTGCCAAGCTGGACTATCTGCAGCAGATGGGAGTAGGGGCTATTTGGCTTTCGCCCATTCACCCGGCCATGTCGTATCATGGATATGACGTGACGGACTATACAGCGGTCAATCCTCAATATGGAACGATGGCCGACTTTGAACGCCTGGTGGCGGAAGCGCATCAGCGGAACATCAAGGTCTATCTGGACTATGTGATGAACCATACCGGTAAGGACCATCCGTGGTTTGTCAGTGCCAAGGCATCGCCCGAGAGTGAATATCGGGACTATTATGTCTTCTCACAGGATCCGGCAGCTGATATTGCGGCTGGTAGGATTCCCATGATTGCTACGGAAGGGGCAGGCGGATACAATGCGGGCGAATGGTTTTCAACGACTTCGGCTGATGACGAAATGACGGGGTGTTACAAGTTTGTGCTCGACTGGTCGGATGCGGCTCGTCCCACGGTGACGGTAACCCAGGCAGAGACGCCGGATGACGATAATCCCGATACAAGTACCGCCGGTGCCAAGTATCTGTATTATGGTAATGAGGTCTGCAAGAAATTCTATGACCGTGGAAACGGAATCTACGACCTGACGGTAGACTTTGCTTCGTCCTGGGGGTTCCTGATACGTACCAGCAATACGACTTGGGACGGCGGTACGAAATACGGTGCGTCGTCCAAGTCTGCCAAAGTGAAGCTGGGCGAACCGTTTGCGTTGGACAACAAGACAGCTGCCGATATCCTGTTTGAATCAATGAACCTTTGGTACTATCATTCGCACTTCTGTACAGATTGGTTTGCTGATTTGAATTATGGTAAGGTGGATGCCGTGTCTGCCAATCCGACGTATCTTGCCATGACCGATGCTGCCAAAGGTTGGGTGGACAAAGGCGTGGACGGATTGCGTCTGGATGCCGTGAAACACATCTACCACAATGCTACGTCCGATGAAAATCCCCGTTTCCTGAATACGTTCTATAACGATATGAATGCGTATTACAAGCTAACGGGAAAGACGGATAATTTCTATATGGTGGGTGAGGTGCTTTCGGAACACAACGAGGTAGCGCCTTATTATGCCGGTCTTCCTGCCTTGTTCGATTTCTCGTTCTGGTACCGGCTGGAGTGGGCCATCAACAATGCTACCGGCTGCTACTTCGCCAAGGATATTATGGGCTACCAGCAGGAATATGCATCCTATCGCAGTGACTATATCGAAGCGACGAAGCTGTCCAACCACGATGAAGACCGTACGGCGTCCAAGTTGGGCAAGTCGGCCGACAAGTGCAGGCTGGCGGCTGCGGTATTGCTGACGGCGGCCGGTTCGCCTTATATATATTATGGTGAAGAGTTGGGGTTGTATGGCACCAAGGAAAAGGGCGACGAATATGTGCGCGGCCCGATGTTGTGGGGCGACAGCTATACCACTGCCTATACCGGCAAGGTGGATGCTGGCGTGGCTTCGTCGGTGAAGTCCGTAGCCGAGCAGCAGGAGGACGAAAGCTCGTTGCTGAACACCTACCTCACCTTTACACGCCTGCGCAACACCTATCCGGCTTTGGCCGAAGGAATCATGAGCCGACATGCTGTCTACAATGAAACGAACAAGTCCTACCAGTCGTTGGCAGCGTGGTACATGACGAAGGGCGAAGAAAAGATGCTTGTATTCCATAACTTTGGAGGAGTGGAAGTGGAGTTTCCGCTGACCGACGAAGTGGAAAAAGCCGTGGCCGTGTCGGGCCATGCGGAGCAGGCTGTCGAAGAGGGGAAGACGCTGGTGAAGTTGGGCGCCTATTCTTCGGTGGTATTCAAAGTGAAGTAGATTGACGGTTATTCGTAAATCCAGGTCAGCACCCGGTTGAGCCACTTCCAGCGGAAGCGGAACCAACGCCGGGTGCTGATTTGTTTTCCGCCGAAGCGGAGTACAAATTCGCGGTAGCTATGGGGGCGGAACGGAAGTCCCACGTCCAGAAACTCCAAGTGGCGGTAGCCCCTGCGGCGGGCGTCGTCCAGGGCTTTCCATACGGCCAGTATGCCCGGGTATTGCAGAGCATAGGTCTTGCGCATGCCGCCCGAGAACCATAGATAGGCATTGTTGCCCGAGTAGATACAGGCGCTGCCGCCGATGATTCTGCCTTTGTAGGTGACGATGAAGATGCGGCTTTGCCGTTGTGGAGCTGTGGCCTGCAGGGCCAGCTGTTCGAAGAACTCCCGGCTGGGGAAGTGGCGGCGTATCTTCCAGGAATAGATGTGGTGGAGCATGTGGGCAAATGCCTTGACCTCGTCGCCGGTTTGGGCTTCCCGCACTTCGGCACCGTTTTTCAGTCCTTTCCTGACTTGCCGGATGCGTGAGGGGCTGAAGCGTGCCTCGGTGCGGTCAGTGTCGTGCAAGGAGTTGCGGACGCGGAGCCAGTTGATGGGAAAGTATCCGCAAGAGCGGAACGAACGGTAACCGAAGCGGGCGTCGGGCAGATTGCGGAACTCGATGAGGAAACAGTCGCGGAGTGCCTCTTCCGTGAGCCGCTGGAGCATGTCACTGAAGACGGCTTCGGGGTCGATGCCGTCCGTCAGGTATTCTCCGTTTCCGAAGATTTCACATCGGTGGATGATGCTGGGAGGAAACAGGCGGACACTGCGCCTGACGACGGCCAAGAGGCGGGCTACAGGCTGTCCGTCGAGACTGGCCACGATGAGCAGAGGCCTGTATCCCGGCGTCGCTTCGTAGATGCGGAACAGGGTCGTCGAGTGGAAGGTGTCGTTTCCCGGCAGGGGAGGGATGTCACTTCCCGCATGATATGTCGTCAGTTTCAAAGGCATCATCGGCAAATTTAGAAAATATTCTCGTATCTTTGCAACGTTTATCAAGTTTAATCGGGGGAGAAGGTCCTATCTTCTTCTCATCTAACAATAAGAATCAGACATGGAAAGTTTCAGTGATTTGATAAAGAACCGCCGCAGCATGCGCAAGTTTACGGACGAGGAACTGACGCAGGAAGAAGTGGTGGCGCTGATGAAGGCGGCCCTGATGGCACCTACGTCGAAGCGTAGCAACTCCTGGCAGTTCGTGGTGGTAGACGACAAGGAGGTGCTTCGGAAGTTGTCTTGCTGCAAGGAGCAGGCTTCGCAGTTCATTGCCGATGCGGCGCTAGCAGTGGTGGTCATGGCCGATCCCATGGCGAGCGATGTATGGATTGAGGATGCCTCCATCGCTTCCATCTACCTTCAGTTGCAGGCCGAAGACCTGGGGCTGGGAAGTTGCTGGGTGCAGGTGCGCGAGCGGTTTGCCTCGCCCGGCGTTTCGTCGGACGAATATGTGCACGAGGTGCTGGACATCCCCCTGCAGCTTCAGGTGCTCAGCATCATTGCCATCGGCCATAAGGGCATGGAGCGCAAGCCTTTCAACGAAGAGCACCTGCAATGGGAGAAAATTCATCTGAACAGATACGGAGGAAACGGCGGTGAGTGCGGCGAAGGCGAATAACAACAAGGATACGTACAAGGCCACCGGTATCACGCTGATGGTCTTCGGCATACTTTACCTGCTGGACAAGCTGGTACACTTTGCGGCGCTGGGGCTGCCGTGGGTCATGCAGAAGGACAACTTCCTGCTTTATACGGCCGTCATCTTCCTGTTCGTAAAGCACGACAAGTCGGTAGGGCTGGTGCTGGCCGGTCTCTGGCTGGTACTGAATTTTGGCTTGATCACGGCTCTGCTGGGTACCATGTCGGCCTATCTGTTGCCGCTGGCCTTGCTGGTCATAGGCATCATTCTCTATTTTATTGCAACCCGATAACACAAAGACAATGAAAAGAAGCATAGAAGATACACCCGTCGTTTTCATCGGAGCGGGTAACCTGGCCACCAACCTGGCTGTTGCGCTCTATCGGAAGGGATTTAGGGTGGTACAGATATACAGCCGCACGGAGGAGTCGGCCCGTACGCTGGCCCAGGCCGTGGAGGCCGACTACACGACCAGTCTGTCAGGCGTGTCGACCGATGCACAACTCTACGTGGTGTCGGTCAAGGACGATGCACTGACGGAGCTTTTGCCTCAGCTGACGGCAGGCAGGGAGAAGGCCCTTTGGGTGCATACGGCCGGAAGCATCCCGATGGACATCTGGCAGGGGCATGCAGAGCGCTACGGCGTGTTCTATCCCTTGCAGACCTTCAGCAAGCGGCGGCTGGTGGATTTCCGCGAGATACCCATTTTCGTGGAAGGCCGTACGGAGGAAGACGTGCGTTTCCTCAAGCAGATAGCCTCGGCGTTGTCGCACAAGGTGTTGGAAGCTACTTCCGAACAACGGCGCAACCTGCATCTGGCGGCTGTCTTTACCTGCAATTTCACCAACCACATGTATGCTCTGGCCGAACGGCTGTTGCAGAAGCACGACCTGCCCTTCGACGTCCTGCTGCCCCTTATCGACGAGACGGCGCGCAAGGTACACGAACTGTCGCCTCGCTTGGCACAGACGGGTCCGGCCGTCCGCTACGACATGGGCGTCATGGACAAGCACCTCGACATTCTGGCCGACGAGCCCGAAATGCAGCAGCTCTACCGCCTGCTCAGTGACGATATCCATCGGTTGGCATAGTTTCATTTAAAGAAACCATTGGTTTCATTCAATGAAACTATCGGTTTCAAGCAATGAAACCAATGGTTTCAACCGATGAAACTTTTTGTGAAACCCTATTAAACGAATCAAACCATCGTGAGTACCATCAATTATGATTTAAAGAAGATACGGGCTTTGCTGTTCGATGTGGACGGCGTGCTCAGTGCAAACGTCATTCCCATGAGCCCTGAAGGCGAGCCCATGCGTACCGTCAACATCAAGGACGGCTATTCGCTCCATCTGGCAGCCAAGATGGGCGTGCTGCTCGGCATCATTACCGGCGGACGGACCGAGGCGGTGCGCCGCCGTTTCCTGTCGCTGGGGCTGAAGGAGGAGAACATCTACCTGGGTTCTTCCGTCAAGATACACGATTACTGCGACTTCCGCGACCGCTACGGCCTGTGCGACGAGGAAATCCTTTACGTGGGCGACGACATCCCCGACCTCGAGGTGATGCGCACCTGCGGCCTGCCCTGCTGTCCACATGACGCCGTGCCTGAGGTGAAGGCCGTGGCCCGCTACATCTCGTATGCCGTCTTCTGCTTGAAAA
>NZ_LT635838.1:0-312280 GCF_900128475.1 Mediterranea massiliensis | reverse complement strand
TCCCAACTAGAAGTGTAAAAGAGACTGCCTGTCCTGGTTGCGTCTTCCGTGAGGTGAGGGGCGGGGCCCGCTACATCTCGTATGCCGATGGCGGTTATGGCGTGGGGCGTGACGTGGTGGAGCAGGTGCTCAAAGTACAGGGCCTCTGGCTGGCCGACGAGAAGGCTTTCGGCTGGTAAAATGGAATAGGAAGCCGAGGCGTCAGCCTACGGCTTCTTTCACTTCACTAACTTCCTTAACTCCTATATTTATTACTTATGCTGGACAATCTGAAGAAATACAAAGTGATACTGGCGAGCAATTCGCCCCGCCGCAAGGAACTGCTTTCGGGCTTGGGCATCGACTACGAGGTGCGCACCCTGCCCGATGTCGACGAATCCTATCCCGATACGCTTCAGGGCGGCGACATTCCCCTGTACATCTCCCGCGAGAAGGCGGCCGCCTATCGTGATCTGATGCAGGCCGACGAGTTGATGATAACGGCCGACACCATCGTGTGGCTGGACGGCAGGGTGCTGGGGAAGCCCCGTGACCGTGAAGATGCCTTGCAGATGCTCCGCGACCTGTCGGGCCACACGCACGAGGTGTTTACCGGCGTATGTATCACTACCACGAAGTGGCAGCGCAGCTTCGCGGCCCAGACTGAGGTGCGCTTCGCACAGCTGACGGAAGAAGAAATCGCTTGGTACGTGGATCATTACCGGCCGATGGACAAGGCTGGGGCCTACGGCGTACAGGAGTGGATCGGCTTCGTCGGCGTGGAGTATATTTCGGGCAGCTATTTCAACATCATGGGCCTGCCCGTGCAGCGGTTGTATCGTGAACTGAAGTCTGTAGAGTGATGCCAAATACACAGTACGAAGAACGTCTGGGTACCGACCGCATGTTGCCGCTGGTCTTCCGCATGGCTCTTCCGGCGGTGGCGGCCCAGTTGGTCAACCTGCTCTATACCTTGGTCGACCGTGTCTATATCGGCCACATCCCCGGCATCGGTACCGATGCGCTGGCAGGGGTGGGCGTGACGAGTTCGGTCATCATCCTCATTTCTGCCTTTTCGGCCATCGTGGCTGGGGGCGGCGCTCCACTGGCTGCCATCGCCCTGGGGCAGGGACACCGCGAGCGGGCGGGGAAGATACTGGGCAACGGCTTTGTGCTGCTGGTGCTCTTTGCGGTAGTCACTTCGGCTGTTTCCTATCTGTTCATGAAACCTATCCTGACTTCCATCGGCGCTTCGTCCCATACGCTGCCCCATGCGGTAGACTGTCTTTCCGTCTACCTGCTGGGTACGCTCTTTGTCGAGGTGGCCGTGGGACTCAATACGTTCATCAACTGCCAGGGGCGTCCAGGCGTGGCCATGTGTTCGGTCATCATCGGGGCGGTGCTCAACATTGTGCTCGACCCTCTTTTTATCTTCACCTTCGGTATGGGGGTGAAAGGGGCGGCGTTGGCCACCATCCTGTCGCAGGCGTGCAGTGCCGTGTGGGTACTGGTGTTCCTCACTTCCCGACGGGCCTCGTTGCAGCTCGAGCGCAAGTATCTGCGGCTGGACCGTCGCATCGTGGGGGCTACGTTGGCTTTGGGCCTTTCGCCCTTCATCATGGCCAGCACCGAAAGTCTGGTGGGCTTTGTGCTGAACGGCAGTCTGGAACGCTACGGCGACATCTACGTCAGTGCGCTGGCGGTGATGCAGGCAGCCATGCTCTGTGTCAGCGTGCCGCTGACGGGCTTTGCTCAAGGGTTTGTTCCCGTAGCCAGTTACAATTACGGTCATGGTAACCGTGAGCGGGTGAAGGAGTGCTTCAAGATAGTGGTGACGGTGATGTTCCTTTTCAATTTTCTGCTGGTATTGCTGATGATACTCTTTCCTTCTGTGGTATCGGCCATCTTTACAGACGACGTACGTCTGACGGAGACCGTTGGACACACGATGCCGGTCTTTTTGGCCGGTATGACCATCTTCGGCCTGCAACGTGCCTGCCAGAACATGTTTGTCGCTTTGGGGCAGGCCAAGGTGTCCATCTTCATCGCCCTGCTCCGCAAGGTCATTCTGCTGGTTCCGCTGGCCCTGTTGCTGCCTCGGTGGATGGGTGTGATGGGCGTCTTTGCTGCTGAAGGAATCTCTGATGCCGTGGCTGCCATCTGCTGTACCACGATTTTCGCTTTCTTCTTTCCAAGGATATTGGCACGGATGAAGGTTGCATAGTCTTTCGAGAGTTTAATTTTATATATACTGCTGTAGATTTTACGTGACTTTTGCAGGAGCTTTTCCGCAGTTTTTGTGGCATAATTCCCCATTGTCATCAGGCTTTTGCCGAAGTAGATTTCTTAAATTCTTGCTTGATAGGCTCTTATGGGTTCGGATTGTTTTTGGCATTCGGTTTGCCCTTAGTTAGGCAGATAGCTTGATCAACTATTCTATTCAATTAGAGTTTTAACTATTTAAATTTTAAGGTTATGAAGAAATTGTTTTTTGTAGCAGTGATGGCAATGAGTTTGGGAACTGCAGCATTTGCAGCGACAGTCAATATCCAGGAAGTGAAAACCGTTCAGGTAATGGACGATTTTGTTACCATCAAGTTGGAGGAAGTTCCTCAAGCAGTAGCTGATGCAATAGCCAAGGCTTATCCTAACCAGACGTTGAAAGGCGCTGCTGTACGTCAGGATGAAGAGTCGGGAACGTGGATTTATAAGCTGACGCTGGAGTCGGAAGACGGCACTGAATCGGCTGTTCTTTTCACCGACAAGGGTGAGGAAATCAAGTGACCTCTATTGTCCGTTAAGTAATTTGTCTGAAGCGGCAGGTCGGAAACCCAATCGTGGTTTCCGGCCTGTTTCTTTTTGTGTTGGAGGGAGTGTTCAACCTGCGATATCCAGCATCAGCGGTATGTCTTCTTCGCGGATGCCATGTTGTACGAGGATGTCGCGGTCCTTGTCGAACAGTTCCAGAAATTGAGTCTTGCTGCCGCAAAGCGTGATGGCTTTCCCGTAGCGTGTGGCAGCTGTCTCCAGTTGTCCTTGCGCCCAAGCTACGTGTCCGGCGTTGAGCCAGTCGGTCGGTAGCGCCTGTTCGTCCTGTAGCAATTTCTGGTAATATTTTTCGGCTTGTCCATACTTCCTGCTCATAAAGGAGCACCAGGCTATCCCTCTCCATGCCTTGAGGGAGTGGCTGTCCAGGAAATCCATCTTGAAGAAATATTGCAGGGCTTCCTTGTATTCCTCCAGTTCGGCGTGGCAGCTTCCGGCAAAGAACAGGATGTTGGCGTTTTCGGGCTGTATGTTTTCGGCTTTCCGGTAATATTCCAGTGCTGAGCCGAAGTCGTGCATCTGCCGGTAGCATGTGGCCAGGTGGCGGATGGTCCACACATGGTCGGGTTTCAGAATGTCGGCTTTCCTGTACGCCTGTACGGCTTCGGCATATCTTCTTTCCTTTTGCAGGCAGTATCCGGACTTTTGGAGGAGGTCGGCATCGGTTTCATAGGTCGTTTCCAACCGCTGATAGAGGTCGAGCACTTCGGGATAATGCTCTTTGCGGAAATGGAAGTCGGCAACGGACTTCAGCAGCTCCGGCTTGTCCAAGATGCCTTTCAGAAGGGGGATGCGATGGAAGGTAAAAGGAGTCTGGAAGGGATCGCGGAACTCGCGGCGCCGGTAGCAGAGCTTGAAGAAACGGTACAGGTCGTGGATGTACTGGTTACTGATGACTTCGGGACGTTCGGAATATTGTTTCAGCGTCTTGGCCTGCTCGTTGTCCATCATGTCGTTCAGTTCCTGCGGTGTGAGCTGGTGCAGCATGAGGTTGCGCTGCGACTGCGGCAGCTGAGCCATGGTGAAGCAGAGCGAATACTTGTCGCTGTTGCAGAAGAAGCCCGATTGCAAAACCATGTTCAGCACAACGTTGTCGCCTGATGTAGAAGGACCGAACAGGTTGGCTACACTGGAGTGAAGCTGGTCGAACGGATAGAACCAGTTGTGCAGCTGCCCGAAGAACGGACCCGACTTCAGTTGGGCAAAGGTGCTCATGTAGATGTCGGCTCCTTCCATCTGTAGCTCGTTCATTTCACGAATCTTGTCTCCAAGTCCCGATTTCTCGAAGGCCTGTTCCCAGTCTGGATTACGGTCGTTCTCGTCGGCCGTTTCTTCCAGCCCCAGCTTCATGCCTTTGATTTTGCTGACATTCTTGATCATTTCAGGAATGATTTCTTCCCGCATCTTTTTGTCTATTTTTTCCGTTTCCTGGCTTTGCAGCAGTTGCAGGCCGATGCGGTTCAAGTCCTTGCCCAGTTGCCCGTTTTCGTCGAGCAGGCTCAGGCGTACCGCCAGTTCGGGGTAGAGCTGGCTGCGTTCGGGATATGTGTTCAGGGTCAGCAGGAGTCCGGTCAGAGCCCGTTGTGCGACGATGGCTTCCGCATGTCCACAGGCATCGAGCAGCCACAGGCATTTGCGGATGTCAAAGCAGGCTTGTAGGCTCATGGTGACGGCGCTCACGAGTAGCCCCAGGTCAATGGATCGCAGGAGCTCTGAGTTCAGGAACGCTTGGGTCTGGGCGTTTTCTTCCGCACTCCATTCGCTGTTTCCCCACACGGCTTGGAACAGGTTCCGGTTGGTGTCTTCGTGACGTTTCAGCAGTTGGGACAGGTTGTTGTTACTGTCGGCCATCAGGCGGCATACGGCTACGTCGTCCTGAAAAGTTTCCAGAGTATGCAGCCATTCTTCCAGTCGGTTGCCTGTCTGGCGGCTTTTGTGGTGAAGATACTGATAGAAGCCGGAGGTAGCGATATCATCCAGCAGGACCAGTTGGGCCTGGTCGGCGATGGTCCATGTTTCAGCCAGCAGTTGGAGGTAAAGCTTGTGGCGCTGAGGATCGTCTGTGCCTTGCTTCATGTATTGGAGCATGTAGTGGTACGATGTCTGCGCTTGTTCCAGCCTGTTGTGCAGGGACCAGTCGGCGCATGTTTCCAGCAGGGCGGCCAGTTGGGTTTGTGCTTCTTTCAGCCGTCGGTCTTCCAGCAGGTGGATGATGCCTTCATGTTGTTCTTTGATGGTTCGTTCGTCCATAAGCATGTGTATGTGGGTGTGCAATCGATGCGCAAAGATAGTGCAAACCGAGAGAAGCGCAAAGCGAAAACATAGTTTTCAGCTGTCGATTCCGAGTTGCGACTTATCTTATGAAAAGAGAGGACAATTCTATATGGATTTCCATGGGTTTGTTCAGAATAATGGAGAGGTCGGAGAATATCTTTCAACTTGTTTTAAGAGGTGTGAAAAGATGTGTCGGTTCTGCCTGAAATTGTCTACCTTTGCAGTCGTAGAAACAATTCGTTGGAAGATATGGCAGGATTGAAGACTCCCACAGCGTTGGGCACAGAAAACATTGGAAAGCTGCTGATGCAGTATGCCGTTCCCGCAATTATTGCGATGACGGCCTCGTCTCTGTATAATATGGTGGACAGCATCTTTATCGGTCACGGTGTGGGGCCGCTGGCTATCTCCGGTCTGGCGTTGACCTTCCCGTTGATGAACCTGGCGGCGGCTTTCGGTTCGTTGGTTGGTGTCGGAGCTGCTACTCTGGTGTCGGTCAAGCTGGGACAGAAGGATTATGATACGGCCCAACGTGTGTTGGGCAATGTACTGGTGTTGAACATTCTGCTGGGTGTGGCCTTTACGTTGGTCGTAATGCCTTTTCTTGATCCAATTCTCTATTTCTTTGGGGGCAGTGATGCGACTGTGCCATACGCACGCGACTACATGGAGATTATCCTTATAGGCAATGCCGTCACCCATCTCTATCTTGGGTTGAATTCTGTCTTGCGTTCGGCCGGCCATCCCCAGAAAGCCATGTATGCGACGGTGGCTACGGTGATTATCAACACCATTCTCGACCCGGTGTTCATATATGGATTCGGGTGGGGAATACGGGGTGCCGCCATTGCTACGATATTGGCCCAGATCATAGCCTTGGTCTGGCAGTTGAAGCTGTTCAGCAACCGTGACGAGCTGTTGCATTTCCATCGGGGTATCTTCCGGCTGAAGCGGAAGATTGTATTCGATTCCTTGGCAATCGGTATGTCACCGTTCCTGATGAATATAGCCGCCTGTTTCATTGTTATTCTGATTAACCAGGGGTTGAAACGTTATGGTGGGGATTTGGCCATCGGAGCCTTTGGGATTGTGAACCGTTTGGTGTATATTGTGGTCATGATTGTGATGGGGTTGAACCAGGGCATGCAGCCCATTGCCGGATATAATTATGGTGCACAGCAGTATTCCCGTGTAACCAAGGTCTTGAAAATGACTATTGTTTATGCTACTGTTGTCACCACGGTGGGGTTTGCCATAGGAATGGCATTTCCCAGGCTGGTTGTGAGTATCTTTACCTCCGATACTGAGCTGATAGATATTTCTGCCCGTGGCTTGCGTATCATCATCCTGTTTTTCCCTATTATAGGTTTCCAGATGGTGACTGCCAATTTCTTTCAGAGCATCGGCATGGCTGGAAAGGCCATCTTTCTGTCACTTTCGCGTCAGTTGTTGATTTTGTTGCCCTGCTTGCTCATTCTGCCCCATTTCTTTGGGGAGCTGGGTGTATGGGTCAGCATGCCGGTTTCCGATTTGCTGGCCAGCCTGGTTGCGGCACTGATGCTGATGATGCAGTTTAGGAAGTTCCACAAGGCTTCCCAAGAACCTGTGTCTGATTGATGGTTGTAATTGGGGAGAAACATTTTTTCTTTTGCATTCGTTCTTTTACGCAGGATTTTTTATATTTGCCTGCGACAAACATGAATTAAGAATAAAGGTTTATGGAGCATTTTGTAGTGAATATCGGCCGTCAGTTGGGTAGTGGCGGACGTGAAATCGGTGAACGTCTGGCCCAGCGGCTGAACATTTCTTTTTATGACAAAGAGTTGATACAGCTGGCTTCCGAAGAAAGCGGCTTGTGCCGGGAGTTCTTTGAGAAAGCTGACGAACGTCCGTCACAGGGCATTATGGGCGGTTTGTTCGGCATGCGTTTCCCGTTTATTGGCGACGGTACCATTCCTACCAACAACTGTTTGAGCAACGACTCCTTGTTCAAGGTGCAGAGCGATGTGATCCGTCGGCTGGCGCACGAGAAGTCTTGTCTTTTTGTGGGGCGTTGTGCCGACTATATCTTGCGCGACCATCCGCGTTGTGCCAATATATTCATTTCTTCCACGCCCGAAGATCGGGCAGCCCGCCTGTGCCGCATTCATGGTTTCTCGGAAGAGGAAGCGGAGGAAATGATGGCTAAGGCCGACAAGAAACGTTCGGAATATTACAACTATTACAGCAATAAGACGTGGGGAGCGGCAGCCACGTATCATCTCTGCGTCGATTCGTCGGTGCTGGGCATTGCCGGTACGGTGAATTATGTCGAAGAGTTTGTCCGCAAGAAACTGAATCTGGAGATTACCGTCCGCTGACAAGACGGTGATACCCGGAGTGGGGATAATACAATCAGGCGCGGGTTATAGGAAAATTTCCTGTAATCCGCGCCTGATGTTATAGGGATGTCGTTTCTTGGCTATAGCATGGCCAGCAGAATCATTTGACCGGCGATGATGCGCAGGAACATGGACAACGGGTAGACGGTAGAGTAGCCTACGGAAGGTGCGTCGTTGCCTGATACCTGGTTGGCATAAGCCAATGCGGGCGGGTCGGTGGTACTACCGGCAATCAGACCCATCAGGGTGAAATAGTTGACTTTGTAGTACAGACGTGCCACAATGCCGATAATCAGCAGGGGGATGACGGTGATAAGGAAGCCGTAGCCCACGTACAGCAGGCCGTCGCCATGAACCACGGTCTGTACGAAATGTTCGCCCGCTTCGATGCCCACACTGGCCAGGAAGAGGACGATGCCGATTTCACGCAGCATCAGGTTGGCGCTCATGGTGGTGTATGTCACCAGTTTCAGTTTGTGTCCGAAACGGCCGATGAGGATGGCTACTACCAGCGGACCGCCGGCCAGACCCAGCTTGACTGGTGTAGGCATGCCCGGGAAAGCGATGGGAAGGCTTCCCAAAACGATGCCGAGGAAGATACCCACAAAGATGGTCACGATATTGGGAGTATCGAGTCGTTTCAGTTGGTTGCCCAATACACCTGCCACGCGTTCTACCGCATCCTGCTGTCCTACGACCATGACGCGGTCTCCCACCTGGAGAATCAGGTTGGGGTCGGCAAACAGGTCCATACCCGAACGGTTGACGCGGGTCACGTTTACACCATACATGCTGCGGAAGTGCATGCTGCCCAGCTTTTTGCCGTTGACTTCCGATTTGGTGACCAGAATACGTCTGGAAACCATCGGCATGTCTTGCTTTTCCCAGTCTACCTGGATTTCCTTGCCGATAAAGGCCGTAATGGCTTCGGCATCCTCTTCCGAGCAGACGATGAACAACTGGTCGCCTGTGTGGAATACCGTTTCATGGTTGGGAATGCTGACGTGTCCTTCGTGGCGCATACGGGAGCAGACAAACGGACGTCCCAGAAAATCCTTCACTTGCATCAAGGTCTTCCCGTTGATGGATTCGTTGCGTACTTCCAGATGCATGTTGTGCGGCTTGTGCTTGGTGTCGGCATCTTGTGTCTTGATTTGTTCTTCTTCTTTAGCGAAGGAGATGCGGAAGATGTAACGGATGGCGATGATGGAACCGATGATGCCCACTACACCGAGCGGATAAGCGCAGGCATAACCCAAGGCAATGGGCTCACCCGTGTAGTTCAGCTGGTTCAGTGCCTCTTGTGCGGCACCCAGACCGGGAGTGTTCGTCACTGCACCGTACAGGATACCGATCATCATCGGCAACTCCACGCGTCCGTTGGCCAGGAAATAGATGGCCAGTGTCACCACGATGTTCAGCAGGACGATGCCTACTGCCAGCAGATTCAGTGTCATGCCACCCTTCTTGAAGGACGAAAAGAAAGAAGGACCCACCTGCAGACCTATGCAGAATACAAACAGGATAAGGCCGAATTCGCGCAGGAAATGCAGGATATGGATTTCTCCTGTAAATCCGAAATGTCCCATCAGAATGCCGGTGAAGAGCACGAACGTGACTCCCAAGGACACTCCGAAGAACTTGATCTTGCCCAATAATACGCCCAATGATATCACAAAGGCATACAGGCAGACGATGTGGGCTACCGATGCCGGATCCCACAACAAGCTTTCTAACCAATTCATAGTATTTTTATTCTTACATCTATTAATATAAAATACAAGCCGCAAAATTACTTAATAATGCAATTATCGCCAAAGTTTTTTCTTGGTTTTTCCATTTTGGCATGTCGAGTTGACACTTGGTCAACGTGACGTGCGAAATTTCGCTAAAAAACATGGTCTTTCATTTGATTTGACTATATTTGCATGTCTATTGACGACAAAATGAATTGTATTCATCATATTAATTTTTAAATAAACTATGGCAGACAGTAAAGAAAAACTCTTCTCGGACTTTTCTCCCGTAACCACCGAACAGTGGATGGAGAAAATAACAGCCGACCTGAAAGGCGCTGATTTTGAGAAGAAACTCGTTTGGAGAACAAACGAAGGATTCAAAGTGAAACCTTTCTACCGTAAGGAAGATCTGGAAGGACTGAAGACGACTGACGCACTTCCCGGCGAATTCCCTTATCTGAGAGGTAACAAGAAGGACAACAACGAGTGGCTGGTTCGCCAGGAAATTCGGGTGGACGACGTGAAGGAAGCCAATGCCAAGGCTTTGGATATCCTGAACAAGGGCATCGATTCTCTGTCGTTCCACGTGAAGGCCAAGGAACTGAATGCTGCTTATCTGGAGACTCTGCTTGACGGTATCTGTGCCGAGTGTGTGGAACTGAATTTCTCCACTTGCCAGGGACATGTAGTGGAACTTGCCAATCTGTTGGTGGAATACTTCCAGAAGAAGGGCTACGACCTGAACAAGCTGCAAGGCTCCATCAACTTCGACTATCTGAACAAGATGGTGGCCAAGGGCAAGGAGAAAGGTAGCCTGGTAGATACGGCAAAGGCGCTGATCGCCGCTACGGCTGCTCTGCCCGAATATCGCGTCATCAATGTGAATGCACTTACTTTGAACAATGCCGGTGCCTATATCTACCAGGAACTGGGATATGCATTGGCTTGGGGTAACGAATATATGAATCAGCTGACCGAAGCCGGCGTTCCGGCTGCGACGGTTGCCAAGAAAATCAAGTTCAATTTCGGTATCAGTTCCAATTACTTCCTGGAAATCGCCAAGTTCCGCGCCGGCCGTATGCTGTGGGCCGACATCGTGAACTCTTATCTGGCTGAAGGCGACTGCAAATGTGCCGCCCAGATGAAGGTTCATGCTGAAACATCCTCTTTCAACCTGACCATCTTCGACTCGTATGTGAACCTGCTCCGTACGCAGACCGAAGCCATGAGTGCCGCTCTGGCCGGTGTCGACTCCATGACGGTGGTTCCGTTCGACAAGGCATACGAGACTCCGAACGACTTCTCCGAACGCCTGGCACGCAACCAGCAGTTGCTGCTGAAGGAAGAGTCTCACTTCGACAAGGTAATCGATCCGGCTGCCGGTTCCTATTACATCGAGAACCTGACGGTATCCATCGCCAAGCAGGCTTGGGATTTGTTCCTGGCCGTTGAGGACGAAGGCGGTTTCTATGCCGCTGTGAAGGCCGGCAAGGTACAGGAAGCCGTGAATGCCAGCAACAAGGCCCGTCACGAGGCTGTGGCCAAGCGTAAGGAAATTCTGCTGGGTACCAACCAGTATCCTAACTTTACGGAACTGGCCGGTGACAAGCGTCCGTTGGAAGCCGTTTGCTGCTGTGGCGGCGGACACCACGATACGTGCGAGAAGGATGTTCCGACTCTGAACTTCGACCGTGCAGCCAGCGAATTCGAAGCTCTGCGCCTGCAGACCGAGGCTTCCGGCAAGCGTCCGAAAGCATTTATGCTGACTATCGGTAATCTGGCCATGCGTCAGGCCCGTGCACAGTTCTCCTGCAACTTCCTGGCTTGCGCCGGATACGAAGTGGTGGACAACCTGGGCTTCTCGAGTGTAGAGGAAGGTATCGATGCAGCCATGGCTGCCAAGGCCGATATCGTAGTGCTCTGCTCGAGCGATGATGAATATGCCGAATACGCTATCCCCGCCTTCAAGGCACTGAACGGCCGTGCCATGTTTATCGTGGCCGGAGCTCCTGCCTGCATGGGCGAGCTGAAAGCCGCCGGTATCGAGAATTTCATCCATGTCCGTGTCAACGTGCTGGAAACCCTGAAAGAATACAATGCTAAACTTTTGAAGTAAGATGAGAAAAGATTTTAAGAACGTAGATATATATGCCAACTTCAAGCCTGTCAACGGGGCTGAATGGCAGAAGGCTAACGGCATCCAGGCCAACTGGAAAACGCCGGAACATATCAATGTGAAGCCTGTTTATACCAAAGAGGACCTGGAAGGAATGGAACACCTCGACTATGCAGCCGGTATTCCTCCTTACCTGCGTGGCCCGTATTCCATGATGTACACCTTCCGTCCGTGGACGATCCGTCAGTATGCCGGTTTCTCCACAGCCGAAGAGTCCAACGCTTTCTACCGTCGTAACCTGGCTTCCGGTCAGAAAGGTTTGTCCGTAGCTTTCGACTTGGCTACTCACCGTGGTTATGACCCCGACAACGAACGTGTCGTAGGTGATGTCGGCAAGGCCGGTGTATCCATCTGCTCGCTGGAGAACATGAAAGTGCTCTTCGACGGCATTCCCTTGAACAAGATGTCTGTGTCCATGACCATGAACGGTGCCGTTCTTCCTGTCATGGCCTTCTACATCAACGCCGGACTGGAGCAGGGCGCCAAGCTGGAAGAAATGGCCGGTACCATCCAGAACGATATCCTGAAGGAATTCATGGTGCGCAACACTTATATCTACCCGCCAGCATTCTCCATGAAGATTATTTCCGATATCTTCGAATATACTTCCAAGAACATGCCCAAGTTCAATTCCATCTCCATCTCCGGTTACCACATGCAGGAAGCCGGTGCAACGGCAGACATTGAATTGGCTTATACCCTGGCCGACGGTTTGGAATACCTCCGTGCCGGTGTGGGTGCCGGATTGGACATCGACGCTTTCGCACCGCGTCTGTCCTTCTTCTGGGCCATCGGAACCAACCACTTCATGGAAATTGCCAAAATGCGTGCCGCACGTATGCTGTGGGCAAAGATTGTAAAGCAGTTCAACCCGAAGAATCCGAAGTCACTGGCACTGCGTACACACTCGCAGACGTCCGGCTGGTCGCTGACCGAACAGGATCCGTTCAACAACGTGGGCCGTACCTGTATCGAGGCCATGGCTGCCGCACTGGGTCATACGCAGTCTCTGCACACCAACGCCCTCGACGAGGCCATCGCCCTGCCGACCGACTTCTCTGCCCGTATCGCCCGTAATACGCAGATCTATATTCAGGAAGAAACCAACATCTGCAAGAATGTGGACCCGTGGGGCGGTTCCTACTATGTAGAGTCGCTGACCAACGAAATTGCCCACAAGGCTTGGGAGCACATCCAGGAAATCGAGAAACTGGGCGGTATGGCCAAGGCTATCGAGACCGGTATCCCCAAGATGCGTATCGAAGAAGCTGCCGCACGTACGCAGGCCCGTATCGACAGCGGCGCACAGACCATTGTCGGCGTGAACAAGTATCGTCTGGAGAAAGAAGCTCCGATTGATATCCTCGAGATTGACAATACCGCTGTTCGTCAGGAGCAGTTGGAGAACCTGAAGCGCTTGAAGGCAGAACGCAACCAGGCCGATGTAGACAAGGCTCTGGATGCCATCACCGAATGTGTGAAGACCGGCAAGGGCAACTTGCTGGAACTGGCCGTTGAGGCTGCCCGCGTTCGCGCTACTCTGGGTGAGATCTCGTATGCTTGCGAGAAAGTTGTAGGACGTTATAAAGCTGTAATCAGAACTATTTCAGGCGTGTATTCATCAGAAAGTAAGAGCGATGCAGACTTCGCCAAGGCATGTGAACTGTGCGAGAAGTTTGCCAAGAAGGAAGGCCGTCAGCCCCGTATCATGATTGCCAAGATGGGTCAGGACGGTCACGACCGCGGTGCCAAGGTGGTTGCAACCGGTTATGCCGACTGCGGTTTCGACGTAGATATGGGACCGTTGTTCCAGACTCCGGCCGAGGCTGCCCGCGAGGCTGTCGAGAACGACGTGCATGTAGTGGGCGTGTCTTCGTTGGCTGCCGGACACAAGACTTTGATTCCTCAAATCATTGCCGAGTTGAAGAAGCTGGGCCGCGAAGACATCGTAGTGATTGCCGGTGGTGTCATTCCTCCGCAAGACTATGACTTCCTGTACAAGGCTGGCGTAGCTGCTATCTTTGGCCCCGGTACTTCGGTTGCCAAGGCTGCTTGTCAGATTCTGGAAATCCTGTTGGACGAAGAATAATCTCCATCCGATAATGAATGGAAAAGAGGCTGTCTCAAAATTAAAAACAGAGATAAGTTTACTTACAATTTATAAGCTACAACATAAAAACCTCCTGCTTTTAGTCCTATAATTGCAATAAATAAGGGCTAAAGCAGGAGGCTTTTTATTACTAAGTTTCAATCTGTAAGATTATTACTTTTGAATTTCTATTTTGAGACAGCCTCTTTTTTGTTCAGGAATCTTGCAGACAGGCGTTATTCGTACAGGTGGAACATGCGGTCCATCAGCTGCCACTTCTCTGCGGAAGAGGCATGTGCGTCGGCCTGCTGGAAGATGGACATATAGGCTTCCCATTCTTCCTGTCGGGGCAGGGTGGCCAGGCGTTTCATGGCCGTATCCCAGTCAAAGTCGAGCGGCGTCTCTACAATCATGAACAGGCGGTTGCCCAGAATATAGATTTCCATTTCGAGGATGCCAACCTCGCGGATGCCTTGGATGATTTCGGGCCAGGCCTGTTCTTCGCTGTGGCGTTTGCGGTATTCGGCAATCAGTTCGGGGTTATCTTTCAGGTCCAGCGTCTGGCAGTAGCGTTTCACGGGCTGGTCATAGCTCTTTACGCGATAACCGGCTTCTTTTTCAGAGATTGTTTCCATATTGTTTTGACGGTTTGATGTTGAATGATGCACAAAGGTAAGAATTTCTTAACGGATTCTGCTTTGGGGGAGAGCGGAAATGACGAAGTGCTTCCTGACCCTCTCATGAAGTGCTTCCTTAGGGTGTCATGAAGTGCTTCGTGAGGAGGTAACAAAGCACTTCGTCAGAGGGTGACGAAGCACTTCCTTGGAGTGTACCGGCTTTTTTACCACAGATTACGCAGATTGTCACAGATTATCTGCCTGGCATGGATAGAAAAAATAAATCTGTGCCAATCTGTGTAATCTGTGGTGAGTTGTGGGCAAGATAGGCTGCATCTTGGAAACGAAAGCTGAAAACGATGTTTTCGCTTTGCGTTTCTCTCGGTTTGCACTATCTTTGCCTGTCAAATAATAGAAGGAAATGATAGTTTGTATTGCCGAAAAGCCTTCGGTGGCACGCGACATTGCCGATGTGCTGGGAGCGAAGGAGAAGAAAGACGGATATATCGAAGGGAACGGGTATCAGGTGACGTGGACGTTCGGCCACCTCTGTACCCTGAAGGAACCGCATGAATATACCCCGAGCTGGAAGGCGTGGAGTCTGGGCAGCCTGCCCATGATACCGCCCCGTTTCGGCATCAAGCTCATCAGCAATCCTACCTATGAGCGTCAGTTCCACGTCATCGAAGGACTGATGCAGAAAGCCGACATGATCATCAACTGCGGTGATGCCGGCCAGGAGGGAGAACTCATCCAGCGGTGGGTGATGCAGAAGGCGGGAGCGAAGTGCCCCGTGAAGCGCCTGTGGATTTCTTCACTGACCGAGGAAGCCATCCGCGAAGGATTCTCCAACCTGCGGGATGCCGCCGACTTCCAGCCTTTGTACGAAGCGGGCTTGAGCCGTGCCATCGGCGACTGGCTGCTGGGCATGAATGCCACGCGCCTGTACACCATGAAATACGGGCAGAACCGCCAGGTACTTTCCATCGGACGGGTACAGACACCTACGTTGGCCCTCATCGTGAACCGCCAGCTGGAGATACAGAATTTCGTACCCAAGCAGTACTGGGTGCTCAATACCGTCTACCGCGACACTTCTTTCTCGGCTCTCATCCGCAAGAGCGACGAAGAGCTGGCACTGGAAGCCGAGAAGCAGAAAGAAGCCCTGGCCGCCGGCAAGAAGCCCAAGAAGGAGGAAGAGAACCGCGGTATCGACCCCATAACTGACCGTGCGCGGGGCGAGGAGCTGCTAGCACGCATCAAGGACGCGCCGTTCACCGTCACCTCCGTGTCGAAGAAGGAGGGGCGTGAAGCCCCGCTCCGTCTGTTTGACTTGACCTCCCTGCAGGTGGAGTGCAACAAGAAGTTTGCCTACTCGGCCGACGACACGCTGAAGACTATCCAGTCGCTCTACGAGAAGAAGGTTACTACTTATCCTCGTGTAGATACTACCTTCCTGAGCGATGACATCTATCCCAAATGCCCTTCCACCCTGAAGGGGTTGCGGGGGTATGAAACCTGGACCGCACCGCTGGAGGGAACTACCCTGACGAAGTCGAAGAAAGTGTTCGACAATTCGAAGGTCACGGACCATCACGCCATCATTCCAACCGGCCAGCCCCCGGTCAACCTCACCGATGTAGAACGACGGGTGTTCGACCTTATAGCCCGCCGCTTCATCGCCGTGTTCTATCCCGACTGCCGTTTCTCGACCACGACTGTCCTGGGCGAGGCGGACGGAGTGGAGTTCAAGACATCCGGCCGGCAGATACTCGATCCGGGCTGGCGGGTGGTGTTCACGGCCAATGCTTCCGCGCAGGAAGGAGGTACTGACGAGGCGAATAAGGAGAATGGAGATGAAGACCGGGTGCTGCCTGCCTTTGTCAAAGGGGAGAGCGGTCCCCACGTGCCCGAGTTGGTGGAGAAATGGACGCAACCTCCGCGCCCCTACACCGAAGCTACCCTGCTCCGTGCTATGGAAACTGCCGGTAAGCTGGTTGACAATGACGAACTGCGTGATGCCCTGAAGGAAAACGGCATCGGCCGTCCTTCTACCCGTGCCGCCATTATCGAGACTTTGTTCAAGCGTAACTATATCCGCAAGGAGAAGAAAAATCTGATAGCTACTCCCACCGGGGTGGAGCTGATTCAAACCATTCACGAGGAACTGTTGAAGAGTGCCGAGCTGACGGGCATCTGGGAAAAGAAGCTGCGCGAGATAGAACGGCGCACCTACAACGCCGCCCAGTTCTTGGAAGAACTGAAGCAGATGGTGGCTGAGATTGTGACCAGTGTCTTGTCGGACAACAGCAACCGTCACATCACGGTACAGACACCGCCCGTAGCGGGCAAGGCAGCACGTAGCACCTCTTCTTCTGCCGACCAGCCGAAGAAGGAACCCCGCAAACGTTCTCCCCGCAAGAAGAAGGCCGAGGCTGCCGATGCAGGAACAGCTCCAGCTCCTACCGTGCAGTCCGATGAATGGGTGGGGCGTCCGTGTCCCTTGTGCGGCAAGGGTACCATTATCAAAGGAAAAACGGCTTACGGTTGCTCCGAGTGGCGCAATGGTTGTACTTTCCGTAAGCCGTTCGATGCTTGATCTGTCTGTTTAGTCGTAATTCAAGTGGAATTCTACCACCGCTTCGATGCCTTTGCGCAGGATGTCGAGCGGTATGTTCTCGTTGGGCGAGTGGATGGCGTTGCTTTCCAGTCCGAATCCCATCAGCACCGTCTTGATGCCCAGTACCTGCTCGAAGGTCGAGATGATGGGGATGCTTCCGCCGCGGCGTACGGCCAGCGGCTTCCGTCCGAACGCTTTCTCAAATCCCTTCTCGGCAGCCTGATAGGCGGGGAGGGTGATGGGGCAGACGTAGCCTTGCCCGCCGTGCATGGGCGTCACCTTTACCTGTACTGTAGCGGGGGCAATGCTCCGGATATAGTCGGCAAACAGCTGTGAAATCTTGTGGTGGTCCTGGTGCGGGACGAGGCGGCACGACACTTTGGCGTGGGCTTTCGACGGCAGCACCGTCTTCGAACCTTCGCCCGTATAGCCTCCCCAAATGCCGCAGATGTCGAACGACGGGCGGCAGCTGTTGCGTTCCAATGTGCTGTAACCTTTCTCGCCAAACAGTTCCTTCACTCCGATGGCGGCTTTATACTTTTCTTCGTCGAAGGGGATGTGGGCTATCATGTCGCGTTCGGCCTGCGGCACTTCCTCCACATCGTCGTAGAAGCCGGGAACGGTGATGCGGCCGTCGGCATCCACCACGCGGGCCAGCATTTGGCACAGCACGTTGATGGGGTTGGCCACCGCTCCGCCGAAGTGACCCGAGTGAAGGTCTCGGTTGGGCCCCGTCACTTCAATTTCCCAGTAGGCCAGTCCGCGCAGGCCGGTGGTCAGCGAGGGCAGATCGGCTCCCAGCATGCTGGTGTCCGACACAAGGATGACGTCGGCCTTGAGCAGATCCCGATGGTCCTGGCAGAAAGCCTCCAGACTGGGTGAACCGATTTCCTCCTCGCCTTCGAAGATGAACTTCACGTTGTGTGTCAGCAGGTTGTTCCGGACGAGGTATTCGAATGCTTTCACCTGGATGAACGACTGCCCTTTGTCATCATCGGCACCGCGGGCCCAAATGCGTCCGTCGCGCACTTCGGGTTCGAAGGGGGCGCTCTTCCACAGTTCCAGCGGTTCGGCGGGCATCACGTCGTAGTGGGCATAGATGAGGACGGTCTTCGCCTCTGGATTTACCGTCTTCTGGGCAAACAGCATCGGATTGCCCTGCGAGGGCATTACCATGGCCTCGTCGGCACCGGCTTCGAGCAGCAGTTGACGCCAGCGTTCGGCACAAGCCAGCATGTCGTCGTGGTGCTCGGGCTGGGCGCTGATACTGGGAATGCGGATGAGGCTGAACAGTTCGTCCAGCATGCGGGGTTCGTTTTCGGAGATGTAGGTCTTGATCATATTCGGATAGTTTCTCCCTCCGGCCTTGCATAGCAGGCAGGGGTGGTGGAAAGTTAAGAGTTATACATTATATTAATAAGGTGTACACTGTCTCTTTTCAGAAAGTGCTTTATCTTTCACTACACATTGCACAGGCTGGCACAAATATCTTAGACGCTCAGTTCAGATAATCTGTGGAAATCCGGGTAATCTGTGGTGAAAGTTTGTTTTAACACGTTTTCTTACTTACAGTTGTGTCGTTCTGTCTATCAGGTAGAAGTCCAGGATGGTCAGTGCCGCCATGGCTTCGACGATGGGTACGGCACGCGGCAGCACACACGGGTCATGACGTCCGCGGGCTTTCAGCGTGGTGTCCACTCCGTCGATGTTCACCGTATGCTGTTCCATCAGTACGGTAGCTACGGGCTTGAAGGCTACGCGGAAGTAGATGTCCTGTCCGTTGCTGATGCCTCCCTGTATACCTCCCGAGTGGTTGGTATGGGTAGTGATACGTCCGGCGTTGTTGTAGAACACGTCGTTCTGTTCCGACCCCTTCATTTTCAGTCCTTTGAAGCCGTCGCCGTACTCGAAGGCCTTGGCGGCGTTGATGCTCAGCATGCCGGAGGCCAGTGCTGCCTGCAGCTTGCCGAAGACCGGTTGTCCCAGTCCGACGGGACAGCCGGTGATGACACAAGTGATGACGCCGCCTATCGTGTCGCCTTCGGCTTTCACCTCAGTGATGAGTTTCTCCATCTCTTTCGCTTTTTCGGGATCGGGACAGCGTACGGGATTGGTTTCTATCAGGTCCAGGTCGTAGGCCGTATAGTTTTCTTCCAGTCGGATGGGGCCCACTTGCGAGGTGTAGGCCGTGATGCGTATGCCCAGTTGTCGCAGGGCCAGCTTGGCCAGTGCGCCGGCCACTACGCGCGAGATGGTCTCGCGTGCCGATGCACGTCCGCCTCCCCGGTAGTCTCGGATGCCATATTTGGTCTTATACGTATAGTCGGCGTGTGAAGGTCGGTAGACGTTCTTCATGTTGTCGTAGTCGCTCGAGTGTTGGTTCTCGTTCCATACGATGAAACCGATGGGGCAGCCTGTTGACTTGCCTTCGAAGATGCCGGACAGGAATTCTACCTTGTCTGCCTCTTTGCGGGGAGTGGTAAGGGCCGATTGTCCCGGCCGGCGGCGGTCCAGTTCTTTCTGTATAAAATCCATGTCGATGGTGATGCCTGCTGGAAATCCGTCGACAACACCGCCGATGCCTTTGCCGTGCGACTCACCGAAGCTGGTCAGGCGCAGGATGTTTCCGAATGAGTTGAACATAATCAGATGCTTTAAAGGGTTGTATCTAAGTTTTCTGTGCTTTAACGCTGTCTGAAACGGTATGTTTCAGTTGTATAAAAGTAAGCATTTGTTTTGAATATCGCAAATTTTGGTATTAAAATCTCTGTTCACCTGTCATTTTTAGGAATCTCTGTTTCGTTATAGCTGAATTGAAAATATTAAAAACAGAACACCTATTGACGTAAAAAGGACTTGTATAGCTCATTTAAAACCTGTTTCTTTGCAGTCGAAATGAAAAATAGAATATTATCAATTTAAGTCTAATTATTAACTAAACCAAAAATGAAAAAGAGTTTGCTTTATTTGTTTGCATTGATTTGTTCAATGGGAATTTTTACGGCTTGTAGTGACGACGATCCGGACTATACGCAGGTGATTGATACAGAAATCGCCGGCGGCTACAAGGGTGAGCTGGGAATAAATGTAGACGGAACGGATTTGGGTTCCTCGTATCAGAAGATTACTGTTGAAAAAGCCGGCGCTACGGCCATCAATCTGTATATTAAGGACTTTTCTTTTATGGGTATCCCTGTGGGAGATGTTGATCTCTTGAATTGCCCTCTGTCTGAGAACAGCGGTACTTATACGTTTACGGGCACTACTACGGTGAAGGTCGATGCTGCCGGTCTGGATGCTGCGGTCGATGCCCGGGGGGGCGTTGCCGGTGGCAAGCTGTCTCTGAATCTGGCTATCAAGGCTACGTTGGGTACGATGGAGCAGAATGTCAAAGTCACGTACCAGGGTACCAAACTGAGCGGAACGGAAGCTACGGGAGCCGACATTACATCGTTTACTTTTGACAACGAGGGGGTGACTGAACAACCGGTCATCAATGCCGACAATACCATTACGTTCAAGGTAGCCGAAGGCGCCGACATTACGAAGCTCGTCCCTGTGATTGTGGTGTCTGAGGGTGCTACGGTAACTCCAGCTTCGGGGGCAGCCCAAGACTTTTCCAACGGGAAGGTCGTTACTTACACTGTAGTGTCCGAGGATTATGGGACGACGAAAGTCTACAAGGCCTCGGTCTCGGGATTACAAAATGTGGTGTCATTTACATTTAACGAATGGGAAACGGTAGATTTGGGTGCCGATTACGAACCCTATAGCTTGCCACTGCCTCTGAACGTTTTGGCTACTCCCAATGAAGGTGCGCAACTGTTGAATTATAAGGCCAATCCTGTTGTTGGCTATCCGGTTGTCATAGAAGAAGAGGGATATGAAGGGAAAGCGGCAAAATTGGTGACACGTGACGCACGCAACACTTTGGCTGCCTTGGCCAAGGCCTATATTACAGCAGGTTCTGTGTTCACGGGTTCTTTTGAGTACAATCCGTTGGCAGCTTTACAGCCTGGCGGCGCTCTTAAAATGACTCATTTCGGTGTCGTTTATGACAAGAAGCCTTTAAAATTCAAAGGTGTATACAAATATACTCCCGGAACACCTTTCATCAGAACCGTTGACGGAGTGGCTACGGAAACGGACGAGGTAGATGAATGTGCTGTTCAGGCAGTGCTCTATACCATAACTTCGGAGGATGAAACATTGGACGGAAGCAATATCGACAGCGATGACGAACGTATCGTGGCAAGAGCCAGACTGGAAGACGGCACTGCCAAGAGTGACTGGACTGAGTTTGATTTGAACTTTACGTGGAAAGACGGCGTCACTTATGATGCCGAGAAAACTTATAAACTAGCTGTCATCTGTTCTTCGAGCAAAGATGGAGCCAACTTTAATGGTGCAGCCAACAGTACTTTGATAGTTGACAACCTGGAAGTCATCGGTGAATAATCCTGTTTTAATGGAATTGCAAAAGCTGCTTCTCTCATCGGAGCAGCTTTTTTTATCCCCTTCCCTTGTGCTTTTCATGTCATGAAAAATGAATGATGGAGGACGGAACGAATGTCCGTTGGATTTTCAGGCGTTTTTCAGGTAGTACCTGAAACCTTTTCAGGTTTAATCTGAAAGCCTTTCAGGCCCTACCTGAAGACCTTTCAGGTATGGACCTGAAAAGTATTCAGGTTTTAACAGAAAGCTACCTGAAAAAATAATATCTGTTTATCAGCGAGTTGGCTGATTTTCTGATTTGATGGGCATTGGAAGGGGAAGAAAAGGCAAAGTCCTTCGAACAGACGCACATGCTGTATATATTTTATACTATGTGCGACTGCCCGTAGGACTTTGTTGGATTATTGTTGGTGCAGGTTCTGATCAGAATGAATATCCGAATCCTACGTTCAGATAAATGGGATACATGGCGAAGGTGATGGTTTGGAAATCTTTCTGGAAGATGTCGTTCAGCCCCCAGGTCAGATCGGCATAAACATTCAGATGCTTGAAGGCACGCCATTCACCGCCCAGCTGTATGCCCCACTGGAATTTGTGCAGGTCGTTGGAGAAATCGTAGGTGGCGATGCTTTCTCCGGTAAAGTCCACCCGTTGTCCGGTGGCGTCGGGCGTGCGGAGGTGTCCTTCGTAGACGTGGCCGTTGAAGTTTCCGTCTATCATATAGGAGAAATAAGGTCCGGCGCTCAGTTTCCAGCGGTTGCCAATCTTGTAGTTGGCCAGTACGGGGACGGTCAGGTAGGAATTGTTGACCTTGGTCTTGACGTTGCCCGTCCAAAGGCCGGCGAGTGGCTTGCCGTTGTCGGCGTTGATAATCTCCATGTGATAGTTCTTTACGCCGGCATCGGTCGACATTTTTTTGCTTTCCAGTCTTATTCCGAAAGAGATTCCCCATATTTTCTTCTTGTCGAGCCACTTGGTCGTGTTCCCTTCGATGGAGATGGCCACTCCTCCGGGAGTGTAGCCGTTGATGTTTCTGATTTCTTCCGGAAGAGGCAGGGGAGAGGTGCCTCCTATGCTGAACCCGGCTTTCAATGCATATTCCCATCCATGCAGATAGGATTGGATGATACCATGGTTTCTGTCTTCCTGTGCATACACTTTCAGGCCTGCGAAAAGCAGGATGAGGGTCAGGGCGGTGATATGAGTCAGTCTGTTGTTCATAATGTTTTCACTTTGATGTCGTTTATTGGTTGTCCTCACAAATCAGTTCCACTTCGTCAATGTAGAGTGTACTTCCTACAGCTCCCTTGAAATAGGCGCCGCCGATGCTTGACGAGAATACAATTCCCAGCTTGTATTTTCCGTCTGCCAGTTTTTGCGCATCGATGCTCTTCCCGTTTTGCGGCTTGAAGGGAAGGTCAAAGTCTGTCCACGAATCAGATTCCACTGCCTGTGCCTGGTCGATACGCGCCAGCAGGACAATGCTAGGGTCCGTCAAGGCATTGCTTCCGTCGAGCATGAAGGAATTGTCTTCGGCTTCATACAGGATGGCATAGATGTCGAAGGAGTCCTGTTTGTTGCTTACGGTTTCGCCGTTTTCTGTATAGACCTCTCCGCGCTTGAACTTATAATGCCCTGTCAGCCGGGAAGGCGTCTTGTAGAACTGTACTCCGAAATGGGTGGCGGCCGGGGCATTGTTGAGGGCACTGCTCAGGTCGAACGAACCTATAAACAGGTTGCCGGCGGCAATGTGCATGCCCACCATGGCTCCAAAACTGCCTGTGCTGCATGTTTGTAGCTTGACGCATTTTCCTATGTATCCTTCATCGGCCTGTACGGTCGGGTATTCCTGCGGAGTGTTGGCAACCTTGGTCAATTCATATCCGGGATTGCCACTGCACCATTGCAGGGTCTGGAGCATACCGTCGGAGGTTACCGGTTCTTCCTCCAGCAATATATGGTAAGGTTCGTTGCTGTTCTGCAAGCGTTCGAAGTGATAACGGGTAGGTAGTTCCATCAGAATGATGTTGATCTGGTATTCCACGCTGTATGATTGGTCTTCCGAAGTGACCGTTACTTGACGGCTGTGACTGTTGTTGGTGAAATCGATGACAGCTGTATAGGTGCCGTCTTCGTTTCGGGTGAAGCCAGTGTCCCCTGCAGTCGGATTGGAAAGTTGGATGGTGGCTCCCTGGGGTATGGTGAATGTCAGTCTTTGCCGGGAGAGATCGGCACCTTTGTTGACATAGATGTTGAAGCCACGGTTGTTGTTGATGGTGTTGGTGAACTGCACGTCGGTTCCCGTGCATGCATCTATAGCTGCTTCCACATTCAGGGCTTCTTCCTGTATACAGGAGGACAAGGCGGCTGCCAGCAAAAAGCACGATAATAATTGTTTGACTTTCATGGAGTATGTTGATAAAATAAATAATGTGGCAAAGTTACATTTCTTTTTTGGATAATGCGGAACGAGGCGTTATATTTTATGTTTTCTGACTATTTGTTTAATAAAACGTTTTTCATACCTTTGCAAGGACTTAAATCAAGTGACAGAATGATAAACGAATCAGAAAGACGACAGATTATAGCACTCGTGAAACGTGAAGTGGTTCCGGCCATCGGATGTACGGAACCGATAGCTGTGGCTTTGTGTGTGGCCAAGGCGACGGAAACATTGGGCATGAAGCCCGAGAAAATCAACGTATGGCTCAGTGCCAATATCCTGAAGAACGCCATGGGTGTCGGCATTCCCGGAACAGGAATGATCGGGTTGCCCATTGCTATCGCATTGGGGGCCTTGATCGGAAAATCGGAATACCAGTTGGAAGTTCTGAAGGACAGTACATCCGAGGCAGTGGAAGCCGGCAAGCATTTCATTGATGAGAAGCGTATCTCTATAGCCTTGAAGCCGGACATTACGGAGAAACTGTATATTGAAGTGCGTTGTGAGGCCGGAGAGAATTGGGCGACGGCTATTATTGCGGGCGGGCATACTTCGTTTGTGTATGTGGCCCGTAACGGTGAAGTGCTGCTCGACAAGCAGGCCGCTTCCGGAGAGGAGGAAGAAGAGGCCGTCCTCGATTTGAACCTGCGCAAAGTGTACGACTTTGCCATGACAGCACCGTTGGACGAAATCCGATTTATCTTGGATACTGCCCGTCTGAACAAAGCGGCGGCCGAGCGTTCCTTTCAGGGAAACTATGGTCACGGATTGGGTAAGATGCTTCGCGGTACGTACGAGCATAAAGTGATGGGCGACAGTGTCTTTTCGCATATCCTTTCCTATACTTCGGGGGCTTGTGATGCCCGTATGGCTGGCGCCATGATACCGGTTATGAGCAATTCGGGCAGTGGAAACCAAGGTATTTCGGCTACACTTCCTGTGTTGGTATATGCCGAAGAAAACGGGAAGTCGGAAGAAGAACTGATTCGTGCCCTGATGTTGAGCCATCTGACAGTCATTTATATTAAAGAGAGCTTGGGGCGTCTGTCTGCGCTGTGTGGTTGTGTGGTGGCTGCTACGGGGTCCAGTTGTGGCATTACGTGGCTGATGGGCGGTACTTATGAGCAGATAACTTATGCCGTACAGAATATGATAGCTAATCTGACAGGAATGATTTGCGACGGTGCCAAGCCCAGTTGTGCCTTAAAAGTGACGACCGGTGTGTCTACAGCCGTTCTTTCTGCCATTATGGCGATGGAAAACCGCTGTGTCACTTCGGTAGAAGGCATCATAGATGCCGATGTCGACCAAAGCATCCGTAACCTGACCAAGATAGGATCGCAGGGAATGAACGAAACGGACAAGCTGGTGCTGGACATTATGACAAGCAAGTAGATGAAGAACTAAAGCTAAAAAATGAAGAATGAAGGATTTTCCTATATTATCAGACAAGGCATATACGAAAATTCTTCATTCTTCATTTTTAGTTTTTCATTGTTTTAGTGGCAGCATCCGCCTTCGCATCCGCAATCGTCGCCACAGTCGTGGTCGCCGCATCCGCCACCACAGCTGCCGCATCCGCCGCCGCAACCTCCGCTCATCATGCGGGCCATTTCGGCCAGTTCTTCGTTGCTGGCTTCACGGCTGGTCACAACTTCACCGACAAAGTTCAGGTCGCATCCGGCCAGGGGATGGTTCATATCCATCACTACTACGTCATCTTTCACTTCTACCACACTTCCGTTGATGTGTTGGCCTTCGGCTGTCATCAGCGGCACGATAGCCCCCGCCTTGATATGTTCGTTGTCAAACTTGCCGTCAATCAGGAATATATCTTTCGGCAGGTCAATCACGTGGTCTTCATCATATTCGCCGTATGCGTCGGTGCAGGCAATGGTAAAATCGAACTTGTCGCCGGCGTTCAGGCCTTTGATTTGTTCCTCGAAGGCATCCAGTGTCAGTCCCAGTCCTGAGATGAACTGGAAGGGATGTTCTACGGTAGCTTCTTCGGTAAATTCGCGTTCTCCGTCTTCGATGGAGTACAATTTGTAGGCTACGGTGATGTACTTGTTTTCCATTTCTATTAATTGTTTTTGGTGAATAATCTTCAGTTTAGTGGGCAAAGATACGAAACTTTTGGCTTATGTTGCAAAACTTCGTATCTTTGACACACCTTTCCCTGTAGTGGAAGGTGTGATGGAAAGTAAAACAGCGTATGATAAAGACTGCATTCATAGGTGTAGGCTATCGGGGCATGCAGTTGCTTCGGCTGATATGCCATATTCCCGGTTTCCGTGTCGTGGCCGTTGCCGATCCAGGAGTAGAGGATGTCGGCATGCCCGATGTGGTTTGCTACAACCGTAGTGACACCGATTATCTGAACATGCTGGCCGAACAGACTCCCCGTCTGGTATTCGTGGCTTCGCCGTGGCAATGCCATGTGCAGCATGCCATGCGTTGCGTGGAGCAGGGGGCCGATGTGGCGCTGGAAATCAAGGGGGGACTTTATGTGGACGAATATCGTCCGCTGATAGAACTGGCGGCTCGTATGGGCCGTAAGGTCTATCCGCTGGAGAACACTCTTTTCATGCGGGAGAATCTTGCTATATATAATATGGTGCAGGCCGGTACGTTAGGGGAAGTGGTGTATATGCGTGGCGGTTATCGTCACGACTTGCGCCGGCTGCTGCTGGACGACGACGGTACGCTGGGCAACCGGAGCAAGACGGAAAGTGTGTGGCGCAGTCGTTTCTATCAGGAAGAGAACGGTGACCTGTATCCTACGCATGGCTTGGCACCATTGTGTCTGATAGCGGGTATCGGGCGCACCGATCGTTTCAAGTGCCTCACTTCTTTTGCTTCCAAACCCGCTGGCTTACGACAGCGCATCCGTGATTTGGGTGGCCCTTCCGAGGTGAAGATTACGTTAGGCGATGTAGTGGTAACCCAGTTGGAAACCGAAAAGGGAGTATTGGTCACGTTGACACATGACACGACCTTGCCCCGTCCGCGCAGCCTCGATTTCGAGATACAGGGCACAAAGGGAATCTGGCAGGGTGACCGTCGGCAGATTTATATCGAGGGATGCAGCCCTGATGAGACTTGGGAGTCGGACGAGCCTTACATCCACCGTTACGAACACAGCTATTGGAAGCGGTGGGGGCAGGAAGCCCTTCGGGTGGATACCCATCATCACGGCATGGATTATGTGATGTTGAAAGCGTTGGAGGCAGATCTTAGCGGTGCTGAATCTTATCCGGTAGACATTACTGATCTGGCGTTGTGGACTTCTGTCACTCCCTGGTCTAAACTATCCATTGCCGAGCGACGGACGGTGTATCTCTGAACCATGCAAACCGATAACTCATTTAAACAAATCTACATATGAAGAAAAATACCTGTCTGTCAGCTTTATGCCTGGTCTCAGCATTGGCCTTGGGCATGCATTCGTGTTCGTCAATCCATGTGGAGTCTCCTGCGCCTTTGTTTCCTGTTCCGGAAGCCAAGCAGGTGGAATGGCAGAAGATGGAAACTTATGCTTTCATTCATTTCGGACTAAATACGTTTAACGACCGTGAATGGGGATATGGCGATACACCTGCGGAAATGTTCAATCCAGCCCGTCTTGATTGTGAACAGTGGGCCCGTACATTGGTGGCTGCTGGAATGAAGGGAGTGATTCTGACGGCCAAGCATCACGACGGTTTCTGTTTGTGGCCTTTTGCTGGTACAGATTACAGTATAGCCAATAGTCCCTATAAGGAAGGCAAGGGCGATGTCGTGCGTGAATTGTCGGAAGCCTGCAAGAAGTATGGATTGAAGTTTGCAGTCTATCTTTCGCCGTGGGACCGTCATCAGGCTAATTACGGGACACCGGAATATTTGGATTATTTCTATGCCCAGCTGCGCGACTTGCTGACCAATTACGGCGAAGTATTCGAAGTGTGGTTCGATGGTGCCAATGGTGGTGATGGATGGTATGGGGGAGCCAAAGAAACCCGGACCATCGATCGGCGTAACTATTATAACTATCCTCGCATTTACGAGATGCTGGACAGTATCCAGCCGCAGGCTGTTATCTTTTCGGACGGTGGACCCGGATGCCGTTGGGTAGGTAATGAACGTGGATTTGCCGGAGCTACCAACTGGTCTTTCCTTCGTAGAGGGGAAGTTTATCCTGGTTATGACAAAAGTTACGAACTGCAGTATGGTCATGCTGATGGCAACCAGTGGGTGGCTGCTGAGTGTGATGTATCCATTCGGCCGGGCTGGTTTTACCATCCGGAACAGGATAGCTTGGTGAAGACGCCCCAACAGCTGGTCGACCTTTATTATCGCAGTGTAGGCCATAACGGTACCTTGCTGCTTAATTTTCCGGTAGACAGGAACGGCCTGATTCATCCGGTTGACTCGGCCAATGCCGTTCGTTTCCATCAGATGATACAGAAGGAACTGGAAACAAACCTGGTAGCTGGAATTGTTCCTCAGGTAAGCGATGAGCGCGGTGGCGATTATGTGGCTTCAGCCTTGACGGACGACGATTACGACACCTATTGGGCTACGGCCGACAGTGTGACGACGGCCGACATCACGTTCTCTTTCTCCTCACCGACGAGGATGAACCGTATGCTGTTGCAGGAATATATCTCCTTAGGCCAGCGTGTGAAGGCTTTTACTGTGGAATATCGTGACGCTTCGGGTGACTGGCAGCCAGTTGTCCTGAACGAAGAGACCACAACCATTGGTTACAAGCGCCTGTTGCGTTTCTCTTCCGTTGTTTCCGACGGCATCCGCATCCGCATTACCGATGCGCGTGGGCCGCTGTGCATCAACAATATTGGAGTGTATGATGCCGGTGAGAATGCCGACCAACTTTTTGAAGCAATACCGACCACTCAGATGCAAAGCCTTCCTTTCACCCTTTCCGGTGTGAAGCTGGAAGAGGCGGCCTTTGCTTCCGACCGTAACGAGAAAACCACTTGTTTTGTCGACGGTGATTTGCTGACTATAGACTTGGGGAGTGAACGTTTTGTTTCTTCCTTCCACTTCTTGCCCGACCAGGGTGAACCGAACAAAGGCTTGGTTTCACATTATGAATTGTCTGTAGCCGATGCCGATAGAAAGAATGTTACGATGGTCAAAGCAGGTGAGTTTTCCAATATCCGTAACAATCCTGTGATGCAGTCTGTCTACTTCACGCCCGTCAAGGCACGCTATCTGTATCTGAAAGCTGTCCGTATGGTCACGGAAGATGAGCCGATGGGCTTTGCAGAGATAGCCGTACGCTGATCAAGATTGTATATCGGCTTTCAGCCTTTCTCATACAGTGCTTTCTGGCCCTTTCATGCAGTGCTTCGTCAGGTCTTCACGAAGCACTGTGTGACACCTTCATAAAGCACTGTGTCAAACCCTCACGAAGCACTTCGTCATGATTTCACGAAGTGCTTTCTTTTTTTCTTATCATAATATTATACTTCCTTGTTCTTTCAGAAACTCCTTCCTGATGTTTGTTTTCAAGGCTGCTTTTCTATTGGTTTTTATTTGTCCCTCTTCTCTTTTTTGTAGCTGAAATCGCAGTCTTATTTTACCTTATTTGTTTATCTCTTATTACTTCCTTTATGTTTTATTTATTGTATTTTATTGATTTATAATAGTTTATGTATATTGTTGAAAAAGAGTAAAAGAAAAAGCAAAAAGAGTAAACCCCTTTGTTAGCTTCTTTTTAGATTTGCGATGTTAAATTAAACTTAAGACCATGGAAACACGGTTCCTAGGGATATGAATAGATGGAAAAAGTTAAAACAAAAATAGTTATCTTAATCTAATTATCAAACTTAAAAATTGTCTATTTATGAAAAGAGGAAAAACATCTTCTGATTTTTCAAAGCGCATTTTGTTTTGCGCCTTGTGCACTCTTTCCGGTGCGGGCGTGATGGCAAGTCCTTTGAACGGAACTCTTTCGGATGCTGACATTGTGCAAGTGATTGCACAGAACGGCAAGACTGTGAAGGGTGTAGTAACAGACAACTTTGGACCGGTGATTGGTGCCAATGTCTTGGTGAAGGGAACAACCAATGGTGTGATAACCGATGTGGACGGAAAATTCGTTCTGTCAGATGTTCCGGAAGATGCAGTATTGCAGATTTCTTTTATAGGTTATGTAACTCAGGAAATCAAGGTTGCTGGTAAGACTGAGTTTAATGTACAGATGAGCGAAGATGCCAAAGCACTTGAAGAAGTGGTAGTAGTAGGTTATGGTTCGCAGAAGAAGGTAAACTTGACAGGTTCTATCGGAAAGGTTGATTCGAAAGTATTGGAGTCACGTCCTATTACGAGTACCACCAGTGCCTTGCAAGGTACCATTCCTAATCTTCAGATTACGAACTCCAGTGGTGAGCCGGGCCAGTCGGCCAGCATCAATGTCCGTGGTACTACTTCTATCAATGGTGGTAGTCCGCTGGTTTTGGTCGATGGTGTCGAGATGAGTCTTGACTTGGTGAACCCCAACGATATCGAGAATGTAACGGTGTTGAAGGATGCTGCTGCATCGGCTATTTACGGTGTACGTGCTGCTTTTGGTGTTGTATTGGTTACAACCAAGAACCCCAGCAAGGCTGAAAAGACCAGTGTTAGCTATTCAGGTAACTTCTCGTTTGCTAAGCCTTCTATTATGCCGGAGTTTCTTACCAGTCAGTCGCAGTTTGCTGAATGGATGAATCAGGCATGTATAAATGGTAATGTAGCAACGAAGTATCGTGATGATGTAATAGCCAAGATGAAAGCTTATGAGGCTGATCCGAAGAATAATCCTGAATATGAAGTGATTGACGGACAACTTTATTATTATGGTTATTCCGATTTTAAGGAAAAGATGATTAAGGATGTGACTCCTACCCAACGTCATAATATCAATATTACGGGCGGTAGCGAGAAAACACGTTTCTATACTTCTGTTGGTTATCTGAATCAAGAGGGATTGTATAAAGTGGGTGATGATAATTATAAGCAGTTGAATACCCGTATCAATGTAGAGAATCAGACTACCAAATGGATGAAGTTAGGTTTCAAGGCTTTGTATAATTATAGCACGCAAGATAAGCCGTTTACCTACGACGGTAAGGATGTTTGGAAACGAGTAATCTATACGTTGCCTACAGACTTTATCGATGCTTGGCAGAAAGATCCCCGTTATCCGGAATTGGATAAATTTGACGGCATGTATAGCGAAAATAATGCGTACGCTTTGTTAAAGGATGGTGGACGTAATAAATATGACCAACACGATGTGTGGTTGACTGCAACTGCTGATTTTGATATTCTGAAGGGATGGAAAGCGCATGTAGATTTCAATTACAATTTGAATTATAAGAAAGCTTCCGCTCATTCCAAACCGATTAAATTCTTTGATGGTTCGTTTAATGAGACATATGGACGTACATCGACCAATTATTATCAGATGACGAATTATAATACCAGCTATTATTCATTCAATGCTTATACGGATTATGAACATACATTTGCAGAAAAGCATTATTTGAAAGCGATGGTTGGTTTCAATCAGGAATTGACCAAGTATTCTACATTCAGCGGAAAGCGTTATGATATCTTGAACGACGAGCTTCCTTCTTTGAGTTTGGGTTCTGGTAATCATGAGGTTTCTCAAAATGGATATGAATGGGCTCTGCGTGGTGGTTTCTTCCGTTTGAACTATATTTATAATGATCGTTATTTGTTCGAGTTCAACGGACGTTACGATGGAACTTCTCGTTTCCCGTCTGACAATCGTTTCGTGTTCCTGCCTTCATTCTCTGCTGCTTGGCGTATTAGTGAAGAATCGTTTATGCAGGGTACTCGTGACTGGTTGGACAACTTGAAACTTCGTGCATCTTATGGTATATTGGGCAACCAGATGATTTCATCCAGTGACTGGAGTGGTAATACCAAATATTATCCGTATATTCCGTTTATGAGCAATAGTACATCTACATATTGGTTGTTTGGCGATACGTATGCCACGACCATCAATCCGGGTAACTTGGTAAGTGCCGATTTGACTTGGGAAAAAGTTTCTACGATGAACTTCGGTATTGATATGACATTCTTGCAGCAACGTTTGGATATGAGTTTTGATTACTATATCCGTACAACTGCTGATATGTTAATCAAGACTTCTTATCCGGCATTACTGGGTACGACTGCTCCTCCTGAGAATAGTGCTGAATTGAAAACACGTGGATGGGAATTTACCATTAGCTGGCGCGATAAGATTGGTGAAAATTTCTCTTATGATTTAGGCTTCGTTCTTTCTGATTCTCAGGCTGAAATTACAAAATATAATAACCCGACCGGCGATATCAGTACATATTATGAAGGAAAGAAAGTGGGTGATATTTGGGGTTATCGTGTAGAAGGATTGTTCCAAAGTGATGAAGAGGCTGCTAATTGGTATAGTCAGAAGGATATAGCTAATGTGCAGTGGGGTGCAGGTGATATTAAAGTAAAAGACCTGAATGGTGATGGTGTGATAGATGATGGTATCGGAACGTTGGACGATCATGGTGATAAGGAAGTGATTGGTAATACGACTCCTCGTTATCAATATGGTATCACAGCCAACTTCACTTATAAGAACTACTACTTGAACTTGTTTATGCAAGGTGTAGGCAAACGTGATTTCTGGCCTGGTGATGAGGCTTTCTGGCCTGCAGCTACACAATATTATAATGCACAGACCTGGCATGTATATGATTCATGGACTCCTGAGAATCCGGGCGCTTATTTACCTATAGCTCGTGCAACAGATTCTCGTAACCGTGGCGTTTATACAGATCGTTATTTGCAGAATGCCTCTTATTGTCGTATGAAGAATATTACATTAGGATGGAATCTTCCGAAACAGTGGATTAGCAAAATCAACCTGTCCAACGCTTCTATCTACGTAAGCGGTGAAAACCTGTTTGAATTCACCAAGATTAAAGGCCCGTATGATCCGGAAGCAGCAGGTGGAAATGGTGTGATGCTTTATCCTTTTATGAGAACCTATTCTTTGGGTATTAATCTAACTTTCTAACAACGAAAAAACATGAAACGCATTTGTAAATATATGATAATGGGAGCGGTCGCCCTGTCTATGACGGCTTGTAATGATTCTTTTTTGGATCGTACTCCTACGAATGACTTGAATGATAATGCTTTCTGGAATACAACATCAGACTTGGAAACTTATTGTAACGGCATTTATAATGAAGCTGCCAGTAATGGTACTTATCGTTTCATGATAGGTTTCCATAGCGATGCATATTCGGTGAAAGTGACTGGTCCTTATTCCATGGAGGCTATGTCAGACAATTTTGCGACCATGGACGGTTCACAAACATGGGCGTCTGCTGTAGCTGCCGGTATTGAGAATCAGCCGAGCGGTAATCCCAGCTATGCTAGTTGGACTTGGAACTTGTTGCGCCGTATCAATGTCTTTATGGCTAATTATGATCGGGTACAGACGGATGAAAGTGCTAAACTTCCTTATGTAGGTGAAGCGTTGTTCTTCCGTGCTTGGTTCTATTTGTATATGGTACAGAATTATGGAGATGTACCTTTGGTAACAATTCCGTTGGAAACAAACTCGCCTGAACTTTACGGGGAACGTACTCCGCGTAAGGAAGTAATGGCTCAGGTTTTGAAGGATATTAATGATGCATGTACCTATTTGCCTGCTGAAGAGTGGGGAGCTAACCGTCTGACCAGAGGAGCTGCTTTGGCGCTGAAGGCACGTATCGGTTTGTATGAAGGTACATATCGTAAGTACCATAAGTTGGGTGACGAAGCAGAATTTCTGAATGCTTGTGTGGAAGCCTGTGAGCAGTTGATGAAAATGGGATATGAAATCTATGATACGGGTAATCCCAATAAGGACTACACAACTTTGTTTACTACGGATGATTTGTCTTCTAATAAAGAGGTGATTTTTTATCGTAAGTATGCAGCTGGTCTGAAACGTCATCGTATGTGTGGCTATACTGTTAACTTGCGTAATGGTGGAACAAAAGATTTTGTTGATGATTATCTTTGCCTGGATGCTGATGGGGTAGCCCGTCCGGTTGCGTTGAGCCATGATTACAGCAATGATACGCCGGAGCAGGAATTTGCCAACCGTGACCCGCGTTTGTCTCAAACATTCTTGGCTCCGGGTAACGATGCGGCTAAGGCTTTGTTCGAAGATGGCAATCTGGGTAAGTTTACTTTCCCCCGTTTGGGTAATATGACCAACTGGCCCACGCTGACCGGATATCATGCTATCAAGTACTATATACGTGAGCAGGATAAGAAAGGATTTAATGAAGAAACTCATGATTATCCGTTGTTCCGTTATGCTGAAGTACTGTTGAATTATGCGGAGGCAAAGGCAGAACTGGGACAATGTACGCAGGATGTCTTGGATGAAACTATCAACGTGTTGCGTGACCGTGTTGACATGCCGCATTTGACTGTCAATCCGGAAATGGACCCCAAATATGCTAAGTATGGTTTGGATGCTTTGCTGATTGAAATTCGTCGTGAACGCCGTGTGGAGCTTAGCTTTGAGTATCTGCGCTATCAAGACCTGATGCGTTGGGCATGGGGTGATAAACTGAAGGAACGTGTGTTGGGTATGCGTCTGGAAGACTCTGCATTCAGTGATCCTCGTTATGATGGTAATATTACCAAGGCTGGTTCTTCTAACGCTGGAAAAAATCCTGTTTATGTGTTTGTAGCAGAAGATGGTAAACAATATATAGACGCCTACGGTGGAACGAATTATGCAGTAGAACGTCGTTCGTTTGACCCTGCTAAGGATTATCTGCGTCCGATACCTTCATCGGCAATTGCTGCTAATCCTGCTTTAGGACAAAATCCTGGATGGGAATAATAATATGATGTAATCCAAATCTCTATAGAAAAAGCGAAATGAATGGGGTTGTACTATGATGTATTTGATAGTATGGCCCCATTTTTATTTTTTGTTCTTTGCTTTCTGTGAAACATTGTTGTGAAGGCATGTGAAAGCAGTGAAGCCTTCCTTTTTGGGGTATTGCTTTCACCTTATCCTCCTATAAATAAATGTTTTATGGAACGCTGTGAAAGCGTGAAACTTTTTGAACGAAAAAACTGTTCCATCGGCAGAAGAATATTTATGTTTAGCTTGTCTAAAGTCCATAGTTAGCTTCGTAAAGTAGATAGTTAGCGAGCTAAAGTTGAACTTTAGAGATCTTAAATAGGCATCTGTATTTATTTTCTGTTCGATGGATTTTTGACTTTAGATAGAATATTAGTATTTTTGAACAGAGAAATATTTTAGAGTGATATGAGAATAAATTTAAGACTATGGCTGGTTGTCCTTGGGATGGTGATTGGCTTAGGGATTCCGGCTCAGGCACAAAATGGTTTACAGTCGGGTGACGAGTTTGAAACGTTGATGCAAAAGATCCGTCAGGACTTTGTGGCCAATCCCGCCATTGACGAGGCATTGGCTAAGTATAATGAACAGGACGGTTCGTTTACCGATGTAGATTATGCCAGTATACAGCGTACCAATTGGCCTCCATTGGTTCATGTAGAGCGTATCAGCGATTTTGTGTTTGCTTATACCAATCCGAAGAACAAACATTTTGGCGAGGAAGCTTTGTATGATAAGATTGTGAAAGGATTGGAGTTCTGGCATGAGCGTAATCCGTGGTGTCATAATTGGTGGTATAATCAGATTTCCGAACCTCAGAAGTTAGGCGTATTGCTTATCCAGATGCGTACCGGTAAAAAACAATTGCCGGCTGATTTGGAAAAGAAAATATTGGACCGTGTACGGGAAGATGGTGGTGATCCGTCCAAATGGACCGGTGCCAATCGTACGGATATTGCCCTGCATTGGATTTATCGTTCCTGTTTGCAACGGAATGCAGAGGATTTAGCCTATGCGTTGGAGAATGTGTACAATCCGGTCGTTTATACTACGAAAGAAGGATTTCAGCATGACAACAGCAACTTCCAGCACGGACAGCAGTTATACATTGGCGGATACGGTGACGAGATCCTGAAAGGGGTGACGCAGGTTGCCATGTATACTCGAGGTACTCGGTTTGCCATGCCACAGGATAAATTGGAGCTGATCAGCAAGTTTATGCGTGAAACGTATTATGCAGTCATGCGTGGCAAGTATATGTCGTATGACGTACTGGGACGCAGTATCAGCCGTCCGGATATTCTGGACAAATCACGTACTATTCTGTTTGCCAAGCGTATGGTGGAATTGGACAAGGAACATGCCGACGAGTTCCGTGATATTGTGGCACGTATGGAAGGAACGAAAGCACCGGGTGATGGTCTGCAGCCGAAGCATACCCATTATTTCCGCGGTGACTATACTTTGCATGTCCGTCCGCAGTATGCATTTGACGTACGTTTGGTATCGGCCCGTACAGCCCGCTGTGAGTATGGTAATGGAGAAAATTTGAAAACCTATTTCCTGTCGGACGGATGTACGAATATTACGACCCGTGGAGGTGAATATTTCAATATCTTCCCTGTCTGGAACTGGACCCGTATTCCTGGTGTGACAGCTCCTCAGCTCAAGGAAATTCCCTTAGCAGCAAGCGATTGGCAGTGTATGGGTACTTCCACTTTTGCAGGTGGCGTGTCTGACAGTCTTTATGGCGTTACGACCTATGCGTATATGGATACATACAAAGATATCAATACCGGAGCTCATAAAGCTTGGTTCTTTTTTGATGACGAAGTGGTTTGTTTAGGCTCGGATATTCATTCAACTTCTTCCGAGGCTGTCTATACGTCGGTTAATCAGTGTCTGGCTGCTTCTGATGAAGCAGTGGTTTCTGTTGATGGTAAGCAGGAAGTACTTCCTGCCCAAGAAACCGTTTATGAGAATGCCGATTGGGTTTTGCACGACGGCATTGGTTATCTGTTCCCTCAAGGAGGTCGTGTAGTAGCTGGCGTACAGCGGCAGAGTGGTACTTGGTATGACATCAACAACAGCGTGAACCGTAAGGAACCGGTGGAGGAGAAGGTATTTACAGTAAGTCTCGATCATGGCCGCCAGCCTGAAAATGCTACTTATGCCTATGTGGTAGTGCCTGGCAAGCGTACAGCTTCCGAGATGGAGAAATATTGTAAAAACAATGTTATCGAGATTTTGAGTAATACGGCTGATATACAGGTTGTCCGTCATAAGAAATTGGATGTTTGGCAGATGGTATTCTATCGTCCGGAGGAATTTAAATATGGTAAGTTATCCGTTCGTGTAGATAAACCTTGTGCTTTGATGGTAAAGAAGGTAGACAGCCGGCGTCCGGTGGTTCATGTCGCCGATCCCGGTCAGACTGGACAGCCTATCCAGATCAAAGTACATATTTCCGGTTCGAAAGGTGGAGAGCAGACCATTGATTTCCGTCCATCAGACAATCCTATTTTTGCAGGGGCTACCCAATCGTTTACTTTAAAATATTAAGTCTATGGAGAAGAATAAATGGTTTGGTACAGCCTGTGCGGTAGCCGCTGGTGCTAGCCTGGTACCGGCTTACCTGGCGGCACAACAGAAGCCACATATTATCCTCATTGTATCCGATCAGCATCGGGGAGATGCGATGCATTGCATGGGCAATTCTTCTGTAATCACTCCCAACCTGGACACTTTGGCCGATGACGGAACTCTTTTTCTGAATGGCTATTCGTCTACACCGAGTAGTACGCCAGCCCGTTCGGGTCTGCTGACTGGATTGTCGCCTTGGCATCATGGCATGCTGGGATATGGTAGGGTAGGAAGTCGATATCGTTATGAGATGCCGCAGATGTTGCGTGATTTGGATTATTATACATTCGGTATTGGCAAGATGCATTGGTTCCCGCAGAAAGCCTTGCATGGTTTCCATGGTACGTTGGTTGATGAAAGCGGTCGGGTGGAGACCGATGACTTTATCAGTGATTATCGTCTGTGGTTCCAGATGCAGGCACCCGGACTGAATCCAGATTCCACTCATATAGGTTGGAACGATCATGGAGCAGCTACGTATCGACTTCCTGAAGAATTGCATCCTACGGCATGGACTGGCGAGATGGCGCAGGAAATGATACACAACTATAAACATGGAAGCGGACAACCTTTGTTCCTGAAGGTTTCTTTTGCCCGTCCACACAGCCCTTATGATCCGCCCCAACGTTTTGCTGATATGTATAAGGACAAGGATGTACCGGCTCCTTGTGTAGGGGAATGGTGCAAGGACAAGGATTATGCTGTCTTGAAGAATGTTTCAGATGCGCCTTCGGATGCGGCTTATGGAAATTTCGGGGATGAATACGCCAAGAATTCTCGTCGCTATTATTATGCAAATGTGACTTTTATTGATGAAGAGATTGGCAAAATTGTGCAGGCATTGAAAGAGGAGGGCATGTACGATAATGCTTTGATATGTTACATCTCCGATCACGGTGATATGCTGGGCGATCACTATCATTGGCGTAAGACCTATCCCTATGAAGGATCGGTACACGTACCCTATATCGTGAAATGGCCTTCGTCTTGTGGTTTTCCGAAAGGTGGAAAGGTAGATGCACCGGTAGAACTTCGTGACGTGCTCCCTACTTTCCTTGAAATGGCTGGTGGACAGATCCCTGCCGATATGGACGGACAATCATTGGTTCGTCTGATGGATGGAAGCGGAAGAAGTTGGCGTAAATATATCGATTTGGAGCATGCCACTTGTTATAGTCCCGACAACTATTGGTGTGCTTTGACCGACGGGAAGATCAAGTACGTATGGCGTTTCCATACTGGGGCAGAAGAATTGTTCGACTTGGAGAGTGATCCTCACGAAATGAAGAACGTGGTAAATGATAAAAAGTACCACGAGCGGTTAGAAGAACTTCGTGCTGCCATGGTGCAGCATTTGTCCGAACGTGGAGAGGAGTTCGTGAAGAATGGCAAGCTTCAAGTGTTGAAGCGTACAGTTCTTTATAGTCCTCTTTTTCCGGATGAAAATCCGGTCGATACAGGAATCTGACAGGCTGAAGTCAGAAAGATGGAAGCCGTACAAGAATGGTGGGTATGTCGTTTTTGTACGGCTTCCTTTATTAGGATAGAGTGAGATTACATATGGATTTATAGCAATAGTGATATTTTTATGAAAACGAAAATTCTTTTATTCCTTGGTTTGTTGGTCTGTGTCTTGGATACTTTTTCGGCAAATGCTAACTATCGGTTCAGGACGATGTCTCCTGAAGGTGGTTTTTATTATGATGGCGTGAAAGAGATCGAGCAGGATCAGACCGGTTTTATCTGGGTAATGATGGATTATGAACTTTATCGTTTTGATGGCTATCACTATAAAAAATATTATCCATATTTTGCAAAGCTGCAACCGACTCAGAAATGGCTTTTCAAGAATATGGCATCCGATTCGTCGGGTTGTCTGTATGTGAATACGAACAATGGAATCTATCGTTACGAATCGGTTACAGACCGTTTTGAGTGGATATACGATCCTGTGTCTACGGTAATGGTAGATAACATGGATCGCTTGTGGGTGAGAGTACAGACTTTATGGCATCAGTTGGATGTGAATACAGGTGAACTCTCGGCTCCATTATATGACGGGAAAAAAATAGATTATAGTAATGTCGCTTTTTGTGCCTATCATCAGGATCTGTATAGCTTTGTCCAACAGCGAATTTATCGCTTTAACTATACAGAGGGACAGTTCGAACTTTGTTATGTACTTCCTGATACAGAGGGAAATATACGTTTTGCACAAGCTTGCAAAGGAAGCTTGTGGGTGTTTGTAAATAAAGAGGGGCTGTATCAGATCGATTTGACAACATTCCGAGTAAAGAAACGCTTTAAACCTCTTTCGGAATATGACGGGTCTTCTCTCCGTTCTTTTTATGTAGATAATGAAGGGCAGGTATGGATGGGAACCATGGACGGAGTTTATATACTTGATACAGAGGATGGAAAATTATCTCATTACAAACATTCCCGTTCTGATCCGTTCAGTCTGCCTAATAATTCAGTTTGGGATATATATGGTGACAGGCAGTCGAATGTATGGATTGGAATGTATTCGGGTAAGTTGTGTTGCGTGAATGTAAATGAAAGCAATGCGTTCAGATCATGGACACCCAAGACAGGAGGATTGAATTACGCTCCGGTAAGTGCATTTGCTGAAGATGGTAACAGCCTTTGGATTGGTACGGAAGGCGGAGGCCTTAATATGATGGATGTATCAACAGGACAGATTGTGCCTTTTGTTGATAAAGGAAAGACACCTTTGAGTAATGTGAAATCATTGGTGTTGGATAATGATCGGAGGTTGTGGATTGCAACTTTTAGAGAAGGGCTGGATATGTATGATATCAGGCGGAGAAATATGACGCATTATCGACATGACAAGAATGACAAGCAGTCGTTGCTGGTAAATGATATGAAAAAAGTGGTACAGGAGGCGGATTCCGGGTTGTGGATAGCTTATCAACATCCGAAACCGGTTGTTTCTTATTTTTCTTTTCAGACTCGTTCCTTTGTGCATTATGAATTGGACGATAATACCAATTATTTATTTGATATTCAGCGACAGGGCGAAAATAAGTTGTGGGCTATCAGTAATGAAGCATTATATTGTATGGATGTTCATACGAAGAAAGTGGAGAAAATGATGCCTAATGATTCTACTTATTTGGGGTTGTTTACTTTCTGTTTGGATGATTCCGGTAATATCTGGATTGGTACTATTGGTAATGGACTTGTGAAATTTGATACAAGCTCCTTGCAGTTTATGAGCATGAAGAATATATTGCAGCAAAATATTTATTCCATTTATACGTTGTGCTATGATGCAGGAAATGTATGGATGGGGACAGGCAACGGTCTGTATTGTTATAATATAGCACAAAATCATTTGGCACGGTTTGATAAAGGAGAAAACACACAGGGACAGGTGTATTATCCGTTGGCCTCCATGAAAGGGGCGGACGGCACATTGTATTTTGGTGGAACAGATGGATTTACATCCGTAGATCCTAGAAAGATTTCTTATAATTCTTATAAACCGAAAGCGGTAATTTCTGATTTCTTCATAGATCATGAGTCTGTACGTCCGGAATATAGGCTCAATGATTCAGTTCGTGAAGTTGTACTGGATTATGATCAGACAAACTTTGGCTTTCAGTTTGCTTCAGACAGTTATCATATTCCGGAAAAGAATCGTTTTAAATATCGGTTGCGAGGATATAATGATACGTGGATAACGGTCAATGCCCAGAATCGAACAGCCATGTATTCGAAGGTGCCGGCAGGTACATATTATTTTGAGGTTTATGCAGCCAACAATGATGGGGTTTGGAGTGAATATCCTACTGTTGTTAAAGTTGTCAGAAAAACGGCTCCTTGGTTCAGTTGGCCTGCTTATTTGCTCTATTTGTTAATAATTGCAGGAGTAGTTTATGCAGTCTACCGACATTTTTCTGAGAAAAAGAAATTTAAAATGTTACTCTATCAGGAAAGTGTAGAACGTGATAAGAAGGAACAGATACATCAGGCACAACTGCGTTTCTTTACTAACATCTCGCATGATTTCCGGACTCCTCTTTCATTGATTCTGGCTGCGTTGGATAAGTTAAGACGTGAGGGACTGAAGGAATATTATTATCGTATTTTGAATGGTAATGTACAGCGGCTGTTGAATCTGGTGAATGAACTGATGGATTTCAGGACTGTTGAGAATGGTATGATGAAATTAGAACTGGAGCAGTTGGATATCAATCGGATGGTGCAGGAAATTGGCAATGACTTTGCAGACTATGCGAAACAGCGGAATATCGATTTTCGGATGATTTTTGACAAAGATTTGCCAGCTTCTGTTTATGCGGATAAGAATGTTGTGGAAAAGATTGTTATGAATTTGTTGAATAATGCATTTAAATATACACGCGAGAAAGGCTCTATTTGTTTGGAAATCAGAGGACCCGGTGAACCCTTTGTTTCAGAACACAAGAATAGTTTTACGGTAGGAAGTTGTGGAGATAATGCTTTTAGCTTAGTGGTAAGCGATACGGGTGTTGGTATTTCAGCTGAATCAATCAGTAGCGTTTTTGAGCGTTTCTATAAAGTGAATACCGTTAATGCGGATTCACATCTAGGTACGGGTATAGGCCTGGCATTGGTTAAGAGTCTGGTATTACTGCAAAAAGGTTCCATTACAATTTATAGTGAGAGGGATAAGGGGACAGATATGGTAGTCCGCCTGCCTTTGGATACAACGCTTTTTCGCGATTCTGACTTTAAGAAACAACAAGTGGAAGTTTCTGACGCAAAAGTTGTTGCCTCTCAAGAAAATACAGATGTTGTAGAAAATGTGGAGGAACGATTGCAGAACGAGAATAAGAAAAAAATCTTGTTAGTAGAAGACAATGCGGATTTGCGTGCATTGATTGCCGAAGCGTTGGCCGATGATTTTCTGGTAGTACAGGCCGGAGATGGATTGGAAGCTTTGAGGCAGATGGAGGAATTGGAATTCGACTTAGTCATTAGTGATATCATGATGCCTAATAAAGATGGCGTTTCATTGTGTAATGATATTAAGAAGGATTTGAATACATCGCATATTCCTGTCGTTTTACTAACCGCTAAGACGAGCCTTGAAAGTAAAATCGAAGGAGTGGACTCTGGAGCTGATCTTTATTTTGAGAAACCGATTGATCTGACTTATCTGAAACTATCATTGCTGAACATATTTCGTAACAGGCAACAATTGAAGGAACATTATGCGAAGAATTATTATGCAGATACCAGCGAATTGGTTACCAACGAACAGGATAATCGTTTCTTAAAACAGTTTGTTGATTTTGTAGAAACCAACATGGATCAACCTCAGATGGATGTCAATCAGATTGCTGAAGAGTTGGGAATGAGCCGGAGTAAGCTGTACTCCAAAGTAAAAGGTTTGACAGGTAAATCGGTTGTTGAATTTGTGCTGAATTGCCGTTTGCGTAAGGCTGCTCGTTTGATAATAGAGGAAAATCTGACGATGCGTGAGGTAATGATGCAAGTTGGCATTGAGAGTCAGGCTTATTTTACCAATTCATTTAAGAAGGTGTTTGGGGAGACACCTACTTCGTTTGCCACAAAACATAAAAAATAAAGCGAATAAGCGATTTGGATAAAACAAATGGCGAATAGAGTAAGCCTTCACGGCTGAAATTGGCTTTTTTTGCATCCAGAAACTTTTATCGCATATTATGAATAAGCTTTGGGCAATTTTATTTTGTAGTTACTTTTATTGCGTCGGAAGTGTCCATGCACAGGATCGGACGACACTATTGCCTGCCGATCAGGAAATCCAGTTAAAGTATGGAGCCGATCGTTTAGGAAAGCGTAGCGATGCTGCTATGCGGAAGTTCCGTGACAATAGGTTGGGTGCTTTTATACATTGGGGGCTTTATGCTATTCCTGGTGGAGAATGGAATGGAAAAGTATATAATGGTGCAGCTGAATGGTTGAAGGCATGGGCAAAGGTACCTTCAGAGGAATGGATGAAGCTGATGGACCAATGGAATCCACAAAACTTTGATGCCAGGGCTTGGGCGAAGATGGCCAAACAAATGGGAGTGAAGTATGTAAAGATTACTACCAAGCATCACGAAGGATTTTGTCTTTGGCCCAGTAAATATACGAAATATACGGTTGCCAATACGCCTTATAAGAAAGATATTTTGGGCGAACTGGTGAAGGCTTATAACGATGAAGGCATCGACGTGCATTTCTATTTCTCGGTGATGGATTGGAGCCATCCTGACTATCGCTATGACATCAAGTCGAAGGAGGATGAGGAGGCGTTCAGCCGTTTCCTGGAGTTCACGGACAACCAGCTGAAGGAACTGGCTACCCGCTATCCCACCGTCAAAGACTTTTGGTTTGATGGAACGTGGGATGCCAGCATTAAGAAAAACGGCTGGTGGACAGCTCATGTCGAGAAGATGTTGAAGGAACTGGTTCCGGGCGTTACTATCAACAGTCGTTTACGTGCTGATGATTATGGTAAACGTCATTTCGATAGTAACGGACATCTGATGGGGGATTATGAGTCGGGGTATGAACGTCGTTTGCCCGATCCTGTGAAGGACTTGAAGGTGACCCGTTGGGACTGGGAAGCTTGTATGACCGTACCCGAAAATCAGTGGGGATATCACAAAGACTGGTCGTTAAGTTATGTAAAGACTCCGTTGGAGGTGTTGGAGCGCATTGTCCATGCCGTTTCGATGGGAGGTAACATGGTGGTGAACTTCGGTCCCCAGCCTGACGGTGATTTCCGTCCCGAAGAGAAGCAGCTGGCAGAAAGCATCGGCCGCTGGATGAAGAAGTATGGCGAGTGTATCTATGGTTGCGACTATTCCGGCTGGGAGAAGCAGGCGTGGGGATACTACACCCGCAAGGGCAAGGATGTATATATGGTTGTGTTCAATCCTCCTTATTCCAAGCATTTGGTTGTAAAGACTCCTGTTGGTACTGAAATTGTTAAGGCAGTGACTGTAAATGGAGGGAAGGATGTGAAAATCACCGAAACTGCTCGTAACGAATACAATGTGGATATGCCGGATAAAGATCCGGGTGAACCGTTTGTCATTAAACTTGAAACAAAAGAAAAAACGTCAGAAACGGACAAATATCGGGATGCTTTGACTTGATTGTAATATATTGAGTCCGTTTTTATTTTAAGAAAAAGAGAACTTCTAACCTGATTTATATATAGTTGATATCTAAAGAAAAACATTTAGTATGATGAAAAGTATAAGTTTATGTGTAATCTTGTGGCTAGTTACAGTTTCACAGATGGTAGCTCAGCCTAAATTTGACAAAGCTGAAGTGAAATCTTGGATGAAACGGGTAGCTGATTGGCAAATAGCCAATCCTAATAAAGAGGCCGAACACGATGATCTGGACTGGACCCACGCAGCACTTTATATGGGGATGATAGACTGGGCCGAACTGACGGAAAAGGAAGGCGGTGACAGTTCTTACTATCAATGGTTACTCCGTATTGGTCGGAAGAATCATTTTCAAGTAGGTAAGTGGATGTATCATGCAGATTTCATAGCTGTAGGGCAATCGTTTATTGACTTGTATCGGAAGTATGGTGAGATAAAGATGATAGCTCCTGTGATGGCGCGTGCCAATTGGGTGGTGGACAATCTGCCTGAAACAAGTTTGGAGTTGGATTATAGTCGTATGGAAACGTTGAGCCGCTGGTCTTGGTGCGACGCACTGTTTATGGCACCTCCCGTCTATGCCAAGCTCTATGCACAAACGCTTGACAAGAAGTATCTGAACTTTTTGAATAGGGAATATAAGGCTACCTACGATTACTTGTATGACAAAGAGGAACAAATGTTCTACCGTGACCGCCGTTATTTTGACAAGCGGGAAGCCAATGGTAAAAAGGTGTTTTGGGGACGGGGTAACGGTTGGGTCTTGGGAGGATTGGCCGAGATTCTTCAGGCGCTTCCTGGTGACGAACCTTCGCGCAAATTCTACCAAGACCTGTTTGTCACACTGGCCACTCGTGTAGCCGGCTTGCAAAGTCCGGACGGATATTGGCATGCCAGCCTGCTCGATCCTGAATCTTATCCTTCGCCCGAGACAAGTGCTACAGGTTTCATCGTCTATGCTTTGGCTTATGGAGTTAACGAGGGATTACTCGATAAAGCTACATTCCTGCCAGTTGTAGCAAAGGGCTGGAAGGCATTGGTTGATGCTGTCGATGCCGACGGTAAGTTGGGATATGTTCAACCTATCGGTGCCGACCCGCGTAAGGTGACCCGCGATATGACTGAAGTCTATGGCGTAGGTGCTTTCCTGATGGCAGGATGTCAGATTTGTCGTTTAGCAGAAAGTGCTGATTAAGTTAAATAGAAGACCATGAAAACACAGATAATAAAGAAGACTATATTGCTGTCAGTCGTATGGCTGATATGCTTGCTGGGCTTTGCACCGAAGGCGGAAGCCCGCGATGTGACGTCGTTCAACGACGGATGGGAATTCAAGAAAGGGCCGTTTGCGGCGGATGCCATGCAGGTGGCGGCCAAGTGGAATGCCGACTGGGAGAAGGTGACCGTGCCCCACACCTGGAATGCGGACGACATGCAGAAGAAGACTAACAGCTTCTATGCCGGCGTGGCCTATTATCGGAAACAGCATGTCTTCCCCAAGTCACTGGAAGGCAAGCGCATCTTCCTGCGCTTCGAAGGCGTGGGCTCTTGTGCCGAGGTCTATGTTAACGGCTATCTGGTGGGGACGCATAAGGGGGCCTATTCGGCTTTCGTCTGCGAAATCGACGCACAGGTCAAGTATGGTGAGGAGAATGAAATCGTGGTGAAGGCCGACAATACGGCGCGGCCCGACGTGATACCGGTCAACCATGGCCTGTTCGGTGTCTATGGCGGCATCTACCGCCCTGTATGGCTGGTGGTGACCGAGCCCTGCAACATCGTGGTGAACGACTGCGCATCGCCGGGTGTATATATCACGCAGAAGAATGTGTCGAAGAAGTCGGCCGAGGTGTCTGTCAAGGTGAAGCTGGACAATGCCACGTTGGCGCCGGTTCCTTTGGAGTTGGAGAATACTATCTATACCCGCGAAGGTAAGCTGGTCAAGACGCATCGCCAGTCTTTCGACCTGACACCTCAGGGTGTGCAGAGCTATGTCTCCCATTTCAAGATCAGCAATCCCCACCTGTGGCAGGGACGCGAGGACCCTTATCTCTATAAGGTAGTGTCGCGCCTGAAGCAGGATGGGCAGGTCATCGACGAGGTGGTGCAGCCCCTGGGCTTGCGCAAGTACGAAGCCATAGCCGGCAAGGGCTTTTTTCTGAACGGCAAGAAGTACCCCATGTACGGCGTTACCCGTCATCAGGACTGGTGGGGACTGGGCAGTGCGCTGACCAACAAGGAGCACGACTTCGACCTGGCGCAGATTATGGAGGTGGGAGCCACGACCGTGCGCTTCGCCCACTACCAGCAGTCGGACTACATCTACTCGCGTTGCGACACGCTGGGCCTCGTCATCTGGGCCGAGATTCCTTTCGTGAACCGCGTCACGGGGCAGGAGTGGGACAACGTCCACCAGCAGATGCGCGAGCTGATACGCCAGAGCTTCAACCACCCCTCCATCTACGTGTGGGGCATCCATAACGAAGTCTATCATCCGCACGGTTATACGGCGGCGCTCACGCAGTCTGTCCACGACCTCTGCAAGCTCGAGGACCCCGACCGCTATACGGTGGCCGTCAATGGCTACGGCCATGTGGAGCATCCTGTCAACGAGAATACTGATATACAGGGCATGAACCGCTACTTCGGCTGGTACGAGAAGAAGATACAGGACATCAAGCCCTGGGTCGAGAAGATGGAGAAGGAATATCCCTGGCAACGGCTGATGCTGACCGAATATGGCGCGGACGCCAACATCGAGCATCAGACGGAGATACTGGGTGACGCCCTGAACTGGGGCAGCGACTTCTATCCCGAGACTTTCCAGACCAAGACACACGAGTACCAGTGGAGTATCATTGCCCAGCATCCCTATATCCTGGCATCCTACCTGTGGAACATGTTCGACTTCGCCGTGCCCCTATGGAAGCGTGGCGGTGTGGATGCGCGCAACATGAAGGGCCTTATTACCTTCGACCGCAAGACGCGCAAGGACTCTTTCTACTGGTACAAGGCCAACTGGAGCAAAGAACCTGTACTCTACCTGACGCAGCGCCGCAACACGGAGCGCGAGCGCAAGGAGACTTCCGTGACTGTTTACTCTAACCTCGGCACGCCCCGCGTTTATCTGAACGGCCAGGAGCTGGAAGGCATCCGCAAGGGCTATACCGATGTCCACTACGTTTTCGACAAGGTGACCCTGGCCGAAGGGTGCAACGTGCTCAAGGCCGTCATCACCTCCGATGGCAAGGAATATACCGACGAAATCGTATGGAACTATAATGGTGACCGTGTACGCCAGGCCGACTCTTACGAACATAAGAAGGAACACGCCGGCTGGTAAATTTCAAAGGTTTTTTGTTAGGCAGAAGAGGATCGGACGCAGGTAGCCGGTCCTCTTTTTGTTTATTCCAGTTTAGTCGTTTTAAACTTTTAGTTTAGTCGCTTTAAACTGTCAGTTTAATCCGTTTAAACTATCAGTTTATTGCTGTTAAACTGACGGTTTATTGCGGATAAACAAAAATAATGACTCGCGGGAGAGTGGAGGATGTTGTGCCGTCAGGTAGGGAGAAAGATGGTTCACTCTCTCTAAAAAAAGATAGGTATAGAGTTGCCTTGAAGCATTTTCTGATGATAAAAGGAGACTTTTTTTCTTGCTTTTCTTACGATTCTACAGAAAAATATGATTTTTTTCTTCAAACTGTTTGGATATTATAAAAAAGCCCTTACCTTTGCATCACGTTAAACGATAAAGATAATCTATTTGTCAATATTATAAAAAGAAGAAACTTATGATGCTACATACATCCATTAACCTGGCAGTCCTGCATATTATTCGCGTCGTGGTCTTGAAATCAAGAGCGTGAGAAAGGTTCGTGTATGTATCCATACGTCAGAAGATAATTAGTAAAGCCTTTCTCACCAACGAGAAGGGCTTTTTCATTGAAAGGAGAACAACAAAGATGAAACACCAGTTATGCAGTTCGTTCAGTACGCAGGGCCGCCGCATGGCCGGGGCACGTGCGTTGTGGGTGGCCAACGGCATGAAGCGCGAGCAGATGGGAAAGCCCATCATCGCTATCGTCAACTCGTTCACGCAGTTTGTGCCGGGACACGTCCACCTGCACGAAATCGGCCAGTATGTCAAGGAAGAGATTGAAAAGCTGGGCTGCTTTGCCGCCGAGTTCAACACCATCGCCATCGACGACGGCATCGCCATGGGACACGACGGCATGCTCTACTCCCTGCCTTCGCGCGACATCATTGCCGACAGCGTGGAGTATATGGTCAACGCCCACAAGGCCGACGCCATGGTGTGCATCAGCAACTGCGACAAGATAACGCCGGGCATGCTCATGGCCGCCATGCGCCTGAACATCCCCACCGTCTTCGTTTCGGGCGGACCGATGGAGGCGGGCGAATGGAAGGGGCAGCACCTCGACCTGATAGACGCCATGATCAAATCGGCCGACACGACGGTGAGCGACGACGACGTGGCCAAGATTGAGCAGCATGCCTGCCCCACGTGCGGATGCTGTTCGGGCATGTTCACCGCCAACTCCATGAACTGTCTGAACGAGGCCATCGGCTTGGCCCTGCCGGGCAACGGCACCATCGTGGCTACACACGAGAACCGAAAGAAGCTCTTCAAGGATGCCGCCAAGCTGATTGTGGAGAATGCCTACAAATACTATGAGGACGGCGACGAGAGCGTGTTGCCCCGCAGCATCGCCACCCGCGAGGCTTTCCTCAACGCCATGACGCTGGACATCGCCATGGGCGGTTCGACCAACACGGTGCTCCACCTGCTGGCCGTGGCCCACGAGGCGGGAGCCGACTTCAAGATGGAAGACATCGACATGCTGTCGCGCAAGACGCCCTGCCTCTGCAAGGTGGCGCCCAACACGCAGAAGTACCATGTACAGGACGTGAACCGGGCGGGCGGCATCGTGTCCATCATGGCCGAGCTGGCCAAGGGTGGTCTGGTGGATACCAGCGTGAAGCGCGTGGACGGCATGACACTCGCCGAAGAGATAGACCAGTATTGCATTACCAGCCCCAATGTCTGCAAGAAGGCGCTGAAGAAATACGCCAGCGCCCCTGGCGGCAAGTTCAACCTGACGCTGGGTTCGCAGGACAACTATTATAAGGAATATGACACCGACCGTGCCGAAGGTTGCATCCGCGACCTGGAGCATGCCTACAGCAAGGACGGCGGACTGGCCGTGCTGAAGGGTAACATTGCCCAGGACGGTTGCGTAGTGAAGACCGCCGGTGTGGACGAAAGCATCTGGAAGTTCACAGGCCCTGCCAAAGTATTCGACTCACAGGAAGCTGCCTGCGAAGGTATTCTGGGCGGCAAGGTGCAGAGCGGCGATGTGGTGGTCATCACCCACGAAGGCCCCAAGGGTGGTCCCGGTATGCAGGAGATGCTCTATCCCACCTCTTATATCAAGTCGCGCCACCTGGGCAAGGAGTGTGCCCTCATCACTGATGGACGCTTCAGCGGCGGCACGTCGGGCCTGAGCATCGGCCACATCTCGCCCGAAGCGGCAGCAGGTGGTAACATCGGCAAGCTGGTGGACGGCGACATCATTGAGATAGATATCCCGAACCGCACCATCAACGTCCGGCTGACCGATGCCGAACTGGCAGCCCGCCCCATGACGCCTGTCACCCGCAACCGCGAGGTGTCCAAGGCGCTGAAGGCATACGCCAGCCTGGTGAGCTCGGCAGACAAGGGAGCGGTGAGAATTATATAATTGAAAATTGAGAATGGAAAATGGAGAATTAATAGCCTTGCGATTTCGCAGGCAATTTTCCATTTTCAATTCTCCATTATCCATGAAAGAAATGAAAGATACAATTACAGGCGCAGAAGCCCTGATGCGTTCTTTGGAACACGAAGGGGTAAAGACGATATTCGGTTATCCGGGGGGCAGCATCATGCCGGTGTTCGATGCCTTATACGACCATCGGCAGACGTTGAACCACATCCTGGTACGCCACGAACAGGGAGCTGCCCATGCCGCACAGGGCTTTGCCCGTGTGTCGGGACAGGTGGGTGTCTGCCTCGTGACGAGCGGGCCGGGTGCCACCAATACCATTACCGGCATTGCCGATGCCATGATAGATAGTACCCCCATCGTTGTCATTGCCGGACAGGTGGGCACAGGATTCCTCGGTACGGATGCCTTTCAGGAAGTGGACCTCGTGGGCATCACACAGCCCATCACCAAGTGGAGTTATCAGATTCGTAGGGCCGAGGATGTTCCCTGGGCTGTAGCACGGGCCTTCTACATCGCCCGCAGCGGACGTCCGGGACCGGTGGTACTCGACTTCGCCAAGAACGCGCAGGTGGACAAGATGGAGTATGCGCCGGTGACGGTCGACTTCATCCGCAGCTACCAGCCCGTACCCGACATGGATGAGGAAGCCATCCGCGAAGCGGCCGACCTTATCAATGCCGCCGAACGCCCGCTGGTACTTGTGGGGCAGGGTGTCGAACTGGGCAATGCCCAGGCCGAGCTCCGTGCCTTCATCGAGAAGGCCGAACTGCCTGCCGGACGTACCCTGCTGGGACTTTCGGCACTTCCCACCGACCATCCGCTGAACAAGGGAATGCTGGGCATGCACGGCAATCTGGGGCCGAACATCAATACCAACAAGTGCGACGTGTTGATAGCCGTGGGTATGCGCTTTGACGACCGTGTGACGGGCAATGTAGCTACTTACGCCCCGCAGGCCAAGATTATTCATTTCGACATCGACCCCGCTGAGATAGACAAGAACATCAAGACCGACGTTGCCGTGCTGGGCGACTGCAAGCAGACGCTCCCTGCCGTGACCGAGTTGCTGAAGCCTGCTGCCCATAAGGAATGGCTCGACAGCTTCCGCACCTACGAGGAAGTGGAGGAAGAGAAAGTGATCCGTCCCGAGCTGTATCGCAGCGGCCGCGAACTGAGCATGGGCGAGGTGGCCCGTGCTGTGAGCGAAGCCACCGGCAACGATGCCATCCTGGTGACCGATGTCGGACAGAACCAGATGCTCTCTGCCCGCTACTTCAAGTACACCCGCGAGCGCAGCATCGTTACTTCCGGCGGACTGGGTACGATGGGCTTCGGCCTGCCTGCTGCCATCGGAGCCACCTTTGGCCGTCCCGACCGCACCGTCTGCGTCTTCATGGGCGACGGCGGCCTGCAGATGAACCTGCAGGAACTGGGCACGGTGATGGAGCAGAAGGCGCCCGTCAAGATGATATTGCTCAACAACAACTACCTGGGCAACGTCCGACAATGGCAGGCCATGTTCTTCAACCGCCGCTATTCGTTCACACCCATGCTGAACCCCGACTACATGCAGATAGCCTCCGCCTACGGTATTCCCTCGCGCCGCGTCATGGAACGTGCGGAGCTGGCCGATGCCATTCGCGAGATGCTGGCCACGGACGGTCCCTTCCTGCTCGAGGCCTGTGTGGAGGAAGAAGGAAATGTGATGCCGATGACGCCTCCGGGCGGTTCGGTGAACCAGATGCTTTTGGAATGCTAAATGAAATCGGATTATGACTGACAAGACATTATATACCATTATCGTCCACTCGGAGAACATTGCCGGCCTGCTCAATCAGGTGACGGCCGTGTTTACCCGCCGGCAGATCAACATCGAGAGTCTGAACGTGTCTGCCTCTTCCATCCAGGGCGTACACAAGTATACCATCACTGCCTGGACGGACAAGGACACCATCGAGAAAGTGGTGAAACAGATTACCAAGAAGATTGATGTATTGCAGGCCCACTACTTCACCGACGACGAGATTTACCAACATGAGATTGCCCTCTATAAGATAACGACTCCAGCGCTGGAGCAGACGCCTGAGGTGTCGAAGGTGATCCGCAAGAACCACGCCCGCATCGTCGAGGTGAATCCCGTCTTTTCCATTGTCGAGATGAACGGCGTGAGCGACGACATCACCCACCTTTATCAGGAGCTTCAAGCCTTCGGCTGTGTGCTTCAGTTTGTCCGCTCGGGCCGGGTGGCTATCACTACCAGCTGCTTCGAGCGTGTCAACGAGTACCTGGCTGAACGCAAGGCAAAATATCTGAAAAGTAAAAAGGAAAAAGACAATGACTGAAAACAATAAAATCGGGACCTATAACTTCGTGGCCGAGCCTTTCCATGTAGACTTTACCGGACGGCTGACGCTGGGGGTGCTGGGCAACCACCTGCTCAACTGCGCGGGCTTTCACGCCACCGAACGTGGTTTCGGCATGGCCGAGCTGAACGAGGAAAACTATACGTGGGTATTGTCCCGTCTGGCTATCGACATGGACGAGATGCCCTTGCAGTACGAGACCTTCTCTGTACAGACATGGGTGGAGAACGTCTACCGTCTCTTTACCGACCGTAACTTTGCCATCCTCGACAAGGACGGGCGCAAGATAGGTTATGCACGTTCCGTGTGGGCGATGATCAGCATGCAGACACGCAAGCCCATCGACCTGCTGGCCATCAACGATGGCGATATCGTAAACTACGTGTGCGACGAGCCTTGTCCCATCGAGAAGCCTTCGCGCATCAAGGTGCAGGCTACCGAGCCGGTCGCTTCGCTTACGGCCAAGTACAGCGACATCGACATCAACGGCCATGTGAACAGCATCCGCTACATTGAACACATCCTCGACCTCTTCCCGCTGGAGAAGTATCGGACGCAGCGCATCCGCCGTTTCGAGATGGCCTACGTGGCCGAGAGCTATTTCGGTGACGAGCTTTCCTTCTTCCTCGATGACGACGGGAATGGCGTCTACGGCGTAGAGGTGAAAAAGAACGGCAGCGAGACGGTCTGCCGGGCCAAAGTGATTTTTGAATAACGAACAATATATTAACCAGGCGAAAGCCACAAATAAAAAAACTAAAACAAAATGGCACAAATGAATTTTGGCGGTGTCATCGAGAATGTGATGACCCGCGAAGAGTTTCCTCTTGAAAAAGCACGTGAAATCTTGAAAGATGAAGTAATTGCCGTTCTGGGTTACGGCGTACAGGGTCCCGGCCAGGCTTGCAACCTGCGCGACAACGGCTTCAACGTTATCGTTGGCCAGCGTCAGGGCAAAACTTACGAAAAGGCTGTGGCCGACGGTTGGAAGCCGGGCGAAACACTCTTCTCGCTCGAAGAGGCTGCACAGAAGGGTACCATCGTCTGCATGTTGCTGTCCGATGCTGCCCAGATTGCCGTATGGCCCAAGATCAAGCAGTACCTGACTCCGGGCAAGGCTCTGTACTTCTCTCATGGTTTCGCTATTACGTATAAGGAACGCACTCACATCATCCCTCCTGCTGATATAGATGTCATCATGGTAGCTCCCAAGGGTTCGGGTACGTCGCTGCGTACGATGTTTCTCGAGGGCCGCGGACTGAACAGCTCGTATGCCGTTTACCAGGATGCAACGGGTCGTGCCAAAGACCGCACGCTGGCCATCGGTATCGGTATCGGTTCCGGTTACCTGTTCGAAACGACTTTCAAGCGCGAGGTTTATTCCGACCTGACCGGCGAGCGCGGTTCGCTGATGGGTGCTATCCAGGGTCTGTTGCTGGCTCAGTACGAAGTGCTCCGTGAGAACGGCCACACGCCTTCCGAGGCTTTCAATGAAACCGTTGAGGAGTTGACTCAGTCGCTGATGCCTCTCTTTGCCAAGAACGGTATGGACTGGATGTATGCCAACTGCTCTACTACCGCCCAGCGTGGTGCCCTCGACTGGATGGGCCCGTTTCACGACGCCATCAAGCCCGTTATGCAGAAGCTGTATGAGAGTGTGAAGAGCGGTAACGAAGCACAGATTTCTATCGACAGCAACTCTCAGCCCGATTATCGTGAGAAACTGAATGCCGAATTGAGGGCTTTGCGCGACAGCGAAATGTGGCAGACAGCCGTTACTGTCCGCAAGCTCCGTCCCGAGAACAACTAATCAATCTGTCTGATTGAAGAAGTTATAAGGGAGCGTATCGACGTGCTTGGCACGGCGGTGCGCTCCCTTTTTTAATTGTTTTGCTGGATATTTGGACTTGTTTTGGGGCAAAACATCCTACCTTTTGCGGGGCGACAATCCAACATCATGCAGAGGGGGAGGCCAGTTCGCGGATGTGCTCCAGCAGCTTCCGATAGAAGGCATGCCGTCCCAGCGTGGCAGCATCGCCCAGAATGACGAGCTTCATGCGGGCACGGGTCATGGCTACGTTCATGCGGCGCAGGTCGCCGAGGAAACCTATCTGGCCTTCGTCGTTGGCGCGGACGAGGCTGATGAAGATGACATCGCGCTCCTGACCTTGGAAACCGTCGACCGTGTTGACCGTCATTAGGTGGCGGTAGGGACGCAGGGCGGCACTGCCGCGGAGCTTGCCGCGCAGGTATTGCACCTGTGCCTTGTAGGGCGAGATGAGGCCGAAGTCGATGCGCTCGTCCAGAATGCGCTGTCCGCCGATGCGGGCAATGTATTTCTCCAGCTCGCTGAGCAGCAGGTCGGCCTCCTGGCGGTTGATGCGGCCGAAACTCTCGCCCACGAACTCTTCCTTGAAATCCATTTCCGACGTGTCAATCCACGAGATGGGAGTGTCCCAGTCGAGGATGCCGCGATGGCGCACTTCGGGGGCGGCCTGCAGCTGCCCGCCGTAGAACCAGTCGGACGAGAAGCGCATGATGGCTTCGTTCATGCGGTATTGGGTGGTGAGCAGCGAGACGGTCTCGGGCTTGCGGGTCACGACGGTCTCCATCAGTGTACGCTCCAGTCCGCTACGTGCCGCATCGTAGCACTTGATGGTGGGCGGCAGTTGCTGGTGGTCGCCTGCCAGCACCACGCGGTCGGCCTTGCGGATGGCTATCCAGCAGGCAGCTTCGAGGGCCTGTGCCGCCTCGTCTATAAAGAGGGTGCCGAAGCGTCGGCCGGCCAGCACACGGTGGTTGCTGCTGACGAGGGTGGAGGCGATGACGTGGGCCGAGTCGAAGAGGTCGGCGTTGATCTGTACTTCCAGGGCTGTGGCACGGTCGCGCAGGCGGGACATGCGGCTGCGCACGCCTTCGCGTTCCTCGTAAGTGCCGCGACGGGCCTTGCCGTGCAGTTGGCGCAGTTCCTTGCGGATGCTCCACAGTTCGGGGTAGGCGGGATGTGACTCGAAGCGGCGTTCGTAGGTGAAGGACAGCATTTTGTCGTTGACACGCGTTGGGTTGCCGATGCGCAGCACGCTGACGCCGCGGTCCACGAGCTTCTCCGAAATCCAGTCGACGGCCGTGTTGCTCTGCGCGCATACCAGCACCTGCGGCTCGCGGTGTAGCGTTTCGTAGATGGCTTCGACCAGTGTGGTGGTTTTGCCCGTGCCGGGAGGGCCGTGGACAATGGCTACGTCACGGGTACAGAGCACCTTGTTGACGGCCGACTCCTGCGTGGAGTTCAGCCAGGGGAAGCGGACGGGGTAGAGTTCGCGGAAGCCGGGCTTCAGGGTGCCCAGCAGCGTGTCGCGCAGTTCGGCCAGCCGGTTGCCCTTGGCGCGGAGCACGTCGGCCAGCGCTTCGAACATCGTGCGGTAGCTGGTTTCGTCGAAGTAGAGCTGCACGCCCAGCCGGTCGGCTGCCTGTACGTCGAGGATGGCACCGGCGCCGGGCATCACTACCACCATACGGGTCTCGTCGGCATAGCTGACGGTACCCTGGAAGTTGTAGTAGCTGAGGCTGCCGTCTGCCGTCTGTCGGAAAAAGCAGACGGGCCGTCCGTACTCGAAGTTGTGTTCGATGTCGGTATCTTCGGTACGGGTCACCTCCAGCACCAGCTGGTTCAGCGAGTTGTAGTAACTGCGCCCGGTGGTGACGGGAAACCAGCACATGCCGCGCTTCACCTTGCGTGCCACACCCATGGTTTCCGTCTGCCGGCGGAACTCTTCCTTCTCGTATTCGTACTCCATGCGTAGCAGCAACTGCTGTTGCTGGAGGTGCAGGCTGGGGCTGTTTGTCTCTTTTTCCTGTTTCATGAGGGCAAAGGTAGGCATTCTGACGGAACTTGTGTGTGTTTTGTTGCAGAAAACGCTGTGGCCTTTCAGAGTTTTTCTCTATCTTTGCCTCGTTAAAAACGAAAGGTTTATGTCTCTGTACCAATTTCATAGTTTTCTGTGGGCGATGAGCGGAGTGGCTGTCATAGTCTTTGTGTCGCTCTATTTTGTCAAGGCGGGTTATGGCATGTTCCGCACGGCGTCGTGGGGACTGTCGCTCAACAACAAGCTGGCGTGGGTGCTGATGGAGGCACCGGCCTTTGTCGGGATGCTGGTCTGCTGGCTGCATAGCGGAGCGGGCATGGTAGCTCCCCAGTCGGCGATGGCCCTGTTGTTTCTGTTGCACTACTTCCAGCGCTCGTTCGTCTTCCCCCTGCTGATGAAGGGAAAGAGTCGCATGCCGGTGAGCATCATGGGGATGGGCATTGTGTTCAATGTGCTGAATGCCTGGCTGATTGCTACCGGCCTGTTCGTGTATCCGCCCGAGGGACTGTATGACGGGGGATGGAGTTTCCTGCTTCGCCCGCAGTCGGTCTTGGGCATCCTGCTGTTCTTCGTAGGGATGGGCATCAACCTGCATTCCGACCATGTGATCCGCCATCTGCGCAAGCCGGGCGACACGAAACACTATCTGCCGGCACGTGGCATGTACCGTTATGTCACCTCGGGCAATTACTTCGGCGAGCTGGTGGAATGGACGGGATTTGCCGTACTGACCGCTTCGCCTGCCGCATGGGTCTTTGTCTGGTGGACGGCGGCCAATCTGGTGCCTCGTGCCGATGCCATCCACAAACGCTACCGGCAGGAGTTTGGCGACGAGGCGGTGGGCCGCAGAAAGAGAATCATCCCCTTTATCTATTGAGCGTTTTAATAAATTGAGATAAATGAATTCGAAACTGTTTACTCCAGTAACCATAGGACCGCTGACGCTGCGCAACCGTACTATCCGTTCGGCGGCCTTCGAGAGCATGTGTCCGGGCAACAAGCCTTCGGAACAGCTGCTCGACTATCACCGCTCCGTGGCCGCAGGCGGTGTGGGTATGACGACGGTGGCCTATGCGGCCGTCACCCGCAGCGGCCTTTCCTTTGACCGCCAGTTGTGGATGCGGCCCGAGATTGTACCCGGCCTTCGCCGGCTGACTGATGCCGTGCATGCCGAAGGGGCGGCCGCCAGCATCCAGTTGGGGCATTGTGGCAACATGTCGCACAAGAGCATCTGCGGCTGTACGCCCGTAGGGGCCAGCAGCGGTTTCAATCTCTATTCGCCGACCTTCGTGCGCGGCCTGCGTGCCGACGAGCTGCCGGAGATGGCCCGTGCCTATGGACGTGCGGTGAACCTGGCCCGTGAATCGGGCTTCGATGCCGTCGAGATACATGCCGGGCATGGTTACCTCATCAGCCAGTTCCTTTCGCCTTCGACCAACCACCGCCGGGACGAGTTCGGCGGTTCGCTGGAAAACCGCATGCGCTTCATGGATAGGGTGATGGACGAGGTGATGAAGGCGGCCGGCAGCGACATGGCCGTCTTGGTGAAGATGAACATGCGCGACGGTTTCCGCGGCGGCATGGAGCTGGACGAATCGTTGCAGGTGGCTCGCCGCCTGCAGCAGTCTGGTGCCCATGCGCTGGTGCTGAGCGGCGGTTTTGTCAGCAAGGCGCCCATGTACGTGATGCGTGGAGAGATGCCTATCCGCACCATGACCTACTACATGACCTGCTGGTGGCTGAAGTACGGGGTGCGTATGGTCGGCAAGTGGATGATACCCACCGTGCCGTTCAAGGAAGCCTATTTCCTGGAGGATGCCTTGAAGTTCCGCGAAGCTCTGGACATGCCGCTGGTCTATGTGGGCGGCCTGGTAGCGCGGCAGAAGATTGACGAGGTGCTCGACCATGGTTTTGAAGCCGTTCAGATGGGGCGTGCCCTGCTCAACGAGCCGGGCTTTGTCAACCGTATGCGTGCCGAAGAAAATGCCCGCTGCTCGTGCAAGCACAGCAACTATTGTATTGCCCGCATGTATTCCATCGACATGGCCTGCCATCAGCGGCTGAAGGAGGAATTGCCACCTTGTCTGAAGAAGGAAATTGAACGGATAGAAAGCAGGGGGTGATGAATATGGAAAAGAAACTGGCAGTCATTACGGGGGCCGACGGAGGCATGGGAACGGAAATCACCCGTGCGGTGGCCCGGGCGGGCTATCGTGTCATCATGGCCTGCTACGATTCGGCAAAGGCGGAAGCCAAGCGCCGGATGCTGGCTGAGGACACTGGGAATGCAGAAATTGAGGTGCGGGGCATTGACCTGGCTTCGCTGGCTTCGGTAGCTGCTTTTGCCGACCGTCTGTTGCAGGAGGGTACCCCTTTGGCGTTGCTGATGAACAATGCCGGGACGATGGAAACGGGGCGGCATATCACCGAAGACGGTCTGGAGCGCACGGTCAGCGTCAACTATGTAGGTCCTTATCTGCTGACACGTAAGTTGCTTCCGCTGATGGGTGAGGGAAGCCGTGTGGTGAACATGGTGTCGTGCACCTATGCCATCGGGCGGCTCGATTTTCCCGATTTCTTCCTTCAAGGTAAGAAAGGAGCCTTCTGGCGTATTCCCATTTATAGCAATACCAAGCTCGCCTTGACGCTGTTCACGATAGAACTTGCCCGTCGGGTGAAGGAGCGGGGGATTGTGGTCAATGCAGCCGATCCGGGCATCGTTTCGACCAACATCATCACGATGCACATGTGGTTCGACCCGTTGACAGACATCTTGTTCCGTCCCTTCATCCGCACGCCACGGCAGGGAGCTGCTACGGCTGTCAGTCTGTTGCTGGACAAGGAGGCGGGCAAGCGGACAGGAACGCTGAACGTCAGCTGCCATCCGAAGCGGTTGTCCGATAAATACCTGCACCACAAGCAGGCCGATGAGTTGTGGAGGCTGACCGAGGAACGGGTGAAGCAATGGTTGTAAAGTTATAAAAACGAAAGGGGGTGCATCAGCAATGCACCCCCCTTTCTGCATATTGAGTTTCGTTTTTCCCTTAGATGGACAGTTCGCGCAATACGTTGACCAGTTCTTTCTTGATGGGTTTGTCGTTCTTGATGGCCTTGGTGAAGGGAACGTAAACCACTTCATCGTGCTCGATGCCGATCATGACGTTGCGTTGTCCTTCCATGATGGCGTCGATGGCAGCGGCACCCAGTCGGCTGGCCAGGATACGGTCGTGGGCCGTGGGGCTTCCGCCGCGTTGTAGGTGGCCGAGGATGGTGACGCGTACGTCGTATTGCGGATATTCATTCTTCACACGTTCGGCATAGTGCATGGCACCGCCCGTCAGTTCGCTTTCGGCTACGATGACGATACTACTGTTCTTCGACTTGCGGAAGCCGTTCTTGATGAATTCTTCCAGCTGGTCTACTTCCGTACTGAATTCGGGGATGATGGCTGCTTCGGCACCCGATGCGATGGCACCGTTCAGGGCCAGGAAGCCGGCGTCACGTCCCATAACCTCGACAAAGAAGAGGCGTTCGTGCGACGTAGCCGTATCGCGGATTTTGTCGACGGCGTCGAGAATGGTGTTCAGGGCCGTGTCATATCCGATGGTTGTGTCGGTGCCGAAAAGGTCGTTGTCGATGGTGCCGGGCAGGCCGATGCAGGGCACGTCGAACTCCTGCGCAAAGATGCGGGCACCCGTCAGCGAACCGTCGCCGCCAATGATGACCAGGGCGTCGATACCTTCCTTCTTCATGTTGTCGTAGGCCAGCTGGCGGCCTTCGGGAGTCATGAATTCCTTGCAGCGTGCTGTCTTCAGGATGGTACCTCCCATTTGAATGATGTTGCTTACGTTCTGGCTTTTGAACTCTTTGATTTCACCGGTTACCAGGCCTTTGTATCCTCTGTAGATACCTTTTACTTGAAGGCCGTTGTAAATGGCTGCACGTGTCACCGCACGGATGGCAGCGTTCATTCCCGGAGCGTCTCCTCCGGAGGTCAGAATACCGATGCACTTAATTGTTCCCATGACAATCTTCTTTTAGTTAGTAATTTGCCCGCAAAGATACGAAAAAGCTGAGGGCGACTATAATAATTTTCGTTAATTTGCTGGACTTTGGAGCTTCTCTTGGATGGCCGACGAAATTTGTTCCATCAGCCACTTGGGGGTGGAGGTGGCACCGCAGATGCCGATGGAGGAGGCTTTGGCCAGCAGCGAGCTGTCTATTTCCTCGGGGCTGTCTATCAGGTGCGAGTTGGGGTTCACCTTCTGACATTCACTGAACAGCATCTTGCCGTTGGAGCTCTTCTTGCCGCTGACGAAGAATATCAGATCGTGCGAGGCGGCAAACTTGCGGATGTTGGGGATGCGGTTGGCCACCTGCCGGCAGATGGTGTCGTAGTATTCGAAGGTGGCCTGGGGCGAGATGTGCTCCTGGATGTACTCCACGATGCGGCGGAATTCGTCCAGCGACTTGGTGGTCTGCGAGTAGAGGCGGATGCTACGGGTCAGGTCGAGCGAGCGGGCTTCGTCCAGCTTCTCGATGACGATGGCTTTGCCTTCGGTCTGGCCGACGAGGCCCAGCACTTCGGCGTGTCCGTTTTTGCCGTAGATGACAATCTGTGTGTCTTCGTCGTCCTGCCGGGTGTATTCCTGCTTGATTCGCTTCTGCAGGCGGAGGACGACAGGGCAGGTGGCGTCGATGATTTCGATGTGGTTGCGGCGGGCTGTCTCGTAGGTCTCGGGCGGTTCGCCGTGGGCGCGCAGCAGTACCTTGGCGTCGTGCAGGCGGTTGAACTCGTCGTGGTTGATGGTGACGAGCCCCATGGCCTTCAGACGCTCCACTTCGCGGCTGTTGTGCACAATGTCGCCCAGGCAGTACAGTGTGCCGCCTTTGGCCAGTTCCTCTTCGGCTTTGCTGATGGCGTTGACCACTCCGAAGCAGAAGCCCGATCCTTCGTCTATTTCTACTTTAGCCATGTGATAAAACGGTGTTTTATGGGTTGGAAAACATTGCTTTCCCGACTGGAAAGCAATGCTTTGCCAGTCGGGGAGGGGGGAGGTTCATTTGCCGGCCACGCGTTCGAACTGTTCGGTCAGCCAGGCTTTCTGCTGCTCGATGGTCAGGTGGCTGTTGTCCAGCAGCAGGGCGTCGTCGGCCTTGCGCAGGGGGCTCACGTCGCGGTGCTGGTCGATGTAGTCGCGCTGCTTCACGTTCGCCAGAATCTCGTCGAAGTCCACGGCCTGTCCCTTGGCCTTGAGTTCGTCGTAGCGGCGTTGGGCGCGTATTTCGGGCGAGGCAGTGACGAATATCTTCAGTTCGGCATGGGGGAAGACGGTGGTGCCGATGTCGCGTCCGTCCATGACGATGCCCTTGGCCTGCCCCATCTCCTGCTGCTGCTCCACCATGGCTTCGCGCACGAAGTCGAGGGCGGCTACGGGGCTCACCAGGGAGGATACTTCCATGGTGCGTATCCGTTCTTCCACGTTCACGCCGTTCAGGTAGGTGTCCGGCCGGCCGGTAGCGGCGTTGGGTCGGAAGGAGATATGGATGTTGTCTATCTCATGGCTGAGCTTGTCCGCGTCGATGCGGCCGTCGTGCAGCAGTCCGTTCTCGATGCAATACAGGGTGACGGCCCGGTACATGGCTCCGCTGTCGATGTAGATGTACCCGATTTCGCGTGCCAGGTCTTTGGCCATAGTGCTCTTGCCGCACGAAGAGAATCCGTCGATGGCAATGATTATCTTTCTCATCGTTTTCTATATATTAATAAGGTGGTTCCTTTATCGAAATGCAACATCTCTGCTGGAGAAACGGAACATTTCATTTTTTGTTCAAAAAAACATGCCAAAGATAAGGCTATTTTTAAAATATCTCGTTACATTTGTAGCACAAAAGCGAAAGTAGCCTTTTGAACAATTAAAAAAACGAAAATGCAGGGGCGATTGTGTAAAAAAAGACACGCACCCGCGCACAATCGTGGGAAAAGTGCTATATTTGCCCCAAATGAGAAACACTAAAATTTATTATAGATTATGGAAGTTAAAAAATCGCCTAAAGCAGACTTGGAGAACAAGAGATCTACTTGGCTGCTCGTCGGTTATGTAATTGTGCTCGCTTTCATGTTCATCGCCTTCGAATGGACGAAACGTGATGTGAAGATTGATACGAGCCAGGGTGTAGCCGACCTTGTATTTGAAGAGGAAATCGAAATTCCTATTACGGAACAACCGGAGCAAGCTACTCCTCCGCCTCCTCCCGAAGCACCTGCGGTTGTTGAGTCTTTGACAATTGTGGATGATGATATGGAGGTTGAATCTACCGAAATCGCTTCGTCCGAGGAAACCGGTCAGGCTGTAGAAATCGCCTACGTGCCTCCTACGGTAGAAGAGGAAGAAGTGGTAGAGCAGGAAATCTTCGAGGTTGTAGAGCAGATGCCTGAATTCCCCAACGGTGGTATGGCAGGTCTGATGCAATACCTGAGCAAGAACATCAAGTATCCTACCATCGCACAGGAGAACGGTACGCAGGGTCGTGTGACTGTACAATTCGTTGTCAATGCCGACGGTAGTATCGTAGATGCCAAGGTTATCCGTGGTGTAGACCCCTACCTGGACAAGGAAGCCCTTCGCGTGATCAACTCCATGCCGAAGTGGAAACCGGGTATGCAGCGTGGTAAGGCCGTACGTGTAAAATACACCGTGCCTGTAATGTTCCGTTTGCAGTAATTTATTGTCAAATAGATAAAGAAAGGAAAGAGGTTGCCTGTGTGCAGCCTCTTTTCGTTCCTACACATTCCTTTTTTCGTCCGTTATGTTCAAGTCTTCCGAACTTCTTGAAAAGATCAACAGGCATATTGCCGAACTTCAGTTCACCCGCCGTCCGGCCGGATTGTACGAACCTGTATCCTATGTGCTTTCGTTGGGAGGCAAGCGCATCCGCCCCGTCCTGATGATGATGGCCTATAACCTCTATAAGGAAGATGTGGAGAGCATCTTCAACCAGGCTACCGGCATCGAAGTCTATCACAACTATACGTTGTTGCATGACGACCTGATGGACCAGGCTGACCGTCGCCGGGGTAAGCCGACCGTCCACAAGGTGTGGAATGAGAATACGGCCATTCTCTCGGGCGACGCCATGCTGGTGCTGGCCTATCAGTTCATGGCCGAAGGATGTCCCGCCGGCTTGTTGAAGCCGGTCATGGATCTGTTCAGCCTGACGGCTTTGGAAATCTGCGAAGGGCAGCAGTTCGACATGGAGTTCGAGACGCGCGACGACGTGACCGAGGAAGAGTATCTGGAAATGATCCGGCTGAAGACCTCCGTGCTGCTGGCCGCCGCATTGAAGCTGGGCGCTATGCTGGGCGGAGCTTCCGAAGAAGACGCCGCCCGCCTGTACGACTTCGGCATGAATCTGGGAGTGGCTTTCCAGCTGAAGGACGACTTGCTGGACGTGTATGGCGACGTGAAAGTCTTCGGCAAAAACATTGGAGGCGACATCTTGTGCAACAAGAAAACCTATCTGCTGATTCAGGCCTACCGCCAGGCTTCGGACGCCCAACGCGCCGAGTTGGAGCGGTGGGTGAAGGCCGGACAGTTTGACCCTGCCGAAAAGATCGCTGCGGTCACGGCTCTGTACGATGCCATCGGGGTGAAAGCCCTGTGCGAACGGAAGATTGAGGAGTATACCCGTCGGGCTGAGGAGAGCCTGGCGCAGGTCAGTGTCCCGACAAACCGCAAGCAAGAATTGCAGGCACTGATGGAATCCTTGATGCATCGCGAATCCTAAAACTCTATAATAATAGTAGATTGGAATTATGCCATATAGAAGATTACCCAATACCGATCAGGCACGCATCCGGGCGCTGAAAACAGCGATCGAGAAGGCCGATGGTTACGACAATCCCTATGGCCTTCCGTTCAGCTTTCGGACGGTGGGGATGGCTCGTAACTTTCTGCCGCGTTTCGAAGCAGCACACATCTTTTATATGGAATGTTACAATCGTCAGGCCAAGGCCGGCCGTATACATCAGGCGAATGTCAAGATGGCCCGTCTGTACCTGTCCCATTTCATCCAGGTGTTCAATCTGGCCGTCATCCGTTCGGAAATCCGGGCGGCTCACAAGGCTTACTATGGTTTGGATGCCTGTCCGTCTTTGCCCGACCTTTCGAGCGAGCAGGCTTTGCTGGAGTGGGGGCGGAAAGTTATTGCCGGTGAGAACCGGCGTACCTCGCAGGGCGGCATTCCCATTTATAATCCGACCATTGCCAAGGTGAAGGTGCATTATGATATCTTCGCCGAAAGCTATGAGAAGCAGCGCAGCCTTCAAACGGCCACAGCCCGTAGCCAGGCGGCAGTTGCCTCCATGCGTCGCGAAGCCGATGCGTTGATTCTGGACCTGTGGAACCAGGTGGAAGAGAAGTTCAGTCAGGTGGAACCCGTTGACAAGCGGCTGGAGCTTTGTCGGGCCTATGGACTGGTCTATTACTATCGTACCAGTGAAAAGATAAAGTCAGGAGTTGAACCATGAATATGATCGATACACATTCCCATCTCTTTCTGGAAGAGTTTGCTGATGATTTGCCCCAGGTTATCGAACGTGCCCGCGAGGCGGGGGTAACCCATATCCTGATGCCGAACATCGACAGTATGACCATCCGTCCGATGCTCGACGTGTGCGAACGCTATGAAGGCTATTGTTTCCCGATGATCGGATTGCATCCCACCTCCGTGCACGAGGATTATGAAAGGGAACTGGATGTCGTGGCAGCCGAACTGGCTTCTGGCCGCCGCTATTTGGCCATCGGTGAAATCGGTATGGACTTGTATTGGGACACCACCTTCCGTGCCGAACAGGAAACGGTGCTTCGCCGTCAGTTCGACTGGGCGCTGGAGTATGATTTGCCGGTTGTCATTCATTGCCGGGAGGCTTTCGAACCTATTTATCGGATTATGGAAGATTATCGTTCCACCACTCTGAGAGGGGTGTTCCATAGCTTTACCGGCAGTGCGGACGAGGCGGCGAAGGTACTGGAATTCCCCGGCTTTTATTTGGGGGTGAATGGAGTGTTGACCTTCAAGAAGTCCCGTCTGCCCGAAGTCTTTTCGGCCGTGCCGCTGGACAGGATTCTGCTGGAAACCGACTCCCCTTATCTGACCCCTGTCCCTTATCGGGGGCGGCGCAACGAGAGTGCCTATGTCCAATATGTCCTGGCCAAGCTGGCAGAGGTGTGCGGACGCACTCCCGAAGACGTTGCCAAACGGACGTCCGAGAACGCTTTAAAAGTGTTTGGAATGCTCAAATAAGGTCGTAAAGACTTTAAAGTTTATTAATTTTGGGTTTTTCTTAAAGATTATAGGGACAGAATGCGATGCGAGAACAAAAAAAAGAATACATTTGTAGCTGAAAACGCTGGAGGTTCGCAATTTTTTTGTAATTTGCAGCCGTTTTTAAGAAAAGCATAGGAAAAGGAGAGATGCTCGAGTGGTTGAAGAGGCACGCCTGGAAAGCGTGTATACCCCTAAAGGGTATCGGGGGTTCGAATCCCCCTCTCTCCGCAACAGACGATAAAAAGCGAATAATAAATAAACATAATAACAAGTAATTTAATTAATTAATCTTAAAAATTAGACACACAATGAAAAAGTTATTTGCAATTGTTGCTGTGATGGGAGTCTTAACATTTGGCTCAACTCAACTTGCTAAAGCTCAGGATGCTCCTGCAGCGGAACAAACAGAACAGGCTGCTCCCGCAGTAGAAGCTGCTGCTGACGAGGCTGCTGCTCCTGTAGTAGTAGAAGAAGGTGGTATTCACAAGGAACTGAAGATCAAATATATCGAAGGTTCTGCATTCTTCATGAGTTTTATTTCTATTGCATTGGTTATCGGTTTGGCTTTCTGCATCGAGCGTATCATTTATCTGAGCTTGGCCGAAATCAACACGAAGAAGTTCATGGCCGCTATTGAAGCAGCTATGGAAAAAGGTGATGTAGAAGGTGCTAAGGATATTGCACGTAACACCCGCGGTCCTATCGCTTCTATCTACTACCAGGGTCTGATGAGATTGGATCAAGGCTTGGACGTTGTTGAGAAATCAGTAGTTTCTTACGGTGGTGTACAGGCTGGCTACTTGGAAAAAGGTTGCTCTTGGATTACGCTGTTCATCGCAATGAGCCCGTCTTTGGGATTCTTGGGTACTGTGATCGGTATGGTGCAGGCATTCGATAAGATCCAGCAGGTAGGTGATATCTCTCCGACGGTCGTTGCAGGTGGTATGAAAGTGGCCTTGATTACGACTATCTTCGGTTTGATCGCAGCCTTGATTCTGCAGGTATTCTACAACTACATCCTGTCTAAGATTGAAGCTCTGACCAGTGATATGGAAGATTCTTCTGTAACGCTGTTGGATATGGTTGTGAAATATGAACTGAAGTACAAAAAATAATAATCTTATTGCAAGATGAAGAAATTTAAAATACAAAGGGTTTCAGGATTTATCCTGTCTGTAATGCTCCTCATTACACTGATCATCCTGGGCTTGTTCTTCTTCGGTGGAGAAACCCCAATGGATCAGCGTGTGGTGGCTGACCCTTCGCTGTCAGAGCCGCTTTACACGGACGCTATCCTGTATTGGAATTATATTTTGTTTGTGTTGGGAGTTATAGCTATTGTTGTTGGTGTCGTTTATCAATTTGGCTCCATGTTCGCAGATTCTCCTAAGACTGCTCTTAAATCATTGGTTGGTATTGCCTTGCTCGTTGTTGTATTGGTTGTAACATGGGCTGCGGGTGATGCAACACCTTTGGCCATACCGGGATATGAAGGTACAGAGAACGTTCCTTTCTGGTTGAAATTGACCGATATGTTTATATATACACTTTACATAGAAGTAGGTGTGATGATTCTATTAATGATAGGATTTGGCGCTGCCAAAAAGTTTAAATAAATCAAGTAAGAGGAATTAATATGGCTAGAAAGAAAAGAACCGTTCCCGAAGTCAACTCAAGTTCTACGGCGGATATGGCTTTCATCTTGTTGCTGTTCTTCTTGCTTACCACTTCTATGGATACCGACCAAGGTTTGGCAAGACGTTTGCCGGAACCTCCACGGCCAGACCAGAAAAAGGAAGACAAGGATATCAAGGAGCGCAACATCCTGCAGGTCTCCGTGAACTTCAACGACCAGTTGATGTGTGGAAGCGACTATGTCAGCGTAGAACAGCTGCGCGACAAGGCAAAGGAATTCATTGCCAATCCGTACAACGACGAAAAGTTGCCGGAAAAAGTGGCTGTCGATGTTCCGTTCTTTGGAACTCAGATGGTAACGAAGTTCCATGTTATTTCTTTGCGTTGCGACCGTGGTACGTCCTACAAGGCATACATTGCTGTGCAAAATGAGTTGGTTGCTGCTTACAATGAGCTGCGTAACGAACTGGCACAATCCAAGTGGCAGAAGAATTTCGCTGACTTGAACGAGGAGCAGCAGGAAGCGATACGTGAGATTTATCCTCAGGTGATTTCTGAGGCGGAACCTAAAAAGTATGGAGAAAAGAAGTAATGGGAAAATTTAATAAAACAGGTAAGCGCGGCATGCCCGCCTTGAACACTTCTTCACTGCCTGACCTTATTTTCACATTGTTGTTCTTCTTCATGATTGTAACAACCATGCGTGAGGTTACTTTGAAGGTTGAGTTTAGAGCTCCGCAAGCTACTGAATTGGAGAAACTTGAGAAGAAATCGTTGGTAACGTTTATTTATGTAGGAAAACCGACGAAAGAGTTTCGTGCGAAGCTGGGTGAAGAAAGCCGTATCCAATTGAATGACAACTTTGCTGAAGTTTCTGAGGTATATGACTACATCAACGGTGAACGTGCCAGTATGAAAGAAGAGGATCAGCCGAATATGACTGTTTCTTTGAAGATTGACCAAGACACCAAGATGGGTATCGTTACTGAACTCAAGGAAGCTCTCCGTCAAGCTTATGCATTGAAAATTAACTATTCTGCGCAGCCGCGTCAGTAATGGTTGAGACATACAAATGAGAAAGGCGCATCCTTTGCGGGATGCGCCTTTTTTTTGTGTCGCTTTCACGATTGGATGATGGGGTTCTGACGAAGCGCTTCCTGACCCTCTGACGAAGTGCTTTCTGAGGGGCTCACGAAGTGCTTTCTTACACCTTCATGAAGCACTGTGTCAGACCCTCATGAAGCACCGTGTCAGGAGACAAGAAGGCCGGCATTGGAATTCCAGCGTTATCATTCGGTCTTGTAGACGTCGCGGTAGATTCTCCGCACTACGCGGTTGTAGTCCTTCCGGCTGTCCAGCGGTCCGTAGACCATCAGCCGCATGGGCAGGCAGGGATCTCCGGGTTTGTAGGGCGGTTGGCGGTATTCGTTGTCCCAAAGCACGAAGCCGTTCCGCTGGTAGAATCCGATGCGTCGTCGGGCCATTTCTTCGTCCGGTTCTTCCACCTCCAGCACGATGGGCTTGTCCAATAGCTGGCAGAGGTGTTGCAAGACGGCCTTGCCGTATCCCCCGTTTCTTTGGGTCGGATCTATGGCAAAGTGCTCGGCGTAGTAGAAATCGTCGAAATCCCAGTAGCTGAGCAGTCCGATGGGCGTGCCGTCGTTCAGCACGACATTGTTGTAGAAATGCGGACGGTGGTCCGTGAAGTCCCTCAGTTCATCAAGGTCTCTGTACTCGTCGGACGGGAATGAACGGGTCATCAGCCCTTCCAGAAAAGCATAAAGCTCCCCGTCGGCCGTGGTGATGCGTTGCAGGGTAATCATGATATCCGTTTGTTTATGGGTTTTACATGGAGGATTTATTCCGTGTAGAATTCGATCAGCTGCCGGATGGCCCGTTGGCACACGGGGCAGAACGTCGGGTATTCGTTGGTTCGCATGCGGCAGTTGTCGGCAGGGCGGTAGATGCCTTTGGATGAATATCCGCCTCCCTCGTAGACACCGACCGGATAGCGTTCACTTTCGGTCGTTGGGGTGGGGACGGGGGCGCCTTGCGGCAGCATGTCTTCCCATTTCGAGGCGAAGTCCACGCGAGTCGTGATGTTGGGCTCCCACGGTTCCACGTCCAGCGGATAGGTGTCGGTCATCACGTCGTTGTCGTAGAAATATTCGTCGGCCAGTCCGGCAAAGCTGTGCCCGAACTCATGTACCACTACGGGGCGGAACATCGGATGGTGGGCCGTGGTCAGCGTATAGGCGTTGTAGATGCCTCCGCCTCCATATTCGTCGGTGTTGGCCAGGATGATGATGTGCTCGTATGGGATGCCGGCCAGCGCGTCGTGGATGGATTTCACGCGCGAGGTGGTGAGGTAGCGGTCGGAGTAGAAAGTGCTGAAGTGCGAACTGAAGGCCGTCCGTTTCCATCGGTGCAGGCGGGGAATGCTGACGCCGCTGTCCTTTGAGGGGCTGGCAACGGCCACGATGTTGAAGCGGTCCTTCAGCGACCGGAACGGTTCGTGGGCAAACAGACTCTCACAGGCAATGGCCGCGTCGCGGTAGAACGTATCCATTTCGGCCTCCGTATATCCTTCCGCCAGGATGGCTACGTCGATGCAGCGTTCGGTGCTTCCGCTTTGCAGCAGGTATTTGTGGGGCGTCACGCCCTCGAATCCTTTCGGATGAATCAGGATGTCAGCGGGGTCGACGGTATGCTTCAGGCTGGCTTCCGGCTGCAGGCGTTTGTCGAGGAGGGTCACTTCCACTTCGACGGGCCGCTTGGGATAGGGCAGCAGGAAGGTGTTTTCGAAACCTTTCTGCACGTTTCGGGCTTCGTCGGTTTCCAGCCACTCCTGAAAGAGCGTGGAGAAGGACGTACGGTATATGACCGTTCCGCTTTCGGCATCGCGCATCGTGATTTGTCCGTAACCGCCGAGGGGAAGCCGGTCCAGGTTGTGCTTGCGTCCGCTCCAGCCGGGCAATACCGACAACTCGTCCACCCAGATCTCCTGGCGGTCGGCATTACCGGTGAAAAAGTAGTCCACACGGAGCGTCCGGTCCGTGAAATACTGGGAAAAGTCTTGGGCTGCCAGTGTGACCGTCATCAGCAGCTGGAGGAGAATGCATGCATATTTTTTCATCGTTTTCTTTTTTTATGTGTCACACAAAGGTACGTCTTTTATCATATATATACAAGAAAAGTAACAATCTGTATTTTTTATGCTGAAAAAAATGCTAACTTTGCAGCCTGAGAATTATAGTCAATATTATTTGAGAAGTTAAAAATGGGACATCATCAATTGGATACTTTAGACGAGCAGATATTGAAGCTGATAGCCGACAATGCTCGCATACCTTTCCTGGAAGTGGCCCGTGCCTGCAACGTGTCGGGAGCGGCCATCCACCAACGCATTCAGAAACTGACCAATCTGGGCATACTGAAGGGGTCGGAATACATCATCGACCCTGAAAAGATAGGCTATGAGACGTGTGCGTACATCGGTATCTACTTGAAGGATCCTTCGTCGTCGGACACCGTCATCAAGGCGCTGGAGAACATACCGGAGATCGTGGAATGCCACATCACGACCGGCAAGTACGACATGTTCATCAAGCTGTATGCACGCAACAACCGGCATCTGCAGACCATCATCCAGGAGAAGCTCCAGCCGCTGGGCATGGCCCGGACGGAGACGTTGATTTCCTTCCACGAGGTTATCAATCGCCAGATGCCTATCCTGATTGAAGAAGAGGAACCGGAAGAGGATAAGGAGTAAGGACAATGCTTCCGTCCGCCTTTAGCGGCGGACGTAGTCTACAAAGGCATAGGAACAGGGATGTTTTTCATCGGCAGGATGAACGTCCCTGTTTTTTTCGTGCCATACTTCGGGCAGCACCTGCGGGAAGTAGGCGTCGGCCTGCGGAGCCTCGGCGTCTATCTCCGTCAGGCAGAGGCGGTCGGCCAGCGGCAGGGCCTGGCGGTAGACACTCTCGCCGCCGATGATGTAGACCTCTTCGTCTCTGCTGCAATGCCGGAGGGCCTCCTCCAGGCTGGTGAACACCTCCGCGCCGGGGCAGGCAGCGTTGGCGTTGGACGAGAGCACGATGTTCCGGCGGTTGGGCAGCGCACCTTTGGGCAGCGACTCGAAGGTCTTCCGGCCCATGACGATGGTGTGGCCTGTGGTCAGTGCCTTGAAGCGTTTCAGGTCGTTGGGCAGCCAGAAGAGCAGTTTGTCCCGGTAGCCGATGGCCATGCGGCGGTCTACGGCGGCGATGATGCTGATCATGTCTTTTTTCTTGTTTTCGGGGTTAGACGGATACTTTTCCTGCGATGTGCGGATGCGGATTGTAGTTCACCAGCTCGAAGTCCTCGTACCGGAAGTCGAAGATACTCTTCACGTCCGGGTTGATTTTCATCTGCGGCAGTTGGCGCGGTTCGCGCGTCAGTTGCAGTTTCACCTGCTCCAGGTGGTTCAGGTAGATGTGGGCGTCGCCCAGCGTGTGGATGAAGTCGCCTGCCTTCAGGCCCGTCACCTGCGCCATCATCTGCAGCAGCAGGGCATACGAGGCGATGTTGAACGGCACGCCCAGGAAGGTGTCCGCACTGCGCTGGTACAGTTGCAGGCTCAGCCGTCCGTTGGCCACGTAGAACTGGAAGAAGGCGTGGCAGGGCGGCAGGTTCATGTTGTTCAGGTCGCCCACGTTCCAGGCGCTCACGATGATGCGGCGCGAGTCGGGATTGTGCCTGATGGTCTCCACCGCCTCGCTGATTTGGTCGATGAAGCCTCCCTGGTAGTCGGGCCACGAGCGCCACTGGTAGCCGTAGATGTGTCCCAGGTTGCCGTCAGGGTCGGCCCATTCGTTCCAGATGCGTACACCGTGTTCCTGCAGGTACTTCACGTTGGTGTCGCCCTTGAGGAACCAGAGCAGTTCGTAGATGATGGACTTCAGGTGCAGCTTCTTGGTGGTGAGGCAGGGGAAGCCGTCGTCCAGGTTGAAGCGCATCTGGTGGCCGAACACGCTGATGGTGCCCGTACCGGTGCGGTCGCTTTTCTCGACGCCTTCGGTCAGGATGCGGTTGAGCAGGTCTAAGTATTGTTTCATTGCAGAGATTCGTATTTTGAATGCAAAGGTAACCTTTTTAGGCAAAGAATGGCGAAACGGCCGGAAGTAATTTTCAGAGGAACGGCGTGAGCAGGTGGGCAAACCAGCCGACGAACTTCTTCCACGCCGAGCGTTCCTTCCATACTTCGGGTGTCAGCAGCGTGCTGCGCCCCTTGTCGTGCTCGAACATGCCGGTCAGTTCGGCCGTCGTTTCGGGGTCGAAGATAAAGGCGTTGGTCTCGTAGTCGTAGCGCAGGCTGCGGCTGTTCAGGTTGGCCGTGCCCACGGTGCAGAAGCTGCCGTCTACCATCATCACCTTGGAGTGGTGGAAGCCGCCGTTGAACAGGTACACCTTGGCCCCCCGTTTCATCAGCTTGTGCAGGATGTAGAAGGCCGCTTCGGGCGTGAAGGGCACGTCGGACACCGACGGCACCATGATTTCCACCTCCGTACCCTTCTTCAGCGCGTGTTTGAGGGCTTCCTGGATGGACTTGGTCGGTACGAAGTAGGGGTTTACGATGCGTATCAGGCTGTCGGCCGAGCGGATGGAAGCGGCATAGGCACGGCTGATGGAGCGCGGCGTCTCGCGCGGCGTGCGGTCCACAATCATGATTTCTTCGGCGATGCTGTCCGGCAGCTGGGGTGTGTCGGGGAAGTATTCCGGCCCGCCGACGTGCTGTCCTGTCTCGCGGTTCCACATGGTCAGGAAGATGCCTTGCAGGTAGCGGACGGCGTCGCCGTCGATGCGTACGTGTATGTCGTGCCATTCGCCTATCTTGGGCAGGCCCTTGATGTAGTAGTCGGCGATGTTCATGCCGCCCGTGTAGCCTATTTTCCCGTCGATGACCACGATCTTGCGGTGGTCGCGGTGGGCGGCGTGGTTGAACCAGGGGAAGGTGATGGGGTCGAACTTCACGATTTCGATGCCGCGCCGGCGGATGTCCTCCAGGTGTTTCTTCTTGAGCGGCCGGTTGTTCGACCAGTTGCCGAACGCATCGAACAGGGCCCGCACCTTCACCCCTTCGGCAGCCTTTTGGGCCAGCAGGTCGAACAGGGCGTTGGCGATGGAGTCGTTGCGGAAGTTGAAGTATTCCAGGTGGATGTGGTGGCGTGCGCCGCGGATGGCTTCGAACAGGTCGACGAACTTGTCGTGTCCGTTCATCAGCAGTTCCACCCGGTTGTTGTAGGTCACGGGGATTCCCATGCCCTTCAGGCGCTGCATGACGGTGCTGTCGCTGCGGGTGGTCTGGGCAGAGGCCCGGCCGGCAAGGAGCAGGAGGAGCACGGTCAGGACGGGGACGATATGTTTCAAAACTCTCTTCACCATTTCAGTTTTTACAAACGGCAAAGATATAACATATCGTCGACAAAATGGTTCTCCGGCCGTGAAAAATAATCTTTTCAGGCCAAAGAGGCTATTTTCCGGTACATCAGGTAGAGCAGCACCACTACGGCTATGGCCATCGAGCGCGGGTCCACTTGCGTCATGCCGTCGGCCAGGGTCGAGGTGAAGGCCTCGCGCAGGCTGTTCCACAACAGCTCCAGTCCGTCCAGCGCCACAAACAGCACGGCGGCCAGCGCAAATCCTCCGGCCGTCCACAGGCGCGCCAGGCGGTTGCTCCGGCGGGGCAGGCTGCGCATTACGCTGTGTGTGAAGCCGTTGTCGGCCACTTCCTGCCGCTTTCCGGCGAAGAAGCTCTCCAGTAACTTGTCATCATTTTCCGTCATAACCATTCTGTTTTAAGTATGTTGCCATCTTTTCCTTGGCCCTCGAAAGGTGGCTTTTTACGGTTCCCGTGGGGCATCCGGTAATGCTTGCTATCTTGTCGATGCTCTGGTCCTCCAGGTAGAAGAGGGTGATGCAGGTGCGCTCGATGTCTCTCAGCGTGGCCAGTGCGCGGTGCAGGTCCGACTGCAGGCCCGTGTCCGGCTGGCGCACGCTGCATTGGGCGTCCACCCGTGCCGTGTCCAGGTCGTCCGTCTCCTTGCGGCTGCGAAGATAGTCATAATATTGATTATACGCAATGCGGTAGAGCCAGGTGGAGAAGCTGGACAGGTTCTTGAAGGAGGCCAGGCTGGTGTAGGCACGGATGAAGGTGTCCTGCGCCAGATCGTCGCTCAGCTCGCTGTCGCCGCAGGTCAGGTTCAGGAAGAAGCGCCTCACGGGCGACTGGTATTTCCTGACCAGCTGGTCGAAGGCGCGGGTGTTGTGAAACACCACGACCTGCGCAATCAGCGATATGTCGTTGAGTTGGCTCATTCTTTCGGTTCGTTTGTGTCTTCGGCGGCGGGGGTGTCTTTTTTCTCGGTCTTCTCGGTCTGGTCGCGGAGCTCGATGCCGCCCACCTTCATGTAGCGGTAGCCCTTCTTTTCGTCACGCTCCATGCGGATGAAGGGCTTGCCGTCGCCCTGTCCCGGCTGGGTGTAGTAGATGGCTACCTGCCCGAAGCCTGTGAACATGATAAGCAGGCCGATGCAGCCCAGGCCGAACACGCCCGTGATGGCCCACAGGAAGATGAAGAGTCCGATGCCCAGGAAAATGTTCTTGATGCCCCGGCTGCGCAGGTCTTTTCCTTCGCCTTCCTTGAAGAACTCGGGCGGCAGCTGCTGTCCGGCAGCCAGTGCCTGTTCGGCCAGGCGATACTTGGCCTTGCGGTTCTTGTAGCGGAAGTAGAAGATGATGAAGATGAGCAGTGCGGGCAGGCCCAGTGTGAAGATGATGGCTGTCAGAGCGATGACGGTTTCCGGCGCGTCGTCGCCGAAGTTGAAGCCCACCCATTGCAGGCCGCCGCCGTTGTGGCGGTGGCCGTAGGTATCGTCATGGCCGGCCTCGTCGGCATCGGTACCTTCGTAGGTGGTGATGCTGAGGGTGTCGGTGGTCTGTTGTCCGTTTATTACGGTGTCTTGCAGTTCGATGACGCGCTTCTTGCCGTCCACGGTGTCGGTCACGGTTCTGTTTTCGGCCTGCATGCCCAGGCTGGTGGCGGCCATCAGGCCGAGTAGGATAAGGATACGTTTCATATGGTTCCGGTTTTTAGTTTCTTGGTTTCTTTGTGTGTTAGACGGGACATCCGTCCTACAAAGTTGCAAAGAGACGACTTTTTTTTCAGATATTTCTGCTTTGCTTCCGTTTTCTTGCCTACGGTCCGCCCTTTTCCCCGGTTTGACGTTTTGACACTTTGTATTTTCTGTTGGCTGAGAATCGCTTCTTTCCGGCCGGAGGGCGGTCCGTTTCCATCCGTGCGAACGATTTTCTGTATTCGGCTGACAGCCAGTGGCGTATCGAAATGTTTACAGTAGAAAGAGAACGTAGGCATTCCCTTACGGGGCCCTTTCCGTGCTTTATCGAGGGGAAAGCGTCGCTTTTCCCCCGGCAAGTCGTATGTTTTCCCTCGGCAAATCGTATGTTTTGTGTGGTTGGAAGCATTGTTTTCTGTCGGCAAGTCGTTTGTTTTCTGTCGGCAAACGCCCGGATTGGTGTGGAAAAGTGTATATGTAGTTCTATTTCTGCCTTTTTTCTGCATAATTATCGATAATGGTTCGTGCTTTTCCGTTGGTTGTGGCTTCCCGATGGAACGGCGTTGTCAGCCGGACGGCGCTTTTGCTTTCATTTTGTTTGGCTTTCAGCTCTTGGTATATCGCGCTGAATGATGCTTCGGGTCGCTTCCCTGCGAGTGTCGGATTATAAAGCCGTACCATTTTCTTGCGTTTTTGTTTCAAAATCATGTTCCCGTCCGGGAGAGGTGTTGGATTGTCGGACTGTTTTTATAACTTTGCCATACCTACATGTATAAATTCTTAAAGTCCAAAAACTTATGAAACACTGGTATTTACTGTTCCTGCTCTGCCTGGCGGCCTGCGCGGGCAGCGTAGAGAAGGAGAGGGAAACCGTCAAGTTGTGGTACGATGCACCGGCAGACAACTGGAACGAGGCCCTGCCCGTCGGCAACGGCAGGTTGGGGGCCATGGTCTTCGGCGGGACAGCCGGGGAGCATCTGCAGCTCAATGAGAACACACTTTACAGCGGCGAACCCTCTACGACCTTCAAGGATATACGGGTGACACCCGAAATGAAGGAACGTGTCATGGCCTTGATGAAGGCCGGTGAGTACGGTCAGGCTTCAGACCTCATCTGCAAGCACTGGCTGGGACGTCTGCACCAGTGTTACCAGCCTTTCGGCGACCTTTATATTACGGACAACCGTGCCGGGCAGGTATCGGCCTACTCCCGTGAGCTGAACCTCGCGGAAGCCGTGAACCGCACGCACTATACTTCGGACGGCACGACCGTGGAGCGCGAAGTCTTTGCTTCTCATCCCGACGACGTCCTTGTCATCCACCTGAAGACCGATGGCAAGGACGGACTCGACGTCACGCTCGGCCTCTCGTCCGTTCATCCCACAGCACGGTGTTCGGTGCACGACGGTAAGCTGGTGATGAAGGGTCAGGCGCCGGGCTATGTGGAGCGGCGCACCTTCGAGCAGCTGGAGAGCTGGGGAGACCAGTACAAACACCCCGAGCTGTATGACGGGCAGGGCCGCCGCAAGTTCAACAAGCGCGTGCTCTACGGTGATGAGATAGAGGGCAAGGGCATGTTCTTCGAGGCCCAGCTGCTGCCCGTATGTCCGGGTGGCAAGGTCGAAGTCACCGACAAGGGTATCCGTGTGAGCGGTACGGACGAAGCCTGCTTCCTCCTGAGCATGGCCACCAGCTACAACGGATCCGACAAGAGCCCCAGCCGCGAGGGTATAGACCCTTCGGCAAAGGCCGCTTCCATTTTGGCGAAGGCTTCAGCCTACACTTACGACCAGCTGAAGGAACGGCATACAGCCGACTTCAACGCCCTTTTCAGCCGCGTCAGTCTGAAGCTGCCGTCCTCGCCCGAACAGCTGGCTTTGCCGACGGACCAGCGCATCGACCGCTTTGCCGACCGGAGCGACCCCGACCTGGCAGCCACCCTTTTCCAGTACGGGCGCTACCTCATGATTTCCGGTTCGCGTCCCGGCGGCCAGCCCCTCAACCTGCAGGGCATCTGGAACCAGGACACCATCCCGGCCTGGAACAGCGGCTATACCGTCAACATCAATACCGAAATGAACTATTGGCCGGCCGAGCCGACCAACCTGTCCGAGTGTCACGAACCGCTGTTCCGTATGATTGAGGAACTGGCTGTTTCGGGCCGCGAGACGGCAGAGCACATGTATGGCGCCCGCGGATGGGTGGCCCACCATAACACGTCCCTGTGGCGCGAATCCGTACCCAACGACAACGTGCCCAGTGCCTCCTTCTGGCCGATGGTGCAGGGCTGGCTCACGAGCCACCTGTGGGAGCACTACCAGTTCACGCAGGACGAAGCCTTCCTGAGGGACAAAGCCTATCCGCTGATGAAGGGTGCCGCCGAGTTCTTTGCCGACTGGCTGACGGACGACGGTCAGGGTCATCTGGTGACTCCCGCCGGACTCTCACCCGAGAACTGGTTCATCTCGCCCAAGGGTGAACGGGTAGCCCTCAGCATGGGGCCCACGATGGACATGGCCATCATCCGCGAGAACTTCACCCGCACGCTGGCAGCTGCCCGTCTGCTGGGTGTCGACCCCGACCTGCAAAAGGAATTGCAGACGAAGCTGGACAAGCTCCTTCCCTATCAGATAGGCGAGGGGGGCAAGCTGCAGGAGTGGATGTACGACTTCAAGGAGGACGATCCCCATCATCGCCACCTGTCCCATCTGTACGGCTTCCACCCTGGCAACCAGATTACGACCGACACGCCCGAACTGTTCAATGCCGTGCGGCAGACCCTGCTGAACCGCGGCGACGAGGCTACCGGCTGGTCCATGGGTTGGAAAATCAACATGTGGGCCCGTATACTCGACGGTAACCATGCCTATAAGATCATCTCCAACCTGTTCAATCCCATCGGCTTCGGCAGCGGGCGCAAGGGAGGCGGACTTTTCAAGAGCATGCTCGATGCGCATCCGCCTTTCCAGATCGACGGCAATTTCGGCTTTACGGCCGGTGTGGCCGAGATGCTGCTCCAGAGTCATGCAGGCTTTCTCCACCTGCTGCCTGCCTTACCCGATGCCTGGCCCGAAGGCAGCGTGTCGGGACTGAAGGCACGCGGCAACTTTGAAGTGGGCATGCAGTGGAAGGCCGGTATTCTGACCGGTGCCGTCATTCGTTCGCTTTCCGGAAAGGATTGCAAGCTGCGTACCGCTTGGCCGATTGTGGTCAGCAAGGACGGTCGCGAGGTGGCCCGCAGCGCCGGGAAGCAGTCCAATGCCATATTCAGCTACTACGAAGTGGACTTTCCCACCGAGGTCGGCGGTGAATATGCGATAGCTTTGCAATAGTCTGGCTATCCAATATATTTGGAGGCTGCAAGTATCTTTTAACGTTTGCGGCCTTTATTGTACTTGCAAAAAGGTTAGTAATATTTCTTTTATATGAGATTTATCCTTATCTTCGCTGAAAAACTTGATTTGTCATATAGATAGTGGGTTGGGATTGAAAAAATAAAAAACATAAGATATGATTACGTATATAAAGATTGATGGCTTCAAGTCTTTTCAGAATTTTGAAATGGATTTTACTCCTTTGACAGTGATAGCGGGTTCTAATGCGGCAGGTAAAAGTAATCTTTTTGATGCTTTAAGATTGCTGTCGTCGTTGGCTGATTCAGATAAGATACAAAAAAGCTTTAGAGAACAACGGGGAGATCTCTTGGAATTATTTACAAGGTATGACGACCATTCAATAGCTTCTGAGATGTCTTTTGTTGTAGAAATGCTGGTCAATCCTAGTATAACGGATACATGGGGTGCTACGGAAAAATTGAAATATACACGTTTGCATTATGAATTAAAACTTCAGCGTTTTAAAAATAATGCGGATATGGAAGATATCAAGGTCGTTTATGAGAAGCTTGATACGATTAAGCATGATACGGATAAATGGGTTAAAATATTACCGCCTGATACTGCGGCTGTTTGGCGTCCTCAAGTGAAGGCCGGTAGACGTCAAGTTCCCTATATGTCTACAGAAGAACACAATGGAATCCCTACCGTTATTGTGCCACAAGATGGATCTCAGGGAAAAAAGCGATTTTATCCGTTGAATAATGTGACAAGAACTATTATAAGTGGTTTTGATTCGGTTGATTTTAAGCATATATTGGCCGCAAAGGAAGAAATGCGGAGTTGGCGTTTTCTGCAACTGAATCCTGAAGTGTTACGTTTGCCTACTAGTAAAATTACAGGTGAAGATATTATTGATAGCGAAGGAAGAAATATGGCTGCAGCTTTATTTCGTATTAAACAGCAAAACTCTTATAGCTTGAAAGAAATTTCAAGAAAATTGCATATGTTTTTGCCTAACTTTGTGGAAGTTGATGTATTGGATGATGTGGAGAATAAACAGTTCATTATTATACTTCAGGATGTTGATGGGAAAAAATATACATCTAGAGTTTTGTCTGAGGGAACGTTACGCATTTTGGCATTATGTGTATTGTTATATGATAATCATCATAAAGGTTTGCTTTGTTTTGAGGAGCCTGAGAATGGAATCAACCCTTTTCGGATAAAGGCAACAACCCTTTTGTTGCGTGACTTGGCCGTTGATTTTGCTTTTCCGGATTCACCTTTAAGACAGGTTATAGTAAATACACATTCTACAGTTTTTGTAAAAGAAATTTATAATATGATGCCTGATAAATGTATTACAATTGCATATGCTGAAATGGTGAATAGAGTTATAACGATAGAAGGGGTTCGTAAGAAAATTTTGGTCACTAAGATTACACCGTTGGAACAAGAAGATGCGCTTCAGACGTCAATCCAGTTTTCGGGACAGGAGAGGAAATTGACTTTACATTCTTTGATGGAATATATGCGAATGAATGATAATGAATCTATTATGGTGGGAGAAAAGGCATGACTAAACAAATATTTATTGGTTTGGCAACTGAAGGAACTACTGATGAGCGTTTTTTAAAAAGTCTGATAGTTAGGACCTTTGAAGAAATAGCATTGACAGAATGTGTTGTGGATATTGATATATTTGTTCAGTCAATAAGTGTTGGTAAGAGTGGTTTATCATTCCCTGAATATGTAGTTAAATGTTCTGGAGAGGGACTGAAACGTGGAATAATGACGTTGGCTATACATACGGATGCTGATAGAGAAACGTATGAAGAACGAATTCAAGATAAAATAGAACCTGCCAGACAGCTTTTGAATCAACAGGCAGATGAAGATTATTGTAAGTTGCTGACCCCCGTTATACCGGTCAGGATGATTGAGGCTTGGATGCTAGCCGATAAGGAATTGTTAAAAAATGAGATTGGGACAAGGAAATCGGATCATGAATTAAAAATTGATAGAAATCCAGAAATAATTGCAGATCCGAAGGCATGCATTGAAGAGGCTATTAGAATTGCAACTTCAGATTTGCCTAATCGTAGACATAAGCTTTCGATAGCTGACTTATATGAAATAATGGGGGATAAAATCAGTATTGAATCCTTGATGCGTTTGGATTCATACAAAAAATTTGTTGATGAAGTTCGAAGAACATATAGGGCATTAAATTATCTGTAATGCCTCTTATGCCTATAAATAGGTACTTTGAAAGTTTGTGTATTCGTCTGAATACCCTTATCTTTGCGCCCTCAAACCAACCATAAACAGACGTTCTTTGGAGAAGTTGCGCCACATCCTGAAGTATTTCCTTCCCCTGCTGTTTCTGTCGTATTGGGGAGGAGTGACGCTGTTCACCCACTCGCATGTGGTGAACGGTGTCATCATGGTGCACTCGCATCCTTTCAAAGCCGGTCACCAGCACACGTCGGGCCAGGCCGAGACCATTCTTTTCCTTGACCATTACGAGGCCTCTTCCGTGCCTGTGCTGCTTGCTGCCGTCCCCTGTTTCTGTGCCCTGCTGGGCTTGCTGGCGGTGGTGCGCTGCACGCGCCTCTGCCTGCCGCGGCTGGAGGACGGCATCCGTCTGCGCGCTCCTCCCGCCTGTGTCTTCTTCGCCTGACGTAAGGTGTATCATCGTTTACCACAGATTACACAGATAGGCACTGATTTCTATCATACAGATTGTCCGATGAAAGATTTGTGCCAATTTGTGTAATCTGTGGTGAGTCCCCGTTCAGGCACCTCTTCCCTTTCCTTTATTCAATAATTTAAAAAGAAGACGCATGAAAAAATATCTGTTTCTTGTGGTGGCCGTGCTGTACGCACTGCTGCCCGCCACCCTCTTTGCCGAAGAGCTGAAAAAATCGGATGCCAACATTGTGGGACATGTTCTGGAGAAACATTCCCAGGAACACCTTTCCTATATGACCGTTTCGCTGAAAGGTACCACCATCGGTACCCTGACCGACGCCACGGGCCATTATTTCCTGAAGAACCTGCCCGAGGGCCGCTTCACGCTGCAGGTCAGCGCCGTGGGCTACAAGACCGTGACGCGCGAAGTGGTCCTGAAGAAGGGTGTCACGCTGGAAGAGAACTTCGAACTGGAGGAGGACCTCGTGGCGCTGGACGGCGTGGTGGTTACCGCCAACCGCAGTGAGACCACCCGCCGCATGGCTCCCACGCTGGTCAACGTCATGGATTTCAAACTCTTCGAGCAGACCAACTCCACCACGCTGGCCCAGGGACTGAACTTCCAGCCGGGCGTGCGGGTGGAGAACAACTGTCAGAACTGCGGCTTCCAGCAGGTGCGCATCAACGGCCTCGACGGTCCCTATACCCAGATCCTGATTGACTCGCGCCCCGTGTTCAGCGCCCTGGCGGGTGTGTACGGGCTGGAGCAGATTCCGGCCAACATGATCGAACGCGTGGAGGTGATGCGCGGAGGCGGCTCGGCCCTCTTCGGCGCGTCGGCCATTGCGGGTACCATCAACATCATCACCAAGGAACCCTTGCGCAACTCCGCCCAGCTGGGACACACCCTCATGGGCGTGGGCGGCCTCTCGACCTTCGACAACAATACCACGATGAACGCCTCCCTCGTGACCGACAACCACAAGGCGGGCATCTACGTCTTCGGGCAGAACCGCGAGCGCAGCGGCTTCGACTACGACGGCGACGGCTTCACCGAGCTGCCCAAGCTACGCAACCAGACTGTGGGCTTCCGCTCCTTCCTCAAGACAAGCACCTACTCGAAGTTGACCTTTGAATACCACCACCTGCAGGAGTTCCGCCGCGGGGGCAACCTGCTCGACCGTCCGCCCCACGAGACCGACATCACCGAGCAGACCCAGCACAGCATCAACAGCGGAAGCGTGAAGTTCGACTATTTCTCGCCCAACGAGAAGCATAAGGTCAATGTCTACGCCTCCGTGCAGAACATCGACCGCGACAGCTATTACGGCGGCGACCACTCGCTCGACGCCTATGGCTCCACCAAGGACCTGACGTGGGTGGTGGGCACGCAGTATGTCTACCACTTCGACCGTTGCCTCTTCCTGCCTGCCGACCTGACGGGCGGCGTGGAGTACAACCAGGACGCCATGCACGACCAAATGTGGGGCTACAACCGCTACCTCGACCAGACGGTGCGAATCGCCGGCGCCTTCTTGCAGAACGAGTGGAAGAACGAGCATTGGAGCTTCCTCGTGGGCGGCCGTCTGGACAAGCACAACCTGATCAATCACGTCATCTTCAGTCCGCGCGTCAACCTGCGCTACAATCCCACGAAGGACATCAACCTGCGTGCCGCCTACTCCGTGGGCTTCCGTGCGCCCCAGGCTTTCGACGAAGACCTGCATGTGGAGAACGTGGGCGGCAATGTGTCCATGATCCAGCTGGCCAAGGACCTGCGTGAGGAGAAGTCGCGCAGCTTCAGCCTCTCGGCCGACCTGTACCACCGCTGGGGAGCCCTGCAGGGCAATCTGCTGGTCGAAGGCTTCTACACCAACCTGTCCGATGCCTTTGCCCTGCGCCAGATTGGTACCGAGAACGGCATCCTGAAGAACGAACGCTACAACGAGAAGGGTGCCCGCGTCTATGGCGTGACGCTCGAAGGCAAGCTGGCCTGGCTCAGCAGCCTCCAGCTTCAGGCAGGCGTCACCCTGCAGAAGGCCGAGTACAAGGAGGCCCGTCAGTGGAGCGACGACGAGTCGGTACCTCTGGAGAAGCGCGTCTTCCGCACGCCCGACACCTACGGCTACATGACGCTCACCTACAGCCCCGTGAAGCCTCTGAGCATCGCCCTCTCGGGCACCTATACGGGCAGCATGCTGGTGGAACACCGCAAGGGGTATATTGAGAAGGACCGTGCCGAGACCACGCCCCGCTTCTGGGAGATGAACCTCAAGGCCGCCTACGACTTCGCCCTTTACAGAAACATCACTCTCCAGGTGAACGCCGGTGTGCAGAACCTCTTCAATGCCTACCAGAAAGACTTCGACCAGGGCATGCTGCGCGATTCGGGCTACATTTACGGTCCCGGTCTGCCCCGTTCCTACTTTGCGGGGGTGAAGATCAGCTATTGATCCGGTTGGCAGCCTGTCGTTTCATGCGGGTAGAGGCTGCGACATCCTGATGATATGGAATGAGTGGTCGGTCATCCTGGACAATAAGCGGAGTCTGTGTGCATGGCGCATTTTCGGAATCTCCGCTTGGTCCGGGATGACATGTATTTGGGGGAAAAATGAATGTTACCGGCATTCCCAGTCGCTGACGGTGCCGGTCTCCGACGAGAAGCCCACGCCCACGCGGTAGAGCTGCCGGGTGTCGGCGGCATACTCGCGGGCATAGCCGCGGTCTTCGATCTGTTGCAGGGCCTCGGCAGCCGTACCGTCCAGCTTGAACTCGAAGATGTAGACGTACTGCGGCGTTTCCACCACGCAGTCCACGCGGCCCTGGCTCTGCGCCTTCTCCACGTAGACGGTGTAGACGCTCACCAGGCGCATGATGAGGTAGAACGTGTACTGGAAGTAGCGTTCGCGCTCGGCCTCGCCCTCCTTGCGTCGCATGGTGTAGGGGATACTGGCCAGGAACGAGGTGAACAGGGTGCGGAGTCGGTCGGTGTTGCCCTCCTGGAGGGTCATGACCACGCTGCGTATCCACGTGCCCATTTCCTCCTGAGGTTTCAGATACGACGTGGCCAGCATCGTCAGGAAGCCGTTCTTCACTTCGTTGTTGGGGAAGTCCAGCAGGAAGGTGTTGAATTGAAAATCATAGTTCTTGATGGTCAGGTATCCGCTCTGGAAAATCATAGGCAGCGGACGTTCCACGTCGGCCTTGTAGTCCACGAACTCCTCGGGGCGGTAATACTTGCCCGTCAGCTCGTTGATGTTCTCGTTGAAGTGGGCGAGCAGGCGGATGAGGTATGTGGGTGTGCCCGAGCGGAACCAGTAGTCGTCCACACTGCGACTGTCCAGCGCGTTGAGCAGGCTGAAGGGGTTGTACACATCCGTCAGCCGTTTGCTGAAGTGGTAGCCGTCATACTGCTGCTTCAGCCGCTGCTTCATCTCCCCGGGCGTGCAGCGGTAGTCCGCGGCCATGTCGGCAATGGGTTGCGGGAAGTAGCGGTCTATCTCGTCCTGCGTGATGCCGCACAGCGCCTCGTAGCGTCCGTCCATGCTGATATCCTTCGGCTGGTTGAAGCCGCTGAACACGCTCACCTGCGAGAACTTCGTCACGCCCGTCAGCAGCACGAACTGCAGGTGTTCGTCCGCCGCCTTGAACACGGAGTAGAAGGCCTTGAGCACGTTGCGGTGCCGGTCTTCGAGCGAGGCGTCCACGTCGAGCACGTCCAGTATCGGCTTGTCGTATTCGTCGATGAGCACCACGGCCCGGCGTCCCGTCTGTTCGTGGGCGGCACGGAGCACATGGCGGAAACGGAGCCCCAATCCCAACTCTTTGTCAGGTACCAGGCCGTACATCCTTTCCCACCCTTCCACATAGTCGCGCAGCATTGCTTCCAGCTGCCCGGCATTGCTGAACACAGCCCCATTGAAATCCACATGAAACACGGGATGCACGGCCCATTCCGTCTCCAGCCGTTCCATGGCCAGCCCGCGGAACAGCTCCCTGCGGCCCAGGTAATAGTTCTTCAGCGTGGACACGAGCAGACTCTTGCCGAAGCGGCGGGGGCGGCTCAGGAAATAGATGCTGCTCTCGTGCGTCAGGTTGTAAATCAGTTCCGTCTTGTCGACATAGACATATCCGTCCTCGATGATACGGTCGAAGCTCTGGATTCCGATGGGGTATTTCATAAGCGGTGTCATTTTGATACTTATTTGCAAAAATAGAAGATTTTCTTGGTTCTTTTTCTTATTTTGTCCGTTGATTTTCCAAAAAACGATGATTTATGAAAAATGAAAGAGAAAGTTTGACAGCCTATATGGCTTCGCTTGTCCTCCAGATGGAGAACGAAGGGCGTATGGGCACGGCGCATGTCTATCGCAGCACCTTGAACCGGGTTCTCCATTTTACGGAAGGCCGTCCGTTGTCCTTTTCCGGTATGGACGCCCGTTGGTTGAAGGAGTTCCAGAACTATCTGCTGGGGCGCCAGTTACAGTGGAACAGCATCTCCACCTACATGCGCATGTTGCGTGCGGTGTATTGGCGGGCGGTCGATCAGGGTTATGTCCCTTATCGTCCCCGTTTGTTCAAGGGGGTATATACAGGTACCCGGGTCACGGTGAAGCGTGCGGTCGACGAGCAGGTATGGCGTCGGTTGGATGTCTCCCCCCGGCCGGCAGCATCGGGTGTGGAGAAGGCCCGCCAGCTGTTCCTGCTGTTGTTCATGCTGCGCGGCATCCCCTTTGTGGACATTGCCTATTTGCGGAAGTGCGACCTTCAGGGGAATGTCCTGGTGTACCGTCGTCGCAAGACGGGTGCGTGGCTCACGGTTACGGTCGAGCCTCGTGCCATGCATCTCATCGATTGCCTGAAGAATACCGACGACCGTTCCCCTTACCTGTTCCCCTATATAAATAAGGTGGGTGTTGCCGCCTACCGGCAGTATCAGAATGCGCTGCGCGGTTTCAATGCCAGCCTGAAGCGGTTGGGCGCCTGGGCCGGGGTAGGGGTTTCGCTCAGCAGCTATTGTGCCCGCCACAGTTGGGCCACCATTGCCAATTATTGTAACTATCAGCCGGAGCTTATCTGTAATGCAATGGGACATTCGTCTGTCAAAGTTACCGAAACCTATTTCAAGCCCCATACCGACGAACGCATCGGGCGTATGAACCGTGAAATCCTGTCACACGTTTTTTTAAGGTAAGCGGTGAATTTTCCGTTACTTTGCAGGTAACGGGAAGAGGTTGTCCTCTTGCCCGGCAGGCTTTTTCACCGTATCGTTTTGCACACGAAGATGCAAAGCTTTGCGATGGCCGATGCAAAGCTTTACGATGGCCGATGCAAAGCTTTGCGTGCGGCAATGCAAAGCTTTACGTAAAATCGTAGCGTCCGAAGGGCTCTCCAGCCCTATTTGCGGCCTGCTTTGGGAAACACAAATCCGTCTACATTCCTTATGTCATCCCTCCCTCTTTCCACAGGTTGAAAAGGAAGTATAATATATCTTACAAAATCAGTGTTAATTTATTACATCTATTTGTTTTTTATAGAAAAAATCCCGTCCTTTGCCTGACAAAAATTTGCATCTTCCGTTACCTGCAAAGTAACGGGAATACCAAACCTTTGATTTGTAACGAAAAATAGGCACTCTCATATATGGAAACTATGAAACGATGTTTAATCCTGCTGATGCTGTTTGCCAGCCTTTCCTTGTCCGCGCAGAATTGGGCGGTCAAGACCAACCTGCTTTCCGATGCCACAGCTTCTGTCAGCCTCGGGGTGGAAGCGGGCTTGTCGCCCCGGTGGACTGTCGATGTGTCCGGAAGTTTCAACGGATGGACCTTCCACGACAACAAGAAGTGGAAGCACTGGCTGGTGCAGCCCGAACTCCGCTACTGGCTGTGCGAACGCTTCAACGGCCACTTCTTCGGCGCACATCTGCTGGGTGGCGTATACAATCTGAGCAATATCGACATGGACTTCAAACTCTTCGGTACCGACTTCGGACAGCTGGACGGCCACCGCTTCGAAGGCTGGATGGTAGGTGCGGGTCTGGCTTACGGTTACCACTGGATGCTGTCGCGCCGCTGGAGCCTCGAAGGTGTCATCGGCCTGGGATACGTTTACTCCCGTGCCGACAAATACCTCTGTCCGCGTTGCGGCGAGCAACTGGAGGACGACGAGCCGCACCATTACCTGGGCCCTACCAAGGCTGCCCTCAACCTGATTTATGTATTCTAAAATAGGTATCACAACTATGAAACGGATTGTCTTGACATATAGCTTTTGTATGGGAAGCCTTTTCGCCGCACTGCCGCTCGGTGCCCAGCAGACGCTTCAGAGCGGGGCGGCTGTACGTTCGGCGGATGTGAACCGCCAGCGCGACAGCGTCATTGTCCGGATGCAGCTCGACCTCACGGACATGGAGGTGGCTTCCAACCGTTCCGTCGTGCTGATTCCGCAGCTCGAGTCCGGCGACAGGCGACTGGAACTGCCTGCTGTGGAAGTGATGGGCCGCAGGCGTCAGCTCTACTATGAACGCAACGGGCGGCAGACCTACGCCGTTACCCCGTGGCACGTCGTCCGTCGCGACCGCGAACGTACACAGACGGTGGACTATCGCACCGCCCTGCTCTACGAGGACTGGATGGACCACGCCCTGCTGGGCATCACCGAAGACCTCTGCGGGTGTGGCGAAGTGCAGCCGGGCAGCCAGGTAGCCGTGCACCGGGCCGACGTGGCTTTCCGTCCGCAGCTGGCCTATATAGCCCCGGAGGTGGAAGTGGAGAAGCGGCGCGCGCTGAGCGGCGAAGCCTATCTGGACTTCGTGGTGAACCGCACGGACATCAACCCCGCCTACCGACGCAACCCCGACGAACTGGCACGCATACATGCCTCCATCGATACCGTCCTGCACGACCGCGATTTCCACATCACGCGCATCGCCCTCCGTGGGTATGCTTCGCCCGAAGGTACCTACCGCAACAACACCCGCCTGGCCGAAGGCCGCACCGAGGCGTTGAAGGCATACGTACAGACGCGCTACGGCTTTGTGGACACGATGTTCGTCACCCGCTTTGTTCCCGAAAACTGGGAAGGTCTTCGCCGCTACGTGGCAGGCAGCACGCTCTCCGGCCGCGACAGCATCCTGGCCCTGATAGACAGCGACCGCGAGCCCGATGCCAAGGAGCGCGTCATCCGCAGCCGCTATCCGGAGGACTATGCCACCCTGCTGGCCGAATGCTATCCCGGCCTGCGCCGCACCGATTACCGCATCGACTACACCGTGCGCAGCTTCAGTGTGGACGAAGCGAAAAAGGTGATTCGCACCCGTCCGCAAAACCTCAGCCTCGACGAGATGTTTGCCGTGGCGCAGACCTACGAGCCGGGTAGCGATGACTTCAAGCAGGTGTTCGATGTGGCGGTGCGCATGTACCCCGACAGCGAGGTGGCCAACCTCAACGCTGCCTGTGCCCTGCTGGAACAGGGACTGACGGAGCAGGCCCGCCCCTATCTGGACAAGGCAGGCAGCAGTCCGCAGGCCGACAATGCCCGGGGAGTGTGCTTGCGTATGCAGGGACGTTACGACGAAGCGGTGGAATGCCTGCGCCGGGCCGCCGATGCCGGGCTGGAGGAAGCCGTGAGCAACTTGTCCGGCATTGAGTTAGACCGGCTGTGACGTCGTACAATCAGGACATTATTATTAATTTTTTATATATTACAGTTATGAAGAAAGTGAAGTTTTTTGCAATGCTATTGGCGGCAGGCATGTTTGCCGCGTGTAGCGACGACCTGGGAGACGCAGGTGACATGGGAGGAAACGCTCCGGATGCAACGGAGGGGTATGTAAGGGTAGCGATTCATACGCCTACTACTACCGGAAGTATGACGAGGGCTGAAGACGGCAGTGCAGACCTCGAAGATGGTACCGCCAATGAATATATAATTAATGACGGTGTGATTGCCTTTTTCAAGGCTGACAAAGTGAACACAAGTCCGGATGTGAACGCCACATTCGTCAGTGCTTATTCTTTGAATGGATTGACAGTCCAGGGCGGCAACGGACAGCAGGTTACCGAAAAGGTCGTTACGGTTTCTAAGGCACCGAAAGTGGATAAAGAAGAGCAGCTGTATGCTTTGGTCATACTGAATACACCTTCTGTGGTAGAGGTGAATGAAACTGATCATAGTTTGAAATTAAATGATACACCACTTACTGCGGAATCCACGTTGTCTGCTTTTACCACGGCTTTAACAGATCAGAATCTCACCACTTATACGGGCGATAATAATGATTTTACAATGTGCAATGCTCCGTTGTCCAATAAACCCGGCTCTAATTTGAAGGATAAGGTTACTGAGGTTGTGGCCAAGACTTTGGTTCCGGTAGAAGTTTATCCCACACAGAATGACGCTCTCAATAATGAAGCTGCACGTATCTATGTAGAACGTGTAGTGGCTAAAGTTACTCTTAGTGGATTTACGAATGGCAGCAAAGGTTCTGATGGAAAATATACTGAATATAAGAAGAATGTAAAAGGAACTTCTGGCAGTGTTTATTATGGTGATGTTGTACAATTGAAGGGGTGGTTACTGAATGTTACCAATAAATCGACAGCATTGGTTCGTAATGTATCAGGTTTTAATAAGGAAGGCTGGTTGAATCTGGAGGGACTTTCCGAAGAAAATAAAGCCAAAGTCAGCCGTTTTGCCGGAAATACTGTGATTCCGGGAAATGGTTCTACGAATTATTATCGTATTTATTGGGCGGAAGATGATAACTATACTGAAGCCACTTCTAATGATTTTACCACTTATTCTGCATCTATCCCTCCTGCAGGTTGGAATGAACAGACGGCAGATAACAAGACTACAACTACTGATTATGCTCTTTATTGCTTGGAGAATACAATGGAGGCAAGCGATCAGGAACAAGACCAGACGACTTCTGTACTTTTGAAGACTGATTATCTGACTAAATTTGGTAACCAAACAGAGCTTAAAAAACGGAATTTCTTTATATGTGGCGCAAGTCCGGTAAAATATCCTGAGGAGTCTAATATCCCGAGTGCTGATGGGATGGGAACAGTTAAGGATTTCATTTCGTTTGTTATAGAAAAGGCAAATTTGGTTCTTGAAACAGATCTTGTTCCTACAGATTTGGTTATAAAATCGGATGCTTCGGCCGGTATTTATGATGAGACTAATAAGCACTATTCTGAATTGCTTGAATACAGGGGTTCTGATTATACCAGTCATTTGGTTGACATATGGAATGCGATTAAGAGTCAGGTAGGTACTATCCGTTACTACAAAGAAGGTACAAGCTATTATTACGCTACCGCTATCCGTCATTTCAACGATGATGAAACTCCTTGGACTTCTGGCGAAGCCTACGGAATACAGCATTTGGGCCGTTATGGCGTAGTGCGTAACAACTGGTATGAAGTGAACATTAACAGCATCAGCGGTCCGGGTGAACCCGAAATCGTAAAACCTGGTGGTCCCGATGATAAGGCCGAGGGCTATATTCGTGCCGAAATCAACGTCCTCTCCTGGGCCAAGCGTTCACAGGGCGTAGATCTGTAATCAGAGTGTGTGGGGCTGTGTAAAGCCAAACGTTCACCACAGATTGCGCGGATTGTCGCGGACGGATGCTATCGGACCATCCGAAGTTCACGAGAAATCTGTGTCAATCCGGGAAATCTGTGGTGAATGGACACACCCCGCCGTCTCTCAATCAATCGATATAATTAAAAGAACCATTTATGAACCATTGTGCCAAATATATGCTGAAGGCAGGCTGGCTGGCAAGCTGTCTGCTGGGCTTGTTCGCCACGTCGTGTACCGACTTCATTTTCGACGACCGTGACGGATGCGAACGGGGCGTGTATGTCAACTTCGTCTACGACTACAACCTCCACCGTTCCGACATGTTTGCCGACCATGTGGGCGAAGTCACCCTCTACATCTTCGACGAAGAGGGCAACTACATCGACAGCCGCACCGAGGCCAACGACAACGAAATACAGCCCCTGAAGGAGCATGGCTACAACATGTATCTGGACCTACCCGACGGCAAGTACCGCTTCGTGGCACTGGCACATCAGCGTAAAAGCGACGAACAGCTGCGGGGCAGCTTCCAGCGTACCGAGCTGGATGCGGACAGCCGCATGGAGGACCTCAAGATTACGCTGGACCATACCCGGCTGTACGACGGTGTGGGGCTTGTCAACCATCAAGGCCAGCCGCTGGACACCCTCTGGCACTCCATTTCCGACCAAGCGGTCGAGGTGAAGCAGGGGCAGTACGTTTACCACATCCTCTCGCTGGTGAGAAACACCAAAAACATCAGTGTCACCCTGCGCGACATCGACCGTCCCGAAGCGATGGACATCGAAGACTACAACCTGTATATTACCGGCGGCAGCATCCGGCTGAACCATGACAACTCCGAAGACCCCGGCATCAAGGCCCTGTGTACACCCTATGTTACGTGGAATACCCAAGACCCTGATGTCAGCAGCCGTGCTTCGGCCATAGGAAACATGGGACATGCCGACTTCATGACCTCGCGCATCTTCGCGCACGACAATCTGGCCGACGACGAAGTGCTGGTTGTGGAACACAAGGAAACCGGCAAGCGCGTCATCGAGGTCAACCTTCCCGACCTGCTCGGCCGGCTCAGCAATTACGACGAGCTGCACCGCTACTCCCGTCAGGAGTTTCTGGACCGCGGCTACGATTACGACCTCTCCTTCTTTCTCTCCGGTGGCACCTGGGCTTATGCCAACGTGTCCATCGGTGTGTTGGGATGGAGCAAACGGGTACAGAATGTGGATTTGTAAACTGACAGACTGAATATGTTGAAACAAGTAATATCCTTCGGCTGCTGGCTTCTGCTGCTCATCCTGGCAGGATGCAGCGATGCGTCTCCCTATGCGGAAGAACCTTCTGCACAGGAGCGGACCATCACGCTGAATCTGGATATTACGACGAGAGCGGATGAATTGCTACCTGATAACTCTGAGCCTGATATCATACAGCTATGGATTTTTGATAATAATGAGAATTTAATCACATACGTTGTAAGCAGTCAGAATGTATGGACTCCTGTAGGAACTGATGGAATAGATATTAAGACTACTTTGCAGACTGAAATAGAAGCAGAGAATATAGATGTTAATCAATCGTTTAAGATTTATCTACTCTTAAACCAGCCTTATACGGATGATGGTAAAGGTAGTACTACTCCAGTAGATTTTTCTGATGTAAAAACGTTAGATGAGCTTAAAGGAAAAATGTTCGTCCTGACTGAATATAAGGGTGATAACAAAGTGCCGATGACAGGTGAGGGTACAACTACATTTCCGTCTGTTGAAGGCAACAAAATTATATTTGACGCTTCGATTAATGCTACAAGGTGTGTAGCAAAGTTGGAACTCTACTGTACTAAGCGAACCTCTTCCAGTAAACTGATTATCAAGAGTTTTACTTTGAATAATGTTCCTGATAAAGGGTACTTGTTTACTCCTGTAGATAATGATATTATTGACTATACAAAAAATCGTGATTTGTTGAGTGGTAATAGTGGGGGCGTTACGATTGCAACTTCTTATACGACAGAATTGCCAACGGACATAGAAAGTGTAAAGTCTTCGTTTACAAAAATAGATTTTGATAATCCTTATTTGTTGGAAAACACGTATGGAGATGAACAGTTTGTGACCGAAATAGTGAATCCAGGAATGAGATATAATCTTACAGTGAAATATAATTTTAATGGTTCTGATTACGAACAGACCATTTACTTGCCTAAGATAGAGAGGAATACATGGTATAAACTTTATATGCGAATGAAAGAAATAGAGTTGGATACATATTGCCAAATTAACTCATGGACTGAACATGAGATGGAAGTTCCCGCTTTTGAATAAAACTATAACGAATATGAAGAAAATATTACATACGATATATACTTGTCTGTTGTGGATGGGCTTTGTCGGTTTTGCCTTGTCCGGATGTAAAGACGATGAACTGGTGAAGAACAACGGTGAAGTGGTGGAAGGGCTGCCGGTCACTGTAACCCTAACTTTGTCGGGAACGCCGGCTGCGGATGTGACGATAGACACAAGGGCTGATAATTCTTTGTCTGATATAACCAATTTGGCAATCTTTGTTTTCCATGAGGACGGAACGTATGAACACTACGTTTCTTCACGTGCAACGGATGAAAGTTATAAAGTTACTTTTGTAAAAGATAAAACTGTTGATGGCGGGGTTTTATACAATGTTAGTTTTAAAACCACGACTGGTAAAAAGAAACTGATAGCTGTTGCCAATACCAGTGCAGCGGCCGGGGATGGCGGCTTTTGGGAACTGACAGCTAAACAGGAAGATGTAGTAGGAGGTAGTTTATCGTTTGAAGAGATCAAAGATCAAATCATTAATCTGCGGAGTGCTCTTTATGAAAATAGCGATATGCAGCCCATTCAGATTGTTTCGTCTTCATTAATGTTAATGTCAGGGTATAATGAGAATATAGAATTTAGAGCTGATGGTTCTGTAACTTCTAATGGCACTGAGAATAATGTGATTGTTAAGATGGATCGTGCTATGGCAAAGATTAGGTTTAAAATAGTTGAAAAACCTAAGGATGAGTATGGTAATGATATTGATGCTACTTTTATACCGTCTTCCTATCGTGTATATAACATTCCAATAAAAAGTTATCTGACACATAAGGAGAAACAACTTACTGAAAATATTTTTTCTGAAGATGAATCAGGTATTAAGTATATTCATTATGCTTCATCCAATGTACCGTCTGTGAGTGAAGGTTTTTATTCATTTTCGTTTTATATGCCGGAAAACATTCAGGAAACGAAAGTTTTGAATACCGATAAGAGTAATATGAAATATGCTGATCGTGATAAATGGACGGGTTCTCCAGGTTCTACAGCAGAGGAAAAAACTTGGATTAATGCACCACAGAACAGTACTTTCGTGGTAATCAGTGGTACTTATAGTGGAATTGGCAGTGACGGAAATACTTATACGGGGAATGTAAGTTATACCATACATCTAGGTGATTTTAGCAATGGACCTGATGGATCCATGGGAAACTTCTCTGTTGAGCGTAATAGTAGCTATACTTATACTATTACAGTAAAAGGTGTGGATAAAATTATTGCAGAAGCAAAAAAAGAAACAGACGAATATCAGCAAGGAGCAGAAGGACAGATATTTACTTATGATGCATCAACTTATTCGTATGAGTTGGATGCTCATTACGAACAAATATATTTAGAGTATAATCTTTCACAAATTGCTAAGGCTATACAGTCATTTCAGGTTAATGGAAATAGTCTTGGTGAATATAATAATACTCAATTAGATGATGATATCAATAAAGCTATTGCAAATAATTTGATTTTGGTTATCCAATCTGAGGCAATGGATTATACTAATACAACTGAAACGTCAGATAAACCGTATACAGTTCAGAATAAACGTGGAACTCTGAAACCGTATCAGATTTACGCTGATGCGATGAAGGCTAGTGTTGATGTACTAAGTAAAAAGAATGCGGTTTTGAATGGTCCTGGCAATACAACTGATAACTTAAAGGGCTTTGACTACAAGTGGATTGAATTTTGGCCGCAATCGAATACTGAAATAGCAAAATATCCAGGAGTTTCTAAATGGAGTAGAGAGAATTTGGATAATTTGACTAATAAGTATTTTTATGGTGGAGAAGTAGTCGCAGATAAAGCAAGATATCTTATGGATGTGTATGATGTGATTGTGGCTATGGGAAATGTTGTTAAGAAGATTTATAAAAAGGAATCTGTATCCACAGCAGACAGAGGTGAAGGTTATCCCAGTGACAGTCAGCCAAATGATATATTTAATTCGGGTCAAGGTATAACTGTCACTACAAACACTGAAAATGAATATGTAGCACGTTTTACTGCATTTGTAAATGAGTATTATTATTTACGTCATCCACTTACAGGGGAACGTGTTACTAATTGGTCAGTATTTACCAATAAAATGCCTAGGGAGATGATTATCGCTATGAGTTCGAATGTGTCTAAAGATGGTAATAGTTCTTTCAGTACAATTTATTCGTATATCTCGCAACTTTCTATGCAGACATTTTATAATTCTAGAACATTGCAAATGAATGGTTTTGGTATAGAAACGTATAATGAAACACCTCATATTCGTTTTGGCGGTTCAGTAACGACAGGACTAAGTGACACAAATGGTCGAAGTAATCAAATACAATTACTAGGTGGTCTGCCACAAAACTGGGAAACATTTATTGTTCCAAAGTATAATGGATGGCTTGGATCAATAGGTTCTGATCGCATAAATCATAAACTTCCGGTTAGTGTTTATAATGGTACTCGTGAGGAATCAGATGGAGATACTGGTATAGGTGGTGCTTACTTTGCCTGTTTATCACGTAACAGAGATTTAAATGGTAATGGAGTTATTGACGAAAACGAAGTTCGTTGGTATTTGCCATCAATAAATGAGTATATTCGCATTGGCATTGGTTCTAATGCCCTTTCTAATGCTGCCCAATTATATATGGGCGATAAATCTACAATGGTACATAAAGGATATGCAACAAGTTATATTTGGGATGGTTCACTTTATTTCACAAGTAGTAATCAAGTTGACAAGCGGGTATATTGGGCTGTAGAAAGAGGTTCATATGGTGTTGATGGATATAATTATACAGGAAATTGGGCTGCCAAACCCATACGATGTATCCGTTCTCTTCCTTCTACAAGTAATGATTACGATATCAGTACTCCATTTGTAGAGTCGGATCCATCATTTATTTATCATGAAAATACCTCTCTACAATCTATTGAATTTAAGGATCGCCTAGTAGCTAATCTATATCGTCAACGTGTAGATGGATCTTTAGGCGTACATAATGAAGATAATCCTGCAAATTCATTTTCTCAAGGTATTTTTGTTGCAAATAAATATTTAGGAGGAACTTATCGATTAGGTGATATAATAGGTTATGAGGGTACAGTTACAGTAAATGAAAATGGACAACAAAAAGTATATACTTTTGATGGAACAATGCTAAATCCATGTAAGGATGAGAAGTATTCAGAGGGTGGATATAGCGATTGGCGTGTTCCTAACCTGGTGGAACTTTCTGCAATGAACGCAGCCGGATTATTGGATGAATGTTATTCTAATGATTCGGGATCTTTTATTGCGGCATGTTGTACGCAATTCAGTAATTTGAATGTGCGATTTGGTTTTGCCCGTTCTTCATTGATTTATTGTCCTGGGGGTGGCGAATATGGTTCTGAAAATCCTAATTATAGTAATTTGACATCAAAAACCTTCCGTATTCGTTGTGTTCGCGACGTACCCGACGGATATGCATTCCCGAAAAATTAGTTTTTACGATTATGATTAGATATTATATATATATTGGACTCATATTACTCCTTACTTCTTGTCATACCAAGCCGGATACGGCAGAAGCAAAAGAACGTACCCATACGGACTCTACCGTCGTACAGCAACAGGCACAGTTCCCCTTCCCCACCATCCCCACTGCCCTGACGGAACCCGAAGCCCGCAAGTCCTACCTCCTCACCCACTATTGGGAGCGTTTCGACTTTGCCGACACCACTTTGGTGGACAACCGCGACGTAACGGAGCAGGGTTTTGTGAACTTCATCGCCCTGCTGCAGGACGGAACGACTTCGGAGGAACTGGCACGCGAGAGTCTGAAAAACTGGTGCGCAGGGTTTGTCGGGAAAGAACATGCACGGCAGGTTTTGACCCAAACGGCGGACGATTATCTCTTTAATCCCAACTCGCCTTTCTACAACGAAGGGCTCTACGGAATGTATCTGGAGGCGTTACTCGGCAAGTTGCCACAGACGGATGCGATGCGTTCCGCTTACCGCTTCAAGCTGGAGCTGGTAAGGCGCAATAACGTAGGGGATAAGGCTACGGACTTTACCTATTACCAGCCCGACGGTACACGCCGCACACTGGCCACCACACCGGTGAAGAACGATCGTCTGCTGCTGATGTTCTACGACCCGGAGTGCGAGTCGTGTCATGAGGTATTGCTACAAATGGCTGCCGATACGGCACTGGCCGAAGCCGTACGGGCCGGCAAGTTGAGTGTCCTGGCCGTCTATACCGAAGGCAATGATGCCGCATGGCGAAAAGCCTTGCCCGACATGCCCGAAGGTTGGACGGTGGGTACCGACCGCGAGGCGGTGAAGACCGGAGCACTATACGACCTGAAAGCGATGCCGTCGCTCTACCTGCTGGACGGAAAGAAAACGGTGCTGCTGAAAGACGCGGCCTACGAAAAAATACGTGCGGCCTTGGGCATCTGAGGCTGCCGGGGCTCCGACGACCACGGACGGAGCCTGAAGGAAATTCGCCGGGAGGCGAATACATGCCTGACTGGGCTTGGCGAAGCCCGTAAAAGGTGACCGCTTATTATAGCAATAAGCGATTGTTTGTTTTGTTTGTAAAGCCATGCAGCCTTCGGGCTGCATGGCTTGTTTTCTGTTTGCTTCTTTCCTGCAAAATCTTTACTTTTGTGGCGAACAAGAAAAAGACATCATGCAGCTACCCGATTCATTTGTCGACTATACCCGCGCCCTGCTGGGCGAAGAAGAATACAAACGCCTGTCTGCTGCCCTGCTGGAAGGCGGGCAGCCCGTCAGCATCCGCCTGAACCCGCAAAAGTGCGGTCGTTCTCCCCTGTCCATTGTCCGTTCTCCATTGAAGGAAGTTCCCTGGGCAACGGATGCCTGCTACCTGGACCGGCGGCTGACGTTCACCTTCGACCCGCTGTTCCATGCCGGGTGCTACTACGTGCAGGAGGCTTCGTCCATGTTTGTGGAGCAGGCGGTGAAGGCCTGTTTCCCCGACAGGCCGCTGGCGGTGCTCGACCTCTGCGCCGCTCCGGGAGGCAAGTCCACCCACCTGCGCAGCCTGTTGCCCGAGGGCAGCCTGCTGGTGGCCAACGAGGTGATGCGCAACCGGGTGCAGATATTGGCGGAGAACCTCACCAAGTGGGGACATCCCGACGTGGTGGTGACCAACAGCGACCCTGCGGAGTTTACCCCGCTGGAACATCTGTTCGACTGCATCCTGACCGACGTGCCCTGTTCGGGCGAAGGCATGTTCCGCAAGGACGAGACGGCCATCGGGGAGTGGAGTCCGGAGAATGTGGACCTCTGCTGGCAGCGCCAGCGCCGCATCCTGCAGGACATCTGGCCCTGCCTGAAGCCGGGCGGGCTGCTGGTGTACAGCACCTGTACATACAATACGAAGGAGAACGAGGAGAACGTGCGCTGGATTCGCGACGGGCTGGGGGCGGAAGTGCTGCCGCTCGACGTGCCGGCCGAATGGGGCATTACCGGCAATCTGCTGGCAGGCGAGGACTTTCCCGTCTATCGCTTCCTGCCCCACAAGACGCAGGGCGAGGGTTTCTTCCTGGCCGTGCTACGGAAGGCGGGGGAAGAAGACGAGAACGATGGCACGCGGATGACGCAGATGGGGCGGATGAACGCGGACAAGTTGAAAGGGAAGAAAGGGAATGGCGGTAAAGCTGCCTCTCCCTCGTCTTTTGGCAAGGAACAGCAGGCCACGGTGCAGGGCTGGCTGCGCGGGGCCGAGCGATATACCATGGTGCCTGACGGGCAAACGCTGGCGGCTTTCCCCACGGCATGGCTCCCTGTGCTGTCGTCGCTGAAGCAGCATGTCCGTGTCGTGCAGGCGGGTGTGACGCTGGCCGAGGCCAAGGGGAAAGACTGTATCCCCGCCCATGCGCTGGCCATGAGCAGTCTGCTCCGGCGGGAGGCTTTCGCCTGCGAGGAAGTGGATTATCCTACGGCCATTGCTTATCTACGTAAAGAGGCCGTCACCCTTTCAGGAGCGGCCTCTCGCGGTTTTGTATTGCTTACTTATCGGGACTTTTCACTGGGCTTTGTGAAGAACGTGGGCAACCGGGCCAACAACCTCTATCCGCAGGAGTGGCGCATCCGTAGCGGGTACCTGCCGGAAGAAATAAGAATTTTATAGTTTGTTCTTATATATTCTTGCCATCACCTTCTGGTACTGGTTCTCCAGCTGGAGCAGGTTGGCCTGGCTCTGGTAGAGGGCGGAGACTTCCACGAAATACTCAATCATGCTGATCTGACCGCCTTCGAGTGCCTGACGCAGTAGTTTGAGGTCCTGTTGGCGGCCGAAGGTCTCGGCATACTCCTGCATGGAAGCATGGAGGTTGCAGGCCTCGTCGTAGAGCTGCCACAGGGCCGTGCTGGCACTGAGGCGGGCGTTCTCCTTCTGATAGTCGATGCTGAGGGCCTGCGAACGGGCGGCCTTCACCTTGCCCTGGTTCTGGAAGATGGGGAACGAGAAACCTACCACGATGCCGTTCAGCGGATGGCGGCTTTCGGTGTTGCGGCGGTAGCCCACTTCCAGTCCGGGCAACCAGCCCTGACGGCTGACGGAGAGTTGCTTTTGCGCGGCCAGACTTTCGCTCTGGAGCGAAAGCAGGGTAGGGTCGGAGGCCAGCAGCTCTTCGCACAAGGGACCGAAGTCGGCAGGCAGCGGTACGGACGGATAGTCCGTCAATCCTAGGTTCTGGGCCGTGGCGGCAGCAGGGCCGTCGGGCATGGGGCGGCCGGGGACGAGTGACTGGTTGCCGTTCAGGGCGGTCAGCTCCTTCAGCTTGCTGTCCAGAGCCGTGCGGTTCAGGCGGGCTTCGGTGCGGACGTTCAGCAGTTCCAGGTTGATTTTGTTGGTTTCCAGCGAACTGGCGTCGCCTGTCTCCAGGCGGCGCTGATAGAAGGCGGCCAGCTCTTCGGCATTCTTCAGCCGCTCGTCCAGCAGCTGCTGCCGGCGGCTGAGGTGGATGATGTCGAGGCAGGCTTCCTGTGCCTGCAGCAGAATCTGTTGGCGCAGGGCATCGGATTGGGCATCGAGTGATTGTCCCTTCAGGCGGTTCAGGCGGGCGCGGCTGACGTAGAGGGAGGGAAAGTCGAAGCTCTGGGCAATGACCAGTTCGCCCACGGTGATGTTCTTGTCGTCCGAGTCCCACAGGTGGGCATAGGACAGGGTGGGGTCGGCCAGGTTGTTCGAGGCGCGGTTCTCCAGCTTCTGGGCCCGGACGGTCTGGGCGTTGGCCTGCAACTGCCTGTTGTTGGCTTCAACCTGCCGGAGGATGGCGTCGATGCTGTTCTGGGCGTGCATCCCTGCCGCCAGGGCAAGGCATGCACAGAGTATACCTATTCTTTTCATTTTTTCTTGGTGTGTATGAGCAGATAAACAATGGGGATGATGAATCCGTTGAGGAAAGTCGAAGTCAGCAGGCCGCCGAGAATCACTTTTGCCATGGGGCTCTGTATCTCGTTGCCGGGCAGGTCACCGCCCAGTGCCAGCGGAATGAGGGCCAGGGCACTGCTGAGGGCCGTCATCAGAATGGGGTTGAGGCGGTCCAGCGAACCTCGGATAACGCTGTCGTGAACCGTATATCCTTCTTCGCTTTGCAGGTGGTTGTAGTGGCTGATGAGCAGCATGCCGTTGCGGGTGGCGATGCCGAACAGCGAAATGAAGCCGATGATGGCCGGGATGCTCACTTCGCCGGTGGTCAGCAGCAGGGCAAAGACGCCTCCGATGAGGGCCAGCGGCAGGTTGATGAGGATGACGGCACTTTCCTTGACGCTGCGGAACTCGTGGAAGAGCAGCAGGAAGATGACGACGATGGACATCAGTGACGTCAGCAGCAGCGTGCGGCTGGCTGCCTGCTCGCTTTCGAACTGACCGCCGTACTCCACGTGGTAGCCTTCGGGCAGCTTGATCTGCGTATCGATGCGGGCCTGGATGTCGTTGACTACGGAACGCAGGTCGCGGTCGGCCACATTGGCCGAGATGACAATCTTGCGCTTCACGTTCTCGCGGCTGATGCTGTTGGGGCCCTGGGTGGAGCGGATGTCGGCTACGTAGTTGAGCGGTATCTGACGGCCGTCGCCCGTGTCAATCATCAGGTCGCCTATTTTGGAGGCCTGGTCGCGCAGGTCGTCGCGCATGCGGACCGTGAGGTTGAACGACTTGCCCTGCTCGTAGACTTGCGATACGGCTTCGCCTGCCAGGCAAGCGTTGACATACTCGGCAAACTGGGGCAGGGTGATGCCGTAGCGGGCCAGCATCTCGCGGCGGGGCGTGATGGTGAGCTGCGGCCGTTCGATCTGCTGCTCCACGGTGAGGTCTGCGATGCCCGGTACGTCCTGTATGTTGGACTTTATCTCGTTGCCCAGGGCAAACATGCGGTTCAGGTCGTCACCGAAGAGCTTGATGGCAATGTTGGCCTTCGTGCCGCTGAGCATGGCGTCGATGCGGTGGCTGATGGGCTGGCCTATCTCGACATTGGCTCCCACAAGGGTACTGAGTTTCTGGCGGACTTCGGCCACAACTTCACTGCGCGGCCGGTCTTTCAGTTCAAAGGGAGCCTCGATTTCCGAAGTGTTGACGCCCAGCGCGTGTTCGTCCAGTTCGGCGCGGCCGGTCTTGCGCGCTACAGTCTGGATTTCGGGCACGGTGAGCAGCAGCTCCTCGGCACGGCGGCCGATGGCGTCGCTCTCTTCCAGCGAGATGCCCGGCAGCGAGGAGACGTTGATGGTGAACGACCCTTCGTTGAACGGGGGCAGGAACGAGCGGCCCAGGGTGAAGAACAGACCCAGTGCGACGGCGAAGAGGGCGATGGTACAACCCAATACGGCACGCTTGTGCTGCAAGGCTTTTTCGAGCACTGCGCCGTAGGCGTTCTTTAGCGTACGGGCCACGGCGGAGTCTCCATTGCCGTTTTTCTTATCGGAAGAAAGGTTGTGGCCCAGCAGGTACGAGCAGAGCACGGGTGTCAGCGTCAGCGCCACCACCGTAGAGGCGGCCAGGGCGGTGATGAAGGCGACACCCAGCGGAACAAGCATGCGTCCCTCCATGCCGCTCAGGAAGAACAGGGGCACGAAGCTGACGACGATGATGAGCGTGGAGTTGAGGATGGGCATGCGCACCTCGCGCGAGGCGTTGAACACAACCTGCAGCACGGATTGCTGCTGTCCGGGTGGCAGAAGGCGGTTCTCGTGCAGACGGCGGTAGACGTTCTCCACGTCGACGATGGCATCATCGACCAGCGAACCGATGGCGATGGCCATACCGCCCAAGCTCATGGTGTTGATGGTGAGGCCCATGTAGTGGAGCACGAGCAGCGAGACAACCAGTGACAGGGGCAGGGTGACGAGCGAAATGACGGTGGTGCGGACGTTGGCCAGGAAGAGGATCAGCACGATGACCACGAAGATACCTCCTTCGACGAGCGACTTTTTCACGTTGCCGATGGAGCTTTCGATGAAGCGGCTCTGGCGGAAGATGTCGGTGGAGACATGTACGTCGGGCGGCAGGTTCTTCTGCAAGTCTTTCAGCGAGGCTTCCAGCTTGGCCGTCAGGTCCAGGGTGCTGGTGGCGGGTTGCTTGGTCACGGTGAGCAGTACGGCCGGTTTGCCGCGCTCCGAGGCCAGGCCCAGCTTGGGTGTCTGCGCACCGATGCGTACGTCGGCCACGTCTTCCAGTAGGACTGGAAGTGACGAGCTACGGGCTACGAATGACGAGTTGTTATCGCTACCGCTTGTAGCTTGTAGCTCATCACTCGTCGCTGATTTGACTACGGTCTTGCCCAGCAACTCCGTATTCGTTGTGGCGGTCAGTCCGCGCACGATGTATTCGTTGCCATATTCGTAGATGACGCCTCCGTTGGCGTTCAGGTTCATGCCGCGGGTAGCGTCGAGCACCTGGCCGAGCGTTACGCCGTAGTGACGCATCCGTTCGGGATCGAGCTGTATTTGGTATTCCTTGATGTCACCGCCCAATACGGCTACTTGTGCGACGCCTCCGGTCGACAAGAGGCGCGGACGGATGGTCCAGTCGGCCAGCGTGCGCAGGTCGAGCATGGAGGTGGAATCGGCCGTAAGACCTACAATCAGCATCTCGCCGAGGATGGACGACTGGGGGCCCAGCGTCGGCTTGCCCACACTGGGCGGCAATTCTTCGGCCACGAGCGAGAGCTTCTCACTGACAATCTGACGGGCCAGGTAGATGTCCGTGTCCCAGTCGAATTCGACCCAGACTACGGAAAAACTGTGAGTGGACGAGGAACGTACGCGGCGCACGTGTGTGGCACCGTTGACGGCAGTTTCGATGGGGAAGGTGACAAGCTGTTCCACCTCTTCGGCAGCCATGCCGTTGGCTTCGGTCATGACGACCACGGTAGGAGCCGTCAGGTCGGGGAACACGTCCACTTCCGTATGCAGGGCGGTATAGGTACCGCCGATGAGCAACAGCACCGAGGCGACCAGCACCAGGATGCGGTTCTGCAGGGAGAAATGTATGATTTTGTTGAGCATAACTTGTTGAATGAAGAATTAAGAATGAAGAACGAAGAATCTTGTATATGGAAAATTCTTCATTGGGAAGCATAGCTTCCATTCTTCATTCTTCGTTTAATTTTAGTGTTCATGGCTGTGTGCCGGTATCGCGTTTGTCGCTCCGGCCAGTTTCACCTGGTAGGCTCCACGGACGACGAGGCGGTCGCCGGGCTTCAGGCCGCTGAGTATCTGTACACGTTCACCGTTGTCGACGCCCAGCGTAACGAGCTGCCTGCGGTAGCACTCCTCGTCCAGCTGCAGGTAGACGTAGAAGCTGCCCTGTTCCTCGGTCAGTGCCGAGCGGGGTACGCTGATGACGCCCTCCATGGGCTGGGACAGCAGGTAGATTTCGACGAAGGAACCGGGTACGATGTCGCCGCGGTTGTCGAATTCAAAAGTCACGGGGAGGTAATAGCTGCCTTCACCCGAGGCTTTTCCATAGGACAGCAGGCGGCCGTTGAGGTCCTTTAATGTATATACCTTGTCGTTGTAGGGGGTGCAGAAGTTGGCCGAAGTGATGCTTGGCAGGGCGGAATAATACTTCTCCGACACGTCGGCACGGAGGAAGAGGCGGCGGTTCTGCGTGATGCTCACCAGCGGCTGGCCCACGGTGACGTAGTCGCCTTCCTTGACCAGCAGGCTTTTCACGTAGCCGCTGATGGGAGCGGTGACGGCCTGTCCGCGGTCGGAGTGATTTTTGGCCACGGCTTCATAGCTGATGCGGGCATTCTCATACGCCTGCTTGGCCTGTGCAAACTCTTTCTCGGAAACGATGCGGCTTTCCACAAGTGCCTGCATACGTTCGTATTCCTTCTTCGACACCTCGTAGGCCACGCGGGCTTTCTGGACGGGGTCGCCTTCGGCGATGTTGCCCGACGAGAGCAGGACGAGGGCCATGCCTTCGCGGACGCTCATGCCTTCGGTCACCTTTCCCTTGAACGATACGACACCCGCTACCGGGGCTACGGCTACCCGCTCGTCGCCTTGGGCAGCCAGTACCTGCCCGCTGGTCTTGATGACTTGGGTGAAGCTCCCGGCTTCCACCACACCGGTTTCTACGCCTGCGGCCTGTGCCTTGGCGGGCGGCATGACAATTTCGTCCGAGGTGCCTTCGGCGTGGGTGGCTTCGGCGTGTGCATCGCCTTCGTGGTCGTGACTGTGGCCTTCTTCTTCCAGCGCATGCTGTTCGTGGTTATGGGCTTCGGTGACATGGTCGTGTTCATCGTGTCCGTGGTCGGACCGACTGTTGCAGGAGCCCAATGACCATGCGACGAGGACTCCCAATAATATCAGTTTTTTCATTGATAGATGTGGATTAAGTTCTTGCTGTATTGAAAGAATATGCTTTCCGGCTGCAAAGGTAGTGACATCGGGGTGCAACCGGGTTGCAATGTGCAGAAGCACACTGCGAACGTCAGGCAAGAACAGAAGGGGGAGCCCGCAGCCCTGAGGCACAGACAACGCGGATGCTGTGCAGGGACTCGACGTAGGGTGAGTATAAAGTGACGGATGGTTGTTCGCTGTAAGGACTCAGTGCCTTGAGGAAGGTGCTGAAGTCGGCCGGCAGCAGGACAGGGCGCGGCTGGGGAGTCTGACGCTCCACCCGCGGTGTACGCTGGACGAACTGATGGGTGAGGCAGCCCTTGTCGTGGCAGCAGTTGGGGTGGCCTGCCGGATGGTGATGAGAGTGGGTGGCCTCACTACAGCCGGTGTGCAGGTCGTTCTTCAGGCAGATGGCCTCGCTGCCATGATGATGATGGGGCACGACGGGCACGGCCAGCATCAGAATGCTGAGCAGGAGCAGCAGTGCGGTCGTATAGGGTTTCCGTATCATCATAGCGTTCGGCGTGTAGTTGCGCAAAGATAGGAATTATTTCTTTTCCAGTTCGCTGAGCGACTCCATTTTTTTCTTCTCCAGGAATTCGTAGACACCACAGAGGTGTTCGCGGACGCGCTGGTGGCCGAACTCATAGACTTTGCTCACCAGGCCGTCGAGGAAGTCGCGGTCGTGGCTGACGACAATCAGCGTGCCGTCGAAGTCCATCAGCGCCTGCTTCAGGATGTCCTTGGTCTTGAGGTCGAGGTGGTTGGTGGGCTCGTCCAGAATGAGCAGGTTCACGGGTTCGAGCAGCAGCCTGATCATGGCCAGGCGGGTGCGTTCGCCGCCGGAGAGTACCTTGACCTTCTTCATCGAGGCTTCGGGGCTGCCGAACATGAAGGCGCCCAGCAGGTCGCGTATCTTGTTGCGTATCTCGCCCTTGGCCACGTCGTCGATGGTCTGGAAGACGGTCAGGTTCTCGTCGAGCAGGGAGGCCTGGTTCTGGGCGAAGTAGCCTATCTGCACTTTGTGCCCCAGCGTCAGGGTGCCTTCGTGCTCAATCTCGCCCATGATGCACTTCACCAGTGTGGACTTTCCCTCGCCGTTGCGGCCCACGAAGGCCACCTTGTCGCCACGCTCGATGGTGAGCGTCGCGTTCTTGAATACCACGTGGTCGCCATACGTCTTGCCTACGCCTTCCATGATGACGGGGTAGGTGCCCGAGCGGGGCGACGGGGGAAATTTGAGGCGCAGGGCCGAGGTGTCTTCTTCGTCCACTTCGAGCAGCTCCAGCTTCTCCAGCATCTTTACGCGGCTCTGCACCTGCAGGGTCTTGGAGTAGGTTCCCTTGAAGCGTTCGATGAACTCCTTCGTCTCGGCAATGAACTTCTGCTGTTCGTCGTAGGCCTTCTGCTGCTGTTCGCGGCGTTCCTTGCGCAGTTCGAGGTATTTGGAGTAGTTCACCTTGTAGTCGTAGATGCGGCCCATCGTTACCTCGATGGTGCGGGTGGTGATGTTGTCCACGAACTTGCGGTCATGGCTGATGACTACCACTGCCTTGCCGTTGCTGATGAGGAAGTCTTCGAGCCACTGGATGGACTCGATGTCGAGGTGGTTGGTGGGCTCGTCGAGGAGTAGCACGTCGGGCTTCTGCAGGAGCAGCTTGGCCAGCTCGATGCGCATGCGCCATCCGCCGCTGAAGTCGCTCGTCGGTCGGTTGAAGTCCGTCCGCTCGAAGCCGAGGCCCAGCAAGGTCTTCTCCACATCTTCCTCGTAGTTGGTGGCATCGATGGCGTAGAACTTCTCGCTCAGGGCCGACACCCGTTCGATGAGCTCCATGTAGCTGTCGCTCTCGTAGTCGGTGCGTGTCTCCAGTTCCTTGTTCAGGCGGTCTATCTCGGCCTCCATTTCGTGCAGGTGGGCGAAGGCCTGGGCGGCTTCTTCGAACACGGTACGTCCGTCTTCGGTCATCAGGTGCTGGGGCAGGTAGGCAATGACGCAGTCCTTGGGCGCCGAAACCTTGCCGCGGGTAGGCTGGCGCACGCCGGCCAGAATCTTCAGCAGGGTGCTTTTGCCCGCTCCGTTCTTGCCCATGAGGGCGATGCGGTCTTTCTCGTTGATGACGAAGGATATGTCACTGAACAGGGTGGTGCCGCCAAATTCTACGGCCAGTCCGTCTATGCTTATCATATTATATATTGTATCTATTGGGGTTTATGGAATGAGGGTACCGCTTGTCTTGCGAAAAAGTTTAAGCTGGGCAAAGCGTTCGTTTAAGCTGGGCAAACCATCCGTTTAAGCTGGACAAAAGGATGCTTTACCCAGGGCAAACGACTGGTTTCCTACAAGCGGGTATGCATGCAGGTCTCGTGGAGGCGGGGCTTATTCGGCCTCCGTCTTCCGTTCGGACATCTTTTTCTGTACGAACTGTATCTTCAGATGGGCTTCTTCCAGGTTCTTCTTGATTTCGGTGATGGCGGAAAGCACCTTGGACAACTCGTAGACGCTGGCGGCAGCCTGGCGGTCGGCAGGCGTCATCTGGGTGGTGTAAGAGCGTTCTCCCTGATAGACCACACGCAGGTTGCGGTCCTTGTTGGCGGCTACAAAACCGATGAGGCCTCCGTCCTGTCCCATCTTGTAGTCGGCTTTCTCGATGTGCTCGCCCAGGTCGGTCGTCTCATAGCTGTCGCGTGAGGCGGGTGTCTCGGCAAAACTTCCGTCGGGGGCCGTTACCTTGACGGCGGTGTGGTGGATGTTGCCGGCACCGCAATAGATGGACGTGAGGCTCATGAGGCCTGTCTCGTCCGTCTGGAAGCGCAGGAAAGAGCGGTGAAGGTTCCGTTCGATGACTTGCGAGGGCGCCAGGTAGTGGCCGATGCGCTGGTAGGCGGTATCTTTTTCAAGCACAAACTTGCCTTTCATGGCTTCGAACTCCTGCTGCTTGACGGCCAGCATGCTGTCCAGATAGGCCACGGTCTTTTCCTGCTCCTTCAGCTCCACTTCCTGCATGAGGTAGATGCCCTGCCGGCGGGTGTCGAAGGCCTTGGGGTAGAGTAGCTTGATGCTGTCTATCTGCATTTTGGCTTCGTTGTAGTTGCCGGCTTCGAAGGCGGCACGGGCTTCGTCCAGCTTCAGGGCCGCTTTCTTTTCCACGTTCTCGCAGGCAGCCAATGCGCCGCAGAGGCATGCCAGAATGATTGCTTTCTTCATATATTCAGTTTGATAGCGTAATTGTCCTAAATTTTGCCGCATGGCCGTGATGACCCGCTTTGCGGTGGCAAAAATAAAAATAATATTCCTATCTTTGCCTCCGCAAACCATTAAAATGCAAACGAACCGAAGATGATAGAGTTGACTCCTGACGAACTGAAGCAACGCTTCAGCGATAAGATATTCAAACAGATTTCTGAAACGGCTGACGACCTGGGGCTGGAATGCTACGTCGTGGGCGGCTATGTGCGCGACATCTTCCTGCAACGCCCGTCGAAGGATATTGATGTCGTGGTGGTGGGCAGTGGCATTGCCATGGCCGAGGCGTTGGGACGCCGGTTGGGCAAGGGCGCGCACGTGTCTGTGTTCAAGAACTTCGGTACGGCCCAGCTGAAGTATCGGGGTACGGAGGTGGAGTTTGTGGGTGCTCGCAAGGAGTCGTACACGCACGATTCGCGCAAGCCCATCGTGGAAGACGGTACGCTGGAAGACGACCAGAACCGGCGCGATTTCACCATCAATGCCCTGGCCGTCTGCCTCAACAGTGCCCGCTACGGCGAGCTGGTCGACCCCTTCGGAGGAATGGACGACCTGAAGGAACGCACCATCCGTACGCCGCTCGACCCCGATATCACCTTCAGTGACGACCCCTTGCGCATGATGCGTTGCATCCGTTTCGCCACCCAGCTCAACTTCTATATCGATGACGAGACGTTCGATTCGCTCTGCCGCAACAAGGAACGCATCGGCATCATCTCGAAAGAACGCATTGCCGACGAGCTGAACAAAATCATGCTGGCGCCCATCCCTTCGAAAGGCTTCATTGACCTGGACCGGTGCGGGCTGCTCGAACTGATTTTCCCCGAGCTGGTGGCCCTTCAGGGAGTGGAAACCCGCAACGGACGGGCACACAAGGACAACTTTTACCATACACTCGAAGTGCTCGACAACATCAGCCGAAAGACCGACAACCTGTGGTTGCGCTGGGCAGCCTTGCTGCACGACATTGCCAAACCCGTCACAAAGCGTTGGGACCCCAAGGCCGGGTGGACTTTCCACAATCACAATTTCATCGGTGAGAAGATGATACCCAACCTCTTCCGCAAGATGAAGCTGCCCATGAACGAGAAGATGAAATACGTGCAGAAGCTCGTGAGCCTCCACATGCGTCCCATTGTGATAGCCGACGAGGAAGTGACCGATTCGGCCGTCCGCCGTCTCCTTTTCGAAGCCGGTGACGACATCGATGACCTGATGACCCTGTGTGAAGCGGACATTACGTCGAAAAACTCCGAACGCAAAAAACGCTTTCTGGAGAATTTCCAGTTGGTACGCCAGAAGCTGAAGGACCTGGAAGAGCGCGACCGCATCCGTAATTTCCAGCCGCCTGTCAGCGGGGAAGAAATCATGCAGACGTTCGGCCTTCCCCCCTGCCAGCAGGTGGGAGCCTTGAAGAGCGCCATCAAGGACGCCATTCTGGACGGCGTCATTCCCAATGAATACGAAGCCGCCCGTCGGTTTATGCTCCAACGGGCGGAAAAGATGGGGTTGAAAGAAGTTGGGAAGTAGGGGAGACACTGTCCGCTTTCGGACATGTGAAGTGTCCGAAAATGAACACTACCCCCTGTGAGAACATGTTCTGGCACATTGGCACGGTCTTTGTCTGTAGTGTGGGTGTAACCAAGAACATGTGAAATGATGAAAAAGAATATTTTGATAGCAGTTTGTTGTTGCCTGCCTTATGTTGGATTTGCACAAACGGATACGTTGGTCAGCAATCGCGACATAACTTTGGCGGAAGCTATAGCCCTGGCACGTGTACAGTCGGTGGATGCAGCTGTCGCCTTGAACGAGTTGAAGACGGCTTATTGGGAGTATCGTACTTTCAGAGCCAATTTGCTTCCTGAGGTTAATCTGACCGGTACGTTGCCCAGTTACAACAAATCGTATAGTACGTATCAGAATTCCGATGGCTCGTATACGTTTGTTCGCAACAATACATTGAACCTGGCGGGAGAAATATCCATTGACCAGAATATCTGGTTGACGGGCGGCAAGCTGTCGCTGACTTCGTCACTCAACTATGTGAAACAGCTTGGATCCGGTGGATATCATCAGTTCATGTCGGTGCCGGTCGGGTTGGAGTTGACCCAACCCATCTTTGGCGTGAATACGTTGAAGTGGGACCGCCGCATTGAGCCGGTCCGCTATGCGGAAGCGAAAGCCGCATTTATCTCGGCTACTGAAAATGTGACCATTACAGCCATTACTTATTTCTTTAATTTGTTGTTGTCCAAGGAGACACTGGCCACGGCCCGGCAGAACAAGGAGAATGCCGACCGCCTGTATGAGGTGGCGATTGCCAAACGGAAGATGGGGCAGATCTCTGAAAACGACCTGCTCCAGTTGAAACTCAATGCCTTGCAGGGGAAGGCCGATGTGACGGCTGCTGAAAGTGACCTGAATGCGAAAATGTTTCAGCTTCGTTCTTTCCTCGGCGTGTCCGAACAGGATGTGCTCAATCCTGTACTGCCGGAGTCGGTGCCCGACCTGCACATGGATTACCGTCAGGTGCTGGATAAGGCATTGGAACGTAACTCTTTCGCCCAGAACATCCGTCGGCGGCAGCTGGAAGCCGATTATGAAGTGGCTACGGCCAAGGGCAACCTGCGAAGCATCGACCTTTTCGCCAGCATCGGCTATACGGGTCAGAACCGTGACTTCAAGGCTTCTTATGAAAATTTGCTCGATAATCAGATTGTTCAGGTAGGCGTGAAGATACCTATTCTGGATTGGGGCAAGCGGCGCGGACAGGTGAAGGTGGCCAAGAGCAACCGCGACGTGGTACTTTCCAAAATCCGTCAGGAGCAGATGGACTTCAATCAGGACATTTTCCTGCTGGTGGAGAATTTCAATAACCAGGCCCAGCAATTGGGCATAGCCGAAGAAGCGGACCGCATTGCGGAGAAACGTTACCGGACCAGTGTAGAGACTTTCATGATTGGCAAAATCAGTACGCTGGACTTGAACGATGCGCAGAACTCCAAGGACGAAGCACGTCAGAAACATATTTCTGAACTCTATTCTTATTGGTATTATTTCTATCAGTTGCGTAGTCTGACGTTGTGGGATTTTGAACGGAACGAAGCGTTGGAAGTCGATTTTGAGGCTGTGGTGAAAGACTGAAAGGTTTTCCTGCGGCTTGGATAGCTGCCGCTTTGAGGGCAAAGACCGAAAACCGGGTGGTTGATTTTGTACTTCATGGGGTTTATGCTATCTTTGCGTGGTATGAATACAAAGAACAAAGACAGAAGAATATGATACTGATAGTAGATGATGACAGTGCCGTCCGTTCGTCGCTCAGCTTTATGTTGAAGCGGGCCAAGTATGAAGTAAAGACGGCCGCCGGTCCGAAGGAAGCCATGGATATTGTACGGTCCGAGGAACCCTCGCTGATATTGATGGACATGAATTTCACGTTGTCCACCACGGGGGAAGAGGGGCTGACCTTGTTGAAGCAGGTCAAAATATTCCGTCCTCATGTACCTGTCATTCTGATGACGGCGTGGGGAAGCATTCAGTTGGCGGTGCAAGGCATGCAGGCCGGGGCTTTTGATTTCATTACCAAGCCTTGGAACAATGCGGCTTTGCTCCAGCGCATCGAAACGGCTTTGCAGCTGTCCCATCCGGATGAGTCGCAAAATATAGCCCAGAACGGTGAACTGAAGCGCAGTCATATTATCGGCAAATCCAAAGGCTTGATGGATGTGCTCGATACGGTAGGGCGCATAGCCAAGACAAATGCATCCGTACTGATAACCGGTGAAAGCGGTACCGGCAAGGAGCTGATAGCGGAAGCCATTCACATGAACAGTCGTCGCGAACATCAGCCTTTTGTCAAGGTTAACTTGGGCGGCATTTCCCAGAGTTTGTTCGAAAGCGAAATGTTCGGTCATAAGAAAGGAGCCTTTACCGATGCTTCTTCCGACCGGGTGGGGCGCTTCGAACTGGCAAACAACGGTACCATCTTTCTGGACGAGATTGGCGATTTGGACCTTTCGTGCCAGGTGAAGCTGTTGCGAGTGTTGCAGGACCAGACGTTTGAGGTGCTGGGCGACAGCCGTCCCCGCAAGGTGGATGTACGGGTGGTGTCGGCTACGAATGCCGACTTGCGCAAGATGGTAGCCGAACATACGTTCCGTGAGGACTTGTTCTATCGCATCAATCTGATAACGGTGAAATTGCCTCCGCTTCGTGAAAGGCGGGAAGACATTCCCTTGCTGGTGCGTTACTTTGCCGACCGTCAGGCAGAAACCAACGGTCTGCCTCACGTTGAATTTTCATCCGACGCCTTGAGCTTCCTGTCCCGTCTGCCTTATCCGGGCAATATCCGTGAATTGAAGAACTTGGTGGAGCGAACCATATTGGTCAGTGGAAAGAAGACATTGGAAGCGGCCGATTTCGAGGTACAGTATCAGCATACGGGCGATTCGTCGCAGACGGCAGGGGTCGCTTCGCTGGCCGGCATGACGCTGGACGAGATAGAGCGCCGCACCATCCTCCAGACCTTGGAGCAGTGCAAGGGCAATCTCAGTCAGGTGGCTTCCATGCTGGGCATCAGCCGCGCGGCCTTGTATCGGCGTCTGGAAAAATATAATATTACGGTAAACGACTGAACCCTTTAAACTGGAGAGACATCGGTGCGCATACAGACCTATTTTATCATATTGGTGTTGTTGCTGGTAGGCTTGGGGATTGGTATCCCGTGCTTGCTGGGCGATATGCGGGTGCTCCATCTGTATGTGCTCGAAGGGGGGATCGTATTGATTCTGGTATACCTCGTCTTTTTCTATGGCAAACTGGTGAAACCCATGAATACCATTGGCAATGGCATGGAGCTGTTGCGTGAGCAGGATTTCAGCAGCCGCCTTAGCCCGGTGGGGCAATATGATTCCGACCGCATTGTCAAGATCTTCAATCGCATGATGGACCAGCTGAAGAGCGAACGTCTGCGTCTGCGCGAACAGAACCATTTTCTGGACTTGCTGATTCAGGCTTCGCCCATGGGAGTGGTCATTACCAGTTTCGACGAGAAGGTGACCCAGCTGAATCCGATGGCAGTCAGGATGTTAGGCATTGAAGTTTCTGAAATAGAAGGAAAGAAATTGGAACAGGTGGACTGCCCATTGGCGCAAGAACTGGCCGGCATTGAACTGGAACACACATCGGTAGTGCGTTTGAACGACGCGAATGTGTACAAATGCACCCATTCTTATTTCATTGACAGTGGTTTCCCCCATCCCTTTTTCTTGATAGAACGCATGACCGATGAAGTGATGAAGGCCGAGAAGAAGGCCTACGAGAAGGTGATCCGTATGATAGCCCATGAGGTGAACAATACGACGGCGGGCATTACCTCGACCCTCGATACGGTGGAACAGGCGTTGGCCGAAGAACAGGGCATGGAAGACTTTTGTGAAGTGATGCGCGTCTGCATCGAGCGTTGTTACTCCATGAGCAATTTCATTACGCGTTTTGCCGACGTGGTGAAGATTCCTGAGCCGACTTTAGTTCCAGCCAACCTGAATGAAGTGGCCGAAGGCTGTGCGCGGTTTATGGAAGGGATGTGCAACGACCATCAGGTGACCTTGCGCGTGGAGTGCAGTCCCGAAGTGGGGATGGTCAACTTGGACCCGGCTTTGTTTGAGCAGGTTGTGGTGAACATCATCAAGAATGCCGTTGAGAGTATAGCGTCTTCCGAGACATTACCAGCCGGCCAGGGACTTGTCGTAGTCCGTACTTTGGCACCGGCTACTCTGGAAGTGGAAGACAACGGGCCGGGCATCAGCAAGGAAACGGAGTCCAAGCTCTTCAGCCCCTTCTTCTCGACCAAGCCCAACGGACAGGGCATCGGTCTCATTTTTATTCGTGAGGTTTTGAGCCGGCATAAATGTACTTTTTCACTGCGCACTTATAACGATGGCCTGACCCGTTTCCGCATCAGTTTTGTTTAATTGTGGGGAGAAGTCTGTCGCTGGGTCAGATTGAACGTTTGCCGATAATCGGATCTTGTTTGTTGATTGGGTGATTGCAGGAATCAGAAACAATGTGAAGCAGATTATCAGGGGCTCTAAACCATTCCATGTCTGCGGTTTTAACTTAAATCTTACTAATGGAACAATAAAAGCGATAAAAAAAGTAGTGATAAATCAATTAAATGCCCTAATTTTGAGCAATTTTTTAATATAAAAAAGAGAATAGAGATGAAAGAAAACGTAAATCCTGCTACCGGACATCTGGGAGTTCTGGTCGTAGGAGTAGGTGGTGCGGTGGCTACCACGATGATAACCGGTGTATTGGCTGCCCGCAAGGGACTGGCTAAGCCCATCGGTTCGATTACGCAAATGGCTACCATGAAGACACAAGACGGTAAGGAGCATTTGATTAAAGACATTGTTCCGTTGGCCGATTTGAGTGATGTAGTGTTTGGCGGTTGGGACATTTTCCCCGACAATGCTTACGAAGCCGCGTTGTATGCGGAGGTGTTGAAGGAGAAAGACCTGAATCTGGTGAAGGACGAGTTGCAGGCCATCCAGCCGATGACTGCCGCCTTCGACCACAATTTCGCCAAACGTCTGAATGGTACGCACGTCAAGAATGCGGCTACCCGCTGGGACATGGTAGAGCAGTTGCGTGAGGACATCCGCCAGTTCAAGGCGGCTAACCATTGTGACCGTGTGGTTGTCCTGTGGGCAGCCAGTACGGAGATTTTTGTTCCGTTGTCCGATGAGCACATGTCATTGGAGGCGCTGGAGAAGGCCATGAAGGAGAACAATACGGAAGTTGTTTCGCCGAGTATGTGCTATGCCTATGCAGCCATTGCCGAAGGGGCTCCCTTCGTGATGGGCGCGCCCAATCTGTGTGTGGATACGCCGGCCATGTGGGAATTCTCCAAAAAGATGAATGTGCCCATTGCCGGAAAGGACTTCAAGAGCGGACAGACGTTGATGAAGACCGTGCTTGCGCCGATGTTCAAGACACGTATGCTGGGCGTGAGCGGCTGGTTCTCGACCAACATCCTGGGCAACCGCGACGGCGAGGTGCTCGACCAGCCCGAGAACTTCAAGACGAAGGAGGTCAGCAAGCTGTCGGTTATCGACAACATCTTCGAGCCGGAGAAATTCCCCGACTTGTATGGCAATGTTTACCACAAGGTGCGCATCAACTACTATCCGCCCCGAAAGGACAACAAGGAAGCGTGGGACAACATCGACATCTTCGGATGGATGGGTTATCCCATGGAGATTAAGGTCAACTTCCTGTGTCGTGACTCTATCCTGGCCGCGCCCATTGCGCTCGACCTGGTGTTGTTCAGCGACCTGGCTCTGCGTGCCGGGATGTGCGGCATCCAGACTTGGCTGTCGTTCTTCTGCAAGAGTCCGATGCACGACTTCGAGCATGAGCCTGTTCACGACCTGTTCCAGCAATGGCGCATGGTGAAGCAGACGCTCCGGGCGATGATCGGCGAGAAGGAACCGAGTTATCTCGATTGAGAAGAGAAAAAATGCATGAAAAAAGAGGATGTACACGATGATGAAGAGTGTACACCCTCTTTTGTGTGACATAAAAATAATGATGAATAGTAGACCGCCTTTTCTTCCCATGTTGATAGGCACGGGCTTCGGTTCGGGCTTTTCACCGGTGGCTCCCGGCACGGCAGGTGCGTTGCTGGCAGCCTTGATATGGTTTTTCCTGTCGTTCTTCCTGACGGGGCTCACGCTGTTGTGGGTCACGGTCGCGTTGATTTTGGTCTTTACGGTGGCCGGTGTGTGGGCTGCCGACCGTCTGGAACCGGTATGGGGTGAAGACCCGTCTCGGGTGGTGGTCGACGAGATGGTGGGTGTCTGGATTACGTTGCTGGCCGCTCCGGCCGGACACATCGGATACGGATTGGCGGCCTTTGTCCTGTTCCGCCTGTTCGATATCTTCAAGCCTTTGGGCATTCGCCGGATGGAGAGCCTTCCGGGAGGTATCGGAGTGATGATGGACGATATCCTGTCCGGCATCTATGGTTTCATTCTTTTGATTGCAGTAAGATGGTTGGCCAATTGAGAGGGAAAGACTGGTTTGTCGGCTGGCGTCGTGTGGTGTGGGTGTTTTTCAAGGCCCAGCTTTCCGCCCAGTTTGCCAGTTTCGTCGACTTTCTGGTGACCATCCTGTTGTTCAAGCTGTTCGATGTCTTTTATCTGTATGCCACGTTTCTGGGCTCGGTAATGGGAGGGGTGGTGAACTGTGCCATCAATTACCGGTGGGTATTCCATTCCGAAGATTGCAAGAAGGTGCATGTGGCGCTGAAATACATTGTCGTTTGGGGAGGGAGTATCTTGCTGAACACGTGGGGCACGTTTGCCCTGACCGAGTGGCTGACAGGCATGACGTGGGTCAACAGCCTGCTGGGCTATTATGTGGACAACGTGTTCATCCTGGCAAAAATTATTGTTGCGGTGGTTGTGGCTCTGTTCTGGAACTACCACATGCAGCGTGTGTTCGTTTATCGGAATCATAATATAAGGAAAATCTGGAGATATGTGTTGAAAAACAAAAAAAGAGAATAGATATGACTTACAGAGACTACTTACAACAACTGATTTACAAGATTATCAATCCCGTCGTGCAGGGCATGATCCGGGTGGGGATTACCCCGAACTTCGTTACGACCACCGGCCTGGTGCTGAACATCGTGGCGGCCGTTGTGTTTGTATATGCCGGTTGGGCCGGCGAGGAACTGGCGCTGACGCTTGCCGGATGGGCGGGCGGCATTGTGCTGTTTGCCGGCCTGTTCGACATGATGGACGGGCGTGTGGCCCGGGTGGGAGGCATGTCGTCCACTTTCGGTGCCCTCTACGACTCCGTGCTCGACCGCTACAGCGAACTTTTCACCCTTTTCGGCATTCTCTATTTCCTGCTCTTTCAGGGATATTTCTGGGGGAGCATCATTACGGCTGTCGCTCTGGTCGGCTCGTTGATGGTGAGCTATGTGCGTGCCCGTGCCGAGGGTCTGGACCTGGATTGCAAGGTGGGCCTGATGCAGCGTCCCGAGCGTGTCGTGCTGACGGCTCTGGGTGCCATCTTCTGCGGTGTCTTCCAGGACTGCACGGCTTTCGACAGCGTGTACATCCTGATTGCTCCGTTGGCTGTGATAGCCGTGTTGGCCAACTGGACTGCCTTTGTCCGTATCAACCATTGTCATAAACTGTTGAAGAAGCAATAATCGGATGAAACAGAACGTTTTGCCGCCGGCAGGTGAGTCCCTGCCGGTTCTTGTAGTGTCAGCCCTGTTCCTGGTGCTGACGGGCGTGTTTGTGGGCATCCGTCCCGAGCATTTCTTGCTGGTGGGGCTGTTTCTGCTGCTGTTTTTTGCGGGAAGAACCACCCGCAAGCTGGCTGTGGCCCTGCTGCCCTTTATCATATTCGGCGTGTCCTACGACTGGATGCGCGTGTGGCCCAATTATGAAGTCAACCCCATTGACGTCCGTGGCCTTTACGAAGCCGAGAAGTCGCTGTTCGGCATCCAGGCAGGCGGACAGACACTGATACCCTGCGAATATTTCGCCCTCCACCATTGCAGTGCGGCCGATTTCATGGCCGGTATCTTCTACCTCTGCTGGGTGCCGGTGCCCATCGCTTTCGGCCTTTGGCTTTACTTCAAGGGGCGCCGCAGCCTCTACCTGCGTTTTGCGATGGTATTCCTGCTGGTCAATCTGATAGGCTTTGCCGGCTATTACATCCATCCGGCCGCTCCGCCCTGGTACGCCATGAACTATGGCTTTGAGCCGGATCTCTCCACGCCGGGCAATGTGGCCGGCCTGGGACGTTTCGACGAGTTGCTGGGCATTACGGTCTTCGAAGGCATCTACGGGCGCAACGCCAATGTCTTTGCCGCCGTTCCGTCCCTGCATGCCGCCTACATGGTCGTGGCCTTGGCCTATGCCGTCATGGGCCGTTGCCGCCGCTGGATCATCGCTGTCTTTGCCTTTATCATGGTGGGCATCTGGTGGACGGCCGTCTATTCCGGCCATCACTATCTCATCGACGTGTCGCTGGGCATCTGCTGTGCCTTGCTGGGCATTCTGCTGTTCGAACAGGGGCTGATGCGCTGGGGGGCTTTCCGTCGTTTCTTCGGCCGCTACAGCCGCTACATCGGGGCGGCGAACTGACCCCGTTCACTCTTCCGCGTTCTGCTCGCTGTACTTGGAGGGCGACACGCCGAATTGTGCCACGAAGTGTTTCCGCAGGGTGCGTGTGTCGTTGTAACCCACCATCTCGGCAATCTCCTGCATGCTGTACCGGTTTTCCAGAATCAGCGAGGCGGCTTTGCTCATGCGTACGCTGCGGATCATGTCGATGGCTGCCAGTTCGCTCCGCTGTTTGATTTTGCGGTAGAGGGTCGGCTGGCTCATGTGGAGCTGGTCGGCCAGCATCTTGACGTTGAAGTTCTCGTCGGCCAGGTTGGCTTCGATTACCTGTATCACCTGGCGGATGAAGTAGTCTTCCGTTTCCTTCTTCCCCTCTTCGGTTTCTTCGGTTTTCAGCCGCAACGTGCCGGCATACAGCCGCTTCAGCCGTTCGCGCTGGCGTATCAGGCTCCGCACTCTCGTCTGGAGCATTTCGGGGTTGAAGGGTTTCATCATGTAGTCGTCGGCACCGATGCCCAGGGCCTGGATGACGTCCGAGTCTTCGGACTTGGCGGTGAGCATCAGGATGGGGATGGAAGCCGTCCGGGGCGATTCTTTCAGTTCGCGGCAGCATTCCAGACCGTCCTTGACGGGCATCATGACGTCGCAGATGATGAGGTCGGGCTGTATTTCCTCCGCCCGGTTGATGCCTTCCTCGCCGTTGGCCGCTTCGTAGGTCGTGCATTCTCCTTCGAACAGGTTGGCTATGTATTGCCGGATGTCGGCGTTGTCTTCCACGATGAGCAGGCGGTGGCGGGTTGCATCGTCGGCCGTTTCGGATGGCGGTTGCACGGCGGGGTGGGGAGCTGCGGGCTTGGAGACGCCTACGAAGGTCACCTTCTCGCTGGCGGTGTCGAAGTGGCCGTTTCCTTCGGGTATGTAGAGGCTGATGATGGTGCCGTGTCCGGGATGGTCGGCCGTCCGGATGTAGCCGTGGTGCAGGTCGGCGATGTTTTTCACGATGCGCATGCCGATGCCCGTCTGGGTGGAGTGGACGGGAGTATTTACTCCCGTGGTGAAAGGTTCGAACAGGTGCTCCTTCACTTCCTGCGGGATGCCTGCACCTGTGTCGCTGACGGTAATGTTGCAGAAGGGATGTCCGTCGATGACGGTTCTTCCCAAAATCAGTTCCACAGTGCCCTGTGGCTGGGTGTACTTGAAGGCGTTTGACAGCAGGTTACGTATGGCAGTGGCCATCTTCTCCGCATCGACCCACAGCAGGAGCGGTTCGGGCAGGAGGTGGATGCTGAACTGGTAATGGCCTTTCTCGGCCATGGCCTTGAAAGATTCGCATACGTCTGAGGCCAGCCGGTTGATGTCTGTTTCCGCCACTTTGAGCCGGACCATGTTGGCCTCTATCTTCTGCAAGAACAGCAGTTGGTCCATCTGGGCATGCAGCGACCGGCTGTTGTCGAAGGCCGTCTGCAGCTGGCGCCGGGCCTGGGGTGACAGGCCGTCGGTGTGGAGCAATTCCTGGAGCGGGGCCAGAATCAGGGTCAGTGGCGTGCGCAGTTCGTGGGCTATTTCGGTGAAGAAGCGTTCGCGTTCCAGGCGCAGTTGCTTTTCCTTGTCGCGTTCCACTTTGGCGGTGAACACTTCATGCTCCAGCTGCATTTCGTGTTCCAGCCGTTTGGCCCTCATGCGGATGCGCCTCCAGACATACCACAGGACCAGGGCTGCGGCGAGGAAGATGCACAGGCGGAACCAGGCACTGTTGCTCCAATGAGGGTCGATGGCGATGTGCAGGCGGGTAATCTGGTCCGAGGTCTTGTTGGGGTGGATGTTCTTGATTTCGAAAATGTAGTCGCCGTGCTTCAGGTTGGTGTAGGACACCTTTTCCTCTCCTTGCGTGTAGATCCATTCCTGCTGGTAGGGGTACAGGCGGTAGGCATACATCTGCTGTTCGTCCGAGTAGGAAAGGTCGCTGAAGTTGAGGGAAAAGTCGCGGTTCTTGTAGCTCAGCCGGATGTCCGACAGGTAGGAGATGCCATAGGGCAGGATGGTTTGTCCGTTGACCGGCCGGCCGATGTCTACGGGGCTGTTGTTGACCTCGAGTCCGGTTATCAGGACCTTCTTCGGTACTTCGAACCGGTCTGTCTTGTCGGGCTTGAAGTAAGTCAGGTTCTTGTTGTTCCCCCAGAACAGGGTGTGCTTCCAGTAGAGGGCCGAACGGTTGCTGCCCGACACGTAGTAGTTGTAGAACAGGTGCTGGCGGCTGTCGTAACGCGAGATGCCCGAGTTGGATCCGATCCAGATGTTTCCCTTTTCGTCTTCGGTGATGCAGCCCACGAAGTCGTTGCACAGCCCGTCCTGGGTGCCGTAGGTTTGCACGATGCGGTTTTCCGCGGGCGAGAGGACGGCCAGCCTGTTCATATAGCCCACATACAGCAGTCCGTTGCCGGCAGCGTGGAGGGAGCGGATGGAAGGGTCGGAAATGCCGGCTGCTTTTTCATATCCTGTTTCCAGCCGTTCTTCCTGACAGTCGTATCGGTAGAGCCCCGTAGTGGTGCCTAGCCAGAGGTGGTGGTCGGCTGTTTCGGCCAGTGCGCGGATATAGGGAGCGGGAAGCGTCTTCCCTTCCGGGTCTGTAAAGTGTATTTGTCGGGATGTTGTCGTGGCGGGATCGACGCCGAAAAGTCCGGCCTGTGTCCCTGCCCAGATGGTTCCCCGGCTGTCGGCCAGCAGGCTCCATACCGATGCGCCTTCGACCGGAGTGGAGCCGTCGGTCAGTTTTATAATCTGGAATTTCTTTCTTCGTGCGTCATATCGGGTCAGGGTGCCGTCCGCATTCCCGAACCACAGGTTTCCTTCCCGGTCCCGGGTACTGCTCAGCACCGTGTGCCGTTGCTGTACTTCGGAAGTGCCGGCCGGGGCAAAATCCAACGGCTCGTCCGAATGGAAGGGAGTGCGGCTGCGCAGAATGCCCCGATGGAAGGTCGTGAGCCACAGGTAGCCTTCGTCGTCGCCCAGCATGGAGCAGATTTCGTTGTGCCGGTCCTGGTAATAGCGGTTGTAGAACTGTTCCCGCAGGTCCGACCAGATGGCTCCTCCTCCGTCCGTCCCTATCCACAGGATGCCTTGCGGGTCGTAGTAGGCGGCAACCATGCGTGTCTCGATGTCGCGGAACACGTAAGAGGTGGTGTTGTTGAATACCTGTCCCGTCATTTCGTCCGGATTGTTCTTGTTCAGGCTGATGAGGGTATAGCCATTCCACGTGGCGGCCAGGTACCGGTTTTTTTCAAGGCGTACCACTTCGAACGCATCGGTGTGCGACAGCTGGTTGGCCGTATACTTGTTGTGGTAGGTCATTCGGGTGGTACGTCCTGTCCGTGTGTTGTGGCGTACAAGGCCGTGGGTGAGGGTGGTCATCCAAATGTTCCCATCCTCGTCGTAGAGGAGATGGTTGATTTGGATTGGCCTTCCGAAGCCGGTGCCGTTTACGGGCTGGAAGCCGTCCATCCGTTCCGTGTCGGCCCTAATGATGCGGCCATACGTATCGGCTATGCAGAGGTAGCGTTTGTCGGGAGAGAGTGACAACTTGGCCAGCAGGCTGCCCTCCTGCTTGCCGGGCTCAAAGCGTTTCAGGATGCGGAAAGTGATGGTATCATTCTGTGGACGGTTTGTTTTTTGAGCCAGCATCAGCTCGTGGTTGTTCATCATCCAGAGGATGGAGTCGTTCACGGGTGCGGTGGCAATCGCTTGGATTTCTTTTCCATCTTCCGTCCGTATGGGCACGAAGCGTTCGCCGCGCAGGTCGAAGGCATGGAGGTAGCCCCGGCTTTCAAAGCACAGGAGGCCGTCCGATATTTCCTTCAGGTCGGAAAGGTTGGCACCGGTGTTGTCGAAGAGGAAGACTTTCACTTGCTTGCCGTCGTAGCGGTTCAGGGCATCGCGTGTGCTGAGCCAGATGAACCCGTTGCGATCTTTGCAGATGGCTTGGATGGTGTTGTCCGACAGGCCGTTTTTCATGGTCAGCAGGTGGAGGTCCTTTTCAAAGAAAGCGTGGCAGGGCAGCTGCACGCAGAGGCACAGGCAGGTGGTCAGTAGTATATATAGATACTTAAGGTTCATGCTTCATTTCTGATTAGGCTATACAAAGAAATAAAAAAAAACTTATTTATCGAAATGAAATGCAAAAAAAGAGGCTGTGTCTTTCTCAGGCCCTTTACTGTCGTTTACATTTTCTTATAGGGAAACATGGTTATGATATTATACAAATTGGCTTTGCTTTCTTCTCCTGTCGGAAGTGGAAGGAAAAGGAGGTTTGAACCCCGACGCCTGTAGGTTTCAAACATAGGGAGCTTATGTTTGAAACCCAAGGCCTTTATGTTTGAAACATTCGCTTCCTCTGTGTGAAGCCTGTCTGATAGAAAATGTGCCGCTCTTGCCGTGCCGAGGTTATATTATTTTACATGGAACACCCCGGCAGCTTCGGAGGCCTTTGATGCCTGTTTCCGTCCCTCTCTCATGCAGTGCTTCCTGACCCTCTGACGAAGCACCGTGTCACCTCCTCACACAGTGCTTCGTTACACCCTCAGAAAGCACTTCATGACACCTTGACGAAGCACTGTGTCAGAAGCTCAGAAAGCACCGTGTCGCATCTTTCCCTTTCGGCCTCTTTTTTTCTTGACTGTAGCCACAAAGACTACATGAAACCTTGTAAAATGCTGCAAAAGTGCAAGAAAAGTTAAGGATGTATTAAACGTGTATGTTGAATGAAACGTTCGTGCAGGGTCTTTCAGTGGCCGATTGTCTATATTTGCAGCAGAGTAATAAACCGTTGTTTAACTTTAAAATTAAGGAAAAACATGAAAAAAAGCCTTATTTTTTTTCTGATGCTTTGGAGCTGTTTCTTCGCGTACGCCCAGCATCTCAGTATTACAGGTAAAGTTTCAGACAAGCAGGGTGAGCCCATCATTGGTGCCAGCGTGCTTGTCAAAGGTACGTCCAACGGAGTGATTACCGACATAGACGGTAACTTCAATCTGAAAGATGTACCGGCTGATGGAACTCTGGAAATTTCCTATATAGGATATAAAGCAGAGGAGGTTCAAATCAATTCTTCGCAGACATCTTATTCGGTTACGTTGGAAGAGGATAATCAAGTGCTTGACGAGGTGGTTGTAGTCGGTTTCGGTACGCAGCGCAGGGCCAACCTGACGGAAGCCGTGGCTACGGTCGATACGAAGTCGCTGGAATCCCGTCCTGTAACCAACCTCGGCCAGTCTTTACAGGGTACCGTGCCGGGCCTGAACCTTTCGGTAGGCGGATATGGTGGTCAGCTGGGACAGACCATGGACGTCAACATCCGTGGTACAGGAACCATCTCCACCGGTTCTACCGCTTCCACGCTGGTTTTGATTGACGGTATCGAGGGTAATATGAATAACCTGAACCCTGATGACATAGAATCCATCTCTGTGTTGAAAGACGCGGCTGCAAGTTCTATATATGGTTCGCGCGCGGCGTTCGGTGTTATCTTGATTACGACCAAGAAAGGTAAGGCGGGAAAGGCCAGTGTGAGCTATTCAGGCAACGCCCGTTACTACGGTCCGATGTCACTGCCCGACCTGATGAACTCCTACCAGTTTGCCAACTACTTCAACGAGGGTAGTGTCAACGGTGGCGGTAACGTCATCTTCGACGACGATACGATGAACCGCATCCAGCAGTACATGAACGGGGAGATTACAACGACTACCGTGGCCAATACGAACGGCAACTGGCAGTTCCACGAGAAAGCCAATGACAACGTGGACTGGTATGACAAGCAATACAAATGGTCTTGGGCGCATGAGCACAACCTGAACATCAACGGAGGTTCGGAGAAGATGCAGTACTACGTGTCGGCCAATTACCTGGGTCAGGACGGTAACCTGCGCTTCGGCGACGATTCTTACGAACGCATCAGCACGAACGCCAAACTGAACGCACAGCCCTTCAAGTGGCTGGATGTGGAAGTGAACGTGAAGTACGTGCATACCAACCTGGACAACCCGCTCTATTCCGACCTGGGTGGTCTGCTCTATCACGACATCGTGCGTATGTGGCCTACGATGCCTTTCCAGGATCCCAACGGACACTACATGCGTAACGGTAAGCTGGCACAGCTGACCAATGGAAGCCGTTCCATTACCGAAAATGACAACGTGTACATGCAAGGCCAGTTGGTATTCCATCCGATGAAGGGCTGGAACATTTATGCCAACGTCGGCTTGCGCACCATCAATGAGTTTCGCAAGCAGAACTTGAATAGAGTATACGAATACAATGTCAATAACGAACCTTTGACGCTGGCTTACGGTGGTAATTATACGGCAGGGCAGACCGGAGCGTTCCAGCGCTGGACTCGTGCCAATCACCTGACCACGAGCTTGTACACGGATTATGAGTTTGCCATCAACGACGACCACATGTTCAAGGTGATGGTCGGTATGAATACCGAGAAGTACAACAACCGTGTGCTGAATGTGGAACGTATGGACCTGATTACGGAAAACGTGCCTGAAATAGGCTCCGCTACCGGCAAAGACGTCATCAACGAGGCTTCGGCCTATTCATGGGCTACCGCGGGTTTCTTCGGCCGTATCAACTATGACTACAAAGACCGTTATTTCATTGCCGCCAACGTGCGTTACGACGGCTCGTCCCGCTTCCTGCGCAAAGACCGTTGGGGAACGTTCGGCTCCTTCTCTCTGGGTTGGAATGTGGCCCGTGAAGAATTCTTCCCCTTGGATGAGGATTTGATGAGCCAGTTCAAGCCCCGTTTGTCTTGGGGTACGCTGGGTAACCAGAATACTACTTCCTATTATCCCATGTATCTGTTGCAGACAGTTGCAACCAGTGGAGGCTCCTGGCTGATGGATGGCGAATTTCCTTCGATTGCACTTGTGCCCGGCACCATCGCTTCCACGCTGACGTGGGAGACAGTGCAGTCGCTGAACGTGGGTTTCGACTTGTCCATGTTCAGAAGCCGACTGACGGCCAACTTCGACTACTTCATCCGCAAGACCCTCGACATGGTAGGTCCGGCGGCCGAGATCGCCCACATTTACGGTACGAGCATGCCTTCTACCAATAATACCGACTTGAAGACCAAGGGTTGGGAATTGGCTCTGAACTGGCGTGACCGCGTGGGCAACGTGAACTACAACGTCGGCTTCAATATCTCCGACTCGCGCTCGTTTGTAGAACGTTATCCGAATGAATCCAAGTCCTTGGATACTTATTATGAAGGCCAGGAACTGAACGATATCTGGGGTTATGAGACCCACGGCATCGCCAAGAGCCAGGAGGAAATGGACGCATGGTTGGCAGACAACCGTCCTTCTTGGGGCTCCGGATGGACAGAAGGCGACATTATGTATGTAGACCAAAACGATGACGGCATTGTCAACGAGGGTGCCAAAACGTTGGACGACCCGGGCGACCGCGTCAAGCTGGGTAATAGCACGCCCCGTTTCCGCTTCGGTCTGAACCTGGGACTCGACTGGAAAGGCATCGACTTCAGCATGTTCTGGCAGGGCGTCGCCAAGCGCGACCTGTGGCTGGACGGTCCGGTATTCTGGGGCTTGAACGGCGGTGAATGGCAGTCCACGGGCTTGACCCCGCACTTGGATTACTACCGTCCTGAAAATACCACATCGGTATTCGGACCGAACACGGATGCTTACTTCCCACGCATCTACATGAGTGATAATAAGAACCAGCGGACACAGAGCCGCTACATGCAGAACGGTGCCTACATGCGCCTGAAGAACATCCAGGTGGGTTATACGTTGCCCAAGCATATATTGGACAAAATTGGCATGCAGCATCTCCGTTTCTATGTCAGCGCTGAGAACGTGTTGACTATTTCGAGCTTGCCTAACGGATTTGACCCGGAAACCGCTTATTCGGCATACACGGGCAGCAGCTCCGGTAAGTCTTACCCCTTGCAGGCCACGGTATCCTTTGGTGTGAACGTTACTTTCTAAATCAATAATTGATAGCTTATAATCATTATGAAAAAGATAATATATTCAATGTTCGTTGCTACGGGGTTGATGACCATTTCGTGCAACAATTACTTGGACTTGGAACCCATTACTGATGTGGCTACTACCGAGTACCTTTATGCGGAAAATGACCTTGGTGCGTATGCGGCCAATTTGTATGTTTTTGATTTGCCTACTAGCGGTTTCAATGGGAAAAGCAACGTGGCTCTTCCTTCCCACGGGACTGGTTATAACCTGGGATTGTTTGCCAATGACAATGGAACGGATAATCAGACAGCGGATAGCCCGAGCGAACTTTTTGTGACCGGAATGACGTATGTCGGCGATTATAATTTATGGAATGATTATCTCATGGCGATACGCTCCGCGAATTATTTTCTGGAGCGGGTGCCCCAGCGCTATGAGAACGGTGAAATCACTGGAAATGACACCAATATAAAGCATTACATGGGTGAAGTATACTTCTTCCGTGCCTGGTTTTACTTCCGCGCGTTGCAGAACTTGGGCGATTTCCCCATCCTGACCAATACCTTGACGGAAGATTACGATTTGGTACGTGAAGCTTCCAAGCGCCGTCCGCGTAACGAAGTAGCCCGTTTCATTATCGCCAACTTGGATACGGCCTATAATTACATGTCTGCCACGCCTCCCATGAGCAACCGGTTGACACGCGATTGCGCCGCCTTGTTGAAGAGCCGTGTAGCCCTGTTTGAAGGTACGTGGGAAAAATATCATGCCGGTACGGCTTTTGTGCCCAACGGACCGGGCTGGCCGGGCGCTTCCATGGATTACCTCAGCGACTACAGTTATAATAATGAGACAGAAGTCCGTTATTTCTTGGAGCAGGCTATCGAGGCTGCCGATATTGTGGCACAGGGACATCAGTTGTACGATGATTATGCCGCCATGTTCAATTCCGTGGATTTGAGTGGTATGGATGAAGTATTGTTGTGGCGCCGGTACAGCACAAGTTCCGAAGCTACGGTGTATCATCATGTGGTGGACTACTTGCAACGCAACGGTAGCGGTAATACGGGGTATACCCGCTCGATGGTCGATTCTTACCTGATGGCCAACGGCCTTCCCATTTATGCCACCGGTTCCGGCTATGAGGGAGATGACACGTACGAACACTTGTTTAGCGGCCGCGACCCGCGTATGGACATGTGTATCCTGAAGACCGGCGATTTGCTGTCTTATGGACCCAATCAGGTCGATTATGTCAAGAGCGACGGTTACGGCTATTTCTACCGTGCCCCTATTTTTGAGGGACAGTTGGAGAACGGCAATCCTACCGGCTACAGCTTGCGCAAGGGGTTGAACACTTCGGCAGATATGCAGCCTACCATGGCTTCCTACACCGGATGTCCTACGTTCCGTGCGGCTGAGGCTTATCTGAACTATATCGAAGCTTACTATGAACTGAACGGCAACCTGGGCGGCAACTGCGACAGCTACTGGAGGCAGCTTCGCCAACGCGTCGGCATGTCCACCGATTACCAGCTGACTATCAGCAACACGGTGATGGAGAACGAGAAACAGGATTGGGGTAGTTATTCACGCGGCGTACAGGTAGACGCAACCTTGTACAACATCCGTCGTGAACGCCGCATCGAACTGGCATCCGAAGGCTTCCGCTTTGCCGACCTGAAGCGCTGGCGTGCGTTAGACCAAGTACAGAATGTACATATCCAAGGCTTCAATTTCTGGGACAGCATGTATCAGATGTATACAGATCCTGTGGCTGAAGATGCCGTAGCCGAGCTCGCTAAGATTACTTTGGCACCCTATGGAACAACTAATGAACCCAATATTTCCGCTCAAGACGACCAGTATGCCGAAGGCAAGTATTACCTGCCTTACCGCAAGAGCACAAGCAATATCGGATTCAATGGCTTGAACTGGACGGAAGCCAAATATCTGTATCCGATCAGCAATTATGAGTTCCGTATGACCACAGCTGTTTCCGGCTCGAATGATTATAGCACATCGACGATTTACCAAAATCCGGGCTGGAGCATGAATGATGGTACACTCCCTGAAGGAGAATAAATCACTATATGTGTTGAAAATTCTCTGTTAAGTGTTTTCAATAGGTAAAAGTGTGCCAAAGCAAAGGGATATTTTCCCTATCTTTGGCACACACTTTTTTATGGGTCCTCACTACTGTCCAATAAAAGTTAGCTAATCGGTCTTTGAAATTATTGAAATACAGTCTTTTAAGCAGTCCTTTAGAATGAAACGGATTTGAATTCGTAGCTTAGCGGTCAAATTGAAGGCCGCTTATGAACCAAGATAAATACGTATTCGCTCAACTTACCGCTTTTCTGAACAGAACCCAGTTCAACAACTTCGTTCGCAAGTATGATGGCAATCGCTACGTGAAGCAATTCACCTGCTGGAATCAGCTGCTTGCTATGATGTTCGGACAACTGAGCAATCGTGAGAGTCTTCGCGACCTAATTGTGGCTTTTGAAGCACACCGAGCTAAGCAGTATCATCTTGGTTTGGGACGCCATCCAATAGCCAAAGCCACTCTCGCTTATGCTAATCAGAATCGTGACTACAGAATCTTTGAAGACTTCGCATTCTATATAATGAAGGAAGCTTGCGAAAAGCGAGGGACCAATATCTTGGAAATCCCAGGAAATAAGTACGCTTTTGATTCAACAACCATTCCGTTGTGTCTAGCCACATTTCCATGGGCGAAGTTCCGAAGAAAGAAAGGAGGAGTGAAAGCTCATGTCTTATATGACATTGAAGCACAAGTTCCTGCCTTCTATACTGTAACCACAGCATCGAAGCACGACTCTACAGAGATGTGTTCAATCCATTATGAACCAAATGCTTATTATATGTTCGATAGGGCTTATGACTTTTTTTAAGGAACTATATAGGATACACCTGACAGGTTCCTTTTTCGTTGTCAGAGCTAAAACGAACTTGAAATACACAATGGTTAAATGGAAGCGTAGGATGCCTAAGTATGTACTTACAGATGCTGAAGTGAAACTGACCGGATATCTCTCAGAGAAGAAATATACCGAGTCATTCCGATTCATTCGTTACTACGATGAAGAGGGTGACCGTGAGTTCACTTTCCTGACAAACGCAACACATATTTCTGCATTGGACGTTGCTAATCTCTATAAGAAAAGATGGTTGATCGAGCTATTCTTCAAATGGCTAAAGCAGCACCTTAAAATAAAAAGATTCTGGGGCACAACGGAAAACGCTGTCCGCATTCAAATCAGTGTAGCTATTATCACATACTGTCTTGTAGCTATTGTCCAACACGATATGCAATTGAAACGCTCAACTTATGAAGTTTTGCAGATTCTAAGCATCTCTCTAACGGACAAAACGAACTTACGTGACCTGTTCGATAAGACTGATTTCAACGATATCAAAGAACTCGATTATCCCCTTTTTGAAGGACTATTTGATTAATTTTTTAACTCGTCCATTTTTATTGGACACTAATGATCCATTATCCATTATCAATTCTCCATTGTTATGAAGAAGTTATTGCTTACCCTGGCCCTCGCGGCAGCGGCCCTCATCGGGCATGCCCAGGAGGTGATTGTGATGGACAAAGCCATGTTCATCGACAAGGTGTTCGACTATCGGAATGCCAAGGAATGGAAATACAAGGGCGACAAGCCCGCCATCATCGACCTCTATGCCGACTGGTGCGGTCCCTGCCGCAAGGTGGCTCCCATCATGAAGGAACTGGCCAAGGAATATGCCGGTAAAATCACCATCTACAAGGTGAACGTAGACAAGGAGCAGGAACTGGCCGCACTGTTCAACGCCACCAGCATCCCCCTCTTCGTGCTCATCCCCATGAAGGAGCAACCCCAGCTTATCAACGGAGCCGCCGACAAGGCCACGTACAAGAAGGCCATCGACGAATTCCTGCTGAAATAAAAGCTCCGGTACTTACGGACGAATACTCCAGTACTTCCAGTCAAGTACTCGAGTACTTGCATAGAAATACTCCAGTACTTGCACGGAAGTACTGGAGTTTTCTGTATAGATACTGTCCGAAGAACAGGTTTATAGAGGAGATTCCGTCCATTGTCCGCCCCGAAGCCGCATAACGGACGTGAAGCCTGCACGGCGCAGGGCCCGGTAAGCCTCGGTCATGCCGTTGATGATGCGCTCGGGATAGTGGGCGTCGCTGTTCACCTGCACACGGATGCCCAGCTCGCGCAGCAGCGGGAAGTAGCGTTCGTCGGGATAGAAGACGCCCAACTCCCCATAGGCTTTCGTATTGATTTCCATCTGATAGCCGCGGCGGGCAATCTCAGTGAAATAGTCGCGCACGAGGCGGTCGTACCACGGCTCGTCCACCAGCCCGGGTTGGTAACAGTTGGCATTGTAGTGCACCTTGTCGGCATGGCCCACGATGTCGAAACCACCCAGCTCCACCATCCGCCACGAACGCTCGTAATACTGTCGCACCACGCGCTCCACATCCCCCTGAAAGTGCTCGTCCACCATCCGCCGGAACTTGTCGGCGGAAAGGTCGGCATCCACCACGCGTCCCTCGGCATCATAGAGCAGGTGGACGGAACCGATGCGGTAGTCCAGCGGCAGGCGGCGGAAACACTCGGCGGCGGGATGGCTCTCTTCGTTCAGGTAGTCAATCTCCAGCCCGATGTACAGCTCGATGCGTCCGGCATACTTCTCCTTGAGGCGGCGGAACTCGGCCAGATAGTCGTCCATGCGGTCCCACTCCATGGTCCACGCCGTGGGGAAAGGCAGCGGGGCGTGCGACGAGAAGCCGTAGGACGTAAAGCCCCGGCTCAGGGCAAAGCGGACGAAGTCTTCCATGCCCGCCCGGCCGTCGCAATAGAGGGAATGGCTGTGGTAGTTGGAAACCGCCGCCTTACAAATATCGTTTATCGGTGTCATAGATGCATTCATCTCTACAAGTCCCTCCCTATCCTTCTATCTCGCTCAACTCCAGCCAGCGCATCGTCTTCTCGTCAATCAGGTCCGTCAGCTGCGGCAGGCGTTTGGACTTCTCCGTCAGCTCGTCCACCGAAAGCGTGCCGCTGCACAAGGCTTCCTCGATGGCTTTCTTCTCGGCTTCGAGGTCGGCAATCTCCTTCTCCAGCTGCTCGAACTCGCGGCGTTCCTTGAAGCTCATGCGGCGCTTCTCGTCCTGCCGGGTGCGGGCGGGCTTCGCGGCAGCTTGCGGTTTGGCGGCAGCCTGCTGCTCCTTGTCGTGGCGTGCCTTGGCCTCCTTCCATTCACGGTACTGCGTGTAGTTGCCGGGGAAGTCGCGGATGTCGCCCCCACCGTTGAACACCAGCAGATGGTCCACCACCTTGTCCATGAAGTAACGGTCGTGGCTGACGACGATGACGCATCCCTTGAAGCCTTGCAGATATTCCTCGAGCACCTGCAGGGTAACGATGTCGAGATCGTTGGTGGGCTCATCCAGCACCAGGAAGTTGGGATTGCGCATCAGCACCGTACAGAGGTAGAGGCGGCGGCGTTCACCTCCGCTCAGCTTGTAGACATAGCTGTGCTGCGTCTCGGGCGTGAAGAGGAAGTGCTGGAGGAACTGCGAGGCGGTGAGCCGACGGCCGTTGCCCAGTTCGATGACCTCGGCAATGTCCTGCACCACATCGATGACCTTCATCTGCTCATTGAACTGAAGTCCGTCCTGCGAGTAGTAACCGAAGCGGACGGTCTCGCCGATGTCCAGCGTACCGCTGTCGGGCTTCACCAGTCCCATCAGTATCTTGATGAAGGTCGACTTGCCCGTCCCGTTGTTACCCACGATGCCCATCTTCTCATAGCGGGCGAAGATGTAGGAGAAGTCGTCCAGTATCTTCAGGTCGCCGAAGGATTTGCACAGGTGGTCGGCCTCGAAAATCTTGTTGCCGATGTAGGAAGCCTTGACATCGAGCTTCACGTTGGTGTCGTGGAAGCGCTGCTTGGCCACCTTCTCCAGTTCGTAGAAGGCATCCTCGCGATAACGGGCCTTGTGACCGCGGGCCTGGGGCATGCGACGCATCCACTCCAGCTCGGTGCGGTACAGGTTGTTGGCCCGCTCCACCTCCACCGTCTTGGCGTCGATGCGCTCCTGCCGCTTCTCCAGGTAATAGCTGTAGTTTCCTTTATAGGAATAGAGCGTACGGTTGTCTATCTCGATGATTTCGGAGCAGACACGGTCCAGGAAGTAGCGGTCATGCGTCACCATGAGCAGCGTCAGGTTGGTGCGGCGCAGGTATTCTTCCAGCCACTCGGTCATGTCGAGGTCCAGGTGGTTGGTAGGCTCGTCGAGGATGAGGAGGTCGGGCTCGGTGATAAGGGTGTTGGCCAGTGCCACGCGCTTCAGCTGCCCGCCGGAAAGGTGCTTCACCTGCTGGTTGAAGTCACGTATCTTCAGTTGGGAAAGTATCTGCTTGGCTTTCTGCTCGTAATCCCACGCCTTTTCGTGGTCCATGCGCACGAGCAGCTCGTCCAGACCGGGATGGCCTTCGGTCTCCATGCAGTGTTCATACTCTTTGATGAGGTCTACGGTCGTGTTGCCGTGATGGAAGCAGGCTTCGAGCACGGTCAGCTCTTCGGGGTACGAGGGGCTCTGTTCCAGATAGCCCACACGAAGGTCCCGACGAAAGGATATCTTTCCCTCGTCGTAGCCCTCCTTCCCCGAGAGGATGTTGAGCAGGGTGGACTTGCCGCTGCCGTTCTTGGCAATCAGTCCGACACGTTGGCCTTCGGCCAAGCCGAAGGATATATTTTCAAACAAAACCAGGTCGCCGAACGACTTGGTGAGGTTTTCTACTTGCAGGATGGGAGACATTAATTTAAATGAAGAATGAAGAATTAATAATGAAGAATTAATCAAGCATTGCAATAGGCTTCCGCCAGGTTGACTTTCTCGCCGGCCTTCACCTTGCTCCATGCCAGCTTCATGGGATCAGTCCATTGGCCGGTAGCGGTATTGAGCAAAACGAGGGCTTCGCGGTTGCCGTCGATCAGCGTACGCCACTCCAGCCCGTCCATTTCGTTGGCCATGATGACGCAGAGCGTGATGCCCAACGCCAACCACTGGTCTTTCTTCTTGGGACCTATCACGCCGCGGTCCACCACCTGCTGCATGCTCTCCACGTCTTCTTCCGCTCCCTGGAAATCTTTCTTCAGCAGGTCTTTCACCATCTTCTCCACCCATGCATAAGCTTCGTCTATCTGATAGATTTCGGACAGGCGGACGGGAATGAGCTCGGCGGGATACTTCACCCCCGGCTTGCGCACCTGTAGGGAAGCAATCACCCGCTGGGCTTCGGCCACAGGCTCTCCCTGGCGCACGGTGAACGAGCACTCGAAAGCCACGTCGTCCACGCCCGCAATCCAGATGTGCGAAACATAGCTTTCGCCGTTCTCCTCGAAGGCGTCCTGACTGTAGGCACAATCCAGCGTCCCTACCCGCACAGCCGTTGCCGAAGGATTTTCCTTCAACTCCTGCCGCACGGACGCGCGTCCGTAACCGGCGTTGCCACGGTAGGCCGAAATGCGGAAATTGCCCGTCCACTCGTCGGGATTGTAGAACAGAAACGAACCTTCGCTGTCCTCGAATTCGCTCCACGCAGCCGGGTATTCCATGGAGAACCATGCCCCCGGAGAGATATATTTCTTGAATGATTCCATATCGTTGATTCTGACTTGACTTCGCAAAGGTAGCACTCCCGACGCTGATATGCAAGCGGCGAGCGCAAAAACCATCCTTATTTGCCGATGGGCTGTATCTTCCTGCGCACCTCTTTCGATATCTCCAGAAACATGTAGTTCAGCTTGCCGGAGTGGATGCCTTCCTCGTGCTGGCGGTATTTTTTTCCCGCATACTCCTTGGACTTGTCGAAAGTGATGCGCGACATCTGGTTCTGCGACTTGCCCACCATCGTAGAGTCCAGCTGCTCGTCGGGGAAGAAGTCGGCCAAATCGACATCGCCGATCATCGTCGTCTCCAGAAAGTCCATGTTCTTGTGCTGGCTGTCGGTATAGTAGCCCACAAACATGTGGCCGGGTATGCGCACCAGAATCGGTTCGATGTTGACGGCCCGCATCAGGGAGGCAAACAGCACACTGCCGTCCACACAATTGATCTGCGACGACTCCAGCGCGTCGTCGAACGTACGTACCCGCTGGGAGAAGACGATGTTGCTCGAAAGGCTCGTGTTGGACACCGAGCTGTAGCGGAAGTTGCGCTTCTGCAACACGTTCCACAGGGCATAGACCTGCTTGTCCACCGACTCGGCCGTACCGCCCTGATACCCCAGAAAGCGGTTGACGATGCGGGTATTGAGCGCCTCGTGCAACAGGCGGTCTATCATCGGATTCTCCTCGTTGACGTATGCGGCAAAAAAGAGGCTGGTATCATGAAACTTGGTCCCGTTGGTGACATAGCCCAGCAGACACTCATTGATGCTGCGCACGGAGAAGGTCCGCACCTTCTGCCCCCACTCCTTGCCGTTCACCTCCACCGTGACGGCCACACTGATAGGCTCGGCCTGGCCGTTGGCCTTCAAGGCCTCGTAGTTCCAGATGATGTCGGGATAGATGATGTAATCGGTCCGCGGCCGGGGCAGTACGAATTCGGACACGGAACGGGAGAAGAAAGGCGTCTCGGCCACCTCGACCCGGACACGCGTATAGCTGCGGCCCGAACGCAGACGAACCGCAATGCACGACTTTGGATTGCCCACGTACACAGAATCGGAAGGAACAATGACCTGTGCGTCCGTAGTGGCAACCGACAAGATGCTCGAAGGAAAAATGTTGCCGCCCAGGTCATCGGTTATCTCGAATGTCTGCCGGAAAGGCAGGCCGTTGAACCACAAAGCCATCACTACTGCCACAACCACCAGTCCCAAGGGAATCGCCAACCGCCACCGGCCAACAGCCAGCTTCCGCCAATTCAAACGAACATTTTTCTTCATAACAATCAAACTTCAGTCACACAAAGATACGGTTTTCCCCGCAATCGGCACACTCTTTCCGACAAATTATTCCGACAAACCTTTTCCCGTCCGTCCGATTTGCCGGCAACGGCTTCGGCAAACGTACCCGCACGAAACGGGAGGTGTAACATCATTGTAACACTTGTTTCATGCTCCCGTAACAAAAATGCTCCAATTTTGCCGCACCAAAAGAATAAAAGCATACTTTTGTAAAACCATTCCTTACCTAAATAGACAGAAGAAATGAACAACTACCGGATATTGGTCGTCGACGACGAAGAAGACTTGTGTGAGATTCTAAAGTTCAACCTCGAAAACGAAGGTTACGAAGTGGATACAGCCAACTCGGCCGAAGAAGCCCTGCAGATGGACATCAGCCGATACGACCTGCTCCTGCTGGACGTGATGATGGGCGAGATATCCGGCTTCAAGATGGCCCGCATGCTGAAGCAGGACAAGAAGACGGCCCAAATCCCCATCATCTTCATCACCGCCAAAGATACGGAAAACGATACGGTCACAGGCTTCAATCTGGGCGCCGACGACTACATCTCCAAGCCCTTCTCCCTGCGCGAAGTGGCGGCACGCGTCAAGGCTGTCCTGCGCCGGAGCGCGACACCCGAATCCGAGCGGATGCCCGAACAGCTGGTCTACAAGTCGCTCGTGCTGGACATCGTCAAGAAGAAGGTCTGCATCAACGGCGAAGAAGCTCCGCTGACCAAAAAGGAATTTGAAATCCTGCTCCTGCTCCTCCAGAACAAAGGCCGGGTCTTCTCACGCGAAGACATCCTGAACAAGGTTTGGAGCGACGAAGTGTATGTCCTCGACCGCACCATCGACGTGAACATCACCCGCCTGCGCAAGAAAATCGGAGAGTATGGAAAGTGTATCGTAACGCGTCTGGGATATGGATACTGCTTCGAAGCCGAATGAAAGCCGGCATTTCCTGTCGTTCAGCCGGAAACTTTTCCTTTCGGTCATCCTGCTGTTCCTCCTCTTTGCGGGCAGCGTCATCACGTACCAATACCAGCGGGAAAAGGAATACAAGATAGAGCTACTCGACCTGCAGCTGCAGGACTATAACGAAGACCTGCACTACCGCTTGCAGGAAACGCCCGACAGCCTGTGGTCTTCCATGCTCGGCGGCTACATCTCGCACACCAGCATCAAGGACCTGCGCGTCACCGTCATCAGCCCCAAAGGCATCGTCCTGTACGACAGCTCGAAAGGCAGCGAGAAGGTAGACAACCACCACAATCGTCCCGAAGTGCTGCAAGCCCTGCGGCATGGCAAGGGACACGACGTGCGCCGCACGTCGGAAACCACCGGCATACCCTATTTTTACTCGGCCACCGACTTCGGCCCCTACCTCATCCGCTCGGCCGTGCCCTACAGCGTTGACCTCATCAACCACCTGTCCACCGACCGCCACTACCTGTGGTTCACCCTGCTGGTGACCCTCGCCATGATATTCATCTATTACCAGTTCACGTCACGCCTGGGGACCGCCATCGCCAAACTGCGCCAGTTTGCCAAACGCGCCGACAAGAACGAACCCATCGAGACCGACCTCCAGTCGGCCTTCCCCCACAACGAACTGGGTGAAATCTCGCAACACATCATCCAGATATACCGCCGCCTGCGCGAAACAAAGGAAGCCCTCTACATCGAACGCGAAAAACTGATCACCCACCTCCAGACTTCGCGCGAAGGACTGGGCGTGTTCACCAAGGAAAAGAAGGAAATCCTGGTCAACAATCTGTTCATCCAATACAGCAACCTGATATCAGACTCCAACCTGGAAACCACCGAAGAAATATTCTCCGTCTGCGAATTCCAGAAAATCACCGACTTCATCGGCAAGGCCCAAAAGGGTCCGCTGGGGAAAGAAGAGAAGCGGATGTCACTCACCATTAACAAGAACGGACGCATCTTCATCGTGGAGTGCATCATCTTCCAGGACCTGAGCTTCGAGATTTCCATCAACGACATCTCGCAAGAAGAGGAACAGAACCGCCTGAAGCGCCAACTGACCCAAAACATCGCTCACGAACTGAAGACGCCTGTCAGCAGCATCCAAGGCTATCTGGAGACCATCCTCAGCACCCCTGACCTGCCACAGGAGAAAATGCAGACTTTCCTGGAACGGTGTTACGCACAAAGCAACCGCCTGACACGCCTCCTGCGCGACATATCGGTACTGACCCGCATGGACGAAGCCGCCAACCTCATCGACATGGAAAAAGTGGACATCAGCGTACTGGTGGGTACCATCGTCAACGAAGTAGCGCTGGAGCTGGAGGAGAAAGACATCACTGTAGTCAACTCCCTGAAGCCCCACATCCAGCTGCGCGGCAACTTCTCGCTGCTCTACTCCATCTTCCGCAACCTGATGGACAACGCCATTGCCTATGCAGGCACCCACATCCACGTACACATCAGCTGTTTCCGCGAAGACGAGAACTTCTACTACTTCAGCTTTGCCGATACCGGCGTAGGCGTCTCGCCCGAACACCTGAGCCGCCTCTTCGAACGCTTCTACCGCGTAGACAAGGGCCGCTCGCGCAAGCTGGGCGGTACCGGCCTGGGACTGGCCATCGTAAAGAATGCCGTCCTGATTCACGGAGGAACCATTTCCGCCAAGAACAATCCCGGCGGAGGGCTGGAATTCGTGTTCACGCTGGCCAAGGAGAGATAAACACTTCCTGCGTCACAAGGCCGCAAATGTGTTAACAAAGCACATAGAAGCCATAAAACATGTTATAAAACATATTTTAAAACTTGGATTATTTGCAGATTTCCGCAAAGTCCGTACCTTTGCAGCGTGTTTTTCATAGTATTAGATTTAAGGTTAATAAAAGGTTGGGCTCAGCGGAGCCCTTTTTTTATGCCCTTATGTTTCACCCACCTTTCTTGTCCGGCGGTCTCCGATAAATCTTTTGTCAGACTGCAGATATTTCCCAAATGTGCGGAAAATTGTTTCTAAACAAAAAAATAACACCCTCCCTGTAACTAAGCCGAAGCCTTGCACGACTAACGAAACAAAAAACAAGGATATGACGGATACTAACAAGGAAAAAGAATTCACCGAACTGCTGCTGCAACACCAGCACATCATCTACAAAGTGTGCCTGATGTATGCACAGGACAAGGAAGATATTGCCGATCTCTATCAGGAAACGGTGTATAACCTGTGGAAAAGCTACGCCACATTCGAAAACCGAAGCAGCTTCAGCACCTGGCTCTACCGTGTCGCCCTGAATACCTGCATCAGCGACCTGCGCCGCCGAAAACACCACGAGTACGTACCTCTACAACTGGCAGACACCGTCCTGCCCGACAACGACCCGAAGGCCGAAATGCTGAACACCCTGTACAGCCTCATCCGCCGCCTGAACAAGCTGGACCGCATGTACATCGTCCTCTGGCTGGACGAAAAGACCTATGACGAAATAGCCGAAATAGTCGGAACCAACCGCAATCAGGTAGCCATCCGGCTGCACCGCATCAAAGAGAAACTGAAAACAATGTCCAACCTTTAAATACCTCTTATTATGAACCTGGAAGAAATGCAACAAGCGTGGAAGGAACTCGACGAACGGGTCACACGCAACGAAATTCTGCACCGCGAAGAAGTGAAAAGGATACTGAACACACGACGGGAAAACAGCCTGGAACGGCTGACACGCTTGGAAAAGATGGGACTGGCAATGGCATTGATCGTCTGCATCGTATTCGCGTCTGCCTGGATTGCCCAGCCGGGTTTCCACCCCTTGCCCGGCATTACAGGATCCGTACTGATCTTATACGGTCTTCTTGCACAAATCTTCAGCCTGCACAAACTGGGCAAAATCAGACGGGAAACCAATCTGGAAAACCAGGTACGCCACATCCTGCAATACAAGAGCTGCTACAACCGCATGCTGTTGACGAGCTATCCGCTTGTCGCCCTGTTCTTCATCACCTTCCTCTGCTGCTACGGCACACGGTTCAACATCCTCTTCACGTCACTGCTACTGGCTGCCTGCATCGTGGCCGACTTCTTTACCTTCCACTACACGCACGACAGAGTGAAAGAGATGGTGAGTGCCAATCGCGAACTCAGGCAGATAGAAGAAGCGGAATAAAACGGCATCTGCCCCTGCACAGCTCCCGAGTCGGGCAACTTCTTAAACAAATCTAAATCCGCCGAATATCCCATGATATTCAGCGGCAGCTATTCGGATATTCAAAATTTATTTCTAACTTTGCCCTGCATTGGTTCGCCAGCCTTCCACCAAGCGGAGGCGGTGATTAAAAGGGAATCGGGTGCAAGTCCCGAACAGTCCCGCTGCTGTGAGTTTCACAAAACGTTGCCGGCACATTACCCCATGCCACTGGAGTTGCTCCGGGAAGGCCGCCTGCAACAGAAACGAGTCAGAAGACCTGCCATGCCAATTCTTTATCATTGCTTTCGAGGAAAAAGCGGTGAGTCTAATGAACCGGGACTTCCCCGTCCTTCATTTTATTCATCCACACTTGATTCAAAGAAAGTAAAACATTAAACTTCTGCCAAAGTTTATGAAAGGATGTCCGGGCGAAGGGATTTCGGCCGGACATTTTTCATTTCAAGACATTTGTATCAAAACATTTGCAAATTCCATTCTTTTATCATACTTTAGAGGCAGAAACATCTGATACCATGTTTTATTTCTAACAAAATATCAAAACCTTAAAAAAAACAAGTATGGAATTACCCTTTGCAGAATCCTGGAAAATCAAAATGGTGGAACCCATCCGCAAGAGCAGCCGCCAAGAACGCGAACAATGGCTGAAAGAAGCACACTACAACGTTTTCCAACTCAAATCGGAACAAGTATACATCGACCTGATTACCGACTCGGGCACCGGTGCCATGAGCGACCGCCAGTGGGCCGGCATGATGCTGGGCGACGAAAGCTATGCCGGAGCCACTTCCTTCTTCAAGCTGAAGGAAGTCATCACCCGCCTGACAGGCTTCACATACGTCATCCCCACCCACCAGGGACGGGCCGCCGAAAACGTATTGTTCTCCTATCTGGTTCACGAAGGAGACATCGTACCCGGCAACTCCCACTTCGACACGACCAAAGGACACATCGAAGGCCGGAAAGCCATCGCACTAGACTGCACCGTCGACGAAGCCAAGGACACCCAGCTGGAAGTTCCCTTCAAAGGCAACGTCGACCCACGCAAACTGGAAAAAGCCCTGCAGGAACAGGGAAACCGCATCCCGTTCATCATCGTGACCATCACCAACAACACGGCAGGCGGACAACCGGTTTCCATGCAGAACCTGCGGGAAGTACGGGCACTGGCCAACAAATATGGCAAACCCGTCCTGTTCGATTCGGCCCGCTTCGCTGAAAACGCCTATTTCATCAAAACGCGCGAAGAAGGCTATCGGGACAAAAGCATCAAGGAAATCACCCGCGAAATGTTCAGCCTGGCCGACGGCATGACCATGAGCGCCAAGAAAGACGGCATCGTCAACATGGGCGGCTTCATTGCCACCAACCGGCAGGACTGGTACGAAGGCGCCAAAGGCTATTGCGTCCAGTTCGAAGGTTATCTGACATACGGCGGCATGAACGGACGCGACATGAATGCCCTGGCCATCGGCCTGGACGAGAACACGGAGTTCGACAATCTGGAGACACGCATCCGCCAAGTGGAATACCTGGCCGGCAAGCTGGATGAATACGGCATCCCCTATCAGCGTCCGGCTGGCGGACATGCCATCTTCATCGATGCCCCACGGGTACTAACCCATGTGCCCAAAGAAGAATTTCCGGCACAGACGCTGACCGTAGAACTATATCTGGAAGCCGGCATACGAGGTTGTGAAATAGGATACCTGCTGGCCGACCGCGACCCCGTGACACGCGAAAACAGATTTACCGGTCTCGACCTCCTGCGTCTGGCCATCCCGCGGCGCGTCTACACGGACAATCACATGAACGTGGTGGCCGCCGCCCTGAAAAACGTGTACGACCGCAGGGAAAGCATCACCCGGGGTGTACGCATCACCTGGGAAGCTCCCCTGATGCGCCACTTCACCGTACAACTGGAAAAGCTGTAAATCTTCTGCCCGAAAGGGTATTCGAACCCATAAAGGCCGGCAAACGGGAAAAAACGCTCCACCCGTTCCGGCCTTTCTTTCTTATTGCCGGACGACCGACCACGTCAGTACAAAATCCGAAGTAATCTGATAGGAAATGTGGAACATCTGCCTGTGGTCCGTCCTGTATTCACGGGCATCGAACGTACCCTCCCGCCGGGGGATAAAAGGAAAGATCTGCAAATGTTCCTTGAAATCGACCTCCGAGGCATTCAGGCACTTGAACATCGTTTCCTTGGCCGACCAGTGCAGCAACAGGGACCAGGCTTCGTTTCCCTCATAAGCCAAGGCCTGTTCGTCGGGCCGCATAAACTTGTGTGCCACCTTGCACACCCGTTCACCATACTGTTCGATGTCAATACCGACTTCCGAATCGGGTGCACCCAAAACGACAGCCGCATATCCTTTGGTATGCGAAATACTGAGAGCATACGAGCCGTCTGCCAGATAGGGCTTGCCGCTGGGGCGATAGGCTATCTCCCTCTCCTCGCCCAGCAACGTGAAAAGCAGTGCTCTCACCGCCAGCCATTCCAACCTCCGGTGGGGAGCCGCAAACCGACTGACGTAACGGGCATAGACCTCACGCCGGGGCAGCATGGACAAGAGTTCCTCTTCCGTTTCATCCATTTTCCAGACACCCCAACAGCAGTCTTCTCCCTTATGTTTCAAGAACAGAGACATCTCACTTCGCTTCTTCTCCTGCCGGTTCTTCGGCCTTTTCCAAGATGGTGAACTTCACCTTCAAGATACGGCGACTGTCCATCTCGAGCACTTCAAATTCATAGTTTTTATAGGATACGCGTTCATGCAAGGCGGGGAATTCCCCTTTCAGTTCGAGCAGCAGTCCGGCCACCGTATCGGCGTCTCCGGCCACTTCGTCAAACTCCTCCTCGTCCACTTTCGTAATCTTGTAAAAGTCGGTCAGCAGCGTCTTGGCCTCGAATACCCACGCATGGTCGTTCAGTACTACGTACGTACGTTCTTCGTCATCGTACTCGTCGTGTATCTCGCCCACAATTTCCTCAATGATGTCTTCCATCGTCACGATGCCCGAGGTGCCTCCAAATTCATCCACCACAATGGCAATATGAATCTTATTGGCCTGGAAATCGCGGAGCAGGTCGTCTATCATCTTGGTCTCGGGAACAAAATAAGCGGGACGGATCAGGGACTGCCAACGGAAATTGTCTCCCTTGTTCAGGTGTGGCAACAAGTCTTTGATGTAGAGGATACCCTTGATGTTGTCGCGCGTCCCGGCATAGACCGGAATGCGGGAATAGGCGTTCTCGATGATGCACTTCAGTACGTCCTTGAAAGGCGTACGGATGTCGAGGTCCACCACATCCAGACGGGACGTCATCACCTCCTTGGCCGTCTCACCGCCAAAACGGATGATACCCTCCAGCATGCTGCTCTCTTCGGAAATCTCCGTCTTGTCTGTCAATTCCAGAGCATGCGACAGCTCGTCCACCGAAATGTTATGGTTCTTGCGCGATATATGCTTGTCCAGAAAAGAAGTGGAGCGCATCAGCAATGACTCCAACGGATAGAAGATGGAGCGGAACATGGAAATGCCCGAAGCGGCAAAACGGCAGAAGCTCAGCGTCTTCTGTGCCGAATAGATCTTCGGCATGATCTCGCCGAACAGCAACAGGAGGAAAGTCAGGATAACCGTCAGTACCAAAAACTCTGCAATAGCCGAATGAAACTGGAAGACATTCATGAAGAAGAAGTTGCAGAGCATGATGATGGTCACGTTCACGAAATTGTTCGTAATGAGAATCGTGGCCAGCAAACGTTCGCTGTCCGAGAGCAAGTCGCTGATTTTGGAGTCGGCCGGATGCTTCCGCTCGGCAATCGTACTCAAATCGGCCGGCGATAGTGAAAAGAAAGCAATCTCCGAAGCCGAGGCAAAACCCGATACAATCAAAAGAAGACCCGCCAACACGATGGCTATGATAGCCGATACGGTAGGAGTCTGTACTGAAATTCCATTAAAAACATCTGCCAACTGGCATAAATAAGCGTCTGGGTCCAAAGAGGTAGGTTTTAGTTAAACAATCAGAAAGGCAAGTCGTCTGCCGCATTATCCTGGGCAGGCATGGCTTGCGAGGCGGCAGGCTGCGAAGAAGCCGGCTGTGCTCCCTGCACAGGTTGCGGAGCTGGGGCAGCGGCCTTGGGTGACAACATCTCCATGTTATCGGCAAAAATCTCCGTCACATACCGCTTGATGCCGGCCTGGTCGTCGTACGAGCGGGTACGTATTTTTCCTTCAATATAGAGTTTGTCGCCTTTGTGCACATATTTTTCGGCTGTCTCGGCCAATCCACGCCATAAGACAATGTTATGCCATTCAGTCCGTTCGGGCACCTGGGTACCGTTGGCCAACGTATAAGCACGGTCGGACGTTGCCAGAGGGAAGGTTGCCACTGCCACTCCGCTATCCAGATATCTTACTTCGGGGTCTTTCCCTACATTTCCCAAAAGAATTACTTTATTGATTGACATAACTTCATCTTTTTTAAAACAGTGCCAAAAATAAACAGAATAATGCAACCTTGCAAATATCCGTCCAACTTTTACACATATTTCTCCAGGAAGAGGTGTATCAGGCGGGAAACCGCATAACGTTCCCAGTCGCCGACATCCACCCGCAGATATCCGTCAAAGGCGTGCGAATCCTCCGGCAGACACATTTCATAGAAATCGGCATGGATGACGCGATGGGACAGGACATGCTTCACGCCCAGCCACACCGGCCTCACCCAGGGACGAACCTTCGCTTCCGTCCATGCCGTTTGCAGGACCTCCTGTCGCATCAGTTCTTCTTCGGACAACCGATGGTCCGTCTCAATCAGAGGCAACTCATACAAATTGCGCCAGATGTCATCCTCCGTCCGCTTCCGCATCAGGAACTTGTCTCCCATGCGTATATATAAATAGGTAAAGAAACGGTCGGTCGTGCGGGCCTTATGCTGCTTCACCGGCAACGAGGACACGCGCCCCGAAGCCAGCGCCGAGCAGCTGTCGGCCAGAGGACAAAACAGGCAGGCAGGCGCCTGGGGCGTACACTGGATGGCGCCGAAATCCATAATGGCCTGATTGTACAGGGCCGGATGACGCTTGTCGAGCATCTCCTGCGCCAAGGCGGCAAACACTTTCTTGCCTTGCGTAGAGTCAATCGGGACATCGATGCCCAGGTATCGGGAAAGCACCCGATAGACGTTGCCGTCCACCACGGCATAGGGCATGTCGTAGGCAATGGAGCAAATGGCGGCAGCCGTATAGTCGCCCACCCCTTTCAGGGCACGCACTCCTTCGTAGGTCTGGGGAAAATGCCCGCTCATGCTCCGGGCCGCTGCATGGAGGTTGCGCGCACGGGAGTAATAGCCCAGCCCCTGCCAGTACTTCATGACCTCGTCCTCGTCGGCCTCAGCCAGCGACGACACGTCGGGGAAACGCTCCACAAACCTCAGAAAATACTCGTAGCCCTGCGCCACGCGGGTCTGCTGGAGGATAATCTCGGATATCCATATCCGATAAGGGTCCCGGGTCTCCCTCCAGGGCAACTCCCGCTTGTGCCCGGCATACCATTCCAATAATATGGCGGAAAAATCACTCATTCTCTTTGTTGTCAAAATAGCAAAACATAGCCGCAAAGACCTATTATATATGTACATAGGTTCTTGCCGTCCGCAAACTTCCCAACGATTTTGCAGGCGGGAGACAAAAGTAACGCTTTTCCGTCTAACAAACCTTAATCATCGGACTTTTTTAGAAAAATGTCCGAAATATATTTTTCAGAGACGCGGAAAAGCTATATATTTGCAGTCCAAAAAATTAAGGAAACATTAGTAATAATATTTTTTTTAAGGAAAAATGACTAAAGCTGACATTGTAAACGAAATTACAAAGAACACGGGGATTGATAAGACAACCGTACTTACCACCGTCGAGGCATTCATGGACGCAGTCAAAGCATCTTTAGCCAAGGATGAGAACGTTTATCTTCGTGGATTCGGAAGTTTCATAGTGAAGAAGAGAGCTCAGAAGACAGCCCGCAACATCTCTAAGAACACTACGATCATCATTCCCGAGCACAATATCCCGGCATTCAAACCTGCCAAGACCTTTACTCTGGCAGTGAAGAAATAATAAACAATAGTATTAACCCATAAAAAATTAAAGCTATGCCAAGCGGAAAGAAGAAAAAAAGACATAAAATGTCTACGCACAAGCGTAAAAAAAGACTAAGAAAGAACAGACATAAAAGCAAAAAGTAATTTTTAGTCTGAACGACAAAAAATTAAAGAACAAACTTGCGGAACAAATGTCTCGCGAGTTTGTTCTTTGTTTAAGTGAACCATTGGAACCCACAGAGCTTCAGCCTATACAGCCAGGCACCTCCTGCCTTTCCTGCATATCCCGAAGCTTTGTACATTCGTAAACCTAAAAGCGTTAAAGATAGTGACAAGCGAACTCGTTGTAGATGTACAGCCCAAGGAAGTCTCCATCGCGCTGCTCGAAGACAAACAGCTGGTAGAGCTCCAGAGCGAAGGACGCAACATATCCTTCTCCGTGGGCAACATGTATTTGGGTCGCGTCAAGAAATTGATGCCCGGCCTGAATGCCTGCTTCGTGGACGTGGGTTACGAGAAAGACGCTTTTCTTCATTATCAGGACCTGGGTCCTCAATTCCGATCTTTAGAGAAATACGTAAAGCAAACTTTAAGCGACCGCAAGAAACTCAACCCCATTACCAAAGCAACCCTGCTTCCCGACCTTGAAAAGGAAGGCACCATAGCCAACACACTCAAGGTAGGACAAGAAGTCGTGGTGCAGATTGTCAAGGAACCCATCTCAACGAAAGGGCCGCGACTGACATCCGAGCTTTCGTTTGCCGGACGCTACCTCGTGCTGATACCTTTCAACGACAAGGTTTCCGTATCACAAAAAATTAAGTCGAGCGAAGAACGCGCCCGCCTCAAGCAGCTGCTGATGAGCATCAAGCCCAAGAACTTCGGTGTCATCGTGCGCACCGTGGCCGAAGGCAAGCGCGTAGCCGAACTGGACGGAGAACTTAAAGTATTGCTGAAGCATTGGGAAGACGCCATCGTCAAGGTACAGAAAGCCACCAAATTTCCGACACTGATTTACGAAGAGACCAGCCGCGCCGTCGGTTTGCTGCGCGACTTGTTCAATCCTTCCTTCGAAAGCATCCACGTGAACAACGAGGCTGTTTACCACGAAATCAAGGATTACGTGGCACTCATAGCCCCTGAACGGGCAGGAATCGTGAAACTGTACAAAGGCCAGCTTCCCATCTACGACAACTTTGCCATCACCAAGCAGATCAAGGCTTCATTCGGCAAGACGGTATCTTACAAGAGCGGTGCCTACCTCATCATCGAGCACACCGAAGCGCTCCACGTAGTGGACGTGAACAGCGGCAACCGCACCAAGAACGCCAACGGGCAGGAAGCCAACGCCCTCGAAGTGAACCTCGGCGCAGCCGACGAACTGGCCCGCCAGCTCCGCCTGCGCGATATGGGAGGCATCATCGTCGTCGACTTCATCGACATGAACGAAGCCGAGAACCGGCAGAAGCTTTACGAACGCATGTGCCAAAACATGCAGAAGGACCGCGCACGCCACAACATCCTTCCGCTCAGCAAATTCGGGCTGATGCAGATAACCCGCCAGCGCGTGCGTCCCGCCATGGACGTCGATACGACAGAAACCTGCCCCACCTGCTTCGGCAAAGGCAGAATCAAGTCGTCCATTCTCTTTACCGACACTCTGGAGAGCAAGATTGACTATCTGGCCAACAAACTGAAGATAAAGAAATTCTCGTTACACATCCACCCGTACGTCGCCGCCTACGTCAACCAGGGCCTCGTATCCCTGAAGCGCAAGTGGCAGATGAAGTACGGACTTGGTATCAAAGTGATTCCCGACCAGAAACTCGCGTTTCTGCAATACGTCTTCTACGATCCCCACGGTGAGGAGATAGACATGAAGGAAGAAGTTGAAATCAAGCAGTAATCCATAAGCAAGGGAGGGCTTCAAACCGAAGTCCTCCCTTATTGTTTGATAACCCGGCCTTTTCTGACCCGAAAAGCAATGTTTTCTGACCCGAAAAGCATACTTATTCCAAAAACTTTCGTTACCTTTGCCGCCCTCCACAAGCATAGACAGCTGCTCTTTATTTTATTATTAACCCTTAAACCATTTAAACCATCATGAAAAAAATCTCATGTTTGGCGGCCTGCCTGTGCATGCTGATAGGACTGGCCGCCTGTAGCAAAGAAGAAACGCCCACCGTTGTTGTCCCGCCCGAAACCGAGCAGCCCACCATAGACGACGTCATTGTGGAAGCCGATATCAAAGTGACGCCCACCGGCGGAAAAGCCAGCGAGCACCAGCCGGGGCAGGACATCGAAAACAGCTTCGACGGGAAGTTCGGGGCCGACGGACAGCCCTACCACTCCATCTGGAACCAGCAGGCTGCCTTCCCCGTCACCCTGGAATACTTCTTCGACCAGAAACCCGACATCGACTACATCATCTACCACACCCGGAGCGGCAACGGCAACTTCGGTGAAGTGGACGTCTACACCGCCACCGAAGCGGCTCCCGAGTACCAGTTGCAGGGCAGCTACAACTTCAGGATGCAGAACGCGGCCAGCCGCATACCTTTCGCCCAGACACTGTCCAAAGTGACCAAAATCAAATTCAGTGTGAAGTCGGGACTCGGTGGCTTCGTCAGCTGCGACGAAATGGAGTTCTACCAAAAGAATCCCAACAAGACCCTCGACCAACAACTGCTGACGGTATTTACCGACCTCGCCTGCACCCAGGTGAAGGAGGAGGCCACCGACGAAGCCATCCAGGCATTGCCCGCCTACTTTGCCTCACTGGCCACCCAGCTGCGCAACGACACCTACGACCCGTGGGAGAAGGAGTTCCGCATCCAGTCGTACCAGCCCTACAGCGACGTGGAGGAGTGGGCACAGACGCTGATGACCAAACGCTACAGCAACCTGGACAACCCCACAGGCATCTATGTCGAAGCGGGCGACTCGGTGGTAGTGCTCGTAGGCCCCACCCACGGCCAGTCCCTGTCCCTGCAGTGCATCGGTGAAGAACAGACCGGCGACGGCACCAACACCTATGTGCAGACGGCTGCCAGCGGCGAGACCCGCTTCCTGCAAGAAGGAGTCAACAAAGTGGGCTTCAGCCAGAAAGGCATGCTCTTCCTGATGTACACCGCCAACCTCTCGGACAAGAACGCACAGCCCGTCACCGTCCACATCGCTCCGGGCAGCGGAAAAGTGAGCGGCTTCTTCGACCTGAAGACACACCAGACCAACGAAAAGTACCAGGAGCTCATCGGCAAGGCCACCTACAAATACTTCTGCGTGCGCGGCGAACGCATCATGTTCTACTTCCACCGCGAGCAGATGAAGCAGGCCGTACCGACCGACATCCTGTCGGCCATCAACCTGTGGGACGACATCATCAGTTGGGAGCAGGAGCTGATGGGCATCGAAGACGTGCGTCCCTCGCAGGTCAACAACCATCTGTTCGCCATCTCGCCCGAAGGCAGCTACATGTGGGCCTCGGACTACCGCATCGCCTTCGTCTACACCTACCTGAACAACATCCTGCTGAAGGGCAACGTCATGGCAGCCAAGGACAACGCCTGGGGACCGGCCCACGAGATAGGCCACATCCACCAGCAGGCCATCAACTGGCCCGGCTCCACCGAGTCGTCCAACAACCTCTTCTCCAACTACGTCCTCTACAAGCTGGGCAAGTACTGCTCGCGCGGCAGCGAACTGAGCGCCCTGGCCACAGCCCGCTGCGAAAAGCACCAGGGATGGTGGAATATGGGAAGCGCCACCCACCAGAACGAAGATACGGAGATACACATGCGCATGAACTGGCAGCTGTGGAACTACTACCACCGCTGTGGCTATAAGACCGACTTCTGGCAGACCCTCTTCAAGCTGCTGCGCGAAGACCGCATCGTGGAGTCCGACCCCGGAGCTGCCCAGCTGAAGTTTGCCATGAAAGCCTGCCAGGCCGCCAACGAAAACCTGACGGACTTCTTCGAGATGTGGGGCTTCTTCGAGCCGGTAGACACTACCATCGAACAATACGGCACCTGGAACTACCGCGTGACAGACGCCATGATCAAGGAAGCCAAGGACTTCATGGCCCGGTTCCCCGCCCCGAAACATGCCTTCTACTACCTGGAAGACCGGAAGAACGGAGACGTGGGTATCGAAAGCTATCAGGTGGGCGACGTGGGCTACTACACCCAGTTCAAGGAGAATGTACAAATTACCAAGGAAGTGGGTTATAGCCTCTCGGGCCAGCAAGTAAGCATCACCGACGGTGACCAAGCCGTAGCCTTCGAGGTAAGGAAAGACGGGCAGCTGCTCTACTTCTCCAACTTCTTCCAGTTCACCGTTCCTTCCACCATCCCGCTGGACGGTGCAGGCATCTATGCCGTCCAGGCCGACGGCAAGCGGATTGCGTGCACGGCCCGATAATATGCGGGTACTATAACTAAAAAACGTCATCCCGGCCTTGAGCCGGGATCCATCACCACACAGCCGGTGGAATATGGATCCCGCATCAAGTGCGGGATGACGGAATATTCACTTTATTTCATTGGGAGGCAATCCCATCTTTTGCCTACTGCACCTCGTCCGGCCAGGGGCAAGGCTTGCCCGTACTCTTGAACGTAGGACGCTGGGCATCGACCTTGCGCAGATACTGCCCCAGTTCCTTGGACAGGCGGCGCACGATGTCGGGATGTTCGGCTGCCACGTCGTGCTTCTCGCCAATGTCTTCGGGGATATTGAACAACTCTTTCTTACCGGTCTCGTAGTAATATACCAGCTTCCACTCGTCCTTGCGGATGGCACAGTCGAGGTTGATGCCCGGTCCGTCATTGCCCCAGATGTTGGGGAAGTTCCACACCAGCGCACGCCCCTTTGAGGGGTCGCCCGTACCTTTCAGCAACGGCACGAAGCTGACGCCGTCCAGCGGAGCCACCGTCTTGTAATCCTTCACGCCCGCCATCTCGAGCAGCGTCGGATAGAAGTCTTCAATCATCAGATACTTGTCGCAACGCGTGTCAGGCTGTACCACGCCCGGCCAGCTCACAATCATCGGCTCGCGGATGCCGCCCTCGTAGAGCGAACCCTTGCCGCTGCGCAGAGGCGCATTCTGGGTATGCACCTCGCCGTCGCGCCAGCCCGGTTCTGCAGCCAGACCGCCGTTGTCGCTCATGAAGATGACGATGGTGTTGTCGGCCTCACCGTTCTTTTCGAGCCAGTCCATCAAGTCGCCCAGACTCTTGTCCATACCTTCGATGAGCGAAGCATAGGCAGCTTCCTTGTCGCTCAGCCCCTTGCGAACGTACTTGGGGAAGAAGCGCATGTCCTTGTCGATAGGCACATGGATGGCATAATGGGACATGTAGAGGTAGAAGGGCTGGTTGTACTTCTTGGCCTTGTCCAGCGCCTTGATGGCTTCGCGCGTCAGAGCCTCAGTGGCAAAGACACCTGTACCCCAATAATTCTCCAGTCCGGGAATGGACATCAGCGAATAGGCCTTTCCGTCGCGTGTGTGGCCGTAGTTCTGCTCGCTCAGGTAGGTGGCCAGTCCGCCGGCAGCATGGCCGGCAATATTCACTTCAAACCCCCAGTGGGTAGGATTCTCTCCCGGAGTGTCGATGGAACCCCAATGGGCTTTGCCGCAATGGATGGTGTGATAACCGCTCTGACGGAGCAGTTCGACGAAGGAAGTTCCTACGTAGGTATTGTTCGTACCCTCCACCTGACTGACACCATTGTAGTTCCAGTCGGGCAGCTCCACCGTATTGCTCTTGCGGTCGGTCTGCTTGTCGCGCTCCAGCGTCCAGTTGGTCACCCGATGGCGGGCATTGTTGGCTCCCGTAATGAGGCTGCACCGGGTAGCCGAACTGATGTTGCAGGCATACGCCTGAGTGAACATCATGCCCTGCTTGGCCAGCCGCTCCATATTAGGCGTCTCGTAGGCTTCGTTGTAAGGAGTCTTCTGGGTCCAGAAGGGCAGCGAGGTATCCTGCCATCCCATGTCATCTACCATAAAGAGAATAATATTGGGACGTTTCTGCTCCTCGGCAACCGGTTGTTTCTTCGTCGCTCCCCACCCGTCGGTCATGGGTACCAACGGCGTCAGAGACAATGCTGTAAACAAATATTTATTCATAAATCAGAGTGTTTAGATAATGGGGTTAGTAGAATATGAAAGTTTAAAGTCAGGGCTGCTATTCCGCAGAATAAACACTGAAGTTTCGTATCTGCGGAGTATCTGTGCACTGCTCCACAACTACACGGAATGCCGTTGCCTCTACAGGGTCGAAACGTTCGATGCGCTTGTGTCCCACCGATGTTCCCCGGGCCACAGTGACCCACTTCCCGCCTGTACGGGCTTCCACCCGATAGGCACGGATGCGTTCGCCCTGCGCGATGTCCTCCTGCAGGATGTAATAGTTGGCCGTCTGTTTGCCTTTCAGGTCCAGCGACAGCTTCTTCGCCTTGCCGGAAGTCTGTGCCAGCGGTGTACCGAAACGGCGGGCAATCTCGTCACCCCATTCCTTCAGGCGCTTCACGTCACCCTCGGGTATCACTCCGTCGGGGTTGGGCGTCAGGCCTACAATCAGCGTAGCATTACGTCCCACCGACTTTTCGTACATGTCCATCAGGTTCTCCAGCGGATAGACAGCCTTGTCGTCGTCACCCGGTTCCCAGAACCATTCGTGGCGGCCGTTGTATCCGCGCAGAGGCGTGTCGGCCATGGCAGGCACCCAGTAACGGCCGTCAGCGTCGCCGTGGGCCAGCAGTTCGTTGTGGTTTCTCGCTCCTTCGTTCGCATTGCTGTGGCTGTAGGGATAAGGGAAACTCGACCAGCAGGGGTAGCCTACCGTACCGCTCTCCGACCCTCCCCAGCGGAAGTCCGCGCGGTTCACGTTGTGGTAGAACAGACATTCCGGCTGATATTTGGTCACGATGGGTTCTACGTCGGGTCCCAGTCCCTTCGGGTCGTCGGCACCGCCGTCAAACCAAATCATGAACAGGTCGCCGTAACGGGTACACAGTTCCGTCACCATCTTCTCGCACAGGCGCTTGTACCAGGCCTGGCGGTTGCGTGCAAACTCGCCGTCGCCCTCGGCCTTGAAGTTGTGGATACCCAACAAAGAGTTCCAGCGGATGCCGATGTAGATACCTGGCTGGATGCCGTACTTGCGGCAGGAGTTCACGAAGTCGCGTACCACGTCACCCTTTCCGTCGCGCCACTTCACAGCCTTCAGGCAGTAGGGGTTCACGTCGCTCTGCCACAGGCCAAAACCCGTCTCATGGGTAGCGGTAAGCACGGCGAACTTCGCTCCGGCCGCCTTGGCTGCCTGTATCCACTGGTCCGTATCAAGCTGCGTGGGATTGAAGATATTATAATCCTCAACGGGATTGATGCGGTTGTTTCCCTGGCCGTATACCAGACCGTCGAACACATGCAGGTCGTAGTGGAACACAACACCTATTTCCGCCTCATGCCATTTCAGCTGATGAGGGGCAGGAACAGGGCCGGAGTTTTGCTGCGAATACATTGACAACGTTACCAGCAACGCGCTCAATAATCCTATTATTTTTTTCATAATCATTCTATTTTAATAATTATCATTTATTATGTCAATACCTATTTCTATATCCTTTCTTACTCGTCCTTGCCGCTCTGGTCACTGTTCTGCTTTTTATAAAAACTGATACGTTCATGCCAGGGTTTGTCTTCTAATGGGAATACATCGTGACTCTCCGCCCAAACATTCCATAAGTGTTCCAGTGACTGAACCTTTTCCGGATAACTGGCAGAAAGATCAACTTGTTCAAATGGATCTGTGGTCAGATTTATCAGTTCCCAAGGAGAGTTCCGGTCATTGCGCACCAATTTCCAATTATCGGAAATGACAGCACACGAACTCTGATGTTCAAAATACAAAGTACGTTCCTTCAATCCATCGCCCTTCAATGCAGGCAGCAGGCTTATGCCAGGCAGATCTGCATGTTCAAACTTCTCAGACGGATAGATGGCCGAACCTAAATCCATACAAGTCGGCAGCAGGTCGATGACATGAGCAGTCTGCTTGCATAATTCGCCTTTCATCATATTTTTTCCAGCATCTCCAAAGGTCAGGATAAAAGGAGTACTCGTTCCCCCCTGATAACACCATTGCTTATAGCTTCGGTAGGGAGTATTAGACAAGTCGGCCATCAGTTGTCCCAAATAACCGCCTTCCAACGTAGCACCGTTATCACTCAAAAACATAAAAACCGTATTTTCCAGGTTTCCCTTTTTACGGAAAGCTTCAACAATCTGTCCCACTCCGTCGTCCATAATCTCGATCATGGCCGCATAAGTTGCCATGTCTTCAATCCATTTCTGACGCTGTTCCTCTGTCAAATCTTCCCATGCAGGACGCTTACCACCGAATTCTTTATCATAAACAGGCAATTCCATATCCGTAGGTACAAGTCCCATGGCTTTTTGTTTCTCAAATCGCTGCTTCCGCAACACGTCATACCCCACTTTGTAACGGTCGCGGCATTTTTCCACTCTATCAGCCGGAGCCTGAAGCGGAAGATGCGGGGCATAGTAGGCTACATACAGAAACATCGGCGTATCTGCCGGATGTTGGCGGACAAAACTTGCAGCCGAATCGGAGATGGCTGTCGTATAATAATAATCATCGGGAAACTCTGTAACAAGTTCCATGTCATTGTAAACAGGTTTGGGCTTATAATAACTTCCTCCTCCCGTCAAACAGCCATAATAACGGTCGAATCCCCGCTGAGTGGGGAAACTGCCATTAGGCGCATAGAAAGCCCCGTCTACCGTCACATGCCACTTTCCGCACATGTATGTCCCGTATCCATTGGCTTTCATCACTTCCGCAATGGTAGGATACTCCTTCGATATCTGCCCTCTGTAGCCCGGCCGGTGTTCGTCTACTGCTGTCATCCACCCCATTCCTACCTGATGCTGATAACGTCCTGTCAGCAAGGCGGCACGGGTAGGACAACTCCGTCCTGTATTCTTAAACTGAGTGAAACGCACCCCCGCCTGAGCAAGGCTGTCCAAATGGGGAGTCTCGATCTCACTGCCATAACATCCCAAGTCCGAGAAGCCCATATCATCACACATAATCAGCACAATATTGGGCGAAGACGGTTCCTGGGCTGCAAGATGAGAAACCGCGGTTCCCAGCAACAACGGCGTAAACAGAATTCGGTTCATAAGATACTCTCTAAAATAAATAGGACCCATCATTAGTGTCCAATAAAAATGGACGAGTTAAAAAATTAATCAAATAGTCCTTCAAAAAGGGGATAATCGAGTTCTTTGATATCGTTGAAATCAGTCTTATCGAACAGGTCACGTAAGTTCGTTTTGTCCGTTAGAGAGATGCTTAGAATCTGCAAAACTTCATAAGTTGAGCGTTTCAATTGCATATCGTGTTGGACAATAGCTACAAGACAGTATGTGATAATAGCTACACTGATTTGAATGCGGACAGCGTTTTCCGTTGTGCCCCAGAATCTTTTTATTTTAAGGTGCTGCTTTAGCCATTTGAAGAATAGCTCGATCAACCATCTTTTCTTATAGAGATTAGCAACGTCCAATGCAGAAATATGTGTTGCGTTTGTCAGGAAAGTGAACTCACGGTCACCCTCTTCATCGTAGTAACGAATGAATCGGAATGACTCGGTATATTTCTTCTCTGAGAGATATCCGGTCAGTTTCACTTCAGCATCTGTAAGTACATACTTAGGCATCCTACGCTTCCATTTAACCATTGTGTATTTCAAGTTCGTTTTAGCTCTGACAACGAAAAAGGAACCTGTCAGGTGTATCCTATATAGTTCCTTAAAAAAAGTCATAAGCCCTATCGAACATATAATAAGCATTTGGTTCATAATGGATTGAACACATCTCTGTAGAGTCGTGCTTCGATGCTGTGGTTACAGTATAGAAGGCAGGAACTTGTGCTTCAATGTCATATAAGACATGAGCTTTCACTCCTCCTTTCTTTCTTCGGAACTTCGCCCATGGAAATGTGGCTAGACACAACGGAATGGTTGTTGAATCAAAAGCGTACTTATTTCCTGGGATTTCCAAGATATTGGTCCCTCGCTTTTCGCAAGCTTCCTTCATTATATAGAATGCGAAGTCTTCAAAGATTCTGTAGTCACGATTCTGATTAGCATAAGCGAGAGTGGCTTTGGCTATTGGATGGCGTCCCAAACCAAGATGATACTGCTTAGCTCGGTGTGCTTCAAAAGCCACAATTAGGTCGCGAAGACTCTCACGATTGCTCAGTTGTCCGAACATCATAGCAAGCAGCTGATTCCAGCAGGTGAATTGCTTCACGTAGCGATTGCCATCATACTTGCGAACGAAGTTGTTGAACTGGGTTCTGTTCAGAAAAGCGGTAAGTTGAGCGAATACGTATTTATCTTGGTTCATAAGCGGCCTTCAATTTGACCGCTAAGCTACGAATTCAAATCCGTTTCATTCTAAAGGACTGCTTAAAAGACTGTATTTCAATAATTTCAAAGACCGATTAGCTAACTTTTATTGGACAGTAGTGATAATGGATAATTAATACTTAAAACCTGATGCCTTAACGCTCACACCTGTTTCTCAATGAGTTCGACCAGCTCGTTGCTCTGCACCACACCCGACTGCCGCCACACCTGCTTTCCGCCCTTGAAGAGCATCAGCGTGGGGACGGCCTGAATCTGGTATTTCATGGCCAGCGCCTGCTGTTCGTCCACATCTATCTTGACGATGCGTGCCTTGTTGCCCACGCGTGCCTTGACGTTTTTCAGTATGGGGTGCATCATCTTGCAGGGGCCGCACCACGTGGCATAGAAGTCCACCAGTACGGGCTCTGCGGTGTTGTTGATCAGTTCTTCAAATTTTTCCATAATGATAATCCTGTTAGTTGTTGATGATATATCTACTAACAAACGTTACGTCATTTTGGTTCACTCCACGATACTCAGCTCGTCGATGAGGTGCTTGGCTCCAGCATACTTCTCGATGATGAAGAGCGTGTAGCGGATGTCCACGCAGGCGGCGCGCTGCGACGAGGGGCGGAAGGCGATGTCGCCCGTCAGGCCTTCGTAGTTGCGGTCGAAGCCGGTGCCGATGAGTTCTCCCTTGGCGTTGAACACGGGGCTGCCCGAGTTTCCGCCGGTATTATCCGTGTCCACGATGAAGCACACGGGCATCCGTCCGTCCTCGAGGGCATAGCGGCCGAAGTCCTTCGCCTGCCAGAGCTGTTTCAGCTTGTCAGGTACCACGAACTCCCAGTTCGTCGGGTCTTCCTTCTGCATCACGCCGTCCAGTGTCGTGTAATAGTCGTACACCACGCCGTCGGCAGGTTCGTAGGAGGCCACCTTGCCGTAGGTGAGGCGCAGGGTGGAGTTGGCATCGGGATAGATGGGCTGTCCGTTGGCCTGGCGCAGGTCCATCATGCCCTTGACCCACGTCTTGTGGGCGGCGTTGTAGTCGCGGTTGGCGTCCATCATGGCGATGGCTGTCTGCAACAGGCCGTCGGTGATGGAGTACTTGAAGAGCACCATCCAGTCGCCCGTCAGCTTGTAGAGCTTGGGCTTGCTGATGAACTTGTCGAAGTTCTCGCGGCTGCCGAAGATGGAGTATTCGAAGCAGGCGTCGATGAAGGCGTCTGTATCGCCCTTGAAGCGCTTGTCGATGACCTTGAAGATACCGATACGCTGGTCGGCGGGGATGTACTTGGCATACGTGCGCAGCATCTCCTTGCCCACGAGCTTCTCCACTTCGGGATAGGGGACGGAGGCGAAGTAGCGGTCGGCCGCCTGGCGCAGGGTGTCTGTGGCAGCCTGGATGGCTGCCTTGTCCTTGCTCTTGAGGGCGGTGGCGAGGGCAGTGGTGTTGGGGATGCGCATGAAGTCGAGTGCCGTGACCAGTGCCTCCTGGATGGCCTGCTGGTGGTAGAGGGCAGGGCGGCGCTTCTGCACGATGGCGCGGATGCGGTCGAAGGCAGCCTGATAGGTCGTGTCGCCCAGCTCGCGTCCGCGTTGCAGCAGGGCTTCCTGCTGGGCACGCTTGGTGTCGAGCACGTGGAGGCGTACGAGGCCTTCGTTCATGCCGATGGCGTTCTTCCAGTAGTTGGCGCTGGAGGCATACTTGCTGGCGTAATGGATGCGCACGGCGTCATCCTTGAGCATCTGCTCCATGAGGACGCGCTGGCGGGCGTCGCGCACGTGGTGGCGCATGAAGTTGGTAGTCTGCATCCGCTCCTCTACCTCGTCGGCTATCATGTAGCGCCAGTTGCGGCCGGGGAAGCCCATGACGAAGGCAAAGTCACCCTCCTTGTAGCCGCGGAGGCTGATGTTGAGATGTTTCTTCACACGCAGGGGCATGTTGTCCGCGCTGTAGGCGGCGGGGCGTCCGTCTTTGTCGGCGTAGATGCGGAAGATGGAGAAGTCGCCCGTGTGGCGGGGCCACATCCAGTTGTCCGTGTCGGCGCCGAACTTGCCGATGCTCGACGGCGGCGCACCCACCATGCGGATGTCACTGTATTCGGTCTTCACGAAGAGGTAATAGCGGTTGCCGCCGTAGAAGGTCTTCAGCTCGGCCTTTTCGCCGGTGCCCAGGGTGATGTTCTGCTCCTGGAGGAAGCGGGCGCACACCTGAGTCAGGTACTTGGGCGAGAGGTAGTTGGTGCCCTGCGGGTCGGGATCCTTGGCCAGCTGCTGCTGTACGTAGTCCGTCACGTCGAGGATGCGGTCGATGAAGGTAACGGTGAGTCCCTTGCACGGCAGCTCCTCCTGCCGGCTCATGGCCCAGAAGCCGTCCGTCAGGTAGTCGTGCTCCACGCTCGAGTGCTGCTGGATGGCACCGTAGCCGCAGTGGTGGTTGGTGAGCACCAGGCCTTCGGCCGAGATGACCTCGCCCGTGCAGCCTCCGCCGAAGTGTACGACGGCGTCCTTCAGGGCGATGCCTTCGGGGTTGTAGATGGAGTCGGCCGGCAGCAGCAGGCCCAGTTCCTGCATGGCGGCCTCGTTCTGCCGCTTCAGGTCGGTCAGCATCCACATGCCTTCGTCGGCCAGGGCGGGGAGTGTCAGGGCAGACAGGGCTGCCGCAAATAGAAGTTTGTTCATCATAATGTAGAATCAGGGATATATAAGTGAATTGGTATAAATGAGGCACGGATTTCGCGGAGGGTTCACGGTCGTTTTTCTCCGTGATAGTCCGTGTAATCCGTGCCTGTTTATTTGATTACTCCACGATGGTCATCTCGTCGATGAGGTGCCCGCAGCCGCCCAGCTTTTCGAGGATGAAGAGCACGTAGCGGATGTCGAGTGCGATGCAGCGCTGCAGGTTGTTGTCGAAGTTGATGTCGCCGCTCAGCGATTCCCAGTTACCGTCGAAGGCGCAGCCGATGAGGCGTCCTTCGCCGTCGATGACGGGCGAGCCGGAGTTGCCGCCGGTGATGTCGTTCGTCGTCAGGAAGCAGACGGGCATGGTGCCGTCGGCCATGGCATAGCGTCCGAAGTCCTTCTTCTGGATGAGCTCCTTCAGCTTGGCCGGAACCACGAATTCAGGATTTTCGGGGTCTTCCTTCTCGAGGATGCCGTCGGTGGTGGTGAAGTACTTGTAGTGTACGCCGTCCTTCGGGTTGTAGGACTTCACGTTGCCGTAGGTCAGGCGGATGGTGAAGTTGGCGTCGGGGTAGGCGGGCACGGGCTGCTTCATCTCACCCAGTCCGCGGATGTAGGCCTTGTGCAGCAGGCCCAGTTCTTTTGACGTCTGGCTGTACTCGGTTGCGGCAGCTTTGATGGCTTCGAGCTTCGTGCGGCTGTATTCGGTGGCCAGGTCACGCTCGATGGCCTTCACGCTGGGCTTCTTCAGGAACTTGTCGAAGTTGGCCCGGCTGCCCATGATGGAGGTGTCGAAGAGGTCGTCCACGTAGGCGTCATAGTCGCCCTTGTACTCTTTCTCGATGGTCTGGTAGAAGGCGGGCAGTTCTTCGGGTGTCAGGGCCTTGGCCAGGGCGGGCAGGATGGCTTTGGCCACGGCGCGGTCCACCTGCTGGTCGTAGTCCTTGTTGTAGATGCCTTCGTATACCGATTCCAGCTGCTTCTTGGCAGACTGGAGCAGGGAGTCGTTCTTCGATTCGATGGCTTCCTTCATCTTGTCCATCAGCGCGGGCGGGCAGCCGAATTCGATGGCTCCGTTCAGGGCCTCGTACAGATATTCGGCACGGCGCAGGGCGGGAGTCATTTTCTCCACAATGGCGTCTATCTTCTCCACCACACCTTCATATTCGGGCTTGCCCTGGGCGAAGGCGGCGAAGCGCTTCTCCTGCTCGGCCTTGGTCTCGAGCACGTTGTTGTCCACGATGGCCTTGTTCATGCCGATGGAGTTCTTCCAGTAGTTGCTGCTGCCGGCAAACTTGTTGGCATACTGGATGCGGGTCTTGTCGCTCTGGCGCATGTACTTCTTCAGCACGTCCAGGTAGACGGTACGCATGTCTATCATGGCCTGGTTGACGGCGGTCATGCGCTGGCGCACTTCACTCTCGGTGAGGTAGCGTTCAGTGGAGCCGGGGAAGCCCATGATCATGGCATAGTCGCCTTCGTCCAGTCCCTTCAGCGAGATGGGGAAGAACTTCGGAGTCTTCAGGGGCACGTTGTCGGCGCTGTACTGGGCAGGCTCTCCGTTCTTGTCGGCATAGATGCGGAACATGGAGAAGTCGCCCGTGTGGCGGGGCCACATCCAGTTGTCTGTCTCGCCGCCGAACTTGCCTACGCTCGAGGGGGGAGCGGCCACCATGCGCACGTCGCTGTACACCTTATAATAGAAGAGGTAATACTTGTTGCCGGCGTAGAAGGGCAGGGCACGCACCTCGATGCCGGGCTTTCCCTTGAGGTCGCTCTTCTCCAGCTCTTCCTTGGCCAGCTTGCCGAGGAACTTGCTGGTCATGGCTTCGTATTCGTTCACCTCACCGGCCTTTACCTTGGCGTTCACCAGATCGGTGATGTCCACGATGCGGTGCACGAAGCGGAACTTCAGTCCCGGAGTAGGCAGCTCTTCGGCGCGGCTCTTGGCCCAGAAGCCGTCGGTCAGGTAGTCGTGCTCCACGCTGGAGTGCTGCTGGATGGAGGCATATCCGCAGTGGTGGTTGGTCAGGATGAGGCCTTCGGGCGAGATGATTTCGCCGGTACAGCCTCCGCCGAAGATGCCGACAGCATCTTTCAGCGACACGCCGTTGGGGTTGTAGAGGTCGTCGGCTTCCAGCTTCAGACCCTGTTTCTTCATCAGGTCGATGGAGTTCTGCTGCTTCATCAGCTGGAGCAGCCACATGCCTTCGTCGGCCTGTGCCGAGAAGGTGAATGCTGCGGCGAGGGCCGCAACGAGGTACTTCTTGATTTTCATGTATGTCACTTTAATTAATAATGATTTATACGTTGTTTTTCTATAAGTTTTTATCGGGGCATGGGCAGCTTGCCTTCGCGGATGGCGTCCATCACGTTGGCAGGCGCGCGCTGGGCCAGGTACTCCTTCTTCATGAAGTCCATGTAGGGGGCCACGTGGCTGAAGAACTTCCGGTAGCCGGCGCAGAGGTAGTTGAGGCCCGGCTCGCCGTCGGCCGTGCGGGCGAAGCGGTTCTTGGGGCAGTCGCCGTTGCAGGCGAAGAGCCACTCACACTCCTTGCACTGGCGGGGCAGGGAGTCGAACTTGTTCTGTCCGAAACGCTGCTGGCGTTCGCTGTACATCATCTCCACCAGGGTCTGCTGGTAGATGTTGCCCAGCTTGTATTCGGGGAAGACGAAGTGGTCGCACGAGTAGACGTCGCCGTTGAACTCCATTACGCCGGCATGGCCGCACGTCCGTGCCATGGAGCATACGCCGGGCTGTTCGCCCACCCAGTTGGCCAGCGTGGAGTCGAAGATCTGGATGTAGTACGTGCCCACGTCCTCCTTGACCCACAGGTCGAACAGGCGGCAGAGGAAGTTGCCCCATTGTTCGGGGCTGACGGAGAAGTCGGCCAGCGGCGCGTCACCGCCGTCGGCCAGCGAAGCCAAGTGACGTCCGTCGCCGTGGGGCAGGATGCGCTCCACGATGGGGGCAAACTGGATGTAGTGGCATCCCAGATCCTTGAAGAAGCGGTAGAACTCGTCGGGATAGTCGGCGTTGTAGTCGTTTACCACCGCCATGCCGTTCCACTCCACCCCGTGCTTCTTCAGCAGGTTGATGCCCTGCATCACCTTGTGGAACGAGGGGCGTCCCTGCTTGTTCTTGCGGTACTCGTCATGGAACTCCTGCGGGCCGTCGATGGAGACACCCACCAGCCAGTTGTTCTCCTTGAAGAAGCGGCACCACTCGTCGGTGAGCAGCGTGCCGTTGGTCTGGATGCAGTTGTCGATGGTGCGTCCGCCGGCATATTTCTTCTGCAGCTCCATGGCCCGCTTGTAGAACGACAGGGGGCGCATCAGCGTCTCTCCGCCGTGCCAGGTGAAGAGCACCTGCGGCATGGTCTGCGACTGGATGTATTCCTCGATGAACTTCTCCAGCAGCTCCTCGCTCATCACGTGCTTGGGATTGTCCTTGTAGAGTTTGGACTTTTCCAGGTAGTAACAATAGTCGCATGCCAGGTTGCATACGGCTCCTACGGGTTTCAGCATCACGTAGAGCGGTTTGGCGAAAGGTGCGTAGGTAGACATGTTCGTTTCTTGTTGCTTTTTTATTAATTTAAGTGCAAAAATACGTAAAGCAAATGAAAATACGTTTCCGCCCTCCTCCTTTATAAGGATTATTAATACCTTTGCGCCGTGAAATTCAAATGATATATTTCTTATGAAGTATAAAATGTTTGTTCATTATGCTTTCCCTTTGCTGGCGCTGTTGCTGTGTGCTTCGTGCAGCAGGGGGTACAGGATAGAAGGACAGTCCTCCGTAACCAGCCTTGACGGCAAGATGCTTTACCTGAAGACCCTGCAGGACGGCGACTGGGTGGCTGTCGACTCGGCGGAAGTGATACACGGGCTGTTTAAGATGAAAGGGCCGGTGGACAGTGTACGGATGGTGACCCTTTATATGGGTGACGAAGGTCTGATGCCGCTGGTGCTGGAGAACGGCCACATCCGTGTGGACATTGCCAACGTACAGATGAAGGCCGAGGGAACTCCCCTGAACGACAAGCTGTATGAATTTATCGACAAGCGCAATGCGCTGGAGCTGGCCATCGAGGAAGTGGACCGCAAGGAGGCCCGCATGGTGCTCGATGGTGTGGCGTTGGACGATATCCACGACCAGTTGCAGCAGGAGTCCGACTCGCTGGTCGGTGCGATGAACACTTACTTGAAGCAGTTCATTGCAGACAATTACGAAAACGTCCTGGGGCCCAGCGTCTTCATGATGATGTGCAGCACCTTGCCCTATCCCGTCATGACACCCAACATCGAGGCCATCCTGAAGGATGCTCCGGCTTCGTTCAAGGACAATGTGCTGGTGAAGGATTACGTCTCCAAAGCGAAGGAGAACATGAAGCTCATCGAGGAGCACAAGCGGTTGCAGCAGAATGTGGCTGCCACGCGGCCTTGATGGGGCAGTAGGATTTACAGAAAAAACAGGAGAGCGAATTCCAACGGGCCGTGCCCTTGGAATTCGCTCTCTTTTCGTATCGTCGTATGTCTTCTTGTCCGTTTGCAGCCTGCCTTCGTCATGCAGTGCTTTCTGGCACTCTGACGAAGCACTGCGTGAGGTGCTCATGAAGTGCTTCGTCAGGGGGTAACAAAGCACTTCGTCAGACCCTCAGGAAGCACTGTGTGGGAAGGGGAGGAAAAATCCTGGAAGGAGAATGCTCAACGGTCCTGGTCTTCGTTCTTCACCATACCTTTGTATTTCTCGGGCAGGGCGCTCTCCACGGCAGCATAGGCTTCGGTCATGGTAGCCTTGATGTTTTCGGGCCCCTTGCATTTGGGCGGGATGGGGTCGTGGATGGTCATGATGAGGCGGTGGCGGTGTACCCACTTGCCCGTGCGGGGCAGTATCTCGAACGATCCGTCGATGGTGACGGGCACAACGGCCAGTTGCAGGTCGTCGGCCAGCTGGAAGGCACCGCGCTTGAAGTAGCCCATGTGGCCCGTGAACGTGCGGGCCCCTTCGGGAAAGACAACGAGCGACACGCCGTTCGTCAGCGACGCTTCGGCCTTGCGCATCATGGCGAACATCTTCTTCGGATTGCCGCGCTCCACGAAGATGTGGCCGGCGCTTTCGCAGGCTTTGCCCACAAACGGGATTTTCCGCAGGCTCTTCTTCATCATCCACTTGAAGTTACGGCCCAGGAAACCGTAGATGAGGAAGATGTCGAAAGCTCCCTGATGGTTGGGGACAAAGACGTAGGAGGTATGCTTGTGCAGCTTCTCGCGTCCCACGACGTGAACAGGCAGCAGAAGAATGTAACACGTCAGTTGCGACCATATCTTGCCGGGGTAGTAGCCCCAGAAGTGTGCTCCGCCCAGCAGCGAACCGATGATGGTGACAACGGCTGTCAGGATGGTCAGCACCAGGAAAAGGGGAAGTGCGATGCAAATCTGATAAATGTAGTAGAAGAATTTCATAACACAGGCTGTTTTTTCGGGGGCAAAGATAGTGAAAGGCGAGAGCAGAGGCAAACGAAAAACAAAGTTTTTCAGTTTGACTCTGCCGAGCCGCCTCCTATTTTATGAAAAGATAGTGAAAGGCGAGGGCAGAGGCAAACGAAAAACAAAGTTTTTCAGTTTGGCTATGCCGAGCCGCCTCCTGTCTTATAAGTGTTCATGTTTGCTATTTTTATATACCCATGACAACAAATAAGAAACCTTATCCGGGTCAAGTTGTCGGTATGGTGGGGATATCTCATCAATCGGATTGGAGGAATGTTATTTCAGCAACCGGCCGTTATCATTCCACTCTCCGTAGAGGATTCCTTTCCGTGTGTTTTCTATGAATTTATTCAGACGGCTTTTATACAGTTCCAGCTGTTTTTTCTTGATTTGAATGGTATCTATCCGTACCCGTTTATATAAATCAGGGAAACGGCAGAAGTTATCCCAAACTACCGGGTCATCCTTCAATGACTTCAAAATATCCTTGTCTATCACAAACCCGTTTTCTGTCATATCTGGCAATACAGCGCGGCCTGCATCTGTCATCAATCCGAGCCGTTCCATACGACGGCATCTCTCCTTGTTCAATTCAGACCAAATACTTCCAGACTTCCGGGGAGGCTGTCTCAAAATTAAAAACAGAGATAAGTTTACTTACAATTTATAAGCTACAACATAAAAACCTCCTGCTTTTAGTCCTATAATTGCAATAAATAAGGGCTAAAGCAGGAGGCTTTTTATTACTAAGTTTCAATCTGTAAGATTATTACTTTTGAATTTCTATTTTGAGACAGCCTCGTGATATTTTCGTCAATCTTCTTGACGGTGCTGTCTATCCACCCAAAGCACATAGCTTCTTCCACAGCATCGATATACCAGAAAGTACCGTCATCCTTGGGTCTGCCCCTCTTTACTATCACCCAACACTCCGTTTCTGTCCGATGGTTCTGAATTAGCCACTGACGTAATTCCTGCCTTGATTTGACCTCCAATAAATTCACCATGCTTATTCTGCTCATACCCATGTAACTAAAACAGATGCAAAATTACGGATAAATAATCGGTCTGAAGAATCCCTCAATTAAAAATGTGAGTTCGAAAGTAAGAATCAGAAGATAGCCAATTGCCCGTCATTGATAAAGTTCACGTCAATGGCAGGCCTCTTTTCAAAAAAGCAGAAGCTTTAGGCTCTGAGAACATAGTTATAATTGAGTACTATAAATTTAATGCTTTTATTGCTGTGTTCTTAATTTTCAATGAAATATTTATTGCCTATATCGGACTCACGTTGAGTTATTTACAGCAGTATATCCTACAGTTATCCGAGTCAATATATACGGATGAAAATCGTTTGAAAAATTCGAGTCCTATAATATTTCTATTTGCTGAGAAAGAGAAGGTAACATTTTCAATATGTATGTTATTCAGGCGACATTCGTCCTTTTTGTAGATTTCATATACCTCCTTGGCATTTGTAAACGAAAAGCATGTATCAGTTTTACTGAATTCAATTCCCTTTAAACTTTGCTTGAGTTGATCTTCAAGTACAAAATCACTGCGACTGTAGCCAGTATCTACCAGGATATCTTTGACACTCAAATTTCCTATATCCATGTCTGTATAATACAGGTTATTCTTAACCTGATATTCCAACATATAATCGTAATGTTCCGGAATAGTTGCCCCAGCCATTATATTCTTTTCCTTAAAATCAATGTATCAGTTCGCCCTACTTATGATATCCGTTCCCAATATACCACTGACATTTCCAAACAAATACTGTTCAGGTTTTATCATGCAAGTCTGAAATCTTGTTTCCAGCTCACCTAACTTAAAGTGATTTAAAAGAAATAATTTCTCGCGAGACTTATTTCCATGTATNCAAGATATTGGTTGCTCGCTTTTCGCAAGCTTCCTTCATCATATAGAATGCGAAGTCTTCAAAGATTCTGTAGTCACGATTCTGATTAGCATAAGCGAGGGTGGCTTTGGCTATTGGATTGCGTCCCAAGCCAAGATGATATTGCTTGGAACGATGCGCTTCAAAAGCTACAATTAGGTCGCGAAGGCTCTCACGATTGCTCAGTTGTCCGAACATCATAGCAAGTAACTGATTCCAGCAAGTGAATTGCTTCACGTAGCGATTACCATCATACTTGCGAACGAAGTTGTTGAACTGTGTTCTGTTCAGAAAAGCGGTAAGTTGAGCGAATACGTATTTATCTTGGTTCATAAGCGGTCTTCAATTTGACCGCTAAACTACAAATTCAAATCCGTTTCATTCAGAAATACTACTTAAAAGACTGTATTTCAATAATTTCAAAGACCGATTAGCCAACTTTTATTGGACAGTAGTGAGAAAAAATAGAGTTTCCAGGTATTGTATCCGAGCAAATAAGAGTAACATTTGCACCTGTATCAAATACATAATGCCTGTTTGATAATTGAATTCACTGCTGTCCGGAGAAGATTCTCCAAAGCAGCTATTATTAATTAATACTCAACTGGTTACGAGGATAATAAAATTTTTCGATTAGAAATCATAGTTTTGCAAGAAGGTATAAACAGCCAATTCTGCAAACTATGAACAAAGGAAAAACAATATTTGCACAGGTTATGTCTCTTATAAACACATACGAATTTAAGAAGTGCGTCAACCGCTATAAGGGTGACAGACACTCCATCAAATTCACTTGCCGTGACCAGTTCATGGTAATGAGCTTTGCCCAGTTCACGGACAGGTCCGGGCTGAGAGACATAGAGACTACACTTAACCTTTGTTCTCCTGATCTTTACCGTTCTGGTATCAAGGTAATGCCCAAATCCACCTTGGCCGAAGCGAACGAAAAGAAGGATTGGCGTATCTATCAGGACTTTGCACAAGTTCTGATACGACAAGCAAAGGAAGCATATAAGGGACAGAAACTTAGACTTGACCTGGATGAAATGGTCTATGCCTTTGACAGCAGCACTATTGAGCTGTGTCTGAAGCTTTGTCCATGGGCTAAGTTTCATCATGAGAGAGGAGCAATCAAGATGCATACCTTGATGGATTTTAGGGGTTCCATCCCGACATTTGTTCATCTGACAGAAGGAGCGGTTCACGATTCCAAAATTATGGATAAGATACCTGTAGAAGCAAACTCCTACTATCTTATGGACAAAGGATATGTCAAGTTTGACTCCTTGTACCAGCATTTTCATCTTAACAATGCCTTTTTTGTAACTAGAGCAAAAGGAAATATGCTTTATAAGGTTATTGATAGTAGAGAGGTAGATCAATCTGCCGGACTTTCCTCTGATGAAACCATCAAATTGACTGGGCCACTTACTTCTCAGAAGTATCCTGATTCTCTTAGACTTGTTGTATATGAAGACTTCAGCACAAATACAGTTTACCGTTTCCTCACCAATAACTTCAAACTTGAGGCATTGACCATTGCCGAGTTGTACAGGGAAAGATGGCAAATTGAGTTGTTCTTCAAATGGATAAAGCAGCATCTGCACATAAAGACATTCTATGGAACCACCCAAAACGCCGTGTACACACAGATATGGATAGCTATCTGTGACTATCTTCTGCTTATCATTGCGAAGAAACATTATATGTTGAACCCAAGTCTTCATTCTATTTCAAATTCTATTGGTCAAGTTCTCTTCAAAAGAGGCGACATCAAAGATATATTTAATCAAACCGACCTCACTGCTAATGTTCCGGAGGGTGATGGTCCTAGGCAGCTTACATTGTGGTAAAGTTTCTCCGGACAGCAGTGAATTGAATTAGCAAACAATCTTCATCGTTTAATGACGCACAAAAATGAGCAATTGGAGTATTATAGCATAGAAGAAAATACGACACTATAGATATTCCAATTGCCACACCGGTCATTAATCCATAATGAAATATACGACTATATTTACTAGGACCAATATCCATAGACTGTAAAATTGCATTATGATCTCTTTTTCTTCAGCGTGATGACGGTAATCTCGGGCCAGGCGCCGAAGCGGAAGGGCAGGCCCACGTAGCCGATGCCGATGTTGACGTAGAGGGCACGTGAGCCTTCGCGGTACATGCCCGACCATTCTGGATACTTCAGCGAGGCGAGCGAGCGGCCGAAGAGGCTTATCTGCATGGCGTGGGTGTGCCCGGACAGCATGAGGTCGATGTCCGACTCGGGCAGCACCTCGCGGCGCCAGTGGGTGGGGTTGTGGCTCAGCAGGATGCTGAACATCCCTTGCGTTCCCTCGGTGGCACGGGGCAGGTCGGCATGTTGGGGGAAGGGCGGTTCTCCGTCGTTCTCCACGCCGATGAGGGCGATGCTGTCTCCGCGGTGGTGCAGAATGGCGTGGCTGTTGTCCAGCAGCCGCCAGCCCATGGCCTGCTGCTGCTCCCGCAGGTATTGCAGGTTGTCGGCCTCCTCGCGGCTGTTCTTCCAGCGGTAGTAGGTGCCGTAGTCGTGGTTGCCCAGTACGGAGTAGACGCCGTCGGGTGCCTGGAGGCGCGACAGGGTCGGGCGGAAGCTGTCCAGCTCGTGGCTCTGCTGGTTCACCAGGTCGCCGGTAAAGACGATGAGGTCCGCCTGCTGTTCGTTGGTGAGCTTCACCAGCTTTTCCACGGCTTCGGGGCGGCCCTGCCAACTACCGATGTGGATGTCCGACAACTGGGCGATGCGGTAGCCGTCGAATCCCTCGGGCAGCCGCTCCGATTCGTAGGTCACGTGCTTCACCTGGAAACGCGTGATGCCGGCTGTGGCTCCATAAATCACGTTGACGAAGCTCACGACGCCCAGCACCAGCCCGGCGGCTGTGAACGGCGTGCGGTGGACGATGAACGGTGCCTGCGGCTTGCGGAACGGCGTGTGCAGCAGGGCGGCCGACAGGCAGCGACCCAGTCCGCGGCACAGGATGCCGAGCAGCGAGCAGAGCATGAACAGGATTTTGGGTACGGCCAGTGCCATGACGGCGATGGCCAGGCGGCCGATGGCCTGCGGATGGTGGGCCAGGGCATTGTCGCCCGTCAGGTAGATGAGGTACAGGTACAGCACGACCAGCACGGCGGAGGGGAGCCAGAAGGCTGCACGCCATGCAAAGTTCTTCGTACGGCGCACGATGTACACCAGGTAGATGTACAGGTCGGGCAGGAGCAGGGCCAGGAGCAGGATTAATGTGATTCGGTGCATACGTCTTTCAGGTCTTCTATGTCTTTTTTGATTTGGTTCAAGTTCTTGTATATGAGTTTCTGGTAGAGCAGGTAGATGATGGCTGCCTCGAACAGCACAAATACGCCGAGGATAACTGCCTGGACATGGGCCGGCAGGCGGTAGAACTCCATGCCCCAATAATAGATGCCTCCGAAGAGCAGCACCCAGAGGCTGATGGCCGCCGCTTCCTGGCGGGTCCACAGCCGCAGCCTGACGATGCGCCGGCTCACCTCGGCGATGGGCAGCAGGTCGACACGTGTCTGCTGGATGTAGCGGTACGTCCACCAGTCCCAGCAGCCTCCGGCCAGCAGGGTGAGGGCGATGAAGGCCAGCACTACCTGCAGCTTGAGCAGGGTTTCTTCGTTGTCGTACCACGCGGGCAGCAGGACGGCGATGGCACCTATGATGGTCAGCAGCACGATGCCGATGGCCAGCGAGGCCCTCAGCAGGCTCAGGATGTTGCCCAGCCGCCGTTTGGTTTTCCGCTGGTAGCTTTCGACGAGGGCGGCCACCCTCTCTTCCGTCGTTATGTTCTGTGTCTGCAGGTGGCGGTCCAGTGTCTGCCACGATTTTTTCAGTTCCTCCAGTTCCATATTCAGTCCTCCTTGTTCATTTTTCTCAGTTTCTCTTTGATGCGGTTCAGCTTGGTGGCTACGTTGGTCACGGTCAGTCCCGTGATTTCGCTGATTTCCTCGTAGCTCTTTTCCTCGAGGTAGAGCAGGATGATGGACTTCTCCAGTTGGCCCAGCCGGTTGATGAGGCGGTACAGCTGGCGCAGCATGGCCTGTGTCTCGTCCCACTCCTCGCTGCGGTCGGCCTCGGCGGGTGTCAGCGATACGATTTCGGGGATATTCTTCTCCTTGCGCATGAAGCTGATGCAGGTGTTCAGGGCGATGCGGTAGATCCAGGTGGATACCTTGCACTCGCCTCTGAACTTGGGATAGGCTTTCCACAAGTTGAGCACCACTTCCTGGTAAAGGTCGTTGAGCGGGGCATTGGGCGTGGCATACAGGTAGCATACCTTGTAGATGACTCGTTCGTATTCCTTGATGAGGCTGACGAACGCTTGTTCTATCGGGTCCATGGTCATTTCTCGGGGGATGGATGTTGCAAGCTTTTATGGATAAGTCGCTGGGAAACGTGGAAAATCACAGCTCACCGCAGGTTGGCCGCCAGAAATTTTCTGATTTCGTCCACAGGCAGGCCCCGCCGGCGGGCATAGTCTTCCAACTGGTCGTTGCCGATGCGGCCCACGGCAAAGTAACGGGCCGCCGGATGGGCCAGCATCAGCCCGCTGACCGAGGCGTGCGGATGCATCGCGCCGTTTTCGGTCAGGCGGATGCCTATCCGGCTGAGGTCCAGCAGGCGGTCGATGAGGAAGTTGACCGACTGGTCGGGCAGCGACGGATAGCCCACGGCCGGGCGGATGCCCTGGAACTTCTCCTGCAACAGGGCGGATATGGGCAGGTCTTCGTCGGGGGCATATCCCCAGGCGGTGCGGCGCACGTAGAGGTGCATGCGCTCTGTGGCGGCTTCGGCCAGGCGGTCGGCCAGGGTCTGTACCAGCAGTTGCCGGTAGGGATCGTCGCCGCAGGCAGCTTCCGCCTCTCCCTGCACGGTGGAGGCAAAGACACCTACCGTGTCTGCGATGCCCGACGAGCGGGGGCGTACAAAGTCGCTCAGGCAGAGGTAGGGGCTGTCGTCGGCATGGGGTGTCTGCTGGCGCAGCAGGGGGAAGGTGATGTCGTCCAGCAGCAGGTTGTCGCCATCGGCATTGGCGCGGCACAGGCGGAAGAGGCACTTCATCTGCAGCACCCCTTCCAGGCGGGCGAGCATGCGCTGGGCCTCCTTGAAGAGCTGCATGGCTTCGGCCGCCTTGTTGCAGTCGGCTTGGGGGAAAGACGCCAGCCACAGGGCACGGCACGAGTCGCAGCCGTGCAGGTTGGCGATGGTGGCGAAGCGCGGCTGGAAGCCCCACGCGTGGAAGAAGTAGATCCAGTTGATGTAGGGGGCCGTATCGGCGATGTTGTAGGTAAGGAGCATGTTCGTTTCCTGTTGTATGATGTTGTAAATATCTATGACTGTTGTCGGGCGGGCTTTTCAGAGAGAGGCTTTCACCGACCTTGAGGCGCCACTATCGAAGGTTTGAAACATAGGGGGCTTATGTTTGAAACATTCACCCCTTATGTTTGAAACATAAGCCTCTTGGGGCTTAAACCTGTTTGGAGGGAGCGTCCGGCTCTTGGAACGGATAATAAGCGTTTTTGTAAACTATCGTTACCTGTCTTCCTCCCGAACGAATCTGATGTCAGCGGTCGAAGCGCAGTTCCTCGCCCCGATAGCTTTCGTCTACCGCATGGCCGTCGTAGACGGTATGGCCGTTGACGAAGGTACGCTCCACGTGCCAGTCGAAGGTGCGGCCCTCCAGCGGACTCCAGCCGCACTTGCTCTGGATGAGGCTCTTCTCCAGCGTCCAGGGCGTGTCGGGGCGCACCAGTACGAGGTCGGCCTTCCAGCCTTCGCGGATGAAGCCGCGTTCGCAGATGCCATAAAGCTGGGCAGGGGCGTGGCACATCTTCTCCACGACCTTCTCGATGGTGAAGATGCCTTCGTCTACCAGTTGCAGCATGCTCACGAGCGAGAACTGAATCATCGGCATGCCCGACACGGCCTTCAGCGCACCGCCCTTCTTTTCGGTGATGAGGTGGGGGGCATGGTCGGTGGCGATGACGTCGATCACATCCTCGTTGACGGCACGGCGCAGGGCGTCGCGGTCTGCCTTGGTCTTCACGGCCGGGTTGCACTTGATGAGGGTGCCCAGCGTGCGGTAGTCGGTCTGGCTGAACAGCAGGTGGGCCACACAGGCTTCGCCCGTAATCTTCTTGCCGCTGACGGGGCCTGCCTCGAGCAGGTTCAGTTCGCGGGCGGTGGAGAGGTGGAGCACATGCAGGCGGGCACCCGTTTCGCGCGCCAGCTTCACGGCCAGGCTCGACGAGGCGTAGCAGGCGGCCGAAGAGCGGATGTTGGGGTGCTTGCTGACGGGCACGTCGTCCTCGTCGGCATATTGTGCCTTGTATTTCTCCATGTTCCGTCGGATGGTGGCGGGGTCCTCGCAATGGACGGCGATGAGCAGGTCGGTGCTGCCGAAGATGGCGCGCAGGCTTTCCATGCGGTCCACCAGCATGTTGCCTGTGCTCGAACCCATGAAGAGCTTGATACCGCACACGCGCGAACGGTCCAGGCGGGCAAAGTCGCCGTAGTTGTTGTTCGTGGCGCCGAAGTAGCACGAGTGGTTCACGATGCAGCGTTCGTTCAGCAGGTTGAGCTTGGCGTCGAGGGCTTCGAGGGTGGTGGTTTGCGGCAGGGTGTTGGGCATGTCCATGATACTGGTCACGCCTCCTGCGGCGGCCGCCCGGCTTTCACTGAGGATGTCGGCCTTGTGCGTCAGGCCCGGGTCGCGGAAGTGCACGTGGTCGTCGATGGCGCCTGGCAGCAGGTAGCAGCCGGTGGCGTCGATGGTTTCGTCGCAAGGGGCGGAGAGGGGTTTGCCGTGGGTCAGTACTTCGGCGATGCGGCCTTGGTCGGTGATGACTACGGAGCCTTGTATGGTTTGTCCCTCGTTGACGATGAGGGCGTTGTGGATGAGGGTACGTTTCATGTCTGTTAGCCGTTAATTTTCGGATATTTCTTGAACCAGCTGTCCCACTTCAGGCGGATGACGCCGAAGACGGCTTCGCCGAAGATGCTGGAGTTCATTTTCGAGGTGCCCAGCTCGCGGTTGATGAAGATGACGGGCACTTCCTTCACCTGTGCGCCGCACTTATAGGCGGTGAACTTCATCTCGATCTGGAAGGCATAACCCTTGAAGCGGATGGAGTCGAGGTTGATGGTTTGCAGCACGCGGCGACGGTAGCACACGAAGCCCGCTGTGGTGTCGTGGATAGGCAGGCCCGTAATGATGCGCACGTATTTCGAGGCGAAGTAGGACATCAGCACGCGCCCCATGGGCCAGTTCACCACGTTGACGCCGCTCACGTAGCGCGAGCCGATGGACACGTCGGCTCCCTCCTCGGCGCAGGCCTTGTAGAGGCGGGGCAGGTCCTTGGGGTTGTGGCTGAAGTCGGCGTCCATCTCGAAGATGTATTCGTAGTCGTGCTCCAGCGCCCAGCGGAAACCTGCGATGTAGGCCGTGCCCAAGCCCAGCTTGCCGCGCCGCTCCACCATGAACAGGCGGTCGGCGAACTCTTCCCTCTGCAGGCGCTTGACGATTTCGGCCGTGCCGTCGGGCGACCCGTCTTCGATGACCAGGATGTGGAAGCCGTGCTCCAGGGCAAAGACGGCCCGCAGGATGTTCTCGATATTCTCCCGCTCGTTGTAGGTCGGGATGATGACGATGCTGTCTGATGTATGCATATCTTTTCTGTCGATTGTAAATGTGCCACAAATGTAGTGTTTTCCATTGTTTTTTCTGTAGGAAAACAGTGCTTTTCTTTGCGGCGGACGTATTCTTATCTATTTTCTTCGTAATTTTGCACGGATAATTTTCACGCACATGAGCTTTACGATTACCGAACTGCAACAACGATACGCCGCCCATCCGCAGATCGAGGCGGCCTTGCGCCTGCTGGCCGACGACCAGCTGAAACACCTCTTCGTGGGCGGGCTTCACGGCTCGTCGGCTTCCCTGTTGGCCTCGGTGCTGGTGGGGCGGGCAGGTCGCCCGTTCGTCTTTGTGCTGGGCGACGGCGAGGAGGCGGGTTACTTCTACCACGACCTGGTGCAGGTGCTGGGCGACGGGCAGGTGCTCTTCTTCCCCTCTTCCTTCCGCCGCGCTATCAAGTACGGCCAGAAGGATGCCGCCAACGAAATCCTCCGCACCGAGGTGCTCAGCCGCCTGCAGAAGGACAGCCGCGGTTTGTGCATCGTCACCTTCCCCGACGCGCTGGCCGAGAAGGTGGTGTCGCAGGGTGAACTCCAGGAGAAGACGCTGACCCTCCATGCCGGCGAGCAGGTGGACATGACGTTCGTCACCGAGGTGCTCCACAGCTATGGCTTCGAGCGTACCGACTATGTGTATGAACCCGGCCAGTATGCCGTCCGAGGCAGCATCATCGACGTCTTCTCCTTCTCCAGCGAATACCCCTTCCGCATCGACTTCTTCGGCGACGAGGTGGAGAGCCTGCGCACCTTCGAGGTGGAGACGCAGTTGTCCAAGGAGAAGAAGGAGAGCGTGGTCATCGTGCCCGACCTCAGCAATGACCTCTCGGCAGGCGGCACGGGCGGCATGGTGTCGTTCCTCGACTTCCTGCCTGCCGACACCATCCTGTCCATGCGCGACTTCCTGTGGCTGCGCGAACGCATCCAGCAGGTGCACGACGAAGCCCTGACGCCTCAAGCCATCGCCGCCCGCGAGGCGGAGGAGAACGGTGACATCCGTCTGGACGGCAAGCTCATCGACGGCGGCGAGTTCACCGTCCGTGCCCTCGACTTCCGCCGCCTGGAGTTCGGCACCAAGCCCACAGGCACGCCCGACGCTTCGCTGCAGTTCGACACGTCGGCGCAACCCATCTTCCACAAGAACTTTGACCTCGTGGCCGACAGCTTCCACCGCTATCTGTCCGACGGCTATACCATCTATATCTGTAGCGACAGCACCAAGCAGACCGACCGCATCCGTGCCATCTTCGAGGAGCGCGGAGGCGAGAAGATCACCTTCACGGCGGTCGAGAAGACCCTGCACGAAGGCTTTGCCGACAACACGCTGCGCATGTGCGTCTTCACCGACCACCAGCTGTTCGACCGCTTCCACAAGTACAACCTCAAGAGCGACAAGGCCCGCAGCGGCAAGGTGGCCCTCTCGCTGAAGGAGCTCAACCAGTTCCAGCCGGGCGACTACGTGGTGCACACCGACCACGGCGTGGGGCGCTTTGCCGGCTTGGTGCGCATCCCCAACGGCAACACTACGCAGGAGGTGATGAAGCTCGTCTATCAGAACGACGACGTGGTGTTTGTCTCCATCCACTCCCTCCACAAGGTGTCCAAGTACAAGGGCAAGGAGGGCGAAGCGCCCCGCCTCAACAAGCTGGGCACGGGCGCGTGGGAGAAGTTGAAGGACCGCACGAAGAAGAAGATCAAGGATATCGCCCGCGACCTCATCAAGCTCTACTCGCAGCGCCGCGAGGAGAAAGGTTTCCAGTTCAGCCCCGACAGCTTCCTGCAACGCGAGCTCGAAGCCTCGTTCCTCTACGAAGACACGCCCGACCAGAGCAAGGCCACGGCCGACGTGAAGGCCGACATGGAGAGCGCCCGGCCGATGGATCGGCTGGTGTGCGGCGACGTGGGCTTCGGAAAGACCGAAGTGGCCATCCGCGCCGCCTTCAAGGCCGTCTGCGACAACAAGCAGGTGGCCGTCCTGGTGCCCACCACCGTCCTTGCCTACCAGCACTTCCAGACGTTCAAGGAGCGCCTGAAAGACCTGCCCTGCCGCGTGGAGTACCTGAGCCGCGCCCGCACTGCCGCCCAGACGAAGGCTGTCATCAAGGAATTGGCCGCAGGCGAGGTGAACATCCTCATCGGCACTCACCGCATCCTGGGCAAGGACGTCAAGTTCAAGGACCTGGGCCTGCTCATCATCGACGAGGAGCAGAAGTTCGGCGTCAGCGTCAAGGAGAAGCTCCGCCAGCTCAAGGTGAATGTCGATACGCTCACCATGACCGCCACGCCCATCCCCCGCACCCTGCAGTTCTCGCTGATGGGTGCGCGCGACCTCAGCGTTATCCAGACGCCGCCGCCCAACCGTTACCCTGTTCAGACAGAGGTGCATACCTTCAACGAGGAAGTCATCATCGACGCCATCAACTTCGAGATGAGCCGCAACGGGCAGGTGTTCTTCGTGAACAACCGCATCTCCAACCTGCCCGAGCTGAAGGCCCTTATCGAGCGCAACATCCCCGACTGCCGCGTGTGCATCGGTCACGGTCAGATGGAGCCGGCCGAGCTGGAGAAGATCATCTTCGACTTCGTGAACTACGACTACGATGTGCTCATCGCCACCACCATCATCGAGAGCGGCATCGACATCCCCAACGCCAATACCATCATCATCAACCAGGCGCAGAACTTCGGTTTGAGCGACCTGCACCAGATGCGCGGGCGTGTGGGGCGCAGTAACAAGAAAGCCTTCTGCTACCTGCTGGCACCCCCGTTGTCCAGCTTGACACCCGAAGCCAAGCGACGCCTGCAGGCCATCGAGAACTTCTCCGACCTGGGCAGCGGCATCCACATCGCCATGCAGGACCTCGACATCCGCGGGGCGGGCAACATGCTGGGCGCCGAGCAGAGCGGCTTCATCGCCGACCTGGGTTACGAAACCTATCAGAAGATCCTCACCGAAGCCGTGCGCGAGTTGAAGAACGACGAGTTTGCCGACCTCGTGGCCGAAGAGCAGCAGGCGGCCGACGGCAGCGGGCAGATCAGCGGCGAGCAGTTTGTGGACGAATGTCAGGTGGAGAGCGACCTCGAACTCCTCTTGCCCGCCACCTACGTCACGGGCAGCAGCGAGCGCATGCTCCTCTACCGCGAGCTCGATTCGCTGGTGCTCGACAAGGACGTCGACGCTTTCCGCGCCCGCCTCGAAGACCGTTTCGGCCCTGTGCCGCCCGAGACGGAAGAGCTGCTGCGCATCGTGCCCCTGCGTCGCCTGGCCGCCCGTCTGGGAGCCGAGAAGGTGTTCCTCAAAGGTGGCCGCATGACCCTCTTCTTCGTGTCCAACCCCGACAGCCCCTACTATCAGAGCCAGGCTTTCGGCAAGGTCATCGCCTACATGATGAAGTACACCCGCCGTTGCGACCTGCGCGAGCAGAACGGCAAGCGCAGCATGCTGGTCAAGGACGTGCCTACGGTCGAAGAAGCCGTTGCCACCCTGCAGGAAATGGTGGCGATGGCGGTGGAAGAATAAGGCATTTGTTGAGAGCTCTCAACAAATTTATGCCAAATCTGCTTTCTTTGGTCAACAAATTATGAACGTTTCTGCTTTCTTGGGTAAACAAATTCGTATCTTTGTTGCAAACTAATCGGAGAAGGTATGGATAATCTGTTTATAAAGCAAGAGAGGTTGCTGGCGCAAACCAGTACACGCATCGTAAGAGAACTGATGGGCAAGATTCATTGGGACAATCGCTTGATAGCTATCCGCGGGTCACGTGGTGTAGGAAAGACAACATTGATGTTGCAGTACATCAAGATGAACTATGCACCGGGTTGCAGGGAGGTACTTTATTGTTCGCTCGACAGCATTTACTTCAGCAATCATTCTTTACTCGATTTGATAGAGCGGTTCTATTTGCAAGGAGGGAAGAAGCTGTTTCTGGATGAAGTACACAAATACCCTGCTTGGAGTAAGGAGCTGAAGGAAGCCTATGATTTGTACCCGGCTTTGCAGATTGTGTTCAGTGGTTCCTCTTTGCTGAACATTCTGAATGCCGATGCTGACCTTTCCAGAAGATGCTTGCCTTATAATATGTATGGGCTTTCTTTTCGGGAGTTTCTGATGTTCTATAAAAATATATCATTGCCTGTTTACAGCTTGAATGAGGTGCTGGAGAATGCCGGTGTCATTTGTGCGGAAGTCAATGAAAAGTGCCGTCCTGTACAGATGTTCAACGAATATCTGCACGAAGGCTATTATCCGTTCTTTACAGGCAATCGTGACGACTATTATATTAGCATTGAGAATGTCATCAATCTCATTTTGGAGCAGGAGATGCCGCTGCTTTGTGGAGTCGATCCTGCCTATATCAGAAGGCTGAAAGCCTTGTTGGGTGTATTGGCCACGTCTGTTCCTTATGAGGTGGACATTACCAAGCTGGCTTCAACTATCGGCTTGACACGCAATTCTGTTTTGACTTACCTGCAAGGGCTTGCCCGTGCCGAACTGCTCAATCTGCTCTATGCCGATGTGTCTTCCGTCAAGAAAATGCAGAAGCCGGATAAAATCTATTTGCAAAACCCGAATCTGCTTTATGCTCTTTCTCCTGAAGCCGTACAGACAGGTACGGCCCGCGAGACGTTTGTTGTCAGCCAGTTGTGTGTGAATCATACAGTGGAATATGGGAAGCAGAAAGGCGACTTCAAGGTTGACCACACCTATACTTTTGAGGTAGGCGGTGCGGACAAAACCTTCAGGCAGATTGCTGATTTGCCCCAATCGTACATCCTGGCCGACCAGTTGGAATATGCCACGGGGCATAAACTGCCGATATGGTTGGTTGGATTGACTTATTAATCGTTTGTGTATTGAGATCCTCCACTGCGTTCAGGATGACATTGCGTTTTGATTATACTTTTCTATGTTGACACACCCTCATTGTTTTATGAATGCATTCCAAATAAATATGCTTAAATCTGTCTTTTCCACCCTTTGTATCCCTAAAACTCTTCGTCCAACCGTTGTATATCTGACGTGCGTGCCTTAATTTTGGGCGTCATTTCAAGAACCGATTTCATGGCCGACTTGTACAAGGGAAATCTGACGGAGGGCAGCATCACGGGCACGATGCTCCGCTTTGCCTTCCCGCTGATGCTGGGCAACCTGTTGCAGCAGTGCTACAACGTGGCCGATACGCTCATCGTGGGGCGTGTCCTCGGCGCCGATGCCCTGGTCTCGTCTTTGTGGGCGCCCCCTGGCTGATGTCGCTTTTCGTCTCTCCGTCCGAGGCAGAGATTATCGCCATCGGCGTGGAGTACCTGCGCATCGAAGGCAGCTTCTACGTGGGCATCGGCTACCTCTTCCTGCTCTACGGCTTCTATCGTGCCGTGGCCCTTCCCTCCATGTCGGTGGTGCTCACGGTGGTGTCGCTGGGCACGCGCGTGTTGCTGGCCTATCTGCTGGCTTCGTTGCCCCAGGTGGGCTATACGGGCATCTGGTGGTCTGTTCCCATCGGTTGGGCGCTGGCCGATGTTGTGGGCGTGTGGTACTACCGCTCCAAGCCGAATTTCTTCCGATAGTACGACTCCGCCGTGTAGAGCGCGGCGACAGGGTTGTTGCCCGTCACGCGGTCCTTGGTGACGAGGGTGGTGGCGTAGGCTTCGGAGTACTTGTAGAACAGGCTGTCGTGCCCCACGCAGAGGCCGATGACCACGTTCAGGTCCGTCCGCGCCTCGTTCAGCAGGCGCGCCTGCAGGATGGGGTTGCACATGGCCGCTCCGATGGTTTCGCACGCCTGCGGGATGCCGATGGACGATTTCGCCTTGCCCGCCACCTTGCAGATCACCGCCAGTGGTTCGAAGCCGTTGGCTTGCAGGATGCGGGCAAAGATGCGTGCTTCGCGGATGAGGCCGATGCAGTGGGCGATGCCTATCTTGTGTGCCCCTATCTTTCGGGCAAACTCCATGATTTCCTGTACGCGCGTCCATTGGCAGTAGCCTTCGTATTCCACTTCGGCGCTGGCCACCATGATGTCGTGGTTGCGTGGTTCGTCGTAGCGCTCCAGTGCCCATTGCAGGTCTTCCTCCTTCAGATGGGTGGTGGGGCAGAATTCGGGATACGTGCGGTTCTGGTACTTGCAGTTCTGTGTGCCGCAATCCACGCACGAGTGGCGGGTGGGCGATGAGGGTTGTTCGGAGGTATTCATAGGGTAGATAATGTTTTTATGATTGTTGGACGACGTAACTTAATAGTTCGCGAACTGATACAAATTCTCTGAATCCCCAACGGCGGGGAGGAAATAGTTTGGGTTGCAGTTGGATGAATCTTTTATTTCCAACCAGATAAGAAGGCTTTACCAGTTTCATGACGATGCGCACGTCATCATCGGCAATGGGTTTGTTGTCTGGATGGGGCAAGTCTTTGCGATATCGGATGGAACTGAAAGCAATCTGATAGATGTCACGGATTTGCCCGTTGATGACAGGGACAAAGTAATCGTATTTCTGAAAATTCAGTTGCGATAATTGGTTGGAAGGCGTTATCTTTCCAAAATAATATTCAATTTCCGGTTCTCTGTCAATGAACTTCTGGAAATATTCCCTTTTCCCGTTTTCAAAGATTGTAACGGCCAGAATGGTACCGCTCTTTTCCAACGTCAGGTTTGTGCCTTTCTGGGCTTTTACATCCTGTAGTATTTGTACGGTAGGTTGTTCCCAAATGAGCGAATGCAGAAAGTCTTTCAGAAGTCTTTTGCTGTTTTCGTTGTTGGGACGGAGCGGAAAAGCACCGATGTTTACTTTTTCTATGGAGCGATAGAAGTCGGCATTGGCCACCTCTTCTTCTTCGCCGTTGCCGGGAAAAAGTATGTAGCCGCCCAGAACTTCTTTTTTTATAGGAAGCCCTTCTTGCCCCGGGTCATAATAGAGTGCATCTCTATAGCGGTGCATTTGGTTGATGGCATCGTCGGGCGGGGTGTCGATTCCGTTGCCGTCCGTTTGGTCTATTCTGTATTTTGCATCAAACAGATAAGTCAGTTTGAAACCTGTTTCAATGTCCCGTCTGGTCAGCTGAAGTACAATATCCGGTTTTTGTGGAACAGTAAATGAGTAGGTATGGTCGATGGAAGTTTCATTTTTTGCCGTTTTTGTATTTCCCTTGGGATTATAGATTACTTCTGCCAGTTCGACCGGATCGCCCTCGGAAGTTGTTCTTGAGAAGACTATTTTGGACTTTTGTCCCTTGGTCAGTGAATAGGTAAAGTACTTGTTCAGATCTATGCGGCTTTGGTTGTCCACCAGAAGATTGTCTTCTCCCAGTATTGTCTTGACCAGATTCTTTACTTCTATGAAGCACCAAATTTCGTATAGTGTGGCAATGTCTTTCAATTCCAGACTTCTGATACCCTCTTCCAGATCATAACTGCATGTCAACAATAGCCAGATGCGGTAAATTTGGGAATATCCTGTTCCTTGTTTCAGCGTCAGCGACTCCTGGCTCATTCCTTTAAAGTTTCCTATAGTACGGAAAAAGGGATGGTGGACCAGTCGTTTCATTTCTTCCTCAGTCTTGCCCAGGCTTTCGATAAATCGGATATTGGAATCCATCGGATAGTTCTCCAGAATTCTGTTTTTCAATTCCGTAAATTTCTGGGAAACCGATTTGACAGCGTATTTCAGGAAACGGTTCTCAAACGTATCGGCGCTCATGTTGGGAATTTCTGTCCGATATAGTCTTTGAGGTTCCGTCCGATGTTCGGTGACTTTCATTTCCAGTTGGGGGGTAAGCCGTTTCAGTTTGTCTGCCCGGCAGTATGTTTCCGCATAAACTACTTTATGGTGCGGGCGGTCGACAACCGATTTGACGGCCTGTATGAACTCTTCGTTTATTTCCTGAAATACGTTCCACCAAATGATGTCCGGAGTTTCCCCTTGTAGTTTCTCGGTAAAGGAATGGTGTGTCCTGCGGAAGAAGTCGATGGAGAGCATCCGGTATTCTTCTTCAATGTCATGGATGATGTGCTTCAGGTCGCTGTGATAATCCAGCTTGACGGATAACACATCATAACTGAAAACGAAGGTCTGTTGACGGTTTTCCTGGGTTTTGTAGGTAATTTTCAGGTCGGTACGACCGATGTCGTTACCGTAATTGATGTGTCCGTACAGCACTTGGGCGTCTTCGTTGAAACAGAATCCGTCGCTGATGCTGCTCAATGTGGTGTCGATATATGCCTGGGAAACTGGTGTCTTGAACCATATCCAATATTGGTAATCGGTATTTTCAAAGAATATCGAGGGGACGTAGGTCCCTTTTTCAATTGTATTCCCTTTGCAGGTCAATATAGTGTTGTCATCATTCCAGGTATAGTATGATTTCAGGGCATCAGAATCGGGAGCTACCCGCATGCAGGCAGCTGCTTTCCTGAAAATCCTGTCATACGAGTTGCAGGAAACCAACAATTCGAAATCCTTATGTTCCAGTTTCAGCAAGGCTTCCATTGTTCGTCAGCTCCAGAAGGTACAGTAATACGTGTTGTCCAGCTTTCGTTTCATCTCTTTCAGTTTCTGTAAGGAGAGGGATTCTTCTTCCACGTTGCCATACATGGATTTTTCTTCTTCCCAATCGAAATTCTTATAGATGTCGCTGAATAGTTGCTTGATTTGTGAGAAAAGGTCGTCCAGGATACATCCGTTCTTTTCCCAGTTCATCAACTTGTTCTTGTCTCCTTCAATACGGCTCAGTATTTTCATGCTGGTCACTTCATCCAGTGCCTGTATCAGTTTGTAGCAGTCATCGTTTTCGGTGTATCTCATGTTCGCCAGTACGTACAGAATGGCTTCGTTGCGTGTACGGTAGGCAATCTTGAACGGAGTCCCTTTCAGAGTTTCGTTGATTTGGTTCAGATACTTGATGACGATGTCACACGTTTGTCGGTTCCTTTCATACACGTCCATTGCTTCTACGGCATGGGGCAGAATGTCGGATGCGCTGATGTCAGGAAGCTGGTTGTCTGCCTGCGTCAGTCCGCTTTCCAGGTTGGCTTCGTTCATTTCGATGGTCATGGCGCGGTCCAGTACCTTCCGGGAGAAGCTGAAGGTCGTTTCGTCCATGTTGACTGTTCCCATCACAATCAGGTTGGAGGGAAGTCCGATTCCATCCATTCGGAATGTTTCACGGAGTTGGGCTTCCCTGCCTTTATCCTTTTCTATGATTTCTCCGTTTATTTTCCATACTTCTCCAAACAGGTCATTCAGTATGGAGTCGCATACCCAAGCATTGTCCTTTTTCTTTCCGAAGCTGTTTAGTGGTGGCAGTAGTGGATCAGACACGATTTTACCGTTTCTTAATTTACGAGTTTCGAGTACGCTCAGGTATTCGGCAAAGTATTGCTCGACAGGTGCCAGATTCATTTCGTCCAGACATAGGAAGAAAGGAACTTCCTCAAAATACCAGGCTTTGGCCAGGAAGCGCAGGAAGTCGGTTGTCCTGTACTCTGGTTCTCCTGAAATACGGGTCTCATATCCTATCAGTTCTGTAGAATCATGCCAATTGGGCCGTACCTGTATAATCTCGTAGTTGTATGGTTTTTGGACCTTGTCAGGGGACTCTCCGCCTGTAGCATACGCCAGTTGGCGCACTATACGCGATTTGCCTGTGCCGGAAATACCAGCCAAAAGAACAAACGGTTTGGATTGAATGGCGGTTATGTAACGGCGGAATGAATAAGCTTCATTATTTATAACAAGTTCAGTATAATCTTGATTAACAGCCTCATTGGAATTAAGAACCATTTTGGCCATTACGCTCAGAGTCGAGGTCTAGCCATACTCAAATTTATCAATATCAGTTTTTCCACATAAATCATTTCTTGCATCATTTGCGGAAGCATTTGGATGTTGTTTGAAATATTCCACGTACTCTGTAAGAAGACTTCTGGATATGGTACGTAATCCTTTTGCTCCTTTACTTTGTGATTCAACGATATAGCATAATCTGTCTTTATCTACAATCTTGACCTGTCCATTGGTGGAAGTATCTCCTATCTTTAGCTGGTAATATTCTTTCATGGCCGAATCTTTTATTATGGTTTTATCTGATTGGGTTAGATATAGTTAATACAATATGAATGTACTGAATCTTAGCCGCAAAGATATTATTTTTTCATAGATTAATCTTAAATTTGGATATGGTATTTCCTTCAGTAATAAAAATAATCATATTTGTCATCAGGACCTTTTCCGTATTAAAATGCTCAGTTAGGTGTGAAGGTTTGATGTTCAGTATTCGCTTTTCTCTTCCGCCGCCATCGACATGCCGTCACCTTCTTCCTGCTCTCCATAAGGTTTCGCCTTGGAGACGGAACAGTTCTGAAGGAAAATATGGTTTAGCGTAAGGGCAAGCCCCTGCAAGGTCTGTTCGCGGTTCTTGGGCTTGAGCTGGCACTCCCACACCTGGATGACGTGCCAACCCATGCGGCGGAGCTGGAGGCGTTCGGCAAGGTCGCGCTCGCGGTTGCGCTCAATCTTGGCTTGCCAGAAGTCGGTGCGGGTCTTGGGAAGGACAAAGTAACGGCAGCCTTCATGGCCGTGCCAAAAGCAGCCGTTTACGAAGATGACGGTGCGGTACTTGCGGAGCACGATGTCGGGCGTGCCTGGCAGGCGGCGGACGTTGATGCGGAAGCGGAACCCCCGGGCAAACAGGTACTTGCGCACCAGGACCTCGGGCTTGGTGTTGCGGCTGCGGATGCTGGACATGCACTTGTGCCGCTGTTCGGGTGTCAGCTTGTCTGCCATGCGGTGATAGGGTTTTCAACGGATGCAAACTTACGGAAAAATCTCCATCTTTCAGCCCTGTCCGATGAAAAATGAGGTGTCCGAAGAGAACCTGTATCTCCTGCCTGCCGTCTGTGCATTTCCTCCAGACAGGTTGCCCGCAAAAAAATCCTCCTCCCCCCGACCCGAAACCACCCGATTCTCATTACCTTTGTCCCCACAACCCTATCTCCGCGAACGATGAACGAAAATGTGCTCCATAAACTGAAGGTGTTGGCCGAGTCGGCCAAGTACGACGTGTCGTGCTCGTCGAGCGGCACCGTGCGGCGGGGCAAGGCGGGCATGGTGGGCAACACGGTGGGAGGCGTGGGCATCTGCCACAGCTTTGCCGAAGACGGGCGGTGCATCTCCCTGCTCAAGGTGATGCTCACCAACTATTGCATCTACGACTGTGCCTACTGCATCAACCGCCGCAGCAACGACATACCGCGCGCCACGCTGTCGGTGACCGAGCTGGTGGAGCTCACCATGGAGTTCTACCGCCGCAACTACATCGAGGGGCTCTTCCTGAGCAGCGGCGTGGTACGCAACCCCGACTACACCATGGAGCGGCTGGTGCGCGTGGCCAAGGACCTGCGGACGGTGCACCGCTTCAACGGATACATCCACCTGAAGAGCATCCCAGGCGCCTCCCAGGAGCTGGTACACGAGGCGGGGCTCTATGCCGACCGCCTGAGCGTGAACATCGAGATACCCAAGGAGGAGAACCTGAAGCTGCTGGCGCCCGAGAAGGACCACCGCAGCGTGTACGCCCCCATGCGCTACATCCGCCAGGGGGTGCTGGAGAACCGCGAGGAGCGGAAGAAGTTCCGCCACGCGCCGCGCTTCGTGCCCGCAGGGCAGAGCACGCAGATGATTGTGGGCGCCACAACGGAGACGGACAAGGACATCCTGCGCCTGTCGTCGGCCCTCTACAGCCAACCCACCATGCGCCACGTCTACTACTCGGGTTACGTGCCCGTCAATGCCTACGACCCGCGCCTGCCCGCCCTGAAGCAGCCGCCGCTGGTGCGCGAGAACCGCCTCTACCAGGCCGACTGGCTGATGCGCTTCTACCAGTTCCAGGTGGACGAGATTGTGGACGATGCCTATCCCGACCTCGACCTCGAGGTAGACCCCAAGCTGGCATGGGCCTTGCGCCACCCCGAGCAGTTTCCTGTCGACGTCAACAAGGCCGACTACGAGATGCTGCTCCGCGTGCCGGGCATCGGGGTGAAGTCTGCCCGCCTCATCGTGGCTTCGCGCCGCTTCGGGCGGCTGGGTTACTACCAGCTGAAGAAGATGGGGGCGGTGATGAAGAAGGCGCAATACTTCATCACCTGCAGCGAACTGCCCATGCTGACGGTGAACGAGCTGACGCCACAGGGCGTGCGCCGCCTGCTGGTGAAGCGCAAGGCGAAGGGCGGCGACGACGGACAGCTGACGCTGGATTTCGGCGGGTGAGGCCGGCGGACAAGAAGGACGGAAGTCCTGTTCATTGAATAGACTTACAGAAACACGCAGATATGCAGACGATATTTCAGTTTGACAATACCTTCGACGGCTTGCTGACGGCCGTCTTCGAGGCATATTCGCGGCGCACCTTCCCCGACGTCCTGTCGGTGGAGGGGGAGCCGCTTCCGCTTTTCCACGGCGAGGTGTTCACGGTAGTGACCGATACGGCGAAGGCCGAAAGGGTGTGGAAAGGGGTGCAGAAGAAGCTCTCGGCGGGTGCCTTGCGCTGCCTGACCCGCTCTTGGCTGGCCGAGGAGGCGGGGACGCCCATGGTGCTCTTCCGCTACATTCGCAAGGTGGTCGACGCGCCCCGCTCCATCGAGACGAACTTTGCCGACCCCGACGTGCTGGCGTTTGCGCGCATGTGGAAGCGGGTGGAGACGGAGAAGTGGCACCTCATCCAGTTCATCCGCTTCCAGAAGGCGGCCGACGGCACCTACTTTGCCGCCGTGGAGCCCGAGAAGGATGCCCTGCCGCTGGTGGTCGACCACTTCCGCGACCGCCTGGGCGACCAGCGCTGGGTGGTGTACGACGTGGGGCGCAGCTATGGCTTCTACTTCGACGGGCAGGAGGTGAGGCACGTCACCTTTGCCGACGACAGCCCTGTAGTCCGTCTGGTGGACGGACGCCTGGACGAGGAGCTGATGGACAAGGACGAACGCCTCTTCCAGCAGCTGTGGAAGACGTACTTCAAGGCCATCTGCATCAAGGAGCGGTGGAACCCGCGCAAGCACCGTCAGGACATGCCCGTGCGCTACTGGAAGTACTTGACGGAGAAGCAGGAGTGAGGCGCCTTAGTCGATGACCCAGCGGCGGTTGTGGGCGACGGTCTTCTTGGGGTTGTAGTGCATGCCCGCACGGGTGGGTATTTTCAGCACGTAGGTGCGCCCGCTCTTGTTCATCAGCGAGGTGTCGCGCAGCCAGGGGTTGAAGTCCTTGAGCTGGGCATAGGTGATGCCCTTGCTTTGGGCGAACTGCGCCAGGTTGTCGATGCCCTTGGTGACGGTCACCGTGGTGCAGGCGATGGGTGGGTAGAGCTGTTCGCGCTTGAGCATGAAGCCGTAGCGTTGCGGGTCGGTGAAGACGGCCTTGGCGGCCAGCAGGCGGAACATGTAGCGCGAGGTTTCCTCGACGAGCCACAGGTCGGCGGCTTGGTCGACCATCTGTCGCTGGAGCTGCTGGGTGATGCGTCCCTGGCCGGCGTTGTAGGCGGCGGCCACGCAGAGCCAGTTGCCATATTTCTCATAGGATTCCTTCAGATACTTGCAGGCGGCGCGGGTGGCTTTCTCTATGTTGTAGCGCTCGTCGATGTTCTGGTTCACCTCCAATCCGTATTGGCGCCCCGTGCCTTGCATGAACTGCCACATGCCGGCGGCTCCGGCGGGCGACTTGGCCAGGTGGTTCAATCCGCTCTCGATGACGGCCAGGTACTTGAAGTCGTCGGGCACGCCGCATTCCTTCAGGATAGGCTCGATGATGGGGAAGTAGCGGTTGGCACGCTTCAGCGAGAGCAGGGTGGTGGAGTGCATGTAGGTGAACGACATCAGCTCGCGATCCATGCGCTCGCGGTGGTCGTAGCGGTCCATGTGGATGGTTTGTCCGGCAAAGCTCACCTGGTCGGGGACGGAGGGCGAGGCGGTGAAGTGGGACACGTCGCTGCGCACGGAGTTCACTTCGGGGTCGAAGCGGTCGTTGCCCAGCAGGAAGGGCAGGGAGATGCCGATGCACAGCGTGGCCGTGGAGGCCAGTATGGGGCGGAGGAAATTCTTTTTCATATCAGTCATTTTATGTTTTACGTTTGTTTTTCGGATGGATTTATCGGTTTCTGACGGGCATGCGCTTCCACAGCCAGCGAGGGATGAGCCGCCAGAAGAAGACAAGCACGCGGTAGCGTCCGTCGATGACGGCCACCGTCTGCCGTCGGTCAATGGCCCTTACGATGCGCGCCGCCACTTTCGGGGCTTGCATCAGCATGGGGTAGCGTCCGCCTTTCAGCAGGTCGGTGGCCACGAAGCCGGGGCGGATGTCGGTGAAGCGGATGGGGTAGTGCTGCATGCGTGCCAGCTGCTCCAGCGCTTCGATGTAGGTGTTTTGGAAGCGTTTGGTGGCCGAGTAGGCAGGGGCGGAACCCAATCCCTTGGTGCCGGCGATGGAGCTGATGACGGCGATGTGTCCCCCTCCGTGCGCCTTGAAGTAGTGGAAGGCGGCGGTCGTCAGGCGGATGAAGCCGCCGACGTTGGTGGCCGCCGTGGCCAGTTCGATGGCGGGTTGCAGCTCCAGGTTCTGCGAGCCGATGCCCGAGCTCAGCAGGAACAGGTCCATGCCGCCCAGCCGCGCGATGAGTTCGTCCAGCCGTTGGGGGGCGTCGTCGTGGGTTACGTCCAGCGGTTGCACTTCCACCTGGCCGGCGGGGTAACTGGCTTGGAAGCGCAGCAAGGCTTCTTCGCGACGGCCGGCAATGCCCAGCTTCCAGCCGCGGGCGGCCCAGATGCGCGCCACTTCCAGGCCCATGCCCGACGTGGCTCCGATGATGACGGCTCTTCTCATAAGGCTATTCTCCGATGACAGTGGCTACAATCTTTCGTCGTTCCCTCCCGTTGCGGAACTCGCAGAGGTAGATGCCCTGCCAGATGCCCATGTTCAGGCGGTGGTTCGTGACGGGGATGGTGAGGCCGGTGCCCGTCAGGGTGCACTTGGCGTGGGCGGGCATGTCGTCGTCGCCCTCGCAGGTGTGCCGGTAGTAGGGTTCGCGTTCCTTCACCAGCCGGTTGAAGATGGCTTCCAGGTCGGCTTGTACGTCGGGGTCGGCATTCTCGTTGATGCTGAGGGCGGCGGAGGTATGCTTGATGAACAGGTGGAGCAGCCCCACGGCGGGAAGCGGGGGGAGCTGCGCCACAATTTCGTCGGTTACGAGGTGGAATCCCCGTCCGTGCGACGGCAGGGAAAATTCTATCTGTCGGATGCTCATGTCTTGCAGAGGGATTTTTTGGTACAATATAGGGGCAAATATAGACAATTCTTGCGTAAACGGCTGCATAAGCCGGGTGAAATTCTTGGCGGATTGTGGGGAAAGTGCGATATTTGTCCACTCAAAAACAAATACTATCGAACAATATAAGAGTGACATCTATGGAAAAAGTGATTATTAATTCGTATGAAGAATTTGAAAAGCTGGTAGGCCAGCAGATTGGTATTTCAGAGTATGTGCAGATTCCGCAGGAGCGTATCAACCTCTTTGCCGACGCTACGCTGGATCATCAGTGGATACATGTGGACACGGAGCGCGCCAAGAAGGAGAGCCCCTTCAAGAGCACCATCGTGCACGGCTACCTCACCCTGTCCATGCTGCCCTACCTGTGGAGCCAGATCATCGAGGTGAACAACCTGAAGATGATGATCAACTACGGCATCGAGAAGATGAAGTTCGGACAGGCCGTACTGTCGGGTCAGAGCATCCGTCTGGTGGCTACCCTGCAGTCGCTGGCCAACCTGCGCGGCGTGGCCAAAGCCGAAATCAAGTTTGCCATCGAAATCGAGGGCGAGAAGAAGAAGGCGCTCGAGGGTGTGGCCGTCTTCCTCTATTATTTCAACTGACAGCGGGCGTATGGGGATGAAAAAGATGCTTTGTCCGCAGTGCAAGGTCGGTATCTTCTGCGTGAAGGACGCGCAGGGGAACCGCCTGCCCGTCTATGTATCAGGCGAAGGGGAGATTGTGCCCAAGGACGCGGCGGCGTCGTTGGAGGGCTATGACCTGAGCGAGGTCTGGTGCCTGGGTTGTTCGTGGCACGGAAGCCCCAAGCGGCTGGTGAAGTATTGACGCCTTATCTTTTCACATATTCGCGCCACAGGTGCTGCAGGGCGGCCATCGGGTGGTAGAGCAGCATGCGCGGCCCTGCGTAGCGCATGACGAGGCGCATTCGCTCCTTCATCTCGGGCTTGTAGCAATGGACGGGACAGAGGCGGCAGGTGGGTTTGCCTTCGCCGAAGCGGCAGTGCGACAGGCGTGCGTGGGCATACTCCAGCAGTTCGCGGCATTGGGGACACAGCTCCCTGTTGCCTTCCTTCCGGCGGCAATACAGGCGGATCATCTGTCCGACGGTTTCCTTTTCCTGCTCCAGGCGTTTCGACATAGGGCGGGTTTTATCGTTTCAGTCAGGCCAGTGTCCTGCGGTATTCGCAGGGCGTGTGTCCCACGTGTTTCTTGAAGATGCGGTTGAAGTGCTGCGAGTACTGGAAGCCCAGTTCGTAGGCTATCTGGCTCACAGTCTTGTCCGTGCCGGCTATCATTTCCTTGGAGAGGTCGATGATTTTGTCTTGGATGTATTCCTGCGGCGAACGGCCGGTTTCCTTCTTGATGAGGTCGCCGAAGTAGTTGGGCGAGAGGCACACCTTGTCGGCGAAGTAGCGGACGGTGGGCAACCCTTTTTCCTGAGCCTGGTGGCTGGTGAAATAGTCGTCCAGCAGGTCTTCGAATCGGTTGAGCACGTTTTTGTTGACGGCCGAGCGGGTGGTGAACTGGCGTTCGTAGAAGCGCATGCAGTAATCCAGCAGCAGCTCGATGTTGCGCACGATGAGCCGTCGGCTGTGGCGGTCGGCCGGGCGCTCCACCTCCATGCGTATCTTGTCCAGGCAGTCGGTGAAGAGCCCTTTTTCGGCTTCAGACAGGTGGAGGGCTTCGTTGGAGTTGTACGAGAAGAAGGAGTAGTGCCTGATTTCACGTCCGAGGGCAGTGCCGCGGATGAGGTCGGGGTGGAAGAGCAATCCCCGTGCCTGCGGGCGTTCGTCCATCTGTACCTCGACCACCTGGCCGGGGGCGAAGCTGGTCACCGTGCCTTCCTGGTAGTCGTAGGTCTGCCGTCCGTAGCGGATGTCGCCGCAACGTGTCTGTTTCAGGAACAGGGCGTAGACGCCATAGTTCATGGTGACGTGGGTGGGGAAACGGGTGGCTTCTTTCAGGTCTACGACGCTGACCAGCGGGTGCAGGCTTTTCAAGCCGAAGAGTTGGTTATACTGCTCTACTGTATCCAATTTGATAATTTCTTCCATGGGTGTGTCTGTAAATCGCTACAAATTTACACATTATTTCTGTAACACGAAGGGGTCGGCATCGGCTGCCACAGGGAATTTCTTGCGGAAGTGTTGCAGGGAGGCCTGGTCGAGGTCGACGGTGGCGGTCCCCTCGTGACCGTCGGGCAGGGAGGCAAGACGCTCCCCTTTGGGCGAATAGACCACACTGCCTCCGTCGTAGAGCAGGTCGTTGCCGTCGATGCCGGTGCGGTTCACGCCGCACACGTAGCATTGGTTCTCCAAGGCACGGGCGCGGAGCAGTACGTCCCACACCTGTCGGCGGGAGGCCGGCCAGCTGGCCACGTAGACGGCCAGGTCGTAGCCGTTGTCCACGTTGCGGCTCCACACGGGGAAGCGCAGGTCGTAGCACACCTGCGGCAGGATGCGGAAGTCGCGGTAGGAGATGACGGGGCGTTCGCCGCCGGGAGCGAAGTATTGGTCTTCGTGCCCCATGCGGAAGAGGTGCCGCTTGTCGTAGTAGGCGGCCTTTCCGTCGGGCGTGAAGAAGAAGAAACGGTTGCGGCAGGTGCCGTCGTCGTGGCGGGCGATGAAGCTGCCGGCCAGAGCGGTGCAGTATTTGGACGCCCATTGCTGGAGGAGGCTGACCGTAGGCCCCGTGAGAGGTTCGGCCAGGCGGTCGGCATTCATGCTGAAGCCGGTCGTGAAGGTTTCGGGCACGACGACCAGGTCCGTCCGCCCCTTCAGCTCTTCGAGGCGGAGGCGGAGGCGTCGCAGGTTCTCCTGCTTGTCCTCCCAGGCAATGTCGGTCTGTATGAGGCTGATGCGCATGTTTTCAGTGTCTTTTTCAAATCTCTCCGACGGAGAAGTATTCGGGGTGGCGGCCGGTGAACTGCATGAAATAGCGCTTTATATCGCGCATGTCCTTCTCGATGTCGCCCGAGGGCATGATGGCCTTCGTGCAGGTGATGGTCTTCGACGGATAGTCTATCCCGAAGAGCATGATGGGTACCTGCGCCTGCAGGGCGATGTAGTAGAAGCCTTTCTTCCATTCGGGGTTGGCCTTGCGGGTGCCTTCGGGCGTGATGGCCAGATTGAACCGGCTGCACGAGGCGAAGCGGCGGGCCATCTGGTCGACCAGCGAATTCTTCTTGCCGCGGTTCACAGGGATGCCTCCCATAGCCTTGAACACCAGGTTGAGCGGGAAGAAGAACCACTCCTTCTTCATCATGAAACTGGCATTGCGTCCCAGCGAGCCATAGAAGAGCTTGCCGATGAGCAGGTCCCAGTTGGAGGTGTGGGGAGCGGCACAGATGACACACTTCTCGTGGAAGGGCACCGTGACGACCGTCTTCCAGCCCAGCAGGCGGTGGTAGATAAAACGGCAGAGCTGCTGTTTCATTCCTCCGTCGCGGTTACTTCAGCTGGCGCATGCGGTCCACAATCTCGTTCACCTGTGCGTTGAAGTCCGCACGGAACTTCTTGTAGAAGCCCTTCACGTTGCCCGGTTCGGTGTGGCTGATGCGGCTCAGGAATTCGTCCTGCATCTTCAGGACATCGGCCATCAGGTTGTCGGCTTTCTGCGGGTCGGTACCGGGAACATATAGTTTGTTGACCAGACATTCGGTGAAGAGCTCACCTGCGATATAGTTCACGCTTTTCTTCAATGCTTTTCTACTTGCCATAATCTTGAGTTTTAAGTTAGATTTTCGGGATAAAGATAGTGTTTTTATTTATGATAGGACCAGGGGCGGGTGTTTTTTTCATTTTCTTTGTGGAAAAAGCATTGTTTTTTCATGAGGAAAAGGCTGCTTTGTCGCGGACAAAGCATTGCTTTCCTGCCGGCCGTGCGATGGGGTAAAAAAGAGTGGGGGCATTCAAAATAAGACAATCAGTAAGCGGATATTTCGGAAAACTGCTAACTTTGCAGGCAATTTAGATTGAGTGTATGACTGAAGCATCCTCCAAGAAGAAAAACGACGGCAAAACCAAGAAACCCGTGCGCCGCCGCACGGCTGCTCCGCGAGGCAAGGCTGCCAGGCGGCAGGCGGTAGAGCGCACCATGCCCGTGTGGGTGCGCAACGTGCTGGCCGTCTGTGTGGTACTGGTCTTTTCGGCTGGCTTCTACTGGTTCTTCATCCGCCCCTATGCCTACCGCTGGAAGCCCTGCTACGGGCTGAAGGGCTACGGCGTGTGCATGCCCTGCGACTTCGAGGTGCACGGCGTGGACATGTCCCACTATCAGGGGCGCATCGACTGGTCGCGCCTGGCCGAGCATCGGGCAGGGGAGTTTCCCATCCGCTTCATCTTCCTGAAGGCTACCGAGGGCGGCGACCATCAGGACGACACCTTCCTGCAGAATTTCGATTCGGCCCGCGCCTACCGCTTCATCCGCGGGGCCTACCACTACTTCCTGCCGCGCACCGACGCGCTGAAGCAGGCGGATTTCTTCATCCGCACCGTGCCGCTCACGGCGGGCGACCTGCCTCCCGTGCTCGACGTGGAGACGACGGGCAAGAAGGACAAGGCCGAGCTGCAGGCCTGCGTCAAGACGTGGCTCGACCGCGTGGAAGCCCACTATGGCGTGAAGCCCATCCTCTACACCTCTTATAAGTTCAAGATGCGCTATCTGGACAGCCCCGTCTTCGACGCCTATCCCTACTGGATAGCCCACTATTACGTGGACTCCGTGCGCTACCAGGGGTCGTGGCACTTCTGGCAGCATACGGATGTGGGTACCGTGCCGGGCATCGAGAAGAAGGTGGACCTGAACGTGTTCAACGGCACGCAGGCCCAGCTCGACTCACTTTTACTTAAATAATTCAAACTTCACCGCTGCCCAGCGGTTCTTCTCCCTGTGTTCGATGAACGTCAGGCCCAGGCTTTCGGCTTCGGCGCGGATGGCGGCGATGTCGTCGGTATAGAAGCCGCTCATCAGCAGGGTGGCGCCGGGGTTCATGCGGGCCACGTAGTGCTTCATGTCGGCCAGCAGAATGTTGCGGTTGATGTTGGCTATCACCACGTCGAAGGGTCCCTTGTCGGCCAGCGACGAGGCGTCGCCCTGGTAGACGTCGATGCCGTCCAGGTGGTTCAGGGCAATGTTCTCCAGCGAGTTGCGTACGCACCAGTCGTCGATGTCCACCGCCGTACAGCGGGCGGCGCCGCGCATGCGTGCCAGGATGGCCAGGATGGACGTACCGCAACCCATGTCGAGCACCGACTTGCCTTGCAGGTCGCTGTCCAGCAGTTCGCCGATGATGAGGCTCGTCGTCTCGTGGTGTCCCGTGCCGAAGGCCATCTGCGGGTTGATGACGATGTCGTATTGTGCCTGAGGTACGTCGTGGTGGAAGGTGCTGTGGATGACACAGCGGTTGCCTATCACGATGGGTTGGAAAAAGTTCTTCTCCCACTCCTCGTTCCAGTCCTTGTCCTCGGCTTCGGTGTAGCTGAAGTCGATAGTGGTGTCGGCCAGGGGAAAGTCGGACACGGCCTGGCGTACCGCTTCCTCGTCGTACAGGTCCTTCTGGATGTAGGCGGCAATGCCGTCGGGCTGCTCGACGAAGCTCTCGAAACCCACTTCGCCCAAGACGGCGCAGAGCACGTCGTTGGCCGTATCCGTGCAGGGCTGGGTGTGGAAGGTGAATTCTAAATATTTCATTGTTTTAATGGGGTTTTGTTAAAATGCGGGGGCGCAGTGGCATCCCGTCGCACAATTTGTTATATCTTTGAATGAAGTTGGCAAAAGCCTTCGTTTGCAAAGATAGACTGATTTAGGGAAATCCCTATAAAGGGAGGGGGAAAATCTTTGGGAAATCCGGTGCTTTGGCCTTATTTTTGTCATACGAAATCAAGTGTTTGTAAACTATAAACTGACAGATATATGAAGAAGATTGTTTTTTTATCACTTTTAGCCCTGTGTCTCCCGTGGACACTCGCGGCACAGAGTGTGGTGGACGACCTCTATTATGTACCCTCGAAGAAGAAGGCCGAAGAGAAGACCGAAAAGACCGAGGAGCAGGCCGTCCGGAAAGCTCCCGAGAACGTGATTGTGGTAGAGACGCAGAAGCCTGTGGTTTGTACCAACTCGGGTACGACAACCACCGTCGTGGTGAAGGACAAGAAGGGCAACGTGCGCGACGTGGACGAATACAACCGCCGCTACGACGCGAAGGAGTATAACTTCTCGCAGAACGAAGATACCCTCTACATTGAAGAAAAAGCCGTGCCCGACCCCGACGGTGAGTGGGTGAACGGATTCGACGGCTCGCAGGACGACTATGAGTACGCCATGCGCATTGTCCGTTTCCGCAATCCGCGCTATGCCATCAGTATCAGCAGCCCGCTCTATTGGGATGTGGTCTACGGTCTGAACTCGTGGGACTGGAACGTCTATACCGACGGCCTGTATGCCTATGCTTTCCCGACATTCACCAACCGCCTGTGGTGGGACTGGCGCTATAACTCCTACGGCTGGGGTTTGGGTTGGCCCTACTACGGCTGGAACTGGGGCTGGGGCGGCTGGTATGATGGCTGGTACGGCGGTTGGTATGCCGGCTGGGGCGGCTGGTACGGCGGATGGGGCTGGGGTTGGCCCTATTACCACTATCCGCACTACTATCCGGGCTGGCATCATCCGGGACCCGGCCACTGGGCTTCGCGCGACACGTACACCACGCGCCGCTCGTCTGGCCGGAGTGTCTACCGTAACGGAACGGTGGTCAGCAACCAGGGTTCGGTACGTTCGACGAATGGCCGTGTGAGCGGCACCACTTCCTACCGCTCGGGCAACCAGAACGGGACAACGACCGTCCGCAGGGTGGTAGGCTCACGCTCCACCACGACACGCAACGATGCTTCGGCCGGCACACCGTCCACGTATTCGCGTCGCAATACAGGGGCCTATACCCGTCCGAGCAGCACGCGTGTAGGATCGTCGTCCGAGGCCGGACGTACTGGCGGCACTTCCACCTATACACGCGGCAGCGGTCTCCGTTCGTCGGGTGCCACCTATAGCCGCGGCAGTTCCAACTCGGTGCGCACGCGTTCCTATTCGCCGATGAACAATAACAATAACAACGAGAGCAGACGTTCGAACTTCAATTCGTCCACGCGCAGCAGCTCGTCGTCGCGCAGCAGCTTCGGCTCGGGCAGCAGTTCGCGTAGCTTTGGCGGTGGCGGTGCTGTCCGTTCGGGTGGCGGAGGCGGTTCGTCCAGAAGCAGAAGATAACATGTGTGTTTAAGAATGTTTGTTTTAAGATTATTGGAGTATGAAAAATAGAAAAATGTTTCTGGCTGTCATGGGCTTGTGCCTGACACTGGCCCCTGTGACGGCGCAGACGGTCTATGACGCCGCCAAGATAGCAGACAAGGACCTGAACGGTACGGCCCGCTTCGTCGGGATGGGCGGCGCGATGAGTGCGCTGGGCGGCGACATTTCGACCATCGGCACCAATCCCGCCGGCATCGGCATCTACCGCAGCCACGATGTGATGACTTCCTTCAGCCTGTCGTCCTTCGGCACGGATGCCAACTATGCGGGCAATGCAACGAGCACCAGCAAGATGAAGGGTTCTTATGACAACCTGGGCTTTGTGCTCTCTACCAAGATAGGCAACAAGACCACCTTGCGTTACGTGAACTTCGGCTTCAATTACCACAAGTCGAACTCCTTCTATGGCAACATGGAGATGGGAGGACAGCTGGAATACGGACTGTCGCAGACTTACTACATGGCCCAGCAGGCGGAAGCAGCCGGAATAAAAGATTGGGGCAGCAGCCCTTATACCGATGCCAATATCGGCTGGCTCTCGGTACTGGGATATGACGGCTGGATGATTACGGACGTTACCACCCAACCGACGGACACTCCCTATCTGGACAAGGACGGAAACCAGCTCAGCGACGTGAACGGCAATCTGCTGTATCGCACGCCGGGTACGTTCTACGGCCTGTATGACGGCGGCAACGCCACCTATCGGTCGCAGCAGCGGGGCGGCATCGAGCAGTATGACTTCAACGTGTCGTTCAACATCAAGGACCGCGTGTATCTGGGAGTGACGTTGGGAGCCTATTCGGTGGACTACAGCAAGTATACCGTGTATGGCGAGAGCTATACCAACAATGAATACTATTCGCTGACGAGCGACAACCAGATTGTGGGAGCCGGTTTCGACGTGAAGCTGGGAGCTATCATCCGTCCCTTCGAGTATTCGCCGTTGCGTGTCGGCCTGGCCATCCATACGCCTACCTTCTACAGCCTGGACTACAAGACGCGGGCCTATGTGGAGTCATCGCTCTATGATGCCGTGACGGGCCGGAACGAACCGGCCAGCGTGGCGACGGAGAACATCGTGAATGGCGACATGATCCGTGAGTTCAGACTTCAGACGCCTTGGCTCTACAACGTCAGCTTGGGCTATACGGTAGGTAGCAGCCTGGCTTTGGGAGCCGAATACGAGTATCAGGACTATTCATCGATGAAGTTCCGCGATCCGCAGGGCTTCTCCGATTCGTTTGAACTTGAGAACAGCACGACGGCCATGCTGAAAGGAGTACACACCTTCCGTGCGGGCTTGGAGTACAAGGTGATTCCCCAGTTTGCCATCCGTGCAGGCTACAACTACCGTTCGGCCCTGTTCAACAAGGATGCGTTCAAGGATTTGCCTTACAATTCCATCCAGACGGATACCGACTTCTCCAATACCCAGGCGTTGAACAATTATACCGTGGGCATCGGCTATCGCGGCTCGATGTTCTATGCCGACCTGGCCTATAAGTTCACCAGCTGCAAGTCAGAGTTCTATCCGTTTGTGAACATGAACCAGTCGGGCAATACGCTGGAAATAGCTTCACCTGAAGTGACAAAGGTGACCGACCGCCGCAGCCAGGTGCTGCTGACGCTGGGTGTGCGCTTCTGAGGCACTTGCCCTTATCCATAAATTCAGGCACGGACGGACATGGAAACCATACGGAATAATCCATGTTCATTCGTGCCTGAACTGTATTCGGACGGGTCGGTGGGGAGCTTACCAATACCAGGCGATGCCGAAGGAGTAGGGCATCATTTCGGGGCCCTTGCCGCCCTGGAACAGAGTGTTCATGGAGTAGCGGAGGTAAACGCCGAGGTTGCCGTAACCGGCCTGGAGCAGCAGGTTGGCGCCGATGGGACGCACGTACATGCCTTTGCCCACGGTCTGCTTCTTGCCGCCGTCCACGTGGCTGAATGACTTCACGCCATGGCGTATCTCAAATTCGGGACCGAAGTTGAAGAACACGAGACTCTTGTTCCACCGCTGCTGCCACTCGAGCTGTACGGGGATGCGGAAGAAGAAGTGGCGCAGGCGGCTGTCGCTGTAGTAGGGAGTGGTGTCGTCGTTACCTTCGGGCAGCATCGCCTGTCCGCTCTGGAAGACGGTGGCGCCGTCCTGCTTCAGCAGGGCATAGTCGCCGTCGATGCTGAACGAACGGTAACCCCAGCTGAGGCCGATGTTGAGGCCCCAGTGCGGATTCTTCTTGAAGTTGTGGGAGGCGGCAAGGAGGTTGAAACCGAATTCCCACGACTCAGACAGGTCGAGGTGTGCCTTGGGACTGGAGCCGAATCCCATGAAGTTGTCGGCCAGGCGGGAGAAGCCCAAGAATACTCCTGAAACATGTGCTTCATATTCGTTGTATTTCTTCTTTTGCGGGATGAAGGGCAGGACATCGAGGAATGTCCGCTTGTCGGCATCCACTTTCTCCAGGTAGACCCCTTCGAAGATTTCCACTTCTTTCTGCTCGTCGTCTTCTGTCTGCTGTTCGTAGAGCCTGATGCGCATGTCTCCCTTTCCTCTGAGGATGATGATGGAGTCGCCCTGCGTTTCGACGACGGCTCTTTCGCGTTTGGGCTCGGTGGTTTGTTGGGCTTGTGTGCAGACGGTGGCCAGTATCAGGCAGCCGGCTGTGAGGATTGTCTTTGTTTTCATGTCTATATAACGGTTAGTGGTTAGCGGTTAGTGGTAAGTGATAAATTCTTCATTCTTTATTTTATTGCTTGTACAGCATTTCCATCAGTTCGTCTTCGTCCAGCGGACCTTCGATGTAGACCAGGGTGGCCTTGTCTTCCTTTCCCACTTTGTAGAGGATGTAGCGGTTCACTCTTTTGCCCTTCCGGGCGGCACGGCTCAGGCGGTAGTAGGCACTGCGCAGCTCGCCGCTTTCGTTCACTTCCTGTGTCTTCTGCACCTGATGGGCGTCGACGGCCTGCTTGAGGCATTGTACGATTTCCTGCTTGTAGGGAGTCACTTGCCCGAAGACCAGGCTCTTGTAGGCCGTCATGCGGTAGGAGCGCAGGATGCTTCCGTTCAGTTCCACGTAGGTCACGTTCTTTTCGTCCTTGTATTTCTCGAACAAGGTGGCTATCTGCAGGCCCTCCTGGGCGTATGCGGTGAGACCGAAGCAGAGGGTCAGCAGCAAGATGCCGGCGAGGCGGCGGTATGCGATGTTTTCTCTTGTCTTCATGATGCTTTAGGGTAATAATAGGTTCGGTAGCGTGATGGTTTCTTTCAGTTCTTCGTCGGTGAAGCCCACGTTCTGCAGGGCTTCCAGGGCCTTGGCTTGTACCAGTTGCGGGTCGTCGCAGTAGCGTCCGTCGATGATGGCGTAGCTGGTGCGGGCGGGTGTGACGTGGGGCAGCAGTCCGGCGATGCCGATGCACAGCAGCAGGGCGGCGGCAATGCCTGTGGTCAGGTAGTACAGGCGGTGCAGACGGGTGGGTTTGCGGACGCCTGCCGGATGCGTGGCCGGGGCGGCCTCCTCTTTCTGTGCTGCCCGGAAGGCTTCGGCTTCGCGGTCGATGCAGGCAAAGAGCGGGCGGTACACCTCCAGGTGTCCGGGCACCTGGTCCGAGGCGAAGAAGCGGCGCAGCTCGCGTTCTTCCTCGCAGGTAGTCTGTCCGTCGAAATATTTTTCAAGCAGTTCTTCCGTCTTCATGACTGTTTCCTCCTTTTACGTTCTTGTATGGTTTGCAGGTAGATGTCCCTCACTTTCTTTCGTGCCCTCGACAGGTTGCTGCGTATGGCCTCGGCGCTGCATCCGGTTATCTGGGCTATCTCTTCGCTCTCGTATTCCTCCACGTCCTTCATCCGCATGATGGTGCGTTGGAGCGGGGGCAGCGAGTCGATGATGGCCCGTATCAGCCTTACTTCGTCCTTCAGCTCGAGCAGGTGGTCGGGCGTTCCGCCTCCGGCTTCGGTCTGCAGCCGGTCGAGGGGGCTGTTGTCCCTGCTGCGCCGCCACAGGTCCATGCAGACGTTGTGCGTCAGGGTCATGGCGAATGCCTCGATGCTGCGGTACTGGTCCAGCTCCGTGCGGTTGTTCCACAGCTTGAGCAGTACCTCCTGTACGGCATCTTCGGCATCCTCCGGGCTCTCGGTCAGCTTGCGTGCATAGTTCAGCAGCTTGGGCCGGAGCGGCAGGACTGATATTTTGAATTCGTTGAGTTCCATTTACACCTATAGGACGTTCGGGAAGGCCAAACGTGACATCAAAGGTGCAAAAAAAATGGGAGAAAAGGCAAGAAAAATGCGGAGGCCCGGAAAGACCGTTCCGGAAGACTTTCTGAAACAGAACTTTACGGGATTGTGACACGGTGCTTCGTGAGGTTGCGACACGGTGCTTCGTGAGGGTCTGACGAAGTGCTTCATGAGGGTGTGACGAAGTGCTTCGTGAGGAGGTGACGAAGCACTGCATGGGAGGGTGACAAAGTGCTTTGTGGGAAAGGGGGGAAACGACGGGACAAAAAAAGAGAGAGGATGCGTCTTCCGACCATGCATCCTCTCTCCGTCCAGGGAATATTCAGAATCTTATTTCTTGAAGTAGCGGTTGTACAGACCTTCGAAACCTTTGCCGTGACGGGCTTCGTCCTTGGCCATTTCGTGAACTGTATCGTGGATGGCATCCAGGTTCAGAGCCTTGGCACGGGTAGCGATGCGCTTCTTGTCTTCGCAAGCACCGCTTTCGGCGTTCATACGCTTCTCCAGGTTGGTCTTGGTGTCCCAAACGCAGTCGCCCAGCAGTTCGGCAAACTTGGCAGCGTGCTCAGCCTCTTCCCAAGCATAACGCTTGAAGGCCTCGGCTACTTCGGGATAACCTTCGCGGTCGGCCTGACGGCTCATGGCGAGGTACATACCTACTTCGGTGCATTCGCCCATGAAGTGGTTGTTCAGGTCTTTGATCATTTCGTCGTCGCAACCTTTGGCTACGCCGATAACGTGCTCGTCGGCAAAAGTCAGCGGACCGCCTGCTACGGCTTCTTCCACTTCAACGAACTTGCTGGCAGGAGCCTTGCACAAAGGACACTTCTCGGGAGCGGCATCGCCTTCGTAAACGTAACCGCATACTGTACATCTAAACTTTTTCATTTTTACTCAGTTTTTTGGTTTGAATTAATTAGTCTTTATTCTTTTGTCTCAATAACAATCTCATTGCCTGCAATGTTTGCAGATGCCCTTATAATAAAGGTGAATTTCCTGTATCTCGTGCCCTTCCGCGTCCGGGTTTTCTCCCGTGGGAAAGTCGGAGGGGCAGGGCATGTCGTATACTTTGTTGCACGCCTTGCAGAAGAAGTGTGCGTGCGGACGGGTGTCACCGTCGTAGCAGGTGTTCCGGCCGTCTATGGTCAGGGTCTGGATGGCGGCATGTTCGTCCAGCAGCTTCAGCGTGTTGTACACCGTCGTTTTCGACAAGGTGGGTATCCCCGGAGCAAGTGCCGTATAGATCTCGTCTACGGTAGGATGCGTATAGTGCTCCATCAGGTACTGCATGATGGCTATCCGCTGTACCGAAGGTTTGATGTTGTGACTCTGTAAACGCTCTATGACATCCATATTTGCTCTAATCCAAAGTTGCAATCATTACATTTTTAATTCTGATGCAAAGATAGCCACTTCTTTCTATTTACCAAAGGTTTTCCCGCTTTTTTCGTGGTCATATTGATAAATTCTTTTATTTTTGCACAAGTTAAAACATTGTTTTATGAATTACGGATATGTCAAAGTGGCGGCTGCTGTGCCCCGGGTGCAGGTGGCGAACTGCAAGTTCAACGCCGGACAGATAGAGAAAGAGATAATCATTGCCGACGGCAAGGGGGTGCAAATCATCACTTTCCCCGAGTTGTGCATTACCGGATATACCTGCGGCGACCTGTTTGCCCAGCAGCTGCTGCTGGAGGAAGCTGAACTGGGACTGATGCAAATCCTCAACACGACCCGGCAGCTGGACATCATTTCGATAGTAGGCATGCCGGTGGTGTGCGAGGGCGGACTGCTGAATGCGGCGGTCGTCATACAGAAAGGCCGCGTGCTGGGTGTCGTGCCCAAGACTTACCTGCCCAACTACAAGGAGTTTTATGAGATGCGCTGGTTTGTGCCGGCTTCCGGTGTCTCTGCCCAGTCCATCCGCTTGTGCGGACAAGTGGCCCCGCTGGGCACCAACCTGCTGTTCGAGACTTCCGACACGACTTTCGGTATCGAGATATGCGAGGATGTATGGGCTGCCGTGCCGCCCAGTTCGTCCCTGGCTTTGCAGGGGGCGGAAATCATCTTCAACCTTTCGGCCGACGACGAGTCGATAGGCAAGCATGCCTATCTGCGCTCCCTGTTGAGCCAGCAGTCGGCCCGCTGCCTGGCCGGATATGTGTTCAGCTCGTGCGGTTTCGGCGAGTCGACCACCGACGTGGTGTTTGCCGGTAACGGTCTGATTTATGAGAACGGCACGTTGCTGGCGTCCAGTGAGCGTTTCTCGCTGGAAGAGCAGTTGGTGGTGAGCGAAATCGACGTGGAATTCCTGCGTACGGAGCGCCGGGTAAACACGACCTTTGCCGCCTGCCGCAGGCGGGTGGCTCCCGAGGCTGCAGTCAGAATATCGACGGAGCTGGTGAACAGCCGTGAACTGAATCTGACACGTACCTACGATCCTCATCCCTTCGTGCCTCAGGGCCCGACGCTGGACGAGCGATGCGAAGAGATATTCTCCATTCAGGTAGCCGGGCTGGCACAACGCCTGACGCATACCAAGGCCAAGAGTGCGGTGGTAGGCATTTCGGGCGGACTCGATTCGACACTGGCCCTGCTGGTGTGCGTCAAGACGTTCGACAAGCTGGGATGGCCGCGCAAGGGGATTGTCGGTGTGACGATGCCCGGTTTCGGTACGACGGACCGTACCTATACCAATGCCGTCGACCTGATGACGTCGCTCGGTGTGACGGTGCGCGAGGTCAGCATCAGGAAGGCCTGCGTGCAGCACTTCGAAGACATCGGTCATGATGCTGCGGTGCACGACGTGGTGTACGAGAACTCGCAGGCCCGCGAGCGTACCCAGATCCTGATGGATATCGCCAACCAGACGGGCGGACTGGTCATCGGCACGGGCGACCTGTCGGAGTTGGCCTTGGGATGGGCTACATATAACGGCGACCACATGTCGATGTACGGCGTGAATGCCAGCGTGCCCAAGACGCTGGTGAAGCACCTGGTGAAGTGGGTGGCCGAGAACGGAATGGACGAGACCTCACGCCGCACGCTGCTCGACATAGTGGATACTCCCATCAGCCCCGAGCTGATACCGGCCGACGAGAACGGCAACATCAGTCAGATTACCGAAGACCTGGTAGGACCCTACGAGCTGCACGATTTCTTCCTCTACCACTTTCTGCGCGGCGGTTTCCGCCCGTCGAAGATTTTCTATCTGGCGGCCCGGACATTCAAGGATGTATATGACGAGGATACCATCAAGAAATGGTTGCACACCTTCCTGCGCCGTTTCTTCAACCAGCAGTTCAAGCGGTCGTGCCTGCCCGACGGTCCGAAGGTGGGCAGCGTGTCGCTGAGTCCGCGTGGCGACTGGCGCATGCCGAGCGACGCCTCTTCGGAAGCCTGGCTGCGGGAGTGTTAGTCGGAGGTCATTTGTAGTATTTCTGATATATTTTCTGATATTCCCTGCCCTGTTTGAAGTCTTCGAGCCAAGTGTTCAGACTGTCGAGCAGGGCAGGCGACTTTTTGCTGACCGCCCAGGAATAGAACTGGGTGAAGCTGATGTCGGTCGAGAAGTCTATTTGGGGCATGCTGTCGGTGACGGCACGGGCAATGTTTTCGTCGCATACGGCGTAGTCGATGTCGCCGTGGGCCACCATGGCTATCAGCTGTTCGGGGCCGTATTTTTCCACCTCTTTAATATAGATGGTGTCGGCTATCTCGTCGCCCAGGTTGCGGATGCGCAGGATGGAGGGAGAACCCTTCACGACGTGCAGGGTGCGCTTGGCCAGTGAGAGTTGGGTGCGGATGAACAGGGAGTCGTCGGGCGAAGCGGGTTTGCGCTGTACCAATACTTCCTTGGTCAGTGCGATGGGGACGGTGAGCAGCAGGGAGTCTTTCAGCGGACTGGTGGCCAGGATGCCGTTGGCAATGAGGTCGTACGTCCCGTCAGCCAGTCCTTCGAGCCGCTTCTCGAAGCTCATCTCGGGCATGATGGCCACTTTGAGGCCGTGGTCGCGGGCAAAGGCCTCCATCAGCTCATAGTCGAAGCCGGCCAGTGTGTCGCCGTCCACGTAAAGGCTGATGGCATTGTATTCCAGTGCGGCACGCAGGACGCCTTCGGCCGCAATGTCGGCATAATCGCGTGGAGAGGGAGCGGGTGGCTCTTCGCGTTGCAGGATGAAAGTGGCTACCAGCGAGCCGATGAAGGCTACCGCCACGTATTTCCAGATCTTGGGGTTCAGTTTGTTTTTCATGGTGTTCGGGTTGGATGGTGGAAACGATGGAGGACATCAATCGTAGAAGTTCCAGGAAACGCCGATCTTCAGCAGGCGTGAGTTGATCGGGTAGTGGGGAACGAGGAACGAGTTGCGGTTGCCCATACCCGAATTGATGTGGTACATCATCACGAAGATGCGTGTACGTTTCAGGTGCAGGTTGGCGTATACGTTGACGATGGGATATCCTCCGATCTTGACTTGGTCACTCTCCGGCTGCAGGTGGAACTGCTGGATGGCAGGCTGGTAGGTTGGAGCGTTGTACTCGGTAAAGTAGCGTACGTCGGCACCCAGCTGTACGGTCAGTACCTTCTTGAACAGACGGGTCAGCAGGTAGAGGTTGTGGTAGAGCGAGAGGTCGGGTAGGGGCAGGACAGACTGGTTGCTCGACTTCTGCCACGTCACTTCGTTGTCCAGGTGCAGGATGCCCAGCTTGAAGTCCTGTTTCAGCATGGCCGAAATCACCTGGATGCTCCCGCTGTGCTGCTGGGGCAGGGCCTGTCCGTTGAAGTAGGTGTAGTTCTTGATGTTCTCCACACCGGCCTTCAGGTTGGTACGCCAGCGGTCGATGTTCAGTTCGCCTTCCACACGGGTACGGAACTCCTTGCTCAGGTCGTTGTCCCATGCGTAGTGGTTGGAGTGGTAGTGGCGCATGTAGAACGAGGGGAGTGTGTTGCTCACAAAACCGCGGGCGTAGAAGTTCACGGTATCCTTGCCCAGGCGGAAGTTCAGGTCCAGGTCGCCGTTGACGCGGAATTGTCCTGCCGCCTTGCCGGCCAGGCCCACTTCACCGTTGGCCCGGTAGTGCAGTAGCCGTCCTTCGCGTTTGGACAGTTCACCTCCCACGTACAGTTCGTGTTCGGTATAGATCTGGTTGGGCAGGTAGGGACGGGTGGTCTGCCCGCTTTCATCGGTCGTTGTCCCTTCCCCGTTGCCCAGGTTCATCAGGGTGTAGCGGCTCACCTTGTGCGAGGCGTAGGCGGTCAGTCCGGCTTTGGCGTACTTGTTGAAGCCTTCGAGCAGCGAGATGCCCAGCACGTTCTTTACGCTCAGGGCTACGGTGCTGTCGTTGCTCATGCCTTCCTGCAGGTAGGTGTTGTCGTAGATGCTGTTCTCGCCTGTAGGTTCCGTACCCGAGCGGAAACGGTGGCTGGAACGTTCGATGTGGAACGTATGGATGAAGCTGGTCACGGGTACGTACTCTTCGGTCTGGATGGTGTCCATCGGAATGGCTGTACTGTCGCGCTGGGCCTTGCGGCGGGCGGCTTCGTCCTTGGTCTCTTCTATCTTCGTCGTTACGCGGGTGAAGCCCAGGCGGTAGCGGTGGGTCAGGTGTACGTAGAAGTTGTGGTTGCGGTTTGATGTCTCTTCCAGGTTGACGGGAATGTACGAACTTCCACCTACGTCGCTCATCTCTTCGGGACGGGTGATGTAGCGGTCGTCGGTGATACCTCCGTTCTCGTTCATCTTCATGAAGAAGTTGTTGTACATGGCCTGCATCTGGTACTTTTCGCCGATGTAGCTGGCAAAAAGGCCTGCATTGAAGTGGGCGGTCGACTGGTTGGTATAGTAGCCGCGGCCGTACAGGTAGTCGATGTTGAAGCCGAAGGCCAGGCGCTTGTTGGCATTGACCGAGAAGTAGGACTTGAAGCGTTCCTCACCGTTCTGCTTGCTGCCGGCCTTGTAGTAGGTCAGGTTGGTAAACGGGATGTTGCTGTTGGTGAACTTGAAGTCACTCGGGCGGAAGTAGAAGCTCGACATGGGTGTCAGGAACATGGTAGGCCCGTAGTCTGTGCGTTCGAAGAACAGGCGCGACATACGCGGACTGCCCAGATTGCCCAGGTAGTTGTAGTGTCCTTCCATGCCTTCCACCAGGTTGGTGTTCTGGAAGTTCAGGTTGGCGGTGTCGGCCGGTATGATGGTGCGTTCGCCCAGCAGTTCGTCCAGCTGCCACATGTACAGCTTGGGCGGCAGGCTCTGGACGTCTACGTTGGTACTGTCGTTCAGGTTGTCCGGCTGGATCGAAGGGTCTATCTGGTTGCCGTATTGGTCGCGCAGGGTTTGCCCGCCTCCGACGGGAGTCAGCGTTTGCTGCGCCTGTGCCAGGCCCGTTCCCAGCAGACATAGCAGTATATATATCAGTATGATTTGTTTCATTTTCATGCGGCAAAGATAATGGAAACCAAGTGAAGCACAAAACGAAAACAGAGTTTTCAACTCTTATTATAATTTGACAGAACAGCTTGCAAACGGAATATTTTATGGTGGGGCAGCAAGATATCGGGTCACTTTCTTGCTGTTTGTCTTGACTTCCTTATCTTTGCAATACCCTAACCATTGATATGATTTTATGAAACGACTGATTGTATGGATCCTCCTGCTGCCGCTTGTTGCAGTATGGGGACAGTCGCCGGATCCGGAACTGGCGGAGTGTCGGGCTGCGTTGGCACGTGCATGTGAAAGCGGCCATCGTGACAGCCTATCGGCTGCTTGTTGTCACTTGAGTGAATATTATGCTTATCGGGATGTGGACAGTACGCGTTATTATTGCGAGGAGGGCTTGAAGTATGCCGACCGTGACAAGGCAGAGCCTTACGTGGTGCTGCTGGTCAATCTGGCGGTTACCTACCTGGATGAGGGGCGTATGGACGAATGTCTGCCGGCTTTCAGGAAGGCTCTGTCCGAGGCGGTGAGGCTGCACCTGGATGCGGAGGAACAGGCCGGGATACTGAGTTCTATCGGCGTGTGCTACCGGCGGATGTCCATGCCCGATTCGGCCTTGGTCTATTACAACCGGGCCTTGGATCTGCTGGGAGTGGAGAAGTCTGACGCAACCGGTTCGCGTACGCAGTTGCTGACAAACATTGCCGTGCTCTATGCCAACACTTCGCGTCTGGAAGAAGCGGAAACCTACATCCGGCGGGCCATGGAGGTGGTTCCCACCTGTGGCGACATGGATATGGTGATTCATGCGGCATCGACTGCTGGAGCCATATTCAGTCTGTGTGGCAAGGAGGAAGACGGTATCAAGGCCATACGCCAGGCTCTGGACATGGCCAGCGAACAGAAGAAACCGAAGTTCGTATTGCGGTGCCTGACTTATCTGGCAGGTACTTACGGGCGTCTGGGCAATAGGGCAGAACTGATGAAATGCGTGGCCGAGGCGGAACCTCTTTTGGCTGTCCTGCCGGAGAACTCGACGGAAGTGCTGGGTTTTTACGAAAGATTGTATGAGGTGTATGCCGGAATGGGACGTTATCGGGAGAGCCTCGATATCCAACACCGGTTGTTGGGACTGAAGGATGTCAATATGGCGGTACCGTTGGACCGTCTGTATCTGGACATGGCCCGTAATTACAAAGGCCTGAAAGACTATGCCCGGGCTTTCGACTGCTATGAACGGGCGGTAACGGTTGCCGACAGTTTGCACACGGCACAGGTGGAGGCCGAGTTGTCGGAATTGTCCGTAAAGTATGACACGAAGGAGAAGGAATTGGAAATTGTACACCTGAACGAACAGCAGCTGAAGCAGCGGAACCGCATTATGCAGCTGGGATTTGTGGCGGTAACAGCTGTGGGAGTTGTCGTACTGTTGGTCATCTGGTATGAATTGCGTCGTCGCCGGCAGAAAAAGGAAGAAGAACTGAAACTGGCACAACGCTACATTGAGGGACTGGAACGCGAACGCAGGCGCCTGGCCAAAGATTTGCATGACGGGGTGTGCAACGATTTGCTGGGGATAGGCATGCAGTTGCAGTGTCTGCCTCCTACGGAACAGGGCAAGGCCGAAGTGAAAGCGATGTTGGAAAAAGTCCGCCAGGATGTGCGTCTCATTTCTCATGAACTGATGCCTCCGCAATTCCAGCGTGTCACCTTGAAAGAAGTTGTCGAGGATTATGCCGGACGGATATTGGCTGCGCAGCCTGCCGAGTGGGCTTTGGCGGTCGATGACGGAGGGTGCGACTGGAGCCGTGTCCCCGAGGATCAGGCATATGAAGTATACCGCATTCTGCAGGAACTGCTTTCCAATGTACTGAAACATGCGGAGGCCACTCGGATAGACCTCCGGCTGTGTCTTTCCAAGAAGGACTTGGTTTTGCAGATTGCCTATTGCGGAAAGCCTTGTCCCTCCCATGCGGGGAAAGGAAACGGCATCGGACTGACCACCGTGAGCGAACGGGCGAAATCAATCGGTGCTGCCTTCACTGTCGCGGCAGAGAATGGCGAACAACGGATGACGTTGAATGTTCCTTTGGCTGTTTAAGTCCGTTTTTCTGCAGAATAGGTGTTAAAATCACTATTTCTGATGATGTGAAATAAGGATAAATGGCTTTTCTTTGCACTATCATAACAAGACAGGTATTGAGAAGGCTGATGAAAGAAAAAGATATACGGATTCTATTGGTTGACGACCATGATTTGGTGTTGCAGGGGTTGAAGCGTATTATAGAATGTTCGCTCCCGGAAGTAAAGAATGTGTGTACTGCTTCATCGGGACATGAGGTGGAGTTGTTGACAGCTTCGCAGCAATTCGACCTTTTTGTACTGGATATGGAATTGCCCGATGTGTGTGGCCTGGATCTCATCAATACCATCCGCAGCCGCAATGCTCATGCCCGTATTCTGGTGAATACCATGCACGAAGAAATCTGGTATGTCAAGAACCCGCTGCAATGCGAGGTGGACGGCATCTTGTTCAAGTCTACTGATTCGGGCAAGATTACGGAAGCCATCCGACGGGTGTTGGCGGGAGGAGTTTATTATTGTCCGTATGCCGACCATATCCGCGCCCAAATGAAACGTACGGAGGAGAAAAAGCCCGAAGACCTGACTCTGCGGGAACTGGATGTCTTGAAACGGATCTCCGAAGGGAAAAATACACAGGAAATAGCACGCGAACTGTGTGTGTCCACCAATACGGTGGATACACACCGCCGGCATCTGCTCGACAAGCTGGGAGCGCGCAACGTGGCCGACCTGATTATGACTGACATCTCCAAGGGGATTATTCCTATACGGAAATGTTGAGTAGGCAGGTGTGTGTGGAGAGAGTGTGCCGATACCGGTGAATGTATACTTTTTTCTGTGCTCTTCGGGCTTGTATATGCCTTTCGTAAATAGTTGATAATAGGTGGACGTTTTTATTGTACCATGAGTATACGACTGATGTGGCATAAGTCCTATAGAGATGAGGCTGTCTCAAAATAGACTTGAGATGGCCTCTGTTTGTTTCATCTCAGATTGAAGTCATTTTTCTCAAAAGAGGAGTTTACAAACTTACTTTTGAAGATATCATTCTTTCAAACTGTTTATTCGTTGTCATAAGCCTCCTACGAGGCTACTTTTGCAAGATTATGTGCCATGGCCAGCAGTCCGAACTCAATCTCAACCTTCTTAAGTCCACGAAGATGGAATCTCTTGAAGTGCTTGTTGTTCTTGAGGTTTCCAAATACAGCCTCCACATCCTGTGGTCGCTGACTGCGATATTTCAGACCTTCATCAGAGAGTAGCTTTTCACGTTCTCTTTTCTTGATTTTCCTCAGACGGTGATTTACCTGTACAATCCTTTCCGACTGGCTTCTGTGACACCGGCATCTTAACGGGCAGCCTTTACAGTTACGTGCTCTGTATCTTGATATGGTCTGCTCAAAACCGTTGTCTGTCGAACGCGTTATATCAGCAAGTCTTTCCATCCTTTGTCCCATCGGACAGTACATTCCGTCCGTTTCTTCATTATAGTAGAAGTTGGCAGACAGAAAAGGATCATTTCTGAAGTTCTTTTTCTGTTCCTTATGAAAATAATTGTACTTTATGAAGGTTTTAATGCCATGTCTGGAAGCATACAGATAGTTCTCTTCACTCCCGTATCCGGCATCACAGACAGATATGTCAGGGTATCTGTCGTAAAGGAAATGAAAATCATCCATATGCAGAGAATAGGTGGAGGTATCTCCCGCACACTGATGGAGGGTATAGTCCAGAATGAACTGCCTGTTGGTACTGATTTGGGTATTATATCCGGGTTTGAGTTGTCCATTCCTCATATGGTCTTCTTTCATACGCATGAAGGTGGCGTCATTGTCCGTCTTTGAATAGCTGTTGCGTCCGTCAAGTATCTTTCCCTGTGATTCATATTTCCTGAGCTGTTCTGGCCATGACTTCCTTACACGTCTTATCTTCGCTTTCATTTTCTTGTCCGCATCCACTTCATTCAGGGCATCATCAATCTGCTTGAGTGCCTTTTCTACTTTCTCCGGAGTGATATCCTGACAGGTGACCGGAGCGGAATCACGCAGTTCCTGTTTGGTGACAGACTCGGCGTACTGCCATATCTCTTCAAGCTGTTCCGCGATTCTGACTATGCGGGTATGTATGGACTTGCCCCAGACGAACGTATAACGGTTGGCGTTCGCCTCCATCTTCGTCCCGTCGGTACAGGCTACATCCAGACTTACAAAACCTTCCGACACGAGAAACTTTACAATGGTGGCAAATATTGTCTTCAGTACATCCTTCAGCCGGCTGCTGCGAAAACGGTTGATGGTGTTATGATCAGGAGTCACATTGCCGGTAAGCCACATGAGGCGGATGTCATTGCGACAGAATTCTTCTATGCGACGGCTGGAATAGATATTACGCAAATAAGCATAGACAAGAATTTGAAGCATCATACGTGGGTGGTACGCAGAACAGCCTTTAGGGGAATACTTACGGTAAAGTTCTTCAAGGTTTATCTGTTCAATGATACGGTGAACAACACGGACTGGATCGTTCTGGGGGATAAAATCGCCTAAACATGGAGGTAAAAGCAGATTATCGTTGGATGTGTAACTTTTAAACATTATCTTTGGGATATCTTAACTTGGTTCCCTAAGATACAAAAAATTAGGGAAACGGGCAAGTTCTGGCTGAGAGAAGTTAGGGCTTGCCCATTTTTTTTGTAGACACAAAAAAGGCCATCTCAAAGTTTATTTGAGACAGCCTCCTGATTCGTGGAGTGAAGTTCAGCTTGAATTTATTTGTAATAAATAATTTGTGTAACATATAACGTATTTATTCTTTTATGATAACTGCATTTACGGGATTGTTGCTGCTCTCCCAAATAGTCTTTTGGACAGGACTGGCGTTGGCTTTTATGTTGTTTTTCAGATTTGGAAAAGTGAAGGACTGGTTTAACAGGAAGGCGGGTGCAGAGATTGTATCTACGGTCCGTTTCAGGGATGTCCGGACATTGTGCATTACGATTGTACTGGAGTGGGTGATGGCCATGGTGGGCGTATTGGTCACTATGTCGTTTTATTCGGAAAAGCAACTGACCGACAATCAGTTTGTATTGCTGTATTCGTTGTTCCTGCTGGTAGGTTTGACTTATCCGGCCTACAGACTTGTACGCCGTATAAGGCATCTGAAAAGTTGTAATGACCGTAGGGCAGCCCGGTGGCGTCTGTATTATGATTGCCTCTTGAACTATGCGGCCTTGTCCGGAGGATGGATGGTGGCGGTAATTATGTCTTTTGTTGCCGTCTTGCTGTCCCTGACCAAGTGGAAGTCTCTTGTTCCCGGCCGCTTGCGCGACATGTCGGGAGTCGATGGGGTGCCTCCGTCCATCACCTACTATCTCGTAGGCTGTGTGTTGGGTGTTGTGGGGATTGTATCCCAATTCTTCGGCCGTGAAAAAGAGGACTTTATTTTCGGCATGATTTTTGTTTCTTTGTTCGCCTTTCTGGCATATATCGTGTTTCGGGTACGTCGGGCTGCTCCTCAGGACCGGAAGCGTCTGAAGTGGATGTATGCCTATATGCTGTTTACCACGTATGCGGTTTTTACCCTTACCTGGATGCTGATTGTGGGGGTGCTGATCTTGTTGGTGCTGTATCTGATTTTCACGTTGGTATTCAGCGGATATGGCGGGTCCGGTAAGGGAAGCCGTACACATATCGTGTCGTGTAACCAGCTGACCGATGACCTTATTCGCGGACAGGATATTTGCAGGCTCACGAATACCCGTTGCAAGATGCGTGATACGGGTGTTTGTCCTTATCAATAACGAATGTTTAATGAAAAATGAAGATAGATAAGAACAAATGGATGTTTCCAATTTTATGTTGGATCTGCGGTTGTCTGTTGGCCGCTTGCAGTAAAGATGAATCAGGTAATAAGAATTTGATTTTGGCTGAAGGTGTCGCCACGTCTCAGACAGTGTATGCCGATGAAACGTCTGGTGTTTCGGAAGGCATTCGTTTTACGGCATCGGGCAACTGGACAGCAACGGTTACCGACGTGACGACTAAAGCGGATGCCACGGGTGTGGATTGGCTTGTGCTGAGTGCCTATAGCGGTAGTGCAGGCAAGTGTACGTTGACTTTTACGCTGACTGAAAATCTGACGGGGCATGATAGGCAGGCTCGGATAGAAATACGGTGTGGAGATGATGTGATAACGATTACTGTAGAGCAGAAAGCTACCACGGCATCCGGTGAAATACCTTCTGTTTCGTCGGTTTATCTGGTTGCAAGAATAGATGAAGTACATAAGCGTGTGACGGCCGAGACGGGTACAGAGTCAGAAGATAGAAATATCTATTATTTTGAATACGACGATCAGAATCGTCTGGTCAAACAGACGACCGATGACTCGGGGACAGGAAAGGGGGAGGACATGATTTATACTTCTTTTGCTTATGAGTCGGGTAAGATCGTGATGACGGAAAAAGGATATGGATCCGCTGATGTTTCAACTTTTGTTTTAAGAAACGATGGTTATGTCGAAACATTTTCTATCGTCAATGATGAAGGAGCAGGAAAAACAACGGAAAAATCAGGTTCGGTAGTATATGAAGATGGCTTTGTGCAGACATGTAACAGAACTTATAGAAATCAGGTTGGTGAAACGATGGAATATGTTGATGAAGCGGAGTGGGAGAATGGCAATCTGGTTAAGGTGACGAACGATTTGTACAATGCAAACAATAACAGGTATGTGGCGGAAATACGTTATGACAATGCCGAGTACGTCAATAATCCCAATATTAATTTTGATTTGAACTGGGTGGTCTGCAATACGGAATGGTTGGATTGTTTTGCTTTTGGCGGGCGGTATTTGCAACCGTATGGCTATTTAGGAAAGCGCAGCCAGCTGTATATGACAGCGGAGTATGACCGTTATCGAGAAGGATATTATGATACTTACACCTATGAATTTGACCAATTGGGCCGTCCTGTTACCATAGTATGAACTTCGCATGGCAGTGATTATTATGCTAAAAACGAAACGGTTTTTACTATTACATATAAGTAATAGCCGTATGTATCTGGTGTGAAAAAAACGTCCCTGCCAATTTCAGATTGACAGGGACGGTTCATATTATATCATCAGACTTCCTTGATCAATTCCATTCCTTTCTTGATGGCTTCTTCATTCATAGGAATCAAGTGGTGATGGCGTTCGGGGAGGGTTTTCTTCAATCCTTTGATGACATTCTCCAAGGTGACCATCGGTTTGATTTTGAGCAGGCCGCCCAATACAATCATGTTGAAGGCTTTGGAGTTGTTCATCTCGTTGGCGGCATCCATGGCGTCAATGCGATACACATGGATATCCTTGCGTGTAGGCGGATTGATAATGCCATAGCCGTCGTAGATAAGTACGCCGCCGGGCTTTACCTCGCTCTCGAATTTTTCCAGCGAGGGCTGGTTGAGGATGATGGCTGCGTCGTATTTGCTGAGAATGGGCGATGAAATCTTTTCATCGCTGACGATGACGGTCACGTTGGCCGTACCGCCTCGCTGTTCGGGGCCATAGGCCGGCATCCAGGTCACTTCCTTGCCTTCCATCAGTCCTGAATAGGCGAGAATCTTACCCATGGACAATACGCCTTGTCCGCCGAATCCTGATATAATGATTTCTTCTTTCATAAGAATAATTTTACGAATGGGTTATTTGTCTTTTAAATCGCCGAGCGGGTAGAAGGGGAACATGTTCTCTTCCATCCATTTGTTGGCTGCGGCAGGTGTCATCTTCCAGCCGGAGTTGCAGGTAGCCACAATCTCTACCAGGTTGGAGCCCTTGCCGGCCATGGAGTTTTCAAAAGCCTTGCGGATGGCTTTCTTGGCCTTGCGGATGGCGGGTACCGACTGTACGCTTTGGCGGGTCACGTAGGCTGTGCCTTCCAGTTGGGCAGCGATATCGGCCATCTTCAGCGGATAGCCATGGAGATGTACATCGCGGCCGTATGGGCAGGTAGCCGTCTTCATGCCTACCAGCGTGGTAGGTGCCATCTGTCCGCCAGTCATGCCATAAATGGCATTGTTGATGAAGATGATGGTGATGTTTTCACCGCGGTTCAAGGCATGGATGGTTTCAGCCGTACCGATACAAGCAAGGTCACCATCTCCTTGGTAAGTGAATACAAGACGGTCGGGCCAAAGACGTTTGATGGCTGTTGCCAATGCTGGTGCACGTCCGTGGGCAGCTTCCTGCCAGTCGATATCCAGATAGTTGTAGATAAAGACGGCACAGCCGACGGGCGAGATGCCGATGGCCTTGTCTTCCATACCCATCTCTTCGATGACTTCGGCAATGAGTTTGTGTACTACGCCGTGGCTGCAGCCCGGACAATAGTGCATCGGGTTGTCGTTCATCAGCGTCGGTTTCTTGTAAACCAGGTTTTCAGGTTTGATGATATCTTCTTTTGTCATAATTGATTCTCCTCTCTTCTCTTATCTGTTGGTAAATCGTATGAAGAACTCCATCACTTTGACGAAGATGGCTGCCGCACAGACATAAACGAAGTCCATGAAGTCGTCCGACACAAAGTAGGTCACAACGGCTGCTACAGCCAGCACGAGGAAGATGATGTTCAGTATGTTCCTTATTTTATCCGTTTCCATGGTGGATTGTCCGTGATTGGATGGTTATGAGTTGACAACAATCTTTTCCTTCAATGCAGCTACGATTTCATCGGGATCGGGGACGATGCCTCCCAAACGGCCGAAATGTTCAACCCGTACTTTGCCGTTAACGGCGAGGCGGACATCTTCAATCATCTGTCCGGCATTCAGTTCGGTAACCAACATGCCTTTCACCTTATCGGCATAAGATGCAATCACTTTGGTGGGGAAAGGCCAAAGGGTGATGGGGCGTAGAATTCCTACTTTGATACCTTCTTCACGGGCCAGTTCCATTGCTTTCTGTCCGATGCGGGCCATTGATCCGAAAGCTACAATGAGGTAATCGGCATCTTCACAGTTGATTTCCTCGAAACGTACTTCATTCTCTTCTATTTTACGATACTTGGCCTGGAAGCGGAGATTGTTTTTTTCCATCTCTTCGGGTTTCAGTTCGAGTGAAGTGATGATGTTGGGCTTCCGTCCGGATTTGCCAGTAGTGGCCCAAGGGCATTGGGCAATGATTTCGGCTTCCGTGCGGCGCGGCTTGATGGGGGGAAGAACAACCTTCTCCATCATCTGTCCAACGACACCATCAGCCAAGATAATGGCTGGATTACGGTACTTGAAGGCCAGTTCAAAAGCCAGCCCTACAAAATCGGCCATCTCCTGTACAGAGGAGGGTGCCAGGGCTATGAGGCGGTAGTCACCGTGTCCGCCACCTTTCACTGTCTGGAAATAGTCAGCCTGACTGGGCTGGATGGTTCCCAATCCGGGGCCTCCACGCATGACGTTGACTATGAGGCAGGGCAGTTCGGCACCGGCCAAGTAGGAGATGCCCTCCTGTTTCAGGCTGACACCCGGACTGGACGATGAGGTCATCACCATTTTACCGCTTCCGGCACCGCCGTATACCATATTGATTGCGGCCACTTCACTTTCAGCCTGGAGTACTACCATGCCGGTCGTTTCCCAGGGTTTCAGTTCGGCCAGCGTTTCCAGTACTTCCGATTGGGGAGTAATCGGGTAACCGAAGTATCCATCAGCTCCACAACGGATAGCTGCATGAGCGATGGCTTCGTTCCCTTTCATTAATACAACTTCTTCTGACATATAGCTTACTGATTTTTTATTCAACTTTTACTTTGTACACCGAGATACATCCGTCCGGACAAACCGTGGCGCATGATGCGCAACCGTTGCAGGTGTCTTCCAGTACCTGGTGTGCGTAATTATATCCTTTGATGTTCACCTCTTTGGTGAGGGCTATTACATGGAGTGGACAAGCCACGGCACACAAGTTGCAACCTTTGCAACGTTCGGTGTCCACTACAATTGCTCCTTTGATCTTTGCCATAATATACGTTCCTTTATATGAATTGTTATTGATTGTACATGTCCTTGTTGTAGAAGTTCAGGATGTCCATCACCATCTGATAGGCATGACGTGCCGGACTGTCGGGATTGATGTCCATCGCGCGTCGGTAGTTGTTGAGGGCCTGTTGCCAATTGCCTTGTTTTCGTCGGGCGTTGCCATAGAGGTAATAGGCTTCGTCCTTACCTGTGTCTGATGTTTGTAGATAAATATCCAGTTCGTGGCAGGCCTTTTCTACTTCTCCTTGGCTGATGTATTCTCTGATGATGTCCAGTCGTTCCATTTTCTGATTCTTTGTTCAAATCACAAAGATAGCTTTTTATCTCAGACAACGGTCATTTTCGGTGTGAAAAATGAGAAAATGGGAGTGCTTCTTTTAGAAAAAGAAGAATATCGTCAGTTTTTATATGCGAACGAGTGACCACGCAGACTGGTTTGCTGCATGGTCACTCGTTATTCGGACGAATCGTAACTCTTTGTCTATGTGTCTTGTTCAGACTTCCGAAATCATGCGATGTCTCATCAAAAACTATTCGGCGGTACGAACCGGAATTTTATCAATACGTTTCTGATGCCGTCCTCCTTCGAATGGTGTGTTGAAGAATTCTGTCAAAATAGGATTGGCTTCTTCCGGCGTGATGAATCGGCCGGGCATGACGAGTACGTTGGCGTCGTTATGCTGGCGGGCCAAGTGAGCGATTTGGGGTATCCAGCATAAAGCTGCACGAATTCCCTGATGTTTGTTCAGTGTCATACTGATGCCTTCGCCACTGCCGCAGATGGCTATTCCCGGATAACATTCGCCGGCTTCTACAGCGAGAGCCAACGGATGGGCATAATCGGGATAATCACAACTTTCGGTAGAATACGTGCCGAAATCCTTGTAAGGCCATCCTTTGGCATCGAGCCATTGTTTGACGTATTGCTTGAGCTCAAATCCTGCATGGTCGGAAGCTAAACCTATCGTTTTCATGTTTTTTGCAAAAAAAGAATGTAAATAACAATGGGAAATGGCAAGTGATAAAGAGTATCTGTATGATTGCCTCTTAAAATCACTTGCTATTCTCCCGCTGAATAAATCAAATCATATCCTTTACCTGTCTGTATACGTTTTCTGCGGTAAATCCTAATTTCTCATCAAGGACTTTATAAGGAGCAGAGAAACCGAAGGAAGGGAGACCCCATACTTTGCCGTTAGAGCCTACCAGACCTTCCAAGGTCACAGGAAGGCCGGCTGTGAGGCCAAACACTTTGGAACCTGTGGGAATGATGCTTTCTTGATATTCCTTGGACTGGCTGCGGAAAAGGCCTTCAGAAGGTGCCGACACAATGCGTACCCGGATACCGTCTTTACGGAGTAACTCGGCACCGGCCACGAGAGTGGAAACTTCGGAACCGGAAGCTACAAGTATTACATCCGGTTTGTCTTCGGAACCGGCTACAATATATGCTCCACGAGTTGCCTGCGCATAATCGTTGCCTGCCGGCAAGTTGGTAATATTCTGGCGGGAGAAAATGAGGGCTGTAGGAGTCGTTGTATTTTCCATCGCCAGACGCCATGCTACGGTCGTTTCTTCTACGTCGGCAGGGCGGAGTACCAACATGGAGTTGTGGCCTTTATGGTTTTGCAGTTTTTCCATGAGGCGTATCTGGGCTTCTTGTTCAACCGGCTCGTGAGTAGGACCGTCTTCGCCAACGCGGAAAGCATCGTGTGTCCAGATGAACTTGACAGGAACTTCCATCAAAGCTGCCATACGGACAGCCGGTTTCATATAATCGGAGAATACAAAGAAGGTTCCACAGGCCGGAATTACACCACCATGCAGAGCCATGCCGATGCAGCAACAGGCCATGGTCAGTTCAGAAACGCCTGCCTGGAAGAAAGCTCCGCTGAAATCGCCCTTCTGGAAGGCATGGGTCTTCTTCAGGAATCCATCCGTCTTGTCCGAATTGGAAAGGTCGGCCGATGCTACAACCATATTCTCCACTTGGGTGGCAAGTGCTCCGAGTACGGTGGCCGATGCGGCACGAGTTGCGGCGTCCGGCTTTTGCACAATGGCTTCCCAATCTACTTGTGGGGCTTTTCCGGAGAAGAAATATTCAAGTTTGGCAGCCAGTTCAGGATGAGCTTGGGCCCACTCCGCTTTTTGTGTGTATCGCTCGGCTACAATCTTGCGCAGTTCTTCAGCTCTTTTGGCATATAGCTCTGCTACTTCGGGGAAGATGACGAATGGATTTTCCGGATCTCCTCCCAAGTTTTTGATGGTATTGACGTAAGCCTCGCCGCCAAGAGGGGCACCATGGGTAGCGCAATTTGCCTCGTAGCTGCTGCCGTCAGCTTTGCGTGCTCCCTTGCCCATGATGGTATGACCGATGATAAGCGTGGGGCGTTCTGTCTCAGCTTTGGCTTCGTTGAGTGCCCGACGTATTTCATCGGGATTGTTGCCATCGATGAGAATGACCTTCCATCCCCAAGCCTCATACTTCTTTGCTGTATCTTCTGAAGTGACAACTTTGGTTTCGGTAGAAAGCTGGATGTCGTTGGCATCATAGAACATAATGAGATTGTCGAGGCCTAGAGTACCGGCTATGCGGCCACTACCTTGTGAAATTTCTTCTTGAATGCCACCGTCTGAAATGTAGGCATATATGGTTTGGTTCATGATTTCCCCAAAGCGCGCTTTCAGGAATTTAGCAGCAATGGCAGCGCCTACGGCAAAGGTATGCCCTTGTCCCAAGGGACCGGATGTATTTTCAATACCACGCATAATGTCGCGTTCGGGATGTCCGGGGGTTGGACTTCCCCATTGGCGGAATTCCTTCAGTTCATCTATCGTGAACTTGCCTGTCAGAGCCAGCTGTGAATAGAGCATGGGTGACATGTGCCCCGGGTCAAGGAAGAAACGGTCGCGTCCTTCCCATGCCGGATTCTCGGGATCGTATATCAGAAACTCGGAAAACAGTACATTTACAAAGTCTGCACCGCCCATTGCACCACCGGGATGGCCGGACTTGGCTTTTTCAACCATGGAGGCGGCAAGGATACGGATGTTGTCTGCCGCGCGATTCATTAGCTTGTTGTCGTTCATGTTTTAACGGTTTAAAAGATTAGCTTTTTTTCGTACGGACAAAGATAGGCTTTTATGCGTGAATATCCATCGTTCTTGCCTGCCTTTTTTACCATCAAGGGGGCAAATGTAAAAAATCCCTTCCTCCAAGCAGTGTTGGAGGAAGGGATTGCTTTTATGTGCGATGAAATTTCAGAAGTTTTATTCCAGTCGGCGAGCACCGTCTCCGATTACTACATCGTAAATCTTGGGACTTCTGCCGAACTTGTTCTTGAAATCTTCTTTGGCTTTCTCTACAAAGGTACTGTAGAGTTCGTCTTTTACCAGATTGATGGTACATCCGCCAAAACCGCCACCCATTACACGGGAACCTGTGACTCCGCAATCGAAAGCAAGGTCGTTCAGGAAGTCCAGCTCTTCGCAGCTTACTTCATAAAGCTTGCTCATTCCGTGATGTGTTTCATACATCTTTTGGCCCACTGTTTCATAATCGTTCCTTTCCAATGCATCGCAGACGTCAAGTACACGTTGGATTTCTTCGATAACGTACTCGGCACACTTGTAGTCTTCTTCTGTGATGTCAGCTTTGACTGCATTCAGCATTTCCATGTTACAATCGCGCAGATATTCAACATGCGGATGATTCTTCTGAACGGCAGCAACCACATTTTCGCAGCTTTGGCGGCGTTTGTTGTAGGCGGAAGAAGCCAGCTCATGTTTTACAACAGAATCAACTAACACGAGGCGATAGCCTTTCGGATCGAATGGGAAGTATTGGTATTCCAAGGAACGGCAGTCCAGACGGATGAGGCTTCCTTTCTTTCCAAATACAGAAGCGAATTGGTCCATGATACCGCAGTTGACACCGCAATAGTTATGTTCTGTAGCCTGGCCAACTTTGGCAAGCTCAAACTTGTCAATCTTGTTGTCTCCAAAGAGATCGTTCAACGCATAAGCATACGTACTTTCCAATGCTGCGGATGAAGACATGCCGGCACCCAATGGAACGTCGCCTGCGAAAGCGGTATTGAAGCCTTTTACATCTACGCCGCGCTTAATCATCTCACGGCATACACCGAAGATATATCTTGCCCAGCTGGCGCGGGGAGCGTCTTCTTCATTGAGACCAAACTCTACATAATCTTTCAGGTCAATGGAGTAAGCCTTCACAATGTTGGTGCCGTTCGGCTTGATTTCGGCAATCATGCCTTTGTCGATGGCACCGGGAAATACAAAGCCGCCGTTATAATCGGTGTGTTCGCCGATCAGATTAATGCGACCCGGAGAAGCGTAAACTGCTCCTGTTGTTCCATCAAAATGCTTGATGAAACGGCTTCTTACGTATTCTATATCCATAATACTGATATTTTTAAGGTGAATAATTATAATTACCTATATATGTTTCATTCTACAGGGATGTCCTTGTTGACGTTCTTGCAACCTGCTATACCGTAGTAGAGCAGGTAGGCCAGGCCGGCAATGATGAGCCAGTAGCTTGCCATGTAGCCAACACCGTCGGCTATGGCGTTCTGGATGAGCGGCAGAATACCTCCACCTACTACCATCATCATAAAGATGCCTGATGCTTGGGCGGTGTATTTGCCCAGTCCTTCAACAGCCAAATTGAAGATACCACCCCACATGACCGATGTGCACAATCCGCACAATACTAGCAGGAATGCGCTCAGAGGAACTTTGGGGGTAGCCAGTGAACCTACCATCTCTTCGGGGGCCATAGCGGCTTCTTCCTTCAACGCTCCGGCGTACGGAGTGAGGTCAACAGAAGTTGGGTTGGCGATGAAGGCCGATATCTGTTCGGCAGGAACACCTGCGTTGGTCAGTATTTCCGTGGTCTTGGCTACGGGGTCATAAACAATTTTGGGAACATTGACACCTACGTTTTTGGGCAAGAACATGGCGATGACGATGAGTACGATAGCCGTGGCCGATACAGCAATCAGCTGGGAGCGGGTGGCTACCTTACCACTGATGGCGCTACTGGCCGAACGTCCGACAAGCATCAGCAACCAGTAGATGGCCGCAATGGCTCCACCGATAGCGGCACCGTTGATGAGAATTCCGGCTCCTTTGCTCGAAGCATCGGCCAGATAGAAGTTGAGTGTGCCGGGGATACCAATCTCGATACCTACATAGATGAAGATGCCGATAACACCCAGCACTGTATGCCGGAAGCTCCAAGGACTATATTCGAATTTTTCCTTCTTTGCGCCTCCTTTTCTGAGATGAGGTTCGGGTATGGATACAAACGAAATGATGATAAAGGCTGCTACAAATACGGCCATGGCGATGAACAACAGCGGCGTAACATCGGACATGGCAGTTTTTTCAGTGACGGTACCAATCAATGCTCCAACAAAAAGGGGAGTCAAAGTACCTGACAGAGAATTGAGTGCACCACCTGTTTGAATCAGCTGATTACCCTTGTTGCCACCACCGCCGAGGAGGTTAAGCATGGGGTTTACTACAGTGTTCAGCATACATACACAGAAACCGCAGATGAAAGCTCCCAACAGGTAGATGATGAAGTTCAGCTGGATGGTATATTCGCCCATGGTGAAAACTCCGACACCTGCGCCAAACAGGCTGGAGAGATATTGGATGAACAGGCCGATAAAGCCCACTGCCATTGCGATGAGGGCCGTTTTCTTATAGCCGATTTTTACAAGCATGTTGCCGGCAGGGATTCCCATAAACAGATAGGCCAGGAAGTTCATCATATTACCCATCATACCCAGGGTATTGGCACCGGCATATTCATTTTTCCAGATAGTACCAAACGGAGCAGCCAGATTGGTCACGAAAGAGATCATCGCAAACAGAAAGAACATCGTAATGATTGCGATGAGATTACCGTTCTTTTTTTGTTGTGTCATGGTTTTTCTTTAGTTTTAAAAGTGTTTATAAAGAGTTTATTATTTATCTTCGATTCCAAATTTATAGATGGTTATTTGCTGATATTCGTCTCCAGGCAGGAGAATGGCTGAAGGAAAATGCGGCTTGTTGGGGGTGTCGGGGAAGCATTGAGCTTCGAAACATACCGCGCTTCTGGCAGGGAATGTTGCTCCATGAGCTCCTTCAAACCCATTAAGCCAGTTTCCTGTATACAATTGCACTCCGTTTTCAGTAGTATATACTTCCATTTGGCGTCCGCTTTCCGGATCTGTACAAGTGGCGGCCAGACTCAGTTCGCCCGCTTCGTTTTTATTGAGTACGTAGCAATGGTCATAACCGGCTCCATTGATTAGTTGTTGGAATGGCTCGTCAATGCGTTCGCCGATTGTATGCGGGGTGCGGAAATCCATCGGCGTACCTTCCACCTTTAATATTTCGCCTGTAGGAATGGAAACGTCGTCAATCGGAACATAAAAATCTGCATTGATGGTCACTGATTGATTAAGGACGGTCGGAGTAGGATTGGCTATTCCTGTCAAGTTAAAGAATCCGTGATTCGTCAAGTTTACAATGGTAGCCTTGTCTGTCGTGGCTCGATATTCGATAACCAAAGCATTGATCTCTTCTTCAAGACGATAAGTCATCTCTACTTCCAGTTTGCCGGGGAAACCTTCTTCGCCGTCGGCTGAGGTGTAGTTGAAGATGATGGTTGCCGGGTTGGGTTGGGTTGCATCCCATACTCTGGTATGAAATCCGGTAGGACCACCATGCAGAGAGTTGGGACCGTTGTTGATGGAAAGTTGGTGCTCTTCACCATACAAGGTAAAATGTCCTTTGGCAATTCGGTTTCCGTATCGTCCAATCGTAGTGTTGAGGAAAGGCTCCGGGCTGTTGATTACATGATCGATGCTGTCATGCCCTAAAATTACATTGGCATATTGGCCTTTCTTGTCGGGAACCATAATAGAAAGGATGGCACATCCATAATTGGTAACGGCCACTTCCATACCTTGCTTGTTCTTCAGGAAGTATAGGTCTGTCTGCTTGTTGTTTACTTCTTTTTGAAAGTTTTTCCTTTCAAGACCGGAAAGGTTGCTTTCGTAAATATTAGACGTTGTCATATCCATGGTATTCATTAAATTTCTTGCAAATAAACAGAAATTCTTTTGTTCTCCCAAGTAATAACAAATAATTTTTGTATGTTTGTCACCATAAAAATGGCTTTGACTGGAGTCGCATGCCCTGATGCGGGGAAAATAGCTTGTGTTTGGGTGGATGTCAGGCTCTTGTTGATTGATAATAATATGAAAAACTTTTTAAACATAATAATTTAATAAATGTATCCTTTGAAATTTGAGCCTGTTCTGAAGCAGACGCTTTGGGGGGGCGACAAGATTATTCCTTTCAAACATTTGAATGAAAATTTGCCCAACGTGGGAGAGAGTTGGGAAGTGTCTGCCGTAGAGGGTAGCGAGTCGGTTGTGGCCAATGGTGCCGATAAGGGACTCACTTTGCCCGAAGTGGTTCGCAGGTATCGTGAGGAATTGGTTGGTGAGGGCAATTATGCCCGTTTTGGTAATAAATTCCCTTTGTTGGTTAAGTTTATTGATGCTCGGCAGAAGTTGTCCATTCAGGTTCACCCGGGTGACGAACTGGCTAAAAAACGGCATAACAGTTTTGGTAAAAATGAAATGTGGTATGTGGTTTCTGCTGATGAAGGAGCTACGCTGATTTCAGGTTTTTCTCGCCAGATTACGCCGAAGGAGTATAAAGAGCGGGTGCATAACGGTACTTTTGATGAAGTACTTCAGACGTGTGCCATCCGGCCGGGGGATGTTTTCTATGTGCCGGCAGGTCGTGTGCATGGAATTGGTGCCGGTGCATTCGTTGTCGAGGTGCAGCAGTCTTCTGACGTCACTTATCGTATTTATGATTATAATAGAAGAGATAAGGACGGGAAGTTGCGCGAACTGCATGTCAGTCAGGCGCTGGATGCCATTAACTTCGCTGATGTGCAAGACGATTTTCGAACAGAGTATGAAGCTGTCCCCAATGAACCGGTTGAAATATTGACCACTCCCTATTTTTCGGTTTCTTTGTATGATATGACGGAGGATATTACCTGCGACTATTCGGAGCTCGATTCTTTTGTTATATTCGTTTGTGTGGAGGGAGCTTGTCGTATGGTAGACGATGTGCAGAATGAAATTACTTTATGTGCGGGCGAAACGGTTTTGTTCCCTGCTACGACTCAGTCGGTTCATATCATTCCAGATGGAAAAGTAAAATTGTTGGAAGCTTATGTCTGACCGATATATAGGTTGCATAAAAGTGGGCACTGCTCTTCCTTTGGAGGGCGGTGCCTTTTTGTTTTGCCTATAATGGTAGAAAATTTATTTTCTGAATGCTTTTCGAAACTTCTTGATAAGCCGTATGCCAAGCATAAGGCCGTCAAAAGCGGCCATTCCTGTATGGAAAGCTCTCGTTATAGCGCTGCTTTTACTGGCGGCAGGAGCAAGCGGCGCAAACAATTTGCGTGTAGTGGCATTCAGGGTCTTCCGTTGTTGCCGTACGTCCTCCAATGCTTTTTCCTTCAAAACACGGATTTCGTCCAATGTGCTGGGGAGATTGCTTTTAGGATTCATGCTTTTCTTCTTTTGACGGTTCCTGAATGAATAGGCTGGCAATGAATTTGGCCATCGGATTGATAATAAGTTTCTTGCGGAAAGTGATAACTGCAATAATCAGCAGTATGATGACGGTGGTTATCAGTGCAAAGCTCGCCATGATACTCCCAAAAACAGGGGCCAGCCAATAAGCAAATGTAAAGGACATATAAAACAGAGCCACCATGCTCAAAATAATGACTATCAATACCAAAATTAGGGTAGAAAGCAGCACGGTCAATTTTTCTGCAATCTCCAGTTGGGTGTACTTTTTCTGAAGGGACAGATATTTTTTGACTTCAATAAACAGCTGCTGGATCGTTTCTATATTTTGATCATTGGAAAACATGGTGGTTCTGCTTTAATTCCTGATTGGGGCTCATTCAGCATCTTCATTTTTGATTTCTGCTGCAATTTCGTCTACCAGATTTTCCATCTCGTTGCGGTTCAGACGGATACCTTTCTTGCGCAGGATGTCTGCGATTTTGGCACGGGTGTCTTCTCCCTTTTCGGGGGCAAACAATATGCCCAACGTTGCGCCTACGGCAGCTCCGCCTAAGAAAGCGGCTAAAACATTTAATCCTTTCATAATATTTATTTTTTAATGGTTTATCTGCAAATCTACAAATATCCTTTTATTTCTTCACTATATTTTGTCGGGAAATATGGGCTTGTTCAGATATATGTTGCTTGTTTTAAATATATTTAACGGCAGAGGGGCGTGTCAGATAACTGCTTCGCTGTACTTTTGTCGTTCAAATATAAAGATAAGTATGAAAAAGCTGAAAACTGGTATAAAAGCGGCATCTGTAGCAATGTGGATGCTCTGCTGCGTTTCTTGTATGAATGGGGGAGATTCTCCATGGGTAGGGAAGTGGCAGTTGCGTGAGTATCAGTATCCTAATGGATCTACGGCAAAGGTCGACAGTGTGTTCTATGGTTTTCAGAAGGGTTCATTCCTTACTTATTATATGGGAACGGATGGTAATTATCGTTCCATGTATGGTTATTATGAGGAAGGGAACGATGAAATTACTATCAATCTTTGGCAACCGTCTGTAGGGGATGCAACCTACCAGAAATGGTTCGGATGGGAAAACAATTCGCGTACTTTCAAGGTGGAAGAACTGACATCGAAGAGAATCCGGTTGAACTATCATGATACGATATACGTTTTCCGTAATTATTAATATGCAACAATAAACTTTTAAAATGATAATGAAAATGAAAAAAATGGCAGTATTGGGAGTGAGTGTTTGTGTAGCACTGGCATTCTCTTCTTGTAAGTCAAGTGAAAGTGCGTATAAAAAAGCGTATGAAAATGCAAAGAAGCAGGAATTGGCTGAAACGGCCCCACAGGAAACTGCTCCGGTCGAAGAGGCTGCTCCAGTAGTTAGTGCTCCGGTAGAGGCTCCTAAGGTGGTAGAAAGTACTGGAGTACGTCAGGAAAAAGTTTCCGTCGTATCTGGTTCCGAGCTGAAAGATTTCAATGTCGTAGCTGGCAGTTTTTCTGTAAAGGCCAATGCTGAAAGTCTGAAGGATTTCTTGGATAAAGAAGGATATAATGCGACGGTTGCATTCAATGCTGATATCGCCATGTATCGTGTGATTGTGGCCACTTATCACGATAGAGCTTCGGCTGCAGATGCCCGTGATGCTTTCAAGGCTAAATATCCCAATCGGAAGGATTTCCAGGGTGCGTGGTTGCTGTATCGCCTCAATTGAAAAAGACGAGCAATGGTGTCATTCATAAAAAAAGAAGGCGGTGACTTCAAGGTCACTGCCTTTTTTAGTGCTTTCTGATAGGTGAATAACACTTAAAATAAGTTATAAAATAAAGAAGAAAAACTTTTGCCAAGGGAAAAGTTTCTAATTTTACGCCTTATTTTGAGAAAGGTATGGAGCAACGATATATATTAAAAGCTATTGATGCAGCTTTGGCGGCAGGAGAAAACATTTTGTCCATTTACAACGATCCTGCATCTGACTTTCAGATAGAAAGGAAAGCAGACAATTCTCCTTTGACCATTGCCGACAGGGCGGCACACGAAACCATCAGCCGCCTGCTGGCTGATACGCCTTTCCCGCTGTTGAGCGAGGAGGGGAAAGCTATCCCGTTTGCCGAGCGCAAGACGTGGAATGACTTGTGGATAGTGGATCCGCTGGATGGTACCAAGGAATTTATCAAGCGAAATGGAGAGTTTACCGTCAACATTGCTTGGGTGCAGAAGGGAGTGCCACGGATGGGGGTGATTTATGTGCCGGTGAAGCGGGTGCTGTATGTCGGCATCGAAGGCATCGGAGCCTATCGGCTGTCCGATGTGACTTCGCGCAACGGAGCTTCGCTGGAGGAACTGACGGCGCGGGCAGTCAGGCTGCCGATGGAGGCGGAACATGATCGGTTCGTGATTGTGGCTTCGCGTTCGCACTCGACTCCCGAGACCGAGAAATATATCGAGGAGGCCCGGGCTTCGCATCGGGCCGTTGAGCTGATATCGAGCGGCAGCTCCATCAAAATTTGTCTGGTGGCCGAAGGAACGGCGGACGTGTATCCCCGTTTTGCTCCGACCATGGAGTGGGACACGGCGGCCGGACATGCCATTGCGCGTGCTGCCGGACGGGAGGTGTATCGGGCCGGTACCGACACTCCGCTGGAATATAATAAGGAAGATTTGCTGAACCCGTGGTTCATCGTTGAGCCGAAGCGGTTGTGAATGATAAAACGATAGAGTGATGACGTTTGAAATCGTATTCGTACTGTTAGGGCTGGCAGGCATGGTGACCGCACTGGTGCTGGACAAGATGCGTCCGGGCATGGTGTTGCTGTCGGTGGTGGTCCTGTTTCTCTGTGCCGGCATTCTGACTCCCAAGGAGATGCTCGAAGGTTTCAGTAACAAGGGTATGATTACGGTGGCCATGCTTTACCTGGTGAGCGAGGGCATCCGGCAATCGGGGGCATTAGGTCAGTTGATCAAGAAATTATTACCCCAGAAGAAAACAACGGTTTTTAAGGCCCAGCTCCGCATGTTGCCTACAATCTCTTTCATATCCGCCTTTCTGAACAATACGCCGGTAGTGGTTATTTTTGCTCCCATCATTAAGCGGTGGGCCGATTCGGTGAAGCTGCCTGCCACAAAATTTCTGATACCTTTGTCATATGTCACGATTTTGGGAGGTATCTGTACACTGATTGGTACGTCGACCAATCTGGTAGTGCACGGCATGATTCTGGAAGCCGGTTACGAAGGATTTACGATGTTCGAACTGGGTAAGGTGGGCATCTTTATTGCCGTTGCGGGCATTCTTTACCTGTTTGCTTTCTCGTCGAAACTTTTGCCCGACGTGCGCAAAGATTCGGCCGAGGTGGAAGAGGAGCTGGAAGAGCAGAAAGGAAACCTGCATCGGGTAGAAGCGGTTCTGGGCCCGCGTTTCCCTGGTATCAACAAACGGCTGAAGGACTTCAACTTCAAACGCCATTACGGGGCGGAGGTAAAGGAAATCAAGCGTGGTGGCCAGAGCATCACGGAGAACTTGGAAAACAGATACCTGCGCGAGGGAGATACGTTGGTGGTAATGGCCGATGATTCGTTCATCCAGACGTGGGGCGAGTCTTCGGTCTTCGTCATGATAGCCAACGGCAAAGACAACGAGCCGGTTCCCGGACGGGGCAAACGCTGGCTGGCGCTGGCTTTGTTGGTGCTGATGATTGTGGGGGCCACGGTCGGGGAGCTGCCTTTCGTCAAGGAGGCCGTGCCCGACATGCAGCTGGACATGTTTTTCTTTGTCTCGATTACGACCATCATCATGGCGTGGACAAAGATATTTCCGCCGCGCAAATACACCAAATATATCTCTTGGGACGTGCTGATTACGATTGCCTGTGCCTTTGCCATCAGCAAGGCGATGGTCAATTCGGGTGTGGCCGACCTGGTGGCCAGGTACATCATCGGCCTGAGCGACCATTATGGGCCTCACGTGCTGCTGGCGGCTGTATTCATCATCACCAACCTGTTTACAGAGCTGATTACCAACAATGCGGCGGCGGCGTTGGCTTTCCCGCTGGCGCTGTCTATCTCGACACAGCTGGGGGTGAGTCCTGTGCCGTTTTTTGTGGTCATCTGCATGGCGGCCTCGGCCAGTTTTTCCACGCCCATCGGCTATCAGACGAACCTGATTGTGCAAGGTATCGGTAACTATAAGTTTACGGACTTTGTGCGTATTGGATTGCCGCTGAACATCATCACCTTTCTGATATCCGTCTTTCTGATACCAGTAATCTGGCCTTTTTAAATGTATAAAATATATAAGAATAAGCAATATGGAAAATAACAACATATATCCGATATTCGACCGAATGATGACGCGGGCCGACAAGGAAAACTTGCTGGGGCAGCACAGCGTCATGGTGTGGTTTACGGGGCTGAGCGGATCGGGCAAAAGTACCGTTGCCATTGCGCTGGAGCGCGAGCTGCATCAGCGGGGCATTTTGTGCCGCATTCTGGACGGTGACAATATCCGTAGCGGCATCAACAACAACCTGGGCTTTTCAGAGGCCGACCGGGTGGAGAACATCCGTCGTATTGCCGAAGTGGCCAAACTTTTTGTCGATACGGGCATCGTGACCATTGCCGCCTTTATCAGCCCCAGCAACGACATCCGCGAGATGGCGGCCGATATCATCGGGAAGGATGATTTTGTGGAAGTTTACGTCAGTACCCCTATCGAGGAATGTGAACGACGGGACGTAAAGGGACTTTATGCCAAGGCGCGTCGAGGGGAAATCAAGAACTTTACGGGCATCTCGGCACCTTTCGAAGCACCCGAACACCCGTCTCTGACGCTTGACACGTCGGTGCTTTCGCTGGAAGACTCCGTTCACAGGTTGTTGGAGCTCATATTACCTAGAATTCAGAAAAAATAAGATAGAAAGAGAAAAAGATGAAAGAAGAGTATAAGCTTAGTCATTTGAAGGAACTCGAAGCCGAGTCCATCCACATCATCCGTGAGGTGGCGGCCGAGTTCGAGAATCCGGTGATGCTCTATAGTATCGGCAAGGATTCGTCTGTGATGGTGCGTCTGGCCGAGAAGGCCTTCTATCCGGGCAAGGTGCCTTTCCCACTGATGCACATCGACTCCAAGTGGAAGTTCAAGGAAATGATTCAGTTCCGCGACGAATATGCTAAGAAATATGGCTGGAACCTGATTGTGGAAAGCAATATGGAAGCCTTTAAGGCAGGGGTAGGCCCCTTTACGCATGGCAGTAAGGTGCACACCGACCTGATGAAGACGCAGGCCCTGCTGCATGCCCTCGACAAATACAAGTTTGACGCAGCCTTTGGCGGAGCCCGTCGTGATGAGGAGAAGTCGCGTGCGAAGGAACGTATCTTCTCTTTCCGCAACGAGTTTCACCAGTGGGATCCCAAGAACCAGCGCCCGGAACTTTGGGACATCTACAATGCCCGTATCCGTAAGGGAGAAAGCATTCGTGTATTCCCGCTGAGCAACTGGACGGAGCTGGACATCTGGCAATACATCCGCCTGGAGAAGATTCCCATCGTGCCGTTGTATTTCGCCAAAATGCGACCGGTGGTCAACATCGACGGACAGCTGATTATGCCCGATGACGACCGTCTGCCGGAGAAGTATCGTGACAAGATTGAAATGAAGAAAATCCGTTTTCGTACACTGGGGTGCTGGCCGCTGACCGGTGCCATCGAAAGCGAAGCCGACACCATCGAAAAGATTGTGGAGGAAATGATGACCACGACCAAGAGTGAACGTACGACCCGTGTCATCGACTTCGACCAGGAGGCCAGTATGGAGGAAAAGAAACGTGAAGGATATTTTTAATTACGCAACGACATGGAACATTTAGATAAAAGCAAGTCGGGAAATCCGATGGAGGGAGAGACCAGAGGCAAGATGTCCATCGAAGAGTTCCTGAAGAAAGACGAACAGAAGGACCTGCTCCGTTTCCTGACCGCAGGTTCAGTAGACGACGGAAAATCCACCCTGATCGGGCGTCTGCTTTTCGACAGTAAGAAATTGTATGAAGACCAGCTCGATGCCCTGGAGCGCGACAGCAAGCGCATGGGAAATGCGGGTGAGCGCATCGACTATGCCCTGTTGCTCGACGGACTGAAGGCCGAACGCGAGCAGGGCATTACCATCGACGTGGCTTACCGCTATTTCTCGACCAACAACCGCAAATTCATCATCGCCGATACTCCGGGGCATGAACAATATACCCGCAACATGATTACCGGCGGATCTACCGCCAATCTGGCTGTGATTCTGGTAGATGCCCGTACGGGTGTCATCACACAGACTCGTCGGCACACGTATCTGGTGTCCTTGTTGGGTATCAAGCACGTAGTACTGGCCGTCAACAAGATGGACCTGGTGAACTTCTCCAAGGAGGTGTTCGACAAGATTGTGTCCGATTATACCGCCTTCATCACTCCGCTGGGCGTGCCCGATGTGCAGTGCATCCCGCTCTCGGCTCTCGAAGGTGACAATGTGGTAGAGAAGTCCGACCGCACCCCGTGGTACCAAGGACCGGCTCTGCTGGAGTTTCTTGAAACCGTGCACATCGGCAACGACCATAATCTGAAGGATTTCCGTTACCCTGTACAGTACGTGCTCCGCCCGAACCTTGATTTCCGCGGCTTCTGTGGAAAGGTCGCTTCTGGTGTAATCCATAAGGGGGATGAAGTGGTGGCATTACCTTCTGGCAAACGTTCGCATGTGAAGAGCATCGTGACTTATGATGGTGAACTCGACTATGCCTTCCCGCCGATGTCTGTTACCCTGACCTTGGAAGATGAAATTGATGTGTCGCGCGGTGAAATGCTGGTACATCCCGACAACCTGCCGATGATTGGCCGTAACTTCGAAGCGATGCTGGTGTGGATGGACGAGGAGAAGATGGATATGGAAAAATCTTTCTTCCTCAAGCAGACCACCAATACCAGCCGTACGCGCATTGACAGTATCAAATATAAGGTGGATATCAACACGATGGAGCACCTGTCTGTAGAGAACGGACGCCTGGCAAAAGACGATGTCCCCATGCAGCTCAATCAAATCGCTCATGTGGTACTGAACTCTTCGAAGGAATTGTTCTTCGATCCTTATACGAAGAATAAGGCTACGGGCGCCTTCATCTTGATTGACCCCATCAGCAACAACACCAGTGCCGTGGGTATGATTATCAACCAGGTGGCCGACAAGGATATGCACAATCAGATGGAATTGCCTGTTCTCGACCTGCCGAAACTGGGCATTGCTCCTGAGCATTATGAAGCGGTAGAAAAAGTGGTTAAGGAACTCGAACGTCAGGGATTTGGCATTCGGATTGTAAAGTAAAAAAGACCTGGTAAGGAAAAAAGGATGCTTTGCCTTGGCGAAAACATTGTTTTCTTGTGGCGAAAAGATAGTTTTCTCTCAGGTGGAGCATCGTGAGTAAAAAATAGAGTGAATATTTGAGGAAATAATATGGGTTTATTAGAATTTAACAAGTTGCCTATCAATACTTTGGTGGGTGCCGACTGGAAAACCTTCAACCAGATAACTGCCGGGCGTACCATTGATCCTGCCTACAAAGGTAAATACCGCCTGACAAAGGCGGTGTGCCGACTGCTCTCGACACTGGTGCCGTTGCAGGACAGAAGATATGAGAAGTTGTTGGCTGACAAGCCGCTGGAGCACGATCCTGTGTTCATCCTGGGGCATTGGCGGAGCGGTACGACGTTTGTACACAACGTCTTTTCGTGCGACAAGCACTTCGGTTATAATACCACCTACCAGACCGTTTTCCCACACCTGATGATGTGGGGACAGCCTTTCTTCAAGAAGAACATGAGCTGGCTGATGCCCGACAAACGTCCGACGGACAACATGGAGCTGGCTGTTGACCTGCCTCAAGAGGAGGAGTTTGCGCTGGCCAACATGATGCCCTACACCTATTACAACTTCTGGTTCCTGCCCAAGTACATGCAGGAGTATGCCGACAAGTACCTGCTCTTCGATGATATTACGGACGAAGAACTGAACGTGTTTGAGGAAACGTTTGTGAAACTCATCAAGATTTCCTTGTGGAATACGCACGGCACCCAATTCCTCAGCAAGAATCCTCCCCACACGGGCCGTGTGAAGGAGCTGGTGAAGATGTTCCCCAACGCCAAGTTCATTTACCTGATGCGCAATCCCTATACGGTGTTCGAGAGTACGCGCAGCTTCTTTACCAACACCATCCAGCCGTTGAAACTTCAGGACATCAGCAACGAAGAACTGGAGAAGAACATCCTTTCCATCTACGCCAAGCTGTATCATAAGTACGAGGCGGATAAGAGTTGCATCCCTGTCGGCAATCTGATAGAAGTGAAGTTTGAGGATTTTGAGGCTGATGCCATGGGCATGACCGAACATATCTATCAGGCTTTGTCCCTCCCCGGCTTCAAGGAAGCCCGTACCGACATCGAGAAGTATGTGGGAGGCAAGAAGGGATACAAGAAGAACAAATATAAATACGATGACCGGACGGTGCATCTGGTGCAGGAGAACTGGGGCTTTGCCTTGGAACAGTGGAAGTATGAGTTGTAAACGGTAAATGGTAGAAAGATGATTCGCAGATTTTTTATGATATATATGCTGATGGGTATTGCCTTGCTTTGGGGCGGGATTGCCCAAGCTCAGCCTCGGGTAGAACCCATCGCTTTTGGTGATATGGACCAATGGGTGGACCGGCAAATCAAGGAGTCGGGCATCATTGGCGGTGCAACCAAGCATGTGTATGCCATCGGACCTACGAAGACGATTGTGGGCGACGAGCCGTATACCAATATGGGAGGATCGCCCTGGGCTACCTCGAACGTGATGGCCAAGGTGGCCGGCATTACGAAGACCAACACGTCTGTCTTTCCCGAAAAGAGGGGAGACGGGTATTGTGCCCGGCTCGATACCCGCATGGAGAGTGTCAAGGTGCTGGGACTGGTGAATATTACGGTGCTGGCTGCCGGCTCCATCTTTTTGGGCGATGTGCACGAACCGATTAAGGGAACGCAAAACCCGCAGAAGATGCTGAATTCGGGCATTCCTTTCACCAAGAAGCCGGTTGCCATCCAGTTCGACTACAAGGTCAAGATGTCCGATCGTGAGAAGCGTATCCGTGCTACAGGCTTCAGTCGCATCACGGATGTGGAAGGAAAAGACTTTCCTGCCGCCATTCTTCTGTTGCAGAAGCGCTGGGAAGACAAGGACGGCAACATCTATGCCAAGCGTGTGGGGACGATGGTGGTACGCTACTATACGACTACGCCTGATTGGAAAAACAATGCCACATACGACATCATGTATGGCGACATTACGGGTAACCCTAACTACAAGGCCCACATGATGCGCTTGCAGGTAGAGGAACGTTATGCCATGAACAGCAAGGGCGAGAGCGTACCCATCCACGAGGTGGCATGGGGAACGGAAGACGACGTGCCCACCCACATGGTGCTTCAGTTTACGTCCAGCCACGGGGGAGCCTATATCGGTTCGCCCGGCAACTCCCTTTGGATAGATAATGTGAAACTCGTTTATTGATTGTTTGGCAAAAGCAATTAAAGTTGTATTTTTGTGGCCGATATGGGAAGACTGCTGGCTATAGATTACGGAAAGAAGCGTACGGGGATTGCGGTAACCGACCCCTTGCAACTGATTGCGAACGGTCTGACGACGGTACCTACTCACGAACTGCTGGCTTTTATCTTGGACTATGTGGCCAGGGAGCCGGTCGAGCGCATCCTGGTGGGACTGCCCAAGCAGATGAACAACGAGGCTTCGGAGAACATGAAGCGCATCGAGCCCTTTGTCCGTTCGTTGCAGAAAAGATTGCCCGACATGCCGGTGGAGTATGTGGACGAACGTTTTACCTCCGTCTTGGCTCATCGGACCATGTTGGAAGCTGGATTGAAAAGAAAGGACCGGCAGAACAAGGCGCTGGTCGATGAAATCAGTGCCACCATCATTTTGCAGAGCTATCTGGAGAACCGAAGTTTTAGATAATATAGAGAACAAAACCAACTGAAAGGAAACAAAATATGATTTTACCGATTTATACGTATGGACAACCTGTCCTGAGAAAGGTGTCCGAAGATATCACTCCCGATTATCCTGAATTGAAACAGCTGATTGCGGACATGTTCGAAACGATGGACCATGCAGACGGAGTGGGATTGGCCGCTCCGCAGATTGGACTGCCTATCCGAGTGGTTGTGATCAATCTGGATGTCCTGTCTGACGACCTGCCTGAGTTTAAGGGTTTCCGCAAGGCCTACATCAACGCCCATATCGAAGAAGTGTCCGGAGAGGAGGTCTCGATGGAAGAGGGATGCTTGAGCCTGCCGGGTATTCATGAGAGTGTAAAGCGTGGCAACAAGATTCGTGTGAAATACATGGATGAGAACTTCCAGGAGCACGACGAAGTGGTAGAGGGTTATCTGGCCCGTGTCATGCAGCACGAGTTCGACCACCTGGAAGGAAAGATGTTCATCGACCACCTGTCGGCCCTGCGCAAGCAGATGATCAAGGGCAAACTCAATGCCATGCTGAAGGGGAAGGCACATTGCACGTACAAGGTCAAGACGGTGAGGGTAAAATAAAAACGATGTGATAGGGGTAGAATAATGATCAAGAAACTGCTGATAGCCATACTGCTCTTTCCGGCCTGTCTGTGTGCCCAGATCAATACGGAGCGGGTAATGATGATTGCTCGGAATGCTCTGTATTTCGAAGATTATGTGCTTTCCATCCAGTACTTCAATCAGGTGATCAGTGCCAAGCCTTACTTGTTTGAACCATACTTCTACCGTGGCTTGGCCAAAATCAACCTGGACGACTATCAGGGGGCGGAAGCCGATTGCGATGAGGCTATCCGCCGCAATCCGTTTGTGGTCGGTGCTTATCAAGTGAGAGGCTTGGCCCGTATTCGTCAGAACAATTTCGACGGAGCAATTGAAGACTATCGGATGGCGTTGAAATACGATCCCGAGAATTTGGTGCTATGGCATAATCTGACCCTTTGTCACATGCAGAAGGAAGACTATACGGCCGCCAAAGACGATCTGGAGAAGCTGCTGGCCATTTCGCCCCGCTACACGCGCGCCTATCTGATGCGTGGAGAGGTTAACCTGAAGCAAAACGATACCATCAGTGCCCTGCGCGATTTTGACAAGGCCATCGAACTGGACCGCTATGATGCCGATGCGTGGAGTGCTCGTGCGATGGTCAAACTTCAGCAGAAAGAGTATAAGAGCGCGGAGGACGATCTGGATCGTGCCATCCGCTTGAGTGTCAAGAATGCCGGCAATTACATCAACCGTGCCTTGGCCCGTTTCCATCAGAACAATCTGAGGGGAGCCATGCAGGACTATGACTTGGCCTTGGATATTGACCCCAATAACTTTATCGGGCACTACAACCGTGGTTTGCTTCGGGCCCAGGTGGGCGATGACAACCGCGCCATCGAAGACTTCGACTTTGTCTTGCAAATGGAGCCGGACAACATGATGGCCACTTTCAACCGTGGCTTGTTGCGCGCCCAGACGGGAGATTATCGGGGAGCCATCGACGATTATTCGAAGGTGATAGCTGAATATCCCAACTTCCTGACCGGGTATCATTACCGGGCAGAAGCCCGTCGGAAAATAGGAGACCGCAAGGGAGCCGAACAGGATGAATTCAAACTGATGCAAGCCCAGCTGGACCGCTTGAACGGCAAGCAGGGAAGCGATAAGAAGGACATGGCCGAAGCCGACGGCCAAGGGAATGACGGCGAAAAGACCCGCAAGAAGTCGGACAAGAACATGGAAAACTATCGGAAGATTGTGATTGCCGACGACTCGGAATCTACCCAGCGTTACACCAGCGATTACCGTGGACGTGTGCAGGATCGAAATGTGGTGGTCAAGCTGGAGCCCATGTATGCGCTGACTTATTATGAGAAAATTAGTGAAATCAAGAAAACGGTCCACTTCTATAAGGCAATCGATGAGTTGAATCTGTCGAAAAAGTTGCCAAAGCCGTTGCACATCACCAACATGGAGGCTCCGCTGACCGAGGAACAGGTGAAGTATCATTTTGCCTTGATCGATTCCCATACGTCGGATATCGTGGCCGATCCGCAGAATGCCCTGAAGCGCTTTTCGCGTGGCATGGATTTCTATCTGGTACAGGATTTTGATAGTTCGATCGCCGACTTTACGAAGAGTATCCTGTTGGACGGTAATTTCTTCCCAGCCTATTTCATGCGTGCCCTGGTCCGCTTCAAGCAGCTGGAGTACAAGAAGGCCGAGGCCTTGTCCGACACCAATTCGTCGTCGGCAGGCGATGGAAAACAGGAGAAGGGCGTGACGGGCGTCGATTACGAAGTGGTCAAGAAAGACCTGGACAAGGTGATTGAGCTGGCTCCCGACTTTGTGTACGGCTACTACGACCGTGGCAATGTCTTTTCGGCCTTGAAAGACTATCGTTCGGCGTTGGAAGACTATAACAAGGTGATCGAAATGGATCCGGAGTTTGCTGAAGCTTATTTCAACCGTGGGTTGACCCAGATCTTCCTGGGTAATAACAAACAGGGAATCATGGACTTGAGTAAGGCGGGCGAACTGGGTATCGTGTCTGCCTACAACATCATCAAACGCTTTACCGATACCCGCGAATAACATTTTTTGTGAAATGAGTGGTTATCAAAAAATAAATCTCTATTTTTGCGTGCAGAATTTGAAATACCTGACATTATGATAAAGATAACATTTCCAGACGGCTCCGTTCGTGAATACAACGAAGGAGTAACAGGACTGCAGATTGCAGAAAGTATAAGCGCAAGACTAGCTCAAGAAGTGTTGGCTTGCGGTGTGAACGGTGAAACGTATGATTTGGGTCGTCCTATCCAGAACGACGCTGAGTTTGTACTTTATAAATGGGAAGACGAGCAGGGCAAGCATGCTTTCTGGCATACCAGTGCCCACTTGTTGGCCGAAGCCCTGCAGGAGCTTTATCCCGGCATCCAGTTCGGTATCGGTCCGGCTATCGAAAACGGATTCTATTATGATGTCGATCCGGGTGAAACTCCCATCAAGGAGTCCGATCTTCCTACTATCGAACAGAAAATGGCCGAACTGGTTGCCAAGAAAGAAGCCGTGGTTCGTCGGGATATCTCCAAAGCCGATGCTTTGAAGATGTTTGGTGACCGGGGCGAAACCTATAAGTGCGAACTTATTTCGGAATTGGAAGACGGCCATATTACGACCTATACACAAGGTGCTTTCACAGACTTGTGCCGCGGTCCTCACTTAATGACAACCGCTCCCATCAAGGCAATCAAGCTGACTTCGGTGGCCGGTGCCTACTGGCGCGGACAAGAAGACCGCAAGATGATGACCCGTATCTATGGCATCACTTTCCCGAAGAAGAAAATGCTCGACGAGTATCTGGTGATGCTGGAAGAGGCCAAGAAACGCGACCATCGCAAGATTGGTAAGGAAATGGACCTGTTCATGTTCTCGGATACCGTGGGCAAGGGCTTGCCCATGTGGTTGCCGAAAGGAACGGCACTGCGCATCCGTCTGCAGGACTTCCTGCGTCGCATCCAGGCCCGTTACGACTATCAGGAAGTGATGTGTCCGCCCATCGGAAACAAACTGCTCTACATTACATCCGGGCACTATGCGAAGTATGGCAAGGACTCTTTCCAACCCATTCACACACCGGAGGAAGGAGAGGAATACTTCCTGAAACCCATGAACTGCCCGCACCACTGCATGATATACAAGAACTCGCCCCGCTCGTACAAGGACCTGCCTTTGCGTCTGGCCGAGTTTGGTACCGTATGCCGTTACGAACAGAGCGGAGAGTTGCATGGACTGACCCGTGTTCGTAGCTTTACGCAGGATGATGCCCATATCTTCTGTCGTCCCGACCAGGTAAAGGATGAATTCCTGCGCGTGATGGACATCATTTCCATCGTATTCAAGTCGATGGATTTCGAGAACTTCGAAGCACAGATTTCGTTGCGCGACAAGGAGAACCGTGACAAATACATCGGTAGCGATGAAAACTGGGAAAAGGCCGAACGTGCCATCATCGAGGCTTGCGAAGAGAAAGGATTGAAAGCGAAGGTAGAATATGGCGAAGCCGCTTTCTATGGCCCGAAGTTGGACTTTATGGTGAAGGATGCCATCGGACGTCGCTGGCAGCTGGGTACCATCCAGGTGGACTATAACTTGCCCGAACGCTTCCAGCTGGAATATACCGGTGCCGACAACCAGAAGCATCGTCCGGTCATGATTCATCGTGCACCGTTCGGCTCTATGGAACGTTTTGTGGCTGTGCTCATCGAACATACAGCCGGTAAGTTCCCCTTGTGGCTGACTCCCGACCAGGTAGCTATCCTGCCTATCAGCGAGAAGTTCAACGACTATGCCAACGAAGTGCGTCTGATCTTGAAGAAATACGATATCCGTGCGCTGGTCGACGAACGAAACGAGAAAATCGGGCGTAAGATCCGCGACAACGAGATGAAGCGCATTCCTTACATGCTGGTAGTCGGCGAGAAAGAAGCCGAGAACGGCGAAGTTTCTGTGCGTAAGCAAGGTGAAGGCGATCAGGGAACCGTGAAAGTTGAAGATTTCGCTAAAAAAATTAGTGAAGAAGTTCAGAATATGATAAATAAGTGGTAAATTTGCGGCCAATTTAGTAGTAACGAATAAAAAACAAAAAGAGGTAGTAACATTATTGAATGAAGAATGACAGCTTAAAAGGGCAACACCGAATCAATGAACAGATTCGTGCCAAAGAAGTCCGTATTGTGGGCGACGAAGTGGAAAGCAAAGTGTATCCCATCGGTCAGGCCTTGCGACTGGCTGAGGAACATGAAGCGGACCTGGTAGAGATTTCTCCCAATGCACAACCCCCTGTTTGTCGTATTATCGATTACTCTAAATTCCTTTACCAACTGAAGAAACGTCAGAAGGAACAGAAGGCCAAGCAGGTGAAGGTCAACGTGAAAGAAATCCGTTTCGGACCTCAAACCGATGATCATGACTACAACTTCAAGTTGAAGCATGCCAAAGGTTTCCTGGAAGACGGTGACAAGGTAAAAGCATACGTTTTCTTTAAAGGACGTTCCATCTTGTTCAAAGAGCAGGGCGAAGTATTGCTGCTCCGTTTTGCTAACGATTTGGAAGACTATGCCAAGGTAGACCAGATGCCTGTTCTCGAAGGGAAACGCATGACCATCCAGCTTTCGCCTAAGAAACCAGGAGCTCCCAAGAAAGCTGCTGCTCCTAAAGCTGAAGCCGCTGCAGCGCCGAAAGAGAAGGAAGCTGCCACAGAAAATGAAAATAATGAGTAACGCCGCAGGTATAGTGCGTTGCCATCTAATTTTAATAATTTAAAAATAAGTAAGATGCCAAAGATCAAGACTAACTCCGGTTCAAAAAAGAGATTTACTCTTACCGGAACGGGTAAAATCAAAAGAAAGCATGCTTTTCACAGTCACATCCTGACTAAGAAAACTAAAAAGCAAAAAAGAAACTTATGCTACTCTACATTGGTAGACATTACGAATGTGAGCCAGGTGAAGGAGCTTTTGGCTATGAAGTAATCAGAGAAAGCTGCTAAAGAAATTAAAGTTATTAACCGAATGCATTAGCTTGAAGTCCGTTGCGTGGAGCAATGGCGCTAACATTCAAAAACAGAAAAAACTATGCCAAGATCAGTAAATCATGTTGCTTCTAAAGCAAGAAGAAAGAAAATTTTGAAGTTGACCAGAGGTTACTTTGGTGCAAGAAAGAACGTTTGGACCGTTGCCAAGAATACTTGGGAGAAGGGTTTGACGTATGCGTTCCGTGACCGTAAGGCCAAAAAGAGAAACTTCCGTGCTCTGTGGATTCAGCGTATCAACGCTGCTGCCCGTCTGGAAGGTTTGTCTTATTCGAAGCTGATGGGTGCTCTGCACAAAGCCGGAATCGAAATCAACCGCAAGGTGTTGGCCGATTTGGCTGTAAATCACCCGGAAGCATTCAAGGCTATCGTTGCTAAGGCTAAAGCAGCATAAGCTATCCTGAATAGCTGAAGATTAAAGGAAAGTGTCGGGACTTTTATAAGTTTCCGACACTTTTTTTGTGTTTTGCTTGTTTCTTTCAGATAAACTTCTTACCTTTGTTATAGAAAAAATAGCCGCATTGATTGGATCGGGAAACTCATCAAATTATAAGAAATACCGAGACAAGTTTCGCTTCTCAATGGCGGGCCACGCCCTTCGGGGTAACCTTTGAGTCGGTGGATTACAAAGAGGACGAGCACTCAAATCATGTCTATCGGAGTTTCATCACATCATCGGTGCGGCTTTCTATAAAAAAGAGGGATGGCTTTCAAGAACCATCCCTCTTTTCTTTCTCCTTCCCTTATCGGTTGTTGCGCAGGTCTTTGACCCGGACGGCTTTCCCTTCGCTTTGGGGAAGGGTGCCTTTCTTGACCAGCTTGACCTTGGGAGTCAGCAGAATCTCGTCTTTCAGCTGGCGGGTGATCTCCTTGCGTACCTTTTCCAGTTCGACATAGCTGTCGGTAGACAGGTCACTGAGCTCTACTTCTACAATCATTTCGTCCTGATTGTCGATGGTATCCAGCGTGATGAGGTAATTGCTGCCCAGTTGTGGGAACTGTACCAGTACCTTTTCAACCTGCATCGGGAAGATGTTTACACCCTTGATGATGAACATATCGTCGCTGCGGCCTTTGATGCGGTCGATGCGCAGGTGGGTACGTCCACAGGGACATTCTCCCGGAAGAATGCGGGTCAGGTCTCGGGTGCGGTAGCGTATCAATGGCATCATCTCGCGGTCAAGCGTGGTGAGCACCAGTTCGCCAATCTCACCATCGGGTACAGGTTCTCCCGTTTCCGGATTGATAATTTCTACCAGGTAACAGTCTTCCCAAAAGTGCATGCCATTTTGCTCCTGGCATTCAAATGCCACTCCCGGTCCGTTCATTTCTGTCATTCCGAAGCTGTTGTAGGCTTTTACGCCCAGCATACGCTCTATTTTTTTCCGCTGTTCGTCGGTGTGTGGCTCGGCTCCGATGACCAGGGTTTTCAGAGTGGTACTGGCCGGGTCTATCCCTTCCGATTGGAATACCTCTGCCAGGCGGATGGCATAACTGGGAATGGCGTGTAAGGCCGTTGTGTGGAAATCGGTAATAAACTTGATCTGGCGTTTGCTGTTGCCGGCTGCTGCCGGTACGGTCAGTGCTCCCAGTCGTTCGGCTCCATATTGAAATCCCAGTCCTCCGGTAAACATGCCATAGCCCGAACTGTTTTGGAATACGTCTGTTTTGCGGATGCCGACCATGTACAGGCAGCGGGCAACCAGATTGGCCCAAGAGTCCAGGTCGTGCTGTGAATGTACGATGACGGTCGGTGTGCCGGTGGTGCCGCTGGACGAGTGGATGCGCACTCCGTCTTCGCGCATGTTGCCGGCCACCAGTCCGAAGGGGTAGTTGGCGCGCATGTCGGCTTTGGTTGTGAAAGGTATTTTGCGGATGTCGTCCAGTGTCCGGATGCTGTCCGGTGTGATGCCATGCTCCTGAAACACTTTGTGGTAGAAAGGCGAGTGAGCTGCAATGCCGATGGTCTTTTTCAGTCTTTGCAACTGCAGCTCACGCAGCCTTTCGCGTGGCATGGTTTCGATCTCTTCTTCCCAGTATTTGCTATTCATGGTTGTGGTTGTATGATAGTTGTTGTATTTTTCAGATGTTCTTTTCGGCTATTTCCTTTCCGGCAGCCAGCGCTTTCAGGTTCAGAGCCACGATTTCTTCTCCCTTCCGTTGGAAAATTTCCCGGATGCTTTCCTGTACCGTTTCGTAACTGATGCCCAGTAGCGGAATGGTGGCACCTAGCAGAACAATGTTGGCTACGCGTGGTGAGCCGGTCTGTCTGGCCACTTCGTTGACGTTCAGCGTGATTTTGTGGGGCAGTTTGTCCAGCTCCGCCTGGATACTTTCCGTCGACGGATAATTGGGAATGTTGATGAACGGCGTCTCGTTGGTAATGAGCCAGCCTTCGGGGCTGAGGTAGGGCAGATAGCGCAGCGCCTCCATAGGTTCCAGCGAGAGGATGATGTCGCATTTTCCGGTTGGGATGAGGTCCGAAGCGATGGGGCGGTCGCTGATGCGCAGGTTCGACTGTACGTCGCCGCCGCGCTGGCTCATGCCGTGCACTTCGGCTTGCTTCATGTAAAGACCCGATTTCAGGGCGGCTTGTCCGATAACGGTGGCGATGGAGAGGATGCCTTGTCCTCCCACGCCCGACAATATGATATCTTTTTTCATGGCTGTTCTTGTTTATTTGTTACGTTTCTTGCGTGCCAGTGTTTGGATGCATTCTCGACGGGGAATGATGACGGACACGCCTTTGTAATTGATTTCTTCGCGGATTACTTGCTTCATCTCTTCGTAGTTTTTCTTCAGGGGCACGACGACACGGATGTGTTCCGGTGCCACACCGATGCCGGCGCAGATGCTTTCCAAACGTCCGGTACCGGCTGAGTCCTGTCCGCCGGTCATGGCGGTCGTTTCGTTGTCCGAGATGACGATGGTGACGTTTGCATTTTCATTGACGCAGTCCAGCAGGCCTGTCATGCCCGAATGGGTGAAGGTTGAGTCGCCGATGACGGCTACTGCCGGATGTACACCGGAGTCGGAAGCGCCTTTGGCCATGGTGATGGAGGCGCCCATGTCCACGCAGGAGTTGATGGCATGGAACGGAGCGTTGGCCCCCAGTGTATAGCAGCCGATGTCGCTGAATACTTTGTGGTCGGGATATTCTTCCCTCAGAACTTGGGTCAGCACGGTGTACATGTCCCGGTGTCCGCATCCGTCGCACAAGGCTGGCGGACGCATCTCTACCAGAGAAGGAACACTGAAGGTGGCTACGTTCTCTTTGCCTATGGCCCGGGCTACGCTGTCTGGGGTCAGCTCGCCGTCGGTCGGCAGGGTTCCGTCCAGTCGTCCTTTCACATGGACGCCCAGACCCAAGTAGCCTTTCAGTTGTTTCTCTACGAACGGCTGTCCGTCTTCCAGAACCAGGATTTCGTCACATTCCTCCACGAGCTTCATCAGTTGTTTCTTGGGCAAGGGGTATTGGCCAATCTTCAACACCGGATATTCGCATCCTTCGGGATAGTTCTCCATCAGGTAGTTGTAGCCGATGCCGCAAGCCACGATTCCCATTTTCTTGTTGCTCCCTTCCGTGTAGCGGTTGTAGGGCGATGTCTCGGAGGCGTGAATGAAGGCTTCCTGCTGCTGCAGCAACGCCTTGTAGCGTTTGCGCGCATTGCCGGGCAGGAGGATGAACTGGCGGGGATCTTCGCTGAACGCAAGGGTGTTCTGCGGTTGTTCTTCCCGACGTTCCACGCCCGAACGGGAGTGGGCCAGGCGGGTGACGATGCGCAGCAGGATGGGTTCGCCTGTCTGTTCGGAGAATTTGAATCCGTTGTAGACCATGTCGTAGGCTTCCTGCTGGTTGCTGGGTTCATACATGGGAATCAGGGCGAAGTCGCCGTAGAAGCGGCTGTCCTGTTCGTTCTGTGAAGAGTGCATGCTGGGGTCGTCGGCTGCTACGACTATCATGCCGCCTTTTACACCGGTGATGGCTGAGTTGACGAAGCAGTCGGCTGCCACGTTCATGCCTACGTGTTTCATGCACACCAGCGACCGTTTGCCTGCAAACGACATTCCCAGTGCTGCCTCCATCGCCGTCTTCTCATTGCTGCACCAGTGACTGTGTATGTTTCGGGCAGCAGTGACGGGAGCCGCCTGAATGTATTCGGTTATTTCTGTGGAAGGAGTGCCCGGATAGGCATAAACGCCCGAGAGGCCTGCATCGAGTGCCGCCTGGGCGATGGCTTCGTCGCCAAGTAAGAGTTGCTTGCTCATATCTTTCTTCGTATTTTTTATGATTCGGTTATACGAAGGGCAAATATAAGCTTTTGCTCTTATTAAATCAAATCTATTGGAAAATCTTTCGCTTGTTCAGGGCATTCCAGTATTTTCGGGCGTTGCGCATGTGCTCGGCGTAGTTGGCGGCAAAATTGTGGGTACCCGAGAGGTCTTCCTTGGCACACATATACAGATAATTATGCTTCGTGTAGTTCAGCACGGCATCTATTCCCGCAGGCGAGGGAATGCGTATGGGGCCCGGAGGCAGACCTGCATACCGGTAGGTGTTGTAGGGAGAGTCGATGCCCAGATGGGCGTTGCTGATTCTGCGCAGGCCGAAATCCTGCAAGGCAAACTTGATCGTAGGATCAGCTTGGAGCGGCATGCCTGCGTGCAGGCGGTTGATGTACAGGCCGGCTACCATCGGCTTTTCTTGTGCGTTGTTGGTCTCTTCTTCCACAATGGATGCCAGGGTGGCTACCTCTACGGGTGTCATGCCCAGCGAGTCGGCTTTGCTCAGGCGACTTTCGTTCCAGAAACGGTTGTGTTCCTTTATCATCCGTCTAAAGAAACCTTCTGCATCCATATCCCAATACACCTGATAGGTGTTGGGGATGAAGAGGGTGGGGAGGCTTTCTTTTGTATAGCCCTGTTCTTTCCAGTAGGCAGAGTCCTGTAGCCCCCGGGCAATGTCCGCAGAGTCTATCATGAGTTGCCTGCCTACGTTGCGTGCCAGGCGGTCCAGGGTACGTACGCTGCCTATGACCAGGTTGACGGGTTCCTGGTGTCCCCGTGACAACCTTCCGAATACATGGTAGGCATTGTCGCCGGGGCGGACAGCATAGCGTCCCGTATGGAGGTGTTCGTCATATCCTTTCAGACGGGCTATCGCGTACAGGCCGGCCAGATGGCCGGGAGAAGCTGTGGTATGGAGCTTGTGGAACACCGAGTCGGCCGTGTCGTCTTTGTCTATATAGATATAAACCGGTTTCTTGGGGTGGAATTGTGGAGCCAGCAGTAGGTAGTAGGCTGTTCCCATGCAGATGCACAGAATGGTCGTCAAAGCCAATAGCAGGGTAATGAGCTTTTTCCTTTTGGTCATACGATTGCTTTTGTTGAATTTGAGGCACAAAAATATGAAATTTCTAATAAAGAAAAAAGAGATGCATTGTTTGCATCTCTTTTGAGCCGATAGCCGGACTTGAACCGGCGACCTACGCGTTACGAATGCGTTGCTCTACCAACTGAGCTATATCGGCAATCATAAGCCCTTATGTCTTACGGCGTGCAAAGGTACAGCTTTATTTGAAAAATCAAAAGGTTTAGGGGCGTTTTTTTTGTCTTGCTCCCCTTAAATTTTTAATGGACGGAATGATATGGCCTTCTTTTTTGGGTGCCTGAGATAGCAGGAAGGAGCCTCTGTTAATGGTAAATTAGACTTGAGAGGATTCTTATTTGGTATCACCCTTCAAACATGCGGCTGCGGGCCAGCATACATGCTCCTATGATGCCGGCTTTATCTTTTAGTTTAGAAGTAAGGATAGCCGAGTCTTTATTTACCAGGTTTAGGGAGTACTTCCTGACAGCTGTTTTTATTGGTTGAGTGATGTAGTCGCCAGTTCGTGACAACGTACCTCCTATTATTACCAGTTCAGGGTTGAAGATGTTTATCAGTCCTGCAATCTGCTTTCCGAGTTTTTGTCCTATCTCTTCAACTATTTCTATGCAGAGCGGGTCTTCTTTGCATGCTGCTGCTATCAGCTCGTCCAAGGTGAGGGCTTTGTTCTTTTCTTTAAGCCTTTCAGACAATATGGATGTTTCTCCGTTTTTTATTCTTTCCAGAAAAATACGATGGAAGGCACTTCCTGAGGCTTCTGTTTCCAGGCATCCTTTCTTGCCGCAATGACAGATGATTTCATTGTCGAATACGTTGATGTGACCGAACTCTCCAGAAAAACCTGATTTACCTGTATATATTTTCCCGTCAATAATGATACCAATACCTAATCCCCAGCTGATATTGACAAAAATTATATTCTTTTCTCCAGTGACGCATCCCTTCATATATTCTCCATAAGTCATAGCGCGTGTATCATTGTCAATGCATACAGGAAATCCTATTTTTTTTCTTAGGACATCAGCCAATGGATTTTCTGAAAAATTGAACATGCTGAAACTGTACCCAGATTCTGGATTGACTCGCCCGGAGATGTTGATGCAGATATTCATCACCTTTTCCAGTTTCACTTCTGTTTCTGCGATAAAATCTTTGATGAGTTTGCAAAGTTCTTCCAGTGCCTCTGGAGTATTTTCAAATTTATAGGGAGTATTCATTTTTAATTCCAGCATATCGCCTTTGAAATTGATCAGTGCCAGATTGATTGCAAATTTTTTGATGTCTACGCCTATAAAGTATCCTGATTCTGGATTGAGTCCATATAAACTTGGATGTCTTCCGCCGCTTGTTTCCAGTTTCCCATAATCATTGATATAGCCTTCTTCGCACATTTCTGAGATGAATTTGGTTACTGTCGGTACACTTAAATCCAGCTCTTTGGATAAATCTGTGATGGTTGAACATCCATTATATATATAATGTGTAATGATTTTCTTTTTAAGTAAGGCATTTTTGCTGCCTATTTCTATTTCTTTAAGTAACGCTTGTTTCATGTGTCTTAATTTATTAGTTGTTTCGACAAATATACGAATGTTTTTCATAAAAATATAGTAATTGCTCCGTTGTTATATACTAAATAGGTCATATTTTATATGTTTTACAGCATTGTTAATAAAATATTTTATTAATTATATGTGATTTGAAAATTAATCTTTGTATTTGTCCTCTATAATGTAAAAACTTAAATGTTTTGCTATGATAATCTCGAATTTAGTTAATTCAAGTCGGGTGGAGGTTCTTCATCCATTATTTAAAAAGTTGTTTGATTTTGTGAGATCTTATGATTTCTCTTGTGCTCCCTTGGGACGGATTGATATAGATGGAGATAATCTTTATGTTATGAATACGGAAACTGAAGCTGTATCTCAAGAGCAGCAGTTGCTTGAGCTTCATAATCAATATCTTGATGTCCATATTTTATTGGAGGGTCGTGAAAGAATAGGGTGGAAGGCTGCATCTGATTTGATTCAAGAGGAAAAGGCTTATTCTCCGGAAGGTGATTGTGCCTTGTATAGCGATGCTCCGACTACATATGTGGATTTGGTGCCTGGTCAATTTGTGGTTGCTTATCCTGAGGATGCTCATGCTCCATGCATTGGCGAGGGAAAAATTAGAAAACTTATAGCAAAGGTTAAATTGTAATTGATATTATGGGAAATGGAAAAGTGTATCCTTGGGTTGTGGTAGGGTTGCTTTGGGTGGTAGCCTTGCTTAATTATATGGATCGTCAGATGCTTTCTACCATGCAGGAGGCTATGAAGGTCGATATTGTGGAATTGAATAAAGCTGAGGCCTTCGGTGCCCTGATGGCTATATTTTTATGGATATATGGCTTTATGAGTCCGGTTGCAGGTATGATTGCAGATCGTTTCAGCCGGAAATGGCTGGTCGTAGGCAGTTTGTTCGTTTGGTCTGCTGTTACCTATTTGATGGGATACGCTGATACTTTTCATGAATTATATTGGCTTCGTGCTGTGATGGGTATCAGTGAGGCTCTTTATATTCCTTCTGCCTTGTCTTTGATTGCTGATTGGCATCAAGGTAAGTCCCGTTCGCTGGCTGTTGGTGTACATATGACAGGTTTGTATGTTGGTCAGGCAATTGGCGGATTTGGTGCAACGGTGGCCGCTATGTTTTCATGGCATTCGGCATTCCATTGGTTTGGTATTATTGGTGTAGCTTATTCCTTGGTTCTGATGCTGGCTCTCCGCGAAAATCCTCTTCATGCTTCTGTAGAGAAAGTGAAACCTGTCCAGAATGAGGTGAAAAAGACTTCGTTATTCAGTGGATTGGGCATGTTGTTCTCGACGTGGGCTTTTTGGATTATTCTTTTTTATTTTGCTGCTCCCAGTTTGCCCGGTTGGGCTACTAAAAATTGGTTGCCTACTCTGTTTGCCGAGAATTTGAATATTCCGATGTCGGAAGCAGGCCCCATTTCGACAATAACTATTGCGGTTTCTTCTTTTATTGGTGTGCTTGCCGGTGGAGTGTTGTCCGACCGTTGGGTGCAGAAAAATATACGGGGTCGGGTATATACCGGCGCAATAGGTTTGGGTTTGACGATACCAGCTTTGCTCTTGTTAGGCTTTGGACATAGCCTGATTGCGGTTGTAGGAGCCGGTTTGCTTTTTGGTATTGGTTATGGCGTATTCGATGCGAACAATATGCCAATTCTCTGCCAATTTGTGTCAGCCAAACATCGTGCTACAGCATACGGAATTATGAATATGACCGGTGTTTTTGCCGGTGCAGCTGTTACAGAGCTTTTAGGGAAATGGACCGATGGCGGAAATTTGGGATTGGGATTTGCGTTGTTAAGTATAGTGGTGCTGGTTGCCCTGGGCTTACAGCTGTATTTCTTACGTCCCACGACAGATAATGTAGAATAATAAACCTTTAATATATGAAAGTTATGGAGAAAATTATCGGATTGATTGACGCGCCTTTTACTCCGTTTTATGAGAATGGAGAAGTGAATTATGAACCCATTGAGGCGTATGCCAAGATGTTGGAAAAGAATGGTCTGAAGGGAGTTTTTATTAATGGCTCTTCCGGTGAAGGCTATATGCTGACGGAAGAAGAACGCATGAAGCTGGCGGAACGTTGGATAGAAGTGGCGCCTGAAGGTTTCAAGGTGATTGTTCATGTGGGCAGTTGTTGTGTCAAGGCTAGCAAAATGCTGGCCGAACATGCGCAGAAAATAGGTGCATGGGGTATTGGTGCGATGGCTCCCCCTTTTCCGAAGGTGGGTCGTATTGAGGAATTGGTGAAATATTGCGAGGAGATTGCGATGGGAGCTCCCAATTTGCCTTTTTATTACTATCATATCCCCGCATTCAATGGGGCTTTTCTGCCGATGGTCGAACTGTTGAAAGCTGTGGATGGGCGTATACCTAACTTCGCTGGAATCAAATATACCTACGAGAGCATTTATGAATACAACCAGTGCCGTCTGTATAAAAATGGCAAGTTTGATATGCTTCACGGTCAGGATGAAACCATTCTTCCTTCATTGGCAATGGGCGGAGCTCAGGGAGGTATTGGTGGAACGACCAATTACAATGGCATTAATTTGGTAGGTATCATTGATGCCTGGAATGCCGGTGATATTGAGAAGGCCCGTGAATTACAAAATTTCTCCCAAGATGTCATTAATGTCATTTGCCATTATCGGGGTAATATAGTTGCAGGCAAACGGATTATGAAGCTGATAGGACTTGATTTGGGAAAGAACCGTACACCTTTCCAGAATATGACCGATGAGGAAGAGAAGCGTATGAAAGCGGAATTGGAGGCCATTAATTTCTTTGAACGTTGCAACAAATTCTGAATGCTATGGATATAAAACAGTATTTGAATACCTGGGCTTCTGATTATAAGCATGAACTCCAAGAAAATATTATGCCGTTTTGGCTGGAACATGGGCTGGACCGTCAGCATGGTGGAGTGTATACTTGTTTGGATAGGGAAGGACGTTTGATGGATACGACCAAATCGGTTTGGTTTCAGGGCAGGTTTGGTTTTATAGCAGCTTATGCATACAATCAGGTGGAGAAAAATCCCGACTGGTTGGCAGCATCTAAAAGTTGCGTAGATTTTATAGAGCAGCATTGCATCGATACAGACGGACATATGTTTTTTGAGGTGACAGGTGACGGACAACCTTTGCGAAAACGTCGTTACGTGTTTTCTGAATGCTTTGCAGCCATTGCCATGTCGGAATATTCCATTGCGTCGGGCGACACGACCTATGCGTTGAAGGCTTTGGATATGTTTAAAAATATTCAGAAGTTCTTGTCAACTCCTGGTTTTTTGGAACCCAAGTATCTGCCGACCTTGCAGTCGCGTGGACATTCCATTACGATGATCCTCATCAATACGGCTTCCCGTATACGTGCGGCTATCGCGGATCCTATACTCGACAAACAGATTGATGAATCGTTGTCTGCGATTCGTCATTATTTCATGCATCCGGAGTTCAAGGCTGTGCTTGAAATGGTGGGACCCAATGGCGAATTTATGGATACTTGCAACGGTCGTCTCATTAACCCTGGACATTGCATCGAGACTTCCTGGTTTATCATGGAAGAGGCCAAGTATCGCAATTGGGACAAGAATTTGGTTCAGATGGCTCTTGATATATTGGAATGGTCCTGGGAGTGGGGCTGGGACAAGGAATATGGTGGCATCATCAATTTCCGCGATTGTCGTAATTTCCCTGTACAGGATTATTCGCAAGATATGAAGTTCTGGTGGCCGCAGACTGAAGCTATCATTGCCACTTTGTATGCTTATCAAGCTACGCATGATGAAAAATATCTGGCAATGCACAAACAGATCAGTGACTGGACTTATGCTCATTTCCCTGATAAGGAGTTTGGTGAGTGGTACGGTTATCTTCATCGTGACGGTACTGTGGCTCAGCCGGCAAAGGGCAATTTGTTCAAGGGACCTTTCCACATTCCTCGTATGATGGTTTGTGGATACATGTTATGTAAAGAGAGTATATAGGAATATTGATTTTATAATTAATTTAATTTGCGCTATGAAGAAACTTTTATTGTTTTTATGCTTTTATTGTTTTTATGTTGTAGTGTATGCTCAGCAGTTAACTATTACAGGTAAGGTTACTGATAACAAAAAAGAGCCTTTAATTGGTGTCTCAATATCAGAAAAAGGGACGACTAATGGAACAATAACTTCTTTGGACGGAAGCTTTTCATTAAATGTAGGAACTGGGTCGACCTTGGTTTTTTCCTATATAGGTTATAAAACACAAGAGATAGTACCTGGTGGGAGGACATTTATTGATGTTGTATTGCAAGAAGATGCAGAACAATTGGAAGAAGTTGTTGTAGTAGGTTATGGTGTGCAGAAAAAATCTAGTATGACAGCTTCGGTCGCATCTGTTTCAGTGAATGAAATTCAAAAACAGGTAGCACCTAATGTCGCTTCTACCTTACAAGGAAGAATTCCTGGTGTTGAAGTCCTTCAAAAAGGAGGAGAAGCCGGTGCTGATGTTAAAATTCTAGTGCGTGGTGCTGGAACTTTTGGAGAAACGGAGCCATTATATGTTATAGATGGTGCTTTTAGTAATAGTGGTCTGAATACTTTGAACGCAACTGATATTGAATCCATTGAGGTCTTAAAGGATGGTGCAGCTGCTGCTATTTATGGTTCCCGTGCGGCTAACGGTGTTGTATTAATAACGACAAAACAAGGTAAGAAAGGGGAAACTAAAGTTGATTTATCTGCAACTTATTCAGTACAGACTCCTTCTAAAAAATTGGATTTTATGAATGCAAGTGAATATCGGGAATACGCTGCAATGTTAGTAGCAAATAGTCCTGGTGCAATAAATGCTTCTGAAAATATAAATCCGACAAATCCTAATTTGAGTACAGATTGGCAAGATGTATATTTGCGTACAGCTCCTATGTATAATGTAAATGCTGCAATATCAGGTGGTGGTGAGAATACAACTTTTAATGCAAGTGTTGGTTACATGAATCAAGAGGGAATAACTATATATTCAGGATATGAGAAATATAATGCACGGTTGAATGGAACTTTCAAGAAGGGAAGATTGACAGTGCAGGAGAATTTGGCTGTAGCTTATACTAATCAGGAACCTAAAACACGTATGGTGATGTCTTTGCCTACATTGCCGTTGACAGATGAGTATGGTCGATATGTTTCCGGCGGTAGTGAATATTATATTAATGGTTCAGAGGGTAATATAAATCCTTTGGCTTCTTTATCAAATCAAGAAAGAAGAAACCGTAATGTGAATGTAACAGGAAGTTTGAATTTAACGTTGAATTTATTCAAAGGTTTGGATTATAAACTTACCATGGGTGGAGATTATTTGGCTGGTCATAGCTTCACTCGTACGGCTGCATATGATTCAAAATGGAATGCTGATGGTACTGCTATCCAACAATATAGTAATTTACTAAATTCGTTGTCTGAAAGTCGTTCACAACAGTTTAATTATACGATTGATAATATATTGAGCTATTCAAATACATTTAATCGTCATACGGTTAATGCTATGATTGGTACTAGTTGGATGCGAGAATATTATCGCTTAACATCAACAGATTCTGGTAATACGGATTTAGGTGCGCCGACCATTACAGTATTTAATGGTACAGGTAATATTGGCGGAGAGGAATTTAATTCAGCACTGCTGTCTTTTTTTGCTCGTGTAAATTATGATTATGATAATAGATATTTGCTGTCAGGAAGTATTCGCAGTGATAAGTCTTCAAAATTTGCTTCAGGGCATAGAGTTGGTTATTTCCCGTCTATATCTGCAGGATGGAATGTCCACAATGAAGAGTTTTTTAATGTTCCCTGGTTGTCAAAGTTAAAACTTCGTGCAAGTTATGGGCAATTAGGTGCGAATTTTATTGATCCGTATTCTTTTTTGTCTACTGCTCATGGTCCTATTCCTGCAGTAGTAGGAAGTGATAATAGAGTACTTGGTTATGTCGCGAGATATGCTCAACAGAATTTGTCTTGGGAAAAGTCTATCAGTCAAAATTATGGTGTTGAACTTGGTTTCCTTGATAATGCATTGCAATTTACGGTTGAGTATTTTATTCGTGATAACAATGACTTGTTGGCTTCTTTGGTTCCATTACCTTCATCCGGTCAGATGATTTATGTAAATGAAGGAGTAAATACTGTATTTAACTCGGCTTCTGTACGCAATAAAGGATTGGAATTGTCAGGTTCTTATAGAAAGAGTTTTGGAGATTGGAGCATTAATGTAGATGCCAATGTGTCGTTTTTGCGTAATAAAGTCAAGAGCTTGGGAGAAGGGGTTCAGCCAATTAATGCAGAAGTTTTTATGAGTGGTAGTTTTAATGATCGTCCTACGATTACAAAACCGGGTTTGCCTATTGGAACATTTTGGGGGTATAATGTTTTAGGCATTGATGAAAATGGCGATTTTATATTTGAGGATAATAATGGTCTTGATTCAGCAGGCAACTTGACGGGGAAACCTGATGGAGTTGTGGATGAGAATGATAAAACAAACATTGGTAATCCTCATCCTGATTTTACTTATGGATTAAATTTAGGATTTACATATAAGAATTGGGATTTTACAGCTTTCTTCCAAGGGTCGCAAGGCAATGATATTTTTGCTCTAATGAAATATGATTGGTATTTTAATTATAATGGAGGGTTGTTGAAAGATGCATTAAATGCATGGACGCCAACAAACACCAATACTGATATACCTATTGCTAAGGTTGCAAACTCAAGTGGAAGCAATGCTTTGCCTAGTTCTTTTTATGTAGAAAACGGTTCGTATTTGCGTTTGAAGAATCTGCAAATAGGTTATTCTTTTAGTCCTAATTTATTGTCTAAAGTTCACATTAAGAATGCGAGGATATATGTTAGCGCACAAAACTTATTTACCATAACGAAATATCCTTTGTATGATCCTGAGGTAAACTCCAATACATTGTTTGACAGAGGAGTAGATGGCTTTTATATTTCTCAGAATTCTGCTCATGCTCCTACATATAATGCTCGGGTATTTAATATTGGTTTTAATTTGACTTTTTAAAATATGATAATTATGAAGACTTATATAAGTAAAATATTAATAGCTGTAGGTTGCTTATTGATTACATCATGTAATGACGTGTTTGATGATTTATCTATTAATCCGAATCAAATTGATTTAAATTCTTTTTATACGACTCCTGAAAATGTTGAAAAAGGAATTTTGGGTGCTTATGGTTATATATCGACTCCTCGAAATTTAGGTGCTTGTGGATTTGGATTGCAATTGAGTAGGAGTGATGAAGCCTCTTCTGGTGCTGATTATAGTATGCCTGGTACTTATAGTGATGATTACACATCATCATATTATACAATTGTGCAGCCTTTTCAATTGATGTATACTGCAGCAGGACAAGCTTGTCAAATGATACAAACAATTCCGAATGTAGATTTTGTAGATGAAGATTTAAAAAATGCCTATTTGGGAGAAGCATATTTCTTACGGGCATTTACCCATTTCTTTTTATTTGTAAACTATAGAAATATACCATTAATTAAGGAAATGACAGGTAATGCGAATGAATATAGGCCGCAGGCTAGTCCAGAAGAATGTTGGGATTTCATTATAAATGATTTGAAGGAGGCAGAACGTTTATTGCCTATGAAAGGGTATTGGGACGCTTCCAATTTGGGAAGAGCCACTAAAGCGAGTGCTGCTGCTCTTTTAGGAAAAGCTTATTTATATCGAAGCGGCATTGAGAAATATTATGGGAATAGTACAAATTCTTATTATAATGAGGCTGCTCAAGCTTTTGGCCGTATAATTAATGGTGAATATGGATCTTATAAGTTGGTTGAAGATTATAATTGGAATTTTGATGTAGCTCATGAAAACAATGATGAATCTATTTGGGAAATTCAATTCTTAGGGGATGTAATTAATACTAATTTTAATCCAGGTTTTGTTGAAAGTGGTTTATTTAGCGATATTCGATCCAAATTACCCATTATGGGACAGAATACCGGTTATAATGCAAGTAATGCTCAGGTAATTCATGATTGGGTCTATGATGTTTTTGTAAATTCAAAAAATGAAGCTGGTGAAACGGATCCTCGCATGTTCGGTACGTTAGTCTTTAATGATAACTTGCCGGAAATAAAAGCTCCATCAGGATGTAAGGTAACCTTCTTGGAAGGTGATACTTGGGCTGATGAGTTCGGAGGGGTTGATGCTGGATTTGGAAACAAATGGGAAGCTGCAAAAAATTATAAATGTGCTAGTCGAAAATGGTTGGATTGGACATTGCCTATGGAAAATACAGGTGATAACAAGTATTTCTTTTATGGACGTGCCCAAGGAGTTAATTGGAGGTGGATTCGTTATTCTGATGTGTTGCTGATGTATGCTGAAACATTGGTCATGGGGGGTGAACAAACCTCTATAACAGCGTTAGAGGCTATTAATGAAGTTAGAGATAGAGTGCATATGCCTCATGTAGCAACCGCTAATATGGAAACGGTTGAACATGAGAGAATCTTGGAACTTACTTATGAGGGACATCGTTTTTATGATTTATTGCGTTGGGGAAGATTACCGGAACGTTTTCGTGAGTTAGAGGCATCAGATCCGAATTTCAAGGCTTATAATAATGGGCATACTTATAAAGGATTTGTGGAAGGTAAACATGAATGGGTTCCTATTCCTATTGAAGAAGTGGAAGGTAATCCTTATATAACCTCAAACAATCCTGGTTGGTAATAGATAGAATGAATGTTTAACAGAATAAGGGTTAGGATAATCATTTTCTGATATCCTAATACCTTATTCATATGATATGAAAAAACATGAGATTTTTGAATTTCTTATTTCTTGTTATTTTTTTTATAGGCTGTTCATCTGGCAATGATAAACTCAATGAAAGCACAGCTCTGCATAATGGTATTGTGTTACCGGAGGTTTGGCCCCCTCGTTATGAGGTGCCAGATCAACGACAGGAGATGCCGTTGCCTTATATTGATAAAAAACCTGAAGTCATTCCGGTTAATGTGGGACGGCAATTGTTTGTTGATGATTTTTTGATCTCATCTGTTAATAACTTGGAGAAAATTCCACATCATGCAGTTTTTTATGCTGATAATCCAGTTTTGCAACCTGATAAGGAGTGGGAAATGACTTATGAAAGGTCTCCTTACGCTGCGCCCTTTAGTGATGGAATTTGGTATGATGAACGGGAGAATAAATATAAAATGTGGTACTTGGCTGGAGCTGGTATGTTGCATAAGCATAAACAGAGTTTTTATACTTGTTATGCAGAATCCGACGATGGAAAACATTGGAATAAAATAGAACGTGATGTATATCCACATACAAATATTGTGGATACTTGTGATCGTGATGCTGCTACAGTATGGTTGGATAAAAAGGAAAAGGAACCGTCAAAACGGTACAAACTATTTAATGTAGAGAAAACCAACAGAGGTTGGCAGATTGTTCTTAAATATTCTGCAGATGGTATTCATTGGTCAAAAGGTGAAGCTCAATCTGGATCTGTGGGGGACAGGACTACAGCTTTTTATAATCCTTTTATTAATAAATGGGTTATAAGTTTGCGGTATGGGAATAAATTATCTGGCCGTTCAAGGGCATATCTAGAACATGAAGATCCTGAAATGGCAGTAAGTTTAGCTCATCATATTCGTAATACTATAAAGGATCGTAATATTGTTTTCTGGTTTTCTCCTGATGATAAAGAACTGCATCATCCTAAATTCCCAGAAGTGGAACCTGCAATCTATAATTTTGATGCTATAGCATATGAAAGTGTTATTTTAGGTTTCTATGCAATGTGGAAAGGCCCTGAAAATGATGTTTGTGACCGATATGGAATTCAAAAAAGAAATGAAATAGGGTTGGGTTATAGTCGGGATGGTTTTCATTTCTATAGGCCAGATCACTCGGCTTTTATGGGAGTAAATGAAACGGAAGGCGCATGGAATTGGGGGAATATGCAATCTGTCAATGGAGTTCCTCTTATTGTTGGCGATTCTTTGTATTTCTATTCTAGTGGACGTATGAAGAATGATGTCATGTGGGATGGTCATGTTTCGACAGGACTTGCAACGCTTAGACGAGACGGTTTTATGTCAATGCATGCTGGTAACACTGAGGGTTTCTTAGTTACAGAAAAATTATCTTTTGACGGCAAGTATTTTTTTGTGAATGTAGATGTACGTAATGAGAATTCCACTTTGACTGTTGAATTGTTAGATGAATCAAGTAAGCCTATTTCAGGTTTTACAAAAGAAGATTGTCTTTTAATCAAAGGGGTAAACAGTACAAAGCAAATGGTTACGTGGAAAGGAAACAAAGATTTATCCTCTTTAAAGGGGAAAAACATTCGTGTGAAATTCTATTTGCAGCAAGGTGATCTTTATTCATTTTGGATTTCCCCTTGGGAGACTGGAGAAAGCCGTGGCTATACAGCTGGAGGCGGACCGGGGCTCAATGAGGAAGGAATAGATATACCTTAATGAGTATCTGTTGATATTTTTATGGATAGTAGTTGATATGGCCCATTTAAACATCCCTTTATTTCACATTTGGATTCTGAAAAGTAATAATGAGAAATAAAGGGATGTTTATTTATATGATTTATAATGACAGAAATTTGTTGACTAAACTGTATAATATAGGAATGAGAAGTTTATGTATTTGTGTGGTGATTTTAAGTCTTGTAGCATCTTTCATAAGCGGGAGAGAAAAAGATAGAATGATTGTGTCTGGTGGAGATATGCCGTTTTGTTCTGAGGAAATTCCGAACTTGAAATTGATACGTGACTTTGTAACTGAAAATATAAAGTTTGCAAGAGGGGTATCAGCGCCTTTTGCTGGATGTATGGGGGATGATTTGGTGATAGCCGGTGGCTGTAATTTCCCTGATGTATCTGCAGAAAAAGGTGGAACTAAAGTTTTTTATAAAGATGTTTACATGGCTAGGATTGAGAAAGATACTCTATTATCTTGGAGGAAAGTGGGAGAACTTTTTCAGCCTATGGCTTACGGCTTCTCTGTTACTACTCTTGATGGCATTGTCTGTGTTGGTGGAATGAATGATGATGGAGCGGTGAAAAGAGTTTTTCGTTTGTCTATGGTGAACGGAAAGCTGAAAACGGAGGAATTGCCCTCTTTACCTTTTGCTTTGGATAATATATCCGGCTGCCTTGTCGATAATAGCTTGTTTGTTTTGGGAGGAAATCGTGATGGCAAGGCATCTAATGTCTTTTTGCGTTTGGATTTGGAACATCTTTCTACTGGGTGGGTAGAGTTGGCTCCCTTCCCAGGGAAGCCGCGTATCCAGCCGGTTTGCGCTGTTCAAAAGGATGAAAAAGGAGAGTATGCAATTTATTTATGGGGTGGTTTTGCTCCGGCATCTTCAGAAAGGGAGGCTTCTTTGTCGACAGACGGATATCGGTATTCTTTGTCGCAGAAGGAGTGGGTACCTTTAGCCTCTCCTACGAATACTCGCGGTGAGGCTGTTTCGTTGGGTGGTGGCGCTGCAGTTTCAGTCGGTGATAGCCTGATCCTTTGTATGGGTGGGGTGAACAAAGATGTGTTTTTACAGGCTTTGCGTCAGCCGGCTCCTGATTATTTGTCTCATCCTGCTGAGTGGTATAAGTTTAATCAGGAGTTATTGGGTTATCATGTTTTTAGTCATGAATGGAAGACTGTGTGTACTTCTCCTGTTCTGGCTCGCGCAGGTGCAGTGGCCGTACCTTACAAAAATATGGTTTTTTATATAAATGGGGAGATTAAACCTGGAGTACGCACTCCTACTGTAGTGAGAATATCGTTTTCTAACCCTTAACTCTATTCATATAGTTTTGCCCGAGGTACTGTAGCTAATAGAATTATTAATATAGTTTGTCCAGCTTAAACCGTCCGTTTACTATGAGTAAACCAATCGTTTAAGCTGGACAAATCATTGTTTTATGCTGGGTAAAGCATCGCTTTAAACTGGGTAAACAGCCGATAGGATGCCTTTATTCAAACAGACTCTTGAACTTCTTGAATATCTTTTCCTTGATGGAAGTATTCGGCTTGAAGTTGTCGGAAGTTTCCATTTCCTCCAAGGCTTTCTTTTCGTCTTTGCTCAGCGTTTCGGGGACGTAGATACTGACATTGACCAACAGGTCGCCTGTGCCGTAACCGTTGACGTTGGGCAGACCTTTGTTGCGGAGGCGGAGCACTTTGCCCGGTTGTGTACCCGGCTCGATTTTAACCTTTACCTTTCCGTCGACGGTCGGAATCTCTACTGCACCGCCCAAGGCTGCCGTGGGGAAGCTCAGCAGCAGGTTGTAGATAAGGTCGTTCTCTTCACGGATCAGTTCTTTGTCCGGCTCTTCCTCAATCAGCACGAGCAAGTCGCCGGGTATGCCATTGTGTTTGCCGGCATTTCCCTTACCGCTCATGGACAATTGCATGCCTTCGGCTACGCCGGCAGGAATTTTGACGGTTACTACTTCTTCGCCATATACGATACCTTCGCCTGCACATTCCTTGCACTTGTTCTTGATGATTTTGCCTTCACCGCCACAAGTGGGACAGGTGGTACGCGTCTGCATGGTACCCAGAATCGTCTGTTGGTTGCGGATAACGGTCCCTGAGCCTTTGCAGGTGGGACAGGTTTCGCTTCCTCCGTTGCCTTCGGCTCCGGTGCCATGGCAGTGGCTGCAGGTGACGTATTTCTTCAGCTTGAATTTCTTCTCTACACCGGTAGATATTTCCTTCAGGTTGAGCTTCACCTTTACGCGGAGGTCGGAACCACGGAAACGGCGTTGCTGTGCACCGCCTCCTCCGCCGAATCCTCCGAAACCGCCGAAACCTCCACCGTGTCCGCCGAAGATGTCGCCAAACATGGAGAAGATGTCGTCCATGGACATGCCTCCGCTGAATCCACCGAAAGGACCTCCGTTGCCGGCTGCGCCGCTCATGCCTGCAAAGCCGAACTGGTCGTAACGGGCACGTTTGTCCGGATTGCTCAGTACGTCATAGGCTTCGGCAGCCTCCTTGAACTTTTCTTCCGCTTCCTTGTCGCCGGGATTTTTGTCGGGGTGATATTGGATGGCTTTTTTGCGGTAGGCTTTCTTTATCTCATCGGCCGATGCATTCTTGTCGACTCCCAGTACCTCGTAGTAATCTCTTTTTTCCATATCCTATGCCTGTTCTTTATTCTCCGACTACCACTTTGGCATGACGGATTACCTTGTCGTTTAACGTATAGCCGGTCTGTACACAATCCAAAACCTTGCCCTTCAGTTCTTCCGCCGGTGCCGGAATGACGGCAATGGCTTCATGATAATCTGTGTTGAGCGGCTGCTCCTTGGTCTCGATGGGTTTCACGCCATTTTGTCCGAGTACGGTCATGAACTTGTTGTAGATCAGTTCAACTCCTTCCTTTACGGCAGCTACGTCTTCGGCAGTTTCCATGTTTTTCAATGCACGCTCGAAGTCATCGACAATAGGCAGGATACTGCTGATGCACTTTTCACCGCCGTTCAGGATGAGCTCGGCTTTTTCCTTCATCGTACGTTTGCGGTAGTTGTCAAATTCTGCGGAAAGGCGCAGGTATTTGTCTTTCAAGCTGTCCAGCTCGTTTTGCAGCTTTTCCACTTCATCTGCAGGCTTCTCTTCGGCCGACTGTTCATCGGTCGTTTTCTCTTCTTTTTCCTTGGAGCCCTTGGCTTTGTGCTCTTCGCGTTCGGCACGGGCCTTCAGCTCTTCTTCGTTCATGGTTTCTTTTTTCGGATCCATATCTTTATATTTTTTATGATTGCTTGTTGATATATATCCAAGCCCGTTTAGGCTTGGACCATTTTTATCCGATGTTCGTACAAAAACTTTGCCAAATGGACATCCGTTCTTGAAAAACGCCGCAAAGGTAGTGTTTTTATGTCAGATTGTCAGTGTAAAGGCAGGATATTTAGGATATGCACGGTCTGTTGATGGAATGTCTGCTTCCTGTCGGCAGGAAGTTTGTAACGTATTTCCATGATGTTTACTGCCTGCGGTATCGTATATATCGCGATAAAGTCGTATCTTTGCACGCTCAATTTTAAGGTATTAGTAATATAAGGGAAAAATAATTCATGATTACAGTTTCTAATGTTTCGGTGCAGTTTGGTAAAAGGGTGTTGTTCAACGACGTAAACCTGAAGTTTACCAGCGGCAATTGTTATGGTGTTATCGGTGCCAACGGCGCGGGCAAGTCCACTTTCCTCAAGACGATTTCGGGTGAGCTGGAGCCCACGACGGGGTCTATTACTCTGGGGCCGGGCGAGCGTTTGTCTGTGCTCAGTCAGGACCACTTCAAGTGGGATGCCTACACGGTGATGGATACGGTGATGATGGGTCACACGGTGTTGTGGGACATCATGAAGCAGCGTGAGGCACTTTATGCCAAGGAAGACTTTACGGACGAGGACGGCATGAAGGTGTCTGAACTGGAAGAAAAGTTTGCCGAACTGGACGGATGGAATGCCGAAAGCGATGCGGCATCCTTGCTGAGCGGACTGGGCATCAAGGAGGACAAGCATTATGTGCTGATGAGCGAGCTGAACAACAAGGAGAAGGTGCGTGTCATGCTGGCACAGGCATTGTATGGTAATCCGGACAACTTGTTGCTGGACGAGCCGACCAACGACCTGGACATGGAAACGGTGACATGGCTGGAAGATTATCTGTCTAATTTCGAACATACCGTGTTGGTTGTCAGCCACGACCGCCACTTCCTGGATTCGGTATGTACGCACACGATTGATATCGATTATGGCAAAATCAATCTGTTTGCCGGTAACTACAGCTTCTGGTACGAGTCGAGCCAGCTGGCCCTGCGCCAGCAGCAGAACCAGAAGGCCAAGGCCGAGGAAAAGCGTAAGGAGCTGGAGGAGTTCATCCGCCGTTTCAGTGCCAATGTGGCCAAGAGCAAGCAGACGACGAGCCGCAAGAAGATGCTCGAAAAGCTGAATGTGGAGGAAATCAAACCGTCTTCACGTAAATATCCGGGCATCATCTTTACGCCGGAGCGCGAGCCGGGCAACCAGATACTGGAGGTGTCGGGACTGACCAAGTCGCTGGACGACGGTACGATACTCTTCCGCGACGTGAATTTCAACGTAGAGAAGGGAGACAAGATTGTGTTCCTGTCGCACGACCCGCGTGCCATGACGGCGCTGTTCGAAATCATCAACGGAAATATGAAGCCCGATGCCGGTCATTACAACTGGGGTGTGACCATCACGACGGCCTATCTGCCGCTGGACAATACGGCCTATTTCAACACGGACCTGAATCTGGTAGAATGGCTCAGCCAGTTTGGCGAAGGCAACGAAGTCTACATGAAGAGTTTCCTGGGCCGTATGCTGTTCTCGGGCGACGAGGTGCTGAAGAAAGCCAGTGTGCTGTCGGGAGGCGAGAAGATGCGTTGCATGATTGCCCGTATGCAGCTGCGCAATGCCAACTGCCTGATTTTGGATACTCCTACCAACCACTTGGACTTGGAATCCATCCAGGCTTTCAACAATAATCTGAAGATTTATAAAGGCAACGTTCTGTTTGCGTCACACGATCATGAGTTCATCCAGACGGTGGCCAACCGCATCATAGAGCTGACGCCGAACGGCATCATTGACAAGATGATGGAGTACGACGAATACATTGCTTCGGATCACATCAAGGAGTTGAGGGCCCGGATGTATCAATTATAAAAATAGAAGAAGAGAGCAGAAAACAGAAAGGGGGCGTATCATCCGTGATGCGCCCCCTCTTTTTATTGGAATCAAATGATTTTATTGGGCGGATTGGTAGACAATCTTGCTGGCATTGCTGTCACCAAACAGGTTGTCGCCTAACGTCGTAATTTGGGTACCGGTTGCCAGTACCCGGCGCAGGTTGTCACACCCGATGAACGCCCCATATTCGATGGCTGTCACCGAGGCGGGCAATACCAGTGTGCCACACAGGCGTGTGCAACCGCTGAAGGCGCGTTGCCCGATGGTGGTCAGTCCTTTGGGGAGGGTAATGTTCAGCATGTATTTTTTCTGTGTGAAGGTGTATTCGGGGATGGTTGTCGCGTTACAGTTCTCCATGTTGACCGAAACCAGGTTGGGCATGTAGTCGCGAATGAGTTTGAAGTCCGTTTCGTCCATTTTGCCTTCGATGGTCAGGAAGTTCACGTCACGGGGCTGCACGCCGGCATTCAGCAGTTCGCTGGCCAGGCTGCCCATTTTGGCTATCTGTACGGTAACGGCGGTTGGGGTACCTTCGACAAAGGAGAAGTTTTCCCATCTGTCCTTGTGGCGGTAGGAATCGCTGCTACCCAGCGGGACGAAGATGGCCGTAATGCTGTCTGCCAAAGCTCCCGGCAGCAGGTTGGGGGCTGTTTTCTTACGAATCTGACAAATCTTCAAATTGGTACAGCCCTTGAAGGCGGCATCTTCAATGTTCTTGGTCTTTTCGGACAGAATGACATGCTCCAGACTTGTTTTCCCCTGGTAGCTTCCGTCTTCCTTCTGTTTGCAGAAGGCATAAGCTGGAATGCAGTTGCCCGGATAGATGTAGAACTTGTCGGGATACGTACCGTTCTTGCCGGTATACATGCTGATGCTGGCGTTCGAGATGTCCAGTACCCGGAGGCTGGTAAACTCGTCGCGCAGGTGACGGAAGTCTACGGCGTTGAGTTTTCCCTGCAAGGTGAGGTGGGTTATCTGGTTGGCTTCATTTTCGGTCAGCAGTTCTACCAGTGTGCCGGCCTTGGGCACGTAGAGGGTTGTTTTCTTTTGGGCATAGGTTCCCAGTGTAAGGCAGAAGCCGGCTGCCATCAGCAGTATGTGTCTTATTTTCATATTTCTTCTCTTTTTTATTGGTTCGGTTTCCAAAGATACGGAAGATTTGGCGAGAATGGATATTTTTTTTCTTTTATTTGTATTTTTGCAGCCGTGTTCAGTGATTTTAGATAATATATAATAAGGTATGGAGATAGGAAACAAAACTTTCTGGAAGAAGACCGGCCGATTGGTGGCGGATATTCTGCTGTTTTATGTGATAGGGACATTTATCCTGATGTTTCTGGGTATGTTTCTCTTCTTGGGATATAAGTTGGCGGCAGCAGAGATGCCGGAGGACGGCTTGCTCTCCCATGCGTGTGAGAGTCTGTTTATGCTGGTGGGCTATCTGAGTGCGGCGGTCTTGATATTGCGCTGGCGTAACCTGCCCCTGTCGTCGCTGGGCTTGTCGCTGAAGGGGCGGGGGAAGGACCTGTTGGCGGGCCTTGGTGTGGCGGTGCTGCTGTATGCCGTCGGGTTTGGCGTGTCGCTCCTGACGGGGGCTGTCGAGGTGACAGGCATCCAATGGATACCCTGTGATTTGCTGGGATGGTTGCTGCTCTTCCTGCTGGTAGCCGTTTCGGAAGAGGTGATGCTTCGTGGTTTCGTGCTGGGAAGGATGCTTTCGGAAGGTATGAACCGTTTCGTGGCTCTTTTCTTGTCGTCGGCCCTCTTTTCGGCCATGCATCTGTTCAATCCCAATTTCGCTCTTCTGCCGTTTGTCAACATTCTGCTGGCAGGCTGTCTGCTGGGTGCTTCTTTTCTGTATACACGTAATTTGTGCTTCCCCATTGTGCTGCACTGGTTCTGGAACTGGCTGCAGGGGTCTGTGCTGGGCTATGAGGTCAGCGGGACAGACAGTGGCCAATCGTTGCTTACCCTCCGTCTGACGGGCAGCGACCTGCTGACGGGCGGCAGCTTCGGCTTCGAAGGTTCGCTGCTCTGCACGGTGCTGCTTGTTGTGGGGACGCTGGCCATTGTCGGCTATTACGAACGGCGCGGCAGGAAGGAGGCTTAGAGTCCTTCCTGCGATACGCCGCGCAGGGTCAGCTGGATGCGCTTGCGTTCCGTGTCGATGCCCAGCACACGTACCCGGACGTGCTGGTGGATGGACACCACTTCGTTGGGGTCGGTCACGTAGCGGTCGGCCAGTTGAGAGAGGTGTATCAGGCCGTTCTCCTTGATGCCGATGTCCACGAAGGCGCCGAAGTTGGTGATGTTGCCCACGATGCCGGGCAGCTCCATGCCTTCGTGCAGGTCGTCCAGCGTGCGGACGTTCGGGTCGAACTCGAACACCTTGATGGGGCCTCGCGGGTCGCGTCCGGGCTTGTCCAGTTCCTGAAGGATGTCCTTGAGGGTAGGCATGCCGACGGTGTCCGTCAGGTAACGCTCGGGCCGGATGCGCAGGCGCAGCTGCTTGTCGGCTATCAGTTCATGGACGGTGCAGCCCAGGTCCTTGGCCATTTGCTCCACGATGCCGTAGCTTTCGGGGTGGACGGCCGTGTTGTCCAACGGGTTCTTGGCATCGGGGATGCGCAGGAAGCCGGCGCACTGTTCGAAGGCCTTGGCGCCCATGCGGGGCACCTTCAGCAGGTCGCGGCGCGAGGCGAAGGGGCCGTGTTCGGCACGGTAGCTGACGATGTTCTGCGCCAGTTGCGGTCCGAGGCCCGATATGTAGGTCAGCAGATGGCTGCTGGCCGTGTTCAGGTTGACACCCACCAGGTTCACACAACTTTCCACCGTCTGGTCGAGCGATTTCTTCAGCTTTGTCTGGTCCACGTCGTGCTGGTATTGTCCTACGCCGATGGACTTCGGGTCTATCTTTACCAGCTCGGCCAGCGGGTCCATGAGTCGGCGGGCAATGGAGACTGCACCGCGGACGGTGACGTCATAGTCGGGAAACTCTTCGCGGGCCAGCTTGGAGGCCGAGTAGATGGAAGCACCCTGCTCGCTGACGACGAATATCTGCATGTCGCGGTCGAAGCGCAGGTGCTTCAGGAAGTCTTCCGTCTCGCGGCTGGCGGTACCGTTGCCGATGGCCATGGCCTCGATGCGGTAGGCCTCCACCATCTTCTGTATCTTCTGTGCCGCTTCCTTGGGTTTGCTGACGGGCGGGTGGGGGTAGATGTTCTCGTTGTGGAGCAGGTTGCCCTGCGCGTCGAGGCACACCACCTTGCAGCCCGTGCGGAAGCCGGGGTCGATGCCCATGACACGCTTCTGTCCCAGCGGGGAGGCCAGGAGCAGCTGGCGCAGGTTGGCGGCAAAGACGCGGATGGCCTCGTCGTCGGCCCGCTCCTTGCTGCTGGCGGCAAACTCGGTTTCGATGGAGGGTTTCAGCAGGCGTTTGTAGGCATCCTGCACAGCGTCGGCCACGTAGCGGCTGCAGGAATTGTTGCCCCGCACGTACTGGCGTTCGAGGCGCTCCAGGCAGGTGTCGTCCTCATCGGGGGCGATGCTCACCTTGAGCACGCCTTCGGCCTCGGCACGGCGCATGGCCAGCAGGCGGTGGGAGCTGCAACGCTTCAGCGGGTCGGATACGTTGAAGTAGTCGCGGTAGTTGGCCGCTTCGGCTTCCTTGCCCTTCACCACGCGGGCGGTGATGACGGCACGGCGGTCGAAGGTTGTGCGGACGGTCTGCCGCGAGCGTTCGTCCTCGCTCACCTGTTCGGCAATGATGTCGCAGGCGCCCTTCAGGGCTTCTTCCACGCTCTTCACGTCGCCCTTGACGTAACTCTGTGCCCGTCGGTCGGGAGCAGGGTCCTTCTGGAGCAGCAGCAGGGTGGCCAGCGGCTCGAGTCCCTTCTGGCGGGCGGCTTCGGCGCGGGTCTTTCGCTTGGGGCGGTAGGGCAGGTAAAGGTCTTCCAGCTCGGTGTTGTCCCAGGTGTCCGCAATGCGGTGCTTCAGCGCGTCGGTCAGCTTGCCCTGTGCCTCGATGGTGGTCAGGATGGTTTCCTTGCGCCGTTCGGTTTCCTTCAGCTTCTCGTAGCGGTCGCGGATGTTTTCTATCTGCACCTCGTCCAGTCCGCCGGTAGCCTCCTTGCGGTAGCGGCTGATGAAGGGAATGGTGGCCCCGTCGTCCAGCAGGACAAGGGTCTGGCGCACCTGCTTGTCTGTCAGGGCGAGCGGTGCGGCTATCAGGTGGGGAAACAGGTCGTTCATATCAGGGATTTTCTTTTAGGAATAAAATCGGGTCAAAGATAGTACTTTTGTTTCAGATAGGATACGGCTCGGCATAACCAAATCAAAAAACTTTGTTTTTCGTTTTGTCCCTGCCCTTGTCTTTTAATATCTTTCGCTATCTTTTCATAAGATTAGGATGCGGCTCGGAAGAATCAAATTGAAATTTTCATTTTCATTTTCATTTGCTTCTCCTCTCGCCTTTCACTATCTTTGCCGCGTTGAGTGGAGGAGGTGGCAGGGCTTAGTGTGCCTCAGTCCCTACCTTGGATAGCTTTCCCCGTCACCTCAGGCCGGAATCAAGTAACAGGATTGTATGAATCAAGTAACGAGATTATACGAATCAAGTAACATGATTCCTGCCTGAGGTGACGGGGAAGGCAGGCAAAGGTGACTGGTTGGCCCGGTTTCCTCCGGACATTATTTATCCCAAAACGTTGTAACTATGAGAAAAAAGAACATCTTGTTCCTGATGTGCCTGCTGCTGGCCTTCCCGATGTGGGCGCAGGAGCAGCGGGAGGTGAAACTGAAGCTGGTGCAGACGAGCGACGTGCACGGCAATTATTATCCTTACGACTTCATTGTGGGCCGCGACGCGGCGGGCAGCCTCTCGCGCGTCTGTTCGTACGTACGGCAGGAACGCCGGGCGTATGGCGACCGGCTGGTGCTGCTGGACAACGGCGACATCCTGCAGGGACAGCCCACGGCCTATTACTATAATTATATGGACACGATGTCCGTGCACCTGTGTGCCGACATGATGAACTTCATGGGTTACGACGCAGGCAACATGGGCAACCACGACGTGGAGACGGGCCGCACGGTGTTCGACCGTTGGGCGTCGGACTGCCGTTTCCCCATCCTCGGTGCCAACATCGTGGATGCGGCCACGGGGCAGCCCCACTTCAAGCCTTACGTCGTGCTGCAGCGCGGCGGAGTGAAGGTGGCTGTGCTGGGCCTGATAACGCCCGCCATTCCCGCCTGGCTGTCGGAGAACCTGTGGCGCGGCCTGCGCTTCGACGACATGGAGGAGACGGCCCGCCGCTGGATGCAGGTCATCCGCGAGCGGGAGCAGCCCGACGTGGTGGTGGGCATCTTCCACTCGGGACGTAATGCCTACGTGATGAACGGCAAGTATAACGAGAACGCTTCGGCCGACGTGGCCCGCCGTGTGCCCGGTTTCGACGTGGTGATGATGGGCCACGACCATGCCTTGGCCTGCGAAAAGGTGGTGAACGTAGAGGGTGACTCCGTGCTCATCATCAACCCGGCCAACAACGCTTCTGTGGTGGCAGCCGTGGACGTGACATTGGCGTTGAGCGATGGCCGCGTGACCGGCAAGCACGTTTCCGGCGAGCTGGTACGGATGGACGGTTACGAACCCGATGCCGAGTTCACGACCCATTTCGCACCCCAGCGCAAGACGGTGGAGCAGTTCGTGTCCAAGCGGATAGGCCGCTTCACCGAAGGCATCTCCACCCGTCCGGCCTACTTCGGCCCCTCGGCTTTCGTGGACTTCATCCACCAGCTCCAGCTGGCCATCAGCGGGGCCGACATCTCGCTGGCCGCACCCTTGTCCTTTGATGCACAGATACCGGCGGGCGACATTTTCGTGAGCGACATGTTCAACCTCTATAAGTACGAAAACATGCTCTACGTCATGAGCCTTTCCGGCAAGGAAATCCGCGGCGCCCTCGAGATGTCGTATGCCTTGTGGACCAACCGCATGACTTCGGCCGACGATCCGCTTCTCCTCTTGCGCGACCGTCCCCGCGAGGGGGCTGCCGACCGTGCCGCCTTCCAGAATCCCAGCTACAACTTCGATTCGGCGGCAGGCATCATCTATACGGTGGACGTGACGAAACCCGAAGGGCAGAAGGTACACATCGTGAGTATGGCCGACGGTACTCCCTTTGATGAGGCAAAGATGTACAAGGTGGCTGTCAATTCCTATCGCGGCAACGGCGGCGGAGAACTGCTGACCCGCGGAGCCGGCATCCCGCAGGACGAACTGGAGAAACGCATCCTCTCGTCTACGGACAAGGACCTGCGCTACTACCTGATGCAGTACATCGAGCAGCAGCAGACCCTTACGCCCCGTTCGTTGAACCAATGGCGTTTCATTCCCGAAGACTGGGCGGGGCCGGCCTCCAGTCGCGACTACAAACGGTTGTTCGGAGATGGAAAGTAAGATTCCACATGTAGACTTGACGCAGATACAGCACTTGCCGATGATAGACTTCATCGGCAATGACTTTGCTATATTTGACAGCATCAGGGATATCCCCTTTTCCGGTTACCCGAGCCGTTTGGGTGTCCTCTGTCTGTATGTCTGTCTGAAAGGGCGTGGCTCGATGTGCCTCAATCTGCAGGAATACAAAGTGGAGGCAGGCATGCTGGGAGTCATTCTGCCGGAACAGATTATCCAGTTGGGCTCCTACACCGAAGACTTTGAGGGGCTTTTTATTGTCATATCCAAAGACTTTGTGGAAGGTATCCTGCCCACTATTCAGAAGCTGTTTCCAGTCTCTCTTCTGGTCAAGGACCATCCCTGCATACGGATTACTCCGGAAGAAAAGCAGACGTTCTGCCAATACCATTCATTCCTGCGGAGCAAGGTACGCCAGCAACGACATCCTTTTCGGCGGGAGGTGGCCCAAGGTTTGTTGATTTCTCTTTTTTACGAGATATACGGCATCTATCTGCAGCGGAATATTCAGGTGAAGGATTCCGAGAGTCTTCAGGAAGAACAGTTCCGCCAGTTCATGCATTTGGTGTCCGAATACTGCAAGCAGGAGCGGAGCGTGACATTTTATGCAGGGAAGATGTGTCTTTCGTCCAAACATTTGTCGGCTGTAGTCAAGAAGGTCAGTGGGCGTACGGCCGGCGAGTGGATAGACAGCCTGGTGGTATTGGAAGCCAAGGTCCTGCTCAAATCGTCGGACGCCAGCATCCAGGAGATTGCAGAAGAGCTGCATTTTGCCAACCAGTCTTTTTTCGGCAAGTATTTCAAACAACATGCAGGGATGTCTCCCAAGGCATACCGGAACCAATAAAAAGAGAAGCAGGCCCTTTGCGAAGGCCTGCTTCTTCTCTTGTACCCTTTTAAAACTAATCTCTCTTATAAAAACTAATCTCTCTATTGTTTGATGGTGCAAAGTTATAACCTTTTCTTCTTTTATCCGTTGATTTGCGTCAAAAAGCGACAAAAGTAAGGGTACATCTTTCTTTTTGCCTGTTTACAAAACTCCGGAACGTACACGGCTCAGTGTTTCGGGCGTCATGAGCAGATAGGATGCAATGTGGGAGAGAGGAGCCCGCTTGATAACTTCAGGCTGTGCCTGCATCAGGTTGTTGTAGCGTTCACGGGCCGTCTCGAACCGCCAGGAGTCTGCTTTCACCTGCGACGTGATGAGGGAGAATTCCAGAATCTTCCGGTAGAACATGTTGACCTCCCACGACGTCTCGGCCAGCAGCATTAGTTTATTATAATTGAGCTGATAGACCGTACCGTCTTCCAGCGCTTCTATCATCAGTCGGGTAGGTTCCTGTTTCAGCAGGCTCTCGATGCACATCACGATGCATCCTTCGTAGGAAAAATGTTCGGTGACGTCTTTCCCGTTCTTATAATAGAACTGGCGTACCATTCCTTTGCCCACCAGAAGAATGTCGTGGCTGATTTGGCCTTCGTCGAGAATAATCTCTCCTTTGGTGATGTCCTGTCGGACCAGAATGCCTTCTATCTGCCTTCTTCCTTCAGAATTCATGCCCGGGTATCGGGAATTTACAGCCAGATTGACTGTCTCTTTCAATAATGTATCCATCTTTTTCTCTGATTTTGATCATCGGACTGCAAAGATAACAAAAAAAGCCAATTTCTTGTTTATTTGGTGGACGCTTTATTGGTTTGAATGTTAGAAGATTAAGTTTTGAGGTGAAAAAACTACGAAAAAAATATGCTGGAAAGGTTTGCACAGTCCAAAACTTTCCCTACCTTTGCAGCGCATTTCGAAAGAATGCTGGTCACTAAGGAAGTTTGGGTGAGTGGCTGAAACCAGCAGTTTGCTAAACTGCCGTACGGGTTACCGTACCGGGGGTTCGAATCCCCCAGCTTCCGCAGCGTGATATGCACTCTTAGCTCAGTTGGTAGAGCAACTGACTCTTAATCAGTGGGTCCAGGGTTCGAATCCCTGAGGGTGTACAAATTTTTTAGGGTGGATTCGTCTAGCGGCTAGGACACATGCCTCTCACGCATGGAACACGAGTTCGATTCTCGTATCCACTACTTTTGAATAACAGGCGGCTGCAATAATATCTGCGGTCGCCTGTTTTGGTTGAATTCATTGTAAAATGTGACATTGTTATGGATTTCATCATCGATTTCATCCTTCACATTGACCAGCACATGATTAATATCGTGCAAGCTTATCATTTGTGGACGTATGCCATTCTTTTTCTCATTATCTTTTGCGAGACCGGTCTTGTGGTTACCCCTTTCCTGCCGGGAGACTCCTTGCTATTCGTGGCGGGGGCTATCGCCGCACAGCCCGACATACCTCTGGAGGTCAACGTGTTAGTACTCATCGTATTTGCTGCGGCCGTCCTGGGGGATTCAAGCAATTATGCCATCGGGCATTTTTTCGGAAAAAAACTGTTCAGTAATCCTAAATCCAAGATATTTAAGCAGAGTCATCTGGATAAAACGCATGAATTTTACAAGAAGTATGGCGGAAAAACGATTATTATAGCCCGCTTTGTCCCGATTGTACGTACTTTTGCGCCGTTTGTGGCAGGTATGGGCAAAATGCACTACTATTATTTCATGCTTTACAACGTGTCGGGCGGTTTGCTATGGGTAGCCTTGTTTTGCTATGCGGGCTACTTTTTCGGAGACCTTCCTTTCGTACAACAAAACCTGAAGTTGCTGGTAGTGGCTATTATAGTCGTGTCTGTTTTGCCGGCCGTGCTGGAAGTGCTGCGGGTGCGGTTCAAAAACGCAAGGAATAAACATCAAGCTTGAACTCCAAATAAGAACTGACCGTGGACTGGCTGTATAATTTGTTTATAGAACCATCGGCTTTGCAGGCGGTGGTGATACTATCACTCATCTGTGCCATTGGACTCGGATTGGGTAAAATACGTATAGGAGGCATATCGCTGGGTGTCACCTTTGTTTTCTTTGCCGGCATATTGGCTGGACACTTGGGGTTGAAGATAGACCCTCAGATGCTGAACTATGCCGAGAGTTTTGGCTTGGTGATATTTGTATATGCTTTGGGACTGCAGGTGGGGCCTGGTTTTTTCAGTTCTTTTCGTGATGAAGGTGTCCGTCTTAATATGCTGGGTATCGGAGTTGTTCTGATTGGTACTTTTATGGCAGTGGCAGGTTGCTGGTTGACAGGCATTTCCTTGCCCGATATGGCAGGCATTCTTTGTGGTGCCACGACCAACACACCGGCTTTGGGAGCCGCTCAACAGACGCTGAAGCAGATGGGTATGGACGCCAGCACGCCGGCTTTGGGTTGTGCTGTCACTTATCCCTTGGGAGTAATAGGCGTCATATTGGCAATCCTTGTCATCCGCAAGCTGATGGTAAAGGACAAAGATTTGGAAATATCGGAAAAGGATAATGATAACAAGACGTATATTGGTGCTTTCCAAGTGCATAATCCGGGCATCTTTGGCAAAAGTGTGAAAGAGATTGCGGATCTGAGCCATTCCAAGTTTGTGATTTCCCGTTTGTGGCGTGATGGAAAGGTAATTATTCCAACATCGGATAAGGTCGTGATGGAAGGTGACCGCTTGCTGGTCATTACTTCAGAGAAAGAGGCGGCTGCGATGACGGTGCTTTTCGGTGAACAGGAACATACGGATTGGAATAAGGAGGATATTGACTGGGATGCCATTGACAGCAAATTGATATCCCAGCGTATTGTGGTGACCCGTCCCGAATTGAACGGTAAGAAATTAGGTTCCCTCCACCTGCGCAATCATTATGGTATCAACATTACGCGTGTTTATCGAAGCGGCGTACAACTTTTGGCTACAGCTGGTCTGACGTTGCAGTTGGGTGACCGCTTGACAATTGTTGGTGAAGCGGCGGCTGTACATAATGTGGAAAAGGTGTTGGGTAATGCTATCAAGAGTCTGAAGGAGCCCAACCTTGTGGCAGTGTTCATTGGCATTATATTGGGGCTTATTCTGGGAGCTATTCCCATTTCCATTCCCGGTATCAGCGCGCCTGTGAAATTGGGATTGGCCGGTGGTCCCATTATTGTCGGTATCTTGATAGGTACGTTTGGCCCGCGCTTGCACATGGTGACTTATACCACTCGCAGTGCTAATCTGATGCTTCGTGCTTTGGGGTTGTCTTTGTATCTGGCCTGCCTGGGGTTGGATGCAGGAGCTCATTTCTTTGAGACTGTATTCCGTCCTGAAGGTCTGCTTTGGATTGGTGTGGGTTTTGTACTGACATTGTTGCCTGTATTCATCATGGGGGTGGTGGCTTTTAAATGGATGAAAGTGGATTTCGGTTCTGTGACAGGTATGTTGTGTGGTAGTATGGCCAACCCGATGGCATTGAATTATGCCAATGATACCATCCCGGGGGATAATCCGTCCGTATCTTATGCTACGGTTTATCCGCTTTGCATGTTCCTGCGGGTCATCATAGCCCAAGTGCTGCTGATGTTCCTATTGGGATGATAGGGGTATATATTGAGACAGAATAGAGAAAAGAATGTATTAAAACGATAAAGTCATGGGAAACATTACTTCTGAAAGTATCATCAGTGATTTGCGCTATTTGCAGTTGTTGTCTCATAGTTTTCCGACGATAGCTGATGCCAGTACTGAGATTATCAACTTGGAAGCCATTTTGAATCTTCCGAAAGGGACAGAACACTTTCTGACTGACCTGCACGGGGAGTATGAAGCTTTTCAGCATGTGTTGAAGAACGCTTCGGGAGCCGTGAAACGTAAGGTAAATGAAATCTTCGGTCATACGTTGCGCGAGAGCGAAAAGAAGGAACTATGTACCTTGATTTATTATCCGGAAGAGAAATTACAACTTATCAAGGAAAAAGAGAAGGATCTTGATGACTGGTACTTGATTACGCTGAATCAGTTGGTTAAGGTGTGTCAGAACGTATCATCCAAATATACCCGTTCCAAAGTGAGGAAAGCTTTGCCGAAAGATTTTTCCTATATCATTCAGGAGTTGTTGCATGAATCTACTATAGATCCTAATAAGCATGCGTATATTAATGTCATCATCAGTACCATCATTTCGACCAAGCGTTCCGATGACTTTATCATAGCTATGTGTAATCTGATCCAGCGTCTTACCATTGATTCCTTGCATATTGTTGGTGATATTTATGACCGTGGTCCGGGGGCACATATTATTATGGATACGCTTTGCGATTATCACAACTTCGATATCCAGTGGGGTAATCATGATCTCCTTTGGATGGGGGCGGCGTCGGGAAATGATGCCTGTATGGCAAACGTGATTCGTATGTCCATGCGTTATGCCAATTTGGCTACATTGGAAGACGGATACGGCATCAACCTGCTTCCGTTGGCGACCTTTGCCATGGATATTTATGGAGATGATCCCTGTGAGATTTTTGCACCGAAACTGAACTTCTCCGATTCCCGCTACAATGAAAAGACGTTGCGTCTCATTACCCAGATGCATAAAGCCATTACCATCATACAGTTGAAGCTGGAAGCTGCCATCATTGACCGTCGTCCGGATCTCGGTATGCAGGGGCGCAAGTTGTTGCATCTGATAGATTTTGAGCGGGGAGTTTTCCAATATGAAGGGCAGGAATATGCTCTGCTCGATACCAATTTCCCGACAATCGATCCGGCTGATCCTTATCGGTTGACAGACGAGGAGCATGATTTGATGGAGAAACTCCATGCTTCTTTCATGAACAGTGAAAAACTAAAGAAACACATGCGCTGCCTTTTTACTTATGGTGGCATGTATCTGGTGTGCAACAGTAATTTGCTTTACCATGCCTCGGTGCCTCTGAATGCAGACGGCAGCTTCAAGCATGTGAAGATCAATGGAAAAGAGTATTGGGGGGAGAAGCTGCTGAAGAAAGTGGATCAGTTGGTGCGTACTGCCTATTTCGGTGAGGAAGGTTCGGAGGAAAAGAGTTTTGCCCTCGACTATATGTGGTACTTGTGGTGCGGTCCGGATGCCCCGTCCTTTGATAAGGACAAGATGGCTACGTTCGAACGTTATTTTGTAGCGGACAAGTCTCTACACAAGGAAACGAAAGGGTATTATTATACGTTGAGGAACGAGGTGGAGGTCTGCAATAACATCCTGAGGGAATTTGGCATAGATCCCGAAGCTCATGCCCATATCATCAACGGTCATGTGCCTGTGAAGACCATCAAGGGCGAACAGCCCATCAAGGCCGAAGGAAAACTGCTGGTGATTGATGGCGGCTTTTCCAAAGCCTATCAGCCGGAAACGGGCATTGCCGGATATACGTTGGTATATCATTCGCACGGTCTGCAGCTGGTACAGCACGAACCCTTTCAAAGTCGTCAGAAGGCTATCGAAGAGGGACTTGACATCAAGTCGACCACTTTCCTGGTGGAATTCAATTCGCAGCGCATGATGGTGAAAGATACCGATAAGGGACGTGAATTGCGCACTCAGATTGAGGATTTGAAGAAATTGCTGGTAGCCTATCGTACCGGACTGATTAAAGAACACGTCTGATAGTTTCTCGGACAAGAAAGTAGATATCCGACCTTGGAGGGCGGCGTCAGTACTTGAACAGTACGATGCCGCCCTCTATGATTGTACCGTGGTCGTAAGTGGCATTCCGGTTGTAATAACGGTCCCACCCGTATCCCCCGCTGACAAACAGCCCCATGCGGTCCGTCAGTCTGTATTCCAGATTGATGCGTGTCTGGAGGGAATAAAGGCGCGCCGGGCAGGAAGTGTTGTTCTTGCGGAATGTCTCGATATGGGCATAACCCAAGTCTCCGCTGACAAACAGATGCTTGTAAAGAGGAAGTTCGGCACCGGCCCGATAGAACAGGGAGCCGGAGAACGGGTTGTCAAAGCCGAAGTAAGGGGCGCCGGCTCCCAGGATGGTGTAAAGCCGGTTGTTCTTGAAGCGGGCTGCCAGATTGATTTTTGTTGTATTGCCTCCCGATACCAGCAGTTGGGTTCGGGTATGCGGATTGGCATTGACCAGTCCTAATTGCAGTCCGTCGAATTTTTCCTTGTAATAATTGAACAGACCGATTTGGAGTCCCTTGCCTCGGGAGGCCATGTTGGCCAGTCCAATCTGGACGCCTTTCAGCTCTTTCCCTACAACGTTGCCGAGAGTCGACAGCTGGAGGCCTGCCATGTCTTCTGCGGTGAGGTTGAGCAGACTGCTCACCTGCATGCCGGCTGCAGAGCCGCCCGATACATTCATCAGTCCGGATGCCGCTATGCCCCGGTAGCCATTGCCTGTGATGTTGGCGATGCCGGACAAGAGCAATCCTATTCCTCCGTTGCCGGTAAAGTTCATCAGTCCGGCCAAGGTCAGTCCGCAGTTGTCATTGCCGGTAACGTTTGCCAGGCCGGAGGCCAGCAGGCCTTTTCCTTCATCACCGTTGATACCTACCAGCCCGGCGATGGAGACACCTTGATATCCATAATCGTTGATGTTGGTGATGCCAGCCAGTTGCAGGCCTTTCATCTGTTGCCCTACGGTGTTCGACAGTCCGGACAGTTGCAGGCCCTTTACGTCTCTTTTCGTGACACTTCCCAGCAGGTTGATACCCACTCCGGTCAGGTTGTTCTGGGAAGAAAAGATACCCAGGTTGAAGGCTGTACTGCCGACGCTGTCTGTCGGTTGGGTGGACAAGCCTTTCCATAGGGACAGGTTGATGCCTACGGGCTTCAGTGGATTGGAAGCGGGGAGTGGAGTACGGGATTGGGCAAAAAGAAGTGTCCCTGCGGTGAGCAGGGACATTGTCAAGGTGATAATATAGATACGTTTCATCCTTTGGCTTCTTGATAGAGGAATCGTTTGATGGACTTCTTCGGAGTCTTCTCGAATTCCTCCGGGTAGATTTTCATTTTATAAATCTGGCTGTAGGCCGGAAGTTCGGCATTCAGTGCCACCCGGTTTTCTTCCATTACCCGTTCGATATCTTCGTTGGTCAGGCCGTGGGCGAAGGCATCGTCGAAGTCGGGGTAGACCAGTCCGACCAGCCGTTCGTTCTGTTGTACGATGATGCTTTCCGATACGTAAGGCATGTTGTTCAGCTTGTCTTCTATTTCTTCCGGATAGATGTTCTGTCCGCTGGGACCGAGGAGCATATTCTTGCTGCGTCCCTTGATGGTGACGTTTCCTTCGCGGTCCATCAATGCCAGGTCGCCGGTGTGAAGCCAGCCGTCCGGTTCCAAAACGTCGCGGGTGGCTTCTTCATTCTTGTAATAGCCCAGCATAACATTGGACCCGCGGCAGATGATTTCACCAGGAATATTTTCCGGGTCGGGCGACAGAATCTTGACTTCCATACGCGGGGCGGCTTTCCCGCAGGAACCTGGCTTGAAGCGTTTCCAGTCTTCGTAGCAGATGATGGGGCCGCATTCAGTCATGCCGTAGCCGACGGTATAGGGGAAGTCTATCATTTTCAGGAACTGCTCCACATCGTGGTTGAAGGCTGCACCGCCGATGATGACTTCTTCAAAGTTGCCACCGAAAGCCTGGATGACTTGGTCGCGCACGGTTGCTTTGATCTTGTCGTTCACGAAGGGAACTTTCAACAGCAGTTTCATGGTGGGCGTTTCCAGTTTGGGCAGTACGTTCTTCTTGATAATTTTTTCGATGATGAGGGGGACGGCGATGACGATGCGCGGTTTTACTTCGGCAAAGGCCTGGAAGATGATTTTGGGGCTCGGCATGCGCGTCAGGTAATAAATGTGACATCCTACGGCAATCTCATACAGGAATTCGAAGGCCAGTCCATACATGTGGGCCATAGGGAGCATGGACACCACCTTGTCGCCACTGTTCAACGACAGTACTTCGAAGGCGAAAGTCGTGTTCGACCAGAGGCTGCGGTAGGGCAGCATCACGCCTTTGGAGTAGCTGGTTGTTCCCGATGTATAGTTGATGACGGCCAGTTCCTCCGGCTGGTCCTTATGATAAGATATATGCTCCTTGCGGAAATTCTTGGGATATTTTTTGCCGAAGAGCTCGTTCAGGTGCTCGCGGGCATAGTCTACTTTCTCGCTGCGGGAGACGAGGATGGAGAAGTCGGTCATCAGGAAGATGCCTTCCAGCAAGGGCATGGCGTTTTCGTTCAGGTTTTCCCAAACCATGTCACCCACAAAGAGCAGCTTGGCTTCGGAGTGGTTCACGATGTTGTGTACATTGTCGGCCTTGAATTCATGCAGAATGGGTACGACGACTGCTCCATAGGTCAGGGTGGCGAGGAATGTCACGCCCCAGTGCGAGCTGTTGCGTCCGCAGACGGCTATCTTGTCTCCTTTCCGGATGCCGCTGGCCTCAAAGATAATGTGTAACTTTTCGATTTTTCGTGCAACGTCTTTGTATTGCAGGGTTGCTCCCTTGTAGTCGGTCAGGGCGTCCAGGTCCCAGTTTTCCTTGATGCTTTTCTCAATGTATGCGATAAAACTTTGCTCCATAATGATTGCACATTTTTGTTAGATTTGTGCAAATATAGGCTTTTCTCAACACAATGCAAACGATTTGTTCCAAAAAGGTAGATGATTGTTGCAGAAACAGCCTTTTTATCTGCTTTTGCTTATGAACAAACATCTGTTTCCTTTTGTTTAAAAAATACATCCGATTCCTTTACTTTGTTGATTAGCCTAACATGGATATTCATATAGAAAGAACTGCTACCGCTACCTGTCATGCCTTGATCAGGCATCTTCTTGACACGATGAACGCCCGGCCTGAGAAGACGTTCTGTTTGGCCTTCTCCGGCGGCGATTCTCTGTTGCCTCTGTTTGATATATGGGCCAATGAGTATGGCGGGCAGACTCCCTGGGAACGGATGCGCATCTATTGGACCGATGAGCGTTGCGTCCCCGTCAGCGACTCGGACAGCAACTATGGTACGTTGTGCCGCCTGTTGCTCGACAAGGTCGATTTTCCTCTGGAACACATTTACCCGATGTCCGACCTGCTTTCGCCGAAGCGGGAGGCTTCCCGTTATGCACGGGTTGTGGCAGCTACGGTGCCGCAGGTGGCGGGGGTACCGGTTTTCGATATTGTTCTGTTGGGGTTGGAATCCGACGGCCATGTGGCTTCCATCTATGCGGGGCAGGAGCGCTTGCTGGCTTTGAGGGAATGGTACGCACCTTGCATCAATCCCTATACGGGACAGAAGTGTGTCACGGCTACGGGGCCGCAGCTGCTGGCGGCCGGACGGCTGCTTCTGTTGGCGGTGGGCCGGAGCCGTAGGACGGCAGTTTCCGATGTGCTTCGTTCGGGCGACGTGACGCCTGCCGCCTACATTGCCCATCATGCGTCCTGTGTCGGCCTGTTTGTCGACCGGAGTGCTTATGGCGAATAGACAGTCTGGAAAACTTGTTGACAAGATAATGGCCGGATTCCGGCTTTATGTGGGATGACTTTCTTATCTTTGCACAAATCCAATAGTTCGTTAACCATTAGCCTAGCCTAAGCGGCTTTGGCAGTAAATAAAATGAGTTCTTTGAAAAGTCTGTCAATTAAATGCGTGTCTGGTTCAATCCCAGACACGTGAATAAATCGTTCAAGCATGTAAGCATTGTGTATGACTGACTTGCATGATGATATGGAATATTTTATTCCCATCCTCTTACAGGCAGCCTTGGCAAGGTTTATCGCTGCAAGTGATGCATTAAAGTGAAATGCCAGTTTCCTGAAGTCTGTAGACTGACAGTTTGTTATTCCGGCATATTGCTTGGCATCACGAAAGCAAAATTCGAGTTGGAAACGTGTCCTGTAAAAGTCCAGAACATCCTGTGCGTTCTGTGTTTCGTCCGTAGAGAAATACAGCTGCCATTTGTCCGTTCCATCCATAGGATACCATACAGCCAGGCTCACAAAGCGTTTGAGCGCTTTGGAGTATGCTTTCAGTCCGTAAAGTTTACCCTTGTTCACTTTGTACTCGGTACATCTTGTGATGTCCAGATTTTCAAAGTCAATTTTCTCGTCATGTAATTTTGGACGTCCGCGTTTTCCTGTCCTATTTTCTAAGGTGGGATAAAACAATACGGCATCATTCCTGAAACGGCTTATTACGTGGAAACCGTTATCGTACAATGGTTTGATGAAAGTTGCCTTTGAAAAGAACGCATCACATACGACTGTGCCAGAAATACGTTTCAGCTGTTCCTGTATGCTGATAAGGTAAGAGCTGTACCAGTCAACAAGATTCTTCTCACAGCTTTCCAGCGTTGCGTTGTCAGGTGTCTGTACAGAACCCAAAGTCATACATTCATGGTTGTCAACGTCTATAACTCCAATACCGGTTATTTCCAGTCCGCGTTTGTATTCACCGGCACAACCGGACCAGAAATAGCCAATCCATGGCGTTTTGCTGCCTGATTTTGGAATGAAAGACGGATCAACGGCTATCGCCTTACGACCACCTTTAAGGTGTTCTCTAATGATGGCTTCATTGAAGGAAAACCAGTCAAAGCCATCATTCTCAAAATTGTTTCGGTATGTCTGTTCTGAGAAACATCCATATCGTCCCATTTGTAGGAAATTGATGCGGTCAGGTATGGCCATGAACAATTTTATTGCATCCATGAATACTTTCTGGAAAGATTTGCTTATATTTACAACTGATTCGAGAGCATTCCTGCACTCGGATTGGTATTGCATAAGGAGTGATTCTTTGGTCATAATTAAAAGTGGTGAGATACTTCTAATTTACTAATAATCAACAAATTATGCAATACTTTCATGCTTTATTTTCAGCTATTTATCATATATTTTTCATCACTTTTCTTACCCCTTAACGATTCATTCTTGACAGTATTTCAATGATCTCTTTAATAATATTGAACTGGCTAACACCGATTCTATTATTTAATTAAATTTATCGGTAAAAATTTACCGAAGTATTGCAAATCTAAACAGATATAAAAATGTTTTCAACCATGTCGTTCCGTTCATTTCTATGCATACTGGGCTGGATGCTTCTGTTGCCGTTGCAACTGTTTGCCCAGTATTACACCGTCCGGGGTCGGGTGGTGGACAAGTATTCGCGCCAGCCCGTTCCCTACGCCAACGTGTCGCTTTATGGTCAGCCCGGGCAGGGCGCGTCGACCGACAGCCTGGGTGTGTTCCGCATCGAGCGGGTCTCGCCGGGTATCCATCAGCTTTCCGTTTCGTGCATTGGCTACAAGAACCTGCTTTCACCCGAATATATCGTTTCTGCCCAGCTGCCGCCTGTCGAGCTGGAGTTGGAGGAAGACGCCTCACAGCTGGCCGAGGTGACCGTACAGGCCGCCGCACCTTTCCGCCGCATCAAGGAGAGCCCCGTCAGCCTGCAGATCATCGGCCTGAGCGAGATTGAGAAAAGCCCCGGCGGCAATCGCGACATCTCGCGCATCGTCCGTTCCTATCCGGGCGTGTCGTTCTCGCCCATCGGCTACCGCAACGACCTCATCGTGCGCGGCGGCTCGCCCTCGGAGAACCGCTTCTATATGGATGGCATCGAGATACCCAACATCAATCATTTTGCCACGCAGGGCGCTTCGGGTGGCCCCGTCAGCATCCTCAACGCCGACCTCATCCGTGAGGTGCAGTTCTACACCGGTGCCTTTCCGGCCGACAAGGGTGGGGCGCTGAGCTCCGTGATGGACATCCGCCTGCGCGACGGCAATCCCGACGACCAGACCTTCAAGGCCACGCTGGGGGCGTCAGAGGTTTCACTGAGCGGAGCCGGACATTTTGGCGAGAAGACCACCTATCTTTTTTCTGTCCGCCAGTCCTACCTGCAACTGCTCTTCAAGATGCTGGGACTGCCGTTCCTGCCCAACTACATCGACGGGCAGTTCAAGATCAAGACGCGCCTCACGCTTACGGACGAGCTCATCTTTCTGGGCCTGACGGGCATCGACAATATGAAGCTGAACACCGACGAGGAGGGCGAGGACGCGGAGTACATGCTGAGCTACCTGCCCCGCATCAAGCAGCAGACCTTCACCCTGGGCGCGGCCTACAAACACTACGCCGGACGGCACGTGCAGACCGTCTCCCTGGGCTACAACTACCTGGCCAATCAGAACCTGAAATATGCGAACAACGATGACTCCAGTCCGGACAACCTGAATCTCGACCTGAGCTCGCACGAGCAGAAGGCCACCCTCCGCGCCGAGAACCGCACGCACGGTGAGCGGTGGACCTTGACTGAGGGCGTGGAGGCCTGGTATGCCCGCTACGACGACCACACCTTCCAGCGGCTGTTCGCAGGCGGTATGCAGCAGGTGCGGGAGCAGCAGACCAATCTGGGCATCGTGGGCTGGGGAGCCTTTGCTTCCGCCCGCTACCGGACGGCTGGCGAACGATGGACGGCCACGCTGGGCCTGCGCCTCGACGGCTGCGACTACTCGCGTGCCATGGCGCGCTTCTGGCAGAACCTGTCGCCCAATCTCTCCGTGTCGTGGCGCGTGCGTCCCGCCGTGGCCATCAACGCTGCCGTGGGCCTTTACCACCAGCTGCCGCCCTACACCGGGCTGGGCTACAAGGATGCAGCAGGTATGTATGCCAACAAATCGCTGAAGTATATGAGTGTGGCCAATGCCAACCTGGGCACCGAGTGGAACGTCACCCCCCGTGTGGTCCTCGCCCTCGAAGGCTTCTACAAATACTATACCCGCGTGCCCCTGTCCGTGGCCGACGGCATCCCCCTTTCCTGTAAGGGAAACGACTACGGCACGGTGGGCAACGAATTGCTCCTCCCCACGGCCAGCGGACGCGCTTACGGCGTTGAGGCTTCCATGCGTTGGCAGATTCCCGGCAAGTTCACCTCCGTGGCCTCCGTCACCTGCTTTCGCAGCGAGTACCGCAACGACGACCGTTCGCCCTACATCGCTTCCGCCTGGGATAACCGCTTCATTGCCAACGTGAGCGGTACCTACGACTTTCCCCGCAACTGGAGCGTGGGCGCCAAGCTGAGTGCCATCGGCGGCAGCCCCTACACACCCTACGATGAAGACCGTTCGTCGCTCGTCGAGGCCTGGGACGTGCAGGGACGGCCCTATTACGACTACTCGCGTTACAACACCTGCCGCCTCGACGCCTTTGCCCAGCTCGACGTCCGCGTGGATAAGAACTACTACTTCCGCGGCTGGCGCCTGGGCATCTACCTCGACCTGCAGAACGTCACGAAGAGTGTCCTCCGCCAGCAGGACGTGCTGATGAGCACCGGCGTCATCGAGAACCCCGAAGCCCCTGCCGCCGAGCAGCGCTACGTGATGAAGCGCCTGAAGCAGGAAAGCGGGACGCTGCTGCCCACCATCGGGCTGACGGTGGAATTCNCCGCCAGGATGCCCGAGAAGGCGGCCAGGTAGCCCAGCTGCCCTTCGCGGGTGCGCACCACCAGCACGCCGAACATCTTGCCGCGCTCCAGCTCGTCGTGCCATTGCGTCTGCGCCGCCAGGTACTGCTGCACCTCGTGCGCGGCCAGCAGGCAGAGCGGGTGGGGCGTGTAGGCAAAGGGATAGGTGAACTGCCGGGGCAGCTCGATGCCCTCAGTAGGCGAGGCGAACGGGTGGAGCATCTCCGCCCCGTCGCCGGTGGTGCGTGCGGCGGCCTTCTTCAACCCCGCCGCGTGTTTCTTCTTCTTTTCCCATGCCGCCTTGCGGGCCTCGTAGGCGTCGCGCTGGCGTTCCAGATAGTTGTCGGCCATTGAATTGAAAATTGAGAATTGAAAATGGATAATGGTTTCAATCAGGTTGCAAAGATACCTATTTTTCATTCTCCATGCCGCATTCTCCATTTTCAATTTTCAATTCTCCATTTTCAATTCCTTTTCCACATCCTTGCGTACGGTGCGCCAGAAGGGCATCCGCTTCAGCTCGCGGCGTATCGGCGCGTCGTAGAGCAGGAAGAGCAGCAGGAGCAGGATGCAGGCGTAGATGACCCAGCCGTAGATCTGCTTGATGCTGACCTCCATCATCTGCGTCATGAACGACTCGACGAAGGAGCCGAAGGGCAGGGGTGAGGCACTGACCGCCACGCGGTCTACGGCGGCACCGTAGCGCGCCAGGTTGTCGGCCACGTAGTAGGAGAAGCCGTGGCCGTAGAGCGCCGCGCCCATGACGCCGCCCACCACCATGTGGAGCATGTTGAACACGCTCAGCGCCTGGAAGAAGTGCTGGAAGGTCATGATTTCTTCCAGACACACCATGAACGTGGCGCTCAGGATGGAGTAGGCGAAGCCCCGGCAGGCGGTGGGCAGGTAGAGCTGCGACAGGTGGATGTCCGCCGAGAGGGTGAAGTAGTAGCCCAGCAGGTAGCAGACGAGCGCGCCGAGGCCCACGATGAGCAGGCGCAGGTAGTTGAAGCGCCGCACGTGCATCCACCAGTAGGCGAAGAGGCAGCCGGCCAGGATGCCCCCCAGCATGGGCCAGTCCAGGCGGACGGCGGTCAGCGCCTCGTAGTGCATCACCTCCTCGTAGAACACCTCCTCGAGCACGTGCTCCGTGGCCAGGAAGGCTTCGACCAGTGTGATGAGCAGCAGGATGGGCAGCAGGTGGCGATAAGTCCACATCTTCGGTTCGAGGAAGGCATGGCGGACGTGGCGCATGCGGCCTACGCACCAGCACAGGGTGACGACGATGGCCACGGCCAGGCGCCGCATGACGGGGCTGTTCCACCAGTCGTAGAACTCACCGTAGCAGAAGAAGTAGGCCACCTCGAGCAGCAGCACCGCCCAGAGCACGCCGCCCAGCCAGTCGATGCCGAACAGGGGGAATTTCTTGACGATGCGGAAGTGGCGCGTGCAGACGGCCAGGTAGAGCAGGTCGACCAGCATGACGCCGCCCATGAACAGGTGCATGTAGCTCCAGTGGTAGTAGTACATGAGGTGTGTGGCCAGCAGGTCGGACAGCTGCATGCTGCCCAGGATGATGATGTGCAGCAGGGGGAAGAAGACGGTGAAGTCGCGCTTGGGCGTCATCCACAGCTGGATGGTGGACATGCACTCGAACGTTCCCTGAATCTTGCAGATGCCCTCGACGAAGCACACCGCCCAGAGCAGGGGCAGGTAGGTGATGTAGGGGGCGGCGAGGTTGCACACCAGCACGCCGGCCGCGGCGGCCATGAGCAGCGTCTTGTTGGTGAAGCGGAACTTCATGCGGAACAGCAGGGGGAAGTAGATGGCCATGCCCGCCAGGTTGGCGTAGAGGCACATCTGCAGGTCCTCGCGCATGAGCGACGTTTCGCCCACCATCTGGTTGAGCGCGCCCATGTACAGGCCGCCGGAGAACTGGAAGGTGAAGGCCATGAGGACATAGATCCACGGCTGCAGCCTGCGCGGCACGAAGCTGCGGATCATCGGCATCGTGAACGGGCCGTTTAATACAGGTGCTCCCATGGCTTAATGCTTCACTTTACACTCTACGTTGAATCCGGCACGCAGCAGCTTCAGCCGTTCGGGGTCGTTGCCCGCCAGGCTGATGCGGACGGGGACGCGCTGCTCCACCTTCACGAAGTTGCCCGTGGCGTTGTCCTGCGGGATGAGGGAGAAGGCGGCTCCCGTGGCGTCGGAGATGGACTCCACCGTGCCCGTATAGGTGACGCCCGGCACGGCGTCGGCGGTCAGCGTCACGCGGTCGCCCTCATGGATGTGGGGCAGCTGCGTCTCGCGGTAGTTGGCGATGACCCACAGGTCGGTGCCGTCCACGATGTCCACCATCGTCTGTCCCGGTTGTACCAATTGGCCTTCGTGGATGTCCTTGCGGCCCGTCACGCCGTCGCAGGTGGCCGTGATGACGGTGTACGACAGGTTGAGCCGCGCCAGCTCGACGGCGGCCTGTGCCAGGCGTACGGCGGCTTCGTTCTGGCCCAGGCGGTGGGTCTGCTCGTTCTTGGTCAGCGAGGTGGAGTGCTTCACGCGCGACACCTGTTCGTAGCGGGCTTTGGTGGCTTCGTAGGCAGTCAGGATGTTGTCATACTGCTGGCGGGTGACGGCGTCCTCGGCCAGCAGCCGCTTGTAACGTTCCAGTTCGCGGCGGGCGTTCTCCAGCTGGACGCGCACCTCGGCAATGCCGGCGTCGTTCACGCTCAGGTTGTTCTGCGTGGTGGCGATGCCTGCCGTGGTGGCTTCCTGTCCGGCCAGGGCGTTGGCCAGGTCGGCTTCGGCCTGTGCCAGGCGCAGGCGGAACTCCGTGTCTTCGATGATGACGAGCGTGTCGCCCTTGTGCACGGGCTTGTATTCGTCGAAGCAGATGCGCTGGACGAAGCCCTGTACGCGGGTGTTCACCGGCGTGATGTGCTGTTTCACTTGTGCGTTGTCGGTATATTCCACGCCCGGATGGAAGAAGCGGGAACATACATAGATCAGTCCGGCTGCCAGCAGGCAGACGATGACGATGTTATAGATCAGTTTTTTAACTTTTCGGGTAATCATGATGGTTTAATGGATAATTGATAATGGATAATTATTAATTTTCAATTCTCAATTTTCAATTCAGAGCGTGTGCGTGATGTACTTCATCTTGTAGTAGTTGTAGAGCACGTTGATGCGGGCGTTCACCAGCCCCAGGTCGGCGCTGAGCTTCATGTTGCTGGCGTCGAGCAGGTCGGTCAGCAGGGCCATCTCGTTGCGGTAGCGGTTGCTGGTCACGCTGTAGTTCTGGTCGGCCAGTCGGACGCTGTTCTCCTGCGTGTGCAGGTCGGTGAAGGCCGTCAGGAAGCTGGTGTATCCCGCCTGCACGGCGTTCTCCACCTGTTCGGCGGCCAGGCGTTGCGACTCCTGTGCGCGGCGCACGTTCAGGCGGGCCTGCTTCAGCTTGCTGCCGTTCTTGAAGAGCGACGACAGGCTGTACTTCACGCCTACGCCCACGTACCAGTAGTTGAAGTTGTTGTCCAGTACGGGTACCTCGATGGTGATGGGGCCGTCCAGGTGGTCGGCAGCCACGAGCGCCACTTGCGGCAGACGGGCCGAGCGTTCCAGACGCACCTTCTGCTCGTTGACGCGTACGGCAGCTTCGGCCTGCCGCAGCCCGATGTGGCTTTGCGTGGCCAGGGCCTGCCAGTCGTCTTCGGCCAGCGTCTGTACGCGGCGTTCCAGCAGGGTGGTGTCCGGCACGATGACCGTACCTTCGGGCAGGTGGAGCGTGGTCACCAGCTGGTGGTTCATGATTTTGGCGGCGTCCTGCACCTTGGCCAGCTGCAGCTTCAGCGTCTCCCGTTGCAGTTCGTAGCGGGTGATGTCGTTCTGCAGGACGGTGCCCTCGCGGCGGCGTGCCTCCATGTGGGCTATCATCTGCTCCGTCAGTTCCAGGTTCTTCTGCAATACCTGTTCCTGGTTGTTCAGTTTGTAGAGGTCCAGGTAGTAGCCCGTGAGCAGGAAGCGTATCTCCTGCCGGTTCTTCTGCCAGTCCAGTTCGGCCAGTTGCTGTTCCAGCTCGGCCAGGCGGATGCCGCTGTTGATGGCTCCTCCGGCGTAGACCACCTGCTGCGCCTCGATGGCGAAGTTGTTTCCGAAGTGCGGCATGTCGACGGTCATGGCGTTGCCGAAGTCGCGGTCCCACAGGCGTCCGTCGCCCAGGTAGCTGGCCGATACCGACGCGTTGATGTCCGGCAGGCGTTGTGCCTTGGCCGCTTTCAGTGCCTGGTCGGCCGCTTCCTTGCCGGTGCGGTAAGCCTGTATGCTCGTGCTGTTCTCGTCGGCCAGGCGGAACAGTTCTTCGATGCCCGTCACCTGCGACTGGGCATACGGATGCTGGCTGCACAGTGCCGCGATGCACAGCACCATGAGCCTGTTCAGTTTGCTCATCATGTCTAAAGAAATTGCTTGTTAAAATGTAAAATGGAGATGAAAATCGGGCGGAGGAAGCAGGACAGGGAGCCTCCGCGCTCCTATATGGAGTCAGATTTGTGCGGCTACACCCCACACATGGAAATCGTGTATCTTGTTCTTGTAGCGGAAGGCGCTGTATTGTCGGATGGTTTCCATCATGTTCTGACTGATTACTGTTTTGATTTTCGGCTGCAAAGGTAGAAATTAGGAAAATAAGTTGTGACTCTATAAAGCCGTTCTTTTAAGTCGTTTTAACGGATGAATGGAGGCGATGCAATTGGCAGACCGACGAAAAATATGTTCCTTTGCGCTGAATTGTTCAATCATCTATACATTAATATCATATAAGTAACGCTATGGGATACGGAAAATGGATAGGCGGCGTGGTGGGCTTCATGGCCATGGGGCCTCTGGGTGCGCTGGCCGGATATGCGATAGGGTCGCTGTTCGACAAGGCGACGGATGCGGAAGCACAGGGAGCTACGGGGCACGAGTATTACGGCCCTACGGCGGAGGGATGCGAGGACCTGGGACAGCGCAACAGTTTTCTGTTTGCGATGCTCGTTATGGCTTCGTACATCATCCGGGCCGACGGGCGCATCATGCACAGCGAGATGGAGTTTGTGCGCCGCTTTCTGCGGGTGAACTTCGGCGAGGGGGCTGTGGACGAGGGACAACAGATTCTGCTGAACCTCTTCGAACGGCGCAAGCAGATGGAGCGTACCAATCCGATGGCATTCAAGAACACCATCCACGACTGCGGCGTGCAGATTGCCGCCAACCTGACCTATGAGCAGCGTCTGCAGCTGCTGGACTTCCTCGTGAAGATAGCCCAGAGCGACGGCAACGTGTGTCAGGCCGAAATCGATGCACTGAAGGAAGTGGCGGTCGCCATGGGCCTGTCGGTAAAGGAGGTAGAGTCGATGCTCAACCTGCGTGGCAGCTCGCTGGAGGATGCCTACAAGGTGCTCGAAGTGTCGCCCGACGCGACCGATGCCGAAGTGCGTGCCGCTTACCGCCGCCTGGCGCTGAAGCACCATCCCGACAAGGTGGCTGCGCTGGGCGAGGACATCCGAAAGGCGGCCGAGCAGAAGTTCCAGGAAATCAACGAGGCCAAGGAGCGCATCTACAAGGCACGCGGGCTGAAGTGATGTACCGGCCGGCGGAAGAGGCGGGCTCATGCGATTTTTCTTTTCCTTTATAGCCGTGTATGCGGATGATTTTCGTATATTTGCTGCATAAAGATAAAAAGTTAACCGTATGAAGAAAACAATCACTTCCTGGGTCAGTATTCTGTTGGGATGCTTTATTCTGGCATCCGGTTTCGTATTTTTCATCAACCCTTATAACATCGTTCCGGGCGGAGTATATGGGGCGAGCATTGTGCTCCATAATCTGTTTCCATCCGTCCAGGTGGGTACGTTCGGATATATGTTCGACGTGCCGTTGCTCATCCTGTCGGTTGTGTTGCTGGGAGCCCGGCTGGGTACGCGAACCATTGTTGCCGCGCTGACCACGCCGTTGCTGATGAACCTGCTTTCGCGGGCGGTGTATCCCTCGCAGGAGGCACTCGAAGCGCTCGACCCGTCGCAGTTGCTGGGCGGGTGCATGGACTTGTCGGACCATTTGATGCTGACGTCCGTTATCGGCGCCACGGTAATCGGCATCGGGTCGGGCATCGTAGTTCGCAATCAGGCCACTACGGGCGGTACGGACATCGTGGGTATGCTGCTCCAGAAGTATTGCCACATCCGCTTCTCCCGGGCCATCCTGCTGGCCGACGGAGCGGTGGTTTGCTTCGGTCTGGCCGTCATCGGTTTCGGCATCGGCAGTGCCGAGGACGTAGAGCAGCCTGCGCTTTTCCTGTCGTTCTATTCGTTGATTGCCATCTTTGTCTGCTCGCGTGTCATCGCTTTCATGATCAATGGGGCGAAGAACGACAAGCTGATTTTTGTCATCAGCGACAAGCGGATGACCGACCTGCACAAGTATATTCTCGAGGATTTGGACCGTACGGCCACATGCATCAAGAGCAGCGGCCTGTATACGGGGGCGGAGAAAGAAATGCTGTTCCTGGTGGTGAGCTATAAGGAGGTGAGTGGCGTGAAGCTGAAGATCAAGGAGGCCGATCCGCGGGCGTTCGTGGTGGTGACCGATGCCTACGACGCCTTTGGCGAAGGGTGGAAGCAGCTGCCTTCATCGGCCAACGAGCTGCAACCGGAATAGGCAGGATACGGACATAAAAAAAGAGAGCGTACTCCCGTAGCGGAATACGCTCTCTTTCATTTAAAAGGCTGATTTATATTAATGGATTTCAATCACACGATTGACTTTGGCCTTTTCTTCGGGTGTGCTCTTCGGCAGTTCGATGGTCAGTACACCATCGCTGACGTTGGCACTGATTTTGTCTTTTTCAACATCGTCAGGCAGAACGAAAGCCTGTTGGAACTTGGAGTATGAGAACTCGCGACGCAGATACTTCTTGTTTTCCTTGTCTTCTTCCTTGGACTCGTTCTTCTTTTCCATCGTGATGACCAGTTCGTTGTCGTCACCCAGATGAATGTTGAAGTCATCCTTTGTCATACCCGGAGCAGCTACTTCTACTTTGTAATCTTTTTCGTTTTCTATTACGTTGATTGCAGGAGCAGTAGCGTTTGCTTTTACCATCCAATCGTTATCAAAGAAATCATTAAAGATACTCGGTAACCAATTCTGATTGTTGTACTTTCTAATCGGCATCATAGTTGTAATCTCCTATTTTTAAGTTGTTTATTATCAATTTTCTTCTGAACCCCTCCACCTTTCGGTTTCGTTGTTCGCCTAAGGATTGGCAAATACTGTGCCGCTTGCCGGAATGTCAGCTCCCGCTATGTGCCATTTAAACTTGTGAAAACAATTTTAATCGGAATGCTCCGTGTTTTTAAACTTGTGCATACTTTGTTAGCTCTTCCGGGTGTGACGGACCGGGGAACCGGGCGTCAGATTGTCATTTTTCCGGAAAGATTGTCACCTGTCCAATGTCCAGCCTTCGTCGTTGTGATACACCATCAGATGGCTCATGCCGCCGTCTACGGTCAGGTTGATGCCATTGACGAAGCTGTTCCGGTCATCACAGAGGAAGAATACGGCACGCACGATGTCTTCAGGTTCACCCACTCGTCCCGAAGGGTGTTGTTGCAGGTCGGCCGTCGAATAGGAGGGGATGGGAGCCTCGGTGTGGAAACGGGCCGTTTCAATCCAGCCGGGTGCTACGGAGTTGACGCGGGCTATACCGGACAGGCTGACGGCCAGGGCATGGGTCAGGGACGTGATGCCACCCTTGGCAGCCGAATAGCTTTCCGTGTCGGCCTGTGACTGGAAGGCGCGGGTGGACGAAAGGTTGACAATGCTGGCTCTGGGGGCAAAATAAGGTTTCAGCCGGCTGGCGAGCCAGAAGGGGGCAGCTACCCCGACGCGCTGCACATATAGGAAGTCCTCGTATGTACAGCCGGACAGAATGCCGCCTTTCGTCAGGCAGGCATTATTGACCAGGATGTCGACGTGCTTTTCCTGCTGCAATACCCAGTCGACAAATGCATCGATTACTGCTTGTTCGGAGATGTTTCCCTGATAATACCGGATACCGGCAGATGAGGACGGAGCTGGATCTTTGTCTATGGCGTAAACTCGTGCTCCTTCGGCACAGAAACTTTCGGCCAGACATCTTCCAATACCGGCCGCTCCTCCGGTGAGGACGCAAACTTTATGATTGAATTTCATATTGAGGTTCACTGCTGTCCGGAGAAGATTCTCCAAAGCAGCTATTATTAATTAATACTCAACTGGTTACGAGGATAATAAAATTTTTCGATTAGAAATCATAGTTTTGCAAGAAGGTATAAACAGCCAATTCTGCAAACTATGAACAAAGGAAAAACAATATTTGCACAGGTTATGTCTCTTATAAACACATACGAATTTAAGAAGTGCGTCAACCGCTATAAGGGTGACAGACACTCCATCAAATTCACTTGCCGTGACCAGTTCATGGTAATGAGCTTTGCCCAGTTCACGGACAGGTCCGGGCTGAGAGACATAGAGACTACACTTAACCTTTGTTCTCCTGATCTTTACCGTTCTGGTATCAAGGTAATGCCCAAATCCACCTTGGCCGAAGCGAACGAAAAGAAGGATTGGCGTATCTATCAGGACTTTGCACAAGTTCTGATACGACAAGCAAAGGAAGCATATAAGGGACAGAAACTTAGACTTGACCTGGATGAAATGGTCTATGCCTTTGACAGCAGCACTATTGAGCTGTGTCTGAAGCTTTGTCCATGGGCTAAGTTTCATCATGAGAGAGGAGCAATCAAGATGCATACCTTGATGGATTTTAGGGGTTCCATCCCGACATTTGTTCATCTGACAGAAGGAGCGGTTCACGATTCCAAAATTATGGATAAGATACCTGTAGAAGCAAACTCCTACTATCTTATGGACAAAGGATATGTCAAGTTTGACTCCTTGTACCAGCATTTTCATCTTAACAATGCCTTTTTTGTAACTAGAGCAAAAGGAAATATGCTTTATAAGGTTATTGATAGTAGAGAGGTAGATCAATCTGCCGGACTTTCCTCTGATGAAACCATCAAATTGACTGGGCCACTTACTTCTCAGAAGTATCCTGATTCTCTTAGACTTGTTGTATATGAAGACTTCAGCACAAATACAGTTTACCGTTTCCTCACCAATAACTTCAAACTTGAGGCATTGACCATTGCCGAGTTGTACAGGGAAAGATGGCAAATTGAGTTGTTCTTCAAATGGATAAAGCAGCATCTGCACATAAAGACATTCTATGGAACCACCCAAAACGCCGTGTACACACAGATATGGATAGCTATCTGTGACTATCTTCTGCTTATCATTGCGAAGAAACATTATATGTTGAACCCAAGTCTTCATTCTATTTCAAATTCTATTGGTCAAGTTCTCTTCAAAAGAGGCGACATCAAAGATATATTTAATCAAACCGACCTCACTGCTAATGTTCCGGAGGGTGATGGTCCTAGGCAGCTTACATTGTGGTAAAGTTTCTCCGGACAGCAGTGATTGAGGTTGTCTTTTTTGTATGACGAAGGTGCAAAAATAGGTTTTTTCTTCGTATGCGGAAAGTTATCCTTGTAAAGATGAGTTCCAAAAGTTTTTATTTCGGATAAGGAGTGTTATATTTGTGCCGTTAACGAACACGGTTGCCGGAAGAAATGCCTGTATCGTTTGGGAAAACGATGGGAAAAACGGTGTGCCGTGAGCGTGGAGTATGGATGAACTTTAAATGAATATAGCATGAAAAATTGTCTACTGTTGGCGGTTCTGGTAGCCGTCATGACAGGTTGTGGTGCGGAAAGGCAAACGCACCAACCGGAAAACTATTCCCAGCGGATGGTGGAGTCGCACGGGCTGGTCGATTTCTATTGTAACCGTCACCATCAGACGGAGCTGGACAGTGCCGCCTGGGATTATGTTTCGGGGCTGGTGGCCAATGCGGTTTTGAAGGCATGGCTGCTCTATCCGGAGAAAACCGAGTATTACGATGCGGTGAAGGCTTTCGTCGACAACAGCACTTCTCCTGACGGTTCCGTCATCTTGAATGCCAAAGGGAAACCGGCCCTCCGTCCAAGCAACATCGACGATCTGCCTGCAGGAAATGTCTTTTTTACCTTATATAAGGAGGAATTGAAGAAAGGAAACGTCCAGGATGCCGAGCGGTACAAGAATGCGGCGTCGCTTATCCGCAATAAGTTGAAGTATGAGCATTCGCGCATTGCCGAAGGGCTTCCGGGAGCGGGAGGCTTCTTCCATAAGGCGGTGTATCCCAACCAGATGTGGCTTGACGGACTCTACATGGGTTCCACGATTTATGCCCAGTGGCAGCATGTATTCGGGAAGGAGCATCCCGAGGACAATGCACAGAGCTGGTCCGACATAGCCTTGCAGTTCAAGACCATCAACCGGTATACGTACGACGAGGGCAAGCAGCTGAACTATCATGCGTGGTCGGCCACTCCTGAGGATGAAAATTCGTTCTGGGCACGCCAGGACGGGCCGTTCAAGGGATGCAGCCGGGAATTTTGGGCACGTGGCATGGGGTGGTATTTTGCCGCTTTGGCCGATGTACTCGAGTACATGCCTCAGGACCATCCCGACTATGCGGATGTATTGGCCATTTTCCGTCAGGTGGCTGCAGGACTGAAGCGTTGGCAGGATCCTGCCTCGGGCGTCTGGTATCAGTTGTTGCAATACGACGGACAGATGCGGGCCGACGGCAAGGGTGATACCATCAACGGACAGGTCTATAACGTAGGGACGGCTTCCAACTATCTGGAGGCTTCGGCTTCGGGCATTTTCACGTATGCCTATCTGAAAGGCATACGCCTCGGTTTGCTCGACCGTGAGGTATACCTGCCTGTGGCCGAGAAGGCTTATCAGGGACTGCTCAAGACATTCATCCGCGAACAGCCTGACGGTCGTCTGGACATTGTGCAGACGTGTGCATCGGCCGGTCTGGGGCCGGCCAAGGATCCTTCGCGTACCGGTACGGCTAACTATTATCTGGCGGGCAAGGACGTGACGGTTGTCGAAAACGAGGGTAAGGCTATAGGCACCTTTATCATGGCGTCTGTCGAATATGAGCAGTTGGACCGGTGACAGCCGATGATATAAAAAAAGAACGGGCCGCAAGTTCCGGTGGAAATTCCATCGATGCTTGCGGCCCGTTTTTGACAGATGTGGGGTGCGGTCTCCCCTTTATTGTTGTGCTTCAGCTTGCTGGATCATTTCCTTGCTGGCATACATATAGATTTCTACGCGGCGGTTTTCGTCGGCCGACTTGCTTTCGTCGTATTCATCATAAGCCACACCTTTCACTACCTTGAACTGGGCGGGCGACACGTTGCATTCCTGCAAATAGTTTTCTACGGCGTATGCGCGGTCTTTCGAGACTTTCACATTGGCCTCATACGTTCCCACCTTATCCGTATGTCCGATGATGGCGATATCTGTTGTCGGGTCGTCGCGCAGGATTTGGGCGAGTTCGCGGAGCGAGGCTTTGGCATCGTTGCTCAGCGCCGAAGAGTTGAACCCGAACAGGATGCCCGATGTGAACGATACCTTGACGGCATCCAGTCCGTTGGTGTCGGTTACCTTTTCCACTTCGGCGCCTTCAATCTTGGCGGCTTCTTCTGCTTTCTTATCCATTTTGCGGCCGATGATGACACCGGTTCCGGTGCCTACCACGGCTCCTACGGCAGCACCGATGGCGGCTCCTTTGCCTTTGCCTACCAGTCCTCCGATGAGGGCGCCGGCTGCGGTTCCCGATGTACCTCCGATGATACCTCCTTTAGCCGTATTGTTCATGGTTCCACAACCACTGGCCAACATGCCTGCACAGAGCAAGCCAATCATTAATTTCACATTCTTCATCTTTCTATAAGTTTAGGATTAGGATATAGTTCTGTTATTTTCTGTCTTAGAATAGCGTATTGGTTTCTTCCACCAACTTTCCGGCTTGCCATACGGCCCGGATGTTCAGTTCCTTGTCGAGTACGACGACGTCGGCGTCCATGTCCTTCTGCAGGGAGCCCTTGCGGTCGGAAATGTTCATGATACGTGCCGGCGTTTCGCTTGCCATGCGGAGGGCGTCGCCCAGCGGTATGCCTGCCTTTACCATGGTGCGGACCAGCGTGTCGCTGGTGGCGATGCTGCCTGCCAGAGACGAGTGGTCGGCCAGCTTGCAGACTCCGTCTTCGATGATGTAGCGCGGGTCGTTGATTTCCTTACCGTTGCTGGCCGAGCACGACATGGCGTCGGTGACGAGGCACGTACGTTCCACGCCTTTCAGCTTGTAGGCCAGCTTCAGGATGGTGGCGGGCAGGTGGATGCCGTCGGCTATCAGTTCGATGGTCATGCCGTCTGTCAGGTAGACGCTTTCCACGGTGCCTTCGTATTTGTATTCGCGGCGTTTGTGGAAGCCCGGCATGGCGTTGTAGAAGTGGGCTGCATGGGTGAATCCGGCTTCATACGCAGCCTTGATGGCGTCGTATTCGGCTTCGGTATGCGAGATGGCGACCAGAATGTCTTTCTGGCGGAGATAGCGGGCGAAGTCGAGGGCACCCGGCAGCTCGGGGGACGCGTCCCAGCGGCGGATGCAGCAGGTGCTTTCCACCAGTTCCTTGTATTCTTTTTCGTCAATGTCCTTTACTTGTCCGGTAAATTGCTCTCCAGCCATCTTGGGATTGAGGTAGGGGCCTTCGATGTGGAGTCCTGCTACAGGGCTGCCCGGCTCCTGCATCAGCTTTTCGCAGATGGAGGCCGCTTCGTGCAGCTTGTCGAAAGGTGAGCTGGACAGGGTGGGATAGATGGTGGTAGAGCCATGGAGCAGATGGGCATGGATGGCAGAACGGAAAGCCTCTTCCGTACATTCGGTAAAGTCGTGTCCGCCTCCGCCATGAATGTGCATGGATACGAAGCCCGGCACGATGTACATGCCTTTGGCATCAATCATGCGGGCACCGATCAGTGCCAGGTCACAGTTGGTTACTTCCAGTATCTTTCCGTCGCGCATCAGTACGGAACCTTCGTCCAGCCATCCTTGCGGAGTAAATATACGGCCGTTTATAATCTGAGTCAGCATCGTTTTTTTTCTTTTTAAAGGTTAGTGTTATTGGATTGTTTCTTGCAAATGTAACGACTTCTTATGAGAAATGGTTCTTTTGCTCTGAAATTTTTATGGGAAATTTATCAGGCAGAAAATGTTACAGCTTCTCCAATGTGCGGCGGGCGGCTTCGGCTCCGCTCCGGATGATGCGGCTGGCGTGGTTGAATTCCATCATGTCGTAGTCGCGAGCGGACATTTGGATGAGGATGTCGGGCGTGGTGCGTTCGATGTCGAAGCGAGTAATCTGCTGCATCATCAGGCGTGACGATTCTGACAGCAGCTTGTAGGGATTCATCCGTTGGCGTTTGCCGTTGTCGATGGGTGCGTTGACGTCGACGGCCACCAGGAGGTCGCCCGGCGTGCGGATGGCGTGGCGCAGGGGCAGGGGATTGAGCAGTCCGCCGTCCACCAGTATGCGGCCTTCGGAGCGGACGGGGCGGAACACCATGGGGATGGAGATGGAGGCCCGGATGGCGTGGAACAGGCTGCCCGAGGTGAACTTCACTTCCTGTTCGTTCAGGATGTCCGTAGCCAGGGCGGCGTAGGGCAGGGGAAGGTCCTCGATGGGGATGTCAGGGACAATCCGTTTCAGTTCGCGGATGAAGCGGTCGCCTTTTACCAGCCCGTCACGGCTCAGGGTAAGGTCGGCCAGTTGGAACATCTTTCGCTTGTCCCAGCTGCACAGCCATTCCTTGCATGCGTCCATCTTTCCGGTTGCGTACATGGCTCCGACCATCGCTCCCATGGAGCTGCCGGTGATGGACGCTATTTCGTAACCACGTTCCAGCAAGGTTTCTATCACGCCGATGTGGGCGATGCCACGGGCGCCGCCCATGGAGAGTACGAGGGCTATCTTCTGTTTGTTCATAAGGCGTCAATATATCTTGGGTTCAGTGAAGGGGGCAGGCGGTCAGAAGTGTTCGTCGTCGCGTTGCTCCTGCGGCTTGTCCGTATCGGGTTCGGCTTTCCTCAGGCGGGCGCCGCAATATTTGCAATAGAGGGCCTCGAAGTCGTGTCCGTCGCGATGGCATCGGGGGCAGCGGCGTTTCTCGCGTTTCTTGTGTTCGCTCACCATGGTGGCCGACACGATGCCGGTAGGTACGGCAATGATGGTGTAGCCGATGAGCATGATGACGGCCGACAGGAAGCGGCCTGTGGGCGTGACCGGTGTGATGTCTCCATATCCTACGGTCGTCATGGTGACGATGGCCCAGTAGATGCTGTTGGGGATGTTGTTGAACTGTGAGCCGGGGGCATCGCCTTCGATGGCATACATCACCGTGCCCATGGACGTGACGAGGATGAGCACGAAAAAGAAGAAGATGAATATCTTGGGCGCACTGATCCACAGGGAGCGCAGGAGCAGGTTGCCTTCGTTGATGAAGGTGAAGAGCTTGAAGATGCGGAAGACGCGGATGAGGCGGAAGGCGCGGATGACGAGCAGGTAGTGCGACCCGTGGAGGAAGAAGCTCAGGTAGACGGGCAGCGTGGCCAGCAGGTCGACGATGCCGAAGAAGCTGAAGATGTATTTCCGCGGCTGCTTCAGGCAGTAGATGCGTGCCAGATATTCCATGGTGAAAATCAGTGTGAGCAGATACTCCAGCCCCCTCAGCGCCAGGTAGGCCGAGTGGGGGAAGATGTGCATGCTCTCCAGTATGACAAGCAGCACACTGAGGATGATGCTCCCGATGAGGATGATGTCGAACAGCTTGCCCTGGGGCGTGTCCGACTCGAAGACGATGGAGAAGATCTTCTGCTTCAGCTCCTCGTTGTGCAGGAAGTGGTGCCATCGTTGGCGCAGGGTAGAAAAATATTTCATGATAGTATCTTGCTTGAATTTGTGGGACAAAGTTAACAATTAACGGCTGGTTTTGTATCGCCGGACGGGCATAAAATTCTATTACAGGATGGGGGAGGGTGCCTGAAAGTGGGTGATGTATTTGCTTTACACGGATTAAAGCGGTGCTTTAAACGCTTTAAAGCAATGCTTTATTGCTGTTAAAGCATTGCTTTATTACTGATAAAGCGGTACTTTATTATGCGTAAAGTGAAAATAAAGTGTTATCTGTTTGTGCTTCTGATGCTTACTGGTATGAAATAAACCCGCACGGTTCGTCACGAATGGTGCGGGCTTCAGGTTGACTTCATAATATTGGTTTATGAAGAGAGAGTAGATTTAGTTAACACGGTATTAGGAAAACCCCTTTTGGGAAATGTCCCGTATGAATTTATTGGTCAGCTCCTCCGCCCAAAGCATGGTAGAGGTTGATGACGCCTTGTATTTCATTGTAGCGGTCGGAAGCCAGGGTCAGCTGAGCCGAGAGGAGCGACTGGCGGGCGGTGAGCACCTGCAGATAGTTCACCGTTCCGTACTTCATCAGCAGGCGTGTATCCGAAACGGTGGTTTCCAGATGTTTCACTTGTTCCCTGTCCAGCAGGATCTGTTCGCGGGCCGTCTGCCACTGGATAAGGGCGTTGTTCACTTCCTGTCCGGCATCGAGCAGTGACTGTTTGAAGGCCAGTACCGCTTCTTCCTGCTGCGCCTTGGCTATCTTCAGGTTGGCAATGTTCTGCCCGCGGTTGAAGAGCGGCTGCACCAGCGAGCCTACCGCCTGCAGAAGCCAGGCGCCGGGATTGGTGATGGCCGCTCCGCCGCTGTTGGTCCATCCGGCACTTCCGCTCAGCGTGATGCTGGGGTAGAAGGCCGAACGGGCGGAATTGGTGGCATAGAAGGCCTGCATGAGCGAGGCTTCCGACTGGCGTACATCAGGACGTCGGGACAGGAGCTCGATGGGCAGGCCGACAGACATGTGGTCGGGGAATTGCTGCTCGTCCAGTGTACCTCGTTCGATGTGGCGGGGCACTTCACCCAGGAAGGTGCACAGGGCATTCTCCTGTTCGGCTACCTGCTGCTGGAGCGAGAGGAGCGACGATTCGGCACTGAGGCGGGAGGCTTCAGCCTGGCTCAGGGTGGCACGGTCGGCCTGGCCCGCATTCATCAGGGCATGTAGCGACTTGACATATTCGCGCCAGCTTTCGGCTGTCTGTGTGGTGACTCTTACCTGTTCGTCAAGCATCAGCAGGGCATAGTAGCTGTCGGCTACGGTGGCTATGACTTGGGTCTGCATGGCCTGTCGGTAGGCTTCGCTTTCGAGCAGGGCCGCACGGGCACTGCGCTTGGCATTGGTCAGCTTTCCGAAGAGGTCGATTTCCCACGAGGCAGAGCCCCCCAGCGAATAGGTTTTCTGCGTTTTGCTGCCGTCGTAGCTGGAGAGACTGCCCTGCGGGTCGAGTTGCAGGGAAGGCAGGTAGGCCAGCTTGGACGACATCAGGGCGGCCTGTGCCTCCTTGACGCGCAAGGCGGCTGTCTGCAGGTCGGTATTGGCCTTCAGCCCGCGCTGTATGAGCGACTGGAGGTAAGGGTCGGTGAACAGTTCCTCCCATCCCAGCGAAGCGATGGACGAGGTCGTGTCGGGAGCGGCTTCGGCGCGGTAGAGGCTGTCGGTCTGAACCGTGCCCAGTTCGGGCCGCTCGTATTTGTTGTATATGCCGCAACTGGTTGTCAGCAATGACAGGGCGGCTATCCATATATGTTTCATGTTCTTCTTTCTGTTAGAGTTTATATAAGAATCAGTCCTCTTCATGTTTGCGGGCAGGCATCAGTCTTTCTTGCAGCGTCTGGAAGACAATGAACAGCGTGGGCACCACGAAGAGCAGGGCCAGGGTACCTATCAGCATACCGCCTACCGTTCCTACGCCCAGCGAGATGTTACCGTTGGCGCCGGCACCCGAAGCTACTACCAGCGGGAACAGACCGATAATCATCGTGAGGGCAGTCATCAGGATGGGGCGCAGGCGGACGCCGGCTGCCGATACGGCTGCCTGGGCGATGGTCATGCCCTGACGGCGGCGGGCCGAGGCGTATTCCGTCAGCAGGATGGCTGTCTTGGCCAGCAGACCGATCAGCATGATGAGACCCGTTTGCATGTAGATGTTGTTTTCAAGTCCCCACATCTTGGCGAAGAGAAAGCTTCCCATCAGTCCGAACGGTACACTCAGCATGACGGCCAGTGGAACGAGGAGACTCTCGTAGAGCGCACAGAGGATGAGGTAGACGAAGATGATGCAGATGCCGAAGATGATAACCGTATTGCTTCCGCTTCCGGCTTCTTCACGCGTGATGCCTCCGAATTCGTAGCCGTAGCCCACGGGCAGTGTCTCTTTGGCTACCTCTTCAATGGCTGCAATGGCTTCGCCTGTGCTGTAGCCGTCGGCCGGAAGTCCGTTCACCTGGATGGAGCTGTAGAGGTTGAAGCGGCTGAGCGTTTCGGTGCCATATACCTTGGTCAGTGTGACGAACTGGCCGATGGGGGCCATTTCGCCCGAGGAGGTACGGATGAACATGTTGTTCAGCGCATCCTTGTCCAGACGATAGGTTTTGTCGGCCTGCACCATGACGCGGTAGAGCTTGGAAAAACGGTTGAAGTTGGACGAATAGTTACCGCCGATGAAGCCGGACAGTGCGCTGAGTACATCGGTGGTCGTCACGCCTGCCCGCTGGCAGCGGGCGGCGTCTACTTCGACGGTATATTGAGGGAACTTCGTGTCGAACGAAGTATAGGCCATCTGGATTTCGGGCCGTTGGTTCAGGGCGGCAATGAAGTTCGTGGTGTATTTCTGCAACGTGTTGATGTCACCTCCGGCACGGTCCTGCACGTAAAGCTCAAAACCGCTGCCCATACCGTAACCCATGATGGTAGGCTGGGCGAAGACGAAGAGCTTGGCGGACTTGACGTTGGCCGTGCGGCGGTATATCTCGTTGATGACGGCGTTGATGTTGTCTTCGCTTCCAGCACGTTCCTCCCAAGGCTTCAGCTTGATGATGAGCATACCGCCCGAAGGAGCCTGTCCGCCCATCATGCTGTAACCGCTCACGTTGGAGTAACGGTCTATCTGCGGGATGTCCTTGATGCACTTTTCCACTTCGGACATGGCTTTGACGGTCTGCGAAAGACTACTGCCCGGAGGGGTCGTGACGTTCATGAAGATACAGCCCATGTCTTCGTCGGGCACCAGTCCGGTCTTGGTGGTCTTCATCAGGACTACCAGCAGGGCGATGCTGGCAACCAGTGCCGTTCCTACTATCCATTTGCGCCGGAAGAACCATTTCACTCCACCTTTATAGCGTAGGATGAGGCGGTTGAACGAAGCTTCGAAGGCCTGGTGGAAGCGGGAAGAAAAACTCAGTTTCTGGCCCGTAGAGGCATCGATATGTGGAGTCATGATGAGTGCGCACAGGGCCGGACTCAACGTCAGGGCATTGATGGCGGATATACCCACGGCTACGGCCATCGTCAGACCGAACTGCATGTAGAACGTTCCGCTGGTTCCTCCCATGAACGATGACGGGATGAATACGGCCATGAACACCAGCGATGTGGTGACAATGGCGGCAGCAATGCCGTCCATGGCTCCGGTAGTAGCCTTGTAGGGCGAGCGGACGCCTTCGTCAAACTTGGCCTGTACCGCTTCGACCACCACAATGGCATCGTCCACCACCGTACCGATGACCAGTACGAGGGCAAACAGTGTCAGCAGGTTAAGGCTGAAGCCGGCTACGTAGAGGAAAGCGAACGTTCCGACCAGCGACACGATGATGGATACGGCCGGAATGATGGTGGAGCGGACGCTTTGCAGGAAGACGTACACAACGAGGATAACCAGGATAATGGCTTCAACCAGCGTCTTTACCACTTCGTGGATGGAGGCATCGAGGAAGTCTTTGGTACTCATCAGGTCAGTCAGTACCAGGCCCTTGGGCAGTTCTTTGGCTATTTCTTCAGTCAGCTTGTCTATTTCTTGGATGATTTCGTTGGCGTTGGAGCCGGCCGTTTGCGAAATCATGCAGGTAGCTCCCGGATGGCCGTTTATCTCGCTGTTGTAGGCATAGCTCTGTGCCCCCAGTTCCACTTTGGCGACATCTTTTAGGCGGAGCACTTCACCGTTGGCCAGGGACTTGATGACGATGTTGCCGAACTCTTCGGAGGTCTCGTAACGTCCGCGGTACTTCAAGGTGTATTGGTAGGTATTTTCAGAATCTTCGCCCAGCGTACCGGTAGCTGCTTCAACGTTCTGGTCGCCCAGGGCACTGATAACGTCATCGGGTACCAGCGAGTACTGGGCCATGATCTGCGGATTGAGCCAGATACGCATGGCGTAGTCGCCACCCATCACATTGACGTTTCCTACGCCTGTGATACGCGAAATACGTGGCTCTACATTGATCTTGAAATAGTTGTTGATGAAGGTCTGGTCGTAACTGTCGTCGGGGCTGTAGAGGGCCAGAATCTTCAGCATACTGTTCTGTCTTTTTTCAACAGTCACACCGATTTTGGTTACCTCGGCGGGCAGAAGGCCTTCGGCTTCGGATACACGGTTCTTAGTGTTGATGGTGGCCATATCGGGGTCGGTGCCCTGTTTGAAATACACGGTGATGCTGCCCGAACCGTTGTTGGTGGCGGTCGAAGTCATGTAGGTCATGTTCTCCACGCCGTTGATGGCCTCTTCCAACGGTACGATGACGCTCTTCTGTACGGTTTCGGCATTGGCTCCCGTGTAGCTGGTAGATACCATGACGGTAGGCGGTGCAATGTCGGGATATTGTTCCATAGGCAGGTTGAACAGGCTGATGAGGCCCAGCATCAGTATCAGTACTGATATGACGCATGCCAGGATGGGGCGGTCGATGAATGTTCTGAGTTTCATAACGTTTTCCTCCTTTCAGGTTTAGTTGGCAGAGGTGCTTTCGGGTGCTGGTGCACCTACTGCAGTTCCTTCCTGAACCAGTCCGGCTCCTTCGGCGATGATAGTGTCTCCTTCTTTTATTCCATCTTCCACGATGTACTCTTTCCCATCGTTGATGGGGAATACGGTCACTTGTGAAGAAGTGGCCTTACCGTCTACAACCTTATAAACAAAAATTTTGTCTTGAATTTCATAGGTGGCTTCCTGGGGAATGATCAGTACATTCTCTTTCACATAAGGGAAAATGACTGTACCGCTACCACCGTTGCGGAGCATGTGTCCCGGATTGGGGAAGGTGGCCCTCAAGCTGACGGCTCCTGTACTGGTATCAATCGTTCCGCTGATGGCATCGATGCGGCCTTTGTGGGCGTATGTCAGTCCGTCGCTCAGTTTCAGTTCCACTTCGGGCATCTGTTTCAAGGCTTCGTCGAGTGTCTTGTATTGACGTATCAGGGACAATATCTGACTTTCGGTCATGGAGAAGTAGACATACATTTCTTTATCGTCGGATACGGTGGTGAGCGGTGTAGTGATGGAGGCATCGACCAATGCGCCTACACGATAGGGGAGCATGCCCGACACTCCGTCTACCGGGCTTTTTACCTCGGTATACGACAGGTTGTTGCGTGCGTTCACTTCTTCTGCCTTGGCTTGTGCCAGAGTGGCTTCGGCTTGCAACAGGCTGTTGCGGGCAGTCTGCAGATCAAAGTCTGACACTACTTTTTCTTTGAAAAGCTGTTCTTTGCTGTTGGCTGTCAGTCGGGCTGTGCCTACGGATGCTTCAGCGCTTTTTACGTTGGCGACAGCTGTTTCCAGTGCCGCTTTATAAGGTACCTGGTCGATGATGACCAGTGTCTGTCCTTTCTTTACTTTAGCACCTTCGGCGATGCATACTTGGGTGATGGTACCGCTTACTTGCGGACGTATTTCCACGCTTTGCCGACCATTGATGACAGCTGTGTAACTTTGGCTGAGTGTACGTGTTCCGCGTGTCACTTCCATTGTCCTGTAGTTTCCTCCATTCATGTCCTGAGGGGCATTCTTGCATGCGGTGGCAAGCAGGAGGCAGAGGCTCCATGCACTTGCCCGTAAAAACATTCTTTTCATTCTTAATTAACTTAATCCGTTTGATTGATGGGCGCAAAGTTATCGGCAATGTGAGGCCTTCTTCTGGTTTCATTTCACTTTTGATTGGTTTAAAATCGCATATTACCACTTTTTTGCTTTATAATTTTTAATAAGTGAAAAAAGGCTTCGGCCTATCGTGTCTTTCCTTTATATTTACCGGCAAATCGGATGAGAAGTCGTTGAAAATACAGCCATGAAGAGAGAGCCGGCGTAGATTAGGAATCATAAAAAATGGAGCGAATGAAGAATCTGGCAGAAGACGTTCATGGCTGGCTTTCCAAGGGAATGCCTGCGGGTGGAAAGGTGGAAGTGGCCTCTTATGGTCATGAAATAGTGATGGCAAGACTGGAAGGTGAGGCCATGAAGTGGGCACTGGACATTCCTGATGACGGTTACCATATCAGTTTGCTGATGATAGGAGGCGAACTTCATCTGACGTTGAACGGTGACCGTATGGGATTCGTTTCACCCGTCTATATTGACTTTATTGATTCCAATCGTTGGGAGAATGTCCATATGGATGGTTGCTTGAAAGCATATCTGTTGGTGGTGGAACGGAATTTCTTCCACGAGGTAACTGTCAAACTTCGTTCCCGAATCTCTGAAAAAATGATGGAATATGTCCGTAGTCCCTTTGTCTTGTTGGAGCAGGAAGAGGCAGAGCGTTTGGGGGAACTTTCTTCTGTCTTGTTCGGGGTAATGCTGGGAGGCAATGATGTTTTCCATAGGGAATTGCTGCAGAGCCTTTTGTCTTCCTGCCAGTGTGAGTTATGGAATACGATTTTCCGTCGCCATGAGTCTGTTTACGGAGCGGAAGAATCTTATCATTGGGGTGACACAGTTTCTCATTTTCTATATCTGGTCCACACTTTCTGTTGCGAACGCCACGAAGTGAACTGGTACTGTGAGCAGTTGGGCGTGTCGGTCAATGCGTTGAATGCTGCCTTGAAAAGGTTGTATGGAAAGACTGCACGGAGTATAATCGATGAATTGCTTCTGACTGAAGCCAAAGTGGCTTTACGCAATCCGGGATATAGTGTGCAGGACGTATCCGACCAGTTATGTTTTAGTGACCAGTCGGCTTTCGGCAAGTTTTTCAAACGTTGTTTCGGAGTGTCGCCGGCTCTCTTCCGCCGTGAACTGGAGAAAGAAAAAACGCCGCAATAGACCGGTGGAATGTCTATTTATTCCAATTTTTTAAAAGCTGCTCCATTGCCTGGCGGATATTCTCTTGGGCTGTATGCTTTTGCATGGCTACGCAGAGCGGCATGTCTTGAGGGGTAGTGGCGCATACATGGTAGAATCCGGCTGCATGCAGTTCTTCTTCGTCTGCAATTTGTCCTGCTATCAGAGCAATGGGAATGCCTGCCCGTACAGCTTCGTGCAGTACTCCTGCCGGAACTTTTCCCATCAGGGTCTGTCGGTCGGCACGTCCCTCGCCTGTAATGATCAGATCGGCCCCCTTTATTTTGTCTTGAAAACCGTTGGCCTCCAGCAGCAGGCTGATGCCTGGACGTAAGTCGGCATGCAGGAAGGCGGCCAGCGCGCCGCCCAGTCCGCCTGCGGCTCCGGCACCAGGTAGGGTGGCGATGTCGATTCCTGTCGCTTGTTGGTAGAGTTGGGCCAGGTGTTGCAGGCCTTGGTCGAGCAGTTGCACATCGTCGGGGGTGGCTCCCTTTTGGGGGGCAAAGATGCAGGCTGCACCTTCGGTACCGTAGAAGGGATTGCGGACGTCGCAGGCAGCTGTACATCGGGTGGTTTTCAAGGCAGGGTGGGCGAGCGAGGTATCTATCCGGACCGTTGCTGTCATATCCTTGCCCCGTCCTTCCAACTCTTTCCCTTGCCGGTCCAGGAAACGGATGCCCAAGGCACTGAGCATCCCCATACCTCCGTCGTTGGTGGCACTGCCGCCGAGGCCGACGACCAGACGGCGACATCCACGGTCGAGGGCATCACGCATCAGTTCGCCTGTTCCGCGGGTCGTGGTTTGCAGGGGGGTGCGCAAGTTTTCGGGTACGAGAGTCAGGCCGCTGGCCGAAGCCATTTCAATATAGGCAGTCTGTCTGTCGGCAGTAATCAGATAGCGTGCTTCCACCTTGTCATTCAGGGGACCCTGTACACGGAGGTGTACCTCCTGTCCTCCTAAAGTGGACAAGGCATCCAGCATGCCTTCACCTCCGTCGGCTATCGGGATGCAAAGGGTTTCAGCCCGAGGGTATATCCGCAGGATGCCTTCGCGGGCGGCTGCTTCGGCTTCGGTGGACGTGAGACTTCCTTTGAAGGAGTCGATGGCGAGGACAAACTTTCTCATGACGTTTAGGACTTGGTACTCTGCAAAATTAGGATTTTTGTCGGGAATAGGCGAGGAGTAAGTGGAAAAATGCACTATCTTTGTCGGTATGAACGAAGACGTATACAGAACCATTGCCGCTCCTGCCGAAGGCATTTACACGGAGAAGCGGAGCAAGTTTATCGCCATTGCCTTGCCTGTGCGTACGGTGGACGAAGTGAAGGCGTTGCTGGAGGGGTATCAGAAGAAATACTATGATGCCCGCCACGTGTGCTACGCCTATATGCTGGGCCCTCAGCGCAAAGACTTCCGGGCGAACGACAATGGTGAGCCGTCGGGTACGGCAGGCAAACCTATCCTGGGGCAGATAAACTCGAACGAGCTGACGGATATCCTTATCATCGTGGTGCGTTACTTCGGAGGCATCAAGTTGGGGACAAGCGGATTGATTGTAGCCTACAAGGCTGCCGCTGCCGAAGCCATTGCCGCCGCTGAAGTTGTGGAGAAAACTGTGGACGAGTGCATCTGCTTCTGGTTCGAATATCCTTTCATGAACGACGTGATGCGGGTGGTCAAGGAAGAAGGGCCCGAGATTGTGGAGCAGGGTTACGACACGGATTGCCGTATGACCCTCCGCATACGCAGCTCCCTGATGCCACGCTTGCGTGCACGGCTGGAGAAAGTGGAAACGTTGAGAGTAGAGGAGTAGAAATCTATTATATTGTTAACTTTATACATTATCATATATGTTCAAAGCGACAAAAAGAGAATTGGGCGAGATTTATGCTTTTTTCCGTCTGTTGGCGGATGGAAAGGTATATATGGGTACGCCTCAGGTACAAAAGGACATGAATCGTTGCCGGCCTGTGGCGCTGGTTCAGCGCGAGGAGCACGACGGTACGCGCCGTTATTACATCGAAGCGGAGGAGGTTCGCATGGTGTCGGGCGAGGTGGACCGTAACGGACAGTTTGTGCCGAAGGAAGAGGCGGAGCCGGTTGCTTTTCCGAGAACCGACTTTGGCGAAGCGGCCGACTATATACTTGATATTCTGAAGAATGCATCGGGCGAGGAAGTTGAAGTGCCTGATGGGTTGGAAGGATTTCTCGATGCCGTACGCATCTACGATCTGGAAGCCAAGACCGATGACCGTACCGACTTCAAGGTGGCTTTTTGGCAGGCGGACGCTCCCTTGACGGGCTTGTGCGTGCGTTGTAGGTTGAGTCCCATGAATCCGTTGCTCGACGGCGGGCGTACGGCCAACTTGAAGTTGGAACAGACAGGCGTGAAGTTTGCCGTGCCTACGGTCAACAAGGTCAATGCCCTGCCCGAATCGCCCAACGAGGTGGCCGAGCGTATGCTGATGATTGAACGGCTGGGCGGCGTGCTGAAGTATAGCGATGTGGCCGACCGCGTGTTCCGTTGCAACCTGCTGATGATTGACCTGCATTTTCCCCGTATGTTGGCCGAGATGGTGCGCCTGATGCATCTCGAAGGCATTACTCGCGTCTCTGAGCTGACAGAGCGCATCAAGGAACTCAATCCGTTGAAGATAAAGGATGAACTCATCCAGAAACATCGGTTCTATGAGTACAAGATGAAGCAGTTCCTGCTGGCTCTGGCTTTAGGCATGCGTCCCGCCAAGATTTTCAATGGAGCCGACTCGGCCGTCGAGGGCATGCTGCTGGTCGACGGGCAAGGCGAAGTGTTTTGTTACCATCAGTCGTGCCGACAGGATTTTGCCGAATTCCTTTACCTTAATACGCGCTTTGAAAAAGGAGCGTTGGAGAAGGATAAGTATGGTTTTTTGGAGCGTGAGAATGGCTCCTGGTATTTCAAACTGAATGTCAAGATAGGATTGGTGAAACGTTGAACCACAATAAATAGAAGAAATGAAGAACGAAGTATTGCAAAACATCAAGGCACGCCACAGTGTGCGTACCTATACCGACCGTCAGGTGTCGGCACACGATTTGGATTTGATTCTCGAAGCGGCTACCTATGCTCCCAATGGTATGCATTATGAAACATGGCATTTTACGGCCATTCAGGATGCGGCGGTTCTGACCGAGTTGAACGAGGCCATCAAGGGTGCATTTGCCAAAAGTGGCGAGCCCCGCTTGCGCGAACGCGGGCATAGTACGACTTATTGTTGTTATTACCATGCTCCTACTTTGGTGATTGTTTCCAACGAACCTACCCAATGGTGGGCACCGATGGATTGTGCTTGTGCATTGGAAAATATTTTCTTGGCAGCACGTTCGTTGGGTATCGGTTCTTGCTGGATTAATCAGTTGGGGCAGACTTGCGATGATCCTGAAGTCCGTGCCCTCCTTACTCGCTTGGGAGTTCCTCAGAATCATAAGGTTTATGGCTGTGCGGCTTTGGGATATGAACCTGCCGATGCTCCTCAGAAAGAGAAGAAGGTAAAGGAGGGGACTATTACCATTATCCGTTAAAATAATTCTATTATTTTGTAGAAGGGATCAAGAGGTTCGGAAACAGCTACTTGGCAGGAGCGTTTCCGAGCCTTTTTTAGTTTTTCTGCCCATTTTTTCCCTTCTATTGCAGGATATGTACATTCTCTTTCCGTCCTGTGCGCATCCTCCCTTTTGTTTTCGCACATTCTTTTCCCTTCGTTTGTGTTCTGTAATGCATCCTTTTTCCCTCTTCAAATCATTGCTTTCCGGACGGGAAGTCGCCGTTTCCTTTTCCGAAACTGTAATTGTAATTGTCATGCGCGCGCGATGCGCCCGCGTGAAATATTATAATGTGTGCCTTCTTTTTCCTGCCTCCACAAGCATGGGAAAATTATGTTTTGTAACATATCTGTAAACCAGCAGTTTGCGTAAAACCCTGCGGAAAAGTTCAAAAAATAACTTGCGCAGATTTTGCGAGTATGGAAATAACCCGTACTTTTGCACCCGCTTTCGGAAAGGAAGCGGCGATGCTTGACAGAATGTTGCGGAGACGTTTGGCGCAGGGTGCTCCGGACGGTTTGCGGCTCAGGTCCCGCCTTTCGCAAGAGAGGCCCAAGCGGACGGCCCTTCCCCGGCAGCCTTCGGAAAAGAAACTTCGAAAAAACTTCGCAAAACGTTTGGCGGTTTGAAAATAACTCCTTACCTTTGCACCCGCTTTTGAGAAGGACACCCCGGAGCTCCGTTCCGAAAAAAAACTTCGAAAAAAGTTCCGCAAAAATTTGGAGGATATGCCAAAAACTCCTTACCTTTGCAACCGCTTTCCCTTAAAAACGGAAGGCGTCAAGAAAGAGCGATCTTTGATGAGATTTACATAAACAATACAGTAGTACAAGAGCGAAAC
>NZ_LT635837.1:99640-516312 GCF_900128475.1 Mediterranea massiliensis | reverse complement strand
TCTCTTATCCACATCTGGATGTGTATAAGAGACGGGTGGAAGTCCTCCGTGACGAACGTGTCACGGGGGCTTTTTCGTTTTTGCCCGTCCCGCTTCCCCGCGGCCGGCCCTCCCGTGCCGCGCTTCCCCGCCTCCCCACGCAGTGCTGCGTCACCTCTTCAGGAAGTGCTTCCTCATGTCCTCATGAAGTGCTTCCTCACGCCCTCATGAAGTGCTTCGCCAGAACCTCAGGAAGCACTGCGTTAAACAGAAATGAAAGTAAGATTGTTCCAAATGGGCTTTTTTTTAAATTTCTATGTACTTTTCTATCCTTCTTTGTACTTTTTATCAAATTGAATTTTGTAATTTTGGCGCAAATCTAATTGAGGAGAAAATCACTTTTGGATATAATATAATAAAACTAATAAATAAACTCCTATAGATATGGAAAACAAAATTCAAGAGTTGACTGACAAGATCTACCGCGAGGGGGTTGAGAAAGGAAACGAAGAAGCTCGCAAACTGGTAGCGCAAGCTCAGGAAGAGGCTAAAAAAATTGTAGAAGATGCTCGGAAAGAGGCAGAACAGATTGTGGCAGATGCCCGCAAGTCGGCCGACGAGTTGTCTGAAAATACAAAGTCTGAATTGAAGTTGTTTGCCGGCCAGGCTGTGAATGCCTTGAAGTCGGAAATCGCTTCTGTAGTTTGCGGACAGATTGTAGATGCTGACGTAAAGGCTTTTGCTGCTAACAAGGATTATCTGAATGCTTTTATTGTGGCTTTGGCTGAGAAATGGAGCGTCAACGAACCTATCGTTATATCTACAGCTGATGCGGAAGGCCTTAAAAAGTATTTTGCGGCAAAGGCCAAGAACTTGCTGGATAAGGGAGTGACCATTCAGCAGGTGAACGGCATCAAAACTCTGTTTACTGTATCTCCGGCTAACGGCGCTTATAAAGTAAACTTCGGTGAAGAAGAGTTCATGAACTATTTCAAGGAATTTTTGCGTCCGCAACTGGTGGATATGTTGTTTTAAAACTCCTGTCAGGATATGAGTAAGTATTATTACTTGATAGCCGGTTTGCCCGACCTGACCTTGGAAGACAGCAAACTGAGTTATACAGTAGCCGATTTCAGAACAGAATTTTATCCTTATCTGACGGATTCCGACAAGAAACTGGTCGATTTGTTCTATCTGAAATTTGACAATGCGAATGTCTTGAAGCTTCTGAAGGATAAGGATGCTGTGATAGATGTTTGCGGAAATTATTCTGCGGATACCTTGGCGGAGCATATTGCTGCCATTAAGGATGGTGATGCGTTGCCAGATCGTGTATTTCCTGCTTATTTGTCTACCTTTATTTCCGATTATTTTAATCAGTCGTCTGAAGAAACCGGTATTCTACCCGAAGATCGTTTGGCTTCCCTCTATTATGCTTATGCCATGGGGTGCAAGAACGGGTTTGTTTCGCAATGGTTTGCCTTTAATCTGAACGTCAATAACATTCTGGTGGCATTGATGGCCCGTAAGTATAAGTTGGATGTGGCTCCGTTGATTGTCGGTGATACGGAAGTCTGCCAGGCTCTGCGCACTTCGAATGCCCGTGACTTTGGATTGGCAACGGAAGTTGACTATCTGGAAGCTCTGATGAAAGTCAGTGAGGTGGAAGAATTGGTGGAACGCGAGAAGAAAATCGATCAGCTGCGCTGGAACTGGATGGAAGAGGCAACGTTCTTCAATTATTTCACTGTTGAGCGTCTGTTTGTCTTTCTATTGCAACTGGAAATGATTGAACGTTGGATTTCTTTGGATAAAGAAAAGGGTAACAAACTTTTCCGCAGCATGATTGCTGCTTTGAAGGACGAGGTTCAGATACCCGCAGAATTCAGATAAATATCAAAACATTGAAACAATATGGCAACAAAAGGAACTGTTAGTGGCGTAATTGCCAATATGGTGACGCTTGTCGTTGACGGCCCGGTGGCTCAAAATGAGATTTGTTATATCTCGACCGGTGGAGACCGTCTGATGGCAGAAGTTATCAAGGTGGTCGGTGCCCAGGTATATGTTCAGGTGTTTGAAAGTACACGTGGACTGAAGGTGGGAGCCGAAGCCGAATTTACAGGACACATGCTTGAAGTGACTTTGGGTCCGGGCATGTTGTCGAAGAATTACGATGGTTTGCAGAACGACCTGGACAAGATGGAAGGTGTCTTCCTGAAACGTGGTCAGTATACCTATCCGCTGGATAAAGAGAAAAAATGGCATTTTGTACCCTTGGCCAAAGTGGGTGACAAGGTGGAAGCTTCTGCTTGGTTAGGACAGGTGGAGGAAAACTTCCAGCCATTGAAAATCATGGTACCTTTCGAACAGAAAGGCGTTTGTACGGTCAAGTCTATTGCGGCTGAAGGCGATTATACGATTGAAGATACCGTGGCTGTGCTGACGGATGAAGAAGGCAGTGAGGTCAAGGTCAACATGATTCAGAAGTGGCCCGTAAAACGTGCCATGACCAATTATAAAGAGAAACCGCGTCCCTTCAAATTGCTGGAAACCGGTGTTCGTGTCATTGATACGGTCAACCCGATTGTCGAGGGAGGTACGGGATTTATCCCTGGTCCGTTCGGTACAGGAAAGACGGTGCTCCAGCATGCCATCTCCAAGCAGGCCGAAGCCGATATCGTTATCATCGCAGCTTGTGGTGAGCGTGCCAATGAGGTCGTGGAAATCTTTACGGAATTCCCCGAACTGGTAGACCCGCATACCGGCCGTAAGCTGATGGAACGTACCATTATCATTGCCAATACTTCCAACATGCCGGTGGCAGCCCGTGAGGCTTCCGTGTATACGGCCATGACCATTGCCGAGTACTACCGAAGTATGGGCTTGAAGGTGTTGCTGATGGCCGACTCCACTTCCCGTTGGGCGCAGGCTTTGCGTGAGATGTCCAACCGTATGGAGGAACTTCCTGGCCCCGATGCCTTCCCGATGGATTTGTCGTCTATCATCTCCAACTTCTATGGCCGTGCCGGATATGTCATCCTCAATAATGGTGAGACCGGTTCCATTACCTTTATTGGTACCGTTTCACCTGCCGGAGGTAACCTGAAGGAGCCGGTAACCGAGAATACGAAGAAAGTGGCTCGTTGCTTCTATGCCTTGGAGCAGGATCGTGCCGACAAGAAACGTTATCCGGCTGTAAACCCCATTGATTCTTATTCCAAATACATCGAATATCCGGAATTTGAAGACTACATCAGCAAGCGTATCAACGGTGAATGGTTGGGTAAGGTGAACGAAATCAAGACCCGTCTTCAGCGTGGCAAGGAAATTGCCGAACAGATCAATATCTTGGGCGATGATGGCGTTCCCGTAGAATATCATGTGATTTTCTGGAAGTCGGAACTGATAGACTTTGTAATCTTGCAGCAGGATGCATTCGATGAAGTGGATTCGGTTACTCCGATGGAACGTCAGGAGGAAATCTTGAATATGGTTATTGATATCTGTCATACAGATTTTACGTTCGACAACTTCAATGAAGTAATGGATTATTTCAAGAAGATGATCAATATCTGCAAGCAGATGAACTATTCCAAGTTCAAGTCTCCTGAATACAATGACTTCCATCAGCAACTGATGGCTTTGATTGCTGAGCGCAAGGCTTGACGGCTTGAGAAACAGATTTTAAATGGCTAATAATAGTAATAAATAGATGGCAACAAAAGCATTTCAAAAGATATATACGAAAATCACTCAGATTACCAAAGCAACCTGTTCGCTCAAGGCAACAGGAGTGGGGTATGATGAGTTGGCAACCGTCAACGGAAAGTTGGCACAGGTTGTGAAGATTGCCGGAGAAGAAGTAACATTGCAAGTATTCGAGGGTACAGAAGGTATTCCTACCAATGCTGAGGTCGTATTCTTGGGCAAATCGCCGACACTGAAAGTGAGCGAACAGCTTGCCGGACGCTTCTTCAACGCTTTCGGTGATCCTATTGACGGAGGACCGGAGATTGAAGGTCAGGAGGTGGAAATTGGCGGTCCGTCCGTCAACCCTGTACGCCGTAAGCAGCCTTCTGAACTGATTGCTACCGGTATTGCCGGTATCGACCTGAACAATACGCTGGTGTCCGGACAGAAGATTCCGTTCTTTGCTGACCCTGACCAGCCTTTCAACCAGGTAATGGCCAACGTAGCCCTGCGTGCCGAAACTGATAAGATTATCTTGGGTGGTATGGGTATGACCAACGATGACTACCTTTACTTCAAGAACGTTTTCTCCAACGCTGGTGCACTCAATCGTATTGTCAGCTTTGTAAATACGACTGAGAATCCGCCTGTCGAACGACTGCTGGTACCCGATATGGCCTTGACGGCTGCAGAATATTTTGCCGTACAGCATAATGAGAAAGTTTTGGTCCTGCTGACCGATATGACTTCTTATGCCGATGCGTTGGCCATTGTGTCCAACCGTATGGACCAGATTCCGTCGAAGGACTCCATGCCGGGTTCGTTGTATTCCGACTTGGCAAAGATTTACGAGAAAGCCGTGCAGTTCCCCAGTGGAGGTTCCATCACCATCATCGCCGTGACTACATTGTCGGGTGGTGACATTACACATGCCGTGCCCGATAATACAGGTTACATCACCGAGGGTCAGCTCTTCCTCCGTCGTGACAGTGACATCGGTAAGGTTATTGTAGACCCGTTCCGTTCCTTGTCTCGTCTGAAACAGCTGGTAACGGGTAAGAAGACACGTAAGGACCATCCGCAGGTAATGAACGCTGCCGTCCGTCTGTATGCCGATGCCGCCAATGCCAAGACAAAGCTGGAGAACGGTTTCGACCTGACCAACTACGACGAGCGTACCCTTGCTTTCGCCAAAGATTATTCCAATCAGTTGCTGGCTATTGATGTCAACCTTGATACAACTGAAATGCTTGACGTGGCTTGGAGCCTGTTTGGCAAGTATTTCAAGCCCGAAGAGGTAAATATCAAGAAAGAATTGGTCGACCAGTATTGGCCGAAGAATCAGGCAAATTAAAAAATAGAAAGCAATGGCTATTAAGTTTCAATATAACAAGACCTCGCTTCAGCAGCTGGAGAAGCAACTGAAAGTGCGGGTGCGTACGCTTCCTATCATCAAGAACAAGGAAAGCGCCCTCCGCATGGAAGTGAAACGGTGCAAAGCCGATGCCCAGGCACTGGAAGAGAGGCTGGAAAAGGATATACAAGCTTACGAAGCCATGTTCGCCCTTTGGAATGAGTTCGACAGTTCGTTGATAAAGGTCAGCGATGTCCATCTGGGAGTCAAGAAAATAGCCGGTGTGCGGGTGCCGCAACTTGAAAATGTAGATTTCAGCATCCGTCCCTATAGCTTGTTCAATGCTCCCAAATGGTATGCTGATGGATTGAGCCTGTTGAAGGAGCTGGCCCATACAGCCATTGAGCGAGAGTTTACCGTGGCCAAGCTGAACCTGCTCGAACATGCCCGTAAGAAAACAACGCAGAAAGTGAACCTTTTCGAGAAAGTACAAATTCCCGGCTATCAGGATGCTCTGCGTAAAATCAAGCGATTTATGGAGGATGAGGAAAATCTGTCCAAGTCGTCGCAGAAGATCATGAAGTCGCATCAGGAGAAGAGGAAGGAGGCTGAAGCATGATTACACGAATGAAAAAACTGACGTTTCTGGTTTATCACAAGGAATACGAATCGTTCCTCGAACGTATCCGTGAGCTGGGTGTAGTCCATGTCGTGGAGCGGCAACGCGGCGAGATGGATGCTACCCTGCAGAGTTTCTTGCAGAAACGTACGCTTTATAAGAATGTGGCCGGTGAAATGTTGGCGCTGGCTGACAAACAGCCGGTGGAAACCGTCCACGCCGACGAAACTGCCGAGACACTGCTGGCTGCATACGAACAGCGTCAGAATCACATTCAGGAGCTTAATGCCCGTCTGCCTATATTCGACAAGGATATTGCGCAGATGGAAACATGGGGTGATTTCGACTGGCAACGGATCAGGGACCTTGACAAGGCCGGATGGCATCTGCAGTTCTATAGCTGTCAGGAAAGGGATTTCCGACTTGAATGGGAAGAGCAATACGACTTAATCCGCATTCAGGAAAAGGGAGGATATCTCTATTTCGTCATTGTGTCGCATGAACCGGTGCAATTGGATTTGGAACCCCTTCGCCTTCCTGCCAACAGCCTTTCTGAGTTGCGCAGAAAGAAGGAGGAGACCGAAGCCCAGATTGTTGCGGCTACAGACGAACTGAAGGCTTTCTGCCGGGAGCAGTGCCGTACGATGGAAGACTGCTGCCGCCGTTTGCAGGGCGAGATAGACTTGCTTCAAGTGAAGCTGAACAGCGAACAGATGGCCGAAGGGGCTGTTGTGATGCTCGAGGGCTGGATTCCAGAAGACTGTGAGGCTGCAGTGGTTCGTCTGTTGGATGAAAACGGCGTCTATTATGAAATTCGGAAGGCAACGAAGGAAGACAATGCACCCATCAAATTGAAGAACAACGCCTTTGTGCGCATGTACGAGTCACTGACCAAGATGTATGGCATGCCCGACTATGGTGAGTTTGACCCGACGCCCATTCTGGCACCTTTCTTCTCGCTCTTCTTCGCCTTCTGTATGGGTGATGCGGGTTATGGCCTGGTTCTGATAGCGCTGGGCTTCTTCCTGAAGAAGAAAATGTCAAAGTCCATGGCCGGTATGATGAATCTGGTCATTACCTTAGGTATTTTCACAACGGTATTCGGTGCCATATTGGGTACGTTCTTTGGTGTCAACCTGTTTGAAATTGATCTTCCCGAGTGGGCAAAGAGTTTCATGATCAGCGGTAAGATAGATGGAACCAGTTATGACAAACAGATGTTGCTTGCGCTCATTATCGGTGTAGTTCACATTTGTTTGGCTATGACGGTGAAGGCCATTTGCAGTACTGTCCGTTATGGCTTCAAGGAGTCGCTCAGTGCGTGGGGATGGCTGTTGCTGGTGGTAGGTTTTGTCTGCACAGGCGGACTTTCCTTCTTCCAAGTCATCTCGGCCGAAGTGACAAGCTGGGCTTTCATCATTATCGGAAGTGTGGCTGCCATCGGCATCTATCTGTTGAACACTTGGGGCCGCAATGTCCTGGTGAATATTGGTGCCGGCGTGTGGGATACCTATAACATGGCTACCGGTCTGTTGGGCGATACCTTGTCCTACATCCGTCTGTATGCTTTAGGCTTGGCTGGCGGTATGCTGGGCGGTGTGTTCAATCAGCTGGCTTTCATGGTCAACGATGCGGCCGGCCCGGTATTGGGTTGGTTGTTCTGCGGCCTGATACTGGTCTTCGGGCATGCGCTGAACATTGCTATGTCCTGCCTGAGTGCTTTTGTACACCCGCTTCGTCTGACGTTTGTAGAATATTTCAAGAATTCGGGTTACGAAGGCAAGGGAGAGGCTTACAAACCTTTTTCGGTCGTCAAGCCGAATAACGAATAAATGAGAAAACAAATAAATTAATAACGAATAAAACTGTAATATTATGAATGAAATTTTAGGTTATCTGGGTCTGGGCCTGATGTTGGCTTTGGCCGGAATTGGTAGTTGTTTTGGTACAACAATCGCAGGAAATGCTGCTGAGGGAGCGTTGAAGAAAGATCCTTCCAAGTCGGCTTCATACATGATTCTTTCGGCCCTTCCCGCTACTCAGGGTCTGTATGGTTTCGTAGCTTTTCTGATGTCTATGGGACGTGACTTCACGACCGATGGCCCTTTGATGCTGGGCATTGGCCTGGGTGTCGGTCTGGTGTGTCTTTTCTCTGCCATCCGTCAGGGACAGATTTCTGCCAGTGGTATTGTCGGCATTTCCCAGGGTCACGACGTGATGACCAACACCATGATTTATGCAGCCTTGCCTGAATTCTATGCAATCTTGGCTTTGGTTGCTGCTTTGATGGTATAATTTTGAGTTAAACAGAAATGAAGGGGCATATCGTTTGGATATGCCCCTTTTTCTTGTTGCATATAGTGCAAGGATGGGTACGGATACTTTCTTATTTTGTCCGTTTGGTAGCGCAAACGGTTGTGTTAACCATTGCTTGTAGTTTTTTTCGATTAAAAGGCTATTTTTCAAAGAATAATGTGTAATTTTGCGTGCGCAAATTAGAAAATGTTAAAGATGTTATTGAATAGGTATGATGAATGATTTACTGACTCCCGATTATATATTCGAAGCAAGTTGGGAAGTATGTAATAAGGTAGGAGGTATCTATACAGTCTTGTCTACGAGGGCTAAAACATTACAGGAAAAATTTCACGACAGAATCTTGTTTATAGGCCCCGATTTTTGGCAAGGCAAGGAGAACCCCTTGTTCACAGAGTCCGATAACCTGTGTGCGGCCTGGAAGAAGCATGCTGCCGAGAAAGACAACTTGTCTGTTCGGGTAGGACGATGGAATATTCCGGGTGAACCGATTGTCATTCTGGTCGACTTTCAGCCCTTCTATGCAAAGAAGAACGAGATTTATACAGAGATGTGGAACCGCTATCAGGTCGACTCTTTGCACGCATACGGCGATTACGATGAAGCCTCGATGTTCTCTTATGCTGCCGGCAAGGTGGTGGAGAGCTTCTACCGCTATAACCTGACGGAAAACGACAAAGTCATCTATCAGGCTCATGAATGGATGACCGGCATGGGCGCTCTCTATTTGCGTACTTATGTTCCCGAAATCGCTACGATATTTACGACCCATGCTACGTCCATCGGACGTTCCATTGCCGGGAACAACAAACCTCTATACGATTATCTTTTTGCCTACAATGGCGACCAGATGGCTCAGGAACTGAACATGCAGTCCAAACATTCCATCGAGAAGCAGACCGCTCATTATGTGGACTGCTTTACGACTGTGAGCGAAATCACTAACAATGAATGCAAGGAACTGCTTGACAAACCGGCCGATGTCCTGTTGCTCAACGGCTTCGAGGACGACTTTGTTCCCAAAGGGGCTACTTATACAGGCAAACGCAAGCGGGCACGTGCGGCTTTTCTGCAGGTGGCCGGGAAGTTGCTGGGACAGGAATTTTCTGATGATACCCTGATTATTGGGACAAGCGGACGTTATGAATTCCGCAATAAGGGCATCGATGTCTTTCTGGAGGCGATGAACCGCTTGAACCGTGACAAGAACCTAAAGAAAAACGTATTGGCACTTGTCAGTGTACCCGGTTGGGTGGGAGAGTGTCGTGAAGACCTGCTGCAGCGTCTCAAGAGCCGCGAGAAGTTTACCACTCCGCTCGAGTGTCCCTTCATCACCCACTGGCTTCACAATATGACCCACGACCAGGTGCTCGACATGCTGAAGTATCTGGGTATGGGCAATCGCCCCGAGGATAAGGTGAAGGTAATCTTTATCCCCTGCTATCTGGACGGCAAGGACGGGATTTTCAACAAACTCTATTACGACCTGATTCTTGGCATGGACCTGACCGTCTATGCGTCCTATTATGAACCTTGGGGCTATACACCTTTGGAGAGTGTGGCGTTCTATGTGCCCACAGTCACTACCGACCTTTCCGGTTTCGGCCGTTGGGTCAATGGCTTGAAGGACCAGCACGGCATCGATGACGGCGTGGAGGTACTCCACCGTTCGGACTACAACTATTCCGAGGTGGCAGACGGCATCAAGGATACGGTATCGGCCTTCTCTGCCAAAACCGATGCCGAAGTGAAAGCCATTCGCAAACGTGCCGGTAAGGTGGCCGAGCAGGCTTTGTGGAAACACTTTATCCAATACTATTATGAAGCCTACGATTTTGCCCTGCGTCATGCTGCAAAACGTTTGTTGAACCAGTGAGAAACGACTCAAAACGAAAATTATTAATCAAACTTATCATATACAATGAAGATTAAAGTTAGTAATGTAAACACTCCGAACTGGAAAGATGTGAATGTCAAGTCGCATATTCCTGCCGAACTGGAGAAATTGTCTGAATTGGCACGTAATATTTGGTGGTCCTGGAACTACGAAGCTACCGAGTTGTTCAGAGATTTGGATCCTACCTTGTGGAAGGAAGTGGGCCAGAACCCTGTGCTGCTGCTGGAACGTATGAGCTATGCTAAACTTGAAGCGCTTGCGAATGATAAGGTTATCCTGCGCAGAATGGAAGACGTGTACTCCAAGTTCCGCACCTATATGGACGTGGAGCCCGACAAGAAGCGTCCCTCTGTGGCCTATTTCAGTATGGAGTATGGTTTGAACCATGTGCTTAAGATATATTCAGGCGGTCTGGGAGTTCTGGCCGGTGACTATTTGAAGGAAGCTTCAGACAGCAACGTTGACCTGTGTGGTGTAGGTTTCCTCTACCGTTACGGTTATTTTACCCAAACGCTGTCTATGGACGGCCAGCAGATTGCCAACTACGAGGCCCAGAACTTCGGCCAGCTGCCCATTGAACGTGTACTGGACAAGGACGGCAATCAGATGATTGTCGATGTTCCTTATCTGAACTATTACGTACATGCTTATGTATGGAGAGTGAATGTAGGTCGTGTGTCCCTCTATCTGCTGGATACCGACAACGAAATGAACAGCGAGTTCGACCGTCCCATCACCCACGTCCTCTACGGCGGCGATTGGGAAAACCGTCTGAAGCAGGAAATCCTACTGGGTATCGGTGGTATCCTGATGCTGAAGAAACTTGGTATCAAGAAGGATATCTATCATTGCAACGAAGGTCATGCAGCCCTCATCAACGTACAGCGTATCTGCGATTACGTGGCCGAAGGCCTTACCTACGATCAGGCTATCGAACTGGTTCGTGCCTCTTCGCTGTATACGGTACACACTCCTGTTCCTGCCGGTCACGATTACTTTGACGAAGGTCTCTTCGGCAAATACATGGGCGGTTATCCTGCCCGCATGGGCATCACTTGGGACGACCTGATGGACTTGGGCCGCAACAACCCTGGCGACAAAGGTGAACGTTTCTGCATGTCTGTCTTTGCCTGTAACACTTCTCAGGAAGTCAACGGCGTGAGCTGGCTGCACGGCAAGGTTTCCCAGGAAATGTTCTCCACTATCTGGAAGGGCTACTTCCCTGAAGAAAATCATGTGGGTTATGTTACCAACGGTGTACACTTCCCCACTTGGAGTGCTACGGAGTGGAAGCAGCTCTATGCCCAGTATTTTGATGAGAACTTCTGGTATGACCAGTCGAACGAGAAGATCTGGAAGGCCATTTACGATGTGCCCGACGAAGTGATTTGGAAGACCCGCATGGCTCTGAAGAACAAACTGATCGACTACGTGCGCAAGCAGTACCGCGAAACTTGGTTGAAGAACCAGGGTGACCCCTCGCGCATTGTTTCCCTGCTCGACAAGATCAATCCCAATGCGCTGCTCATCGGTTTCGGCCGGCGCTTCGCTACCTACAAGCGTGCCCACCTGCTGTTTACCGACCTCGATCGTCTGGCCAAGATTGTCAATAACCCCGACTATCCCGTCCAGTTCCTCTTTACCGGTAAGGCTCACCCGCACGACGGTGCCGGTCAGGGACTCATCAAGAAGATTATCGAGATTTCCCGCCGTCCCGAGTTCCTGGGTAAGATTATTTTCCTTGAGAACTATGACATGCAGCTGGCCCGTCGCCTGGTATCGGGTGTCGACATCTGGTTGAACACACCGACCCGTCCACTCGAAGCTTCCGGAACATCCGGCGAGAAGGCTTTGATGAACGGTGTAGTCAACTTCTCCGTACTCGACGGCTGGTGGCTTGAAGGCTATCGCGAAGGTGCCGGCTGGGCGCTGACCGAAAAGCGTACTTATCAGAATCAGGAACATCAGGATCAGCTCGATGCAGCTACTATCTACAGCATTCTGGAGACTGAAATCCTGCCGCTCTTCTATGCCCGCAACAAGAAGGGGTATTCCGAGGGTTGGGTCAAGACCATCAAGAACTCCATTGCCCAGATTGCTCCCCACTATACGATGAAGCGTCAGCTCGACGACTATTTCTCCAAGTTCTACAACAAGGAAGCCCAGCGTTTCCACCTGCTGGCTGCCAACAATTATGCCAAGGCCAAGGAAATCGCTGCGTGGAAGGAACAGGTGGTCGAGAAGTGGGACAGCATTGAAATCGTTTCCAGCGAGAAGACCGAAGACCTTGTCAAAGGTTCCATCGAGAGTGGCAAGGAGTATACCATCACTTACGTGATTGACGAAAAGGGTCTGAACGATGCTATCGGGTTGGAACTGGTAACGACCTACACTTCTGCCGACGGCAAGCAGCACATCTATTCTGTTGAGCCGTTCGAGGTTGTGAAGAAAGAGGGTAACCTCTATACCTTCCAGGCCAAGCATAAGCTGGAGAATGCCGGCAGCTTCAAGGTTGCCTATCGTATGTTCCCCAAGAATCCCGACCTGCCTCATCGTCAGGACTTCTGCTACGTACGTTGGTTTGTGTAATCCCTGATAGATAAATTCTTCATACTTTCGGAACCGGTCTGCCCTTTGGGACAGGCCGGTTTTTCTTGCCTTTATTTTCTTCCTTTCTTCAGTTTGAATCTGTTTTTTGTGCAGGAAAACTGTTCCATCTTTGCTTTATTCTCCAGCCGAAGTTTCCGTTTGTAAAACCGAAGCCTACGGTTGTGTAATTGAAAGCTACGGTTCTATAAACGCGCCCATCGGTTATAGAATATCTTGCATATACATGATATTTGCAGCCCTAGCGGATGACTTTTTCACTGTGGCTATAGGTTGATAGCACATATAGGGAGCGTTGTGTCATCTTTCCAGATTCTTTCCAAAATTCTTCCGTATATTTGCAAATAAACCATTTAGGGCTGGATAATGGGTAGATTTCAAATTCGTCAGATAAGGAAATGGATAGGACTGATCCTGCTTTGGGGTGGGATTGTCCCTACTGTGCAGGCGCAGGAGGCCGACTACACTACCTGGTTGAGGCAGGGGGTGGTTTATGAAGTGAACGAACGGCTGGATGTGTCGGGCGGGCTGGAGTGGCGTACCAAGAGCCACTTGCGGACCACGGACCGGTGGGGGCTGGACGTAGGTGCCAAATATGCCGTACTGTCTTTTCTGAAGCTGGGGGGCGGATATGAGATTCATTATCGCAACCGGGGTGGAGACGGGTGGAAGTTCCGCCACCGTTATCATGCCGACGGCACGTTGTCCGGCCGTTGGGGAAGGGTGAAGCTGTCCTTGCGCGAAAGGTTTCAGCATACCTGGGACGACGTGGAGAACGAGCTGAGGCTGCGCTCCCGCCTGAAGCTGGCCTATGACATACGCCACTGCAAGCTAGAACCCTATGCATCGGTCGAAATGTACAACAGCCTGAACCGTGGGGATGGTTTCGACGTAGCCCGCATGCGCTATCGGGCCGGGCTTTCGCTGCCACTCTTTTCGGAAAACTGGGAGGCGGATGTGTTCTACTGCCGCCAGTGGGAGGCCGACGGACGGAAAAACATCTTTGGCGTGGATTGTGTGTACAAGTTCTGAAATCTTTTTATTACATTTGTTGCGTACACTAAAATCGGAAACACTCATGAAGAAGATAATCAATCCTTGGAAGAAGCTGGAAGGGTACAACTGTTTCGGTTGTTCGCCCGACAATGAATATGGCGTGAAGATGGATTTCTATGAAGACGCTGACCAGGTGGTGAGCGTCTGGAAGCCGGACGGCCATTATCAGGGTTTCCTGCATACGCTGCACGGAGGCATACAGTCGGTGTTGCTCGACGAAATCTGCGGATGGGTGGTGTTCCGCAAGCTGCAGACGGCGGGCATGACGACCCGGATGGAAACCCGTTACCGCAAGGCGGTGTCTACCGACAGCCGTTACTTGTTGCTGCGTGCATCGCTCCGCGAACAGAAGCGCAACCTGGCTTTTGTGGAGGCCCGGCTCTACGATGACAAGGGCGAACTTTGTACGGAGGCCCTTTGTACCTATTTCACGTTCCCGAAGGAGAAGGCCGAGAAGGAAATGTACTTCCGCAGTTGTGAGGTGGAGGCCGAAGACGTGGCTTTGGAGTCGTTGTTGCCGGCCGAATGATTGCCGGACATTTGGTCTTTAGCCCCGGTAGCGGAGTGGAATGTATCTTTTCCACAACCGGTAGGTGAAGATGCCTGCCAGCAAGACGGTGCCGCAAATGCAGACAATGCCGAACAGTTCTTTCAAGCTGGTCAGCGTGGTCTGTTGCGAGACGACGGCGTAGAGGTTGCGGATAGACACGTCGGGCGTCCAGCCGTTCACTCCGTCCATGCGCCGGCTGAGGAGGCCGATGTTGTCCTGTTGCAGTTGCCTCATCCAGCGGGTCAGGATGGCGGTTCCCAGCGGGGTGGCGATACTGGTACGGATGAAGCTGAGTACACACAATCCCTGGAAGAAATGTTTGAAAGGTACGCTCTTGGCCACGTAGATGGTGAGCGAGATGTAAAGGATGCCATGCCTGACTCCTTTCAGAAAGTTTGGCAGGTAGAGGCTTTCGATATTCAGGTTGGGGTGGATGAGGAAGTACATGTAATATTGGTAGACCACAATCAACAGGAACCCTAACGAGATGAGCAGTTTGTAGCCTTTGTGGAGCACGGCCTGGCGGTAGAACACGATGCCTGCGCCGGCCAGGATACCGGTGAACACCAGCCAGTTGAGAGAGACGGCATTCAGCGGGTCGTAGTGCAGAATGGAGCTCATGAACTGGTTCTGCAGCACGGACGAGGTGGTGAGGAACAGGCAGAGCATCAGGAACAGGAAGAGGATGACAGGAAAATTGCGGTAGCGGAACACCTGCGGCTCGATGTAGGGGCGGCGCAGGGTACTCATGCGGTTGATGTTGATCATCAAGGCCACAACGGCGATGACGATGCACGAGCGGATCTCGACACTGTCCAGCCAGTCATAATATTCTCCGTAGATGCAGACGAAAACGATGGCAAAGAGGATGACTCCCCACAGGAAGCCGCCCAGCCAGTCGATGCCGTAAAGGGGGAGTTTCTTCATGGCCCGGTAAGGCCGTGTGAACAGCAGGACACACATCCACACCACAAGCAGCATGCCGATGACAAACCAGTGCATGTAGCGCCAGTTGGCCCAGTCGCTGATGTGGGTCGCCACCAGGCCCGAGAGCTGGATGCTTTCGAGCACAACGATGTAGATGACGGGGTAGAAGACCGAGAAATTGCCCGACGGAGTGACGCTGAGGCGCATGTTGGAGAAGCATTCGAACGTGCCCCACATTCGGAAGAACCCGGAGACGAGGCACACCATGATGAATACGGGCAGGCTGTTGACGTGCAGGGTGATGAGGTTGCAGGCTATCAGCACCGGGCAGACGGAGAGGAAGATGCTGCGGGTAGTGAAGCGGAACTTGAGCCGGAAGAGGATCGGGAAAATCAGGGTCATGCCGATGAACGAGGCGTACCCGGCCATATTGACATCTTCCTGGATGCAGCCCAGTGCGCTGGACATCTGCACGGCAGTGGGCAGGAACACACCTCCGTTGAACTGGAAGACCATGGCAAAAAACATGGAGAGGAAGATGCACACGGGGGTGGGCAGGAATTCTTTGAAGTAAGGTATGCGGGGGCGTTGTTCAGGCATGGCTTTATTCCCTTTCATTTCGGTTATTGTTCAACGTAGCATTCGGCATTCATGCCTGCGCGGAGGCGTTGCAGGCTTTCAGCGGTATTGTTTTCGGTAAATTCGATGCGCACAGGGATGCGCTGTTCCACCTTGACAAAGTTGCCGGCCGAGTTGTCCTGGGGAATGATGGAGTAGAAGGAGCCGGTAGCATCGGAGATGGAGGCGATGCGTCCTTCATAGACTACATCGGGGATGGCATCCACGCGTACCTCTACCAGCTGGCCGCGTTTCATGTAGGTGGTTTGTGTTTCCTTGTAATTGGCAATGACCCATTTCTCCGTGCCGTCTACCAGCGTGACGAGGGTCTGTCCCTGCTGTACCAATTCGCCTTCATGTATGTTCTTCCGGCCCGTCACCCCGTCGGCATTGGCCAGGATGATGGTGTACGAAAGGTTCAGCTTGGCCAGGTTGAGGGCAGCTTCGGCCAGCTTGATGTCCGACTCGTTCTGTTCCAGGCGTTGCGTCTGCTCTTCTTTGGTCAGCTGGGTGGACTGCTTCTGCCTCAGCAGTTGTTCGTAGCGGGCCTGGGTGGCGGCGTAGTCGGTCTTCACGCGGTCGAACTGCTGCGGGGTGACGGCTTCGCCCTTCAGCAGTTCCTGGTAGCGCTTGTAGTCGGTTTCGGCGTTCTGCAGGCGGACGCGCTGTTCCTCGATGGCGGCATCAGTGACCAGAATGTTGTTCTGGGCTGTGTTGATGCTGGTGAGCATGGCTGTTTTTCCGGCCAGGGCGTTGTGGTAGTCGGCCTCGGCCTGTGCCACTTTCAGTCGGTATTCGGTATCTTCGATGATGACCAACGTGTCGCCCTTCTTGACGTTCTGGTATTCTTCGAAACAGATTTTCTTGATGAAACCCTGTACACGCGTGCTGACGGGCGTCAGGTGCTGCTGTATCTGTGCGTTGTCCGTAAATTCGACGTCGGACAGGTGGACAAATCGTCCGCATACCCAGCTGATGCCAGCTACCAGGACGAGGGCAATGAAGAAATTGGGAATGGCTCTTTTCTTGTTCTTTATCATATCTGTTCTGTTCTTTTTATTTTGTCATGAAACTGTGATCTCTGTGGCTGGAGGCCGTTGCCTATAGGGTGCCAATCTGTCTTTTCAGCAGAAAGTATTGGTAGAGGATGCCCACCTGATAGTTGGCCAGCTGCAGCTCCATGTTGAGCTGGGTGTTGCTGGCATCGAGCATGTCGGTAATCAGGGCCAGGCCGTTCATGTATCGTTGGCGCACGATGTCGAAGTTCTCGTGGGCCAGCTGCACGCTTTTCTCCTGGGTATGCAGGCGGATGTAGGCTTCCTGCAAATTGATGTAGGCCTTGTGGATGGAATTCTCCAGCTCTTCCTCGGCCAGACGGCGTTTCTCTTCCAGTTTCTGGATGGCAATGTCGGCCTGGCGCAATTTGCGTTTGCTCTTGAAAAGGGCGTCCAGATTATAGGATACGCCTACGCCGACAAACCAATAGGTGAAGTTGTTGTTCAGCGGGGGGACTTCTACTAGGATGGGACCGTTGAAATCGTTGGTAGCCGAGAACGTGATGTGGGGCAGGCGTTCGGCCTGTATCATGCGCTTCTGGTTTTTGCCCATTGCGATGTCGATGTCGTTCAGTTTCATACTGGGAGCTTCGTTCATGCCGGCTTTCCATTCGTCTTCCTGTAGATTGTCAATGACCAGTTGTCTCAGGTATACAGTATCAGGAACAATGCGGGTTTCGACTGGCAATTCGATAGTGGTTACCAGCTGGTGGTTCAGTACGTTGAGCTGGTTAATGGTAGAGGTCAGTCCCAGCTCCAGGTTTTGCAGTTGCAGTTCGTAGCGGGTAATGTCACTCTTTAGGGCCGTTCCCTGCTGATAGGCTGCCTGCATGTCTTTGACAAGCAGGTGGGTCTGTTCGATATTCTTGCGGTACACCCGTTCCTGGTTTCTCAGTTGGAACAGGTCCAGATAGTATCCAGCCAGCAGGAAGCGCAGATTCTGCCGGTTGTCAAGGTGAGTCTGCTCGGCTGCCTGCTTCTGCAGCTTGCTTTGCTTGACGCTGCTTTGAATGCTTCCTCCTGCATAGATTGTCTGTTGTGCTTTGACGACGAAGGAATTTCCCCAGTGGGGCATGTCGGCATGGACCGCGTTCGAAAAATCACGGTCGGTCATGCAACCGTCGCCGATGTACGTTGCTTCAGCCCTGACGCTGAGGGAAGGCAGGTAGGCATTGCGTGCTACCTTGATGCCTTGTTCGGCTTCCCGGATGACAAGCTGGTGCAGACGGATGCTTTTACTGTTTTTGTCTGCCAGTGAGAATAGCTCGTTCAGGGTAAATACACGCTCTTGTGCATATAAGCCGGTAGAGGATAAAAAAAGTGCCAAATACGCAAATTTGACAGTCAATGGTCTAAAAATAGATAGCATGTTATTCTTTTTGTCTCTTCAAAAATTTGATGGTGCAAAGGTAAAGCTTTACTTTTGTACCGAATTTGCAAATTCTGCAATATCCTTATCGATTTAGGCCAACGAAAAGAGAATGAATAGCGAACAAAGTGCATACATATCCAGTATTGGAGATTCGGTTCCGGAAGAAATCTTCATCAAGAAGACAGGATGGGAAGAAGTCAATCTCTCAGTCCATTCGCATGGAAAGCATCAGATTGTCTATACCTTGTCGGGTACGTTACATGTAAGGATAGGGTCGGACAGTTATTTTGTACCAGAGAAGCACATTGCCTGGATACCCAAGGGTGAGGCACACGAACTTTCCAGCAAGAACCGTCAGGTGTCGCTGGTCATTTATTACATAGACTGGGGAGAGGATGCGTCCGAAACAGCGTCTACAAGGACATTTTCCATTTATTCTACGAATACGGTCATTGCAGAAAATTTGCGGTTCATCGCTTCTCGGGGACCCAAGATCTTGCATACGGTATCACCTGAATTATACGACTTTACGCTCAGCTTCTTCCGTTTGCTCCCTTCCATGTGCTTGGCTCGGGAAGTACTGTTGAAGACTTTGGTCATTCCCGACGATCCCCGCCTGCATCCGGTACTCGACTATATGATGGAGCATTTGTGCGACAATCTGCACATCGAACAGGTGGCGACAGAATTTGGCTTTTCAGTGCGCAACCTCAGTCGTCTGCTGCATGCCTCTGGAATCCGTTTTCCCGATTATATGAACCATCAGCGCATCGTGAGGGCTATCGAACTGTTTTCCGACGGAGGAAGGACGATGCAGCAAGTGGCCTATGAAGCGGGTTTCAGTACGCCGAACCATTTCAACCGGGTGTTCAGGCAGGTGACTGGCATGTCGCCGGGTGTATTCTTTAACCGTTGGAAACATACGGATGTGGAATCTTAACCGTAAATTATACCTTTTAAGCTGGGAAAAGTGAGAAAATGAAAGATAAAAGCGAATTTTTCTGTTATATTCTTGGCGGTTTCAAAGGAATGGTTTACATTTGTCTCGAAATAAAACGAGAAAGAAATGAAATATAGCATTGCACATCATCACCATCATCATTATCCTGACGAATCAATTCGGTAGGCGGACGGGTGTATGTGCAAAGGAAAGATACATGGTTGGAAGAAGCTTGCCGGATGTGGGCAGGCTTCTTTTTTTATATATGAATAAAAACAGAAAAAAATTATGCTGAGAATTGCAGTACAAGCCAAAGGTCGTCTTTACGACGAGACGATGTCGTTTCTGGAGGAGGCTGACATCAAACTGAACGCGACGAAACGTACGCTGCTGGTACAGTCGTCCAATTTTCCCATCGAAGTGTTGTTTCTGCGGGATGATGATATTCCGCAGACAGTGGCAACGGGAGTGGCCGACATCGGTATTGTAGGCGAAAATGAATTTGTAGAGCGGGGCGAAGATGCCGAAATCGTGAAACGTCTGGGATTCAGTAAATGCCGCCTGTCACTGGCCATGCCGAAGGACATTGACTATCCGGGTATAGAGTGGTTTGAAGGACGTAAGATAGCCACGTCCTATCCGGGAATCCTGTCGGACTATCTGAACAGGTGTAATGTGCATGCCGAGATTCATGTGATTACCGGTTCGGTGGAAGTGTCGCCGGGTATCGGCTTGGCTGATGCCATTTTCGATATTGTCAGCTCGGGATCGACGCTGGTGAGCAATCGGCTGAAAGAGGTGGAAGTGGTGATGCAGTCGGAAGCATTGCTCATCGGCAACAAGCATCTGTCTGCCGAGAAGAAGGAAATCTTGAAGGAACTGCTGTTCCGCATGGATGCGGTGAAGACGGCCGAAGACAAGAAATATGTGCTGATGAATGCCCCCAAGGAACGGCTGGACGACATCGTGGCCGTGCTGCCGGGCATGAAGAGTCCGACGGTGATGCCGTTGGCGCAGGAAGGCTGGTGCTCGGTTCACACGGTGCTCGACGAGAAATGTTTTTGGGAAATCATCGGCAAGCTGAAGCAGCTGGGAGCGGAAGGCATTCTGGTGTTGCCCATTGAAAAAATGATTATTTGAAAAAGAAGCAGACGGTTATGATATTGATTGATTATCCTGAAAAGTCCCAATGGCAGGAGTTGCTGAAGCGCCCTGTCATGAATACGGAAAGTTTGTTTGGCGTGGTGCAGGGCATCATCGGCCGTGTGAAGGCGGAGGGCGATGAGGCTGTACGCGAATATGAACGCCAGTTTGACAAGGTAGAACTGACGACCCTGGCGGTATCGCCGGAGGAGTTCGAGGAAGCCGAACATCGGGTGAGCGAAGAGCTGAAGGCTGCCATCCGGCTGGCTACCGACAATATCGCCGCCTTCCACGCTTCGCAGCGTTTTGAAGGCAAGAAGGTAGAAACCCGTCCGGGGGTTGTCTGCTGGCAGAAGGCGGTAGCCATCGAGAAAGTGGGTCTGTATATTCCGGGAGGAACGGCTCCCCTGTTTTCCACGGTACTGATGCTCGCCGTGCCTGCCCGCATAGCCGGGTGTCGGGAGATTGTGTTGTGTACCCCTCCGGGGCGTGACGGCAAGGTACATCCGGCCGTTCTGTTTGCCGCCCGTGTAGCGGGTGTGCAGCAGGTGTTCAAGGCCGGTGGCGTGCAGGCAATAGCAGCGATGGCCTACGGTACGCAGAGCATCCCCAAGGTGTATAAGATTTTCGGTCCGGGCAATCAGTATGTCACGGCAGCCAAGCAGTTGGTTGGTCTGCGCGATGTGGCCATCGACATGCCGGCCGGACCGTCGGAAGTGGAAGTCCTGGCCGACGGGACGGCTGATCCCGTATTTGTGGCTGCCGACTTGTTGAGTCAGGCCGAGCACGGAGTGGACAGCCAGGCGATGCTGATTACCACTTCAAAAGAATTGCAGCAGGCTGTCAAGGACGAAGTGGAGCGTCAGCTGGAGGCATTGCCCCGCAAGGAAATTGCGGCACGTTCGTTGGCCAACAGCAAGCTGATTGTGGTACTCAGCATGGAAGAGGCCGTTGACATGACCAATGCCTACGCCCCCGAGCATCTGATTATAGAGACGGCCGACTATCAGTCTGTGGCCGGGAAGATAGTCCATGCCGGTTCCGTTTTCCTGGGTTCGCTGACTCCTGAGAGTGCCGGCGACTATGCTTCGGGTACCAATCATACCCTGCCCACCAACGGGTATGCCAAAGCCTATAGCGGGGTCAGTCTGGACAGCTTCATCCGCAAGATGACTTTCCAGGAAATCAGTCCCGAGGGGCTTCGGCAGATAGGACCGGCCATCGAGGTGATGGCGGCCAATGAGTCGTTGGATGGTCACAAGAACGCCGTTGCGGTGCGCTTGAAGGCCATTGGTGATGTGAAATGAATGTTTAAGTGAGATATATCTGAATGAATATGATGAAACCGTTACAAGAACTGGTCCGTCCGAATATTTGGAGGCTGAAGCCTTATTCCTCGGCCCGCGATGAATACAGCGGAGTCGATGCTTCCGTTTTTCTGGATGCCAACGAAAATCCGTATAATCATCCGAACAACCGTTATCCCGACCCGTTGCAGCGGGATTTGAAGGGGCATCTGTCCCGTATCAAAAAGGTCCCCGCAGAGAATATTTTTCTGGGCAACGGAAGCGATGAGGCCATCGATCTGGTGTTTCGTGCCTTTTGTGAGCCGCGTATCGACAATGTGGTGGCCATCGACCCCACGTATGGCATGTATCAGGTGTGTGCCGATGTCAATGACGTGGAATACCGCAAGGTGTTGCTGGACGAAAATTTCCAGTTCACGGCCGATCGGATGCTGGCTGCGGCCGATGAGCATACCAAGCTGATGTTCCTATGTTCGCCCAACAATCCTTCGGGCAACAACCTCTGCCGCGACGAGATGGTGAGGCTGCTCGAACGATTCAGCGGCATTGTCGTGGTGGACGAGGCCTACATTGACTTTTCGGATGCCCGTTCCTTCCTGCCCGACTTGGCGGATTATCCGAACATTGTGGTTCTTCAGACATTTTCCAAAGCCTGGGGATGTGCGGCCATCCGGCTGGGCATGGCTTTTGCTTCGGAAGAGATTATTGCCATCTTCAATAAGATCAAATATCCGTATAATGTCAATCTGCTGACCCAGAAGCAGGCTTTGGAGATGGTGCTCCGGCACTATGAGGTGGAACGGTGGGTCAAGATCCTGAAGGAAGAACGAGTATGGCTGGAAGAGGCTGTCAAAGAATTGCCCTGTACGGTCCAGGTGTTTCCGTCGGATGCCAATTTCTTTCTGGTGCGTGTGACCGATGCCGTAGCTATCTACCGCTATCTGGTCGAGCAGGGGATTATTGTGCGCAACCGCCATACCGTGGCCCGTTGTGGAAACTGCCTGCGCATTACGGTAGGTACGCGGCTTGAAAACGAACAGTTGCTGAAGGCTTTGAGAAACTATCAGGCATAAAAGGAAAAAGATGAAGAAGAAAGTTTTGTTTATCGATCGCGACGGGACGTTGGTCATCGAACCGCCCGTCGACTACCAGCTGGATGCTTTCGAGAAGCTGGAGTTCTATCCGGGAGTGATGCGGAACCTGGGATTCATCCGCAGCAAGCTCGATTTTGAGTTTGTCATGGTGACCAATCAGGATGGTCTGGGGACGGATTCGTTTCCCGAAGAAACATTCTGGCCGGTGCACAACCTGGTGATGAAGACGCTGGAAGGCGAGGGCATCACGTTCGACGACGTTTGTATCGACCGCAGTTTTCCCGAAGACCAGGCGCCTACCCGCAAGCCAAGGACAGGGATGCTGACCCGTTATCTGAATAGTGAAGCGTACGATATGGCGGGCAGTTACGTCATCGGCGACCGGGCTACCGATGTGGAGCTGGCCAAGAACCTGGGCTGTCGGGCCATTCTGCTGCAGGCCGACAAGTCGTCATTGAAACCGGTGTCGGAAGGCGGTACCGCTGCCTGTACAGGGCTGGAAGAGGTCTGTGTGCTGGCCACGACCGACTGGGCCCGGGTAGCCGATTTCCTTTTTGCCGGCGAGCGTCGGGCGGAAGTCCATCGGGTGACCCACGAAACGGATGTATATGTATCGGTCGACTTGGACGGTTTCGGACGGTGCGACATTTCTACTGGCCTCGGCTTCTTCGACCACATGCTCGAACAGATAGGACGGCATGGAAGCATCGACCTGACTGTCCGTGTCAAGGGGGACCTCTATGTGGACGAACATCATACCATTGAAGATACGGCCCTGGCCTTGGGTGAATGCCTCTACAAGGCTTTGGGCGACAAGCGGGGCATCGAACGCTATGGCTATTCGTTGCCCATGGACGACTGCCTGTGCCAGGTGTGCCTCGACTTTGGCGGACGCCCGTGGCTGGTGTGGCAGGCCGACTTCAAGCGCGAGCGGATTGGAGAGATGCCTACCGAGATGTTCCTGCATTTTTTCAAGTCGCTGAGTGACGCCGCGCGGATGAACCTGCATGTCAAGGCCGAGGGGCAGAACGAACACCACAAGATAGAAGGTATCTTCAAGGCCTTGGCCCGTGCTTTGAAGATGGCTGTGAAGCGGGATATCTATCGCTACGAACTTCCTTCCTCCAAAGGAGTGCTTTAGCGGTGGTTCAGGCGATGCCCAGCAGCTCGATTTCGAAAATCAGGGTCGAGCCGCCGGGGATGCTGGGCTGCGAGAATTTGCCGTAACCCATTTCGGCGGGCAGGTAGATTTCCCATTTGTCGCCCACACACATCTGTTGCATGGCGATAATCCAACCTTCAATCAGGTCGCTCAGCCGGAAAGCGGCTGGTGTGCCGCCCCGGCTGCTGTCGAACTTCTTGCCGTTGATGGTCCAACCTGTGTAGTGGGCGGTGACGATGCTTCGTGGGGTGGGGTGCTTGCCGTCGCCGGCTCCCGAAGCCAGCACTTTGTAATAGATGCCTTTGGACAGAGGCTTGACGCCTTCTTCCGCTGCTTTTGCAGCCAGCCAGTCTTTGTTGGCCTGGATGTAATCTTTCTTTGCCATATCAGTTCGGATTTTGGGGCAAAGATAAAAAAGGATTTCATAACTACCTACATTAGCTCCGTAAAGTCCCTCTTTAGCGCGCTAAAGTGCCACTTTACGGAGCTAATGTTGATGTTTAGGATTAGTAATGTAGGCTATGGAATTTTAGTCCTCCCGGGTATACTCCTCAATGTCGCAGATGGCTTCCTTGGCTTTGCGGCGTTCATTCTTGAGATACCGCAGGCCTATGACGGCTCCGACTACAAAACCGACACCTCCTCCGATGCAGATGGACTCTCCGCTTTCTTTGGGGTAGCTCTCAATGATGAACCAAACAATCCATAGCAAGGCGAAAGGGAGGCCGAAACACAGCCATTTCAGCCCCAGACGGTTCATGCGTATCAGGGCCCTGCTGATGTCCACCAGGTTGTCGGTCGATATTTCTTGGATGTTTACGCCTTTGTGGCTGTATATCTGATACAGGCAGGCAGCAATCAGAAAGAGAGAGGTGACGACGCAGAACATCCATGAATAGTCCATCCAGATGAAGAACATATTGCAATAGATCAGAGCAAACGGAATTCCTATATACATGATTCTCTTATTGCGATTGATATAGGCCAGTTTTTCCCGGGTGGATTGCATCATCATTTTTTCGCTGATGATGGTTTCTTTGGCCAGCTTGTCTTTCAATAACCGGATTTGCTGTTTCATCTCTTCCAGTTCGAAGCTATCTTGATACTTTTCCATACTGATGCGTTTTTAGCGGTTCGACATTTTTTTCAACTCCTCCTTGATGCGATACAGGCGCACGGATACGTTTTTGGTCGAGATGCCGACGATGGCACCTATCTCTTTGTAGCTCATGTTTTCCAGCCATAGCAGGACGATGGCACGGTCGAAGGGTTTGAGCCGGTGGATGCGGTCGTAGAGCTGCCGGATTTGCCGGGAGTCCTCGTCCTTGTCTTCAAACAGGTTGATGTCCATGGTCAGTGGAAGGGTGGCCCGCTTCTGCTTTTCCGTTCGTAGGAGATACAGGTGTTGAAGCTCACCTTCCAAATCCAGGTGTCAACGCTGCTGCGGTTCTGGAAAGACGCGTAGCCTTTCCACAGATTGATGAGCACTTCCTGAAACAGGTCGCTGACTTCATCGGAATCTTTCGAGAACATGAAGCACACCGTGTAGATGGTGCTTTTGTGCTCCCTGATCATTTGCGCAAATGTAGTATCCAATGTTTCCATATCGAATTGAGTAGTTGTTTTTGTCCGTTAGACGCAGGCGCCGTCGGAAAAACTACACAAAAATAGAACTTTTTGGGGAGGAATATGAGAAAGTGCCAAAGAGGGACTGGCAGATTGTAGCATGAAGGCGCGGATTACGTGGAAATTCACGGATTGATTTTACATCCTTTTCCGTGCTCTTCCGCGTAATCCGCGCCTTAATAATGTACTTTATATATTTAAGGATGACAGTTCGTACTATTGCTTCTTCAGCGTGAACTCCAATTTCTGCAATCCTAATTTGTAGACATTGGCAAGAATCAGTGCGTAATGCAGTTCTTCGCCTGCCTGCATGGAACCGGTGATATGATTGAACTCGTCCTCCGGAACTATATCCTTGAACATCGGTCCCGATGAACCGTTTCTGATTAGGCGGATTTCATCCGTAAGGGGTGACAAAACATAAATATAAGTTGCCTGATAAGGGATGCGTTGGAAATCTATCCAATTCGGATCATCTTTAGGGAGAATGTTTTCAATCCAAAGCCTGGCCATGTCATAGGAAGGCAGCAGGTCTCCATTATTATATCTTATATGACCTTCATCGTCAACCAGCAGTTCTTTTCCCATAGCAATAGCATACTTGTTGATGGGGCATGATTCTTCATATTCGATATCTTCTTCCGATTGGATTTCTTTGTCATCCGGTGTCTCAGGCTCAGTGACAAGCCGGTCCTGAAGAATGGATACAAGCGTATAGGTGCGGTCTGGGGCATCCATCGGCGGATTGGCAAGAATGGTTCTTTTGCCCCGAAGTTCATATTCATGCCCTCGTTCGTAGGTGAAGCCTTCGATGGCATCGAAAGCAAGCGGTTGCCATTCTTTGAAATTGTCTTCGGTCTTGACGAGCATACATTCGATGGGGTGCTCTCTATCAGTATCGAATAGAGCATACATGATGCCCGTTTCCGAAGATACCGACATGGCAATCTCCTTCACAATATCTGTAGGCTTGTCGTCATTATTACAAGCTGTCCAAAAGAGGCAAACGAACGTAAACAGGAAAATGATGAACTTGCTCATGGTTATACAATTTCTCTATAGGTTCAATAGAGGTTTTAGGTTTGAAATGCCAGAAACGTGAGCCGGTATGCCGTTTTTTCAAGTATGAGACGGGCATAACGTTTCTTCTTTCTCTCTCACATGTCGTTTCGGTTAGGAAGGATATTCTTAACTCAATTACAAAGATAATAATCCTATTATAATTTCCTGTCATCGGACGTATTTTTCCCTTTCGCTTGCTCAAAGCTGTTTGCTTTTGAAATGGAAGTGTTATCTTTGTGCCAAGGTGTACCATTATTATGAGAGTATGAAAAAAAGTCTGATACTTTGCCTGTTTATTTTTTGTAGTCTTTGCCGGGTGCAGGGACAGACCGAAGTTTGTTTGGTGGGGACGAAGCATGAACCTCGTGTATACTTCAATAGCGACAGTGTCTATGCCATTCTGTTGCGAGTACAGCCTGATGTCGTGTTGATGGAGCTGGATTCTTCTTTCTTCGACAAAAACTTCCGCTTCAATCTGGAGAAGTATCCCGACCTTCTGTCGACTAACGAAACCATAGGAGCGCACCGCTACCAGCAGGAGCAGGGTGTGGATTTACGTCCTTTCGAAATTACGGGCCGGAATGAATGGTATCGGGAGCATCGGTACTTTGAACGGCAGGACAGCATGTGGCGTGACGCATTGGCCTTGTATCGGGCGGATAAACTGAGCCGGAAAAATCGGGAGGACATGGAGTTGATTCTCCAAGTGATGAACTATAATGATATGAAATTCGCTTCACCCCGCGACATGAATTCCAGCATGACGATGGGATACTTGTCGCTTCGTGAGTATATCCTTTATCAGAAGTTGGTGTCCATTGTGGAAACGGAGGAGATGCTCAATCATTGGCGAAGCTTTGTTCGTCTTTGGTCGTCCCGTTGGTATGAGCGCAACGTGGTGATGGCTGCCAATATCCGCCGGATGGCCGAAGTCTATCCTGGCAAGCGTCTGTTGGTATTGGTCGGTCTGGAACATAAACCCGGACTCTTGAAGTTGTTGAAGGAGTGTGAGGGGGTGGAGCTTAAGGAATACTGGGAATTTTAGGCATAAGGAAACGCGTAGACAAAAGTTATGATTGGATAATGAAAACGAACGATATTCTGGATAATCTCAAGATAGAACAGTTGAACCCTATGCAGGAGACCGTAGGGCGTGTGTATGAATCGTGCAGAAGCCTGATTGTGCTTTCACCCACCGGCTCGGGAAAGACGCTGGCCTTTCTCTTGCCGTTGGTACAAGGGCTGTCGGCCTCGACGGAGGCAGTGCAGGCGGTTGTGTTGGTTCCTTCGCGCGAACTGGCCTTACAGATAGAGGGTGTATTCAAAGCCATGAACACGGGTTTCAAGGTGATGAGCTGTTACGGAGGCCGTCCGGCCATGGACGAGCATCGGACAATGAAGAGCCTGAAACCGGCAGTTATCGTGGGGACGCCCGGACGTATGAACGACCATCTGCACAAGGGTAATTTCGGCGTAGAAGAGATTCGGACGCTGGTCATCGACGAATTCGACAAGTGCCTGGAATTCGGCTTTCAGGAAGAGATGGCCGAAGTGGTAGGTCAGCTTCCCGCCCTGAAAAAACGGGTGCTGCTTTCGGCGACCGATGCCGAAGAGATTCCTCGGTTTACGGGGGTGGCCGAAGGAGAGGCTGGCTTAGAGAAACTGGATTTCCTGACGGAAGGAGGAGTCTCTTCGCGACTGACTTTGCAACAGGTCCTTTCGCCCCAGAAAGACAAGCTCGACACCTTGTACAGGTTGCTTTGCACCGTGGCTTACAAGCCGACACTGGTGTTCATCAACTACCGGGAGAGCGTAGATCGCGTGGTCGGTTACCTGCAATCGAAGAAGTTTCCTTGCGAGGCTTTTCATGGAGGCATGGAGCAGCCCGACCGCGAACGGGCACTTTACAAATTCCGGAACGGCAGCTCGCCCGTATTGGTGTCTACCGACCTGGCTGCCCGTGGACTTGACATACCTGGCGTGGAGAATATCGTGCACTATCATTTGCCGGTCAATGAAGAGGCCTTTACACACCGCAACGGACGTACTGCCCGCTGGGAGGCTACAGGCTCGTCGTTCCTGCTGCTCCATTCGGAAGAACGATTGCCCGAATATGTACCTCAGGATATCCCGGTTTTTACGTTGCCCGAAGAAACGCCCAAACCTGTCAAGGCACGATGGACTACCTTATATATAGGTAAGGGGAAAAAAGATAAGTTGAACAAGGTGGATATTGTAGGTTTTCTATATAAGAAAGGTGGCTTGTCGCGCGAAGACGTGGGGCAGGTCGACGTAAAGGACCACTACGCTTTTGTGGCCGTCCGCCGCAGCAAGTGCAAGCAGCTGCTTTCCTTGGTTCAGGGCGAAAAAATCAAGGGAATAAGGACTTTGATTGAAGAAGCCAAGTGATGAATGACACTGTTTTAACTTTCATTTTGTAAACTATATAGTGGGTATATGGAGCAATAATGGTTTTGGCTCTTACATTTTGATAGGTTCTTTAGGTGAAATTTGCTATCTCTACATAACAAAATAGTGGGTATATGCGGCGAAATGCAATAAATTGGAAAGCATTTCCCCCTGAAAGGTGAGAAAATGAATGGAAAAGTTTGGTTTATTGAATTAAATCCGTAAATTCGCCATGTCGAAAGACATAAATAACGCATCGTATAACCAAAACTATTTTTACAATGAAAAAGCATAATTTCAGTGCAGGACCTTCCATCCTTCCGCGTGAAGTCATCGAAGAAACAGCAAAAGGTGTATTGGATTTTAACGGCTCAGGCCTTTCCGTTATGGAAATCAGCCATCGTTCCAAAGATTTTCAGGCCGTGATGGACGAAGCGGTTGCCTTGTTCAAGGAATTGCTGAATATCCCTGACGGTTATTCCGTTCTGTTCCTCGGTGGTGGTGCCAGTACCCAGTTCTGCATGGTTCCCTATAATTTCCTTGAAAAGAAAGCGGCTTATCTGAATACAGGCGTTTGGGCCAAGAAGGCAATGAAAGAGGCCAAAGGTTTTGGCGAGACGGTAGAGGTGGCCAGCTCGGCAGAATCTACCTATACTTATATCCCCAAAGATTATACCGTTCCGGCAGACGCCGACTATTTCCATATCACAACCAACAACACGATCTACGGTACTGAAATCTTGAAAGACCCGGATTCACCCGTACCCATGGTGGCCGATATGTCGTCTGATATCCTTTCCCGTCCTGTAGACGTTTCCAAGTATATCTGTATTTACGGGGGTGCCCAGAAAAATTTGGCTCCTGCAGGTGTGACGTTCGTGATCGTGAAGAACGAGGCTGTGGGCAAGGTTTCCCGCTACATCCCGACCATGCTGAACTATCAGACTCACATCGACGGTGGTTCGATGTTCAATACACCTCCCGTACTGCCCATCTATTCCGCCATGCTGACCCTCCGGTGGATCAAGGCCCAGGGTGGGGTGAAGGAAATGGAACGCCGTGCCATCGAAAAGGCTGCGATGCTTTATGGAGAAATAGATCGCAACAAGTTGTTTGTAGGTACGGCTGCCAAGGAAGACCGTTCGCGCATGAATATCTGCTTCGTCATGGCTCCCGAATACAAGGAACTGGAGGCTGACTTCCTGAAGTTCGCTACCGAAAGAGGTATGGTGGGCATCAAGGGACACCGTTCAGTGGGCGGTTTCCGTGCATCGTGCTACAACGCTCTTCCGAAGGAAAGCGTACAGGCCTTGATAGACTGCATGCAGGAATTTGAGAAACTTCATTAATTTAGAATAAACCAATTGTTCTTCACCACAGATTGCACAGATTACCACAGATACTCTTATGGGATGATGACTGTGATGATGGTGTGTTCTGTGGTGAATTCTTTTTTCAACCATTTAAAAACACTGTAGTTATGAAAGTATTGGTAGCAACTGATAAACCGTTTGCCAAAGTGGCCGTAGACGGCATCCGTAATGAGATAGAAGCAGCAGGTTACGAACTGGCTCTGCTGGAAAAATATGGCGAGAAAGCCAAATTGCTGGAAGCTGTGAAAGATGCCGATGCCATCATTATCCGTAGTGATGTCATCGATGCGGAAGTGCTCGATGCAGCCAAACAGCTGAAGATTGTGGTACGTGCCGGGGCCGGTTACGATAACGTGGATCTGGAAGCCGCTACGGCTCACAATGTATGCGTGATGAATACACCGGGGCAGAATTCCAACGCCGTAGCCGAACTGGCTTTTGGACTGATGGTGATGGCGGTACGCAACATGTACAACGGCACGTCCGGCTCCGAGTTGAAGGGAAAGAAGCTGGGTATTCATGCATACGGCAATGTAGGCCGCAACGTGGCACGTATAGCCAAGGGCTTCGGTATGGACATCTATGCTTACGACGCTTTCTGCCCCAAGGACGTGATCGAGGCTGACGGCGTGAAGGCCGTGGCCAGTGCCGAGGAGCTCTATTCTACTTGCAACATCGTTTCCTTGCACATACCCGCAACTGCCGAGACAAAGAACTCCATTAATCATGCCCTCGTGGGACGCATGCCGAAGGGTGGTCTGTTGGTAAATACGGCCCGCAAGGAAGTCATCAACGAAGCCGAACTGATCCAGCTGATGGAAGAGCGCGCTGACCTGAAGTATATGACTGACATCATGCCGGCTGCCAACGAAGAGTTTGCTTCCAAGTTCCCCGGCCGTTACTTCTCTACGCCCAAGAAGATGGGAGCCCAGACGGCTGAAGCCAACATCAATGCCGGTATCGCTGCTGCCAAGCAGATTGTCGGCTTCCTGAAAGACGGTTGTGAGAAATTCCGTGTGAACAAAAAATAATACTCATTCAGATTTCAGAAACGATATCATGGCAACAATCAAACCATTCAAAGGCATCCGTCCGCCACAGAACCTGGTGGAAAAAGTAGCTTCACGCCCTTACGACGTGTTGAACTCTGACGAAGCCCGTGCTGAGGCCGAAGGTAATGAGATGTCGCTCTATCATATCATCAAGCCCGAGATTGATTTTCCTGTAGGTACCGATGAACACGATCCGCGTGTCTATCAGAAGGCCGCGGAGAATTTCCAGAAGTTTCAGGACAAGGGTTGGCTGGTGCAGGACGAAAAGGAAAATTATTATATCTACGCCCAGACCATGAACGGCAAGACCCAGTTCGGCCTGGTGGTAGGTGCCTACGTGCCTGATTATATGAACGGAGTCATCAAGAAGCACGAGCTGACTCGTCGCGACAAGGAGGAAGACCGCATGAAGCATGTCCGCGTGAACAATGCCAACATCGAGCCGGTATTCTTTGCCTATCCCGACAACAAGACACTTGATGCCCTCATTGCCCGCTATACAGCACAGAAACCGGTGTATGACTTTGTGGCTCCCGACGACGGTTTCGGCCATACCTTCTGGATTGTCGACCAGCCGGAAGACATCGCTACCATCACGCGCGAGTTTGCCAAGATGCCTGCCCTTTACATTGCCGACGGGCACCATCGCAGTGCGGCTGCCGCCTTGGTGGGTGCCGAGAAGGCCAAGCAGAATCCCCATCATCGGGGCGACGAGGAGTACAATTACTTCATGGCCGTCTGCTTCCCTGCCAACCAGCTGACCATCATTGACTACAACCGCGTGGTGAAAGATCTCAACGGCTTGACACCCCAGCAGTTTTTGGAAGCATTGAACAAAAATTTCATTGTGGAAGAGAAGGGTACGGAGATTTACAAGCCTGCGGGGTTGCACAACTTCTCCCTTTATCTGGATGGCAAGTGGTATAGCCTGACAGCCAAGCCTGGTACTTACGATGACAATGACCCCATCGGTGTGCTGGACGTCACCATCTCATCCAATCTGATTTTGGATGAAATCTTGGGCATCAAGGATTTGCGCTCCGACAAGCGTATAGACTTTGTGGGTGGTATCCGTGGATTGGGCGAATTGAAGCGTCGGGTGGACAGCGGAGAGATGAAGGTAGCTTTGGCGCTTTATCCGGTTAGCATGAAGCAACTGATGGATATCGCTGATACCGGCAACATCATGCCGCCCAAGACAACGTGGTTCGAGCCGAAACTCCGTTCGGGACTCATCATCCATAAGTTGGAATAAAGAAAGGATATTTGTCTGATAGAAAGGAGGGCGCGTTCAATTCCGATGAACGTGCCTTCCTTTTTTATTGCCATTTGCGTGACCTCAGAATCAGGTAGGAGGCCAGGCCGGCAATCAGCATGATTCCCCAGGCCATGAGGTATCCGTACTGCCAGTCAAGTTCCGGCATAAACTTGAAATTCATGCCCCACACGCCTACCAGGAAAGTCAGCGGGATGAAGATGGTCGATACAATGGTCAGTCGTTTCATGATGTAGTTCATGTGCATGTCGCTGTTCGAGATGTAGAGGTCCATCAGTGATGACAGGGTTTCGCGACAGCCTTCCGTCAGTTGGACGGCGTTGAGCAGGTGGTCGTTGACATCGTTGAAAAAGGGACGGTTGGTTTCGCTGACCAATTCGGAGTCGGGATGCAGAATCCGGGAGTATTGGTCTTTCAGCGGAACGACTGTACGCTTTATCTCCATGTAGCGTTTGCGCAGCAACTGCAACTGCATGCGGATGTTGTAGCTGGTAGTGGCGGCCAGCAGTTCCGTTTCCAAATCGTCCAGCTGGTCGCCTATTTCGATAGCCAGTGAAACGTAGCTCGAAACCAGTTCGTTGAAGAGGACGGAGAACAGATAGTCGGACGTGCGTGTGCGTATCTTCAGAACATTTTCCTGCAGGGCCTTGACGGCATCATCGAAGAAAGTGGCTTCCCCTTCGGTAAAGGTCAGTACGACATCCTGCCCCTGTATCAGTCTGACGGAAGAGACCACATCACCGTGGAAGATGCGGGTCACCACAAAGTTGAAGTCACCGTTTTTCTCAATCTTGCTGGGATGGTCTACGTTCAGGATGTCCTGCATCATCAGGAAGTTGATTTTGAAATGAGTACAGATGTTCTTGATGTATTCAGTATCTTTCAGCCCGTGGACTCTGACCCAGAGCTTGCTTTCGTTCGTACCCTTTGCAACAATGTCTTCAAAAGTAGTGCAGATGCTTTCGTCGAAATGTTCGGCCGAGTAACGGAGCAGATGTACATGGGTATGTGTACCGTTATCTCCATTGTAGGTGAGGTGTTCAGACAGCAGATTGTTTTTCATAAACGTTCTTTTTGAATGATGGTACAAAGGTAGAAATTCTGTTCTATAATTGATATAAATCAAGAAAGCGTATATGAAAAAACATCTATCTTTGCAGCGGTTTTAGTTTATAAAAAGATTGTAGCAAATGAAATTACCCGAAGAACCGATGATGCTTTATAGCTTCATCAACATGAAATTAAGAGATTTCTATCCTTCGCTTGATGCTCTTTGCGAGGATATGAACGTAGAAAAGGCAGACATTGTCAGAAGACTGAAGGCTGTAGGTTTTGAATACAGCCCCGAGCGGAACAGATTCTGGTAATCGTTCTCAAAGTTATAGTTGTTACTTTTTTGAAATGGGAATGCATTCCGGCAGATACTTGCCGTGATTCATTCCTATTTTTTTGCTTATAAGCGTTCTGTTGTTAATAAATTGCAAAAATGGGGCAGTCCGATGTTACTTTTGGTGCTTTTCGCTTTCTAAGCAAATGTGAGGCCTGTCGGCTTTCCCTTATTCCGGATGTCGGGAAGGGCAGGTCCAATTTGTAGTAACATTAATTAAAAAGGAGATTTTTATGAAAGCAAAAGTAATGTCATTGATGGTATTTGTCCTGTTGGTTGCAGGAAGTTTGTCAGCACAGGTAGAACAGAAGACGATGGGTGAGAAGGCAAAGAAACCTCGTATGACGGAGGAAGAGATGATACAGAAACAAACGGAACGGATGTCTGCGGCCTTGCTGTTGGACGATGCGACGTCTGCCAAGTTTGCTCCCGTTTACCAGCAATATCTGAAGGATCTGAGTGACATCAGGAAAGAAGCCCGTCAGGATTGTCCGGCTGCAGGTGCACAGTGCCAGAAAGCGGAAAAGAAGGCTTTGACCGATGCGGAGATTGAAGCTCGGATTGAACAGCGCTTTGACCGATGTCGCAAAATGTTGGATACGCGCGAGAAGTATTATAAAGAATTCAAGAAAATGCTGACCGCCAAGCAAATTGAGAAAATTTTTAAGCAGGCTCCTTGTCAGGGTGGTCACCGCATGCATCAGTTCGGTCACAAGCAGATGCCGATGGCCAAGGGGCAACTGCCGATGCACCGTCAGAACTGCCCGTTGCAGAAGTAAACCCGAAATGGGGATAAGAATCAGGAGGCTGTCTCAAAATTAAAAACAGAGATAAGTTTACTTACAATTTATAAGCTACAACATAAAAACCTCCTGCTTTTAGTCTTATAATTGCAATAAATAAGGGCTAAAGCAGGAGGCTTTTTATTACTAAGTTTCAATCTGTAAGATTATTACTTTTGAATTTCTATTTTGAGACAGCCTCCTGATTGTTTGATAATAGGCTGACCGGAGCGGCTTATTGGGCCAGTCCGTTGATTTCGTCCAGGTTCTTTTGGATGTCGGCGTCGGTGAGCGAGTAGTTCACCAAGTCGCCTGCGAGGAATTTGTCGTACGAGGCCATGTCGATGAGGCCGTGGCCCGAGAGATTGAACAGGATGACTTTCTCTTCTCCCGTTTCCTTGCACTTGTTAGCCTCGCGGATGGTGGCGGCGATGGCGTGGCACGATTCGGGCGCCGGGATGATGCCTTCGACACGGGCAAAAAGACAGCCGGCATCGAACGACTCCAGCTGCTGGATGTCGACAGCTTCCATCATGTGGTCCTTCAGTAACTGTGAAACGATGACACCGGCACCGTGGTAACGCAGTCCGCCTGCATGGATATTGGCAGGGGCAAAGTTGTGTCCCAGGGTGAACATGGGCAACAACGGCGTGTAGCCGGCCTCGTCACCGTAGTCGTACTGGAACTTGCCTCGCGTCAGCTTGGGACAGGAAGCAGGTTCGGCCGCAATGAATCGGGTTGTCTTTCCTTCCAGAATGTTGTGACGCATGAAGGGGAAGGAGATGCCGCCGAAGTTGGAACCTCCGCCGAAGCAGGCAATCACCATGTCGGGATATTCGCCGGCCATGGCCATCTGCTTTTCCGCTTCCAGGCCGATGATGGTCTGGTGCAGGGTGACGTGGCTCAGGACAGATCCCAAGGTGTATTTGCAGTTGGGCGTGGTGCGGGCCAGTTCGATAGCCTCGGAGATGGCTGTTCCCAGTGAGCCCTGATGGTTGGGGTGGGCCGTCAGGATGTCTTTTCCTGCACGGGTCGACATGGACGGCGAGGGGGTGACCTGCGCGCCATAGGTCTGCATGATGCTGCGGCGGTAAGGTTTCTGCTCATAGCTGATCTTTACCTGATAGACGGCGGCTTCCAGTCCGAAGAGTCGGGCGGCATAGGCCAGGGCGGCTCCCCATTGTCCGGCGCCGGTCTCGGTTGTCACGTTGGTCACGCCTTCTTTCTTGCAGTAATAGGCCTGTGGCAGGGCGGAGTTCAGCTTGTGCGATCCCATAGGGCTGACGCTCTCGTTCTTGAAATAGATGTGTGCCGGTGTGCCCAGTGCCTCTTCCAGTCCGTAGGCACGTACCAACGGCGTGCTGCGGTAATACTTGTACATGTCGCGCACTTCTTCGGGGATTTCGATCCAGGAATCCGTCTGGTTCAGCTCCTGGTGACACAGCTCTTTGGCGAAGATGGGGTAGAGGTCTTCGGCTTTCAGCGGCTGGCGGGTGGCTGGGTTCAGAGGTGGCATGGGCTTGTTCACCATGTCGGCCTGTATGTTGTACCAATATTGTGGAATTTCGTCTTCCGTCAGGATAAATCTTTTTGTTCGTTTGCTCATAGTGGTTAGTTTTTAAAATTTGTGCGTCCAAATGTATGGATTATTTTTAAATATCTGTCTTTTTTCTATAATTATTTTGTTTGTTATGTCGTTTTTGTTGTTTGAAGACGCTGCCGGCTTACCTTTCGACTTGTTTATTTCCTGCAGTTTCGCTTGGTGTTCCCCTTGATTTTTCGTTTCTTTGTCTGGTGCAATCCAGAATCTTTCCAACATTGCACGTTACATTTGTTGCCATGAAGATATTAGTAGTAGAAGACGAGCAGGACTTGCGTGAAACCATCCGCACTTCGCTCCTGAAAGAAAAATTTGTGGTCGAGACTGCCGCAGACTATCATTCGGCATTCGACAAGATCAATGACTATGATTACGACTGCATTCTGCTGGACATCATGCTGCCGGGCGGAAGCGGTCTGGACCTGCTGCGTGAGCTGAAGCGCTTGCACCGCAGCGACAGTGTGCTCATCATTTCGGCCAAGGATTCGCTGGACGACAAGGTCGACGGGCTGGAACTGGGAGCTGACGACTATCTGACGAAGCCTTTCCACCTGGCCGAACTCAACGCCCGCGTGAAGTCGCTGATACGCCGCCGGCAGAACAACGGCGATACCAGTGTGACCATGGGCAACCTGGTACTCTACCCTGACAAACGGCAGGCCGAGGTGGACGGCGTCCCCATGCAGCTCAATCGCAAGGAATTCGACCTGCTCTATTATTTTGTAGTCAATCCCAACCGGGTCATCAACCGCATGAGCCTGGCTGAATCTGTCTGGGGGGATAACATCGACCAGGCTGATTCGCTCGATTTCATCTATTCGCAGGTCAAGAACCTGCGTAAAAAAATGAAGCAGGCTGGGGCGACGGTGGAGGTGAAGGCTGTTTACGGTTTCGGTTACAAGCTGTCGGAAGTATGAAGCTGCTTCATTATACCTATTGCAAGCTCTCCCTCTGGCTGCTGGGATTGATGGCTGTGTGGGGTGTGTTGTTCTATTACACTATTATGTACGAAGTAATGGACGAGACCGATGACACGCTGGAAAACTATGCTCAGATTATCATCAACAATGCTCTTTACGACCCTTCGACGCTGGAGACCGAAGGCAACCTGATGTCCTTTTACTATTTCCACCCCATTTCGGTAGAGGAGGGGGAAGACTATCGCGACATGTTCTACGATTCGCTGGTCTATGTGGAGAGCGAGGACGAGCACGAGCCGGTACGCGTTTACCGCACGGCTTTCCGCATGCCCGACGGACAGTTTTACGAACTGGAACTGATGATATCCACCTTGGAGCGCGACGATATGGTCAATGCGATGTTCTGGTACCTGGCGGCGTTGTTCGTTCTGTTCCTTTGTTGTACGGCTGTCGGTACACGGCTCATTCTTCAGAAGATATTCCGACCCATGAATAGGCTGATGGACTGGTTGCAGCGGTTGCATCCCGGGGCAGAGGTACCGCCGTTGGACAACGATACCGGTATCCGCGAATTCCGCCTGCTGGGCGATGTGGCCTGTGACATGGCCAACCGCAGCCACAAGGCCTACGAGGAGCAGAAGCAGTTCATCGAGAACGCCTCGCACGAGTTGCAGACTCCGCTGGCCATTGCCCGCGGCAAGCTGGAACTGCTGGCAGAAAGCGACGGCATGACCGAAGAGCAACTGAAGGAGATTGATTCCATTTATGCCACCCTGGGACGGGCCGTGAAGCTGAACAGAGCCTTGCTGCTGCTTTCGCGCATCGAGAACGGACAGTATGCCGAGACGGAAGACGTATCGGTGGACGAGTTGCTGGACGAGCTGTTGCCCGACTTGATGGACATCTACGAGCATAAGCAGATCCGGCTGGAACGGTTGAAGGGAGACGCTCCTTTCGTGATACGTTGCAACGCTTCGCTGGCCCATATTCTTGTCACGAATCTGGTGAAGAACGCCCTTCTCCATAATTTGGATGGAGGAAGATTGGTGGTGCAGACTACTCCCGTATCGCTGGTAGTGAAGAACAGCGGAACGGCTCCGCTGGACGAGGCCATGTTGTTCAAACGCTTTGCCCACAGCGTGGACCGCAAGAAGGAGTCCACCGGACTGGGGTTGGCCATCAGCGAGGCCATTGCTTCGGGCTGTTCGCTCCATCTGTCCTATCAGTGGGAAGACGGTATGCATGTCTTTTCGCTGGTTAAATAGTGTAAAAAATCGGGACATGTTCTGTTTTTCCCGATTTTTTCCCAATTTGCCTGCTTCCTTTGCATCATAAACGATAACAAAGAAAGTATTAACTCATAAAAAGAAGAAAGAAGATGAAAAAGATGATTGCCTTCCTGATGGTGATGGTGTTGACCGTACAGCTCGGTTTTGCCCGCGATGTGATTACAATGGATCCCAAAGAACTGCCGGCTGCGGCCCAGACTTTCTTGAAACAATATTTCGGCAATCGGCAGATTTCCTATATAAAGGTGGAAAGTGAATTCCTCTCGAAGAAATATGAGGTGGTGATGACCGACCGTACGAAGATTGAGTTCGACGGCAAGGGCAACTGGGAAGAAGTGGATTGCAAGCGGGCTGAACTGCCCAAAACGTTGGTTCCGGCGTATATACAGCAATATGTCAACGCACAATATCCGGGAGTCATTTATCACAAGATTGAGCGCGACCGCGGTGAGGTCGAAGTGGAACTGAGTAACCGTCTTTCACTGAAGTTCAACAAGAAGGGACAGCTGATAGACATAGATGACTGACCTGGTTAGGTTTCTCTTTGAAGTAGGGTGAAGAAAAAGACCCGTTTTCAACAGTTGTTTGCCCAGCTTAAAGCATTCGTTTTCCCAGCTCAAATGAATTGTTTAAGCTGGGTAAACGGATTGTTTAGGCTGGGCAAAATGTTGATTTTCTCTGCTTAAATGGAAGAGAAATTATGATGACATTGTCTTTACTTTTATCTTTATTTTTTTAGTATATTGCTTTAAGCCTTTGCGGTGTCCCTGCAAGGCTGTTGCTGTGATGTCCCGTTACATCGGGTGGTAGTCCTTGGCCAGTCCGCCTTCGCTGGTTTCCTTGTAGAGCGAGGGCAGGTCGTTGCCGGTCTGTTTCATCACTTCCACCACCTTGTCGAACGACACGCGGTGCATGCCGTCGGTGAACGATGAGTAGAGGTTGGCGTCCAGCGCACGGGCGGCGGCATAGGCGTTGCGCTCGATGCAGGGTATCTGTACCAGTCCGCACACAGGGTCGCAGGTCATGCCCAGGTGGTGCTCCAGACCCATCTCTGCTGCATATTCAATCTGGGCCGGGCTTCCGCCGAACAGCTGGTTGGCAGCGGCCGAGGCCATGGAGCAGGCGGTACCCACTTCGGCCTGGCATCCGGCTTCGGCTCCCGAGATGGAGGCGTTCTGCTTCACGATGTTGCCGATGAGTCCGGCTGTGGCCAGCGCGCGCAGGATGCGGATGTCGGTGAATTCGCGGCTCTTCTGCAGGTGGTAGAGAACGGCGGGAACCACGCCGCACGAACCGCAGGTAGGGGCCGTCACAATGGTGCCTCCGGCGGCATTTTCTTCACTGACGGCCAGGGCGTAGGCAAAGACCAGTCCGCGGCTTTGGAGCGAAGCCTTGTAACCGCTGGCGCGGATGAAGTAGGTCGATGCCTTGCGGCGCAGGTTCAAGGGGCCGGGCAGCACGCCTTCACTGTCCAGTCCGCGGTGGATGGCTTCCTTCATGGTGGTCCACACTTCGGCCAGATAGTCCCAGATGTCGCTTTCCTCGCATTCCTTTACGTACTCCCAGTAGCTCTTGCCCGTACGTTCGCACCAGTGCAGGATTTCTGTCAGGTGGTTCATTTCGTAGACATCGGGCGTGTTGACCGACGCGTCGCCGTCATTTTCTTCAGCCAGGGCGCCTCCGCCGATACTGAATACCGTCCACGAGTCGGTCTCCTTGCCTTCGGCATCCACAGATACGAACTTCATGCCGTTGGGGTGGAAGGGCAGGAAGATTTTGGGCTCCCAGATGATTTCTACCGGTGCGGCGGGTTGCAGAGTTTCGGTGATGGCCACGTTGGTCATGTGGCCTTTACCCGTGGCAGCCAGGCTGCCGTATAGGGTTACTTTGAAGCCGGCGGCTTCGGGATGTCGTTTCAGGAAGATTTCGGCAGCCTTGCGCGGTCCCATGGTGTGACTGCTCGAAGGTCCGGTGCCGATGCGGTAAAGTTCTTTGATTGATTTCATAGGTCGTCTATGGTTATGGATTCTTGATTTGATTAGTTATTCTAAGTCGACTACGGTGATGCCTGCTCCGCCGAACTGTACATGCTCGTCCTGGAAGTGGCGTACGCCGGGCACGGTCTGCAGGTATTGCCGGATGAGGGTGCGCAGGATGCCTGTCCCTGTTCCGTGCAGGATGCGGACACGCGGTACGCCTACCAGGATGGCGTCGTCGATGAAGTAGGTCACTGCCTGCAGGGCCTCGTCGCCTCGCATGCCGCGCACGTCGATGTCCTGCTTGAAGGCGAGCTTCTTCTCGTACATACTGTCCTGCGTCTGGCTGCTGAGGAAGGTGGCCTTGGCGTTGGTCGGAGTGGTCTGCGGTCGGGCCTGTGTCACTTCCAGGCGGTCCAGGCGGACAGTAGTCTTCAGGCTTCCGAAGGCCACGACGGCACTCTTCCCGCCCACTTCCATCACTTCGCCCACAGCGGTCTGCCCCTTGATGCGGACACTGCAGCCGGGCACGATGGCCTTGAGGCGTTCGGCTTCCTGGCGTGCCTGACGGGCGGCTTGTTCTTCGGGTGACAGGGCCGGGGTTTCAGCCTTGCGGTTCTTCTTTTCCTTTTTGCGGTTCTGCTTCTCCTTCAGCTTCTCCATCTTGCGGGCTATCTTCTCTTCCAGTTCGCGGCCGGTCTGTTCCTCGAGGTTCTCGCGGAAGTCGGTCAGCTCCTGGCGTGCCTGGCGGGTCTTTTCTTTCTCGGCCTGCGACTCCTTGATGGTGCGTATGGTGTTCTCGATGCGTGCGTTGGCTTCCTGCATCAGCTGCTCGGCCTCTTCGCGCGCCTTCTTCAGTATCTCTTTCCTTTCTTTCTGCAGCGATTCCATCTCGGCCTGGTAGCGGGCGATGGTTTCTTCCATCTGCTTCTCGCGCTGGCGGATGTTCTGTCGCTTGGTTTCCCAGTAGCGCTTGTCGCGGACGATGTCCTGCAGGTACTTGTCACTCTGGATGTATTCGCTGCCCACGATTTCGGATGCATCGGCGATGACGTCCTCGGGCAGACCTATCTTGCGGGCAATTTCCACGGCGAACGAGCTGCCCGGGTTGCCTATCTGCAGCTGGAAGAGGGCCTGCATCAGGTGTCGGTCATAGAGCATGGCTCCGTTTACCACCCCTTCGTGGTTCTCGGCGAAGTGCTTCAGATTCTGGTAGTGAGTAGTGATGACACCGAAGGCCCGCTTCTGGTTGAACCGCTTCAGCACCGCTTCGGCAATGGCACCACCTATCTGTGGCTCCGTGCCGCCGCCGAATTCGTCGATGAGGATGAGGCTCCGCTCGTTGCACTGCTTCATCATGATTTTCAAGTTCGTCAGGTGTGACGAGTAGGTACTCAGGTCGTCCTCGATGGACTGCTCGTCACCGATGTCGATGAAGATGCTGCTGAAGATGCCCGCATGGCTGCGTTCGTGCATGGGGACGGGCAGTCCGCATTGCAGCATGTACTGCAGCAGTCCGACGGTCTTCAGGCAGACCGACTTGCCGCCGGCGTTGGGGCCGGAGATGATGAGGATGCGCTGCTTGTCGTTCAGTTCGATGTCCAGCGGCACCACTTTCTTGCCGTGGCGGGCCAGCGACAGTTGTAGGAGCGGATGCACGGCCATGGTCCAGTCGATGACCTGCCGGTCCTCGACCACAGGCTTCAGGGCCGAGGTCTGCAAGGCCAGCAGGGCCTTGGCGCGGATGAAGTCTATCTCGGCCAGAAATTCGTAGGACAGCAGTACGTCGGGAATCTGCGGGCGCATCCGGTTGGAGAAGTCCGTCAGGATGCGGATGATTTCGCGTCGTTCGTCGCTCTCCAGCTCGCGGATGCGGTTGTTGGCCTCCACCACCTCGGCCGGCTCGATGAATACCGTCTTTCCGCTGGCCGATTCGTCGTGGACGATGCCTCTTATCTTCCGTTTCAGAGCGGGAGCCACAGGGATTACCAGTCGGCCGTCGCGCATGGTGGGGGTCACGTCCTTGTCTACCACACCTTCGCTCTGTGCGTTGCGCAGGATGCTGTTCAGCGAGCGCGAGATGCTGCCCATGGTCGAGGCCAGCTCGCGGCGGATGCGCGCCAGTTCGGGTGATGCGTTGTCCTTGATTTTTCCGTAGGGCGACAGTATTTCGTTGATGCGGGCGATGAGTTGCGGAAATACGTTGATGTCGCCGGCCAGCCTGTTCAGGCGGGGATAGGGGATGTTCTCCTCTTCCGTTTCCTGCCCGTCATTGCCTGTCGCCTTCAGGAAGCGCACGATGTCGCGGATGGTTTCCAGCGAACGGCGCAGGTCGAATAGTTCCTGCTCGTCCAGATACATGCCTTCCACTCGTATGCGCCGCAGGGCCGGGCGTACGTCAAAGAAGTATTGTGCCGGAAAATTGTCTTCTTCCTGCAGGATATGTATGAATTCGTCGGTCTGTTCCAGTCGTTCGTTCACTTCACTGAAGTGGTCGGTGAAGGTCATTTCCGTCACCCGTTCCTCACCCAGTGGGCTGAGGCATTTTTCCTTCAGCAGCTGTCTGATCTGGTCGAAACCTATCTTTTGTTCAAAGTTTTGTGGATATATCATGGGCTTATCCTGTTATTTTGCGTACAAAAGTACGATTAATCCATGAAAAAACAGGCAATAAGTTTGCAGATTTAAAAATGATTTGTACCTTTGCACCGCCTAAGAAAAACAGAGGCACTCCTCCGATGGAGTTTTGGAGAGGTGGCAGAGTGGTCGATTGCGGCGGTCTTGAAAACCGTTGTGCTGCGAGGCACCCGGGGTTCGAATCCCTGTCTCTCCGCAATAAACATTGGAAATCAATGGCTTACAAGGTTAACACCCGATTTTACACCCAAGAATGTAAAGTCGGGTGTTTTTATATTCATTTAAGGAATCATGTTCTAGTGGTTATAATAATTTGCGCATGACAAAATTTGTCAGTTCCAGTTTGTTTGCCCTATACTTCTGTATTTTGACTATTTCATATCCTTTCTTTTCAAAGAACGGTCTGGCTGTCAGGCTTACTTCGGATGTTATTTCAGCAACTTCCAATTGCTTGGCAATGCGTTCAACTTCAGAAAGAAGTTGTGTGGCCACACCTTTGCCTTGCCAATCCTTGTGTACGAACATGGAATGCAGATAGCCGTCTTTATTCATAGATGAAAAGCCAACCATGCGGCCCGCCTCATCAAAAGCACCTATAAAATGATTGTGTGACAGAAGCTCTTTCAAATGCTCTACACTGTCACCACAAGATGCCCAATCTTCTACCTCTTCTTGTGTATAATGCCTGATATTAACATTCAGCACGGTAGAGCGAAATAATTCCTGCATTTCGGGAATGTCCTTTTCTTCGAGTGGGAGAAGCCTATATTGGGGGCTTAACCATCTAATCACTTTACATGGATTTCCAGCAGCAAGACAATTCTCAGGTATTGATTTTGTAACCACACTTCCTGCACCAATTACACTACCTTTTCCAATGGTTACTCCGGCAAGAATGATACTACCACCGCCAATCCATGCATTATCTTCTACGGTGATTGGTAAAGCTTTGGTTCTGAAAAATAGTTCCCCCGAATCTTCATTCCAATTTTCCACAAATCTCTCATCAAAATTAATTGGATGAGTAGCCGTATAAAACTGCACGTTTGGAGCAACTAGTACTCTATCACCAATATGAATCTGATTTTCATCCATCATCGTACAGTTCTTATTAATAATAGTTTGTTCACCAATAAAAATATGCTTACCACATTGACAAGTAAAGTTTTGTCCTACGCTTGAATGATTTCCAATGTTTCCTAACATTTTGGAAAGGATTTCTTTTTTTTCATTTTCCGCTGTTTTTATGTCATTTAACACGGACAAATAACCTTTTGTTCTATTTATCATCACTAACACTTCTGCATCCAGATAGTTACAATATTCTCCTGACAAAAAATGTTGGTAATTGCTCATTTTTTTATTCAATTCATTTACCATTAAGAATTCCTCCAATGTCTCTTTTATTATTTTGAATCCCAACTTAAGATACATATTAACTGCATAGTTGGCTTTTTGTACAGAAAGAGATACACGATTATATCCCTTATCTTTAAGGGATGCTAACATTTCGTTCATTAAATGACTTCCAATACCTTTATTACGGTATTCTTTATATAAAGAAATGGAAAGGGAGGGAGTTTGGTTGTCTATATGTCCGTAATCATTCATAATCCGTACCCATACAGCACCAATTACTTTTCCTGCACAATCAGCGACCAAACAAAAATCATCCTTTTTTGTTCCAAAGTTTTCAATATATAATTTTAATTCAGGTGCATTTATAACCTCTTTTGAGGGAGTTTCTATTCCTTTTGGGATGAAAATAGCTTCATAAAGGAATTCTCTTAATAAGAACGTTTCCTCTTGACGTAAAGGACGAGTTTTATAATTTATTGCATTACTCATAGCGTTCACACTTTCGTTGTAAATCTGATACATATTGTTTCTGTTGTTTTTTCAAATACCATTTGGCAAATGGATATAACCACCATTTCTTTACAGAAATCATTTCTATAAATTTAATTTCAGTTTTTGTATCAACTTGCTTGAAATATCCAGTCCACGTACCATATAAGTTTTTGTTATCCAAATCAAATGAATATTGGCTATATGGCTCAAACACTCTGACTATAAAATGTGTGATAATATCATCGCTATTTCTTTCAGTAAAATGCCTTTTATCAGAAAAGCTAATAGAAACAATATCACTACGCCATGAATAGTCATTTAAGGATGTTACAACTTTCCAAACTGTTTGTATATTACAGTTTAATGTGGCACAAATTGTTGATTTTATTTGTTTATCCATATAATTCAGTATTATAAGTGATGCCATAAAGATACGAAAAAGGAGCAACCAAAATAGCATTTGATTACTCCTCTCTTCTAAATTTGAGCGATTTAACAATTACAATTTGAATCCTCTGCTTTTTCTTGGCTCTTCTGTTGGTCTTCGTAAACTTTGCCGTAATTTATCAAACTGCTCTTTGAACCATTCTCCCATCTGTATCCTGTTTATAGTCAGTATGAGCTTACCGCTATCCATCGGATGTTTCTCAACCCTGAAAACATCGTTTTTGATATCAAACTTATGTCTGTGTTCTTCGGAATAAATTTTGCCACTACATTGTATGGCTTCTTTCTTTGTCAAGAGGCTCTCTATCATTTCTTTGGTGAATCCGATGGTAGCACACAATTTTTCCATTCTCAGCATCTCTTTAAGCATCGGAAACCACTTGAATGCCTTTTCAAGCAAGGTGTTAAGCCGGGAAATTTCCCTGTCTTTGGCTTCAAGCTCTTGATTGTGTATTCCTTGAAGATTGCGTATCTGTTTGCCGTGCTGTTCCTGCATTTGTTGCATCTTGGCTTTTAATGCATCAATACCTTTATCACGCTTGACAACTTCCTGACGCAATTTTTCATTGGCTTGTTCCAAATCTTTCAACTTTCCACTACCGAAAAGAGAACCGACACCGCTTGCTATGGCGGTGGCTGCATTGGTGGCTGTTTTCTTTAGCTTGTCGGTGCGTATTTCTGATTTCACCTGTTTCAGTTCCTGTTCAGCAAGACCTATCTGTTCTTCTTTGTGCCGTTTTGCAGCATCCATGCGTTGCAGTTCGGCTTTCTGCTTCTCAATGATGAAATCGTTACGCTCCAGATGCTCCTTGCCAGTAACAGCCTTTGACTGCCCACGCTCCATCAGGAGAATGTCGGATGCCAAACTCTGCATTTCCGTCATATCCTCGTCATTGAGCTTTCGGCTTTTACCTGTATCGTGGTTCATCCAGTCGAAAACGATATGTGCATGGTAATTCGGCTTGAACCACTTTTCACCGACTTGGAAACTCTCCCTATCTCCGGCTTCGGGTTGTCCACTAAGCCAGTGTCCCTCGTCCTTGTGCAGGAAGATTTGCAGCGGTGTGATACCCCAGCGTCTTTGGCATTCCTCACCGAATTTACGCACGTCTGCCAGTGTCGTATCCGGTCTGATGAGTAATACTCCCTCACGGATTGGTGAGCATCCAGCCACTTTTATAATCTTCCCATTCTTTCCCTTGCGTTCACGCTCCTTTTCCTGCATCGCTCGTCCGGTCTTTTCCTTGACCATCCGTTTGATGTTTTCATAGTGCGCCTGCAGGTCAGGACTACCGAAGCTGGGGTTTATCCACTGCTCGTTATTGGAAGTCAGTTCGGGCACGATGTAGATTTGAGATTTGCCGATATTGCGCATATACTCTGCTGCTCTTCGGTTATGAGCCCCGCTTGATGTAATTCTGCAGGGCTTGATATGTATGCTTGATTTTGTTGCCATATTCTTAAAATTTGATTTGGATTGTTGGTGAAATTTTCTGTTGTCCGCTCATAACCGCACAGGGTTCTTAGGGGTGTAACCCATAAGCGGAGATTGCAAAGAGAGGGTCACTCTTTGCTCTGGGTTCTCAGGGGAGAAACGCCCTGAGTGGGTTATTAGGGTAAAACCCTAATCCCCTCGGGAGAGCCCACAACTACGTAAGCGAAGCGTGTAGTTATAGTGGGCTATAACCGGAAGCCTTTCGGTTTCTTGGATAGCGTATCATTCCTCTTTTTGACAGATTGCGCTTGCTCTTTCCTATCGGCTATTCGTTTCTGTAAATATTCGTTCAGATCTTTACATCCACTGTAGATTTGCGAGGCGTCACGTATATACCGGGTAGCATCATACTCCTTTCGGATTTGCTGTATTGCTTCCATTCCTGCACGGTCATTGTCAAAGAAACAGTGGATGCGCTCATAGCTTCCCAACGGATAGAGTGCCTTGGGAACATTGGCTACGGAATTAAGAACTATGTAATCCTGTCTGTCGAAATCGGGTGATTGCGGACAGCTTTCCAGCCTTAAGGTAAGAAAGGAAAGGTAATCCATAAATCCCTCAAAAACGTAACATGCACTCCTTGGCTTTCCTGACTGTCTGATATGGGATATTTCTTTCGGTGCGATACATCCCTTGAAATATCGGTTGCGGATTTCATATCCGCCCGATATGTTCGGAAAAGCAATGGCGAAATACCGTTTGCCGTTGTGGGTGAAACGGGCTTCCTTACATTCTCTTTTCGCCAGTGCCGTGTTTATCCCTCTTTCCTGTAGGTAGGCAAGCAGGGCAGGAGAAGCCAGCAGCACAATGTCCAATTGCTGAAAACTCGGTTCGGAAAATGATTGCTTTCCAAAAGAGAAAGATACGGGACGTATGTACGGTGTCTGTTCCTCGATTTTCTGCAGAAGATAAGGCACATAGTCGGAACAGTAGAGTTCCTGTGCCAGTGCGATGATATTTCCACCTTTGCCGATTGCAAAATCATACCATTGGTTGCGCTCGGTATTTACTTTGAATGAAGGTTCTGTTTCTTCCCGTAGCGGGGATTTATACCACAGGTTGATACCTTGCTGCTTGACGGGAGAATGTCCCAAACTGTACAGAAAATCCGCTATCCTGATTTGTTTTGCTGTTTGTATATCCATAATAAGATGAGTGCTTGAATAATGGTTGGAATATTTATTTCTCTTTTCGCCCGTACCTTTTTGTGAAGTACGGTCTGTATAATCACTTCACTTTATTTTCGTATATATAGGATACGGTAATAAAGTGAAGCGGTTTTACATTCTCTGCAACCGCTTCGCTTTATCCTTAATATATAGACCTGCCGAATAAAGTGAAGTGATTACAGGTTAGACGGTCTAATAGTGAAAGTCCGGCTTGAACGTGTATTTCCTGCCGTTCTCCTGTACTATCATCCGTTTGTTCCGGAGCATGGTGATAAGTGATACTGCTTTTTGATGGTTCAGTTTTACACCTACCGACATATATGACTTGATTAAGGCGGTTTCCAAATCCTTGTAGCCGTATTCCTCTTTCAGTCCGAAAGCCGCTTCCAGTGCTATGCGGTGCTGTTGTTCGGTAATATGCCTGTAAGGGTCGAACTTTTCCTCTTCCGGTCTTCCGGGTTTCTTCGCTTCGGGTCTGTACCCCTCTATGAGTTCAGGCAATGCATTGTCGTTGATACGGAAAGCGAAAGGCTCGAAATCCATTGCACGGATGTGCATGGCTGAAACATTGCTTATATCCCCGTTGCTCTTGTCCTTTTCCACCAGCAGAACAGTTTCCGCCTTGTTGTTCAGCTCCGTACCGATATGCCCTCTTGCGTTTTCATCGCCTTTGTTTTGGTGGAGTATCGTATGGATGTGTATCTGCCTGTCATCCGTCCACTGCATCAGTTTGGATATAATGCGTGTCGATTCTCCCGGACTGTTGATGTCATATACCATATCACGGATGCCGTCTATGATTACAAGCCCTATGTCCGGTGTATTATAGATAGCCTGTTCGACAATCCTGATACGCTGTTCGGGCGTGTATTTCCTCAAAGCGAGAAACTCCAGATGTTCATTATCCCTGTCATCAGGAAGACCAGCAAGCCGTAAAATACGTTTCATGACTTTCAGACAGTGATAATGGCTTTGTTCCGTGTCCACATAAAGAATCTTCCTTTTTTCTTCCGGTAGTTCCGCAACATACCGCAGTACCGTACCGTTTTTCAATGCGGCGGCTACGATAGCCGATACATTGAAAGTCTTTTTACTCTTGGCTTTGCCGATGGATGCACTGAAATTGCCCAGTGTACCAATGACCGAACCTTGCACTTTTAGAATCTCAGGTGCTTTTTCGTAGATTTTCGACAGGCTCAGGCGTGAGGCTTGCCAAAGGATTATAGCCTGTTCTGCCGAAATCTCCTTTATTTCTTTCATATAGTCCATAAGCATACCTCCCATTATTTCCGTCCTCCTGTTTTCTTCCCGGCAAGTTCAAGAGCCAATTCCGCATCTACGATAATCTTGCGCCCTATCTGGGTAATCGCCTTGTCTATCTTACCGCTTTTCTTTATGCGGTTGGCAGTGGGCAGACTGCACCCGAACAGTTTGGCTATGCCGAGTATTCCGTACACATACTTCTTTTCCGTGTCTGTAACGGGTTGCGGCAATGCTTCGGCCTGACCTGAAGCGTGCTTACTCAGGAATATGAATTCTTCGCCTGTCATCTGCCAGACGGGTTTTGATAATAATTCTTGGATATTTGTCATCGTCCAATCTATTTAGTCGTTAAACAATCAGCCCTGCGCACTGGCTGTTATTTCTGTTCTCGAACGATGCAAAATTAGGTAGGGTTATGAGTGGTAAGGATGGGGACGGTACAAACTGAATATCATTGTATCTTATTGAATATCAGAAAATAAAAATACCACTCAAAAATTATTTTGAGTGGTAAAAGTGGAACTTTCGTAAAGTATCAGGATATATCACGGATTATCTGAATATATGTTCCATTTCCTTGGCGAAATTTTGGTTGCTGTCACTGGGGAAATCTGAAACAGGCTCCTTGTACTTGGATTTGTAGTAGCTGTCGTCAATATCCAGCAGTTTCAGTATTCTGTCTTTCCATTTGTCCCTGTCCTGTTTGGAGAGTTTCTCGCTCATCAGGAATATCAGATAGCATACACGTATTTTCTCTCTCGGTTTTATTTTCAGCTTGCAGTTGCAGGGGTGAAGATTCATATTGGCATAAAAATCCGGTGCGGAAATTTCTTCGAACTGTTCTCCTTCGCACACCTCATGAATGAGCGAAAGTAATTTCATGCTGAAATATTCCTGCTGTTCTTCTGTTGTTTCCCGTTGATTGATTGGTTTATCCGGTTCATACTCTTGCTGCCCGTCAGGAATGTATTTCTTCAATATATCCAGAAAAAGGCAGCTTTGACGGTATATGTCCGCACAACAGTTCTTCATATATTGGAATGCCTCTGTTCTTGTAGCCTTTTGCTGGTCATAGAGTTTGTTCAGTTTGGCTTTTTCCCTGTCATATTCAGCCTTGCAGCGTTCATATTCTTTCTCTGCCTGTTTTTCCTCTTCGGCTGTATGCTCCCTGTAACCAATGGAATCATACCTGTTGTTGGCTTCATTCAGCGGCTTGCTCAGACTTCTTGTAACATCCAGCTGGGCTTCAATTTCCTGAGAATACCTTTCCATGTGCTGATAGCAAGCACGTTCTATGGCTCTGTCACTTAACGGGCGTATCTCATAAGCCTGTATGCTCTTTTCTATTTCAGTTTTCAGGCTGTTGAGTATCAAGGTGTATTGCTCTTTTTGCTTGTCAAGCACCAGTTCAAGGATAGCGGCTTCAAAAGATTTCATGTCATTATACTCCTGATAGAAATCCGATATGAATTTCTGCCTGTCAAAAGAAAAAGCGTAATTATCTATATAGTCTCTGTATATTCTGTTGAGTTCTCCATATTGGGGAATCATCGTCTGTATCTTTCCTGCCATATACTTTATATTATGGGTTCTTGTCCTTGTCAAGGAATAAGGTCAGTTCTTCTTCCATTTCTTCTATACTCGGTAGGGCAGATTTCAGATTTTCGGGTACTGCCTTGCTCAGTTGGTAATCGCTGATACCTATCGGCTGGTCATAGCCTGTCAATGCGTATTGTGCTACAACTTCGTCTTTTCCCTTGCACAGCAACAACCCGATAGTCTTGTTGTCATTCTCTCCCCTCAGTTTATCATCCACCACATTGATGTAGAAGTTCAGTTGCCCTGCATACTCCGGTTTGAATGGGGTAGCCTTTAATTCTACCACGATATATGCGTGCAGTGGAATAGAATATAGTATCAGGTCTGCATAGAAATCGCTGTTTCCGACTTGGAAATGTTTCTGTCGTGCAACGAAAGCAAAGCCATTGCCCATTTCCAGCAAGTAACGGGTAACGTGCTTATAATTATACCATATCCGGAACCCGCATGGTAGTGCGGATAAAATCAGAGGTTCCCTAGGGTTAAACTTAACTACTATTTTTCTTTGCGATATAAAATACATAACTGTAATAATCTACTACCAATCTAAAATAAAGCGATTATAAGCTATCCTTTTTCCTGTGTTTGTTTTAAAGTTTTCACCTATACACTTTTTTATCTTTTCCTGTTCTTTTTCTTTATCCATAACCGTTAAATTTTCAAGCAAATCAGCTTCCCATTGTATTTGAAAATCAAGTCCATCAATTTTAGATGGAGTATGATGGTTGCCTATTATAAAGCATATTCTATCAATATTTTTGTTATAGCCTACCTTTTTTAATATTTCTTTCGCTACTGCTGGTCCTTCCTTTTCTTGATAGACACCATCAATAGAACCGTATTTTTTTTGTGCTTCAACCGCACCAATATCATGTAGTATAGCAATAATACTGATGAATTCTTTTTCTTCCTCTCCGATATTTTCTCCTTTCATTATATCTTCTGCATTTTTCAAAACTTTGAGAGTATGCTCTATGCCAAAAGGAATTTCTTTGAATACTTCTTTCATCTCTATAATAATTTTTTCTTTAAACATAAATTACCTCCATTTATACCTTATAGGTGTTTTAGTTCTATCTATCCACTTTTTTGTTCGCCGATACAATCAGCATCATGGGACGGCGCATTTCATCCTGCATCCCCGGAATATCCATCATGTTTTCCGGCGGCTGCGGCTCCACAATATGATTTATTATAAAACCATTTGAAAGCAGTGTATTTAGATATGTGGTCAGTGTTCTATGATATTTTGTAACCTTTTCTCCCAAAAACACAGCTGTCCGTTTGCCCTCATAATAATAATTATCCACCGGAAAATGCAGTATTTCTCCTTTTTCGTTATAATGCCAGTCTTGTGTTCCATAGGCAGTAAAAACAGGATGTTCAACCGTAAAAACTAGCTTACCACCAGACTTCAGTATTCTATATATCTTTTTTACTAAAATCTCATAATCTGCTACATAGTGAAACGCAAGTGAACTTAATATTACATCAAAACTCTCCTCTGGGAATTCCACATCTTCTATAGCACAGCATTTATATTCAACCTGTGGAAAATGTGTTTTTTCTTTGGCTACCTCGAGCATTTTATGAGAAATATCAACACCTACAACAGAAGAAGCACCGTGTTCCATCGCATAAATACAGTGCCATCCATAGCCGCATCCTAAATCAAGCACACGCTTATCTTTAAAATCCGGCAGCAGCTTTCTCAATGTTTCCCATTCTCCTGCACCGGCTAGTCCCTGCTGTGAGCGACTCATTTGACTGTATTTTTGAAAAAATATATTATCATCATATTTGTTTTCTTTCATCTGAATTCCCCCTCGTTTAAAAAGTTATTTATCTCCGTTGCAATTTTTTTCACTTCTTTATAAAGCTTCTCGGTCATATCGTAGCATTCAAAAAGTGAAAGACCGAGTACTTCAAAAATATGATTAACCCTTTCGGCATATTTTTCAGGTTTATATTCAAAAGTTTCAAGCAGTTTTATAGCTTTCTTTTCGTTAATGCAATAAGCATTATTGCATGCAAATAGTACTTGATTTAAGCATGAAATAATACGAAAAACATGGCCTGCAATATAATATTTATCCTCTGCTCCCGCATTTGCTTTTACAAACATTAAAGAGAACTCTGCTTCAAATATAAAAAAGTTTATCAAGCTCTTCTTTAGAGCACCAGGGTAAATTTCCGCCTGATTTTTTAATTCGCATAAGCTTTCATTTTTAGCATATTGTATCTTGCTGATAGCCAATTCTCCACGATACATAGCACTTATATAACCATGGGGATGCCCGGTCTGATAATTTGCAGTAACAATTCCTTGCTCCGTATCCTTGATTATTTGTTCCACCCGTTTTATATCACGTAAAATCAAATCAACATGATACCCGTTCATAACTAACCATCCGCCGCCATTGATCCAATCACCCCACGCTCCGGGAGGTACAACAAGGTTGTTTCTATTCTCATCATCCAATTCTGTAGCAATTTGATTAATCGCTGTCAGGTCAAATGATTCTGAATTGTAATAGATTCCGATATCTATATCAGAATCCTCTGTATGGGTGCCTCTTGCACGGGAACTCCCTAATACGATGCCTTCTATATAAGGCAAAGAGGATAATTTTTCTGTCACTGATTGAATAATATTATCTATCATACTGAATCACTCCTTTCAATATCAAAAGCTATATCCCATGCTGAGAAACGCCTTTTTTGCCATGTGTTCCTTATGCTTTACGTATATTTCTATGGAAAGAGGGCCTTCAAAATTCATCTTGAAGGCCTTATTTTTTCTGATTAGAGGTCTAACCTACTTAACGTTTAGTTAAAATCAATAACCTCTTTCACGGCCTACTTACGATCTGTCAAATACGAAAAGTAAAATAATTATCGGACTAAGTTTAATTTCTTATCTTTAATTTCATAAATTACATCAGCCACATTTTCAAGTAACCGTTTGTCATGGGTGATAAACATGATCGTTCCTGCATATTCCTTCATTAGTATTTCCAAGGCCTCCAGGCTTGGTATGTCAAGGAAGTTACTGGGTTCATCCATTAGTAGGATGTTATATCTACCCATAAGCATTTTAGCTAGCAATAATTTCATAATTTCGCCACCGCTTAAAATAGATAAGCTTTTTCCAATATCGTTCTGCTTAAACCCCATGGATGCAAGCACGGAACGAATTTCTGAAACATTGTAATCACAATCCTCCTTCATAAACTCCATAACATTCTGATTACTGTTGTACTTGTAACCATTTTGTGCAAAGTAACCTATTTTTGCCTTAGGTGAAATAGAAATTCCTTCTTCATGGTTTAAGATCATTCGGATTAAAGTTGTTTTTCCGGTTCCATTACCACCAGTTAACGCCACTTTTGCTCCTAGAGGAATTTGAAAAGATGCATTTTCAAACAGTGCCTTATCCCCAAATATTTTATTAATTTCCGTACCGACTATAGGGTATGGATTATGGAGCTCCAATGCTTTACTTTGCCTGAAACGAATTCTGCGAATGTCTTCCGGAGCTTCTACATTTCCTAAGGCTGCAATCCTGTGCTCTAGGGATTTAGCGGCATTATGCATCTTTTTTTCCTTACTTCCTATTGATTTTTGATGAGCTAAACGCCCTCCGCCTTCAGTACTTTTTTTCTTTGAAGCACCTTTCGCCTTCTGTTCTATTTTACGAGCCTGTTTTCGCTTTTCCTCCGCAGCCCTTTCCAATCGGGCACGTTCCGCAATAAATTGTTCGTATTCTGCAGCTTGACTCTTGCGTTCTTCCTCTTTCTGGCGAAGATAATCAGAATAGTTTCCCCAATACTCAGTGATTTTGCAATCTTTCAGCTCCCATATTTTATCTACTACCTCATCAAGAAAATATCGGTCATGGCTAATAACTAACAGTGCACCTGTAAAATATTTTAGTTGTCCAATTAGAAAATCAATTCCTTCACGGTCTAAATGGCTCGTAGGTTCATCCGCTAAAATACCATGAACCTGTGCCGATAAGGCCTGTGCTATTTTAAGCCTTGTTTCTTCACCACCGCTCATGGTCTGTATATCTAATTGCTCAACACCGAGCTTGCCTACAAGTGCAAAATCTTTTTCCACCTGCAAAGTTACCTCGTCCAACTGGGGAATATAGGCAAGTTCACCCAGACGATTCATTTTACATCCTGGGGGAGTTAATTCTCCTAAAAGTACCCTGAGTAAAGTGCTTTTTCCAGCACCATTTGCTCCTACTAAACCAATACGGTCATAATCATATATTTCTAATTCTTCTATATCTAAAACATCGCGTCCTTTGAATTCCACACGAATGTCTTTAGCTTTTAATATCAATTCCATAAAATTTTCCTCCTGTCTATAATCGCATGTTTTCATTTGCTTGTACGCAGGGAAAACCCTGCGATTTTAGCAGGAAGAATTACATGAAAATAAGATACATAAATATCCCTCCAATATTGTTTATTTTAAATCTAATTTCCTAATCTCAGTTATCATCGGGCAAGCTATGGCAATGCAAATAATTAAAATACCTGATAGTAAAAACCAATAATTTACACCGATTCTATCAGCAAAGAACCCAGAAAGAATTAATCCAATTGGCATAGCAAGTGACATGATACTACCAGTCAAAGAAAATACACGTCCTAAATATTCAGGTTTAATTTTCTCCTGAAAAAGAGCTGTTTGCACGCCGCTATAAAATGGCACCGAAAGCCCCATTATTGCACAGCAAATTACAAATATAACAAATCCACTTGTAGGAAGTATTCCTGAAACGGCTAAACTGGCCCCCATGATAAAAAATGAACCTGTTATTAGTAGTACACGCTTTTTGAAACTTCCTAATCTCCCCAATAGTAAGCCTCCTACTAGCATTCCAGATGCAAAAGCGATTTCGGTAATAGAAATATGCACAGGTGTTCCATTAAAGTATTCCATGCTTATTAAAGGAAATAGTGCATTAATTGGCATATAAACAAAAGTATATAGTGTTCCTAAGAGTAATAAGGCAAATAATCCTTTGTTTTGTCTCAGTACGACAATTCCTTCTTTCATTTCTCTTATGAAATTTGGTTTCAAGCTTTGCACTTGAACGCCCAGCTTAGGAATACGTACAATTGCTACCGTAATAGACGCCATCACTGCCCCCAATACATCGATGGCAATAATAGCATTTAATCCCCAAACGGAATATAACAATGCTGCAACCGCCGGACTAACAATATAGCTTATAGACTGTAAAGACTGACTATAGCCTGCACATTTCGTAAGCTGTTCTTCTGGTACTAAAAGTGGCGTAACAGCATTGAGTGCTGGGGTATGAAAAGCCGTTCCAATGCTACGGATAAACAATACTACCATAACCATCCAGATAGGTAGCTCCATATACAATGCAACAATAGCAAGCACTGCCCCAGCTGCTGCGATAATTAAATCAGCACCAATCATTATCTTCTTCCTATCATGACGATCCACTAATACACCAATGGCTGGTCCAAAGACCGCATAGGGTAAAAAACCTACTAGTGAAGCCATAGACAAGACCATCGCAGATCCTGTTTTCTCTGTAAGGTAAAAAATAATCGCCATTTGCAGGATGGCACTAGTGATTAATGATACTGCCTGCCCTGCCCATATTGTATAAAACTTAAGTTTCCAATTGTTGTATTTTTCCATTGATATTATCTCCTGCATATTATTTTGCTTGAATTTCTATTTTGATTAGTAATGTTTTGAATATTGGGGACAGACAGTATTGAATCTGTTTCAATAAAACTACGAAGTACATTTAACGGATATAAACGGGCAAACTGGCACATATAAGTAAGATTACGCTCCGAATATCCTTTCTTTTCCGGGTAATTGAATCGGATTGCCTGCGCCAACTTCTTGATAATTTTACCTCCCCACCCATGCAGGTTTTGATGATACAGTATATAGTTGCCCATTTTCCAGTAATGGAACAACATCTGGGCATTGGCTGCGGTAATTAACCGGATTTGTGCCTGTTCTATTTCCGAACCGACAGCATGGACAAAGGCATCAAAATGACCTTTCTTTATATTATGTTCGTTGTTATTTTCCATATCACTAACTATTACTTAACAAAGATAACTCTAATAATGGATAATCTGTGAAACTGACTGATACTTTTAGAGTTGGTTAAACTTGTTCATTGCATTGGCCTTAATATCATCTGCTATGTCAATGTAAGGCTTCATGGCTTTATAATCACTGTGCCCTGTCCATTTCATTACAACCTGTGCAGGAATACCGAGAGCCAGTGCATTACAGATGAATGTCCTTCTTCCTGCATGTGTGCTGAGTAATGCGTATTTCGGTGTAACTTCATCTATACGTTCATTTCCTTTGTAGTAGGTTTCACGTATAGGTTCGTTAATTTCTGCCAGTTCGCCCAGCTCTTTCAGGTAATCGTTCATCTTCTGGTTGCTGATGACGGGCAGAGCCATGTAATTCTCGAAATGGATGTCCTTGTATTTGTCCAGTATGGCTTTGCTGTATTTGTTCAGTTCAATCGTCAGGCTGTCGGCAGTCTTGACTGTGGTTATTTCGATGTGGTCGGACTTCACATCGCTTCTTTTCAGATTGCGAACATCCGAATACCGCAAACTCGTAAAGCAGCAGAACAGGAAAACATCACGCACACGTTCCAGGTATTGCTTATCCTTGGGTATCTGGTAGTCTTTCAGCTTGTTCAGTTCATCCCAAGTCAGGAAGATTACTTTTTTCGAGGTGGTTTTCAGTTTCGGTTTGAACGTATCGTATGCAATGTTCTGATGATGTCCTTTCTTGAAGCTCCAGCGCAGGAACCATTTGAGGAATCCCATTTGTTTACCGATGGTACTGTTTCTCATGTCTTTCTTGTCGCGCAGGAAATTGACATATTCGTTCAGTCCGAATTCATTGAAATATTCAAAGGTTAAATCTTCCTTGAACTCTTTAAGGTGATTTTTTACGGCTGCAAACTTTTCGTATGTGGATTCAGTCCAGTTATTCTGATTGCCGCATTCTTTTACAAATTCATCGAACACCTCCCAAAAACTTATCTGTGCTTCTTCCTGCTGTTCTTCGTTGGCATTCTTCATCCGCAGGTTGAATGCATCCTTTAGTTGTTGGGTAGTTGGCATGGTTTCCTGTACCTCAAACTCCTTGAACACATTTTGAATTTCGGCATAGTATTTCAGCAGATCGGCATTGATTTCAGATGCACTTTGCTTTAGTTTGTTGGTACACCCGTTCTTTACTCGCTGCTTGTCGGAATCCCATTTGGCTACATCGATGCGGTAACCCGTTGTAAACTCAATGCGCTGGCTTGCGTATATGACGCGCATACGGATGGGGACATTCTCCACAATTGGCACACCGTTCTTTTTCCGGCTTTCCAATGCAAAAATGATGTTTCGTTTGATATTCATAATTGGGTGCGTTTGAAATTCTACACCCAAATATACACCCAATATTTGGAATAGCAAAAGATATTCAGAAAGATTTAGATTTACTATGTATTCCAAATTGTGTGTGATTATCAGTAATTTGTAATTTTATGATATTTCTTGAATATGTAGGTTTGAGAGCCTGTCTCTCCGCTAATGAATTGGAAACCCGCTGAAAATCAGCGGGTTTTTCTTTTTTAATAAATGCTCTATTCCCCCATTAAAATGCCACTTCTGACAAAGTTCCGTTACTAAATCGTTACAGGAAAATCGGGAAAATCTTCTGTAACGATTAAAAAACGCAAATCGCTTTGTGTGACTTTCCCAAATCGAAATGTGTTATTTTAACAAATTGGTTTCCAAAACAAAATGTGACAATATTAGATTTTTCGAGTGATATTCAAACAATGATTTAATGGAGTTTAAACGCCATTAAATCATTGTCTTTTCTTGGAAATATTCCGTAAAAATTGGGTCGTTTGCTATTATTTTACTATTATCTTTACATAGCGATTAAGATGCCTTATCTAGCTTTTTATCATAGCTTTAATAACTTTCTATTTGTGGTATCTAAAAACAATATTCAAATAGTATCTAATCATTCCACAAATAGAATTAAAATAACGTAGCCTGATTTTAGTTAGTATTGCAAAGATAGTATTTGTTCCTGATTATACTTCCAAGTTCTTGATTTCTTTTTGCAGATTTTCCAAAAAACGGGAAGCATGCGCGCCATCCATTTGTGTATGGTGAAATTGAAAAGAGACAGTCAATGTACGCTTCCATAACCCCCGTTTGTATTTACCCCAGATTAAAAACGGATTATTGAACACACCGCTGTACATGCCTACCGCCCCATCTATCTCATATTGTGCAAGAGCAGATGTACCGATGACCATGCTGTCCGTCAGGTCATGATTCTGGCAACTTTCAGAAACTTGCTTCGTCAGTCTCAGATAATCAGCATTGAACTGCTGCAAATTATCGGAGAACGGAATATCGCAGGAACTGACTTCGCCCTCCCGATTGGTTACAATGGTACAGACGGCAAGGTTGTCGAATTGCATTAATTTTCTGCCAACAGGAAGCATATAGAACTCTTTTATGTCGCTTGCAGCCCGTCCGATGCACCAGCACATCAACATATTGAATTTTAGCCTTGTCCGTTTGCTGATACGGGTCAGACGAGTAACATCTATGGTCTTGAAAAAGGTGAGCATAGGCATGGGGGCATTCATCCACAATTCAAATGCATAGGCACGGGTCGTTTCTTTTGGATTCACTTCTTTCATTTTATCATTCATTTTAAGTTTAGTCAGAGCAAAGGTAAGCCGGTTATTCTTGTAATACATGAATTGGCATCTTCACAGTCAAAGATTTGCGCAGCCAGTTGTTTTAATTCTGCGTTTTCAAGGTCATAACCGGAAATCTCTTGATTGTGCAATAAGGATATGGGTAGATTCAAGAAGGCTTTTAGAACGTATGGCTGAAACACAACCACAATCATTTCCACATTCCCATCCACATATAAATGGGAAGGATAATTAACCTGACCGCTAATGGTAAATCCCGATTGGGCGGTTTTCAACTCCAGAATATAAAGCGGTGTTCGCTTATGGAAAATGATTTGAGGACAGCCAATAGGAAAAGTAAGGGTATTCAGCGGTTGATAGCTTTTGAATACCCAATAGTACCTGACGTAAGGTTGCAAGAACTTACATGGCTTATAAAATTGGAATTCGTCTTGAACCATATTACAAAGTTAAAGATTTTAGTTCTAACGTACTTGTTATAAAGTTGTTTTTTTATTTGCCAATCCTTGTGCCTTATACGATTTTTATTGCATGATTATTTTATAACTCATGAAACCTTTCTCTCTGACTGAGGACTTTATTCATGCTGATTTTTCAGCTGTTTTTTATGAATGTTCTATTCCCCTCTATTGTTTCCTTCTCATATGATAAAATGGCATTCCATGCAGATTCAGTTTTATTTTTCTTCATAGGAGATTATGGAGCCAATTTTTTCCATAACTTTAGGCACTGAATTAAGAAAACAGTGCTAAGATGACTACTAAAGAAGAATTTATAGAATTGCTCCGCTCTACTCATCGTGAAGGAGTGGAAGATTTACTGGAAGGTCTGGAGAACATGGGGTTCTTTACGGCTCCGGCTTCTGCCAATCACCACCTGAATACGGAAGGAGGATTGGTACAGCATTCACTGAATACCTGCAAGGCTGCCCTGATGGTGTGGGAAGGAATGGCTGCCATCGAGCCCGGCCTGGAGAAAGAAGTGGAAAGGGAAAGTGTGATAATAGCCAGTCTGCTGCATGATGTCTGCAAAAGTGACATCTATTTCCGTACAGTGAAAAAGAAGAAAACTGCCATAGGAACTTGGGAGGACAATGAGGGTTATAAGGTTTCCTACAAGAACTTCCCCATGGGGCACGGAGAGAAATCCGTCATTCTGCTGCTCTGCAATGGTATAGCCTTGAGTGACGATGAGATGCTGGCAATCCGTTGGCACATGGGAGCATGGGGCATCAATATGAACAGTTATGAAGACCAGCGATGTTTTGATACCTCCCAAAAGCTTTATCCCCTGGTTACCATCATTCAGGTTGCAGACAAACTGGCTGCCAATATTATGGAACGGAGCGGTGAAGAGTTGGATGAGCTTTAATTGTTCAAGAGGAGATATGGGGTAAATTGTTCACTCCATCCGTCCGTACTTCATTTCTTCTCCCTGCTCGTCGTACTGTTTGCGTTTGCCGGTAGGAGGGGCGGACAAGGTGATGCGCACGACGGCGGTGCGGTGGAGGCTTCTCCGGACTGCTTCGTCGAAGGCATCCATGTGTTGGGGCAGGAACCGTTGGCTGATTGCCTTGAGGGCCTGCACCTTCTCTGCTTCATCCGTTACCAGCTCTGCTTTCCCGAAAGCCATGGCGGATCGGTATTGCAGGGTGAAGCTTCCGTCCTTGGGACCGACGGTGGGCTGGCATTTGGTGACGGCTGAAAGGCACACTTCGGGATGGGCCACGATGGCTTCCAGCTTTTCTCCTTCCAGCGCGCAATGGAAGTACCAGACGTGGTCGTCGGTGGAGGCCAACGAAAGTGGAACGCCGTATGCCGTGCCGTCCGGCCTTGTGAAGCTGACGGTGATGTAAGGGGCTTTGTGCATGATGTCCAAGGCCCAGTCGCTGTTCATTTCTCTGCTTGCTTTTCTCATAATTTCGTTTTTTCGGGGTCGTATAGACCGGTTGCCGATTCGGGAGGTAAAAGTAACACTTTTGTTTGAGAAAACGGTCGGACAACCGATAATTCTGGTCATGATATCGGACGGGGAGGAATGAAAACAGAGGATGCGGCATCTGGCAGTCGTACCGGAAAGCCGCAATCCTCTGTCTGTATACCAAAAAGGGATGATGTCAGGAATGTGTCGGAAGTCTTCAGCTTGTCATTTCAGTCGGTCGTACGCTTCGTCGGAAACGGGCTCCAGCCATTCGTTGGACGTGTTTTCTCCGGCTACCTCAAAGGCCAGGTGGGCAAACCAGCTGTCGGCTGCCGCTCCGTGCCAGTGCTTGACGTTGGCGGGGATGTGGATGACGGTTCCCGGCAGAATCTCTACAGCGGGCTTGCCCTCTTCCTGGTACCAACCGCGTCCGGCCACGCCGATGAGCATCTGCCCGCCGCCGCTTGTGGCGTGGTGGATGTGCCAGTTGTTCCGGCAGCCCGGCTCGAAGGTGACGTTGGAGACGGCTACCTGTTCCTTCGAGAGGGGGGCGAGGTAGCTGTTGCCGACGAAGTATTGGGCGTAGGCTGTGTTGGGCTCGCCGATGGGGAAGATCATTTCGCGCTGGAAGGCAGCCTTGGCATCTGCGGCGGCCGTGTCTTCGGTCCACACTTCCTTGGCCAGGCGGAAGGCTGCCCAGGCTTTCGGCCATCCGGCATAGAAGGCGATGTGGGTCAGTATTTCGGCAATCTCGCTGCGGGTGATGCCGTTCTGCTTGGCGGTCTGGAGGTGGTAGGTTAACGAGCTGTCGGTGATGCCTTGGCTGATGAGCGAGGTAAGTGTAATGAGGCTGCGGTCGCGCAGGCCGAGTTGGTCGGTGCGGCTCCACACTTCTCCGAAGAGGACGTCGTCGTTGAGTTCCGCGAATTTGGGGGCGAAAGTGCCCAGCTGGTCGCGTCCGGCTGTCTGTTTGATAGTTTTCTGTGCCATAATGGTTGTACTGTTTACGGTCAATGCGACAAGCGCAAGGATCAGTTTGATTTTCATGATGAAGAGGTTTAAAGGGTTCGCCAATCTTTTCGTTTGCAAAGTTAGTGCATGGTGAGGGCAGGTCTTGTATACCGATTACGGATGTTTGTACCCGAATCCATGGTTTTTCGGTCGGTACTTCCAGAGGATTACTCCAGTACTTGCTTGGGAGTACTCGAGTACTTGCATATAAGTACTGGAGTACTTGGCTGGAAGTACTGGCGCTATGCTGCGGGCATTGAGAACTTTTAAACCGATGGGACAGAGGAGAAGATATGAGCCGGGAAGGCGTTTATCCTTTGGCCTCCTGGTAGAGGAAGCGCTTGATGCTTTTCTTGGCTGTCTTTTCGAACTCCTCAAAGTGGATTTTCACTTTGGTAATCTGGCAGTAGGCGGGCAGCTGCTGGTTCAGTTCCTGGCGGTTCTGCTCCATGGCCTCTTCGATGTCGCTCTGCTGGAGTCCGCGGGCAAAGGCTTCGTCGAAGTCGGGATAGATGAGGGCCACCAACTTGTCGTTCTGTAGCACGATGAGCGACTCGGCAACGTAGGGCATGTTGTTCAGCTTGCTCTCAATCTCTTCGGGGTAGATGTTCTGGCCGCTGGCGGTGAGCAGCATGTTCTTACTGCGGCCGCGGACGGTGACGTTGCCTTCGCTGTCCATCGTGGCCAGGTCGCCGGTATGGAGCCAGCCTCTGACATCGATGATTTGTGCTGTCGCCTCGGGATTCTTGTAGTAGCCAAGCATCAGGTTTTCGCCGCGGCAGATGATTTCGCCGGCGCGGTGGGCGGGGTCGTTCGAGTCGATGCGCACCTCCATGCGTGAGGCTGCCTTGCCGCACGAAGCGAGCTTCAGGTCCTGCCAGCGGCTGGAGCAGATGATGGGGCCGCACTCCGTCATGCCGTAGGCGATGGTGTAGGGGAAGCCTATCTGCTTGAGGAACCGCTCCACGTCGGCATTGAACGGGGCGCCGCCGATGATGATGTCGTTGAACTCGCCACCGAAGATTTCCATGGCTGCCTTGCGTGCCGACGCCTTGATCTTGTCGTTGATGATGGGTACGCGCAGCAGCAGCTTGCCGATGGTGTTGTCCACGCGCGGCAGGATGTTCTTCTTGATGATTTTCTCTACGATGAGCGGTACGCAAGAGATGATACGCGGCTTGATTTCGGCAAACGACTGCTCGATGATTTTGGGTGAAGGCATGCGCGTCAGGAAGTACAGGTGGGCGCCGGCACAGATGCCATAGAGGAAGTCGTACACCATGCCGAACACGTGTCCCAGCGGAAGCATCGAGACGATGTGGTCGCCGGCCTGGATGGGGCGCATCTCGAAACAGTAGTCAACGTTCGAGCGGATGCTGCGGTAGGGCAGCATGACGCCTTTCGAGTAGCCGGTGGTGCCCGACGTGTAGTTGATGATGGACAATTCTTCGGGCGACTCTTCGTGGCGGTAGCGGATGTGTTCGGGGCGAAAGTTCTTGGGGTAGCGCTGGCCGTAGATGGCGTTGCGGTGCTCGAAGGCTTCCATCAGGCGCGGGTCGCGGCATACGACGGGCGTGAAGTCGGTGAGCAGCACCACGCCCATCAGGCCGGGCATGCGGTCTTCGTTCAGGTTCTCCCAAGCCTGGTCGCCCACGAAGAGCAGCTTGGCTTCGGAGTGGTTGACGATGTTGTGGATGTTGTCGGCCTTGAACTCGTGCAGAATGGGGACGATGACGGCTCCATAGGTGATGGTGGCCAGGAAGGTGACGGCCCAATGGGCGCTGTTGCGTCCGCAGACGGCAATCTTGTCGCCGGGCTGGATGCCTGCACTTTGCAGTACGATGTGGAACTTGGCTATCTTCCGGGCCACGTCTTTGTATTGTAGGGTTGCTCCTTTGTAATCTGTCAGCGCATCGCGGTCCCAGTTGCGGACGATGCTTTGCTCTATATATCCGATGAAGCTTTTATCTGGTTTCATTCCTTTGTTTTCTTTTCAATTCTGCACAGTAGTTGAAAAACTGCGCAAAGATAGGGCTTACACTAATCTCTTGCAAACAGTTTTCATATTTTTTGAATTCGCTACAACTTCGGGTTGCCTTCCGTTTTTTCCTGGGTGGTCTGCTCTTTTTTCTTTTCGGAGATGAGCAGCAGTTTGTCGTTCGTGTGTAGCTTCAGCGAACCGTTGGGGATGAGGTACTCGTCGTCGCGCTTCACAATCATGACCAGTGTGCCTTTGGGGAGCTGCATGTCCTTCAGGGTCTGGGCACGCGAGAGCATATCGGCGCTGACGGTCACCTCATGCAGATCCGATCCCAGCTCTTCGGGCAGTTCCACGCCGAAGTCGTTGCCGGTCTTTTCCTGCGGCAGGGAGAGTCCCAGCAGGCGGGAGATGCGGGCAATGGTGGTTCCCTGTATGATGAGCGAAAGGATGGTGATGAAGAACACGATGTTGAAGATGCTGTTGGCGCCGGGCACGTCGGCTACGACGGGGTAGGTGGCGAAGATGATGGGCGCCGCTCCGCGCAGGCCCACCCACGAGATAAACATCCGCGACTTGGGGGTGATGCTCCGCCCGAAGGGCAGCAGGCTGAGGTACACGCTGAGCGGTCGGCCGACAAGTATCATGAATGCTCCGATCAGCAAGGCTACGGCGGCTACCTGCAACATTTCGTGCGGGTTGACCAGCAGGCCCAGGCAGAGGAACATGATAATCTGGAAGAGCCACGTCAGTCCGTCCATGAAGGTATTGGTCTCCTTGCGGTAGGCTATCTTGTGGTTACCCACCATCATGCCGGCGATGTAGACGGCCAGATAGCCGTTGCCGTTGAGCAGGCTGGTGATGGAGAACGTGAAGAGGACGAAAGCCAGCAGCAGGATGGGGTAGAGCGACTGGTTGTCGATGTTCAGGCGGTTGAGCATGAGGACGGCCAGCTTGCCCAGCAGGTAGCCGGCGGCACCGCCCACTACAAACTGGATGACGAACGAACCGGCTATCTCGCCCCAGCCTCCGATGCCTGTCGACTGGGTGAGCTGGGTCAGTACGATGGTCAGCATGTAGGCCATGGGGTCGTTACTTCCGCTTTCCAGCTCGAGCAGGGGACGCAGGTTGTGTTTCAAGTTAATCTTCTGCGAGCGCAGGATGGCGAACACCGAGGCCGAGTCGGTAGACGACATGGTGGCAGCCAGCAGCAGCGAGGGGATGAGCGGGAAGTGGATGTTGGTCCAGCTCATGCCCGAGAGCCACCAGATGAAGAGGCCGGTGAAGAGGGTGGTGAGCAGGACGCCGAGGGTGGAGAGGGCAATACCCGGCTTCAGCACCGGCTTGATGTCGGCGAAGCGGGTGTCCATACCGCCGGTGAAAAGGATGATGCTGAGGGCCACCATACCGATGAATTGGGCGGCCTTCATGTCGTGGAACTGGATGCCCAGACCGTCGCTGCCGAAGAGCATGCCTACCAGCAGGAAGAGCAGCAGGGTAGGCACTCCGAAACGGTAGCCTGTCTTTCCTGCCCAGATGCTGACGAAGAGCAGGATGGAGCAGGTGAGGAGAATGTGTTCAGCTGTCAATATCATATCTGTTCTATTCTTAATTTAATGATTATTCAACAATTATTTCTTCCTGTCGGTTCAGTTGAATTTCAGCAGGAAAGTCGTTTTTTCGCCGGGCAGGAGGGAAATGCTGCCTCCCGACAGGCGCATGATCTGGCGCGAGATGCTCAGCCCGATGCCGTTTCCTCCTTCGCGGGTGGTGAAGAAGGGGATGAAGATATGGTCGGCTACCTCGGGCGGAATGGGGGGCCGTCGTTCGACACTTCTATGAGTACCGCTTCCTCGTCGTTGCAGTAGGCACGGATGCCGATGTGTCCGCCTCCTGCTGGAGCCGGTTGCTCGCCGATGGCCTGGATGGCATTGCGCAGCAGGTTGGTCACTACCTGCCCGATGAGGTTCTCGTCGGCATGCAGGATGAGGTCGTCGGGAGTCACGTCGATGCTGAAGGTGATGCCGCCTGCTTCGGGAAACTGGTGGCGGGCCAGCTGGACCATGCGCTCTGCAAAGCCTTTCACGAAGAACAGGGTGGGCTCGGGCGTAGGGATGCGGGTGAAGCGGCGGTAGGACTCCACGAAGGACAGCAGTCCCTTGCCCGTGCTGCTGATGGTCTGCAGTCCCTGCCGTATCTCATCCGTCCGGTCGGGGGCGGCGGGGCGTTGGTCCACCAGGTGCAGCAGGGTGTCGCTCAGCGACGTGATGGGGGTCACAGAGTTCATGATTTCGTGGGTCAGCACGCGGGTGAGCCGTGTCCAGGAGTCTATTTCCTTCTCGTCCAGTTCGTTGTTGATGTCGTTCAGGGCCAGGATGCGCAGGTGTTCGCCGTGGATGGTGATGTCGCTCGTACGGACCGAGAGGTTCATTGTGCCCCGTTCGTTGTGGAAGGCCAGCTGGAGTTTGCTGCCCGTGCGGCAGGCCGAGAGTTGGGCGGCCAGTTGCGGGTCGATGCGGTTCAGCTGGCTCAGGTTGGTCAGTACGGTGAGGCCCAGCAGGCGCAGGGCTTCTTCATTTTTCTGGTACACGGCTCCCTTGTCGTTCAGCACCACGATGCCCGTGTCCACGCAGTTCAGTATCAGTTCGTAATATTTCTCCTGCTGGATGATTTCCTGCTTAGTGTGGGTCATGATTTGGGAGACGCGGTTCAAGGCATGGTTCAGCAGGCGGCTGTCGGGGGTGCCGTCCTCTTCGGAAAAGTGGAGCGAGCCGTCGTCGTTTTCGATGGCATCGAGCAGAAACAATACCTTGCGTACGTGCTGGCGGTAGAACCTGGCGGTCCACCAGACGGCTGCCGCAGTGAGCACCGTCAGCAGGATGGACCAGAAGAGCGGGTTGCACCAGCTGGGCAGAGAGGTGGGCCCGACGAGGAAGACTGCCCATGCACCGCCGGCTGCCAGTGCGGAGAGCAGGCACACCGCAAAACGGAAGCTGTAGTAGGGTGAAAGTTTCTGAAAGAGGTTCATGGGGCGTGTCTGTATTTAAAGTCCGTAACGTTTCATCTTGTTGTAGAGCGTCTGGCGCGTGATGCCCAGGCTGGCGGCCACGGCCGAGAGGTTGCCTTCGCACGTCTGGAGGGCTCGGGCAATCATCTGCCGCTCCATGGCTTCGAGGGTGGTGGCTTCGGTTGCATGGGTTGCCGGAGCCGAGGGGCGGGACAGCTGGAAGCTGCCGGCCGTCAGTGTGGGGCCGTCGCAGATGATGACTGCTTTCTCCACCGCATGCTCCAGTTCGCGGATGTTGCCGTACCAGGGATGGCGCATCAGTTTCTCGCGGGCTTCGTCGTCGGGTGTCAGCTGGGGCTTGCCATATTGGCGGCAGAAGCGGGCGATGAACCGTTCGGCCAAGGGCAGGATGTCTTCCGGCCGCTGGCGCAGGGGAGGAATCTCCAGGTGGATGGTGTTGATGCGGTAGAGCAGGTCTTCGCGGAATTCGCCCCGTTGTACCAGTTCGCCCAGGTTGCGGTTGGTGGCGCATATCAGGCGGATGTCTACGGGAATGAGGTCGTTGCTGCCTACGCGGACCACGGCGCGGCGCTGGATGGCGGTCAGCAGCTTGGCCTGCAGGTGGTAGGACAGGTTGCCTATCTCGTCCAGGAAGAGGGTGCTGCCGTTGGCGGCTTCGAACTTGCCCATGCGGTCGGCGTGGGCGTCGGTAAAGGCGCCCTTCACGTGTCCGAAGAGTTCGCTTTCGAAGAGGCTTTCTGTCAGGGCTCCCATGTCTACGCTGACCATCTCGTGCTCCCGTCGGGGCGAGAGGGCGTGTATCTCGCGGGCCAGCATTTCCTTGCCGGTGCCGTTTTCGCCGGTTATCAGGATGTTGGCGTCGGTTGTGGCTACCTTTTCCACCAGTCGGCGAAGGTGTTGCATGGTCGGACTCATGCCCCAGTACATGCGGTTGCTTTCTGTGATGGCGGGTGCGCCTGTTTTCGTCTTGCGTTGGGGAGAGCAGGCGGCGAGCAGCGTTTCTATCAGCTTGGCGTTGTCCCAAGGTTTCACGACGAAGTCGGCAGCCCCTTCCTTGATGCCTTTCACGGCCAGGTCGATGTCGGCGTAGGCCGTAAAGAGCACGACGGGCAACTGAGGGCGCAGGCGTTTGATTTCGTGCAGCCAGTAGAGGCCCTCGTTGCCGTTGTTGATGCCGGCGGTGAAGTTCATGTCGAGCAATACCACCTGCCACGGGGCGGCATTCAGCATGCTGGGCAGGCTGACGGGCGAAGGCAGGACTTCGATGCGGTCGAAGTAGGGCTTCAGCAGCAGTTGCAGGGCGCTCAGCACCCCTCGGTTGTCGTCTATGATGAGTATGTTGCCTGATTTCTTCATATCGTGCAAGTCTTTGTCTTTCTGTTTTACCCCACAAATATAAGACTTTTGACAGGAAGTTGGTTGCTCCATAAAGAGGAATGCATCTGTTTTTGACTTATCTTATTGATATAGTGCTATATATGTCGTTCGTAAAAATGCTTGTCGGAAAGCGCTGCTTTCCAGCGTAGAAAACAGTGCTTTGTCGGGAGGAAAGCATTGCTTTCTGTCACAACAACTGTAGCTTCATGCCGAAGGAGAGGCTCAGATAGTCCTTGGGCTTGAGGTAACGGTTGGTGAAGGCGCTGACAATGTAGAGGTCACAAGTGCTCAGCTCGTAGAAGAAGGTGACGGCCCGTGCCGAAAGGCGGTATTGTTCGGGAATGTTGACGGTGAGCCGTTGTCCCAGAAACACGTGGGTGCGTATTTTCGACGAGAAGCCATAGTATCCTTTGGGATACCGTTCGGGTTCATGCACCCAGAAGTCGCTGCCGAAGACGGTGTTGAAGTACATGCCGCAAGTGAGCGGTTCGATGGCAAAGACGCTGTTTTTGATGGGCAGGCTCCAGGGTATGTAGTTCTGCTTCAGGGTGAAGGTCAGCTTGGCTTTGTCCGACTGGTATTTGGGCAGGAAGCCGAAGAAGATGTCTGTTTCCCATTGGTTGCGTTTGCCATAATCCCAGCCGGTACCTATGGACAGGAGGCCCATGTTGCCGGCAAACTGAAGTTTGCTGTAGGTGGGTATCAGCTTCTCCCAATGTTTGCGGTAGCGGTGTACGCGCTTGTCGTAGCGGCTGTGTGGCGAGGATGTGTGTTGAATCGTATCGGGGGCTGTTATAAGGCTGTCGCATCCCTGCGGGGTAACGGCAGACAGCGGCGATTGGACAATCAGCCACAAGCCTGTCAGCAGCAGGCATAGTTTTTGTCGGCGATTAGAAATAGACCACTTCGCGTTCATATCCGTCGGGAGTTAGGGTGAATATATAGTAGTTGCGATGCTTCATGCAGTCGCTCAGATAATACATGATGCCGTCGTCGAAGAGGTCTTCTTCGGCCAGGCGGTGTTCATGGGCGGCCAGACAGAACTGGACATCGGGGTAGAGGTTGACGTAGCGCTGGAAGACACGGGCGACGTTGTTGTTGAATTCTCCGCAATAGGGGCGTATGTGCATGGCGATGACAGTCCGGTCGAATTCATCAGCCCGTTCGGTCATTTCGTTTTCCATGAAGTCGAAGTCGGGGATAGGGCGCGAATAGTCGTATTCGATGGCATTGGTGTTGAGGCATACGAACTTCACCCGTCCGGCAATGAAAGCGAAGTTCGGGTTGCCGAACACGGCCCGGAAGGTCTCTTCGCCAGTGCCCAGACAGTCATGATTGCCGATGAGGGCTACGTAGGGCATCTTCAGCCTGTTCAGAATGTCGCGCTGCCACAGGAATTCATCCGTCACGCCGAAGTCGCTCAGGTCACCACCATGGATGACGAAGTCGATGTCGTCGCGTCGGTTCACGTCCGTCACGAAGTCCTGCGTTTCGTCATACCATCGTTGTGAGTCGCCCATGAAGGCAAAACGCAGGGTATCTTTCCCCTGACACAGCGTTTCGATGCGGGCGATGTTTTTGTCATTGATACCTGTTTCCCCGTCTATGCGTACGTCGTAGGGGTGGTAGTCAATGAGGTCGCACCCGCCAAACAGCATGCAGCACAAGGCAGGGATTGCCAGTTTGCTGAGTATATTCATTCGCTTGCTTTTTTTGGTCCGTTGGCAAAGGTAGGTCATTCGCTTGGCCTGTCAGTGTCCCGATTTTCCTTTTTAGAGTTCTAAAGAATGCTTTTTGAGATATTTGTATAAATATGTTTCCTCTTTGTTCGTAGTTTGTTGAATTGAATATTTTTTTTACTGTGTTGCAAAATTGTGATTTTATTTGAAGAATTCTCAATCTCTTTTATTGGATAATATGAAGTATATTGGATAGAAGTATGCTGGAAAAAGAAGAAACGCGGATTCATAGCTTTTCAATGCTACGAACCCGCGTTTCTTTTTCTGTATATGCTCTTTATTTGTTGGCGATAGCTCTCAGTATGAAGTAGCCGCCCAGCCATTGGAGCAACATGCCTGGTACTCCGATGCGGAAATCTTGCGCAGCGAGGTGAAAATCACCGCATAAAGCCCATTCGAAACCGGTACCGATTACCTGATAAGCTAATACAGCAATCAGCAGGCCTCCGAACCATACTTTGTTTTTGGCGTAACGGGCTACTGCGGCGGTTGCAAGTGCCAGCAGACCGGATTTGATAAGAATGGCCGGCAGTACGGCTGCAGCAGGCATTCCGAACAACAGGTGGTTGATGACGGGGGAAAGGATGGCTGTCAGCAGTCCGACGCGGAAGCCGAACTTATAGGCTGCTATCAGGGTGAAGAAATAGATGGGCAGCAGCGTAGGGCCTCCCAGGGGGACCAGGTGGCAGAGTTGCGGCAGAAGGATGTTGCCTGCCACGAACAACAAGGCAAACAGATAAGTTTTTACGTTTCCGAACGAAAGCGAATAGAGTTTTGCAGATGTATTCATAATTGTAATGTTATTAGTGTTGGGAGATTAGACAATCAGTTCATAGTTGCGGGTACCGATACCGATTTCTTCGGCATGTTTCAAGCCGGCCTGCCAGTTGGTATTGGGATGAATCAGGTGGAACTTGTCGCAGCCGCAGAGGTCCTCATGCTCGTGCTTGTTGCCCAGCACGTTGTTGCCGTGGAGCACGGGTGTATTGTTTACCAGGTCGGCACAGGCCTGGTCCAGTGCGACCGGATCGGTAGAAGCCAGGATGCCCAGGTCGGGGATGATGGCGGCATCGTTGTGGTTCCAGCAGTCGCATTCGGGCGACACGTTCATCACGAAGCTGACGTGGAAGTGAGGCTTGTCCTTCAATACGGCTTTGGTGTATTCGGCTATCTTGTAGTTCATGTTCTCGGAGGTGTCCCAGCTGCCTACGACGGCACCGTCGTGTTGGCACAGGGCCACACATTGGCCGCAACCCACGCACTTTGAGTAGTCAATCTCAGCCTTGCGGTTGGCATTCAGGTGTATGGCATCGTGGGCACAATGTTTCACGCAGATGTTGCATCCGATGCAGTTGTCCGTTTCAATTTTTGGCTGGGCCGAAGCGTGCAGTTCCAGTTTGCCGGGAACGGCAGCAGCTCCCATGCCGAGATTTTTCAGTGCTCCGCCAAATCCTGCCTGCTCGTGTCCCTTGAAGTGGGTCATGCTGATGACGATGTCCGCATCGGCGATGGCAGCACCGATTTTGGGAGCCTTGCAATATTGTCCGTCAATAGGAATTTCGCGGTAGTCAGTGCCTTTCAAGCCGTCGGCGATGATGACCTGGCATTGGGCGGAGATCGGATTGAAACCGTTCTCCATGGCGCTTTCCAGGTGGTCTACGGCATTGGAACGTCGGCCGGAGTAGAGGGTGTTGCAGTCGGTCAGGAACGGTTTGGCACCATAGCTGCGCAGCAGGTTGGCCATGCGTGCCGCATAGTTGGGACGGATGTAGGCCAGGTTGCCCGGCTCGCCGAAATGTATTTTGATAGCCACGAAGCTGTCTTTCAAAGGCAGTTGGGCGATGCCTGCCTTCTTCACCAGCCGTTCCATTTTGTCGAGTAGGTTGGAGGTGGGTGAAGTACGCAGGTCTGTGAAGTAGACTTTTGCTTTTTCCATGTCGTTTTACCTATTTGTGATGATATGTAGCGCAAATGTAGCTGAAAATATCCATATATATAGGTATTTGTTTCTAAAAAATACAGCAGCGGGCTTTTCTTCTGTAATTCTGGTAGTCGGAGCAGTAAATGGGGTATAATTATGTTTGTCGATAGAGAAGATAAGGTAGAAGATGAACTTAAGTAGTTTTATTTTTACAATTGGAGCGCTATTTCCAAAGTGCTCGTTTCCCCTCGCAATAAATGGGTTTCAACCCTACGGGGCTTATGTTTGAAACATAAAGGGGGAATGTTTGAAACATAAGGCCGCCATGTTTGAAACATTCCCCAAGACGCTCCTGGAAGTTGTTGCGGAAGCGGTTGAGGAATGTTTTTCGAAGAGAGTTATTTAATTTTACATCTTGATGAATTTCAAGCAGACGGGTTTCGTGGTTTTGATGCTCTGCCCGGTGTCGGTCAGCAGGCCGGTCGAGGCATCGCGGGCGAATACCTGGATTTCGTTGGTGTCGCGGCAGGCCACGAGTACATACTTCCCGTTGGGTGTGATAATGAAATTACGCGGATGGATGCCGGTAGGTTGATAACCGATTTTGGTCAGGGTGCCGCCTTCTCCGTTGATTTGGAAGATGGCCAGCCCGTCGCCTTTCAGGCGGTTGGAGGCATAGAGGTGGCGGCCGTCAGGCGAAAGGTGGATATCGGCACTTCCGCGGGCGTCCAGCGTGTCGGCCTGGATGGTCTGCATCCATGTCAGGCTGTCACCGTTATAGGTGAAAGCCATTACTTCGCCGGAGAGCTCTGTTATCAAGTAAGCAAACCGTCCGTCGGCGGAGAACTCGGTGTGGCGTGGGCCGGAACCGGGAGCCAGGAGGATGTCCGAAGCACTACTTTCGTCCACCAGCGGTGTGTCGCTGCCTTTCTGCCGGTTGTTCAGCGGGAAGCGGTGGATGCGGTCGGTACCCAGGTCGTTGGCCAGCAGGTATTTGTTGTCGGGAGTGAAATAGACAAAGTGCAGGTGCGGTTGGGCCTGGCGTTCCTTGTCGGCGCCATGACCGTCGAAACCGATGTTTTTTCCTGGTTTCAGGCGGCCTTCCGCATCGAGCGGGAAGAGGGTGATGTTGCTGCCGTTATAGTTGGCCGTTACGACGTAGTCTTCTTCAGGGCTCAGTGCGATGTGGCAGGGGGCGGCGCCTTGGGTGGGTTGGCTGTTGACCAGCGTCAAGATGCCGGTGGTGGCGTCAAAGGTCAGTGCATTGGCGCAAGCTGTTCCTCCGTCGTCTTCGCCTACGCTATATACTCGCTTACCGTCTACCGATACAGTCTGATAAGATGGGTTGGAGATGCCTTTCAGGCCGCTTACGTATTGTCCTTTGCCAGTCTCCTGATTGAATTTATATACTTTGATGCCTTCCTGGTCGGCAGGGCCATAACTTCCCACCAGCATATAGAGGGTATCTGTCTCGGTGGCAGGTGATGCCGGTTGTTTTTTGCCTGTGCAGGCTGTCAGAATGGCGGCTCCGGCACAGCAGCATAGAATCAGTTTCTTGTTCATAGGTTGATAAAGGGATAAAAAAAGGCTGCGTCATTCCGGAGAAGATGCAGCCTTTGGTGTGTTATCGGATAATTATAGGATTATGCGATACCGTGGGCAGATACGGTGCTGTCAATCTTCTTGATCAAGCCCTGCAGTACGGCGCCCGGTCCGCATTCGGTGAAGTCGGTAGCACCGTCGGCAATCATGTTCTTTACAGACTGTGTCCAGCGTACGGAAGCCGTGAGCTGTGCCACGAGGTTCTTCTTGATTTCTGCGGGGTCGGTGTGGGGCAGGGCATCCACGTTCTGGTAAACGGGGCACTTCGGCGTGTGGAAGTTGGTAGCGTTGATGGCAGCTTCCAGTTCAACCTTCGCGGGGTTCATCAGCGGAGAGTGGAAAGCACCGCCCACCTTCAGCGGCAGGGCACGCTTGGCACCGGCAGCCTTCATCAGTTCGCAGGCCTTGTTGATGCCTTCGATGGTACCGGAGATAACAATCTGTCCCGGGCAGTTGAAGTTGGCAGCGACACAAACTTCACCTTCCTTGCTTACCTGCTCGCAGATTTCCTCAACCTTCTCGTCGGGCAGGGCAATGATGGCGGCCATCGTAGAAGGATGGGCTTCGCAAGCCTTTTGCATGGCCATGGCACGTGCATATACCAGTTTCAGGCCATCTTCGAAGCTCAGGGCACCGGCAGCAACCAGGGCCGAGAATTCGCCGAGCGAGTGTCCGGCAGTCATTTCAGGCTGGAAGGCATCGCCCATGCAGAGGGCAGAGATTACGGAGTGGAGGAATACGGCAGGCTGTGTAACCTTTGTCTGACGGAGGTCTTCGTCCGTGCCGTTGAACATGATATCAGTAATGCGATATCCGAGGATATCATTCGCTTTTTCAAACAATTCTTTGGCTAAAGCCGAGTTCTCGTACAGGTCTTTGCCCATTCCTACGAATTGGGCGCCTTGGCCCGGAAATACAAATGCTTTCATCTTTTTAATTATTTGGTTGGTAAAAAATAAGCTTTTGTTTCTGAAAAACGCTGCAAAGGTAGGTCTTTTTCTGATAACCACCACACAAAATCGGTCTTTTTGTGCAATGGTGTCCTTTTCTTCTATATATAAGAGCCTTGTTGCTTTCGTTTATGTTGAGGCTGCATGTTGCGAGCGTTGATTTATGACCTTTTATGCAAAAAGCAGGTGCATTTCTTTTTCCTTTGGCGAAACATGCCTATCTTTGACAGGAACGAATCCTAAAAAGAATCATGATATTATTAGGTTACGACATAGGGAGCTCGTCGGTCAAGGCGAGCCTGGTGGATGCCGTGAGCGGCAAGTGCGTGGCCTCGGCTTTCTATCCGAAGACGGAGGCATCTATCTTGGCTGTCAGGCCGGGATGGGCCGAACAGGACCCCAAAAGCTGGTGGACGAACCTGAAGCTGGCCACGCAGGCTGTGCTGCACGAGTCCAGTGCCGATGGCAGGGACGTCAAGGCCATCGGCATCTCCTATCAGATGCACGGGCTGGTGTGTGTGGACCGTGAGCAGCGGGTGCTGCGTCCGGCCATCATCTGGTGCGACTCGCGCGCCGTGCCCTACGGACAGCGGGCTTTCGAAGCCCTGGGGCAGGAACGATGCCTGACGCATCTGCTCAACTCGCCGGGCAACTTCACCGCCGCCAAGCTGGCATGGGTCAAGGAGAACGAGCCGCAGGTGTATGAACGGATAGATAAGGTGATGCTTCCCGGCGACTACATCGCCATGCGCCTGACGGGCGAGGTGTGCACCACCGTCTCCGGCCTGTCCGAAGGCATGTTCTGGGACTTCCGTCGCGGCTGCGTGGCCGACTTCCTGCTGGACTACTACGGCTTCGACCATTCGCTGATAGCCGATATCCGACCTACCTTTGCCGAGCAGGGACGGGTGAGGGCTGACGTGGCCCGCGAGCTGGGTCTGGCCGAGGGTACGCCCGTCACCTACCGTGCGGGCGACCAGCCCAACAACGCCCTTTCGCTCAACGTCTTCAACCCCGGTGAGATAGCCTCGACGGCAGGTACGAGCGGCGTGGTCTATGGTGTGAACGGCGAGGTGAATTACGACCCGCGCAGCCGTGTCAACACCTTTGCGCACGTCAACCACACGGCCGACCAAACCCGCCTGGGCGTGCTCCTCTGCATCAACGGTACGGGCATCCTCAATTCGTGGGTGAAGCGCAACGTGGCTCCCGAAGGTATCTCCTATGCCGAACTGAACGATTTGGCCGCCCAAGTGCCCGTGGGCAGCGGCGGCGTCAGCATCCTGCCCTTCGGCAACGGTGCCGAGCGTATGCTGGAGAACCGTGAGACAGGTTGCTCTGTTTGCGGCTTGAACTTCAACCTGCACGACCGTCGCCACGTGGCCCGCGCCGCACAGGAAGGTATTGTTTTCGCCTTCAAGTATGGCATCGACATCATGGAGCAGATGGGCATCCCCGTGCAGAAGATACACGCCGGACGGGCCAACATGTTCCTTAGCCCGGTCTTCCGCGACACGCTGGCCGGCGTGACGGGCGCCACCATCGAGCTTTACGACACGGACGGCTCCGTGGGTGCTGCCAAGGGGGCAGGTATCGGCGCAGGTTTCTATCGCGATAACGTCGAGGCTTTCGCCACGCTGGAGCGCCTGGCCGTCATCGAGCCGGACATGAAGCGGCGCGAGGAGTATCTCGCTGCTTATGCCCGCTGGAAGCGGTGGTTGGAGAAACTGATTTAAGGAATAACGATCAATCATAGAAACCGAGGCTTGGGCCTCGCAAAACATCAGAAAGAATATGGCAACAAAAGAGTATTTTCCTGGCATAGGAAAGATTAAGTTTGAAGGTAAAGAGAGTAAGAATCCCCTGGCGTTCCGCTACTACGACGCCGGCAAGATGATTATGGGCAAGAAGATGAGCGAATGGCTGAAGTTCGCCATGGCCTGGTGGCACACGCTGTGCGCCGAGGGTAGCGACCAGTTTGGCGGCGGCACGAAGACTTTCCCGTGGAACGATTCGGTCGACCCCGTGGAGGCTGCCAGGCACAAGGTGGATGCCGGTTTCGAGTTCATGCAGAAGATGGGTATCGAATACTACTGCTTCCACGACGTGGACCTCTGCGCCGAGGCCGACACCATCGAGGAGTACGAAGCCCATCTGAAGGAAATCGTAGCCTACCTGAAGCAGAAGCAGCAGGAGACGGGTATCAAACTGCTGTGGGGCACAGCCAATGTCTTCGGCCACAAGCGCTACATGAACGGTGCCGCCACGAATCCCGACTTCGACGTCGTAGCCCGTGCCGCTGTGCAGATCAAGAATGCCATCGACGCCACCATCGAGCTGGGCGGATCGAACTACGTCTTCTGGGGTGGCCGCGAGGGCTACATGAGTCTGCTCAACACTGATCAGAAACGTGAGAAGGAACACCTGGCCACGATGTTGCGCATGGCCCGCGACTATGCCCGCGCCCACGGTTTCAAGGGTACTTTCCTCGTGGAGCCGAAGCCTATGGAACCCACCAAGCATCAGTATGATGTGGACACGGAGACCGTCATCGGCTTCCTGAAGGCACACGGGCTGGACAAGGATTTCAAAGTGAACATCGAGGTGAACCACGCGACCCTGGCCGGACATACATTCGAACACGAACTGGCCGTGGCTGTGGACAACGGTATGCTGGGCTCTATCGACGCCAACCGTGGTGACTATCAGAACGGATGGGACACCGACCAGTTCCCCATCGACAACTTCGAACTCATCCAGGCCATGATGCAGATTATCCGCGGTGGTGGCTTCAAGGACGGCGGTACGAACTTCGACGCCAAGACGCGCCGCAACTCCACCGATCTGGAGGACATCTTCATCGCCCACATCTCAGGCATGGATGCCATGGCCCGTGCTTTGGAGAGCGCTGCCAAGCTGCTCGAGGAGTCGCCCTACCGTCAGATGCTGGCCCAGCGCTACGCTTCCTTCGACAGCGGCCTGGGCAAGGACTTCGAAGACGGCAAGCTGACGCTGGAAGACATCGTGGCCTACGCCAAGCGGAACGGCGAGCCGAAGCAGATCAGCGGCAAGCAGGAGCTGTATGAGGCCATCGTGAATATGTACGTTTAATGATTTCTGAAATCTTAAATATCATGACAAACGAGAATGCTTATGAAAAAGTTTTTTATTCCTGTCCTGCTGGCCGGTGCCTTGATGTCGGCCTGTCAGCAGAAACTTCCCTATCAGGATGCCTCCCTGTCGCCCGAGGAGCGTGCGGCTGACCTGGTTCAACGCCTGACGTTGGAAGAGAAAGTGTCGTTGATGCAGAACAATTCGTCCGCTGTGCCGCGTTTGGGTATCAAGCCTTATGAATGGTGGAACGAGGCCCTGCATGGGGTAGCGCGCAACGGTCGGGCTACCGTTTTCCCGCAGGCCATCGGTATGGGCGCTGCCTTCAATGATTCGCTGCTTCACGTGGTGTTTACCGCCGTGAGCGATGAAGCACGTGCCAAGAATCACATGGCCCGCAGGGACAGCAGTTACCAGCGTTATGAAGGTCTGACTTTCTGGACACCCAATATCAACATTTTCCGCGATCCGCGATGGGGACGCGGGCAGGAAACCTACGGTGAAGATCCGTACCTGACGGGCCGGTTGGGCATGGCCGTCGTCAGAGGTCTGCAAGGCCCTGAAGACAGTCAATACGACAAGGCGCATGCCTGCGCCAAGCATTATGCCGTCCACTCCGGTCCCGAATGGAACCGTCATAGCTTCAATGCCGAGAACATTGATCCGCGCGACTTGTGGGAAACTTATCTGCCCGCTTTCAAGGACTTGGTGCAGAAGGCCGGCGTGAAGGAAGTGATGTGTGCCTACAACCGGTTTGAAGGATCGCCTTGTTGCAACAGCGACCGCCTGCTGATGCAGATCCTGCGTGATGAATGGGGGTACGAAGGACTGGTGGTAAGTGATTGCGGCGCTATTTACGACTTCTTCGAGGAAGGCCGTCACGGGACGCACAAGGACAAGGCGGATGCTTCGTCGGCAGCTGTCCTGTCGGGGACGGACCTGGAGTGTGGCGATGCCTATAAGTCGCTGCCCGACGCTGTCCGTCAAGGCAAGATTAAGGAGTCTGATCTGGACCGTTCGGTATCGCGTCTGCTGAAGGCCCGTTTCGAACTGGGCGAGATGGACGAGACTACGCCTTGGGATGCTATTCCCGACTCGGTTGTCAACTGTCATGCACACCAGGCGCTGGCTCTTCGTATGGCCCGCGAGAGTATGACTTTGCTTCAGAACAGGAACAGCTTGTTGCCGTTGAAGGCCGGCATGACCGTTGCCCTCGTCGGTCCCAATGCCAATGACTCGGTGATGCAGTGGGGTAACTACAACGGTTTCCCCGGCCATACCGTGACGCTGCTCGAGGCTCTGCGTGAACGGCTGCCCGAAGAACAGCTGATCTATGTGCCCGGCGCCCTTTATGCAGAAGGTTTTGTGCCGGAACACAAGAAAGAAGAGATGGAGCAGACGAAACCATTGGATGCGGCATCCCTGTTGAAGCAAGTAGGCCGTGCGGATGTCGTGGTCTTTGCCGGAGGCATCTCGCCGATGTTGGAAGGCGAGCAGATGTCGGTCAATATCCCTGGCTTCAAGGGGGGTGACCGTACGGACATCGAGCTGCCTGCCATCCAGCGTCAGTTGCTCAAGGCGTTGAAGGCTGCCGGCAAGAAAGTGGTCTTCGTCAACTTCTCGGGTAGTGCCATGGGACTGGAGCCTGAAACGCAGACGTGCGATGCCATCCTGCAGGCATGGTATCCCGGCGAGGCTGGTGGTACAGCCGTGGCCGATGTGCTTTATGGCGACTACAATCCGGCCGGACGCCTGCCCGTCACCTTCTACAAGAATGTGGGCCAGCTGCCCGACTTTCAGGATTACAGCATGAAGGGACGCACGTACCGTTATTTCGAAGGTACGCCGCTCTTCCCCTTCGGCCACGGATTGAGCTATACCACCTTTGCCTACGGCAAGGCCGAGGTGAAGGAGGGCTGTCTGCTGGTGCCCGTCACCAATACAGGTCGTATGGACGGCGATGAAGTGGTTCAGCTTTACCTGAACCGTCCCGACGATGCCAACGGGCCGCTCAAGACGCTGCGCGCCTTCAAGCGTGTACACATTCCTGCCGGAGCTACCCGCACGGTCAGCTTGCCGTTGACGGAGGAAACCTTCAACTGGTGGGATACGGCGACCAATACGGTTCATCCTCTGAAGGGCAGTTATAAGTTGCTATACGGAGGAAGTTCGGACGACCAAGCCTTGCAGACACTGATGTACGAGTTCTGAGGTGTGTAGTAAAGGAATAGTTGGATAAATCCCCTGCCTGGCGGTGAGGCCTGGCAGGGGATTTTTTGTACCGCGGGCGTCTCGTTGCTTTGCTTCACAGGCTTTGTACTTTCGGTTTACAGGCTTTAAACTGTCAGTTTACTCCGTTTAAACTATCAGTTTAACCGCTTTAAACTATCAGTTTAATACGGATAAACTGTCAGTTTATTTCTGGTAAACAAAAATAAACTCGTTTGTTGCTGACAATCAGTGGCCTATCTTTTCTCCATAAAAAGATGCCTGCCGTCGAACCGCGTGCTGAAATAAACCGTAACTTTGCACCCGAATTACTAAAAACATCCGAACCATGATACATTTTGATACCGACTATATGGAGGGCGCACATCCCGAAGTGATGCGCCGCCTGCTGGAAACCAATCTGGAGCAGACGCCCGGATATGGTTGCGACGACTATACGGCCCGTGCCAAGGACCTGATACGTGAGGCTTGCGGACAGCCGCAGGCAGCCGTGCAGTTCCTGGTGGGCGGCACGCAGACCAACGCTACCGTCATCGACGCCCTGCTGGCCCGTCACGAAGGCGTGCTGGCGGCCGAGTCGGCCCACATCAACGTGCACGAAGCGGGTGCCATCGAGGCTTCGGGCCACAAGGTGCTCACCCTGCCTGCCCATGACGGTAAGGTATTAGCCGCCGACGTGGAGGCCTACATCCGCAACTTCTACCGCGATGAGACCTACGAACATATGGTGGCGCCGGGCATGCTCTACATCTCGCACCCCACCGAGCTGGGCACGCTCTACACCCTCCGCGAACTGGAAGACCTGAGCCGCGTATGCCGTGAGGCGGATATACCTTTATATATGGACGGCGCCCGCCTGGGTTACGGGCTGGCAGCCGAGGGAACGGACGTCACGCTGGGGGACATTGCCCGTCTGTGCGACGTGTTCTACATCGGCGGCACCAAGGTCGGTGCCCTCTTCGGGGAGGCGGTGGTGGCTGCCCGTCCCGAACGGTTGCCCCATTTCTTCACCCTCGTCAAGCAGCACGGTGCGCTTCTGGCCAAGGGACGTCTGCTGGGCATCCAGTTCGGCACGCTCTTCACCGACGGCCTCTATCAGCGCATCGGCGCCCATGCCGTCCGTCTGGCCCTGAAGCTGAAGCGGGCGTTTGTAGAGAAGGGCTACCGTCTCCATCTCGATTCGCCCACCAACCAGCAGTTCGTCTGCCTGCCCAACGAGACCATTGACCGCCTGAAGCGCGAAGCCACCTTCGAGCTGTGGGGCCCCCGCGGCGAAACGGAGACGGTGGTACGCTTCGTCACCAGCTGGGCCACGCGCGAGGAAGACGTGGACAAGCTGATAGCCTTGCTTTGACTGTAACAGAAACGGATAACAAATAAAACTATAACGAAATGGATTCCATCAAGATTAACAAAGTGCAGATACGCAATCTGCAGATTGAAGACTACGACCAGCTGGCCCAGTCGTTCACACGTGTCTATACGGACGGAAGCGACGTCTTCTGGACACACAAGCAGATAGAGAAACTGATACGCATCTTCCCCGAGGGGCAGATCGTGACGGTGGTCGACGAGAAGATTGTGGGCTGCGCCCTTTCCATCATCGTCAATTATGACGACGTGAAGAACGACCACACCTATGCCCAGGTGACGGGCAAGGAGACGTTCAATACCCACAACCCCAAGGGGAATATCCTCTACGGCATCGAGGTCTTCATCCATCCGCAGTACCGCGGTCTTCGCCTGGCCCGCCGTATGTACGAATACCGCAAGGACCTCTGCGAAAAGCTCAACCTGAAGGCCATCATGTTCGGCGGCCGCATCCCCAACTACCACAAGTATGCCGACCAGATGCGCCCCAAGGAATACATCGACAAGGTGCGCCAGAAGGAAATCTACGACCCCGTGCTTACCTTCCAGCTCTCCAACGACTTCCACGTGCGCAAGGTGATGCGAAACTACCTGCCCAACGACGAAGAGTCCAAGCACTACGCCTGCCTGCTCCAGTGGGACAACATCTACTACCAGCCGCCCACGCAGGAGTACATCAACCCGAAGACCACTGTCCGTGTGGGCCTCGTGCAGTGGCAGATGCGTACCTACACTTCGCTGGACGACCTCTTCGAGCAGGTGGAGTTCTTTGTCGACGCCGTGTCCGACTACAAGAGCGACTTTGTTCTCTTCCCCGAATACTTCAACGCGCCGCTTATGGCCCGCTTCAACAACGAGGGCGAATCCGAAGCCATCCGCGGTCTGGCCGCCTATACCGACGAAATACGCGAACGCTTCATCAAGCTGGCCATCAGCTACAACATCAACATCATCACGGGCAGCATGCCGCTCATCAAGGAAGACGGCCGCCTGTACAACGTGGGCTTCCTCTGCCGCCGCGACGGCACGTACGAGATGTACGAAAAGATTCACGTCACGCCCGACGAAATCAAGAGCTGGGGCTTGAGCGGAGGCAAGGCCCTGAAGACGTTCGAGACCGACTGTGCCAAGATTGGTGTCCTGATCTGCTACGACGTGGAGTTCCCCGAACTGTCGCGCATCATGGCCGACCAGGGCATGCAGATTCTGTTCGTGCCTTTCCTGACCGATACGCAGAATGCCTACAGCCGCGTCAAGGTATGTGCCCACGCCCGTGCCATCGAGAACGAGTGCTTCGTGGTCATTGCCGGCAGTGTGGGCAATCTGCCCCGTGTGCACAACATGGACATCCAGTATGCCCAGTCGGGTGTCTTCACGCCTTGCGATTTTGCCTTCCCCACGGACGGCAAGCGTGCCGAAGCTACGCCCAATACGGAAATGATTCTGGTGTCCGACGTCGATCTTGACCTGCTGAGCGAACTGCACACCTACGGCAGCGTCCGCAACCTGAAAGACCGTCGTCACGACCTGTACGAGGTGAAGATGAAGAACCGCAGCGCAGAGTCGCAGAAGGCGAGCGAATAAGTCTGTCATCATTGACAAAGCAGATAAAGGCTGTGTCAGAACTTACCGCAGATTAACAAGGGCGGTTTCGTTTTGATACAGCCTTTTTTGTATGGGAGACTACGGACAGCTGTCTGCTGATGGGTGTGGACAAAGTCGTGGCTTTTGAAAACCGTTTATATGTGTTCGATAGCCAGCGTCCGGCATTGTACGAATTTGATGAAGAAGGCCGATTTGTGCGGCAAATTAGTCGTAAGGGCAACGGGCCGGGGGAGTATCAGTTGATTTGTGATTTCATGATCGACAGAGACAGACGGAACATTTGTCTGTTGAGCCCTTTTGGATGGATGGGAAGATATGGTTTGGATGGAAGTTTTATCAGACAGGACGAGCTGCCCGCCAAGCCCAATTATTATGCTGTCTCTTCTCTGGATGCGGAGAATCTGGTGTTTTGGTCGTGTGTGAGGGAGGACGAAGACGGACTGTCTGTTGTGGGGAAGGACTCCTTGAATGTGGTCTGTGGTTTCTGGAGGAACGACCGCATACTGGATATGGGCTGCATGCAGCCGTTCTATGAATACGCCGGTAAGGTATATTTTGCTTCGGGCTACCAGAATGTGGTCTATGAACTGGGACGGGAGAGTATGGAGCCGGCCTATTCGTGGGACTTCGGAAAGGACGGTATCAGTGAACAGATGTTGCAGAAGTATCGTTCTATCGAGAATGAGAGCCAACGGAACAGGCTTTTGATTGAAGATTTGTCGGAGGGTATATTGCCCTTCTGTATGAAGTTTCATCGGGAGAACCCTACGTATTATTATGTAAACCTGCAGAAGGGATTGGGTACGGCTGACCGTTCCATCCATGTCTTCTACCGGAAGGACGACGGTCGTACGTTCGTCTTTGAGACGATGGAAGGTGGCTTACGCTTGCGTCCGTTGTTGTTTACGGACGGATATTTCCTTTCGTTGGTCAATTTTACGGAGTATGAACTTCTTCGTCCCTACTTGTCGGAACAGGAATTTGCCGAACTGTCGTTGCGGACGGAGGAAGACAATCTTTGTCTCATCCGTTGTCGTTTCAAAAAATAAGTTGTGACCGTTCGGGCCATCGGACAATAAAATAAACGGACTTACCTGGAAGGTGCATTCAGACACCTCGGGTAAGTCCGTATTTTTTCTGGCTGAAGGAAGGACGGATACCTCAATATTCCACCTTGTCGGCCTTGTTTTCCCATGCCTGGAAGGCGGCGATGGCTTCGTCGGGCAGGAGTTCTTCCATGGCCTTGTTGCGGTCTTCGCGCTTCAGGGCCAGTTCGTCGTAGATGAACGAGTCGTCGAAGCCGATGCGGGCGGCGTCGGTCTTGTTGTTGCCGTAATAGATTTTGTCCAGATGGGCCCAGTAGATAGCTCCCAGACACATGGGGCAGGGCTCACACGAAGTATAGATTTCGCATCCGCTAAGGTCGAACGTGTCCAGCTTCTGGCAGGCGGCACGGATGGCACTTACTTCGGCATGTGCCGTAGGGTCGTGGTTGGCCGTCACGCGGTTCACGCCCGTGGCTACTATCTCGCCGTCTTTCACGATGACGGCTCCGAACGGACCTCCGCCGTTCTTCACATTTTCGATGGAAAGCTCGATGGCTTTCCGCATGAAGTCTTCTTTTTTCATCAGTAGGTTTTTGTTATTCGGGTTAATGTATGTCTTTTTCTTGGGTAAAGATAGGCTTTATTATCGTGACTTCCAAATGTTGCGGGCAGGAAAGTGCGCTAGGCCGATGCGCAGGAAGCTGTAATTGGGGTCGGTTTCTCTGTAAAACGGGTCATGGCGTTGTGGGCGGAAAGCGCTACTTTTGTCGTGTATCTGTAAACGAAAAAAACGAAGTGATATGAAACAACTGTTATTTGCATTAACCCTGCTCTGCGGCATGAGCCTCGCGGCCTGTGCCCAAAGCAAAAACAATCGGACAATGAAAGAATCTTCTAACGTGTTGGTTGCCTATTTCTCGGCAACCGGAACTACTGCCCGTGCGGCTCAGACGCTGGCACGGGTGACGGGTGGCGAGCTCTTTGCCATTGTTCCCCAAGAGGCTTATACGGGTGCCGACCTCGACTGGCACGACAAGCAGTCGAGGAGTTCGGTCGAGATGAATGACCCGAAGGCGCGCCCCGCCCTGAAGGGGAAAAAGGAGGGCATGGACGGATACGACGTCGTGTTCATCGGTTATCCCATCTGGTGGGATGCGGCTCCGCGCATCATCAACACCTTTATCGAGAGCCACGGCTTGAAAGGAAAGAGGCTGATTCCCTTTGCCACGTCGGGCGGAAGCAGCATTGCGCAGAGCGTGAAGGCCCTGCGGAAGCAATATCCCGACCTGAAGTGGGAGGACGGCCGCCTGCTCAATAGGGCAGGAGAGGCCGATGTGCGCCGCTGGACGGAGCAGTTGGGGCTTTGATGCTCGCAGACGTCCTGTCGGGAAAACGGGCTTTGTGCTTGACAAATGGAGGGGAAAAGCGCCTTTTCGCTTACTCCTCCTTTTTTCGTTCGGGCGGAAATAGCGGAAAAAGAGGGGCGGAAACCGTGTTTTTCGGGGCAGGAAGTAGACGTTTTGCGCGGACATTGTATGTTTTCGGCCGTCAGGTTGTGGGTTCCGTAGCGGAAGGTGGTATGAAATAGAAGAGAAAAAAGGATGTTTTCTGCTCCGAAAAGCATTGTTTTCCTCTGGCGAAAGCATTGTTTTGTCCTCGATGAGGCTTTGCGGCCGCCCGTTCGGGGCTTTTTTCAGCTGGTTGAAATGTAAGGATTTCGATAACTTGCTGTACGAGAATGGATAAGCCCCTTCGCGCTTCGTCCGTTGGAGGCGGCCTCTCCTTCGGGCCGAAACAGACGATTCTCAGGCCGTTTGTCCGACAAAGTGTCAAAATGTCAAGCCTTCCGTCGGTCGGAGTTCGGAGGGCGTTGCAGGCCGTCGGGACAGAGCGGTCGCGGGGCGGGAAATGTTTTTCTTCTCTAAAACAACGCTTTTCTCCACTTTTTTTATAATTTTGCAGCCTTAAAACAGGAGGCAGGGCCTCAAGCGTCCGAAGCGGGCGTGGCCGGAGGCTTCCGACAAACAACGTTCAAAGTAAAAACAAAAATAAAACCATGGGTAAATTTGCCGAACATTCAAAGTTTAATCTATCGGAAATCAACAAGGAAGTGTTGAAGAAATGGGACGAAAACCAGGTTTTCGCCAAGAGTATGACAGAACGTGAAGGATGTCCTTCCTTCGTATTCTTCGAAGGACCTCCCTCGGCCAACGGTATGCCGGGCATTCACCACGTCATGGCTCGTACCATCAAGGACATCTTCTGCCGCTACAAGACGATGAAGGGCTTCCAGGTGAAGCGTAAGGCCGGATGGGACACGCACGGACTCCCCGTAGAGCTGGGCGTGGAGAAGGCACTGGGCATCACGAAGGAAGACATCGGCAAGACCATCTCCGTGGCCGACTACAACGCCGCCTGCCGCAAGGACGTGATGAAGTTCACGAAGGAGTGGGAGGACCTGACGCACAAGATGGGCTACTGGGTGGACATGAAAGACCCTTACATCACTTACGATAACCGCTACATCGAGACCCTTTGGTGGCTGCTGAAGCAGCTCTACAAGAAGGGCCTGCTCTATAAAGGCTATACCATCCAGCCCTATTCGCCTGCCGCAGGTACGGGACTGAGCTCGCACGAGCTGAACCAGCCCGGCTGCTACCGCGACGTGAAGGACCTGACGGTGGTAGGCCAGTTCAAGATGAAGAACCCGAAGCCCGAAATGGCAGAGTGGGGTACACCTTACTTCATCGCCTGGACCACTACGCCCTGGACCTTGCCCAGCAACACAGCCCTCTGCGTAGGCCCGAAGATTGACTACGTGGCCGTGCAGACCTACAACGGCTATACGGGCGAGAAGATGACCGTCGTACTGGCCAAGGCTTTGCTCTATACGCACTTCAACAAAAAGGCCGAAGACGTTGCATTAGAGGACTATAAGCCAGGCGACAAGCTGATCCCCTTCAAGGTAGTAGGCGAGTACAAGGGTACGGACCTCGTGGGCATGGAGTACGAACAGCTCATCCCCTGGGTGAAGCCCACCGAGCTGGACAACGAAGGCAACTGGCAGGAAGCATCGGCCAAGGCGTTCCGCGTCATCCCCGGCGACTATGTGACGACCGAGGACGGTACGGGTATCGTACACATCGCTCCGACTTTCGGTGCCGACGACGCCAACGTGGCACGTGCGGCCGGCATTCCCTCGCTGTTCATGATCAACAAGCGTGGCGAAACCCGCCCCATGGTGGACCTCACGGGTAAATTCTACCTGCTGGACGAGCTGGACGAGAAGTTTGTGGCCCAGTGCGTCGATACCGAGGCCTACAAGGAATACCAGGGCCGCTGGGTGAAGAATGCCTACGACCCGCAGTTCACCGTGGACGGCAAGTACGACGAGAAGGCCGCCCAGGCAGCCGAGTCGCTCGACTTCTACATCTGCATGATGATGAAAGCCGCCAACCAGGCCTTCAAGATAGAGAAACATGTGCACAACTATCCGCACTGCTGGCGCACGGACAAGCCGGTGCTCTACTATCCGCTGGACAGCTGGTTCATCCGCAGTACCGCCTGCAAGGAGCGCATGATGGAGCTGAACAAGGCCATCAACTGGAAGCCCGAGTCAACGGGTACGGGACGCTTCGGCAAGTGGCTCGAGAACCTGAACGACTGGAACCTGAGCCGTTCGCGCTACTGGGGTACGCCGCTGCCCATCTGGCGCACCGAAGACGGCACGGAAGAGAAGTGCATCGAGTCTGTAGAAGAACTCTACAACGAAATAGAGAAGTCCGTGGCCGCCGGCCTCATGACGGGCAACCCCTATAAGGAAAAAGGCTTCGTGCCGGGTGAATATACGAAGGAGAACTATGACAAGATAGACCTGCACCGCCCCTACGTGGACGACATCATCCTCGTTTCGAAGGACGGCAAGCCCATGAAGCGCGAGACCGACCTGATTGACGTTTGGTTCGACTCCGGCTCCATGCCCTATGCGCAGATACACTATCCGTTCGAGAACAAGGAGCTGCTGGACAGCCATCAGGTATATCCCGCCGACTTCATCGCCGAAGGCGTTGACCAGACGCGCGGCTGGTTCTTCACGCTCCATGCCATCGCCACGATGGTGTTCGACAGCGTGGCCTACAAAGCCGTCATCTCCAACGGTCTGGTGCTCGACAAGAACGGCAACAAGATGTCCAAGCGACTGGGCAATGCCGTCGATCCCTTCTCGACCATCGAGAAGTACGGTTCCGACCCCTTGCGCTGGTACATGATAACCAACTCCTCGCCGTGGGACAACCTGAAGTTCGACGTCGAAGGTGTGGAGGAAGTGCGCCGCAAGTTCTTCGGCACCTTATATAATACGTATTCCTTCTTCGCACTCTATGCCAACGTCGACGGCTTCGAATACAAGGAAGCCGACGTACCCATGGAGAAGCGCCCCGAAATAGACCGCTGGATTCTGTCCCTGCTCAACACGCTGGTGAAGAACGTGGATGCCTGCTACAACGACTACGAGCCTACCAAGGCCGGCCGTCTGATATCCGACTTCGTCAACGACAACCTGTCCAACTGGTATGTGCGCCTCAACCGCAAACGCTTCTGGGGCGGCGGCATGACCGAGGACAAACTCTCGGCTTATCAGACCCTCTATACCTGCCTCGAGACGGTGGCCAAGCTGATGGCGCCCATCGCGCCGTTCTATGCCGACATGCTCTACGGCGACCTGATTGCCGTGACTGGCCGCGACCAGGTGGTTTCCGTCCACCTCGCCAAGTTCCCCGTCTGCGACGAGACATTGGTCAACACCGAACTCGAAGCCCGCATGCAGGTGGCTCAGGACATCACGTCCATGGTGCTGGCCCTGCGCCGCAAGGTGAACATCAAGGTACGCCAGCCGCTTCAGTGCATCATGATTCCTGTGGTGGACGAAGAACAGCGTGCCCACATCGAAGCCGTGAAGACGCTCATCATGAACGAGGTGAACGTGAAAGAAATCAAGTTTGTCGACGGAGCCGCCGGCGTACTGGTGAAGCGCGTGAAGTGCGACTTCAAGAAGCTGGGTCCGAAGTTCGGCAAGCAGATGAAGGCCGTGGCCGCCGCTGTAGCAGAAATGTCACAGGAAGCCATTGCCGAGTTGGAAAAGGACGGCCGTTACACCTTCCATCTGGACGGTGCGGAAGCTGTCGTCGAGGCCTCCGATGTCGAGATATTTAGCGAAGACATCCCCGGCTGGCTGGTGGCCAACGAAGGCCGACTGACTGTGGCACTGGAAGTTACCGTCACCGAGGAGCTGCGTCGCGAAGGTGTGGCCCGCGAACTGGTGAACCGCATTCAGAACATCCGCAAGTCCAGTGGCTTTGAGATAACCGACAAAATAAATGTCACATTGTCTAAAAATACACAGACAGATGATGCGGTGAATGAATATAAAGACTATATTTGCAACCAGGTTCTGGCAACCTCGCTCACGTTGGCCGATGAAGTGAAGGACGGCACCGAGCTGAACTTCGACGACTTCTCGCTCTTCGTGAAGGTTGAAAAGAACTGAGAGAGAATGGAAAAGATAATTTAATACCGAACAAACTAAACGCATTTACAATTATGGCAGAAAAGACAAGATACTCGGATGCAGAATTGGAAGAATTTCGCGCCATTATTTTGGAGAAGCTGGAGTTGGCGCAACGCGACTATGAATTGCTGAAAGCCAGCCTGACCGGTGCCGACGGCAATGATACCGACGATACCTCTCCTACGTATAAGGTATTGGAAGAAGGTGCCAACACCTTGTCGAAGGAAGAAACGACCCGCCTGGCCCAGCGTCAGCTGAAGTTCATCCAGGGACTTCAGGCTGCTTTGGTGCGCATTGAGAACAAAACGTACGGCATTTGCCGCGAGACCGGCAAGCTGATTCCGAAGGAACGCCTGCGTGCCGTGCCTCATGCTACCCTGAGCATCGAGGCCAAGAACAGTGGCAAGAAGTAATAGGGAACAGAGCAGGCTATGGGCTGTGCAGGGGCAATCGTCTCTGTACGTCCGTAGCTTGCGTTTTTTTATAATCGGTAGAGATTGGAATGAAGAACTTTTGGACCAAGGGACGGATAGCCCTGCTTGTAATATTTTCGGTACTGATTGTCGACCAGCTGATTAAGGTGGCCGTGAAGACGGGCATGTACTGGCACGACAGTGTCAATGCCATTGGCTGGTTGTACGACAAACTGGGTATCCATGCCGAACCTCCTACGTGGTTTTACATCTTCTTTACGGAGAACAACGGCATGGCCTTCGGTATGGAAATTGTAGGAAAACTGTTCCTGACCTCCTTCCGTATTGCAGCCGTGGCCGTCATTGCCTGGTTCCTGTATAAGTTTGTGCAGCACAAGATGAAGACCGGTTTCATCGTCTGCGTGTCGTTGGTGCTGACGGGAGCTTTGGGCAACATCATCGACAGTGTGTTCTATGGCGTGCTGTTCAGTGAAAGCACGACCTACCAGCTGGCTTCGTTCCTGCCCGAGGGTGGCGGATATGCTCCCTTGTTCTACGGAAAGGTGGTCGATATGTTCTACTTCCCGATTATTGAGACCGATTGGCCGTCGTGGATGCCTTTCGTCGGCGGTGAACATTTCATTTTCTTCAGCCCTATTTTCAACTTTGCCGACGCTTCCATCAGTTGCGGCATCATTGCCCTGCTGCTTTTCTACAGCAGATATTTGAATGAAGCCTATCATACAGTAATCCGGAAATGATGAAAAACAAAAATAGACTTCAGTGGTATGGAGCAGCGGTTTTCCTGTTGCTGGCCTTGGCTTCCTGTCAAGTGAAGAGGCCCGACGGCGTCTTTTCGGATGCGGAGATGGAAAACGTGCTTTATGATTATCACATTGCCAAGGCGATGGGGGAAGGGCTTCCCTATAATGAGAACTACAAACGTGTACTCTATGTGGAGGCTGTATACCGCAAGTATGGCATTACGGAGGCTCAGTTCGACTCTTCGATGACGTGGTTTGCGCGCAATCCGGAGGTGCTTTCCAAAATATATGAGAACATCAATACGCGGCTGAAAGCGGAAAAGGAATCGTTGGAAACGCTGATTGCCCAACGCGACAACAAACCTCGCACTTCGAAGCCGGGTGACAGCATTGATGTATGGGGCTGGCAACGGCTCTATCAGCTGTCTGGTATGCCGATGGACAACAAGATAACCTTTGTCTTGCCGGCCGACAGTAACTTCCAGGATCGGGACACGTTGCGGTGGAATGTGCATTTCGCTTTTCAGGGAACCGGTTTTGACAGTTTGTCGGCACCGGTAATGGCCATGCAGATTCATTACAAGAACGACAGCATCGTGGGGGATATCCGTAGGATCTTGTCTGCGGGCTACCATTCATTGACCTTGCAGGGCGATACGTTGGGTGCAATCGAGGAAGTGACCGGCTTTGTGTATTATCCCCGGCAGGCAGAGCAGCGTGCATTGTTGCTCAACCGGATCTCCTTGATGCGCTATCATTGTACCGACACGACGTCTGTAGCGGCAAAAGATACGTTGAAGACGGTTTCTGGCGAACAGCCTGAAACGGTTGTGAAAACCGATTCGGTGAAGGACAAACCCGCTGACATGGGTAAGCCGGGCAGTACGCCTCGTGTCCGTCCCAGGCCGTCCGCGTTTGAGGAAGACCGAAAAGTGCAGAAACAGCCTGTTGCACGTCCGGTGCAGAACAAGCCGTTGAAATTGAACAATCGTGAAAGAAATCCCCGTCGGCAATGATACGTTATGCGGCCCATTATGTCTATTTGCCCGACTATGGCTTTCTGAAACAGCATGTGGTGGAAATGCTGGACGGACATGTCATTGCCCTGTTCCCACTGACATCGGAGATTGAAAACACAGAATGGCAGCCGGGGGTAATTGTGCTGACGGCTTCGGAACACGAAGTGGATGCCTCATTGTTCAGAGTAAAGACGCTGTTGGAGGAGGTACCATCTGACGTAAAGGATAAGCTGTCGCAATGGATACCGATTCTGTTGTTTCCTTTCGATTTTACAGGGATGAAGCCTGTCGCCGGAACTCAGCACATACGATTGCGGTAGCAATGGCTACGTTGAGCGACTCTGCCGTTTCCCGTCCGACCGGGTAATTGGGAATATACAGTCGTCGGTTGATCAGGTTTCTTACTTCCGGGCTGATGCCGTTTCCTTCGTTTCCCATGACAATCAGTCCGTGGGTTGACAAAGATTCCTTATACATGTTTTCTCCATCGAGGAAGGTTCCGTAGACAGGAATGTCCTTGTCCAATGATGCGATAAGGTCGGGCAGGGGGGTGTAGTGCAGCTTTACATGAGCTATGCCGCCCATTGTGGCTTGGATAGCTTTGGGGTTGTAGATGTCGGCGGTATGGAGGGAGCAGTAGATGTGTTCGATGCCGAACCAGTCGGCCAGTCGGACAATGGTCCCCAGATTGCCGGGATCCTGTACATTGTCCAGTGCCAGACAGAGCGACTGACGGATGACGGACGGATCTGTTGGGTATTTGGGTTGTTCGAATATGGCCAATACTTGTTGGGGTGTTTTCAGCAGGCTGGCCCGTGAGAGTTCTTCTTCGCTGACTTCGGCCGTTTCGTCTGCAGACACCTTGCAACGGTTTTCAGGAACCGCGAACCACTCGGCTGTGGCAGCCAGGAAACGGCAGGGGAAGTGTCCCAGCAAGTCGCCGACCAATTTGTGCCCTTCGGCCAGAAAGACGCCTTCTGCCTGGCGGTTTTTCTTCAGTTCCAGTGAACGGATGTATTTAATTTTGTTCTTGCTCAGTGTCATACAGGTGTGGAATTGCTTTTTCCGCAAAAGTACGCCATTATTTTCAGATAATCAAAAACTCTTTGGCATCAGTTTGTTTTTAGGAACCGAAAATTAAGCCTATATTTGTAGCTGTTTATGTGCGTATCCGATATGAAGAAAGGCTTTTACAGTGTATTGTCCGTTCTGGTTCTGTTGTTGTCGGCATCTTGCTCTTCCACCAAGTATGTGCCCGACGGCTCTTTCCTGCTGGACGATGTGAAGATACAGACGGACAATAAGAATGTAAAGCCGTCGGATCTTTCTCCTTATGTACGTCAGACTCCCAATTCCAAATGGTTCAGCCTGATCAAGACCCAGTTGTATGTATACAATTGGTCGGGGGCAGACACGACACGTTGGGGAAATCGTATGTTGCGAAAATTGGGAGATGCGCCGGTCATCTACAAGGAAGAGGAAACGGCACGTACGGCCGAGGAAATGACAAAAGCCGTTCAGAACATGGGGTATTTGGGAGCCACCGTTGAGCCGCTGCGTTATGTGAAGAAGAAAAAGCTCAAACTGATTTATCGGGTACATACGGGCAATCCCTACATCGTACGCAGCATTCATTATGATATCCCCGATACGACTGTCTGGAACTATATGCAGCAGGACTCTGTCTCTACACTTTTGAACGAAGGAATGGTGATGAACGTTAATCGCCTGGATGCGGAGCGGTTGCGCATCACCAATATTTTACTGGAGAACGGGTATTATAAATTCAACAAGGATTATTTTTACTATTCGGCCGATACGGTGAAGAATACTTATCAGGTAGACCTTACTCTTCACCTCTCCCTTTATAGGCCGAGAGCTGGACAAAGGGAGGTACCCCATCCTCAGTATCGGGTGGATAAAGTAAGTTTTGTGACGGATTATGACGTGATGAAATCTTCTTCTACCAATGGCATTGAAGTGAACGATTCGTTGCATTACAAAGGCTTTCCCATTTATTTTAAGGACAAGTTGTACCTTCGTCCCCAAGTATTGGAGAATAACTTGCGTATCGTGCCGGGCAGTTTGTATAACGAACAGCAGGTGCAGCGCACCTATTCCAATTTCGGACGTCTGCAGGCTTTGAAATATACCAATATCCGTTTTTTAGAAAACCACAAGGACAGTACGCTCTTGAATGCTTATGTGATGTTGACCAAAAGCAAACATCAATCCGTTTCTTTTGAACTGGAAGGAACTAACTCTGCGGGCGATTTGGGGGCGGCAGCGGCTTTGTCTTTTCAACATCGCAACTTGTTTCGTGGGTCGGAAGGGTTGACGCTCCGTCTGCGTGGGGCTTACGAGGCCATTTCACCTTTGAGTAGTGGATATAGTCAGGAAAATTATACGGAGCTGGGAGCTGAAGTCTCCTTGAACTTTCCACGCTTCATGTTTCCTTTTTTAAGTAATGATTACAAAAGGAAGATAAGGGCTACTACGGAATTTGGTCTGCAGTACAATTATCAGATGCGTCCTGAGTTTACCCGTATCGTAGCTTCGGGCAGTTGGAGTTACCGTTGGGGGGTACAGCACCAGCGCGCGCAACATCGCATTGATTTGTTGGATATCAATTATCTCTATATGCCTTGGATTGATCCGAGTTTCAAGGAAAAATATCTGGAGCAGGAAGAGAACTATATTCTGGCCTACAATTACGAGGACCGCTTTATCGTTCGTACAGGTTATACGTATACCTATAATAGTGCAGGGCAAGCGTTGACCAACAATACGCTGATTGGAAATTCTTATTCTATCCGTGTGAACGTGGAGTCGGTAGGCAATATCTTGTATGGGTTGGCCAAACTGACCGGCATGAAGAAGAATGAGGCTGGAGAATATACGCTGTTGAATATTCCTTTTGCTCAATACGTGAAGGGTGATTTTGACTATGCCAAGAATATTGTGATAGACAACCGTAATTCTTTGGCTTTTCACATTGGCGGAGGAATCGCTGTTCCATACGGCAACGCCAGTGTCGTGCCTTTCGAGAAGCGTTATTTTTCGGGAGGAGCCAACAGCGTCCGTGGTTGGTCGGTCCGAGAGTTAGGTCCGGGATCTTATCAGGGGGATAAGAATAACTTCTTGAACCAGTCAGGAGATATCAAACTGGATGCTAGTGTGGAGTATCGTACTCGTTTGTTCTGGAAATTCCGTGGGGCGGTGTTTGTTGATGCGGGCAACATCTGGACATTGCGTGATTATGAAAGCCAGCCGGGCGGACAATTTAAGTTCAATCGGTTTTATAAGCAAATAGCTGTGGCCTATGGAATAGGATTGCGTCTGGACCTTGATTTCTTTGTCCTTCGTTTTGATGGAGGTATGAAGGCCATTAATCCGGTTTACGAAAGTGGTCGGGACCGTTATCCCATTATTCATCCTGATTTCGGTCGTGACTTTGCTTTCCATTTTGCGGTTGGATATCCTTTCTGAACACAGCCTTTTCATCTTTTGGAAATGGTGTAGATACCATATCGGGATTCTATTGCAGATTTTCCCTTATTTTCGCGTCTCTGTTACAGTTTTTTTGTATTTTTGGGCAATAAAAGAATGGAAGACGATTCAAAAATATAATAGATATTATTATGATAACACAACAAGACAAAGAGATGCTTGCCCAAAAAGGCATCTCGGAACAACAGATTGCCGAACAGCTGGCTTGTTTTGAAAAAGGCTTTCCCTACCTGAAACTGTATGCGGCCGCTTCGGTCGAGAATGGTATTCTGGCTCTTGATGCCGATGCTCAGAAAAAGTATCTGGATGCGTGGGAAGCCTATATGAAGACGGATAAAGTGGTTGTGAAGTTTGTGCCGGCTTCGGGCGCAGCCAGCCGCATGTTCAAGAACTTGTTCGAATTTCTGGGAGCTAATTATGAGGTTCCCCAGACTACATTTGAGAAGACATTCTTTGAGAAAATTGAGAAATTCGCTTTTTATTCCGATCTGAATGAAGCTTGTCTGAAGACTGCAGGCCAGGGAATTTCGGAATTACTGGCTGTAGGCAAATACAAAGCTGTTGTGTCGGCTTTGCTAGAGGCTGCGGGGCTGAATTATGGTTCTTTGCCAAAAGGCTTGTTGAAGTTTCACAAATACGAAGATGGCAACCGCACGCCGGTAGAAGAACATCTGGTAGAAGGCGCCCTTTATGCAGCCAACAAGAACGGAAAGGTGAACGTTCACTTTACCGTATCACCCGAACACCGGGCTTTGTTCAAGGCATTGGTCGATGAAAAGGCTTCCGCTTATGCCAAGAAATACGGAGTAGACTATAACGTCAGTTTCTCTGAACAGAAACCAAGTACCGATACAATCGCTGCGGATATGGAAAACAAACCTTTCCGTGACAATGGAAAACTGCTTTTCCGTCCGGGAGGTCATGGCGCCTTGATTGAGAACTTGAATGACTTGGATGCTGACATCATCTTTATCAAGAACATCGACAATGTGGTACCCGACAAGATGAAGGGGGACACCGTTCTTTACAAGAAATTGATTGCCGGTGTGCTGGTGGCTTTACAGCAGAAGACATTCAGCTATCTGCAATTGCTGGACAGCGGGAAATACACCCACGACCAGGTGCTTGAGATTCTTCAGTTCTTGCAGAAGAACCTGCATTGCAAGAATCCGGAAGTGAAGAATCTCGAAGACTCCGAACTGGCCATTTACTTGAAGAAAAAGCTGAACCGCCCGATGCGTGTCTGTGGTATGGTGAAGAATGTAGGCGAGCCTGGCGGTGGTCCGTTTCTGGCTTATAACAGTGACGGTACCATTTCTTTGCAAATTTTGGAAAGCTCTCAGATAGATATGAAAGATCCGGCCAAGAAGGAAATGTTCGAGAAGGGGACTCACTTCAATCCGGTAGATCTGGTGTGCGCTGTGCGCGACTATAAAGGTCATAAGTTTGACCTGGTGAAGTACGTCGACAAGGCGACAGGATTCATTTCCTATAAATCGAAAAATGGCAAGGATCTGAAGGCACTCGAATTGCCAGGGCTGTGGAACGGAGCGATGAGCGATTGGAATACTGTCTTTGTAGAAGTACCTTTGAGTACGTTCAATCCCGTGAAGACAGTCAACGATTTGTTGAGAGCACAGCATCAGTAATAAACTTTTTGGAAGACCTTTCCAACAAGATGATTCTTGTTGGAAAGGTCTTCTTCTTTTATTGGAATATATACATTTTATAATAGACAGATAGTACGATGAAGAAAATTTTGTTATTGGGTTCCGGTGAGTTGGGCAAGGAATTTGTGATTGCTGCCCAGCGCAAGGGACAGTATATCATTGCCTGCGATTCGTATGCGGGAGCTCCTGCGATGCAGGTGGCAGATGAGTGTGAAGTATTCAGCATGCTCGATGGCGATGCTCTGGAACGCGTTGTGCGCAAGCATCAGCCGGACATTATCGTTCCCGAAATTGAGGCTATCCGTACCGAACGCCTTTACGATTTCGAAAAGGAAGGCATTCAGGTGGTGCCCAGTGCGCGTGCGGTGAACTTTACCATGAACCGTAAGGCTATCCGTGACTTAGCAGCCAAGGAACTTGGGCTGAAAACGGCGAAATACTTCTATGCGAAGTCGCTCGATGAACTGAAGGAAGCAGCTGCTAAGATAGGTTTCCCCTGCGTTGTGAAGCCACTGATGTCATCCTCGGGGAAAGGACAGTCGTTGGTGAAGAGTGCCGATGAACTGGAACATGCTTGGGAATATGGTTGCAACGGAAGTCGAGGTGACATCAAGGAACTGATTATCGAAGAGTTCATCAAATTCGACAGTGAGATTACCTTGCTTACGGTCACTCAGAAGAACGGGCCTACGCTGTTCTGCCCGCCCATCGGTCACGTGCAGAAAGGTGGTGACTATCGGGAGAGCTTCCAGCCTGCCCACATTGATCCTGCCCATCTGAAGGAAGCGCAGGAGATGGCAGAGAAAGTAACCCGTGCCCTGACAGGTGCCGGTCTGTGGGGAGTGGAATTCTTCCTGAGCCATGAGAACGGTGTCTATTTCTCCGAACTTTCTCCCCGTCCGCACGATACGGGTATGGTGACCTTGGCTGGTACCCAGAATCTGAACGAATTTGAACTGCATCTGCGTGCTGTTTTGGGATTGCCTATTCCGAACATCAAATTGGAGCGGATGGGAGCCAGTGCAGTTATCCTGTCGCCCATAGCCAGTCAGGAACGTCCCAACTACCGTGGCATGGAGGAAGTGACAAAGGCGGAAGATACGTATCTGCGCATTTTCGGCAAGCCCACTACGCGCATCAACCGCCGTATGGGTGTGGTACTTTGCTATGCACCGCTGGGTAGTGATCTCGATGCGTTGCGCGACAAGACAAAGGCTTTGGCAGCCAAGGTAGAGGTGTATTGATAAAGATACTTTAGCATTGAATGGGAAGAGGCTGTCTCAAAATTAAAAACAGAGATAAGTTTACTTACAATTTATAAGCTACAACATAAAAACCTCCTGCTTTTAGTCCTATAATTGCAATAAATAAGGGCTAAAGCAGGAGGCTTTTTATTACTAAGTTTCAATCTGTAAGATTATTACTTTTGAATTTCTATTTTGAGACAGCCTCTTTTTTATTCTCCCATTACTTCAGATTCAGCTTGAATACTTGGCTGCCTGTACCGAAGTCAACATTTGGCAGTACAACGTCAGGAGCGAACAGACCGTAGACCGAAGAGCCAGAACCGCTCATCGAGGCATAGACGGCTCCCAGACGGTAGAGCTCTGTCTTGATGTCGCCGATGGCCGGGAATTGAGGGAACACACTCTCCTCGAAGTCGTTTATCATATAGTCCTTCCAGCTTTCCACGGGTTGGCTGATGAGGTCTCTCAAATTGCGTTCCGGGTGGCGGGGACGAATGCAGGCGAAGGCGTCGCGGGTGGAAACGAAGATATCCGGCTTTACCAGCAGCAGCTGCCAGCCGGTCAGCGAGAGTTCTACTGGCGAGAAGATATTCCCGATGCCCTCGGCATATGTCGGTTGGTTGCGGACAAAGAAGGCACAGTCAGCTCCCAGCCGGGCGGCGTATGCTTCCAGTTGGTCGTCTGTCAGGTTCAGCCGGTACATCCGGTTCAGCAGTTTCAGCATGAAAGCGGCATCGGCCGAACCGCCTCCCAGTCCTGCACCCGACGGGATGTGCTTGTGCAGATAGATGTCTACAGGAGGCAGGTGGTAGGTTTCGTCCAGCAGTTTGTAGGCCTTTACCACCAAGTTGTTTTCCGTATCTCCTTCGATGGACAGTCCGCTCTGTGAGAGCGAATAGCTGCCCGGCCCTTCCTTGCGAGGACAGGCTTCCAGGGCATCCTCCAGTGGAATGGGGTAGAAGATGGTTTCCAGGTTGTGGTATCCGTCGGGACGTTTCTCCGTGATGTTCAGTCCCAGATTTATTTTGGCATTCGGAAAAGTAATCATACGCATTTCATGTTAGCGGTTGTACGTGCAAATGTAGCAATAAACCATTGAACTGCCACATAAACGTTTCATAAAAAGACATCGTTGAAAGGATAGAGTATGGAGAATTTCCCGTATCTTTGTTTCCCCTTTGCCCGAAAGGGCCGGGAACAAACTATGTCAATCTTCTAAACCGTTATATTTCAAACCGTGGCAGAACAGAAACGAAACATACGCACGTCGCGAAGCAAGACGCCGCAGCCGGTGACCGACTACGGGCGCATACAACCCCAGGCTACCGAACTGGAGGAGGCCGTGCTGGGTGCATTGATGATTGAGAAGGATGCTTATTCGCTGGTGAGCGAAATCCTGCGGCCGGAGTCATTCTACGAACATCGGCATCAGTTGATTTACGCCGCCATTACAGATCTGGCCATCAACCAGAAGCCGGTTGATATCCTGACCGTCAAAGAACAGCTTTCCAAGCGGGGAGAGCTGGACGAGGTGGGAGGCCCCTTCTATCTGGCACAGCTCAGCAGCAAGGTGGCTTCGTCGGCGCACATCGAATACCATGCTCGTATCATTGCGCAGAAGGCGTTGGCCCGCGAACTCATCACCTTTACAAGCAACATCCAGACGAAGGCTTTCGACGAGACCATCGATGTGGACGACCTGATGCAGGAAGCTGAAGGAAAACTTTTTGAGATTTCCCAGCAGAACATGAAGAAGGATTATACGCAAATCAATCCCGTTATCTCCGAAGCCTATCAGCTGATACAGAAGGCTGCCGCGCGTACCGATGGTCTGAGCGGACTGGAAAGCGGATTTACCAAGCTCGACAAGATGACTTCGGGCTGGCAAAACTCCGACCTGATTATCATCGCTGCCCGTCCGGCCATGGGTAAGACGGCCTTTGTGCTGTCCATGGCCAAGAACATTGCAGTGAACTATCATAATCCCGTAGCTCTGTTCTCGCTTGAAATGAGCAATGTACAGCTGGTGAACCGTCTGATATCGAACGTCTGCGAGATCCCGAGCGAGAAAATCAAGAGTGGCCAGCTGGCCGATTACGAGTGGCAGCAGCTGGACTACAAGCTGCGCGACTTGATAGACGCCCCGCTCTATGTGGACGACACACCGTCGCTTTCGGTCTTCGAATTGCGTACCAAGGCCCGCCGTCTGGTGCGCGAGCATGGTGTGAAGCTCATCATCATCGACTACCTTCAGCTGATGAATGCCAGCGGCATGTCTTTTGGCAGTCGTCAGGAAGAAGTGAGCACCATCTCGCGTTCACTTAAAGGACTGGCCAAGGAACTGAACATTCCCATCATTGCCTTGTCGCAGTTGAACCGTGGTGTGGAGAATCGTGAAGGTGAGGAGGGAAAACGTCCGCAGTTGAGCGACCTTCGCGAGTCGGGAGCCATCGAGCAGGATGCCGATATGGTATGCTTCATCCATCGTCCCGAGTACTACAAGATATATACTTCGGCCGACGGTACCGACCTGCGCGGTATGGCTGAAATTATCATTGCCAAGCACCGTAACGGTGCGGTGGGAGATGTCCGCCTGAAGTTTATCGGACAGTATACCCGTTTCCAGAATCCCGAGGACGACTTGGTTATTCCTCCTCCCAGCGAGGGCGGCGGAACCACGTTCGGTTCGCGTATGAATGCACCGATTGGCAGTCCGGCCACGCCTCCGCCTCCTACCGAGGCCGACTTCAATCCGTTCGGTGGAGGAGGGAGCGACGGATCTGTTCCTTTCTGATGCGGATGCAGCTCTCTGCAAGAAATAGTTTTTTTCAATTCCTGCCCGAAAGTCTTTTTGAATGTGAACAGCTATGGCATCGTGAACTTTCGGGCAGGTTGAAAGCTACCTTATTATTGGTAGTCTTTTCCGTTTTCCCAGGCATTGGCATCCCATTGCTCACGCAGATGCTTCACCCAAATCTGTCGGATTGCAGGATAGCTTCCCAGGGCACGGATGCCACAGCCTTCGGCAATGCCGTGGTCGGCTCCGGCCTGTGCGATGGGGTGTGACTCGAATTCTCCCTGTACCTGAAATCCGATCTTCTCCAGACGTTCGCGCCAACTGAACTTGTTGGTGCTCAAGTCCACTTGACTTATGTTCGAACTTTCAGCCAAGGCTTCCAGTCCCCAAAGGTCGTTGTGGGCATGGTCTCCGGCGATGGACATGAATGGGGCAATATAAACCTTCACGTCGCCAGGTTGCAGACCGTTGTTGTCGCAATACTGCATCACTTGGGAATAGATGCAGTCGGGGTATTGGCTGCGGACGATGGCTGCATCGGTAATGCGGTTCGCCGGATTTTCCTCTACTTCTTTGGGCCAGAACAGCATGTCTCCATAGTCTACGGTGCCCACAAAGATATTCTTGTTGTCCGCTTTGTCCTGCAAGGCTTTCTGCACGTCGGCATACTTGTGGTTGGCACTGTAGTTTTCATCCGGATTACCGTGACCCATCAGCAGGACGATGCTGTGGCGGTCGGTCAACTGGGACGAATAATGCTTGTACAGGATGTCGGCCACGGCTTCGGTGTCTTCGTCGTCGGCCAGCAGGTTGGCGCCTTTCAGCACGTCGATGTTCGGGAACCACTGAATCATGAAATACTTCTTGATGTCTGTGTTCATCAGCGAGAGGTATTCCTCACCGGGGATGACGTGGAGGGACTGCACGGCCACGCGGGTGTAGCCGGCGTTGCCGATGGCCTTCAGCCATTGGTCCAGCTCATAGCGCTGGATGCCTGTGGAAGCCTGTACACGGTTGATGCAGGTGCGGGAGGTGAATGACATGTAGATGTCTACATCGGGGAAAGCAGCCTTGAAGTCGCCGATGATGTCGTCGTACACCGAAAGGGATTCGTTGTAGGTGCTTCCGAAGGTGCAGAGTAGCAGAGCCGTGTCGTGCCGTTTGGTCCGGGCGACCTCTTGCTGGGCTGGGTTCAGGGTACTTTCTTCATGGTCTTTGTCGCTGCACGAGGCAAGGCCTGTGCACAGGATGGCTGCCGCGACCACTGCCATCCGGCTGGATGAAATGAAACTTTTGTTCATACGTTTGATTTTTGGGGGTTAATAATAAGGGTTTATCGGTTCTTGAATTTGACGAGTGCCGAGGCATAGACCGTACGGCCGGGTGTCGTCGTGCCCCGGTTGCGTCCGAATGGCGTCCGGTCGACGTAGTTGAACAGATTGTCCACACCGACGTTCAGGGTCAGTGTCCATTTTTTCATGCCCAGCAGGGTATGGGCCGTGTTAATGCGCCAGGTCTGGAACGCGTCCGCATCGTTGTCTTCCACGTAGCGGCGAACCGACTGATAGCGCCCGTAGACGGCAAGCCCCAGCCGGTAGCGGCTCCACGTATGGTGCCACGAAGCGTTGAGCGTGGCATTGTGTTGGGAGGTGGCGTCGATGGGAATGTATTTCATGTAGTCGGCACCCTGGTCAGGATATTGCGCCCGTGGGTCGGAAAAGCTGTAGCCGCCGCTCACGGTGAGGGTCTGGACGGGCTGGTAGTTGAAGGTGAAGTCCACTCCCCAGATGCGTGCCTGGGTCAGATTGAGGTACATCTTGCTTTTCTCTATTTCGTTCAGTTTCTCTTCGGCGGTCAGGTTGATTTCCACCAGCTCGATCATGTTGCGGAGGAAGTTGGCATAGGCCGTCACGCTGGCCTGGAACTTCCGTCCCGCGTATTCCACTCCGACGGAGGCATACTGGGAAGTCTGAGCTTTCAGGTGCTTGTTGCCGTGGTAGGCTGTCAGGGAACCTCCGCCCAGGGTGGCGGTGTAGTTGTAGTACAGTTCCTTCACGGTAGGCGACTTGTATCCCAGGGCATAGGAGGCCCGCAGGCGGAAGTCGCCCTTGTTGTAGAGTACCGCAATTTTGGGGCTGAGGTTGAAGCCCGTTTCCTTGTGTACCGTGCCGCGTGCGCCGGCCGTGAGGACTACATCGTCGGCTGCCGTCCACTCTTCCTGGGCGTATGCGGCCAGTGTGTAGACTGAGGCCCGGTCTCCGTCTATGTGGTGGGGTGATTCGAGGTGGTTGTACAGGTATTCGAAGCCCGTGTTCAGCAGGTGGCGGTCGCCGATGTAGAACACGCCTTTCGCCTGTCCCAGTACCTGGCGTTGGACGCTTTGCTTGATGCGTTGGCCGGGGAAATAGGTGATGCGGTCTCCGTCCTTGAAGTAGTCGGTCACTTCCTGCAGCTTGTAGTCGTAGAAGTAGCCGTAGCGGTCGTAGGAGAGGTCTGCCGTCAGGTAGTTCCGTCCGCCCAGCCGGTATTTGCCTCCGGCGGCGAAGCCGTAGTTGCGGTAATAGAAGTCGTTGGGCAGGTAGCTCCACGGTCCGTGCGGGCGTACCACCCAGCGTTCGTAGCAGGAGCCCGATGCCGTCAGCGAGAGGCGGTCATTGACGTTCCAGTCCAGGCTCTCGGTCAGCGTATAGTTGGTGGAGCGGTTGACGGTCTTCATTGTGGAGCCGGGTTTCAGCTGCTGCTGGTTCCATTGCAGGTCGGTGTTGCGCCATCCGTCCGTGTGGTGGAAGTTCACGCCGGTCATGCTCTTTACCTGTCCGATGGTCAGTCCCAATGACGCGCTTTCGCGCACGTCGCCGTACGCTCCCACACGGCTGGTGGAGGTGAATTCCGTCTTGTCGTGATGCTTCTTCGTGATGATGTTGATTACTCCGGCTATGGCGTCGCTTCCGTAGAGCGACGAGGCGGCTCCCTTCACAATCTCGATGCGCTCGATGTTGGCCGGATTCAGCAGGTTGAGGTCGTTCTGCCCACCCACATCGCCGTTCATGCGCTTGCCGTCAATCAGGATAAGGATGTAGTCGTTGTTCAGCCCGTTGAGCTGGATGTGGCTGCCCATACTCCCGTCGTGGAACGTGAGCGAAGGGGATAGTCCTGCCAGCAGCTCTTCCATACTACGGGCCTGGAACTGTTCCAAAGCCCGTCTTGTAATGACTTCGGTTTGTACGGGAGCGTCCTTCAGATAATGTTCGGTCCCCGTTCCTGTCACGACCACTTCTTCCAGCATCAGGGAGAGGTCTTCCGTCTCCTTGCCCTCCAAAATGCTCTGCGCCGATACCTGTGGAACTGCATACAGCAACAGCGCAATGATTCCTGCCTTCATCTGCATCATGCGTAAGGTTTTAATGATAATAAATAATGCGCACGTTGCTTCAGAAGGACGACTGACAATTTCCCGTTTCCGCAAGGGATGGATGGGGCATGAACCGGATGATTGCTTCTTCAATATATGCCATACTTCGCTCCTGATCCCGGAAGCTCCGTGCTTTTTGTTGTGGACATTAGCAGGTATTCTGGCTTCCTCCTGTCTGCTTTGCCTTCCCATCGCCCGTGGGCAACAGTGGCTTCTGCGGTTGCAGACCTTGGTTGGAATGGAGGTTACAGCTGCGGGTACAGCTCCGGTCTTTCACCGGATTCCCTTGCATCGCCGACGGATGTGTCTGGTCGATTACTAATTCCGGGGGCAAATATACTTCTATTATTTATATTGGCAAATGGAAGAGCGGTTTTTTTGTGGCAGAGAATTGACTTTGTTGTCAGTACTTCCATGTAAATACTCCAATACTTGCGTAGGATTACTCAAGTACTTGTATAGGATTACTCGAGTACTTGGCTGGAAGTACTGGTGGTTTGTTGCTATGTCCGGTGTTCTTTGAACGGAGGAAATCCGATTCTCGCTCCATCTTTCAGTTTTTCTTGCTATATTTGTCAAATCAAACGAACGGAAATATGGACAACATCAAAGGGAAAAATAGAGGGAAATGGAAAAGATGCGTCGGAGTGCTGTGCTGCTGCCTGCTGGCGTGGGTGGCAGTGTCGGCACAGGAAAAATTGTATCATGCGGCAGACTGGGGCGTGAAGCCCGGACTGAAGACGGTGCAGACCGAGCAGCTGCAGCGGATGATAGACGATGTGGCTGCCCGGGGAGGCGGCATCGTCCGCCTGTCGGCTGGAGCCTACATCACCGGGTGTATCGAACTGAAGTCCAATGTCTGGCTGGACTTGGAGCGGGGAGCGGTATTGCTGGGCAGTACGAACCCCGATGACTACCGTCCGCAGCGCATGGCGGGCGAGCCGGTGTCGCCCAACGCCAAGGACAATTCGGCCCTGGCACTGATTGTGGCCAACGGGGCACGGAACATCGGCGTCACGGGGCAAGGCGTGATAGACGGGCAGGGATTGGAGCTGGCCTTGAATATCGACAGCTTGCACCATCGGGGTGTGCGCATTGACCCCAACTACAACAACCGTCGCAAGCGTCCGGGCGAGACGGCACGGCCCAAGCTGTTCCGTCTGTCGCATGCGGACGGTGTGACGCTGCGTGACGTAACCCTGCGTAACAGTGCCTGCTGGGGCGTGACGCTGGAGCTGTGCCGCAACGTGGTGATGGACAACCTTACCGTATACAACCGGGCCTACTGGAACAACGACGGGCTGGACATCACCGACTGCCGCAACGTGCGCATCACCCGTTGTGACATCAATGCGGCCGACGACGGCATCTGCCTGAAGTCCTATTATCCGGGCTGTGCCAACGACTCCATCTACATAGCCGACTGCCGCATCTGCTCCAGCGCGAGCGCGGTGAAGTTCGGTACGGCTTCGCACGGAGGTTTCCGCCGTGTGACCATCGACAACGTGGAAGTGTACGACACCTACCGCTCGGCCATCGCCATCGAGACGGTGGATGGAGGCGGACTGGAAGACGTGCGGGTGACTCGCGTCCGGGCACGGAATACGGGCAATCCGCTTTTCATCCGGCTGGGCCACCGTTCGGGCGAAGCGCCGGGCTTCCTGCGCAACATTTATATCGGACAGATGGAGGTGGAGGTTCCTTTCGGCCAGCCGGACGAGGACTATGACCTGCGGGGGCCGGCTCTGACCTTCTTCCACAATCCGATACCGGCCTCCATTACGGGCATACCCGATGCGGCGGTCGAGAACGTGGTGATAGAAGACGTGACGGTGCGCTATCCCGGTCGGGCGACGAAGGGCATGGCCTACGTGCCTCTGTGGAGGCTCGATGCCGTACCCGAGGAAGTGGACGGTTATCCGGAGTTTTCGATGTTCGGCGAGTTGCCTGCTTGGGGCTTCTACGTGCGCCATGTCCGGGGCATTGCCTTCAGGAACGTGAAGCTGCAGCTGGCTGCCGATGACTTCCGTCCCGCCTTTGTGCTGGACGATGTGGAGGATGTCACTTTTGAACGCCTGCAACTGCCCTCGTACAAGGGTCAGATAGTCGTGAGGGGTGTGAAGCATTTGCAGCTGCCCGAAGAACTTGGAGTGGTGCAGAGGGAATGAAAAGGATTGTTTCTATTTCCTGCCTCCTCTGTTCCCGCCATACAGTTTGTCTATCAGGTCGGTGCGGCCGATGCGTCGCAGTTCGTTGACGATGTTGCGCCGTTCCTCGGGCTTGTACCAGAAGAAAAACTGCCGCTGGGCCAGCTTCTCGCGCTGCGTCTTGGCGCTGAACACCGGTTCGAGCGTGTAGGGATGGTAGCCCGTGTACCACGCTTCGGTAGAAACGGTCATGGGGGTGGGCGTAAAGTCCTGCACCTGCTCCAGATGGAAATCCAACCGTTTGGTAATGACGGCCAGTTCGGCCATGTCTTCTTCGTGGCAGCCGGGGTGGCTGGAGATGAAGTAGGGGATGAGTTGCTGGCGCAGGCCTTCTTCGCGGTTGATGCGGTCGAAAATATTCTTGAACGTCTCGAACTGGGCAAACGGCGGTTTGCGCATCACGCTGAGCACACGGTCGCTGGTATGTTCGGGGGCCACCTTGAGGCGGCCGCTGACGTGGCGGGCGATGAGTTCGCGCGTATATTGGCGGGTACTTTGGTTCACCTGCGGATCCTTGCTCTCGTGGAGCAGCAGGTCGTAGCGCACACCACTTCCGATGAACGACTTCTTGATGCCCGGCAGGGCGTCCACGGCGTGGTAGATGTCGAGCAGGGGCCGGTGGTCGGTGTTCAGGTTGGGGCATACCTTGGGATGGATGCACGAGGGGCGCTTGCACTTCTTGCACAGTTCCTGGTTGGTGCCGTGCATGCGATACATGTTGGCACTCGGTCCGCCCAGATCACTCAGATAGCCCTTGAAGTCGGGCAGCTCCATGACGGCCTTCACTTCCTTCAAGATGCTTTCCTTGCTTCGGCTTACGATGAACTTGCCTTGGTGGGCGGAGATGGTGCAGAAGGCGCAACCGCCGAAACATCCGCGATGGATGTTGATGGAGTGCTTGATCATGTCGTAGGCGGGGATGCGCTTGCCCTTGTATTTGGGGTGGGGCAGGCGTGTGTAGGGCAGGTCGAATGAGTGGTCCAGCTCCTCGGTAGTGAGGGGCGGGTAAGGCGGATTGACAACGACCACCTGCTTGCCTACCGTTTGCAGGATACGCGAGGCGGCATATTTGTTGCTCTCTTCCTCAATGTGGCGGAAGTTGGCGGCTTCCTTCTTTTTGTCCTTCAGACATTCCTCATGGGAATAGAGGGTGATATCATCCTCCTGTGGATGGACTTCGCGGGTGAGGTAGGCAATTTGGGGTATATCGTCCAGCGGCAGTCCCTGCTGCATGCGGCGTGCCAGTTCGACTACCGGTTTTTCGCCCATGCCATAGATAAGCAGGTCGGCACCGCTGTCGCACAGGATGCTGGGGCGTACGCGGTTCTGCCAGTAGTCGTAGTGGGTGAGGCGGCGCATGCTCGCCTCGATACCGCCCAGAAAGACAGGTACGTCGGGATAGAGCTTCTTCAGGATTTGGGTATAGACGATGGACGGATATTCGGGACGCATGTCGGGGCGCGCGTCGGGTGTATAGGCATCGTCGCTGCGCAGGCGCTTGTTGGCTGTATACTTGTTGACCATGGAGTCCATGCAGCCGGCTGATACGCCGAAGAACAGACGCGGACGGCCCAGTTTCTTGAAGTCGCGCAGGTCGTCGCGCCAGTTGGGCTGGGGAACGATGGCTACCCGCAACCCCTCGGCCTCGAGGATGCGTCCGATGACGGCGGCTCCGAACGAGGGATGATCCACGTAAGCGTCACCGCTGAAAATGATTACGTCCAATTCGTCCCATCCGCGAAGTTCCACTTCTTTCTTGGTGGTGGGCAACCAGTCTGTCAGTCTGTATTCTTTCATGGGTACAAAGATACGACCTTATTTCGTAAATTGTACAGTCATCCGTTCGCCTTCGTAGATTTCGCGGAAACCGATGCCCTGTTCGGCCAAATATTCTTTCAGGTCGTTGAAGGCGCCGGCATTGTCCATGACGATTTCCAGAACTTCGCCGGGGCGAGCTTCACACAGGGCTATGACCGCCGGTATGAGCGGGCTGTAGGGCAGGGGGCCGCAGGTGTTGATGGTCTTCATGTCATTCTTCCTCTTCTTCTTCCAGCGGATGGGCGGGCAACCATTCCAGGTAAAGTCGGATGAGCTGCTGCAGTCCGAAGGCTTTCATGTTATTGTGATAGATGACGTCGATACAGAGGTCGAGCAGGTCTTTGCTGTCTTCCACCTGCGCGGCGATGAGCGAGCGGATGTTCAGTTTCAGTTTGTCGAGTACGGTTTCGTCCACGATGCCATTGCTGTCAATCAGATGTTGGAACAGTCCGTACTTCTGTATGGTGGCCAGGTTTTCGTCCGAAACATTGATGCTGCGTGTGCCGCTTGTGTTGGCTTGTATGGTGTACATATCTTTGGTTTTATAGGTTCAACATTCTTTTCAGTTGCAGCAAAGATAGTGTTTTCACGATACATTACATCATTCGTACCCGAAATTCTTATAAAAAAACAGCGTTGCCACCTTGTATGGGAAGATATGGCAACGCTGGATATTGTATAAAATGATTTGCTTCTTAAAGGGAGCATTTTAAGGTTGGGTCAATTTCAGAATACTTTCGGGTTGTAGGCTGACCGTTGGCTGGAAGGCATCGCTCAGCATGTATTGCTTCAGACTGAAGAGCAGTTGGCGTGCAGCCGGCCGACGTTCCATGTCTTGGTGAAAGTCGATACCCGATACCAGTAGTTTGCCGTTACCTACCTTTACTTCGAAAAGCAGGCCCAGCGAGCGGTTAGTCACCCAGTCGTCAATGACGCGCACCAGTGGACGGATGTCTTTCGACAGCTTGCTGAGGTGGATGGCGTCTGAATGGCTCATGGCATCCCACCATTGATAGTTACTGTAGTAGTCGGTCGGGAAGTAGCGGAGAGCCGGGTGAGCGGGATCGCACAAGATGCCTAAGGTGTGAGGGGCTTGTCCGTTGGTCCAAGCCGTGTTCCAGAAGATGCTGGAAAATCCTACCGCTACTTCACCGCCCATCGTTTTGATCAGTGAACCTTTCTTGAGCGAGAGCAGTACTTTACCGCCGGCTTGCAGCCGGTCGAGGGCTGTCTGGTCGAGTGTATCGGTCAGCAGCAAGGTCTCGTCCCAGACTTGCTTTTGCGACGGATAAACCCAAAAGTCCCAGTCGTTGCTGTGCCCGTCTACGGTGACTTCCAGTTTCAGTTGGCTGGCCTTGTGGATGTCGCTCAGATTGAATGAGATGTTCCCCAGGGGCAGGCAGTTGCCAATGTCCAGGCGGGCTACATCGAAGCTGCCTTGTCCCAGTTTGCGGCCGGAGGCGTCACGGATGGTCCATTCGGCTTTAGGCTGTGTAATCGGACGATAGAAATTGGCCACTTCGACCGTGGCGATAAAAGTCTCGCTATTTTCGAGTACCAGTTTGGGGATGCGCGCCAACGGAACGAGACTGTTGCAGAAACGGCTGTATTCTTTGGCTGTGACATAACCTTTCTCTTCCCAGAACACGTCGAGTGCACCTACAAGCGCCGTTCCCTGGCCGGGGAAGTCATTGAGTCCCAGCAACTGGAAACCTCCGAAATCCGGAGTGCGCAGGGCAGCTTCAATGTCGGCTTTGTAACAGAGGGTCTGCAACTTTCCCGATGCATACAAGAATCTGTCTGCCAGCTGGATAAGACCGTTTTCCTTCAGGCTTTCTTGGAAAATCTCGAAGTTGCGTGCTTTATAGACTCCGGTGTATTTCTGCATTTCGCGGAAGTTGGGATATACGCACCACTGACCGATTTCGTGGCTGACGAACGGCTGGGTGAACTTGCCGGTATACTCCCGCCAGTCGTAAGTGGTGGAGGGGGCTTGGGCATTGATAATACTCTTTACTCCGGCTCCCCATTGCTGGATGCGGGGATTGGCGTCGCTGAGAAAATCATTGACCGGCAGGTTGGGCCAACCGGCGGCCGAAGTATAGAGGCGGCGCGGATCGCGTTCTTTCCATTCGCTGACGAAACGGGTCAGGTAGTCGTTGGAATGCTTTCCGGCAGGTTCGTTACCATAAGCCATCAGGCAGAACGAAGGATGGTTGCCATAGGCGTTGACAATACGTTCGGCTTCCTGGCGGATGAACTCGTCGATGGGTTTCCCATCGCCGATAGTCGTTGACTGGTTGGCCCAGGAAGAACACTCTATCATGTAATACATGCCCAGTTCATCGGCGGCTTGGAAGGCTGCTTCGGGCGGACACCAGGAGTGGAAACGGATGTGATTGATTCCATATTGTTTGCAGATACGCAGTTCGCGCATCCATTCTTCCTTGTCGGTGGCGGGATAGCCGGTCAGGGGGAAGGATGCACAATGGAGGGTGCCGCGCAGAAAGACGGGAGTACCGTTGAGGTAGAGCCGGCCGTTGTTCACACTCCAGGTGCGGCAGCCGAAAGTGACTTTCCGGTTGTCCAGCTCCTCTTTACCGCTTTGGAGGGAACAGAACAGCGTGTAGAGATTGGGGTTGAACTCGTCCCAAGTCTTTACGTCTTTGGGAAGAGCAAGGGTTACCTCCAGCTGGTTTTCACCCGGTTGCAGGGTAAAGGATTGCTTGGTTTCTTTTCCTTGCAGACTGAAAGTCTGCGTTACTTTCCGGCGTTTGTCGGTTGTGTTGCATACATTGGCTTTTATTGTCAGGCTGCCTTTTTCGATCTGGGGGAAGACATGCAACTGTTTGTAGTAGGAACTTCCCTTGGCTTCCAGGTACATGGCACCGACAATGCCGTTCCAGTTTCCTTGTGTGTGGTCGGAGATGGAATGGGAGTTCTCACCCGGATCGATATCGTGCACAGCGTTGTCCACACGGACGGAGAGGGTGTGTTTGCCTGGGGTGAGGTAGTCCGTCAAATCGTATTGCTGCGGAGCACTCAAGGCGTTCTGCATGCCTACTTCCTTGCCGTCTATCCATACGCGGCTTTCCCAATGACAGCGTTCGAAGAAGAGATGGATACTTTTCTTCTTCCACGATTTGGGTATTTCGATGTCGCGTTGGTACCAAGCTACACCGGAATAATAGTTGTCGGGTTGCAGCCAGTAGGGAATCTTGAAGTTTTCGCGGGTGCGGTAGGGAGCATAGCGATCCAGTTTGAAGAAAGTCTGGTCGTTGAAACTGCCTACCCACGGGGTGTTCAGGTCTACGGGGTCACCTTTCCCGTTGGTAATCATGGAGCCTGGCAGCTGGACGTGGTCGTCCAATGAACGGAGGTACCATCGGTCGGATATACCTTGGTCGTTGCGGTCGACGGCAAAACGCCAGGTTCCCGACAGATCCATTACTTGGGCGTGGACCGAGATGCAGAAAGTCACGCATAACAATTGGAGTAAGAGGTGGTGTATTTTCATGACAATTGGAGTTTGATTAGAGTTTGTGTACTATAAATTCCTTGGTGATTGTTGTCCAGTGCGGCGGCTTCGTCCAGCAGGTGCAGGGCCTTTTTTCGTTCGCCCAGTCCCCAGTGTCCCAAAGCCATCATGTATTTGCAGTGGACGATGTTGCGCGTATCGAGGCTGTCGTCCCAAATGAGGAGGTCGGGCAGTGATACGGCGAAATAGTCCATCCGTACCTGGTCGAAGAGATGTTTCTCGCCATAGGATACGAGTTTGTGGAAGCGGCCTTTGGCCTGGTCGGTACGTCCCAGCTTTAGCAAGGCCATGCCCTGGTAGAAGATTTTGTCGGGCTTGGCATCGTTGTAGTAGAGGGCGGCAGCAGGTTCGGTTGGTCCGTTTGTCGCTTTTTCCCAACATTCGACAGCTTTTTCCTGGTTTCCCATGGACTGGTAGGCACATCCCATGAAATAGTAGAAGTCGTTTTCCTGTGCGCCATAGAGTTTCCCTTCGCCCAGGTTGTGCGGGTAGACCAGACATTCTTCAAGCAGGTGTATGGCTTCGGAGGCTTTGCCGTCGGCCAGAGCTTGCTTGGCCAGTTCGATGCGGGCAAACTGGTATTGGCCGGAAACCTTGCCTTCACCGCCTTCCCAAGGATGGAAGTGGTGGCTATCTACGATTTGTTTGGCTTCTTCGTAACGGCCGGTCTGGTTCAGAAGGGTCGCTTCTTTAAGGATGAGGTCGTCGCGGCGGGCTATCAGTTCCGGATATTGTTGCAGGAAGGCCAGGCGCTGTCCGTGCGGACGGTGCAGGCGTTTGTACAGCTGGTCGAGTTCCATCAGGATACGGGCATCGGTGGGGTCGAGGCGGAAAGCACGCTCCATACACGATACGGCTTTCTCTTCGTCCTGCTGCTTGTTGAAGTAGGCCAGGGCCAAGTTGCGCCAGGCAATGGGGAAGGTGTCATCTTTCTGAACGGACGCTTCCCAGGCCTGGACGGCCAGGTCGTATTGGCGTTTGTCGTAGTACAGGTTGCCCAGGTAGTAGGGGGCCTTGGCGTCGGACGGATTGACTTCCATGGCACATTGCAGGGCCAGGATGGCTTCCAGACGGTTGGGGAAGCAATAGTCGGGACAGGCCTGCGAGGCTTGTACAAAGATGTCGGCGTATCCCTCTTTGCCACCCTGCTTCATGCACCAGCCCATGTAATAATAGGTCATGGGGCTGACGGCCTGCTGGCCGATGGCCAGTTGCCAGAGGGAGATGGCCTCGTCCCAACAGCCGGCGGCACAATAGTCGAGGGCTATCTCGTCGTAGTTGTGGGCTTCGCCGCGCATCATTTCTTGGAAGGTCTGTAAGGTCTGTTCGTCGTGTGTGAGAAGATACAGCTCGTAACGGCATCCGAAGTTGAAGGCATCGATGGCCAATGATTCCTCGATGAGCTTCCGGGCAGCTTCAGACTGGCCGTTGCGGCGCAGGAGGGTTGCTTTCAGGGCGCGTGCCTTGTGGTTGTGCCAGTTGCGGATGAGCGAATGGTCTATCTCGTAGAGGGCATCCTCCAGACGGTTCTGCCAAGTGGAGATTTGTGCGCAGGCCAGGTAACCGGCATCCTGCCAGGCAGCATTCCAGCACGACTTATAGAAGCGGTTGTAGGCTTCGTCGATACGTCCTTGATATTTCAAGGCAAGGCCCAGGTTGTACAGGGGCTCGCCGTCGTAGGGGTTGGGATTGCGTTTCTGCAAGGTCTTGACGGCCGTGAGCAGGTACTGCTCAGCCTTCTGGAAGCGGCCTTTGCGGATGTACCACAGGCCCAGTGCGTTGTTGTTTCGTACATCGATGGGGTCGCGGCGCAGGGCTTCTTCATAATAGTCCACGGGGTTGTATGTGGCGTGGCGGTACTGTTCCAGATGTAGGCCGGTGAGGTAGAGCTGCTCTGTCGTCTTGATTTCGGCAGGGAGCAGGGCTGCTTCGGCTGCGTCGGGGATGGGCTTCACTTCGTCGGACTCGGCATGCCAGCTCAGCAGTTCTCGTCCTCCGGCAGTAATGTCGAGAGTCAGCCGGTTGAAGGCTTCGCCTTGGACATCTACCACTTCGTTGAGCACTTCTTCGGGGCATACCGTTACGTTGCGGTCGTAGTAGATACGCCCTCCGTCGCTCCGCAGAGTGATGTGGATGGCCTGGCGCGAGGTGGCGAACAGCTTGAAGCGTACGCGTCCCTCGCCTTCGGGGTCGATGTTCAGCAGGAGGTCTTTGGTGGCGTTCTTTACGATACCCAGCTCACGGTAGGGCAGGAAGTATTGTACGAAGCTCTTTTCCTCGTAGGGTTGCAGCCAGGTGAAATCGGGCTGGTTTTCGGTATAGACGCCCGCCATCAGTTCGATGTAGGGGCCGTCTTCGTCGGTGAGGTTGCGGTCCCAGGCACGACCGAAGTCGCCGTTGCCCCATGTCCATTGCTTCTTGCCTGGCGATACGTGATGGCTGGCTACGTGGAGCATGCCGGCCTGAGTATCGTTTTCGTAACCGCCCTCGAAGTCGAAGCGCGAGTTGACGGCCATGTAGGACGTAGGAACCTTGATGTTCTTGTAGTTCGAGATGTCCACGCCAGCCGAGTAGTCCATCTTGTAATATGTACCTGTGGCGATGGGGAAGCTGCTGACGGCCCGCTTGCCATGGTCGAACACGGCGTTGATATCGGGTGGGAAGACGCTCTGGTAATAGTCGTTGACGGCTACGGCCGGATTGGCCCACCACAGGAAAGTTTGCGGCACTTCCGTTCGGTTATAGAGCACGCCTTTGATTTCGAGGAAGGCATGTCCCGGCCGAAGGGTGAAACCAGCCATACCTTTCTGATGGAACATGCGCTCCATCTCGCTGACCCATACCGTGACACTGCCGTCGGCATTCTCTTCGATGGTGGTGTCAACGGGCATATAGGTGCTGGGGCGGTGGTGTTGAGGCCAGTTGAACTCGATGCCGCCCGAAATCCAGGGACCGGCCAAGCCTACCAATGCAGGCTTGATGACGTGGTTGTAGTAGATGAAATGGCGTTGCTTTATCTTGTCGTAAGCCATCTGTACACGTCCACCCAGCTCGGGCAGAATCATGACTTTGATGTATTCGTTCTCGATGAATACGGCGTTGTAGGTCTTGTCGGTCTTCTCGTCGGCAATGGACTCGATGACCGGATAGGGATAGACTACACCACTGCTGCCCTGATAGACACGTTTCTCCAGAAACATCGGGCTCTTTTCGGGTTTCCCCACTTCGTAGGTAGGGATGGTTACTTGTTCTTTCCAGGCTTTAACCATAGTTGTATGTGTTGTTTTTAGTTCACTTCCCATAAGCGGAAGGTGATATGTTAAGTGTTTAATTTTCAGATTGATATTGCTTTGTTTTTCTTTACCGGAAATAAAGTGTTGCTTTACTCCGGATAAAGCATCGCTTTAATGCTTTTAAAGCATTGCTTTAATCGGACTAAAGCATTGCTTTAAAGTCTGTAAAGTAATGGCAAGGAAATAACCTTTGGTTTGGTTCTGCCGTTTCCTTCGTCATTCATCTACCATTTCCTTTTCCAGCTGCTCCAGCGATTTGCCTTTGGTTTCGGGCATGCGGAAGAGGAAGAAGACAAGACCGGCGGCGCAGATGGCTGTATAGATCCAGAAAGTACCGGCCGTCCCCAGTGCTTTGTTCAGGAAGGGGAAGGTGTAGGTCAGGATGAAGCTGGCCACCCACAGGGTAAACGTACCGGTAGCCACGGCCACACCCCTCACTTTGTTGGGGAAGATTTCGGACAACAGTACCCACGTGACAGGTCCCAGCGTCATGGCATAACAGGCAATGGCGGTTACTACCAGTACGACCATGAAAATGCCGCTTACCTCGAAGTAATAGCAGGTGCCCAGTATCAGGTAGATGCCGGCCAGTCCGCCCGCTCCAAGAAGCATCAGTGCGCGGCGTCCCAGGCGGTCGACGGTATAGATGGCCACGAACGTGAAGACCAAGTTGGCGATGCCCGTCACGACGATGTTGATGAACGTATTGTCCACATCGTAACCAGCCGACTGGAAAACCTCCTGAGCGTAGTTGAAGATGACGTTTGTGCCGCACCATTGCTGAAACATGGCCACGATGATGCCCAGCATCAGTACCCGTCGGTAGGGCTTGCTGAAGAGCAGCGCGAGGCCGCCCTGAGTTTGTTTGCGTTGCATATCAGTCTGCAAGGTGTTCAGCTCGTTGCGGGCATAGTCGTTTCCGCCGATACGGGCCAACGTCTCGAGGGCCCGTTCCCGTTGTCCGGTCATGGCCAGCCAGCGGGGACTTTCGGGAATGAATGCTGCCAGTACCAAAAAGGCTAAGGCGGGGAAGGCAGCGGCCCAGAACATCCAGCGCCAGGCCATGGCAACATTCCATGCCGTATCGTCGCTGAGCAGCAGCCAGTTGACTATCTGGGCGGCCAGAATGCCGATAACGATGGTCAACTGATTGAGTGATACCAGCTTGCCGCGAATGTGTGTAGGAGCCACTTCAGCAATGTACATGGGCGACAGGCCCGAAGCGATGCCGATGGCAATGCCCCCGCAGAAGCGTGCCAATAGGAAAAGGTGAAAATTGCTGAAAGCTCCCGTCCCGTAGGCTGTCAGTACAAAGATGAGGGCCGAAAGCAGAAGCAGCGGCTTGCGTCCCAATTTGTCGGCCAGCATACCGGCTGTCAGGGCTCCGATGAGGCATCCGGCCAACGCAATGCTCATGGCCAGCCCTTGCATGCCAGGATCACCAGCAATGTCGAAGAACTGTTCGTAGAAAATCTTGGCACCGCCGATGACGACCCAGTCGTAACCGAACAGCAGTCCGCCCATGGCAGACACCAGGCAGATGAAGTAGATGAATCCTTTGTTGTACGTTTTCATGTTATCAGATGAACTTTTTGTTTTCTGCTGCAAAAGTAACAACTACCAACGAACTGAAAAATAGAAAGTCTTATTCTGTATATGGACAATCTTACGATTTTACTTGCGCATTCCATTTTTGTTGTGTATGTTTGCCTCCGGACTAAAAACGTGTCTATATGATTGAATTGAAGGACGGATTTCAGGGGGAGCAGTTACTGGTGCTTCCCAAACTGATTGTGGAGTCTATGGAGGCCGATCCATTGCTTTCCAGGCTTCATATTACGGATATCGGCTATTTCCCGCGGGCCTTGCATCATTACAGGGAACGTAAAGTGCCCATCAATCAGTATGTCTTTATCTATTGTACAGATGGTGAAGGCTGGTATCGCTTGGGCGGGCATACCCATCCGGTGGTTGCCAATCAGTATTTCATTCTTCCGGCTGGAGTCCCCCATGCTTATGGAGCCGATGAATCCGCTCCATGGACTATTTATTGGATACACTTTAAAGGCGATATGGCAGTTTATTATGCCAAGGATGCCGCTATTCCCATGGATATACGGCCTGGGAACCGTTCACGTATCAGTGACCGTATCGGACTTTTCGAAGAGATGTTCACCATCCTGAAGTCTGGTTATAGCAACGAAAATTTGCGGTATGTATCTTCTCTTTTCCATTATTTCCTGGGTTCTTTGCGTTATGTACAGCCGTATCGCAATGCCAATGGTAACAGACATGATGAAACGGATGTAGTGGAGGAGGCCATTCATTATATGAAAGAGAATATGGAGAAACGCTTGTCTTTACAGGATATGGCTTTGCATACGGGATATTCGTCTTCACACTTTTCGGCGCTGTTCAGGCAGAAAACAGGGCATAGTCCGTCCGCCTACTTTAATTTGCTGAAGGTCCAATATGCTTGCTCATTGCTGGATAAAACAGATATGAAGGTGAATCAGATTTGTTACAAGGTGGGGATGGAAGACATGTTTTACTTTTCGCGTCTGTTCAGTAAGATTATGGGAATGTCTCCTAAGGAATATCGGAACTCAAAGAAGGGATGATATAATAACATTGGAGGGTGTGCCACAGCACACCCTCCAATAATAATAGATGTATAAGGAGATAGCGTTACAGCGGAATATACTCCACAAACGCTTCCATCGCTTCGTAGCTGGCCAGACCCAGGCTGTTGTACAGGTTGGCTGTGCCGCGGTTGCGGTCTTCGCTTCGTTGCCAGAAGAGACGTTCGTCGTTGCCCAAGAACGGAGCGCTTTCCATCTGGCTCTGGTGCTTCAGGATGGAGTTTCGTTTGGCTCTCAGTTCTTCGGGGCTGATGGGCACGGCCATCTCGATGTTCTCGATTTCCCATTCAGCCCAGGCACCACGGTACATCCAGATGCGGCAGTCCTTCAGCCATTCGGCCCCTTCTTCCTTCTCCAGGTCGATGGCGGCGAATACGGCGTCGGTGCAGACGCGGTGTGTGCCGTGCGGGTCGGCCAGGTCGCCGGCCACAAATACCTGATGGGGCTGCACTTCACGCAGCAGGTTGCGTACGATTTCCACGTCGGCCTCGCTGATGGGGTTCTTCTTGATCTTGCCGGTCTCGTAGAAGGGCAGGTCCAGGAAGTGGCAGTGGTCCAGCGGGATGTTGTTGTAGGTGCAGGCCGTACGTGCCTCGCCGCGGCGGATAAGGCCCTTGATAGTGAGTATGTCTCGCGTATCCATGTCGCCGTCCTTCTTCTCGCGCAGGAACTTGCGGATCTCGGCATACTTCTCGTTGATGACCTGGTCGGCACTGTTGTTGAACAGCTGGTTGAAGCCGTTGATGAAGTGCAGGAAGCGAACCACCTCTTCGTCGCCCACGGCAATGTTGCCGCTGGTTTCGTAGGCTACGTGCACATCATGACCTTGCTCTACCAGGCGGCGGATGGTGCCGCCCATGGAGATGACATCGTCATCGGGGTGCGGAGAGAATACCACGACGCGCTTCGGGAAAGGTTTGGCACGTTCGGGACGGTAGGTGTCGTCGGCGTTCGGCTTGCCGCCCGGCCATCCCGTGATGGTGTGCTGCAGGTCGTTGAATATCTTGATGTTCACATTGTAGGCCGAACCGTAGAGAGCCAGCAGTTCGCTTAAGCCGTTCTCGTTGTAATCCTTGTTGGTCAGCTTCAAGATGGGTTTGCCCGTGAGCTGGCACAGCCATACGATGGCACTGCGGATGAGCTTGTCGTTCCATTCGCAGGACGTCACCAGCCAGGGACGCTGGATGCGAGTCAGGTTGGAGGCGGCCGAGAGGTCGATTACAATGTGGGCGTTGTTGTGCGTCTGCAGGTAGGAGGCGGGGATGGTGTCCGTAATGTTGCCTTCCACGCATTCTTTCACCATCTTTGCCTTTTCCTCGCCCCAGGCCATGAGGTACACCTTCTTGGCACCTAGGATAGTCGATACACCCATCGTGATGGAGCTGACGGGAGTATTGTCAATCGTACCGAACAGCTTGGCCGCATCGTTGCGCGAGTCGCTGTCCAGCAGGATGAGGCGGGTGGTGGAGTTCAGTCGCGAACCCGGTTCGTTGAAGCCGATGTTGCCTACGCGGCCGATGCCCAGCAGGGCCACGTCCAGTCCGCCGAAGCTCTCGATGCGCTGTTCGTACAGGCGGCAGTATTCGAAGATGGTATCCTTGGCGATGGTGCCGTCGGGGCTGAAGACGTTCTGCTTGTCGATGTCCACATGGTCGAGGAGCATCTCCTTCAGGGCATTCAGATTGCTGGTGGCGGCATCGGGAGCCAGCGGATAGTATTCGTAGAGGTTGAACACGACGACGTTGCGGAAGCTCAGTCCCTCTTCCTGGTGCATGCGTACCAGGTGGGCATATACGTTGCGGGGCGAATTGCCGCCTGCCAGGGCCAGTACACAGAAGCGTCCGGCCTTCTGCTTGTCGCGTATCAGCTGGGCGATGTCGCGGGCTATCTGGTCGGCTCCTTCTTCAGGAGTCTCGTAGATGTCGGTGGGTACTTTCTCCAGACGGGTCAGTACGGAGCGTTCGAAGGCGTTCTCCGGGCGGTAGTATCGGGGGGATACTCGGTTCAGCGTGATTTGTGAGCTTAGATTGGTCTTCATAAATTGATTGTATTATAAGTGTATGACGTTATTTCAGATGGTATAGGTGTCGGGAACAAGCTTGCCCATGGCCCATACGGCGCGAACGTTCAGGTTCTCGTCCATCACCATGATATCGGCGTCCTTGCCTTTCTGCAGCGAGCCCTTGCGGTCGTATATGCCCATGATCTTGGCAGGTGTCTCGGATACCATGCGCGAGGCGTCGGCCAGCGGTATGTCGGCTTTCTGTACCACGGTGCGGATCAGGCGGTCCATCGTGGCGATACTTCCGGCCAGTGCCGAGCGGTCGGCCAGTTTGCAGACACCGTCTTCGATGATGACGCGGGGGTCAAAGGCCTCCTTGCTGTCGCTGGCGGCGCAGGCCAGGGCGTCGGTGATGAGGCATGTGCGCTCCACACCTTTTATCTTGTAGACCAGTCGCAGGATGGTGGGCGGCACGTGGATGCCGTCGGCTACGACTTCCACCGTCATGTCGTCCAGCAGGTAGATGCTCTCCACGGTGCCTTCGTACTTGTATTCGCGGCGCTTGTGGAAGCCCGGCATGGCGTTGTAGAAGTGCGTGGCGTGGGTATATCCGGCTTCGTAGGCGGCCAGGATGTCTTCAAACTCGGCCTGTGTGTGTCCCACAGAGGCCAGGATGCCTTTTCCGGCGATGTACTTGCCGAACTGGATGGCACCCGGCAGTTCGGGAGCGGCGTCCCAGCGCTTGATGCACGACCAGCGTTCTACCAGCGGGATGTATTCGTTGGGGTCGGGGTTCTTGATGTTTTCGGGGAGTTGTCCGCCTGCCATGGCCGGGTTGAAGTAATGGCCTTCGAGGTGCAGGCCCATGATGGGGCTGTCGGGCTCGGCCATCAACTTCGTACAGGTTTCGGCTGCTTGCTCGATCATGGGGACAGTCGACGACGACATCGTGGGGAAGATGCTCGTCGTACCATATTTCATGTGCGTTGCTACCGCCTGGCGGAATGCGTCCTCAGTACACTCCATGAAGTCGCGTCCGCCGCCGCCATGCGCGTGTATCTCGATGCCGCCAGGCAGTACGTACATGCCTTTGACGTCGATGAGCGTAGCGCCGATAACGGCCAGGTCGCAGTTAGTTACTTCCAGAATCTTTCCGTCGCGGATCAGGACGGAACCATCCTTCAGCCACCCCTGTGGGGTGAGGATGCGGGCATTGATGAGTTGAGTCAGCATAGGATTTAGTGGTTAGTTATATTGTTTTCTTTTCAGTCATTGTTGTAACAAAGATTATTCAGATACAAAAATACGGACTTTCTTCCGAATATAGACTCGCAAGTGGTAGGTATTTTCTATTAAATACTCTAAATTTCCGTGTCCGTATCTGAAAAAATGGGCTTTATCGGCCGCACCAGTTGCCGGCGAAGGCAGCGGTGGTGCCCAGCACGATGCTCAGCGCCACGTACAGCAGGAACAGGCTGCCGTATCCCTGCTTGAGCAGCGTCAGGCCGTCGTTGCTGAAGGTCGAGAAGGTGGTGAACCCTCCACAGAGGCCGGTCGTCAGCAGGAGGCGGATTTCTGTTGGCAGGTTGAAGCGGGCCGACCAGGCATAGAAGAGGCCGATGAGGAAGCTGCCCACGATGTTGACGGTGAATGTGGCCCATGGAAAATTGTAGGGCACGATGCGTTCGTGCAAAGCCATTTGCACGCAATAACGGAGCACACTTCCTGTGCCTCCTCCGATAAAGATAGCTATCAGTTCTTTTGTCATGGCGTCAGTCTTATGTTTGGCGGCAGGCAGGTGCCTGCCCGATTACGGATGCAAAGGTAGGAAAACATCGGGGCTTTCCGAAGCAACTTTCTTCTTTTTGCAGGAAAAGGCTGTTTGGCGAGGCAGAAAAGGCTGCTTTCCTGTCGGGAAAAGGCTGTTTTGTTTTTTCGTTCCCTATGGGGCGTATGCAAACGTTTGCTGAATGGCTTTCAGGCTTTTTATCGGCAACTGCCTGCTACTTTCTTTTCTCTTTTCTATCTTTGTCCCACGAATTACTAACATTGCACATGAGAAACATGAAAACATTCATTTCAAAATTTCTATTTCTGTTGCTTTTCCTTGGCGTATCCGCAGGAGTGGGGGCCGAAGAACTCACTTCGCCCAACGGACAACTTCGTCTGAACTTTACGGTCAATGTGCAGGGAGAACCCGTCTACGAATTGTATTATAAGAATAAAACCGTTATCAAGCCATCCAAGCTGGGATTGGAACTGAAGGACGATCCGGGTCTGATGAATGGCTTCTCGCTGGCTGGCGTGAAGACTTCTACGTTCGATGAAACTTGGCAGCCCGTCTGGGGCGAGGAGAAGGAAATCCGCAACCATTACAACGAGATGGCTGTGACGCTCAACCAGCAGGCGCAGGGCCGTCACATCGTCATCCGTTTCCGCCTCTTCGACGACGGCCTGGGCTTCCGCTACGAATTCCCTTTGCAGAAGAACCTCAATTACTTCGTCATCAAGGAAGAGCATACCCAGTTTGCCATGGCGGGCGACCACACGGCCTTCTGGATACCTGGCGACTACGATACGCAGGAATATGACTATACCGAATCGAAGCTGACGGAGATACGCGGCCTGATGGAAGGTGCCATTACGCCCAACTCTTCGCAGACTCCCTTCTCGCCTACAGGCGTGCAGACGGCCTTACAGATGAAGACGGCCGACGGCCTCTACATCAACCTGCACGAGGCAGCATTGGTCGACTATTCGTGCATGCACCTCAATCTCGACGACAAGAACCTTGTGTTCGAGTCCTGGCTGACTCCCGATGCACAGGGCAACAAGGGCTATTTGCAGGCTCCCTGCACCTCACCCTGGCGTACGGTCATTGTGAGCGACGACGCACGCGACATCCTTGCCTCGCGCATCACGCTGAATCTGAACGAACCTTGTGCCTATGAAGACGTGTCGTGGATCAAACCCGTGAAGTACGTCGGCGTGTGGTGGGAGATGATTGCCGGCAAGAGCACATGGGCCTATACCGACGAACTTCCTTCCGTCAAGTTGGGGCAGACAGATTATACGAAGACCAAACCCAACGGCCGTCATGGAGCCAACAACGAGCACGTGAAGAAATACATCGACTTTGCGGCTGCCAACGGGCTTGATCAGGTGCTGGTCGAAGGTTGGAATGAAGGTTGGGAAGACTGGTTCGGCAAGTCAAAGGATTATGTGTTCGACTTCGTGACCCCCTATCCCGATTTCGATGTGAAGATGCTGAACGACTATGCCCGTAGCAAAGGGGTGAGACTGATGATGCATCACGAGACATCTTCTTCCGTACGCAACTACGAACGCCATCTGGACAAGGCCTACCAGTTTATGGTAGACAATGGCTACAATGCCGTGAAGAGCGGATATGTAGGAAACATCATTCCTCGTGGCGAGCACCATTACGGTCAGTGGATGAACAATCACTACCTGTATGCCGTCAAGAAAGCGGCCGAATACAAGATTATGGTCAACGGACACGAAGCCGTGCGTCCCACCGGCCTTTGCCGTACGTACCCCAACCTGATAGGCAATGAGTCGGCCCGTGGTACTGAATACGAAGCCTTCGGCGGTAGTAAGCCTTTCCACACTACACTCTTGCCCTTCAACCGTCTCATCGGCGGTCCGATGGACTATACGCCGGGTATCTTTGACACGAAGCTCGACTTTATGGGTGATTTGCCTCACGGACAGGTGCAGACAACCCTTTGCAAGCAGCTGGCCCTCTACGTAACCCTCTACAGCCCCTTGCAGATGGCTGCCGACTTGGTTGAGAACTACGAGAAGCGCATGGACGCCTTCCAGTTCATCAAGGACGTTGCCGTAGATTGGGATGAAAGCAATTACATCGAAGCCGAGCCGGGCGACTACATCACCATTGCGCGCAAAGCCAAGGGAACGGACAACTGGTTCGTAGGTGGTATTACCGACGAAAATGCCCGTACGGCCGAGTTCAAGCTCGACTTCCTCGATGCCGACAAGAAATACGTGGCTATCCTTTATGCCGACGGCAAGGATGCCGACTATAAGGAAAATCCCACTTCCTATCAGATAAAGAAAGGTATCGTGACTTCCAAGACCAAGATGGCCGTCAAGGAAGCACGTGGCGGGGGCTTTGCCTTGAGCCTGATTGAGGCTAAGCCCGACGACCTGAAATCTGTGAAGAAATGGAGAAACTGAAAAAGGTAAGAAGATAGCTTCATAGGTGTTGGTAAGCGCTCTGCGAGTTTTTATGCTTGCAGGGCGTTTTTTGCTGAAAAAAACTGGGCATTTCCGAATGTTGCCTGCCGACTTATTTGTACCTTTGCAATCGTTTTTATAAGCGGACACTATACATAATATATTAAAGAATATACATATATGGGAGGTTTCTTCGGTACAGTCGCCAAAGAAAGTTGTGTGACTGATTTGTTTTATGGTACAGACTACAATTCACATTTAGGTACGAAACGGGGTGGTATGGCTACTTACGACGGCGCGACCCAAAGCTTCAACCGCTCTATCCACAATCTGGAAAGCACCTATTTCCGTACGAAGTTCGAAGACGAGCTGGATAAGTTCAAGGGCAATTCGGGTATCGGCATCATCAGCGATACGGACGCGCAGCCCATTATCCTGAACTCCCACCTGGGGCGTTTCGCCATTGTGACAGTAGCCAAGATTGTAAACATAGCCGAGCTGGAGGCCGATTTGCTCAAGCAGAACATGCACTTCTCCGAGCTCAGCTCCGGCCAGACCAACCAGACGGAACTGATAGCCCTGCTCATCATCCAAGGCAAGAACTTTGTCGAAGGTATCGAAAATGTCTACAGGCACATCAAGGGTTCCTGCTCCATGTTGCTTCTGACAGAAGACGGTATCATTGCCGCCCGCGACAAGTGGGGGCGTACGCCGATTGTCATCGGACGCAAGGACGGTGCCTATGCTGCCACCAGCGAATCGAGCTGTTTTCCCAACCTCGACTACGAAGTGGAGCGCTATCTGGGGCCGGGCGAAATCGTTCGTTTGCGGGCCGAAGGTATCGAGCAGATGCGTAAGCCGGAAGAGAAGATGCAGATTTGTTCGTTCCTGTGGGTTTATTATGGTTTCCCTACGTCGTGTTACGAAGGACGCAATGTCGAAGAGGTCCGATTCACCAGCGGTTTGAAAATGGGGCAGACCGACTCGTCTGAAGTAGATTGTGCTTGTGGCATTCCTGATTCGGGTGTAGGTATGGCTTTGGGTTATGCCGAAGGCAAGGGCATTCCCTATCATCGTGCCATTGCCAAGTATACTCCGACCTGGCCGCGCAGCTTCACTCCCAGTCGGCAGGAGATGCGTAATCTTGTAGCCAAGATGAAGCTTATCCCCAATCGTGCGATGCTTCAGGGCAAGCGCCTTCTCTTCTGCGACGATTCCATCGTACGTGGTACACAGCTCCGCGACAATGTCAAGGTGCTCTATGAGTATGGTGCCAAGGAAGTGCACATCCGCATAGCTTGTCCGCCGCTCATCTACTCTTGTCCGTTCATTGGGTTTACGGCATCCAAGAGTCCGCTTGAACTGATTACACGCCGCATCATCAAGGAACTGGAAGGCGACGAAAACAAGAATCTTGAGAAATATGCTACGACCGGTTCGCCCGAATACAACCGTATGGTCGAAATCATGCGCGAGCGTTTTGGCTTCACTTCCTTGCGTTTCAATACGCTGGAGACGCTGGTCGAGAGCATCGGCCTGCCCAAGTGCAAGCTTTGTACGCATTGTTTTGACGGCAGCAGCTGTTTCTGATTGACAAATAGTTAAAATAGAAATAAAAAAGGGGCGTGGATTGCTTGGCAATTCACGCCCCTTTTCCTACCTTTACGGGCACAATGAACAAATATTGTTGAATCTCAATTTTATTTTGAATGATATGACTTTAGTAGAACGCTTTTTAAAGTATGTCAGCTTTGATACCCAGTCGAGCGAAGAGACGGGTGTCACTCCCAGTACGCCGGGGCAGATGGTGTTTGCCCGCTATTTGAAGGAAGAATTGGAATCCTTGAGGTTGGAGGATGTCACGTTGGATGACAACGGTTACCTGTTTGCCACGCTTCCCGCCAATACGGACAAGCCTCTTCCTACGGTAGGTTTTATTGCTCACATGGACACGAGTCCCGATATGAGCGGCAAGAATGTGTCGCCGCGTAAGGTAGAGAATTACGACGGTAAGGACATTGTGCTTTGTACCGAAGAAAATATAGTGCTGTCTCCCTCTCAATTCCCCGAACTGCTCGAACACAAGGGGGAGGACTTGATTGTGACCGACGGAAAGACTTTGCTGGGAGCTGATGACAAGGCTGGTATTGCCGAAATCGTTTCGGCCATTGTCTATTTGCAGGAACACCCTGAAATCAAGCATGGAAAGATACGCATCGGCTTCAATCCTGACGAGGAAATAGGCCTCGGTGCCCATAAGTTCGATGTGGAGAAGTTCGGTTGCGACTGGGCTTACACGATGGACGGCGGTGAGGTAGGCGAACTGGAGTTTGAGAACTTCAACGCTGCTTCGGCCAAAATTACGTTCAAGGGCCGCAACGTGCATCCGGGCTATGCCAAGCACAAGATGATCAACTCTATTCGGGTGGCTAACCGTTTTATGGCCATGTTGCCCAGTCACGAGACGCCCGAGCATACAGAAGGTTACGAAGGATTCTATCACCTGGTAGGTATCAGCGGCGAAGTAGAGCAGACGGTGGTTTCTTATATTATCCGCGATCATGACCGTACTCGCTTCGAGAGCCGCAAGCGGGAGATGGAACACCTTGTCCGTAAAATCAATGCTGAATATGGTGAGGGTACGGCCACGCTCGATCTGCACGACCAGTACTACAACATGCGCGAGAAGATAGAGCCGGTGATGCATGTCATCGACATCGCTTTCCAGGCCATGAAGGATGCCGGTGTGGAGCCTCATGTAAAAGCCATTCGTGGCGGTACGGACGGAGCGCAGCTTTCGTTCAAGGGATTGCCTTGCCCCAACATTTTTGCCGGCGGACTCAACTTCCACGGCCGTTATGAGTTCGTGCCCATCCAGAGCATGGAAAAAGCCATGAAGGTGGTGGTGAAGATTGCCGAGCTGGTGGCCGCACGCTGATGAGATAAAAATACTGAATGCTTAAATATTAGTTTCATGAAAACCACTCCATTTACTGAAAAACATATCTCGCTGGGTGCCAAGATGCACGAGTTTGCGGGATATAATATGCCGATTGAATATTCGGGCATCATCGACGAACATCTGACCGTATGCCACGGTGTGGGCGTCTTCGACGTGTCGCACATGGGCGAATTTTGGGTAAAGGGTCCGCATGCGCTGGATTTCCTCCAGAAGGTAACCTCCAACAATGTGGCTGCTCTCACTCCCGGCAAGGTGCAGTACACTTGTTTCCCTAACGAAACGGGAGGCATTGTGGACGACCTGCTGGTCTATTGTTACGAACCCGAAAAGTATATGCTGGTTGTGAACGCGGCCAACATAGAGAAAGACTGGAACTGGTGCGTGTCCCACAATACCGAAGGGGCCGAGCTTGAAAACGCTTCCGACCGCATGGCCCAGTTGGCCGTACAGGGCCCGAAAGCCATTCTGGCCTTGCAGAAACTGACGTCCATCGATTTGTCGTCACTGCCTTATTACACCTTTACCCACGGCGAGTTTGCGGGTGAGAAGGATGTCATCATTTCGAATACCGGCTATACGGGAGCCGGTGGCTTTGAGTTGTACTTCTATCCCGAAGCTGCCCTGAAAATCTGGGATGCGGTGTTCGAGGCCGGTGCTGAGTTTGGCATCAAGCCCATTGGCTTGGGAGCCCGCGATACGCTTCGCCTGGAGATGGGCTTTTGCCTGTATGGCAACGACATCGATGACACCACATCGCCCATCGAGGCCGGCCTGGGCTGGATCACCAAGTTTGTGGACGGCAAGAACTTCATCAACCGTCCGATGCTGGAGAAGCAGAAGGCCGAAGGTGTGGCCCGCAAGCTGGTAGGCTTTGAGATGATAGACCGAGGCATTCCCCGTCATGGATACGGACTGATGGATGCGGAAGGTCATCCGATTGGTATGGTGACTTCGGGTACCATGTCTCCCATGCGAAAGATCGGTATCGGTATGGGGTATGTGAAGACCGAATTCAGCAAGCCTGGAACGGAAATCTGCATCGATATGCGCGGCCGCAAGCTGAAGGCTGTAGTCGTGAAGCCGCCTTTCCGGAAGTAAGTTCTGGGTAGAAGTCTTGTTTGTCCGGCTTAAAGCAATCGTTTGTCCAGCTTAAAGCAGGGCTTTACCCAGCTTAAATGATTCATTTGGGCTGGGCAAACAAGCGCTTTAAGCTGGGTAAAGGGATGCTTAGGTTCATCATTAATAAAAAGAAAAGAGGATGCGCAGGTGCGCATCCTCTTTTTTAGTCTTTTCAAATAAAGAAATGATTATTTCTTCTGGCTCTTGGCGTAGCGGCTCATGAACTTGTCTACGCGACCGGCTGTATCGACCAACTTGGACTTACCGGTGTAGAACGGGTGGGAAGAGCTGGAGATTTCCAGTTTTACCAACGGATAAGTTTCGCCTTCGAATTCGATTGTCTCTTTCGTGTTGACAGTAGAACGAGACAGGAACATGTCGCCATTCGACATATCTTTGAATACTACCGGACGGTAATTTTCGGGATGAATACCTTTTTTCATTTCGATATTGTTTTTAATTTTTTATTTCGGTTACTATATGCTTGGTAACAAATAGTGGTGTGTAATGGTCTTTTTAACTTTTCAGGGTGCAAAGATAGTGCTATTTATTGAAACAGAAAAAAAGTTTGCTGAAAAAATAGGTTTATCTCGTTTTATTTCTTTCTTTTGCAGCCGAAACCATTCGCATAATTATGAAAAAACTATTCTTCCTAATGACTCTCTGCCTCTTTGCCGTCGGCGTGGGGGCGCAGAACGGAAAGCGCGGCTTGTATAGCGTGGCGTTCTACAATCTTGAGAATCTGTTTGATACCATTCACGATGCCGGCAAGAACGATTATGATTTCTTGCCAGGGGGCAGCTACAAGTGGACATCGCAGAAGTATGAAGCCAAGCTGGCGAATATGGCACGGGTGCTTTCGTCCCTGTCGCGCGACGAGGTGCCCCAGGGACCGGCCTTTATCGGTGTGGCCGAAGTGGAGAACGACCGGGTGCTGACCGACTTGCTGGAGCAGCCTTCCCTTTCCCAATACAAGTTTATCCATTACGAAGGGCCTGACAAGCGGGGTATCGACTGTGCCTTGCTTTACGACCCGCAGCAATATGAAGTGACGGCTTCCAGGCTGGTCTTGTCCGAACCCTATCAGGGCGACACGGTACACCTGACGCGCGGCTTTCTGATTGTGGACGGGCGGATGGCCGGTGAGCGTGTCTGTGTCATCGTCAACCATTGGCCTTCGCGCGGTGCCAAGTCGCCGGTGCGGGTGCATGCAGCCCGCCAAGTACGGGCGCTGGCCGACTCCCTGCAACGCAGCGACCGGAGGCTGAAGCTGATCGTGATGGGCGACATGAACGACGACCCCATGGACGAGAGTATGCAGACGCTGGGCGCCTGCAAGTATAAAAAAGAGGTGAAGAAGGCCGATTTCTATAATCCGTGGTGGGAAACCCTGCAGGACGACGGGGTAGGTACCTTGCTGTATCGGGGTAAATGGAACCTGTTCGACCAGATAGTTCTGTCAAAACCTTTGCTGAAAAAGCGCAGGGGATTGCGTTATGACCATCATGAAGTGTTCCGCCGCGATTACCTCATCCAGCAGGACGGCAAGTACAAGGGTTCGCCCTTGCGTACCCACGGCGGCCGTACGTGGCTGAACGGTTACAGCGACCACCTGCCTACCATCATCTATCTGAAGAAATAAGTCGCATGCCGATTTTCGGATCGGGTTTGCAACGTAGACATTGCAATCTTTTGTTAAAACTCTTCAAACACATGAAAAATTTTTGTTTTTCTTTGTGTTCGGAGAGTTTTTTTATAGACCTTGTGACCGCTTTTTAAAGGAGAATGTGTACTTTTGCACAGAATTTGATTCACTAACAATAAACTTTTAAACAAAATGGTTAATTACAAAGATTTAGGTCTCGTAAACACCAAAGCGATGTTTGCGCGTGCCATCAAGGGCGGTTATGCCATTCCGGCATTCAACTTCAACAATATGGAGCAGTTGCAAGCCATCATCAAGGCTTCTTCTGAGGAGAAGAGCCCGGTTATCCTGCAGGTTTCTAAGGGTGCCCGCAACTATGCCAACCAGACTTTGCTGCGCTACATGGCCGAAGGTGCCGTTCAGTATGCAAAGGAATTGGGATGCGAACATCCTGAAATCGTTCTGCACCTGGACCACGGTGACAGCTTCGAACTGTGCAAGTCTTGTGTAGACATGGGCTTCTCTTCTGTAATGATCGACGGTTCTCATCTGCCTTACGAAGAGAATGTCGCTCTGACTAAGAAGGTTGTTGAATATGCTCATCAGTTTGATGTAACAGTTGAAGGTGAACTGGGTGTATTGGCTGGTGTAGAAGATGAAGTATCTGCTGAACATCACACTTATACAAACCCTGAAGAAGTAATCGACTTTGCTACTCGTACAGGTTGCGACAGCTTGGCTATCTCTATCGGTACTTCTCACGGTGCCTACAAGTTCAAACCCGAACAGTGCCACGTAGATCCGAAGACAGGCCGTCTGGTACCTCCTCCTTTGGCATTCGATGTTCTGGACGCCGTTATGGAGAAATTGCCGGGCTTCCCCATCGTACTCCACGGATCTTCTTCCGTTCCTCAGGAATATGTTGACATGATCAACCAGTATGGTGGCAAGCTGGAAGCTGCTATCGGTATTCCCGAAGACGAGCTGCGTAAGGCTGCCAAGTCTGCTGTCTGCAAGATCAACATCGACTCAGACTCTCGTCTGGCTATGACAGCTGCTGTCCGCAAGGTATTCGCTGAGAAACCCGCTGAGTTCGATCCCCGTAAGTATCTGGGTCCGGCTCGTGACGAAATGGAGAAACTGTACAAGCACAAAATCATCAACGTGCTGGGTTCAAACAACAAGTTGGCCGAATAATTTCTTCACCGGTATATGACAAAGGAAGCCGTCCCGACTGGGACGGCTTTTTTTATGTCTATGATTATTGGTCGTATTCTAATTAAAGGATATATGTGAAGTCTTGAATTTCAAAACTTGAAAACTCCGTTTTCACTTTGTGTTTCACTCCGTTTGCACTATCTTTGCAGTCCGAAAAATTAACGATTGCTGGAAGATGGCTAAAGCATTGACTGACCAAGAAGTGGCCTTGTTGAGAAGGAAACTTGATTTGTTGCTCCGTACAGGAAAATTATTAGTGGAGAGTGCCGCCGATACAAACCGCATTGTCCGTAACATGAACCGCGTGGCAGCCTATTTGGGACTACCCGAAGAGAAGCTGCATATCGATGTGAGTTATACCATGCTGATGGTGAACGTGAGCGACGGCTCGCATTCGTTCTCCAAGTTTCAGAAATGCGAGAAGCATGGCATCAACATGACGGCGATTTCTGAAATCAGCAAGTTGTCGTGGCGGGCCATCGAGAACGACTATTCACTGGACCAGTATGAAGAGGAACTGGAGCGCATCCGTTCAAAGAAGCGCAATTATGTGCCCTATGTGGTGGCTATCGGTGCCGGTTTTGCCTGTGGCGGATTCTGCAAACTGTTCGGCGGTGACTGGATTGCTTTTCTGTTTGCTTCCATTTGTGCTTTTGCCGGATTTCGGGTGCGTGCGCGTTGCAATGAGTTCGGTATCAATCATTATATGAGCATCGCCATTGCGGCTTTTATCTCCACGTGCCTGGCTTATATTACGACTTTTTCCGGCTGGTCGGATACTCCGTATCATCCTCTGTTGGCTTGTGCATTGTTCATTGTGCCGGGAGTTCCGCTTATCAACTTTGTGGACGATATGATAGACAACTACATACAGGTGGGCATCGTCCGGGCTGTGAATACGGCCTTGATGGTGGTGGCGATGGCATTCGGCATTGTATTGGCCATGCGTGTCCTGGTAATGGAAGACCTGGTCATCGACAGGAAATTCAGCGAACTGAGCATTGTTCCGCACGACACGTACTTGACGTATGCTGTTGCGGCAGCTATTGCTGCTATGGGCTTCTCCATGATTTTCAATATCCAGCGCCGGTTGTTGTGGGTAGTGGCCATCGGCGGTATGCTGGCTGTCTGTACCCGAAATTTCGTCAACTTCGAGCTGGGCTTCGGTCCGGTAGTAGGTTCCTTCATGGGAGCGCTGGTGGTGAGCCTGGTGGCTGTAAAGGCAGTACACTGGTTCCATGTTCCCAACCATGTGCTGACCATTCCATCGGTCATCCCGATGATTCCCGGTGTATTGATGTATCGGTCGTTGATGGCACTGATCAATATGAACGGTGTCGTGGGCGAGGTGACCATCGCGGTTTCCAACGGCATCAATGCTTCGCTCATCATCCTTTGCATATCGTTGGGCGTAGCTGTACCCAACATCTTTGCACGCCGCTACATTGCCAAGGACAGGCAGCGCTTCTTGGCTGAAGAGCTGCAGAAGCGGAAAGAACGTGGCAAGTTTATAGAATGGTAGGATTTCAAAAACGAAAGATAAATGGCTACCCGAAACGTCGGATTTGATACCGGCGTTTCGGGTAGTTTTTTTATCAGTGTACTTCTATTCGGGCCGATAGCTATATGCTATGGCTTTCCTGTTCTTCAGGGAGGCGGGGACGTCTATCAGGCGCTGGTTGCTGCTGCCGCGGAAATAAAGTGATTCGTCCCGCAGTTCCTGCCGGAAGCGGCCGTCCACCAGTACGTCTATGTATTGCAGGAGGCGGGTATACCGGGTGTTGTTCAATAGCTGTTCGAACGTATATCCTGTGTAGCACCAAATATTTTTGTTACTGTTCTCTTTGATGGCTTGGGCCAGTTCGGCAAAGCCTTCGGGCTGGAACATAGGGTCGCCTCCGCTGAACGTGACATCGGCGAAAGGGTCGTCGAGCACCTTTTGCAGGATTTCATCCGTAGTCATCCGACGTCCATGGCGGATGTCCCATGATTCGGGATTGTGACACCCGGGACAGGCGTTCGGGCATCCGGCGGCGTAGATGGAGGTGCGGAAACCCGGACCGTCTGCGGTGGTATCTTCGAGTATATCGAGTATGGAGAGCATGATTCCGGATTTATTGGTGGATGACGCGGTCGTTCAGTTCGGCCAGTTTGGCTTTGTTCCAACGGTCGGTCGTGCCGACCAGATAGCCTGTGATGCGTTGCAGGCGGTCGATGTTCGTGCTGCCGCATTTGGGGCAGGCGTCCAGATGTTCGGCCGAATTCTCGTATCCGCAATCCATGCAGCGGTTGCGGTTGTGGTTCACGGAACCATAGCCGATGTTGTAGCGGTCCATCATGTCTACTACGCGCATGATGGCTTCGGGGTTGTGGGTGGCGTCTCCATCTATCTCCACATAGAAGATGTGGCCTCCGCGGGTCAGGTCGTGGTAGGGAGCTTCCACTTCGGCCTTGTGGCGGGCACTGCATTTGTAGTACACCGGTACGTGGTTGGAGTTGGTGTAGTATTCGCGGTCGGTGATGCCGGGCAACTGGCCGAACTTCTCGCGGTCGGCACGGGTGAACTTGCCGGAGAGGCCTTCGGCCGGCGTGGCCAGGATGCTGTAGTTGTGCTGGTAGCGGTCAGAGAACTCGTTGGCACGGTCGCGCATGTAGGTCACGATTTTCAGACCCAGCTCTTGGGCTTCGGCCGATTCGCCGTGGTGTCGTCCGGTGAGGGCTACCAGACACTCGGCCAGACCGATGAAGCCGATGCCCAAAGTGCCCTGGTTGATGACGGAGGCTATGGTGTCGTTTGGCTTCAGCTTTTCACATCCCAGCCATAAAGACGACATCAGGAGGGGGAACTGCTTGGCAAAGGCTGTTTTTTGGAACTCCATGCGTTCGTGCAGCTGACGGGCTGTGATGTCGAGCATGGCATCCAGCTTGGCGAAGAAGCGGGCGATGCGCTCTTCCGGGTTGGCAATGTCCATGCACTCGATGGCCAGACGGACGATGTTGATGGTGGAGAACGAAAGGTTGCCCCGGCCTACCGATGTCTTGGGGCCGAAGCGGTTCTCAAAGACACGCGTGCGGCAGCCCATGGTCGCCACTTCGTGCAGGTAGCGCTGCGGGTCGTCGGCCTTCCAGTCCTCGCTCTGGTTGAACGTGGCGTCCAGGTTCAGGAAGTTGGGGAAGAAGCGCCGGGCGGTCACCTTGCAGGCCAGGCGGTAGAGGTCGTAATTGCGGTCGTCGGGCAGGTAGCTGACGCCGCGTTTCTTTTTCCAGATCTGAATGGGGAAGATGGCCGTTTCACCGTTGCCCACTCCCTGGTAGGTGCTGTTCAGCAGTTCGCGGATGATGCAGCGACCTTCGGCCGAGGTATCGGTGCCATAGTTGATGGAGCTGAACACCACCTGGTTGCCACCGCGCGAGTGGATGGTGTTCATGTTGTGGATGAAGGCTTCCATGGCCTGGTGTACGCGTGCCACGGTCTGGTTGACGGCATGCTGTACCAGGCGTTCTTCGCCCTGCAGCCCTTCGAGCGGACGTTGCAGATAGTCGTCCAGTTCTTTCTGATAGAGGTGTGAATAGTCGGCACCGTTCAATTGTTCGAGCGTCTGGATCTCTTCGATGAAGCTGTGGCGCACGTAGGGGGCCAGGTAGAAATCGAAGGCAGGGATGGCCTGCCCGCCATGCATTTCGTTTTGGGCGGTCTCCAGCGAGATGCAGCCCAGGATGCTGGCCGTTTCGATGCGTTTGGCCGGACGGGATTCGCCGTGTCCGGCAGAGAATCCATGAGTGAGGATGCGGTCCAGCGGATGCTGCACGCACGTCAGGCTCTTGGTGGGGTAATAGTCCTTGTCGTGGATATGCAGATAATTCCCCTTTACGGCGTTCAGGGCTTCTTCGCTCAGCAGGTAGTCGTCCACGAAAGGCTTGGTGGTTTCGCTGGCGAATTTCATCATCATGCCGGCCGGAGTGTCGGCATTCATGTTGGCATTTTCGCGGGTGATGTCGTTGGACTTGATATTGATGATTTCCAGAAACATGTCGCGTGTCTTGGCTTTGCGGGCGATGCTGCGCTGGTTGCGGTAGGCAATGTATTTTTGGGCAACGTCCTTGCGGCTGCTTTTCATCAGTTCCAGTTCGACCATGTCCTGGATGGCTTCTACGGTCATCTGTGAGGCGCCGCGGAAAGCAATGTGGTCCGTTATCTGGTGAATCAGTTGCAGGTCTTCCCCTTTGTCGGTGTGAAGCATGGCTTTGCGGATGGCGGTAGCGATTTTCTCTTCGTTGAAGCCGACGATGCGGCCGTCTCGTTTGATAACAGTCTGTATCATAACTATGGTGATGTTTGGGGTGATGAAATATGCTTTTTGGATGATGCAAAGTTATCAAACTTATCCGAAAGTTTTCTGTTTTGGAAAACTTTTATGTCTGTAAAAATTGTTAAGTCGTTTATAATCAGTAGGTGCATTGTTTATTTTGGAAAACTTCGTTTGTGCATATGTTTTCTAATATGGTAAACTTGATGAAATAAAAAAGCCTCCGGTATGTTCCGGAGGCTTTTCATGATATCGGTCGTATGGAGTATTATTTCAATACTTCAGCCAGCTTCTTTTGCAGGTCTTCGCCATGCAGGCCGCGGGCGATGATGGTACCTTCGCCGTCAATCAATACCGTGTGAGGGATGCTGCTTACGGCATACAGTTGGGCGCCTTCGCAGTTCCAGTATTTCAGGTCGGACATCTGCGGCCATGTAATGTTGAGTTGCTCGATGGCAGCTTTCCAGGCGTCTCCGTTCTGGTCGAGCGATACACCGACAATTTCGAAGTTCTTGTTCTTGTACTGTTTGTAGGCTTCTACCAGGTTGGGCATTTCGCGACGGCAGGGACCACACCAGCTGGCCCAGAAGTCTACCAGCACCACTTTGCCTTTTCCTACGTAGTCGGACAGCTTGACGTTCTGGCCGTCAGGTGTCTGCATTTCGAAGTCCGTGAACTTCTGACCTACGGCGGTAGCTTTCATCTTTTCTACATTGGCTTTGATTTTTGCGATGGTCTCATCGTTGTCGTATGCAGCCGGAATCTGGGGCATCAGCGGATCCAGATCTTCTACGTCCATATAGTAGAAGTTCTGTTTCAGCAGGTGGATACCTACGGCATTGGTGATGTTCTGCTTGATGGCGTCCTTCAGAATGGAGATGGATTTGTCTTGCAGTGCTTCAATTTCCTGTCCTTTGGCTTCGCGTTGCTCCTGGGTGAAGGTGGTGTCGGTCGATACGCTTTCGTAGATGGCGTTGATTTGGGCGTTCAGTCCGTTGAGCTGGCTGCGTACGGCTTGGTAGGCGTCGTTGTTGGGCGTGCCGGTAGCCGAGTCGTTGTTGCGGGTCAGGCTTACGTTGATTTTACCATTTTCCAGGAAGAAATCCATCATCAGAGGTTCCTTGTCCTGTGCGGCGTAGGTGATGTAGCGGTTGGCAGCTGTGTCCTGTACGCCTTTGAAGGTAAATGTTCCGTTGCTGATGACAGCCGAGTCGAGGCTGACGAGCTGGCGGCCTTCCACTTTTTTCAGATATACGGTATCGCCGTCAGAGGCTCCTTCTACGGTACCGGTTACGGTGTAACCTTTGTTGCCGTTACAAGCGGCCAGTACGGCAGCTGCGGCAAGCAGATAAGTAAGTTTTTTCATTGTTTCTATGGTTTTAAAATTAGCTGGGCAAAGATAGTGCAAACCGAGCGAAGTGCAAAGCGAAAACGCAGTTTTCAGCCTTGCACTTCCGAGGTGCAGCCTATCTTCTTGAAAGTAGTGCAAACCAAGCGAAGTGCAAAGCGAAAACGCAGTTTTCAGCCTTGCACTTCCGAGGTATCGCTTTTCTTCCTTTTAAATGGTTCAAGCAGGGTAAAGAAAATAACGAATTGTGAAAGATAATTACAGATGGGTGCCTGCCGGAAGAGTGGAGCGGCTATGTGTAGAAAATGGGTTTAAACCCCAAAGGGCCTATGTTTCAAACCCAAGGGGGGAATGTTTGAAACATAAGGCCTCTATGTTTGAAACATTCCCTGGCGGTACTTTTTCTGCCTTTGAATTGCGGTTGCTCTCCAAGAGTAGACGGTTGGTTATATAATTTGACACTCTAACACGGCGCTGGGGGAAATATAGAAAATAAAAATCCCTTCAAGCCGGCAAGCTTGAAGGGATGGGGTTGTTTGTTTGAAATAAGCGTTCTTTAGTTGTCCGCGTGCTTTATTCGGCAGCGGGTGCTTCAGCTTCTGCAGCCGGAGCTTCTGCAGCTTGTTCAGCGGCCTTGGCAGCTTCTTCAGCAGCTTTGGCAGCCTCTTCAGCGGCTTTCTTTTCAGCCAGTGCTTTGGCTTTTTCTTCGTTCACCTTCTTTTCGGCTTCGAGGCGTGCTTTGGCTTCAGCCTTCTTGGCTTCTTCCTGCTTTGCCTTCAGGGCAGCCAGACCGTTCTGCTTGTTGTTCTTCCAAGCTTCGAATTTGGCTTCTGCTTCTGCTTCGCCGAATGCGCCTTTGGCTACACCGCCCAAGAGGTGCTTCTTCATGTAGACACCTTCGCGGGAAAGGATGTTGCGTACTGTGTCAGTAGGCTGTGCACCTTTCAGTACCCAGTCGAGTGCGCGGTCGAACTTCAAATCTACTGTGGCAGGGTTAGTGTTCGGGTTGTAAGTACCGATTTTTTCAATAAATCTACCATCACGTGGTGCTCTTACGTCAGCAATTACGATGGAGTAGAAAGCGTAGCTCTTACGTCCATTTCTTTGCAATCTGATTTTTGTTGCCATAAATGTTTAATTAGTTAATTTGATTTGAATTATGCCATTAGCTCGTAATGGCGGGCGCAAAGGTAAGCATTTTCTTCCGGTCGGCCAAGCAAAAGTCCACAAAATGTGTGCAATACCTCCACATTTGGCCAGCCGTTGCTTATGAATACTTCCGCGGATACCTCAGCAGGATGGCCAGCAGGGCAAAGGCCCCCATGCAGAAGGGGTAATACAGATTTCCGATGATGTCCAGCGGCGAGATGGAAGCCAGCCCCGCAGCAATGAGCATCTGTGCGCCGTAGGGGATGAGGCCCTGCGTCAGGCACGAGAAGGTGTCGAGGATGCTGGCCGTCTTGCGGCGGTCCAGATGGAAACGCCGGGCAATGTCGCGGGCGATGGGGCCGGTGGTGATGATGGCGATGGTGTTGTTGGCCGTACAGAGGTTGGCGATGCTCACCAGGGCGGCAATGCTCAGCTCGGCTCCCCGCTTGCCGTGTACATGACGGGTGAGTCGGGTGATGATGAAGTCGATGCCGCCGTTGTAGCGTATCAGTTCGAGCATGCCTCCGGCGAGCAGGGTGATGATGATGAGCTCGCCCATGCCGGTGATGCCCGCCCCCATGGCTCCGAACCAGTCGAAGAACGACATGCCGGTGAGGAAACCGACGAGTCCCGTAGACACGATGCCCAGCATCAGCACAAGCATGACGTTCATGCCTGCAACGGCGGTACCCAACACGATGAGGTAGGGCAGTACTTTGATCCATTCGATGGTCTCGGTCTGTGGCGGTGCACTGACGCTCAATCCTTGAAAGACATAGACTCCCAGTACCACAATGGCTGCGGGTACCACGATGAGGCAGTTCACGCGGAACTTGTCTGTCATGACGCAGTCTTGCGTACGGGTGGAGGCGATGGTGGTGTCGGAAATGAACGACAGATTGTCGCCGAAGAAGGAGCCTCCCACGACGATGGCCGTCATATAGGCCAGGTCGACTCCGGTCTTTTCAGCCAGCCCCACCGCCACCGGAGTCAGGGCAACGATGGTGCCGACGCTGGTGCCGATGGAGAGGGAGATGAAGCAGGCAGCCAGAAAGATACCTGCCAGCAGCAGGTTGTCCGGCAGGACGTGAAGGGTCAGGTTGACCGTTGCGTCGATGGCGCCCATCTGCTTGGCGCTCTGTGCAAAGGCTCCGGCCAGTACGAATATCCAGATCATCATCAGGATATTCTTGTTGCTGGCCCCGGCAGAGAAGTGGTAGATGCGTTCCTCCAGTTTCAGGCCGCGGGTGATGGCCACAGCATAGCACGACGAGAACAGGAAGGCCACGGTGATGGGCATCTTGTAGAAGTCGTTCATCAGCAGGGAGGTCACCAGGTAGAGGCAGAGGAACACGACGAGCGGACTCAGCGCCCACCAGCTTCCCCGGCGGGATTGGATGGTTTCTTGCATAAAATGGTATTCAGTCTGTTGATGCTTTCCTTAAAGTGTCACTCCATTCTTGAAGATGGCTATTTCCTTATAACCTTTTTTCTCGTTGTTGACCAGTTCGCCGCTGGCCACACGGATGACATAGTCGATGAAGCGTTCGCACGTCTGCTGCATCGGTTCGTCTTCGAGGATGACACCGGCGTTAAAGTCTATCCATCCCGGCTTGTGCTTGGCCAGATTGGAGTTGGTGGATATCTTCATGGTAGGGACGTAAGTGCCGAAGGGCGTTCCGCGGCCCGTTGTGAAGAGAACCATGTGGCAACCGCTGGAAGCCAGTGCGGTGGCAGCCACCAGGTCGTTGCCCGGAGCCGACAGTAGATTGAGCCCCTTCGTGTGGAGGCGTTCACCATAGGACAACACTCCCTCGACGTAGCTTTTGCCACATTTCTGCGTGCAGCCTAGCGCCTTGTCTTCGAGTGTGGAGATACCGCCAGCCTTGTTGCCCGGCGAGGGATTCTCTCCGACGGGTTCTCCGTGGCTCAGGAAGTATTCCTTGAAGTCGTTGATGAGCTTGACCGTCTGGTCGAACAGTTCCCGGTTGCGGCAGCGGTTCATCAGGATGGTTTCTGCGCCGAACATTTCGGGTACCTCCGTCAGGACGGTGGTGCCTCCCTGGGCTACCAGAAAGTCGGAGAACAGGCCGAGCAGCGGATTGGCCGTGATGCCCGAGAAGCCGTCGGAGCCACCACATTTCAGTCCCACGCGGAGCTCGCTCAGGGAAACGTCCTCGCGTACATCCTGCGAAGCTTTGGCATAGAGTTCGCGCAGCAGCTTCATGCCTTCTTCAAATTCGTTGTCCACTTTTTGGGCCACCAGAAACTTGACACGGTCTGTATCATACTCATCCAGAAACTCGCGGAAGACGTCCGGCTGGTTGTTCTCGCAACCCAGGCCGACGACCAGCACGGCTCCGGCATTGGGATGGAGCACCATGTCGCGCAGTATTTTTTTGGTGTTCTCGTGGTCGTCGCCCAGCTGGGAGCAACCATAGTTGTGCGGATAGGCCATGATGGCGTCTACGCCTTTGCCGCCCGTTTCGGCACGCAGGGCTTCGGCCAGTTGGTTGGCAATACCGTTCACGCAGCCCACGGTCGGGATGATCCAGATTTCATTGCGTACGCCCACGTCGCCGTTCTTGCGGCGGTAGCCCTTGAAGGTCAGGTGCCGGTCGGCAATGTCCAGGTCTGCCTTTACCGGATGGTAGGTGTATTCCAGCAGGCCGGACAGATTGGTCTGTATGTTGTGTTCGTTCATCCAGTCGCCCTGTCTGCGGGCTTCGCGGGCATGCCCGATGGGGTATCCGTATTTGATGACGTTTTCACCTTCGGCCAGATTCTTCAGTGCGAATTTATGACCGGCCGGGATATCTTCGTTCAGGGTAATTTCCTGTCCGTCTACATTTATTTTTTCACCTGCCGACAGCGGTGCAATGGCTACCGCTACATTGTCTGCCGGATTGATTTTCAAGAACTTTGTTTCCATGTTACTGGGGTTGAGTGTTAGTTTATCGGTTTGTAGTAGAATTCGATGTTTTCCCGCGTCAGCAGGTCGATAGGCATGAAGTTGATGCGGTTGACCTCCTTCTTCAGAATCAGGTGGTCGCACAGGGTTTTGATGCCGTTGAATCCCTGCAGGGTAGGTTGCTGGGCGATGAGGAAGGAGATGGTACCTCCCTTCAGGCATTCCACATTGCGCTTCAGCAGGTCGTAGCCCATCAGGTTGAAGTCGGCGATGCCTCTCTTGTGCAGGTATTCGCCGATGATGTACGCTTTCGAGTTGAAAGTGATGCCGTTGTGCAGGGTGGGGTGGGCCTTGAAGAAATCGTCCAGCATCTGGGTGTCTTCCGTGTCGCGTTTGGCATGCAGGTCCAGTTCCCAGATGTGGCAGGTGGGGTGATGGCGTTCCATGTATTCGCGGAACCCGATTTCGCGCCTCTCCTGCTGGTTGGAGCCAACCACTCCTTCGTTTATCTTGCGGAAGATGACTATTTCAGTCGCATTCTTGCCGGCCAGCAGCATCAGCATGCGTGCGGCAAAAAATCCGCTTTGGTGGGAGTGCTGACCGAAGAACGAAAGGGCCGGCTGTTCCTGGATATTCGAGTCTATATATATATAAGGTATATGGAGCTGGTTCAGCTGCTCGACGAAGGGGCACGTATACTGGGGAGCCGTCGGTGCCAGCAGTACCCCGTCCGGCTGTTTCTCTACAATCTGTTGCGAAGCCTGTTCGAACGAGTGATAGTCATAAGGGTCGTAGTGGGTAACGTCGGCCTGGATGTTGAAGTCCGAGTAGGCAAGGGTGGCTTCGCGAATGCCTGCTTCGATGTCGGTCCAGTATTCGCTGGCTTCGTGCTGGGGCAGCAGGCAGGCGTAGGTGTACTGCTTGTTGGAGGCCAGGGCGCTGGCATACATGTTGGGCTGGTAGTCCAGTTGCTTCAGTATTTCTTCCACTCGTTTTCGGCTGGCTTCCGATACGCCGCTACGTCCGTGCAGCACCCGGTCTACGGTGCCCACCGAGACATCGGCCATTTGTGCGATATCTTTGATTCTGATTCTGCTCATCTGTTGGTTCTATTGATGGTGTACAGACTCTATTTGTGTGCGTACACAATAATAATCTTAATATTTTCGTCACAAATATATGATAATTTTTTGTATTCCAAAAATTGTTGTATCTTTGTGCCCGCACACGGAAGTATGCATGAATTCTGATGATGTAGATATAATGTGCAGATTGTCAGATGTTTGATTGCTTTTTCTTCGTGTGGATTATAATTTGAAACAAAGTATTATAAAATAACAATTTAATCCTAAAATAAAAAAGATTATGGGAAAGAAAGTCGTAACACTGGGTGAGATCATGCTGAGATTGTCTACTCCGGGCAATACTCGTTTTGTGCAGTCCGATTCGTTTGATGTCGTGTATGGCGGCGGTGAGGCCAATGTGGCTGTCAGCTGTGCCAACTACGGACATGACGCTTATTTCGTAACCAAGTTGCCGAAGCATGAAATCGGCCAGTCGGCTGTCAATGCCTTGCGCAAATATGGCGTGAAGACTGACTATATTGCCCGCGGTGGTGACCGTGTAGGTATCTATTATCTGGAAACAGGTGCTTCCATGCGTCCCAGCAAGGTGATTTACGACCGTGCCCATTCGGCCATTGCAGAAGCCGATCCTTCTGATTTTGATTTTGATGCCATCATGGAAGGTGCCGACTGGTTCCACTGGTCGGGCATTACACCGGCCATTTCGGATAAGGCTGCTGAGCTGACCCGTCTGGCCTGCGAGGCTGCCAAGCGTCACGGCGTGACGGTTTCTGTGGACCTGAACTTCCGCAAGAAACTTTGGACCAAGGAGAAAGCACAGTCTATCATGAAACCTTTGATGAAATACGTGGATGTCTGCATCGGTAACGAAGAAGATGCGGAGCTTTGCCTGGGCTTCAAGCCCGATGCCGACGTGGAAGGCGGCAAGACAGACGCCGAAGGCTACAAGGGTATCTTCAAGGCCATGGCCAAGGAGTTCGGATTCAAGTATGTCATTTCTACCCTCCGCGAATCGTTCTCTGCCAGCCACAACGGTTGGAAGGCCATGATTTACAACGGCCAGGAGTTCTACGAGTCCAAGCGTTACGATATCAACCCTATCGTAGACCGTGTGGGTGGTGGTGATTCCTTTTCGGGTGGTATCATCCACGGACTGCTGACGAAGGCCACTCAGGGTGAGGCACTGGAATTTGCCGTAGCCGCTTCTGCCCTGAAGCATACCATCAACGGTGACTTCAACTTGGTTTCTGCCGAAGAAGTGGAAGCCTTGGCCGGTGGTGATGCCAGCGGACGTGTTCAGAGATAATTTCTTTCAGAATAACCGAAAAACGATCATAGTAAAATGGCAAAATTTGACAAGATAGCCGTATTGAACAAGATAGGTTCTACGGGCATGGTTCCTGTGTTCTACCACAAGGACGCAGAAGTGGCAAAGAAAGTAGTGAAGGCATGTTATGACGGTGGTGTCCGTGCTTTCGAGTTTACCAACCGCGGTGATTTCGCCCACGAGGTTTTTGCCGAAGTGGTGAAGTTTGCTGCCAAGGAATGTCCTGAAATGGCAATGGGCGTGGGTTCTGTAGTGGATCCTGCTACTGCGGCTCTTTACATTCAGCTGGGTGCCAATTTCGTGGTAGGTCCGTTGTACAATCCCGAGATTGCCAAGGTTTGTAACCGTCGTCTGGTGCCCTATACGCCGGGTTGCGGCAGCGTGTCCGAGGTAGGTTTCGCCCAGGAAGTAGGTTGCGACCTGTGCAAGATTTTCCCGGGCGACGTACTGGGACCGAAGCTTGTCAAGGGCATGCTGGCTCCGATGCCGTGGTCCAAGTTGATGGTAACCGGCGGTGTAGAGCCGACTCAGGAGAATCTTACTTCCTGGATCAAGGCCGGTGTGTTCTGCGTAGGTATGGGTTCCAAGCTGTTCCCGAAGGATAAGGTAGCAGCTGAAGACTGGACATACATTACAGAAAAATGCAAGGAGGCTTTGGGCTATATCGCTGAGGCCAGAAAGTAATAAGCTGTATAAGCGGCCGGAGGGGAGGGTGGTTCGGTCCATCCGTCCTTCCGGCATGAATTGGAAATTTCATTTTGTTTAAAGGTGTTTAAAGGGGACGGCCATCGGAATGTCTGAAGCAGATATTTCGGTGGCTTGTTTTTATTGTTTTCCTTAAAAAATCTGTAAGGATATCCCAAAAGTGTAAACAGAGCTATTGTTCTTGAAAAATATGTTATATAACAGGTTTTATTCTGCCGAATGTTTGCAGATTGCAGGAAAAGCGCTACCTTTGCAGTGTGGTTGTGAAACCGCAGAAGACATAAAACAATAAAAGTTTTTTCATAGGCTATTTTTTAAGTGTTTTCATAGTGTATTGGATTTTTTTTTTGAGTAAAAAGAAAGATTGATTTTTGGGTAACAATTGACGAATAACAAGAAAAGCCATTCGGGCTTTTCTTATGTGGACGGGCGGTTCGTGAGAACAAGCTCGTTTTTTTTGTATCTATTTCTACAATCTGTAACTTTTTTGATTGACATGCTGATGTTCGTCAGCAAGTCTTGGTAATCTCTCCTGCCAGGTTGGAGTCCATGAGGCGGCGCACTTCCTGCTGGTTCAGGCCGTGGCCCAGGAGGAACATCAGTTTGGTGACGGCACACTCGGGCGTGCTGTCGTAGCCGCTGATGACGCCTGTCTGGAGCAGCTGCAGGCCGGTGCCGTAGCGTTGCATCTCGACCACACCCCGTTGGCACTGGGTGATGTTGACGATGACGATGCCCCGTTCGTTGGCTTCCGTGAGCTGTCGGATGAGCCATTCTTTCTGCGGGGCATTGCCCGAACCGAAAGTCTTGAGCACAACAGCCTTCAGGCCGGGCACGTGGAGTACGGAGCTGACGATGCTTTCGCGGATGCCGGGGAAGAGGGTAAGCACCACGACGTTGGTGTCGAACAGGTAGTGGGGCTTCATCGGGCGCGACGGGTCGGGGCGTCGGATGAGGTGTTCCTCGTAACGGATGTGGATGCCCACCTTGGCCAGCGGAGGATAGTTGAACGAGCGGAAGGCATTGAAATTCTCCGCATTGATTTTAGTGGTGCGGTTGCCGCGCATCAGCTCGTTCTCGAAGAAGATGCAGACTTCGGGCACCATGGGCGTGCCGTCAGAGCGGCGGGCGGAGGCTATCTCGATGGCGGTGATGAGATTCTCTTTGCCGTCGGTACGCAGCATGCCGATGGGCAGTTGCGAGCCGGTCAGGATGACGGGTTTCGACAGGTTTTCGAGCATGAAGCTCAGAGCACAGGCCGTGTAGGCCATGGTGTCGGTGCCGTGCAGGATGACGAAGCCGTCGTAGTCGTTGTAGTGGCTGCTGATGATTTTCACAATCTTGGCCCAGAGTTCCGGTTCCATGTCCGACGAGTCGATGGGTGGGTTGAACTGGTAGGTGGAGATGTGGCAGTTGAAGCGTTTCAGTTCGGGCACATGCTTGAGCAGCTGGTCGAAGTTGAAGCTTTCCAGAGCACCTGTTTCGGGATTCTCAATCATGCCGATGGTACCGCCGGTATAAATCAATAATACTGAAGGGCAATCTGCTGTTTTCATTTCGCATTCCGTTGTTTGGGGTGAATGATGACGCAAAGATACGGATTTATTCAAAGATATACAATTCTTCTAATGACCGGGGAATGTTCTGGTTGGTATTTGGGCATTGCATTTGGACAGGTTTTCGTTGCAGGTGTGCTTCAAAAGACCTATCTTTGCAGGGAAGGGCGAACCAATCGTCCTTCCCGAATGTTGTACAACTATATTGATTTGAAAGATATGAAAGGATTGAATTATTCATTGATGCGCATCATTTGCGCTTTGATTATCGGACTGCTGCTGGTCCTGTTCCCGGTACAGGCAGGCGAGTATCTGGTGATTACCATCGGTGTGGTCTTTCTGGTGCCTTCGCTCATCAGTCTGATCGGTTATCTGGTACAGAAGGCCGAGCTGCGCCGTCGGTTTCCTGTAGAGGGATTGGGCAGTCTGCTCTTCGGCTTATGGTTGGTTGTCATGCCCGGCTTTTTTGCCGATCTGCTGACCTTTGTATTGGGCTTTATTCTGATGATGGGAGGTGTCCAGCAGATGGCTTCGCTCATGGCGGCACGAAGCTGGATGAAGGTGCCCGGCGGATTTTATGTGGTGCCGTTGCTGATTCTGATAGCTGGTATTGTGACCTTGTTCAACCCCACGGGGGTACGTTCGACGGCCTTTATCATTATTGGTGTGACGTGCCTCGTCTATGCCTTGTCCGAGCTGGTGAACTGGATGAAGTTTACCCGCCATCGTCCGCAGCCCCGCGACGTGGAAGCCTTGAAGGATCATGCAGAGGATGCTGAAATCTTGAACTGATCAGAAAGAGACGATAAAAAACATCAGGCACGGCCTCGCATATCGATGAGGTCCGTGCCTGATTTCTTTTTCAAAGGTATGTCTTTAGAGCATAAGCTCCTCGTAAGGCAGGCCGAAGACATCGGCCACGGCTTTGTAGACCACTTTGCCGTCGGCCACGTTTACGCCGAGTGCCAGGGCGGGGTTGTCCTTGCAGGCCTTCTGCCAGCCCTTGTCTGCCAGCGCGATGGTGTAGGGCAGGGTGGCGTTGGTCAGTGCCATGGTCGAGGTGAAGGGTACGGCGCCGGGGATGTTGGCTACAGCATAGTGTACGATGCCGTCCACGACGTACGTCGGGTCGCTGTGTGTGGTGGGGTGCGACGTCTCGAAGCAACCGCCCTGGTCGATGGCTACGTCGACGAGCACCGTGCCGGGCTTCATCAGGCGGAGCATGTCGCGGGTGATGAGGTGTGGCGTCTTGTCGCCGGGGATGAGGACGGAGCCGATAACCAGGTCTATGGTGGGCAGTTCCTGGCGGATGTTGTGTTCCGAGGAGTAAAGGGTCTTCACGTTCTTGGGCAGCACTTCACTGAGGTAGCGCAGGCGGGGCAGGTTGATGTCCGTAATCATTACCTCGGCACCCATGCCGGCAGCCATCTGTGCGGCGTTGCATCCCACGATGCCTCCGCCCAGTATCAGTACGCGGGCTGGACGTACGCCCGGCACGCCTCCCAGCAGTTTGCCCTTGCCACCCTGAGGCTTCTCAAGGAAACGGGCACCTTCCTGTACGGACATACGGCCGGCCACTTCACTCATGGGGATGAGCAGGGGCAGCGAGCGGTCAGGCAGCTCGACGGTTTCGTAGGCGATACAGATACCTCCGCTTTCTATCATGGCTTCGGTCAGGGCACGGTCGGCGGCAAAGTGGAAGTAAGTGAACACCACCTGTCCGTGGCGGATGAGTTTGTACTCGGGGGCGATGGGTTCCTTGACCTTGACAATCATCTCAGCGGCGGCATAGACTTCTTCGATGGTGGGCAGCATTCGTGCACCTGCATTCACGTAGTCTTCATCGGCAAATCCACTGTTGGCGCCTGCCGTTTGCTGCACGTATACGGTGTGTCCATGTTTGACGAGTTCGGCCACTCCGGCCGGCGTCATGCCGACACGATTCTCATTATTTTTTATTTCTTTCGGTACACCAATAACCATAATGTAAAGTGTTAGGGGTTAAACATGGCGCAATATAGTGAAAAAGCTGACAGAATGTCTTTGCCCGGTGTATGTTTTGCAGCATTTCCGATTATCTTTCTTACGCTTCCAGTTCCCCTTCTTCCGGCTGGCGAGGAGACGCTTCTCCAGAGGCTGCTGGGGGAAAGGCGATTCTTTTGCCTGCATGCGAAGTAAAAAGTCTGAATACGTTGTTTTTATTTTTAGAGTACTTTTTCCGGTTTTTGCTGTGCGTATGTTTTAAAAAGAATGGTGGAATTATCGATAATACAAAGGAAACCATTATCTTTGTTGCACGTAGAAAGCATCATGAATAATGGATTTTATAGACTATGAATGTAAAAAACTTCAGGAATATATTGCTACTGATTTGTATCGCTTGCCATATAGTAGGATGTAAGCCGGGCAGGGAAGAAAAGAATATGGGGTATGATCTTGTCTGTTTCACGGAATACGATGATGACGGCAGCAGCCTGAAAGGGGTAAAACGCAGAACAGATGGAAAGATAATTGTTTCTCCTTCATCATACGCGTCTGTAACGGCCGACAGTTGTTTTATTATTGCAAGCAAAAGTGCTTATAGTCATGAAGTGTGGAAAACAGATGGAAAATATATTGGAAGATTTGACACATTTACCGGATTCAAGCGCGGCTTCTATGTCGGTACAAAGTATCGTACAACAACGTTGTATTTTCCGCACAATGACCTCCTGCTTCGTTCCGAGCATGTCAAGATGGGGAAACATGCCATCTGCTTGCAGGTGGGCAACACATGGCAGGTCATGACCTATGACGGCAGAGTACTCTCGAAAAGTGATGTCATGCCGCCACAAGAAGAATGGGATATAATCAACAAAGACTGATATTTATGAAAAATCTGATTATCTGTATGCTGGCATTTCTGACCGCAGGTGCGTTGGCATCGTGTAGCGATGACAACCCTGCCTCCACAGGTCAGGGCCAGAAGGACGGCAGCGGGGAAGTGTCGTTTGAGATTAGCAATGAAAGTGGAACGGGTACCGGCACCAGTGCCTCTCCTGTCGTGGTCTCCCAAGGGGATACGCTCAATATGGTCATCAGTCAGAAGAGCAGCTATACCGACTCCAATGGCATCACGTTTGAATGCGAGCCGGAAGCCACCATTGAGCTTTTCGCCCAACTGGATACGGTGTATGTGGAACAGTTGAACCAACTGACCGGCGTTCAGGAAAAAACGGAAATCCAGACTTCCACTGAAGGCGATAATCCTGTAGTCAATAAGATTGATCAGAAGTTCCTCATCGGCGAACAGTCTGTCAACTTTGATCTGGCATACGAAGTGTATGGTTATACCACGGCTGGTGGTGAAACGATCGAGATGCCCTACATCAAGCTGAATCAGGCAAACTTTGGAAATTCTGGAGTGACGGAAGAAACAGGACCGGGCACACGGTGCGGAGCGGTAGTCAGATCGATTACAGTCAGGCCGCTGCCACAAACAAGAGCCACTGTCAGCGATACGACCTGGTACGAAGTCAATGCAACCTTTAACCTTGATATTGAAAGCGTAAACACCAAGACTGAAAACAAGCAGAACCTTACCTTTTCTGTTACCTACCTGGGGGCGGTTACCACTGAAGTCGAGTTGGCTGATCCTGTTAAGGAGCTGTCCGCTGCCATGGATGTCCTGGGGGGAACGAGCAGTGTCGCCTCTCCTTTCCTGGTCAATCCTCAGGATACCTTAAGCTTGCTCTTCAGGCAGCATAGTAGTTATACCGATGCCTATGGGAACCGGATGAGCTGTGAACCGGAAGCGAGAATCAATCTCTTCGCACAGCTGGATACCGTTTACGCCCGGACAGCAGATGAGATTGCCCGGACTCCAAGTACCGAAGAGGCGGCATTCGAGGCCAGCGGAGAAAATCCGATTCTCTATTCGGCAATCCAGTCGATTAAAGCCGGAATTCAAGCCATTCGGTTGGAGATGTCGTATGAGACCTTCTCTACAACCGATGGGGACAATCAGGAAATAGAGATGCCATACCTGAAGTTTGAAAATGTCAGTGTCGGCGAGCTTTCCATGAACGAGCGTGCGACCAAGTCCGTGATAAAGACGGATACGGCCTTCTATGATGTCCAGGTTCCGGTAAGACTCGATGTCATACAGGTCGGCACGGCAGACGAGAACCGGCAGACTCTCGAGTTTGTGGTGTCCTATGTAGGAGCCGTTGTGACAGAAATGGAATTAAGTGATCCGGTCAAGGCGTTGTCTGACACGATCAAGGTGTTGGGCGGTACAGAAAGTACATCGTCTCCTTTCCGGGTGGAACTGGGAGATACCCTCGATTTGTTGTTTGTGCAGAACAGCAGCTACACCGATTCCTATGGCAATAGGATAAGCTGTCACCCGGAAGCACGGATTCACCTTTTTGCACAGCAGCATACTGTTTATGTTCAGACGAGAGATGAACTTGAAGGCACTCCTTCCGGCCAAACGCCTGTGTTCGATTCTGCCGGTGACAATCCTGTCCGGTATTCAGCCGTCCAGCTGTTTGAGCATGGAACGCAAGCCATACAGCTGGAGCTGTCCTATGAAACCTATACCCAAAAGGATGCGGAGGAGAATGACATTGCGATGCCGTATTTGAAGTTCCATTCAGCTGCGGCAAGCGCTGTTTCTGTCAGCGAACTCTCCACCTCCACCGGGACCAAGGCCGATACGACGTTCTATCAGGTTCAGGTACCCATCAGGCTTGAAACGGTTAACGTAGGCACTGTTGAGGAGAACAGGCAGGTCATAGAATTGATAGCATCTTATATCGGTGCTGTAGTCACGGAAAAGGACGAGCCGGAACTCGTAAGGGTTGAATACCGCACGGGATACGTTTGGGAAGAACCTCATCACAATCTGCCCCTGCTGTACTATGCCAAGGTTTATCGCGACAGATATTATAGCAATGGGGAAGTCTTTACGGACGAGTTTGTGGATAATGGACATCCGATAGAAATAAGCTTAGGATTCGGATGTATTGCTTATAATGATGATGCTTTTCTTGCTGAGGGCGAATATCGGTATAGTGATGAAGACGTTGTTGTTTTCCATAAGGGTACAATGAATGGTGAACCTAATGATAGTATCAGAACAATGACATCCATTGTTGAAGTAGATGACTTGGATGCGATAGAAGTGAAAGAGGATTTTCATCCGTCACCAGACGGAGACGGTTATCCAGGAAAATGGAGTTGCTATGTTACCGGAAAAACGTATGACGAAGGTGTCTATACGCCAGTTGACCCAGGTTTAGCTACATCTTCTTACGAAAGTTGCGATTTGCCGAGTGGATGGTATTTTCAGGGTTTCACAGAAAAAGCTGATATCACTAAAGTATATTATAAAGATTACATTGCATCTCTATATAGGATGTTTATGCATCTAAGATGCTATGACCAGTTTCTGGTCATAGATGGCATACGAATCAATTTTTTGGATTATTTGCCTGAGAGAGCATTCAATACTGTGATTGAAGATACCTCGTTTGGCAAGACCGTCACAAGAGAAACCCGTGTTAAATTTCTGGGAAGGAACTTTTATGCGGCTTGTATCATGGAGTTTCATCAGAAACAGTAATCTGCTATCTTGATCCTAAGTCAAAGCGTCTGCGTCAAAATTAGGAATGAAGAAGCTGATACAACGTCATCCCGGCCTTGAGCCGGGATTCATTGCACACAACCTGTGGCATGTGGATCCCGCATCGAGTGCGGGATGACAAAACATGGATACTTTCCATTTTAAGACAGTTATGGCTTTTGTAGCATGCTCGGCAAGGATTGTTTAATGGGTCATGCCCCGATGGCAGGGACGCACAGCAGATGCTTGGGGGTAGTGTAGGTAAGGCTTTGTAGGTATGTTCAGAAACTTTGCCCGAATCATCCGCAATACAAAGGAAAAATACTACCTTTGTGGGCCAAGACTTGTGGCGTTCTATCATGTAAGTTTGTACACAAACCATAGCTGCCAATGATAAAGCATTATATATCCTTATTACTATGCGCCGGATGGCTGTGCGGGGCCGCTTCGCTGGAGGCGGCGGTGCCGGCCGATTCGGTGTCTTTTGCCAATCCTTTTGCCCATCCCATCACGTTCAGCGGGAACTTTGGGGAACTGAGGGCCAACCACTTCCACGGAGGACTCGACTTCAAGACGGGAGGGGTGACGGGCAAGCCGGTGCGTGCCTTGGCCGACGGCTACATCTCGCGCATCCGTGTGACGCACGGTTCGGGCTATGTGCTCGACGTGGTCTACAACAACGGCTATTCCACCATCAACCGTCACCTGGAAGCCTTTGCGGGCGACATTGCTCGGAGGGTGGAGAACCTGCAATACGATCAGGAGAGCTGGGAGGTGGAGATTGTGCCCGAAGCGGGAGAATATCCCGTCCGCCGCGGACAGGTCATCGCCTATAGCGGCAATACGGGCTACTCGTTCGGGCCGCATCTGCATCTGGACGTCATCGAGACGGCCACGGACGACTATGTGGACCCGTTGCCTTTCTTTGCCGGGCAGGTAAAGGACCACACGGCACCGCGGGTACAGGGCATCATGCTCTTCCCGCAGGCCGGCCGGGGCGTGGTGAACGGCAAGACGATGAGGCAGGCTTTCGGCGTGAACCAGACGGCGGGCATCACGGCCTGGGGTGAGATAGGGGCAGGCATCCGTGCCTACGATTACATGGACGGGGTGCACAACCGCTACGGCGTGCATACGGTCATCCTCGAAGTGGACGGGAAGGAAGTGTTCCGCAGCGTGGTAGACCGCTTTGCCTACGAAGAAAACCGCTATATCAACTCCTGGACCTACGGGCAATATATGAAGTCGTTCATCGACCCCGGCAACCGCCTCCGCCTGCTGCACGCCTCCAACGGCAACCGTGGGCTGGTGACCATCAACGAAGAGCGTCCCTACCGCTTTGTCTATACGCTGCGCGATGCCTTGGGCAACGAGTCGAAGGTGCGCTTCACCGTGCAGGGCCGTCGGAGCGACATTCCTGCGGTGGAGCATCGAGAGAAGTACCATTTCCGTTGGGACAAGGTGAACTATCTGCAGGAACCCGGCCTGGAACTGGTGCTGCCCCGCGGTGTGCTCTACGAAGATGCTTACCTGAATTATGCCGTCCGTGCCGACAGCGGCGACATTGCCTTCACCTATCAGCTGAACGACCGAAACATTCCTCTGCACAAGGCGTGCAACCTGCGTATCGGGCTGCGCCGCCGTCCGCTGGCCGACAGCACGAAGTACTACGTGGCCAGCGTCAGTGCCAATGGTCGCAAGTACAACATGGGTGGCCGCTACGTGGACGGCTATATGGAAGTGAAGGTGCGCGACCTGGCTACCTATACCGTGGCCATCGACACCGTGCCACCCGTATTGACCCCTGTCGGCCAAGCCGGCTGGGGACGCTCGGGCCGCATCGTCTTCAAGGCAAAGGACGCGCAGACTGGTATCGCCTCCTATCGCGGTACCATCGACGGGCAGTATGCCCTCTTTGGCAAGCCGAACTCCGTAAAGGGAGAACTGGTGTGCCGGCTCGATCCGCGTCATGTGAAGAAGGGCGGCCGCCACGTACTGGTGATGAGCGTCACCGACGGTTGCGGCAACGTCACCACCCGCCAGTACCGCTTTGTGTGGTAAAAATGATAAATGTAAAAGATAAATTCTCTATTAATAAAAATATCGATTATGAAGATTAGAAGATTGACCCTTGCCGTCGTTTGCATGGCGGCAGCTGTGGCCGATGCTTTGGCCTGTACCAACCTCATTGTAGGCAAGAACGTATCGGCCGACGGTTCGACCATCATTTCCTATTCGGCCGACTCCTACTCCTTGTTCGGCGAGTTGTATCACTATCCCGCAGGCCTACACAAGAAGGGGACGATGATTAATGTCTACGAGTGGGACACGGGCAAGTACCTGGGACAGATAGAGCAGGCGCGCCAGACGTACAACGTGGTGGGCAACATGAACGAATTCCAGCTGACCATCGGCGAGACGACCTTCGGAGGGCGTCCCGAACTGGTGGACACGACGGGTGTCATCGACTACGGCAGCCTGATTTATCTGGGCTTGCAGCGTTCGCGTACGGCACGCGAGGCCATCAAGGTGATGACCGACCTGGTGCAGGAGTATGGCTACTGCAGCAGTGGCGAGTCTTTCACCATCGCCGACCCCAATGAAGTGTGGATTATGGAAATGATTGGTAAAGGTCCCGGCGTGCGCGGTGCCGTGTGGGTGGCTGTCCGTGTGCCCGACGACTGCATTTCGGCTCACGCCAACCATAGCCGCATCCATCAGTTTGACACGAGCGACAAGGAGAACTGCATGTATGCGCCCGATGTCATTTCCTTTGCCCGCGAGAAGGGTTACTTCAATGGAGTGAACAAGGATTTCAGCTTCTCCAAAGCCTATGCGCCGCTCGACTTCGGTGCCCGCCGCTATTGCGAGGCCCGTGTGTGGAGCTACTTCAATATGTTTACCGACCGTGGTGATGAGCTGCTGCCCTATATCCAGGGAACAACCGACGAGCCGATGCCGCTCTACGTGAAGCCGAACCGTAAAATCTCCGTGCAGGACGTGAAGAACGCCATGCGCGACCACTACGAAGGCACGGCGCTCGACATCACGAAGGACTTCGGTGCCGGTCCCTATCACACACCCTACCGCCTCTCGCCGCTGGAGTTTGAGGTAAACGGACAGAAATACTTCAACGAACGCCCCATTTCCACCCAGCAGAGCGGTTTCGTCTTTGTGGCACAGATGCGTGAAAACCTGCCGGATGCTGTGGGCGGCGTATTGTGGTTCGGCCTGGACGATGCCAACATGACGGTATTCACGCCCGTTTACTGCTGCGCCACCCGTGTGCCCGAATGCTACACCCGTGTGGACGGTGCCGACTACATCACCTTCTCGTGGAAATCCTCCTTCTGGGTGTTCAACTGGATTGCCAACATGGTATATCCGCGTTACGACTTGATGATAGACGATGTTCGGGCCGTGCAAACCGAGATTGAAACCACCTTCAACCAGGCACAGGAAGGCATCGAGGCCGTTGCCGTCAAGATGCTGGAAACCGATCCGGCTCAAGCCAAGGAATTCCTGACAAACTATACCGTGATGACGGCGCAGAGCACACACGACGCCTGGAAGCGACTGGGCGAATTCCTGATTGTCAAGTATAATGACGGGGTAGTGAAGCGCGTGAAGGACGGCAAGTTCGAACGCAATGCCATCGGCCAGCCGGCTGGCGTTATCCGTCCGGGCTATCCGAAGGAATTTCTCGAGGAATATGTTAAACAGACGGGCGACCGATATAAAATTCCTGAATAATTGGCTGGTTCGTTTTATCTTTTTATCTTTGTCGGAAGTAAGAACGAACAGAATGTGAAGTATTCATCTTTAATATAATAATAGATTATGGAAAATCAAGAACTGATCAAACAAGTGACCGCGAAAGCCCAGGAGTGGCTGGGACCGGCCTTTGATGCCGAAACTCAGGCAGAAGTGAAGCGCATGCTGGAGAGTGACGACAAAACGGAGCTGATAGAGAGCTTCTACAAGGACTTGGAGTTCGGTACGGGCGGTCTGCGCGGCATCATGGGTGCCGGTAGCAACCGCATGAACATCTATACCGTAGGCGCCGCTACGCAGGGATTGGCCAACTATCTGAACAAGTGCTTTGCCGGTCAGCCTATATCGGTAGTCGTAGGTCATGACTGCCGCAACAACAGCCGCAAGTTTGCCGAGATATCGGCCGACATCTTCTCGGCCAACGGCATCAAGGTCTATCTGTTCGACGACCTGCGTCCTACACCCGAAGTGTCTTTTGCCATCCGTCACCTGGGTTGCCAAAGCGGTATCAACATCACTGCCAGCCACAATCCGCGTGAGTACAACGGCTACAAGGCCTATTGGGACGACGGTGCACAGGTGTTGGCTCCGCACGACACGGCCATCATCGACGAGGTGAACAAGGTGAAGGTGGCCGACATCAAGTTCCACGGCAACAAGGAACTCATCCAGATTATCGGCGAGGATGTAGACAAGGTTTATCTGGAAAAGGTACACTCCATCTCCATCGACCCCGAAGTCATCAAGCGCCAGAAGGACTTGAGCATTGTCTACACGCCGCTCCACGGTGCCGGACGTGCGCTTATCCCTGCTTCGCTGAAGCTGTGGGGCTTCGAGAACGTACATTGCGTGGAGTCGCAGATGGTGAAGGACGGTAACTTCCCAACGGTGGTTTCGCCCAATCCCGAGAATGCCGAAGCGCTGACTCTGGCCATCAAGCTGGCCAAGGAAATCGATGCCGACATTGTGATGGCCAGTGACCCCGATGCCGACCGTGTGGGCATGGCCTGCAAGAATGACAAGGGTGAATGGGTGCTCATCAACGGCAACCAGACTTGCCTGATTTTCCTCTACTATATCATCAAGAACCGTCTGGCTACGGGCAAGATGCAGCCGGGCGACTTCATTGTGAAGACCATCGTGACCACCGAACTTATCAAGGCTGTGGCCGACAAGAATCATGTCGAGATGCTCGACTGCTACACGGGCTTCAAGTGGATTGCCCGCGAAATCCGTCTGCGTGAAGGCAAGCAGCAGTACATCGGTGGCGGTGAAGAAAGCTATGGCTTCCTGGCTGAAGACTTCGTGCGCGACAAGGATGCCGTTTCGGCCTGCTCGCTGCTGGCTGAAATCTGTGCCTGGGCCAAGGATCAGGGCAAGACACTCTACGACGTGCTGATGGGCATCTACGTGGAATATGGCTTCTCGAAAGAGACGACCGTCAACGTGGTGAAGCCGGGCAAGAGCGGTGCCGAGGAAATCAAGGCCATGATGGACAACTTCCGTGCCAACCCGCCGAAGGAAATCGGAGGTTCGAAGGTATGCGTGGTGAAGGACTACAAGACACTGAAGATGACCGACGCAGCCGGTCACGTCAGCGACTTGCACATGCCCGAACCCTCAAACGTGCTCCAGTACTTCACGGAAGACGGTACGAAGATTTCCGTTCGTCCCTCGGGTACGGAACCGAAGATCAAGTTCTACATCGAGGTGAAGGGCCAGATGGGTTGCCCCAAGTGCTACGCCGGAGCCAATGCCGATGCTGAAGAGAAGGTGAAGGCCGTACGTGCGTCGCTGGGCATTTGAGACGACATATAATACTCTGTTGAGAAAGTGAGAGGCTGCTTCTTTTTTAAGAGGCAGCCTCTTTTGTTTTGTGAAATACGGAAAAACGAATGGTTATCCGGCTTGTGTGAATCGTTTGCCCAGCTTATGCAAGTTGTTTGCCCAGCTTGTGCAGATCGTTTGCCCAGCTTGTGCAGATCGTTTGCCCAGCTTATACAGACCGTTTGCCCAGCTTATTCGGACGGTTTGCCCGCGTCATGAGGAAACGCTGCCTGTATGTCAGCGGTCCTTGCCTTCCAGCCAGGCGTCGATGAGGCGGCGGGCGATGCTCAGCTTGCGCGGCAGTTCGGGCAGGTTGTTGCGGTGGTAGAAGGCGCCGGCCGTGAGCTCGTCCTCCTGCAGCTTGATGGTGCCGCTCTCGTAGTCGGCAAAGAAACCCACCATCAGGCCGCTGGGGTAGGGCCAGGGCTGGCTGTCGAAGTAGGTGATGTTGCGGATGGTGAGTCCTGTCTCTTCCATCACTTCGCGGCGGACGCACTGCTCCAGTGTTTCGCCCGCCTCGAGGAAACCGGCTACAAGGCCATAGAAGGTGCCGCGGAAGTTGCGGGCATGCACCATCAGTATCTCGTCGCCGCGGCGCACCAGTACGATGATGGCGGTGGAGATGGGCGGATAGAGTTCGTTGCCGCAGCGGGGACACTTCTTCATGATGTCGGTCTTTTGTTCGGTAGGTGTGCCGCAGGCAGGGCAGTAGCGGCTTTGCCGGTCCCAGTAAAGTATCTGGTAGGCCTTGCCGGCCGCCTTGTAGTCTGGCAGAGGCAGGTGGTCGAACGAGGCACGCAGGCCGGTCATCATCCATTCGGCAGTCTCGGCCACGGGGTAGTCGATGGCAAACGCATAGACCTGCTCCCCCGTAGGCAGGGTGACGCGGTGTACCGTCTGTCCCGTTGCGGGGGCTACGGGCAGGCTCTCGCCTGTGGGCAGGGTGCAGGTACCGTCGGGTTGTTTCTGCATCAGCAGGTTGTCCTTGAAGAAGATGCACCGGCGGGCGGTGCGGTCACATTCCAGTTCGTTCATCATTTCAGTAGCTTGTAGGGGTCAGAAGTTCACGTGTACACCTCCCATGAAGGTGGCCTTCGGCATGGGATAGCCCGCGTTGATTTCGTAACGCTGTGCCAGCAGGTTCTCGCCTTTCACGAAGAGGCTTGCAAAGTTACACAGGCGGTAGCTGATATTCAAATTCCAGAGCACGAAAGTTTCCTGCTTTTCCTGTCCCTGCGTCACGGAGGTGTAGAGTCCGCGGATATATTGCACGCCGCTGGCGGCTGTCCACCGTCCCTGCTGGTAGTTGGCACCGACGTACAGCTTATGTTCGGGGGCAGCCAGTACGGGGTGTTCCATGTGCAGCCAGCTGTAGTTGGCATCGGCCTGCCAGTGGGCGTTGAAGCGGTAGGCCACGGTGGCCTCCGCGCCCCAGTTCTCGATGTGGCCCGTGTTCACGTTCTTGCGCTGGGCGGGGTCTACCTGGATGATGTTCTTCCCGTTGATGTAGTAGAGGTTGAGTCCGTAAGTCAGGCTGTTGTCACACAGGCGCTGCGTGTAGGCCAGTTCGTAGCTGACGAGGCTCTCGGGCAGCAGGTCGGGGTTCTTGGAGAACATGAACAGTTCGCGGATGGTGGGGTTGCGGAAGCCCTTGCTTACCATGGCTTTCAGTTCGGCCTGGCGGGGCAGGTGGAAGGCCAGTCCGCCTTGGGGTATCCACTCCGTGCCTGTGTGCGAATGATGGTCCACGCGCAGACCGGCATCGAGCGACAGCCAGCTGCCGATGTTCTGCCGGAAGTCCACGTATCCGGCCAGCTCGTCCAGCTGCTTGTCTACCTGCGGCTGCTTCTCGCCCGTGGCCAGTACCTTGTACCACGACTCGCCGCCGAAGTGCTGGTAGTCGAAGCCAGCGGTGATACGGTTTCCTTCGAAGAGCGAGGCGCTCTGGTACCACGAGATTCCCATCATGCGGTCCTTGGAGTTGAAGTGGGCCGTCTGCGGTTCTTCGCCCGGGTGGTAACCGTCGTTTATCTTGTGTCGGCCCCAGTTGTAGAAGAAGCTCAGTGCGCCCGAGGTCCGCCGGTAGTGGTTCTCGAGGGCGGCCGACGCCATGCCGCGGGTGATGCGCGAGTCGTTGTCGATGTAGGGAGCCGCGACGGTGCCGGGGGTGGAGGCGTTGAAGTGGGTCACGTTGACGTCGCCCCACAGTTTCCACCGGTCATTGAAGTCATAGCCCAGCTTGGCATAGCCGCCATACTGCTCGAAGTCCATGTCGGGCCGGTGTCCGTCGCTGCGGTTGTACGAGCCGGTGACGATGCTGCTGAAGCGTCCGCGCTTCAGGCGGTTGGTCACCTCGGTTTGCAGGGTGTTGTAGGAACCGTAGGCGGCCTGTATGTCGGTCTTAGACCCCTCTTCCTTCATCTGCCGGGTGACGATGTTGATGACGCCGCCCATGGCGTTCGAGCCGTAGAGCACCGAGGCAGGGCCGCGCAGCACTTCCACCCGTTCGGTCATCATCGTCTGGTAGGCGTCGGCGATGGGATGGCCCATCAGTCCCATGTACTGCGGGTGGCCGTCGATGAGCACTAGCAGGCCGGCCGTAGGACTGCCGCCGATGCCGCGCAGGCTCATGCCTCCGGCAGCGCCGGTCGACACGCCGTAGCCCATGATGCCACGGCTGGTGGTGAAGAGGCCGGGCACCTGTTCGGTCAGGGTGGGCAGTACGGAGGGCTGGTAATTGCTTTCCAACTGCTTCCGATCCACGACGGAGATGGTCATGGGCAGGTGTCGGATGTCTGTTTCATTGCGGGTGCCGGTCACCACCACCTCGTCGGTGGTTAGGTTGCGGGCAATGCGTACGCTGTCCTCCTGTCCGCGGGCAGCAGGTGCGGTCAGCAGCAGGAGGGCCAGCAGGCCTCCTGTCAGGTTTCGTTCTTTCATGCGTTTTTTCTCTGGTTGGCGATAAATGTTTCGATAACTGGGAAAATCTCTTTGGCCGAGTGAAGGTCGCGGCTGGCCTGCTCCAGCGGGCACCAGCCCGTGCGGTCGCGGTTGATGATGTGGTCCACCACTTCGTCGCAGCTCACTGCGACGCCCGCTTCCTGCAACAGCCGGAGGGCGGGACGGCTGATGATGTGGGTATACACTTCGTGTACGCCGCCCAGTACCATGAGCGAGGCGGCGGCCTTGCCGATGACCTTGTCGGCTACGGACGCTCCGTGCAGGAAGTCGGGTTCCTGCACCAGCAGGTCGTAAAGGTCGGCCACACCCCGCCGTGTGAACGTACGGGTGCGGTCACCGTTGGCTATCACGCAGGAGTATCCTCCTGCGTGAAGCATGTCTATGAGTTCTTTCATGCTTGTTTTCCGGGGTTACAGCGTTCCTTGCTTGAGTTGTTCTACATAGCGGTCGATGCGGTGCAGCTCTTCGGGGATGTCGATGCTCTGCGGGCAGTGGGACANCGTAAAGGTCGGCCACACCCCGCCGTGTGAACGTACGGGTGCGGTCACCGTTGGCTATCACGCAGGAGTATCCTCCTGCGTGAAGCATGTCTATGAGTTCTTTCATGCTTGTTTTCCGGGGTTACAGCGTTCCTTGCTTGAGTTGTTCTACATAGCGGTCGATGCGGTGCAGCTCTTCGGGGATGTCGATGCTCTGCGGGCAGTGGGACACGCACTGGCGGCATCCGATGCAGTGGCTGGCCTGTCGCAGGCGGGGCACGCTGCGGTCATAGCCCACGAGGAAGGCGCGCCGTGCCTCGCGGTAGTTGGCGTGCTCCTGCGAGGTGGGCAGGTTGCCTTCGTTCACGCACTTGTTGTAGTGCACCAGTATGGCGGGAATGTCGATGCCGTAGGGGCAGGGCATGCAGTACTTGCAGTCGTTGCAGGGGATGGTGGGGTACTGCTTCATCAGGTCGGCCGTCTGTTGCAGGAACTCCAGGTCGTCTTCCGTGAGCGGCACCAGCGGCGAGTAGGTGCGCAGGTTGTCCTGCAGGTGCTCCATGTAGGTCATGCCGCTCAGTACGGTCAGCACGTCGGGGAACGAGCCGGCAAAGCGGAAGGCCCACGAGGCGACGCTCGCTTCAGGCCCGCGCTGCTTGAGGCGTGCCACGAGGTGCTCGGGCAGCTTGGACAGGCGTCCGCCCAGCAGCGGTTCCATGATGATGGCCGGTATGTGGCGCTTCTCCAGTTCGGCATACAGGTAGTCGGCGTTGACGTTGTTGCCCGAAGCATATTTCCAGTCGGCATAGTTCAGCTGGATCTGCACGAAGTCCCAGTGTACCTGGTCGTGCATGGCCAGCACTTCGTCGAACACTTCCTTCGTGCCGTGGAAGGAGAAGCCCAGGTTGCGGATGCGGCCGGCCTCACGTTCCTTCATCAGGAAATCGATCATGCCGTTCTCGATGTAGCGGGCGCGGAAGGTCTCGATGCCGCCGTTGCCGATGGAGTGGAGCAGGTAGTAGTCGATGTAGTCCACCTGCAGCTCCTTGAACGAGCGGTTGTACATGGCGATGGAATTCTCGCGCGTGTAGTTGGAGAAGTTGGACAGCTTGGTGGCCACGAAGAACTTCTCGCGCGGATGGCGTTTCAGGGCAATGCCTGTCGACCGTTCCGACCATCCCTGCACGTAGACGGGCGACGTGTCGTAGTAGTTCACACCGTGGGCCATGGCGTAGTCTATCAGTTCGTTTACGGCATCCTGGTCGATGACGTTGCCGCCCTTTTCGGGAGCGGGCAGGGTGGGCCAGCGCATGCAGCCGTAGCCCAGCAGGGATACTTTTTCTTTCGTTTTCGGGTTCTCGCGCAGGGTCATCTTGTCGGTGGGAACTTCTCCCTGTGCCTGCAGCGAGCCGGAGGCCGAGTCTTTCGGTCCGCATCCCGCCAATACCGCGGTTGTGGTGGCTGTGCTGATGCCCACAATCTTCAGGAACTCGCGGCGGGAGATATCGTTGGAATGATGTTGGTTATTCATAAGGAAGTTATAGTAGTTAAAGGAGTTATAGAAGTTATAGAGGGAGGGTAAGGAGGGGAAACGGATGACCTGCTCGTCCCTCACCGTTTACCGCTCTCAGATGATCCGGTGCCGTTCGTGTCCTTCTACATAGATGGCGCTGAAGGGGCGGGCCGGGCAGAGGTTCTCGCAGGCGCCGCAGCCGATGCAGCGTTCGGTGTCGACGGCCGGGAACTTGAGCGAGTCGGGATTGTTGGGGTCCGACGGTACCATGGTGATGGCACCCGTGGGGCAATGGCGGGCGCAGTTGCCGCACTCCACCTGGTCGGTCTTCACCACGCAGTTGCGCTTGATCCACACGGCGTGTCCTATCTGGATGGACGACTTGTCGGCCACGGTGATGGGCTTGATGGCTCCCGTGGGGCAGACTTCCGAACACTTGGTGCACTCGGGACGGCAGTAGCCGCGTTCGTACGAGGAGAAAGGCTGCATCAGCGTCATCAGTCCGGTCGAGGGGCGTAGCACTTCGTTGGGACATACCGACACGCAGAGCTGGCAGGCCGTACAATGCTGGGCAAAGTGGCGGGCGCCTTGGGCTCCCGGCGGCAGGATGGGAGTCTTTCGGTTGGGGATTTTCTTGTCTTCGATGGTGGCCAGTCCGCCGTCCACCTTCATCTCCTGGGCCTTCAGTACGGCAGCCGAGGCCGCCAGTGCCGTCGATGCCAGAAAGGCGCGGCGGGAGTTGCTTCCCTCAGCCTGCTGTCCGGCCGGTTCGGCCTTGACTTTGGCGGGATGGGCATAGTGCAGCGCCTGGTGCTTGCACTTGTCCAGGCAATCCATGCAGGCCACGCAGCGGCTGTAGTCTATCCGATGGTTCTTGATGTCGATGCACGAGGCTTTGCAGTTGCGTGCGCAGAGGTTGCAGTTGACGCATTTGTCGGTATCGATGACCGGCTTCAGGTAAGCATATTTCGACAGGAAGCCCAGCACGGTACCTACGGGGCAGATGGTGTTGCAGTACGTGCGTCCGCCGCGCCAGGCCAGTACGATGAGTACCACCAGCGTGACGGCGGCGATGACGAAGGTGGGCAGGCTCTTCAGCCAGACGGTAGTGTCATAGAATGCATAGCTGTCGGCCCGCTCGGCCAGGTAGGCCAGCAAGTTGTTTCCCCACTGGTAGATGGGGGCGAACAGGTTGTTTGCGATGCGTCCGTACGAACTGTAGGGGGCCAGCAGGGCCACAAACGAGTGTACGCCTGCCACCAGTGTGACGACGAACACGCCCAGCACGCCGTAACGCAGCCAAGACAGGGCAGGCGAATAGCGGTAGCGGTTCTTCTTGCTCTTCTTCGAGAACCAGGCAATGATGTCCTGGAAGACGCCCAGCGGGCAGATGACGGAACAATAGACGCGTCCCAGCAGCAGGGTGAGAATCACCAGTGCCAGTACCACTCCCACGTTGAGCGCCAGCACGGCAGGGAGGAATTGAATTTTGGCCATCCAGCCGAACCATGCGTGCAGCGTCCCCGTGAAGTCAAGGAACAGCAGGGTGATCAGCGTAAAAAATACGATGGCCAGGGTCAGTCTGATTTTACGTAACATAATAAGGAAGCCTGTTTTAATTAAGGGTAAAATTGTCGTGTATCATTTTTCGAGTGATACGCTGCAAAAATAAGAAGAATTTTGGATAACGGCTATACCCGAATTACGGATATTTGCCGTTTCCCGTTTTTTTCGGGCAAAGTGTCGGACGGAGACGCTTGAAGGGGATGCGCATGATGAGGCTCTGATGCAGTGCTTCGTGAGGTTCTGACGAAGTGCTTCATGAGGGTCCGACGAAGTGCTTCGTCAGGTGGTCATGCAGTGCTTCCTTAGGGGGTGACGAAGCACTGCATGAGAGGGTCACGAAGCACTTCGTCGCGGCGGGTCGGTGTGGGAGCATTTTTCGCCCCGTCAGGAAGCCTGTCATTGCATGGCCGAAGCGTCGAACGAGAGGGGGAGCAGGTCGCCCACCTTCTTCACCTCGTAGATGCCCTTGCGACCGTAGAGCAGGATGCGCATGGGCTGCCGGTAGCGTACCTCCGTTTCGAGCATCACCTGGCGGCAGGCACCGCACGGCGGGATGGGGTCGTCCAGAAATTCGCCCTGTTCGTTGCGGGCGGCGATGGCCAGTGTCGTCACGGCCTGGTCGGGGTAGCGCGAGTTGGCGTAGAACAGGGTGGTACGTTCGGCGCAGAGTCCCGACGGATAGGCGGCGTTTTCCTGGTTGCTGCCGCAGACAACGGTGTTGTCCGCCAGCCGGGCGGCGGCTCCTACCGAGAAGTGGGAGTAGGGGGCATAGCTGCGGTGCGTGGCTTCGCGGGCGGCGTCTATCAGTTCGCGGTCGGCAGCATCCAGTTCTTCGTATGTATAGATGCGGATGCCGATGTGGAGGTTCAGTTCTTTCATGAGGTCTGGTTTCTGTAATTAATGTTACAAAGATAGGGAAGTGATTGGAATTTTCAATTCTTTTGCAGATTTTTGTGCCCGAATCAATGATAACGACATGAAATATACGTCCCGACTGCTGGTCATTATGGCCTTTCTGATGCTGCTTCTGCCTGCCCATGCACAGCGCAGGAACTCCCGTTACAACGAATACATCAAGCAATATGCCCCCATTGCGGTGGAGCAGATGAAGCTGCACAAGATACCTGCCAGCATCACGCTGGCCCAGGGATTGCTCGAAAGCGGTGCCGGGCAGAGCCAGCTGGCCCGCAAGAGCAACAATCACTTCGGCATCAAGTGTCACAACACCTGGAAAGGACGCCGTGTCTATCACGACGACGACGCCAGGGGCGAATGTTTCCGTGCCTATCGCAATCCGCGCGACTCCTACGAGGACCACTCCAAATTCCTGAAGAGCGGTGCGCGCTATGCTTTCCTGTTCAAGCTGAAGATTACCGACTACAAGGGCTGGGCCCGCGGATTGAAGAAAGCCGGCTATGCCACCGACCCTTCGTATGCCAACCGACTGATAACGATTATCGAGGATTACGAACTGTATAAGTACGACAACGAGGGAATGGGCCGTCGCGAGGCCCGCAAGTGGGAGAAAGAACTCAAGAAGAAACCGTGGTTGCTCCATCCCCACCAGGTATATATAGCCAACGGGCTGGCCTATGTCGTGGCCCGTGACGGCGACAGCTTCGAACTGCTGGGCGGAGAGTTCGGCATCAGTTGGAAGAAGCTGGTCAGCTACAATGACCTGCACCGTGAGTACACCCTCGAGGCGGGCGACATCATCTATCTGAAGAAGAAGAACAAGAAGGCGCAGAAGCCCTACACCGTCCACATCGTGCGCGATGGCGACTCCATGCACAGCATCTCGCAGAAGTACGGCATCCGCCTGAAGAACCTCTACAAGATGAACCGCAAGGACATGGAAGAATATGTGCCCGAGGTAGGCGACCGCCTGCGGCTGCGGTAAGACTTATTATAAATAAGGTTTGATTTTTCGGATTTATGCTATCTTTGGATAAGACAGGATGTGGCTCGGGAGAATCAAATTGAAATTTTCATTTTCATTTGCTTCTCCTCTCGCCTTTCGCTATCTTTGCAAGTAGATTAAGCATTGCTTCTATGATGAATTTCGACCAATTGAACTTTGTGACCTTTTGTGTAGGCAGTCTGGCCGATGCGCTGAAAATGAGTGCAGGGAGTGTTTACGGACTGTTGCGTTCATCGGGTATACTGACGGGATACCTGCTCCCGGGATATGACGTATTGCATACCTTCAGTAAGGAATATCTTGTGGAAGACTTGATTTCATATATGAAAGAGAAAGGGGTGTTGGTATGAAGCTGTATCATGCATCTTCTCTGGTTATAGAGCATCCGGACGTATATCATTCACGAGAGTATCTGGATTTCGGCAAAGGCTTTTATCTGACGTCTATGTATAGTCAGGCTGAGAAATATGCGCAGCGTTTTCTGCTCAGAGGCAAGCGGGCTTTTGTCAATGAATATTGGTTGGACGATGATTTGACCGACTGCCGGGTGAAAGTCTTTGCGAGATACGATGAAGAATGGTTGGATTATGTAGGGAAATGTCGTAAAGGAATGTGTGAGGCAGCTTATGACATCGTTGAAGGTGGAATAGCCAATGATAAGGTATTCAATACGATAGATTTATATTTTTCCGGAACAATGAGTAAAGATGATGCGTTGGGCCGGCTTGCTTTTGAGCATCCGAACCATCAGTTATGTATCTTGAATCAGAATGTCCTGGGGCGGCATCTGCACTTTGTGGATGCCAAAGAAGTGAAATTGGGAGGAGTGGAAGATGCAGGCTGATAAAACCATTTTACAGATGAAGTACGCGCGTATTGTACGCTTGTTTGCCGATAAACTGCACCTGTCATACGAAGATGCGCTCGGATTCTTTTATGATTCCGAGACGTATAGACTGATCAGTAATGGAGTGGCGGATATGCATTGCCTGAGTGATGAATACCTTGCCGATGAATTGCTTATGGAATGGAATGAGCAGCGAAGGAACTCGGAAAGCAATGGCTGCCGGGATATACATTTTGATAACTGAAGTCAAGAACTCTTTCCATCGTTTCGCCTCATCTGCATGGGCGACATTCCCGTCTGTTTCCGGAAGAAGGTGCCGAAGTAGGAAGCGTTGGGGAAGTTCAGTTCCTCGGATATTTCGAGCACGGTCTTCTGCGTGTTCTTCAGCAGCGAGATGGCTTCGCGGACGATGGCCTTGAATACCAGTTCCTGCACCGTATAGCCGCTGACCGACTTCGACAGATTGGACAGATACTTGGGCGAGAGGCATAGCTTGTCGGCATAGAACTCCACACCGCGCTGGCTGCGGAAGTTCTGTTCGATGAGGCCGATGAGGCGGATAAAGGTCTCGTCCTTATGTCCCACGCTGTCGCGGCGGTTCACCAGCTTCCGGCTGTAGATGCCGCAGAGGCGGTAGGTCAGTCCGATGAGCAGTAGCTTCTGTTCGAACGAGTTGAACAGTTCCTTCCCGTGTTTCAGGGTGTCGTCCAGCAGGGCGATGTATCTCAGCAGTTCTTCTTCCTCGTCCGTGTGCCACACGTAGCAGGTCTCGGCCGTCAGTTCGGTATAAGGATACATGGACAGGGCCAGGTTGCCCATGATGTCGCGTATCGGTTCGATGCGGTAGACAAAAATGTGCACCTCTACAGCTGACGGGCTTCCCAGAACCTGGAAGACCGCGTTTTCGGGGATGAACAGCGTCTGCCCCTCGCGGGCGTCAAACTCCCGGTTGTTCAGACTGAAACGGAATTCTCCTTTGCGGCAGAGCAGGAGGCCCAGTCCGCATACACGATAGGGATTGTACAGGGAGGAAGGGAAAGACGTCAGGATTCCTTCCGAACTGCAGATGGCATCATGGGCACGCAGGGACTCTTCGAGTCTTTTCAGGCGTTCTTCTTCGTTCATGGGGCGGATGACTTTGGGTTTCATGGGTTAATGGGTGGCTAAGTTAATGAAATATTTGGTATTCACCACAGAGGACACAGCGTTTCACGGAGTTTTTTTATTTTTACCACAGATTACTCAGATTGACACGGATTATATATCACAACTCATCTGCGTCAATCCGTGTAATCTGTGGTGCATCTTAAGATATCCCTCTGTGTTACTCTGTGTCCTCTGTGGTGACTAATCTCTTGCGATAGGGTATCAGCAGTACGAACAGGGCGCAGCCCAGGCAGGCATAGAGCGTCCAGCCGGACATCTCTTTGACCGATGCCAGCGTAGCCTGTACCTGCACCTTGCCTTTGGCAGAGAGGGCGGCCATCTGTTCGGCCTCCAGGCGGCTCTTGCCCTGGTACATCATACCTTGGACGGTGCCCGTGTAGCTGGCGGCCGTTTCGGGAGAGAGCAGGTCTGTGTCGTGCGCCAGACGGGTGATGTAGTGCTGCTGGCGGTGCTGCATCACGTTGGTGTAGAGGGCCGTGCCGATGGCGGGCCCCAGCATCATGCGTACGGTGAGCATGATGCAGATCCACGTGGACAGGTAGCGGTAGGGCATGCGCTGGTTGGCCAGTACGGCGGTGAGCGAGTAGAGCAGCATCATGCCCGTGGCACGGATGATGACGGGGTACTTCATGCGCTCGTACAGGCCGGCAGTCTGCACCTCGAAGTACATGAACAGGGCCGACAGACCGATGAAGACAAAGCCCAGGGCGAAGAGATACTTCAGGTGTACGCCCCGCTTGCCCAGTGCGATGGCTATGACGGCTCCGATGAAGTAGCCCAGGATGGCCCAGTTGTTCAGTGCGGCGTTCTGCCAGTTGTCTATCTTCATGCCCACACCGGTAAACACGTTGACAAACAGGGCGCTGGAGTTCAGCACCATCAGCAGCAGGAAGAGGATGATGCCCAGGTTGATGGTGCGCAGGCGGAACACGTCCATCAGGAAGTAGGGCGAGCGGTGCGTGGCCTCCATATAGACGAACAGGCCGATGAACAGGAGGGCGGCCGCCGTGGCCCAGCGGATGGTGGGGTCGTCGTACCAGTCGAGCACCTTGCCATAGACCAGCACATAGACCACCGACGTGCACATGGCACAGAAGATGACCACGCTGCCGAACTTGCGGAAGTTGATGGGAAAGCGGCGGCCTGGATAGCGGTGGTAGGGCATGGTGACGAAGATGACGAGGACGGCAACCAGCGTGGTGGCCATCATGTAGTAATAGACGTACTGCCATTCGTACTCGTAGGCCAGCCAGGCGGTGAGCGAGGTTCCTATCTGCCCCAGTATCATGAAGAACAGGTAGATGGTGGGCATGCTGACGCTCTTCTCGCTGTCCAGTCGGTCCCATCCTTCGGCATCGCGGGGCTCGTTGCCGGGCGTGATGTTGCGCGTGGCCTCCATGCCGAAGGCGTACTTGATGAGGGTAAAGAGGTTCACCATCATCAGCACCATGCGCAGGAAGCCCATGACGAGGCTGCACAGGGCCAGGAGGAAGATGCTGTCGGTCTTGGCGCACACGTAGCTCAGGGCGTACATCACGGCAAACCCGCCGAGGCACATCATCTTCTCGCGGCGGATGCACACCAGTTCGTAGAAGAAGGGCGAGAAGGCGGCCATGCCGATGGAGGTGAGGAAGCCGACAAACTGGATGTGCTCCGACTGGATGCCCAGTCCGCTCATCATCTCGCCGCTGTTGGCAGTATAGACGCCGCCCACGGTGAGGATGGGGATGAAGAGCAGCACCAGTATCAGGATGCCCAGCGGTTTGGGTACCCAGTTGTAGAACGGATAGTTTTTGGGATAGGAAGCCATAGGGAAAATGAAAAATGATGAATAAAGAATTTTGGGAAAATGAAGAATCATTTTATGGTTCGTACCACCACCATCATGCCGGCAGCCAGGCGTTCGTTGTCCTCGCGGCTCAGATCGTCGAAGTCGATGCGCACGGGGATGCGCTGCTGTATCTTCACGAAGTTGCCGGCCGAGTTGTCCGTAGGTACGAGCGAGTACTTGGAACCGGTGGCGCCCGAGATGGCTGTGATGCGTCCCGTGAATTCCCTGTCCTTGATGGCGTCTATGCTGATGCGTACCTGCTGGCCGATGGCAAGATTTTCGACCTGCGTTTCCTTGTAGTTGGCCACAATCCATTTCTGTGTGTCGGGCAGGATGTAGGTGATGGTCTGTCCGGCACCGATGAACTGTCCTTCTTCCAGGGCACGGCGTCCCAGCTTGCCGTCGCAGGGGGCAGTCACCACGCAGTACGACAGGTTGAGGCGGGCCATGTCGAGGGCGGCCTGTGCGCGCTGGATGGAGGCTTCGATGTTCTGCCGGCGTTGCGACACTTCGTTCACACCCGAGCGGGCAGCCTTCTGCTGGCGTTTCAGGGCATCGAGCTTTTTGCAGGTGGCTTCGTATTCGGTTTCAATCTGTTCCAGCTGGATGGGGGTGGCGGCGTTCCGCTTCAGCAGATTGGTGTAGCGTTGGCGGTCTTTCTCCAGCTTGGCCAGGCGGATCTCGACTTCGGCGATGGAGGCTTCGAATACCGAAGCATTGTTCTGGGTGGTCTGCAGGGTGGCATCCATGACGGTGGCACCGGCCATGGCATCCTTCAGGGCGGCTTCGGCCTCCATCACGCGGATGCGGTATTCGCGGTCGTCGAGTACCAGCAGGGTGTCGCCCTTGTGTACGTTCTGATGTTCGGTGAAGCAGATTTTCTGGATATAGCCCGAAGCCCGCAGGTTGACGGGCGAAATATACTGTTCCACCTGGGCGTCGTTGCTGGTCTCGGTGTTCTTGTAGTCCAGGAAGAGGAGAGCTGCCTGCACCACTCCCCAGACGAGGACGGCGATGCCCAGCAGGCTGGCTATACGTTGGCGGCGGCGCATCTTGCGCAGTTTCTTGGCTTGTTCTTGTAAGGTGTTATTTGTTTCCATAACTGTTTATATTTATTAGAAGGTGATATTGATTATTTCAGTAAACTTTCCGTTTGTCCCGTCAGTTTCAGTAGGGCCAGGTTGGTGACGCGGTAGTTGTAGTGGGCATTGATGTAGTTGTTCTGTGCCTCGCTCATGCGCATCTCGTCCTGCAGGACCTCCGTCATCGAGGCGATGCCTTCGCGGTAGCGGTCCGTGGTCACTTCGTAGACGTCCTCGGCCAGCTGGTAGTTATCTTTCTGTTTCAGGAAAGTACGTTGGTTGTTCATCAGGTCGTTCGTGGCGTTCAGGTACTGCGTCTCGAGGTTCTTCTGCATGTTCTCCTGGTTCAGGCGGATGTTCTCAATGTCAATCTTTGCTTTCCGCAGTTTTGAGCGTTTGTCCAGTCCGTCGAAGAGAGGGATGCGCAGCGTCAGGCCGATGCCGTTGGAGTTGTACCAGTGGTTGGAGGGTCCGGAGTGGAACCAGTTCCGGGCCTTGTCCGTGTAGGCCGAGTACATCCAGTTGGCGGTCAGGCTGAGCGAGGGCAGATAGCCCTGGCTGATCATCCGTTTCTGCCGTTCGGCCAGCTCGCCCTGCGATTGCAGCAGTTGCAGTTCGTACTGGTTGGTGTCCAGTCCGGTCAGTTCGACGGTCTGGATGTTTTCGGTGTCTACAGGTTCCAGGGCGATGTCGGCGTCGGCCGGATAGTCCATGACATACTTCAGCAGGTTGAGCTGCTGGGTCAGCATGGCCTGGGCGTTGTCGTATTGCACCTGCATGTTCTCCAGGTTGATGTTGACGCGCTTCAGGTCCACTTCCATCGCCATGCCGTTGTCGTAGAAGGCCTGGGTGATGTCGCGCAGTTCGCGCAGGCGGTCGATGTTCTCGCGGACGATGCCGATCTGTTCGGCGGTACTTTGTCCCAAGTAGTACATCTTGGCTATCTGCAGGATGAGGTCTTCGCGGGCCTTTTCATAGGTGAGGCGGTTGATGTTGTCCAGCGTGCGGGCAATGTCCACTGCCGTGTAGGCTGTCTGGTTGTAGAGCGGCATCTGGAGCTGCAGGCCTGCGCTGGCGTTGTATTGCAGGGTCTTCGTCACGTTGTATGGGTTGCCGTAGGCCGAGCCGTCGGTCACCGATACCGGTGGGTTGAAGTTGTCGTTGAAAGAGGCTACGGCATTGATTTGCGGCAACAGCTTGGCGCGGTTCTCGCTGATGGCATGCTTGCCTTTGCGTACTTCGTTCTGTTGGGCCTGCAGGCCGAGGTTGTTTTCGATGCCTGTCTTCAGGCACTGGCTCAGCGAAAGCACTTCCTGTGCTCCTGCGCTGCCCATCAACAGACAGGCGAATGTGAATGTGAACAATTTCTTTATCATAGCTTTCTTTTGTTATTTGCCGCAAAGATAGAGGGTTGTTGCGGAACGGTGCTGTCTACATTTCTTCGACTGATGTTCATTTTTTCGCTTTTGTTCATATTTTCCTGTATTTTCTCTGTAAGAAGGGGAAATGAAGGACTGGAAACGTGCTTTCTGTAGCATTCCTTTGCCGGATGTGTCCGGCTTCGATTATCCGAAAATGTACACAGTGTCCGATATCGGACACTCCTTGTTTTGCTCTTTCCATTGATTATAAACGATTTGCATTTTTGGCACGGATTTCGCATATAGATAAGGTGAAGTTCGTTCGGGTGTCCGTTTTCAGCACGGAGATGCGGCGGGTGAAGAAGTGAAGAAAATATAAACATTAAGAACAGATATCTATGGATAGAGAAATTCCGAAAGAGGTGCGCCGCAAGGAGCGCAACAAGAAGTGGATCCGTTACGGCATCATAGCCGCTTCGGGTATCGTGGTCATCAGTGTCCTCATCTCGCTGATGCGGACGGGAGTGAAAGAAAAGGACCTTGTCTTCTCGCAGGTCGATCAGGGAACGATTGAGGTCAGTGTCAGTGCTTCGGGCAAGGTGGTGCCGGCATTCGAGGAAATCATCAATTCGCCCATCAATACCCGCATCCTTGAGGTGTACAAGAAGGGGGGCGACAGTGTGGACGTAGGTACCCCCATCCTGAAACTGGACCTGCAGAGTGCCGAGACCGAATACAAGAAGCAGCTCGACGAAGAGCAGATGCGTACCTATAAGCTCCAGCAGTTGAAGGTGAACAACGAAACCAAGCTGAAGGACCTGGCCATGCAGATCAAGGTGTCCGAGATGAAGCTGAACCGCATGAAGGTGGAGCTGCGCAACGAGCAGTATCTGGACAGCCTCGGTTCGGGTACTACCGACAAGGTGCGTCAGGCCGAACTGAGTGTCAACGTGGCCCAGCTGGAACTGGAACAGCTCCGCCAGCAGTACGAGAACGAGCAGGAGGTGCTGGCTGCCGAATACAAGGTGCAGGAACTCGACCTGAGCATCTTCCGCAAGAGTCTGGCCGAGACCAAGCGTACGCTGGACGACGCACAGGTGCGCTCGCCCCGCAAGGCCATCCTTACCTATATCAACAATCAGATAGGTGTGCAGGTGGGTGAGGGCACGCAGATTGCCGTCATCAGCGACCTGAGCCACTTCAAGGTGGAGGGCGAGATAGCCGATACCTACGGCGACCGCGTGGCGGCCGGCGGACGGGCCATCGTGAAGATAGGCAGCGAGAAGCTGGAAGGGCAGGTGAGCAGCGTCACCCCGCTTTCGAAGAACGGCGTCATTTCCTTCACCGTGCAGCTGGAGGACGACAGCAACCGCCGCCTGCGTTCGGGCCTGAAGACCGATGTCTATGTGATGAATTCCGTCAAGGAAGACGTGATGCGGCTGGCCAATGCCAGTTACTACGTGGGCCGTGGCGAGTACGAACTCTTTGTGCGCGACGGCGAAGGCCAGCTCGTGAAGCGCAAGGTGCAGTTGGGCGACTCCAACTTCGAGTACGTCGAAGTGGTTTCGGGCCTCAAGCCGGGCGACCAGGTGGTGGTGAGCGACATGAGCCAGTATAAGAACAAGAACAAGCTGAAACTGAAGAAATAAGAACATAGCTATGCTGAAAAACTACTTCAAACAAGCCTGGACCCTGATGCGGCAGAACCGCCTCTTTACAGGCATCTACGTGGTGGGCACGGGTCTGTCCATTGCGCTGGTGATGACACTGTTCATCATCTTCTACGTCAAGTTCGGCCCTGTTTATCCCGAGTATAACCGCGACCGTACGCTGGTGCTGAAGCCCCTGAAACGCTATCCGAAGGGAAAGCCCGAGAACTGGAACATCTACGGCGGCGTGGCCTACTATGTGGTGGACCAGATGCTGCCGGGGTTGCCTCATGTGGAGCAGGTGGCGGGCAGTGTGATTGATTTTTGGGGAGATTATCAGGTGTCTGCCACAGACGTAAAGCCCTTCAAAGCTACTCCCCGTTTTGCCAACGGCGCTTTCTGGAATGTCTTTTCCTTCCGCTTTGTCGACGGCCAGCCATTCACGCAGGAAGATGTGGAGGCCAAGGCGCAAGTGGCCGTCATCGGTGAGTCGCTGGCCAAGCGGTTGTTTGCCGCCGTCGAGGGAGTGACGGGGCGTCATTTCAGTTTCAACGGGCGCGACTACCGCGTGTGCGGCGTGGTGCGGGATGTTTCCAATGCCACACCCGAAACGGCAGGCGACCTGTGGCTGCCCTTGCTCAATGCGCAGTATATCTCCAAGGAGCTGGACAGGCAGGGATTGCTGGGCAATGTGTTTGTATCGCTGCTGGTGGACGATGCGGAGAACTTCGAAACCGTGCGCAGCGAGGTGCAGGATGTGTTCCGACGCTTTAGCTTGCAGGACAAGGATTATGAATACGACCTGATGGGGCAACCCGATCCATACTGGCTCAGCACTTTCCGCCAGGATGTGGAGAAGGCGCCCGACACGATGGAACTGGCCAAGGACTTCCTCTACATCCTGCTGGCCCTGCTCTTCATCCCGGCCCTGAACCTGAGCGGTATGATTTCCTCGCGCATGGACAGCCGCATTGCCGAGCTGGGCATCCGCAAGGCTTACGGGGCTACGCGCCGCCGCCTGCTGGAGCAGGTGCTCTGCGAGAACCTGTTGCTCACGTTGCTGGGCGGTCTGGCAGGCCTGTTGTTCTCCTACCTGATTGTGTTGACGGCCAGCGACTGGATTCTGACGCTGTTCGACAAGAACATCTACGACACTTCGCTCTCCACGTCGCTCACGCCCGAGATGCTGTTCAATCCCGCCGTGTTCGGCTGCGCGCTGGCCGTGTGCGTGGTGCTCAATGTGGTGTCGGCCCTCGTGCCTGCGCTGGGGGCGATGCGCCACCCGATTATGGAATCATTGAATACGAAAAGATAAATGTATTTAGAATACAGAAGTTAAGAAGTTAAGGAGTTAAGCCGATAGCAGGTTGTACAGGCAGAAGTAAAGATGATATATAAATATGCTATTTGGTATAAGTATTGGCTTAACTCCTTAAGTTCTTAACTCCTTAACTCCTAAAAATAGAATTCATGCTTCAAACCATCTTACACCAACTATGGAACCAGCGTCGTCAGAACGCCTGGATATTCCTGGAACTGCTGGTCGTCAGTTTCTTCCTTTGGACCGTTATCGACCCTATCTATGTATTGACCGCCAATCGTGCCATTGACCGGGGATACAATCCCGAAGGGCTTTACGTGGTAAACATCGGCATGTACGACGAGACGAACGGCAACTTCGACCCCGACATGGCTTCCGACTCGATGAATCTGGTGGCCTACACACGCCTTGCCCGCATCGTACGCGAGCAGCCCGAGGTGGAATGCTGGGCCATTGCCGGTAATCAAAGTTTCCCTTGTAGCAGCTCGTGGAGCGGTACGCAAATCTATGCCGATACCGCCTCTTTGCACAAAAGGGAAGGTTTCGTACATGCCCAGTCTTATTGCTTTGTGGCAACCGATGGCAGCAATATGCTTCATACCTATGGCATGAAGGATGCCCGTACAGGCGGTGACATCCAGGTGCCTGAACAGGTGGAAGACAAGGCATTCATCTCCGAACGGCTGGCTCAGCGCCTGTTTGGTACGACCGATGCCGTAGGAAAGAAAGTCTACCAGGGCGAGGATGCTTTGGAGATAGCGGGCGTATTCCGCGACTTCAAGCATCGCGACTACGAGCAGCCTTATCCGCTCATTGTCACCATGTACAGCGAAATGTATGGAAGTCCGTATATGCCGTGGTGGTACAATTTTGTCATCCGTCTGAAGCCGGGTGTGGACGTGTCAGCCTTCAAGCAGCGTTTCTTGCAGGAAGTGGCGCCGCAGCTCTCCGTCGGCAACTTCTACTTCGACAGTCTGAAGGAATTTTCGGAGCTGAGCGAGGCCTATGCCATGAAGAGCGGTGTCACCAACAAGCTCCGCCTGCAATACGCCCTGACGGGTTTCGCCCTGCTCTGCATCTTCCTGGGCATGGTGGGCACCTTTTGGATACGCAGCAACGCCCGTCGCGGCGAGATTGGAGTGATGCGCAGTATGGGCGCTTCGCAAGGGTGCATCGTGCGGCAGTTCCTCCTCGAGGCCTGGCTGTTGCTGACGATAGCCTTCGTGCTGGTCATCCCCTTCCTGTTCTATCATGCACACGCCAACGGCCTGTACACGGTAGAGATGAATGACAAGTTCGTGCCCAATCCCGCCTACGGGCAAAACCGTTTCGGTTTCCACTTCACCGTGGTACTGGCACTCAGTTACGTTATTCTGATGCTGATAGCGCTGGTCGGGACGTATATCCCTGTACGCCGTGCGGCCCGTACGCTGCCGGTGGAGGCATTGAGAGAAGAATAAATAACCGGCTGACGGTCAGTGATTTGGTACTTTATTTTGCTTTACTGATTTTAAAGCGTCGCTTTATCAATATTAAAGCATTGCTTTACTGGTATTAAAGCATTGCTTTAAAGGCGTTAAAGTATCGCTTTAATGAGACTGAAGTATCACTTTATTGGGTATCAACAGAAAATAAAGTGCTATATGCTTTATCCATATATAGTTAGATAGATTTGTTATGATGCTGAAGACCTATTTCAAACAAGCCCTTGCGTTGTTCAGGCAGAACCGCCTGTTCAGTACGCTCTACATTGCCGGCACAGGGCTGGCTATTGCCATGACGGTTGTGATGGCGGTGGTTTACTATGTGAAGCTGGCACCTGTGTATCCCGAGGTAAACCGGGAAAATACGTTGTATCTGACTCATGCCAGTTTTCGTTCGGAGGAATATACCGTTCAGGCTGGACTGTCGTTTCAGGCTGTGCAGGAGTGGATGTATCCGTTAAAGAACGTAGAGGCAGTTTCTGCCATTGTGGACTATGGCATGGATGAATCCTTTTACATACAGCCTACCGATTTGAGCGGTGACTTTAAAGTGGCTTTAAAGCTTACAGATCCAGCCTTTTTCCGCATCTACTCATTCCGCTTTTTGGAAGGAAATCCTTTCACCGATTCCGATTTGGCAAGTGGCATCCATACGGCTGTGATCTCCGATGACCTGGCGCGTCGTCTGTTCGGTAAGACCCAAAATGTTGTCGGACGTTCGTTTTCGTTGGATTATGTCAACTATCGTGTGTGCGGTGTGGTACGCGGTGCCAGCTATCTCACCTCGAAGTCGTATGCTCAGGTCTATTTGCCTTATTCGGTTTTCGGAAATTATACGAAACCGTATTCAGACAAGTTCCCGTATAGTGGCATTTTCTCCGTCACTTTTCTTGTGAAGGACAAGGCACAGGCTGATGCTTTGCGGGCAGAAATCAGAGACCTGACGAGGCGGGTGAACCTGCAGTACAAGGATCAGTGGCAGCTGGAGTTGTGGAAGCAGCCAACTTCGCACTGGCTCAGCGTTTTCCAAAGTCATCCATCGGATGCCGACTTCAATCCTTGGAAGACGGCGGGTTATCTGGTCGTCGTGGTACTGGTGTTGCTATTGGTGCCTGCCCTCAACCTGAGCGGGCTTATTGCCAGTCGTATGGAGAGCCGCTTGCCCGAGATGGGAGTGCGTAAGTCGTTTGGCGCAGGACGCAACATACTGCTTTCGCAGGTGATGTGGGAAAACTTCTTCCTGACACTGACAGGTGGTCTGCTGGGATTGGTATTGGCATGGATCGTTGTCTATGTAGGACGTGAATGGGTTTTCACGTTGCTCGACCAGTGGCCCGAAGTTGTGCCGCAAGGTGTCGATGCCTATGTATCGGGCGAGATGCTTTTTGCACCTGCCGTCTTTGGCATCGCCTTCCTGCTCTGCCTGGCACTGAACCTTCTGTCGGCCTTCCTGCCGGCGTGGATGTCGCTCCGCAAACCGATTGTGTATTCACTGTATGAAAAAAGATAAGCATTATGTTCAGACTCATTCTTAAAACCCTATGGACCCGTCGCCGCCGCAACGGCTGGCTGCTGGCCGAACTGATACTGGTCGCTGTCCTTTCGTGGATTATCTTCGATCCTGTTATTGTGGTGACCTACGACCGTCACCTTCCGCTTGGCTACGATGCCCACCGCCTCTGCATGGTGTCCGTCGGTATGTTGCAACCGCAGGCGCCGGGCTATGATGCCCAGGCTACCGACTCTGCTTCGCTGATGCAGGCGTATCTGAATATCGTGGAACGTGCCCGCCAGCATCCCGATGTAGAGCAGGCCACTCCCGTACTTTCTTTCATATATCCCGGTTCGCAAGGAAGCAGTACTTCCACCCTGATGGCAGAAGGTGATACAGTGGGACTCGACCTTATGTATGTTGAGTTTCTGCCACATACCCATTTCTTTGAAACATTCGGCTTCAGGCCCGTGCAGGGCAGCATGACGCCCGAAGAATTGTCGGACCATACGTATGGCGGGATGAATGTTGTATTGAGTGAGTATGCACAGGAAGCCTTGTTTCACACCCGTGTTTACAACAAGAATCTGCGTTGCTGGATGACGAACGAGACGGATACGATCTATTTGCCCGTTGTCGTAGGTGCGGTAGGAACTTTCAAGTACACCAATGACTGGCGTCCTGTTCCTGTCGCCTTCGAGCCGATATTGCATCCCGATATTCTTTCCAGTGTGAACGATATGCACGTAGTCATCCGTTTGAAGGAGGGTGTCAGCATGGACCGCTTCCTGCATGAGTTCCGTCCTTGGATGGTTCGCCAGATGCGGGTTGGTAACCTTTATGCACGCGATTTGCAGTCGTACGACAGCATCAACCGGATCAGTGAGTTTGGTACTGCGACGTCACTCTATCGCCGCAACCTGAGTATAGCCCTGTTCTTCCTTGTCAACCTCTGTTTAGGTGTTGTCGGTACCTTCTGGCTACAGACCCGTACACGGCGCGAGGAGGTAGGCATCATGCTGTCCTACGGTGCTACGCCGCGCCGCATCCGGCTCCAGTTGCTGGGCGAAGGTGTGGTGCTCACGACGATAGCTACCCTGATAGGCTGCTTCCTCTACCTGCAATACGGGCTCAGCGAGGGACTGAGCAAGGGCAGCGCCTGGATGAAGAGTACCATGCCCTGCTGGGTGGACCACTTCGGGCAGCACTTCGCCATCGTGTCGCTCATCATCTACCTCATTCTGCTGGTTGTGGTGCTGGTGGGTATTTACATCCCGGCCCGCCGCATCAGCAGCATTGCTCCAACCGAAGCGCTGAGGGACGAATGAAAGCGTCCGCCAAAATCGGACAGAGTGTTCATTTTCGGACACTCTGCTTTTGGCTAAAGTGCAGATAATCAGTGGCAGCTGATTTTGGCACGACTTTTGAATTAAATTTGTCACAGAAAACAAAGAATACAATAACTATAAACAACATACAATTATGGACATGATCAAATTAATTGGTATCAACAAGATTTACCGTACAGACGAGATTGAAACACAAGCGTTGGAAAATGTGAACCTCACCGTATCACAGGGCGAGTTCCTCAGTATCATGGGGCCTTCGGGCTGTGGCAAGTCTACCTTGCTCAACATCATGGGCCTGCTCGACACGCCTACCAGCGGTACCATCGAGATTGCCGGTACCCGCGTGGAAGGCATGAAGGACAAGGAACTGGCAGCCTTCCGTAACAAGACACTGGGCTTCGTCTTCCAGTCGTTCCATCTGATCAACTCGCTCAACGTGCTGGACAACGTAGAACTGCCGTTGCTCTACCGCAAGGTGTCGGCCAAGGAACGCCGCCGCCTGGCCGAAGAGGTGCTCGAGAAGGTAGGCATGACGCATCGTATGCGCCACATGCCCACACAGCTCTCCGGTGGTCAATGCCAGCGTGTGGCCATTGCCCGTGCCATTATCGGTAATCCCGAAATCATCCTGGCCGACGAACCTACCGGTAACCTGGACTCGAAGATGGGTGCCGAAGTCATGGAACTGCTGCACCAGCTGAACTACAATGACGGACGTACCATCGTGATGGTAACGCACAACGGCGAGCAGGCCAAGCTGACCAGCCGCACCGTTCAGTTCTTCGACGGCCGTCAGATAGGATAACGTGTAACAAACCAACGAAACAGACAGACAATGAATACAAATATCATAGGAATCATCGTAGCGCTGGTGCTGGCGTTTGCCGCAGCCGTGGGCACATTCTTTATTCAATAACGACGTATGATCAAGCAATATTTCCAACAAGCCTGGGCGCAGCTCCGCCAGCAGCCGCTTATCAGCGGGGTGACGGTGGCTGGTACAGCCCTTTCCATCTTCCTCATCATGCTGGTGGTGATGATGCAGCAGGTGCAGATCGAGCCTTTTGCGCCCGAGAGCAACCGTGACCGCTTCCTGCACGTGAAGTGGGGCAGCATTACCAACGAAGCGTGGGGAGACGGCAACAGCAACGGCCCGTGGAGCGTAGCTACGCTGAAAGAAATCTACGGCAAGCTGATGACGCCCGAGGCTGTCACCATTTATGTAGCCTATTCCTTGCCCCAGCCGGTTAGCCTGCCCGGTCAGCCCACTACGGCGGTCGATGTGCGCGAGACGGACAGCCAGTTCTGGACGGTGTTCGACTTCGCCTTCACCGACGGCAAGCCTTTCGACCAGGCTACGTTCGACGCCGGTCGGCCGGTGGCGGTCATTACCGAAAGCGTGGCGCGCCTGCTGTTCGACACGACGAAGGCCGTGGGAAAAGAATTCCTGCTGGCTCATGCGCCCTATCGGGTGTGCGGTGTGGTGAAGGACGTATCGACGCTGGCTTCGACGGCCTATGCGCAGGTGTGGATTCCCTATACCTCGACCGACCAGGTGACCAAAACGTGGGAGAACGACCTGATGGGTCAGATGAGTTGTACCATCCTGGCTCGCGACCGCAGCGACTTCCCTGCCATCCGTGAGGAAGCCGGTCGCCGGTTGGACGAATTCAATAAGGTGATAGGCGAGAACGGCTATCGGATCATCAACCGCAACCGTCCCTACGACCAGGAGAAGAACGCCCTGACAGCCGGTGCCAATGTGGAGCCGGATGTGGCGGCTGCCCACCGGACGCGTTTCATTATTTTTCTCATCCTGCTCATCGTGCCTGCCATCAACCTGAGCAGCATGACGCAGAGTCGCCTGCGCCGCCGCGTGGCGGAGATCGGGGTGCGCCGTGCCTTTGGCTGTACGCGCATGGAGCTGCTGGGACAGATATTAAGCGAAAACTTCATCGTCACCCTGCTGGCAGGTGTGTTGGGGCTGATAATCAGCTTTCTCTTTGCCTTTTTGTTCGGTGATACCCTCTTTGCGCAGGACTGGACAACTTCGCTCAATCCGCCCGTGGTCGATGCTTCCATCCTGATACATGCCTCTACCTTCGGCTGGGCGTTGCTCTTCTGCTTCGTGCTCAACCTGCTCAGTACCGGCATTCCCGCCTGGCGGGCGTCGCGGATGAATATTGTGGAGGCGATTAACGGGAAGTCACATTAATCAAGTGGACAAGAAAAAAATATGAACAAGAAACTATTTACCCAAATACGCAACGAATGGCGCAGCAACCTGTGGCTGGCGCTGGAGTTGCTGGTGGTGAGCGTGGTGATGTGGTACATCATCGACCTGCTCTACTGCCGCATGGCTACCTATCTGGAGCCGCGGGGCTTCGATACGGAGCATTGCTACCTGATCAATATGGGCGTGCTCACCGACAAGAGTCCCGATTATACACCTTATAGCGATACCCACAAACAGAGCGACGAGGTACGCGAACTGGTGGAGCGCTTGCGTCGCCGCCCCGAGGTAGAGGTGGTGAGCTTGTCGCTGAGCGCTTATCCTTATAATGGAAGTAACGGCTCTGCGGAAGTGGATTACGATACGCTTCATGCACCCCGCTGGACGATCCGCCGCATTGCGACGCCCGACTTCGTGCGTGTGTTCCGTTACCGGGGGGCGCGAGGCGAGACGCCCGAGCAGCTGGCTGAAATATTGGAGCGGGGCGACTTCCTGGCTTCGGACAACCTGTATCGCAAGTATGGCGTTCCGATGACGTCGCTGGTTGGCAAGAAGGAATTTTACCTGTTCGGGGATACGACCCAGATGTACCGTTTGGGCGCCGCCTTGCAGAATGTGCGCTACGACGACTTCAGTCAGGCACGTTCCAGCTATTCCATGGTGTTCAATATGAATTTGCTGTCGGATGATTGGATTAATGCTGATAATGAGCTCTGTATCCGCGTCCGTTCCGACCGGGACCAGAACTTTATGGAGAACCTGAAGGCCGATAGCGAGAAGCAGTTCCGTATAGGCAATCTCTACATCAGCGACATCAAGAGCTTCAAGGACATCCGCCGCAGCTTCCAGCAAGGCGAGACCAGCGAGATGCGCAACTTGGTTGTGGGCATGAGCTTCCTGCTGCTCAACATTTTCCTGGGACTGCTCGGCACGTTCTGGTTCCGCACGCAGCAACGGCGCGGCGAGATTGCCCTGCACAAGGCGATGGGCGCTACGGACGGTGCGGTGTTCGGCCGACTGATGAGCGAAGGCATCTTCCTGTTGCTGATCGTCACCGTGCCTGCCGTCATTATCGACATCGTGCTGGCTCACTTCGAGCTGAACAGCTGGCGCAACGGCACTACGTTGGAATGGTCGCGTCTGGCCTTCTGTGTCGCCGCTACGTTTGTCCTCATCGCTGCCATGATAGCTATTGGAATCGGCATACCCGCACGCCGGGCCATGAAGGTACAGCCGGCGGAGGCGTTGCACGATGAGTAAGAGGCCTTGAGCAGTTTATTTTTGTTTAGTGTGGATAAACTGTCAGTTTAATATGGATAAACTGATGGTTTAAAACGGGTAAACTGATAGTTTAATACGAGTAAACTGGTTGTTTAATACGAGTAAACCAAAAATAAACTGCTTTGTTGTTGCTTGTCAATTGCGTAAGAGATGACAGAACCACCGTCTTGAACGAGTGAAAATTGAGTGATTCACATAATGAAACGTGTAAAATGAAACAAACTTTTAAAATGAAACAAACTTTCCATACTTCCCGCCTCCCTTTCTCCTTGGGAGAAGGGGCGAGGATGAGGCTCTACTTCCAACAGGCCCTTTACCACCTGCGCGAGAATCCCGTCATCAGCTGGATATCCGTGCTGGGCACGGCGTTGTCCATCTGCATGATTATGGTCATCGTCATCACCCTGCGGGTACGGGTGGCCGACTGCGAGCCGGAGGTGAACCGCAGCCGTTCGCTCTACGTGCCCAATATGTCCTACCGCGCCAAGGGCGACTTGAGCGGCAGTTCCGCCAACTCGAGCATGTCGGTGCAGACCGGCCGCGAATGCTTCAAGACGCTGACCACGGCCGAGGCTGTCACGCTGGTATCGAATCCCGGCAAGGTACGCGTTTCGCTGCCTGCCGGGGCCAAGATGACGGCCGACAGGGTACAGACCGACGAAGACTTCTGGCGGGTGTTTCAGTTCCGCTTCCTCGACGGCAAATCTTTCACGGCGGCCGACCTGCGTAGCGGCCTGCCCCGTGCCGTCATTGCCGCTTCGGTGGCCCGCCGCCTGTTCGGGCGGACGGACGTCAGCGGACAGCACGTGGAGCTGAACCACGTGGACTTTCAGGTGTGCGGCGTGGTGGCCGATGTCTCCATGCTGGCCACGGACGCTTATGCCCAGGTGTGGATACCCTACACGGCCGGCGATGCCGAAGCCAACACCTGGGGATATAATCTGATGGGGCCGATGCGCGCCGTCATCCTGGCACATAGCCGGGCCGACTTCCCCGCCATTCGCGAGGAATGTGAACGCCTGCGGCAGAAGTACAACGATGCACAGGATGGGGTAGAGGTGTTCTACCGCGGACAGCCCGACACGCAGTTCACCCACCTCTACCGCACGTGGAGCCAGGAGCCCGACGTGCAGGGCGTAGTGTTGCGCTACGTGATGGTGATGCTCATCCTGCTCATCGTGCCTGCCATCAACCTGAGCAGCATGACCCTGTCGCGGATGCGGAAGCGGATGGCTGAAATCGGGGTGCGCAAGGCCTTCGGTGCCACGGCCAACGAACTGATGCGCCAGGTGTTTCTGGAGAACCTGCTGCTGACCTGCCTGGCAGGCCTGTTGGGGCTGGCGCTGAGCTATGCCGCCACCTTCGTGCTGAACGGCTTCCTCTTCGGCAACTCCACCAACGCCTATCTGTCCGGCGAGACCAGTCTGACGGCCGGCGAACTGCTCAGCCCGTGGATTTTCCTGGCCGCTTTTGCCTTCTGCCTGCTGATGAACCTGCTCAGTGCGGGTATCCCCGCCTGGAGGGCATCGCGGATGAACATAGTGGAGGCCATCAATGGAAGGGAAGGATAAGGATGTATAGAAGGAAAACACAATCATGATGGAAAAGAAAATATTTACTCAAATACGAAACGAATGGCGGAGCAACTTCTTCCTCGCCTTGGAACTGTTGGTTGTCTTCGTGGTGTTGTGGTACATCGTGGACTGGTGTTGCACGACGGCCCGTGTCTATTTCGCCCCGATGGGGTTCGATACGGAACATTGCTATAACCTGACGGTGAACCGGCTGACTCCCAACTCCGCCTTATACGACCCCAATCTCACCATCGAAGACGACATGGACGCCCTGCTGGAGATAGCCGAGCGTCTGCGTCATCGTCCCGGCGTGGAAGCGGTGGCCATCTCACAGAACTGCATCCCCTACGGTGACGGCAGCAACGGCATTGAAGTCTTCGTGGATACGGTGTCGGTCCACACCATGCACCGACTGGCTCAGTCTGATTACCTGCGCCTGTTCCGCATTCAAGGGGTAGCCGTGCAGGATGCCGACGGGCGGACGGTGCGCACCACGAGCTCCGACTCGCTGGCCGCTGTGCTAAAGCCGGGCACGATGATCCTGTCGCGTAATGCGGTTGCAAAATACGAATCCTTGGGCATGCCCGACGCCACGGCGTTGCTGGGTCGTCAGTTGCCCCTGTGGAACCCGGACAGTGACAACCGCCTGCGCGTTATCGGTATAGCCGAGCCCACGCGCTGGAACCACTTTGAGACTGCCGACCAGTGGGGCGGGCCTTTCATCGCCACCGACTTTCCGCGTGAAGTGATGATGGAGTTCGAGAACACGGCCTACCTGCAACTGAGCTTGCGCGTGTCGCCGGACGCCGACCACGGTTTCATGGATGCGCTCATGGCCGATGCCGACCGCCTCTACCGTGTGGGCAATACCTACCTGCTTGACATACAGCCCTTCAGCCAGTTGCGCTATGTCAACGAGCTGGAGAATGTAGACGAAGTCAAGACGCAGCTCTGCATCCTGGGCTTCCTGCTGCTCAACATCTTCCTGGGTGTGATCGGTACCTTCTGGTTCCGCACGCAGCACCGCCGCAAGGAGGTGGCCCTCCGCATGGCGATGGGCAGTACGCGCCGGGGCATCTTCCTGCGCCTGATTGCCGAGGGACTGTTGTTGTTGACACTGGCCGCCGTGCCCGCTGCCATCATCGCGATGAACATCGGCGTGGCCGAGCTGGTGGACGTGACACAGCTTCCTTTCGATGCTTCCCGCTTTTTCCTCGCCCTTGTACTCTCGTGGCTGCTGATGGCTGTGATGATTGTGGTGGGCGTATGGTATCCGGCCCGCCGTGCCATGAAGATACAGCCGGCGGAGGCGTTGCACGATGAGTAATGATTGAGCGCTAACCACTAAATAATAAATAAAATGAAACATTCTTTGCTACACAACTTGCATTCCTACTTCCGTCTGCTGGGTCAGCACCGCTTCTATACCACGGTGTGTGTGGTAGGTACGGCGGTGACCATCGCCTTCATCATGGTGGTGGTGATGGTCTACGACTTCCGTACGGCCAATGTGGCTCCGGAAACGAGGCGCAGTCGGCTGATTTACAACGACGGCACCCAGTGCATGCGTCCCGATGGTACCAACATGTGGGGCTACCATGGGCTGGGACCCACCGCTTTCCATGCTCTTCTGGACTCACTGCCCGGCGTGGACGAGCTTACCTTTCATGGCGGACTCAGCAACGCCTTGTGTTCCTTGCCCGCCTCCTCTGACCGGCATTCCGTGATGCTGCGCCCCGTTTCCGCCAACTGGTTCGACTTTTTCAGCTACCACTTTGTGGCGGGCCGACCGTTCACCCGGTCCGAGTACGATGCCGGCCAGGCTGCTTTCGAACCGGCCGATGACGAGTGGCGGGAGACACGCAGCCGTAACGACGGCGTGATACGCCGCTTCATCGTCATCAGCGAGCACTTGGCCCGCCAACTGTTTGGCGGGGCCGATGAGGCGGTAGGCAAGCAGTTGTTGCTCGACTTTCAGCAGGCACGCGTGGTAGGGGTCGTGAGCGATGTCAGCTCCATCTTCCAGACAGCCTATGCCGATGTGTGGGAGCCGTTCACCCTGACCAACGAAGAAAATCTCAGTCCGGCCACCGATACCGGCGGCCTGATTGGATACCGCTACTCCGTACTCCACCTGTCGCCTGGTACCTCGGCCGCCCAGGTGCGTGCTGAGGTAAACCGCCGGATGGAACAGCTGAATAGCCAGGGATTGGAGTACGTGCTGAAAGATCCGCGTCTGTACACGCATACGGAGTACACCTTTTTCCGCGGCAGCAGCATCGACGCGCGGCTGGTCTATGCCTTGCTGCTGATTGTGCTGCTGGTTGTGCCGGCCGTGGGTATCTCGGGGCTGGTCCATGCGCAGATGCAGAGCCGGTTGGGCGAGATAGCCATCCGCAAGGCTTACGGAGCTTCCAACGCCAATATCATCGGCCACCTCTTTGCCGAGAGTCTGGGCACGACCCTGATAGGTGGCGTGCTGGGCTATGTCTTGTCGTGTCTGCTGGTGGTGGCCGGCAGCACCTGGCTCTTCGGCATGGGTGGAGTCCGAATCGAAGGCATTGCCTTGGGCGGTGACCTGTTGCTGCGTCCGGGCCTGTTTCTGGTAGTGCTGGCGGTTTGCCTGGTATTCAACGCGCTTTCGACCCTGCTGCCTGCCTGGATGGCCGTTCACCGCAGCATTTCTTATACATTAACGGGAGGAGAATAAAACCATGTGGAAACAGATTTTCAGTCAGATATGGAACCAGCGTCGCGCCAATGCGTGGCTTTGGATCGAATTGTCAATCGTAACCGTACTGCTGTGGTATGGTGTCGACCTGGTATACAACTACGAGGGAGCAGCCCGTCAGCCCAAGGGGTATGACACTTCGTGCGTGTTCGACCTGACCGTGGGAACGAAGCCGCTGGAAGTCATCAATGACGCCGACAACCGGCAGGCAGGCGAGGACTTCACTTACCTGTACAACCTGATCAAGGACTATCCCGGCGTAGAGGAGGTGTGCAGCTACTACGGCAGTGTTCCCTACACCGACGAGTCCATGTTCGAAGGCTATGCTTCGCATACCGATTCCACGCATACGGTAGACTGCTTCGTGCGCTATGTTTCGGCCTCCTATTTCAAGGTGTTCCGTGTGAAACCGCTGGCCGGACAACTGGACGAGGCTCACTGGTCGCCTGCCGAATATCCCGTGCCGGTACTGATGAGTGCCGACCTGGCCGACTCCGTCTACCACCTGCCTCGGGTGGCCGATGCTGTGGGTAAGACTTGCTTCAATCCTTATTACCTGAAGTCGGCCCGTCCGGTGACCAATTATCGGGTAACCGCCGTCTTGCCCCGGCAGAAGCTGGACGACTATGCCCGCTACCAGCCCCTCATCTACCAACCCATCGAACGTCCCCTTTTCTGGCAACATGTGGCCCTGCGGGTGTCGCCTGATCATGTGGCAGGCTTTGCCGAACGCTTCCGCAAAGACATGCAGCCGGTGTTCGACCGCGGCATCTTCTATCTGGACCACATCCGTTCGTACGACGACATGAAGGTGGCCTACGACTTGCAGCAGGGTACGGTGAACTACCTGAACACGGTCTATGCCGTGGCAGCCTTCTTCTTGTTCAATGTATTCCTGTGTGTATTTGCTACCTTCTGGTACCGCACCCGCAAACGCCGTTGCGAGGTGGCGATCCGCATGGCCATGGGCAGCAGCCGCCGGAAGGTGATGGTTTATTTCCTGTCGGAAGGCATTATGCTTCTGCTGATGGCCGCCGTGCCGGCCTTGGTGGTGGCTTTCAACATCCAGGTGGCCGACCTTACCGTCCATACACTGATGGACGTGACAGGGGGACGTTTTGCAGGATGTTTCGTGGCAGCCGTGTTGTTGCTGGGACTGGTTATTGTGGCCGGTATCTGGTATCCCGCCCGCAGGGCCATGAAGATACAGCCTGCCGCGGCGCTGCACGATGAGTGATGTTGAGTGGTTAGCGGTGAACGGTTAGCGGTTAGTAACCATCTGAATGGCATACTAACCGCTCACCGCTCATCCTCTCATTCCGTCCGCTTGCAGGCATTGACCTGGAAGAATTCGTTGAAGACGGTTTCGTAATTGCCGTGGAGCAGGATGTGGTGGTTGCCCAGGGGATTCCTCAGGAAGTAGTCGGCCGGCGAGTTGAGGCGGACGCGTACCTGGGTGCGGCACATGTTGAGGTAGTTGGTGTTTTCAGTCAGTGTGCCGGTGGTCAGGTAATATTCGTCCAGACATTCGCCGCCACACTTCACGAGAGTCACGTCGCCCGTGGGGAGCAGTCCCTGGATGCCGATGCTCAGGTTGGTTTCGAAGTGGCTGCGCAGGATAAATTTCTCTGTCTGCTTCAGGCCGATGGTGCAATGGGACAGTACGATTTCGTTGGTGCGGGCGTTGATCATCGACGGGTTGGCCATGAAGGACGACTGGGCCGTCAGCGTCTTGACTACCAGCATGGTGAAGACCGACTGGAGGTCGCCCTCGCATCCGGCAATGATGCCTTCATCGTTCAGCAGCGACAGGGCCAGACAGCCCGTGGTGCCGGTCAGCTCGATCAGGCGGAAGCAGCTCAGCGTCAGGGCCGACAGCTTTTCTTCTTCGGCTATCCGCTTGAGTGCCCGGTAGACTTTCATTGCCTTGAGCATGTCGTCGGGAGTCGCTTCGCGGCAGGCAAGGGCCTGTCCGGCCAGCTGGGCGGAGGCGTCGCCCACCTCTTCGTCCGAGATGGCGTTGTAATACTCTACAACGCGTTCGAGCGGTACGTCGATGTATTCCACACCCCAGCGCCGCTTGGCCAGCAGATAGTCCACATTGCTGGCGATGAGCCAGCTGGAGGGCGTACCGATGACGCCGATGCGCGAACCCGATATCTGACGTTGCGCCTTGAAGTTGTTGTACATCACGAACAGCCGCTTGATGATTTCCGTCAGTTCGCCGTGCAGAATTTCACTCTTCATGCCCCGGGCACGCAGCCACGACGAGATTTCGAGCGCCGAAGCCAGTGAGTTCTGCATGCCGTCGGCCAGGAGGATGGCAGGGCGGGGCAGCTGTTCGAAGTGCTGGATGACCAGCCTCTCCACTCCGCCGGTAGCGATGAACAGGATGCTGAAATCGTCGGGGGTGAGCCGGCCCATTTGCTGGTAATCCACCAGGTGGACGGTGAAATATTTTTCCAGCTCTGCAAGGATGGTTTCGTGCGAACTGCGGACGGATGCTTGCTTGTGGAGCAGTGAGGCGAATGTTATGAGATTGATGACCATGATAGTATAATTGACGTTTTCATATATTCAAAGGTACGAGTTTCTTTCCATATGACATAACGTTTTTAATATAGATAAGGTTTTTAAAGTTTTTATGCCATGCGTTCCTGTGGTATCAAATAAATCGCTACATTTGCAGTTCCTAAAAGATTGGGATTGAAAGTATCAGCAAATGCAAATCTCTAAACTGTAAAAAGGAAAGACTCATGCCGAAAATATCTATCCGGGGAACGGAGATGCCCGCATCCCCTATCCGCAAGCTGGCTCCGCTGGCCGATGCCGCCAAACAGAGGGGCATCCATGTATTCCACCTGAACATCGGACAGCCCGACCTGCCCACGCCACAGGTGGCTCTTGATGCAATCCGTAACGTCGACCGCAAGGTGCTGGAGTACAGTCCCAGTGCGGGCTACCGCAGTTACCGCGAGAAGCTGGTGGGCTACTATGCGAAGTATAACATCCACTTGACGGCAGACGACATCATCGTGACTTCGGGCGGTTCGGAGGCGGTACTCTTTTCCTTTATGGCCTGCCTGAACCCTGGCGACGAAATCATCGTGCCCGAACCGGCCTATGCCAACTACATGGCTTTCGCCATCTCGGCCGGTGCCAAGATACGCACCATCGCCACCACCATTGAGGAAGGCTTCTCGCTGCCCAAGGTGGAGAAGTTCGAAGAGCTGATCAACGAGCGCACCCGTGCCATCCTCATCTGCAATCCCAATAACCCGACGGGTTACCTCTATACCCGCCGCGAGATGAATCAGATACGTGATCTGGTGAAGAAGTACGACCTCTTTCTCTTCTCGGACGAGGTGTACCGCGAGTTCATCTATACCGGCTCACCCTACATATCGGCCTGCCACCTGGAGGGCATCGAGCAGAACGTGGTGCTCATCGATTCTGTGTCGAAGCGTTATTCGGAGTGCGGCATCCGCATCGGGGCACTGATTACGAAGAACAAGGAAATCCGCGATGCCGTGATGAAGTTTTGCCAGGCGCGCCTCAGTCCTCCTTTGATTGGACAGATTGCAGCCGAGGCCTCGCTCGAAGCCGGTGAGGACTATCTGCGCGACACGTACGACGAATATGTGGAGCGCCGCAAGTGCCTCATTGATGGGCTGAACCGCATTCCAGGCGTCTATTCGCCCATTCCGATGGGAGCTTTCTATACCGTGGCCAAGCTGCCGGTAGACGATTCCGACAAATTCTGTGCTTGGTGCCTTTCCGACTTCGAGTACGAGGGACAGACGGTGTTCATGGCGCCTGCCTCGGGCTTCTATACCACGCCCGGTGCCGGGCGCAACGAGGTGCGCATCGCTTACGTGTTGAAGAAGGAAGACCTGACACGCGCCCTCTTTGTCCTGCAGAAGGCTTTGGAGGCATATCCTGGAAGAACGGAGTAATCGTATGAACCTGCCTCTTTTCATTGCCCATCGCATCTATCGTGACAACGATTCCGGCCGGCAAGTGTCGCGGCCGGCGGTGCTGATAGCCATGACCGGCATTGCCATCGGACTGGCGGTGATGATTGTGGCCGTTTCCGTCATTGTGGGCTTCAAGAAGGAGGTGCGCGACAAGATTGCCGGTTTCGGCGCCCATATCCAGATAACCAATCTCGATGCCGGTTCCCTCTACGAGTCACTACCCGTCTCCATGACCACGGCTGAGCTCGACTCTCTCCGTGCCCTTTCCTACATCCGCCACGTGCAGCGCTATTCGCTCAAGGCGGGCATGATCAAGACCGACGAAGCTTTTCAGGGCATGCTGCTCAAGGGTGTCGGACCGGACTATGACACGGAGTTCTTCCGCCGCCACCTGTTGGAGGGCGAGATGCCCCAGTTCAGCGATACAGCTTCGTCCAACCGGGTGGTCATCTCCCGTTCGCTGGCCGACAAGCTGAAACTGAAGCTGGGCGACAAGATGGACACGTACTTCATTCAGGACGACATCCGCGCCCGCCGCTTCGTCATTGCCGGCATCTATCAGACCAATCTGACGGAGTTCGACAACCTGTACCTGCTGACCGACCTCTATACGGTGAACCGCCTGAACCGCTGGACAGCCGACCGCTTCAGCGGACTGGAGCTGACGGTGACCGACTACAGCCGGCTGGAAGACATCACGTGGGAGATTGCTTCCGCCTTGGAGGGCAAGACAGACCGTTATGGGCAGGAGTTCTGTGCCCGCAACATCGAGCAGCTCAATCCCGGTATCTTTGCCTGGCTCGGCATTCTGGACGTCAACATCTGGGTGATTCTGGTGCTGATGATAGGTGTGGCGGGCTTTACCATGATATCGGGACTGCTCATCATCATCATCGAGCGCACGTCGATGATCGGTGTGCTGAAGTCGCTCGGAGCCGACAACCGCACCATCCGCCACCTGTTCCTGTGGTTTTCGGTATTCCTAATCGGCAAGGGAATGTTGTGGGGCAATGTCATCGGACTGGCCTTCTACGCCGTGCAGCGATGTTTCGGCCTTTTCAAGCTCGACCCTGACACGTATTATATGGATACCGTTCCCGTCTCGTTCAATCTGTGGGCTTTCCTGCTGCTCAACGCAGGCACGCTGCTGGCATCGGTACTGATGCTGGTCGGTCCGTCCTATTTCATCACGCGCATCCGCCCTGCCGACTCCATGCGTTACGAATAAACGGATTATACCGTCTGCAGTGTACTAAAGAATTTGTGTCAAATCCTTTAGTACACTGCAATGAACCGCTCTTGTTCGATTTACGTCGTACGAACGGGCTCTGTTCGGCCCTTATTCTCACTGTCGGGTATAGATGTTTCCTTCCTCCGAAATGAGCAGGAGGGTCAGTTCGCCGTGGGGCAGCAGGGGAGCGCAATGCCGGTAGCAGTGTGTCAGGACGACGTGCGCAAAGGAGGGCAGGAGCGCTTGGGGCAGGAGCGTCCACAGTTCGCGTGCCAGGGTGAGGCTGCCGATGCGGGCACAGAGGTTGTCGTCGCATCCGGCTTCGCGGGCCAGCGAGGCGATGAAGTCGCGATTCATCGTCACCTGGCGGCTGTGTGTGTCCAGATGGCCTTCGGCCAGCTTGACGGCCTTGCCTATCATGACACCCAGTGTGACGCGGGGCACGCGGAGGGTGTCGGCCAGCTTCAGCGTCTCGCCGATAAAGTTGCCGTAGTGTACGAAGGCTTGCGGAGGCAGGTCGGGGTAGTAGGCACGGACGAAGCGTTCGCTCTTGGCACCGGAGTTGATGACGACGCGGGGGCTGCCCGTGGCGCGGGCCACGTCCATGGACTTGGCGATGGAGTGGATGAAGGCCTCCGTGGAGAACGGTTTCACGATGCCCGAAGTGCCGATGATGGAGATGCCGCCCACGATGCCNCACGTGGCGGCCACGGAAGCGGCGGTGGCACAGGTGCCGGTCGTCAACCCCGTGTGCTGTGCATAGAAGTCGGGCAGCAGCTGTTCCACCTTCCGGCGGAGTCCGTGTTCGCCTGTCACGGTGATGAAGGAGGCTGGCAGCGGCGGTCGGCGCAGGGCCAGTACCCGGATGCCGAGCGAGGCGGCTGCGTCGATCTTTTCTTTAAATCCCCCTGACAATCCGCTTTCTTTCAACAGGATAATGTCCGGGCGAAGCTGTTCCAGCAGTTGCCGCTCGTCTTCACCTTCGTGGTAGTACAGGAGGCGTTCGCGGGGAAATCGCTGGCGGTCGGCCAGGCGGCGCGAGCTGTCGCGGTCCAGGATGCGGAAGTAGCAGGGGAAGTCGGCGTCCTGCCACAGCGGAGCCAGTTTTTCGATGCTCTGTACGCCGGTCAGGGCCAGGAAGGAGGACGGATGACTTTGCCGTATCTGCTCCATGGCTTCGGGGTAGCTGTCCACCCATTCCACGGGGCAGGCTTCGCGGGGCGGGTAGAGGCGTTCGAAGCGGACGACCGGCAGGGACAGGCGTGCAGCGGCTTCGGCCACATTCTGATGCAGCTGTGCGGCAAAGGGATGTGCGGCGTCCACCAGCAGCCGGATGTCGTGCTGGCGGCAGAAGTCGGCCAAGGCTGCGGCATCCATGCCGCCCTGCAGCCGGATGCCGTGGTGCAGGGTCACCTCCTGCTCGTCGCCGCGGGTGGAGTAGTAGAAGGGCTGTCCGGCCTCTTCCAGTGTTTTGGCCGCTGTCCGGCCTTCGGTAGTTCCTCCTAAGATAAGAATCATACGGGTGTCTGGTTAGGGATGAAACGGTCAATGGTCGGTGGCGTTGCGGTACAGGTGGGCAAACTCGTGGGCATACAGGCGCGAGAGGCCCTGACGGTTGTCGATGGCTTCGCCCACCACAATCATGGTGGTCAGCGTCAGGTGGTTGTCCTTCACGATGCTGGCAAGGTCCTTCAGTACGCCGCGGTAGATGCGTTCGTCCTTCCACGTCAGGTGGTAGCAGGCGGCCACGGGCGTGTCTTCGGGATACTCCTGCAGCAGTTCGGCCTGTACCTGGTCTACGATGCCTGCACTGAGGAAGATACACATGGTGCTCTGCGAACGGGCCAGGAGGTGCAGCTTCTCGCGCGGAGGCATGGAGGTGCGTCCCTCGCCGCGGGTCAGGATGATGCTCTGAACCTTCTCGGGGATGGTGAACTGCGACTTCAGGGCAGCGGCGGCGGCCTGGAAGGACGAGATGCCCGGCGTGATGTGGTAGCTCATGCCGTAGCGGTCGAAGTAGTTCATCTGCTCCTGGATGGCCCCGTAGATGCAGGGGTCACCCGTGTGCAGGCGGACGATGAACTGCCCGCGGTCGTAGAATTCCTTCATCAGGGCAAACTGTTCCTCCAGGTTCATTGAGGCGGAGCTGCGTACCGTGGCGCCGGGCTTGGCACAGTGGGTCAGCTCGCGGGGCACCAGGCTGCCGGCGTAGAGTATCAGGTCGGCCTTCTCCAGCATCTGCCGTCCGCGTACCGATATCAGGTCGGGGTCGCCCGGTCCGGCTCCCACAATCTCGATGTGGCCGTGGTCGGTCAGTACGCCCGGGTCGATGGCTACGGCCAGCGTATAGTTGCTGCCTTTCTGCTTGTCCAGTACCAGCCGTCCGCCGTCTGAGGCCAGCAGGGCGGCTGCCTCGCTGACGCTGGGAGTGCCCATGTGCTTCTGCACCACTTCGCTCGGGGTAGGTACGTCGACGGTCTTCAGCTCGTCGGCTGTATAGAAGTGTACGGTCTGACGGGTCTGGAGTTGCTTGACCACGGGCTCTTCGCGCTTTTCGCAGATGGTGGCGTAGTCGGCAATGGCCGCCGGCTGGAGGCGATGTTCCAGGAGGGTATCGTTCAGGCGGGCGATGATTTCGTCGGTGGGGCCGGCTTCGTGGGCCAGGCCGATGCCTGCATGGAGTACCCGGGGAATGTAGTAGAGGGCGGGTACTCCGGCCGTGTCGTGGAGGAAGGGCGTCAGGAGCAGCAGCAGTTCGTAGGGTTTCAGGTCGATGTCCTCGAAGCGGCCGTAGCGGAGGGTGACGTGTGGCGGGCAGGTCCGTTCCAGTTGTTCCACGCCCGGCACGCGCGCACCGATGTAGAGCAGGGTAGGCACCTGCTTGACGAACAGGCCGATGAGGCGGTTCAGGGCGCGGTGACTCTCTTCAGTCGGCGGCAGGGGACGCCCCGCAGCGTCGGCGGGCAGGCAGGTCCAGCCGTTCGGCTGGCCCAGCGTGTCGAGCGCCCACAGACCGGTGCGGTCGCTTTGCGTGGTGACTACGGCTTCGGCTCCCAGGGCCCCGGCCACGTCTTGTGCCAGTTCGTTGGCTCCACCGATGTGTCCCGAGAGCACGGGGATGACGTAGCGGCCGGTGCTGTCGATGCAGACCACGGCGGGGTCGGTATGCTTGTCCTGGATATAGGGGGCGATGCTGCGTACGCAGATGCCCATGGCTCCGATGAAGAGGAAGGCATCGAAGCGGTGGAAATGTTCTTTCAAGAACAGGTCGTAGCTGCTTACCGACTGGCAGTCGTCCGCCTGCACCGTGGTGCTGACGAGGGTTGTCTGCGGAAATTCGCGTACAAGCTGCCGGGCTATGCCCAGACCTTTTTCGGATATGAGGAGAATCGCTGTTTTCATGCTAATGCTAAAGTTTTGACGTTAAAAGGTAGCTTTCAGGATGTCGATGGGGTTGTAGTCGTTCAGCGTCACGTGCAGGGGCGGGCAGAGTTTTATGCCCAGGTCGCGGATACCCGTACAGAAGGCTTCGCGGCTTTCGGCAGACACGGAGTTGAGTACGATGCAGCCTTCCGGCAGGAGTACTTCGCGGATGCGGGCCAGCATGTCGGCCAGCCGTCCTCCGTGGCCTCCGATGAACACGGCATCCGGGCGGGGAAGGTCCGTTAAATCGGCTTGCAGAAAGTCACCGATAAGGGCCGTGATGCCCGGCACACCGAAGCGGCGGCTGTTCACTTCCATCAGATGCCGGCCTTCGGGACGCACTTCGAATGCCACGACCTGGAGGTGGGGGAATTGCAGGCGGGCTTCGATGGACACGGAGCCTGTACAGAAACCGATGTCCCACATCACACGGCGGCCCGACAGTCCGAGTGCCTGCAACGTGAGCAGACGGATGGGAGCCTTGGTAATCATGCGTGCCCGTCCGTCCAGGTGTTCGAAAGCCTCGTCGGGGATGCCGAAGGGACGGGGAGGAAGCGGTTGGCGGGCCACGAGCATCAGGTTGTTGGGATGCTCGAAGCGGCTGTGCGAGGCTTCTTCCAGGCTCATCTGCCGGATGCGTTCTTTGGCCGGGTTGCCCAAGTGTTCGCCCACATACACCGTGTAGCCGTCGTAACCATAGTCCAGCAGACGGCGGGCAATGGCGTCGGGCGTATGTTCGCGGTCGGTCAGCAGGCCGATGTGCGGGGCACGCTCCATCAAGGCGCGGTCCAGTTCCTGCCAGGGGCGGCCGGTAAGCGACACGGTGCGCATGTCATTGTAGGGCATCACCAGCCGGTGGGCCAGTGTCTGCAGGGAGTTGAACGACGGGAAGAGACGGATGTCTGCTGCAGGCATCTTCCGCCGGATGGTATTGGCGAAGCCGAAAAAGAGCGGATCGCCCGAGGCGAAGACCAGCAGTGGGCTGCCTTCGGAGGCGAAGTGGGCTTCGTAGCGGGCGAAGACGTCGTCCAGCGGCACGGTGATGTCTATCCATCGGGCACCGTCGGGCAGCAGGGACGACACGATTTCGCGGTGGCGTATGCCACCCGAAAAAACTTTCCCGCAACGGATGAGTTCCTGTACTTCGGGAGGGAAGTAGGGCTGCGGGCGGTCGTCCATGCCGATGACTATGAATTTCTGTTCCATATGGCAGTCTGTTTTACTCTTTGCGTTACACGTCTCTGCCGGGGCGCAGTTGTTCGGCATCGTTATAGCACAGGATGGCGTTGACGAGGGTGGCGGCCAGGTTGCTTCCACCTTTGCGTCCTTCTACAATGATTTTGGGAATATCGGTAAAGGGCTTGACCATGTGCTTGGATTCCTGTACGTGTACGAAACCGACAGGGGCGGCCACGATGCCGGCCGGGCGGGCCTTGCCCTTGCGTATCAGGTCGCACAGCTCCATCAGGGCGGTGGGTGCGTTGCCGAATACGTACAGGGCGTCGGGGTGCTCCTCTACGGCCAGGCGGGTACCGGCTTGCGTGCGGGTGATGCCTTTGGCCGAAGCCATTTCGGCTGTGCGGGGATCGCTTAGGTAGCATTTCACTTCTACGCCCAAGCGTTGCAGGGCTCCTTTTCGGATGCCGCTGGCGGCCATGGTCACGTCCGTAATGATGGTCTTCAGGTGACCGGAGACAATTTGTTCGTACAGGGTCGACACGGCATGAGGGTCGGTATGCAGCAGTTGCTCCATCTCGAAGTCGGCCGTGGTGTGGATAGCGTGCAGCAGGGCCCACTTGTGGTCGAGGGGGATGTCGGGATGCTGCAGTTCGCGTTCGATGGTACGGAAGCTGCGTATCATGATGTCCTGCCCGACGGAAGCTCCCGTAGTGTTGTCTTCCCGATAATATCCGCGTGGCGTGACGAACGCTCCCTGCCACTCATAGGACTGGGAGTTACCGATGATGACGACGGTAAACATGTCCACATCTTCGGGGTTGAAGTCCTGCAACGTGGTGATGTGTACTTCCTGTTCGGGTCGGCCTGCCTGGCGGACGTAGCCCACGGGTGTCTGGGGCGAGCGGTCTTCTTGCAGGAAGATTTCCTTCAGGCGGTAGAGCTGCCAGTAGCGGCCTTCACTTTTGGGGTTGTAGACAGCCGTCACGAAATCTGCCTGGGCAGCAGCCCGGATGCGCTTCTCGATGCGTTCCCAGGGAGTCATCAGGTCGCTCAGGGAGATGACACAGAAATCATGTCCTACCGGAGCTCCCAGCAGGGAGGCCGCCTTCTGGAAAGCGCTGATGCCGGGCAGAGATACGACCTCGACCGCACTGTCCCGCTCGCGCTTCATCTCGTAGATGAGCGGCGTCATGCCGTAGATACCTGCATCGCCCGAACTGATGACGCAGACGGTCTTGCCCTGTTCGGCCAGTTCAAAGGCCTGTTCGGCCCGTGCGCGTTCTCGCTTCATGCCCGTATCCACGCATTGGGTGCCGCTGTTCAGGTAGGGGTTGACAAACTGGAAATAATATTTGTAGCCTACCACTACATCAGCTTCTTGCAGGGCGGCCTTGACGGCAGGAGTAATGGCCTGTTCGTTGCCCGGACCTATGCCGGCAACGATTATTTTCGGTTGTTTCATTGCTATGGGTTCCATAATGTTCGGCAAATATACGTCTTTTTCGTCGAACAAGCGGCCCACCTGTACACATTATATTATTGGATGCGCTTGATGAAACGGGCCGGAACGCCGCCTACAATGGCATCGGCGGGAACATCTTTGGTTACGACAGCTCCGGCAGCCACGACGGCATTGTCGCCGATGGTGACTCCCTGCAGGATGGTGGCATTGGAGCCTACCCATACATTCTTGCCCAGAATGATGGGGGCGGGGTAGGTAGTGCCGCGGTCTTCCGGCAGGAGGCCGTGGTTGAGTGTGGCAAAGACGACGTTATGGCCTATCTGGCAACCGTCACCCAACGTCACACCGCCGTGGTCCTGGAAGTGGCAGCAGGCATTGATGAACACGTTTTCGCCCACTGTGATGTTTTTTCCGAAGTCCGAGTAAAAGGGAGGAAAGACCCGGAGCGTATCGGGTACCAGCTTGCCGAACAGTTCGGAAAGCAGGACCCTTACTTCTTCGGGAGTATGATAGGCAGAGTTCAGCCGGAAGGTGATGCGTCTGGCTTCGTTGCTCATATCGTCCATCAGGCGATGAATGGGTTCGGTGTTGAGTGCCTTGCCGGTCTGCACATACGATAGAAATTCAGAAAGTGTCATGAAAGGTAAATGTTTATGGTTGTTCAATGTTGATTTCCCAAAAGTATGTGCAAAGGTAGGCAAGGACATGGGGCCGTCTTGTAGACAAACGAAGGATTTTTGTAACCTTTTTACGGTTATTCCACTTCCTTTCCAGCAGCATAGGCCGCTTTCTTCTCCATGATGCCTACGGCACGGTGGGTCATGCTGAAGCGGATATGTTCGATGAAAAGATCCTGGATTTCGGGGATCTGTCCCAACCCTTCCTGACGGACAGTCACGGTATAGCCTGCCGCTTCCAGTCGTTCTTTCCACTCGCCGGCAATGTCGTTCCGGGCATGGTCGCCTGCTACGAGCATGAAGGGTTGCAGGGTGACCGTTCGGGCTTTCGAAGCCTTCAGTTGGGCCAGCATGGTGTCAAAGGTCGGATAGCCTTCGATAGTACCGACATGGAAGTTGCTCCACCCTCCGGCTTTCAGCATGTAGTCCATCTGGCTGTAGGTGGCGGTACTGGGAGTATAGGTGCCGTGGCCCACGAGGACAAAATGTTCCTGGTTCCGCCGTCCCTTTTCCGAGGGGTCGGTACTCAATCGCTTGGCCAGAATAGAGGCTACCTTTTCGCAGTCGTCCACCGAATAGAGCAGAGGCGTTCCAACACGTATTTCGTTGAAGAAGGGGCGTACAGTCTCCACGTCGCGACGCAGAGATTCCATTTCGACACCGTCTATGATGTTGCTGCTCTGTACCAGAACACGTGTGTAACCTTCGGCCCGCAGGCGGAGCAGGGCTTCCAGTGGGGTGTCTTTCCGGATGCCCCGTTGCTTGAGGCGGCGGATGACGATGCGCGAGGTGTAGGCTTCACTGAAGGTCAGTTGGGGAAAGGCTTCCTGAGCCTTTCGGTTGAGGGCATCGATGGTCAGGGCACGGGTGTCGTCGTAGGTGGTACCGAAATGTACCATCAGCAGAGCGGCTTTCTCGCCGGCCTTCAGATCGGCAAGAAAGTCGCTGGAGGCGAAACCGCCTTCTCCGCGTACCTGGCAGAGGAAGACGGTTTGCCATAACAAAAGTAAAGTAAGGGCTTTTCTCATAAAAGGATTATTCTGTTATTGGTTGCTCACTACACGGAGAATGTCGAAATAGAAGCCACTGTCCACTTCGGCTCCTTTTTCTACCTTTCCGGTAGCAATGTCGTAAATGTAGATGCAGGATTCTTCGCGGGTGTTGACTCCGATATAGGCTTTCCCGTCGACAATGGCCGTGCGTTGCGAGAAGCGGCCGGCATTGTAGGGTATTTCGGTGCCGTTGTACTTCAGGCGTTCGCGGCTGCCGTCGGCCAGGTTGATGATGGTATAGTAGTGGCAGTAAGAACTGATGTTTAGGGTACCGTCCGCCGGATCGCCGGCATCATCGCGGGCATAAGCCAAGGCCTTTCCGTTGCCCAGATATTGGAGGGTGAGCAGTTTGCCGTCGCCGTTCGGATAGCCTTCGTAGCTGGCATCAAACTGGGTTTCTCCTTTCTTGATGCGGAGCAGGTGCCCTATTTCCTTCCCGTTTGCATCGGGACTGAAGGTAGCGAGGTAGAGGTTGTCACTCTCGTCGTACATGACGTAGTTTTGCATCAGTTCGCCATAGGCGCTGCCGGACATTTGCTCGGCGATGTTGTTGGGTTGGTTGCTTTCGACTTTCATGGTAGTCGGGTTGATGACGGCTGTATAGAAATAGGGAGTCGCCTTCCCGTTGCGCTTTGAAGTTTTGGCAAAATAGAAATAATAGAGCTTCTTGTCACTTTGACGATAAGTCAGAATGCCTGAAGTGGTGAATACCTTATATCCTTCCGGCAGAGTGATTTCGTCGAGTGTACCGCTTCCGAGGATTGTCATGTCATCTGTCTTGAGCTTCGTCCAGATGATTTTGTCGGTATCGCCGTTGGCTGCCATAATGATCAGGGTATTGTCATCGAGCCAGGCGTGTGTGTACGAACGGGCCTTGAAGGTATAACCTTCGTCAAACGGACGTTGTGCCACAACGTTGAGAGCATTCTTGCCGGTGGTCGGATTATAGTTCACTTCCAGTTTTACAAAGCGGTCGGACGGCTGGTAGGGTACTTCATAATAATATTTTCCTTTGACGATGGCTTCCATAGTATAGGTGTTCCCGTCCGATTCAAATTCTGAACCGATGCCTTCGATGGAGATTTTGTCAGCCGCGGCACTCAGGTCGGATACGCTGCGGACAATGGTACCGTCGCCTTGGCTCATGCCTCCATGCTTTCCTACGCTCATGAAGAGGTCGAAGTGATAGTTCAGATCGGTGTTGCCGTTGTTGTTACCGTTGTTTCCTTCGTTGGGATCGTTCGAGCAGGCGGTGAAAGACGAGGCCATCCATACGGCCATGCAGGCAATCAATAGAAACTTGATTTTTTTCATGTCAATGCAAATTAATTATAGTTAGGGTTAATTGATGAAAAGTCTGAATTTGGCAAAGAAGGCCCGGCCGGGCTTCTGCAGTTTATAATTGTCGTAGGCAGTCTGATCCAGCAGGTTGGAACATTCCAGCGACAGGCTGTAGCAGTCGTTTTTCCAGGAATAGGACACACCGGCATTGCAGATGTGCTGTGTAGGGATGCGCGACTTGTTTTCGTACGAGCCATAGGCCTCCCACGTGAGGAAGTACCAGTGTACCCATTGGTAGTTGAAGTTCAGACGCAAGCGACTGTCAGGCAGTCCCACGTGGTGGAAGATATAGTTCACTTCGGCTCCACCGAACAGCCAGGGGCGGTTGGGAAGGCGGTTGTTGTAGGTGGCCGACGGTTTGCCGTCGGTCTTGTATTGCTGCTGGTCGCGGGCGTCCTGATAGCTGAGGTTGCCCGAGATTTGCAGCTTGTTCTGCCAGTTGTAGCGCACTTCGCCTTCGGCGCCCTTGATGTGTACGGCGGGTACGTTCTTGTATTGCAGCATGCCTTCCTTCTCGATGACCTGTACCTGGATGAAGTTGTCGACATTACGCAGGAAACCGTTGGCTTCGTAGTACAGTGTGTGTCCGGCAGCCGGATGCCAGGTCCCGAAGAATCCCAGATTGGCATTGTTGCTCTGTTCGGGCTCCAAAGCTACGTTGGCATAGACGGTGGTCCCGTTGCCCAGCAGCTCGCGGGCAATGGGCAGACGGACGCTGTGTTCGAAGGAGGCTTTCAGTGAGAATGGTTCTATGAAGGTGAAACGGGTACCCACTCCGTAGCCGCCGTAGTTTTTGGTAAGGGAGCCTTGTACGGTGTTGGAGCCGGTTGTGGCGCCCGAGTCGGTCTGACGGATGTTGGCGTGGTTCACGTAGTCCTTGACGAAGAAGGTATTGTTCCATCGGTCGCTGAAGAACGACTGGTGGTAGGAGAGTCCCACGATATGTTTGGTCAATACATCGTTCGACGGTACGAAGTCCGTGTCCACATCGTCGTAGCGGTCATTGCCCGTGCGGTTCATCGAGTAGTCCACATTGAAGTTGTGATGGCTGTTCAAGGCATAGTCTATGTTGATGTGTACCAGGGTCATCGGCCGCTTGTAGTGGCGCATCGAGCGCTTGTTTCCCGTAATTTCGTTGCGAGAACTTACGATGTAGTCGCCGTTCCAGTTGTACTTGCGGTAGGCGGTATCTACGGTTAGCGAATGGTCCCAAGTGTGCGACAGCGAAGCATTCATCTGTAAACTTTTTACCAGAAAATCGCGCTTCTGGTAACGTGCCGAGATGTTCCAGGCATCCGTCTGACGTTCGGCCATGCCATAGACTACGGTTTGTACCGACCCAGTCTGCAGCTCCTTGTCTACTTTGGAATACGAGCCCGACACGAAGAAAGCATCGGCCCAAGGCCGGTTAGCAAATCCTATTTCCACTTGTCCCAGCAGGGAAAAATAGTCGTCGTGGAAACGCTTGCGGTCGGCATAGACATATTGGTCCTGTTCTTCGTCCCATACTTCGACGTTTTTCATCCGATAGTCGTTCTTCGAGTAATTGATGCCCAATGTCGGACGGATGATGAGACCTGTCCGGCGTTCCACCAGTTGGGCGTTCAAGTCGGCCTTGTGGGTATGGAATGAACCGATGCCATACGATACGTCCAGATAGTTCTTCTTTTCCTGTTTGGTAATGATGTTGATGGCGCCGCCCAAAGCGTCGGTACCCAGATGGGCGGGAACCACACCCTTGTAGATTTCAATGCGGTCGATGATGTTTACCGGCAGGTTGGCCAACGTCATGTCACTGCCCTTGCTGCTGAGGGGCATGCCATCCAAAAAGTAGCGGACGGAGTTGCCAGACAGACCGTTGATGGACAAATCGAAATTCGAACCTACACCGCCCTCTTCGCGTACCTTGATGCCGGTCGTGCGGTTTACCAGGTCGCTCAGGTTGTTCAGTGAGGAAGCCATGGCCTTGACATCGAGCGCATTGACGGCGAAGGCACTTTCCTTGAGCTTTTGCGTCTGGCTTTTGCCGTATACCTCCACGGCACCCAGCCCTACGTTGCTTTCCTTCAGGCAGAAGTCTTTGGTCATGGAGCCGGTAATGCGAAGTGTGACTTTCTGCGTTTCGTACCCGACGAATGATACGACGACGACCTGTCGCCCTGGTGTCACCTCAAGCTCATAGCTGCCGTCTGCCTGGCTGTAACAGCCCATTGCAGTGTTTTCAACGGCGATGGTGGCCTGTTCCACTGGCTGTCCGTCGGTATCAGTCACACGTCCTGAAAGACGTACTTTCTGTTGTCCCGACAGGGTGGTGCTGCCAGCGGTGAGGCAGAGCAGTACCAGCATCAGCCAAATACAGGAGCCTTTTTCTGTTTTCTCTATTTTCATATACTATCCGTTTCAAGATAATAACAGCCTGGGAAACGATAGACAATGATGACAAAGAGAAACGGCTTTCTGATACGTACTGAAAGCAGAAAGAGCCCGACTCGATGTTTCGCCGCTTTATTCCCCGAAAGCGTAAAACGTTGGTAGATTCTGGCAGGTCTTCTGACTCGTCCCATCCTTGGATGCCTTCCCGTTCCTCGTGTAGGGCAGGAACAGTGGCTTGGGTCTTTCCGAGGACTTCCCTTATGTGGGGAGGACTTACAGCAGCGGGTCTGTTCAGGAGTTTCACCTGATTCCCTTTTCATCGTGCACTCCGAAGCGGGTGGAGGCAGCGAAACCAGATTCGCGTCGGCAAAGGTAGGAATTATTTTGGGTTCTGCCTCTATGTGTGAAGGAATATTTTGTAGTTATGTGATTATTTGTTGGAATCAGAGGGGATTGCGGTGTAGATTGTTTCCTGTTGATATGGCTCGGCTCTATACTGCTTGGGCGACATGCCTACATGCTGTTTGACGTATTTCCCGAAGAAGGAAATACTGGGGAAGTCGAGTTCATTGACGATTTCCTTGATGCTTTTGGTCGTCTTCTTCAGCAGGTATTGGATATCCTTCATGACATATTGTTCGATGAGGGAGGAAGCCGTGTTGCCACTCACTTTCTTGCAAATGGCCGACAGATATTTGGACGTGACATGCAGTTTGTCGGCATAGAAAGCCACACTGCGTGGTTTGGGATAAGAAGCCGAAAGAATGTTGATAAACTGATTGAACAGATTTTCTGCTGAATTGTAGGCAGGTGGAGAAAGGCGGACAATATGGTCGAGCGAATCGGAGAAATCATAGATAAACGCCTGAAGCAGGGCGTCGATCAATTCCTTTTGATGGCGGTGGGGCGTACTCTGTAATTTGGAACGGAGCAGGCTGTAGTATTGATAAAAAACAGTCCCTTCTTCTTCGGACAGGGATATGATGGGATGTTCCTCAATGTACATCTTGAAGTTCCAGTTGCCCGAGGAAATCAAGGTAATCTGGTTGGCATAGTTGGGGGAAAGGCAGAAACCGCAGCACTCGAAGTCAACGCTGACCATGCTATGCTCCAAAATTGTTCGTGGATGGCAAATCACAAGATCGTTTTTCCTGACTTCAAATAAATTGTTATTCAGAGAGACTTGGCCTTTACCTTTCAGACAAAGAACGACCATGTAAGACTCCAAACGGACAGGAGGGGCTGAAAGAAGGTCTATTTCGTGTAAATGCTCTATGATCATTATACGGTCATCTTGATAGATGGAAGCTTTTTCGACCAAACACTGATCCAATGGTTCCTCATTGCCTACAATCATTTTTTGTTCCATATGTTCTCGTATTATCTGTTTCGGGTACAAAAAAACGAAAAAATGTCCGAAATATATTGGTTGATATTTCCCGATAAGTGTCCTTGATGGGATATTCTGTGCTTGACGGGAAAAATGGCACACTTTTGCGGTGGAAAGGATTCCGGGCATTTGGAGAGAAGGCTCTTATTTTGCGGCCGATATGATAAAAATGAAAACGAATATGAAACGTATGAAGTTGTTTGGCTGTATGCCCCTGTTGGCAGGGCTGGCCGTTTGTGCAGGTTGTGGAGACACCTCGAAGGATGTGGTCGGGATTATGGAGCCTGTTAAGGTAAAGACGATGAAGGTTGAACTGTCTGAGATGAATGAAAGCAGACAGTTTTCGGGAACCGTGGAAGAAGAAAATGGAAGTGCACTCAGTTTTTCGGTGATGGGTACATTGAAGAATATTTATGTGGGTTTGGGCAGTCGGGTGAAGAAAGGGCAATTGATAGCCGAAGTAGACCAGACCTCCATGGAAAGCAGTTACCGCGCCGCCAAAGCTTCGATGGAACAGGCAGAAGATGCTTTCCAACGAATGAAGGAACTGCACGACAAGGGTAGCTTGGCCGAAATCAAGTGGATGGAGGTGCAGAGTCAGTACCGTCAAGCCTGTTCGATGGAAGAAATTGCTCGTAAGAATTTGGAAGACTGTAAACTCTATGCTCCTTTTGACGGGGTAATTGCAGAAAAAAACGCAGAAATCGGGCAGAATGTGGTTCCCGGTGTACCGGTGGTGAAACTTGTGACTGCCGGACAGTTGAGAATCAGCATTCCGGTACCTGAGTCCGAGATTGTCCATGTAGAAATGGGGCAGCAGGCATCGGTCTGTGTCTCTGCGCTGGAGGATGGCCATTTTACGGGACGAGTGACGGAAAAGGGCATCAAGGCACATCCTTTGTCACGTTCGTATTTGGTAAAGATCAGACCGGACCGGACGGTACAGGGATTGATGCCGGGCATGGTGGCCGAAGTGAGTCTGGAAGCCGGTCATGGAGGGCAGGTATTTGTGATACCGGCTTCCATTTTGCAAACCGATGAGAGTAACCATACTTTCGTATGGCTTCGTTCGGAAGGAAAAGCGATCAGGAGAGTGTTGGAATGCGGAGATTTCACGTCGCAGGGAGTCGTTGTGCTTTCCGGGCTGGCCGTTGGAGATGAAATCATTGTAGAGGGACAACAGAAGGTGTGCGAAGGCACGCCGGTTACTTTGTAAAGGAGGCTTTGTAAAAATGGAAAAGAAACGTGGCATAGTAGAATGGGCCATGCACTATCGTCAGATTGTGATTTTGGTGACATGTTGCCTGGTAGCATTCGGCATATATAGTCTGCCCGAGATGCAGAAGAATGAATTTCCCGACTTTACCATCCGCCAGGGAATGGTTGTGGCCGTAGCGCCGGGCAATACGGTGGAAGAAATGGTGGAGCAGGTGACCAAGCCGCTGGAAGACTATATCTTCACATATAAGGAGGTGAAGAAGGAAAAGACCTTTTCAACGACCCGCGACGGTATGGCCTTTATCCAGGTGGAACTGAATGACGACTTGAACAACAAGGATGAGTTCTGGAGCAAGTTCAAACACGGAGTGGCAACGTTCAAGTCGCAGTTGCCGTCCAATGTCGTGGCCATACAGGTTATGGACGATTTTGGCGATACATCGGCCCTGCTCATCACCATGGAGAGTAAGGACAAGACTTACAGGGAACTGCATGACTATATGGACGAACTGAAAGACCGTTTGCGCCGCATCAAGAGTGTGGGCCGACTGACGGTGAGCGGTGAACGGAAGGAGCAGATCTCCGTTTACCTTGATCTGGCCCGCCTGTCGCAATATGGCTTGAACGAACAGACTCTTGCAGCTACTCTGTTTACAAAAGGGTTTGTCACTTCGGGAGGGCGGATACAGACTCCGGATTATGTATTGCCCATCCATGTGGAGCAGTCTTTCAATACACTCTACGATGTAGAGCAGCAGATTGTCTACAACGACCCTTCTGGGAATAATGTGCGGCTGAAGGATGTGGCCCGTGTGGTAAAGGAGTACCCCCATGCCGACAGCTACATCACCAGTAACGGCACCAAGTGCATTCTGCTCAGTGTAGAGATGAAGAAGGGGCAGAATATCGTGCAAATGGGCGAAGAAGTGGACCGTGTGCTGACCGCATTCAAAAGTGAGTTGCCGTCCGAAGTGAACATGTACCGCATTACTGACCAGGCCCGGGTAGTGGGCGACAGCGTCAATACGTTCCTGCGCGAGTTGCTGATTGCTATCGGGGCCGTGGTCATTGTGGTCATGCTGTTGCTACCGTTGAAGGTGGCCTTGGTAGCCGCTTCCACCATTCCCATCACTATATTCATTTCGTTGGGACTGTTTTACGCTTTCGGTATCGAACTGAATACCGTGACGCTGGCAGCGCTGATTGTCACCTTGGGTATGATTGTGGACAATTCGATTGTCATCATCGACAGCTATCTGGAGAAGTTGGGTGAAGGCATGTCACGCTGGCATGCGTCCATTCAGAGTGCCACCCACTTTTTCAAGTCCATCTTTTCGGCCACGCTGGCCATCAGCATTACGTTCTTTCCTTTTCTGCTTGTCGTCAAGGGAATGATACACGACTTCCTGCTCAGTTTTCCCTGGTCCATCACGCTCATTTTGGGTGTGTCGTTGTTGGTAGCCATGTTGCTGGTTCCGTTCATGCAGTTCTGGTTCATCCGCAAGCCGATGCCCAGCGTGCAGAAAGGTTTCTCGTTTCTGGCTGTCCTTCAGAAATACTACAACCGCTTGCTGGATGTCTGCTTTGCCCATCCGTATGTCACGCTGCTGGTGGGAATTGTTTCCGTCGGGGTAGGTGTTGTATTGATGGGAAGGCTTCCCCAACGACTGATGCCTATGGCCGACCGCGACCAGTTTGCCGTAGAGATTTATCTGCCGACTGGTTCGGCGGTCGAGAAGACTGCCGCCGTGGCCGATAGTGTGGAACATTTGTTGCGTCGGGATCCGCGTGTCCTTTCGGTGACAGCATTTGTGGGCTGTTCTTCGCCGCGCTTCCATACGGCTTATGCTCCCCAGTTGGGAGGAACCAATTATGCCCAGCTGATTGTCAATACGACCGGCAATCGGGAGACGGTAGAGTTGCTGGACGAATATAGTCCCCGGTATGCCAACGCCTTCCCCGAAGCTCGGGTCCGGTTCAAACAGATTGGTTTCAGTCAGGCTGTTTATCCTGTCGAATTGCGTTTGAGCGGAAGTGATCTGGATACGTTGAAGGCCATTGCCGGAAAGTATTTGGCTTTGTTGCGCAGCATGCCTGAGACGCAGTTGGCGCAGACCAACTTCAGCGAACCTCAGACGACTGTCAGTTTGCGGCTGAAGGAGGATGAGGCGGCTCGTCTGGGCATTAATAATGTACAGCTGGAAACGACGTTGGCCTTGCGTTATGGGAACGGTCTGTCGATGGCCCGTGTATGGGAAGGTAATTACGATATACCGGTCACACTGAAAAGTGAACAGGCAGACAGTGCTTCTTTTTTCGATTTGAAGGATGAACTGGTTCCTGTAGCCGGAGGATTGTCCTACGTCCCCTTGCGTCAGTTGGTGGAGATGCGTCCTTGCTCTGAAGACGGGCAGATAGTACGCAGAAATGGAGTCTACACTATTACCGTGATGTCTGATGTCCGTCGGGAAGTGAATCCGACAGCCTTTACAGAAAAGCTGATGAAGCGTTTGGAAAAAATTCCGCTCCCCCAGGGAGTGGAGCTTGCTTATGGCGGCGACCGCGAGCAGGACAACGAGAACCTGCCACCCATCATGGGGGCTCTGGCCATTGCTGCTTTCATCATCTTTTTCATTCTGTTGGGCCATTTCCGCCGCATCAGTATTGCTCTGCTGATATTTGCGAGTATGACGCTCTGCCTGTTCGGTACGGCAGTGGGTGTGCTCATTCAGGGTGTGGATTTCAGTATGACCAGTACGCTGGGCATCATCAGCCTGATGGGTATCATTGTCCGTAACGGCATCATCATGATCGATTATGCCGAGGAACTGCGGACGACTGAAAAAATGTGTGTGCGCGACGCCATTTATCATTCGGCCCGCCGACGCATGCGTCCTATTTTCCTTACGTCGGCTGCCGCATCAATGGGTGTCATCCCGATGATTTTGGGCAAGAGCGGTTTGTGGATGCCGATGGGAACAGTGATCTGTTATGGTACGCTGATTACGATGCTGTTTCTGCTGACGATACTTCCCGTATGCTATCTGCTGATATTCAGGGGAAGTACAGGGCGCAGAGTGAAGAATGAGGCTCTGGAAAGACAGTGAACCGAGTGAATAGTGATGAGACAAAACAACATTGGATTATGAAAATGAACAAGAACATACGATTGATATATCTGAGTGTGGCAGCGGGTTTGTGCTTCTCCCTGCCACTCTCTGCCCAGCATGCCTATACGCTGGACGAATGCATCCGTGAGGCTTTGAGCAACAACGTGCGCATCAAGAATGCCGAGAATGATCTTCGTGCGGCCCGGCAGGACCGTCAGTCGGCCTTTACCAATTATTTTCCCAGTGTGTCTGCTACGGGAGGCGGTTTCCTGGCCGATCAGGGACTGCTGCAGATGGAGATGGCCCCCGGACAGGGCATTTCGATGATGAAGAACGGGGTGGTTGGCGGTGTTACGGCCAGTCTGCCGCTTTTCACTGGAGGACAGATAGCCAATGGGAACAAGTTGGCGGAAGTCAATGTGGAAGTAAAGCGGCTGCAACGTGGCTTGTCGGACAAGGAGGTAAGGCTGACGGCCGAGCAATATTTCTGGCAGATTGTCACACTGAAGGAAAAGTTGAAAACCATCACTACGGTAGAGAAGCAGCTGGGACAACTGAATGCGGATGTTGAAGCGGCCGTCCATGCAGGGCTCACCACCCGTAACGACTTGCTGCAGGTCCGGCTGCGGCAGAACGAAACCCGTAGCGGACGCATCGAAGTGGAAAATGCCCTCTCCCTGTCGCGTAGCATGCTGGCCCAATACATCGGCCATCCGTCCGACAGCATCGATGTGCAGATGGATATCAGCTGGAGCCTTCCGCAACGGCCCGACAGCCTGTACCGCAATCCTGACGCCTCTTTGTTGCTCACCGAGGAATATCATCTGTTGCTACAGAACCTGAAAGCCAGCCGTTTGCAGCACAAGCTGACTGTGGGAAAACACCTGCCTACGGTGGCCATCGGCGGCGGATATGTTTACGAGAATCTGATGGACAAGGACCAGTCGTTCTGGATAGGGTTTGCCACGGTCAGCGTGCCGCTGACGGGCTGGTGGAGCGGAACGCACGAGATAAAGCGGGACAAACTGCGTGTGCAGAATGCCGAGAGCCAGTTGGAGGACCAGAGCCAGCTGCTTGTCATCCGCATGCAGAATGCCTGGAACGAGCTGAACGATGCCTATAAGCAGATGGAGATAGCTCTTCAGTCCATCGAACAGGCCGACGAAAACCTGAGGCTGAATACGGATTATTATTCGGCAGGAACCTGTACGATGAGCGAACTGCTGGATGCACAGACTCTGTATCAGCAGAGCCGCGACAAGTATGTGGAATCGTGCATGCAATATGAAGTGAAGAAACGCACTTATCTGCAGGCTACGGGCCGATAATTTGTCTTTTCGGTTTTCTGCGTATCCCACAAGGGCACGGAAGCTATCGGATGTTTGCCGGCGGAAACTTCTCTTCCTCTCCGCGGCGGTCCGTACAGCTCCGTGCCTTTTCTCTGTTCTGGCGGTAGCGTAGCGGAGACAGGCCGGTCTTTCTGGCGAAGAACTTGCCGAATACCGACTGGTCGGAAAAGCCGAGGGAGTCGGCTATTTCCTTGACGTCCATGTCGGTGCATTCCAGCAGACGTCTGGCGTCGGCACAGATGAGTTCGGACAGGTGGAAACGGACGGTCCGCCCGGTCGTCTGCTTCACGACACGCGACAGGTAGGTGGTAGACACGTGGAGCCGTTCGGCATAGAAGTGGAGGCTGTGGCACTGGCGGTAATGGGCGGCCGACAGCTTCTTGAACTCGCGGAAGAGTTCGTTCGAACGGCTGACGCTGAGGGCGGCCGACGAACTGTTGCGGCACAGCAGGTCGCTGACCTGCAGCAACAGAAAGCTGCATTGCTGGCGCACCATGCCGTTTCGGAAAAAACGGAACGACCGCATTTCACCTTCGAACAGGGCGAACGTCTTCTGCAGATAGGCATGGTCGGTTGGAGAAAGCTGGAGGACAGGAAGCCGGTAATTTCCCAGAAACGAAGCCAGCTGGCTGTAGAGGGCATGCCCGTCGGGCAGGCTGTCGAAGTAGGCCGGCACCAGGTAGAGAATAAGGGCGTGGAAGTCGGGAGAGCTTGCGTAGAGTGTGGACGAGGTGCCTGGAGTCTGTACGGCCAGACTTCCGCATGTGACATCGTAGCGTCGGAAAGTGTCTTGTATATATCCCATTCCATCGGTTACGAGGATAATGAAAAAGCCGTCCTCCATCCGCAGGCGGGCCGATGCGTCTGCCTGGTGGAGATGGATGTCATCGGTATCTTCCTGAGCGGCCTTCAGATGTTCTGTCAAGTCGAGATCCATGTTGTTCTTGCAGTTTGAGACGGCAAAAATAAGCAGAGTTTCGTTTTCGACCAAAAAAGGTTGTTCTTTTATGAACGGAAATCAGAAAAATGAAACGAACTTCGCGCCTTGAATTAATAAGGTAAAAAGAAGATTATGAATACTTACATCGTCAGACGCTATCTGTTGTTTGCCGTTTCGCTGTTTGTCAATGCGCTGGGCATTGCTTTCATAACCAGGGCGCTGCTGGGAACATCGCCCATTACAAGTGTCACTTATGTCTTGAGTATGTTCACTCCGCTGACCATTGGGCAGTGGACCATACTGTTCAATCTGTCATTTATGGTGTTCGAATTGTTTTTCATGACCCGCAAGGATTTGCGGTCCGACTGGCAGGCCTATCTGATGCAGGTACCCATTTCCCTTTGCTTCGGCCTGTTCATTGACCTGTCCATGAATATCCTGTTTTGGCTCCATCCGGCCGATTACTTTCTGGAAGTGGTCAGCCTGCTGGTAGGTTGCTGCATTCTGGCGGCCGGCATCGCGCTGGAAGTGAAGGCCAGTGTGGCGATGGTGGCAGGCGAATATTTCGTGAAGTCCATAGCCCGCCGTCTCCGCAAGGATTTCGGATTTGTGAAATTGAGTTTTGACGTCACACTGGTCATTCTCTCCTGTGTGTTGTCGCTGGTGTTTATGGGAGGCATTTATGGCGTGCGCGAAGGTACGGTTGTGGCTGCGCTGATTGTAGGTCCTATCGTACACTTTATCAGTCCGTATTACCGTTTTCTGGACGGATGGATCCAGCCGCGTACAGCGGTTGTTTCCGATGCACGGACGCAGGGCAGACACAAGATCATTACCATTGCCCGCGAGTATGGCAGCGGCGGACACCTGCTGGGCGAGATACTGGCCCGCGAGCTGGGTGTGAAGCTCTACGACCGTGAGTTTATCCGTATGGCCGCCACCAAGCTGGGCATGGACGAAGCCTATGTGCTGAAGAATGAGCAATCCATTCCCTCCTTCTGGCTGAAGTGCATCTTTGCGCAGAGCGGAAAGAATTCGTTGGACCGGAGCCTGTCGCCCGACGACGTGCTGTTCGTGGCCGAGAGCCGCATGGTGCAGGAGCTGGCCGCGAAGGGGCCGTGTGTCATCGTGGGTCGCTGTGCCGACTTTATCCTGAAGGACAATCCCAACGTCATCAAGGTGTTCTGTTATTCAGATTCTCAGAGTGCCATCCGCCGCTGTACGGAAGAATATAATCTGACGGTTGAAAATGCTGCTTCGGAAATCAAGCGCATCAACAGGAACCGCATCACCCATTACGAATATTACACGGGTCGCAAGTGGGGCGATCCCCATCATTATGACCTGCTGGTCAACACGGGTAGCATGGACTTGCAGATGGCTTGTGACCTGATTAAGGCCATGTACGAGCATTGGGAGTCGCGCCCCACGAGGGAGGGAGCGGAAGTCCGCCCGCAGTAAATGTCCGCAATGCCCGCAGCAAAGTGTCAGTACTTCCATGGGATTACTCCAGTACTTGTACGGAAGTACTCAAGTACTTGGCTGTAAGTACTGCAGTACTTGTATGGAAGTACTGGATATATCCTGCATTCTTACAGCTTCTCGGGAGTATTGTGGGACGGGAAAGAGTATGACTTTTCAAACATGTTTTCCAGCAGTTCGATTCCCGTCTGGGTTCGGAAGATGTTCCGTTTGACGGCATCGACGGCATCGACAGAGAGGCTGTCTTCGTAGATGTTTACCAGAAAGTCGGCTTCCACCAGAATCTGATAATCCATGCCGGTAATGTCCTTGTACGTGTGATGGTGGGCGATGAGCCAGCAGACACGCTCTGTCTGCTGGATAGTGTAGTCTCCGGTGGCTTCGAGGAGCTTTCGGGCTTCCGCCGGTCCTTCCTGTTCCTGATGCTTTCCGTCGCATACGCCGTATTTCTGTTCGCTGATGTGTATGCCGATGTCGTGTACGATGGCGGCCGTTTCCAGTATGAACAGAGTTTCTTCGTCCAGCTGTTCCAACGTGCCGATAACCGAAGCCAGTTGGTATACTTTGATGAAATGCTGGATGCGTTTGGGGTCGCCTGCGTTGTAGGCGGTCATGAGGGTTGTCAGTCGGGCGTGTTTGGGATTCATATCTTGGGATTGTTAATGTGTTGTCATTTCCGCAGAAACTCCCGCTTGTCGCGGAAGAGGCAGTAGAGCTTCCAGCGCAGCGACTGGAGCGGCTGGAGAACGTCGAAGACGGGGAGCAGGAAGCGGTAGCGGTATTTCTCGTCCAAGTCTTTGGCCGTAGTGTTGATGACGAGTGCCTGCATCACGAAACGGAATACGAACAACAGGAAGCCAAGTCCTGCCACCAGCCAGTGGGCATGAAGAGCGGATATGACGACCGTCGCTATCCATGCGGCATGGAACAGCAGGCGGCTGAAGGTCTCGAAGCCGAGCGCCCAGCGCTGCATGCCGTGGTACAGGGGAGCGGTGGAGGCGTAGCCGATTTTTTCCTCGCGCCAGTCCTTGGCACGGAAAAGGGGCTGCATGCGGACCACGGAGGCCGGGTCGGTCTCCACGCGGGTGTTGTCCCGACGGGCCACCTGGTTGACGAAGAGGTCGTCGTCGCCGCGGCGTAGGTTCAGGTGGGCGGAGAAGCCCTTTTGGTCGAAGAAGAGGTCTTTACGGTAGGCCAGGTTGCGGCCGATGCCCATGTAGGGATTGCCGGCCAGGGCGAACCCCAGGTAGCGCATGGCGGTGAAGAGGCTGTCGAAGGCGGCGCGGCGGTGCAGCCAGTTGTGCCCGCGTTCGTAGCCGCTGTAGCCCAGCACTACTTCGGTGCGCGAGGTGAAGTTGCGGGCCATCAGGCGCAGCCACTGGTTGCTCTGCGGGCGGCAGTTGGCCTCGGTCAGCACCAGCCAGTCGTAGCGGGCGGCGCGGATACCCAACGTGACGGCCAGCTTCTTGCGGCTGATGTAGCGCGAGGAGTCGGGCACAAAGCTGTGGTACAGGTTGGAGTATTGCTCTTCGAGTTGGGTCAGATATTCCTCGCTTTCGCCCTTCTCGCCGTCGTTGATGACGATGACTTCGAACTGCGGATAGTCCTGCTCAAAGATGGCGGGCAGGTTGCGGCGCAGGTTCTCTACTTCGTCGTGGGCGCAGAGGATGACAGACAGGGGCGGCAGTTCCTGCGTGAAATGCAGTTCGTCGCGTCCGGCCTTGCGGCTGCGCAGGTGGATGCGGTTGTAGAGGGTGAGGTAGTAGAGGGCCTGGACGATGAACAGGATACCGGTAGCGGCCAGCAGATATTGTTCGGTAGTGTCGAGTGCGAATGCTTCCATTTATGCTTTGTTCTAACTGATGCGCAAAAGTACGAATTTTCGGGCACACCTTGTACGGCCCGCCCTTTCTTTTTTCTTACTTCTTGAGCACAGGCACCGTCAGGAAGCGGCATTGCGGGAAGTGCCGTCCGAGGTAGCGGCGCAGGTACTGCTGTGTGTCTTCCTGAATGGTGGTGTCGGCCAGGGTGGGATAGAGGTTGTAGAGCACGGTGTCGAGCCGGATGCCGCGGCGGGCGACGGCTTCCAGACTGAGCAGGGTGTGGTTCACGCTGCCCAGTTTGCCCGAGGTGACGAAGATGAGCGGATAACCCTTTTCGGCGATGTAGTCGATGGTGAGGTACTCGTCCTTCAGGGGGACCATCAGGCCGCCGGCACCTTCGACCAGCACCGTGTCGTAGCGGCGGGCCAGTTCCTGCGTGGCCTGCCCGATGCGTTCGAAGTCTATTTCGCGGCGGTCGATGCGTGCGGCCAGGTCGGGTGAGGCGGGGTAGGAGAAGATTTCGGGCATGGTGAGGCCTTCACGGTCTTCGGGCAGGTAGCCGGTGTCCATGAGGCGGCGGTGCAGGTCGATGTCTTCGCTGTGACCTACGTTGCCTGTCTGGATGAATTTCTGGGTGATGACCCGTTTGCCTTCTTGGATGAGCTGCGCCGCATACCAGGCGGTGCAGTAAGACTTTCCGGCATCGGTGTCGATACCGCTGATGAAGTAGATGTTGTTGGCGTTCATGGTTGAAAGCGTTTTAAAAGTTAAAGGAGTTAAGGAGACAGGAGTTAAGGAGTTAAGCCGATACCTTGGTTTCAGTATTCAAAACTATTGGCTTAACTCCTGATTTCTTAACTCCTTAATTCTGAATTCTCAATGGTACAAATCACATATATCGGTTGATACGTCAGGCTCACGCCTTCGGACGAGCCGAAGCGGCGGATGTATTCGTCGCAGAATGCTTGCAGGCGGCCGCGGCTCCAGGTGTGCTTCTCCGTGCCGGTGACGCCCGTCATACGCAGGTGGCGCAGGACATCGACGGGGATGGGGAAGTGGAGCACGGCTTCTTCCTGCTCCAGATGGAGGATGCGGAAGCCGGCGTCTTCCAGCTCGCGGCGGAGTTGTTGGGGCGGTGTGTAGTCCAGCCCGTTGCCCGTCAGCGTGCGTATCTCCAGCAGGTTGCTTAGGCCGAAGGTGGTGAAGGCCAGCACACCGCCGGGGCGGAGCAGCGAGGTGCTGCGGCGGAAGAACTCACGGGACGAGGCGAACCACTGGAGGGTGGAGCAGGAAGTCAGCAGGTCCAGTCCGTCGGGCAGAGGGCAGGTCTCGGCATCGCCCGCCTCGAAGATTACACCGGTACGGATCGTCAGACAATCCAGGCAGAAGCGCATTTCGGGGCAGAGGTCGTTGAGGTGGAGCAGCGAGGGGTGCCACGTGTCATAAATCAGTTGCGAATACAGCCCCGTGCCGCAGCCGAACTCGGCGATGCGGTCGAAGCGGGCGTCGGGCAGGGTGCTACGGAGCAGGGTGGTCATCTTCTCGGCCACCTGCTGTTGTACGCGTGCCTCGCGGCTGTAGGTGGCGCGGGCACGGGCAAATCGTTCGGCTATCAGTTGTTTGTCCATCGGTCTTGCAGGTAGTGTTTGAAGAGAGGTTCCTGGTAGTGTGCGTCGTCGGTTTCGAGGATGGTCGTACCCAGCTCGTGCCAGGCATTCAGCTGGTTGGCGGGCGGGATGATGCGGTCTGCGTGTCCTACGACGGCCTCGGTCCATGTCAGCGCAGGGGCGGACAGCGTGGCATCGAGGCGGGCGATGCAGGCCAGCTCGTCGCGTATCTCGTCCAATGGACGGCGGGGCGTGCGGTCGAGAAAATCGCGGAAAGCGGCACTGTCGGCACACATGCGGCGCAGGAACTTGTGGAGCGAGGCGCCCGTCAGTCCATCGAGTGTACCCTGATAGATGGCGGGCGGGATGCCGCGGCGTTCGTCGATGGGATAGGGCGTACCGTTCAGAGCGGTACAGCTCGCTACGTTCAGGCCCGCTGAGGGCAGCACATGCGAGGCGGCCCATACGCCCATCGACCAGCCTACGACATGAACTTCGGCATAGTCGCGGAGGAGCGTGGTGTCGAAGTCCAGCGTGCGGTAGTCGTAACAAATCTGGTAGTCCATCCCCTGCGGACGGTAGTGGCGGAACGGCGTTTCGTCCGCCGCCCATCCGGCGAAGAACAGGAGCAGGCGGGGATGATGTTCGTGTATGAGGTATACTTGTTTCATACGATGATTGTTGTCTGTTATACATTCGTTTCCCTAAGGGGAATGTCGTTTATTTCCTCTTCCGTCAGGGCCGCCGTCAGCGAGAAGCGGATGCGCGACGTGCCTTCGGGCACCGTGGGAGGGCGGACGGGCAGGGCGTAGAAACCGTGTCGTTGCAGGGCTTCGGCGCGCAGTACGGTGTCGGCGCTCGGCCCCACAATCATCGGGACAATTTGGCTGACGCTGGGTGTGGAGTATCCTTCTTCGGCCAGACGGGTGCGCAATAGGTCGCCCAAGTGCAGTACGTGGCGGCGACGGTCGTTCATCGAGGCCAGGCGGCGCACCACGAACAGCGTCCACGCCACGCTGACGGGTGGCAGGGCGGTGGTGAAGATGAATGGGCGCATGCGGTTGACGAGGAACTCTCGCACCGTCCGGCTGCATGCTACGTAGGCTCCGGCTGAGGCACAGGCCTTGCCGAAGGTGCCCACGAGGAAGTCAATGTCGGCCGTGCAGCCCTCTTCTTCAGCGCACCCCAGTCCCGTAGGACCGAAGACGCCGAAGGCATGAGCTTCGTCGACGTAGAGCAGCACATTGTCGTAGCGGTGTTTCAGGGCCGTGAGGCGGCGCAGGTCAGTGCGGTCGCCGTCCATGCTGAACACGCTTTCGGTGACGATGATGAGGCGGTGGTACTGGTCGCTGTGTTCACCGACGAGCCGTTCCAGCTGTGCCAGGTCGTTGTGGCGGTAGCGGATGCAGCGGGCGGGCGCGGCGAGGCGGATGCCGTCGATGAGGCTGGCATGTACCAGTTTGTCGGCCAGGATGAGTGTCTGCGCGTCGGCCATGGCGGGCAGGATGCCCGTGTTGGCATGGTAGCCGCAGTTGAACACCAGCGCGGCTTCGGTGCCGAACAGGCGGGCCAGTTCGTCCTCCAGTTCGTCGTAGACGCGGAAGTTGCCCGTGAGCAGGCGCGACGACGACGAGGTGGGCAGGAAGGTTTCGGGCGTCAGGGTTTCCAGAAATTCGCGGCGCAGGTCGGTATCGGCCGCCAGGCCCAGGTAGTCGTTGGACGAGAGGTTCAGCATCCGCCGTCCGTCGGGGGGGGTGACGTAGCGTCCGTCGTGCTCCAGACGGGGCAGGTGGCGCAGGTTGCCCCGGGCGCGGAGGGCGTCGAGCTCTTGTTGCAGTTCTTGGGTAAAGTTCATGGTCTTCTGTTATTTCATCTCTCTTACTATCTTCTGCAATCCTCCCGTCAACCGGCTCAGCTGCTCCGGCTCGATGACGAAGGGCGGCATCAGGTAAACCAGCCGTCCGAAGGGACGTACCCAGATGCCCTCTTCCACGAAGCGGCGCTGCATCCAGGCCATGTCCACCGGTGTCTTGGTTTCGATGACGCCGATGGCGCCCAGTATGCGCACGTCGGCCACCTGCGGAAGCTGTCGGGCAGGCTCCAGCTCGCGGCGCAGCTGTGCTTCGATGCGGCGTACCCGTCCCTGCCAGTCGTATTCCGCCGACGTGAGCAGGCGGATGGAGGCGCAGGCACAGGCACAGGCCAGCGGGTTGCCCATGAATGTGGGGCCGTGCATGAAGCAGCCGGGGGCGTGGTTCGAGATAGTGTCCGCCACCTCGTTCGTGGCCAGCACGGCAGATAGGGTCATGTATCCGCCTGTCAGCGCCTTGCCGATGCACATGATGTCAGGCTCCACACCCACGTGCTCCCAGGCAAAGAGGCGTCCTGTCCGTCCGAAGCCCGTGGCTATCTCGTCGAAGATGAGCAGCAGACCGTGTTCGCGGCACAGGCGGGCTGCTTCGCGCAGGTATTGCGGATGGTAGAACCACATGCCGCCTGCTCCTTGCACGATGGGTTCGAGGATGAGGGCGGCCAGTTCGTCGGCATGCTGCTCGATGGTGGCCTTTAGCGGCAGAATGTCATCGGGGTTCCATTCACCGTCGAAGCGCGAGCGGGGTTGCGGCACGAAGTAGCGCACGGGCAGGGCACTGCCGAAGAGTGAGTGCATGCCTGTGACGGGGTCGCAGACCGACATGGCATTCCAAGTGTCGCCGTGGTAGCCCGAGCGGATGGTGACGAAGTTGTTTTTCTTCTCCTGTCCCTTGCCTACCCAATATTGTACGGCCATCTTCAGCGCTACCTCTACGGCTACGGAGCCCGAGTCGGCGTAGAAGATTTTCTGTATGGAGGGCGGCACCAAGGGTAGCAGCAGACGGCCCAGTTCAATGGCTGGGTCGTGTGTCAGACCGCCGAACATGACGTGCGACATCCGTTTCAGCTGTTCTTCCACGGCCTGGTTCAGTACGGGGTGGTTGTAGCCGTGCACCTGGCACCACCACGACGACATGCCTTCTATCAGCGTTTCACCGCTTTCCAGCGTGATGGTGGCTCCCTGTGCGCCCTTCACTTTGTAGACGGGCAACGGGTTGGTGGTCGAGGTATAGGGATGCCACAGGTGTTCGCGGTCGAACTGTGAATCGCACAGGCGGTAGCCTGCCTCGCGTACCAGTTGCTTGTCTTCGGCCACCTTCGAACCGAGGGTGGTGAGCAGGTCGCCCACGATGGCCGAGTTGATACCTATATATAAGGCTTTTTTCACGGCTTCGCGGCTCAGCTGCGAACGTCCGCCCGCAAAGCGCAGGTAGGCTGTGGGGTTGATGAAGCGGAAAAGAGCGATAGTAGTCAGTATCTCATCCTCGCTCAGCGGTGCCTGGTGTTCCAGCGGTGTGCCCTTGATGGGACTGAGCAGGTTCATGGGGATGGATTGCACGTTCAGCTTACGGAGCGTGAAGGCCAGCTCGATGCGCTGTTCCATTGTTTCGCCCATTCCGATGATGCCGCCGCTGCACACGTCCATGCCCACGCGGCGGGCTGCCTCCAGCGTGCGTATTTTTTCCTCCTGTGTATGCGTGGAGCAGAGGGTGGGGAAGTAGCTGGGAGCCGTTTCGAGGTTGCAGTGGTAGCGCGTCACGCCGGCTTCGTGCAGTTGTCGCAGTTCGTCTTCATCAGCCAGGCCGAGCGAGGCACAGAGCTGGATGGACGAATGGCGGCGCAGGTAGCGCACCGTGTCGCAAAGTTGTTCAATCTGTTTCTTGGAAGGTTTTCGTCCGCTGGTCACCAGGGAGAATCGGTTGACATCCTGCTCTTCGTTGGCACGGGCGTGCCGCAGGCATCCTTCAGCGGGCAGCAGGTCGTAGATGTCGGCCTGTGTGTGGTAGTGGGAGGATTGTGCGCACCATTTGCAGTTTTCAGGGCATCGGCCCGACTTGGCATTGACGATGGAGCACATATCGAATTCACGCGGGGCGCATGCCTCGGTAATCTCGTGGGCGGCGCGGTAGAGCGCCTCGCGGTCGGCTGTACCTGCCAGCCAGGCTGCTTCTTCGGGCGACAGGGCTGTGCCTGCCAGTACCCGCAGTTTCAGTTGTTCGATGGTCATAATGGATGATAAGGATGGAAGGAGTGTGTCCACCGTGTCTGTCTGTTTGCGCAGCGAGCTGTCTGCTACGCCTTTGGACAAGCGTCCGATGGTGACATTTCGCCCGATGCTGGCAAAGGCTGCATAGCTCTTGTGGCTCCAGCGGCGGAAGCGCAGTGACGTTTTTTTTATGAACTTCTTTTTCACGAGGGTCAGTCTCCTGTTAATTTTCGAATGGCAAAGATAGTGCAAACCGAGTGAAGAACAAAACGAAAACGTAGTTTTCAGTTTTTTCTTCCGAGGTGCAGCCTATGTTCTGAAAAGATAAGCAAACAGAGTGACCTATAAAAGCAAAATTAGTGTTTTCAGCTAAACATCGCCCGAATACCTTCTTCCAGCGAATGCGGACGGTATCCCAGCTGTTGGCGGGCCTTGTCAATGCTCAGGCCGCTGAAACGGGGTCGGGGTGTGGCTTCCTGCATCTCGGCGGTACTGACGGGCTGTATCAGCGAGGCATCCAGCTGCAGCACATCGGCCACGCGGTAGGCGATGTCGGCAATGGTCAGGCATTCGGGGCCGCAGATGTGGAAGAGTCCGTTGGAGGGGTGGTCGATGAGCAGTCCGATGCCTTGTGCAACGTCATCCACGAAGGTCGGCGTACGCCATTGGTCGTTCATTACGCGGATAGGTTGTCCGTTGCGCAGGCGGTCGGCTACGAGGCGCACGATGTTGCCGTGCTGGCCAGGCAAGGGTTGGCCGTAGACCACCACGATGCGTGCCACGGCATAGTTGCTGCACAGACGTGCCACTTGGCGTTCGCTTTCCCATTTGCTCCGGCCATAATAGTTTACGGGGGCAGGTGTGTCTTCTTCGGTGTAGAGACGGTTACTGTCTCCGTCGAATACGAAGTCTGTAGACAGGTGGATGAGTCGGCTGCCGAGGCGTTCGCAATTCCTGGCCAGACGGGCGGCAGCATGGATGTTGGTTGTGTCTGTTTCTTCGCGGTGGTTTTCGCAATAGTCGGGCGAGGAGAGGGCGGAGGTGTTGATGACAACGTTGGGCCACAGTTCGTCGAACAGATGGTGTACAGCTGCATCGTCGCGGATATCGGCTTCCACAAAGCGGTAGTTGCAGTCTGCGTGCGGGTGAATGTCTGCGTGCAGCGAGCAGCCGGTCACCTCGTATTCCGTCTTGCCCGCCAATGTGTCGAGGATGCGTCGGCCTGTAAATCCGTTGGCTCCTACAATCAGTATCTTCTGTTGCATGATGTTCGGGATTTTAATAGAAGAATGGATTTTCACGTCCCTTCTGCACCTCGATGCGGATGCCGAACGAACCGTCCTGCGACTTCAGTTCGAAGGCACCCTTGAAGTTGTTTTTCTGCCAGGGTAGGGCTGAAGGATTGGGTACCCGCCAGCCGTCCTTGTCGTATTCGCCGTAAGTGTTCAGCCGCCAGCCGTTCTTCAGGCGGAAGCTGCCCATCTGCAGGTTGTCCGTCGTGTTGCCGAAGCCGAAGCCCATAATGCCGAAAGGATTGCTGCTGAAGTAGGGCGAACCCGACAGGGAGAACATGTTGCTCAGTCCCGAGGAATAGGTGACGTCGGGGTTCAGGCGGAATATCCAGTTGTAATCCTTGCTGGCGTCGGGGACAATGATCCTGTAGGACTTTCCCATGTCCGGCGTTGGCATTTTTACCAGACTGTTCATGTCTATCAGGAAGCCGTCGTAGCTTTTCACGCCGTCGGGAAGCAACTGTTCTCCTGTCGGAGGAATGTCGCCCGCCGTCTGGCGCAGGGTATCGGCAGCCGTTTCGGTCTGTGCAAAGGCGATGCCGCAGTATATGGCAAGGAGTGAAAAAAGAATCAAGAATCGTTTCATGTCTCTATGCATTGTTGTCAGCATCAAAGATACGGTTTTTCCTGACACCCTTCACTCCGTCTTAAGACAATTTATCGGTTTTTCAAGATTGCATGAGGTAGTTGGCAGTCATTCGGTAATCAGTTTGTATCCGATGCCCCGCACATTGATGATGCGGATGTGGTCGTCCTTGGCCAGCTTGTGGCGGAGCTTGGTGATGAAGACGTGCAGGCTGCGTTGGTTGAAGAAGGAATCGTCGCCCCACAGGTCGAGCAGGATGTCGCGCATGTTCACCACGCAGTTGCGGTTCTGGCAGAGGAGGCGCAGGATTCCGGCTTCGCGGTGCGAAAGCTCTTGCTCCGTGCCTTCGTGCAGCAGCAGTTGGCGGCGCGTGTCGAGTTGGTAACGGCCTATTTCGTAAAGGATTTGTTCGCTTTCGGCAGGCGGGGTGTAGGTGCAGGCGCGGCCCATGAGTGCCTTGATGCGCACGATGAGTTCCTGCATGCCGAAAGGCTTCTTCAGGTAGTCGTTGGCACCCAGTTCGAAACCTTCGACCACGTCGTTCACCGCCGAGCGGGCCGTGAGGAAGAGGACGGGTGTGCGGCGGTCGGTCTGGCGGATGCGGCGCACCATCTCGAAACCGTCCATGTGGGGCATCATGACGTCGGCCACCAGCACGTCGGGGCGCAGGTCGAAGAACAGGCGCAGCCCTTCTTCACCGTCGGCGGCAGTGTGGATGAGGAAGCCCTGGCCTTCGAGGGTATCCTTGATAATCATGGCGAGGGTCTGTTCATCCTCGACTAGCAGTACTTTTATCTTTTCCATTCGATTAAATTCTTATCATAAACTCACTTCCCTTTCCCGGTTCACTCTTCACCTCCACCGAGCCGCCATGCTTCTCTACCATCGTCTTGACGTAGAAGAGGCCGAGGCCGTAGCCTTTCACTTCGTGCAGGTTGCCGGTGGGCACGCGGTAGAACTTGTCGAACACATGAGGCAGGCGGTCGCGGGCGATGCCGATGCCGTGGTCGGTGACGGTGATTTCCGTCCGTGTCCGGCCGTCGGCTTCGGTACGGCGGCAGCGGACGGTGATGTCGGCCCTGTCGCGCGAATACTTCACGGCGTTGTCCAGCAGGTTGCTCACGATGTTGGCCAGGTGTGTGCGGTCGGCAGTGACGGTCAGGTCTTCGGGGACAATGTCGAGGGCGACGTGAACAGGTTTGTCGGCTTTCAGTTTGTGCAGCTCGACGAGCGATGGCAGGAGGTCGGTCAGCCACACCTCTTCAAGGTGGAGGCGGAAGGTCTTGCGTCGCTCCATCGACATGGAGAGTATCTGCTCCACCAGTCCGCCGAGGCGGCCGAGCTGCTCCTGGCAGATACGCAGGTAGCGTTCGCGCTTGCTGGGGTCGTCGGCCTGATGGAAGTTGAGCAGGGCATCGGTGGCGGCATAGGCCACGGCGATAGGTGTCTTCAGTTCGTGGGTAATGTTGTTGGTGAAGTCGCTCTTCATCTCCTCCAGCGTCTTCTGCCGCAGGATGGTGCGGATGAGGTACCAGAAGGAGAAGCCGAGGATGAGGAGGATGACCAGCGAGGTGGTGAGGATGCCTGCCATCTGCCGCAGGACGAGGCCGCCCAACGGTTCGGTGGTGAGCCGGTAGACATCGTGTTCCGAGGAGGAGAAGGCGTATTGGTAGCTGACAGCATCGGGGCCGGGGACGTAGCCGGGTGTACCGCCCGTGGCAAGGGTGTCGGTGTAGAGCCAGCAGTCTTGGATGTCGTAGCCCGAGTAGAGGTATTGCAGGCGGTAGCGAATGGGGATGTTCATTTCCCTGAGGCGGTCGTTGAGCAGGCTGTCGTAAACATTGAAATCAGGACTTGTCAATATGTCTAGCCCTGAGTGTAGTCCGCGTTGCAGATAGATGGCCATCCCGGTCATGGTACGCTGGTTACGCAGCAGCATATCAAATCCCTCCTTTGCATGAAGCATGGCACTGGGGCATACGGTATCCGTCTCTATCCGCTGTAGCGTATCGTTCCGGGCGGTGAATCCCTCTATCACAGTGTCAGATACTTGATGCAGCACGGTGCTGCTCCGCACGAACTGTTTGCCCTGCTCATCAAATCCAGTGGAGATGGAAACTTCGCCATGCTCTCTGTTCCTTTCCTGCAAGCGTTCGATGCGTACTAGCATCTCGTTGTAGTCGCTGATGCGCATGGCCTCCGTGATGTTGCGCTCCAAGTCGGTGCGCATAGTTCGATAGAGGCCCGTCAGCCAGTAGGCCTGATAGGCGAAGATGCCCGCCAGCGAGAGCACGACGAGCAGGGCGATGTATTTCGAGGGCAGTTTCATGGCGATAAAGATACAGCGTTAATTTTTATCCCTGCGTATATGGTAAGACTAAATAACGTGAGTTCGATATAAAATTAGAAAATAGCCAGTTGTCCGTCATTGACAAAGTTTACATCAATGGCGGGCTTTTTTTCAAAAAAACAATATGCTGCTATAGCCGACAAAGAGTTGGCTATAAAGTTATTGAACGAACGATGTCTGGAATGTTCTATCTGTGCAATGTTCTTCAGCTCGTCATTGACCGTTTCAATCAAGGCCCTTTTTCTGAGCAGGATCTTGTCGGCAATGCTCATCAGCGAGTTCTTCATATTGTTTTTAACTTTAGTGACAAGCTGAATGCCATTAAGGAAAAGGTTCTCGAAGAGAGCCTGGCCAATATATCCCTTGTCAGCACATAGTTTTCCTTTGATGTTTTCCAGAAACTTACCCTGCTTCAAAGGATCCCGGTCATCCACGTTTCCAGGAGTAAACATAAAATTGAGGATTTCCCCTTTGTCATTGATTATCAGATGTAGTTTGAATCCGAAGAACCATCCCATAGAACATTTTCCACGCTCGGCAAGTCCTTCAAATGTCTTATGAATAAGGATTCTTTGGTTACGGCAGACACGTAAAGGAGTGGAGTCGACAAAACTGATGCCGGTACAGGTTCCCAGCAGGACTTTCTTGATGAAGATGGTCATAGGAAGCAGCACTTCCTTCTCCAGTTCCACAAAACGGTTATAAGAAACCTGACGCGGAAAAAGGTGTTTCAGATGTTTACAGACATATTCCTTGTAGTAATGCTTGAAACAGCGAAAACCACCGGAGTGAAACAGGATTAGAATAACCATAATCTCAGCATCATTCATACGGTTAGGCTTGTTACGATGCCTGGTTTTCTTATCCTCAATCATATATTTTTCCTGTTGCAATGTAAATTCCTTGCAAAAATCATCGGCCATACAATAAATCTCTGTAACTTTAGACTCTGGAAACATAGTGGTAATCGTTTAAATCTTATAATTCAGCACTATAAATTTAATACTTTTATCGCTATGTTTCTAATTATCACTGAAATATATTTATTTTTATTTCGAACTCACGTTAAATAACACTTCTTTTTATACTGTCTGCAGCCGCTTTGTTTCGTTTATTCGGCTGCATGTATTACTTTTGCCACAAAAACATAATCGCTGAACGTATGAAACATATTATTGATGTGGACACTTGGGTTCGCCGCGACAACTACCGTTTCTTCCAGAGCTTTGTCAGTTCGTGGTATGCCGTGACTACCGAAATCGACTGTACCGAGGCCCGCGAGGCTGCCCGTCGTCGGGGCCGTTCCTTCTTTCTCCATTACCTCTACGCCGTGGTGCGTGCCGCTAACGAGGTGGACGAGCTGCGCTACCGCGTCGACAAGCAGGGACAGGTAGTCTTTCACGACCGGGTGGACATCATCACGCCTATCGCTGTGCCCGGCCGCACGTTCTTTACCCTGCGCATTCCTTATCACGAAGACTTCGACACCTTCTACGCCGAAGCCCACCGCCTTATTGAGAACATTCCGCCCGACGGCGACCCCTATGGCGCCGAGAAGACCCTGATGGCGCAAGGCGACTACGACGTGGTGCACCTGAGCGCCGTGCCCGGCATGTACTTCACCTCCATCACCTACACGTTGGCCGAGGCGGGCAATGCCTGCAACTATCCGCTGATGACCGCCGGCAAGGCCGTCACCCTCGAAGGCCGTCTGGTGATGCCCCTGTCCATTTATGTGAACCACGCCTTTGTCGACGGCTCCCATCTGTCGCAGTTCTTCCAGAAGATAGAGCAACATTTGAAGGAGATTGCGGAGGATGGAAAGACAGAATAATCCCGTCCGATAACACTCGATAAGACTTCGTAAGCCTGCGGTAACGCGGGCATATTTTGTATCTGCTTACCTTTGTGGCAGCAATCAGAAAGAGTTTATGAACATGAATTGGAATGTATGGATATGGGCAGGCTGCCTCTTTGGGACTCTGCCGCTTGCCGCACAGGAGAATTTGGAGAAAGAAAATCAACGGACGTTGTCGGCTGACAGTCTTGTTACGGGCGATGCCCGTATGGACAGCCTCTACCGCCATCTGCCCGAAGTGATGGTGGTGGGCGAACGCCCCGTCGTCAAGGCATCGGCGGGCAAGCTGGAATACGACCTGCCGCGGATGATCAAGGACCGTCCCGTGGACAATGTCTACGAAGCCCTGAAGGAATTGCCCGGCGTGGTGGAGCAGGACGGCGCGCTGACGCTGGGCATGCAGGGGGTGACGGTGGTATTGGACGGCAAGGTGACCAACATGAGCAGCGCTCAGCTCTATGCCCTGCTGAAGTCGCTGCCTGCCGACCGCATCGAGCGCGTCGAAGTGATGTACAACGCACCCGCCCGCTACCAGGTGCGCGGGGCGATGATCAACGTCCGCCTGCGCCACCGCATCGGCGACCCGGGCGTGGTGCAGGGCGAACTCTATGGAAAATACAACCAGGAGCACGAGGCTTCGTTCGAGGAGCGTGCTTCCTTATTATATAACGGTCGGAAATTCTCGGCCGACTTTCTTTACTCTCACACTCATGGCGAAAGCTTCAGCACCACCGACAAGGAAGCCCGCCACTGGCAGCAGGCCGATGGCTCGACGCATCTCATCGACAACCACGAGGAGATGCGCGGCCGCAGCCATACTCACAGCTTCCGCCTGGGCACGGACTACACGCTGGCCGAGAACCATTCGCTGAGCTTCGTCTACAACGGTGCCTATGCCACCAGTCACACCCGACAGAACTCTACGGGTACGCAGACGGCCGAAAGCGTGAGTGGCCAGACCTCGTGGCTGCACAACGGCCGTCTGGATTATCAGGCACCTTTTGGACTGAATGCGGGCGCGGAGTTCACGTGGTACAACGCTCCGGGCGACCAGCTGCTGCACAGCCGCATGGGCGATGATGTCCTCGACTTCTATACCGAAGACGGGCAGCGCATCAACGCCTGGAAGTTCTTCCTCGCGCAGGAACATCAGCTGAAGAACGGCTGGGGGCTGAATTACGGGGCTATCTATACCACGAGTGTGGACCATTCGTACCAGACGTATGAGCATGAAGAATTGAAAACGAAGAATGAAGAATCCGGGTTGCCGGACGACGTCCGGTCGCGCCGCCGCGAGCAGACGCTCAACCTGTATGCAGGCTTCAGCAAGTCGTTCGGGCAGAAGCTGATGACGGACTTCTCGCTGGCCGTGGAGCGCTACAAGACGCCCGTGTGGGACGAGTGGGACGTCTATCCTGTGCTCAACCTGACCTACCTGCCGGCCGACGGGCACATCCTCCAGCTCAATTTCAGCAGTGACAAGAGCTATCCCGGCTATTGGGCCGTGCAGGATGTCATCTCCTATCTGGGCGGCGGCTACAGCGAGATACACGGCAATCCTTTGCTGAAGCCGGCCATCGACTATTCCACTTCGTTGACCTATATCCTGAAATCGAAGTACGTCTTCCGTGCCTGGTTCAACCATACCAAGGACCGCGCCGTGCAGACGCTCTACCAGTCGCCCGACGAGCTGCTGGAGCTGTACAAGTACCTGAACTTCGACTTCGAACAACAGGCGGGCCTGCAGGCCTCCATACCCTTCAAGGCAGGGCGGTGGCTCGACTCGCGCCTCACCCTCATCGGCCTGTGGATGCGTCAGAAGGACAGCGACTTCTATGACCTTCCCTTCGACCGCCATCGTCTGCTGGGCATCGCCGTGCTGAACAACACCTTCACCCTGAGCCGCAAGCCCGACATCCGGCTGACCATTGACGGACGATTGCAGGGGAGGGCCATCCAGGGTATTTATGACATCCCCACCTGCGGCGACCTTTCGGCCACGCTGCGCTATACCTTCCTCGGCGGTAATGCCGTGCTCACCGCTTGGTGTCGCGACATCCTCCAGACTTCGATGCCCTGTCCGCAGATACGCTACGAGCGCCAATGGGTGACGAACGAGTATTCCAGCTTCCGCAGCGTCGGCCTTTCCTTCACCTGGAAGTTCGGAGGATACAAGGAGAAAAAACGGGAAGAGGTGGATACGTCGCGGTTCAAATAAATCTTTGCCGGACCGAACTTTTGAAAGAAAAAGAATGAGAATATGAAAAAAAAGAATGAGAATATGAAAAAAATGTCTTTTCTGAGTGTATGCCTTCTCTGCCTGTTGGTCCTCCCGGCCCGGGCAGAAGTAACTCCGGTCGACACGATACCTTTCGAACTGGGTGCCGACAACCGCCTGTATGTGACAGTCTATATCAACGGGCAGGACGACCGCCCCCTGCGCTTCCTGTTGGATACGGGAGCGACGGACGTGGTGCTCAATTCCAATTCGCCGCGAACCGAAGGGTTGGCTTCCTTTACGGGAAGTGTGGAGAACAATAGCGCCAATTCGGTGGAAACCATTCCTTCCACAGAGCCCTCGCAGGTAGTGAGGATGGGTAGTCGGGCCATTTCGGGCCTGAAGCTGATAGCCATTCCTTATCCGCCCGATGCCTGGGACGGCGTGCTGGGCCTGTCTTACCTGAGGAATTTCGATGTCCGCATCGATTATCGGCGGAAATCCATCTTCCTGTATGAACTGGGCGACGGGCAGAAGGCAGCATCGGACAAGGCTGTCAGGCTGAAGATGGACTATCGTCTGGGAGTGCCGGTCGTTCCGGTCGGCGTGCGTGTCGGCGGAGTGGATTATCTGGTGTCGGTAGGGGTGGATACCGGTTCCGACCGTGTGTTTGATCTCAATACACCTTTCGTCCGCCGTAACGGCCTGCTGGGCACACAGAAACCATTTGCCATCTCGCGCATAGCCGGTACGGTGAAGGACGGCGATGAACTTCAGAATGTGTACTTCGATTCGGTAATACTGGGAGATGCACTGACTTTGCTTCGCATACCCGGTGCCTTTTCTACAGTGACGGTGGGGGTGCAGGCCAGTGACGCGATGGACGGAGTGTTGGGCAACAACTTCCTGCAACGCTTCAACCAGCTTTATGATTTCAAGAACAATTTCCTTTATTTGGAGGTGAACGACCGGCTCTACACTCCTTTCTATGACTTTCTGGTTCGTTGAACAGGAAGTTCACATCCTTGTAATGCTTTGTACATATCCTTGACGCAGGTTGTGCACATCTTTGTGACAGGAAAACTACAAACTGAAGGTATCAGTTCTCTTTGAGTATCTTCATCGCCACGTCCATATACCGTGTGATGTCGGTCGTAAGCTCGCGGTTGTACACGTCGCAACGCTTGCGGCCCAGTCGTACGACGATGGCATCCAGCTGGGGAATGGCGATGATGTACTGCCCCAGCATGCCGCGCAGGTAGGGACAGCGCATGCCGTGATAGTCCATGACCCATGTCTGGAAGCCGTAGTAGCTGAGCGTGTCCTGGCCCCACTGGTCTTTCAGGTACGAGGCGGGACGCATCAGTTCGTCCATGTAGGCTTCGGATACCAGTTGTCGGCCCTGCCAGTTGCCGCGGTGCAGCAAGAGGCGGGCAAAACGAGCCACGTCGCGCGCCGTGGTGTGGAAGCAGCAGAAAGCCTTCTCGTCGCCGTCTTTCTTGTCCAGCAGCCAGTAGGCGTCGCGTTCGGCCTGCATCGGTTTCCAGAGTTTCTCTTCGGCATAGTCGCTCAATGTCTGCCCCGTGGCGGCTTCGATGACGAAGGCCAGCAGCTGCGTCTCGCCGCTACGGTAGGAGTATTGCACACCGGGTTTATCTACCACTTCCAAGCCTGTTACCAAGTCGTATAAGTCGTTGCCGTAGTAACCGTGCGTGGTGACGGAGAAGAGCGAAGCATACGCCTCGTCCCATGCCATGCCGCCGCTCATGGTGAGCAGGTGGCGCAGGGTGACATCGGCTTGCTTTCCTTTATTATATATAGGTATATAGCGCGACACGGGATCGTCCAGGCTGTGTATTTTCCCTTCGTCGAGGGCAATGCCGGCCAGCAGTCCCACGATGGTCTTCGTGGCAGAATAGATGTTCGAGGTCAGGGTGTCGTTCCACCCCTCGCGGTAGCTTTCGAAGACGATGCTGTCATGACGGATGACGAGGAACGATACGGTGTGCAGGTTGTCCAGATAGCGGGCATCCTCCTCCGTCAGTTGGTAGCGGTTGTAGTCGGCAGCGAGGGGCCAGTGCCAAACGTCGTCGGGATTGTGGTGTACCGTGTGGCGGTGGAAGGTTTCGAGGTCGTCGATGACGGGCATCCAGTGAATGAGTGCTTGACGGGCGTAGTAGGGCAGGGAGACATAGACAATGGCAAGCACTGCTGCCAGGGCGATGAGCAGGCGGAGGATATTTTTCTTCTTTGTTTTCATAGACTTTAAATCATTTCATCACATAAGACAGGTTTGATATTCAGATAAGGAATTCCGTGTCCTCTGTGGTGATTGCAAAGATACTTTTTTCTTTCATCCGTTGTACGGAAAGAGCAGTGTAAATATACTTCCTTCGCCGGGGCAGGAACGGACATCGATGCTGCCGCCATGCTGGTGCATAATCTGACGGGCCAGCGTGAGGCCGATGCCCGAGCCGCCGGGCTTGGTGGTGAAGAAGGGAACAAAGATGCGTTCCTGCACCTCGGGCTCGATGCCCGTACCGTCGTCTGTCACACGGAGGAAGAGGCGGCCCGTGGAGGTGACACCTGCCGAGAGGGTGATACAACGGGCTTCGTTTTCGCGGGCATTCTTGATCAGGTTGATGAGCACCTGCTCCACCTGTCCTTTGTCGGCCAGGAGGCGGAGCGGGGCAGGGGGAGGTGTGAGGCGCAGGTCATTGTCCTCGGTCTGCATGAAGCGGACGACGTCTTCCAATAGGGCAGTAGCGTCAAGAGGTTGCATCAGGGGTGGGGGCAGATGCGACACCTCCCGATAGCTGCCTACGAAGCGGGTCAGTGCGTTTCCTCGTCGGGCAATGGTGGCAAGCATCTGGCGCATGTCTTCCTTGTCCTGTTCGTTGCCTTCCAGTCCTTCCACCTGCTTGCCCAAGAGCTCGGCCAGGGAGATGATGGGGGTGACGGAGTTCATGATTTCGTGGGTCAGTACCCGTATCAGTTTCTGCCAGGCCAGCGTCTCCTGGGTATCGAGTGCCGAATGGATGTTCTTCAGGCTGGCGATGACCAGCTTCCGTCCCTGCAGGATGAATTCCATGCCCGAGAGGGCCAGTTGCGTGCCTTCCTCCTGCCTGTGTACCTGTATCACATGGAGCGAGCCGGGACGCAGGTCGCGCAGCAGCTGCGGCAGGTCGGGATGGAAGAGACGGAGGTCGTCCACGGTCTTCGGTGCTTTCAGTGCCCAGGTGTCTTCCTGCTGTTCGTCTACGGCGGAGGCCAGCAGGCGGGTGGCGGCCTCGTTCTTCCACTCGATGTTGCCTTGTGGCGTATAGACCAGTACGGCCGTGTCGATGTGGTTGGCCAGTGCCTGGAAGTAAAGCAGACGTCCTTCCTTGCGTTGCAGGTTGGCACGGTAGTGCTCCAGTGCTTCCTGCATGCTGTCCAGCAGTTCGGGTGGCAGACCGCGATGACCGCCTGCATGATTGTTGCTGAAGGTTTCGGGAAATTCGGAGTAACGTACAGACTGCACGAACTGCTCCATGAGGCGGGATGTGTGCCGCATGTACCGGCAGACAGCCCAGGCAATGCCCAGCGTCAGCAGGGCGGCCAGGCACATGTTGATATAGAAACCGTGTACCGCCATCCAGGCCGTGAGGAAGCACGAGGCCAGCAGGGCGGCGGTGAGCAGCAGGGGGGTACGGGTCCAGTGGCTTTTCATATGCTTAACTCCTGACTCATTACAATTTATACTTCTCAATCCTTCGGTACAGCGACGTCCGCGTGATGCCCAGCATCTCGGCGGCCAGGGTGATGTTGCCATTGCACAGGCGGAGCACTTCGTCGATGCTTTCGCGCTCGATGCGCTCCAGGTTGTAGCGTTCCTTCTCGTCCAGCGGCTCGTGCATCAGGCGGCTTTGCAGGTGGAAGTCGCGTGCGGCAAGCATCGGGCCGGAGGAGAGGATGACCGCCCGCTCCACGGCATGTTCCAGCTCGCGCACATTGCCCGGCCAGCGGTACTGCTGCAGCTGGCGGCGTGCCTCGCGGCCGATGCCCTTTATCTCCTTGTGATACTTGCGGGCAAAGCGTTGCACGAAGAAGTCGGCCAGCAGGAAGAGGTCGTCGCCCCGTTCGCGCAGGGGAGGCAGGCGGAGTTCGATGGTGTTGATGCGGTAGAGCAGGTCCTGGCGGAACTCGCGTCGGTCGATGGCGGCATAGAGATCGGTGTTGGTGGCACAGATCAGGCGTACGTCCACGGGATAGGCAGCTGTGGAGCCCAGGCGCGAGGCACGCCGCTGTTCAATGACGGAGAGCAGCTTGGCCTGCATGGGCAGGCTGAGGTTGCCTATCTCGTTCAGGAAGAGCGTGCCGCCTGTGGCTGCCTCCATGCGTCCCGGCTTGGAGCGGCGGGCATCGGTGAAGGCACCCTTCTCGTAGCCGAACAGCTCGCTCTCGAACAGCGGTTCGGGGATGCTGCCCAAGTCGATGGGCACGTAGGGTTTCGTGCGGCGGGGCGACTGCTCATAAATGTAGCGGGCCAGCAGGTCCTTGCCCGTACCGTTTTCGCCCAAGAGCAGAAGATTAGCATCGGTGTCCGAGCACTTGCGCACGGTTTGCAGCAGTGCCTGCATGGCGGCCGACTCGCCGATGATGTGCGTCGGTTCGGCAGGCGTGGCCAAGGCTTCGGTCTGTTGTTCGAGGGTTTTCTTCTGTTCCTTGAGCACCTTTACCTCGTGTCGGCTGAAGCTCAGTTGCAGGGCCGAGGATACGGTGGCCAGCAGTTTGTCGTTCTGCCAGGGCTTGGGGATGAAGTCCGTGGCTCCCTGCTTGATGGCCTGCACCGCCTTTTCCGTGTCGCTGTAGGCGGTGATGAAGATGACCACCGCCTGTGGGTCGAGTTTCAATATCTCTTCCAGCCAGGCAAAGCCTTCGCGCCCGCTGACGGCATCGCGGCGGAAGTTCATGTCCAGCAGGATGACGTCGTGCCGGACGCGCGACAGCAGGGGCAGCATCTCGCGCGGGTCGTCGAGGGTGGTTACCTGTTCGGCCAGCGGACGCAGCAGCATCTTCAGGGTGAAGAGGATGTCTTCGTTGTCGTCTACGATGAGTATTTTTCCTTTTTTCATGGGGGCTTTGTTTTGCACCACAGATTACACAGATTGGCACAGATTGTTTTTTCTCGATAATCATTAAATCTGTGTTCATCTGTGTAATCTGTGGTGCCTACAAAGATACGCATTCTTTTCCGATAATCCAGTGTACGCCAGCGTGCGATTAGTGTACGGAATCGGACGTTTTTCTTCGATGAGTGTATAGGTAATGTTTTGATTAATAATTTATTATATGTTTGGCATACATGTTGCACTTCTTTTTGTGATAGAACATACTCCTTTTTTGAGGATGTTTCAAAAACTGAAAGATGCTATTCAACTCCCCTCCTTCTGGAAGGAGGGGTGCCCAACGGGCGGGGTGGTAGGCTGTCACGATTGACTATCAATCAATGCTTTATGTTTTCACCTACCACCTCTCCCTATCGGGGACTCCTCCTTCCAGAAGGAGGAGAGCTTGAGAAACCTTTGTTTTGACACACCTTCTGGGAGTAAAACTACTGATGATTATGAATAAGCTCTTTCTAACTTTCATTATGTTTCTCCTGCTCTTCCTCGCTTCGTGTCGGCAACGTCGTCCGGGCATGAGCCGGGAGGAAGCGGCAGCCGAACTGTTGGCGCAGGCTGCCGAACAGGGAGCCCGTCGCCAACAGGCTGCTGCTACGCTCGACACCTTTGCCGCCGACTACCGCCCGCCCGCAGGCATCAAGCATCAACCGACCATTATTCGTACGGGTGCCAAGGTGCTCAACGTACCCGCTGCCCTGAAGAATGTACAGGCGTTGAAGCCCAACGCATTGGGTATCCTTTCTTTCCATCCCACGGGTTACGAAGGATATGGCCTCGGTGCGGAGTTGAGCCTCGTGGACGACGGCTGGCTGTTGGCGGACTACGAAGGTATCTGCCTGCTGGACAAGGACATGAAGCTGCGCAAGGTGCTCTTCAGGAATGATGTGGAAATCAGTGAAATGAAGATGGGCAACGGCATCGGATATGGCATACGCAGCAAACGGCGTCTTAGCCAGGTGGGCTACGACTCTTCCACCCGCCAGCTTCGCGGACTCTATGCCGGTCAGGAGACTGAAGCGGACGACCGTCTCCGCTATGAATATGCTGTGGCTACTCTGCCCTGGGACGTGCTTGCAGAAGCCGCCGAACCGTGGACACCCGACCACCTGCCCAGCAAGCTGCCCATCGGCAGGACGCAGGGCAATGCCTTTGCCGTCACGGCTGGCGGCTGGCTGATGACCGAGCCTTTCAGCTCGCGACTCTGCACCTTCGGGCAGAAGGGCGACACGCTGTGCCGCTTCACGGTGAGCGATGCCGAGGACTACGTGCCTACTTACACCTACCGAAGCGGTGAGAATACTGACGTCTATTATTATGTCGGGAAGCTCCGCCTGCGTATGGCCTACGACGACACCGTTTACGAGCTGATGGATGCCTCCACGCTCAAGGCCGTCTGGCGGCTGGACTTCGGCCCCCTGAAACGCCCCACGGGTAAGTACGTGGTGGGTAGCCTGAATAACAGCCTCGACGGATATTACCTGGTCAACAGCTGGATAGAAACAAACAGATACCTGTTGGTTCAACTGTCGCGCAGCTACGATTCGCCCAATGCCCGCACCCAGGGAACGGTGACGCTCCATACGCTGGTGTACGACAAACAGACAGGCGACTTCTTCAGCCTGCCCGGAAAGACCGACAAGGAAGGCCGGTATACATACGCCAACCTGCCTTTCCGGGTAGAAGGGAAGGATATTTCTCTTCTGCCTTCGTTGACGGCAGGAGGCAGGGCCGCCACCCTCTTCAAAGGAAAGCGGCTGAAAGAGATGTTGCCCGACCTGCCTTTGTCGAAGCAGGTAAAGGATGAGGAATTGGTTGTAGTACGGATGGAATGACGCTAAAGTAGGGAGTTAAGGTGGAATCATGGTACTGGATTCATGGAATCTTGTTACATGATAGTAGGAATCCTGTTACTTGATTGTATGTTTTCTGTAGGATGATGATGGCTTGAGTATAGGGAAAAGACAAGGTAAGCCGGGCAGAAAGACAGGAACAAGGTAGGGATGTGGCAGAATAAGAGTGAAAACAGTATATTTGTAAAACCCGAATAAAAACAGAATTATGCTAAGACATTACATCAAAGTGGCGCTTCGGCTCATCCGCCGGAGCCTGCTGTTCTCCTCCATCAACCTGATGGGGTTTGTGCTGGGCCTGACGGCGGCCTTCCTCATTTACCTGTGGGTGGTGGACGAACTGACGCACGACGACTGCTTCCGCGACGGCAGCCTCATCTATCGTGTGACGGAGCTTCACCGCGAAGCGGGCGGAGAGATTAAGGAGTCGCCCCGCCTGCCGCGCACACTGGCCATGGACTTCCGGCAGAAGTTCCCGCAGGTGGAGGACGCGACGGCCATCAAGTACGGCGATCAGTACTCCTACGAGGCAGAGGGCGGAAAGAAGATGACGGTGACCGAAGTTTACGTGGACAGCACCTTCTTCCGTTTCTTCACCTTCCCCGTAGTAGAGGGTACTCCCCAGCGTATTAACGAAAATCCGAACAACGTGGTTATCTCTGCCGAACTGGCCCGCAAGTTCTTTGGTTCGGGCTCAGCCGTCGGGCAGAAGCTGACCTATTCGTTCGGCAATTCCATCAGCGATGTCTATACGGTGGTGGCCGTGGTGGACATTCCCCGCAAGAGCCACATCCGCTTCGAGCTGGCCATGCCGATGGAGGCTTATGGCAGAGGGGGCGTAAACATCAATTGGAATACCTTCACGGAAAGTATGCACGTCTATATCAAGATGAAGGAAGGGGCTGCCATGCTCCGCAGCGAGGCGCAGGCCATGAGCCGTCTGCTGGCCGACCGTGGCGAGAAGAACGTACGCCTCGGCTTCCAGCCCTTGCACGACATCTATCTGCATACCCGCTTTGCCGACCCCGACGTGAAGCAGCACGGCAACCTCTCCACCGTCTATCTGTTCATCGCCCTGGCGGTACTCGTCATCTTCATGGGAGCATTCAACTTCACCACCCTGTCCACCGCCCGTGCTTCGCTGCGCTACAAGGAGGTGGGCGTGCGCAAGGTGACGGGAGCCAAGCGCCGCGTGCTCATCGGGCAGTTCCTGTCCGAAGGAATGGTGCAGGCATGCATCGCCTTGGTGTTGGCCATGGCATTGACGGAGCTGACGCTGCCCCTGTTCAACCGGGTGATGGAGACCGACCTTCGGCTGGAGGCCAGTTGGAGCGTGGTGCTCTACATGCTCTTCGGCATCGTGGGCGTGGGTTGCTTGGCGGGCAGCTATCCGGCTTTCTATCTGTCGTCCGTCAACCCGCTGCTGGCCTTCAAGGGCGGGCGCAAGACGGGGCGCAAGGGCGGGCTGATACGCGGGCTGGTGTGCGTGCAGTTTGTCATTGCCCTGGTGCTGATGCTGCTCACGGGTATCGTCTTCAAGCAGCTGCACTACATGCAGAACAAGGACATGGGGCTGGACAAGGAGAACATCGTGACCGTCTATACCAGCCTGTGGTACAACGTGGGTGAGTTCAAGCAGGAACTGCTGCGCAATCCCGACATCAAAAGTGTCTCCATGTCGACCGATCTCGGGAATTTCGGCGAAGGCACCAGTTACAAGGACGGCAGCAAGGTGGAGTGGACCGATGTGGACGGCCGTACCGACTCCTTGCGCATGGTGCAGCTGTGGGCCGACGGCGACTTTGTGAAGACCTTCGGCATGGAGCTGGTGAAGGGCAAGCTGATGGACTCCGACTTCGGCGGATACTGGGATTCAAGCAAGGAAAAGACGACCGTCATCAACGAGACGGCCTGGCGCGCCATGAAGGTGGCCGACCCCATTGGGATGGAAATCCGTTCGGAGTGGGGAATACCGCTGCGCATCGTGGGGGTGGTGAAGGATTTCAACTTCCAGTCCATGCGCGAGCAGATCAAACCTGCCTACATCTGGTACAGCCCCGAAGCCGTGCAATACCTCTACATCAAGATAGTTCCCGAACGGCGGCAGCAGACCCTGGCCTTCATCAAGGAGAAGTTCGAGGAGTTTGCCACACGCGACGATGCCTTTATCAAGGAATTCAGCTACCAGTTCTTCTCCGACAAGCTGAACCAGAACTATGCCCGCGAGCACCAGCAGGGCCGCATGTTGCTGTTCTTCACCGTGCTGGCCATCGTTATTGCCGTGATGGGCGTGTTCGGCCTCGTGGCGCTCTCTACCGAGCAGCGCACCAAGGAGATAGGCATCCGCAAGGTGAACGGTGCGCACTCCGACCGCATCGTGCGTATGTTCTGTCGCGAGTATCTCGTCTGGGTGGGTATTGCCTTCGTCGTGGCCTGCCCCGTGGGTTACTGGCTGATGAGCAGTTGGCTCAGTGAGTTTGCCTACCAGACGCCCATCAGCTGGTGGCTCTTCCTGCTGGCCGGTCTGCTGACGGTACTTATTACCCTGCTCACAGTCGTAGGGCAGACGTGGCGCAAGGCGTCGCAGAATCCGGTAGAGTCGCTGAGATACGAGTAAATGAAGAATGAAAAATGAAGAATTTGAAGTATCGGTTTAATTTCTACACTCCTTAATTCCTAAAATAACAATATGAAAACAGATAACGTAATCAAGGCCTTGGGCCTGACCAAAATATTCCGCACCGAAAGCGTGCAGACAACCGCATTGAACGAAGTGAACCTGGAAATCCATCCGGGTGAGTTTGTAGCCATCATGGGCCCGTCGGGCTGTGGCAAGTCCACGTTACTCAACATCATAGGCCTGCTGGACAATCCCACCTCGGGCGAACTGTGGTTCATGGGGCAGGAAGTGTCCCGGTGGAAGGAAAACGACCGCACCGACCTGCGCAACGGCAACCTGGGCTTCGTTTTCCAGAGCTTCAACCTGATAGACGAACTGACGGTATTTGAGAACGTCGAACTGCCCCTGCTTTATGCCGGTATGCCCGTCCGCGAACGGGTGGAGCGTGTGAACCGGGCCCTCGACCGCATGCAGATTACCCATCGTTCGGAGCACTATCCGCAACAACTCAGTGGCGGCCAACAGCAGCGTGTGGCCATTGCCCGCGCCATCGTCACCAATCCCAAAATCATCCTGGCCGACGAACCGACCGGTAACCTTGACTCGGCCAACGGCAACGAAGTGATGGCTCTGCTGAAGGAACTCAATGCCGACGGCGCCACGGTAGTCATGGTGACCCACTCCGAGGAGAACGCCCGCGAGGCACGCCGCATCATCCGCATGATGGACGGCGTCATCCTGACGGAAAGCTCGACGAGGTGACGGGGTGTCACTTCTTGTCTGCAAATATTTGTTTATAAAAGTGTGGTTATGGCAGAATAATGATTACCTTCGTTGTCGTTTAATTCGTAAACCTGTATAAACATGAAAAAACTGACTGTTCTTTTTGTCGTGTCGGCCGGCCTGTGGCTGGCCGCCTGCCGTCCTGCCGCACAGAAGCAGGAGGGCGCTGTACCGCAGGAAACGTCTGCCGTTTCCGATTCTGTAGTTACATGTAGCGGCCGCCTGGTGATGGGGCACGAAGCCTATTCGTTCACTCCCTATGGCGATACCTTGTCCTATTGGGTAGTCGACCGTTCGGGCGAGCTGAAGAAGCGTTACGAGGAGGCTCTTCCGGCCGGTGCCGAACCCTACACCCCTGTTTCCGCCGAGTTGAAGGTGAAGATGCTGGGGCCTTCGTCCGAAGGCTTTGCCGCCGAATATGATGGCGTGGTAGAGGTGCAGGCGATTATTCGCGTGGGCGAGTAGGTTCACCGCCTGCCTTTCGGGCCAGTTCGGCACGGATGCGGCTCAGCGACTGGGGGGTGATGTAGAGATAGGAGGCGATGTGCTTCAGCGGTACATGTTGCAGCAGCTCGGGCATGCGTTCGAGCAGTGACAGGTAGCGTTCCTTGGCCTGCGTGGCCCCTTCGTTGATGAGCCGCTCCTCGAATACCAGAAATTCCCGTTCGAACATCCGTCGTCCCAGGTTGGCCGCAGCTGCCGACGAGTGGAAGAAGGCTTCCAGCTCCTGCCTGCCGATGCGGTAGAGCAGGCTGTCGCTCATGGCTTCGATCGTGGTGCCCGACGGACGTCCGCCCATGTAGCCACGGGTGGAGAAAAGAGATTCCCCCGTGGTGGCAAACCAGATGCTGACATCCACACCGTTGCGCAGGTAGTAGCCGCGCCAGATGCCCTGTCCTATCAGATAGAACGAGGTGTTGAGTTCGCCTTCGTGTACCAGTACTTCACCACGACGGTAGCTGACGGGTTCCATCAGCGCCAGCAGGGAAGCGGCGTCCTTGCTGTTCAGGTTGTATTTCTTGCTGAATATATCGACGAATTTTTCCATATCTCTTTATTTTCGGTTTCCGTAGGAGGTAATTCTTAGAAGGGGGCGAAACAAAGGTCTCTGAACTCTCCTCCTTCTGGAAGGAGGAGTACCCGAAGGGGGAGGTGGTAGGTGAAAACATAAAGTGTTAATATAGAGTGCCGTAAAATCTACCACCCCGCCCGTTGGGCACCCCTCCTTCCAGAAGGAGGGGAGTTAAAATTGCCTCACTTCATTTTGATACACCCTCGAGTCAGATATTATAACTAAGTTTCAACATGTCCTCTTCAGATACCTTTGTTTTGACACCCTCCTGAAAATCACTAACTGTTATTTATTTTTCATTATGTTTCATTCTCCGAGTTTCTCTTTCCTCTTTCTGCCCCGGCAATAGATGGTCAGCACGAAGAGCAGCGTCAGCGTCTCGGCGGCAGGTACGGCCAGCCAGATGCCGGGTACACCCATCACGGCGGGCATCAGCCAGAAGCACAGCAGTACCAGGATGAAGCCGCGCAGCAGGGTGACGGCCATGGCGGGACGGTCGCGCTCCACACTCTGAAAGTAACCGATGGACACGATGTTCACGCCGAAGCACACGAAGCCGGCGGCAAAGAGCGGAAGTCCCTCCACGGCGATGCGGTAGGCCGGATAATGGGTGTCGACAAACATGCCTACAATCTGCTCGGTGAAGAACTCCGTGACGAGGAACACCACCACGCCGCACACCACCGCCGTCCACAGGGCCAGGCGGAAGGCCGACCGCACCCGCTCGGGTTGTGCCGCTCCGTAGTTATAGCTCAGGATGGGCTGTGCCGACTGGGCGATGGCATTGTATACCATAAAGATGATGGGGAAGAAGTAGCAGGCGATGCTGAAGGCCGCCACGCCGTCCTCGCCCAAGTAGCGGATGAAGACGTAATTGCCCACGAACATCATGGTAGCGATAGCCGCTTCGCACAGGAAGGTGGAGAGGCCCAGGCGCATCATGTAGCCCACGTTGCGTACCGTCAGCCGCAGGCTCTTCAGGCTCAGCTTGATGCGCTCCAGGCGGATGACGTGCCGGCGTTGCAGGAGGTAGAAGAGAATCATCAGTGCCCCGAAGATGTAGCCCAGGCTCGTGGCCAGTGCGGCGCCGAACATGCCCCACCGGAGGACGTAGATGAACAGCCAGTCGAGGAAGATGTTGATGAGCGCGGCCACGATGTTGCACGTCATGGCATAGTTGGGCGATCCGTCGAGCCGCACGAAGAACATGCCCGAGCTGAGCAGCGCGCTGAACACCAGGAAGGGCACGAACCAGTACATGTACTCCACGGCCAGCGAGAGCAGCCGATCGCTGCTGCCCAGCAGGCGGGCCACCTGCTCCACGTTGCCCAGGATGGCCGCGGCATAGGCAATGAGCAGCAGGGACGAGACGATGACGGCCTGCGTCACGTTGATGCGAGCCACCTTCGGCTTGCCGTGCGACAGGTGGATGGACGCCACGACCGACGCCCCGATGCCGAACATCAGCGCCACGCCCGTGTTGATGAGGAACAGCGGAGCGGTGATGTTGACCGCCGCCAGCGCGTCGCTGCCGATGCCCTTGCCCACAAAGATGCCGTCCGTAATGATAAAGATGGCCGAAAACACCATGCCCAGCACGGTGGGTATCAGCAGCTTCCTGAACAGGGTGGGGATGTGCATGCTGCCGAAGTCGATGCTGTCTTTCAGCGGAGTGTGATTGTCGTTTTTAGTTGTCATAGCTTTTGGGGTTTTGCGGATGCAAAGGTAAGGTAAAGTTGGGACAGAGTGATGAACAAATGGTAATTTGTATGATTTTGTTTCGCACGTGTAAGGAAAGATGCTGACTTTTTTGTACTTTTGCGACTTCATTTTTTAAATCAAGAAAAAGACCGTTTATATATGAAGTCGGATATCGAAATAGCTCGCAGCATCGAGCTCAGGAAAATCAAGCAGGTGGCTGAGGGTGTCGGCATACCTCGCGAAGAAGTGGAAAACTACGGCCGTTACATTGCCAAAATTCCCATCCATCTCATCGATGAGGAGAAGGTGAAGCAGAGCAACCTGATTCTGGTGACGGCCATCACGGCCACCAAGGCCGGTATCGGCAAGACCACTGTCTCCATCGGCCTGGCATTGGGATTGAACAAGATTGGCAAGAAGGCCATCGTGGCCCTGCGCGAACCCTCCTTGGGTCCTTGCTTCGGCATGAAGGGCGGGGCGGCAGGCGGCGGATATGCACAGGTGCTGCCCATGGAGAAGATCAACCTGCACTTTACGGGCGACTTCCACGCCATCACCTCGGCCCACAACATGATATCGGCCCTGCTCGACAATTACCTTTACCAGCATCGGGCCAGTGGCTTCGGACTGAAGGAAATCCTTTGGAGGCGTGTGCTCGACGTGAACGACCGCTCCTTGCGCAGCATTGTCACCGGCCTGGGGCCGAGCACCAACGGCGTGACACAGGAGTCGGGCTTCGACATCACGCCCGCTTCGGAAATCATGGCCATCCTCTGCCTGGCGCAAGACCAGGATGACCTGCGCCGCCGCATCGAGAACATCATCCTCGGTTTCCGCTTCGACGGCACACCCTTCACGGTGAAGGACTTGGGGGTGGCCGGTGCCATCACCGTCCTGCTGAAGGATGCCATCAACCCCAACCTGGTGCAGACCACAGAAGGTACGGCGGCCTTCGTACACGGCGGTCCCTTTGCCAACATCGCCCACGGATGCAACTCCATCCTGGCCACGAAGATGGCTATGACCTTCGGCGACTACGTGGTGACGGAAGCCGGCTTCGGTGCCGACCTGGGTGCGGAGAAGTTCTACAACATCAAGTGCCGCAAGAGCGGCCTGCAACCCAAGCTGACCGTTATCGTGGCTACGGCCCAGGGACTGAAGATGCACGGCGGCGTGAACCTCGACCGCATCAAGGAACCGAACCTGGAGGGATTGAAACAGGGCTTCGGCAATCTGGACAAGCATGTGCGCAACCTGCGTTCCTTCGGGCAGACTGTCCTGCTGGCCTTCAACCGCTTTTCCAGCGATACGGACGAGGAGGTGGATGCTATCCGCCGCCATTGCGAGGAGGAGCTGGGCATCGGTTTTGCCATCAACAGCGCCTTTGCCGAAGGAGGCGAGGGAGCAGTCGACTTGGCCCGCCTGGTGGTGGAAACCATCGAACGACAGCCTTCACAACCCTTGAAATATACGTATGAGGAGACTGACAGCGTGGAACGCAAGATCGAGAAGGTGGCTTGCAACCTCTATGGAGCCAGTGAGGTGACCTATAGCATGCACTCACGCAAGATGCTGAAGCTCATCGAACAGATGGGTATCACCCACTATCCTGTCTGCATAGCCAAGACACAATATTCTTTCTCGGCCGACCCGAAGGCTTATGGAGTGGCCGATCACTTTGAATTCCACATCAAGGATATCGTCATCAACCATGGAGCCGAGATGATTGTGGCCATTGCAGGCGACATTCTTCGTATGCCGGGCCTGCCCAAGGTGCCCCAGGCAGAGCACATCGACATTGTGGACGGGTTGATAGAAGGGTTGAGTTGAAGCATCCGGTATAAAGAAGCTGCACCCAAATGGGAAGTAAGTGTCTGAAGAAACACTCTCCCCATTTGGGTGCAGCTTCTTTTTATTTGTTTTTATCGGATCAGGTCCGATGACGGAGTATGGCCGGAGCGGCTGGTGGTGCTTTCCTCTGCACTCTTGAAGTCTATCTGGTAGAACTTTTCTCCGTCATAGATGGTATTGACGCGGATGTTCACCCCTTTCTTCCCTTCCAGCAGGGGAGCGATGGCGTCGAGCTTGTAGGACACGATGGCCGAACTGGGTACCAGCGGAGAATCTTCGTTGGCGTTGTGGCGGAACTCCAGTGTGAGGTAGTCCGGATTGTCATTCCCGTCTGTCGAGGCTTCGTTGATGACCAGGCTGAGCATGTGTTTCTTCTCCGTATTCTCGCTGCTCATGAACTGGCATTCGATGTTCAGATAGTCTTTCCGTGTGAGCCACATCTGTGTGATGTTGATGCGGTCGTCTCCGATACTGTCTTCCTTCTCGGCCGGCATGTTATAGATGTCTTTGGTCAGAATGTCCTGTATCCAGCGGATTTTGGCATTATAGTCATAGCCGGGCATCTCTTCGGGCAGTTCGTCAAAGAACACGAAAGCCCGCTGGCCGTCCGTAGCCTTGTAGCCGCGCAGGCTGCTCATGTCGCCAGGGAAGAGCTTGCTGTTGTCGTCGAGCAGCACGTAGAAGTCGCCTTCATCCTGGCTCAGGGTCTGTATGGTCCCTACAGTGAAGAGGGGAGTATCGTTATCGTCGTCCAGACACGACTGGAGTGCGGGGACGATGGTGAACAGGAATATCCACATCCAAAGTGTGGCAGCATGAATTTTTTTCATAAGCAAAGTCTGTAAAAAGTTGAAATGTTACGTATATATAACGTAGCAGAGTCGGAAATACTGCATCCTTTTCTGTTAAAAAGATAAAAGCCCGTTTTTCTTCCTGTGCGATGCAGTATTTTTGCGCGCGTTGCATTTAATAGATAAACACGTGTTGGAAAGAATGGAAGAACTACAGTTGGCCGAACAATGCAGGCTGGGCAACAATGTTGCCCGGCGGGAATTGTATGAGCGTTATGCGGGGCGGATGCTGGCTCTGTGCATGCGCTATACGGGCAACCGTGAAGAGGCTGAGGATCTGCTTCACGACGGCTTCCTGAAGCTGTTTTCTTCGTTCGGCAAGTTTGCCTGGAGGGGCGAGGGCTCGCTGAGGGCCTGGATGGAGCGGGTGATGGTGAACGTGGCGCTGGAACATTTGCGCCGTAACGATGTACTCAGCCAGTCGGCTGCTTTGGACGATATGCCGCTGGAGGCCTATGACGAGCCTGAGCCTGATGCGTGCGATACGATTCCCGTACAAGTTTTGATGCGTTTTATCGGTGAACTGCCGGCCGGTTATCGTACAGTCTTCAACCTGTATGTGATGGAAGGCAAGTCGCACAAGGAAATTGCCGCCCTGCTGGGCATTAACGAGAAGTCATCTGCCTCTCAGTTGGCAAGGGCCAAGGCTGCCTTGGCCGAGAAGGTAAAGGGATGGATGAAAACGAATGGATAACTCTTTTATGAAATAAAGATATGAAGGACGAATTGTGGTTGAAAAAGATAAAGGACAGACTGGACGATTGCCAGGAGCCTCTTCCCGCCGGGGGATGGGAACGTCTGGAGCGTGAGCTGGGACAGACCGGGCAGTCGGCCTTTTCCCCTTCCCGATCGAAACGGATTGTCGTCATGAGACGATGGTCCGTAGCGGCTGCGGCAGCTTTGCTGGTAGCCGTTTCGGGTATCAGCTTCTGGCTGTTGCATAGTCCTGCGGGCGAAGAAATGCGGCGGGCCGAAGTTCCCGTTGTCCGTCCGTACGACAGAATGCCGGAGCCTGCTGTCGAGGATGAGGCGTTGGCTCGTGTGGACGAACCCGTTTTGCAGGAAATGAAGCCGGCTGTCGTTACTTCCAGAAAAAAGGTACGTGAGGAACAGAAAATATCAGAAGATAATGTTTCTGTTGTTCAGGACGACGAATCACAGGACATGTCTGTCACCGACAAGTCTGAAGAAAAGGAACATGCGGCGGAAGCTGTTGTCCGTTCGGAAACTCCGCATGAAGAACAGGTTCCTGCCGTGCAGAAAAAGAAGAAGACAAGTCTGGATGAACCGGTGGTGTTGCCCGAACCGGCCCGGAAGAAAAATAAGGGATGGGCTTTCGGCCTGTCAGTCGGGAACAACGGTCCGTCATTGGGAAATGACGGTGAACGGGATATGGTAATGGGTGATGTCGGAGGAGGCATGCAAGGAAGCAACATCAATCTGAGTGCTACGACCAATGGCGTGATTGTCATTCCTATCGAGCAGGAACTGACGTTCAAGGACGGAATGCCGTACGTGCACCAGCGTGGAGACATTCCCGTATCGGCCGACCATCGTCAGCCTGTCAGTGTGGGTTTCTCGGTGAGAAAGGAGTTGGGCAAGGGATTTTCTCTGGAAACGGGCCTGATGTACACGTACCTGTCTTCGGATGTCTATATGAGTGGCAGCCAGAACAAACGAGCACAGAAGTTGCATTATATCGGCATTCCGTTGCGGGCTAACTGGAATTTTGTGGATACGCGCCGTTTCATCGTCTATCTGTCGGCCGGCGGTGCCGTGGAGAAATGTGTCTATGGCAAGTTGGGGCACGAGAAGCAGACGGTGAAGCCCGTACAGTGGTCGGTATTGGGAGCCGTGGGTGCACAATATAATTTGTCCCGCCGTTGGGGATTGTATGTGGAGCCGGGCGTTTCCTATTACTTTGACGATGGTTCGCCCGTGCAGACCATCCGTAAGGAACGGCCCTGCAGCTTTACAATCCAGGCGGGACTGAGACTCAGTTATTGAATGAAGTGCGTCAGTTGACCACTACCACCGGAAAATATTCGTGGAAGAGCGCTTCGGCGCGTTTCAGTTGTTCGGGGCTGTTCTCCCTGACATCTTTCAGCCGGTAGTCCCATCCCATGGCTTCGTATTTGTGTACGCCCAGCCGATGGTAGGGCAGTATCTCCACGCGTTGTATATTTTGATAGTCCCCGAGCGTTTCGCCCAGTTGGCGGATGTCCTCTTCCGCATCGCTGTAGCCGGGCACCAGCACGTAGCGCAGCCAGAAGGGGCGGTTGTGCTCCTCCAGCCAGGCGGCGGTGCGCAAGGTCTGTTCGTTGCTTCGTCCTGTGAGCCGACGGTGGCGTTCGGGATTGATTTGCTTGACGTCGAGCAGGACAAGGTCCGTCAGTCCCAGCAGTTCCTCCACATGGCGGTTCCAGATGCCTCCGTTACTGTCCAGACAGATGTGTATGCCTTGTGCCTTCAGCTCGCGGAAGAGAGGTGCCAGGGCTTCGGCCTGCATCGTGGGTTCTCCACCGCTGAAGGTGATTCCTCCCCGTTTCCCGTAGAACGGCTTTTGGCTGACAGCCATTTCCAATATTTCTTCCGGCCTCGTCTCTTTGCTCTCCCCTTTCAGGTCAATGGTGTCGGGGTTGGCGCAATACAGGCATCGGAAGGGGCAACCTTGCAGAAAAACGACGAGCCGGAGTCCCGGCCCGTCAAAGGTTCCCATACTTTCGTAGGAATGAACTTTTATCATAAACTGATTACATTCTTTCGTGGAACGAACGGCTGATGACCTCCAGCTGGTGTTCGCGGCTCAGCTTGATGAAGTTTACGGCGTAACCGGATACGCGGATGGTGAGCTGCGGATACTTCTCGGGGTGCTCCATGGCGTCTTCCAGCATTTCGCGGTTCAGCACGTTCACGTTCAGGTGGTGGGCACCCTTGGTGAAGTAGCCGTCCATCATCGTTACAAGGTTCTCGACACGCTCCTCGGCCGTGGGGCCCAGTGACTTGGGAACGATGGAGAACGTATTGCTGATGCCGTCCTGCGAGTCGCGGTAGCGCAGCTTGGCCACCGAACTCAGCGAGGCGATGGCACCGTTCTTGTCGCGTCCGTGCATGGGGTTGGCACCCGGAGCGAAGGCCACGCCCTTGGCACGTCCGTCGGGGGTAGCGCCGGTCTTCTTGCCGTACATCACGTTGGAGGTGATGGTAAGCAGCGACAGGGTGGGGCGTGCGTTCTTGTAGACGGGCAGCTTCTTCAGCTCCTCGCTGAAGTAGTACACGAGGTCCACGCCGAGGTGGTCCACACGGTCGTCGTTGTTGCCGAAGCAGGGGAATTCACCTTCGATGTCGAAGCCCTCGGTCAGGCCGATGTCGTTGCGGCGGGCAGTCACCTTGGCATACTTGATGGCCGACAGCGAGTCGATGGCGATGGACAGTCCGGCTACGCCATAGGCCAGGTTGATGCGCGGGTCGGTATCTACGAAGGCCATCTGGGCCTTTTCGTAATAATACTTGTCGTGCATGTAGTGGATGATGTTCATGGCCTCGTTGTAGACACGGGCAATTTCGGTGAGCACCTTCTTGTAGTTGGCCATCACCTCTTCAAACTTCAGTTCGTCACCGGTCAGTACGGGGATATCCTTCACCATTACCGTACCTGTGTTTTCGCAGCGTCCGCCGTTGATGGCCAGCAGCAGGGCCTTGGCCAGGTTGGCACGGGCGCCGAAGAACTGGATTTGCTTGCCGATGGCCTGATAGGACACGCAGCAGGCGATACCGTAGTCGTCGCAGCCGCGCACCTCGCGCATCAGGTCGTCGTTCTCGTACTGGATGGAACTGGTGTCTACTGAAACTTGTGCGCAGAAGTCCTTGAAGCCTTCGGGCAGGTCGGGACTCCAGAGTACAGTCATGTTGGGCTCGGGCGAGGGACCGAGGTTGTAGAGTGTCTGCAGGAAGCGGAACGAAGTCTTTGTCACCTTCGTGCGTCCGTCGTTGAAGCGTCCGCCGATGGCTTCGGTCACCCATGTGGGATCGCCGGCGAAGATGTCGTTGTACGACTGCATGCGCAGGTGGCGCACCATGCGCAGCTTGATGACAAACTGGTCGATGAGTTCCTGTGCGAAGGTCTCGTCGATGAGGCCGTGTGCCAGGTCGTATTCAATGTAGATGTCGAGGAAGGAGGAAACGTTGCCCAGCGACATGGCGGCACCGTCCTGTTCCTTTACGGCAGCCAGGTAGGCCATGTACACCCACTGTACGGCTTCCTGTGCCGAAGTGGCGGGACGGCTCAGGTCGAGGCCGTAGTATTCGCCCATCACCTTGATTTCCTTCAGGGCCTTGATCTGCTCGGACACCTCTTCGCGCAGGCGGATGCGTGCGTCGGTCATGGGTCCGGTCAGGTTGCGCTTGTCGGCTTCCTTGGCTTCAATCAGGCGGTCCAGACCGTAGAGGGCCAGACGGCGGTAGTCGCCGATGATGCGTCCGCGGGCGTAGTTGTCAGGCAGGCCGGTGAGGAAGCCCAGCGAGCGGAACGAGCGGATTTCATCGGTATATACGTCAAACACTCCGTCGTTGTGTGTCTTGCGGTAGTGCGTGAAGATGTCTTTAACTTTGTCGTCCACTTCTACGCCGTTTTCGCGGCATGCCTTGGCCACTACGTTGATACCGCCGAAGGGCTTGATGGCACGTTTCAGCAGTTCGTCGGTCTGCAGTCCGACGATGAGTTCGTTCTCACGGTCGATGTAGCCGGCCTTGTGTGAAGTGATGGTGGATACTGTGGCATTGTCCAGGGAGCGGACACCGTTGTTTTTTCTCTCTTCTTCGAGTGCTTTCAGGCAGATGTCCCACACACGCTTGGTGCGTTCCGTAGGTCCCTGCAGGAAAGATGCGTCTCCGGTATAGGGAGTGATGTTCTTACTAACGAAATCGCTTACGTTGATTTCTTTGCTCCAAAGCCCGTCAATAAAGGTCTTGTTCAATTCCATAATATTCAATTTGTTTTTTGATGGGTTAAAGAAATGAATTCTTTTGAGCGCGCAAATTTACGCCTTTTTCTTCATATAACTGTCATATTTATGCTTGTTTTTATGCTGAACAACATAAAATAGCAAGATGTAGGTATCTTATTAAACAGCTTTTCTTATATGTATGATACCTCATCGTTTTTTGTTTTTGTCATTAAAACTACTCTACAGGGTAGTGGAAGAGTTGCGGGAAGTATGGAACTTTGCAGCAGAAATTAAAAAGCTACCATACAATGAGATTGATGAAAGTATTTTTATGGATGTTTGCTGGTATCATGCTTCCCGTGGGCTTATCTGCACAGACAGTAAGCGGAAAGCTGATTGACGAGAACAGCCAGCCATTGCCTTACGCCAACGTGGTGCTGCTGTCACTGCCAGATTCGACATTTGTTAACGGAACTATCAGCGGTGAAGACGGATCTTTTACACTGGAGGCAACATCGGAAAATCAGATAGTGAAAATATCCTCTATAGGATATAAGACTGTATGTAAGCCGGTATCTCCGGCCAATATCGGTATTGTACAGCTCGTTTCGGATGCACAGATGCTTGGTGAGGTGGTTGTAAAAGCCAATCTTCCTGTGACACGCATGAAGAATGATGCCTTGGAAACCAACGTTCAGGGTACAGTTCTCTCGAAAGCCGGTACTGCTGAAGATGTATTGGCGCATATACCCGGTTTACAAAAAAAGACTGATGGGTTTGAAGTGTTGGGCAAGGGTTCACCGCTTATCTATATTAACGGTAGAAAATTACGTGATATCGCTGAACTGGACCAACTGACATCGGAGGACATTAAAAGTGTAGAAGTGGTTCGCAATCCCGGTGCCCGTTATGATGCAACTGTAGGGGCAGTTGTCCGTATCCGTACTGTCAAACGACAAGGAGATGGATTTGGAGTGAGTTTGCGCAGTTCCTATGATCAGTCCCAGAATTCAGATTTTGTAGAGCAAGCCGATGTAAACTATCGGCATAACGGCCTTGATGTTTTCGCTATGGTCCGTTTTGATAAGACAACCGCCTTGCAAAACGATATTCTGGAGCAAACAGCCTTTACCGATACCCTATGGACACAAAAGAATTATCAGCACTCTAATACCGATTCTCGCAATATAGACGGGCGCATCGGATTCAATTATGATTTTAATGAATATCATTCCATCGGTCTGCGCTATGATTTGAGCAACGTCCTGCACACAGATATGCATTCAGCCTTCGATAGCGAAATCTGGGCAGATGGATTGCCCTACGATATCTTGCATAGTTCCATCGTTGCCAATGCAAAATCACAACCGGAACATCAGCTTAATATTTACTATGCAGGACAAATAGGTAAAGGAGAACTTACCTGGGATGCCGACTATTACGGCAATACTTACACGCAGTATACTCTTAATACGGAGAATAGCCAGGACCATGAAGACCGTACCGTCACTTCCGACAACAGAGTGGATAATCAGCTAGCTGCTACCAAAGCTTCATACACGCATCCTTTGTGGGGAGGAAGTTTCTCGGTGGGAGGAGAATATACCTATACCAACCGGCATGATGATTATGTAAATCAGGAAGGATATGTACCTACAACTTATACCCGCATTCGCGAACAGAATCTTGCCGGATATGCACAGTACAGCCATCCTTTACCATTCGGTCAGGCAAACATCGGCTTGCGATATGAGCATGTAGATTTTGATTATTTTGAAAATGGTACATTTGTACCCGGACAAAGTCGTGTCTATGATAATGTCTTTCCTAATGCATCTGTGAACGGGCAGTTGGGCAAAGTACAATTCCAAGTCAGCTATGCAGCAAAAACACAGCGGCCTAACTACAGCCAGTTAAGAAATAATATCACTTATGCCAATCGGTTTACATGGCAAACGGGAAATCCACTTCTGAAACCAAGTATCACCCACGATGTAACCGCTGTTGGTGTCTGGCGGTTCTTGCAGGCAATGGTCAGCTACAAAATGGTTCAAGACTATATTCTTTATTGGGGAACACAGGTAGAAAATCAGTCGGCTACTACTTTGATTAACTATGTCAATCACGACCGTTTACCGAGTCTGACAGTAATGCTGGCAGCTTCGCCTACTATTGGTATATGGAATCTTAATGCCAGCGCAATTATGATGAAGCAGTGGTTTTCGTTGGATGCTGCCGGTCAAAAAAGGACTTATAACAATCCGCTCTTTATAGGTTCATTAAACAATACTTTTACTCTCCCTGCCGGATTCTTGTTGACAGCCGACTTCAGTTATCAAAGTTGTGGGCAGGTCCAGAATATCACTCTTAAACGTCCACAATATACACTCAATATAGGCTTGCGTAAATCCTTCTTGAACGATGCGCTCAGTATTGAAGCACGTGCCAATGATTTGTTGTTAGGTTGTAAGCAGGAAGCACTTCTTTATATGGAGAGTTCACAGATGAAAGATTTGTCTTGGAGTGATACACGATCATTCAGCCTTACTGTCCGCTACAAGTTTAATGCAGCCAAAAGCAAGTATAAAGGTACAGGAGCAGGACAGGATGCGATAAACCGTATGTAATTTATGACAACATCAATTTCTTATATAAATCTCTCATGGGCAGTTGTAGGCATCATCGATAAGGATGGCCACAACTGCCTTCAATCCATGAAGCGTTCGGACGAACCGATAGAAGTTACCATTGAAAGGTATGTTGTAGGTTATCTGATCTTCTGGCATATTGCCTATATTGATAAAGAAAAGATGAACAGATGTGACGATGAGAAGGTAATCGAACTTGGACGGAAGAAAATGGAGGAATACGTCACCTCACATCCACCTGCAGTTACTTTGCCGAAGTTCTACATCGTCTTCCTAAATCAGCCTCAGATTGGCTGCGATACCCACGGCCTCAGTGATATTTTCTGCGTGTAGCTTCTCAAATAGTTTCTTCTTGTGAAACTTGACGGTATTGGCATCAATAAAGAGAGTTGCTCCAATTTCCGTGTTCGACAGTCCTTTGACGGAGAGCTGGAGAATCTCTTTTTCACGGTCGGAAAGAATCAGTTCGGGCTGTTTTCTCCATCGTCTGCCCTCGAATGAATAGACATGCCGGTCGGTACAGGTATGGTCTGTAATGAGGACTTCCCCAAGTTTCTTTTCTGGGGACAAAGAAACAGTGCAGAGAGCCAGCCAAATATCACCTTTCTCACTCAGCATGACGGGTGTCAGTTTGTGGTGGATAAGATGCGAATGCTTTTCTGATGTGCGGATATGAAAGTTATACTCGATAGACAAGTCAAGTCTTTTTTCTACCGGCTGGTCATAGTAGAAGCGGAAGCCGGCTTCGTTGATTTCCATCAGCCGGTTTATTTCATCGGGAGGAACGACTTCGAAATAAAAGGCATATCCTTTCTGCTGTACTTCTTCCGGTGAATGACCGCAGAGAAACAGCGGATTGGGCGATACGTAAAGGAAATTCTTTCGGTTATAGTCTATGATATACAGGCTGTGATTCGTATTGCGGGCCAACGCATTGGCCATGGCAATGCAAATCGCAGTCTTGCCATAATCACCATCTGGAATCTCCATTTGTGAATGGATAGGACGAAAAAAGTCGTTGACATCCTCTTGTTGCATAATTGATCTTCTGATTGGACTTGCAAAAGTATAAAAAGTTCGTCAATCTTTTCATGTGAATACCTTCCTTTTAGTTGATCCATTCCCTTCCCAGACTGAGGGTGCAGAGCGACTCGATGCGGATGGTAAAGTCGCCGAGGCTGTTGGGAACATACGGATACAGTTCGGGATTCGAGCTGGAGTACGGGCGGTATTGTACACCCATCACCCGGATAGTGCCGCGGGTGTCGCTGCGGCCGTCGTTGTTGTCTACCATATAGAGGGTATCTATCAGGCCTTCGTCGTCGAAGCGGACTCCCCACAGCGTGACGGCATGTGTCGACCAGTTTTTCCCCTGATTGATAATGAACAATATACCCTGCCGGGACGTCAGAGCCTGCTTGATGATGGCATTGAAGCGGTCGCATGCCAGTTCGTTGCCTATGTATTCTTTTCCCAAAGTCCGGGTGCCCAATTGGGTACGGAAGAAACCTGCGGCAGGGTCAACGGGATCGGTATCATATATCCGATTGTGGAAGACACCGTTGAAGAACCAGTTGATGGCTTTCAGCGGATAGTTGCCTGCATTGGGGAAATGGTCCTTGTACAGCTGGAAGATTTCGCTGTGCAGCATGTCGGTCGGTATGGCTGCAGGGCCGGTATAGGCTTTGACGGCTTCGGTCTCTTCGTTCTGTTTCAGCCACCAGTGTAGGAGGTTGGAGGTGGCGGCCGCCCAGCACATCAGCCCGTCGCTTCCGGCCGTGATGCCCGAGGGGTTGGTCTTGTTGCAGTCGAACCATCCGCATCCTTCTGTCCACTTCAGCTGCGTGTGGTCGGCGTTCCATTGTTCGGGCAGAGGTTCCTTGACGCCGTACACCCATCGGGTCGTGGCGGCAAAATCATCGGGAGTGACGCCTTTCTGTACGTGGATGCGGTAGGTGATTTCCTTGCCGGCCTCCAGTCGCTCGAAGGGCTTGCCGTCCATCGTTTGGGGGACGGGCAGGACGGTTTCCTTGCCGTCGATGCGGAGGCGTATCCATCCTTCGGCTTTCAGCGGTTGGGTCGCCTGTGGGCAGAGTAGGGCTGCCCATGTGCCGTCCTGCAATTTCAGCGGGCTGACCCATTGGTAGGCCGACGGTTCGTGGAGCGTGCCGTCCGTCAGGTCGAAAGGCAGGCGGCAGGGGGTATAGACCTGCACTTCTGCCTGTTGCAGCTGTTCGGGAGTATAAGACGCGTCTTTGCTTTCGAGCTGTAGGCGGAGGCGGTTCAGGGCGTGCTCGAAGCGGAGCTGCACCCGCTGTCCGGCCGTGACGCGTGTCTGGGCCATCAGCAGGTCCGAATGTCTGTAGCCTTCTTCCTGTTGTTCTGTGGCGAGGGTGTGGATGTATTCCTGTGAGGTCTGGATGGCTTGGTGCAGGCGGTATGCTCCGGCTACGTGCCAGGCCGTGAACTGCACCTCCCGGCCTATCTCGCTCCAGTACAGCTCGGGTTTCCATTGTCCGTCCTGAAGGTGGAGGGTGAAGTGCCGCGTTTGTCCATTGTCCAGATTCTGTGCGTAGACCACGAGGGTGTCTCCTTCTTCAAAACGGCCGCTTCCGTCTGTCTGGAAGGTAGCCCGCGTGGAAGGAAGGGACAGGTCCCATTCCACACGGTTGCCGGCAGCCGGCATAGACTCGGTTTCCGGTAGTGCTTCGTCGCACGAAGTCATGAAGAAGCTCAGCAGCCAGATGCTCCAAAATGTGGTCAGGTAGAAAGCCTTGTTCATAGGTCTTGGTTCGTTGGTGTATATTTATGCGCTGAAACAAACGGGAAGCGGGCAAATGTTCGAGTCAGTCGACGGTTTTTAATGTTAATTAGGAATTGGACTGTCGTGGCTCATGTCGGCCTTCAGTCCGGGACGAAAATTGGTAGCGGGTATGCCGGCGGATGTTTTCCTGTTGTATGGCTTCAGTACTTCCCGGGGATTACTCCAGTACTTGTACGGAAGTATTGTAGTACTTGTATGGAAGTACTGGAGTGTACGTCCGGAAGTGCTGAGGCTTTGAGCTGTATAGAATTCAGTTGGCAGGTTAATGATTAAAACTACAGACCGGTTTACATCTTTTTGAATTTGAACCCCGATCAAGTTGTCACTTCTGCAAAGTTATACTTGAAAAGGTTTACAACAAATTTGTAGGACAAAAAAACTCATCGCCCGGGGAGTGCCGTGCAGCAAGGGGCGGTAGCACCCGTCCCGACGGGCACGGCTGTTAGTTTGGTCTATAATCCGTAAGCGGATTCATTTGTGATTAGTCGTACCAGTTGATGTTCTCTTCATAGGTGTCGAACTTCAGGTCTTCTGTTACGCCTGCCTTGCGGAGGGCCTGGAGCACGATGTGCTGTTCTTTGGGCGAGAGGGCCGTTTCGCCGCGGCGGCGTTCAAAGTAAGGGTTGCGGCTGAACTCCCGCACGAGGAGGGACATGAAGATTTGGTACTGGCCGGGGTACATGTGCTTCTGCATGCCCGTAAAGCCTCGGGCGTATGTCACGGGAGTGGAGTCGCGGTAGTAGGGGCACTGACTGTTTTTCGTGCATCGGTCGGGGTTGATGAGGCGCAGGTAGGCGTCGCGCTCCGCGAGGGGCTGGTACACCAGTTGGTGCAGGCATGTGGCCGCGCGGGGACAGTCGGCGTACTGGCATACGGGATATTCCGCAGGGATGTCTTTGTAGAATTTCTTTGGCATGGTATGATTTCTGTTTTGGGGGTTTCCTTTTATTCGTGTGTCCGGTAGTAGGCTTCGGCCTGAGCCAGCGTTTCGGGCTTGCCCACGTCGAACCATCCTTCGGTGTCGATGGGGTAGCACTGGATGCGGGCCTGGCGGCAGATGTCGATGTAGAAGGGGATGATGGAGAACTTGCCGGTCCACCGTCCGCGGCCCATGTAGCCGAAGACCGAGGGTGAGAGTACGTGCACGCAGCCGAAGGCCAGTTCGTTGTAGCGGCCTTCTTCGTAGGGGGTGCCGGGGGGCAGTGTCTCGCCGGTCGACTTGTTCACCCACCCGCACAGGCGGTTGCCGTTGTCGGCCAGCAGGTAGCGGGCTGTCTGCCGGTGGTTGGTCAGCAGGGTGGCGTTGGCTCCGCTCTCCATGTGGTGGCGGTAGAAGGCGGCCAGGTCGATGTGCGTCAGGATGTCGGCGTTGTGGATGAGGAAGGGCTCGCCGTCGTCCAGCAGGGGGCGGGCTTTCAGGATGCCTCCGCCCGTGTCGAGCAGCTCGCCCCGCTCGTCGCTGATGCGGATGCGGACGCCGAAGTTGCCGTTCGCTTTCAGGAAGTCGAGTATCTGTTCTCCGAAGTGATGGATGTTGATGACGATGTCATCGAATCCGGCCTCCTTCAGACGCAGTATCACGCGTTGCAACATGGGAATGCCGGCCACGGGTACCAGGGCCTTTGGCATGTGGTCGGTGAGCGGACGCAGGCGGGTGCCCAGTCCGGCGGCAAATATCATGGCTTTCATGTCAGTTACGGGCGTTGAAGGTTTGTTCGATGTTCTGTTCGCGGTGCATCAGGTTGACCTGTACGCCGAACTTCTGGTTCAGGTGCTCGGCCAGATGCTGGGCCGAGTAGACAGAGCGGTGCTGGCCGCCCGTACAGCCGAAGCAGACGGACAGGCTGGTAAAGCCGCGCTCCATGTAGCGTTTCACCGATGCGTCGACCAGGGCATAGACGTGTTCCAGGAAGGTGGTGATTTCGCCGTCGTCTTCAAGGAATCGGATGACAGGATCGTCCAGTCCTGTGAAGGGCTTGTAGCGTTCGTACTTGCCGGGGTTGTTCACGGCACGGCAATCGAAGACGAAGCCACCGCCGTTGCCAGAGGGGTCCTCGGGAATGCCTTTCTTGTAGGCAAAGCTGGTGACTTTTACCACGAGGCGGCGCTTCTGCAGGTCGTCGGTAAACTGCTTCAGCTGGGTCAGTTCGGTCAGCACCTGGCACAAGTAGGGATATTCAGGGTAGGGCTCGCGCAGCAGCTGGCGCAGGTTCTCAATGGCAAAAGGAACGCTTTGGATGAAGTGGGGCTTCTTCTCGAAATAGCCGCGGAAGCCGTAGGCACCGAGCACTTGCATGGTGCGGAACAGCACGAAGTGGCGGAGCTGGGCCATGAAGTAGGCCTCGTCTACGGGCTGGTACTTGCGCAGGGCGTCGATGTACTCGTGCAGCAATTCCTGTCGGAGGCTGTCAGGATAGTTGGCCTTGGCCTGCCACAGGAAGGAGGCCACGTCGTAGTAGACGGGTCCCTTACGCCCGCCCTGGAAGTCGATGAGCCACGGCTCACCGTCCTTGATCATGACGTTGCGGCTCTGGAAGTCGCGGTACATGAACGTGGCCGAACTGCTGCGTAGCAGTACATCGGCCATCTTCTGGAAGTCGTCCTCAAGGCGGTCTTCCTGGAAGTCGAGTCCGGTGGCCTTGAGGAAGCAGTACTTGAAGTAGTTCAGGTCCCACAGGATGCTGCGCCGGTTGAACTCGGCCTGCGGGTAGCAGTAGGAGAAGTCCATGCCTTCGGCCCCGGCAAACTGGACGGCGGGCAGCAGGCGGAGCGTCTTGCGCAGCAGCTGCTTCTCGTCCTCGCCGAAGACGCTGGTCTTGCGTCCTTTCTCGATGGCGTTGAAGAGCAGTGTGTCGCCCAGGTCTTCCTGCAGGTAATAGATGTCGTTGTCCGACTTGATGAAGACTTGTGGCACGGGCAGGCCCTGCCGGCGGAAGTGCTCGGCCATGTAGAGGAAGGCGCGGTTTTCCTCGATGCTTTCGCCGCTCACTCCAATCAGGTTGGGGGTACCTTTCAGGCGGAAGTAACGGCGGTTGGAGCCCGATGCGGGCATCTCGTCAATGGATTCCGGTTCGTGTCCGGTGTAGGCTATATATAGCTTTTTCAGTTCTTCTGTAATCATGGTGTGTATCATTTTGGCAGCTAAGATAAGGTTTTCTGTTCAGATATGGTTATCTTTGCCCGAAATAAATGCAGGAAAATGACAAAAAGCATTCCCCAATTTCTGATTGCCGCCCCTACGTCGGGTAGCGGAAAGACAACGGTGAGCCGCGGGCTGATGGCTTTGCTGAAGGCCAGAGGCCTGAATGTGCAGCCCTACAAGTGCGGTCCCGACTACATCGACACGAAGTTTCACGAGCGGGCCTGTGGCCGTCCGTCGGTCAATCTCGACCTGTTCATGGCTTCGGCTGCCCATGTGGAGCAGGTCTATGCCCGCTATGCCGCCGGTGCGGATGTGTGTGTGGTGGAAGGCATGATGGGGATGTTCGACGGCTACAGCCGCGACCGCGGTTCGTCGGCCGAGGTGGCCCGTCTGCTCCACCTGCCTGTGGTGCTGGTGGTCGATGCCCGCTCGGCGGCCTATTCGCTGGCTCCGCTGTTGCAGGGATTTCTGCATTTCCGGCAGGACATCCGTTTTGCGGGTGTCATCTTCAACCGGGTGGGTTCGCCCCGTCATTTCGACATGCTGCGGGAGGTGTGTGACGACCTGCAGGTGGAATGCTTGGGTTACCTGCCCAAGGATCCTTTGCTGGAACAGGGTTCCCGCTACCTGGGACTGGACTTCAGCGAGCGGGAGACGGACGAGGCCGGCCGTCGTCTGCTGGCCCAATTGGAAGCGCATGTCGACATCGGTCGTCTGCTGGAGGCTGCTGATGTTCCTTTGCCTGCAAGCCGCGCCGGGCAATGTGCAGCGAAGAGGGATGGGGTCATAGCCGTGGCCCGCAACGACGAGTCGTTTTCTTTCCTGTATACTGAACATCTGGATTTGCTCAGACGTTATGGCGACGTGGTGTTTTTCGACCCCGAACAATCGGCTCCGCTGCCAGCCGGCACCCGTCTGCTCTATCTGCCCGGTGGCTATCCTGAAAAGCACGCTGAAGCTTTGGGGGCGGCAACTGTAACATTGGAATCGGTCCGCCGTTACATTGAGAATGGTGGACGGACACTGGCTGAATGCGGCGGAATGATCTATTTGTCGCAGGGTGTCTGCCTGGACGGGCAACCCGATTTCCGGCCGCTGGCAGGTGTACTGCCATTTTCCATTTCCAACCGGAAGGAACACCGCAAGCTGAGCCTGGGCTACCGGCGCTTCGACTACAACGGGCAGGCGTTGCGGGGACACGAATTCCATTACACCCAGTTTGTAGAGAGGGCGGGAGAGCATCTGTGGCCGTCGGCAGCACAGGTGTGCAACGCCAAGGGACAGCCGGTGGACACACCGGTGTTCCGTTACAAGAACCTGCTGGCCAGCTATACCCACCTGTATTGGGGAGAAACCGATTTGGACAAACTTTTTGAAAACGAACTATGAAACGAATCTATACAAAGACCGGTGACAAGGGAATGACCGGCATTCATGGAGGGGAGCGGGTGCCCAAAGATGACATCCGCATTGAGGCCAACGGCTGTCTGGACGAGCTGAATGCCGTGATAGGCATCGTCCGTTCCTTGCTGCCTGCCGATGACGGCTGGCAGTCCCTGCTACACGAGGTACAGAAGGAACTGATGGTAGTGATGAGCCATGTGGCTACGCCGCCGCACAAAGTGAACCCCAACGAACTGCATGCAGCCGAACTGACCCTCCGTTGCGAGCAGGAGATGGATCGCCTGACGGAACAGTTGGCAGACCACGGTTATTTCCTGTTGCCCGGCGGGACACCTGTGTCGGCCCAGTTGCATTTCGCGCGTACGGTAGCCCGGCAGGCCGAGCGACGCTTGTGGACGCTCCACCGCCAGTCACCGTTGGACGAAGATATTCTGGTTCTGGTCAACCGCCTGTCCGACCTCTTCTTTGTCATGGCACGCATGGAGATGCAGCGTCAGAACTGGCCGGAAGAGAAATGGCAGGAGTTTGCCTACAAACGCAAGCGACGGCCGGCAGACGACGCTTAGACCAGTTGCAATTCGTAGAGGCAGGCTTTCACCTCTTCGCTGCTGCCCAGATGTTTTCCTTCATCGTCGGACAGCTTGACGCATTCGCGCCATTCCTGATGGGGATTCATGCGGCAGTGGGTCAGCTTCATCACGATGTTGGCGGGCTTGAAGCCGGTGTCGTTGGTCAGGTTGGTACCGATGCCGAAAGCACAGCGGATGCGTCCTTCGCAGAACCGTTGGATGTCGAGTGCTTTCGGGAAGTCGAGCGCATTGCTGAAGATGATGGTCTTGGTGGTGGGGTCGATGCCGAATTCCTGGTAGCGGGCTATCAGGCGGTCGGTGAATTCGAATTCGTTGCCCGAGTCGCAGCGTACTCCGTCGAACAGTTTGGCCTGCTTGCGGCTGAGGTTGCTCAGGAAGGCATCGGTCGTGTAGGTGTCGGACAGGGCTGTGCCCAGGTCGCCGTCGTAGACGTTGACCCAATTCTCCAGCGCCATGTAGTTGGCATGCTTGTAGCCGAACTGGGCACCGTGGAACATGAACCATTCGTGCGGATGCGTACCCATGGGACGCATGCCGTATTTCATGGCAAAGTAGCAGTTGGAAGTTCCCGTGCAGTATTGTGCATGCTGTTTCAGATAGCCGATGACGGTATCGTGAACCTCGAACGAAAAACGGCGCCGGGTGCCGAATTCCGAGAACGACAGGTGATGACGGTTGGAAAGTGCCACCTTGTCTACCAGGCGGGCGGTTACCTCAGCCGGGTCGGGTACGTTGCCCGAAACCTGGTTCTTTACTTCGGATACCAGGGCCAGCAAGGGTACTTCATACAAGGTCACTTTGTACATATAGTCCGTTACCTCCATGTGCAGATGCCTTTCTTCGTCGAGGCTGATTTTCACTTTTTCCGGCTGGAAGCGGAACGAAGACAGCCATTCCCAGTAGACACGGGGCAGGAAGCGGCAGCTTTGGGTCATGTATTCCAGTTCGTCGCCTGTCAGTGTAATCCGTTGCATGTTTTCGATGGCATCCTTAAGCTCGGCGAGGAAGCGGTCGGAGTAGACCGTGTGGTCGCGGTCGGTAAAGGTGAATGTGCCCTGCGCATTGGGAAACAGCTTGATGTAGGCGTACGAGGTGGTAAACTTATAGAGGTCGGTATCGAGAATGGAATAAATCATAATGGTACTATTTTTTTGTTCAGGCTGTGAAGTTACGTACTTTATTCAAGTTTCGCAAACCTATGGCTTACTATTTATTTGTTAACAAGATAATATAGAATTTAAACCGTGTTATAATACGGCATTTTTCATATCATTCTTTTGGAAGTTTCAAGAAAATGCCTACCTTTGCAATGTGTTTTTCATAGTATTAGATTTAAGGTTAACAAAAGATTGGCTGTCTGGGAAGATAGCCTTTTTTTTGCCCTTCTTCCCGGACTTTTTTACTACCTTTGCGTCCGCAAAAAACGAAACGTATGAAATCATTATATCCCCTCATGCTGGCCGGTACCGGAAGCGATGTAGGCAAGAGTGTTCTTGCAGCCGCTTTTTGCCGCATCTTCAGGCAGGACGGTTATCATCCGGCTCCGTTCAAGGCCCAGAATATGGCCCTCAATTCCTTTGCCACTCCCGATGGTCTGGAGATAGGACGGGCACAGGCCGTGCAGGCCGAAGCGGCCGGTATCCCTTGCCATACGGACATGAATCCGCTCTTGTTGAAACCGCAGAGCGACCATACTTCTCAGGTGGTACTGAACGGCCGTCCCATGGGCAACCGCAATGCTTACGACTATTTCCGCAAGGAAGGGCGCGAGGAACTACGCCGGGAGGTGTGTGCCGCTTACGACCGCTTGGCTGCCCGTTATAATCCCATTGTGCTGGAAGGGGCCGGAAGCATCTCTGAAATCAATCTGCGTGACAGTGATCTGGTCAACCTGCCCATGGCCCTGCATGCGGGAGCCAAAGTGATTCTGGTGGGTGACATCGACCGGGGTGGGGTGTTTGCCAGCGTGTATGGATCGCTGATGTTGCTGAGGCCTCACGAAAGGGCATGCATCAAGGGAATCCTGATTAACAAGTTCCGCGGTGACATCCGCCTTTTTGAGTCGGGTGTCAAGATGCTGGAGGAACTTTGCGGAATACCGGTTGTAGGAGTGGTGCCTTACTATAAAGACATATATATAGAGGAAGAGGACAGCGTGTCGCTGGCGGCCAAATCCATGCAGGCCGAACGGGGCAAGGTCAATGTGGCCGTGGTACTGCTGCGCCATCTCAGTAACTTTACCGATTTCAATGTGTTGGAGCGAGATCCCCGTGTCCATCTCTTCTATACCAACAACACGGAAGAAATTGCCAAGGCGGACATCATCCTGCTGCCCGGCTCCAAGAGTACGCTGGACGATCTGTACGAGCTGAGGCGTAACGGGGTGGCACAGGCCATTGTCCAGGCGCGGCGTGATGGAAAGACGGTGATGGGTATCTGTGGCGGTTATCAGATGATGGGGCAGGAGGTACTCGATCCGGACCACGTGGAAGGTGATATGGAGAGGCTCCCCGGCCTGGGACTGCTCCCGGTGAGTACCCGCATGACAGGCAAGAAGGTGACACGTCAGGTACATTTTGACTTTGCCGACGGAGTGGGCCGTTCGGCCGATGGCATGACCGGTTACGAGATTCACATGGGTACTACGACAGGAATTGCTGGAGAAGGCTATCAGCCGTTGACTCGTCTGGAAGACGGACAGCCGGACGGTTGTCTGGTGGACCATACCTGTATGGGGACTTACGTTCACGGCATACTGGACAATGCGGCTTTCATCGACTTCCTGCTCGAGCCCTTTGCCGACAAACTGAAGGAACGAGGCACGTTTGACTATCAGGCATTCAAAGAACAACAATACGACAAACTGGCCGACCACGTGCGACGTCACGTCAATCTGCCGCTTGTCTATCAAATATTGACGGAACATGATTGAAGGACATGGAGACGACTCCTATAAATACAGCAGGCCGATAACGGCCAATTTCAGTTCGAATGTATACGGACACCCCGACCTTTCGGGACTGTTGGAGCACTTGGCACAGTGTGTCCGTGCAGACGGTGGCCGGAAGAGTTTGGTTTCCTCTTATCCCGAACCCGAACCTTATACATTGGAAGCGGAACTGGCCCGCCTGATGCGGCTGGAGCCAGCTTCGGTGTGTGTCACCAACGGGGCTACCGAAGCCATCTATTTGATAGCACAGACGTTTGGCGGTACCCGTACCGCCATTCTGCAGCCCACGTTCAGCGAGTATGCCGATGCGTGCATGATGCACGGTCATCGTGTCTCTTCGCTCTACAGTCTGCCTTCTGAGCGGGAACATTTTCTGCTTCCCGAAGACGTACGGATGTTGTGGCTATGCAATCCCAACAATCCGACAGGTTCTGTTACCGACAAAGGTTGGTTGGAAACTCTCATCGAATGCAATCCGCAGGTCTGCTTTGTCATCGACCAGTCGTACGAACACTTTACCAGGCGGCTTCTGTTTTCGGCGGCCGAGGCGGCGCGCTATCCCAATGTACTGCTGCTGCATTCCCTGACCAAACATTATGCCATACCGGGCTTGCGGTTGGGGTTCATTACGGGTAATGAGGGCCTGCTGGCCCGCATACGCACACACCGCATGCCCTGGTCGGTCAACGCCTTTGCCATTGAGGCCGGGCTGTATCTGGCTTCCAAGGGGATGCCCGATCCGGTCCGTCTGGATGAATGCCTGAAGGAAACGGCCCGTTTGCGGGAGCGGCTTGAACAGCTGGGGGCTTTGGAGGTATGGGATTCAGATACACATTTCATGCTGGTGCGGCTGCGTTTCGGCAAAGCTTCGGCATTGAAGGAATATTTGGCTGAAAAACATGGTATCCTGATACGCGATGCCTCGAATTTTGAAGGCTTGGATGAGCATTTCTTTCGCATTGCGACCCAAATGCCTGAAGAAAACAACCGCCTGGTGGAGGCCATTGCCGAATGGCTGCAGGAATAATGGACGATAAAATCAATTGGAATTGGAACAACTGTTGATTATACTTTATTTGTGCCTGCCTTTGTTGGCGGCTTGGGGACTCGACCGCTGGTTGGGCGATCCTCTGTGGATGCCCCATACGGTCGTAGCTTTTGGAAAAGCTATTGCCTGGGGCGAGCATAGACTGAACAAGGGACGCTTTCGCTTTTGGAAAGGAGCGGCCATGAGTGCGATAGGAGTGTCGGCTGTCTTTGTACTGACGCTTTATCTGTTGCGGGGGGCGGCCCTGGTTTTACCGGGATTGTTGCTGGTGCTGCAAGTGCTGTTGATTTTCTATTGCCTGGCGGGCACTACGCTGGTCCGTGAAGTTCGTATGGTGTTCGAGGCGACAGACCGTTCGCTGGAGGAAGGACGCCGGCAGGTGGCACGCATTGTGGGGCGCGATACATCGAAATTGTCTGCGCAGGAGGTTCGTACGGCAGCACTGGAAACGCTGGCCGAGAACTTGAGCGACGGTGTGGTGGCCCCATTGTTCTGGTATGCCGTGCTGGGCGTGCCGGGTATGCTGGCCTATAAGATGGTGAACACGCTCGATTCGATGATTGGATATCGCAACGAGCGATACCGCCAGTTTGGTTGTTTTGCCGCCCGTCTGGACGATGTGGCCAACTATATACCGGCCCGTCTGACGGCTTTGCTGATGGTGTTGGCGTCAGGACGATTGTCGCTGCTGGCGTTTGTGGCCCGATATGGCAGCCGGCACGCCAGCCCCAATTCCGGTTACCCGGAATCGGCGTTGGCCGGTATCTTGGACTGTCGTTTCGGAGGACCTCACATCTACTTTGGTGAGGAAGTGTGGAAACCGTTTATCGGACAGAACAATCGTCTGTTGACGACTCGGGACATGCAGGTGGCTATCCGCATCAACCGCCGTGCTGAGGCGCTGATGATTCTGCTTGTTGTGCTTACGCTGGCAGCTCGGCTGCTGGTCTGAGGTACGGGTGTTATACCGTTACCCGGATTATGCCTCCGTAGGGTGTCAGGGAACTGAAGGCTTCGTCGGCCTTAATGAGTCCTGCATAAATCTGTGCACAAATCAGTACGCCACCGTGGGCGAAGAGGAGGACACGTTGCCAGGGCTTTTGTTTCAATTCGTCCAGAAAATGACTGACTCTTTCGTATTGCATGGCAAACGATTCGCCTCCGGTAGCGGCCACGTTCAGGTAGTCGGCATACCACTCCTGCAATCTTGGGTCGTTGTTATGGTCAAACGGCTTCATCTCCCAGGCACCGAAATTGATTTCCATGATGCGCCGGTCACGTTCGGCATCGGGATAACCGCAGTACTCGGCCAGACGGACACAGCGAGTCAGTGGGCTGGTATAAGTGTGGTCGGGCATTTTTCCGTCAGACAGTATGCCATTCAAGTTGGCAAGTGTTGTTTCAGCTTCTTGTTCGAAAGTCGATTTCAAGGGCACATCGGTCTGCCCGTAACATACACCCGGCGGTACGTCGACCGAGGTGTGACGTATCAATATAAGTTCCATATCACTACAGCACAAAGATAAAAGGATAATTCACACAACAGGAACATGGCTCCGCAGCAATCTCCCGTATAGCCTTGCAACCGTTTCTTCAGTAGGCGGAGTATCAGCAGAAAAGCGAACATCGGTGCTACCGTGGCCGGCCATGCATGCAGCGGAAGCAGGAAAAGCAGCGGTAGAATGCCACTGACAAAGGCTGTGATGAGTTCGCCCCGGCTCATGCCGCTGTACACGACCTTAGCCTTGCTTTCGGCTTCGGGTCTGGCATAGGGCAGGTAATTGATGATCTGAGAGGCACAGAACTTGCTCCAGCAGTCGCCGCAAAGCGCCAGCGCGCACAACACGGGTAACGGAAGGGATAGGGGTAATTGCCACAACAGCAGGAAGTAGAAGATAAGCCCTGCCACGCCGTAGGTACCGATGTGGGAATCTTTCATGATGGCCAGGATGCGTTCGCGTGTGGTGCCGCCGCCAAAACCGTCGAAGAAGTCTGCCAGTCCGTCTTCGTGCAGACAGCCGGTTACCAGCAGTCGGGCTACGATGGCCACCAACCAGGCCTGGGGCAAGGGCAATACTTGGGCGGCCACCCAAAGCCCCCCCGCCATGATGCCTCCCGTAAGCCATCCCACCAGAGGCCAATAAGGCACTACATGCTTGAAACATTCGGCCGGTACTTCCTTGATTTTCCAGAAGGGCAGGCGTGTAAAGAATATCAGTGCAGCCAGGAAATTCATCGCTCAGAAATATTTGGTGATGGATGCGTGGGCAAAGTTGTCCATTTCGTTGATCATGCGTACAGCGGAGTCCACAATGGGATAAGCACAGATGGCACCTGTCCCTTCGCCCAGTCTTAATCCTAAGTTCAACAAAGGTTTGGCATGCAGATAATCCAATACCAGTTTATGCCCGGTTTCGTCGCCGCAATGTCCGAAGATGGCATAGTCCATGACTTCCGGATACAGCCGGCTGGCGGCCAGTATGCAGTTGGTCATGATGAAGCCGTCCACCAAGATCAGCATCTTCAGTTCGGCAGCCTGCAGCATGGCACCGACGGCCATGACCATTTCCAGTCCACCGAAATAGCGCAGGATGTCGCGTGTCGAACCATCGCCGTGGTAGTTTTCCATGCTTTTTTTCAATACCTCATATTTGTGTCGGATACCTGCACGGTCCAGCCCGCTGCCGGCACCGATGCATTCTTCCAAGGGGATGCCGGTGAAGTAGGTCATCCACATGGAGGAAGAAGAAGTGTTGCCGATACCCATTTCGCCGAAACTCAGGACATTGCTTCCTTCCTCGTAACAGCGTCGTACGACTTCGGCTCCGCGTTCCAGACAAAGTTCCATTTCGGCTTCCGTCATGGCTGCTTCATGGAGGTAGTTGGCAGTGCCGCGGCGTACTTTCATATTGATGATGCCTTGTTCGTAGGGCAGGTCATAATCCACTCCCGCATCGACCAGCTTCAATTGGAACCCGTGTTGGCGGCAGAGGAAGTTTACTCCGGCTCCTCCATGCAGGAAGTTGCTCAGTTGTTGCCAGGTCACTTCTTTGGGCGACAGACTGACACCTTCCTCTACAATGCCATGGTCGGCGGCAAAGATGATGTTCTGCGGTTTCTGTAACGTGGGTGTCAGGGTCTGCTGAATCAGCGCCACTTGCAAGGCTATTTCTTCCAGTCGTCCCAACGAGCCTTTCGGCTTCGTCAGGTTATTGATTTTATCTGCAATGGCCGGGCGCATCTGGTCGTCCGGACTTACAATTTGAAAAGTCTTCATACAATATCTTGTTCTATTTTATTTTTACAGGAATTCCCGATACCATCAGCATCACTTCATCGGCTTTCGAGGCGATGTATTGGTTCACCCAACCTTGCAGGTCGGTGAACTTGCGTTGGATTTCGTTCTCCGAAGTTCCGCCGCATCCTATTTCGTTGGTGACGAACAGGAACGTGGCATCTTGTCGGGTAAGTCGGTCAAATTCTTCACGGACTGCCTGAAGGGACGCATCCACATCGCTGTTCAGGGCAAAAAAGAAGTTGGTACACCACAGGGTCACACAGTCTATCAGGACGACTCTTCCGTCTACCTGATGCCGGCTCAGATACTTTTCCTCTTCAATGTTGGTCCATTCGGGACCTCTTCGTTGCTGATGCCGTATGACCCGTTGTCTGAATTCTTCGTCCCAGATATGTGCTGTAGCCATATAAACGGGTGTGGGAGAGAGAGATAATGCCATCTTCTCCGCATAACTGCTTTTGCCCGAACGGGCTCCTCCCGTAATCAAAACAATCCGTTTCATAAGTCTTATTTCTCTAACGGGAAACAAAAATACAAGATTTTATGAATACAGCTATTGCTTTTCACAAAAAAGTATCTATCTTTGCCTCCGCTTTGTGAAAAGATCTGTTTGTAAAGACAAAGATTTCGACAGGCGGCAGTAGCTCAGTTGGTAGAGCATCAGCTTCCCAAGCTGAGGGTCACGGGTTCGAGTCCCGCTTGCCGCTCTTATTGATAATCAGAGATTTACGTGATGTAAATCTCTGATTTTTTTTGTGAAGTAATCGAGGATGGAACGTGCAGGTAGATAAAGTTTCTGTCAAGTCCCTCAAACGGGATATTGTCAAGGTTCAGTTACCCCGGTAGGTAGAGTAACCATAGGGTGACAAGGTAATGGGAACATGATAATGCTTGTTGTCCTTTATTTCGAAGACCACTTCAATGAACGGGTAGAAGGAGGATTGGTGCAGGGACTCAAAATAAGGGCTGATGTGGTAGGTCAGCTTGTAGATACCCCGATGGTCGGTAGTTCCTTCTTCCAGGAAGTCTTTGACCCTTCCGTTTTCATCCGTCAGCTTTTCGTCTATCATCTGCCAGGTGTGGTTGTCCTGTAGTTTGGAGAGGCTGATTTTGACCCCAGAGGCCGGTTGTCCCCGGTTGATGTCCAGTATGTGACTGGAAAGTTGATAGTTGGCTTGTTGGGCGATGGCGGTTGCCGAACATGTCCATGCAACCAATAGAATCCAAATGATTTTTTTCATGTCTTGACTTGTTAATGGATGAATAATATATTGTAATCGTTACAAATATGAAGATTGTTTCTGAAATGGACAATAGCAGGGAGGTTACAGGGTGGATATTTGAGGCTTATTAACGAAAAAATGAAGAGGGAAGATAGCCCTCACGGCCGCCTTCCCTCTTGCTAACTTAAAACAACTAATAAAGAAAATCAAGTTTTCTATCGGATAAACAACAGCTCTCTGTATTTGGGCAGTGTCCACATCTGATTGTCAACTATCAATTCAAGTTTGTCGATGTGATAACGGATTTCTTCCATCATCGGCACGATGTAGTCGTGGTAAGCTACGGCTTTTGAACGTTCGTTGTCCAGCTTGTTGGCCACCTTGCGGGATTCAATCATGGCATCGACGTGTTCCTTGATGAAGGCAGTGCGGTCGGCAATTTCCTCGATAAGTTCCAGGTTCTTGGCCGAGAGTTTGGCAGCCTTTTCGGCAGGGAACAGTCCGTTCATCTTATATACGTTGTCCACCAATTCCGTCTGATATTGTGTGGCAACAGGGATGATATGGTTCATGGCAAGGTCGCCCAATACACGTGCCTCGATCTGAATCTTCTTGGTATACATTTCCCACTTCACTTCGTTGCGGGCTTCAAGCTCCTTGCGGGTCATGACGCCTGTCTTTTCGAACATGGCGATGCTGTCTTCCTTCAGGTAGTTGTCGAAGATGACAGGTACGCTGGTTTCGCAGTCCAGACCGCGGCGGGCAGCTTCGGCTTTCCATTCTTCGCTATAACCGTTGCCGTCGAAGTGGATGGGCTTGCATGTCTTGAGATCGCGGCGGATGACGTCGAGGATGGCCGATACTTTGTCTTCTCCTTTTTCGATAAGGGCATCCACGTCGTGCTTGAAGTCGGTCAGCTGTTCGGCCAGAGCGGCGTTCAGGGCTATCATGGCACTGGCGCAGTTGGCTTCCGAACCTACGGCGCGGAACTCGAAACGGTTGCCGGTGAAGGCGAAGGGGCTGGTGCGGTTACGGTCGGTGTTGTCGATGAGCAGTTCGGGTATCTGCGGGATGTCCAGCTTCATGCCCTGTTTGCCGCTCAGACTGATGAGTTCGCCTTTGTCGCTCTCCTCGATGTGGGCCAATACCTGTGAAAGCTGCTTGCCCAGGAAGGAAGAGATGATGGCAGGAGGTGCTTCGTTGGCGCCCAGACGGTGTGCATTGGTGGCACTGGAGATGCTGGCCTTCAACAGGCCGTTGTGGCGGTAGACGGCCATCAGTGTGTTCACGATGAAGGTGATGAAGCGCAGATTTTCTTCAGCAGTCTTGCCCGGTGCCATCAGCAGTATGCCGGTATCGGTACCCAGAGACCAGTTGTTGTGCTTGCCGCTGCCGTTGACGCCCTTGAAAGGTTTCTCGTGAAGCAGTACGCGGAAGCCGTGGTTACGGGCAATCTTACGCATCAGGGCCATGATAAGCATGTTGTGGTCAACTGCGAGGTTACATTCTTCGTAGATAGGTGCCAGCTCAAACTGGTTGGGAGCTACCTCGTTATGGCGGGTCTTGACAGGGATACCCAGCTTGAGGGCTTCGATTTCAAGTTCTTTCATGAAGGCAGCCACGCGGGGAGGAATGGCGCCGAAGTAGTGGTCTTCCAGCTGCTGGTTCTTGGCAGAGTCGTGTCCGGTCAGTGTACGGCCGGTCATCAGTAGGTCGGGGCGGGCGGCGTAGAGACCTTCATCTACCAGGAAGTATTCCTGTTCCCAGCCCAAGTAGGCATTGACCTTCTTGACGTCGGGGTTGAAATAGTGGCAGACATCGGTTGCTGCTTTGTCAACGGCACGCAAGGCTTTGAGCAGCGGAGCCTTGTAGTCAAGCGATTCACCCGTATACGCGATGAAGATGGTCGGGATACACAGTGTGTCGTCTACGATAAAGGCTGGTGAGGAAGGATCCCAGGCCGAATAGCCGCGTGCTTCGAACGTGTTGCGGATACCGCCGTTGGGGAAGCTGGATGCATCAGGTTCCTGCTGTACGAGCAGTTTGCCGGTAAACTCTTCCATCATGCCGCCCTTGCCGTCGTGTTCCACGAATGCATCGTGCTTTTCGGCCGTACCTTCGGTCAACGGATGGAACCAGTGGGTGTAGTGGGTGGCTCCCATTTCGATGGCCCACTTCTTCATGCCGGCAGCTACTTCATCAGCGATGCTACGGTCCAGCGGGGCACCGTTGTCAATAACGTCCACCAGTTTGTCATATACCTTGCTAGGCAGGTATCTGAACATTTTTTCCCGGTTGAATACATACTTGGCGAAGTATTCCGACGGACGTTCTTTGGGAATCTCTACGGGAACGGGCTTCTTTTTGAAGGCCGTTTCCACTACTCTAAATCTTAACTTTGACATAATTACTTGTTTCTTTATTGGTTTGAAATAGTAAGTGTTGGTTTTCTGTTTTTATTCTTTCTTTATTTATTCGTTCTTTACCCGGTTCCGCAAGCGGCCTTGTTGTCTGTCTGCTTGTGGAACCGGATATGTTTGGATTAGTTGTAGGCCGACTCTCCGTGTTCGTAGATGTCAAGGCCTTCTTCCTCAACGCGTGCCGGAACTCGCAGGCCGTGTATCTTGTCGAGCAGCTTGAAGATGATGTAACCCATCGCTGCAGCCCAGGCTCCAACGACCAAGGCACCGAAAAGTTGTGCACCGAGGAATCCCCAGCCGGCACCGTAGAACAGACCTTCGCTGGTCGAGAAGAGGCCTGTCAGGATGGTACCTGTAAAGCCGCATACACCGTGTACGGAGCTGGCACCAACGGGATCGTCTATTTTCAAGACCTTGTCGATGAACTCTACTGCAAAGATCATCAGTACGCCACAGATGAGTCCGATAATGGCGGCACCTCCTGCCGATACACAGTCGCAACCGGCTGTGACGCCGACCAGACCGGCCAAAATGCCGTTCAGGGTGAGTGAGAGCGACGGTTTGCGATATTTGATCCAGCTGGTGACGAGGGCGGCGAAACCACCGGCGCAAGCTGCAAGGTTGGTCGTCAGGAAGACGTGCGAGATGGCTATCTGGTCATTGGTTGTCGAAGCAGCCAGCTGTGAGCCGGGGTTGAAGCCGAACCAGCCGAACCAGAGGATGAATACACCCAGCGCGGCAATCGTGAGGTTGTGGCCGGGAATGGCTTTGGAACGGCCGTCCTTTCCGTATTTCCCGATACGGGGACCCAGGATAGCGGCGCCTACGAGGGCAATCCATCCGCCTACGGAATGAACCACCGTAGATCCGGCGAAGTCGTGGAATGTGGTGCCGAACAGATTCATCATGAACGAACCCTCTTCACCATTGGTCAGCCAGCCGCCTCCCCAGGTCCAATGACCGGAAATGGGATAAATCAATACGCTGATGGCGATGGTGTAGACCACGTACATGGAGAACTTGGTGCGTTCGGCCATGGCACCCGATACGATGGTGGCCGAAGTGGCGCAGAAGACGGTCTGGAAAATCAGGAATCCTTCGCGGGGAAGTCGGGTGTCCAGGAACGAAAGGTCGAAGAAATGGGGCATCCCAACAAATCCGCCGGCTCCGAACATCAGTCCGAAACCGATGAACCAGAAGAGCAACGAACCCAGCATGAAGTCTACGAAGTTCTTCATCAGGATGTTGCCGGTGTTTTTGGTGCGTGTAAATCCGGCTTCGACCAGTGCGAAGCCTGGCTGCATGAAGAATACGAGCATGGCTGCCAGAAGCATCCAAACGGTATCGATACCTGTGGCCAGTTCGGCCATCGTGTCGGTGGTTGCGGCTTCGTCCGCTTCGCCTGCAAAGGCGGCTGTGCTGCCCAGCAGCAGGCATATGGTGAGGGCTGTGCTTAGCCAGGAACGGCGGCACTTTCTGTAAGTTTTCATACGTCTGTGAGTTTTATTTTTCTTGTTCTGCGTTAAATAATGCGATGTCGCCGCGTTCGGCCGTACGGATGCGGATAGCGTCCTCGATGGGGACGATAAAGATGCGTCCGTCGCCTATTTCACCTGTCCAGGCGGCTTTCTGGATGGCATTCACCGTCTTTTCCACATTCTTGTCGCGCACCACGATGGATACGAGGATGCGTTCGATGGAACTGGTGTCATACATCACGCCTCGGTAGATGCGTGCCTGCCTGGACTTTCCGATGCCTCTTACGTCATAGTAAGAGAACCATTCGATGTCCGCTTCGAGGAGTGCTTCCTTCACGTCCTCGAATTTTGTCTTACGGATGATTGCTTCAATCTTTTTCATACCTATTATACTTGTTAGTGTGTTTGTAATGTGTCCTATAAACTCAGTCCGAATACGAAGTAGGCTCCTTGCGTATAGGGATTGAATACCACCTGTGCGAAGAGCGGGAGTGAGAACTGCTTGGTGACAGGGAGTTCCTTCGACGCTTTCAGCGAGAGGTTGGTCACGTTGAACTTGTCGGCGTAGGCTCCTTCCCAGGGAGTCAGTCCCACTTCGGCATTCCAGTCGAGGCCTGCCAGTTTGAAGGGAGCCGTCAGGGCGATGTAGGTGGAGTAGGAGCGTTTGCCGTCGGCGTTGTGATAGTCCGACCCTGCAAAGTTCGTGTTCCAGCTGATGCCCATGACGCCGAAGTCATATCCGGCTGTTATTTCAAAAACGTGTTGTGTGTTGTGGGCGGCATACTTGAAGTAGCCGATCTGTTGGCTCTCGTCCGAAGGAAAGAACCAGTAGTCCGTCAGGGCCAGGCTCAGTCCGCCGTGGGTATAGCCGAGGATGAAGTCCATCTCTTTCGTGTCTTCCGAATTGAGTCCGACCGACCCCCAGGCTCCCAGTGAGAAACCTTTGTAGGCAACCGACAGATGGGGCTGGATACTGATTCCGCCGCAATCGGTGCCTCGCCAGATGTAACTGCTGACGATGTCGCCGCCTGCCGATGCTTTCACTTTGTCTTGTGCGTTGGCCATGGATGGAATCCCGGCCGCGAGCAGAGCTGCAATGGTGAAGCTCTTGCTCCAGTTGATCTTCGTTTTCATTGCCGTTTCTAATTGAATGAATAAATATGGGTGGCTTCCGGTTGATCGGGCCGGAAGCCGTTCGTTATAGTAGTCGCGCTATACTCTTATTCACTCATTGACTGTGCGGATGTGGCGGGACCGTTCGGTCAGGCCATCCATTTGCGGATGCGCTTCATGGCTTCCACGCAGTCGTCGTGCCGGCCGAAGGCGGTCAGGCGGATAAAGCCTTCGCCGCTGGGGCCGAAACCTACGCCCGGCGTACCCACCACGTTGGCCTCGTAGAGCATCTGTTCGAAGAAGCGCCACGAGCTGATTCCGTCGGGTGTCTTCAGCCAGAGGTAGGGAGCGTTGACACCTCCGTATACCTTCAGCCCTGCGGCTTCCAGTCCTTCTTTCATGGTGGAGGCGTTCTGCATATAGTAGTCGATGTTGGCCTTTACCTGCTCTTTGCCTTCCGGCGTATAGATGGCTTCGGCCGCACGTTGGGTGACGTAGCTGGTGCCGTTGAACTTGGTGCACTGACGGCGCAGCCACAGTTTGTTGAGGGCTACACGGTCTCCGGTCAGGGTGGCGGCTGTAAGTTCCTTGGGAACGACGGTATAGCCGCATCGCAGTCCGGTGAATCCGGCCGTTTTCGAGAAGCTGCGTATCTCGATGGCACATTTCTTGGCTCCCTTTATTTCGTAGATGGAATGGGGAACATCGTCTTCGCGGATATAGGCTTCATAGGCTGCGTCGAAGATGATGAGCGTGTCGTTGTCCAGTGCATAGTCCACCCATTTTTTCAGTTCGGTCTTGGTCAGTGTGGTTCCCGTCGGGTTGTTGGGATAGCACAGGTAGAGCAGGTCGACCCGGTGGGTGGGCAGTTCGGGTATGAAATGGTTCTCTTCCGTGCAGGGCAGGTAAGTGACGTTGCTCCACTTGCCGTCTTCGCCCAGCACGCCCGAGCGTCCGCACATGATGTTGCTGTCCACATAGACGGGGTAAACGGGGTCGGTAATGCCCATGCTGTTGTCCCAGCGCAGCAGTTCGCCGATGTTGCCCGTATCGCTCTTGGCACCGTCGTTGATGAAGATTTCCGAGGGAGAGAGGTGGACGCCTCTCGGGGCGAAGTCATTTTTGAGGATGGCTTCTATCAGGAAGTCATATCCCTGTTCGGGACCGTAGCCGCGGAATGTGCTTTCGTCGGCCATTTCGTCTACGGCCTTGTGCATGGCTTCGATGCAGACGGGCGGCAGAGGCCGGGTCACGTCGCCGATGCCCAGGCGGATGATGTCCTGTTTGGGGTGAGTGATTTTGAATGTGTTGATTTTCTTGGCGATGTCCGAGAACAGGTAGCTGCCCGGCAGTTTCAAGAAGTGTTCGTTTACGAGTGCCATATCTTTATTATTTGTTTTTAAGTTAATTGTCAGTTCAATATGCTTTAGTCCGTTTCTATTTCTCCTTCAAAGACTCGTACGGCCGGCCCTGTCATCAGGACATGTCCTGTAGCGGGATCTCGGTCGATGGTCAGTGTCCCTCCGTCCATTACAATGGCTGTTTCTCCCCGGGTAAGCCCGCTGAAGACGGCAGCTGTAGCCGTGGCACAAGCCCCTGTTCCGCAGGCCAGCGTGATGCCCGAACCTCGTTCCCAGACGCGCATGCGGATGCTGCCGTCTGGACGCATCTGGGCAAACTCTACATTCACCCGGTCGGGGAAGAGGGGGTGATGTTCCAGCCGTGGACCAACCTCTGTAAGGTCAATCTGTGCGAGGTTATCGGTAAATAGAACAAAATGGGGGTTGCCCATGGAGACTGCGATGCCTTCCGTGAAGTCGTAGCCTTCACCCAGCGCTACGGTGTGGATGTCTGTGGCAGGTCCCATGTCGACGGTCACGCTCTCTACCCGGTTGTCCGCCGTGAGGTGCAGCTGCAGCACTTTGATGCCGGAGAGGGTTTCAAGGGTAATCTCGGTTTTTGTTGTGAGTCCTGCTTCGTAGACGTATTTGCCGATGCAGCGTGAGGCGTTGCCGCACATGCGGGCTTCGGAGCCGTCGGCGTTGAAGATGCGCATGCTGAAGTCGGCTATATCGGAGCGGCCAATCAGCACCAGTCCGTCGCTGCCGATGCCTGTATGAGGGCGGCTCCAGGCGATGGCCAGCTGTTCCGGATTTTCTACAGGATATTTCATGGTGTCTACATAAATGTAGTCGTTTCCTGCTCCGTGCATTTTGGTGAATCTGATGGTTGCCATTTTGTTCTTGTATTTTGTATTATATGTTTCTTTTTGTTTTTATTTGCTGCAAATATATGACAATTTGAGTAAATGGTGAATATTTTGCTTCCTCTTTTCTATTGATATTCGATATTTTCTTTCATTTGTAAGTTAGTGTAGCTTATTTTATTTCTGTTTGAAAGATTACGCTTGATAATTGTGATAAAATGAAAGAAGGTGCATCGGCTGCCGTTCGGAAATCGACGGACAGCTGTGCACCTTCTTTCTTTTCGGTCTTGATGGCCCGGTATCAGTATGCGGCTTCGTGTATGCCGGCTACGGCACGGCCGCTGGGGTCGTTCAGGTTTTTGAACGAGGCATCCCAAGCCAGGGCTTCGGCGGTGGAGCAGGCTACGCTGGGGACGCTGGGCACTGAGCGGGCGGCCGAGTCGCTGGGGAAGTGTTCCTCGAAGATGCTGCGGTAGTAGTACTCTTCCTTGTTCTGGGGCGGATTGATGGGGAAGCGTTCGGCTGCATGGGCCATCTGTTCGTCACTGACGGCGGCGGCGGTGATGGCTTTCAGTGTGTCGATCCACGAGTAACCTACTCCGTCGGAGAACTGTTCCTTCTGTCGCCAGGCCACGGCTTCGGGCAGGAGCTGGGCAAAGGCTTCGCGGACGATTTTCTTTTCGATGGTGTGGCCGGGACACATCTTGGCCGCCGGGTTCAGGCGCATGGCCACGTCGAGGAATTCCTTGTCAAGGAAGGGTACGCGGCCTTCGACACCCCAGGCAGACAGACTCTTGTTGGCCCGCAGGCAGTCGTAGAGGTGGAGCTTGGAGAGCTTGCGGACGGTCTCTTCGTGGAAGGCTTGCGGCGTGGGAGCCTTGTGGAAATAGAGGTAACCGCCGAACACCTCGTCTGCTCCTTCACCGCTGAGCACCATCTTGATCCCCATCGACTTGATGACGCGGGCCAGCAGATACATCGGCGTGGAGGCGCGCACGGTGGTGACGTCGTAGGTTTCGATGTAATAGATGACGTCGCGGATGGCGTCCAGTCCTTCCTGAATGGTGTAGTTGATTTCGTGGTGCACCGTACCGATGTGTTCGGCCACCAGCCGCGCTTTCTCCAGATCGGGGGCGCCCTTCAGGCCCACGGCGAAGGAGTGGAGCTGCGGCCACCAGGCGGCCTGCTGTCCGTCGGTTTCGATGCGGCGGTCGGCATAGAGCTTGGCTACGGCCGAGATGACCGACGAGTCCAGACCGCCGGAGAGCAGCACGCCGTAGGGCACGTCGCTCATCAGCTGGCGGCGTACGGCCTCTTCGAGGGCCGTGCGGACGGCTGATACCTGTGCCTGCCAGGCTTCGGGAGCGGTGCCCGAGGTGGCGGCGGTACGGGTGTCGTTGGGTGCCTTGGCGGTATAGTTGTCCTTGACGGCTTCGTAGTCGGTCCAGTCGCGCTTGTACCACGGGCGCATCTTGCCTTCGCGGCTCCAGTAGTAATGTCCGGGAAGGAATGGTTCATATTCGTCGCACATGCCTTCAAGGGCTTTCAGTTCGCTGGCGCAGTAGACGGTTCCGTCGGCATCGCGGCCTATATAAAGAGGTATGACGCCGATGGGGTCGCGGGCAATGAGGAACTCGTCGCGCTCTTCATCATAAAGAGCAAAAGCGAAGATACCGCTCAGCCGTTCGATGAAGTCGGTACCGTAGCGGCGGTAGAGGGCGAGGATGACCTCACAGTCGCTTCCTGTCTGGAACTCATATTCACCGGCAAAGTCGGCGCGGATGTCACGGTGGTTGTAGATTTCGCCGTTGACGGCCAGAATCTGCTTGCGGTCGGGTGAATACAGGGGTTGTCCGCCGCTTTGGGGATCGACGATGGACAGGCGTTCGTGCGCCAGGATGGCCGAGCCTCCGCAGTAGATGCCGCTCCAGTCGGGACCGCGGTGGCGGATGCGTTTGGCCATGGTGAGGGCTTTTTGCCTCAGTTCAGGTGTCTGTTGTTTGATATTGAAGATACAGGCTATTCCACACATAATGTTTTGATGTTTTTTTGAGGGGTTTGTTATACATTTCAATGAGTCAGCATCCGGTCGATGTCGGCGGCGGCACGACGGCCGGCGGCGATGCACTTCACCACGAGGCTGGGGCCTGTGGCTGCGTCGCCCGCTACGACGGCATTCTTCGGCAGCTGGGGCAACTGGGGCTTCAGGAAGCCCATGGCCAGCAGCACGAGGTCGGCTTTGATGACTTCTTTCTTTCCGGTAGGCTTCATGATGGGGCGTCCGCCGTCGGGAGCGGGCAGCCATTCCACTTCTTCCACCTCTACGCCGGTGACGCGGCCGTTTTTGCCGGTGAATTTGTTGGAGTTCAGGCTCCAGCGGCGTGTGCATCCTTCTTCGTGGCTGGAACTGGTTTTCAGCACGAGGGGCCATTGCGGCCAGGGAGTGGCGGGGTTGTAGCCTACGGGCGGTTTGGGCATGATTTCAATCTGCGTGACGCTCAAGGCACCCTGGCGGTGCGAGGTGCCGATGCAGTCGCTGCCCGTGTCGCCGCCGCCGATCACCAGCACGTGCTTGCCCTGGGCGGTGATGCGTTCCTTCGCGTCGAAGGTCTGTCCCGCCACTACGCGGTTCTGCTGTCCCAGCATCTCCATGGCGAAGTGGATGCCTGCCAGGTCGCGTCCGGGGATGGGCAGGTCGCGTGCCTGCGGTGTGCCGGTGCAGACGGCGTAGGCATCGTATCCGTCGGGCAGATTGGCCAGGTCGACGGTCGTATTGGGCTGGAACTTCACGCCTTCGGCCTCCATGATGCGCAGGCGGCGGTCGATGATGTTCTTGCCCAGCTTGAAGTTCGGTATGCCGTAGCGCATCAGGCCTCCTATGCTTTCGTCGCGTTCGAAGACGGTCACATCGTAGCCCCGGCGGTTCAGCTGGTTGGCGGCGGCCAGTCCGGCAGGTCCCGATCCGATGACGGCAACGCGGTGTCCGTTGCGGGCATAGTGCTGCGGCTGGACGTAGCCTTCGCGGAAGGCGGCTTCGATGACGGCGGCCTCGTCTTCACGGATGGTGACGGGGGCGTCTAACGCGAGTTTCAGCACGCACGACTTCTCGCACAGGGCCGGGCAGATGCGTCCCGTAAATTCGGGGAAGTCGTTCGTGCGGCTCAGGATGTAGTAGGCCTTCTCCCATTCGCCCTTGTACAGGGCGTCCTGGAACTCGGGCGGGCGGTTGCCCAGCGGGCAGGCCCAGTGGCAGAACGGCACGCCGCAGTCCATGCAGCGGCTGGCCTGCAGCTTGCGTTCGCTGGTGTTGAGCGTCTGCTCCACCTCGCTATAATCGTTTATACGTTCGTGTATCGGTCTGTATCCCGCTTCTTGGCGCGGGATGGTGAGAAATGCTTTCGGGTTTCCCATATGATAATTGATAATTAAGAATTGAGAATTGAAAATTCAGGAGTGAAGGAGTCAAGAAGTGAAGCCAATAGCTCTGCGTGATGATTTGTCTTATGGTCAACCGAACTGTCGGCTTGACTCCTTAACTTCTTTATCTCCTTAACTTTTGTTTTTAATAGTCTCTCTGTACCTCCGCAATCTTCTGTTGCAGTTTGCGCATCTGTTCTTCGGCCAGCACCTTCTTGTACTCGATGGGGGTTACCTGGATGAACTCTTCGACGTAGCGTGGCCAGTTGTCGAGCATGGTGCGTGCCAGTGCCGATCCCGTGTAGAGGTAGTGCTGGCGGATAAGTTCGTGCAGCTCCTTGCGCGAAGTGGCGTCCTCGAGCAGCGACAGTTCCACCATGTCCATGTTGCAGAAGTAGTCGAATGTGCCGCGGGGGTCCCACACGTAAGCCACGCCGCCGCTCATGCCGGCAGCAAAGTTGCGGCCCGTCTGGCCCAGTACGACGACACGTCCGCCGGTCATGTACTCGCAGCAGTGGTCGCCCACACCCTCGACGACGGCAATGGCGCCCGAGTTGCGCACGGCAAAGCGTTCGCCCGCCCGTCCGTTGATGTAGACCTCGCCGCTGGTGGCACCGTAGAGCAGGGTGTTGCCCACGATGGTATTCTGTTCGGCGGCAAAGTTGCTGCGTACGGGCGGTTGTACGGCGATGTGTCCGCCGCTCAGTCCCTTGCCCAGGTAGTCGTTGGCCTCGCCCTCCAGCTTGAAGCTGATGCCGTGGGCCAGAAAGGCGCCGAAGCTCTGTCCGGCCGAGCCTTTGAACTTCACGCTGATGGTACCGTCAGGCAGGCCGTCGTTGCCATACTTTGCAGCTACGGCTCCCGAGAGCATGGCGCCCACGGCGCGGTCGGTATTGCCGATGGCATATTCCAGCGACACTTCGTGGCGGTCGGTCAGGGCGGGAGCGGCGGCCTTCAGCATTTCCACGTCTTTCACGTGCTCAATGTCGTGCTGCTGCTGGGTGCAGTGGTGCAGGGCGGCGCCGTTCTCCACGCGGTGGAGCATGCGTCCGAAGTCCAGCAGGCTGGCCTTGCTGCCTGCCACTGCCTGCCGGAGTTCGATGAGGTCGGTGCGGCCCACGATGTCATTCAGACTCTTGAAGCCCATCTCGGCCAGATATTCGCGTACCTCCTGGGCCAGGAAGCGGAAGTAGTTCACTACATATTTATAATGTCCGCGGAAGTGTTCGCGCAGGCGCGGGTCTTGCGTGGCCACGCCCACGGGACACGTGTTGGAGTGACACTTGCGCATCATCACGCAGCCCAGTACGATGAGGGCCGTGGTACCGAAGGCAAATTCTTCGGCGCCCAGCAGGGCCATGCTGATGATGTCGCGTCCCGTTTTCAGCTGTCCGTCGGTCTGCAGGCGTACCTGTCCGCGCAGGCCGTTCAGCACCAGCGTCTGCTGCGTTTCGCTCAGGCCTATCTCAGGCGGGATGCCCGCATAGCGGATGGACGAGGCCGGCGATGCGCCGGTACCGCCCTCGGCTCCGGAGATAACGATGAGGTCGGCTTTCGCCTTGGCCACGCCGGCAGCGATGGTTCCCACACCGCTCTCGGCCACGAGCTTCACGCTGATGGCGGCATGCGGGTTCACGTTCTTCAGGTCGAAGATGAGCTGTGCCAGGTCTTCGATGGAGTAGATGTCGTGGTGGGGCGGGGGTGAGATGAGCGAGATGCCGGGGATGGAGTGGCGCGTGCGGGCGATGACCTCGTCCACCTTGAAGCCCGGCAGCTGTCCGCCTTCGCCCGGCTTGGCTCCCTGTGCCACCTTGATCTGTATTTCCTCGGCGTTCACCAGGTATTCCGCCGTCACGCCGAAGCGGCCCGAAGCCACCTGCTTCGTCTTGCTCGACAGGCTGATGCCGTCCACCTTTTCATGGAAGCGGATGCTGTCTTCGCCGCCTTCGCCCGTGTTGCTGCGTGCGCCCAGCTCGTTCATGGCCAGTGCCAGTGCCTCGTGGGCCTCCTTGCTGATTGCACCGAACGAGATGGCTCCCGTCACGAAGTGCTTCACGATGCTTTCCACCGGTTCTACCTGTTCGATGTCGATCGGGTTGCGGCGGAAGCCGAAGAAGTCGCGCAGGAAGAGGGGAGCCTCCTTCTCGTCCACCGTGCGGGTGAATTCCTTGAACTTCGCGTAGCTGCCCAGGCGTGTGGCCAGTTGCAGGCGGCTGATGGTATCGGGGTTCCACGCATGGCGTTCGCCGTCCCTGCGGTAGGACATCTGTCCGATGTAGGGCAGCAGCGGGTCCATTTGTGCCGGGACGAAGCCGTTGTCGTGGAAGGTGATGTAGTCCTTGGCGATTTCTTCCAGCCGGATGCCGCCGACGGTCGACGCCTCCGTTCCGAAGTAGCTCTTGAGCAGTTCCTCGCTCAGTCCTACGGCCTCGAATATCTTTGCGCCGCGGTACGAGCGGATGGTGCTGATACCCATCTTGCTGATAATCTTGTAAAGTCCCTTGCAGATGGCTTTGATGTAGTTCTTCTCGGCCGTTTCGTAGTTCATCTGCACTTCCCCTTTCTTTACCAGGTCGTCCAGCACGGCATAGGCCATGTAGGGACAGATGGCGCTGGCGCCGTAGCCCAGCAGCAGGGCGGCGTGCATCACTTCGCGTATCTCGCCGCTCTCTACGATGAGGGCCGTCTGTACACGCTTCTGTACGCTGATGAGGTGATGGTGCACCGCGCTGATGGCCAGCAGCGACGGGATGGCGGCCTGCCGGGCGTCAATGCCGCGGTCGGACAGGATGATGTAGTTGGCTCCGTCGGTCACGGCCTGCTCGGCTTCCTTGCACAGCTGCTCCAGGGCCTCCTGCAAGCCCGCCTTGCCGCGTGACGCTTCGAAGAGCATCGGCAGCTTCACCGTGTTGAATCCCTTGTAGCGGATGTTGCACAGGATGTCCAGCTGGGTGTTGGTCAGTATCGGGTGGGGCAGGCGCACCATCTTGCAGTGCGTTTCGTTGGGCAGCAGGATGTTCATGCCCACGGCGCCGATGTACTCGGTGAGCGACATCACCAGCTCCTCGCGGATGGGGTCGATGGCCGGGTTGGTCACCTGCGCAAACTGCTGGCGGAAGTAGTTGAACAGCAGTTGCGGCTGGTCGCTCAGCACCGCCAGCGGGGTGTCGTTGCCCATCGAGGCGGTAGGCTCGGCCCCGTTGCTGCACATGGGCATCAGGATGCGCTCCACGTCCTCGCGGGTATAGCCGAAGGCGCGCAGGCGGCGGTCGTAGTCGTCCACCGTGTTGGCCACCTTGCGTCCGCTCTTCAGGGCATCCAGTTCGATGCGGTTGGCCGACAGCCATTGGCGGTAGGGCTTGGCGGCGGCCAGTTGTTCCTTCAGCTCGCCGTCGTAGTAGATGCGTCCTTCCTCGGTGTCCACCATCAGGATCTTGCCGGGCTGCAGCCGTCCCTTTTCCTTTATTTTCTCTGCTTCAAAGCTGATGACGCCCGCTTCGCTGGCCACGACCATCATGCCGTCGTGCGTGATGAGGTAGCGGGCCGGGCGCAGGCCGTTGCGGTCCAGCATGCCGCCTGCATAGCGGCCGTCGCTGAAGAGCAGGGCGGCCGGGCCGTCCCAGGGCTCCATCAGGATGGAGTGGTATTCGTAGAAAGCCTTCAGGTCTTCGCTGATGGGATTCTTGTCGTTGAACGATTCGGGCACGAGCATGGCCATGGCGTGCGGCAGGCTCAGGCCGGACATGACGAAGAATTCCAGCACGTTGTCCAGCGAGGCAGAGTCGCTCATGTTGGGCTGGATGATGGGGCGGATGTCCTTCACGTTGCCCAGTGTCGGGGTGGAGAGGACGCTTTCGCGGGCCTCCATCCAGCCCCGGTTGCCGCGGATGGTGTTGATTTCGCCGTTGTGGGCCAGCAGGCGGAACGGCTGTGCCAGGCTCCACGTGGGGAAGGTGTTCGTGCTGAAGCGCGAATGGACGATGGCCAGGCCGCTGGTGAAGTAGGGTTGCGTCAGGTCGCTGAAGTAGGCCCTCACCTGGGTGGACGACAGCATACCTTTATATATAATGGTGCGGCTCGAAAGCGACACGATGTAGAAGTCCTTGTGGTGTACGCGCTGCTCTATCTTCTTGCGGATGATGTAGAGCGTGCGTTCCAGGTTCTCCGTGTGTCCGGCACCGGTAATGAACACCTGCTTGATGTCCGGCTCCGTCTCGCGGGCGCTTTGTCCCAGAATGTCCGAGTTGACAGGCACGGCGCGGAGGTGCATCAGCGTGAGTCCTTCGCGCTCCACCTCTTCTATAATGATGCTCAGGATGTGTTCCTGTTCCTTGGGGTCTTTGGGCAGGAAGATGAGCCCCGTGCCGTATTTGCCTTTTTCGGGTACCGGAATGCCTTGCAGCAGGATGAATTCATGCGGTATCTGTACCATGATGCCGGCTCCGTCGCCGGTCTTGTTGTCGGCCCCTTCGGCTCCGCGGTGCTTCATGTTCTCCAGCACTCGCAGGGCAGAGTCCACCAGTTCGTGCGATTTGCCTCCGTGCAGGTTTACTATCATGCCCACGCCGCAGGCATCGTGTTCGTTGGCCGCATCGTACAATCCGCATTGTCGGTAGCCTGTGTTCCTCTCAGTCTCTCTTTTTGCTCTGTTCAAATGCTCTTGATTCTTCATTGTTGCTTTCGTATTTATGTTTTTGTATGCCATATTGTGTCATTATGCGTGCAAATATAGCTATAATTCTTTCTATTTGCGTTTATTGCGCAGGCTTTTGTTGTCCTGCTTTTATCTATATCTGCCGTATAGTTTGCATTTGCAATGTTTGCACCCTGTTTTTCTTTCAGTTCATAATATATCGTTCGCTATATGTTTCATATTGTAATATTCATTGTGTTGCTGAAATAAAATATGGATGAACTATTGTTTTGTATATTCTTTCTTTGCGTGATATTCTGATAAATAAATTGTATAAAAACAAAGCAAAAAGAATTGGAAAATCGTATCTTTGCATCGGAATTTCGGAAAAGAATAACAGAACAATCCAGATAGCGATATGGAACCATTAAAACATGAATGCGGTGTGGCGATGATACGCCTGCTCAAGCCGCTCGACTATTATCAGAAAAAGTATGGCACGTGGATGTACGGGCTCAACAAGCTCTATTTGTTGATGGAAAAACAGCACAACCGCGGACAGGAAGGGGCCGGGCTGGCCTGCGTCAAGCTGGCGGCCAATCCCGGCGAGGAATACATGTTCCGCGAACGGGCCCTGGGCTCGGGAGCCATTACCGAAATCTTTTCCACCGTGCAGAGCCACTTCAAGGACCTGACGCCCGAGCAGCTGGCCGATGCCGACTATGCTGAGAAATACCTTCCTTTTGCCGGTGAAGTCTATATGGGCCACCTGCGCTATTCCACCACCGGAAAGTCCGGACTCTCGTATGTACATCCTTTCCTGCGCCGCAACAACTGGCGTGCCAAGAACCTCGCCCTTTGCGGCAACTTCAACCTGACCAACGTCGACGAAATATTTGCCCGCATCACCGCCATGGGGCAGCATCCCCGCAAGTATGCCGATACCTACATCATGCTCGAGCAGGTGGGCCACCGCCTGGACCGCGAGGTGGAGCGCCTGTTCAACCAGGCCGAAGCCGAGGGGTTGACGGGCATGGGCATCACCCACTACATAGAGGAACATGTGGACCTGGCCAACGTGCTGCGCACGTCGAGCCGGGAGTGGGACGGCGGCTACGTGATGTGCGGCCTGACGGGCAGCGGCGAGAGCTTTGCCATCCGCGACCCGTGGGGCATCCGTTCGGCCTTCTGGTATCAGGACGACGAGATAGCCGTGCTGGCCAGCGAGCGTCCGGTGATACAGACCGTGCTCAACGTGCCGGCCGACAGCATCCGCGAACTGCAGCCGGGACAGGCCATCTTCATCAGCAAGGCGGGCCGCCTGCGCACGGTGCAGATCAACAAGCCCCGTGAGTTCCGTCCCTGCTCCTTCGAGCGCATCTACTTCAGCCGCGGCAGCGACATGGACATCTACCGCGAACGCAAGCTGCTGGGCAAGAAGCTGGTGCCCAGCATCCTGAAGGCAGTCAACTACGACATCGACCACACAGTCTTCTCCTTCATCCCCAACACGGCCGAAGTGGCCTTCTACGGCATGCTTCAGGGGCTGGACGAGTACCTGAACGAGGAGAAGGTGAAGCAGATTGCCGCCCTGGGCCACAACCCCAGCCACGACGAGCTGGAGCGCATCCTCTCGCGCCGCATCCGCAGCGAGAAGGTGGCCATCAAGGACATCAAGCTGCGCACGTTCATTGCCGAGGGCAACACGCGCAACGACCTGGCCGCCCACGTCTACGACATCACCTACGGCAGCCTGGAGGCGGGCGTGGACAACCTCGTCATCATCGACGACTCCATCGTACGAGGCACCACGCTGCGGCAGAGCATCATCGGCATCCTGGACCGCCTGAACCCGAAGAAGATTGTCATCGTCAGCTCGTCGCCGCAGGTGCGCTACCCCGACTACTACGGCATCGACATGGCCCGCATGAGCGAGTTCATCGCTTTCAAGGCGGCAATCGAACTGCTGCGCGACCGCGACATGAAGGACGTCATCGCTGCCGTCTACCGCAAGGCCAAGGCGCAGGCCGACCTGCCCAAGGAGCAGATGGTGAACTATGTTAAGAACATCTACGCTCCCTTCACCGACGACGAGATAGCGGCCAAGATGGTGGAACTGCTCAAGCCCGAGAATGTCCGTGCCAAGGTGCAGATTGTTTACCAGCCCCTCGAAGGGCTGCACGAGGCCTGCCCCAACCATCCGGGCGACTGGTACTTCAGCGGCAACTATCCCACGCCCGGTGGCGTGAAGTTGCTCAACAAGGCTTTCATCGACTACATCGAACAAGTCTATCAATTCTAAGTATATGGAAGAAGAACAGAAGCAGAAGGACAAAGGAAATATCGACGGTTCCTCGTTAGCCATCGGCCTGTCATTAGGTACGGCCTTGGGTATCATTCTCGACAACCTGGCCCTCTGGTTGCCCATGGGTGTAGCCATGGCCTTTTCTCTGAGTGTGATGAAGAAGAGAAAGAACAAAGACAACAACAGTAACAATAACGATACGAACAAACAATGAGAAACGTAACCCTTATCCTCGACGACGGTACCCGCTTCCGCGGCCAGTCGTTCGGTTATGAAAAGCCGGTAGCAGGCGAGGTGGTGTTCAATACGGCCATGACGGGATATCCCGAGAGCCTGACGGACCCCTCGTATGCCGGCCAGTTGATGACTCTGACCTACCCGTTGGTGGGCAATTACGGCGTGCCGCCCTTCACCATCGAAGGCAACGGACTGGCCACCTTCATGGAGAGCGAGAAGATACACGCCGAGGCCATCATCGTGAGCGACTACTCCGAGAACTACAGCCACTGGAACGCCATGGAAAGCCTGGCCGACTGGCTGAAGCGCGAACACGTGCCCGGCATCACGGGCATTGACACCCGCGAGCTGACCAAGGTGCTGCGCGAGCATGGCGTCATGATGGGGCGCATCGTATTCGATGAAAATGAAGAATTAAGAATGAAGAATGAAGAATTGCCGTGCGGCGCCGCAGTGCAGCCTGATTCTTCATTCGGAGGCGAAGCCGACATTCTTCATTCTTCATTCAACTACGGAGAGGTGAACTACGTGGACCGCGTCTCCTGCAAGGACATCATCGTCTACGCCGCAGGGGAGAGCAAGACCTTCCCCGTCTCCACCCCGAAGGAAGAACTCAACTCTCAACTCTCCACTCTCAACTCTCCACTCAAGAAGGTCGTCCTCGTTGACTGCGGCGTCAAGACCAACATCCTGCGCTGCCTCCTGCGCCGGGGCGTGGAGGTCATCCGCGTGCCCTGGGACTACGACTTCAACGGGCTGCAGTTCGACGGCCTCTTCATCTCCAACGGGCCGGGCGACCCCGACACGTGCGACGCCGCCGTGCAGAACATCCGCCGCGCTATGGCCAATGAAAAGCTCCCCATCTTCGGCATCTGCATGGGCAACCAGCTCCTCTCCAAGGCCGGAGGCGCGCGGATATACAAGCTGAAGTACGGACACCGCAGCCACAACCAGCCCGTGCGCATGGTGGGCACGGACCGCTGCTTCATCACCAGTCAGAACCATGGCTACGCAGTGGACAACAACACGCTGGGCGCCGACTGGGAACCGCTGTTCGTCAACATGAACGACGGCTCCAACGAGGGCATCCGCCACAAGCGCAACCCCTGGTTCTCCGCCCAGTTCCACCCCGAAGCCGCTTCGGGACCCACGGACACGGAGTTCCTCTTCGACGAGTTCGTCCGCCTGCTCTGATGTAAAGAAAAGTCTCTACGACCCTTCGCTTCCGGCTCCAGCGGCCGACTTTTTGCAGCGGCCTGATAATCAGACGGATAGTCTGGCAGCATTCCGCCGGGGACACACGAAGCCCTCGTCGGGGACACACGAGGCCCTCGTCGGGGACAAACGAGACCCTCGTCGGGGACAAACGAGGCTGTCGTGGGGGACAAACGCGAACGTGTTTTCAGACTGTAAATATTTTTATATATCAATCCAATCCATTTAGAATGTCTTATGAAAGAGAACAACATACGTAAAGTCCTGCTGCTCGGAAGCGGCGCGCTGAAGATAGGCGAGGCCGGCGAGTTCGACTACTCCGGTTCGCAGGCACTCAAGGCCCTCAAGGAAGAGGGCATCCAGACCGTCCTCATCAACCCCAACATCGCCACCGTGCAGACCTCGGAGGGCGTGGCCGACCAGATTTACTTCCTGCCCGTCACCCCCTACTTCGTCGAGAAGGTCATCGAGAAGGAGCGTCCGGACGGCATCATGCTGGCCTTCGGCGGGCAGACGGCGCTGAACTGCGGCGTGGCCCTCTACAAGGAAGGCGTACTCGAGCGGTACGGCGTCCAGGTACTGGGCACCCCCGTGCAGGCCATCATCGACACGGAAGACCGCGAGCTGTTCGTCGGGAAGCTGAACGAAATCGGCGTGAAGACCATCAAGAGCGAGGCCGTGGAGACCGCCGAAGACGCCCGCCGCGCCGCCGCCGCGCTGGGCTATCCCGTCATCGTCCGCGCCGCCTATGCGCTGGGTGGACTGGGCTCGGGCTTCTGCGACAACGAGCAGGAGCTGAACGTGCTGGTAGAGAAGGCCTTCTCCTTCTCGCCCCAGGTGCTCGTCGAGAAGAGCCTCCGCGGCTGGAAGGAAGTGGAGTACGAGGTGGTGCGCGACCGCTTCGACAACTGCATCACCGTCTGCAACATGGAGAACTTCGACCCGCTGGGCATCCACACGGGCGAGTCCATCGTCATCGCCCCCAGCCAGACGCTCTCGAACACCGACTACCACAAGCTGCGCGAGCTGGCCATCCGCATCATCCGCCACATCGGCATCGTGGGCGAGTGCAACGTGCAGTATGCCTACGACCCCCAGTCCGAAGACTACCGCGTCATCGAGGTCAACGCCCGCCTCAGCCGCTCGTCGGCCTTGGCATCCAAGGCTACGGGCTATCCGCTGGCCTTCGTGGCCGCCAAGCTGGGCCTGGGCTACGGCCTGTTCGACCTGAAGAACTCCGTCACCCGCACCACCTCGGCCTTCTTCGAGCCCGCGCTGGACTACGTGGTGTGCAAGATACCGCGCTGGGACCTCGGCAAGTTCCACGGCGTGGACAAGGAGCTGGGCTCCTCGATGAAGTCCGTGGGCGAGGTCATGGCCATCGGCCGCACCTTCGAGGAAGCCATCCAGAAGGGCCTGCGCATGATTGGCCAGGGCATGCACGGCTTCGTGGAGAACAAGGAGCTGGTCATCCCCGACATCGACAAGGCGCTGCGTGAGCCGACGGACAAGCGCATCTTCGTCATCTCGAAAGCCTTCCGCGCCGGCTACACCGTGGATCAGGTGCACGAGCTGACCAAGATTGACCGTTGGTTCCTGGAGAAGCTGATGAACATCATGCGCACCTCCAAGGAGCTGCACGAGTGGGCGGGCAACCACAAGCTGCTCGCCGACCTGCCGGACGACCTGCTGCGCAAGGCCAAGCGTCAGGGCTTCTCCGACTTCCAGGTGGCTCGCGCCATCGGCATGGAGGGCGAGATGGAAGACGCCATCGTCACCCTGCGCCGCCACCGCAAGGAGCGCGGCATCGTGCCCGTGGTGAAGCAGATAGACACGCTGGCCGCCGAATATCCGGCGCAGACCAACTACCTGTACCTGACGTACAGCGGCACGGCCAACGACGTCCGCTACCTGGGCGACCACCGCAGCATCGTCGTCCTCGGTTCGGGCGCCTACCGCATCGGCTCCAGCGTGGAGTTCGACTGGTGCGGCGTGCAGGCGCTGAACACCATCCGCAAGGAGGGCTACCGCAGTGTGATGATTAACTATAATCCCGAGACCGTCTCCACCGACTACGACATGTGCGACCGCCTCTACTTCGACGAGCTCACCTTCGAGCGCGTCATGGACATCCTCGACCTGGAGAACCCGCACGGCGTCATCGTCTCTACCGGCGGTCAGATACCGAACAACCTGGCCCTGCGCCTCGACGCGCAGCAGGTCCGCATCCTCGGCACTTCTGCCAAGAGCATCGACAATGCCGAAGACCGCGACAAGTTCTCCGCCATGCTCGACCGCATCGGCGTGGACCAGCCCGAGTGGAGTGCGCTGACGTCGATGGAAGACATCAACGCCTTCATCCAAAAAGTAGGCTTCCCCGTGCTCGTCCGTCCCAGCTACGTGCTGAGCGGCGCCGCCATGAACGTCTGCTCCAACCAGGAAGAGCTGGAGCGCTTCCTCCAGCTGGCCGCCAACGTATCGAAGAAACACCCCGTGGTGGTGAGCCAGTTCATCGAGCACGCCAAGGAGGTGGAGATGGACGCCGTTGCACAGAACGGCGAAATCATCGCCTACGCCATCTCCGAGCACATCGAATTTGCCGGCGTGCACTCGGGTGATGCCACCATCCAGTTCCCGCCGCAGAAGCTCTACGTGGAGACCGTGCGCCGCATCAAGCGCATCAGCCGCGAGATTGCCAAGGAGCTGAACATTTCCGGTCCCTTCAACATCCAGTTCCTGGCGCGCGACAACGATATCAAGGTCATCGAGTGTAATCTCCGTGCCTCCCGTTCGTTCCCCTTCGTCAGCAAGGTGCTGAAGTTGAACTTCATCGAGCTGGCCACGAAGGTCATGCTGGGCATCCCCGTAGAGAAGCCGGACAAGAACCTCTTCGATCTGGACTACGTGGGCATCAAGGCCTCGCAGTTCTCCTTCAACCGCCTACAGAAGGCCGACCCCGTGCTGGGCGTCGACATGGCCTCTACGGGCGAGGTGGGCTGCATCGGCGACGACACCTCGTGTGCCGTGCTCAAGGCCATGCTCTCCGTGGGCTACCGCATCCCGCAGCAGAACATCCTGCTGTCCACCGGTTCCACAAAGCAGAAGGTGGACATGCTTCAGGCGGCCCGTCAGCTGCAGCGCAAGGGCTACAAGCTCTTTGCCACGGGCGGCACGTCGAAGTTCCTCACCGAGAACGGCGTGGAGAACACCCGTGTCTACTGGCCCAGCGAGGAAGGCCAGCCCCAGGCACTCGACATGCTCCACAAGAAGGAAATCGACATGGTGGTCAACATCCCCAAGAACCTGACGGCGGGCGAGCTGAGCAACGGCTACAAGATACGCCGTGCGGCCATCGACCTCAACATCCCGCTCATCACCAATGCCCGTCTGGCCAGCGCCTTCATCAATGCCTTCTGCACGATGTCGGTCGACGACCTGCGCATCAAGTCGTGGGCGGAGTATAAGTAATTCGAGCTTCCGCGCGAACCGTTATATGAATGGGCTGTCTTTCGGGGCAGCCCATTTGTTTTTTTACTGTTGCATCTGCGTTTGGATAGAGTGCAACTTCAGCGCCGTAACTATGGACTTCAGCGCCGTAACCATGAACATTAGCGCCGTAACTACGGACTTTATAGATCCCAACTACAATGTCTGTTTGCCCGGCTTAAACAATCATTATGTCCTGTGTCTAAATGCAGGGGAAGCATAAAAAAACAGGTGGTCTTTGTAACAAAACACTTCGCTCCGACGTCTGATGGGTATAGGACTGATAAAAGAAGAATAGAAGAAAGAGCACATGGATGCCGAGAGTTTCAAACGAATGTTTCTGCCCTGCCACGCCAAGCTGTACGGAGTGGCCTGCAGGTTGCTGGAGAACGCCGAAGACGCCGAGGACCTCATTCAGGAAGCCTACCTGAAGCTGTGGAGCAAGCGCGAGGAGCTGACGCTCATCAGCAATCCCGAAGCCTTTGCCGTCACGCTGGTGAAGAACATGTGCTTCGACCTGCTGCGATCGGGCAAATACCTTTCCGACAGGCAGCACCTGCCCCTGACCGAGGCACAGAACGCCCTGCCCGCCGACGGCCGGGACGCGAAGGACGACGCACAGCTGGTGAGGATGCTGATAGCCCGTCTGCCTCGGCAACAGCGGATGGTGATGATGCTGCGCGATGTGAAGGGATGCTCCTACGAAGAGGTGGAGCGACTGACGGGACTGAACGCGGTGAACGTCCGTGTGCTCCTGTCGAGGGCGAGAAAGAAGATACGTGAAGAATTTACTAAATGGAACAACTATGAAAGTCGATGAAATGGAACGGTTGCTCGCTGCCTACTACGAAGGGACAACGGACGAGCACGAAGAAAACAGGTTGAAGGAAGCCTTGCGCACGGAGGACGTGCCCGAACATCTGGAGTCCGACCGCAGGCTGTTGGCGGCTCTGGAGGAGGAGAGTCCACAGGAAATACCCGTGCCTGAAGGGCTGGAAGAGAAGCTGTCGCGCCTGATAGACCGCAAGGACGAGGAGCTGCCGCACTTCCTCCGTCCCAACCGTACGCGCCGCAACTGGCGCTGGGCGGCCGGCGTGGCAGCCACGTTCCTGGTGCTGATGGGCATCGGATGGGGGGTGGCCACAATGGAGAAGAAGCCTGTGCCGCCCACGCCGCTCGATACCTTCAGCGACCCGCAGGATGCTTATCGGGTGCTGCAGGCCACGTTCAGCGAAATGTCGAGCAACTGGAGGGCCGGCATCGAACAGATGCAGGAAGTGCAGTCTCAGATGGACGTGGTGCAGAAGGAAGTGAAACAAGAATTATCCAAATAAAAACCATCAATTGTTATGAAAACCGTCAAAATGCTTTTGGTCAGCCTACTGCTGGCATTACCGCTGCTGGGCCAGGCCCAACAGGAGTTGTTCAAGAAATACAGCGACAGGAAGAACGTGTCGTCCGTATACATCTCCAAAGCCATGCTGGACATGAATCCCAGCCTGTTCACGAAAGACATCTACATCGGCAAGGCGGCTTCGCAGCTGAACTCGGTGCAGATTATCTCGACGCTGGACAACAAGATCAAGCCGGATTTGCTGAAAGACATCCGCGAGCTGGTGAAGTCTTCGCGCTACGAGCTGTTGATGAAGCAGAAAGGAATCGTGTCGTCCTCCGAGTTCTACGTCAGCCGCAAGGGCGACAAGGTGAAGGAGCTGGTGATGGTGATCAACGGGGCCGCCTCGCTGAAGTTCGTCTACCTGGAAGGGGAGATGACGACCAAGGACGTGCAGAATATCCTGCTCTATCAGGACACCAGTGGATACGTCGCTCCTTCCCGAGGCTATCGCTTGGAAGACTTGCAGGCGATGGGCATTCAGGAATCTCATATCGACTTGAAGGACCTGGAACGTGCGTTCAGCTCCGACGAATGGAAAAAGTTTGTCGAAGACATGAAGAAGCTGGGCGATGACATGAAGTCGCTTCGGGATTAAATGGGTTCGGTAACAGTGCAGTGTTTTTACGTCCGCTGATATTCCTGCGGCGTCATGCCCGTCATCCGCTTGAAGAACTTGCTGAAGAACGATGGGTTGGGGAAGTGCAGCTCGTCGGCTATCTGGTAGGTGAGCAGGTCGCTGTGCTTCAGCAGCACCTTCGCTTCGAGGATGACGGCCTGGTTGACCCACTCTACGACGGTGCGTCCGCTGACGTCGCGGATGACGGTGCTCAGGTAACGGGGTGACAGGCAGAGGCGGTCGGCGTAGAAGGCGGTGGTGTGCTGCGTCTTGCAGTACTCGTTGACCAGCGTGATGAAGCGTCGGAACAGTTCCTCGTGGCGCGAGGGGCGGAGCAGTTCGTCACGGTGGTAGTTGTCCTGCAGGTAATGTACGTTGTAGAGCAGTGAGGTGATGAGGTGTTGCACTACTTCACGACGGTAGGGCTGCAGGTGTACGGCGTCCCATATCAGCGAGAAGAAAGTGCCCGTCCGCCGCCATTCCTCCACATGGTTGTCCAGGAAGAAAGCCTGTTGGGTATGCCAGTCCGTTAGGATGCTGTGTTGCTGAGTTGGGATGAAATTGCTGTCGGCAGCCAGTGCCTGAATGTCGTAGTCGCCGCTGATGTCCACTATCTGTAACAGGGCGTTGGGCGGGATGAGCCCGATGGTATGTTCTTTGATGGTATATTCCATCAGGTTGACGGACATACGGGCGCTGCCTCTGAGGCCTCTCAGGATACGCATTTCTTTGGTGCGGTAGGGTTGGCCGACATGGAAGAACCGGTTGTTCATCTCGTACATGCTGTTGACGATGCCCATTTCGCGGTTGATGAAGGCATAGTCGTTGTTGGCGGCCACACCCATTTCGTTCAGGAAGTTCAGGGTCAGGTTGATGGGTTTTTGCTTGTTCATAAGTTGCGTTTTTCTGCAAAGGTGCAGATAAAAACAAGAAAAACGAAGAATAAGAGGGGGCGTTTGGGGGAAAATCGTACAAATGGGACAGAGATACTGCGCGAAAGAATGTATATCTGTCCCGTTTCCTTTTATCTTTGCAACATGATTGGTTCACTTAACTCTTGTTGCTTATGAAAAGAAACAGATTGCTCCTCTCTTTATTATTGTCTGCCCTGTGCCTGCCGCCGCTTCGTGCGCAGCTCTCGCTGGAAGAATGCCGCCGTCAGGCGCGCGACAATTATCCCCTCATCCGTCAGTATGGTCTGATTGAGCAGGCTGCGCAATACGACGTGGCCAATGCCGCCAAAGCCTATCTGCCGCAGGTCAGCCTCTCGGCCAAGGCGTCCTATCAGAGCGATGTGACCAAACTGCCTTTCGAGCTGCCTAGCATCGACGTCAACTTCATGCCCCGCGACCAGTATCAGGTGACGCTGCAGGTGCAGCAGTCTGTGTGGGACGGCGGCGAGACGAAATGGCGCAAACTGCTGGTGCGTGCCGGAGCCGAGGTCAATACGGAGAAACTGAACGTGGATCTCTATGCGTTGGACGAGCGGGTGAACCAGCTCTACTTCGGCATTCTGCTGCTGGACGAACAGCTGGAGCAGAACCGCCTGTTGCAGGACAACCTGGAACGGACACACCGCACGGTGAGCGCCTGCGTGGACAACGGCACGGCCAACCGCAGCGACCTGGACGAGGTAGCTGTGGAGCAGCTCAGCACCCGCCAGCAGCGCGTGGCGATGGAGGCTTCGCGCCGTGCCTATGCCGACATGCTCCTGCTCTATCTGGGTCGTCCGTCCGAAGAGGAGCTGAGGCTGGAGAAGCCCCTGGCCGTAGGACCGGAGGACGGGGAGAACCGTCGCCCCGAGCTGCGATGGTATGATGCGCAGACAGCCCGGCTCACAGCACAGGATGCCTCGCTCCGCACGGGCTACATGCCCCGGCTGGGCCTCTTTGTACAGGGCGGCTACGGTAATCCCGGCCTGAACATGCTGGAGGATAAGTTCAAGGCTTATTACGTGGCGGGCGTCAGCCTGTCGTGGAATCTGGGACGGCTCTACACGCTGAAGAACGACCGCCGCCTGATAGAGAACAACCGCCGGATGCTGGAGGCGGGACGAAGCACCTTTCTCTTCAACACGGGATTGGAGGCTACCCGTCAGGAAGCCGATGTGCGTGCCCTGCGACGCCAGATGGCGGACGACGACGAAATTATCCGCCTGCGGACCCGTATCCGTCAGGCTTCGGAAGTCAAGCTGCAGAGTGGCACGTACACGGTGAACGACCTCCTGCGAGACATCACCGCCGAGAGCCTGGCCCGCCAGCAGAAAGCCATCCACGAGATACAGTGGCTGATGAGGCTGTACGACTGGAGGCACACGCTGAATAATTGAGAATTGAAAATTGAGAATGGAGAATTAATCGTTCGTCATTTACCATTAACCATTAACCATTTATCATTCATATGAGATTCTTTACAACAATTTTTCTACTTCTGATTTTGGCCGCCTGTTCGGGCGACGGCGACCGTTACGACGCTACGGGTACCTTCGAGACGACCGAGGTCGTTGTGTCTGCCGAGGCTTCGGGCAAACTGCTCCGCATGGATGTGGAGGAAGGCATGAAACTGGAAGCCGGTCAGGCTGTGGGGCTGGTGGATACCGTGCAGCTCTACCTCAAGAAACTGCAGCTGGAGGCCAGTGCGCGTTCCGTATCGGACCAGCGCCCCGACATCCGCAAGCAGATAGCCGCCACGCAGGAACAGATTCGTCAGGCCGAACGGGAGCGCGATCGCGTGAAGCGTCTGCTGGAGGCCGATGCGGCCAATCGCAAGCAGTTGGACGATGCCGAGTCACTACTCCAAGTTCTGCGCAAGCAGCTGGCGGCGCAGAACTCCTCCTTGCAGAACAGCGACCGCAGCCTGTCGTGGCAGTCGTCGTCCGTCGATATCCAGGTGGCGCAGGTGGACGACCAGCTGGCCAAGTGCCGTGTCTGCGCTCCCGTGGCAGGAACCGTCCTGGCGCAGTATGCCGAGGCGGGCGAGTTCGTGGCACCCGGCACGCCGCTCTTCCGGCTGGGCGACATGGAGCGGATGTACCTGCGTGCCTACGTCACCGGCGAGCAGTTGGCCGAAGTCCGGTTAGGGCAGACGGTGACCGTCGTGGCCGACTACGGTGGCGGGCAGCAGCGTGAATACGAGGGGCAGGTGACGTGGATTTCGGACACCTCGGAGTTTACGCCCAAGAACATCCTGACGCGTGACGAACGGGCCAATTTGGTCTATGCCGTCAAGGTAGCCGTGCGCAACGACGGCGGACTGAAGATAGGTATGTACGGCGGCTTGCGCTTTTGAGTCATTGTAAATTGCATGATGATGGAAACCATACTGGCAGCAGACAGACTGACGAAGAGCTACGGCGCGGTGAAGGCCGTGGACGACGTATCGTTCGCGGTGCGCCGTGGCGAGATCTTCGGACTCATTGGTCCCGACGGGGCAGGGAAAACCACCCTGTTCCGCCTCCTGACCACCCTGCTCCGGCCGGACAGCGGACGGGCCATGGTGGTGGGCTTCGATGTGGAGCGGCAGTACAAGGAAATACGCCGCCGTGTGGGTTATATGCCCGGACGCTTCTCGCTCTATCCTGACCTGACGGTGGAGGAAAACCTCCAGTTCTTCGCCACCGTCTTCGGTACCTCCATCCGTGAGAACTACGACCTGGTGCGCGACATCTACAGTCAGATAGAACCCTTCCGCACACGCCGTGCCGGAGCCCTCTCGGGCGGCATGAAACAGAAGCTGGCCTTGAGCTGCGCCCTCATCCACAAGCCCGAGGTGCTGTTCCTGGACGAACCTACTACGGGCGTGGACCCTGTGTCGCGCCGGGAGCTGTGGGACATGCTTCGCCGCCTGAAGGAGCAGGGCATCACCATCGTTGTCTCCACTCCCATCGTGGACGAGGCGCGGCAGTGCGACCGCATCGCTTTCCTCAACCGGGGACAGGTGCACGGCATCGACACGCCCGACCGCATTCTGACGCACTTTGCCGACATTCTCTGTCCGCCGGGCCTCAGTCACGACGAGACGCGGCATGCCGACCGTCCGGTTATCGAGGTGGAGGGGCTGACGAAACAGTTCGGCTCGTTCGTGGCTGTGGACCACATCTCGTTCAGCGTGGGGCGGGGCGAAATCTTCGGCTTCCTGGGTGCCAACGGGGCGGGGAAGACCACCGCCATGCGTATGCTCACGGGCCTGAGCCGGCCTACGGACGGACGGGCCACGGTGGCCGGCTTCGACGTGGAGCGGCAACCCGAGGAGGTGAAGCGCCACATCGGCTACATGAGCCAGAAATTCTCGCTCTACGAGGATCTGAAGGTGTGGGAGAACATCCGCCTCTTTGCGGGTATCTACGGCGTGAAGGAGGCTGACATCGTTCCGCGCACCGACGAGGTGCTGCGCCGCATCGGACTGGAGGCGGAACGCAACACACGGGTGGGCAGCCTGCCGCTGGGCTGGAAACAGAAGCTGGCCTTCTCGGTGGCCGTGTTCCACGAGCCGGAGATTGTTTTTCTGGACGAACCGACGGGTGGGGTGGACCCTGCCACGCGCCGCCAGTTCTGGGAACTCATCTATCAGGCGGCCGACCGCGGCATCACGGTCTTCGTCACCACCCACTTCATGGACGAGGCGGAGTATTGCGACCGTATTTCCATCATGGTGGACGGGCGCATCCGTGCCCTTGACTCACCCGACGGACTGAAACGCACCTTCCACGCCGCCACGATGGACGAAGTGTTCCGGCGGCTGGCGCGCGAGGCGGAACGGGTGACGTGAAGCGATGCGTAAGGCTATCGGCCTCTAACTCCCTCTAACTTCTTTAACTACTGATAGAAATGAAACAGTTCCTCATATTTGCCGGCAAGGAATTCCGCCACATCTTCCGCGACCGCAGGACGATGCTCATCCTGCTCGTGATGCCCGTGGTGCAGATTATTCTGTTCGGCTTTGCCATCACCACCGAGGTGCAGAACGTGCGCATAGCCGTGCTCGACCCTTCGGACGACGTACTGACGCGCCGCATCGTCGAGCGGCTGGACGCTTCGGAGTACTTCACGCTGACGGCCCGCTTCCACACACCACAGGAGATGGATGAGGCCTTCCGCCGCTCGCAGGTGGATATGGCTGTGGTGTTCAGTCCCGGCTTTGCGGACGGGCTCTATACGGGTGACGCCGCCGTGCAGTTGGTGACCGACGCTACCGATCCCAACACGGCCACCATGCAGACCAGCTATGCTACAGGTATCATCACTGCTGCGGCCCGCGAACTGCTGCCTGCCGGAGTGCGTGTCCCTCTGCTTCAACCTGAAGTGAAGCTGCTCTACAATCCGCAGATGAAAAGTGTCTATAACTTCGTGCCTGGCGTCATGGGGCTCATCCTGATGCTGATTTGCGCCATGATGACGTCCGTCTCCATCGTTCGCGAGAAGGAGATGGGCACGATGGAGGTACTGCTCGTCTCGCCCGTGCGGCCCATCTTTATTATCCTCTCCAAGGCCGTGCCCTATTTTGTGCTGTCGTTCGTCAACCTGACGACCATCCTGCTGCTGTCGGTCTATGTGCTCCATGTGCCTGTAGCGGGCAGTCTGCCGTGGCTGGTGACTGTGTCGCTGCTCTTCATCTTCGTGTCGCTCTCGCTGGGGCTGCTCATCTCCACCCTGACGCAGACGCAGGTGGCGGCCATGCTGGCTTCGGGACTGGTGCTGATGATGCCTACGATGCTGCTGTCCGGCATGATTTTCCCGGTGGAGAGTATGCCTTGGGTGCTTCAGGGCATTTCGGCGGCCATTCCGGCGCGTTGGTACATCCAGGCCGTGCGCAAGCTGATGATACAGGGCGTCGATGTGGTGAATGTACTTACCGAGGTGGGCGTGCTGCTGGGGATGGCGGTGGTGCTGGTCACGGTCAGCCTCAAGAAGTTCAAGAACCGGTTAGAATGAAAGTCGTATGATAAAGTATCTGATAGAAAAAGAATTCAAGCAGCTCTTCAGGAATCCGTTCATCCCGAAGCTCATTCTGCTGTTCCCCTGCATGATTATGATTCTGATGCCATGGGCGGCCAGCTTGGAAATCAAGAACATCCGGCTGGACATTGTGGACGGCGACCGCAGTCCCCTGTCACGGCGGCTGGTGGAGAAAGTGGCTGCATCGGACTACTTCCGTGTGTCGGCCTTTCCTGCGACTTACGATGAGGCCCTGCGGCATGTGGAAGCAGGTTCGGCCGACATTGTGCTGGAGATTCCGCGCGACTTCGAGAAGGACTGGATGCGTGGTGGAGCGCCCCGTGTGCTGGTGGCTGCCAATGCGGTAAACGGCACGAAGGGCGGTATGGGCAGTTCCTATCTGTCGTCCATCATCTCGGATTACGCCCGCAGCCTGTCCGCTACCGAAGGACGTTCCATGGCGCCAGCCTTCAAGCTGCCGCAGGTATCGGTGCAGACACTGAACCTCTACAATCCGCGGCTCAACTACAAACTCTTCATGGTTCCGGCTCTGATGGTGATGCTGCTCACCCTTATCTGCGGTGCCCTTCCGGCCTTGAACGTGGTGGGCGAGAAGGAGGCGGGCACCATCGAGCAGATCAACGTGACGCCTGTGCGCAAGTTCACCTTCATCTGCGCCAAGCTGATACCCTACTGGCTGGTGGGGCTGGTGGTGCTCACCATCGCCTTTGTGCTGGCGTGGCTGCTCTACGGCATCCTGCCCGCGGGCCATTTCCTGACGCTCTATTTCTTTTCGCTCATCTTCCTGCTGGTGGTGTCGGGTTTCGGGCTGGTGGTGTCCAACTATTCGTCCACGCTCCAGCAGGCCATGTTCGTCATGTTCTTCTTCATCCTGATTCTGGTGCTGATGAGCGGCCTCTTTACGCCTATCCACAGCATGCCCCGCTGGGCGCAGGCCCTTACCTACGCCAATCCGTTGCGCTACTTCGTGGAGGTGATGCGCACCGTCTACCTGCGTGGCGGCGGTGTGGCCGACCTGCTTCCGCAGCTGGGCATGCTGCTGCTCTTTGCCGCAGGCTTCAATCTGTGGGCCGTGAAGAGTTACCGCAAGAGCGGCTAAGGGTCGGCTTTCGAGGGTATATCATAATCTGTATGGAAAACCCCGTTTCCCCTACGAGGAAACGCCCGTTCCCTGTACAAGGAAACGCTCGTTCCCTTTAAAGGAAACAGGCGTTCCCCTTGCATGGAAACGGTCGTTCCCTTCAATGGTAACGGCCGTTTCCTCGTATGGGATACGCGTTCCCCCCTGCGGAAACGGGTGCGTGCGTACGGGGCTTATGCCGGGCTGACGAGCTTGAAGCGGATGCGCCAGCGCTTCTCCGCCTCGTCCCAGTCGTGGCTGATGATGCGGAAGGTACCGATTTCTGCCGTGTTGGCCACGTGCGTGCCGATGCAGAGGCATTCGTCGTAGTCGCCTACCTTGACTATGCGCACCGTCTGCGAGGCGTCGTCTGGCAGGCGTTGCAGGTCGAAGCGGCCGCGGGCCTCCTCCTGCGTGATGAATTCCGTAGTGACATCCAGATGCCGGCCGATGACTTCGTTCACGGCATCCTCCAGCCGCTTCGCGTCTTCTTCCGTCGGCTGCTGCTCCAGGCGGTAGTCCAGCTTGCTCTTCTTCCGTTCGATGTGGGCCGATACCGACCTTCCGCACCCGAAGAGGCGTATCATGGTTTGGTTGATGATGTGTTCGCAGGTGTGCATGGGCGGGTATTCCTGCTTGTTGTGCTCGTTGAGTTGGGGTTGTTGTTCCATATTTAACTGATTTATTCGGTGCCAAAAGTACAATATTCTTTCAGACAGAAGAATAAAAGAACGTAAATTTCAGACAGAAGAACAAAAGAACAGAAGAATATTATATCCTCCATAAATAATTATGTACTTTTGTTCTTCTGTCTAAACCTTCATGCATAATTATTTTTGTGCTTCTGTTCTTTTGTCTGAACGTAAAATTGCATAGCTTTGTACCATCGAACCATTTAAATAAAGAAAGAATATGTTGGCATATACTTACGTGGAGCACGGGCATTTCGAATTGCAGGAGAAGCCCGTGCCCCAACTGAAAGACCCGCATGACGCCCTGGTGCGCGTCACGCTGGGCAGCATCTGTACGAGCGACCTGCACATCAAGCACGGCAGCGTGCCCCGTGCCGTGCCCGGCATTACCGTCGGCCACGAGATGGTGGGCGTTGTCGAACGGGTGGGCGAGGGCGTCACTTCCGTAAAGCCCGGCGACCGGGTGACGGTGAACGTCGAAACCTTCTGCGGCGAGTGTTTCTTCTGCCGTCACGGCTATGTGAACAACTGCGAAGACCCCGACGGAGGCTGGGCGCTGGGCTGCCGCATCGACGGCGGACAGGCCGAGTACGTGCGTGTGCCCCATGCCGACCAGGGACTGAACCGCATCCCCGACGGCGTCAGCGACGAGCAGGCCCTCTTCGTGGGCGACATCCTGGCCACCGGCTTCTGGGCCGCCCGCATCTCGGACATCCGGCCGGACGACACGGTGCTCATCATCGGAGCAGGCCCCACGGGCATCTGTACCTTGCTGTGCGTGCTGCTGAAACGGCCGCGGCAGGTCATCGTCTGCGAGAAGTCGGAAGAACGCGCCCGCTTCGTGCGCGAACATTATCCCGACGTGCTCGTCGTTTTGCCCGAGGCGTGCCGGGAGCAGGTGCTCGGACATAGTGCGCACGGCGGGGCCGACGTGGTGCTCGAAGTGGCCGGAGCCGACGATACGTTCCGCCTGGCCTGGGAGTGCGCCCGCCCCAATGCGGTGGTCACCGTCGTGGCCCTGTACGACCGGCCGCAGGTGCTGCCCCTGCCCGACATGTATGGCAAGAACCTGACCTTCAAGACCGGCGGAGTGGACGGATGTGACTGTGCGGAAATTCTCCGCCTGATAGCCGAAGGAAGGATAGACACCACGCCGCTCATCACCCACCGCTTCCCTCTCGACCGTATCGGGGAAGCCTACCGCATCTTCGAGAACCGCCTGGACGGAGTGATCAAAGTAGCCATCACCGAAAAACAGCAATAAGCCCATGCCAGTCATAGAAATCCAGTCGCTGGACCATCCCGGAGTGGAGGTGTTCAGCACCCTGACCGAAGCGCAGCTGCGCAATCGCCTCGACCCGCAGCGGGGCATCTTCATCGCCGAGAGTCCGAAGGTCATCCGGGTGGCCCTCGATGCCGGTCATGTACCTGTGGCCCTGCTGTGCGAACGTCGGCACCTGACGGGCGATGCGGCTGACATCCTTGCGCGGGTAGGCGACATCCCCGTCTATACGGGCGAGCGCGACCTGCTGGCCCGGCTGACGGGATACACCCTGACGCGCGGCGTGCTCTGTGCCATGCGCCGTCCTGTTCCGCCTGCGGTGGACGATGTCTGCCGGGAGGCCCGCCGGGTGGTGGTGATCCACGGTGTGGTTGATGCGACCAACATCGGCGCCATCTTCCGCTCGGCCGCCGCGCTGGGCATCGACGCCGTGCTGCTCACCACCGACTCGTGCGACCCGCTGAACCGCCGTGCCGTGCGCGTGTCGATGGGTTCGGTCTTCCTGGTGCCGTGGACGTGGGTAGAGCAGCCGCTCGCTTGCCTGCACGGGTTGGGTTTCCGCACCGCCGCCATGGCACTGACTGACCGTTCCATACCGCTGGACGCCCCGGTACTGAAGGAGGAGCCTCGGCTGGCACTGGTGATGGGGACCGAGGGCGACGGCCTGCCCCGCGAAACCATTGCCGGGGCCGACTATGTGGTACGCATCCCCATGGCCCACGGAGTCGATTCGTTGAACGTGGCGGCAGCCTCGGCCGTCGCGTTCTGGGAGTTGAGAAAGAAATGATACGGGAATGCTAATACATGTTACATTCGTCGGCTTATACAAAAAAAAAGTGAAAGGGACTTGCTTTTTATCCTTTTGGCCGTTATTTTTGGATGTACATTTTTAAAACCGTTAAAGCAATATGAAAAAATTAATCTTATCTCTTGCACTTTGTTGTGCTGCCACAAACTTTTTCGCCCAGGAGGCTGACCTCGCAAAATTGAGAAACGACGGCATTGCTGCCTTGGAAGCCAAAGACTACCAGACTGCCTATACGAACTTCAGTTCCTATCTGAACCAAACCAACAATCAGGATTCTGTCATTGCCTTCAATTGCGGTCTTTGCGCCGATAAAATAAAGAAACCAGCAGATGCTTTGAAGTATTTCGACATTGCGGTTCAGAAGAAATACAATCTCGTGAATGCCTATATCGGCAAAGCCGGTGCCTTGAAGGATCTGAAGAAGAACGACGAGTACATCGCCACTATCAAGGAAGGTCTGAAGGAAGTGCCGGGCGACAAGTCGCTGACCAAAATGTATGCCACTTATTATCTGAATACAGGTATCATGGCACAGAAGGCCGGAAAGACGGAGGCTGCTGAAGAGGCTTACAAGGAAATCCTGACTGTTCAGGAAAACAATACGAGTGCCCTCTACAGCCTGGGTGCCTTGAAATACAACGATGCTACCAAGACACTGGCTACCGACCGCGAGAAGGCCAAGACCATCTATACGGAAGCCAAGGGCTATCTGGAATCGGCCGCCAAGTTGCTGACCAATCCGAAGCAGAAGAAGATGCTGGACAATGTCAACAACATGCTGAAGCAGATTGATATCCAGCTACAGGCCGAGTAAGGCGTTTGTGGACGAAAGCATAAAGGAAGAAAGGCTGTCTCAAATCAAATTGGGATGGCCTTTCTTGTATCTGTGGGAATCGGGCCGAGGGCAGGAACTTGCGGATGCATCGAAGCAGAAAGGAAAGGAATAGGGAGATTGGTTATCCATCTTTCCCGAATTTGCTGTAACTTTGCCGCGCATTTTTTGAAGAAGGTAGAAAAGATGGATAGCAGTGTGGATCATAAGCGTGCCCGGAGCAATGAGATAGACATGCTCAACGGACCGTTGTTCAAGAAAATCCTGGTGTTTGCCCTTCCGCTGGCAGCCAGCAGTTTGTTACAGGAGCTTTTTAATTCGGTCGATGTGGCTGTGGTGGGGCATTTCGTGGGAAGCGAAGCCCTGGCAGCAGTAGGCAGCAACGCTCCGGTCATCGGGTTGCTCATCAACTTGTTTATGGGCGTTTCTATGGGAGCCTGCGCCATCATCTCCAATCACATCGGCCAGCGTGACGACCGGAGCATACGCCGTGCCATCAACACGGTGGAACTGGTGGCCCTGCTGAGCGGATTCTTTCTGCTGGTACTGGGGCAGGTGGCTGCCGAGCCGATTCTGACGTGGATGGGAACCCCTCCGAATGTGCTGGATGAGGCCGTGACGTATCTGCGCATCTATTTCCTGGGAATGCCTTTCATCATGGCCTTCAACTTCGGGGCGGCGATTTTGCGAAGCATGGGCGATACGCGTCGTCCGCTTTATATTCTGGTCATTGCCGGGGTGGTCAATACGTTGCTGAATCTGCTGTTTGTGCTTTGTTTCCGCATGGGAGTGGCAGGAGTGGCTGTGGCGACGGGAATCTCCAATGCGGTGAGTGCGGCGTTGATTATCCGGCTGCTGTGCAAGGAAAAAGAACCTTTCCGCCTGCAATTCAGCAAGGTGAAGATTTATTCCACGGAGCTGAACCGCATGTTGCGCATCGGAGTGCCGGCCGGTCTGCAAGGGATGATATTCTCCATCTCCAATGTGGTGGTGCAGTCGTCCATCAACAGTTACGGAGCCGATGCGATTGCCGGCTCGGCCGCTGCGGTCAATTTCGAGTATTATTGCTATTTCCTGATTCAGGGGTTCAACGGAGCGGCCATCAGTTTCATTGCCCAGAATTATGGGGCCGGAAGGATGGACCGTGTACATCGTGTGTTCTGGATTTGCATGGGTTCGAGTGTGGCGTTCTGTGCCGCGTTCAACTGGCTCTTTGCTTGGCAGAGTGATTTCTTCCTGGGATTCTTTTCCAATGTGCCGATGGTGCATCATTACGGAACGCTTCGCATGCACATTGTGCTGGCCTTGCAGTTCATTGCCAGCAGCTATGAGATTGCGGGTTCTTCGTTGCGGGGGATGGGCAAGTCGTTTACTCCAGCGCTGTTGACGGTCTTCGGTACTTGTCTGCTCCGGATGGTGTGGGTCTATGTCGTGTCTCCGGTATGGCGGGGCTACGATGTATTGATGACCGTTTATCCTGTGTCGTGGATTGTTACCGGTCTGCTGGTGCTGACTGCCTACTGGATGACAATCCGGAAAAAGACGGCGAAAGCATAAAGAAAGGGGCTATCTCCCACGAGGCAGCCCCTTTCCCTTTGTTTATCCGATTATTTCATTCTTCTCAGCACCATGGCCGTGCGTGCGGGCAGGTAGAGCTTCATCCATTCCTTCTTCTCTTTCTTGTACAGAGGATCGGGGAGGGTGAAGTGCTTCACGCTGTCGTCGTTGAATCCGTATCCGCCGTAGGCTGGGTTGTCCGAATCCAAGATGACTTCATAGCATCCGGCCGGCACCAAGAAACCGTAGTCGGTGAACGACTGCTTCGGGTTGAAGTTGAAGACGAACACCAGATCCTTGCGCATGTAGGCCAAAACCTGGTCGCCGTCGTTGTGCCAGATTTCCTGTACGGGAGTGGCCTGGAAGTTCTTGATGCTCTTGATGACTTTCAGCATGGCTGCGTCGAAGTCGCCCAGGTAATGGTAGGCCAGGTTCTTGTTGTCCACCAGGTTCCATTGGCGGCGGGCATATTTGCACGACCATCCGTTGCCTTCACGCGGGAAGTCTATCCATTCAGGATGTCCGAATTCGTTGCCCATGAAATTCAGGTAGCCGCCGTTGATGGTGGTGGCGGTCAGCAGGCGGATCATCTTGTGAAGGGCGATACCCCGTTTCACGACATAGTTTTCGTCGCCCTTCTGCATGTGCCAGTACATGTCGGCGTCTATCAGGCGGAAGATGATGGTCTTGTCGCCCACCAGTGCCTGGTCGTGGCTTTCGGCGTACGAAATGGTCTTTTCGTCCTTGCGACGGTTGGTCACTTCCCAGAACATGCTCGACGGTTTCCAGTCTTCGTCAATCTTTTCCTTGATGGTCTTGATCCAGTAGTCGGGGATGTTCATGGCCATGCGGTAGTCGAAACCGTAACCGCCGTCCTCAAATTTGGCAGCCAGTCCGGGCATGCCCGACACCTCTTCGGCAATGGTGATGGCCTTGGGGTTTACCTGATGGATAAGGCGGTTGGCCAGCGTCAGGTAGCATATGGCGTTGTCGTCCTGATGGCCGTTGAAGTAGTCGTTGTAGTTGCAGAAGGCTTCGCCCAATCCGTGACTATAGTAGAGCATCGATGTCACACCGTCAAAGCGGAAACCGTCGAAATGGTATTCTTCCAGCCAGAATTTGCAGTTGGACAGCAGGAAGTGGAGCACTTCGTTCTTGCCGTAGTCGAAGCAGAGCGAGTCCCAGGCCGGATGTTCGTGGCGGTCGCCCGGATAGAAGTACTGGTTGGGGTCGCCGGCAAAGTTGCCCAGTCCCTCGACTTCGTTCTTCACGGCATGCGAGTGGACAATGTCCATGATGACGGCCAGTCCCATGCTGTGGGCGGTGTCAATCAGTTCCTTCAGTTCATCGGGGGTGCCGAAGCGCGACGAGGCGGCAAAGAAGCTGGACACGTGATAGCCGAAGCTACCGTAGTAGGGATGTTCCTGGATGGCCATAATCTGGATGCAGTTGTAGCCGTCGGCCACGATACGCGGCAGTACGTTTTCCTGGAACTCTTTGTAGGTGCCCACCTTCTCTTCCTGCTGGGCCATGCCGATGTGGCATTCATAGATCAGCAGCGGATCGGTGGCGGGCTTGAAGCTGCGCTTCTTCATCTTGTATGGTTTGGCAGGGTCCCATACCTGTGCGCTGAAGATTTTGGTCTGCTCGTCCTGTACTACACGGGTAGCCCATGCCGGTATGCGTTCGCCGCATCCTCCGTCCCAGTACACTTTCAGCTTGTAGAGGTCGCCGTGCTTCAGGGCATCGGCCGGGAGTTTCAGTTCCCAGTTGCCGTTACTCTTGCGTTTCAGGCTGAATTTCTTTTCTTCCTTCCATCCGTTGAAGGTTCCGGTCAGGAAGATTTGGGTGGCATTGGGTGCCCATTCGCGGAACACCCAACCCGTATCCGTGCGGTGCAGGCCGAAGTAGAGATAGCCCGACGCGAAGTCTGACAATGTCTTCTTGCCGTGGTTGGTCAGTTCGGCTTCCTTGTCTATGGCATGCTGGTGGCGTCCGTTGATGGCATCGGCATAAGGCTCCAGCCAGGGATCGTTTTTTATCAGATTCAGTGTTTCCATAACGGATGATATTTGATGATTGATAATTCTATGTTGTCAGGCTTTTACCTTGATGATGATTTTCTTGACGCCGTTCGGAGTGATGGCCGGTGCATGGCCGTCCTGCGGGAAGAAAATGGCAAACATTCCGGGCTTCACGTCAATATAGCTGTCTGCCGGTCCTTCGAAGAAGGTGATATCTTTTTCTTCACTATAGGGTGCATCGGCGGGACGACAGTCTGCAGCGGGGGTATAGCCCATCACTTCCGTATCCGAGAGCGGTATCTGGATGTCGATGAAGTCGCGGTGGGTTTCCAGCCGGGCCTGTTCCTTGGTCTTGGGTTTGGCTTCGGTGACGTTAACAAGGAGGTCTTTGCCTTTCAATTCAGTTTTGCCCGGTTCGAGGACTTTCAGGTCGTGCGATTTCAGGAATTCGAATGCCTGTGCAAACAGCGGGTTCAGCGATACATATTTTTCAATGTTCTCCAGTCTGTCTATAATCATAATTCCAATGTTTTAAGTTAGTTATAATCAGTTTTTATTCAAAGTCGTCAATGGTATAGTTCACAAAGTCAGCGAAGCGTTTCAGCTGCCGGAAGATGTCTGATGTCCGGTCCAGAAAGTCCGGCTGCAGGAAAAAATCGTCGGGCAGTGGGCAGTTGACGGTGTATTCCTTGCATTGCAGGTATTTCAGGTAAGGGAAATCCTTTGGGAAACCTTTGGGGGCCGTCTTCAGGAACGTTTCGCCCACGACGGGGAAGTATTTTCGGAAAGCCGGATCCTCCACGATGCTACGGAACTCATCCATATTGTCGTAGACAGCCTGCCGCAGGGCTTTCAGCAGGGCAGGAGGCGGGCAATAGCTTCCTCCGGCCAGCAGGCAGTGACCCGGTTCCAGATGGATGTAGTAGCCGCAGTGGTCCGATTTCTTTCCTTTGGCATTGATGTAGCCGCCCATGTGGGTCTTGTAGGGTGTCTTGTCCTCGCTGAAGCGGGTGTCGCGATAGATGCGGTAGGTACAATCCTTGGCCTCGATGCCGCGTATAGATTCGTCGAAAAGGGAGATGCGTGAAATGACAGCTGTCAGCAGGCTTTCGAATTCTCGGCGTGCCGTTTCATACTGCTCACGATGTTGGTGAAACCATTCGCGGTTGTTATGGGTAGCAACTTCCTTCAAGAATTGGAATATTACAGGTATATTCATATACAGTTTTTCTTATCAATTGACAAACTTACAAATAAAATCTCTAAACTGCCAATAAGTTGACAAAAAAAAGCATCGGCTTGGGGAAACCGATGCTTTTAAAGCATTCATTGTTTCAACAGACGCTTCTGTTGTTGCCGTAGTCTACTTTCACAAGCAAACCCGATGCAAATTAATCTTATATCTAATACTATGAAAAACACATTTATATAACAACTGTCTTTTTGTTTTGTTCAAAGTAGAGCGGAAGTTTTTTTATGTTACCTTTGTGCGACGATTCTAAAGTACCGATTTTATGAAAGAATATGCTTATGATGAAGACAGTGTGCGAGCCCTGACAGAGTGGGCGGCGAAGGCTTCCTTTCCAAAGGAAATGCGGCTGAACGATGCCGAGTATATATTTGATGTACCCCGCTATGTCGATGCCAATTTGAAAGACATTCAGGCACACTATCCCGACCCGTTTTACCATCCGGCCATCGCGAGGTTGTACCATCTGAAGGAGGCATTGGAGAAATAGATTTTTCGAACAGGAAAAAAACAAAAAGGGACGGAAAACAGAACAAGCTGTATCAAAAACGGTAAAGGGCTATCAGAACGACAAGTCCTTTTCCCTTTTGATACAGTTTGTTCTTCTATTAATCAAGGATCAGAGTGTGAATTTCAGGATTCGGGCGCTGTGTTCGTGGACGCTGACTTCTGTCGCCTTGTAGGGAAGGAGACAGACCATCTCCTTCTCACCGGTAAGCAGGTCGGTAGCTTCGTAATTGTCTACCTGCGGCATCTGCAGATAGCTGAAGGCGTGTGACGGAATGTTGACGGCTACGTGTGCCGATACAGAGTCGAAGTTGACAACAAACAGCAGTACTTCGTTGTCACATTTCCGCAGGAAGGCAAATTGGCGGTGCTCGTTGAAACGCCAGCCGCCGATATTGGCATACATCAGGTCGAAGAACAGGCCGCGGGCGATGGCTTTCTCCTGTCGGCAAAGGGTGAGTATCCGCTGGTAGACGGCATACAGATGTTTTTCGTTCTCGGTAAGCATCTTGCCGTCAAAGCGGCCTCCGTTGCGCCAGCGCCGGATGCTGTCCACGCTCCAGTAGTCGAAGATGGTGGTACGTCCGTCGCGTCCGCTGAATCCTTCGCTGTCCATACCCAGTTCGCCGAACTCCTGGCCGAAATAAATCATCATCGGGTTGGTGTTCATGCAGGCTGCCACTACAAGTGCCGGGATGGCTTTCCAGGGATTGTTGACGAAGAAGTCGGAAGCGATGCGCTGTTCGTCGTGGTTCTCCAGAAAGTTGAGCATCTGTTTCTCAATACCTCCCAAACTCTGCCAGCAGTGGGTGATGTTGGTCGCTGACTCATTGCCGCAGATGATGCCGCGCAGCGTGTCGTACAGACCTACCTTGTCGTACAGGTAGTCGAAATGGCCTCTCTTCAGATAATTGTGGTATTCATTGGGGTTGTAGACTTCGGCTATAAACAGCAGGTCAGGGTGTTTTTCTTTCACTTGTGGAATGACCCATTCCCAAAATTCTACCGGTACCATTTCGGCCATGTCACAACGGAACCCGTCTATATTCTTGCCGGCCCAGAACAACAGGATGTCCAGTATCTTACTCCACGTGTCGGGGGTGGGGTCGAAGTGGCAGGTGCCTCCGTTCTGGTAGTCCACTCCGTAGTTCAGCTTGACCGTTTCGTACCAATCGGTGATGTTCGGATAGGCGTCGAAGCGGTTGTTGCCCGTAGCTTTGGCCGGGTATTCGTGGTAAGGCTCGGCAGCGCTGCCCTTCATGTCGAACTGGCCGTGCAGCTCGCTTTGGGGAATATAATAGAAATTGTTGTAGGGGCTGAAGGCATATTTCGGGTCATCGTTGGCACCCAGTTCAGTCGTACCGTCGGGTTGCATGTCCGAGTGGTATTGGCGGGCCACGTGGTTGGGTACAAAGTCGATGATGACCTTCAGACCACTTCGGTGAGTACGCTGTACCAGGTTCTCGAATTCCTTCATACGTCCGGGTACGTCTTTGGCCAGGTCGGGATCTACGTCGTAATAGTCCTTGATGGCGTATGGCGAACCGGCCTTTCCCTTGACAATGGCCGGATGGTCGGGACGTATGTTGTAGCGGCGGTAGTCGGTTTGCGTCGCATGTTCGATGATGCCGGTGTACCAGATATGGGTGGCTCCCAGTTTCTTGATTTCGTCCAGTGCCTTACCGGTGAAATCGGCCATCTTTCCACATCCGTTTTCGGCCAAGCTTCCATTGTAGATGCAATGGTTATGGTTGTTTCCGAATAGTCGGGTAAACACTTGATAAATGATGAGTTTGTTGTCGTTGTCGTTCATATCTTATCTGAATATTTAAGTCATTCTAAGGTGGAAGTTTCTGTTTTCCATATACTGCCTTTTTCTTCCAAGAGACGGGCAATGGTGTCGCGGGCTGTATTGTATCCCTGCATAAAAATTTCTTCCGCTTTTTCCAGCTCACGGTTACTGTATCCGGCCAAATTGTATGGTTCGATGAGCAAGTCGGCCTTCTCGCGTTCGGGGAATGTATTGGAGCGGAACATGAAGTTGTAGGAACGCATGGCGATACTCACGATATTTTTTTTGTATTTGGTGGCCATGAGCGGGCTGACGTTGATGGCCACTACTTTCTCGCACAGGCGTCGGATGATGGTGACGGGCAGGTTCATCAGTACGCCGCCGTCCACATAGTTGGTCCCGTTGATGCAGACCGGTTCGAACAATACGGGCATGCAGCATGACGCGGCTATCCGTTCGGCAATGTCACCCTTGTGGAAGTGTACCAGGCGGCCGTGGTCCAGATCGGTGGCAGTTACGATGAGCGGTGTTTTCAACTCTTCCAGCCGTTGGGCCTTAAGATTGCTCCGCAGGAAGTCTATGAACTCATCCAGTTCGAACAGGCCCACTTTGGGTATGACCAGTTTGGTGAGGTCCTGGAACTTGTGTCCGGCAAAGTATTTCAGCACTTCATGGGGCTCGTTGCCGTCGGCATAGAAGACACCGGCCAATGCCCCGGCACTGACTCCCGAAAGAATGTCAGGACGGATATCATGCTCCAACAGGGCCTGCATCACGCCCAAGTGGGCGAATCCTTTGATGAATCCGCCGCTCAGTGCGAATCCTGTCGGATACTTGGTTTTGAAATAGCTGTTTGCGGTTGCTTCCATATTCTATGGTTTATTGGCCACGAAGTTAGTAAATTTATCAAAGTAGCAAGAAACTTGGAGAATTAAAATTGTGGAATCGGGTGTATTGCCTTGCATTCGGGGTGCTTTCGGACGATGGAGAAAGGGTGGAAGAGGATGCCCATAACCTTTCTGCAAGATATATAGGAACTGTCGGCAGGATGTATGCTTTCTGAAGTCTGGATGTGGTAGGAAAGTGTTATGTGTGAAAAAAGCGAGGATGAATCCGTCGGACCATCCTCGCTTTATCTTTGGTTAATGGAAAATTATTTGCGGTTCTGTCTTTGCTTCATCATCTCTTCCTGCTGCTTCTGCATCGCTTCCAGACGAGCGGCAAAGCCTGACATCTTCATCTTCTTGGGATCTTTCTTGTTTGCCTCCAATTGGGCCAGGAGTTTGGCTTCGTTGGTCGTCTTGCGCAATACAAGGGTCGTAATGACACTAATCAGCGTAGAGATGAAGTAGTAATAGTTCAGTCCCGAAGGATAATTGTTCAGGATGAACAGGAACATGATAGGCATCAGATAGGACATCCACTTCATAGCTGCCATTTGTGGATTGGCACCCGTATCCTGCTGTTGCATCATATACTTCGTATTCAGAATGTTGGTCACTGTCATCAGAACACAGAACAAGCTGAGGTGGTTGCCCAGCAATGGAATGTGGAACGGGAAGGTGACGAAAGCATCGTAGGTGGAGAGATCGTCGGCCCACAGGAATCCCTGCTGGCGCAGCTCGATGGCACTCGGGATAAACATGAACAGGGCAATGAGTACGGGCATCTGGATGAGCATCGGCAGACAGCCTCCCATCGGGCTGACACCATACTGGCTGTAGAGCCCCATGATTTCCTGCTGCTTCTTCATGGCATCTTCCTGCTTGGGATATTTTTGGTTGATGACGTCGATTTTCGGTTTCAGAACACGCATCTTAGCTGAAGACATATAGGTCTTCCACGTAGCGGGGAATACGACTGCCTTGACAATGAGTGTCAGGAAAAGCAGTACCATACCCATGCTGAGGCCCCATCCGGAAAGCCAGTCGAAGATGTTGATGATGAACCACTTGTTGACCCAGCGGAACAACGGCCAGCCTAGGTAGACGAGTTTGTTCAGCTCCCATTCGTTTTCACGGTCGTTGTCGAGCGCCGTCAGCGTCTTGTAATGGTTGGGACCGAAGTAGAAGTAGAATTTTGAGGGCTGCTGGCCGGTGGGGTCGAACTGGGTATTCATCTCAGCCGCATAGTCCTTGATGTATCCGCTGCCTTCTGTCTCCATCTTGGAGGAGAGCTTGGCTTTCTCGAAATTGGCATCGGTGATGAAGACCGAAGAGAAGAACTGGTTCTTGAAAGCAATCCAGTTCAGTGGTTCGGCCACTTCCTTCTCGTCGCTTTTGTTCGCCGAGAGATAGTCGGTTCCTTCTCCACTGATTTTATAGGTCAATTCGGCCAGACGGTTTTCATACGTATAGCCTTTCTCTATCTGACGGGCGCGTTGCGACCATTCAATGTCTACATGACGGTTGCCCGAAGCCAGTTTGTCGGACATGCCTACGGCCTGAATGTCGAAGTCTACCAGGTAGCTTCCTGCATGAAGGGCGTAGTTGAAGTCGATGTAGCTGTCGGCATCTGCCATCAGACGCATGGTAACGGTACTGTCTGTATGATTGACTTCCTTAAAGTAATAGTTCTGCGTCTGAATAGTTTCCTGTTTGTTGTAGAACAAGAAGTTGAGGTTGATGTCATTGCCGTTGAACAAGGTAAGAGGGGTCTTCTTGTCCTGCTCCATATATTCTTTCAGCGTCACCGAGAAGGGTGTACCGCCTTTTGTGCAGAGCGTCAGCTTCATCACGTCGTTCTGGATGGTTATCAGCGAGTCTGCTCCTTGGAGTGAGTGGAAGAATAAAGACGTGGAGTCGTTGACGGCTTCGGCCCTTTCATTGGCCAAAGCCGCTTCGGCTTTAGCCTTTAAATCGGCCTCGCGCTGTTGGACTTGGGCGATGGAGTCGTAGTAGTGTTGCTGGGCTGCCAACTGCTCCTTGCTGGGGCGGCTCAAGAAACTGAAGCCTACCAGCAGGATGGCAATCAGTACCAGTCCGGTAATGGTATTTTTATCCATTGGGGTCTTTTCTGTTTAAATAATAATGATGTATTAATGGTTTGCCTGATTTTTCTTGCAATCTTCGTGATATTCGATGGCAGCCTTTACAAACGATACGAACAGCGGGTGCGGATGGAGCACGGTACTGCTGTATTCAGGATGGAACTGCGTGCCGATATACCAGCGGAGGGTTGGGATTTCTACAATTTCCACCAGGTCGGATTCGGGATTGATACCTGTACACTTCATGCCAGCTGCTTCATATTCGGCCTTATAAAGGTTGTTGAATTCGTAGCGGTGGCGATGGCGTTCCTGAATGTGTTCGGTGCCATAGGCCTCATAGGCTTTGCTTCCTTTCTGAAGGACACATTCGTAAGCTCCCAGTCGCATGGTGCCGCCCATGTTGGTGATGGACTTCTGTTCTTCCATGATGTCGATGACGTTGTGGGGAGTCTTTTCGTCCATTTCGCGCGAATTGGCATCAGCATATCCCAATACGTCACGGGCGAATTCAATGGCAATACACTGCATGCCCAGACAGATGCCGAATGTAGGAATATCATGGGTACGGGCATATTTGATGGCAACAAACTTGCCATTGATACCACGCTCTCCGAAGCCCGGACCGATGAGTACGCCCGACATGCCTTTCAAGGCTTCGGCGATGTTGTCGTCTGTCAGCTTCTCACTGTTGACGAAGTCTACAGAAACCTTGCGGTCGTTGTAAGTGCCGGCCTGGGAGAGGGCTTCACGGATAGACTTGTAGGCATCCTGCAGGTCGTATTTGCCGACCAGGGCGATGTGGATGGGTTCTGTCTTTTCTGCCTTGTGGCGGCGTTCCAGAAAACTGCGCCAAGGGCCAAGACCCGGCGTATCGCCGACTGGCAATCCCATTTTTTTCAGAATGGTGGCATCCAGCTTCTGTTCCTGCATCAGGATGGGCACTTCGTAGATGGTCGGGGCATCGATGCTCTGTACGACTGCTTCTTCGTCGACGTTGCAGAACAGAGCCACTTTCTTGCGGAGATTGATGCTCAGTTCGTGTTCGGTGCGAAGGACAAGAATGTCCGGCTGGATACCGGCGCTTTGCAGCTCTTTGACAGAATGCTGGGTGGGTTTTGTCTTCAGCTCGCCTGCTGCAGCCAGGTAGGGAACGTACGTCAGGTGTACACACAGAGCATCTTTTCCCAATTCCCATTTCAGCTGGCGGATACTTTCCAGATAGGGGAGTGACTCGATGTCGCCAACGGTTCCGCCGATTTCGGTGATGACGAAGTCGAATTTATATTTATTGCCGAGCAGCTTGACGTTACGTTTGATTTCATCCGTGATATGCGGAATGATCTGGATGGTTTTTCCCAAATAGTCGCCCCGACGTTCCTTGTCGATGACACTCTTGTAGATGCGGCCGGTCGTGATGTTGTTGGCCTTGGTTGTCTGGATACCCAAAAAACGTTCATAGTGCCCCAAGTCGAGGTCGGCTTCGTGTCCGTCTACCGTTACATAGCACTCGCCGTGCTCATACGGATTCAGGGTCCCCGGGTCGATGTTGATGTACGGGTCAAACTTCTGGATAGTTACTTTGTAGCCTCTGGCTTGCAACAACTTACCGATGGAAGACGAGATGATTCCTTTGCCCAATGAAGAGGCAACGCCACCGGTGACGAAAATATACTTTGTTTCTCCCACAACTATAATGGTTTAAATTTGTTATACTGTTCTGATGCCGGACGTGTTATTAACATATCGACATTTTAAAGCTGCAAAATTACAAAAAAAAGGGGATGAAGTAAATATTTTAAGCTAAATTTGTGCCCGATTAATCATTTTAGGGCTTTAATGATTTGTGTATTATGAGGAAGAATGGACATCTTTTGGCGTGGATGATGCTTTTGGCGGTTTCTGCGCCGTTATCAGCACAGAGTTCGGCCATACAGCTGGGCGAAACAGAAAGCCGGCAGAGGCCGGACAGTATCAAACAGACGGGAGGGATAAGTAAAGATTCTGTGGAAGTCGTGTTCCCCAACCGTCGGCAACCATCCGATTCGCTGGTTGTGACGGGTGCGAATAAGGATACCCTGCAAGTTGCCCGCAGCAACAAGAGATCGCAGAAATCCCAGCAGGTAAAGGAGGAAGGAACGAAGTTGTCAGATTTGCTGTCGCAATATTGTGTCCTGAAATTGAGACGCATACCTGAGACGGGCGAGATGAAAACAGATACATTTTCATTGGCGTATGAAAAGAATTTGGGGGTACTTCATTATTTGAACGACCCTTCCACTCCTGAACGGTATATAGCGGCCGACCCCAAATACTATCGTTTGTTTCTTCCTTTCACTTTCTATTATTCTCCAATGGCTAGAATCTCTGCCTTGGGGTGGGAACAAAACTCCCGAAAGGACACGGTGCCTGAATGGGAAGTGAAAATGCTGCCTTTTGACAAACGTCCATTTACTGCTATCGAACAAGCCAACGAGCAGGTTGACAAGGCACTCCTCAGTACGTACGTCAATCATCCCGATCTGGTTGTCTTAACCGAAGATGAAATTATGCAAAGACGTGTGTTTCAAGATAATATAGAAAAGGAAGTCTCTTCCAGACCTTCTGTGACCAAGCTCATTAAAAAGAAGCAGATGGATTTCAATGAGGAAGCCGGTGTGGTTATCCATAAACCTAATTGGTGGGTTACATCGGGAAGCGGCTCAATTCAGTTCTCTCAAAACAGCATTTCGCGTAACTGGTACAAGGGTGGCGAGAGTTCGAATACTTTTTTGGTCAATCTGTTGCTGAAAGCCAATTATAATGACAAGGAACGGGTGGAATGGGAAAACTTGATGGAAATAAAGACGAATATCAATTCGGCCCCGTCGGATACCTGCCACAAGTTCCTGGTAACGAGCGATCAGCTTAGATTGTACAGCAAGTTGGGCGTGAAGGCTTTTTCGAAATGGTATTATACGATATCGACCGAATTCAAGACTCAGCTGTTCAATTCTTATGGAACGAACAGCAACGACTTGAAGGCTGCATTCTTTGCGCCTTTGGACTGGTCGACGAGTATTGGTATGGATTATAAGTTGGAGAAGAGTAAATTTACCCTCTCCGTTTTCCTGGCACCCTTTACGCATACCATGCGATATGTGGGCAATAGCCGGGTGAGTGAAACCAGCTATGGCTTGGATGAAGGGGCGTCGGTTAAGCATAATATCGGTTCGCAGATTCAGACGAACTTTGCATGGACTATTATTCCTTCCATCAAGTTGACCACCCGTCTGGATTATCTGACCATTTATCAATGGGTACGTGCCGAATGGGAAACCAATATCGACTTTATTCTGACCCGTTTCCTTTCTGCCAAGTTGTATGTGCTGGCCCGATATGATGACAGTACGGCTCCTACGGTCGGAGACAATTATTTCCAGGCTACCGAAACGTTGGGCTTTGGCTTGAGTTATAGCTGGTGACATTCCCTTGTGGAATAGTGGCTGTTCCGTGACTCGAACGGCAGAAAAACGAATTAAAAACAATCTAAAAAGTGGCTTCCTGGCAAGGGGAGCCACTTTTTTTTGAAAAAACATTGTTTGCGTACACAGAAAAAGCTTGAGAAAGGCTTGTAGTTCATAAATTATGCTTAAATTTGCCGCGATTTGTAATGCATACTTTGCAAAATGACGGATACTATAAAACATCAAGGTATTGTGGAAAACATAGACGGTGCCCACCTTCAGGTCAGAATTGTGCAGACTTCTGCCTGTGCTGCGTGTAGCATAAAAGGGCATTGCTCTTCGGCCGATTCCAAGGAAAAGCTGATTGATGTGAACGATCCCGCTTCTGCCCAGATTTGCCGTCCGGGTGATAGGGTTTGGGTGATGGGACAGCTGTCTATGGGATATATGGCCGTCCTGTTGGCCTTTGTTGTTCCCTTTGTGCTGCTGGTTGTGGCACTTTTTGTCTTTATGGCGTTGTGGAAACATGAACTGTATGCTGCGTTGTGTTCCCTCCTGTTGCTGATTCCCTATTATTTTATATTGTGGTTGAACCGAACCCGGTTGGGGAAAAAGTTCTCTTTTACCATACAGCCGATGAACTAACTAAAATTCAAATAATTAATTAACAACAAACATTATGAATGTAATTCTGATTGCAGTAATTTCATTGGGAGTGATAGCCTTGGTACTGGCTGCCATTCTGTATGTCGCTTCCAAGAAGTTTGCTGTGTACGAAGACCCGCGGATTGCTCAGGTGGCAGCTGTGTTGCCTCAGGCGAACTGTGGTGGATGTGGTTTCCCTGGTTGTAGCGGATTTGCCGATGCTTGTGTAAAGGCTGGTTCGCTGGAAGGCAAACTTTGTCCGGTCGGCGGACAGCCGGTGATGGCAAAGGTGGCTGATATTTTGGGACTGACTGCCGCCGCTTCTGAACCGAAGGTAGCTGTAGTGAGATGTAATGGTACCTGCCAGAACCGTCCGCGCATCAACCAGTATGATGGCGCCAAGAGTTGTGCCATCGCCTCTTCTCTTTATGGGGGTGAAACGGGTTGCAGCTATGGTTGTTTGGGTTGTGGCGATTGCGTTTCGGCCTGCCAGTTCGGAGCCATCCACATGAATCCCGAGACTGGCCTGCCTGAAGTGGATGAAGCCAAATGTACCGCTTGTGGAGCTTGTGCCAAGGCTTGTCCGCGTAACATCATCGAAATCCGTCCGCAAGGCAAGAAATCGCGTCGCGTGTACGTGCAGTGTGTCAACAAGGACAAGGGTGCGGTGGCCCGCAAGGCTTGTGCGGTGGCATGTATTGGTTGCGGCAAGTGTGTGAAGGTTTGTCCGTTCGAAGCCATTACGCTGGAAAACAACCTGGCCTATATCAATCCGGACAAGTGCAAGTCTTGCCGCAAATGCGAGGAGGCTTGTCCGCAAAATGCCATCATTGCCTTGAATTTCCCTCCGCGCAAACCGAAGGCCGATGAAGCTGCTCCTGCCCCTTCGAAAGCAGAAGCTCCTGTAGCGGCTCCCGAAGCTCCGAAGGCTGAAGCATAATAAACAGAATCAATAAACGACTAAATACAAGATTTGTATGTTGAAGACATTTTCAATCGGTGGTGTTCATCCACACGAAAATAAACTTTCAGCACATCAGCCCATCATCAAGGCCGAAATTCCGGCCAAGGTGGCCATTCTGCTCAGCCAGCACATCGGTGCTCCTGCCAAGCCGATTGTTGCCAAGGGTGATGTTGTGAAAGTAGGTACAAAGATTGCCGAACCTGGTGGCTTTGTATCGGCGGCCATTCACTCGTCTGTCAGCGGAAAGGTTGCCAAGATTGATACCATTGTCGATGCCAGTGGATATCCGAAACCTGCTATATTTATAGATGTAGAGGGAGACGAATGGGAGGAGAGCATCGACCGCAGCGATACGCTGGTCAAGGAATGCAAGCTTTCTTCCGAAGAAATCGTCAAGAAGATTGCGGATGCCGGCATCGTCGGTATGGGTGGTGCCTGCTTCCCGACGCAGGTGAAGCTTTGTCCGCCTCCCGCGTTCAAGGCCGAATGCGTCATCATCAATGCGGTGGAGTGCGAGCCCTATCTGACGGCTGACCATCAGCTGATGCTGGAGCATGCCGAGGAAATTATGGTGGGCGTCACCATCCTGATGAAGGCCGTGAAGGTGAACAAGGCGTTTATCGGCATTGAAAACAACAAACCCGATGCCATCCAGTTGATGACGAAGGTCGCTTCTACTTATGCCGGTATCGAAGTGGTTCCCCTGAAGGTGAAATATCCGCAGGGAGGCGAAAAGCAGCTGATCGATGCCATCATCAAGCGGCAGGTGGCAGCAGGCGCACTTCCTATTTCTACCGGTGCTGTTGTACAGAATGTGGGGACGGCTTTTGCCGTATACCAGGCTGTGCAGAAGAACAAGCCTCTGTTTGAGCGTGTGATTACCGTGACTGGCAAGTCGCTGGCCAAGCCTTCCAACTTTCTGGCACGCATCGGTACGCCGATGAAGCAACTGATTGAGGCTTGTGGTGGCCTGCCCGAAGATACGGGCAAGATTATCGGCGGCGGCCCGATGATGGGCAAGGCGCTGGTCAATACGGATGTGCCTACGGCCAAAGGCAGTTCAGGCATTCTGATTATGAACGACAAGGAGGCCAAGCGTGGTGCCATCCAGCCCTGCATCCGTTGTGCCAAGTGTGTGGGTGCCTGCCCGATGGGACTGGAGCCTTATCTGCTGGCTACCGTTTCGGCCCATGGCGATTTCGAGCGGGTGGAGAAGGAAGACATCATGTCGTGCATCGAATGCGGCTCGTGCCAGTTCACTTGTCCGTCCAACCGTCCGATGCTCGACTTCATCCGTTTGGGCAAGGTCAAGGTCGGCGCGATGATCCGTGCACGTCAGGCCAAGAAGTAAGAATAAATCACCGAATTAAAGAACATTATGAATAAGTTAATTGTATCCCTTTCGCCCCACGTCCATGGGGGTGACAGCGTGAAAAAGAATATGTATGGTGTGCTTGTCGCCCTGCTGCCCGCTTTTCTCGTGTCGCTCTATTTCTTCGGAGTGGGAGCTTTGATTGTGACGCTGACTTCCGTGCTGGCCTGTGTATTCTTTGAATGGGCCATCGGCAAGTTTATCATGAAGAAAGAAACGACGACCATTTTCGATGGTTCGGCCATCATTACGGGCGTGCTGCTGGCATTCAACCTGCCTTCCAACCTGCCTGTCTGGATTATCATTCTCGGTGCCCTGTTTGCCATTGGCGTAGCCAAGATGTCATTCGGAGGCTTGGGTTGTAATCCTTTCAACCCGGCACTGGCAGGACGTGTGTTCCTGTTGTTGTCCTTCCCCGTGCAGATGACCAGCTGGCCTGCTGTGGGGCAGCTGACCGCCTATACCGATGCGGTGACTACTGCCACCCCGCTGGCTATTATGAAAGGTGTTGCCAACGGCGCCCCAGGCTTCTCGATGGACCAGCTCCCCAGTGCCTTGGACCTGTTCTTCGGCAACAACCCAGGATGTATCGGTGAGGTGAGCGCGCTGGCCCTGCTGTTGGGTCTGGTCTATATGTTGTGGAAGAAGATCATCACGTGGCATATTCCTGTTTCCATCCTGGTGACGGTACTGGTGTTCACGTCCATCATGCATTGGGTGGACCCTGCCAAGTATGCTTGCGGCTTGACCCATCTGTTGTCGGGTGGTCTGATGCTGGGTGCCATCTTCATGGCGACCGACTACGTGACTTCGCCGATGAACCACAGAGGTATGCTCGTATATGGCGTCTGCATCGGTCTGCTGACGGTCATCATCCGTTTGTTCGGTGCTTATCCTGAGGGTATGTCTTTCGCCATTCTCATCATGAACGCGTTCACTCCGCTGATCAATACGTATGTCAAACCTAAACGCTTCGGGGAGGTAGCAAAGAAAAAATGAAAAAGTTAGAATCGTCTTTAAAGAATATGTTGCTGGTGCTCACGGGAGTCACAGTCATTTCCGTAGCACTGCTGGCGTGGGTCAACGAACTGACCAAGGAACCTATTGCGGCCGCCAACGCCAAAACGCTGAGCGATGCCGTCAAGGCTGTGGTGCCAGGTTTTGACAACGACCCGATAGCCGAGAAGAAGATGCAGGAGGTGAACGGCGTGGAGTATGCCGTATATCCTGCTACCAAGGGAGGTGAATATATCGGTGCTGCTGTAGAGGCATCGGCCATGGGCTTCGGCGGTGATCTGAAGGTGCTCGTCGGCTTCGATGCCCAGGGCAATATCATCGACTACTCCCTGCTGTCGCACGCCGAGACTCCTGGACTGGGCTCGAAGGCGGCCGACTGGTTCAAGAAAGGAAATCGTGGTGACATTACAGGCAAGAACCCCGGCAGCGCTCCGCTGACGGTGAGCAAGGATGGGGGAGAGATTGATGCCATCACGGCCTCGACAATTACCTCACGAGCCTTCCTGAAGGCAGTCAATACGGCTTATGCGGCCTATGCCGGCCAGAATACAGCCGACGGCGCTACAGGAGCTACTCAAAAGAATGTTGAACAACCCGCTGAGGATCCTGCTACGGCAGATTCTACCAGCGTCAAATAAGAAAGGAGCCTGACTTATGAATAACTTTAAAGTTTTGATGAATGGCATCATCAAGGAGAACCCGACGTTCGTGCTTCTGCTGGGTATGTGTCCTACGCTGGGTACCACGTCGTCGGCTATCAACGGTATGGGTATGGGACTGGCTACGATGTTCGTGCTCATCTGTTCGAACACCGTCATTTCGGCCATCAAGAACCTGATACCCGACATGGTCCGTATTCCTTCCTATATTGTAGTCATCGCTTCGTTCGTTACGCTGCTCCAGATGGTGATGCAAGCCTATGTGCCGGCCCTGTATGCCACGCTGGGCCTGTTCATCCCCTTGATTGTGGTGAACTGCATTGTGCTGGGACGTGCCGAGGCTTTTGCGGCCAAGAACAATCCCGTCGCCTCTCTGTTCGACGGTCTTGGCATCGGCCTGGGCTTTACCATCGCCCTGACCCTGCTGGGTGCCGTGCGCGAGTTCCTGGGCACGGGCAAGATATTCGGCCTTTCCCTCATCCCTGAGGAATATGGCATGCTGATTTTCGTGCTTGCGCCGGGTGCCTTCATCGCGCTGGGCTATCTCATCGCGTTGGTGAACCGCCTGAAGAAGGCATGAGCAAACATTCATTCTTTATGCTAAATTGAAACAATATGGAATATATCTTGATATTTATTTCGGCGGTCTTTGTCAACAACATCGTTCTGTCCCAGTTCCTGGGTATCTGTCCGTTCCTGGGCGTTTCCAAGAAGATTGATACGGCTCTGGGCATGTCGGCCGCTGTGGCTTTTGTGCTGACCATTGCAACCATCGTCACATTCCTGTTGCAGAAGTTCGTCCTCGACGCCTTCAACCTGGGCTATTTGCAGACGATTACCTTTATCCTTGTCATCGCCGCGCTGGTGCAGATGGTGGAGATCATTCTGAAGAAGGTGTCTCCTTCGCTCTATCAGGCATTGGGCGTGTTCCTGCCTTTGATTACGACCAACTGCTGTATTCTGGGTGTGGCCATCCTCGTCATCCAGAAGAACTATGACCTGCTGACGGGTGTCGTTTACGCCTTCTCCACCGCCTTGGGCTTCGGCCTCGCCCTGACGCTGTTTGCCGGCCTGCGCGAGCAGATGAGCCTGGTCAACATCCCCAAGGGTATGCAGGGGACTCCCATCGCACTGATTACAGCCGGCCTGCTGGCTATGGCATTCATGGGATTCTCGGGAGTTGTGAAGATCTGACGGCTATAGAAAGCCTGAACATTTAGGCTGTGCCGACTTGTTTTTGATTGTATCGGGCATGTTCCGATGCAAAAAAACACAGGTCGGCACGTTTTTTTTCGTTTTTATTCTGCGTATTCTAAAAATGTTTGCTACATTTGTAGCATAAAATAACCGAAAACTAAAAGTATCTCTATTTATGAAAGAAAGAATATTAGTGACAGGCGGAACCGGATACATTGGCTCCCACACGGTTGTCGAACTTCAGAACGCAGGTTATGAAGTTGTTATTATTGACAATCTGTCTAATTCGAGCGCAGATGTTGTGGACAACATTGAGAAAGTTTCTGGTATCCGTCCGGCATTCGAGAAACTCGATTGTTTGGATTATGAGGGACTCGATGCCATGTTTACCAAATATAAAGGCATCAAGGCCATCATCCACTTTGCCGCCAGCAAAGCGGTAGGTGAGTCTGTACAGAAGCCGTTGAAGTATTACCGCAACAACCTGTTGTCGCTGATCAACCTGCTCGACCTGATGCCCAAGCATGGAGTGGATGGCATTGTATTCTCGTCTTCGTGTACCGTATATGGCCAGCCGGACGTATTGCCCGTAACGGAGAAAGCCCCCATCAAGAAGGCTGAATCTCCTTATGGCAACACCAAGCAGATCAATGAAGAGATTATTCGCGACACAGTGGCTTCGGGTGCGCCCATCAACGCTATCCTGCTGCGTTACTTCAACCCGATAGGTGCCCATCCCAGCGCATTGCTCGGAGAGCTGCCCAACGGCGTTCCCCAGAACCTGATTCCCTATCTGACCCAGACGGCCATCGGCATCCGCGAAAAACTGAGTGTCTTTGGCGATGACTATGATACGCCCGACGGATCGTGCATCCGCGACTTCATCAATGTGGTCGATCTGGCCAAGGCTCACGTTGTAGCCATCGACCGTATCCTGAACCACAAGCAGAAGGAGAAAGTGGAAGTGTTTAATATCGGTACGGGCCGCGGCCTTTCTGTACTCGAGCTGATACACGCTTTCGAAGCTGCTACAGGTGTGAAGCTGAACTACCAGATTGTGGGTCGTCGTGCAGGTGACATCGAGAAGGTGTGGGCTGATCCTACATTGGCCAACGAAGAGCTGGGATGGAAGGCTGAAACGCCTATCGAAGATACATTGCGTTCCGCTTGGAACTGGCAATTGAAGCTTCGTGAAAGAGGCATACAGTAAAAAAAGAAGTTGATAAAGAAAAAAATATAATAGGCAATGAACAAATACAGCGAAGTATTTGTTTAAATGGTGCAAGTAGCCGTAAACCGGTATGTATATGTGAATATCCGTATGTCGGTGTTTTATGTATAAACGTAAATAGGCATAATTGCATAGTAGTTTTGTCGTGTTTTATTTTGTGTTTGTGTTGTGAATAGGTCTTGTCGGGACGACAAGGCCTATTTTTTTGTTCGTCCGTCAGGGAGGCGATGGGGCGCAGGCGGGGTGATGCTGAAAAACTTTGTTTTTCGTTTGTCTCTGCTCTCGCCTTTCACTATCTTTGCCGGGTTTTTAAGGAAAAAGAGTGATGGATGCAATCGTAACGCAGATGATTATCCTGTTTGTGCTGGTCATCTTCGGCTATTGTCTGAGCAAGAAGAAAATGATGGATGCGGAATTCGACCGCAAACTTTCGGAACTGGTTATCAATGTGACGTGCCCCAGCCTGATACTTTCGTCGGTAATGGGCGACACGCTTCCTGACAAGGACCTCATTCTGCCTCTGCTGGTCGTGGGATTTGCCACTTATGTGGTCCTGATAGGCGCTGCTTTTCTGCTTCCTCATGTCTTGCCTGTCCGCCCGTCCGAGCGGGGCATCTATAGCTTCATGCTGGCTTTCGGCAATGTGGGGTTCATCGGTTATCCTATCGTGGCGTCCATCTTCGGGGCCAGTGCGGTGTTTTATGCCAGTATCTTGAATTTCCCCAGCACGCTGCTGATTTTCGTGTTCGGCACCTTGTTCATTTCGGGCGGCGAAGGGAAGATGCGTTTTGACTGGCGTACGCTTTATTGTCCGGCCATGATTGCTTCGTACGCATCTATTCTGATTGTGGTGACGGGGTGGGTTCCTCCTCGTGTCGTCAGCACGCCCTTCCTGCTGCTAGGCAACGTGACTGTGCCTGCCGCCCTGCTCATCATCGGCTCTTCCATCGCCCAAGTGCCCATCCGGCGGATGTTCGGCAATGGGGCCATCTATCTGATGTCGGCCCTGCGCCTGATGCTGGTGCCTCTTCTTATCCTTTATCTCTCGCGCCTCTGCGGGGTGGACAAGACCATTGCCGACATCAATGTGGTGCTGGCGGCCATGCCTGTGGCCTCGTATGGCACGTTGTTCTGCATCAAGTATCAGTGGGGCGAGGTTGTCATGGCGGAAGGTACGTTCATCACGACCTTGCTTTCGGTGCTGAGCATTCCGCTGCTGACGATGTTCCTATAGCCGTCCATCTCCGCTGCGTTTTTCCAGTAGTTGTGCCACCAGGGGGGCGTAGTACGTGCGCACTTCCTCCTCTGTGGGGGTATGTCCGCCGGGGAAGTGGAAGGCGTGGGTGTAATGTTTCAGAAAGAGCGGTTCGTAGTGGGCCAGGTGGTCGTTCTCTCCGAAGAGTCCCCATATTCGTTCGTGGTTGTCGGGTCGGTCGTTGTCCCATTGGTGGAGCTGGAGGTCGGCGAATTCTTCAATCAGAGCCTGGTCGATGACGAGGCGTTGGTTTCCGTCGGCACGAGGTGATTTGTATTCGTGCGTACCGATGCGTTCGGCCAGGAAGCGGGTCATTTCGAAGTGAGGATTTCCAAGCAATGCCGGCAGGTTGTTGCGGGCAGCCACTATCTGGGCCAGGAACGAGCCGTTGCTATTGCCTACCAGTACGTCGGGCTTTTCCTGCTCGCACCAGCGGAAGATGCTGGCAAGGGCTTCGGCTGGATGCAGAGGCAGGTCGGGGGTGAGTACTGTGGCCTGGTCTTGGAAGCATTGTTTCAAGGTCTGGGCAGGTACACATACGCCCGAGGCAAAGAATCCATGTAGAAAGAGTATGGTGGGTTTCATGAGGGTTGTTGTGTTATGGTTAGGGGGCAGGCCAGTGGTCTGTCTTTTCTGTTCGGTTGGTTGTCATTTCAGCAGGAAGCTGTATGTCTGTTCGGACTCGTCGGGCAGGATTTTTCGGAACTGGTCCATGAGCCGCGCGTACGATTCCTGTGGGGTGCGGTCGGGGTGGCAGGCTTCGCGTCCGAAGAGGGCTTCGGGCGTGGTGAGCAGGGACCATCCCCAGCCGTACTCCCGTCCGTGGCGGTCGCGTGGGTAGACGAAGTCTTCCGTCACGATGTAGCTGCCCATCTCCAGGCGGGCCAGGTAGGCGTCGAAGCGGCTCCGCATCTTGGGGCCTGTGAACCCGCAGGCGGCCCGCAGGTCGCGGGTGATGAGACTTCCTTCGGTCCGCAGGGTGTCGAGGATGCTTTCTTCGACGGTGCCTGCGTCGGGATAGGGGAAAACGCTGCGACGGTAGTTGCAGAAGTCGGGCCACCAGTCGCGGCTGACGAAGGCTGCCTTGCGGTCGAAAAACTTGCCGTAGGCGCACCCGCTGTCCTGAAGGATGGCGCCCTTCCACGTCCAGAGGGGCCATTCCCATCCGCCGTCGGGCAGGCGGGTGTATTGGCAGTCTTCGTCCGTCACCTCTTCGGCTGACCATCCTTCGACGCCCATGCGGAGCAGGGGCAGGAAGCCTACCTCGTTGATGTAGTCAATCAGTTCGGGGCAGGAATGCAGAAGTTCTGTTTTCATTTTTCTGTGTCTATGAAATTATGGGTTCGAAAATCCCTGCAAGATAACTCTTTTTGGGGACATTCTTCTTCTTTCGGTCCCATAATTTATTGGCGGTTTCGTGTATCCTATGTTTTCCCATTTTCATTATCTTTGCATTGCAACAAAAAAACAAGAAAGAGATGAAAGTTTTGCTGATTAACGGAAGTCCTCACAAGGAGGGAAATACATTCATCGCTTTGTCGGAAGTGGCCAAAGCGTTGGAGGCAAATGGGGTAGAGACCGAGATTGTGTCCATCGGTGCCAAAGCGGTGCAGGGGTGCATTGCCTGCGGCCGTTGTGCGCAGCTGGGGCGGTGTGTGTTCAATGATGAACTGTATGGAAAGATCAGGGAAAAGCTGGAGACGGCAGATGGTATCGTGGTAGGGTCGCCTGTATATTATGCCGGTCCCAACGGTTCGCTCTGCGCCTTGCTCGACCGTCTGTTCTATTCTGCCGGCCGTCTGCTTGCCTACAAGCCTGCGGCTTCTGTAGCCGTATGCCGCCGCGGGGGAGCCAGTGCGACGTTCGACCGTCTGAACAAGTATTTCACTATCAACAACATGCCGGTGGTGTCGTCGCAATACTGGAACAGCGTGCACGGAAGGTTGCCTGGCGAAGCGACTCAGGATATAGAGGGGTTGCAGATTATGCGTACGCTGGGTCGGAACATGGCCTGGCTGTTGAAGAACTTGAAGCAGGGCGGCGAACCTATACCGCCCAGCGAGCCTTGGACGCCTACCCATTTCATTCGGTAGCATCAAGGAGGTGGTACAGGCAAAAGCATCGTTTGAAATCCAGACGGTGCTTTTGTTTTTGATTGCGGGTGTCTTATGATGTCTCGATGCAAAATCTTACTTTCCGATGCAGTATGTGTACATCGTTGATTATCAATAGTGTAGCACTCTAAAAGGTACAATCAACAGGTTGGCAAGTATCTGAGAATGTGTAAGTTAGTGATTTTTAGCACCATTCTCGACTTGTACCTCCATTTTGGAAAGTAAAAGTAAGTGTAATTTCTTGAATATCAAAATGTGCGGTACAAAAACTTGTGAAAAATGCCGTTTTTTGATGAGAAAAGGTACAAAAATGGCTCTGAAACCGAGCGGGACATTATGATTATTTTGCGAAGTATTCAGTCTTCATTTAATAGGCATAAATCGGGTCCTGGAACGAGATTTCACCAGCCTTATTATCCAATATATCATTCTTGATAAGGGCAGCCTTTGAGCGGGATATTGAGGTCGTTGAAGAGATTTGCGATGCATCACTTCGGTCGAACTAATGGCCTTTTCGCCGGCAATAAGAGCTTTGAGATAGTTTAGTTACTGTGTGGTTAGTGTTTCGGTAATTGTTTCGGTAATTGTTACAAATAACAGACTTATGTGGCAGTGGTCGCTATTTTTAAGACAGCCTTAGCAGTAATATTCTGAACAGAAAAAGAAGTGTTGTTTCTTTTATTGTTCAAATTATTACTATATTTGCAGTATGGACAGGCAATTAAATGAAATAGGAACCATTCCGGTAACGACTTCAATCATTGAATCGTTATATCCGGAACTTAAGTCTGCTAATAAGAAAGTAACCTGGCTCGAAAAGCAAGGGGTTATCATCAGACTTAAGCGAGGACTTTATGTGATCAACCCCGAATATTCAGGAAAGACTCTATCAAGTGAGTTGATTGCCAATCATCTCTATACACCTTCGTATATTTCAATGTCTACTGCACTACGATATTATGGACTTATCCCAGAGGCTGTATATGTTCATCAATCAATGACTGTAAAACATCCCCGAAGCTTTCAAACTCCAGTCGGCAATTATGACTACAAATATATTTCAAGAAAGGCATTTCCGATAGGAGTAAGGAGTATGAATAAAGGTGACTATGCATTTCTTATTGCATCACCGGAAAAGGCTTTGTGTGATTTGATTGCCAATTCCTCAAAAGTCATTCTTCGTTATATGAAGGATGTAGAGACATATCTTGAGCAGGATATTCGTATGGATATGGATGAGTTCTATAATATGGACGCAACCATATTTGAAGATTATATAAAGGTTGGCAAAAAGGCTGATTCAATTTCAACACTTCTAAAATTCTTAAGACGATGAAAAATGAAATATTCGACAATATGCTCTCCCGTTATGATTTAACAACGGAGCAACATAAGAGAAACGCCATATTTGAAGTGAACCAACAAATGATACTTGCAGGCCTGTATGCTGGGGGCTTCTTTGAATCGGCTGCGTTCTATGGCGGAACTTGTCTGAGAATCTTTCATGGCTTGCAGCGTTTCAGTGAGGATATGGATTTCTCACTGCTTGCGCAAGATGACAAGTTCGATTTTACGAAATATTTTCCTGCTATCATTGACGCTTTTGCAATGGTAGGCCGTGAAGTTGAAATAAAGAAAAAGGATAAGAAGAATTTTGGAAAGGTCGAATCGGCATTTCTTAAAGATAATACCGATGTGTATGATGTGACTTTCCAAACAGAGAAGTCTATAAAGATAAAGATTGAAGTAGATACATGTCCACCGTTGAACTTCAAGACGGAACAAAAGCTATTGCTCCAACCACATTCATTTATGACTCGTTGTTTCACACTTCCGGACCTGTTTGCAGGCAAGATGCACGCCTTAGTATATCGTGCGTGGAAGAACAGAGTAAAAGGTCGTGATTGGTACGACTTTGAATGGTATGTACGCCATAATATTCCACTTGATTTTGCTCATTTGGCAGAACGATGCAAGCAGTTCAACAATGAGAATATCACTCCAGAGTTATTCAAGGAGAAACTCATTGAGCGTCTCTCTTCAGCTGATATAAAACAAGTGAAAGAAGATGTATTGCCTTTCGTGCGCAATCCAAAAGAACTTGATATTTGGTCAAATGATTATTTCGTGCAGTTGGCCGGGATGGTAAGAATAGAATAATACAACATTAAGCTTTCTCCAAGAAATAACTACTAAAGTATTTATAGCTTTAGTAAGCCTGCACCTTTTCTTATTGGCGAAGGCAATCCAAGTAAGGTTATACTTATTCATAGTCTTATTATTTCATTAGTGTCCACTAAAAAATCATAGAAGTTCTTTGAAATTATTGAAATTCAATTTGTTATAGGTAATTTTAGATTCCCGAGACTTGAATTTAACTTTGCGGTCAAAATCAGACCGTTATGTTTAAAGACGAGTACGTTTTCTCTCAATTAGTTAAATTCCTTGATTACGAGAAATTCAAATACATTGTGAAGAAATACAATGGCAACAAGTATATCAAAAGCTATACCTGTTGGAATCAGTTGCTTACGATGATGTTCGGTCAGCTATCCAATCGAGAGAGCCTCCGAGATCTGGTTGTGGCTATGGAAGCACATGCTGGGAAACTCTACCATCTCGGAATCGGGAAATCTGTAACACGAAGCAATCTCAGTAAGGCTAATGAGCAACGTGATTACCATATTTTCGAGGAGTATGCAACATTCATGATTGCCGAGGCCCGCAAGCGTAGAATCAATAAAATATTCGAACTTGACGGTCATGTTTACGCATTTGACTCTACAACGGTTGATTTGTGCCTGTCGGTGTTTGAATGGGCCAAATTTCGCAAACATAAAGGCGGAATAAAGTTGCATACGCTCTATGATGTTGAAGCGGAAGTACCTGCATTTGTGCATATTACACCTGCCAACATTCACGATTCAAAGGCTATGCCTGAGATACCATACGAATCTGGAGCGCACTACATATTCGACCGCGGATATAACGACTTCAGCAATCTTAATACGATAAATCGTATAGGTGCTTTCTTCGTTGTACGAGCCAAAACAAACGTACGGATCAAGCCTAAAACCTGGAAACGAAGATTGCCGGAAGGTGTAGTTTCGGATGCAATCGGGTGCTTTACGGTTTATAAAAGTTCTAAGGATTATCCTGAGGAACTTAGAAAACTCATCGTTGAAAATCCTGAAGACGGTACACGATATATCTTCCTGACAAACAATCTTGACGCATCTGCGGAGTTGATATCATCGCTTTATCGAAACAGATGGAGTGTTGAACTGTTCTTCAAATGGATAAAACAACACCTCAGGATTAAGAAGTTTTGGGGAACATCGGAAAACGCAGTACGCATACAAATCTATTGTGCGATAATTACTTACTGTTTGGTAGCAATAATTCAACACGATATGAAATTAGAACGCAGCGTCTATGAGGTTCTTCAAATCCTCGGAATCTCTCTGACCGACAAAACACATCTCAGTGACTTGTTCGACAAATCGAATTTCAAAAATGTCAAAGACCGATATGATTCAAGTGAACCGAATTTATTTAATTTTTAACCTTGTCCATTTTTAGTGGACAGTAGTGTTATTATTTTGCAAAGAACTTAGTCTTCAACCAATAGGCATAAATCGGGTCTTGGAACGAGATTTCACCGGCCTTATTATCCAATATATCATTCTTGATAAGGGCAGCCTTTGAGCGGGATATTGAGGTCGTTGAAGAGATTTGATAGCGATGCATCACTTCAGTCGAGCTAATAGCCTTTTCTCCAGCTATAAGAGCCTTGAGGTAGTTCAGTTGCTGTGTGGTCAGTGTTTCGGTGATTGTTACAAACAACAGACTTAACTGCTCCATCAATGCTGTGTGCGCCTCACGTACAATCTCAACAGTACATACATCTTTTGTTCTGAGCCATGAAAGCTGTGCCAGCTGCTGTGCGTAGTATGGATGATTATCTACGAGCTTTGCAATCAAATGGCTTGCTTCATCGTCGATGTTCTTGCCGGTATCAGCGAAACGACTCTTGAAAAATTCCACAAGGCAAGGTGTGTCAATCTTATTGAGAAACATCAGATTGCCGAACTTGTAGAATGGTTTGGATGAGTCGGTAAACACTTCTATCATCATGTGGCGCTTGCTACCATAGAGACAATAAGCCACACTTTGATGCAGTTGCCAATGTGAACGCAATTTTTTCTGGAAATAGTCTGGGTCGGTAAACGTCGCGATATTTTGGAACTCATCTACGCAAATAACGATTTTCAGGCCCTTCTTCCTGGCAATCTTTTCGGCAAGATCGAGCACTTCGTCGGGATTACGCTTTACCTCCTCCCAATCAAAATCGATTGAAACCTCATTGGTCGGGTCTGTACCGATTGAAATTTTGGGAACAAGGTGCGAAAAGAAACTCTTTGCGCTCTCGATTGCCTCCTTCCATTTTGTGGAAGTGGCAGCAATGACATTTTGGGCGAGCAGTGAATAAAAATGCTCCTTGCTACGCACATTGAACAGGTCGATATGACAGATTCGGAGGTTACTGTCCTGCACCATCGCTAACTTTGCGGCCTTGTTTACAAGTGAACTTTTACCCCAGCGACGAGGAGAGATAATAATGGTATTGATTAACGATGTAAAGTACTGGACCAAGTAAGTCGTTTCTTTCTCACGATTGCAAAAATCTTTTCCAATAGCAATTTTCCCATATGTAAATGGAATTTCCATATCACTCTATTTTGATTGTAGTGCTAATATAGCACAAAATGTATCTTTTAGAAATAATATATTGTTTATTTTTTGTGAAATACCATCCTTAATGAATAGTTTAATAGAATTTAATATCTCAACACCTAATAATGTGTCCACGTGATTGTGGTAAGAGATAATTCGGAAATTTATTTCTGTAACACATCATAAAATAAAGTGAAATCCGTATATTTGTATCAACTATATTTATTTGAATAATAATGGAGGAACAATTAGATAATAAGATATTTGATAGCGAAGGGACTGGAATGGAGAATGATTTGACGGATCCGTTTAATCCTAACGACATATCAATAGATAAAAAGACGGTCTTGGTTGAAACTTGCATTAAAAGGCTTATTCAGAAATCCATTGTTCTTAATCCTGATTATCAACGTCATGAGGTGTGGGATGACGTTAGAAAATCAAGATTAATTGAGTCATTAATGCTTAAAATACCAATTCCTATGTTTTACGTCTCTGCAGATGAAAAGAGTGTTTATACAGTTGTTGATGGACTTCAGCGCCTTTCTTCATTGAGGGATTTCATTTTAGGACAAAACTTTCTAAAAAAGAAAGACGAATATTTACGTGGTAAAGGAATGAAGCTGCAAGGATTGGAATTTTGGACACAATATGATGGGAAGACATTTAGTGAATTACCGACCTATCTTCAGAATAGAATAACAGAAACTGAATTGACATTTACAATTATTAATCCTGGAACCCCGGAAGAAGTAAAGCGTAATATTTTTAAACGTATTAATACTGGAGGGCTATATTTAACACCGCAAGAAATACGAAATGCCTTATATAATGGTTCGGCAACAGAATTGCTTAATGCATTAGCAAAAAATGAGAGCTTCTTAGAAGCTACTACTAATTCTGTTAAGTCAGAACGTATGGATGACTTTGAATTAATTCTACGATGTATCGCTTTTATATTACGTGGAAAAGAATTTTATCCTAAGAATAATAGTATGGATATGTTTTTAAGTGATACAATGCAAATAATCAATGCTTATCCTGATTTTTCAACAAATGATATCAAGAAACTTATAAAACGTGGAAACGTAACAATTGAAAGTATACGGGATTTTAATTTAGAAGATTTAAAGGTATTATTCATTAGAGGAATGCAGCGTTCTCAGAAACTCTTTGGAAAACATTGTTTTCGTCGAAGTTTTGGGAAAATGCGTCGTGCTCCTATTAATAAAGCTTTGTTTGAGATGTGGGGGGCAATGTTAGCTATGTTAGATGAACATGAGTATACAAATATATATTCAAATCAAAATGAATTAAAAGCAGAGTATTATATTATGCTAGGCGATATAGATTTTCAAAATTTGATTTCAAGAGACAGTTGGAAATATTCTTCTGTACAAAAACGTTTTGACAAAATTAATTCTTTAATTGCGAAATATAAATAACAATGATTAGTGAAATACAATTAGAAGGATTTAAATCTTTTATAGATAGTAGTATAATCCTAAAACCGTTTACATTGCTAACAGGACTTAATAGTAGTGGAAAAAGTTCTGTTATACAAGCTTTATTAATGGCTAATAGAGGCTTGCAATATGGAAACTTTTTATTAGATGATCATGGTACAATAAAAGAATTAACTAATATAAATGCTCAAGAATTTAGTATTAAATTATTAAACGATAAAGGGGAATCCGTTGTTTTACACGGGAAAGATGATTTACAAAAAATTGATTGCAATAGCTTTACTTGTCCTGAATTATTCTATTCAGAAGCAGGGCGATATGGAAGTCAAAGTTCAATAAAAGTTTTCAATAATACAGTTGAAATGGATTCAAAAGGAGGGAATTTATTGAAATGTATTGATACTTATGCAGATATGCCCATTCCCATTGATTTGAGACATCCGAAATCTCAAGGAGAAACTTTTATGTTTAATCTACAGGCATGGCTTGATATTATATCTCCAGGGATTAATTTTACATATGTATTACAAAAACTTAGCGATCAATCCTTTTCGTTCTTTGACGAACATAGAGCTACAAATGTTGGGTTTGGGTTAAGTTATGCCTTACCGGTCCTTGCTTTATTATTACGAGCTTCATTGAGTAAAGACAGTTTGGTACTGTTAGAAAATCCAGAAGCCCATTTACACCCCAAAGGTCAAACTGAAATTGGTAAATTTATAGCCCGTTGTGTAGATTTCGGTATAAATGTTGTTGTTGAAACACATAGTGATCATCTATTTGATGGTATTCGACTTTATACTAAACAGCATGAAGGTTTTGAAAATAAATTTATTAGTTATTGGTTTGAACTAAATAAAGAGAAGAATACAAACATAGAATCTATTACATTAGATTCTAATGGAAAGATGACTGACATAACTCCAAAAGGTTTTTTTGATCAATTTGAATTAGATGCCATAAATTTATTTTGAAACAACATTATATGATGGTTAATTTCATTTTTAATGATTGTATTCCATACAATATGTCATTAAACGATTATGCAGGTGCCTTGCATAATACGCTCTTGGCTTATAAAGAAGTAAATAAAGAGTTTGATTCATGTGTTGTATTAGCGAAAAATCAAGATGAACAAATTTTGTCTAAAACGATATCTTTAAAGCAATGTATCTTACAAATTCAAGATAGTTCAGAAAGGATTTTTGCTCTTCGCTTGTTCAATAAATATCCAATACGAACAATCTTTGATGAAAATTCTAATGCAGAGTGGTTGGTAAATAATGATTTTAAAGTCATAGTATGTAATGAAGAAAAGGATGCAACAAATCTTGCGCTTGCTACTCGTGGTAATGGTATGTCCTTCACATTAGGCGTCTGTGAAGATTTATTAAAAGACCAATTAGAATTGAAAGGACAAGATGAAATTTGTAATATTGATAATCTCTATGGTACACAATCTAATACGGAATACATAATAACAAGAATCCGTGAATTAAACGAGAAGTCAAAAAGCCTTTTAGAAAGGGTTCAGGATATTATTGGCTGTACTGTTATAATACGTGACACCTTTAAGGATGATTTTCAAAAAATTAGTATGGATAAACAATATTCTATATTTGATAAATTTAAAACAGCAGCACAGCGTAATATTCTACATCCTATAAAAGCTGATGAAAAAATAATAAAAGATGTAACTCCTAACAATGGCAAAAAAGGTCCAATGTATGAACTGAGAATTTTTAGTCCTGCGGTTCTTCGTGTATATTTTACACAAAAGGATGAAACAATTATATTAATTGACTTGGGAGGGAAAAATAGTCAAAATTTAGATATAAGTAGAGCTTATAATCGATTATGATTTTTAGAGGTTAAATGTGTATTTCTTACCATGCCAGAAGAAAATTTACGGAAGCATCGGATCTGAATAGGGCATTGGCTACACAAGTATTANCATCGTGAACTGCGACGAGACCTGGTGCAAGGTGAAGGTACAGGACCGTTATCGTAAAAGATATATCTGGTGTCTGGTCAACCGTGAAGAGAAGATTGTCATCTATTGTTATGAGGAAGGTTCCCGCAGCCGTGATGCCCTGAAGAACATTTTGGGCGACCGGCAGATCAGGGCGCTGCAGTCGGACGGCTACAATGTGTACATGTATCTGGAAGACAGGCTGTACGACACGGAACATCTCTGCTGCCTGGCCCATGCGCGTGCCAAGTTCGTGTATGCCTACGAGCAGGGCGGTGACCTGAATGCGAAACAGATGCTGGAATACATCGGCTGGTTGTACGGTCAGGAAGACAGTTACCGCCAGTCCGGTCTGACAGCTGAAGAGATAACCCGACAACGGAACTCCCTGCGGACAAAGGAAGTCATCGGCCGCATGCGCAGTTTTCTGAATGTGCTGACTTCGGAGGGTCATCCTCCCCGTGGAGATCTGATGGAAAAGGCGGTCAATTACCTGAAGAACTTCTGGAATCAGCTGTTCGCCTACTTGAAAGACGGCCGCTACAGCATCGACAATACCATTGCGGAGCGTTTCATCCGTCCCTTGGCGGGTGAGCGGAAGAACTCGTTGTTCTTTGGCAGCAACCGTATGGCGAATGTGTCAGCCGCCTATCATACTTTGATATCTACTTGCCGGGCCAACGGTATCTCCGCCCTGGCTTATTTAAAGAAATTTTTCCGTGAGGTGGTCAAAGGGCGTAGGGATTATGAGAATCTGCTACCGATGACCATCGGAATCAATACTAACAAACTTTAAAAATCAAGTCCGGTTTTTGAAAACTTTAAGAGGAAAGCTTCCCAAAGGGGCTTTCCCTGTAGGGTACGTCAAAATTGGACGCTTACAGTATTATGTGCTATATAGGCAAACTATACAAAGTGGAATCAGAAGCTGACGAGACTGGACTTACCATAGAAGAGCGTAAGGAAAGACGTATTTGTAAATCCTATCTTGTTATACTGAAGTTTGAAAAATGAATTCAGTAAACTTATTTAGGGTGCTGGCTAAAATCCGTATAGGGAAAACCATCGAATACACCTTCTCACTTCTGCTCAGACTTTCCAGACATGTGAATAACAGAAGAGTAAGTATCAATAACAATTGAATTGAAAATGCAATCAGGCAGAAGATTTTTGAGCAAGAAAAACTATCTCATCTCTGTGACAAAGACGCATCCGCATACAAGGTGTTCATTGTGTATTTCCTTATCGGAATTTGCGAGCCTGTGGGGGGTAGATCCCATAATATAAATGAAAGATGTCCTGAGAAAAATACCGTATTATGACATGGAAAAAAGGATATGGCGAAACTCCTTCAACAGAATCTTGCCAAAGCAAAACGAATTTGTTCCGAATGGAATTTATTTATTCTATTAGCCTCGAGACGGAAACAAATCTGAACGAATCGTAGTAAATCAGGATTGATATTCTCTATTTTGCAATATGTACTTTACTAGAAACTTGCATTATAGTGTACTACACAAATAAATCAACATAAGTTACTATATATGACATTTTTAGATTTAATAAGGTCATAATTTAAATATTTACAAGGATGGGACGATTAAAAGAAATGATGATAGATCAGGAAAACGGTCTTATGCATACTTTTGATGGAGATAAAAAGGTTTGTGCTGAACATTTTAGAGATCCATATTTGCAGGATTATATTCGAAAGAATGGACATGAAGGGCTATGTTCATATTGTGGCAAAGAACATACTTTAGTGCTAGATATGCAAGATTTTATGCAACATGTAGAGGAACGTTTGTCACAAAGATTATGTTCTTTGGATGATGCCAATTTGCCATTGTCTAGTTCATACTACGATGATGATAAGGAAGTCATACCAGGAGTCCGTCGAGCTGGATCTTTTATTCTGCCAGAGAAAGCAGAAACATATGAGGATGTACAAGATTTGATGGATAGTTATGGTCTTTATACACTAAATAATGATCTTAATGAAGACATTGCTTCTTGTTTCAACAATGACGAATGTGTGCAGACAGAAGCTTTTGCAGAAGACCTTGATGAAGAGTTATCTTATGAATGGGATTATTTTTCTAATATGGTTAAGCATAAAAAACGCTATACTTTTTTCCAGGATCCGCATTTCATAAGAAAAGAGGAGTGGAAAGATGATGTATTGACAGAAATAAACCAGCTTTGCGGAAATATTCTTATGTCCAAACTTACTAAGGGAACTCTCATATTCCGAGGACGTCCCAATGATATAGGAGTTCCTCGTACTTCATTTAAGGATTTGACGGCACCACCAACTGAGGCAGCTAAGGAAAATAGAATGAGCGCTGCAGGGATTTCCATGTTTTATGGTGCATTGGATAAGGATACTCCGATACATGAAATCAGAAATTATACTCCAGATGCTGTGATAGATTTGGGGGAGTTCGAATTGAAAAGAGAACTTGTGGTTGTCGACCTGTTCAAGATACCTAAAGACTTATCATTTTGGATGCCGAAATATTTCTGGGAATATAAGTTTCTAAAGAAGTTCCATTCGGAAATAACACAACCTATAGGTAAGAATCCGGGGATCGATTATGTACCCACTCAAATTTTTACTGAATACATAAGGTTTATGAATAATTACCACATTGATGGTATTATATATCAAAGCTCGATGACTGGTGAAAAGAATATTGTACTTTTTTATGATAATAATACTTCCGCAGAAGTATTACAGTTGAATAAAGTTAAGACATATCAATATGATAAGATAGGATAAAAAACTTATCAGTGGGATGTCAGCACTAAAAGGAGGAATTTATAGCCTAAATGATCGTTAAATTAGAATAATTAAACTGGCTGACAAGCTTTTCAACGATCAGAAATTATGAGATTGTGGCTTATATTAAAATAAGGTAAGCATCCGATAAAATACACATTGTAAAGCCATCCACTCTTCCGTTACTTTGCCAATAAAAAGACCATGAAACGAATAATGAGTAAAGAAGAGTTCCTGTCTGTTTATGAAAGACAACAGGCCAGTGGCCTGACCATAAAAGATTTCTGTGAGAATGAGGCCTATTCATCCTCCTGTTTCCATTATTGGAAGAAGAAATTTGGCCTGAGCCGTACTTACACCAGCCATCCGGACAAGCTTCCCGATGATACGTTCATTCCATTGGATCTGCGTCGCAGGGGCAATTTCCCGTCAGGTGCGGGTGGCGACGTGACAATAGAGCTTCCTTCCGGAATCAGGATCCACCTTGACAGCCATGGGAACCCTGAACTGACATTTGGATTGATACACAAATTATGCGGCCATGTTCTGTCTGAATGATACCATGCGCTATTTCCTGTGTCCCGGAAAGACGGACATGCGCAAGGGGATCAATTCTCTGTGCGGAGTGGTTCACGACCGGATGGGACATGACGTCCGTCTGGGCGATGTCTTCATCTTCATAAACAGAAGCAGGACCACCATGAAGCTCCTCCATGCTGAAGACGGCGGCATGGTATTGTATGTGAAACGTCTGGAAGAAGGCACATTCCGGCTGCCGGCCTATGACAGCCGGAGCAGGTCTTATCCGATGGAATGGCGCGACCTGGTCATGATGGTGGAAGGAATCAGTGACAATCCGAACGAGAGGCTGAAAAGGTTGAAAGCCAGTAGAAAGAATGGCTTCTACTGAAAGTTTTTTCATGTATCCGGTTGCGTATCTGACGGAAAATCAGTATCTTTACATCGTATAAAGAGATAGAAACGGATGATTCGGCAGGATACAATGGAACAGATAATCAGGAGTCAGCAGGAGCAGATAGCCGGTCTCCTGGAGACTAACCGTTCCCTTGTCGAATCCAACGGGAAACTGCTGGAACAGACGGATGCGCTGCAACGGAAGATACAGGAACTGCTCTCACAGATAGCATGGCTGAACCGTCAGCTTTTCGGGCGGAGAAGTGAGAAGCTGGCAGCCCTGGATCCCAACCAGCTCTCCCTGTTCGATTCCGTTCCTGCAACCGGACAGAATGAAGACATCCGGGAAGAGGACAGCAGCGCAGCGGTTCCTTCAAAAGCAAAGCCCGATGGAAAGAAGAAGGAATCCCGGCGTAACCGCGAACTCCTGGAGGGACTGCCGGTAGTTGAAGTGGTAATTGAACCCGACCGGGTGGATCTGGACCGTTACAGACGGATCGGCGAGGAACGTACCCGTACGCTGGAATTTGAACCGGGCAGGCTGTATGTAAAGGAGACTGTCCGTCCCAAATATGGACTGAAAGACAACCTGAGTCTTCCCAAGGAAGGTGAAAGCGGCGTAATCATTGCTCCGCTTCCACCTTCTCCTGTTTACAAATGTCTGGCCGGTTCCACCATGCTGGCCGAAATGCTCCTGCAGAAATACGAATATCACGTTCCATTCTACAGGCAGGTCAAGGAGTTCCGCCATCTGGGTGTCCGTCTTTCCGAAAGCACACTGAGCGGCTGGTTCAAGCCTGTGTGTGAACTGCTGAGACCACTTTATGGCGAGCTGGTCCGGCTGGTTGTCGGATGCGGGTATGTTCAGGCGGACGAGACCACTGTAAGGGTAATCAGCAAGGGAAAGGGGAAGGCCGGCAAGGAGTATCTGTGGATGGTCAGGGCGGTCATGGAAAAGCTGGTCATTTTCCATTACGATGACGGTTCCCGTTCGGGACAGACTATAAGGAAACTGCTGAAGGACTTCAAGGGATATCTGCAGAGTGACGGTTACAGTGCCTACAATGTATTTGAAGGTACTGAAGGAGTGTGCCTCATAGCCTGCCTGGCCCATATCAGACGCCATTTTGAGATGGCTCTGGAGGAAAACAGAAGTCTGGCGGAGCATGCCTTGAAAACAATACAGGAGATTTATCGGACAGAGCACTTTGCCGACTCCCGGGAATATACGGCGGAAGAACGGCGTGAACTGCGGAACCGTCAGTCCGCCCCTCTGCTGGATTCCTTTGAAAAGTGGATGGAAAGCACATATGTCAAGGTTCCGCCCAAAAACCGGATGGGACAGGCCATCTCCTATGCGTATCCGTTATGGCCCAGAATGAAGGCCTGTCTCAAAGACGGCAATATAAAGATAGACAATAATCTGGCCGAAAATGCGATACGTCCTCTGACGCTCTCAAGAAAGAACTTCCTCTTCTGCGGGAATCATGAGGCCGCGGAAAATACAGCGGTCATCTGTTCACTGCTTGCCACCTGCAAGGCACAGGAAGTCAATCCAAGAGAATGGCTGAACGATGTCATTGCCAGGCTTCCATATTATCAGGAAAAAGATTCCGGCAAAGATATCCGGGAACTGCTTCCGGATGTCTGGAAGTTGAAGAAGTCCAACGAAAATCCTATTGAAGTCTAATAGAGATACAATAGAATAGCAAACTCTTCCTGTCAACTTTATATTCGTTGATAAGAAGAGTTTGTTGTTTTATGAATCTACAATGTGTACTTTATCGGAGGCTTACAGAATAGCAAACTCTTCCTGTCAACTTTATATTCGTTGATAAGAAGAGTTTGTTGTTTTATGAATCTACAATGTGTACTTTATCGGAGGCTTACAAAATAAGTGTGTCTGTAAAGTTAATAAATTCCTTACTTGACACACTTAAATTTATTGTCTATATTATTTGGTGGAACGGATATTCTGGGATAAACGCTCTATTAGAATTGAGAAATCCTTTTCATGTCTAAGCTCGCATTCCCAAACGATAATAACCTTCCAGCCTGATTCTTCAAGTTTGTGTTTTGTGATTACATCCCGTTCTCGGTTACTTGATATTTTGTTAATCCAGAATTCCGTATTGCTTTTGGGAGTATATGCATATTTACAACCAGGATGTCCGTGCCAGAAACATCCATGAACGAAAATTACAGTTTTGTATCGTGGCAGAACTATATCCGGTTTTCCTGGAAGACTTTTGACATTGACACGATAGCGAAATCCGCGGGCAAAAAGAGCCTTGCGGAGCATAATTTCCGGTTTCGTACCCTTATTTTTGATTCGGGACATGACTTCAGATCTTTTTTCTCGGCTCCAAATATCCATATCAATCGTCAATTTGAAAATCCAGCCTTCCTTAACTTCTGCAAATTGAAATAGAAGGCGTACTTCATCCTGTCTGTCAATGGTTTTATTCCATCGGCGACATCCTTCATGGCTTTCCATTTCCAATCTTCAAGGATTCGCCGTCGTTTGTCCCATTCCACCATTTTTTTGATTAGTTCCAACGTAATTTCATCGCGACAGTCTACTTGGTTGGATATGGCATTTGCGCTTTCGCTTGCTTTTATACGATCCAATTCCGCCAAATTATCCGCTTCCTCAAGAAGTTCTGGGTTATGTTGCCAGACATTTTCATAAATCAGATATCCTCTGGAGATATCATTGTCGTTCAGTTTACGATTATTCTTGATTTTATATGCAATATCACTTGCCATAGAAGTTAAGGTCGGCTGCAGCATTTCCGTATCGCGTCCCCACGCCTCTATCTTCTTCCAGAGGGAAAAAGGGATGGCCCGTATGATATCCTCCTTATGCCGTTTCTCCAACTCTTCATCTTCACCATCGTTTTTGTGATTGCGTTTGGGAGGATTTTTCTCATCAATGAAATCCTGTTGTATCTCATCAAGATTATAGGTCCAATTATTTGAACGAACTTTTAACCAGCACTCTTCTTTTTTTGCCCATTCGATATAGTGAGAAACAGGGGATTCTTTAAGAATAAACTCGTTGACTTGTTTCATCAAATCATATATAAAATCCGACAATGCCGGCGATATCGATTGATTTTTCCAGATCCGATACAAATCCAATTGTCCCTCTGTAATGATATTCAAGAGAGACAAGGTATACGGAACGACAACTTGTTTTAATTCACCAATATGATTTCCTGAAAGTTTGGTTCCATAACGTTTGTCTGCGGTCTTGAAGAGAATTGCCTTGGCTATTGTGTCCTCAAACCATGCGACATCAATATGTTTGGCATCCGGAAGATTATAGTTTATGAAACGTGCATAGTTCTTTTCATTTCCCCGAACGACGATATGAGGCCCAACAGCCAGATTTTTGCCATTATAAATCTCCTGCCAAGCATTGACATATTTGGCAAGTTCTACTTTCGTCACAACCTGCTTCTTTGGATATTTTAGATCAAAAGCCTTTTGTCTGGATTTGGTAAAGCCTTCCTTGGCTCGTAAGGTCTTGTATTGTCCACGAGCCCGTTCAAAGAACCATACTGTCTGTAAATTGTTGGTCGGAGTTGCTGGAGCAAATACGTATCTTGAGATTCGTTCGATTTCTACAAGAGCCGGATTGTTGGCCGAGAAGTCAGCATCATTGACTTTGTTCTGAGTATTGGCATAGCGCGATATACGTGAAACAATTTCCGCGTACTGATCCTTGTCCTTGATGACGGACAGTTTTACTTGGACTTGAATTTGGGAAATGTCAGCCTTATCCTTTTTTGCTGTATTATAGATGGAAGCTGTCGTCTGACCTCCATTGACAATCTGGAGATTACTGATGTGTCTGATGAAATGTTTTGTCTCATCCAGTTCAATATGATCAGCAGTTGCAGCAATACCGTTGTTATATGCCAGAAACATGTGAGGCTCATTCTTGATGGTTTCACGTATTCCCTTATTGATTTTTCCCGTAAACTGAAGAAACGAACGTACGTTCTGTTCAAGTAAACGAGCACCATAGCATTCATAAAGTTTGGCTAAACATTCTCCAGACATAATGGCAACATATGCTTCATAATCCGAATTGCTCAGATTGGCAGCAAGACATGGAATTTCATATTTGTGTCCGTCAAGGTTCTCAAAATCCAACTCTATGGGAACTCCAGCCTGTTCGGAAATCTTATAAAGGAACTCTATGTCTATAACTTTGTAGTAGATGTTGTATCCACAAATGGTCTGGCTGGCAGGCAGTTCTCCCTTGTACACGCCGTTCGTCAGGATGAAGGCATTTACGCGAATCAGATTGTTACGCAGTTCCGCATAATTGGCCAGCGTATTTGCGAATTCAAAGATTTCGGAAGATTCTGCAACTTCATTTACATAATCGTTGTATATGGCTCGGCGAAAAAAATTCGTTATCATTTTGGCTGCTGTATCTATCTCTCCTTTGGATATTGTCCGAGCTTCCATGGTGTTTGCGTAGAGGGTAATAAAAAGATCTACGGTTTCGTAATTATCCGAGATTGCATACCCGTTTATCTTATGCTGGCCTTTTTTTCTCAAATCACGTTCGTCATAAGCGACCGATACATTTTCCGTTTCAGCAGCGTCAGCCAGCATATCCAAGCATATTCGAGTAAATATCTGCTCTTGAGTGTTGCCCTCTTCATCACCTGACTGCATGGCAACAACGTCTTGCATCAATGACTGATAAAACTTCTCAATCTCTTTCATGGTCAATTGTATTTTTAAAGAGTTCCGTATCATTTACCTCATATTCTTTGCAAGCGGACGTATTGATAGTATATGTAACATTGCTGACTCCAATGCGCAGCTCTTGCTCCACTATTCTAGGGAAATTTCCTGATATGTGATAAGCCTGTTCACTGCGAATCCTATAACAACGATCCTGATACAAGGAGGCATGTTCATTAAAATATCCTGCATGTGTCAAACAGGAATTGAAATTGTGTAATGCAATCACGTCATCCGATAACATTTTTCTCAGATCCTCAACTTCCTTATTTAATGTCTGTCCATTTTTTCTAGAAACCTCAACGGAAAGATGATATAGAAACAGTCTGTTAATTAACGTACTATCCAATTGGCGTTCCCCATTGATGACAAGTCGGTCTGAGCTGTTTGTTGCCGTAGTCTTTACTTCTATAGCCCAATCTTCACCTTGGAAGTCTCTCATGGCTTTGTCGCAGCCAACCCAGAAACTAACAATATCCGTCTTGTTGATAGCATTTCGGCGCAACATGCGAGACAAAAGATGAAGTTCACCATACAAGCCTTGTTGTTCGCTTGGTGTAAGACCGGATGCGAGGCCACGATCAAACAAAGTTCTCCATTTTTCAAGTTGATTTAAGACAATACGAATGGCCGTATCTTCAGACACCTCCCTTGTTACGGCACTTACTAAATCTGAACATAATGTTGCAAATACTCCCAGACAATCCGTATGAAGCAGTTGGATTAGCAACAAGTTTTTGTACTCAAAACTTTTGTCTGACATCTGCTGAATTTTAAGTTCTTTTAGACTCCTAAATTGTTCGACAGGGATAGTCAGATCTTTGTTATAAGAGAATGCAATACCAAACAGATTATCTGGGTATCGATATGTTCCGTATATGCACAGAGGAGATTCAATTGGAACTCTGCGTTTGGTGAGTCCAACTTCTTCTCCCATGCTCAGATTATCCCATATATCTATTATAGAATTACTATTCATCATAAGTATTATCGTTGGTGTTATCGAAATTTTCCTCCGTAATTGCAAAATCCGTTACCTGATTGGCGACATAAGAGACCGCCTTGTTGGTATCGCTATGTGGAAATGCTATGGCGAATCCGATAAATGGTTCATCGTTTTTTGTATCAGTGGTTGTATCCGTTAATCCTGACACATTTGAAAATGCAGGATTTAATGGATAAATCATAAGTAATGGAGTCTGTTTAGACCGGAACTCTTGTCTCACGAGCTGGGGGGAGGGGTAATCATGTTTCCACTCTTCACCGGCTTTGAATTTTCGGTCTCTCGTCTCGTCAAGTGCATCCGACAGCATGTTAGCGGGAAGGTCGATGAATTCGTCCGTTGGATTGCCGACGATATGGTTCTTACGAATATAGTATGTCTTGGAATTCTGGGCATCTTCTGCCTGTCTACGAATAAAACAACCCACTTGCACGCCGTTGGAGAAAGTGTGGACACACGTGTTTTTATCGACATTCTTACTCATCAAGGCAATATTCCAGGAAATGAGTTCTCCGACTTCATTCAGTTCCCTAATATAGTCGCATATAAGATCCAGATTTACCTTAGTCAGGGATTCTGGAAGTTGGAATCGAGACAGATAGTCGCATATGATATCAGAAGATACACCAGTCCACAGATAGTCGCTCTTGATTCTGTCTGGAGTACCAAGCTCCGAAAGAAGACTGTCTGTTACCGCCAAATTGTTCCGTTTGGCGATCGAATTCTGAAGCAACTGATAGGTCTCTACAAGACGACCTGCCCATGAAACCTGAATATTTCTTGTATGGCGCATTTTGGATATGGACGTTATCTGCAGTTGTCCAGGATGAGTACGAACCTTCAGGGCATAGTTCTCTGGTGTTCCACCTGATTCTGCCAGATATCTGAACTCTTCCCGCAGTTCGTCACTGGCAAGAGTTATGTGTCGATACCATTCATTCAGTTCGTTACTGGTAAAGAGCCGACAAAGGTCCACATAGCCGGGACGATATCCGAACCATCGTCCCATCTGCATCAATGTGTCGTACATTTTTGAAGCGCGCAAGAAATAGCTTACAGACAGGCCCTCAAGTGTAAGACCACGAGACAACTTGTCACCTCCAATGGCAATAACTGAAATGCCGTTTTTTTCATTCTCATAATATGTCAAACTGTCCCCAGATGTACCGTTGATGGATTTGACCTCAATTTTCTGTACCGCTCGATATAGCAGAGGCTTAATCTCATTCCACGTATGAAGCCTCATTCGGTTGTCAACTCGGGACAGAACGGGTGAATTCATAATTTCTCGGGTAATGCTACAATACGAACGATAGTTTGGAGTATCTTCCTCGAAAATTTGGCGAAACTCTTCCATTATGGTCGGATCATTCGCCTCGATTTCATTCTTGTAATACTTGAATAGACGATCAATGATTATCTTGAGGTGATTTTGCCATGCCTGAAAACGGGACACATGAATCAGCATGGAGTTATGCTTGTTTTCCTGCCCCCGTGCAATGCGTATGGCGCAAGTAATAATAAAACACTTAATGGCCGTTTTTAACGATTCCGGAATATCATCTATGGTTGGTTTTGGATCATCTCTTTTATGCCCTGCAGGAACGAATGTATCACTATCCGTAACCGGGAAGACAATTGGCAAAAGATCTTCGTTCCCATCGGGATTTGCCGAAGTTCCAAAGACCTTCTCAGGACCAATGTAGTTGTCCGGAGCCGGGAGGTTTATAATGAAATCCTTTGGAAAAAGGTCGTCCTTGTCGAGAGGAATAAAGATATTGGCAAACGGTGTGGCCGTGTAACCAACATAAGCAGACCGGTTAAACAACTTGATAATCTTGCATATGTTTTTATTTATGGCGGTCGGGTCATCACCATCTCGACTGGTATTTATGGAGGCATTGTCCGCTTCGTCGTCAATAAGAAGCAGGGACTTGTTGGCTATGATATCGTGAGTTGATTGTGATTTTAGCCAACTGTATAATCGTTTGAGCACAGATACATTTTTCTTTATCACAAGAATAATCGGCTGTGGATTGTTGAAGTTGAAGCCGGCAGTATTTGCTGCTTGTTTAGTAAAATCGCCTCTTTCTGTACTAGTCGTGTAGGAATTGGCAATGGCATTGTCAAATCCTGGAATAAGGCCTACTCCAATCCGTATGGTTCGATTCATGTCGTATGCTCTGGTATTCTGTGTATCAAACCCCAAGAACCCCTCATCTATACGAGTCTGTGTCTGACTTCTCAGATTATTGTGTATACCGGCCAATATGATAATCAGATTGAATCCAGCATCGGCTGCTTTGCAAATAAGTCCCGTATAGTTTGCCGTTTTACCAGACTGCACTTGTCCAACGACAAGTCCCTTCTTATTAATGATAACATCATCGCGCTGTGGATTAAACAACTTGTCCAAAATACGATCAGTTAAATCGTCCAATTGTGAAATAACCTCCGGCGCAAAATGTTTTTGTTCGGCCAAGTACCTTTTATACCTGGTCCAAAAAAGCCATTCAGATTGACGCTCTGCTTTAAATTCTTTTAACCAGGGAATCCGAGCATCACGTCCTTCCAGAATCTGGTATGTATCCACTTTTACATTGTAGATAGCCAACAGACTCTTTTTTAATTCGGTTTTGTCCAGTCCTGCATACATGGGGATACTGGTAACGTCGGAAATAGCTTGGTTTATTTCATCATCACTCACTCCAAGTTTAAATCCGATTATTGCCTGACATATATTTATTGCCTTATCGTTCAATTCATTCATTGCAGTTCATTTATTAAGTCTTCGTATTCATTGAAAGGTTCCATTTGTTTAAGAGCCAATTTAGACTGTTCCAGTGTTAGGCCTTGTGCGAGTTGTTCTTCATGGATTCTTCTTATCATTGTGTTGAGCAACTTAGGATCCATATCTGAATAGGGCTGTTTTTGGCTATCGTCATCATTAGCTTCCCGCACATAAATGGTTTTGGCTGGTATGGATTCCTCTACGAATTTCAGTAGCATATCAATGGCCAAGTCCGGGTTCTCTTTAGCTAGCTCTCGTATGTTACGAATAAGCGTATGCTCTCGGTTGACGATGAAGGACCATTTGTTGTCCTTCTTCTTTTCCAACCACAGACTTTGAAAATCCTGTCCGGCCCTCTGTTTCAGAATTCGTCCACGGTGTCTATACACTTCGGATCCCTTATTACACGCCAATCTGGCATAGGATTCAAGCTGCTGTCTACATCCCACTGGAGGAAATGCTTTGGCCTTTCTGATGTCTATCTGCCAATCAGAATCCAAGCTGTTGGGTAGATTAATTTGTATTCGTACCAGTTTGTAGGCTTCTTCCTTGCGAAATAATCCCAGCCAGTCTCCGGCTAACAACAGACGGTTTCCACGATAGACATAGAAACCTTGGTGTGCAGAGAATCCGAAAATTCCTTCAGCCTCTCTGTATGCTGTTTCTGAAGAAAAATTATTTTTGTGAGGCAAAATGAAACCCTTAACCGTTACTTGTTCTCCAATTTGTTCAGACGGCATGATCTGTACCTTACTCTCCTTTGGGCAGAAAGGATTCCATGGCGCTATTTCATGCCCACACCAATGTATTGTAATGGATTTGGTCTCAAGAAACCGATGAAAAGTCATTGAAAGATGCTTCTTAACCCTATCGAAAGCTTCAGAAAACTTTCGTTTGGCATGTTCGTTCTCGATTTTTGTTGTAGTCGGTATAATCCGATCCGGATCTGTCCAGATAACAATGGTACCGGATGTAAGACCATCCAATTCATGCTCAAAACCTTCAGGAAGCCAATGTATCAGTTCCCATCGGTCACTGCGAGCAACGTAATCCAAACTCCAAGTCCAGAATTCAGGAGACTGGCCTTGAATTTTGCTCATGACTGTCAGCGTACGACATTGAGAAAATGACGCGGTTTTTAAACCAAGACCGAAACGTCCCAAATCAGTTACAGCACGTTTTTCCAGCGGATTCTGTGCTCCAGGTCGCATGGCCTGAATGATTTCGTCTCCAGTCATCCCATGTCCATCATCCATGATCGTTATGACGGAGTTTCCTCCTTTCCAGATCCGATTGATCCATACATTCTTAGCCGATGCGGATATCGAATTGTCTACGATATCCGCAACGGCAGTTTCCAAGGTGTAGCCAATGGCTCGAAATGTTTCGATCATTGCTGCTGCTCCTGGAATAGCAGAAGCTATTTTTATATTTATTGAATCAATTTTTTTCATATTAATAATTCGTCATAACTATTGTTTTTTATCAAATCATATTTGAAGGTGTGGACGTATCGTAAACTCTTCCCCAATACGTTATAAGAGTTGGATTTGTAAAAATAATAAATTATATCCTAGTCTAAATGATTCAGTATATAATCTACATCTATATCAGGAAATCCAACTCTATTATGACGATAGCGCTGTATCGGTACCAAGCGTAGCGGTGTAATCGGTACCATGCTATCACTGCAATCGGTACCGCTTGTATCGCTGCAAGCGGTACCAAGATTTCAGTTCTGCTTTTCAATTTGCAAAGGTAATTTATTTTTTCAATTTCTGGCGCATAGAATCGCCTTTTAACTCTATTTTACTTGCATTTGCCACCAAACGGTCCATAATGGCATCTGCCAAGGTAGGATCACCTATATAATCATACCATTTGGCAATAGGAAGCTGTGAGGCGATAATGACGGACTTTCTCTCGTATCTCTCTTCTAGGATTTGGAGCATTGCGAGTCTGGTCTTGTCATCCATTGGCTGCAACCCGAAGTCATCCCATATGAGCAAGTCATACTTTTCTAGATTGGTTATCATCTTTAGGTACGACCCATCCAGCTTGCTGAGTGCAACTTTCTCCACAAAGCTGTTCATGTTGAGATAGAGAGTTCTATAGCCTAGCATGCAAGCCTGTCTTCCAAGGGCACAGGCAAGAAAGGATTTTCCGCAGCCGCACTTTCCTTGTATGAGCAAGTTCTCATGCCTGCGTATAAAGGCACAGTCGGCAATGGCGGTAAGGTCATCCTTGGTGAAGTTGCGGTCTGTTCCACAGATGACATCCTCTAAGAGTGCCGTATATCTAAGCTTGCTGATTTTTAGATACATGGCGGTCTTTCGATCTCGTCTGTCCTGCACCTCTGCATCCACCATCTTGGAGATGGCGACTTCCAGGGATGGGCGGTTCTGTACAGGAAGGCTGGTCATGGCCTCGAAGGAGGATGACATACCTCTGAGCTTCAACTCGTTGAGTTGTATGATGGTTTCTTGTAAGTTCATGTTACTATATATATGTTTAAATGTTCATAAATGCCTCCGCGCCTCTCACATAGTCGTTCTGTGGCACATTTGAGACTGTTTCTTCCCCGTCAACTTGATCAAGGTTCTTCTCCAACACATTGCGGATGGTCGTGTAGGTGATGGATGAACAACCTGCCAGACGCTTGCAGGCCTTCTCCAGACGCTCCTTGCCATACTTGCGCTTGAGAGACAGGACTCCTTGGCAGGACTTGTACGACTGCTCGACATGCTTCGTGCGATTGAGGATGGATTGGACTGCAGCAGTGGTGTTGCTGCCGACCAATGCCGCCTCCTCCAGGAAATAGGCGGCATTATATCCCTGTCCGTGCTTGTAGGCAAGATGTTTGTCTGGCATATGCTCGTCAAGCGTGCTGTATCCAGATCCTTGGCGACGCTGATGGATGGCTATGCGAGAACTCCCGGAGTAAACCTCCACGGTATCCAAGTCCCACAGTACGCTCACCTTTTGCCCGACATACTGGTATGGCACGCTATAGTTGTGCTTGTCAACCATGACGTGATAGGTACCGGACAGTTTCACCTCCTTGCGATATCTGAAGCGGTATGGAGTCATGGGCAGTTTGCCCAACGTAGGTTGCTCTTCCGCCTCGAAGATGTCACGTCTGCTTCTCCCTGTCGTTCTGGACGGCTTTTCATTGAAGCCGTCCATCAACTCATAGATACGGGCATTCATACTCGGTAGATTGTAAAACACCTCGTCATGTAGCAGAGCGTAGACGGCATTGTAGGTCTTTTGGACGAGTCCCTCGACTGGACCTTTGTCCCTGGGAGTGCGAACCCTGCAGGTTTGGAGGGTTGTATCGTAGTAGGCGGCCCATTCCACGGCTGCATCATTGAACGCTGGCTCGTAGCGGTCGTATTTCTTCACCCACTGCTTCATGTTGTCACTCTTGGCTATGCGAGTTGTTCCGCCGAAGTAAGAGAAGGCATCGGATATACCGCCGAAGAAGTTCTCCATGGAAGCGTTGTACATAGCCTTGGCAAATCCCAAGCCGCTGTATGGCAGGATACAGACCAGGACGACAACCTTGGTTAGCTCACCTGTCTTCGGGTCGGTAAGCCACAGGGTATCGCCGGCGAAGTCAATCTGCATCTCTTCCCCAGGAATATAGGTGTTATGGAAGCTGAGGTTGTGTGAGTACTGATACTTACGGATTGACTTCTTGAACTGGGTGTATCCATATCCGTCGGGATGCTCCTTCTTGTATGACTCGTGCAGGGCTTGAATGGTGAGGTAGCGGTTATGCGACAAGTCTGACACATATTCAGGCAACAGCCCGTCCAGCACCTGACGTTGGGAAGATGGGGCTGCTGTGGGTTTGGACAACTGGAGGAAAGATTCTATTTCCCCGTCACTCATGCGGCCTATCACGCCATAGGACAAACCTTGGGAATCCGCCAAGGTCTTGTAACGGTTCAGTACGCCACGTCCCATGTGTAGTTGCTCGCAAATGGTGCGTTGCGGTATTTTTGCCGCTAGCATTTGAAATGAACGTTTTAATTTGCTCATGTTTACATTACTTTGTGCCATATCTATACAGATTTAAAAATTCTTCTGCAAAGATAGGCGGTTATTATTATACATGAGCAGAACTTTACATCTTTTTGGTACCGATTGGGGCGCTATGATGGTACCGATTCATGCGCTACAGTGGTACCGATTCGCCGATACTGTCATCTATTATAATATCGTATAAATCTTGTTGCCATTGCTTCTGCAAAAGGAGAATCCAATTTTGCTATTCTCTCATAATTGAGACGTAAATCTTCATAATTTACCATTATTTTATTTTGAAAATCTACTACCATGTTTTGCAGAAAAGGTGTACCTGGCAAGAAGAAATACCGTTCATTTTTTGATCTTATCAATTCCGACAATGGCCCTTTGTCTTTATTCTTTTTATATTTTTGGAAAGGCTCTGTTGTACTTAACGGATTGGCTTTTGCTAATAAAATGTTGTCAGCTTTTCGTTTTCCTCCTTTATTTTTCCTTTGAATAAAATCACAAGACGGGGTAAGAATTACATAGAAGACTTTATCATGTATATTGGTTATAATCTCTCCGCTTTCGTATTCATTACTATTATCTGTTGGATATAGATAAAATTCCATGGGATGAACTTTCTCTTCATTTTTGTTAATTGACAAATCCTCTAAAATATTAATAATATTCTTTTTAGATAAAGAATTGCCGATATTTCTTAATAGAAGATATCCCAGAGAGTAATCTTGGCCCTCTGGCTTAAATATGTCTTTCTTTTTTTGAATAATTTCCCAAAAATAGTCTCGCAGTTTATTGTTAATATGCTGGTGAATTTTTTCTCTGATATAAGGAAGGTTGTGATCCGAGAGGCGTTTTATTTCTTGTTTTAATTCTGCTATACCTCCATCTCCTTTTGTGGCAATACCAATAACTTGAGATCTGAAGTCATTTACTTTAGCAGTGGTACCGGAGTAAAAAATAACTGGAATAAACATGTTTTTTTGTATCAAGTCAAGCAATTGAATTCCAGCTGTTTCTCCTTCATCTCCGGCTTTACCTTTATATAAATCCAATATCACCATGTGAAAATCATGTATCCTCCTAATTCCTACTTCAAAAGTTGCTTCTCCCTCTATTTCTATTGTTTGTCCATTAATTACTTGGCCGGATAAAGCTTCTATTAAGTCTGAACGGTTCTCAGAATCGTCCTCTATATATAATATTTTTAATGTTTTCATACTCTATATTTAAATTTTAGTTTGAATGATGCTCCTCCTATCATACTTTCAATTAAAGCGAGCTCTCCATTATAATCAGCCATTAATTCACCTATAATTGCCAAACCTAATCCTATTCCATCTGGTTTTGTGCTAAAATAGGGCTCAAAAATCCGATCTTCTATTTCATGTTTGATCCCAGGCCCATTGTCGCTAAATACAATCGACAATCCATCTGCTTCATCAATTATATTGACTTCTATTCTTCTTGGCGGTTTAATTGTGCTAAGCCAATAGATTGAATTTTGAATTAGATTCATGAAAATTAATCCTAACTCACTTTCATCAATGGTAACTTGATGGCGAGTATCTGGAAGTTTGTAAGCAATGTTAAATTTGGATAGTTCGTCCTTGTTTAGGATGAAAATATTCGATATTGAATCTTCAATAGTTATGGTTTCCGGACGTCCTCGTTTTCTACCACCAAAAGGTTCAATCCTTTTAAATAATTGTGCAAATTCTTTTCTTATCGTTTGTATTTCATTAACTTTAATAGCAATTTTATTAATATCACAAATCTCTTTTTGGGTTTCTTGTATGATTATATCTGATTTTAAATCTATTTTATTTAGAAAATTTCGACCATCATGGATAATGGGATCTACTAATTGCCCCAATGTAGATAATCGTCGGTAACGTGAGATTATTTCCTGAACTTTTATAATGGATTGCTTTATCTCAATTTCTTTTTGACCAATGAGATCTAGAATCTCATTGAGATTGGGGTTAGTTTCTTGTATTGTTGCAGAAATAGAGCCAAGTGAGAACGCCTCAAACAAACTCTTGGTAGATTTCTTTTGATATTCTCGGGGACGTTCTGCATATCGACGCTGTTCCACCTCATTTAATATGAGTTTAATATAATCTTTGATGTCTTCAAAGGCTTGGCTTTCTACGATACCCTCCCGGTTACTTTGATCTTTTAATAATGGATTGCTATCTATCCCTATTGCAATATATCCTACAATTTGATTGTTACTTAATCTCAATGTTGGATTATTAACTCTCCGCATGTCAAGTCTTACCCAATCATTGTTTCTGTTTCCGTATGGCAGAACTCTGATATTATCACGATATATGCTTATGCCACACAATTCATCAAGGTCAGTCTTGACATTCTTAACAATATTTCCAGTTTCATTGGCTAATGCTTTTAATTCATCTGCATCTCTATTCCAAATCTTAAATTCGAATGAGAAAGGACCGGCCAAATATTTTCTTTGAAGGCGGAATTCATTCTCGTTTAAAGAAAGAATTTCTTCATGACCAATAGTTTTACTATAAAAAACTATCTGCTGAGGAGAACCATTAGCTGCAATACTGCCTTTTATACTATAGTTGGGACGATTTAGAGTTTCCGGTCTCTCAATGGTTCCAGATAATGCCCCAAATTCTTTTGGCAAGTTTAAACTCATTAAGAAATCTTCAACTGGAACAATGGGATTAAGCAATCGAGATAAGGCAACTCGCAGATCCTTTATTTTGGATTCGCTCCAATCTTCATTCAAATCGTACAGACGTAGAATTGTTCCATGTTTTTGAATTTCGGTTGCGGGACGTATTTCCCATTCTATCTTAATATCATCCAAGTAATCATACTCATTAGAAAAATCATTCCAATTGAATTTGATGAAAATCTCGTCTTTACCAACTTGCTTTGTAACAAGCTCTAATTTGGATGCCAACTTTGCAGAGGCAAAGCGTCCTATACCCTTTTCCCCTGCATATTTTTTTAATGGATTCTGGTTTTGCTTTAACTTTTTAAAGTTAGTGGCAGGTTCCATCCATGCGGTTCTTATAACCTCAAAATCCATCCCTATGCCTTCATCGTAAATAATAATGGAGGCTTGTTCTTTGGCTATGTATTTTTCTCCGGAAGGTAAACTCTGAACATTACCATTAAATGTAATATCTACAATTGCCCCTTCGCCATTTAATGTACAATATGCATCATATGAATTTTTAACCAGCTCTAATATTGCTACTTTATCGTCGCTGATAAGTTCTTCGCCTATAGTCTTGATAAGTCGAGCCCGTGGGCGAAAAACAAATGTTCCACTTTTTATTTTTTCGTTCATAATAGAAGTTTCTTTATGCCCTTTGCGATTTTGTATGCTAACACGACGGGTACCGCATTGCCAATCTGTTTGAAGGCAGATGTCCGGGTCCCTTCAAAAAAGTAATCGTCTGGAAATGATTGTAGACGAGCCGCCTCTCTAACCGTAATGGATCGTACCGTTTCCAATGTCGGATTTAACGTTGGATAAATATAGTAATGACCATCCATGGCTATGTGCGCTACTACAGTATGACAGCATCCGTAAGGATCAACAACATTGAAACGATTAAGAAACGTCTTCGTATTTCGATGAGTCTGCAACTCCATCGGTAGTTGCGCATAGTTTAATCGCTGGTGCTCATTTAACCACTTGTCAACAGCAATTTTGTATATTTTTCGATCATTTTCATTTGTTGGTCTGGCTACGTGTTGAGTTGTAAAATTTAACAGGCCACGTATTCCAGACTTATCGAGGTACGGCATCTCGGACAGAGGTTTGACATACGAAACGGCTTCACAGAATTTGCCTTCTCCCGCTTTCCGCTCAGGTAAATCCGAGAACAAATCCCGCAGTACTTGGTAAGGGCACTTTTCCACGGTAAGTTCCGGATAGTGGTATGGACTTTTCAATCCTTTTACAACACGTTTCCAACCTACAATGATAACCCTTTGTCGGTTTTGTAATACTCCATGTTGGGACGCAACCTGAACTTTACAGTCCATATCATATCCAAGTTCTTCAACCAATCGTTTGAGATCTGCAAAAGGTTCACCTCGTTTAGCGGTCAGTAGTCCCAATACATTCTCGAATACAAACATTTCAGGATCATAGCGCTTGATAAATTGTACATAGTATTTATACAATTCATTTCGAGGATCCTTTTCTACCTTCTTGCCCATACGAGCTCTTCCAGCGACTGAATACGCTTGACAAGGTGGCCCCCCTATGATAATATCCACTTTGTTGTTTCCCTTGAGCTGATCCACTTTCTTGAAAATGCCATCAATAGTATTCTCTCCAATAGTAGCGCATATCGTAGTATCGATTATGCTTTTGGGAACCTGATTCCACAATTTTTGTCCGTCTGTTCTTTCTTCCTTATGTTTGAGATAGTCTTCATAAATTGACAGCATTCCATTTTTCTGAAGATAATGAAATGCAGATCTGGTCTTTAATGTATTGCAGGCATTCTTATCCATTTCAATGTGTGCAAGCGGTGTAAATCCAGCCCTTACAAATCCTTCGGAAAGTCCTCCTGCTCCAGCAAATAAATCTATGAATGTATATATTTTTGTTTTTTCCATTAATTTGGCCATAGTGTATTATTTACAAAGTTAGTATATTTAATTAATAATCTACATATATGCTTTGATTATCTGCTATAATTTTTGCAAAATGGAGATATTAGATTTAATCGATGATTTATCGGTGTGGTTTTATGAAGGAGAGGATTTTCCTCTCCTTCATAAAGAAATCCACGTTACACCTTCAATTCCTTCAACGGCAATCCATAATTATATTGTCTGAAAAATCCTCGGTGGATAAGTTTCAGACCAAGGGTCTGATAATACTTGTAGTCATCATCCTCGGTGCAGAGGTGTTTGTAACCATAGCGCGGGGCGTACTCCTTGAAGAAGCGGGCAAGGTCTTTCAGGTTCTCCTGTTGGTTTCGTTTGAAGTTGCTGCGCACAATGATAATGCTCCAGTCGGGGATGCTGCCAACGCCGCAACTGTATTCCCAAAAACGGATGTATAAATCCATTTCGCCTACATGGACAGAAACACAAATGCCGTTGGCGTTGTGCATGACGGAACAGCAGTTTCTGTAACCGAATCTCTCACACAAATAGAGATTGAAATCGTAAATAAAATCGGAATAGTTCATAATAATTTGAATTTTGATGGTTAATAAAAAATTGATTATAGACTGAAACCTCGCTTGCGCTTCGGTTTCTTTTTCTTCTTTTTAAGCCGGTTGGCCTGTATTGCTTCCTCCGTATTATAATCCGTAGGAGAGGGAGTGAACAGTCCCAGACTAATACTGGAATAATTTTCTTGCTGATATTCATGCCGAGGTTCCTTGCGTATGGTTTCTGTCTGTGCCTGACGCTGGTTCATGGTAGCAGAAAGAGCGTTATACCTCAGTTCCTGATCAATGTTCAGAAAACTGAATTGGCGGTCAATCTTGGAACCGCTAAAGGTCAGTTGGTCACATGTGAACTTGACACCTTGCATCTCTCCGGTCGTGCGACTTAGCTTCCATTGCGTATCAATTCCGTACTTCCGTAAGGCCAGTCGCAGCTCACTCCAGCTTCGGGCGTTCGGAACTTCTCTTTTCAAGGCATGATAGATAAAATACTTTACCTTGTCATGACGACGTAACCGCATAAAATTGACATGCTCTTTTCCTTCAGCAAAATGCAAACGGTAACGGGCTGTCAGCATCTTGCAGACCTTTTCGTTCCGGTAGCGGTCGTTCTTGTCGCTGATGGTATGGCCGTTATTATCTACCCGGTTGTAAACGATATGACAATGCGGATGGTCACGGTCGATATGCCGGGCGATGATGAACTGTGTGTTCTCAATTCCCATCAGTTTCATATAGTCGTGGGCGATTTTCAGCATCAGTCCGTCATCGTCACGGATGCGGTCCCCGTCTTCTGCGGAAAAGCTCAATGATATATGGCCGACCTTGTTCTTGACCTTGTCGTTCAGTAAAGTCTGCAACTCGAATTGCTCCGCTATTTCTTCGGGCGAACCGTAGACACCAACCGCTTTAAGCAGTCGCGATTTATCTTCTTTCAGCACATAGTTTACGCACCCGGAAAACGATGTGCCCTTGACAATTTTACCGATCATCCTTGAGCTGTTTTATGAGTTGTGAAATCTGTTGAACGGCGGTCTGGCACTCATCGGCCACACGATAAAAACCGTAAGCATTGGCTCGTCTGGCAAGCTGGTTCAGGTTCGTGCTTTCGCCAATCAGTTTTCGGATGATGTCTAGATTTTCTCTCGTAATTCGTTCGCGCACTGTACCGTGTTCGATGAGTGAACGCACTACTTCGCTTTGGCTGCGTTTACTGCGTCGGCTAAGTGCTCTGACCCAGCCGAATTGTTCGTCTGTAAGACGGATTGTAACTGTATTTTTCTTGTCCATAATATTTGTTTTTGAGATTAATAATTGTGACCATCGGGAGCCGTCTCACCGTTTTTTGAGGTGAGCAAGTGGCTGGGAAATGTAATACACCGGCATAAACTTGCTCCAGTGAAAAAGAAGTGAATCAGACATCTGACAGTCATCGTTTGAAAAGTCCTTTCCGAGTATGTTGAACCGTTGCTGAAAGCGGTGCTTTCTCCACATTGACAAGCTGTAAATCGAAAGTTTCGACCAGCGTTTTCAAGGCCGGATTCAACGTGATAAGACGATTAAAAATAGCCTCTTTTGTCTCTTCTCTCAGCAGAAAATCGGCGATGTCATAACCTGCATCACGTTCTTCTTTTGTTGCGTTTCTTTCCATAAAATCGAAGAGAGAAACCTCTATTCCCAGGCTACGAATCATCTCCATTTTACTGGTCCAATAGTCGGTCGCCCCTAGGTCGGGGAAGAGCAGAACACGTCGGTTTCTCAATACGCTCATGGCATCCCGATTGAACGCTCCATTCTTTCCGCCCGAAGCAATCCAGAGATATTGTGGCAGATAGAAACTGGATATCAAAGCGCTTTTCTCACTTTCCACAAGGGCAACCGGACGCTGCTGGTCAGAGGACAAAAGGTGCTCACCAAAAAGGCATTGCCGGAGGTTGAAATTCTCTTTCTTCAAAAGGGAATGTACCCACGTGATGTAGTTGTGCGGCTTTTTAATCCGTCTTCCGTTTTCAGGATTGTAGAGCATCACTTTTCCGGTGCGTACCCGTCCGGAAATATCGACCTGCCAAAAGACTGTAGCTCCCGGCCAATGCTTCGAGGTTCCTACATGGTAGCGCAACATCAGCTCTTCGGTAGCTTCCTGTCCGAAATGGAAACTCAGGAATTGAAACAGTTTGTTCGTGTGATACAGCTTCAGGGACTGCCTCATGATTTCCGGCTCAATGAAGGATGGTGCAGGAGGCAGACTGATACGAGGCTTTGACATCGGTACAAACTCTTCGTTCAATCGTTCTTTGGCAATCGGGTTTTCGTCAAAGTACATTTTGGGCGTATAGTTGTAGCCGCACTTCTGTTCATGGTTGCATCGCCCTACATAATCTGGAAAGCTGATTTGCTTTTCCGTGTCGATGTATTTGGCGAAACAACTTTTGCGGTGGCAGTTTGGACATGCGTGCCGGGTACTGACACCTTTGTATGGTTCTAATGTGAATCTGTAGCTCATTTTTCTTTCTGTTTGGATGTTACTATGCACATTTTCGCAACTTCACAAACCCCTCGGTTGCGAAAATGTGCATAGTAACAGGTTTATTTACTGTATTCTCCATGATTCTCTTTTCTGAATAATGTTCCGATGTGGCGTTTTAGAAACATCTTGAAAGCATGTTCCTTCATCCCGTAACTTTCAGCAATGCCGATACCTTCTGCCGTTGTAAATCTGTGAGGCAGATTCAGGTATATGTTGCGGTGCAATTCGCTCAACTGTTCCTGACTGACGGCAGTCTGCACTTTTACGGCTGTTGTCCGAAAATACTCTGCCAGCAGGATGGCACGGTTCACGCTTTCAAGGTCAATCGTATGCTTGTCGCACTCTCCGCAAGTCCATCGGGCAAGCTGTATAATCAGACAAAACCGGATAATGTAGATTTCCAGTTTGCAGTAAATACCTACCAAAGCATCATTGGTTTCCATATCACATTGACGGGCATTTTCATGCTGCCAACCGTAAAGCCGTTGCTTGGCATTTTCATCGAATGGCAGGCATTGAGGCTGCAACTCATTATTCTCGTCATGCGGACAATCCTGTGTGATCAGCTTGTCGATAATCTGTTGCCACTGGATTTCCAGTTCTTCAGGAGTTTCCCGGTCGTTCCATCTGCTTTTCAAGACAGATTCAGGCATCACGAAAAGAATACGATCAATAAAACCGTTACTCGAACGCTCGCCCTTGACCAGTTCGCCCAGAATTTTCTTTTGGATGGTACCGATAACGGAGATATAGGGACGTCTGATAAAAATGGAACTTTGCGTACTCTTGCGATCGGAAATCGTAGGCTTGGCATTGAACACCGAAAGCCAGAACTGTTCTTCCGAACCGTTGTTGTAACGGTTGAAATTCTTGAACCAGGCAGATAGCTCGTCCGACCAAAGGCAGAGTCCTCTGGGATTCTGGGCGTGTATCAGGCTCAATCCTTCGGGAGTGATATCCGAAACAAGAAAGCGTCTGCGCACGGGAGCCTGCGGAAACTCATCCAAACCGGCTTCCATGCGTTCCTTCTTACTCATGGACATAGTGCGTTCATACTCGGCATACGACTTCTGATACTCCTGATTCTGACAATAGTCGTGCTCAATAAACGGCTGGAAAGCGAAACTCAGCGGATGACTCTTATTGGCTCCAGGGCGACCAATCAGTGCCATGTACAGAATAGGACTTTCCAGCCAGTTGCGCTTCACCTGCACCAGATGAGAGTTGCCAATACCCACGCCAATAGCCGCAAGGATAGCCGCAGCAACATAATCCACTGGATAGCCCTGACAATCGTGCAAACTGCTGATGATACGCTGAATCCTGATAGGAAAGACCTCTATCGGGAACTCACCACCGGACATCTTGGCTCCGATACGCACAGCCTCGCCGATAATACCTTCTGCTGTTAATTTGGAGGTTTCCATAGCCGCACAGATCAAAAGTTATAACCTCCCTTTGGTTTGCGTTTCGCCCCATGTACTATCTCCGCTGCCTGTTTCTGAAGTGACATGGCCCGCATTTGCTTGCGGCCGGACTCAATCCATTGCAGCAGCTCATCTTCATAGAAGTAGAGTTTTTTCCCTCGTTTGTAAGCCGGAATCAGTCCTTTACGCGCAAGCGTGTAAATGGTAGGCTTTGCCTTTCGTGTGATTTTACAGGCTTCGTCAATTTCAATAAGACGATGCTTGTCGGAAGAAGCCTGCGGTTGCAGTGCCGCTACCATTTGACGGATTTGTTCCATCTGTTCAGTGAGATAACCTACCGCCTGCGGCAGCTTATCAAAAGTGATTTGTTCGTTTGCCATACGTACTCGTTTTTAATTGTTCGCTGGCAAAGGAAATTGGTGTTTTGATGGTGGAAAACATCACCGGAATATAACTGTGAGATAACTTTTGGTGGTGATTATAGAATATATTATGAGATTTTTCATACCTTTGCGATTGTATTAGATCTTTGACAGACTGACGAAGGCTTTGGAAACTAAAATTATGCTAAAACCTAAAGCGAATTATCGCACCAAGTCATTGGTAAAATGTGGCGGATACAGTTTTGGAACACGGCGGAATGGAAGACAAGAACATCTAATATAGTTTGTTTGTCTGCTGTTTTATATTGTCTGATTGAACATGCCATGTCTGCTTCATTAAATTGAGTGTTAAATTTTTTAGCACGTGAAAATAGAGAGTACAATGGAAACAATGTCTAAGCATATTTTAGTTAGGCCATATTGATTTTAGCACGTGGCAATATTGCCCGAACTAAAAAATTATGCTTATGGCTAAGAAAAAGAAAAAGCCTTCAAAGAGAGGGAAGAAGGCTAACAAAGTTTCCCTCCATTGTTCTCCAATGATTGTAACACAGGAGAAGAAGATTAAAAAGTGGACAAAATGGATTAAAGCTATTGTCATACTTTTAAAAGCACTAATTCAATTATCAATTACAATGAGACCTTTGATAGAATGGTGCAAATCTTTTTTTGAATTGTTATAATCAGCTCTCTAATTTCTTTTTTTCTGATGATAACAAGCGAAAAGCATTTATTATATATTTTAGGTGTTAACAAAGAGCAGTTAGATTACTTGTTGGCACATATAGAAGATTACTATTATTCTTTTGAAAGAGTAAAACTCAATAAGTTTACAGGTAAACCAAAGAAGAATAGTAATGGAGAAATTGCAACTAGACAAATTAATTCATCTAAAGGAAAACTAAAAGAGGTTCAAGCTCGTCTATATGATTTTATGTCAAAACAAGTTGAAATGCCTCAATATGTTTATGGTGGTGTTCAAGGGAAAAATAATGTGCGTAATGCTCGTTTTCATCAAGGGAATAAATATATCTTTACAACTGACTTAAAATCATTTTTTCCATCAATTTCTCATAAGCAAGTTTTTCAAATGTTTCTCCGAGAGGGGTGTACGCCTACTATAGCAAGAATATTAACCAAACTAACAACACTTAAATATCAAGTACCGCAGGGTATTCCAACATCAACATTTATTGCTAATATGGTTTTTAAACCTACAGGTTTGGAAATTGATCAGTTAGCAAAGGCGCATCATATTAAATTTTCAATGTTTGTTGATGATATTACATTGTCATCTAAATCAGACTTCAAAAATTTAATCCCAGATTTTCTTTCTATCATTAAAAAGAGCGGGTTCAGAATTAGTCATAAAAAGACTCATTATCAAACTAAAAATCCAATTATAACAGGCGTTATATGTCAAAACAACAGACTTCTCGCTCCTTTAGGCTACAAAAAGAAAATCGCAATATTATCAAAATATCCAATAGAGAAGTCTATAAAAAATAAATTGCAAGGAATAAATGCTTATTTGTCAACAATTAAAAATGTAAATCGATCCCTATAATTATAGTACTCCTTGTGTAAATGTATTACTATATATTTAACAGTTTACGATATTCCCTTATCTAACTTAATGTAGCACGCAGATTCTGTATGTGACATTTTACGTTCAATCGTTGAAATTTCCAAGTCACAGAGGACTTGAGCAAAGACATTCTTAATGAATGTGGCAGTATGAATACGCTTTCTACCAAAAGCCTTGCCTATATTCCAACCAAAGTGCATAATGTCAATGCTTTTAAGCTGTGAGTCAACCTTTACAGGCGATATTTTTTGTAAGGTATCGCCTGAGCTATATTCTGCGACATATGCACATAGACGGTTGAGGTCTTCTTCACTCATATAGGCAACCATTGTTTGCTTCGTATAGTTGAGAACCTTTTCCAATTTGGTTTGAATAGCGCGATTCTTTTTTGCGATAGAATTGGTTCGCATAACTTCATATTCTGAAAGTTCAGAGATTGTTTCTTCAGCGGTAGGAGCAGGGTCAATGACATTGGGGGTAGCCTGATTTGAATCTTCGATTGTAAGAGCTTCCTGAGCAGAAACGGTGTCATTGTAATTTTTCATCTTTTGAAAAGCAGAGAAACGCAATAGAAAAACTTCTATACGTGGCAGCAGAAACTGATTGAAAGTTGTCTGTAAACTGGCATAGATCGCCATCAAGACAATTACTGTTGCAAAAAATGCAACACTGCTACTGAAATCGTCAACACCTTTGGATAAAACAAACTGCCGAGCTAAAACGCCAACAACAAGAGTACCTACCAATACAAGGGAATAGAGTGCTATATGTTCTATACTTTTCTGATTCATAGTGATATTTGCTAATTGTTTGTGCGCAAATATATGTCATTTCATAGATACCATGTTATAAATCCAGGAAAGTGGCAGCATTTGTCCTCGATATGGTACTTATTTCTATACCATCTATGCCACAATAGAATAAAAAAGAAGAGTCCGACTAGTTTTTAACCCCATGTCGGACTCTTCTTACGTTACAGAACTTTATACTTATTTCAACGAAATCTTATTCGCCGTCTCTCGCTTCTTGGAATTTACCAAATCAGCATAAATCTGTGTGGTGGTGACATTCTTATGCGTCAGCATCTTCGACACTGTGTAAATGTCTGTGCCTAAAGAGATTTGGATGACGGCGTATGAATGACGAAAGCAGTGGAAGGTTATGTGCTTTCTGATTCCGGCTTCGGCAATCCATTGTTTCAGGGGATGATGGGTCATGGAACGGGTTAAGCCTTTGAAGACTTTTCCAGTGCCCCATTCGCCACACAACTCCAATGCTTCCTGACTGATGGGAAGGGTGGCCTCGGTTTCTGTCTTTTCGGTACAGATACGGATGTAGTAGCCTTGATCTGGGCCGACTTCAAAATCACGCCAGTCCAACTTCAGAATATCACTGATACGGAGACCGGTCATGCAGGCAAACAAGGAGGCTTGTTTCAAGACTGGAATTTTGCAGGGTGTAGCTGCCAGTTTCTTGACTTCATCAAGCGTCAGATACTCTTTCTTGACCTCTTTCCATTCTATCTTTTCCAGAAAGTCGTTCAAGTTCTCACGCAACATCTTTTCTTTATAGGCTATTTTCAGCAAGGCTCGGAAAGTTGAATAATAACCGGCTGCCGAATTGCGTGAGATATAAGCATTGGGATGATTGATCTGTTTGCATTTGAGCAGGTAATCCTTGAACTTCTCGCACAACTCCACGGTGACATCACCAAAGGTGCATTTGCCACCGACAAATTTCTCGAAGTGGTTGTAAACACAATCCCATTTCTCATACTTCTCCCGTGCCTTTGTCCGGAAGTAGGCGAGGAAATCTACCTTTTGCTTGTTCTTGTCCAGGAACCCGAATTCTTCATTGATAAGCGACTGGACACGGATACAGCGGATTGCCTCTGCTTTGTTCAACATGTCCTGATTGAACATTCTTTGCTGCTCGTTCTTGGGCTTGGCATAGATGTAGATACCAAGGAATTCCCGGCGACTCATCTTCATCGTATAAGGATTGCGGATGGCCGGATAATAATCCAGATAAAGAGATATGCGGTCGTTACGCAATGGCTTTTGTCTCAAAGTTACGTTGGTGCATGTAAGTGTCATAGCTATATTGTTTTTTGATTAATACTTGTTTTTGTTGCAAATAAAATAGGTGTTCTAATGGTGGTATTTATCACCGGAAAATAACTTTCGGCTCATTCTATCTTTGGAGGCTCAAAGAACTTGTCCAACTCTGCCCGCAGGATCTTGGTATATTTACCGACCTTAATACGGGGAATATTATGGTATTTCACATAATGGTAGAGTTGATCCCGCGTCAAATTGAATCGCTCCATCGCTTCGGCAATGGTGTAGTATTTGGGCTCTTCGGGAGCTATGAGACCTTTGGCAATGTCCACATGCTTTTTGGAGTAGTACACCATGATGCCGACTTTCTTTTTGGGAATGGCATTCTTTGATACAAAAGAATAGATGGCCGTTAGTGTCATGCCGAACTTCTCCTGCATGTCTTGCGTGCTGTACCATTCCTTGATTTCAGGGTCGGGAGCTTTCTTTGCAAAGTAGTCATCAATATGCTTTTTGCTCCAATAGGTTTTCCCACGGTGAAAGGTTCGTGGAATATTATGTTCCTTAGCGATGTGAAATATCCAGGAATCCTTTACACCATACTTTTCCTTAACTTCAGCTGTGGTGTAGAAATCATTAATGGAAGGTTTGTCTCTGACCGGAATCTTAAATTCTATAGACTTATTGAATAAGTTATCGATATCTTCTTTTTTCAATAGAAATTTATATCCAAGTCGGGTGGCTTTTAGTTCACCTCTTTTCAGATAGCCATAAAGAGTAGGGCGGGTTACTCCAATGTATGTGGCAGCTTCTGTGATAGTAAGAATAGGCTTGTCTCTGATTTTTGCAATCGGCTTCTCCTTGATGACTTTTTCAACAATTTGGTTGTTAGCCTTAATAGAAGCCTCACGTTTCTTCTGTTTATACAGAAGGTTTGCACATCTGTGCGAACAACAGGTTGTAGTTGTTTTATGCGCAATGAATTCTTGCTTGCACCACGCACAGATTCGTCTGATTTCAATGTTGCTACTCATGTTATTTCTCCTTATTTCTCCAATATTTTTGTATAACTCCGTAAAATCCCGTAAAATGGCGTAAAAGTTCTCCACGATCTTGCCAACGATAATCCTCGGATTTTCGTGGTGAGGTACACAGGAGGTACAAAAAATGGCGTAAAAAGGCTTAGCAACGATTATCAACGATACTTGAGCAACAAAAAAGGCGCCCGTAAAGAGCGCCATATTAATCGATTATAATCAATTTAACTATTTGATAATCAAATGTTTACTTACCGATGCAGAAGTGCTTGAAGATGTTTCCCAGCACCTCGTCCGTCTCGATGGTGCCGCCCACAATCTCGCCCAGGTGGTGGAGGCACTCGCGCAGGTCCTGGCTCACGAAGTCGCCCGAGAGGCCCGAAGCCAGCCCTTCCTGCACGCGGCGGATGGCCGTCAGGGCGCGGGTCAGCGCCTCGTAGTGGCGCACGTTGCTCACCACCACGTCCGTCTGCGACAGGTCGGGCAGGGAGGCGAAGGCCACCAGCCGCTTCTGGAGGTCGGCCAGCCCGTCCCGCCTCTTGGCCGAGAGGGGCATGACGAGGGCATCTTCCGGCAGCCCCTCGAAGGCGGGGGCACAGCTGCCGGTAGGCAGGAGGTCGGCCTTGTTGAGCACCAGCACGAGGTGCTTGCCCTCGCAGCGGGGCAGGATGTCGGCGCGCAGCTGGCGGTACTGCTCGCAGGCGCGGGTGGCGTCGATGACCCACAGGACGATGTCCGCCTGCTCCAGCTTCTGGAAGCTCCGCTCGATGCCCAGGCTCTCGATGGTGTCGGTGGTCTGGCGGATGCCGGCCGTGTCGATGAAGCGGAAGGTGATGCCGCCCAGGTTCAGGGTGTCCTCGATGACGTCGCGCGTGGTGCCGTGGATGTCGCTCACGATGGCGCGTTCCTCGCCCACCAGGGCGTTGAGCAGGGTGGACTTGCCCGCGTTCGTCTCGCCCACGATGGCCACGGGGACGCCGTTCTTCAGGGCGTTGCCCACGCTGAACGTGTCCGCCAGGCGGGCGATGACCTGCTCCACGCGGGCGGCGATGGCCTCGAGCTCCGAGCGGTCGGCAAACTCCAGGTCCTCGTGGTCGCTGAAGTCCAGCTCCAGCTCCATGAGCGAGGTGAGATGCAGGAGCTGGTCGCGCAGCTGGGCCAGCTCGCGGCTGAAGCCTCCGCGCATCTGGTTCATGGCCATGCGGTGGGTGGCGGCCGAGGTCGAGGCGATGAGGTCGGCCACGGCTTCGGCCTGGCTCAGGTCCATCTTTCCGTTGAGGAAGGCGCGCTGGGTGTATTCGCCCGGCCCTGCGGCGCGGCACCCCTGGCCGACGAGCAGCTGCATCACCTGCTGGAGGATGTAGGCCGAGCCGTGGCAGGATATCTCCACCGAGTCCTCGCCCGTGTACGAATGGGGTGCGCGGAAGAGGCTGACCAGCACTTCGTCCACCACTTCGCCCGCGGGCGAGAGGATTTGGCCGAAGGTCAGGGTGTAGGCGGGCCGTTTCGCCAGGGGCTTGCCCGAAGCGGGTGTGAAGAGGCGGCCGGTGATGGCGATGGCGTCGGGGCCCGACACGCGGATGATGCCGATGGCTCCGCCTGGGGCGGTGGCGATGGCGCAGATGGTATCTTGGTTCATTTTTTTCCTGTTTTTGGAAGCAAAGGTACGCTAAATTTTTATCTTTGCGGAAGAGTTTCAACCACGAAATGAAAATAAAGAGATGAAAACACGAACTTTCTGGGGACGGGTGGCGCCCTATGCGCTGGCCGTCGTGGTGTGTCTGGCTTTGGGCTGGGTGGCTTCGATGCTCCAGCGCGAGGCTCTGGCAGAGTGGTATCCGTCGTTGGCCAAGTCGCCGCTCACGCCGCCGGGCGTGGTCTTTCCTGTGGCGTGGAGCGCGTTGTACGTGCTCATAGGCATCGCCTTCGGGGCGGTGTGGCATGTGCCAGCCGGGCGCCGCAGGGCGTTGCTGGGGTGGTGGGGCGTGCAATGCGTGCTCAACTTCCTGTGGAGCGTCTGCTTCTTCTACGCGCGTTCGCCTTGGGCGGGGATGGTGGTCATCGTGGCCCTGCTCGTGGCGGTGGCGGTCTTCATGCTTAAGTCGCGCAGGGCGAGCCGTGTGGCTTTCTGGTGCTTCGTGCCCTACCTGCTCTGGCTGGCCTTCGCCACCTATCTCAACGCCTACGTGTGCCTCTACAATTAGGTCCTGGCGCATACCATGCGGACGGACACCGAGATTTCCCCCTCTTCTTTTTCGGGGGGTGATCCGTGTGTCCGTCCGTTGTGTCTGTAGGGGCAGGCTTGACGGGCGTCAGATGCGGTCGAGCACCGTCCGTATGAGCGTGTCGATGGTGCTCTTGTAGCCCGTGTTGGCCTCCTTGGCCAGGCGGTTGGCGATGACCATGCAGACGGTCGTCGCCTGGTGTCCCATCAGTCGTGACAGGCCGGCGAGGGCCGAGCTTTCCATCTCGAAGTTGGTGATGCGCAGGCCGTGGTACTCGAATTGCTCGATCTTCTCGTTCTGTCGGGGGTCGGCCAGGGGGATGCGCAGCTCGCGTCCCTGCGGGCCGAAGAAGCCGCCTGTAGCGATGGTGACGCCACGCACCATGTCCTCGCGGGCGATGCGTTCGACGAGTTCGGCATCAGCATCAATGACGTAGGGGGCGGGGGCGCAGAGGTTGCCCGTCCATCCCATGTGGTTCAGGAAGGCGCGCTCCATGGCGAGGTCGCATACGGCGTTGCGCCCTGCGTAGAAGTTGAGCAGGCCGTCGAAGCCGATGGACTTGGCCGAGCAGATGAAGGTGCCCACGGGCGTGTAGGGCTGGAGGCCGCCGCAGGTGCCGATGCGCACCACCTGGAGCTGGCGGAGCTGGGGCTTCACTTCGCGCGTCTGGAAGTCGATGTTGGCCAGGGCGTCGAGCTCGTTCATCACGATGTCGATGTTGTCGCATCCGATGCCTGTCGACACTACCGTGATGCGCTTGCCCTGGTAGGTACCTGTAACGGTGTGGAACTCACGGCTCTGCACCTCGCACTCGCGGTTCTCGAAGTGGGAGGCCACGAGGGCCACACGGCCGGGGTCGCCCACGAGGATGACCTTGTCGGCCAGCCATTCGGGTTTCACATGCAGGTGGAAGACGGAGCCGTCTTCGTTGATGATCAGTTCGGAAGAGGGGAAGTATTTTTTCATATTCGGAATGGGTTGATGGGTTATGAGTTAGGAGCTACGAGCTACAAGTTACGAGCTACAAGCTATGAGTGACAAGGGGGGCCGTTTCCTTTCGTTGGAAGGGATGGGTAGCCCGCCACTCATAACCTGTCTCACTCGTAACTCGTAACTCGTAGCTCGTAGCTTATTTATTCAGCGGCGCATTGCTTCCGCCCGTAGCGGGGCGGGCGATGGTTTCGCGCATGTCTGTATCGGCCTGGATGTTCTTCATGCGGTAGTAGTCCATGATGCCCAGGTTGCCGTTGCGGAAGGCTTCGGCCATGGCTTTGGGCACTTCGGCTTCGGCTTCGATGACCTTGGCGCGTGCCTCCTGTGCCTTGGCCTTCATCTCCTGCTCGCTGGCCACGGCCATGGCGCGTCGCTCTTCGGCCTTGGCCTGGGCGATGTTCTTGTCGGCATTGGCCTGGTCCATCTGGAGGGCGGCGCCGATGTTCTTGCCGATGTCGATGTCGGCGATGTCGATGGAGAGGATTTCGAAGGCCGTGCCTGCGTCGAGGCCCTTGCGGAGCACGAGCTTCGAGATGGAGTCGGGGTTCTCGAGCACGGACTTGTGGCTTTCGCTCGAGCCGATGGACGAGACGATGCCTTCGCCCACGCGGGCCAGCACCGTGTCTTCGCCCGCACCGCCCACCAGCTGGCGGATGTTGGCACGGACCGTGACGCGCGCCTTGGCGATGAGCTGGATGCCGTCCTTGGCTACGGCCGTCACGGGCGGGGTGTCGATGACCTTGGGGTTGACCGACATCTGTACGGCTTCGAAGACGTCGCGTCCCGCCAGGTCGATGGCAGTGGCCATCTGGAAGGGCAGGTCGATGTTTGCCTTGGCGGCCGACACGAGGGCGTGCACCACCTTCTCGACGTGTCCGCCCGCCAGGTAGTGGGCTTCGAGGCCGTCGCGCGTGATGTTGCCCAGGCCTGCCTTGTGGGCTTCGATGAGCCCCGGCACGATGACGTAGGGCGGCACGTTACGGATGCGCATCAGGAAGAGCTGCACCAGCGAGATGTTGACGCCCGACACCTTGGCCGAGAGCCACAGGAAGAAGGGCACGTAGTGGAAAAAGAGTATCAGAAAGATGATGCCTCCCACCACGAGGAAGGCGGTCAGATACAAAGAGCTTGTGTCCATTGTTTTCAGGTTTTAAGTTTATGGTCTTTTTTTCAGTATCACAAATATCACAAATCACAAATCACAATTACGCTTTTCGGGCGACGAAGACAGTGCCGTCGGCAATGCGCACCACCACCACGGGGGTCTTCTCGTCCAGAAAGCCGTCGGCCGAGGTCACTTCCACCAGGCGGCCGGCGATGTCGGCGCGTCCCACGAGGGCCAGGCGCGTCAGGGCGATGCCCGTGTCGCCCACCTGCACGCTCTGCTCTGCCGAGCGGTCCACCGTGCCGGTGATGTCGGTCTTGAGTGAGATGCGGTCCAGCGTCTTGGAGCGCATGAACCACACGAGCGAACCCACACACGCCGCGGCCGAGATGCCCAGCGTGACGAAGCCGCCCGCCATGCCCAGACGGGTGAAGGCGTAGTAGTTGGCATAGAGGTAGCAGCCGCCTGCCAGGATGCCCGCGATGCTGATGCCGGGGATGACGAAGAGCTCTACCAGAAACAGGATGATGGCTGCTATGAGCAGCACGGCGATGATGGCAATATCCATATTATGAAGGATTTATGGGTTTTTATTGAACTCCGGCTTCGGCCCGTCGGACGGCCTTGGCGGCTTCGTTCACCTCCTTGCGGAGGGTCAGTATGCGCTGCTCCAGGTCGAGGATGGCGGGGGCCAGCTGCTTCTTTTCTTCTGCCGAGGCTTCGGCATACTTGCGGCGTCCCTTCTCCAGCTTTTCGCTCTGTTGGGCGAAGCTTTGCTCCAGCTGGCGGTACTTGCCGAACAGGGTCTTGGCCTGGGGCGAACGGAAGTCGGAAAGCAGGTAGTAGGTGGTCTCGTCGTTGATGAGGAACTCGAAGTCGCGCTTCTCTTTCTTCACCTGGGGTTCTCCGGCCAGGACGGTGGCCAGCCGCCGGCGTGCTTCGTCCACGAGGGTGCTGTCCGTCCACGTCAGACGGATGTCCTTCAGGGCGGCCAGGCGCAGCAGGAGGTCCTTGTCCATGCTTTCGTAGTCGTAGACCTGCTTCGTGGCGTTGGGGAGGAAGACGTAGATGCACACCTTGTCTGCCGGCTGGTAGCGGTCGGAGGCAAACCATCCCAGGTTGTTGTACTCGTCGACGGCATACATGTAGTCGTTGTAGGGCGAGTTGAAGGGCATGCCCACGTTTTCGGGCACGAGGTAGGTGTCCGTATTGGTGTTGTAGCGGGTGACGAAGATGTCGGTTCCGCCCATCGACTCGGGGCCGTCGGCGGCATAGTAGAGGGTCACGCCGTCGGCCATCATGAAGGGATAGTCGGCATTGACGCCCTCGTTGACGCTGCCGGGCAGGAGGGTGCCCTTGCTCCATCCGTCCGAGAGCTTGGAGCGGCTCAGGATGGCCAGGGTGCTGTCCGGCTGGAGTTCGCTGTAGTAGAGCTTGTTGCCCAGTTCGGTTTCGTAGACGGTGCCGCCCGTGTGTCCGTTGTCCTTGAAGTAGTCGGCATAGAGGCTCAGGGTGCCGCTCTCGGGGCCTATCTTGTAGGCTTGGAGGAAGGTGCGGCGGTCTACCACGAAGCTGTCTATGACGCACACGCGCTCCACTCCCTTGAGCATGAGCTGGTGGCTGCGGATGCGTGCAGCCAGCTGTTCGGCCACGTCCGTGGAGCGGCGCAGGCGCTTCAGGTCGGCGAGGTAGTCGTCGCACACCTCGGCGGCATCCTCGAAGCGGTAGACGGCGTCGTAGGCACGCGCCAGGTGGAGCTGCCCGCTGGTGACACGCCGCTTGACAGCTGTCTCGAGGGGCTTGACGGCCTTTTCGGCATCGCCCGTCTCCAGGCAGCACACGCCATACCACAGGCTGTAGTTGCCGTTGGCGGGTTGCGACTTGTAGTAGCGTTCCATCACAGGTTTGGCCTTGGCATATTCGCCCTCGTTGTACCACGTTCGGGCTTGGGCCAGCGTCTGTGCCTGGATGGTGGAGGTACCTGCCATCAGGGCCAGGCCCAGCAGGCATATCTGTTTCTTTATCATCTTCATACGTGAAAGGTCTTTGGTCATTTGCGTCCAAAGATACGAATTTCTCCCAAATAATGTCTCTTTGCCGTCGGTTTTCTTCTCCAATTCATTCTTTTGCACTACTTTTGCGCCCGCAAAACGGAAATGTGATGGTAAAACGGACGGAAGAACAACAACTGATGCTGCGCATCGAGCGACGCCTGATGAAGGGCATCGTGGATTACGGCCTCATTGAAGACGGCGACCGCCTCCTCGTAGGCCTTTCGGGCGGCAAGGACTCGCTGGCCTTGACGGAGCTGCTGGCCCGACGCGCCCGCATCTACCGTCCGCGCTTCACGCTGACCGCCGTCCACGTGGCCATGCGCAACATTCCTTATAGTATCGATGCCGGTTACCTGCGCTCTTTTTGCGAGGAGCGGGGAGTGCCCTTCGTCCTGCGCGAGGCGGAGTTCGACGCCTCGACCGACACGCGCAAGTCGCCCTGCTTCCTCTGCTCGTGGAACCGCCGCAAGGAGCTCTTCACCGCCGCCCACGAACTGGGTTGCAACAAGATTGCCCTGGGCCACCACATGGACGACATCCTCGTGACACTCCTCATGAACCAGACTTTCCAGGGGGCCTTCTCCACCATGCCTCCACGGCTGGTGATGAAGAAGTTCGACATGACCATCGTCCGCCCCCTCTGCCTGGTGCACGAGGCCGACCTCGAGGCTCTGGCCGCCGCCCACGCCTACCGCAAGCAGGTGAAGAACTGCCCTTATGAGCACGACTCCCACCGCTCGGACATGCGCGACGTCCTCCGCCGCCTCGAGGAGATGAACCCCGAGGCGCGCTATAGCCTTTGGGCCAGCATGACGAACGTGCAGGAGGAGCTTCTCCCGCCCAAGATTTGAAATTATATAGTTAATATTGATAGATATGAAAGCATTCTACACCATCCTTCTGCTCATCGTGTCGAACATCTTCATGACGTTCGCCTGGTACGGCCACCTGAAGTTGCAGGAGATGAAGGTCATTTCCAACTGGCCGCTCTACGCCGTCATCCTCTTCTCGTGGGCCATTGCCCTGGCCGAGTATAATAAAATAGAAAAACCCAACTGGAGTTTTAACACTTCACGTTGATATATATAATAATGTATGTAGAATTAGAATAATATGAAAGCTCTCTTCACGATTTTATTGCTTATAGTATCGAATGTCTTTATGACTTTTGCTTGGTATGGTCATTTAAAGATGAAACAGGAATATCCTTGGTTTGCTGCTCTTCCATTGATAGGTGTAATAGCTTTTAGTTGGTCAATTGCTTTTTTTGAGTATTCTTGTCAAATTCCAGCGAATCGCATTGGATTTAGTGGTAATGGGGGACCATTTTCATTGATGCAGTTGAAAGTTATTCAAGAAGTGATAACTCTTATCATATTCACAGTCTTTACAACTGTATTCTTTAAAGGTGAAACTTTGCATTGGAATCACATGGCTGCCTTTGTTTGCTTAATATTGGCTGTCTATTTTGTGTTTATGAAATAGTTATAGAAGAGAGCAGCATAAGAGTTTCCTTAAATGCTGCTCCGTCTTAAATAAGTTTGGGTAATTAGTTTATCTTCTTGTAAGTGGTCGTAGTAATATCATCTAATTCCTCACCTCCATCATCTGTGCTGTCCCAATCTTCAAAGGCAAGTACTAACTTGGTAGCTGTAAGCTCATTGACGGTAAGAACATCAGAATAACCATCATTGTAAGAGATAGTTAGCTTATCACCCTTTAGAGACCAGCGGTTGGTTTCTGTGTATCCACCGTCAACGCGGCTCTCTATGCAAGTACCGTCAGCTTTGAACTCTAATAGGGCATTGGTATAGGCTTCATCAGAAGTAACAACTTCCTTGCCATTCTCTACCTTGTGAATCTTCTCCCAAGTGGATTGCCATCTACCAATCAAGTTGGCTTCTTCAATCGCAGCTTTATCATTCTCATCATCATCGCTGCAAGCAGTGAAGTTTACAGCACACAAGACCATTAATAAGGTCATTCCAAGTAATTTAAATGTCTTCATTGTTAAATAATTTATTAGTTAATATAAGTTCTTTCAAATGTCGTTTAATAGTCAAATTATAATGTGAATTATTCCACTTATTAATGAAATTGGTCCTATTATTAGTACTTCTAAAGCATTATAGGGTTATCCATCATTCGATGATACCATGTTGATTGGCTTGCTGAAAAGTACCAATAGATAAATTGTCCTAATATGTACAAATCATAGACAAGGTGATAGATTAGGTAGTATCTAAATAGCCTCTGCGTCACTTTGTACTTATCTATGTTCATGTTTAATCATATAGTTTCATATTTGCCTAAACACATCACCTGCCGTCAATCCACCACTTGCAGGTAATCCCTCTTTATGAATGGAAACAGTATTCAAATAATTTTAAACGCTGTCCCCACCAATTATGTATGAGTTCTTACTCCACTCTTTGATAAGCAAACTTCTTACCGCTGGGTGTTACTCCATCAGCTTCCAATTCCTGCACTGATAAAGTCATAGAATTAAGCAATAGAATATCACTGATAATCCATTCATCTTCATCGCTGTACATTTCATAGAGCTTGTTACCATCTATTTTGTATTTACCAACTTCCTTATAAGAGCTATCTTCTGAACTTGTGTATTCAAATGTACCATCGTTCTTATAAGTTACATGAGTAGCAATAGCATCACCGCTTGTCTTCTTCCATTTACCTATAATAAGGGAAGCATAATCATCCTGTCCTTTGATTGTACCATTATCAGTATCTACTTCAAATGTTACATTCTTCTTAGTCCCATCATAATGTGTAATATTGACATTGAACTTCCAAACTGGCGTAGATTTATCTTCTACACTGACCTCAATCTTAGCATCAGCAGGTTCATCATTTAGCTGTGGTACTTGGATATGCCATAAATCCTCTCCCAATTTAAAACTCCTTTTCCCCACAAAGAAGCCTTTATTATCTCTATGACTGTAGATTGCTTCTTCATGAGATATAAGTTCAGATGTATAGAGAGTTCCTATATTAGAATATCCAAAGCCTTTCTCTGCTATATAGAGAGTATCGCCAAACAATGAGTAACAACAATCATTGTTTATTATAGAATATTGAAATCCTGCAAATATTTCACTACGCTTAACTTGAACTTCTTTAGTTTGTGTATCATGTCTAAAGATTAAAGCAGGGTAGCCATAATCTTTATCAAAGTAGTAGCTTAATGATGCTACAAATTCACTTGGATTAAAGTATATGGTCTGTAACAATGTTATCTGTTGAATAGTGACATCTTCATATTCTCCATAGCCTTTGTAAATTCTACGATTCCTATTAAAAGGCAACTCATCAGTCCAATTTATAATTGGAGATTTATCCTTTACATTGAATGATGCAAGCCATAGCTTGTCCTCTCGTAAGCCAGAGAAGTTAGCTTGTTCCAAACCGTTCTTATGGTAATTAAGTAATTCGATGTCTTCATAGTCACTAATGCCATATTCTTTACAGACTATATCTAAAGGTTCACTTCCCTCTGGATAAGATACTGTTGGTTGCATATCCAATTCATCATCCCCACAGGAACTAACTCCCATGCTTAATGCAACCAATAATGAGGTAGCTAATAATCTTATTGTTCTCATAGTCATTTCATAGTTATTTAATTTAATCTGATTATGATGTGTAATCCCATTCCAACATTGGCATTGTATCTAATGTCTAAACCATTTGATGAAAAGCCTTCAAATAGTTTATCAAGTACAATCGTTGTTCCAGACTTTAGCCATTCATTGACAAATAAAGTACGATATGGCTCTTTTTTGGTGTTCCATTCTGCTCCTCCAACAAATCTCATGAATGAGTCTTCAAACCAAATGTTAAATTCATTTATTCTGTCGTTGAACGAGATATATGAATTATCAAACCCTCTACTCAAAGTAATGCGTAGATTCTCTGTATCAAACCAAATGTTAGTATCATTGCCAAATAGCTTTGAAGCTCGAAGTGTCATCATTCTAACTACTTCTTCTGGCATTAATGGTAAGTGACATAGGGGGAATGGTCTATTCTTATCTATCTTACGATAGGTTTCCGCTTCTCGTTGGATATAGATAGCTTCTTTTGGCTCATCGTCTGGAACATATCTAAAGATTAGAATATTCTCAAGAAAGCATATCGAATTGAGTGCTTGGACTTGCCAATCTTCTAATGGAGTGTTATAAACATCCATGTCAATATTAGATAAGATTTCATTAATATTAATGTCGTCAGTTCTAAATCCCACTTCATTAAAGGCTAAAATCCAATCACTATTATCATTGTAGTTTGTCTTATTGGATTCATTTATCAATAAAGACAATATTTTGAGTATAGAAATTCTATCCTCTCTATTCAAAACTTGGAATAGTTCTTTCATGCAATAATTTTAATTGTGCTCACCTGTTCCCTGTGGATAAGCCGTTACTAAATAAAAAAGGTGTGGGAACTATATATGTTTTACCCTAAAGTCTGGCTTCTCGCATTGCCTTGCTGTGGATAAAACAATAGCCCCACACCAATTTGAGATATAGAAACCTTATAAAAGGTAGGTATATAACAAATGATGTGGATGCTATTGCTACCATCTTCACAGCGTTACAAATTTTGCGAGAATTTGACTTTAGAAGATAATTTCAATAACACCTTTCGTTAAATATGTCCTTCCAACTCCCTAACGCATTAGGTCATTGAAATTGGTACAAAGATAATGAAAGGTTTTAAATCATTAGGTAGGAAGTGAGAAGAAATAGTAAATGTCCTGCTTTCAAACATGGTCTGAATGAGATTTTTAATCAGAACTGCATCTGAACCCTCTAAATCCATGCAGGTAGTAAATTCACTTCTGCCCTTATAAGGATAAATTCTGAATATTCCCACCTATCTTGAATTATGAGCTTTAAGTTAGCATATTGTTGGATATTTAAGAAGTGCTACCTCCAACATGACTAATAAGAGTTGAGATAGTTCTAAACTCTGTAAATTGATGGAATTGACTTACTTCTATAAGGCTGAAATGCCAAACTACTAAAATTGGACTTTAGATGTATCTAAGCTCAATATTTTATGTATTTGGGACAGAACCATTCAGACCACTATATAAGATGAATCTTAATAATCCTGTCCCAATTATTAGAAGCTCAAACAGTCATAAGTCTGTAAGATTTCTTCCTGTCTTAACCCCAAGTATCTCTTAGTAATGGCAACTGAACTATGATTAAACAGTTCCATCAGCTTTACCAAAGCAAGTTCAGCATTATCACTGTTCATATTATAGACCTGCCTGCCAAATGTCTTTCTAAGTGAATGGCAACTAAAGTTCTTAATCTTTAACCTGTACTTCTTCTTCACCTCTTTAAGAATGATGTTAATTCTCTGAACTGTGAAGATAGTGCCTTTCTGACTTACTAAGATAGGTGCATTAATCCCAACTGGGTTTATATGCTCGTAGCACTCTTTGATATGCTGCTGTAATTGGGGATTCAGTCTGATAGTTCTTACCTTGCCTGTCTTTTTCTCAATTACTGTAAACTCGTCAGTACTTAATATCTGCTTCCACCTTAGAGATAGAATATCAGATATTCTTAATCCTGTGAAACACCCCAAAGCTATAAGAAGTGAGATTTTATAATTCTCGTCTTTGGCTAACTTCCTTATGAGGTTCATTGCATCAGACCAAACAAGATAGTCTGCGGTTGTGCTTGAATATTTGAGTGACATAATGTTCTGTTTTATAATGAAACGAATAGAAGTGAATATTAATTCTGAGTTGGATTTGCTAACTCATTGATTACTAAAGGAACATTCACTAATAATAGAAGTGAATATTATTAAGCAAGGACACCCAACTTGGAAATTGAATGTCCTTTACCTTGTTATATATAGGAACAGCTTACAACTGTCCTTCATCAGAGAAGCTGTAATATCCTGTATCTGTAAGAATGAGGTGGTCTATTACTGTAATTCTCATAAGTTGGGCTGCATCCTTAACCTGCTTCGTTATCTCAATATCCTGCCTGCTTGGTTTCAGATTACCGCTTGGGTGGTTATGTGCAAGAACAAGAGCTACAGAATTGGTAAGTAATGCAGCTTATAGAATTACTCTGACATCAATCGTTGTGTCTGTTATCCCTCCCTCTGATATAAGAGTGTAACCTAAGATTTGGCTGGCTTGGTTAAGAAATAAGACTTTAAAGTATTCCTTGTAACAGATTGTACCCTCTCTATATGTAGGGAGCAAATATTTATAAGCATCCTCTGAACTGACTACCTTATGCAGATTCTTGAATTTGGGTTTGTAGGATAGTTCCACTTCACCCACTTTATAATCTATATCAATAATGTCAAGTATTAGAATGGTCTGTCTCCATATTCATAAACGAGAATAGAGTTACAAACTCTGTCGTAGAATGAGAACCCACAGCAAGTGTGGAAGTAGCTTTCATAAACTGCTGCATATTCACCATGCTGCCTGCTGCTCCTATCTAAGAATGAATCAAACTTGTGCAGCCAATATTTAAGGGCTTGCAAGCGTTTGATGTATTGTAGATTGTTCTCACAGTAACACAACTTCTCCTGTAAAGAGATTATGTGATTAATTGCGTTTTCAATATCATTAGTATTCATAATGTATAATCTTTTAATAGGTTGGTAGAAATAAAGAAAGGACACCAAATCAATGATGCCCTTTCCTCTCTCAATCAACAATCCACTTAGCCCAAGAACCAAGCGTATTCATTATCTCCTAATTTGGCACGCTGGATGCCTTGTACAAACTCTGTACAGTTCAAATTCCTCTCCAAGAAATTATCGATGTAGCTTGACTTCACACTACCATTGAGCAAATTGAGTAGCTGCCAGCCTGTAATGCTATCTCCTGTACTTTTAAAGTTTGCATCTGAAACGAATGCTCTGCAAGTTGCATTAATCTGACTGTCTCCCAACAATAGACGAGGTAAGCGTTTCTGTTGGTTGGGTGTAAGAGCTTGGAATAGTCTCATCCTGCCTATTATTTGGCAGAACTCGCTTGTTGAGATTGACATCTGCCCAAGTGTTCTTAACAAGTGCAGGTCTTTAGATGGATTGTAGGCATGGAACAAATTCAAAGCTGCTGCATATAGTTCCTGTGTACTTAGAACTTCAATCTTATCCTGCAAGCCGTCAGTGGTAAGCATAAGATTAGAGCACACACGATTTCTAAAGCCTATGAAGATTTTAAATCTCTCAACAGATTTCTTACTGTACAAGTTAATCTCGTTATATGCTCTTACTCCACCAATGGATAATGCCAAACGATTGCCATATTCATCATGCACAATGGATGGAATTTCAAAGCAGAAGCACATCCTTTGATAGAACAATGTTTTCTCTGCATCAGTCAGTTCAGAAGCCTTTTTGCCTAATGCACTTGGTATTCTTCCATTGATAGGATGTGAGATTCTAATCTCTGGTATATCAAACTGCTCTCCATGAAAGTAGTCCTTAGCTGCATCCACTACTGCACCTATAAAGGATTGGTGACTAATGGTTTCTTCCATTGATGCAAAGCTGGGAATGATGCAGTCATGTTTCAGATGATGCAAGGTTACTTCCTGTGTATTGGCTTCAATGAAATGGTTCACTCTCTTGGGTGCTGCAACTTCTTCCACAATGATTGCTTCTTCTGCAAACTCACCCATGTTTAATGATTCTCTACGCTGTGCCATAGCTGGCATAATTACTAAATCTCTCATAATGAAATTGAATTAAATGGTTATTGATTGAATGGATTTAACAAGAACAAACCCAAAACACAAGTGAATTTCTTCGCTTGTATCTTAGGCTGTTCTATGTCTTTCCCTAAAGATTCTTTCAAAGGAAATTATGAGTAATAGTAAATATTGGTCAGCTATGGTAATAGTGCATCGTGCCTGTTCTCTGATTAAATAAGAATGCTTATTCCTGTCAGCTATCAGACTACATTTTTAAAGCATTCTTTTTATTTAAGAGCTATGAGGGGGTGTTTATGTGGGTAGGGGTGTCTTGTGCATAACTCTTTAGAATTGGAAATGCTGCCAACAGTATGCTTATTAATGGTTGCTTAGACTGATTCATAAGAATAGGTCTGGCAGTTCTTCTTTGTCTTTTACCTCCTGCTTTCTGCCTACCAGCCCACTTGACAATGATTTCATAAGAGCGTGCATATCCTTAACTCCCTCAAAATTATTCTCCTTGTATTTCTTGTAAATCATGCATTCTCTTGAAATGGGGTTCCCTCTGCTCTCGTTAAATGCTATCATGTGTTCAAGGTCGGTTTTCACTTCCTCCACATATTTATCTTTGGGTAAGTCTATAATAAGACCTTTAGCCTTTAATATGATTGAATCTCCAATTTCGTCCAATAAGTCCATATCCCTTAGTTGCTCTATATAGTTGGAGATAGTACCATGCCCCATGTGGATTAGCTCTTTCAGTTTTCTAACAGATAAGGTAATAGTATGGCTGTGTGGCTCTGCTGCACTGAACAGTTTAAGGATGAATCCTCTGAGTTTTAAATCCAAAGTATTGTTATATGAATCGTAGAACTCCCTGTCAATTCTTCTGTAATGTCCAAAACTGACAGGAGAGAATATATAATCAGTCCAAGTCCTGTCATTCCTGCCACTATCCTTATTCTGTATGGCAACTTCCCCTGTGGCTCTTAACTTGTCATTGAATGATTTGGAACTCTTACCACCATTATAGTTGGCAGGTTTATCACCAACGAATGATGCAAGTTCGTCTATTGTAGTGTCAGTGGTCAGTGTATATTTGTTTGCTATCAATAGTAACACGTATGTCCTGTAAACATCAGCACAACCCAATTTCTGAATCAGATTATTGCTCATTACTGTATATTCCTTGAATGGTAGTTTCTCGTAACTCATAAGGCAATCGCTCAATATGTTTAATTAAAATGATTTGGTTGGTCTTTAGTAAGAATCTCATTTTAGAGGAACTTAATCTGTTGGATTTCCTAAGTTCGCTCAGCTTGTTATAGAAATGATTGTTATAAATCCACATATCATTGATTTTAGTTACTCCCAGCTTACAGATTACCTTTGCGGTGTCCGTAAGGACATTGCATGGGTCTTATTGGAATGTAGCGTAGGAGTGTAGAGAGGGGGTGTTTAGACACGCAGTAAAAAGTGAATAAGCACACCCCAAAGATTTAACAATATGAATCTCTCTACTTCAATTTTTATCTTGTCAGTAAGCCAATTTCTGCAATGAGATATAATAGGTAGTAACCTTTCCATTCTTCTTTCTCCTTGTCTTTAGATAGTTATTAAAATTAGCCCATAATCCAATATGAACCTTATTATCTTTTATTCCCTGTTTAAGAGCCTTAGCTCTTATCTGCTCATAGGTAAATTCTTCCATTTTGATATTCTGAATAGTTTGTAGTCCGTCAATCTGTGTGGTGGGATTATCTGTCTGTGCTACTGTAAAAGTAGTAATTCCACAAGTGGGGAACTAATGATAAGACCACAATTCAGAAGTATTAAGTAGGCAGGGAAACCTCTCACATTTCCCTGCTCCTTGTCAATCCTCCTTGTTATGTTCAAAACATAGGACTAAGTGTATAATTCCATTCTCATTCTTGAAAGCTATTCTTGGATTATTAACTTCCTTATATGTAATGGAAGTTATAATAATGGGGAACAGTTCATTTTCATTATAAAGTTTGAGACTATTCTTAATATATTCATTAGAGCTGTATTCTGGGAGAATGAAACTGAACAGGTAGAGCTTAACATCATTATATTGCTGCATTTTAACTCTTAGTATTTCTTGCTTAGCTATTATTGCTTCGTAGATAGTGCTTAAATATAAACTGGATTGTATGATATATGGGTTCATTGTTTTATTATTTAGTTGGTTAGGAATTAAGCCCACCTGTCACATGGGCTTTATTGTTAGTTGGTTATGCAGTTTCTACAGACTTGTTGTTACTCTCATTCATATATTGGAACCATTTTTCAAAATTCTTGTAATATTGTTTGGCTTCTGCACTACCGTCTGGCTTCTGACTACCAAACCACACATCTTTGCTAATCATGGCGATTAACTGCTGGAGTTGGCTAATCTCTGGTTTGTATTCATTGTAGAACAGCTTAAATCCTTTTGCTAATCTTCCATTATCGTATGTGGATTCAGAGATTTTACTGCTTTTAAAAGCCTTTAGAACTTTATCGCCTAACTCTTGGGTTGTTGCATTTAACTTTAAAGATTTGGGTAGTCTGTTTATGCCCAATTTAAGGTCTTTGGCGACATTAGCTTTAACCTCTGGTTGCCCTAATGTATAAAAGCTATAGATTACGTCAGACTTCAATCCTGTTTCTTGAATTTGTGCTTCAATATAATCAATTCTCTCGTCTCCTGTTTGGAACTTTGATTTGCTAAAGTCTTTGTAATTCCAAGGTCTGCCGTTATTGATAGAGGCTGTAAATAATGCCAAACTCATATTCTCTGGTTTCTTAATGGTTTCAGTCATTTCTTCTTCATTAAAATCAATATAGCCTTCCACTTCCAGTATGAACATGGCTATCATCCTGTGTTGTCCATCCACTGGAGCTTTAGCTGCTGCTCTTTCAGTGGCATCTGTAACCTCTTCTGTATTCAGCATCCAGTTGTCTATTGAAAGAGGTTTGGCATTGGACTTGGGAACAATGGAAACCTTTAATAATTTCTCTCCTGTTAAATCCTCGCTGTCAACTAACTTAATCTTACCCATTGCAGCATTAAAGCCATATTTCTCAATCATTGAATAGCACTTCTTTACATTCTCTGCTACGATTTCACGATTACTGCCATAAAAATAAATAGTCATCATATCTTCTTTGCAGTTTTTAGACTGGTGCGCTCCAGCTTTTGTTAATTTTGATATTGCAAAGCTACTGGCTTCTGGGCTGATTAAAAGAGAGAAATTAATGAGTGGTTTTACTTCCCCTCTAAATTGGTAGCTCGTCCGCTATCGTTTTGACGGTGCAAAGATGGTATATAATGGCAGGATTAAAAGAGAGAAAAAAAGTCCTACTTTTATGTACTCTCTTAATAGTACGGAGTAGGAATTATTTGGTTATCAGTGTGTTGTTAGAAGTATATGCTATTCACTGTATCAATTCTCTTGTCTTTATATTGCTTGATGTAGCCTTTTAGGACATCTTCATCATCTGAGAATTTACTATGTTTGGATAGCTTAGTGAAGTAGATAAGCCTTGATATGAGCAATGTCTTACTGAGTGATATGGCGCTTCCTTTCTTTTGTCTGACATTAAACTGCTTATTGTATGGGGATAAATTGAAGAAGTCATTGAACATCTTATAGAACAGCCATATCTGAACGGATTCCTTTTCTTCTGCATGGGTGTTCATGCTGACTTGTTGGCTCTGCATCCAAGGATGTTCCTCTATCTCCTTTAGGTTATTGATGATGGTAGTAGCCAAATATCCTATTGCATTGGCATTATCAATTACTATCTGATGCTTGCCCTCCACCTTTACAGAGATAGTGATAGGCTTCTTAAAACTTACTCCAAATTGGTTAATCTCCTTATGGTTGTCTGCTATGGCTTTGGCGAATTTGGTGAGTTGCTCTATTCCAATTCCTGTAGCTTTCATCCCCTCCAAACACGTACCACAAGTATAATCAAAGATGAACAGGAGCAGAAACCAGAACTTATCTATATCAACTCCTAAACCTTTCAGTGTATTCTGTATGTCCTCATTGGCTATATAATCTTCGTATGTGAAGTTACCATATAGTTTATTCTGATTGTATCTTCTTATGAATAAGGGTAAGGCGGTTGTACCATAAATATATTGTTCTCCTGTTTCATGGTCTATATCATAATCTGGTACATAAAGTACAGCTACTTCTTCCATGTATTCAAGTAACTCTATGCCTTTAGGGAAATAAGTTTCTTCAAGTCTTTCAATTGGTCTCATATCTTTGTTTATATGGTTTGGAAGCAAAGATAATTAAAAAGGATGAAGTTATTCCTTTTTTAATGGTCTGAGCCTACCATCCAACCCTGCTTTATGTAGTTCTTTTAAATATCTTTCTCTATAACTAAGGTCAAGATGCAAGGCTCTTTCTTTTGCAAGGTCTGATTTAAGATATTCTTGTAAAGTCATAGTCTTTGTTTTCCTAATCATTTCTATGCTAAAGTTCTTCATATCACTGGACTTTAAAGTATCATAGTTAGCTGTTATAATTCCTTTTTCATCAATCGTCCAGTTGTCTAATAGGAGAGAAGCCATTGCAATGCTTCTGACTTTCGTAATAGCTATATAGAATTTAATTCCATTAAGGAACTGTACAATATAATATCCCTGCATGGTAGTGACAGGAATATAATTCACTCTCTCCAAATATTTATGATATAGTTCTCCTTGTTCTTCGATGCTGAGGTTTTGAAGCTTCTCTTTACCATTATTATCTTTAATCCTTTCGATGTCTGCTGCTTTTTTACTCTGCGATTTTTTATATTTTACAATTTCTTTATCTATAGACTTTATTTTATCATCTAACTGGTTCTGTTTCTCTTGGATAATGTTTAAAAGGGTGGGGTTGGTGGTTAGTAGGAACTTGTTGGCATTCTCTTTACTTTCATTAGATAAGTTCTCTTTATCAAGATATAGAGTAGATAATCGTTTCTCAATTCCTGCTATTTCTTCTTGTAGTTCTGTAACTCTATTGTCTGTTTGATTCCTAAAGAAGTTGATATATTCTGCTGTGTGCATGGATTTGAAAAGACTATATAATATTTCATTCGTAAGGTCATAGGAAACTTCATCAATATTATATTTACAGAAGTCTGGATGAGATTTCCTATCAACACAGCTACATCTATATGTTAGTTTTGAAATTCCTGCTGCTGGCTTTTTGTCTTTTACAGTCATGGCTCTTCCACATCTACATTTGATGATTCCTTTTAGTGGGTTATGATTGACTTTTCCAGTTGGAGTATTTTTATAGTTGTTTTTAATCAGCTCTTGTGCTTTCATAAAATCCTCTTCATTGATAATAGGTTTTATTCTGACCTCGATAGTGTAGGGTTCTTCTCTCCCTAATTTCTGTGTTCTTCTTCTGATTCCTCTATAAATATCACTATGGATATAGTTACTTAAAATGGCAACAGTGCTGTAATATCCTCTAAAGGTAATATTCCTTTCATTGAAATATCTGGCTACTGCTCCCAGTGTCTTACCAGAGTTTACTAAAGCGAAGAGTCTTTTTATATTCTCTACTTCTTCTGGTACTTCTTCTAAAATATATTTAGGACGTTTCCCATTGGGGTTAGGAACTGCTTTATATCCATAAGGTATTTTTTGGTCAACAACTGCATAAGGATAAGCTTGGAAGAGAGCTTGCTTCCCATCTTGGTTTTTCTTTTTAATATCCAATCTTTCTTGTGCTGCTGCCCATGCTTTGATAGTGAGGATAAGTATTTCTGTAATGTCTAAAAGTTTATTAGCTTCATAGATTTTACTGGGACTATCTAAGAGTATTACAGATAATCCTTTATTAATAATCTGTTGAATGTTGTGAACTGTTTCTGTTACATCTTCTTGTCTGCTCAAACGTGATAACTCAGAAATTACTATCATGTCTGCATCTTTGTAGGTTCTACTTTGTAATTCGAGATAACCTCTTCTGTCTGAAACCACACCAGATATTCCAAAGTCCTCAATAATTTCAATTAACTCATAATTGTTGTTCTCACAGAACTCCTTAATCTTTAACTTTTGTCGAGATAAGTCTTGTTTTGTAGTAGAAACTCGTGCGTATCCTATAATTTTTGTCATAATGTAATATATTGATTATGAAGCAAATATAGGTATAAAATTTCACTTGGGCAAGTCTGTTTAGTTAAGCGAGTATTCCTTCCAGGTGCCCGCCAACCGCATCGGCTTCGTCGAGAACGGAGGTCCCTTCTCGCTGATGCAGCTCAAGGTCATTCAGGAGGTCATCACACTGATGATTTTCACCCTCTTCACCACCGTCTTCTTCAAGGGCGAGGCGTTGCACTGGAACCACTTTGCCGCCTTCGTCTGCCTGGTGCTGGCCGTGTACTTCGTGTTCTACAAGTGACGCTGAAAGGAAGGGCTCTATATACATGGTTTGGCACGATCAGATAGAAAATTCTTCTATTCATTTGTTTCTGCACTCACCTTTCGCTATCTTTTGATAAGATAGGACGCGGCTCGGCATAGTCAAACTGAAAAACTTTGTTTTTCGTTTGTTTCTGCACTCACCTTTCCTTATCTTTGCAATACTAAAACTACTAACCAATATAAACAATGAGACGTATGAAGACAAAAAGCATTTGGGGAGGTATGGCCGCACTGATGTGTGTGGTTGTGATGGCCGTTGGTTTGGCCTCTTGTTCAGAAGAAAAGAACGAGATGCAACTGATAATGTATACCTCTGATCCTGTCATCGGTGTCATGGGTGACGGTGGTCTTGAGATTGTAATGGCAGTGATTGACGACTACGATACAGCCCTTAAACAAGTGATGGGTGGCGACTATTGCACGACTAATAAGGATGAGGAAGTGATAGCAGCCTGTGACAAGATCTTTCAGAGCCACCAGAGTAAGTATCCACAGGTAGAGGGTACCATGAGCATACGTAAGATAGTTTCTTCCTCAGAACCTTCGGAAGGAACGATTATCAAGACCTACACTTACGGGGAATAATCACAGAGAGTCTGTCTCAAAAAAGAGCGATGGTTTCTGTTCGACCATTCAAAGTTCTGTCGGACAAAAAGCATCGCTCTTCTTTTTATGTGAAGGGGGGAAGGTACCTATTTCTTCGTTACATACCGCTCCATGCCCCGTGTCATGTACGTCTGGTAGCGGCCTGTGGAGTCGGTGTAGATGAAGTAGGCGTCCAGGTCGGGGCGTGCCTCCACGAAGTCTCTGGCCTTTTCCAGCCCCATCACCATGAAGGCGGTGGCATAGGCGTCGGCACTCATGCAGTCGCGGGCGATGACCGTGGCCGAGAGCAGGTTGTGCAGAGCCGGATAGCCTGTGTGCGGGTCGATGGTGTGGGCGTACTTCTTGCCTTCGTGGTAGTAGTAGTTGCGGTAGTTGCCCGAGGTGGCGATACCCACATCCGTCAGTGTCAATACGGTCTGCAAATCCTGGTTCTGCGAGAGCGAGTCGTCCACAGGCTTGTTGATGCCGATGCGCCACAAGGCCTCCTGCGGGTTCTGTCCGCTTACCACCACTTCGCCGCCGATGTCCACCATGAAGTTCTTCACACCCCGCCGGCGGAGCAGCTGGGCAATGACGTCCACCGCATACCCCTTGGCCACGGCACTGCACGAGAGCAGCATGCGCGGGTCTGCCTTGCGCACGTGTCTGTCGGCCGTAAGTTCCACTTTCTGATAGCCCACCAGCTGGCGCAGGCTGTCCACCGTGGCCGAGTCGGGAAATTCACCCTGCTTGAAGCCGAAGCCCCAGGCATTGACCAGCGGGGCGACAGTGATGTCGAACGCGCCTTCCGTCTCGCGTGAAATCTCCATGCTCCGGCGGAAGACGTTGCAGAACAGGGTGTCGGCCGCGATGTCCTCACCCCGATTGATGCGGGTGATGACGGCCGTGTCGTTGAAGGGCGACAGGGAGCCGTCGAAGCGATGCAGCTCGGCCTCGATATCTTCCTTCAGGTTGGAGGGATGCTGGTAGGTGATGTTGTAGATGGTGCCGAATATCAGGCCGTTGTCTTTCTGGTAGGGGGCCGCCTGGTTGTGGCGTGCCAGTATCCAGATGGTGCCCAGCACGAGCAGGGCCACCCAGAGGAAATTTCTTGTTGTCTTCTTCTTATCCATAATGTTGTATCAAATGTTCGATGAGTATCTTCAGGCCGATGAGGATGAGGATGATGCCGCCCCAAAGCTCAGCCTTCAGGCGTCGGGCGATGCCGCACCCGAAGCGGATGCCGAACAGGAGTCCCGCCAGCGACAGGGCGAACGACACGAAGCCGATGATGCCCACGGAGGGCAGGATGGCCGACACGCTCTTCATGCCCAGGAAGGCGAACGAAACGCCCACGGCCAGGGCGTCGATGCTTGTGGCCACGGCCAGCATGAGGATGACCCGCAGGCGGGTGGGGTCGAAGTCGTGGCGGCACTCTTCTTCCTTGAACGATTCGCGCACCATGCGCCCGCCCAGAAAGGCCAGGATGCCGAAGGCTATCCAGTGGTCCACGTCCTCGATGAGGTGGCTGAATGTGCTTGCGCAGGCCCATCCTATGAGAGGCATCAGCGCCTGGAACAGTCCGAAGAAGAAGGCCATCGTCAGCATGGGGCGCCAGAGGGTGCGCTTCAGCAGGATGCCGCTTGCGATGGAGATGGCGAAGCAGTCCATGGCAAGTCCCACGGCCAGAAGCCAGATTTCAATCTTAGTCATTTTTTGTCGTTAAAGAAAGGTAATGTATACGTAATGGTGTAGAACACGCCCACAGTGCTCGAGCCGTAGGTGCCGAAGCCGGGCACGTAGTCGGGGTCGCCATACTCACCCGTCTTGGCCGAGAGGCGTATCTTGTAGCGCAGGGACCAGCCCATGTAGAGGTCGCGCCACACCTGGGCACGGATGCCCACGTTGGCCTCCACCCAGTGCATGGTGGCCTTCATGCCCTTGTGCTTGTAGGGCAGGCTACCTCCCCAGATACCGTCCTCCAGGTTGGGGTTTCCTACACTCTCTCCCCAGACGGCGTCGGGCACGTCGAGATTCTCCACGTCATACTGGAAGCTGCTCACTCCATAGCGCAGGCCCACCAGCAGCTTGTGCAGGAACTTCTTCTTGTAGAAGGTGTTATAGTCCATGCCGATGCGCAGGTAGGGCGCCCCCGTACGGTAGTGGATGCCGTCTTCGCTTCCTTTGTCCGCCCGTCCGTAACCCAGCTCCAGGGTGGGGAAGTAGCGGTTCTTCAGGTTGGCGCTGGCAGACACTTCCAGGCTCAGGTTGTCGCTTCCCAGGAGGTAGGCGCCGGGGCCCCACAGGTCGATGCCCACGTCGATGCCGTTGAAGAGCGGATAGAAGGGGATGTCCTCCTTCTTCTTCTCCTGCTTGTGGGCCACGGGGCGCTTGTCGTTCGGGTTGGCCGTCTGGGCGTGCACTGGCAGGGCGATGAGCAGGCACAGGAGCAGGCTAATAGTATAACTTGAGATTTTCCGTACCATTGATGCTTGCTTCAGGGTTTTCGATATGGATGGAGTCGAGGTTGCGGCGGGTGTAGCGTACGCTCAAGATGCTTTGTTGCATCTGGTAGCCGCAATCCATGGACACAAAATAGGGCTTGTTCGTGTGGCGCACGATGACGGTGTCGGTCATGTGGCCGGTATAGTGGAAGACGAATTGCGTGGAGTCCTCCGTATAGCGCAGGGGCAGGGAGAAGTTCTTCACTTCACCCATGCGGTTGATGATGACCGAGTCGGTACCTGCAGCCGTCACGGTGAGCGAGTCGAGCGTGTCGTTCTGCACCACGTTTGTAGACGGGTCGATGTGGTAGAGGTTGCACACAATCATGCCGCGGTTGTTCGTCATCGAGCAGTCGGCCTCTTCCGAACAGGCGTTCAGAAAGCAGGTCAGGGCGTAGAGCAGGGCAGCCGTCAGGGTCAGGTGGAATAGTTTTCTCATATCAGGTCAGATGGTTTTCTCGATTTGATACTTGTTGCGTTCGGGTGCGTTGCGCGAGATCAGTTCGCCCAGGAAGCCTGCCACGAAGAGCTGCGTACCGATAATCATGGCCGTCAACGACAGGTAGAAGTAAGGCGACTCGGTCACCAGCCGGTAGGGCATGCCGTTGTACATGTAGTACAGCTTGCTGATTCCCACGATGATGACGGCGATGAAGCCGAAGATGAACATCAGCGACCCCAGAAAGCCGAAGAAGTGCATGGGCTTGATGCCGAAGGTGGAGAGGAACCACAGGGATATCAGGTCCAGATAGCCGTTGAAGAAACGGTTCAGCCCGCCGAACTTGGTCTTGCCGAACTTGCGCGCCTGGTGGTGTACCACCTTTTCGCCGATTTTCTTGAAGCCCGCGTTCTTGGCCAGGTAGGGGATGTAGCGGTGCATCTCTCCATAGACTTCGATGTTCTTCACCACGTCGCGGCGGTAGGCCTTGAGGCCGCAGTTGAAGTCGTGCAGGTTCTTGATGCCCGACACGCGTCGTGCCGTGGCGTTGAAGAGTTTCGTGGGGAGGGTCTTCGACAGGGGGTCGTAGCGTTTCTTCTTCCAGCCCGACACGAGGTCGTAACCCTCGACCGTAATCATGCGGTACAGTTCGGGTATCTCGTCGGGGCTGTCCTGCAGGTCGGCGTCCATGGTGATCACCACGTCGCCTTCAGCTTTCTGGAAGCCGCAATACAAGGCGGGCGACTTGCCGTAGTTGCGGCGGAACTTGATGCCCTTCACCACGTCGGGGTGTTGCTGCTTCAGCTCCTCGATGACCTGCCACGAGCGGTCTGTACTTCCGTCGTTGACGAAGATAACTTCATGGGAGAAGCCGTTGGCCTCCATGACACGCTCTATCCAGCTGAAGAGTTCGGGCAGCGACTCTTCCTCATTATATAAAGGTATGACTACTGAAATGTCCATTTCTCAAATCTCGGTTAATATGTTCGTTTTTCGTTTATTCAGGGTTGTTGTTGCCCGTGCCGAAGTCGGATTTCTTCTTTTTCCGCATGGCAATCAAGGCGGTGGGGATGCTCAGCAGGGCGCAGTAATAGATGTTGCTGCTCACCATGCTCAGGGTGATGTCCGTCGGGGTCAGTGTGCCCATCGTGTCGATGTTGGCTTTCATCTGCTTGATGTATTCCTCCATGCCCGGCATGTTTTCCGCCGTCAGTGTGTCCAGCATCTGGCGGAGGGTGTCAAGCATGAATCCCTGGTCGATGAAGCGGAAGTAGACGTAGTGGGCCACCGCTGTGAGCAGGGCCGCGCATACATACATGAAGATGTCGAACACCCAGGCATGCAGAAAGCCGATGGTGCCTCCGCACACCTTGTCCCGATAGATTTTGGTGTAATAGTATCCCATGAAGGGGACACACAGGGTGAGGCAGATGAATAGCAGGAGCAGGAAGGGGGAGGTCATCCCCAGCGGCACCAGCGTGAACTTCAGTATCCAGAAGACACCCATATACGTGCCGAATATCATCGCGTATTGTTGCATGTTATATCTTTTTTCTCCCATTGTTGTTCCAATATGGCGCAAAGGTAACAATAATATTGTATGTAACCCGTTGTATCTCCGTTAAAGTTGGGGGGTAGATTGAAAAAGTTTCGTGAAAGTATTGCAGGTATGGAAAAAATGCCTACCTTTGCAACCGCAAAAACGGGTAAGTCCTATACGGCCAGCTCCCTTCGAATCCTCCAGGGCTTGATCGCAGCAAAGGTAGTTGGTTGTAGCGGCGCGATATAGTAAGCTTACCCACCCGCCTCTTTAGCTCAGTTGGCCAGAGCACGTGATTTGTAATCTCGGGGTCGTTGGTTCGAATCCGACAAGAGGCTCAAGAAGAAAGGATGTATCTTGTGTGGGATGCATCCTTTTCTTGTTTTTCCCCAGTTGGGGAAAAGTTATTTTCCAGTTGCCGATGAAGAATTTGATAACTGTTCAGCAATACGTGTCCCCCTGCGGTGTCCTGCTTCTGGGTGCCCTGGAAGGCAGACTTTGCCTGTGCGATTGGCTGGAGAGCCGTTGCCGGGCAAGGGTGGAGGAACGTGTGGCCCGCCTGCTTCAGGCGGAATATCGGCCGGGGACGGACGAGGTCCTTGCTATGGCTGCCCGCCAGCTTGACGAATACTTTGCGGGCTGCAGACAGGAGTTCGATGTACCGTTGCTGCCAGTTGGTACAGACTTCCAGCTGGCGGTATGGAGAGAGCTTCTGACGATTCCCTATGGTGAAATCTGTACCTACGCCGCTCAGGCGGAGCGGATGGGCATGCCTCGCGCCGTGCGTGCCGTGGCTGCGGCCAACGGGCAGAATGCACTCTCCCTTTTCATTCCCTGTCATCGGGTCGTGGGCCACGGCGGACGCCTCACAGGCTATGCGGGAGGACTCGAAGCCAAACGCTTTCTGCTCGACCTGGAGGCTGCCCACGTCCCTCAGGTACGTGCCTTGAACACGGGGGCCGCTTTCTGAATCTCCGACTCGAATCCGAACCAATAGCCATGCCTGCCGTCTTCTTCCGTGGGAAGAAAACACAGGCGTAGTTTCTCGTGGTAGGTACCCCGAATCACCTGCCAGGCCTCGGGCGGCGTCTGCCGCTTGGTGCGTACCCTTTCGGCCGGTTGCTTCTTCAGCGACATGCCGGCTTCTATCCAGGCAATGCTCATGTCCGTGGCATATTCGGGGGCGTGTCGGCAGATGTATTCATACAATACCAATCCTCGTTTTTCCAGACTCATCGGCTGGTCTATCAGGTTGGCTTCGGTCAGATAGCCCAGGAAACGGTGCAGGAATCCTTCCTGCTCCAGTATCAGGCGCCGCGTGACGTTCTGCCAGGCGGGGGTGTTGTAGAAGGCGTCGAGCAGGCGCGACAGGCGTCGGGCCGTCTGTAGTTCGGCGGTCGATATTTCGTTCGTCTGCAGCACTTCGTAGGGTGGGTAGGTGGAGTAGCGGATGCCCAGTTCGGCCGCATGGCGCCGCATGTAGGTGCCCGGCAGGAGCTTGAGCGACTCCAGTTGGATTTCGCCTGCCCTGTAGCCGGCCAGCGTGCGTATGTCTTCGAAGATCTGTTCCAAGTGGTAGAGCGGTAGCCCTGCTATGAGGTCGGCGTGCGTCTCCATGTTGGGCAGGGAGCAGAGGTACTTCAGCCCGTCCAGCGCATCACTCAGTTTCCCTTTCCGCATACTTGTTTCCAGCACCTCTTCGTGTAGGCTTTGGATGCCGGCTTCCAGGTGCAGGAGTCCTTGTGGTAGGCGTGCCAGTTCTTGTCGTAGTTCCTCTGTGAGCAGGGCCGGATGGATTTCCAGGTGGAAGCGGATGTACGGATGGTATTCGCGGAACAGTTCGAGCAGTTCCAGAGCCCGCTGGTTGTTGAAGTTGAACGTGCGGTCCAGCACCCGCACGTTGCGGATACCGTGCCGGCGGATGATGTCCAATCTCCGTCGGATGGCGTCGAGGGCGAGGGTGCGTACCGGCTTCTCGCCTCCGCTCACGCAGAAGGCGCAGGTGTTGAAGCATCCGCGTGTGGTCTCCAGTTGTACGAAGGGCTTGCTCCAGTTGAAGAAGCGGCTCTCTTCGGGTGGAACCAGCTCGGCAAAGCGTAGTACGCGGGCTGTACCGTGGTCGTGGTAACGCCCTTCGGCGTCGAGGTAACACAAGCCTGCTATGTCGCCCCATGCTTCCGGCCGGTCCCAGCAGGCCAGCCATTGAGGCATCACTTCTTCGCCTTCGCCTCGGAACACACAGCTCACGAACGGATGGTTCCGCAGGTACGTTTCGTTGTCGCCCAAGAATTCGGGACCTCCCAACGCGATGCAGCATTGGGGAAGCAGGGCCTTCACGCGGGCGGTGATGTGCATCAGCACTTCGTGGTTGAAGAGCCAGGCCGTTCCGGCCAGGATGTCGGGGTTGTGGCGGCAGATTTCATCCACCACCATGCCCACGTTTTCGTTGATGGTGGCCGACACCACTTCCCATTGCAGGCGGTCGTCATCGGCCACCTGGGCATGCAGGGCGGGCAGAGCCAGCGAGGAGTGGGCGTATGAACTGTTCAGATCTATCCAAAGTATCTTCATGTCGTTTAATCAGTGTTTTAGGGACGGATTGTCACGGCCTATCCGAACAGGAGCGTGAAGCAGCTTCCCTGGCCGGGAGTAGACTTCACCGTGATGTTTCCGCCATGTCGGTTCATGATTTGCTTGCAGAGGCTCAAGCCGATGCCCTGGCCGCCGGGCTTGGTGGTGAAAAAGGGCACAAACACCTTGTCCAGCACGTCGGGCAGGATGCCGTCGCCGTTGTCGGTCACCGTCAGCAGGCATTGCCACGACTGGGCGGGCAGCACGCGCACCTCGATGCTGGGCTGCTCGCGCTTGGCACAGGCCTCGCGCGCGTTCTTTATCAGGTTGATGAGCACCTGCTCAATCTGCGCGCGGTCTATCTGCAAGGTGCGGTCTTCCGTCGGAAGTTCGATGTGGATGTAGTCTTCGGGGAAGAGCTTGCGCAGGTCTGTCAACAGTTCGCTGAGCGACACGGGACGGCGCACAGGAGCAGGCAGGCGGGTCAGTTTCCGATAATTCTCCACAAACTCCAGCAGGCCCTTGCTCCGTCGGTGGATGGTCTGCATGCCCTGGTGCATCAGGCTGTAGCTGCGCTCGTCCACTTCGCGCTCGCACAGGGTTTCGGACAGGGAGATGATAGGGGTCAGCGAGTTCATGATTTCGTGCGTCAGCACGCGAATCAGCTTCTGCCAGGCGGCCATTTCGTTGTGCTCCAGCACGTGCGTGCGGAAGTTGCGCATGGCTTCGGACAGCTCGTCCACCATCTGCTCCATCGAGCGGTTGCGGTAGGGCGAGCGAAAGGAGAGCATCATGTCGTCGAAGCGCAGGCTCTCGGCCAGGTGGCGCATCATGCGTATCTGTACCATCTGCATGCGGTAGAGGTTGATGCCCACAGCCACCAGTACGAGGAACGCCATCAGGGCACTGAACCACAATTCCCTGATGACCAGCAGATAGACGCCTATCCCCAACAGGGCGATGGCGAGAATGTGCAGGGTGACGATGAATGAATAGCGTTTCATAGGCCTAACTTTTCAATTTTCCGATACAGGGCAAACCGCGTGATTCCCAAGTATTCGGCTGCCTTCGTCATGTTTCCCTCACTCAGGCGCATGGCGCGCTCCACGGCCTGCCGCTCCAGTTGCTCCAGGTTGAGTACCTCCTTTTCTTCCTTGCGTGGGCGTTGGGCGGGAGAGGCCTGGAAGACGAAGTTCTCGGGACGGAGCAGGGAACCGTCGCCCAAGATGACGGCGCGCTCCATGGTGTGTTGCAGTTCGCGCACGTTGCCCGGCCAGGCATATTTCAGCAGCTTGCTCTTGGCCTCGCGTGTCAGGCCGCGCATTTCCTTTTGGTACTTGCGGGCATAGCGCTGGAGGAAGTGGTCGGCCAGCAGCAGGATATCATTGCCGCGCTCGCGCAGGGGCGGAATGTGCAGCTCAATGGTATTGATTCGGTAGAGCAGGTCCTGACGGAAACGTTCTTCCTCTACCATGCGGCGGATGTCTGCATTGGTGGCGCAGATAAGGCGCACATCGATGGGCGTACTTTGGGTACTGCCCAGCCGGCTGATCTGCCGCTTCTCGATAGCAGTAAGCAGCTTGGCCTGCATGGGCAGGGACAGGTTGCCTATCTCGTCCAGAAAGAGCGTACCGCCCGTGGCCACCTCCATGCGCCCCGCCTTGGCCTTGCGGGCGTCGGTGAAGGCACCTTTCTCGTAACCGAAGAGCTCGCTTTCGAAAAGCTGTTCGGGGATACTTCCCAAGTCGATGGTGACAAAAGGTTTTCCCGAACGGGGCGAATGACGGCAGAGCAGTCGGGCGATGACGTCCTTCCCCGTGCCGTTCTCTCCCAGGATAAGGATATTGGCATCCGTGTCGCGCAGCTTTTCCACCGTATCAAAGACGGTACGCATCGCGTCAGACTCGCCGATGATGCGTTCGTCGGCATTGCCGTCGCTCAGGGCTTCCACTTGTTCCTTCAGCAGGTTCACTTCACGTTGCGAACGGCGCAATTTCATGCCCGAGGAGAGTGTGACCAGCAGCTTTTCCTTCTCCCACGGTTTGGGGATGAAATCCGTGGCGCCCGCCTTGATGGCCCGCACGGCCTTGTCGGTGTCCGAATAAGCGGTCATGAAGATAACCACCGCCTGCGGGTCAATGCGCAGGATTTGCTTCAGGCAGTCAAATCCTTCCTGACCGCTCACCACATCGCGGCTGAAGTTCATGTCCAGCAGCACGATGTCGGGCTGGAAAGTCGTCATGAAGTATTCCAGCCGTTCAGGGCCGGTGATGACCTTTATTTTCTCGGCGTAGGGCTCAAGCAACAAGTTGAGGGCGAAAAGCACGTCTTCGTTGTCGTCTACAATCAGTATTTTTCCAAGTTTTTCCATAATAACTCCATATCTGTCACAAAGATACACATAATATTCGTGTGCTGTACGTGCGTTTCCGCACTATTTTTGTGCGATAGTGCACGCGCATCGCTCGAGCGAAACCCTTATTACCAATTGTATTACAAGCGTTTACACATTTGGCACAATATTTGATACCCATTCAGTAAAAATAGGAAAAACTATGTTCAAACGAATCCTTTTACTGATAGCGGCCACTTGCGGCATGGGGACAGTCCTCCACGCCCAGGAGGCCCTGGAACTGACCCTGCAACAGACTATCCACCATGCGCAGGAAAAGTCGCCCGATGCACAGAGTGCCCGCCACAGCTTCCGTTCCTCCTACTGGAACTATCGCTACTACCGAGCCAACTACCTGCCCAACCTGACGCTGACATCCAACCCCTACCTGGATCGCGCCATCAACAAGGTGACAATGGGCGACGGCAGTGTGAAGTTTGTGGAACAGAATCTGCTCGCCACCGACCTCACCCTGAGCCTGACGCAAAATGTACCCTGGACAGGCGGTACCTTCTTTGTGGAAACCTCGGCCCAACGCATCGATCTCTTCAGCGACGATAGCCACTCGTACCAGACGTCGCCCGTCAACATTGGTTACCGCCAGTCGCTCTTCGGATACAATTCCCTGAAGTGGGACCGCCGCATAGAACCTGTGCGCTACCGCGAGGCACGCAAACGTTATGTTGAGACACTGGAGCTGGTAGCCGCTGCCGCCACGCAGAAGTTCTTCGCCCTGGCCACAGCACAGAGCAACTACGAGATAGCCAGCACCAACTACGCCAATGCCGACACGCTGTATATGTATGCGCGCGGCCGTTACGACATCGGTACCATCAGCGAGAATGAGATGCTGCAACTCGAAATCAACAAGCTTACCGAGGAGACCAACCGCATGAACGCCCGCATCGAAGTAGACAACGCCATGCAGGAACTCCGTTCGTACCTGGGCATCCAGCAGGACGTGGAACTGAAGGTCCGCATCGAGGACTTTGTGCCCGATCTTCAAATCGACCTCAACGAGGCGCTACTGCTGGCCGCCCAGAATAGCCCCGACATCGAGAACATGCAGCGCCGCAAGTTGGAAAGTGAAAGCGCCGTGTCCCAGGCTCGTGCCAACGCCGGCCTGAAAGCCGACATCTACCTGCGCTTCGGCCTGACGCAGACTGCCGACCGCTGGAAGAACGCCTGGCGCAACCCCATGGACCAGCAATACGTCAGCCTAGGCATCTCGCTGCCTATCCTCGACTGGGGACGTGGCAAGGGCCAGGTACGCGTAGCCAAGAGCAACCGCGACCTGGTACATACGCAAGTGGAACAGGACAAGACTGATTTCGACCTGAACATCCGCAAACTGGTGAAGCAATTCAATCTGCAAGCCCAACGCGTACACATTGCCGCCCGTACAGACGCTACCGCACAGCGTCGTGCCGACGTAGCCCGCCGCCTCTACCTGTTGGGACAGTCCACCATCCTCGACCTCAATGCTTCCATTACCGAAAAAGATTCTGCCCGCCGCAATTATGTGACAGCCCTCTACGACTATTGGAGCTTGTACTACACCCTGCGCAGCCTTACGCTCTACGACTTCGGGCAGGACCGGCCGTTGGAGGAAGATTTGGAACGACTTATCAAATAAATTCTCACTACAAAATAGTATCCCATTATCAATTTTCAATTATCAATTAATAAAATGGATATCAAACTCGAAAAGAAACCCTGGTACATCCGTTACCGTTACTATCTGGCAGGCGGAGTGGTATTTGCCGCCTTCCTGATTTACGTTATCATCCTCTCGGCCGGACCGCGCAAGCTGCGTATCGACCCCGAGAGCCTGCAAATGGCTGAAGTGAAGAACGACAAATTCATGGAATATGTCGATGTCGAAGGACTCGTGCAGCCCATCCTCACCATCAAGGTCAACGCCCGTGAGGCAGGTAGTGTGAGCCGCATTGTGGGCGAAGAAGGCAACATGATGAAGAAAGGCGATACCATCCTCGTGCTGGAGAATCTCGATCTGCTGCGTACCATCGAAGACCAACGCGACGAGTGGGAAAAACAGCTCATTACCTACCGCGAGAAGGAAATCGAAATGGAACAACAAAGCCTCACCCTACAGCAACAAGCCCTGCAAACTGACTACGAACTGGAGAAGCTGCGCAAGAGTTTTGAACTGGAGAAAGAAGAGTTTCGCATGGGTATCAAGAGCAAGGCTCAGCTCCAAGTCTCCGAAGACGAGTACCGCTACAAGGAAAAGACAGCCCGCCTGCAACGCCAGAGCCTGCGCCACGATTCGGCTGTCTCCATCATCCGCCGCGACCTGCTGCTGAACGACCGCGACCGTGAACAGAAGAAGTACGAACGTTCGCGCCAACGTCTGAACGACCTGGTAGTATGCGCCCCCATCAGCGGGCAGCTCAGCTTCGTCAGCGTGACGCCCGGTCAGCAGGTACAGTCCGGCGAGAGCATCGGCGAAATCAAGGTGCTCGACCAGTTCAAGGTCCACACCTCGCTCAGCGAATACTACATCGACCGCATCACTACCGGCCTGCCCGCCACCATCCTTTATCAGGGAAAGCGCTATCCGCTGAAGATCACCAAGGTGGTGCCCGAAGTGAAGGACCGCATGTTCGACGTCGACCTCGTTTTCACTGCCGACATGCCCGACAACGTCCGCGTGGGCAAGAGCTTCCGCGTACAGATCGAACTGGGGCAGCCCGAAGATGCCCTCGTCATTCCCCGCGGCAACTTCTATCAGGCTACGGGCGGGCAGTGGATCTACAAGCTGAACAAGGATAAGACGCGTGCCGTGCGCATGCCTCTCACCATCGGCCGACAGAACCCGCAGCAGTACGAAGTGACCGACGGCCTCCAGCCCGGCGACTGGGTGATTACAACCGGATACGACAACTTTGGCGACGCCGAGGAGTTGGTGTTGTAAACGGGACATACCATTTCGATTTTGACACTTTTCAGAAAAAGGACTATAAGAAGAATATTGCAGAATAGAATATGATACTACATTACCTTACACTTGCCATCAGAAACCTGCTGAAATACAGAACACAGAACATCATTTCCATCATCGGGCTGGCCGTGGGCCTGTTCAGCTTCTGCGTCTGCCTGTATTGCAGCCGTTTCATACAGTCTACCAACCATTGTTTCGACAATTACAAGCGGATTGTACTGGTTAGTTTGTATGATAGCGAACAGAACCATTATTTCTCCGGCACACCCGCACCGCTCTGCGAGGACATGCACGGCTGGGCAAAGGGGGTAGAGGCCCTTTCGTTTGTCACCTATCCCCGCCAAATGCCCTTCGACATCGAGGTAAGGCCAGGCAAGATCTTGCCCTACGAGCTGAAGCGGATGGAGACGGACAGCATCTATGCCCGCATCTTCACGCCCCGCATCGTGGCCGGAAGCTGGCAGACGGCCAGCCATACGCCCAACGCGCTGGTGATGAGCCGTTCGACAGCTGTCCGCATCTTCGGCAGCGAGGCCGAAGCCATCGGAAAGACGTGTGTCATGACCCGCCGGCTGCCCACTTCGCCGTCGACCACTCCCCGCGACGGAGGCATCACCTATACCGTGCAGGCCGTCATGGACGACACGCCGCTCAACAATTCCCTCCACTTCATGGAGACGATGGACATGCTGGTGCTGAACGACAGCGAAGGCCTGCTGCAAAGCAACAGACGCCACGAGATGACGGGAGGCAACACATTTGCCCTGCTGGCACCCGATGCCGACATCCGTCAGTTGGAAGAGCAGTTCATGCAGCGCGACTACAGCTGGCGGCTGTACGACAGGGACTATGAAGCACAAGTATTTCCCATCGGCCGCTTTCCCTACGAGCACAGGCAACTGTCCGTCACCAGCTGGATTACAGGCACCATGGGACTGCTCATCCTGCTGGTGGGTCTGCTCAACTTCTTCCATTTCCTGATCGGTTCCTACTTCAACCGCACGAAAGAGTTCAGCGTGATGAAGGTGAACGGATGCAGCGGCGGGCAGCTCTTTACCCTGCTCTTCGTACAATCCTTGCTGGTGGTACTGGCAGCCTCGCTGCTGATGCTTTGGGGCATCGAAGTGACCGACGGACGGCTGGACTATTCCGTCGAATTCATGTCGATGACGTTCAGCAAGTCGCTGCTCATGCGTCATGCCGTCCAATACATCGGGTTGCTGGTACTGCTTTGCGCAGGTATCTGCCTGGTGGCCACGCTGCGCATCCGCCGCATATCGGTGCAGGACGGACTTGGCGGCGGACGGCGCAGACGGCAGAGCCATCGGGGGCGCAACTTCATGCTGGGGGTACAGTTCTTTCTCTGCTGGCTGTTTGTCGCGCTGTCAGCAGCCCTCTACCTGCAGTCCGAGAAGACAAGCGGCACCCTGCTGCACACCCTCTCCATGCAGGAGAAGGCTTCCATCCTCAGCATCCCGCTGGATTACTCCTGCCTGAACAATGCGGAAAAGCAGAGCCTGGTCGGCCGCTTCAAGAGCCTGGCTGCAGTGGAAGATGCCCTGCTGGCAGACGTCAGTTATCTGGGAGGTTCGTCGGGCAACCTGATGATGACCGAGAAAGGCAACGACAACTCATGGATAGAAGTTGAGGTGATGCGTGTCCCCGCCAATTTCTTCTCCTTCATGAATATCCCGCTGGAGCAGGGACGCGCTCCGAAGACGGAAGCCGACATCGTGGCCGACCGTACCTGGCAGCAACGGATGGAGAAAGACATACTGGGGATGCCTCTTTACGACTCGCAACACGACTATACCGTATGCGGCATCTGTGCGCCTTTCCAGACCGACACCTATTCGAAGAGCATCGGTTACGTCTTCCTCCTTTACAATCCGTCCGACTACATCGGGCACTGCTATCTGAAGTGCCACAGTGGCCAGGTACAGGAAGTCCAGGCACGGGTGGAACAACTGCTCCGTGAGGCTTTGCCCGAAAGCGTGCCTGTACGGGTAGGCACGTTGCTCGACGACATCCACGACCGTCAGCCGCTGGAATATACGATGAAGAACATCGTGCTGTTCTTTGCCGTGGTCAGCATCCTCATCACGCTGCTGGGCGTCTATTCGAGCATCACGCTCGACACCGAACGCCGGCAGAAGGAGGTAGCCATCCGCAAGGTGAACGGAGCAGGGGTGCCGCAGATCATGTTGCTCTTCGCCCGCCTGTACATCGTGCTGCTGACCGTCAGTGCCCTGCTGGCCTTCCCGCTGGTCGGATTCGCACTGCAGCAATGGAAGCGGATGTACATCGTGTTCTTCGACTGCGGTTTCTTCTACTGGACCGGCGTCTTTGTTCTGGTGGCAGCTGTTACGGCGCTGACGGTTATCTTCCGCATCCTGCGTACGGCGCGACAGAATCCGGCGGAGGTGATAAAGAGAGAATGATAAACACAGAATAAATAATGATACAAAGAATGATACTACATTACCTGAAAGTGGCTGCCCGCAGCCTGATGAAGTACAAGATGCAGAGCCTGATATCGGCTCTCTGCCTGGCTGCCGGCATTGTATGCTTCAGCTATACCTATCAGTTTGTGGAGACGGTAGCCCCCACCGACCACCGTCCCCACTACGACCGCCGGTTGAATCTTTCGTTGGCAAACAACTGGGCGTTTTCCATCAACCAGATTACCCGTATGGAGGAAGAACTCCGGCATGCGGGTGTAGAAGCTGTGACAGCCTATTCCAAAGGATTGAGTACCCGGGAAGTGGTATTCTTCGACCCGGAAGGGCAGGAGCGTCCTTTCTTGGTCCGTTATCGCAATGCCGACGCCTATTACTATACCTACAACGGCATTTCGGTAACGGGGGCAACGAATGAATTCGGACCTACGGACGTCGTGCTGTCCGAAGCCTTTGCCCGGAAAGCTTTTGGTAACACCGATCCGACAGGCATGACCTTGCGCGTCGTCAACGACCAGTCGGGCCAATTGTTCAAGGTGGCAGGTGTGGCCACGGGGAAAGATCCGAATACGGTTCCCGACTGCTACTTTCCTGTAACGAAACCGTCAGACAACCATATCCTGTACGCCAGTTGCTACCGGCCCGAAAAGATGGACCTGAACAGCTTCCGGTCCTTATTGGAAAAGATTGCCTGGCCCGATTCGCAAGGCAAACCGATAAAGTTTCAGGTCGAGTCGGAAAGTAGCCAGCACGGACAGACCCTGCTTGCCAAGCTGTTGTTTCTGCTGGTTGTCTCCCTCATCCTGGTGTCGGGCTTGATCAACTTCCTGAAGTTCACCATCCAGATGTTCTTCAACCGCCAGCGCGAACTGGCCTTGCGCAAGTGCCTGGGTTCCGATACCAAAGGCCTGTATGGCCTGCTTGCGTCGGAAGTCATCCTGATGATGACGGCCGCCCTGCTTCTCTCGTTCCTGCTGACGGAATGGACATTCGGCCTGGCATACAGCCTTCTGCCCATGGACGAAGTGCCGGATATCCGTTTGCAGGATGTCTATCTGACCCAACTGAAGGTTTATCTGGTCGTCGTGGCGGTCTGTCTGCTCATTGTCAGCTTCCCGCTGCGCAAGCTGCGTCAGGTGTCCTTGTATGCCTTCCTCCAGCAGAGCCGCAAAAGACACACGTTCCGCAATGCGATGATCGGTCTGCAGCTGGTCATCTCCATGTTCTTTGCGGGGGGTGTCGCACTGACCTGGCTCGCGTCGAACGAATTGCTGTTCGACAAGATGTATAATCCCTTGTCCGACGGGGAGCAGGAACGGATTGTGGTGCTTCCCCTGAAGACCCAATACCTGGAAAACAACATACAACCCATTCTGACAGAGGTACGCAAGATGCCCGAAGTGGAAGACATCATCAGTTATTGCATTTCCAACCCAATCAATTTCCACGTTTACACCGAATACGAACGTAAGGACAAGAGCATAGCTCGTATCGTCATGTCCAGCGGCAGTCCCCGTTACTTCCGTTTCTTCCATATACCGATGCAAGGGAAGGTAGTCCCCGATGATGCTTCAGGCGAGGTTTATGTAAGCGAAGCCTTCAAGCGGCTGCTGGATGCCGACGGCAATACGGGAACTGTCCGCCTGGATAACAAGGATTATCGGATAGCAGGCATTTACAAGGCATTGTTCAACGAGGTGGAAGACCCCAAATACACGGGTTCTGTTTTTATGCCCAGTACCGATGCACAACTCTATTATATAAAGGTAACCGGAGCGACCGACCTGCCTGCCTTCCTGAAGCGGCTGGACGACCTGTGCCGCGAATTTGTACCGTCCACCCTGCCGATTGACCTGATGATGTTGGATGAGTCCGACGAAGGTCTGAATATCATCAAGACCATGCGTGTGGCCATGTCGGTACTGGCAGTTATCAGCCTGCTGTTAGTGGTACTCAGCATCTTCTCCGCCATCTCCATGGACACGGTAGCCCGCCTGAAGGAAGTGGCCATCCGTAAAATCAACGGAGCCACTCCGAGAAACATTGCCTGGATGTTCGGCAAGGTTTACATCCTGCTGTTTGCCTTCACTTTCCTCCTGGTCTATCCGCTGCTTTTCCTCTCCATGAAAACGGTGCTGGGCCGTTATACCCTGGACTGCATTTATCGTTGGGAATGGCCCTTGCTGATGTTCGTTTCGGTAGGCAGTCTGGTAGTCGTTACCTTAGGTATGAAGATTTGGCAAGTCATGAGACTCAATCCGGCGGAAGTAATAAAGAGAGAATGATAATTAAAAACAAAGATATGATACTACACTACCTGAAAATCGCCTGGCGCAATCTGCTGAAGTACCGCACACAGAGCGTCGTCAGCATCCTGGGACTGGCCGTGGGCCTGGCCTGTTTTGCCCTTTCGGCCTTCTGGGTGCACTACGAGATGACTTATGACAGTTTTCACCGCGATGCCGACCGCCTGTATCTGGTCGGGGTGAACGATGACAGTTTCGGAGGCTCCTCCGCAAGCTACACGCCCCAAGCGCTGGGCCGTTACCTGAAAGAACACTATTCCGAAATTGAGGACTATTGTCTGTTTGAAACAAGTATGCTTTTTGTCGTAAAAGACAACCGGATGCTGGAGCTTCCTATGCTCAAGCCCGACACTACCACCCTGCGTATGCTGGATATCCGGACGCTGGACGGTGACGAGAGTTTCCTCCGCTCCGCCAGTGAGGCAGACAGCCGTATCGCCATTACTGAGAAAACCGCACGCCTGCTGTTCGGCACGACGGATGTCATCGGCCAGACCGTGACCAACCCCAACTGGAACAAGGAATACACCATCGGTTCCGTAGTGAGCGACTGGGGAGTACACACCAATTTTCCCTATGCCTTCCTGGGCAACGGAAGCAGCCGAACAGGTTGGGACGACTACACCTACCGGACGCTTGTCAAGGTGAAGCCGGGTACGGATGTCTCCCGTCTGCTGGAGAAGATGAATGCCCACTTCCCCGAAGAGCTGACCAAAAGCAAGTACCGGGCAACTACAGGACTGACCCGTTTCTATCTGGAACCGCTGACGGGTCTTCGTGCCACGGAGGGCTTTATCCTCAAAAACAATCAGACGGTGCAGTTCCGTTACATCACCTGGTTTGCCGCCGTGGGTGTGCTCATCATCGTCTGTGCCTTCCTCAATTACCTGACCATCTACGCCGACCGCTTCTGTACGCGTCGCAGGGAAATGGCTTTGCGGCAGATCTGCGGAGCAGGCCTGCGTTCGCTGGTAGCCCTGCTCTGCACCGACTTTCTGCTCACCGTGCTGGCCTCGCTGGTGGTGGGCATGGTACTGGTGGAATTGCTGATGCCGGCTTTCCTGCGCTATTCTCTCATTCAGGACGCCGATTTCTCGGTCTATCGTTCGGCGCTGCTCTACATCACGTGCGTCTCGGCAGTCATGATGGCCGTTGTTGTCCTGTCGGTGTGGCTGTTCCAGAAGCGGTCGTTGCACGGCAACATCCACACGGGTAACGCCCTCTCGGGCACGGTCTGGCGCAAGGGGAGTGTCGTCCTTCAGCTGACGGTCTGCCTGGCCTTCATCTTCTGTACGGTGGCCATGCAGATGCAGCTGCACCATTTGCGTAGTGTGGATACAGGGCTGGACTATCGCGGACGGGCGGCCATGAGCATCTGGATGGGTGTGGACATGAACGTGTGGGCCGAGAAAATCAAGGCTCTTCCTATGGTAACGGAAGTGGTACGCCCGGCCTATTGGCCGCTGTTGGGCGAGGGGGCTTATTCGTCGTACCAGATAGATGGATGCACGGGCATGGAAGGCCGACTGGAGCAGCCCTTGACTTTCGACGAAGTGCTGGCAGGTGAAGAGTTCTTCCGCTTCTACGACATGCAGCTGCTGGCCGGTGAATGGGTATCGGCCAAGTCGGAGTACCGGCAGGTGAACATCATGGAGAGTACGGCCCGCCGCATGGGTTGGAGTCCCGAAGAGGCAGTAGGCAAACAACTGTTCTTCGTCAACCGAGAATCAGAGCCGATGACCGTCATCGGCGTGGTGAAGGACTGTGCTTACAAGTCGCCCACCGCCGAACTGCCCAACACGGTATTTGTCAACACCGACCGGATGGAGTGGATGCATGCCCGTTGCTTCGTCCTCTTCAAATACCGTCCGGGTACGTGGGACGAATGCCGCCGTCGCATCGAGGAGATGCAGCGAGCCGAACTGCCCGACCGCAAACTCTTCCTTTATAGTGAAGAAGAATGTTACAACAACTATCTGAAGTCGGAAGACGCCCTGTCGTCGCTGCTCGGGTTCTCGTCGGTGGTGTGCATCCTCATCTCCATCTTCGGCATCTACTCGCTGGTGACGCTGGCCTGCGAACGGCGCCGCAAGGAGATTGCCATCCGCAAAGTGAACGGTGCCACGGTGAGGGACATTCTCGCCCTGTTCTTCCGCGAATATGCCCTGTTGCTGGTCGTTTCCTCACTGATCGCTTTCCCCGCCGCCTGGTGGGCGATGAAGCGCTGGATAGAGAATTATAACCGTCAAGTGGAAATCGGCGTACTACCGTTTCTGCTTATCTTTGCCGGCATTGCCGCCTGTGTGGCTGCCAGCATCGGTCATCGCATCTGGAAGACGGCGAACGAGAATCCGGCGGAAGTGATAAAGAGTGAATAATAATGCCAATCAGGAGTTAAGAAGTTAAAGAAGTTAGCACTCCGCTTCGCTCCGTTCAGGAGTTAAGCCAAATGCTATTGTAACTCCGGATACAAGGAGCGTATATCGAGCTTTAGTCGGAGCATTCGGCTTAACTTCTTAACTCCCAGCGAAGCGATAACTCCTTTAACTCCTGATTCGCATAAATAATAAAAAAATAAAGATATGATACTACATTACCTGAAAATCGCCTGGCGCAACCTGCTGAAGTACCGCATGCAGACCGCCGTCAATGTGGTGGGGATAGCCGTTGGCTTTGCCTGCTTCGCCTTTGCCAACCTGTGGATGCGATACGAAGCCTCGTTCGACAGCCGTCATGAGGGGGCCGACCGCATGTATCTGCTCTACGCCGAAACGGCCATCGAGGCCGGAGGCCTGTCACCCCATGTGCCTTACCCCGTCTCTACCCTGCTGAAGCAGGAGTTTCCCGAGGTGGAGGCGGCCTGTGCCTTCACCCGCTATACGAAAGCTGACAAATTGGAATTGGAGGGACAACCTGAGGTGGAGCTGCCCAGCATACAGTTGGACTCTTGCTTCATGAACCTCTTCGGCATCCGTGTATTGGCAGGCACGAACGATTTCCTTTATACCAACGGACAAATAGCCCTGACGGAGCGAACGGCCCGACGGCTGTTTGGCACAACGGACGTGCTGGGACGCACCGTAATGTGCAATGATGAAGAGGTTACCGTCTGCGCCATCGTCAGCGACCTGCCACACAGCAATTTCTCGTTCGGCTTCATCCATGAAGGGGCTTACTTCCGCAAGTGGCAGGACGTGTGGTACAACGGAGGCTTTGAGGTGGTGGTACGTCTTGCTCCGGGTGTCTCGCCCCGGGCGCTGGAAGAGAAGTTCCGCGCCTACGCCGGGCAGACCGATGACCGCAACCGCAAGATTACCGGCCGCCTCCGCCTGATGCCCCTCTCCGAAGTCCGCCAAGCCTCGTTCAACGAAGAACGGCTGGTCAGCTTCTCCTACCTTGTGCTGTTTGCCGCGGCGGGCGGTCTGGTCATTCTCTGCTCGCTGTTCAACCACCTGGCCCTGTTCCTCTCGCGCATGGACATCCGCCGTCGCGAGCTGGCCTTGCGGCGCACATGTGGTTCTTCCGGCAGGGGGCTCTTCACGATGCTCACCACCGAATATTCCCTGCTCGTCCTGCTTTCGGGCTTTCTGGGCTTTGTGCTGGTCGAGCTGTTGCAACCGTCCTTCCAGCGGCTTTCGGGCGTGGAAGGCAATGTGTATGGCGAGTCGCTGCTCTATTTCCTGCTGGTACTGGCGCTTTCCCTGGTGCTGTTGCTGCCCTTTGTTTTCCGCTATTCTTCCCTGCGCCCTGAACGTAGCCGGTCGGGCCGCCGTCTCAAGGTGATGGTGGGCCTGCAGCTCTTCATCAGTCTGCTGGCCATCTTCTGTACGGTGGTGCTGATGAAGCAGCTGAGCTATCTGCAACACACCGACCTGGGCTGGGAACGCCGCAACATCGCCGCCTTTACCTTCCTTTATCCCGACAATGCGAAGGACGAGATTGTGGACCGTGTTCGCCAGATGCCGTTTGTCAGCCGGGTGCTTACGGGCTATTTCGGCCTTCTGCCCGAAGGAGCCCGGGGAGCCACCAGCATCGACTGGGAGGGCAAACCTGCGGACCTTGAAATAAAGGGTATGCGCATGGCCCTTATGGACGACACGCTGGCCGCTTTCTACGGTGTCCGTCTGTCGGCGGGACGTTTCACCAGAGCCCAAGGCGGCGACAAAGAAGTCATGCTGAACGAATCGGCCGTGCGGCTGATGGAGATAACCGACCCGGTGGGCATGACCGTCACCTACTACGGGGGAGAGAAAGCCACGGTGGTCGGCGTGGTGCGCGACTTCCACATCACAGCGCCGACCATTCCCGTCCAGCCCACGCTCTACGTAAGGCAGTTTAATTGGATCAGCGGAGGCGACATCCTGCTGAAGTATCACGAAGGCGCCTGGCCCGAACTCCGTCATCGGGTGGACAGTCTCTTTGCCAAGGATTATCCCGAGGTGAATTACCAGCTGGTGAACGTCATGGACGAGTATAATGCCTATCTCAAGGCCGAACACCTGCTGATGCGCCTGCTGGCCTTTGTCTCCACCGTCTGCATCCTGGTATCTGCTTTCGGCATCTTCTCCATGATTACCCTGAGTTGCGAACGCCGCCGCAAGGAGGTGGCCATCCGCAAGGTGAACGGGGCACGGGTGGGCGACATCCTCGGCCTCTTTGCCCGCGAATACCTGTTGCTGCTCGCCGCAGCTGCCGTGGTAGCTTTCCCCGTGGGCTACGTGCTGATGAAACGCTGGCTGGAGAGTTATGTGGAGCAGACACCCCTCAGCTGGTGGCTCTATGCCGTCATCTTCCTCGGCATGGCGCTGCTGGTAGCCCTCTGCATCGGCTGGCGCGTGTGGCGGGCGGCGAACGAGAACCCGGCCGAAGTGGTGAAAAGAGAATGATGCACATCCTGTCGCTACGATGCAAACGTTCTGCAGACACGTTGCAAACGTTTTGCAGAGACATTGCAAACGCTTTGCAGAAACACTGTAACGGATTTGCAGAAACACTGCAACGGCTTTGCAGAGCAAGGAAACGCTTCGTGGCGGCAGTACAACCCGTTTAAACCGGCAGTTTACTCCGTTTAAACTGATAGTTTAGTCCGTTTAAACTGACAGTTTAAAGCCATTAAACTGACAGTTTATTTCGGATAAACAAAAATAAACTGATTAACGACTGAATAACAACATATTACAATAACGACTATGATACTGAACGTAACACTGAAAATGATTCTCAGGAGCTGGTGGCGGAACAAGGTGTTCTTCCTCGTCTCCGTGGCCAGTCTGGCCTTGGGATTGGCCTGCACCAATCTGCTGATGACGTACTTCGTACATGAATACGGGCTGGAGGGGCGCAATCCCGACCGCGACCGCATCGTCTTCCTGCGGCAGGACGACCCGATGACCGAAGGAAAACGGGTAGCCTTTGCTGCTGCCGAAATCCCCCAGCGGCTGAAGAACAGCTATGCCGAGGTGGAAGACTACCTGCGCATGGGCACGCTGCACCTGCTCGGTTGCAAGGTGGACGGGCAGAAGGTGGAAAGCAACTTCATCGTCCTCTCGACTGACACGACGCTGACCCGCTTCTTCGACTACCGTGCGGCGGAAGGAAGCCTGGAGCAGGCACTCCGCCAGCCGGACAAGGTGGCCCTGAGCGCTGCCTGTGCCCACAAGCTCTTCGGAAGCAGGGAGGCCGTGGGGCAGCACATCGAGGTACAGATGGAAGGCGGGGACAGGCAGACGTACGAAGTGGCGGCGGTGCTCAAGGAACGTGAGCAGTCGCTCCTGCGCTTCGACATGCTGACGGCTTCGGCTGCCAACTATTGGGGCGGCCCGACGCTGCTGAAGCTCTCGCGGGGAACGGATGCCGCCCGCCTGGCCGACAAGATAAACGCCGACAAGGTGCCCACCATGCTGCCCGGCCAGACGAAGTATTACCTCGACCCGCTGGAAGCCGTCTGCTTCACCACGCCCGACGACGCTTCGCAACAAGTCCTCGACTACATCAGCCAGACGCCCGTGCAGACGCTCTACATCAGCCTGCTGGCGGCGGTGCTGATACTGGTCATCGCCTGCTGCAACTACACCAACATGAGCCTCTCGCGCCTGCTGCAACAGCTCCGCATGATCCATGTGGAGAAGCTGATGGGCAGCACGCTGCGCAACATCCGCCTGCAACTTTTCGGCGACGCCTTCCTGACGGTGGTGCTGGCGTTCCTCCTGTCCATCCTGCTGGTGAACGACTGCCTGGCGGTGTTCAACGGCCTGCTGGGCTCGCGGCTCACGATGGGCTTCTTCTTCAGCAGCCAGATGCTGCCCTGGTTGTTGGCGTTCATCCTGGTGATGTCTGTCATACCGGCCTGGTACATCAGCCGCCGCCTGTCGCGCCTGTCGTTCAGCCAGTACCGCACGCTCTACGGCGGACGGCGCAAGCAGCGCTTCGTGGCCGTGCTGGTGACGGTTCAGTTTGCCATCTCCATCGGCCTGCTGCTGGCCACCCTCGTGGCGCGCAACCAGATGTCCCTGACCGAACGGCAGGCCTCGCGCTACGAAAACTGCATCGAGACGGGCGACATGTTCAGCCCTCCCGCCGGCCCGTTCAAGGCGGAGCTGGAGAAGCGCGTGCAGGGCATCGAGTCCGTCACCTTGTCGTCCAGCTCCGTGCTGAACGCCTGGATCAGCCAGCTGACGGTCCGGCGTCCCGGCGGAGAAGAGATACGCACCTACCTGCTGAAGCTGGCGGGCGACTCTACCCTGGTGTGCACCCTCGGCCTTGAACTGCTGGAAGGCGGCAGCGTCGGACAGATTCAGCAGAGGTACGCCTATCCGGTCCTGGTGAACGAGAGCTTCGTCCGCACGCTGGTGCCGGAAGGCAATCCCGTCGGTCGTTCGCTGCGTGAGTTTGACACGGCTGCCGACGACACGCTGTCCGTCATCGCAGGCGTGATACGCGACTTCCCCATCAACTCGCTGGAAGAGGAGATTGCTCCTGCGGTGGTCAGCATCGCGCCGATGTCCCGTCTGGAGAAAGCCTTCTGCCTGCAAATCCGCCTGCGCCCCGAGAACCGTGCGGAAACGTTGCAACAGATTGAAGCCGTGTGGAACGAGCTTCATCCCGGCCAGCCCTTCCAATACACGGACATGCACCAGGACTTCATGAAGCGCAACGGGAAGGTGCTTTCGCTGTCGCGCATCCTGACGTTCTACGCCCTCATCGGCCTGCTGCTGACGGGCTTCGGCCTGTTCGGCATCGCCTGGTATGCCACCCGCCAGCGGATACGCGAAATCAGCATCCGCAAGGTGCACGGCGCCACGCGCGGACAGATTATCTGGCTGCTCAACAAGCCCTTCTGCCTCTACGCCGCAGTGGCCTACGTGCTGGCCATGCCCGTCGCCTGGTGGCTGATGCAGCGCTGGCTGGAGCAGTTTGCCTACCGTGCCCCGCTTTCGGCCGGCATCTTTGTGTGGCCGCTGGTTGTCGTATGGGGCGTGTCGGCCCTCATCGTCTGCCTGCAAGGCTGGATGCTGAGCCGGGTGAAGCCGGTGGAAGCAATGAAGAATGAATAAAATAAATAATGAATATATGAAAGCATTACTCTTATCCATCCGTACCATCCTGCGCTTCAGGACCTACACCGCCATCAATGTGCTGGGACTGGCCCTGAGCCTGGGTTGTGTCTTTGTGCTGGTGCGCTACATCCACCAGGAGCGCACCGTCAATCATTTTGTACCCGAAGCCGACCGGACTTTCCTGACAGCCGTTTTCAAGGAAGGAGAACCGAGAGGGTCGCTGGGCGAGAGCGGGGACCGGAACAACGACCCCAATTACCGCAATCCGCTGGATCATCCGGCAGTGGAGGCGTTCAGCCGGTTTATGATGTTTGACGATGACTTTGTGACGAAGGACGACTATCGCTATGCGGTAAACACCATAGTGGTGGACAGCCTGTTCTTCGACCTGATGCCTTACGGCTGCAAGGAAGGCAGCCTGCAGCTGAAGCCCGACGATGCCTTGCTGACACCACAGGCCGCCCTGCGGATATTCGGGACCGAGCATGCGGTGGGCAAGGAGCTGGTCACGTCGTCGGGCAAGCCCGTCCGTGTGGCAGGCATCCTGAAGGAGCCCTCTACGAAGTCCTCTTTCCAGTTCGATGTCGTCTTGTCCGTGTACCTGATGAAGGACTGGAGCCGCGTGGGCTACGAAGTGGTACGCCTGCATCGCCCGGAGGACGGGGACGAGATAAACCGGGCCAACCGCACGCCCATGAAACTGTTATGCTATGGGCAACAGGCCGTCTATTACCAGCTCGTTCCGCTCAAGGACTTCTACCTGAGCAGGCAGGTATCTGCTTATGCCGACTCGGTAACACAGGGCCGGCCGGACGTGCTCCGGCTGCTCGGACTGGTGGCGGGGCTGATTCTGCTGGTGGGCCTGCTCAACTACATGAACCTCTATTCGGTGGTGATGCTGAAGCGGGGCCGCGAACTGGGCATGAAGAAGGTGCTGGGAGCCGGCAAGGGACAAATCTTCCTCCAGCTCTATGCGGAGAATGTCTGCCTGAATGCGGCGGTCGTCTTCCTGGCCTGGCTACTGGTGGAGGTGACGCGGCGGTTGGTGGACGCGTGGTTCGACATTCCCGTACAAGGCGACCTGCGTTTCGACCTGCTGCTGTCCGCGGCTGTGTTGTTCCTGCTGCCGCTTTTCACCATGCTACCGCCTTACTGGCGCTATGCGCATGCCGCCCCTATGCGTTCGCTCAGTCAGGTGGGGGTAGGTGGTAAGGCAACCCGCTCGCGCACGGTGTTCCTCTTCCTGCAATACGTCATCGCCTTTTGCCTGACGGTGGCCGCCATCTACCTGAGCCGCCACTTGCAGTTCCTGCTGCATACGGACGTGGGCTACCGCACGGAGGACATCATTCAGTGCCAGTTTTGGAAAGAGAACCCAGCGGCCATAAGTAACTGGGAAATCGGAGAACAAGAGCTGAAGAAGAAAGAGGCCGCCTTTGCCCTGCTGGAAAAACGTATCGGGGAGTCACCCTTGTTTACGGGAATGACTTATGGCATCCCGCCCTACGATCTGCAACCGGATACCCGCTTCCGTACGGACGACGGACAGGAGGTAGAGGCCTGCCATCTCTGGACCTCGCGTGAATACATGGACTTCTTCGGTTTCCGGCTGCTGGAAGGCCGGAGATGGAACGGGGAGGAGGACAAATATGCCTGCAAGCTGATAGCCAACCGGGCTTTCCTCCAGGCCTTGCACATCCGGGACTGGCGGACGGAGAAGGTCACGCCAAACCAACGCTTCTGGTACCGTTCGGGTGACGACTGGAACAAGGTACCCTCCTACGACATCATAGGTGTGGTGGACGACTTCCGCACTGGCCACTTGTCGGGCGGAAACCAGCCGGTAGTCTTCATCTATCAGAACGGCTGGCGCGACTTCACGTTCCTTTCCATCGCTCCCGGCAAGCGGAAGGAAGCCATCGCCTTCCTCAGCGACCTCTATCAGGAAGCTGTGGGTAGGGGTGACTTTGAGTATTCGTTCATCACGGACGAGATAGCCCGCCTGCACGAGGATGACCGGAAGGTGACGCGCATCGTCATCACCTTTGCCTTGATAGCCATCGTCATCGCCTGTCTGGGGCTGTTCGGGCTGTCGCTCTACGACATCCGCCAGCGCTACCGCGAGATAGCCCTGCGCAAGGTGCACGGCGCACAGGTGGGCGACATCTGCCGCCTGCTGCTGCGCAAGTACCTCGTCCTGCTGGGAGCTGCCTTCGTGACGGGTGCCGCTGTTGCCTACGTTGCCATCCACCGCTATATGGAGGACTTTCCCCATCATGCCCCGCTCTCGCTGTGGATTTTCCTCGTGGCGGGCCTGACGGTGGCCGTCATCGCCCTGCTCACCGTGCTGTGGCAGATACGCCGTGCGTCGCAGGTGAATCCGGCGGAGGTGATGAAGAGGGAATAAAAAAGAGAACATTGAAGAACTGATAATTATAAATTAACCAGTATATTTAACCCGTCTTTTCCCATCAAGCGGGAAAGACACAAAAACAGTAAGATTATGATCAAGACAGTAAACTTGCAGAAAGTATTCCGTACGGAAGAAGTACAGACATTGGCCTTGAACAATGTGAACATCGAAGTGAACGAAGGCGAATTTGTAGCCATCATGGGACCGTCGGGTTGCGGTAAGTCCACCCTGCTCAACATTCTGGGCCTGTTGGACAACCCCACGGAGGGAGAATATTACCTGAACGGCACGGAAGTGTCGAAATATACCGAAGCCCAGCGCACCAGCCTGCGCAAGGGTGTCATCGGCTTCGTATTCCAGAGCTTCAACCTGATTGACGAGCTGAACGTGTATGAGAACATCGAACTGCCGCTGCTCTATATGGGCGTGCCTGCCAGCGAACGCAAGCAGCGCATCGAGCAGGCGATGGAGCGCATGGCCATCAGCCACCGCGCCAAGCACTTCCCGCAGCAGCTCTCGGGCGGTCAGCAGCAGCGTGTGGCCATTGCCCGTGCCGTGGTAGCCAACCCGAAACTGATTCTGGCCGACGAGCCGACCGGTAACCTCGACTCGAAGAACGGCAAGGAAGTGATGGACCTGCTGAAGGAGCTGAACAAGGAAGGTACTACCATCGTCATGGTGACGCACTCGCAGCACGATGCCGGCTTTGCCGACCGTGTCATCAACCTGTTCGACGGACAGGTAGTGGCCGAGGCAAATCTGTAATTGAACAGTGAGTATGTATTAAAATGAAGTGAGGCTATTTTAACTCCCCTCCTTCTGGAAGGAGGGGTGCCCAAAGGGCAGGGTGGTAGGTTTTCACGAAAGGTTATCAATCAACGCGTTATGTGTTCACCTACCACCTCCCCCTATCGGGTACTCCTCCTTCCAGAAGGAGGAGAGTTTCAGATACCTTTATTCTCATTTATAAAAAAAGAAGCGGCGGACAGTCTTGAAAACCGGAACTGCCCGCCGCTTGTCGTTATTTGTCAAACTACAGCCTTTCTCTTTATTTGATGATGTCCAGCTGCTTGAAGCACTTGGTCAGCTTCTCGACTGCATAGTCAATCTGCTCCTTGGTGTGCGTGGCCATCAGGGCTACACGTACCAGCGTGTCCTGCGGAGCGCAGGCAGGCGGAATAACGGGGTTGATGAAGATACCTTCGTCGAAAGCCAGCTTGGTGACGGTAAAGGTCTTCTCCGTATCACGCACATACAGCGGGATGATGGGCGACTCCGTATCACCAATCTCGAAACCTGCGTTACGGAAGGCTTCCAGAGCATAGTTGGTGATGTCCCACAGGCGCTGGATGCGTTCGGGTTCGTTCTGGATGATGTGGAGCGCTTCGCGTGCTGCAGCCGTAGCGGCAGGGGTGCTGCTGGCCTGGAAAATG